>CAKAIJ010000003.1:455000-1755281 GCA_916440255.1 uncultured Prevotella sp. | reverse complement strand
AAAGTTGTATTGGGCTTATAAGGTAATAGGGTTTATTAAAGCTTTAATTAGGCTCAATGATTGTTGTCTGCGTTATAATATTTTCCTTTACTTTGCGTTAATCATATTATGTTGTATTTTGTCAAGCGTATAATAGTTTGGTTAAGTCGGGTACATCTTAGTAGGGGCTTTGGTGTACAGTCACCTTGGGCATATCGTTTTATTCGTTATGTGGTGAATGAAAGACTATCCTTATTATAAGTACGAAGAGCTTGATGCGGAGATTACTGATATTGATAGACAAACACGCAAATTATGTAAGTTTTATTTCCGTTTAGCTAATTTTCAGCAGCCTCATTCCTTTATTGATTGCTACCCTGATGCTTCATCTTATATGCGCTATGTCGTTGCAGGTTGTCAAAAGACACACTATTATAAGATAACAAAAGAGGTGAGCGATACGGATTTAACGGATATTTTTGCAAAAGTAGGTGCGTTTAGTCTTATTCGTGTTCCTCTTGTTGAAAAACTATCGTATGATTATTGATAAAGCTTTGGACTGTTTACCATCTTCATCTGTTTTGATAGTTGAGGATATTAAACGTAATGAGGAAGCAAAGACTTTTTGGTCAAAACTTATCACTGATAAGCGTACAGGCATAACCTTTGACTTATATTTCTGTGGAGTAGTTTTTCTTAACAAGGAGATGGTGAAGCAGGATTATATTGTTAATTTCTAAAATAGTAATATCTAACTATATTAATGTAATACTATAATGAGAATATATATGAAGAATGGAGATAAAGGTATGACCTCCTTATGTAATGGTTCTTGTTTGTCAAAGGATGATAGGCGTGTGGAAGCCTATGGGACAATTGACGAGCTTAATGCACACGTCGGTTTTTTGATTGCCTTAATAGAAACTGACAAACCCCATGCTGTCACGAAGGAAGTTGTTGGCATTATGGACTTTTTATATCAAAGTCAGAATATCTTGTTTGTCGTAGGTGGAATACTTGCTTCTTCATCGATTAGACCAGAAGATGAAGTTAGTTTGAATAGGTTCATTAGCCTTATAGAAGCTAAAATTGATACATTCTCAGCTCAACTTCCTATACAAACTCATTTTATTTTGCCAGGTGGAACGAAAGCGGCAGCTTATAGTCACGTCTGTCGAACTGTTTGTCGTCGGGCAGAACGGAGAATGGTTACCTTATACCAATATTTGCAATTGCCATCTGAACTCATAGCACTTATAAATCGTTTGTCAGATTATTTTTTCATTTTGTCACGTTATTTGAATAATGATAGTGGTAAAATAGAAAAAATATGGAAAAATACTTGCAAATAAGAAAATATATATTACTTTTGCACGCACTAAGAATCATGTAAAAAAATAAGAATATGTATTGGACACTTGAATTGGCCTCTAAGCTTGAGGATGCTCCATGGCCAGCAACAAAGGATGAGCTAATTGATTATGCAATGCGCTCGGGTGCACCACTTGAGGTGCTTGAGAATCTTCAGGAGATTGAAGATGAAGGGGATGTCTATGACAGTATCGAGGATATTTGGCCCGACTATCCTTCAAAGGACGATTTCTTGTGGAATGAAGACGAATATTAAAGAGTAAAAGAGGTTGTATCTATATGGTTCAACCTCTTTTAAGTCTAATTGTCGTGGTTGAATGTGTTGTAGAGCTTTCTCCATTTATATTTACGATAATCATTGTAGACAAATTGATTATTAGGTTCTAAGGTGATTTTGTAGTTGAAATGTTTGGTAGAGTCTTAACAGCGTAGGAGAATAGGGTCGCATAGGTTAGTCTGTTTCTGTTAAGTTGAAAGTTGCTGTCACTTCTGTCACACATAGTCCTAATGCAAATGCTTTATTTTCTGTGTTTTATATGAATTGTTAAAAATGACAGCAAATAAAAAGCAAGATTTAATAGGGTATATATCGAGATTAAAAATAATGGTCTTTTTAAAGGTTGATACTAAGAAGTGGACAGCTATTAATTTATATTTATCATTTACAAAGCAATAATTAAACCTTTGAATCGTTATAAAATCGTGATTAAGCGATTATTATTCATAATTTTACTTGTCTGTCTGACAGAGGGGACTGTCAGGGCACAATATGATCCGTCTTATAGTCATTATTGGACGATGGAATCATCGTTTAATCCCGCTACCGTTGGTAAGAATAACAAGTTGAATGTTGTGAGTGCTTATAATCTTGATTTTGCAGGTTATGAGCATAATCCAAATACCTTTTTATGTAGGAGGGACATGCCTCATCTATTTCATGAAGCAATATCATGGAGTTGGTGTTTCTATCTTGAATGATAAGTTAGGAACTTTTGTACATCAGCGTGTTGCAGGGCAATATGCTTTTAGAAAGGAATTATGGGATGGAATGTTGTCAGCAGGTGTGCAGGTGGGTATGCTCTTTGAGAAGTTAGATGGTTCAAAGTTAGATGTAGAGGAGGGGAATGACCCTGCTTTTACACAGGGAGAGATAAATGGACATGGACTCGATTTAGGTACAGGAGTCTATTATACGCAGAAAAGTTGGTATGTAGGTGCAGCTGTTCAACATCTTAACGCTCCTTTGGTGGAATTGGGAGAAACTAATGAGTTACAGATAAATCGTACATATTATTTAACGGGTGGATACAATATTAAATTACGAAATCCGTTTCTTACTATACCAACCTCAGTTCTGGCACGTTATGATGGTGTGACTTATCGAACGGATATTACGACTCGTCTTCTCTATACTCATGAGGATAAAATTCTTTACGGAGGAGTTTCGTATAGTCCGACAAACTCTGTTACAATACATCTGGGAGGTAATTTGCATGGAGTAAATATTGGTTATAGCTACGAGATGTACACGGGTAGTGTTGCGTTCAAGAATGGTAGTCATGGCTTATGTGTCAGCTATCAAACCGATATTAACTTACAGAAGAAAGGTAGGAATAAACATAAAAGTGTAAGATTTCTATAGAAAGATATAATGAAAATGAAGAAAAGTATAGTAGCCATTTGTCTTGGTGCAACCATCTTGGGAACATTGACAGGCTGTTTTGCAGGTAAGTCGACCGCTTCGGCAGGACGTGGTGGTGAGGTTACGGGTGTTGGAGGAGGACAGTCTTTTAGAGAGCCAACCCCTTATGGTATGACCCTTGTTAAGCGTGGATGGCTAAGAATGGGTTTAGAAAAGCAAGACTCTTTATGGGGTAAGAAGATGCCAGTTAAAGGATATTTCTGTGGACGGCTTTTGGATGGATGAAACAGAGGTGACCAATTCTGAGTATAAGCAGTTTGTAGAGTGGGTGCGAGATTCTATTATCCGTACACGATTGGCTGACCCAGCATTTGGAGGGGATGAAAGCTATATGATTACAGAGGATAAGAATGGTGATCCTATTACTCCACGTCTGGATTGGAACAAGCGTTTGCCTCGTAAACCAAATGAGAATGAACAGCGCGCCTTCGAAAGTCTTTATGTGACTAATCCTGTAACGGGGGAGAAGTCTCTCGATGCTCGACAGATGAATTATCGCTATGAGATTTATGATTACACCGCAGCAGCTTTGCGTCGAAATCGTTTAAATCCACAGGAGCGAAACTTAAATACGGACGTTACTGTTGACCCTAATGAGGTTGTGATGATATCAAAGGATACGGCATACGTTGATGAAATGGTGTTGTCCATAACGAAACTATTAATCGTCCTTTATCAGGTGCTTGGGATTTTCTTAACACCTATATCGTTAATATCTATCCTGATACGACTTGTTGGGTGAATGACTTCCGTAATTCAGATAACGAGATTTACCTTCGTAATTATTTCAGTAATCCTACTTACAATAACTATCCAGTGGTAGGGGTTACTTGGGAGCAAGCTAACGCTTTCTGTGCGTGGCGTACGGACTACCTTCTCAAAGGTTTGGGTAGAGAGGCACGTTACGTACAGCGTTATCGTCTTCCTACCGAGGCTGAGTGGGAGTATGCTGCTCGTGGAAAAGGACAGGATGAGTTTCCCATGGAATAATGAAAATGTGAAGAGTGGTAATGGATGTTTTTATGCTAACTTTAAGCCAGAACGTGGAAATTATACGAAGGATGGCAATCTAATAACAAGTAAGGTAGGCATCTATGGTACAAATTCTAACGGCTTGTTCGATATGGCTGGTAATGTGGCAGAGTGGACAAGTACAGTTTATACTGAGGCTGGTGTTGATGCCATGAATGACCTCAATCCACAATTAGAATATAAAGCAGCTAAGGAAGACCCTTATCGTTTGAAGAAGAAGAGTGTTCGTGGTGGAAGTTGGAAAGATCCTGAGAATTATATCCGAAGTGCTTGGCGCACGTGGGAATATCAAAATCAACCACGTAGTTATATCGGATTTCGTTGTGTTCGCAGTCTTGCAAGCTCGTCAAGTGAGGCTGCAAAAGAGAATAAGAAAAGCAGTAAAAATAAGAGAAGATAAATGGCACAGTACAGTAAATATAATTTCGTATACCACTTACAAAAGTGGATGGATAGTGTACCCGGACAGACATTCTTGAACTATGGCTATAGTTGGGGTGCTTCGGTGGTTATTCTCGGTGCTTTGTTTAAGTTGACCCACTTACCTGGAGCTAATATCATGCTCTATTTCGGTATGGGTACTGAGGTGATAGTGTTTTTCCTTTCGGCTTTTGATCGTCCGTTTGATAAGACAGATGACGGTCGTGAGCTACCTACACATTTTGTAGAGCATCCTGCTGGAGCTGAGGAAAAATCAGTAGAAAAAGTTGAGGATGTCTCAGAGTTGGAAGATTTTGCGTCAGAGAATACGTTGCAAGAAGTAGGACAAACGTTGCCTACGGCTGCAGAGATTGCTGCCGCAGTTGTTGGTCAGCAGAGTAAGGTCGTTATTGATTCTCAACAGCAAACGCCAGAAATGGTCGAGGCACAGACAAACTACGTTGCTGCACTTCAGAGTTTGACGGAAATGTTGGGTAAGGTCAATGAACAGAGTCAGCGATTGACAAGAGATAGCGAAGAGATGGAGAACCTTAATCGTACGCTTACGGGTATTGCTAAGGTTTATGAGATGCAGCTCAAGAGTGCCAGTCAGCAGATTGGTACCATTGATCAGATTAATGACAAAACACGAAAGATGGCGCAACAAATTGAGCAACTCAATAGTATCTACGCTCGAATGATTGAGGCAATGACTGTTAATATGCGTGTGGCAGCACCGGGTACAGCTCCTCAACAGTCAACTTACGATAGTTTGTAATGATGAAAAGATAGGGAAGTGGGTAGTGTTACTCCATTTTTCAAGATAAAGAATAGAATGAATGGCTATTAAGAAGCGAAAGATTTCCCCTCGCCAGAAGATGATAAACCTGATGTATATCGTCTTAATGGCAATGTTGGCATTGAATATCTCAACAGAGGTGCTCAACGGATTCTCTGTTGTTGAGGAGAGTTTGAATCGTACAACGGGAAATTCATCTAAAGAGAACGAGGCAATCTTCGGTGAGATTGACCAAATGATGCAGAAAAATCCACAAAAGGTAAAACAGTGGTTTGTTATGGCATCAACGGTTAGGGAGATGAGCGACTCCCTCTATAACTATGCTCAGTTATTGAAGGTTGCAATTGTTCGTGAGGCTGATGGTGAGAAAGGTGATCCCTTAAATATAGAAGGAAAGGACAATATCGAGGCAGCCAGTTATATTATGTTGAACCCAGCCAATGGGCAGGGGCGTAAACTTTATGAGGCTATCAATAACTATCGGTCACGTATTTTGCAGTTTGTAACAGACCCTCAACAGAAGAAACTTATTGAAAGTAACCTTTCTACGGATGTTCCTCACCATTCGATGGGTAAGAATTGGGAAGAGTATATGTTTGAGAATATGCCTCGCAGCAGCAGTAACGCTCCTCCTAGTTGCAAAAGTGATGTTCGATATGCAGAGGGAGAAGTGCTACATAGCTTGGTGGCTAATGTGGGTTTGAAAGACTTACGAGTAAATAAGTTGCAGGCCTTTGTCGTTCCAAGTCAGACACGTCTTTATCCAGGTGAAACGATGACAGCACAGATGTTCATGGGAGCCGTTGATTCGACACAACAACCACAAGTCTTTGTGAATGGTCAGTTAATTAAGGGTAATCAGATAACTGTAAAGGCAGGTGCGCCGGGCAAACATACTTTAAGTGGATATATGCTTGTTAAGGACTTGGCCGGGAATGTGTTGCGTAGGAACTTTTCGCAAGATTATTGGGTGACGGGTGGTCCGCAACCAAAAGAGTATATCAATCCTCAGGGAATGCAGAAAGTACCAGCGTTTGATGGAATGGCAACGATTGCAGCTGACTTGATGAATGTACTCTATGCAGGTTTTGACAATCCAATTACTATAAGTATTCCAAATACCCCACAGAGTGATGTTCAGGCGACAATGTCAGGAGGTTCACTTGTTTCAAGAGGTGGTGGTCATTTCGTAGCACGGCCTTCGGCTGTGGGTCAGCCCGTTATTATCGCTGTGTCAGCAAAGGGACGTAAGATAGGAGAGTACCAGTTCCGTGTGAGAAAGTTGCCAGACCCATCTCCGTATATTGCCATGGGAACTGATCGATTTAAGAGTGGAACTCTCTCAAAGGCAACCCTTATGTCAGCTCCAGGTATTCAGGCAGCTATTGATGACGGTTTGCTTGATATTCCTTTCACTGTGACCAGTTTCCGTGTTGTCTTCTTTGATAATATGGGTAATGCCCTTCCGTTAGCAAGTAATGGTGCTTCATTCTCGTCACAACAGAAAGAGCAATTCCGTCAGTTGAGTCGTAATAAGCGTTTCTATATTACAAATGTTGTCGTTCATGGACCTGATGGTACAACTCGAACGCTCAATGGAAGAAATATGGAGGTTATTGTCAGGTAGTGGAGTTGACGAGTTATAAAGTAACAATATTAGTTAGCTGTATGATGTTATCCCTATCTGTTTAAGAAAAAGAATAAACAATAAAAAATAATGAAAAAGATATTTCTCATAGTCTGCACAGATTTACGGTTCTTACTTTAGCCGCACAGCCCGCAGCCCGTCGTAACCAGCAGGTTCAATCACCCTGCTAATACGATTACAACACGTGCGCAGATTTCCTTTCCAACAACAGCCCCTATGGAAGAAGATGTTGTTTGGCGACGTGATATCTCATCGTGAACTGAAACTTGCTGAGGATGCGAATGCGGGACTATACTATCCTACGGAGCCTGTTGGTTCGCAGATGAACCTTTTTACCTACATCTTCAAGTTGATGATGAGTGGTCCTAATCGTGGTGGTATCGTAGCATATAATTATCGTATGGATGGTAATGAGGTGTTCACGGACTCTGCTCGAATTAAGCCTTTTACAGTTTCTTGATAATTATCACATTTTCTATGAGCGTACAGATCATGGTATTCGTCTTGAAAATAGCGACATCCCTTCAGCTGAGGTGAAGGGTTATTATCTTAAAGAGAGTGCCTACTATGATCAGGGTACTGCAACCTTTCATCGTAAGGTGGTAGCTCTTTTGTCCGATTATGTATCGTGAGGATGATTTTTGGTGATGGGGAGGTTAAATATCCACTTTTCTGGGTTCTCTATGATGATTTGGCCCTTTCCTTGCTAAGCAAACCATTATGACCAGTAATCTGAATAATGCTGCAACGATGAGCGTTGATGATTATTTCACGATGAACCTCTATAAAGGTAAGATTTATAAGACAACTAATATGCAGGGTAAGACGTTGGCACAATATTGTTCTAATGATTCTGCTTTTGTCTGCTGAACAAAAATAAAAATAGAACAGGAATTGATTGCCTTTGAGAAGAATATATATGGTAATCCTGCTCGACGTGATAGTCTTGATAGCATATCAGTAGCTAAGGAGGCTGACAAGACCGTCAAAAAGTTGGGACGTTCTCGTCGTGGTAGTGTGACAAAAAGTAGCGTTAGTCGTACGCCTCGTTCATCTTCCAATAGAAGTGTGGGGACCTCATCAGCACGTATTTCTGTACGACGCGAACGTCATTAATGATAAAGTGTTTATCTTCTTTCTTGGTAATGATAATGAGGTTATCATATTTGATACTTATATTTAAGAAGAAACATATCACAGGTGCTTTGGTGTTTCTATGCACTTTTGTATCCTTGTCTGCTCATGCAGATGGATTATTAAAGTTAGGCCTAAAGGGAGGAGTAGATGCAAATGTTTTTCATTTTGATAAAGAGGTTCTCGATAAGTCTAATCAGATAGGTTGGTTTGCTGGACCCACAATGAAATTATCTTTTCCATTAGTAGGTTTAGGCTTCGACGTATCTATTCTCTATGATTATCGTTTAACACGTATCGATTATGCATTGATGAGATCAAGGATAAAGCAAGAACAGCTTGTTTTTCCCGTGAATGTTCGTTATTCTATTGGTTTAGGTGAGTTGGCAAGTGTCTTTATCTTTGCAGGTCCTCAGATAGCCTTTAATATTGGTGGGAAAGATTTCCAATGGGGTGAAGAGAATACTTACAAGTTGGATAATAGTAATTTGAGTGTTAATATAGGCTTCGGCGTAACAGCATTTAAGCACTTGCAGGTAAGTGCTAATTATAATATCGTTTGTGGAAGGACGGGTAGTGCAACGTTGAAAACAATAACAGATGCAGTGAAGCCTGTTAAGGATGAGAAGGATAGTCGTAATAACACATGGCAGTTAGGTTTTAGCATATTTCTTCTAAATAAATAATATGAAGGTTTTTCATAGATTAGTTCCATTTCTTTAATGAGAAATGGAACTATTTTTATGATTCCTTAATTCCGCAGCATTATTTCTGTAGAAAACTCCAAGTGCCTGAGAAACAAAGTCCTCAAAACACTTGGATATGTCAGAAAATTTCACCTATCTTAGTGCTACGGAAATAAAAAGTAAGCAAAAATCTGACATGGCAAAGGTAGCAATTAAAAACGAGAATATCACTTCTTTTCGGTGGAATTTATCATATTATGGACGTTTTCAAAGTTGAGCTTTGAAGAACTTACCGAATCTGTATTGGGGAAAAACGTGGAAGTAGTGGTAAAGCATTCAGCCATGGAAGTACTTTTCGATCTCTTCTTCAGCTATCTTTGCGGCGGAGAATGTCTTGAGGATATCAATACGCTTATAGGTCAGTTCAAACAGAGACTCGGTACGCTACTACCCAGTGCCGATACGGTGGGGCGCGGACTAAAAGAGCTTGCCAAGAGAATGTTGTATATACAAGCGAGACATCTGGTAGGTCTTATAGTTTCAACACAGCTGAAAAGCTGAACACCTTACTTTTACGAATGATACGGAGGATGGTGCTTATAAAGGCGGGCAGTCATGTTGACTTAGACTTTGACCACCAGTTTATTCCTGCCCACAAGTTCGACGCAAAGTATTCCTATAAGCAGGATTTTGGCTACTTCCTGGTTGGGCTTCCATTGGGGGTATCATAGTTGAGGTGAGAATCGTGATGGAAACACCAATGTAAAATTCCATCAGGAGGACACACTTCGCCGCATTATGGACCGTGTGACCTCCGAACTCGGTGTTGTGATAGAGCGTTTCCGTGCTGATTGCGGGTCGTTCTCAAAGGAAGTCATCCAAACCATAGAACCACGCTGCAACACGTTCCCACATACGTGCTGCCAATTGTGGCAGCCGACACGAGGAGTTCCGCCAGTTGAAAGAATGGAAGAGCATTGAAGTTGGTTATGAGAAATGCGATATCGCCTCTGTCAGCATGGACAACCTCATCGAAGGAAAGTCATACAGGCTTGTCGTACAGCGTAGTCCCTTGAAAGACAAGCACGGCAGGGAACAGACGGATATGTTCGGAGAAATATACATATATCGCTGTATCCTTACCAATAATTGGACATCTACCGAGAAAGACATCATTACATTTTATAATGAGCGTGGAGCGAGCGAAAAGAACTTCGACATACAGAACAATGACTTTGGATGGTCGCATCTGCCATTTTCTTTTATGGCTGAGAATATGGTTTTCATGATGGTTACCGCCATGCTGAAGAACTTCTATCTTTATCTCATCCGTCATATCAGCGAGAAGGTTAAGCCGTTGAAAAAGACAAGCAGGCTGAAAGCCTTTATTCTGCATTTTGTCAGCGTGCCAGCAAAATGGGTGCGAACAGGAAGGCGGAACATTCTGAACCTATACACAAATAAAACCTACTACTCAGAAGTCTTCCTTGAATAAACAGCATATCTTTACGATTCTCATATTCCCCATTAGTTTGGGTGGGGGATTTCATGCTTAAACAAGTCCAAAAACATCGAAAAGTCTCATATCAATGTATAGAGTCCCAAAATGTCACATCAATATATAAAAATTTTCTCACAAGAAATTATATTGCGGAATTATGGTGATTGTTTAATGAGCCTTTTCTGTTATCGTGTAGACTTCTATCATTGTTATTTGCATAATTCTTTGTAACTTTGTATTCGTACTAATCCAGATGTTCAATTAATGATGATTGTCAGGAGATAATATTTTGATAATGAGCTACGCTAACATTATTTTGCCCCTTCCTCTTGAAGGATATTTCACCTATGGTGTACCAGAGTCCTTGAAGGCTCGAATAGCAATAGGTGTGCGTGTGTCTGTGCCGTTAGGGAAGAGTAAAACTTATGTTGGTATAGTTGCGGACTATCCTGTAAAAGTTCCGAATTCATCGAATAATCATACCGCGAATGGAAAGGAGATAATCTATAAGAATATTTTTGACGTACTTGATAATTCACCTGTACTTCTTTCACAGCAGTTGAAATTATGGAAGTGGATTTCTGATTATTATATGGCACCTATTGGTGATGTTTATAAGGCAGCATTACCATCAGGACTAAAAGAGGAGTATGGCTATCGTCCGCGGATGGAGCTTTATGTTCGTTTGGCAGACAACTTTCGTCACGAACGTACACTGACGCTGATGATTAATTCTATGAAGCGTGCATCAAAGCAGGTGGATGCCCTTATGGCTTATTTGCAGTTGGCAGGTGTCGATGAAATGGCAGAAATTACACCAGATGCTGTTTTCCGTGAGGTAACGAGGGAGGAACTAATGAATGTTAGTCATGCTTCTATTGGAGTTCTTCGTGCATTGCAAGATAGGAAAATTCTTGTTACATACGAGAAGGAGGTTGGTAGGCTGAATAATGGGAACCCGCCACAGCCCGAGAATATAAAATCTCTGAATGAGGCACAAACCGAAGCTTATAATCAGATTCTCTTGCAAATGATGGGACATAGTGTGACATTACTTCATGGTGTTACTTCGTCAGGAAAGACGGAAATTTATATTCATCTGATTCAGAAAGCACTTAATGAGCATAAGCAGGTGTTATATCTCTTGCCAGAAATCGCACTAACAGTGCAGATTACAGAACGCTTGAAAGCTGTTTTAGGGAATCGTTTGGGGATTTATCATAGTAAATATAGTGATGCAGAACGAGTGGAGATTTGGCATAAGCAGTTGTCTGGTGCGCCATACGATGTAATATTAGGTGCAAGAAGTGCAGTTTTTCTCCCATTTCATCGACTTGGATTGGTTATAATAGATGAAGAACACGAGCAGAGTTTTAAGCAACAAGACCCTGCTCCTCGTTATCATGCTCGCTCGGCAGCGATTGTGTTGGCACAGATGTATCCTGAGGCAAAAACACTTTTGGGAACAGCTACACCTTCGATGGAGAGCTATTATAATGCTAAGCAGGGCAAGTATGGTCTTGTTGAGTTAACGCGCCGTTATAAAGATATTCAACTTCCCGAAATAGAGATTGTTGATATAAAGGATCTTTACCGTCGAAAGATGATGACAGGCCCATTCTCTCCACGTCTTCTTTCTGCTGTTCGTGAAGCTTTGGGGCGTGGGGAACAGGTGATTTTATTTCAGAATCGGCGAGGCTTTGCACCGATGATTGAGTGTAAGCAGTGCGGTTGGGTGCCAAAGTGTCCAGATTGTGATGTTTCTTTGACCCACCATAAGAACATGAATTATCTTTCTTGTCATTATTGTGGTTATACAACGAGAGTGTCAGAATCTTGTCCTTGTTGTGAAAGCGAGGATATTCGTGGAAGAGGGTATGGTACGGAGAAGATAGAAGATGAAATTTGCAGATTTTTCCTGAGGCTCGTGTGGCACGTATGGACCTTGATACAACACGTACACGAAATGCGTATGAACGTTTGATTAACGACTTCTCAACGGGAAAGAGTAATCTTCTAATCGGAACGCAGATGATTTCAAAGGGACTTGACTTTGATAATGTGTCAGTCGTTGGTATTCTTAATGCTGACTCAATGCTGAATTATCCTGATTTTCGTGCATACGAACAATCCTTTATGATGATGAGTCAGGTCAGTGGTCGTGCTGGTAGAAAAGGTAAACAAGGTTTGGTAATTTTACAGACAAAGAGTCCCGACTTACCAGTCATACAGCAAGTGGTCCGAAATGATTATCAGTCGTTCTATTCTGATTTGTTAGTCGAGCGACGCGATTTCCATTATCCTCCATTCTATCGTCTTGTTTATGTTTATTTGAAGCATAGGGATGAAAATATAGTCAATTCTGCAGGTTTAGAGTTTGGAAGTAGACTTCGTGAGATTTTTGGTGACCGAGTACTTGGTCCTGATAAACCAGCTGTAGCCCGTGTGAAGACGTTGAATATTAGAAAGATTATGCTCAAGTTAGAGAATGGTATCGATTATTCACGTGCTCGACAGTATCTTCGTAGTGCCTTGGAAGCCATGTTGAAGGATAAGAGATATGGTGCTCTTCAAGTGTATTATGATGTTGATCCGCTATAGTATTAGTTACTTATCTCTTTTCTAAAAGTCTTATTCTCCAAATTATTTTCATGAAAATAATTCTTTTTGTTTATGAAAATAAATGAATGGAGCTTGTTGTTAGTGCAGGTTGGAAATTGTGTTAGTCCTTTCTAAAACGATGTTTGACGATTTTTAAAAGCATATCTTTCAAATGCGATAAGGTATGAAAAAGCATCTTTTATATCATATATTAATAGGTTTAAGATAGATGTTAATCAAAAGTAGGGGTATAGTTCTTTGAAGCCATCAACGATGTTATTGATGAGCTTGGGATTATCTTTTAATTGCTGTTTACATATTATCAGATACGCACTCTTCATGAGGTTATAATGATGTTCAAACTCTTCTGAGTTAAAGTAGGTCTGCATATACCTACTGTATATTCGGAATCTTTTAGTTTCAAGTTCAGACTCCCCAATAGAGTTAGCACCAATAAAACCAAAAGAAGCTTTATCGTCTTTTCCTGCAACCTCTTTCATAATAGCCATGCAAGTCTGTATACATTGTCTGGGCTCGTTAAGTCCCGTCAGGATATTATATTTCTTGTCACTATCTCTATGTGCTTTTAGATGGAACTTGACGGCATAAAAATGTTGTGAATAAACCTCTACCCACACCCAATAAGTCTGATGACTTTTATCAGACTTAAACGAATACAAAAGTTTACAAAGTAAAAAGCCTTGAGGCCCATCCCAAGGCTCATCTATTTTCTTCACAAATCTGTAAGGATAATAACTCAGGCTCATTTTTGTAGACATTTAGGTGTTGAGGTAAGCATCAATCTTCATTCTCTCGGCTTCCTCTTTTGGTACACGTACAAAACCATTCCCGCTGAAGAGAACTTCTCTCTCTTCGGCAGATAAGTATCTTGCAGTCCTTTGCAAGCTTTCTAATTTCTTTTTCTCTTGGTATGCCTGTTTACAAGCAATCCTTGAGGCAAGTGTTGATATTGTTGTTCCCATAAATTTATTCCTTTCTGCTGCAAATATATGAATATTAGTTGAAAACGACAAGTAATTGCGATGAAATTATAAAAGTGAAGAGGCAATCAGAATCACTCTGACTGCCTCTTGTGTGGTATTAGTTATGAAAATGGTAGATTTATTGTGGTTTAGAAATCAATATCAAGTCCTATACCAAACACCTTATTGGTGCGGGTGAATATGTCAGTGTTTGTGGTTCCGATTTTCTCTGGTTGTGTTGTTACAGAACCATCAGGTTGTGTCACTTGTTTCTTACCAACTACGATTTCGTCTGTGTATTCCTTCTTGAAGTTTGAGTTAGTTAGTGAAGAAGTAAGCAACGTTCAGGTGTGCATTCTTTGCAACCTTAATCTTTGCACCAACACCAAAACTGTAGCTATTTGTAACGAAACTAAGGTCGGTCAAGTACTTACCATCACCAAGACCATAGAGTGTACGCTGACCACCTGCGCTGACAGTTACTGATGGGTTAATATCCCATTCAACACCAGCAAGGAACTCTTGTGTGTTGTTCTTGAGGAATTTCTGCTTGTCATTGTCCATGCGTGCATCCTTATCGAAGTAGTGGTTATATCCTGCCATAATGCGGAGGTTTTTCAGTACTTCATACTGTGCACCGAGAGCAAGAATACCAGGAATGTCGTTAGGAGTGTTTACGCCATCTTTGTAACGATTAGTATCATCCTTCTTTGTTTTGTTCTCAATGTTGAGCTTTGTAGTAAACTCATAGCGTGCAGCAAAGTTCCACTTACCTGTGCGGTAGTCGATGCCAAGAATAGGAGTGATGCCCCATCCACGCTGAGAAACCTCTAAATAGCGGTCTTTTACATTTTCTTTGCTACTGTTTAGTTTGTCAGCACCTGCGCTAACGAGCTTTGCACCTTCACTTGCTTTCTGTGCGCCAGCTGCATATTGGTCTGCAGTTGCCAGCAACTTAGCCTTTTCAGTAGGGTCGGTAGCCTTATTTGCTTGTGCGCGAAAGGCATCTGCTTGGGTCTGTACAGCGACAGCCTGTGCCTGCAATGCACTTGCCTTTTCGTTCAAAGCTTTAACCTTTGAATCGAAGTAGTCGTAGAGTTTCTGATTGTTGCCACCTACATTTGCTGAAATGTTGGTAATACTACCTTCGTATTTGTTGTAGATATAGTTGAAACGAGCACCACCAAATACAGAGAGGTTCTCATTAATCTTGTATGCAGCACCGAGTTGGAGTCCGAAGTTATACTGCTGACCGCTCATATAGCTTTGAAGGCTATAGCTGGTAGCAGGTGTCTCATTCTGTCCGAGAAGTGCCGAGAAGGTAGGTAACTGCTTGTTAATGAGCACCGGAAGAAGTGATACTGGACGTTCGAAACTTGGAAGTCCCTCGTTGAATGTAGACTTTCCACCGCCACCAGTCAGTCCAAAGCCTGCCTGAAAACTCCATTTGTCTTTATTATATGCCACCTGAAAAGATGGGAGGATAGGCACAGAGGCTTTACCTATGTAGAACTTACTGCCGTCTGTAGTATTTCCACCATTCAGTTTAAAAGGATACTCGTAAGGAGTGTTAGCGAATGCGGGTACACTGAAAGTGGAAGTAATTTCACGTGTTTGATATACGTTTTGGAAGTTAAGAGAGAGATGAAAACCTTGGTCAAGGAATGCTACACCAGCAGGGTTAAAGTAAACGCCATCAATGCCAATAGCACCTACACGTGCGAAGTTACGATTGAAAGTGATATTCTGATTGGTGTTTGTTAGCAATCCACCAGCTTGTGTTGTTGTTGCCATTGCGAGCAATGCAGCCGCAAGGACAGTTTTTTGATACTTCATTTTGTGTTGTGATTGTATATAAAACTTGAATAATCTGGTTGCAAAGTTATAAAGATTGTTCTAAAATTCCAAATTTTTGTTCGTTTATTCTCTCTTTTCGTCACGGCTCTTTCATTTAAGAAGTTTTGGTTCTTATTCTAAATATCATTATTTTATAGCACGCCAGTAACATAGTGAAAGCTGTTCTTTTTCTAAAAAATACAACCATAATCGTATGGTGTTTAGCTATTGATATTCGTGTGGTATGACAGGTTTAATACTTTGTCTAATTATTTGAAAATCAACAAAATAAGTGACAATAAAAGTTGGTCAAGTGAGCTGTTTTTTGTACCTTTCCTCTATAAAACCGAAAAAGAAATCGTCACAGAAGTAACTTAAAACCAAAGTCTATGCTTATTATAGTACATAACGATACTATGCAAGTCATTTGCTGACCTGCATGAAAAATGATACTTTCCTCTTCGAGCTTAACGCTCACACTGAGTTCCATCGCCAGTCATGTCGTTGGTTAATTTGTCATGACGAGGTCATATGCCATCACAAAGGTAGTAGCCTTTCCATGACTGGTATATTGCGTCATCCATTTATTACGGATGCTTCGATTATGTTGTTGAAATCCTTTATAGGATACACTCGTCCTTCAAGATGTTCCATGCACAAATAAGCATTTTTCCTTGCTATTGCTACTTGAACTTTCATTCTGTTTTTCTTTCTGACTTGTGTCTGGTGGTAGGAGAATCGGCTAAAAACAATTCTTGGTGCGACTTGCACCCCATGAGCATTGTATGATGGTTCGTCGAAGGTATCGGTTTCCATAAGTGATGCGGCGTGATTTAATAGTCTTGTTAGACTGATCATTGCGTGGCTTCAGTCCACCCGAGAAGCGAGATGGTTGGCTGTTTCAAAGTGACTCATGTCGGTACCGATTTCTGCAATCAATGATGTAGCGGTCCTCATCTTCACTCGGAATTGTCTGTAAATTGTGCAACCGTGTCGAATACTCATTTTCGCAAATGGCCAGCATCTTGTCCATACATTGCTGTTTGTGTTGCTCTGCTAAGTCTATTTCTGCCTTGAGCTGCCGCATGATATCTATGTCACATTCTGTAATGCCGCCAGAAGCGAAGCGATTATAGTTTTCTTTCCATGGTGATTGATAATACGTCCGTGGATTTCCTCCACGGCGCATTAGGGGTCAGTAACTCCTTCGCAGATTTTTATCTATCACGCCTTTGTAGCTCACACTGTCCGTGTTAGATACATAGTTGCTCAGACGGATGTTACACCGTTGAACGGCTGCGTCCAACTTGGCAAGTTTTGCGGATAATCTCATCATCAAGATCATAGATACGCCGGTCGTACTGACGCAACTGTTGGATGCGTTCTGGAGGAACAAAACTACCGTTTACCAATTCCTTTAGCATGCACTCTGCAATCCATTGTGCATCCTTCACATCACTCTTGTGACCGTGCAATTGTTTAATGAAATAAGGGGTTGATGAGTTTCAACTTGAAATGTGGCTCAAGAACTCTCCAAATAGGAATCCAATACACACTTGTGCTTTCCATACCGATTTCTAAAAACGTGATGTGAGAGCATCAAATCACGCATTTCAATTAGTTCTGTTGTTAAAACACCAAATTTCTTCTCGTAAATTTCACTGTGCATACTCAAAATACAAAGATAAACACTATCTTTGTAAGACGTCAAAGCCACATACCGTTCTCATAAGCCTCAATATTTTGGGTTAAAACATGAATTTATCACCCCAAAGATACAAAAATGTGACGTAAGAGCACGATAATAGGCGAAAGAAGGTAGTGTCCTTGACATTTTTCAATCTCGAATGCAAGTTACAAAACGGAACTGTGTGGGGAGATTTCTTTTCAGTTTTTTATCTACACTGGCTTATAAATCGAGATTTTTATGTAAATTTATAGTAAAAAATAGATAATCATGAAAGGGAAACAGTCACTCGACCAAACTAATGGGATTGTCGCTAACACAATCAACCACACCGCTAAGGTAATAAAAACAAAAATTAGAAGGTAGTATCTTAGAAAAACTTTACGAGTTTTCCTCCTCAATACCCGATTTCCGTAGATCAGAGAAGGGAAACATACGTCACAAGTTGAGCGATGTCATTATGTTACTAATATTAGGTCGAGTATCAAATTGTGTCAGCAGAGCAGAAATCATAGAATTCGGTAAACACAACCTCAAGAGGTTCCGTAAATTGGACATATTAGTTAACGGCATTCCATCCGAGCCAACTCTTTGTCGCATGGAAGAGGGGATTGATGATAAGGCAATGGCTAACCAGCTACTGTGTCTTTGCTGAGACGTTTCACAAGGAATTGTTGGGGATGTGCTGCGCCCAAGAAATCATCTGCATAGACGGAAAGGCAGAGTGCGGCACTGTTTTGAATAATGGACGAAACCCAGATATCGTATCTGCTCATTCATTCAACACCGATATCACGTTAGCAACCGAGGCCTGCGAAGAGAAGAGCAATGAAATAAAGGCAGTTCCACGGCTTATTGATAAAAATTGATATATCAGAGAAAATAGTCACGGCAGACGCCATGTCTATGCAGAAAGATATCATTAACAAAATCAGAGAGAAAAATGGAGACTTCATCATAGAACTGAAATCAAACCAGCGTTCACTGCGTTATGGTGTAGAGGATAAAATCAAAGAACTGTCTCCCCGTTAACTCCTATTGTGGCAAGCCGGAACTCGGGCATGGGAGAATTGAGACGAGAAGCTATCGTGTGTTTAAGGGACTGACCTCATTGCAAATAAGGAGAAGTGGAACGGTAACCTGACCATCATAGAATATGAGTGCGAAACTATCAAAAAGTCAACGGAGCCTGCACTATTGAGAAAAAGGCTGTATGTAGCAGCTCTGCCAGCGAACACACCAAGATTAGGGACATTGGTGCGTAATCACTGGTCGATAGAAAGTATGCACTGGAAGCTAGATCGTAACTCTGTTACAAGACAAGATAAAACGAAAGTCGGCAAGGGCAGCTCGCAATTTAGATACCATACAAAGAATTGTCTACTCCGTGTTCTCAATATGGCGAGGGACGGAGAAAGAAGAATTCCGACAAAAAGAAAGGGTATGGCAGAACTGATGAGACATGTTTCATTGGGTTTCACAAAACTATTGCATTTTCTGTATCAAAAATGAAAAATAATCAAATTTTTGAGAATGGTATAACTTATTGATATACAGACACAATGTTTCTCCTGATTCGTACATGAGTCGGGTAAGGGAAGCTATGTCTTCATTTCATTTTTAAAATGAAAGAGCTGTGTCTTTTTCGTTAATATGAGGGAAGAAATAACATGAGTAAAAAGGTAAATGTGAGGGAATATTTAATAGTAGATCGTAAAGAGATAAAAAAAGCAAAAAGTCGTTGAAAATGGGAAAGAAACGGCATTTTTCTGTTAGAGAGATGTGGACTCTTTGTATTCTTTTCTTCTTAATGAATATTATAAGTAAGGTTGTGAAAAAAATTATTACATAATAAGTGATAATACGTAAACAAATTAAGATGAATACTCTATTAAAGGTAAGCTTGTAATTGATTGCAAATTAAGTGGTTATAAAAATTGTTAAGAAAAAGGTGCTTGATTGGATTAAAAAGGGCATTAATAACATTCGAGAAGAGCATCTTTTGAATGTCAAAAAGAGCATCTTTACAAGGCTGAAAGAGCATGTGTTGGATTTGAATGTGTGAAAATGTTTTACAAAAAGAAGATTATAGAGAGTGTAATTTATAGAATTGGAAAAGGGTAGTTAATGGATAAGTAAAGTAGTTTATTTGTCTTTCTCTTTCTCCAATTCGCTCCTTATGGTTGAGTTGCGGATAAAAGAAAGCCCTCAGAGTGTTACGGCAATAGTAATTCTCTGGGGGCAGTGTTTGCGCTCCCTTTTAGGGAAGGGAAACGAGCGTTTGTTGTTATATTTTTTTATACTTTCAGTTGTGGATATTGAACACGTGTATGATACATGGACTTCAGTCGGTCGATAAGAACCGTTTTGGCAGCTGTAATGTCACGGAAGGTGATAGGGCAGTCGGTAAAATTGCCGTCAGCAACTTGTCCGTCTATAAGTCGGTTTACCAATCCACTAATACTCTCCTCGGTGTATTCTTGTAGCGAACGTGATGCCGCTTCGACGGTGTCACTCATCATTAGAATAGCCTGCTCACGCGTGAAGGGATTAGGTCCTGGATACCTAAACAAGTCTTCGTTGACTTCTTCGTCAGGATGTTCGTTTTTATAATGTATGTAGAAATATTTTGCCAGTCCAGCACCATGATGTGTTGTTATAAACTCTTTTATTTCACGAGGAAGGTTATATTTCTCCGCAAGTTTCAATCCTTCCGTTACGTGGCTAATAATGATACGAGCACTTTCAAGGTCGTTTAGCTTGTCGTGAGGATTGATACCTGCCTGATTTTCAGTAAAGAATGCGGATTAAGCATTTTGCCAATATCGTGATAGAGAGCTCCTGTATGAACTAATTGACTTTTTGCTCCAATCCCTACTTGCTATTTCGGTAGCAAGATTACCAACAGTGATTGAATGTTGAATGTACCAGGTGCAACCTCACTGAGCCTTCGAAGCAATTCGTTATTTGTGTTTGACAATTCAAACATTGTGACCGTAGATACAAATCCAAAAGTTTTCTCGATGACTAACATCAGTGGATAAGTAAAGAGAAGAAAGAAGCCATTGACCGTGAAATGGTAATACATCGTCTGGTCAAGTTTTGATAGGTCGTCGGCTTGTATGAGTTGAAGTGAGAAGTAGACTGCGGTAGAGCCAATGGTGACAAGGAGTGCGGTGAGGAAAATCTGGCTTCTTTTAGAAAGTTCGCGAAGAGAGTAAATTGCAATTAGTCCTGCCACAAGTTGTACGATAATAAATTCGTATTGATATTTTACGGCAACGGCACAGATAAGAATCATTGTCATGTGTCCGATAAATGCTGTTCGTGAGTCCATAAATACACGGAAGAATATCGGTGCCATACTGAAAGGCAGGATGTACACACTCAGGATGTTATGTTCCATCATCAAGGATGTGAGTATAGGATAGATGACTATCATTACATAGAGTAGTGAGATTGCACGTGGTTTATTGAAGTAATCTTTTCTGAAGAGAGCCAGATAAAGCGTAAAAAGGCAGATGAGTATTAGTACGTAGATGGTTTGTCCGATGAGTGTCGAGGTAATCTCATCTTCTGATGCTTTACGTTTCTCCATTGCTTGTTCAAAAGAATTAAGAACGCGATAGGTTTTAGCATCGACGATGTCACCACGGTCAATGATACGTTGTCCTTCCAAAACCATTCCAGAAGCTTGAGGAATAAGACTGAGCATGTCGTTCATTTCAGTCTCACTACGATCTTTGTCGTAAACAAGGTTAGCTTCAATATATTCGTTTAGATTGCATTGTTGTAGGATAGAGCGTTTAGGTCCCAATAATGGGTCCAAGAAAAGCTGCTCGTATGCACCGATGGTTGAATATGTTTTATTGATAGGTACGCTTACGGCTTGCTTACCTGTTACGACACGAATGAGGTTGTTGCTATCCTTTGTAAGTATAGAGTATTGTTGTGCTTCAATAATTCCAGTTTCGTAAATTTCATGTAGTCGCTGTGCAATTGCGTCAACATAATCCTGCGATAAACCGGGTATACCATTCTTATATGCCTTTTTAAACTGTTCAATCTTTTTTTGTTCGACAGCTTGATTGATGTTGTAATAAGGTTGAAAGTGTTTTTTTATGGAGTCTTTCTCAATCTTCAAGGCTGCCTGTCTTAAAGATTGGGAAGTCGAATTTTGCAATTAGCTGCCCATACATCCATGGTTTCCCCTCGTCATAGTGGAAAAGTTTTCCCCTCGTTCGAGGTAAGAAGAATACGATAAGGACTACAGCTACAATGACTAATATAGTTCTTGAAACCATATTTCGCCAATAAGGTTTACTAATGTTTTCGAATTTTATCATTTTGTATCTTGTTTCGTAAATGTTAAGCCATTCTTATGGTAGCTTATTTCGTTAATACTTTAACAACTTGCGAAAATACTAAAAATATAGCGTATAGTCAAAAACATTAATTTTGCAGGAAAAATATAATATTTAAGACAATGGCAGAAAGAAATGTGAGAGTACGCTTTGCTCCAAGTCCTACGGGAGCTTTACATATTGGAGGTGTGCGTACTGCTTTGTATAACTACCTTTTCGCTCGTCAGCATGGCGGCAAACTAATCTTCCGTATAGAGGATACAGACTCTAATCGTTTTGTTCCCGGAGCAGAGGAATATATCTTAGACTCTTTTGAATGGTTAGGTATTAAGTTTGATGAGGGAGTTAGTTTTGGTGGCGAACATGGTCCTTATCGTCAGAGCGAGCGTCGTGATATTTATAGAAAGTATGTTGATCAGCTTTTAGAAGCTGGTAAGGCATATATAGCTTTTGATACACCAGAGGAGTTGGATGCAAAACGTCAGGAGATTGAGAATTTCCAATATGATGCGCACACTCGTCTTCAGATGCGTAATTCTTTGACAATGTCAAAGGAAGAAGTAGAAAGTCTGATTGAGGATGGTCAGCAGTATGTGGTTCGTTTTAAAATAGAACCGGGTGAGGAAGTTCATGTCAACGACATGATTCGTGGCGATGTCTGTATCAAGAGTGATATTCTTGATGATAAAGTTTTGTTCAAGAGTGCAGACGAATTGCCAACTTATCACCTTGCAAATATCGTTGATGATCACTTGATGGAGATTTCCCACGTTATTCGTGGTGAGGAATGGTTGCCAAGTGCTCCGTTGCATGTGCTTCTTTATCGTGCCTTCGGTTGGGAAGATAGTATGCCACAATTTGCTCATTTGCCACTGTTGTTGAAGCCAGAAGGTAAGGGTAAGCTCAGTAAGCGTGATGGTGATCGACTTGGCTTCCCTGTATTCCCATTGGAGTGGCACGACCCTAAGACAGGCGAAGTAAGCTCAGGCTATCGTGAGAGTGGTTATTTCCCAGAGGCGGTAGTAAACTTCTTGGCACTTTTGGGCTGGAACCCAGGTACAGAGCAGGAGTTATTCTCTCTCGAGCAGCTTGTTGAGGCATTCGATATAACGAAATGTTCAAAGAGTGGAGCTAAATTTGACTATCAGAAGGGTATGTGGTTCAATCACGAATACATTCTCCGTAAGTCAGATGATGAGATTGCTCAACTTTTCGCGCCAATTGTTGCAAAACAATGGTGTTGAGGCTACCATGGAGCAGGTGACACAAGTTGTTCACATGATGAAGGATCGTGTCAGTTTCGTGAAAGAACTTTGGGAACTTTGTTCTTTCTTCTTTATCGCACCAACAAGCTATGATGAAAAAACTATAAAGAAGCGTTGGAAGGAATATTCAGCACAGCAGATGAGTGAGCTTGCTGATGTCTTAGAAGGTATTGAAGACTTTAGTATTGAAGGACAGGAGCCTATTGTCATGAAGTGGGTAGAAGATAAAGGTTACAAACTTGGTGATATTATGAATGCGTTCCGACTCACACTCGTTGGCATTGGTAAGGGCCCTGGGATGTTCGATATATCTGCCTTCCTTGGCAAAGAGGAAACCTTGAAGCGTATGCACAAGGCTATCGAGGTGTTAGGATAAGAACCCCGAAGGCTAAATAAATTAAGCCGAGTATGTATAATATAATAATGTATGTCATCCAGCTCTGCATTGCCATTGGCAGTCTTTTCAATGAGAAATTGCGCAAGATGTGGCGAGGAGAGCAGGAAACCATACGGACATTACGTGAGAAGGTGGAGCCAGATGCTCAATATGTTTGGTTTCACGCTGCATCATTAGGTGAGTTTGAACAAGGTCGCCCTTTGATTGAGCAGATACGTAAAGATTATCCACAATACAAGATTCTACTTACATTCTTTTCTCCGTCTGGTTATGAGGTGAGGAAGAATTATGAAGGAGCTGATATTATCACCTATCTTCCGATAGACACGGTGGGTAACGCACGCAGATTTCTACGTGCTGTCCGTCCGGTTATGGCATTCTTCATCAAGTATGAATTTTGGTATAATTACTTGCACATTCTGCAACATCGTGGCATACCTTCTTATAGTGTGTCAAGCATTTTCCGTCCTAATCAAATCTTCTTTAAGTGGTATGGGCGTGGTTATGGACGTGTCTTAAGATGCTTTAGTCGTTTTTTTGTTCAGAATGAAGAGAGTAAAAATCTCTTGAATAAGATAGGTATTACAGATGCTGTAGTGGTGGGTGATACTCGCTTTGATCGCGTTTTACAAATTAAGAAGGCAAGTAAGAATTTGTCCTTAGTGGAGAAATTCATCAATCTTGATAATGCTGAACGAAAGAAAATCTTTGTTGCAGGTTCTTCATGGCAGCCTGATGAAGAAATCTTTGTTAAGTATTTTAACGTGCATAAGGATTGGAAACTCATCATTGCACCGCACGTCATTGGCGAAGACCATCTGAAAAGCATCTTTTCTTTGCTAAAAGACAAGAGAGTCGTACGCTACACACAAGCAACTGAGGAGAATGTGAAAGAAGCTGATGTGTTGATAATTGACTGTTTCGGACTTCTCTCGTCTATCTATCATTATGGTGATATTGCATACGTTGGTGGTGGCTTTGGAGTAGGGATTCATAATGTCCTCGAGGCTGCTGTATGGGATATACCCGTTCTCTTTGGACCAAACAATAAGAATTTTGCAGAAGCACAAGGACTATTGCGAGTTGGAGGAGGTTTTGAGGTTTCTGACTTTGAAAGTTTCAGTAAGCTAATGACCCGATTTACTGTTGATACAGAATATCGAAATGCTTGTGGTAGTCTTGCTGCCACTTATGTGGAGAATTTAGCTGGTGCAACAAATAAGGTGCTAAGTAACATTGAATTATGAAATATGAGATAACGTGTGATAATTGCGGTACGCAGTTCCTTGTTGAGGCTGAGGAAGGACAAACTGTCGAGTGCTCTTGTGTTCATTGTCAAGGTGTTATGGAGGTAACGATACCTTTGGCAGGTATTGGATACCAATATAAATATCAATCAAGTAATAGACCACAAGAACAACAATACAAAGAGGAACGTTCCAATCCGAATAATAAATCTATCTATGGGGAGTTCTTATTGGCTTGATTTTATTGGCTGGTGGAGTGGGGGCTTATTTTTCACTTCGTCCTTCAACGCCAGAGTTACCTATTGTGGAGGCTGTTCCTAACGATACTATTCCTTATGAAAGTCCTATTCCGTTGAGGAAACAATACCTATTGATACGGTTGTCTCTGCTCCAGTAGAGGCTCCAAAAGTGGAAGAACCTGCTGAAGAGATTACAGGACGTGGTTGATAGCGTCGATGTAGCACCATCAGAATAGAGGAAAGTGATAATTTATAGATAAAGAACAAAAATAAGAATATATGGGAAAGATTATTTTAACTGGTGACCGCCCAACAGTAAAACTTCACTTGGGTCACTATGTAGGTTCTCTGCGCCGTCGTGTGGAACTTCAGAATCTCGGAGACTACGATAAGATGTTTGTCTTTATGGCAGACGTACAAGCTCTAACAGACAATGCTGATAATCCTGAGAAGATTCGTCAGAACATTATTGAGGTGGCGTTGGATTACCTTTCTGTTGGCTTGGTCTCAGAGAAATGTACACTCTATATACAGAGTCAGATTCCTGAGATTGCAGAATTGACAACTTTCTTGATGAATCTTGTTAGTGTAAAGTCGTGTTCAGCGTAATCCGACCGTAAAACAGAGATTAAGATGCGCAACTTTGAAGCCAATATCCCAATGGGCTTCTTTGCTTATCCAGTTTCTCAAGCAGCTGATATTGCAGCCTTCAAGGCGACTACCGTACCTGCTGGTGAGGACCAAGAACCAATGTTGGAGTTGACACGTGAACTCGTTCGCCGCTTCAATCAGATTTATGCACCAGTACTCGTTGAGCCTGCTATTATGTTGCCAGAGAACGCTACGGCACGTCGTCTTCCGGTACAGACGGTAAGGAGAAGATGAGTAGAGTCTTGGTAACTGTATTCATCTCTGACGACGCTGACACAGTATGGAAGAAGGTGAAGACAATGTACACTGACCCAACTCATTTTGAATGTGTCTGACCCAGGACATGTTGAGGGTAATGCCGTGTTTACTTACCTTGACGCCTTCTCTACAGATGAAGATTTTGCTGAGTTTTGGCCAGAGTTCCAGAATCTTGATGAGTTGAAAGCTGCTTACACGGCTGGTGGTATTGGCGATATGAAGTGTAAGAAGTTGCTCAATAGTGTGTTGAATAAGCTGCTCGAGCCTATTCGTACCCGTCGTCGTGAGTACGAACAGGATATTCCAGAGATTTATAACATTCTCAAGAAAGGTTCTTTG
Source organism: uncultured Prevotella sp. (assembly GCA_916440255.1). Taxonomy (GTDB): domain Bacteria; phylum Bacteroidota; class Bacteroidia; order Bacteroidales; family Bacteroidaceae; genus Prevotella. Next base: position 1,729,142 of record CAKAIJ010000003.1, on the reverse strand, counting down.
GAAGCACGTGAGACAGCTGCCCAGACAATGGACGAAGTTCGTGCAGCCATGCAGATCAACTACTTCGAGGATACTGAGTTGATACAAAGTCAGGCTGAGAGATTCAGACAGAAATAAGTCTATCCTCAACCTAAGAATTATATTGCAGTCTTGTTTCTTCTTTTATTGAGGGAACAAGACTTTCTTTTATCTGTCTTACGAGGTTTTAGAGCCGTCTTGTTCTATAAAAAATATAATAATATTGTACTTGCTTGTTGACTCTGCGTATAAAGTTAAAAACGAAATTTTTGTCAAAAATATATTGCGTTTACGAAAAGTTTTATATAATTTTGCGTCTAATAGTTGTGATTTGTTATTTTTAAATTATAGTTTATGAGAAAAATCTACTAAAAACCTTTTTAGTAACCTTATTGGTTATCTTTAGCGCTGTATCAGTAAATGCACAGCGAGTAGAAAATGGTAAACTTATTTCGTGGGATGGTGCTTCTGGTAGTATAAAAATTCCCTGACGGAGTAACTGAAATTGCTGAGAACTGCTTCTATACACAAGATGAAGGCGGTGAAGATAGTTGAGGGCGGTGGTGAAGCTATTAGTAACACGCAAATTAGTAGCGTTGATTTTAACCAAGTAACTATTATTGGTAAGAACGCATTTAAGGGTTGTTCGGGTATTACTTTAATAGCTACATCACGTTAAAACTATAAATGAGGAGGCTTTTGAGGGGTGTTCGTCAATCAAAACTCTTTCTTTTGCTAGTTGTGGTAACAATTAACAAAAATGCTTTTTGCTAATTGTGAACAATTAAACACAGTGAATTTAGGAGCTTCGTTATCTAATGTTGCAGCTTAAATCCTTTTGCTAATTGTACAGCTTTGAAGGAATTTGTTGTTGAACAGCCGTCAGCAACCTTTATGGCAGATGGTTATGCCTTAATTCGCAAGATTGATGGAACTTTGGTTTCGTTTCTTGTGCTTTAACGGAATACACGGGTTCTTCCGAGTGTAAAAAGTTAGGTGAGGGCAGTTTTAAGAATTGTTCTAACCTTTGTTAAACTTAATCTTCCTTCTTGTTTTAGAGATTGGAGAAAGCGACTTTCAAATTGCTCTTCACTTGTAGAATTATTAGTTCCTCAGCTGCAAAAAGTAAACAATGTTTATGGATTGACTTTTAATGGAGTAGGAAACTTAAAGGTAGTTGATGTTCATCTAAATCAGCAATTCTCTGGTTTTGGAGGAGCTTTACCTGATAAAGAAGGTACAACTGTATATGTTGGTAATGAAAACGTAAAGCAAACTCTACAAAAAGAACTCAAAAAGGCAAAGGTAGTTGTTGGGGAAGCTAATGCAGTAAAGAAGGTAAAGGTGACTTATGCAAGCGAAGGACCTGGTTCTTTAGAAGCTTGGACCTTATCAGGTACAGATGTAAAGAATGATACTTACATTGCACAAGGTTCTAAATTGTCTATCAAAGCCATGCCTTTATTCGATTGTGAGGCGTATGAATGGTTAGTAAATGGCGAGGATAAAACATCGAAGGTAAAAAAGGAAATATATTGGAAATAGAAGACGTTAATCAAGATGTTAATATTTTTAGTACATTTCAGAAAAAAACAGAAGAGGGTGCTTACATTTTTCTTCCGCAGTGTCTCTCCTATGATGGGTTCAATTATTTGTACTAAGGAAGATGGAACACAAGTGTTAAGTGCTACAAAGGTGAAGGTTGGTGAAAAAGCTTTACGTTTACTGCTAAGCTACGACGTGGATATAGAATAACAAACTCGCAAAAGAGAAAAAGAAAAATGTTGGCTCTATAACGAATCGTGTGGGTAATCATATAAATTTCAGATAAAAATATTACCTTTGTTTTATGAATAGTACAGAGATATTTACAATGGCTTTAGGCCTGTCAGAACCATGGTATGTATCCAAGGTTGAGTTTATAGAAGGCAAACACTCCACCAAAGAACTCCATATTTGGTTGAGCTTTAATCGTGGACATCGTTTTAAGCTTAATGAAAATGAGTACACTGCCTACGATACCATAGATAAGACATGGCGTCATTTGAACTTCTTTGAACATCTTTGTTATCTTCACGCCAGCGTTCCCCGTATTAAAACAGATGACCACCGAACAATCATGGTAGATGTTCCGTGGGCACGTAAAAGCAGCGGTTTCACATTGCTTTTCGAAGCCTACTCAATGCTTCTCATAGAGCGTGAAATGCCTGTGAAGAGCGTTTCCCGTACCATTCATGAAACAGCTCCACGTATATGGCGTGTTTTTAATCATTGGGTTCGCAAAGCCGTTAAGAAAATTGACATGTCCAAAGTACGTCACATCGGAGTGGATGAAACCTCTAAACGAAAGGGACACAACTACATAACGCAGTTTGTAGACTTGGATACTCGTAAGACTATTTTCGTCACTGATGGTAAAGATGCAAGCACTTTCGAGGCATTCAGCAAGGCATTGGTTGCGAGCCATGGAAAGGTGGAGAATATAGAAGCTATCAGTATGGATATGTCTAAATCTTTCATATCAGGTGCCTTAACTCACTTCCCCAATGCCGGTATCATTTTCGATAAATTCCATATATTTAAGGCTCTCAACGAGGCTGTTGATATGGTACGTAAGGAGGAACACAAAGAAACCAAACTACTTAAAGGACACCGTTTTACGCTGCTATACAACAAGAAGAATCTCTCACCATGATGGAACTGAATACCTCCTGATGACCTACCCAACAATTGGAAAGGCTTATAGCTTTAAGGAATCTTTCATCGATATATTCAATGAGTGCGCTAAGGATTCTGTGGAAAAACTTGATTTATGGTGTGAGATGGTAGAACAATCGGCAATCAAGCCTATGCTTAATTTCGTTGCAATGATAAAATCGCACATGTACGGCATCAAGCAGCTATTTGCCATGAGGGATGTCAACAACGGAGTTCTGGAGGGATTGAACTCACAGATACAACTTGCAAAAAGGAGGGCAAGAGGATTCGTAAATACAGAAAACTTTAAGTATATGATCTATTTCATAATGTGGGCTTGAACTCGATTACCCACACGATTCGTTATAGAGCCAAAATGTTGCAACTGCTGAGTTTGATAATTTAACAGATTTTTATTCAATGTCGAGCATCACGCTACCGGCAGAAGATGCAATGGATATTCAGGTAGATTTTGATCGTATGTCAGATCATTATATTGTTAAATTCGCATCATTTAACGATAAAACGGGTACACTTGTAGCTCAAAATGTAAGCGACAATACGGTGTTAAGTACTGGTGAGGCATTACCAAAGGGCTCAAAGATTGTCTTTGCGGCTCAACCTAAGGAAGGCTATGTTGTTGATGAGTGGCAATTAAATGGCAATACAATACTCAAGTACACAGGCTCTACTTATACCATTGATAACTTACAATCAGACGTAGAAGTGAATATGGTTTGTAGTGAAAGGAGAGAAGAGGTGCCAACTGACGCAATAATAGTAGATGGACATTTAATCAAATGGTCACCTGTTGGTGATGCTGTTTTACCATCTATTGTAACTTATATAGATGCTCATGCCTTTGAAGGTGCTAATCAGATGACTTCTCTTACTCTGAATGATAAGGTGGAAAAGGTAGATTATCCTGCTTTTTTATATTGTGGAAGTTTGGTTAAGTTTGAAGTTCCTGTAACAAATCAACACTTTACCAGTGTAGATGGTGTGCTTTATAGTAAAGATAGAACCACGTTGGTGAGCTATCCTAACGGACGTCCTGATGCGTCTTATACTATACCTGCTACAACTCAAAATGTACAGCCTGCTGCCTTTACTACAGCTCCTGCCCTTACAAGTATAAAGGTTGAAGAAGGAAATAGTTATTTACGCAGTGTTGATGGAGTTTTATACGATGCGCAATTATCAACCCTTTTGTTCTATCCAGCTCAACCATCAAAAGAAAAGTCAAAAGAAATAGTGTTAGGAGAAGGGCTCACTACACTTGCACCTTATGCGCTAACACATCACACAGCTTTAGAGAAATTAACTTTGCCAGAATCATTAAAGGAGATAAAAGACAATGCATTATGTTATAACCCAAAACTCACTAATTTAAATATAGATGAAGGTGGCAATTATGCATTAGCATTTATAGGTGAAAGTGCGTTTAAGTATTGTCGTAGTTTAGATACTCTTCCTTATTTCCCAATGCTTAAAACTATCTCTAAGAGCGCATTCTCAACTTGTACAGGCTTATATACGATTCATCTTCCAGCAGGTTGTAGCTTGGAAAAAAATGCATTTGAAAAGTGTCTTAACCTGCATGATGTTTATGCTTATGATGTTACTCCTGCTACAATAGATGCTAACATGTTTACGGATATTGTGTTTATAAACGAAACACGTTTGATTGTTCCAATCAAGAGTGGACAGCTTTTATGCTAATCAAATAGGTTGGAATGTGTTTGCGGGGCATATTATCGAATCGATAGAGACAGGTGTGAAAAACCATCGAAAAAATACGCATGTAGCAGTTAGAGAAACATCTAATGGTGTAATTGTAGATGGTCTGCAAGCTGGTTTACGCTATGTTCTTTTTATAGTACAAATGGTTGTCTTGTTGCACAAGGTGTTACAATGGCGGCTCCTTTAACATTAACGCTACAAAAAGGTTTATATGTGCTGAAGATAGAGAAGATTGGTACCTTTTAAATGCATGAAATAGAGGATTATTATTAGGCTCAATAGCCGTTAGTAACATCCTATAAACTTTTTGTGATAGAGCGTGTCTTGTATGAGCAAGATACGCTTTTTAAGGTTTGTATGTTCAATCAAAATGTCTGTGTTTGCATTTCATATTGCAAACTTAGAGATTTGGGTTAAAAGCATGGATTATTTTTAGAACTTGAAGCAAGATTAGGAGTAAGGAACTTTGTTCTGAAGACTTTTTGGCGTTATTTGTATTATCAGTTAAACTTTATCCTTATTGGTCATTTATTAGTGTCTTGTGATATGATTTAATAAACTTAAATATTATCTTCAAGAATTGTGCTGACACCCCGCACGTATGGTGTTCATGGTAAGCACCAAGGGTGCTGGTTGTTAAAAAGGATGCCAGATATTGTTAGGAAGTGTGATAATACTAATTTAAGTATTACTAAACTGTAAAAATAGAAAAGGCAATCAACGTAGAGTTGATTGCCTTCTTATGGTACGCTCGGCATGAGCATTATCTAACGGGTGGAAGTCCCGAGTAAGCCCTAATAGCGGGAATTACATAGCCAAAGGCAAGGGTGTTCATCGTGAGGTGAAATCTGAAGGAAGCCGGCGGCAAACATCTGGCCTAACGAACAGAAACTTCATATAAGGCATATGACCATGGATAAGATTGCCAAACAAATCAAAGTCCCATAGCTATTCGGAATGGTCGGTGTAAATGAAGTAGGTATAAGATGGAAAGATAATGTTCTTATCCGAGGAGGTCTCACGGACGTTTCAAATAGTTGTTTTTACGAAGGAAGCGGAGTAAAGCTTGCCGTGAGAAGTCAGCAGAGGTCATAGTACCCAAGGTACGTGTGCCTACAGGAAGGACCGAATCGTGCAGTGCAATAGTAAATGAATGCTACCCTGCGAATTTCTTCGTCAGATGTCCGAAAGGAGCTCTCTATCCAAGACGATAGGACGGAATCCGACAATAGGGTAGAAGTGACGTTACTCAAAGGGATAGCTGAAAACAACTTGCCACACACCGTGAGGTGTAAAAGTACGAAACCGCCGTATGCCGAACGGCACGTACGGTGGTGTGGGAGGTCGGTAAATGTGAAAGTAGGAGGTAAATGCCTTTTATGAATAACATTTACCTCCTACCCGATTTCTGTTAATCAGTTAACTTGTTAACTAACTTACAAATTCGCATTTTCGTTCTTCCATTCAGCAACAGCTGGGATGATGTCGAGACCAATGATCTCATCACGCATCTTGCAGAGGTGCTCGTAAGAAGCCTGAAGAGAAGCCATCTCCTCTGGAGTACCTGTTGGCTCAGTGTAGTGAACACCAGTAGCATCGATAGTTGTAGGCATAGCCATCATAACGTTCTTGAAGCCGAGCTTCTCGTCGTTAACGTAGCAACCTGCTGGCAAGGTGAACTTCTCACCACCCATAGCAGCCTCAATCATCTTAACGGCTGTGTAAGCTGGACTCTGGAATGAGCTACGGCCACGAAGCTTGATAATGTTTGAACCACCCTGTACTGTGTGGTGCTTAATCTCCTCCCAACGCTCTGCAGAAAGGCCCATCTCTGACAATGGTTTGCCGTCAATCTTAACCTTAGAAGCGAATACAGCCATCTGCTCACCATGACCACCGTATGTGTGTGCACCAGTAACCTTATCCTGCTGTACGCCAAACTCATGAGCCAACGCCTGCTGCAAACGAGTAGAGTCAAGTGCAGCGAGTGATGTGAGCTGGTTAGCCTTCAAACCAGAGTGGATGAGAGCTGTCAATGCTGTAACGTCAGCAGGTTGAAGATAACAACAACGTGCTTAACGTCTGGGCAGTACTTCTTGATGTTCTCACCGAAGTCAGCTGCAATCTGGCAGTTACCCTTCAACAAGTCCTCACGTGTCATACCCTCCTTACGTGGAGCACCACCAGAAGAGATGATGTACTTAGCACCAGTGAATGCCTCTGCTGGGTCAACGGTGTAAGAGAGGTTTGCACCTGGGAAAGCGCACTGCTCCATCTCATCGAATACACCATGTACACCTGGCTCATAGATATCGTACAGACAGATGTTAGGAGTGAGACCGAGTGTGAGAACGGTCTGAACCATGTTAGAACCAATCATACCGCCTGCGCCGACGATAACGAGTTTTTCGTTTGTTAAATAATTCATAATAGATATTTCTTTAAAAGTTGATTTTTCTTTTATATCGATACGGCAAAGTTACGAAAAATTTGACCATGTGAGAAAGATATTTTAGAATAAATGTGTTATTAATTATAAAAAGTTAGGGCTTTACTAAGTCTGTTTTTACAAATTAATTAATTTCTTACTTGTCTTGTCTTGTAGATTTTGATTTAATTGTTTAATTTAGCAGCGTAAATGATAATCTTTTATAATTGAAGGGTTCTGTCCTTTCGTTTGTATGAGTATTCTTTCATGATTAAACATCAATAATATGACAAATATAATAAATAAGCGTATAGAAAAGTTGCGTTCGTGGATGAGAGAGAATGGCCTCTCTGCTTTTATTTTTCCAAGTAGTGACCCACATAATAGTGAGTATGTTGCTGAACATTGGAAGAGTCGTGAATGGATTTCAGGTTTTAGTGGGTCGGCAGGAACGGCAGTTGTAACGTTAGAACATGCAGCTTTATGGACGGATTCGCGTTATTTTATAGCAGCAGAAAAGGAATTGAAGGGGACTGATTTTAAGCTAATGAAACTACGGGTAGAGGGTACTCCGTCTGTGGCAGAGTGGCTTGGTACTATGTTGTCTTCGTCTGAGGCGGCGGTAGTAGGTTTGGATGGTTATGTAAATTCTTTGGATGAGGTGTCAGTTCTGGAGCAAGAGTTGGCGACAAGAGGGAATATTTCTGTGCGAACAGACGTTGACCCAGTCGATGAGCTATGGATAGATAGACCCGTAATTCCTGATAATATGGTTAATCTACATCCTTTGGAATACGCTGGTGAACCAATAGCGAGTAAATAAGTAGAGTGCGTCAATGTCTTGTTGATAAAGGGGCTGACGGATTGTTAGTAACAGCACTTGATGAAATTGCGTGGGTGTTGAACTTACGTGGTAGTGATGTGCATTGTAATCCTGTGTTCGTGTCTTATTTGTTGTTTTCTCCTGAAAAGGTGACCTTATATATTAATAATTCAAAGCTCTCGGAGGATGTTAAGGTATATCTCAGTACAGAGAATGTAGAAGTCAAAGAGTATGATGCAATTGTAGAAGGGCTTCGTACTTACAGAGGGGAGTCATTGCTAATAGATGATAGGACTACAAATTATTTATTGGCAACGGCTGCACCTTATGAGAAAGTGGTTGTAGGAGTCTCTCCTATTGCTGGTATGAAGGCTATAAAGAATAAGGTAGAACAAGAGGGATTTCGTGCTGCAATGCTGCGTGATGGCGTTGCGATGGTAAAATTTCTTGCATGGCTGAACCCCGCAGTGGAGGCGGGAAGCCAAACAGAAATCTCGCTCGATGAACGGTTAACGGCACTGCGTGCAGAGCAGCCAAGATTCAAAGGCATTTCTTTTGATACAATAGTAGGGTATGAGGCACATGGTGCGATTGTACATTATGAAGCGACACCAGAATCTGATATTCCTGTTGAATCACATGGATTGGTACTCATAGATAGTGGTGCGCAGTATTTAGACGGAACAACAGATATCACACGAACAATTGCTTTGGGTGATTTGACAGAGGAACAGTGTCGTGTTTATACCTTAGTATTAAAGGGACATATTCAACTGGATTTATGTAAGTTCCCTGCTGGTGCATGTGGCTCACAAATTGATGCTCTTGCACGCGCACCGATGTGGCGAGAAGGCTATAACTATATGCACGGAACAGGTCACGGAGTAGGGAGTTATCTAAATGTACATGAAGGTCCTCATCAGATACGAATGGAATGGCGATCTGCTCCATTGCAGGCAGGAATGACGGTCACTAATGAACCGGGACTTTATCTGGAGGGAAAGTTTGGTGTACGTATTGAAAACACCTTGCTGATAGTTCCTGCCGAAACAACAGCTTATGGTGACTTTCTTTAAATTTGAGACGCTCACCCTTGCACCAATTGACAAGAAACCAATTGTGCTTGAAATGTTGAGTGAGGAAGAACGTGAATGGCTTAATAGCTACCATCGTCGTGTTTATGATAAATTGTCGTTATATTTAGATAAAGAAGAGATAGAGTGGTTGAGGCTTGCAACCTTGCCAATTTAATTCATTAACTGATTTAGACAGGCTTTTAGCGGACTTTTCTTATACTAAAAAATAGATTTTTGTAGAGAATAATGACGGAAAGAATAGACAATTTTTCAGTGTTTGAAGTCCTAAAAACATGCCAACAAAGAAGTTTTAGATTCATAAGAATAAAGGAAAAAGTCACAAATGTTTGGAAGTTAAGAGAATAAAGTGTAACTTTGCAGACGCAAAAGTGGTGTCATACCCTTTTGCGTATGGTTAATTAATAAATAATTTAAAAACAAAAAGCATGATTATTGTACCAGTAAAGGACGGTGAGAACATCGAGCGCGCGCTCAAGAAGTTCAAGAGAAAGTTTGAGAAAACAGGTGTTGTTAAGGAGCTTCGCGCTCGTCAGCAGTTTGACAAACCATCTGTTAAGAAGCGCCTAAAGATGGAACGTGCCGTTTACGTACAGCAGCTTCGCGACGCAGAGGAATAAAAAACTCCTCAAAAATTTGTCGGTTTGAATTAATTTCCGTAAATTCGTTGCCACATACATAAATGTGCTGATGATAGAGAAGTTCTTAGATTATATAAAGTTTGAGAGGAATTATTCCCCGATGACGATAATCAATTATCGCATGGACTTGGAAGAGTTTGAGCGATTTTATAAAGAACTTGACAATCAACTCTCTTGGGAGTCGGTAGACTCTGATGTTGTCAGAAACTGGATGGAGTATATGATGGACAGAGGAAATTCTGCCTCGTCAGTCAATCGAAGACTCAGTGCGCTGAGATCATTTTACCGGTTTTCACTCCGTCGTAATCTTGTCGGGAAAGACCCTGTTCATGGTCTGCAAGGACCTAAAAAGCAAAAGCCACTCCCTCAATTCTTAAAGGAGTCAGAGATGGAGAGGTTGTTAGAGTCAGAGATGTGGACAGATAGTTATAAGGACGTACTTGAACGTACTATAATTATAACATTCTATGTGACAGGGGTTCGCTTGTCAGAATTGATAGGTCTGGATGATAGGGATGTTGACAATGTTACTTGTGAAATAAAAGTAACAGGTAAGAGAAATAAGCAGCGAATAATTCCTTTCGGTAAGGAACTTGCTGAACAATTTGCACAATACCAACAGGTGCGCAATGAAACAGCAATGGGAAATACCACGGCCTTCTTTCGTACAGAGAAAGGTAAAAGGATGACAGCAGCACAGGTGAGAAGTCTGGTCAAGAAGAATCTATCGAAGGTGTCAACGTTAAAGAAACGTTCACCACACGTACTTCGCCATACTTTTGCCACAGCAATGCTCAATCATGATGCAGGACTGGAAAGTGTGAAGAAACTACTCGGGCATGAGAGTCTGTCAACAACAGAAATATATACTCATACAACCTTTGAGCAGTTAAAGAAAGTCTATAAAAATGCCCACCCCAGGGCTTAACCTTTAAAAATGGAGGTATCTATGGAAATTAAGATTCAGTCGATTCATTTCGACGCTACCGAAAAGTTACAAGCCTTTATTATTAAGAAGGCTGAAAAATTAGAAAAGTCTTACGAAGACATTCAGAAAGTAGAGGTGCAATTAAAGGTCGAGAAACCTGCAACCGCATTAAATAAAACCACCAGTTTATCAGCTTTCGTACCTGGTAATACTTTGTTTGTGGAAAAAACTTGTGATACCTTTGAAGAGGGTGTTGCTCATTGTTTAGATGCGATGAAGGTTCAGCTCGCCAAGTTTAAGGAAAAGCAAAGAAAATGATAAAAAAGTCTCTAAAATATTTTGGAGATTAAAAATAAAATTCTTACCTTTGCAGCCGTTTAAGACAAGTAGCCTTTGGCTGCAAAAAGTAATGCCTCTTTAGCTCAGTTGGCCAGAGAGACGTGATTTGTAATCTCGGGGTCGTTGGTTCTGAATCTGACAAGAGGCTCTCCTTGAAAGGGGGATACATTTGCTGACGGGTAGTTTCCAGAGTGGCCAAATGGGGCAGACTGTAAATCTGTTGCTTCAGCTCGGTGGTTCGAATCCATCACTACCCACCTCAGAAAAATGTAATTTTGCGGAAATAGCTCAGTTGATAGAAAGACTGTCTTCCAAGCTGGGGGTCGCGGGTTTTGGTTCTGTTTTCCGCTCAATGGTTCTGCTGTAATAGCTCAGTGGTAGAGCACTTCCTTGGTAAGGAAGAGGTCCTGAGTTCAACTCTCAGTTACAGCTCTGCTATTATTGTTATTAATTAGTGTAACTAAAGGCACAGATTATTCATTTAATATTAAATAAGAAAAAGCTATGGCTAAAGAAGAATTCGTGCGTACCAAACCGCATGTAAACATTGGTACTATCGGTCACGTTGACCACGGTAAGACCACTCTTACTGCTGCTATCTCTAAGGTTCTTCACGAGAAGGGCTTCGGTACAGAAGATGTTAAGTCTTTCGATCAGATTGATAATGCTCCTGAGGAGAAAGAACGTGGTATTACCATTAACTCTGCACACATTGAGTACGAAACAGCTAATCGTCACTACGCACACGTAGACTGTCCGGGTCACGCCGACTATGTGAAGAACATGGTTACTGGTGCTGCTCAGATGGATGGCGCTATCTTGGTTGTAGCTGCTACTGATGGTCCTATGCCTCAGACTCGTGAGCACGTGTTGCTCGCTCGTCAGGTAAACGTACCTCGCTTGGTTGTTTTCTTGAACAAGTGTGATATGGTTGACGACGCAGAGATGCTTGACCTCGTTGAAATGGAGGTTCATGAGATTCTCGAACAATACGGTTATGAGGAGGATACTCCAATCGTTCGCGGTTCTGCACTTGGTGCTTTGAACGGTGTTGATAAGTGGGTTGACTCTGTAATGGAACTCATGGATACAGTTGATAGCTGGATTGAGGAGCCAGAGCGTGAGATTGACAAGCCATTCTTGATGCCTGTTGAGGACGTATTCTCTATTACAGGTCGTGGTACTGTTGCTACTGGTCGTATCGAGACTGGTATCTGTAAGGTAGGTGATGAGGTTCAGTTGCTCGGTCTCGGTGAGGACAAGAAGTCTGTTATCACTGGTGTTGAGATGTTCCGTAAGAACCTTCCAACAGGTCAGGCTGGTGACAATGTAGGTCTCCTCCTCCGTGGTATCGATAAGGCTGAAGTTAAGCGTGGTATGGTTGTTGTGCACCCAGGTGCTATTACTCCTCACGATCACTTCAAGGCATCTATCTATGTATTGAAGAAGGAAGAGGGTGGTCGTCATACTCCATTCGGTAACAAGTATCGTCCTCAGTTCTACCTCCGTACAATGGACTGTACAGGTGAAATTCACCTCCCAGAGGGCGTTGAGATGGTTATGCCAGGTGACAACGTTGAGATTGAGGTTGAGTTGATTTACAAGGTTGCTCTGAACGAGGGTCTTCGTTTCGCTATCCGTGAGGGTGGTCGTACAGTAGGTTCTGGTCAGATTACAGAAATCCTTGAGGACGTTAAGTAATCGATAATCTTAGATTACATTATATTAGTTCCCAAGTCTCTTGGGATTTGGGAACTATCTTACGGGTTTAGCTCAGTTGGTAGAGCACTGGTCTCCAAAACCAGGTGTCGAGGGTTCGAGCCCTTCAACCCGTGCAAAAAGAGAAGATTTTATGTTAAATAAGATAGTTAATAATTGCAAGGCTTGCTACGACGAACTTGCGCATAAAACTACATGGCCATCACGTGCCCAGCTTACACATAGCGCAATGGTAGTTATTTCTGCTTCCGTTATCATTGCATTGGTTGTGTTCGCTATGGACTCTTTGTTCCAGCATGTAATGGAGTTTGTATACCCAAGATAATTCATTAGGAAATGGCAGATACAGAAAAGAAATGGTATGTTCTTCGGGCTGTTAGTGGCAAAGAGACAAAGGTAAAAGAATATATCGATGCTCAATTGCGTCTGAACGAAAAACTTGCCGAGCGTGTTTTTGAGGTTTTATTACCTATGGAAAAACACGCAATTGTTCGTAAAGATGGTAAGCGTGTTGTTAAGGAAAAATTAAGTCTTCCTGGCTATGTGCTTGTTCATGCCAATATGACTCCTGACGTAGCTTCTACGTTGCGTTTCATGCCAAATGTATTAGGATTCCTTGGAGGTATGTCTGAACCTTCTCCTGTTCGTCAGGCTGATATTAATCGTTTGATGGGCACTATGGAAGAGACTGAACTGGATGAGGTTCAGAATATTCCATACATGGTTGGAGAAACTGTTCAGGTTACTGATGGTCCTTTCAGTGGTTTCCACGGTGTCATCGAAGAGGTGAATACTGAGAAACATAAACTGAAAGTGATGGTTATGATCTTTGGTCGCCAGAATCCATTGGAACTTGGTTTTATGCAAGTCGCAAAAGAAGAATAGTGTTGTTACGGATACTATTCTACTATAGTTTAATTTTTAATATTAACAAAAGAAATGGCTAAAGAAGTAGCTGGATTAATCAAATTACAGATTAAAGGTGGCGCTGCAAATCCTTCTCCCCCAGTAGGACCTGCATTGGGTTCTAAAGGTATTAATATCATGGGGTTCTGCAAGGAATTTAACGCCCGTACCCAGGACAAGGCTGGTAAGGTTCTTCCAGTCGTAATTACCTACTACAATGATAAGTCTTTCAGCTTTATTATTAAGACTCCTCCTGCAGCAGTGCAGTTGATGGAAGTTGCAAAGGTGAAAGGTGGTTCAGGTGAGCCAAACCGCAAGAAGGTTGCATCCGTAACTTGGGAGCAGGTAAAGGCTATCGCAGAAGATAAAATGCCAGACCTCAACTGTTTCACGGTAGAGAGTGCAATGAAACTTATTGCTGGTACTGCTCGTAGTATGGGTATCACTGTAAAAGGGGACTTCCCTGGGTAAATAATTTTAAACTTCAAAAGTAAAAATGAGTAAACTGACAAAAAATCAGAAATCAGTAGCTGAGAAGGTTGAAGCAGGGAAGGCATATTCATTGGAAGAAGCAGCACAATTAGTAAAAGAAATTACTACTACTAAGTTTGATGCTTCTGTAGATGTTGATGTTCGTCTCGGTGTTGACCCACGTAAGGCTAACCAAATGGTTCGTGGCGTAGTGTCACTTCCACATGGTACTGGTAAGGTTACACGCGTACTCTGTCTCTGTACACCTGATCAGGAGGCTGCCGCTAAGGAAGCTGGTGCTGATCACGTTGGTCTCGACGAATACGTTGAGAAGATTAAGGGCGGATGGACTGATATTGATGTTATCATTACTATGCCATCTTGCATGGGTAAGTTAGGTCCTTTGGGTCGTGTTCTCGGTCCACGTGGATTGATGCCTAACCCTAAGAGCGGTACTGTGACTATGGATGTTGCTAAGGCAGTAAAGGATGTTAAGCAGGGTAAGATTGACTTTAAGGTTGACAAGGCTGGTATTATCCATACTTCAATCGGTAAGGTTAGTATGACTGCTGAGCAGATTTGTGGTAACGCTAAGGAGTTTATCTCTACCGTTATCAAACTTAAGCCTGCTGCTGCTAAAGGTACATATATCAAGAGTATCTTTATTTCAAGCACAATGAGTAAGGGTGTCAAGATTGATCCTAAATCAGCTGAGTAACTCTAAAAGTTTTGTACAATGAAGAAAGAAGTAAAAGATACAATTATCGCTGAACTCGGTGAGAAGTTAAAGAACTATCCTCATTTCTATTTGGTGGATGTTACCGGATTGAATGCAGAGACTACAAGTTCTCTTCGCCGTAAGTGTTTCAAGAGCGAAATCAATATGGTTGTTGTGAAGAATAACCTTCTTCACAAGGCTTTTGAAGCTTCAGATGTAGATTTTGAACCACTGTATGGTTCTTTGAAGGGTAATACAGCAGTTATGTTCACTCAGACTGCTAATGTACCAGCAAAGTTGTTGAAGGAGTATAAGAAGGAAGGTATTCCTGCTCCTAAAGCAGCTTATGTAGAGGAGTCTCTATTTGTTGGTGCTGATAAACTCGAAGAACTTTCAGCTCTCAAGAGCAAGAACGAACTCATCGCAGATGTTGTGGCATTGCTGCAGTCTCCTGCAAAGAACGTTGTTTCTGCTCTCCAGTCAGGCGCTGGCACCATCCATGGTGTGCTTAAGACTTTAGGCGAGCGTGCTGAGTAAAAATCTAATAAAGTCAAATAGATATATTATTTTTAGAATTTAAAAATTAAAATTTAGAATAAAATGGCAGACGTAAAAGCTATTGCAGAAGAGTTAGTAAATCTTACTGTTAAGGAAGTAAATGAGTTGGCAACTGTCCTCAAGGACGAGTATGGTATTGAGCCTGCAGCTGCAGCTGTTGCTGTTGCTGGTCCTGCTGCAGCTGCTGCAGGTGGCGCAGCTGAGGAGAAGTCAGATTTTGACGTAGTTCTCGTTGACGCTGGTGCTACAAGCTCAAGGTTGTTAAGGCTGTTAAGGAGGCTTGTGGTCTTGGTTTGAAAGAGGCTAAAGATCTCGTAGACGGTGTACCTTCTACTTTGAAGGAGGGTATGGCTAAGGCTGAGGCAGAGAACTTGAAGGCTGCTATTGAGGCTGAGGGTGCTAAGGTAGAGTTGAAGTAATTCTACATTCCTTACAAAAAATATGGTTAGGATTTACCAAGTAGGTGAGTCCTAACCTTTTTGTGTCTTTTGACATATATGGGACTTTTCCCCTACTTTTAGTCCGCCGCTGGACTTTAAACATTTGAATATTTAATTTCAGTTATGGCATTAGAAAATAAACCCAGAGTAAATTTCGCCAGCGTTAAGAATCCGTATCCATATCCGGATTTCCTCGATGTGCAGTTGAAGTCTTTTCGTGACTTCCTACAGCTGGATACTCCGCCTGAGGAACGCAAGAATGACGGTTTGTATAAGGTGTTCGCAGAGAATTTCCCTATCACCGATACGCGTAATAATTTTGTCCTTGAGTTCCTGGATTACTATGTTGACCCACCAAGATACTCTATCGATGAGTGTTTGGAGCGTGGCTTGACATATAGTGTACCTTTGAAGGCTAAAATGAAGCTGTATTGTACTGACCCTGATCATGAGGATTTCGGTACCTTTATTCAAGATGTATTCTTGGGTACAATTCCTTATATGACCAGTAATGGTACTTTTGTGATTAATGGTGCTGAGCGTGTTGTAGTTTCTCAATTACATCGTTCTCCGGGTGTGTTCTTTGGACAGGGTGTTCATGCAAATGGCACAGTGCTTTATAGCGCACGTATTATTCCTTTCAAGGGTTCTTGGATAGAGTTTGCAACTGACATTAATAATGTCATGTATGCATATATTGATCGTAAGAAGAAGTTACCTGTAACCACAATGCTTCGTGCTATTGGTTATGAGTCTGATCGTGAAATTCTTCAAATCTTTGATCTCTGTGAAGAGATAAAGGTTAATAAGAAGAATATGAAGGCTGCAATTGGTCGTAAGATTGCGGGTAATGTTATGAAGTCTTGGACTGAGGACTTCGTAGATGAGGATACTGGAGAGGTTGTATCAATTGAGCGTAATGAGGTTGTTGTTGAACGTGAAACAATTATTACGGAGGACAACGTTGATCAGATTCTTGATAGTTCTGTTTCTTCAATTTTACTACACAAGGATGAAGAGGCAGCAAGTAAGTATTCTATTATTTTTAATACACTTGCAAAGGATCCAAGTCACTCAGAGATAGAGGCTGTAAACTATATTTATCGTCAGTTGCGTAATGCTGATGCAGCAGATGATGCAAGTGTGCACGTGAAGTCTTCCAGAACCTTTTCTTCTCAGACAAGCGTTATGACTTGGGTGAAGTTGGTCGTTATCGTATCAACAAGAAGTTGAACTTGGAAACAGATATGGATGTTCGTGTATTGACAAAGGACGACATCATTGAGATTATCAAGTATCTTATTAGCCTGATTAATTCAAATGCAACGGTTGATGATATTGATCACTTATCAAATCGTCGTGTTCGTACCGTTGGTGAGCAGTTGGCTAACCAGTTCTCTATTGGTCTTGCACGTATGAATCGTACTATTCGTGAGCGTATGAATGTTCGTGATAGTGAAGTATTCCAGCCAACGGACTTGATTAATGCAAAGACTATTTCAAGTGTTATTAACTCATTCTTTGGAACCAATCCATTGAGTCAGTTTATGGACCAGACAAACCCATTGGCAGAGGTGACTCACAAACGTCGTCTCTCAGCTCTTGGTCCTGGTGGTTTGTCTCGTGAGCGTGCAGGCTTTGAGGTGCGTGACGTTCACTATACTCATTATGGACGTCTTTGTCCTATTGAGTCTCCTGAGGGCCCTAACATCGGTTTGATTTCATCACTCTGTATGTATGCTAAGATTAATGATCTTGGTTTTATCGTTACCCCATATCGTCGTGTAAATGACGCTAAGGTAGATATGGAAAATAAGGATGTTCTATTCTTAACAGCAGAGGAGGAAGAGGAACAGATTATTGGACAGGGTAATGCACCATTGAATGCTGATGGTACATTTATTCGTGAGGTAGTGAAGTGTCGTCAGGATGCTGATTATCCAGTTGTTGCTCCAGATTCAGTTGCTCTTATCGACGTTTCTCCACAGCAGATTGCATCAGTGTCAGCAGGTTTGATTCCTTTCTTGGAACATGATGATGGTCACCGTGCTTTGATGGGATGTAACATGATGCGTCAGGCTGTACCATTGCTTCATAATGATGCGCCAATTGTTGGTACTGGTCTTGAGAAGCAAGTATGTGAGGACTCACGTACAATGGTTATGGCTGAAGGTGATGGTGTTATCGAGTATGTTGATGCAACAACTATTCGTATTCTTTATGATCGTACTGATGATGAGGAATATGTAAGTTTCGAGCCTGCCTTAAAGGAGTATCGTATTCCAAAATTCCGCCGTACTAACCAAAACATGGTTGTAGACCTTCGTCCTATTTGTGATAAGGGACAACGTGTGAAGAAGGGAGATATTCTTACTGAGGGTTATGCAACAGAGAATGGAGAGTTAGCGTTAGGTCGTAACCTTGTTGTTGCTTACATGCCTTGGAAGGGTTACAACTATGAAGATGCTATCGTTATTTCCGAGCGTATGGTTCGCGAAGATGTTTTGACATCTGTACATGTTGATGAGTATTCTCTCGAAGTTCGTGAAACAAAACGTGGTGTTGAGGAGTTTACTGCTGATATTCCTAATGTAAGCGAAGAGGCTACTAAGGATCTTGATGATAATGGTATTATTCGTATTGGTGCTCGTGTTGAACCAGGTGATATCATGATTGGTAAGATTTCTCCTAAGGGCGAAAGTGATCCTTCACCAGAAGAGAAGCTCCTTCGTGCTATCTTCGGTGATAAGGCAGGTGATGTTAAGGATTCTTCATTGAAGGCTAACCCATCTTTGAGTGGTGTTGTTATAGATAAGAAGCTCTTCAGTCGTGCGATTAAGACACGTGAGAGTAAGCGTCAAGATAGAAATACCCTTGCTAAGATAGATGAAGAGCAGGAGGCAAAAATCAATGATTTGAAGGATCTCTTGGTTGACAAGTTGCTTGAATTGACTGAGGATAAGGTTTCAGAGGGTGTTAAGGACTATTCTGATGCTGAGATTATTACTAAGGGGGAAGTAAGTTTACTGTGGCAGCTTTGAAGAACCTCGATTATGAGGGTATTCAATCAAATGGCTGGACAGATGATGAACATACTAACCTTTTGATTCAGAAGTTAATTATGAACTTCATCCGTAAGTACAAGCAGATGGATGCTGAGATTAAGCGTAAGAAGTTCGCAATTACTATTGGTGATGAACTCCCATCTGGAGTACTACAGATGGCTAAGGTATACATCGCTAAGAAACGTAAGATTCAGGTTGGTGATAAACTTGCAGGTCGTCATGGTAACAAGGGTATTGTATCTAAGGTTGTACGTACAGAGGATATGCCTTTCCTCGAGGATGGTAGTCCTGTAGACTTGGTATTGAACCCTATGGGTGTGCCTTCACGTATGAACCTTGGTCAGATTTTTGAGGCAATTCTTGGTGCTGCAGGTCGTAAGTTAGGCGTTAAGTTCGCTACTCCTATCTTCGATGGTGCAAAACTTTCTGACTTGAAGGAATGGACAGATAAGGCAGGCTTACCTAACCTCTGTTCAACTTATATCTATGATGGTGAGACTGGTGAGAAGTTTGACCAGCCAGCTACGGTTGGTGTAACCTACTTCTTGAAACTGGGTCACATGGTTGAGGATAAGATGCATGCTCGTAGTATCGGTCCATACTCATTGATTACACAGCAACCACTTGGTGGTAAGGCACAATTTGGTGGTCAGCGTTTCGGAGAGATGGAGGTCTGGGCTATTGAGGCCTTCGGTGCATCTCATGTTCTTCAAGAAATCTTGACAATCAAGTCTGATGATGTAGTTGGACGTTCAAAGGCTTACGAGGCTATCGTTAAGGGTGAACCAATGCCAACTCCAGGTATACCAGAGTCACTGAACGTGTTATTACACGAGCTTCGTGGTCTCGGTCTCAGTGTCAAACTTGATTAATACGTACACCCCATAATAGAAGTAAAACATGGCTTTTAAGAAAGATAATAAAGTAAAAAGTAATTTCAGCAAGATTACTATCGGACTGGCTTCACCTGAGGAGATACTTGAAAACTCTTTTGGTGAGGTAACCAAGCCAGAGACTATCAACTATCGTACCTATAAACCAGAACGTGATGGTTTGTTCTGCGAGCGTATCTTTGGTCCTACAAAGGATTATGAGTGTGCTTGTGGTAAGTATAAGCGCATCCGTTATAAGGGTATTGTCTGCGATCGTTGTGGTGTTGAGGTAACAGAAAAGAAGGTACGTCGTGAACGTGCTGGACATATTGAGTTAGTTGTTCCTGTTGCTCATATCTGGTATTTCCGTAGTCTTCCTAACAAGATTGGTTACCTTCTCGGTATGCCAACTAAGAAGCTTGATGCTGTTATTTACTATGAGAAATATGTTGTCATCCAGCCGGGTGTCATAGAGGGTATGAAGGTTACAGACTCTGAGGATGATTTGAATGGTTCTCATAAGTTCGACCTTCTTTCAGAAGATGAGTATCTCGATATTCTCGACAATAAACTCCCTGAGGGTAATGAGCGTTTGGATGATTCTGACCCAAGCAAGTTTATTGCTAAAATGGGTGCAGAGGCAATTTATGATCTTTTGTCAAATATAGACTTAGATCGCTTGGCAGGAGAATTGCGTGACCGCGCAACAACTGATTCGAGTCAGCAGCGTAAGACAGATGCTTTGAAGCGTTTGCAGGTCGTTGAGGGCTTCCGTCAGTCTATTGGTGTGAACAACCCTGAGTGGATGATTATGAAGATTATCCCAGTTACTCCACCTGAGCTTCGCCCACTGGTGCCATTAGATGGTGGCCGTTTTGCAACATCTGACCTTAATGACCTCTATCGTCGTGTAATTATTCGTAATAATCGTTTAAAGCGTTTGATGGAGATTAAGGCGCCTGAGGTAATTCTCCGTAATGAGAAGCGTATGCTTCAGGAAGCTGTCGACTCACTCTTTGATAATAGCCGTAAGTCTTCTGCTGTAAAGAGCGAGAGTAATCGTCCTTTGAAATCACTTTCTGATTCATTGAAGGGTAAGCAGGGTCGCTTCCGTCAAAACCTCCTTGGTAAGCGCGTTGACTATTCTGCACGTTCGGTTATTGTCGTTGGTCCAGAGTTGAAGATGGGTGAGTGTGGTTTACCAAAATTGATGGCAGCGGAACTTTACAAACCATTCATTATTCGTAAGCTCATTGAGCGTGGTATTGTGAAGACCGTAAAGAGTGCTAAGAAGATTGTTGATCGTCGTGAACCAGTTATTTGGGATATCCTTGAAAATGTAATGAAGGGTCATCCTGTAATGTTGAACCGTGCTCCGACACTTCACCGTCTTGGTATTCAGGCATTCCAACCTAAACTTATTGAGGGTAAGGCTATTCAGCTTCATCCATTGGCTTGTACGGCGTTCAATGCTGACTTCGATGGTGACCAGATGGCCGTTCACCTCCCATTGAGTAATGAGGCTGTATTGGAGACACAGGTTTTGATGCTCCAGAGTCATAATATTCTTAACCCTGCCAATGGTGCGCCTATCACCGTTCCTTCACAGGACATGGTACTTGGTCTTTACTATATCACTAAGATTCGTCCGGGTGCTAAGGGCGAAGGGCTTACTTTCTATGGTCCAGAGGAAGCGATTATTGCTTATAATGAGAAGAAATGTGACCTCCATGCACAGGTTAAGGTAATTGTTGACGATCTCGTAGATGATAAACTTCAGAAGCGTATGGTCGAAACCTCAGTTGGTCGTGTAATCGTTAATCAGATTGTACCAACAGAGATTGGGTTCTTCAATGGTATTATCTCTAAGAAATCACTTCGTGGTCTTATTGCTGACGTTATTAAGGCTGTCGGTATGGCACGTGCCTGTGAGTTCCTTGATGGTATCAAGAACCTTGGTTATCGTATGGCTTACGTTGCTGGTCTTTCGTTCAACCTCGATGATATTATTGTGCCAGTTGAGAAGACAGAACTTGTAGGCAAGGGTCAGAATGAAGTTGATCAGGTGAAGGCTAATTACGAAATGGGTTTCATCACCGATAAGGAGCGTTACAATCAGGTAATTGATGCGTGGACACACGTAAACAATAACTTGAAGGAGGCTGTTATGAAGCACATGACAGAGGCCGATCAGGGTTTCAACGCTGTATACATGATGCTTGACTCTGGTGCTCGTGGTTCTGCTGATCAGATTGCTCAGCTTGCTGGTATGCGTGGTCTTATGGCTAAGCCACAGAAGGCTGGGTGCAGAAGGTGCACAGATTATTGAGAACCCTATTATCTCTAACTTCAAAGAGGGTATGTCTGTATTGGAGTACTTCATTGCTTCTCACGGTGCTCGTAAGGGTCTTGCCGATACAGCTATGAAGACTGCCGATGCTGGTTATTTGACACGTCGTCTTGTAGACGTTTCTCATGATGTTATTATCAATGAGGAGGATTGTGGATCACTCCGTGGTCTTGAATGTCGTGCTTTGAAGAATGGTGATGAAACAATCGCAAGTCTTTACGAGCGTATCTTAGGACGTGTGTCTGTTCACGATGTGATTAATCCTACTACGGGTGACATGATTGTTGCTGCGGGTGAGGAAATTACAGAAACAAAGGCACAGGCTATTGAGAACTCACCAATCGAGATGGTTGAAATCCGTTCTGTACTCACTTGCGAGAGCAAGAAGGGTGTTTGTAAGAAGTGTTATGGTCGTAACCTTGCTTCTGCACGTATGGTACAGATGGGTGAAGCTGTTGGTGTCATTGCTGCACAAGCTATTGGTGAGCCTGGTACACAGCTTACTCTTCGTACGTTCCACGCCGGTGGTGTGGCTGGTAATGCTGCAGCTAATGCAACAATTACTGCTAAGAACGATGCTAAGATTGAGTTCGACGAGCTTCGTACCGTACCATTCGTTGATGATGACGATAAGGAGTGTCAGATGGTTGTTAGCCGTTTGGCTGAAATCCGCTTCATTGATCCTAACACAGGCATTGTACTCCTTACAGATAACGTTCCTTATGGTAGTTCTCTTTACTTCAAGTCAGGCGATACTGTTAAGAAGGGCGATTTGATTTGTAGGTGGGACCCATTCAACGCTGTTATCGTTAGTGAGTATGCTGGTACGCTTCGTCTGCATGATGTAGTAGAAGGCGTTACTTATAAGGCAGAAACCGATGATGCTACGGGCCTTACAGAACGTATTATTATCGACTCACGTGATAAGACAAAACTTCCTACGGTTGACATCGTTAAGGTTGGTGCAAAGAAGGGTTCTGATGGTCTCTATGCTTCATCTGACATTCTCGGTACATATAACCTCCCTGTAGGTGGTCACTTAGAGCAGGTACTTCTCGATGGTGCTGAGATTAAGACGGGTATGACACTCGTTAAGATTCCTCGTTCTGTTGGTGGTGCTGGTGATATTACTGGTGGTCTTCCACGTGTTACTGAGCTCTTCGAGGCTCGTAACCCATCTAACCCTGCTGTCGTTTCTGAAATTGATGGTGAGATTACTATGGGTAAGGTGAAACGTGGTAACCGTGAGATTATCGTGACTTCTAAGACGGGTGAGCAGCGTAAGTATCTTGTTAGTTTGTCTAAGCAGATTCTGGTTCAGGAGCATGATGCTGTTCGTGCGGGTACTCCATTATCTGATGGTATTACCACCCCAGCTGACATCTTGTCTATCATGGGTCCAACAGCCGTTCAAGAGTATATTGTTAATGAGGTTCAGGACGTATATCGTCTACAAGGTGTGAAGATTAATGACAAACACTTTGAGATTATTGTTCGTCAGATGATGCGTAAGGTACGTATTGATGATCCAGGAGATACAACGTTCCTTGAGCAGGAACTGATTGATAAGCTCGACTTCTCAGAGGAGAACGACCGTATCTGGGGTAAGAAGGTTGTTACCGATCCGGGTGACTCTGAAAACTGCTATAAGGGTCAGATTCTCTCTGTTCGCAAGTTGCGTGATGAGAATTCAAGCCTTAAGCGTCGTGACCTCAAGCTCGTTCAAGTACGTGATGCTGTTCAAGCAACTGCTACTCAGATTTTCCAAGGTATCACACGTGCTGCTCTCGGTACGAAGAGCTTTATGAGTGCTGCTTCCTTCCAGGAAACAACTAAGGTTCTTAATGAGGCTGCACTTCGTGGTAAGAGCGACAACCTCGAGGGTATGAAGGAGAACGTTATCTGTGGTCACCTCATTCCTGCCGGTACTGGTCTTCGCCAGTGGCAGAAGATTGTTGTTGGTTCGCAAGAAGAACATGAGCGTATGGAGGCTAACAAGAAGAATGTTCTTGACTTCTCTAAGAAAGAAGCTGAGGCTACAAAAGAGTAATCTTTAGCCTTATACATAAGATTAAAAAGGGATTTGCAATAACTTTGCAAGTCCCTTTTTTTAGTATGCTCGGCATGAGTATTATCTAATAGATGAAAGTCCTGATAGAGTCCTTATTCTTAAATCCTATTTACGGAGATGGTATTTTTGTTCAAAGATGCAAGCTCTATCGCTCTTATATGGCACATTTATTACATTTATGTTTCTATCTATAGATGTTTTTTTCTATAGATATGAGATTTATTGAGAAGATATTTAGTGTGATATAACGTTTAGATTTTATTTTTTGGTTACATTTGTTGCTAAATGTGAATTACGCAAAGGTAACAAGTGTTACCTAATGAAGACTTTTCTCTTTCTTTGATTATGTTTACAAACTTATGGCATGTCTATTGTTGTTCATTGCAGTAAGATTGGGGCATGGTATGCCCTAATTTAATATAAGGTCTTAAAATATTAATAAACATTAATCAGAAAAAAAAAGATGACACCAAAGAAATTATGGTTGACTTTGGCAGCGGTCATTCTAGGGTCGTTTGCCGTTTTATGCTTCTATGGCGTTGAGATTTTCAGAGAGATGCCACCTTTTCCTAACAAGGTGGTAACAGAGAGTGGTGAAACGTTGTTTGAAGGACAAGATATAAAAGATGGACAGAACGTTTGGCAGTCTATTGGAGGTCAGACAGTAGGTAGTGTTTGGGGACATGGCGCATACGTAGCTCCTGATTGGACAGCCGACTATTTGCATCGTGAGTCAGAATTGATGTTAGCCGAATTAGCTAAGAAAGATGGTAAGGAATATAATCAGTTGGACGAGGTAAACAGGGCTAAGTATAAGGTATTGTTGCAAAAAGAGCTCCGTAAGAATACATATGACGCACAGACAGGCATTATCACCTTTACTAAGATGCGTGCTAAAGTGGCAAAGCAATTGCATAATTATTATGCCAAACTATTCTTAAATGACCCATCTATGGCTAAATTGCGTAATGCGTATGCTATGCGCGATAAATCTATAGAAGCAGTAGACGGACTTTCTGCTGAGAAGCGTTTTGATAAGATGGACGCTTTCTTCGCATGGTCAAGCTGGGTATGTGTGACCAACAGACCTAATAGCGACGTTAGTTATACCAATAACTGGCCACACGACCCTGTCATAGGCAATGTTGCCCCTACTTCGTTACATCTCTGGTCAGGCTTTAGTGTGTTATTGTTACTCTTCTGTGTAGGAATTTTAGTTTACTATTATGCACAGCATAAAGAAGAACATGTATCAAAGGTGCCAGAATCAGATCCGATGAGAGATCTTAAGCCTACAGCATCGATGCGTGCCGTGCTGAAATACATTTGGGTAGTAGGTGTATTGATGCTGGTTCAGATGCTTTCTGGTGTGATTACAGCTCATTATGGTGTAGAGGGAGATGCTTTCTTTCTTTGGATTACCCATACAAAACATTTTCCCTTATGCCGTATCGCGTAGTTGGCATGTCCAGTTAGCTATTCTTTGGATTGCAACCTCGTGGTTGGCTACAGGTTTATATATAGCTCCAGCAGTTTCGGGAGTTGAACCAAAATATCAAGCCTTAGGCGTAAACATTCTCTTTGGAGCATTGGTTTTCGTAGTTGCAGGTTCATTAGCTGGTCAATGGTTCGGAGTAATGCAAAAGCTTGGTTTGGTGGAGAACTTCTGGTTTGGTCATCAAGGATATGAGTATGTTGAGCTGGGACGTCTATGGCAGATACTATTGCTTACAGGTTTAGTTCTTTGGCTATTCTTGATGATTCGCGCACTTATTCCTGCTCTCAAACGAAAGGACGAAAATCGCCATTTACTTACGCTTTTTGTTATTGCCTCATTAGCTATCGCATTCTTTTATGCAGCTGGTTTGATGTATGGACGCCAAACCCACATGGCTATTGCTGAATACTGGCGTTGGTGGGTTGTTCACCTTTGGGTTGAAGGCTTCTTCGAGGTATTTGCCACGGTGGTTGCATCGTTCTTATTCTGTCGTTTAGGACTACTTAAGATTAAGAGTGCCACAGTTTCTGTGTTATTCTCTACTATCGTCTTCCTTGCAGGTGGTATTTTAGGAACATTCCATCACTTGTATTTCAGTGCGACCCCAACTGCGGTATTAGCACTTGGAGCTACATTCAGTGCTATGGAACTTGTTCCGCTCGTACTGATAGGAATAGAAGCATATCATAATTATCAACTGAGCCGTTCTGCCGATTGGATAAAATCCTATAAGTGGCCGATATATTGCTTCATTGCAATGTGTTTTTGGAATTTCTTGGGTGCTGGTATTTTTGGTTTCTCAATTAATCCGCCAATCGCCTTGTATTATTTGCAAGGACTGAATACTACTGCCGTTCACGGACATGCAGCTCTTTTCGGAGTCTATGGTATCTTAGGAATAGGCTTAATGCTATTTGTTTTGCGCGGTCTTTATCCAAATAATGAGTGGAACGATAAGCTTATTGGATCTGCTTTCTGGTGTATAAACGTTGGTTTACTGCTAATGACGGTGGTAAGTATTTTACCTATTGGTATCCTACAAGCCAACGAAAGCATCACCAACGCTTACTGGTCGGCAAGGTCGGCTGAATTTATGCAACAAGATTTCATGCAAACATTAAGATGGCTACGTGTACCTGGCGATATATTTGTAACTTTGGGTGAAGTTCTATTTGTCTTGTTTGTCATCGGTTTACAGTTTGGCTGGTCGAAGAAAGGTAAACGCTAAAAGGCAGATTTATCTGCTTGCGTTATAAATATTGATTTCGTGTGTTTCAAGGGCTTCAACTATGTGCTTTAGCCCTTGAAACTATTTTGAAGGATGTATAACCTATTAGCTCCTATCTCAACTGATTCTTTTTTATAAAATAATGCTTCTTCCTTCCATATCTATCTCTTTTGTTATTCTATTGGTTAGAGGTAAAAACTTTTGTAGTTAGATTTGGGGCAAATGACTTTTAATGTATTATCTTTTGCATAAGAGAAATAAAGTATTATCTAAATCATATTAATAAAATGGACACTAACAATCAGAATCAGGAGGGACAGCAGTTGCAGATTGATCTCTCACCAGAAATTGCAAAAGGTGTTTATACTAACTTCCAGATAATCTCACATTCAAGTTCAGAGTTTGTACTCGATTTTGCTACACTTCTTCCAGGTGTACCAAAGGCAACAGTAACAAGTCGTGTCATTATTGCACCTGAGCATGCGCTTCGTCTTCTTGCAGCTTTGCAGGACAATGTTGTTCGCTATGAGAAAGAGTTTGGTAAGATTGATCGTCATGAGCCAAATCAGGAACCACGTACAATTGCGCCGTTCGGTCCTGGTAAGGTTGACGCATAAGCAGACTTCTTATTGATAAATAATAAAGCCGTTCGAGCAATCGAGCGGCTTTGTTGTTTTTGATAATCTCGGATGAATTATAATGTGCAATCATCTAATTACTTGCGTTTCAAACAATAGTAGGAAATGTGTTCGTCAACCATTTGGGTGTAATGGATTTAACCTCGAAAAACATATTTGTAAAGAAAGATGCCAACAAGAGGTGTGAAAGCAAGGCTTAGTCCTATAAATATGAAGCACGATAGGCAACCCCAGTCTTTCCTCTTAATGATAAAGGGCATAAGTATCAGTGTAATGATCAAATCTATAAATGTCCACATAACAAGATTTCTTTTGAATTACAAAGATAAATATTATTTTTGTAGAAACAAAGTGAGGATACTTATTTTTTTTAACCATATTTGACAGCTTGTTCTAAGCTTAAGAATATTTCTTGTCGTCAATCCCATTCTGTAGTTCTGGAAAAGACAAAGGATGCACTTGTTGTGCGTCCGTTATAGACAATATAGGTAAATGATATGCTTTATAGTCCTCGTTTTTTCATTTTTTCTCGTGCATTGGCAACCACTTGATCTTACGGATTACCCAAGTTGTTGCGGTAGAACCTTGCTCTATGCAACGATGTATGTCAGCAGTGCGTTTGCCACGAAAAGCAAGGAATAGATGTCGTAACTTGATTATCTGGATGAGGGTGGGGTAGATACCAGTTGGTAGTTTTTACTGTATCGTTTGATTACCCTATTAACTTCAGTCAAGTCGTCACCAGTCATAATACCATTTTTACCAATCTCAGCTTCGTTTTAGTTGTGATTTGTTTGAAAAATCGTACCTTTGTGGTATTAACAACAACAGAGAGAACATCCTCCGTATACTTAATATCGTTGTGATTTGCTTGAAAAATCGTACCTTTGTGGTATTAACAACAACTGCCGTATCTACACTTATATTCATCAAGTCGTTGTGATTTGCTTGAAAAATCGTACCTTTGTGGTATTAACAACAACAAAGCGGAATTATTCCAAAATGTCATTAACGTTGTGATTTGCTTGAAAAATCGTACCTTTGTGGTATTAACAACAACTAACCCAGGTTATCACTATGTAGTTAGCTGTTGTGATTTGCTTGAAAAATCGTACCTTTGTGGTATTAACAACAACTAACCCAGGTTATCACTATGTAGTTAGCTGTTGTGATTTGCTTGAAAAATCGTACCTTTCCTCTATAAAACCGAAAAGAAATCGTCACAGAAGTAACTTAAACCAAAGGCTATGCTTATTATAGTACATAACGATACTATGCAAGTCATTTGCTGACCTGCATGAAAAATGATACTTTCCTCTTCGAGCTTAACGCTCACACTGAGTTCCATCTCCAGTCATGTCGTTGGTTAATTTGTCATGACGAGGTCATATGCCATCACAAAGGTAGTAGCCTTTCCATGACTGGTATATTGCGTCATCCATTTATTACGGATGCTTCGATTATGTTGTTGAAATCCTTATAGGATACACCGTCCTCAAGATGTTCCATGCACAAATAAGCATTTTCCTTTGCTATTGCTACTTGAACTTTCATTCTGTTTTTTTCTTTTCTGACTTGTGTCTGGTGGTAGGAGAATCGGCTAAAACAATTCTTGGTGCGACTTGCACCCCATGAGCATTGTATGATGGTTCGTCGAAGGTATCGGTTTCCATAAGTGATGCGGCGTGATTTAATAGTCTTGTTAGACTGATCATTGCGTGGCTTTCAGTCCACCGGGAAGCGAGATGGTTGGCTGTCTCAAAGTGACCCATCGTCGGTACCGATTTCTGCAATCAATGATGTAGCGGCCCTCATCTTCCTACCTCGAATTGTCTGTAAATTGTGCAACTGTGTCGAATACTCATTTTCGCAAATGGCCAGCATCTTGTCCATACATTGCTGTTTGTGTTGCTCTACAAGTCTATTTCTGCCTTGAGCTGCCGCATGATATCTATGTCACATTCTGTAATGCTGCCGTGAAGCGAAGCGATTATAGTTTTCTTTCCATGGTGATTGATAATACGTCCGTGGATTTCCTCCACGGTTATCACTGGGGTCAGTAACTCCTTCGCAGATTTTATCTATCACTGCCTTGTCAGCTCACTCGTCGGTGTTAGATACATAGTTGCTCAGACGGATGTTACACCGTTGAACGGCTGCATCCAACTTGGCAAGTTTGGTGGATAATCTCATCATCAAGATCATAGATACGCCGGTCGTACTGACGCAACTGTTGGATGCGTTCTGGAGGAACAAAAACTACCGTTTACCAATTCCTTTAGCATGCACTCTGCAATCCATTGTGCATCCTTTACATCACTCTTGTGACCGAGCAATTGTTTAATGAAATAAGGTTGATGAGTTTCAACTTGAAATGTGGCTCAAGAACTCTCCAAATAGGAATCCAATACACACTTGTGCTTTCCATACCGACTTCTAAAAACGTGATGTGAGAGCATCAAATCACGCATTTCAATTAGTTCTGTTGTTAAAAACACCAAATTTCTTCTCGTAATTTCACCTGTGCTTTACTCAAAATACAAAAGATAAACACTATCTTTATGCACGTCAAGGCCACATACCGTTCTCATAAGCCTCAATATTTTGGGTTAAACATGAATTTATCACCCCAAAGATACAAAAATGTGACGTAAGAGCACGATAATAGGCGAAAGAAGGTAGTGTCCTTGACATTTTTCAATCTCGAATGCAAGTTACAAAACGGAACTGTGTGGGGAGATTTCTTTTCAGTTTTTTATCTACACTGGCTTATAAATCGAGATTTTTATGTAAATTTGTGGTATTAACAACAACGGAGCAGGTTCATCAGGATTTTTCAGGCTAGTTGTGATTTGCTTGAAAAATCGTACCTTTGTGGTATTAACAACAACTTTCAGGAAAGTTTGTAGCATCCACCCAGTGTTGTGATTTGCTTGAAAAATCGTACCTTTGTGGTATTAACAACAACGTTCGTAATACCCGTATCCTTGAGACTATGTTGTGATTTGCTTGAAAAATCGTACCTTTGTGGTATTAACAACAACTTTGCAAGGGATAGACTTAAGTGAATTGTAGTTGTGATTTGCTTGAAAAATCGTACCTTTGTGGTATTAACAACAACTTCTTCACGATATTTCTTAATATAGTCTTGGTTGTGATTTGCTTGAAAAATCGTACCTTTGTGGTATTAACAACAACTGATATTATGTAATCATTTGTATTACAATAAGATATGAAGTTGTTTGTTAAAAATAAAATGATATTATTAGGTAAAATCCTATCTCGTAAAGAATGGGATTTTTGTTTTATAGTAGTCTGTAAAAATATATTGTTTTATGTGGAATGGATTTATGTGAGGAGAGGTAATCTCTCTTCTGCTATTTTCATTTGTTTTTGCTAAAATGAAAGTATAGTTTAGGTATCTTTTACGGTCAAATTCTTATCCAATATAGATACTTTTGAATTGTATGTGTAATAATTTCTTTCGTAGCGTCATGGTAATATATGGTCTTTGTGCTTCTTAAAGATGGCTTCTTGCTTTACAAACTATGCCCTTTACGGATGTTACTAATGCTCTTTCTAAGTCGAATTAAGCATCTTTTCTTATTGTGTTCTGTAACTTGTTGATTTGATGATGGTTGTAGGCTTGTGTTTTTCTGTTTGTTTGGATTTTTATTGTCGTTGGTATTTTTGTTTTTATGTAAAATATTTTTCAATATAATGTTTGCTTATTTTATAGTTTTAAGATATCTCATCTGTCAGTGAGTGATAATAGAAAAGACGGATAAGAGAATGTAAGTTATGATTAAAAACGAACATGTTCTTCTGTCAATACGATATGTAAAACATTAACGTATTGATTAGAAGGATTAAAACTATTTAGTGTCTAAAGAAAGCTTTGGTTTAGATGTCAGAAAAGTTCTAATTGTTGTCCAGGTGCGTTAGGGACTTGCTCTTTCTCTCCATAGAAAAGTTGAATATTGGCAAACTGTTTGTCAGTTATGCACAGTATTCCCACTTTTCCTAATTTGGGTAGTAATGTTCGAACTCGTTTCATGTGTACTTCGGCATTCTCCATACTTGCACAATGTCGAACGTAGATGGAGAATTGAAACATTGTGAATCCATCTTTTATAAGGGATTTTCGAAAATCAGTATAGGCTTTCTTCTCCTTCTTAGTTTCTGTAGGTAAATCAAAGAAAACAAGAATCCACATAATCCGGTACTCGCTGAATCGTTCAAAGCTGGCCATCCTACTTCTGCATTACTGGGTAACAAATGTGTTTACTTTCTCCGGCAAAACATTTAGCAAGTGAAGCAGTAGTCTGTTGCGCTGCTATCATTAATGGACTGCGCTTACTATTCATAATCACATCTAATGTCGGTATACTTAGTAGTTGTATTTTTATCTCCCGTGTAATCTCATATATTTCTGTAGAATTATGAATAATATCCAGAACTAATTGATCAACATAAGGGCGATAGGGTTCCATTATATCATCAGCAAGACAATAGGCATTGTATCTATTGTGGTGATGGATTCCTAAGGTAGGTAGTAAACCACTTCCGACTAATGCTCTGGCTATGACGGCTCGAAGGATGGCATATCCATAATTTAATAGATTATTGGGAGCTTCACCCCCTCTCTATCTCTGGCGAAATTAGGGTAGCTCTCAAATAAGTTCTTCCAATAATAGGCAGCGGCTCTCGCTTCAAGATTATCTGGGTCTCCACTGCGTACGTCATTAGCCCATATCCGCATACAGTTTGTTTCCTTATCAGTATTTGTACGTAAAACATACTCTTGATTAAGGATTTTTTGTTTTATAGTCTGTTGCCAGAGTTGTTTCCGTAAGGGTAAGGATGCGTCTAATTGTGTGCGAAAGCGTTCGTTTTGTATGGTGTTCCCACTTAGAGGAAGAAGTAAGCCTATGGGCATACTCTTTTGGTTGCAAGTGATAACGGCACAGTTGTTCTCCAGCAAAGCCTCCATTGCTCCAGAGGTTATGGTAATACGCCTGTTGTCGAGAATGACCACCCCGATATCTTCTATCGGGATGGTACGCTCTGCTTCTTTTTTCATGACTTCAGGCAATGTTTTGTTGCTTTCTACTTCAGGCAAATGCAGAACTAATTGCGCATTTCGCAGACTTAAATAGATTGGATTGCTGAAGCATAGGGTTTTCTTTATCATAAGCAAAAGGGTTCTACTTTATAATCTTAAGAATGTTGCCTAACCGGTCAACTTCAAGTTTCCAACAGACAGCTTTTATCATTTCTCCAGTTAAGGCACGTCCCATTTTATTTTTAGCTTCAAACTCAAATTTATCATATAAAGGCTTAGCAACTGAGTATGGTATGAAATGGCATTCATTCCCAGTCGAACTCACCATCTTATAAATCTGTTCTTTGTTGAGTTTGCATTCATTTGATAACTTTTCTTCTTCTGTCGGCACATATACCAAATCATTAGGTGAAAGATAAAATTTCAATGAAATCCCCTTTTCGTTCTTGTCTGGCACTGGTGACAGCCCTTGCTTCAATCGTTCAGAAACCTCGTTTAAAGGAATGGTGTTGTAAGAACGGTTACCATCTTTGTCTTCATAGATTGCAAAAGTAAAGATTCGTTCCTTTTTGAGCCTCAACAAATTTCTTTGTTTTATTACCAGTTTCTCCCACTTGGTATTTTGCCCCCTTGGGTTCTGAAACTCTTACTTTCAGAATCGGCTGATGTTGTTTACCATTGTTGTAATCCATGATATGCTTATTCATTTCTACTATTCCTTCTGGAGTAAAAGCAATGTTAGGGTCGTTACCTTTCGAATTCAGGTAGTTGAGGAGAATCTTTTGAATACCAGTGTCAG
Source organism: uncultured Prevotella sp. (assembly GCA_916440255.1). Classification (GTDB taxonomy): domain Bacteria; phylum Bacteroidota; class Bacteroidia; order Bacteroidales; family Bacteroidaceae; genus Prevotella. Next base: position 1,696,033 of record CAKAIJ010000003.1, on the reverse strand, counting down.
TAATGGTAGCAATGCGCTTGGCATCAAATGAAGTGTCGATAGCTTTGCGAGTAGCGACCATCGGCTCTTTATCGTCACTGAAAGCCCAAATGTCAAGCTTGTCAACATTTTTCATGTTTAGTCGATAATTGATGCTTTTGAAGTGTGCGAGCATTTGTTTAGTATTGAATTTTTTCGCTACTAAATCATTGATATAGTCACGTAATGGCTTGTCGCAGATAGCAGGAATATTCTCAAGTGCATCTTTTAGTTTGACAGTAACTTTGCGTCGGAGGTTGACTTGCCCAAACACAGTTTCCTTGTGCATTGGCTTTCTAATAGCCCACATATCTTTGCCTTTCTGCTCAGTCATACTTTTCTTGCCATTCTCATCATATTTCTCATAACGGTTTGTAGCTTTGTTGATGACACGGACGTAATTTTTAAAGCTAACAATTACGTCATTGAGGGCAGTATGAGCATCTTGCGTGAAGGTATCCCAAGGTTTGCGTATAATGCGATTTTTGTTGCAAAGTTTCTTTCGTAAGTCCTCCCTCTGCTCTTGACTTTTAGCAGACTCATTGTTGAGGTAATTGATAATATTACGTGATGCACAGGCTATAACGAGTGCGTCCATAGCATGATGGCGATGGTCTATACGTTTCTTGCTGAAGCCTCTCTGGAGTTCTAAGGGTACCGATGTCTGGAATACCTGTTTTCCTTCTTTGTTCTCCCAGCGTCCAAAGGCTTCTGTCTGGGTGAGTTTATTGAGGCGTTCAAAACGAGGGTAAACAATGCTGTTCCATACGTCATTTAGTCCCCAGTCCTGTTTTAGACGGTCTGTTATGCCTCCAGAACATGAAACTACAAACTTAGAGTTAGCTTCTTGTTCATCTTCTTCACGTACGATATTAGAAAGGATAGCCATCACTTTCTTGCTAATATATCGACTGTCATTCAGCTGACGATTGAGGAATTCCTGTGGTATGTCTTCCAACAAGAGATTCTCTTTTTTGCGCCTGTTATTGATATAATGCTCTGTTACGAAGTTAAAATATTCTTTTGCATCAAGTATCTTTACGTCACCTATCGTTGTACAATGCACAATTTCACCACTATGCTTCTTGATGAATTCATAACCTAACATATTACTCTTGAGTTGATTTACCTCGGCCTCACAGATGACTTTATTTGAGAAAGAATCATCAAAGTATCGGCTTTGAGGGATAATATGTTCTATTTGATAAGCTGAGGTGAATAGTTTTGATAGCGAAATAGGTTTACCAGTATATGGCGAACAATACTTCTGCTCCAGCCAAAGCCTATATTTAAGTAATTCTTTGGCAGAAGGTTGCGCCATTTGTGAAATCTTGGAAATCTCTGGGTATTGAGTATCCTCTTTTGTTAATTCCTGCAAGGCTCCTTCTTCGTATATTCGCAGAATTTCCTGTTGCATAGGTGAGTAAGGGCGTACATTCTCGATTTCGTTTGCATTTTTCAGTTCTATCAAAAGACTCTTGATGCGAAGGTTTGTATTTTCATTCTGCAAAAATTCTTTTTAGATGTTTGCGCACGTTGGTCGAGCAGTACTCTTCATATTTCTACCTAACTCTACATGAATCTCATCAATGTGTCCTGTCTCCTTCCAAATGTCATGAACAGTCCTAAGAGCTTCAAGAATGCACTGCTCGACAATAGGGTTACGGAGTGAATGTTGCTTAAATCCATTGATATAAGCCATCAGGTTTTCTGGTTCTGTCCATCGTTGTATGTCTGTCGCTTCGGAGTGTCTTCCATATACGACATAGCACGCTAACCATTCAGGAAGACCTTGGAAGTCGGATAACTGACAGAATGTGCGTCCCATTCTTTCTTTTAACTTTTCCTCAATCTCTCCTTTTATGATACTTTGGATTCTATTTCTTGTTTGTTCACAAATGTTAGCCTCATTCCATTGGCTTCCTATGCGCATCACTGCCAGCAATTTCTTTACTGCTTTCTCTGAATAAGCACCATATTCTTTCTCAAAAGGTTTTATCTTTAGGAAAGCATTAACAAAGTCATTATTATCATTAAGTTTTCTCAAGGCACTTTCTGCTTCCTCCTTGGATTCTACAGAATAGAGAAGATGCCAAAGCCGGTAGAAACGTTCTTTATCATCTAACCAACTATGGTCTATGCCAGCCTTGTCTAATGCAGCAAGCAGTTCGTGACGCGTTTCGTTACAAGGATACTTCTTTTCTTTGTCTTCAATGTAGTTCCAACGGATAGGAAACTCTTTTTCCATACCCATTTTGACTTTCTTTTGCTTGAAGAAGTCTTTTAATAGGGCCTCTTGATTAATGTCTTTTCTGTCGTTGAGATATGTAAATAGTTTGTTGTAGTCTTCCGTCGAAGATAAATACTCCGAAGTGACTTCTTTTTCATTTGTTTTGTCGTAGAGGCGAAGATTGATGATAAATTGCCATAGGCGGAACTCTTGATAATAAGGATTTGATTTTGCGATACATTTGATACCCTGCCTCTTTATCTCTCCTGTTTCTTTGATAACATATTCGTAATATTCGTATGGGCAGTCCGCTATCAGAGATTTCTTGCTCTTTAGAGGTCTTTGGTAGAAAATCAGGTCTGTTATCAAAAGATAGGTCATATCCTTTTTCATCAAACTGTCTTGATGAGGCTTGTTGTTTTGATATAGTTCTTTGATACAGGCAATTAGCGTGTTCTGATCCTTTAATTCTTTATGATGTTTTGTTTGTTCACGTAGGATAGCTTCCAGTTCTTTCTTGTAGTACTTTCTTTCAATAGTACGGATAAAGTTACCTCTGATTTTGTCAGTAGGTTCCGAGAGTATATGGTCGTAGATAAAAGCTCCAACAGTCTTACCAGAATCCTCTAAAAGACTTTCAGTTCTTTTTTTACGCAGTCCCCAATCGTCTTCACTTGGTGCTCGGAACGAGCGTTTGACTTCTCCATTTTTATCTTTTTTTGATGGTCACTCCATCTTGTTCATATTCTGTAGTTACAATAAACTGTCTGATTTTTCCAACCCAGTCCTTCAGTTCAGTCTTGCTCTGTCGACGATATATCCAGCCGTTTTCTAAGGTAACATTATACCACGTATTACCACCTTTTCCTTCCTCGGCAGCCTCCACGCTGACAACCTTCAATTCGTAATATTCCTCACGTTTGGCAGGGTTCTCTTCGTCTTCCTCTCCACGCAGCTGGTAGTAGCCACGTTTTTGGTTGAAGTTAAGCAATATCCAGGCTAATTCTTCTTTTCTGATAGCTTGTGTAAGTGCCTTCTTACGCAGATAATAGAGTGTCCAGTCCAAAGGAATCTTTTTCCCGTCAGCAACCAGTCCAGGTTGACATTCAGCAAAGTCTGCCATCATCTCATGGAAAGAATCCATGAATAGGAAACGCATAGAACCACCCTCTTGTTTCTCCCAAGCTAACTTAGGCTCTCCATAATCAAGGAACTTACCGTATGTTGTGGCTTCTGCTCTGTTCCAACCAAGGGCATTGTCATAATGTTGTGGTAGGAAGTCCATTACGTGAAGTACTCTGTGTAATCGTTCGCGTCTTTGCAGTGCACGATCTCTGATTCTTCTTATACCTCGGAATCCTGTCCGTGCAGCTGTCGAAGATTCTGTTACTCCTTTGTCGAAGTTACTAAGTGTGTCTTGGCTCATAGGGATGATACGACTGCCAAGTTTAATCTCACGTGTGTAGTTACCGTTGTCGTCAACGCAGACTTTAGCCCAACCAATACTATTGGTTCCCAAGTCTAATCCAAGAATTGTTTTCATTTTTCTTGTTTTATTTGGTTTTTAATTATATTTTTATTATCTTTGCAATAGATTTTTCAAGCAAGTCACAATAAGGATTATTCCGTTGTGAAAACAAACAGAGTGGGGCAACTCACTCTTTTTTTTGGTACGCTCGGCATGAGCATTATCTAACGGGTGGAAGTCCCGAGTAAGCCCTAATAGCGGGAATTACATAGCCAAAGGCAAGGGTGTTCATCGTGAGGTGAAATCTGAAGGAAGCCGGCGGCAAACATCTGGCCTAACGAACAGAAACTTCATATAAGGCATATGACCATGGATAAGATTGCCAAACAAATCAAAGTCCCATAGCTATTCGGAATGGTCGGTGTAAATGAAGTAGGTATAAGATGGAAAGATAATGTTCTTATCCGAGGAGGTCTCACGGACGTTTCAAATAGTTGTTTTTACGAAGGAAGCGGAGTAAAGCTTGCCGTGAGAAGTCAGCAGAGGTCATAGTACCCAAGGTACGTGTGCCTACGGGAAGGACCGAATCGTGCAGTGCAATAGTAAATGAATGCTACCCTGCGAATTTCTTCGTCAGATGTCCGACAGGGAACTCTCTATCCAAGACGATAGGACGGAATCCGACAATAGGGTAGAAGTGACGTTACTCAAAGGGATAGCTGAAAACAACTTGCCACACACCGTGAGTGTAAAAGTATGAAAACCGCCGTATGCCGAACGGCACGTACGGTGGTGTGGGAGGTCGGTAAATGTGAAAGTAGGAGGTAAATGCCTTTTATGAATAACATTTACCTCCTACCCGATTATATAGTGCCAAATTTAATATATCTTTTTGTAAACGGCAAGAAAAATATATGATTTAATAAAATTTCCTCTATTTTTTCTATTGCTTGTTAGGAATGGTGGAAGTGTGGAAAAGAAAAACGGGCGCAAGGAGTATGCGCCCGTTATTGATTATAGGTATAGAAGTATTTATTAAAATCCTTGACTTTGCAATTCTATTTCAGGTATAGTAAGCCATTTTATTTTGCGGCTTGTCCAGTTCGCAGCGGCAGTTCCTTGTTCCAGACCACGGCGAATGTCAGCTGTACGTTCGCCACGGAAGGCAAGGAATATACGGCGTAGCTTGGCTATCTGAACGAGGGTGGGAGTAGACGATAGTTGACTGTTTTTACTATATCGGTTGATTACCTTATTAACTTCAGCCAAGGCGTCACCAGTCATAACACCTCTTACGATAAGCTCAGCTTTTATAAGGTGGATGTCATCTTCGTTTGAGATTATCATTGAACCCTTTCTTGTTAGTGCAGACGCATAAATGTTATAGCGATTAGGATTCTTCTTGTCAACGTTTGCGTGCTCCAAGGGTAAAGCTTTTTTCTCTGCTTCAGTTGTTCTTGCTTCTTCTAATGAAGGACTCACTTGTACGTCACGGCTGTTAGGGCCAATAGCACTGTAAAGAGGATTATCTGCACCATCGGAATTGTAGATTACTTCAATTGTTTCGCCATCCTTCAAGGCTTCTCCGGTCAATGTCTTTGCCTCGTCATACATTCCACGATGCATAGCAAGTTTTAATTCATAGGTCTTTACTTGTCTGACAGCAGTATCCTGATTAAAACCTTTAAAGTTTCAATGCAACAGATTGAGCAGCTTTCAGTGCAGCCTCATAATGTTCCTTAGCTTGGTTCAGTAAAGTTTCTTGAGATACGACAGCTTTATTGAGAATTACAGAGCCTCCCTCTTTTTCAGGTGTTGTTGAGAATGTTTCAGCAAGGAGTTGAAGTGCGTAGCCCGCATGAAGATGTCCCACGTATTTCCCGTATGCCTTCACAATCTCTGTCTGCTCAGCATTTATACCAGAGGTTTGTTCTGCAATTTCTGTTAGTTCGATGCTTCGTGCATAATAGTTATGGATTTTATTCCAAAGATCATGTTGTGTTCCTGACGTTGGTGTCAGATTGTCAGTAGCTATCTGACGGTATAGGAGTGCATTAGGGATTGTTCCTTCTTTTAGCTCGTCAACAGTTGTTCCTAATGCAAGGAATGCTGCTGAGGCCGTCTCGCCTTGAAGTGTTTTTAAGTAGGCGACCATTGGTCCGTCAGTGATAGCATTTTTTTGAATGTTAGCTACCATTGTGGTCTTGTTCAATTGGTCTTTTGTAAGTGTGTTGCTTGGTGTCTCAGCATCTTCTACCCACGAATCACAACTTGTGAATAGGATAGAGAGGGAGAGAATTGCATATATTGATTTTTTCATTGTGGGTCTTTTTATAATGTAAACTTATGATGTAAGCTTATAATGTGAAACTTAATGTTGCTGTGTATGTACGAGGATGTGGGGCGTTCGTGATGTCACGTGATAGACTTCCAATACCTCTCTGCTTACGATTGCCACCATTGCCTTCTACCTGTGGGTCAGCTCCAGAGTAATTGGTAAGGACGAATACGTTTTGTACAGCGAAAGAAAAGCGCATACCATTGACAACGTTTTGTGTCCACTTGCGAGAGAGTGCTGACAAATCATAGCCAAAATAGAGGGTTGAAAGGCGTAGGAAGTCGGCTTTCTCTATATAGTTAGCCCTGAGACCTGTACTGCGTGCCAATTCATTAGCAATTTGATTGTATTCATCTGTACCAATCTTTGCGTTATCGAGTGCTTGTAACTGATCATTGCGTTTCTTGAGGTTGTCACCCACTCTTGCAACGTTGTAGAAGCTCTGGTTGTAGACAGATGCCCCTAAGGCATAATTCCACTTTGTGCCAAAGGTAAAATGACTGAACAACTTGAGGTCGAAACCAAATGAACCATTCACAGATGGGAATGGTTTTCCGAGATATTGGTAGTCCTTACTTTCTATAGCTCCTGTTTTCTTGTCGTATGTACCATCGGCATTGAACGCAGGTTTCTCCATGGTGTGGTAGTAGAAGGCATAGACAGGTTGACCTTCTTTCACAACGTTTACAATGTTGGCAATATCCTTTCCGCCAGTGTCAGTTACTTTATTAGCCTGGTAGTTGATGTTTGCATATACATCGAGTGAATGACGGTTTGCTTGTTTCCAGAGATTGCCATTGTAGCTAAACTCAAGGCCGTGTCCCTTTACTTTTCCTACATTGTGTGGGATACTACCAATCCATCCGTCACTTGATAGAAGCTCGTCGTAGATGATGGCATCAGAGGTGTTTTGGGCATATAATGTAAGTGACAAGGTGTGTTTGTTACGGATGGTCCAATCTGTTCCAAGTTCAATCTCTCTCATGCGCTCAGGTTTAATATTTGGATTCCCCTTAAATTGTGGCTTAATCGTAGAGCCGTATGCGCTGATACCTTCCATAACATATGATGTTCGGGCATCAGTTGGGTAGGGTAGACGACCACTTTCTCCGTATGCAATACGGAACTTCTGATTTTTGAGATTATAAGATGCACTCAAGGATGGGTAGTAGATGCTTGCTACATTGCTACCGATAAGGTTGGATGCGTCACGTCTTAATCCTGCATTGATAAACAAATGATTGTCATAGTTGAGGAAAGCCTCACCATAGAGTCCCCATGTGCGCTGCTCAAAGGTAGACTCTGACACAGTACGTTCTGTTGCAGCAGAAACATTGTCGATATCGCTTCTAAATCGAGAAGCTGAAATACGATTCAATGTCTCATATTGGCGTACAATCTGTGAGAGAAGGGTTGTTGTGAGGTCCCAATTGTCAGCAAGATGGAATTTGCGAGTTGCCTTTATGTCCCAGTTGAAGTTAGAGTTTCGACGGTTACTAATATTCTTCGCACCCTCTGTGTTTTTAGCTAAATCATAGCCAAAAGGTAGGCGATAGATACCTTCTGTGTGGTTGACGTCTGCACCAATGATAGTCTCAATCTTTACGTCGGCTGGAAGCATATAGCTAAGACGTAGATTACCGATGAAACGGTCATTACCGTATGTCCAACTTTGTGCTCGCCATGTACTCTCATCGACGTAAGGCCATGGTGTCTGATTAATCATAAGGTTCCATATTGCGTCATATTTACCCATTGCAGTCTGTGGAAGACTGATGTTACCATGTATGTATGAAGCAGTAGCACCAAGTGAGAAACGACCAGAGCGAAGATCGTATGCTAATTTCGTACTATGACGTTTATCTTTGTTGCCCGGTACAATACCTGCAATATCGTTCATATTATAAGAGAAGAAGAGGTTCTGGTTTCCCTTGAATGATTTCGATACAGAGGTGTAGAGGGTCTTCTGCCAACCTGTCTGGAAGAAATTGTTGATAGGGTCGTTATTTACAAACTGATCGTACTTCCTTGCCAGAGTAGAAGCTCCTAAAGACATCTTTACTTGTATATCTGTTTTTCCGTTTTCTGTGTCGGAAGTCTTTCCTCTTTAGTCGTGATGACAATAACACCATTGGCAGCTTCTGCACCATAACTGGCAGCAGCAGATGGACCTTTTATAACATCAATTGTTGCAATATCATCGATGGTCAGGTCGTTCAGCGCACTGAGTGCGTCCTGTGAACTATTAATATCGGAGATATGTGAGTTATTGTATTTTACACCATCAACATAGATGATAGGGTCGCGCTCCATACTCATTGTTGCACCACTACGCATATTAAAGCGGATTGGCATACCAACTTTACCATTGCTCTGATACATTTGTACGCCACCAATCTTACCATCAAGCATATCACTGAGGGAATTGGTATGAGCATTCTTGTTTAGATTAGCCATGTCGATATGGTCAACCTTACTTCCGAGTGCTTTCTGACTACGTGCGCTTGAGATACTTGCAGTTACCTGGACCTCCTGAAGGTCAATTCCAGGGATAAGACGGATGATAGTCTTACCTTTTAGATTTTGAGCCTTTATGCTTTGTTCCTTAAATCCAATATAGCTAATGGAGAGAGTTTGGTCATCTTTTGTGTTGAGTAAGAAGTAACCATCCTCGTTTGTTACGGCTTCAACACCTTTGTTACCTTTTACTATTGCTCCAATAATAGGTTCTCCAGTGTCTTGGTTAATTACTTGCGCCCTATAAGTTGTTTGCGCATTCAAATTACAGCTGAGGTTATCGCAAGTATAGCGATACCTTTCTTAATGTTTTTGTCATAAACGTTTTTGTTATCCTTCAAAAGAATATTCTTGAAATAACCACATTATTTTTGTTTTGTAGTTTTTTTCCAAATTGAGTCGCAAAAGTTAGTTTTTATTTAATGATGGCGCAATACCTAAAAGTTATGATTTTGTCTTATAAATATGGAAGTTTAGCGATATTTTTTTAGTAGTTCGTACACGTAATTATGTATCTTTGTCTACTTTCGTTCAATTTATAGGTGATTTTTGATTAAGCCTTTCACTACTAATAGGTTAATGTTGTTCAACAGGGGCTAATTTATAATATATATATGGTGAAAAGTTTTTTTATTAATATTGTTTTTGGGGATATTTTTTTGTAAATCTATCGACAAGAATTGCGAAAAGATTCTATGTTTTGTATTCTAATTCTGTTTTTGAGGGTTTATTTTAATTTGGTAAGGAGGTAATTTGGTGTTAAATAATGAATAAAAAGTTATTTATTGTTAATTAAGTCGGTTGTAGAATTTTTATCTCTCTTATTATTAGGTCAGTTGATGATTTTTTTCGTAACTTTGCACTTCGAAACGGCTGGGTGAGTTGAGTTCGGTAGAACAAGAAACTCATGTACGTATTAGACTGAAAAATAAACAAAATAAACATATAATAATAAAAAGTAAAATTATGCCTACTATTTCACAATTAGTAAGAAAGGGCAGAAAGGACATCGTAGACAAGAGCAAGTCTCCGGCTTTGGACAATTGTCCACAGCGTCGTGGTGTTTGTGTTCGTGTTTACACTACAACTCCTAAGAAGCCTAATTCGGCAATGCGTAAGGTTGCCCGTGTTCGTTTGACTAACCAGAAGGAAGTGAACTCTTATATACCAGGAGAGGGTCATAACTTGCAGGAACATAGTATTGTTCTTGTTCGTGGTGGTCGTGTAAAGGATCTTCCTGGTGTTCGTTATCACATCGTTCGTGGTACTCTTGATACCGCAGGTGTTGCTAATCGTACACAGCGTCGTTCTAAGTACGGTGCTAAGCGTCCTAAGGCAGCTAAGAAGTAATATTAAGCCGTCAAGGTTAATATAAACTTCAAATTATGAAGCCGAGGTGCAACGGCCGGTGAGGGTCGATGCTCCAAGGCTCTAACAAAGAAACTAAAAACAAACAGTTTTGCTGGAGATTTGTAATCACAAAGGTTGAGTAAATGCCCAGGAGAGGGCGTTGAAGAACGATAGACGACAGCCTCCGCAGAATTAAAGTTAAATATAAAATGAGAAAAGCAAAACCAAAGAAGCGTTTAATCCTTCCTGATCCAAAGTTTAATGATCAGAAGGTGTCAAAGTTCGTAAATCATTTGATGTATGATGGTAAAAAGAATACTTCATACGAAATCTTCTATGCTGCCCTCGATATCGTAGGTGGTAAGTTGAAGGATGAAGAGAAGTCTCCACTTGAAGTGTGGAAGCAGGCTCTTGACAACATTACACCACAGGTAGAGGTAAAGAGCCGCCGTATTGGTGGTGCTACTTTCCAGGTGCCAACAGAGATTCGCCCAGATCGTAAGGAGAGTGTTTCAATGAAGAATATGATTGCCTTTGCACGTAAACGTGGTGGTAAGAGCATGGCTGATAAGCTTGCTTCTGAGATTATGGATGCCTTCAATAACCAAGGTGGTGCTTATAAGCGTAAGGAAGATATGCACCGTATGGCTGAGGCTAACCGTGCATTTGCTCACTTCAGATTCTAATCAAGTTATTATAATAAGGTAAAAAGAAAATGGCAAATCACGATTTACATTTGACTCGTAATATCGGTATTATGGCACACATTGATGCCGGTAAGACGACAACATCTGAGCGTATTCTTTTCTATACAGGTAAGACTCATAAGATTGGTGAGGTTCATGATGGTGCTGCTACCATGGACTGGATGGCACAGGAGCAGGAGCGTGGTATTACAATTACTTCTGCTGCTACAACATGTAACTGGAACTATCTCGGCAAGTCTTATAAAATTAACTTGATTGATACTCCGGGACACGTTGACTTTACTGCTGAGGTAGAGCGTTCTCTTCGTGTACTCGATGGTGCAGTTGCTACTTATTCAGCTGCTGATGGTGTACAGCCACAGTCTGAAACTGTATGGCGTCAGGCTGATAAATATAACGTACCACGTGTAGGTTATGTAAACAAGATGGACCGTTCTGGTGCTGACTTCTATGAGACAGTACAGCAGATGAAGGATATCCTTGGTGCTAATCCTATTGCTGTTCAGATTCCTATCGGCGCAGAGGAGAATTTCAAGGGTGTTGTTGACCTGATTAAAATGAAGGCTATCTTGTGGCATGATGAGACAATGGGTGCTCAATATGATATTGAGGAAATCCCAGCTGATCTCGCAGATGAGGCTGCAGAGTGGCGTGAAAGTTGCTCGAAGGTGCAGCTAACTATGATGATGAGTTGATGGAGATGTACCTTGAGGGTCAGGATATTCCAGAGGATAAGCTGATGGCTGCAATTCGTAAGGGTTGTATCGCAATGGAGTGTTGTCCAATGCTTCTCGGTTCTTCTTATAAGAATAAGGGTGTACAGCCACTTCTCGACTATGTTTGTGCTTTCTTGCCTTCTCCATTGGATACACCAGCTATCGTTGGTACTAATCCAGATACAGAGGAGGAAGAAGATCGTAAGCCAAGTGAGAGTGAACCTACTTCAGCTTTGGCATTTAAGATTGCTACTGACCCATTCATGGGCCGTTTGGTATTCTTCCGTGTCTACTCAGGTAAGGTTAGCGCAGGTTCTTACGTATACAATACACGTTCTGGTAAAAAAAAGAGCGTATCAGCCGTCTGTTCCAGATGAACTCTAATAAGGAAATTCCTATGGAGTCAATTGATGCTGGTGATATTGGTGCTGGTGTAGGTTTCAAGGATATTCGTACTGGTGATACTCTTTGTGATGAGAATGCACCAATTATCCTCGAGTCTATTACTTTCCCAGATACAGTGATTTCTATCGCTGTTGAGCCTAAGAGCCAGGCTGATGTTGCTAAACTTGATAATGGTCTTTCTAAGCTTGCTGAGGAGGATCCAACATTCACCGTTCGTACTGACGAGCAGAGTGGTCAGACCATTATCTCTGGTATGGGTGAGCTTCACCTTGATATTATCATCGACCGTTTGAAGCGTGAGTTTAAGGTTGAATGTAACCAGGGTAAACCACAGGTTAACTACAAAGAGGCTATTACAAAGGCTGCGCAGAGCCGTGAGACTTATAAGAAGCAGTCTGGTGGTCGTGGTAAGTTTGCTTGTATCGACGTAACAATCGAACCTAAGGACGAGGATTACGAGGAAGGCGACTTGCAGTTTGTTAACGTTGTTAAGGGTGGTAATGTACCTAAGGAGTTTATTCCTGCAGTAGAGAAGGGCTTCAAGGATTGTCTTGGTAATGGTGTTCTTGGTGGTTTCCCATTGACAGGTCTTAAGGTTACTTTGTCTGATGGTTCTTTCCACCCAGTTGACTCTGACCAGTTGTCATTTGAGCTTGTAGCTCACCAGGCGTTCAAGGTTCTTTGTCCTAAGGCAGGTCCTGTTCTTATGGAGCCTATCATGAAGGTAGAAGTTGTTACTCCAGAGGAGAACATGGGTGATGTTATCGGTGACTTGAACAAGCGTCGCGGTCTTGTACAGGGTATGGATGAGGCTCGTAGTGGTGCTCGCATCGTTAAGGCTATGGTTCCATTGTCAGAAATGTTCGGTTACGTAACTGCTCTCCGTACAATTACTTCTGGTCGTGCTACTTCTTCTATGGAGTATGATCACCACTCACCAAAGTATCAAGTACTCTTGCTAAGGAAATTCTTGATGAGTTGAAAGGTAATTCAGACCTCGTTAAGTAAATAAGATAAGGTACTGCTCTCTCATAGCGAATGACTCTTATGAGGGAGCAACCTTTATGTATATTCAATAACAAATAATAAATTAAACATGAGTCAGAAGATTCGTATTAAACTGAAGTCTTACGACCACCAGTTGGTTGATAAGTCAGCAGAGAAGATTGTGAAGGCTGTTAAGGCTACTGGGCGCTATCGTTAGCGGTCCTATTCCATTGCCAACACACAAGCGTATTTACACCGTAAACCGTTCTACTTTCGTTAACAAGAAGTCACGTGAGCAGTTCCAGCTTTCTGATTTCAAGCGTCTTATTGACATCTATAGTTCTACTGCGAAGACAGTGGATGCTTTGATGAAGCTTGAATTGCCTTCTGGAGTAGAGGTAGAAATCAAGGTGTAGTCATCTGTTGATATATAAAGAAACATTTTAATACAAAAAGTATTTACATTCATTTTAAATCATTTAATTGAAATGCCAGGATTATTAGGAAAGAAAATCGGAATGACATCCGTTTTCAGTGCCGACGGTAAGAATGTACCGTGCACTGTTATCGAAGCTGGTCCTTGTGTTGTAACCCAGATTAAAACTGTTGAAAAGGATGGTTACAAGGCTGTTCAGTTAGGTTTCGGCGAGGCTAAGGAGAAAAGAACTTCTAAGCCACAGCAGGGACACTTCAAGAAAGCAGGCACAACACCAAAGAAGCACTTGGCCGAGTTCAAGTTTGACGAGGAGTATAACCTCGGTGACACTATTACTGTTGAATTATTCAGCAATGCTAAGTTCGTAGATGTTGTTGGTACATCTAAGGGTAAAGGTTTCCAGGGTGTCGTAAAACGTCACGGATTTGGTGGTGTTGGTCAGTCTACTCACGGTCAGGATGACCGCGCTCGTAAACCGGGTTCAATCGGTGCTTGTTCTTACCCTGCAAAGGTCTTCAAGGGCATGCGCATGGGTGGCCAGATGGGAGGCGATAGAGTAACTACTCAGAACCTTCAAGTGTTAAAGGTTATTCCAGAACACAATCTTATTCTTGTAAAGGGTAGTGTTGCTGGATGTAATGGTTCAACCGTAATAATTAAGAAGTAATGGATATTAACGTATTAGATATCAAAGGTCAGGAGACCGGCCGTAAGGTAACTCTTAACGAGAATATCTTCGGTATTGAGCCTAACGATCACGTCCTCTATCTCGCAGTTAGACAGTATCTCGCTGATCAGCGTCAGGGTACAGCTAAATCTAAGGAAAGAAGTGAGCACGCTGGTTCTACTCGTAAGTTGGGTCGTCAGAAAGGTGGCGGCGGTGCTCGTCGTGGTGATATCAACTCTCCACTCCTCAAAGGTGGTGGTCGCGTATTCGGTCCAACACCACGTGATTACAGCTTCAAACTGAATAAGAAGGTTAAGGTACTTGCTCGTAAGTCTGCATTGGCTTATAAAGCACAAGAGAATGCTATCGTTGTCGTTGAAGATTTCAATCTTAGCGCTCCAAAGACTAAGGACTTTGTAAATATTGCAAAAAATCTTAATGTTGATAGCAAGAAGGTTCTTCTTGTTTTGCCAGAAGTAGAGAAAAATGTATATTTGTCAGCTCGTAATCTACAGAAGGCTGAGGTTATGACTGCTGCTCAGGTTAATTCTTACAAAGTTTTGAATGCTGATGTAGTTGTTATTACTGAGAACTCTCTGAAGGTGATTGACGAAATCTTAACCAAGTAATAATTAGGAGACAAGAAGAATTATGGGATTTATCATTAAACCAGTGGTCACAGAGAAGATGACCAAGTTGACTGACAAGTCTTCTGAGGATAAGGTTGTAAAGCACAAGGGCGAGAAAAGAACTATTTTGGCACAGCCAAAGTATGGTTTTATTGTTAAGCCTGAGGCCAACAAACTTGTGATTAAGAAAGAAGTTGAGGCATTGTACAACGTTACAGTAGTAGATGTGAATACGATTCGTTACGCTGGTAAGCGTCAAGCACGCTATACTAAGGCGGGTCTCGTGAAGGGACAGAAGAACGCATTCAAGAAGGCTATCGTCACTTTGAAGAATGGCGATTCAATCGATTTTTATAGCAATATTTAAATAAAAAATGGCAGTACGTAAATTAAACCCGGTTACACCGGGACAAAGACACAAGGTTATTGGCACGTTCGAGGATATTACTGCATCCGTGCCAGAGAAGTCTCTCGTTTACGGTAAACGTTCTACTGGTGGTCGAAACAACACTGGTAAGATGACTGTTCGCTATATGGGCGGTGGTCATAAGAAGAAGTATCGTCTTATCGACTTCAAACGAGAGAAAGATGGTGTTCCAGCTGTAGTAAAGACAATTGAGTATGATCCTAACAGATCAGCTCGTATTGCGCTGTTATACTATGCTGATGGTGAAAAACGTTACATTATTGCTCCTAACGGACTGCAGGTTGGTGCAACACTGATGTCTGGTGCTGAGGCAGCACCTGAGGTTGGTAATGCCCTTCCTTTGGCTAACATTCCTGTAGGTACTGTAATTCATAACATTGAGTTACGTCCAGGTCAGGGTGCATTGCTCGTTCGTTCGGCTGGTAACTTTGCTCAGCTTACTTCTCGTGAAGGCAGTTATTGTGTTATCAAGCTCCCTTCTGGCGAAACACGCCAGATTTTGTCAGCTTGTAAGGCAACTGTAGTAGTGTAGGTAATTCTGACCACGCACTTGAGCAGTCTGGTAAGGCTGGTCGTTCTCGTTGGTTGGGACGTCGCCCACACAACCGTGGTGTTGTTATGAACCCTGTTGATCACCCAATGGGTGGTGGTGAAGGTCGCCAGTCTGGTGGTCACCCACGTTCACGTAAGGGCTTGTACGCTAAGGGTCTTAAGACTCGTGCACCTAAGAAGCTTTCAAACAAGTACATTATTGAGAGAGCTAACAAGAAGTAATCAAAGTAATTAAGAGTAAATTATGAGTCGTTCATTAAAAAAAGGTCCATACATCAACGTATCACTCGAGAAGAAAATTCTTGCTATGAATGAGAGTGGTAAGCAGAATGTAGTTAAAACATGGGCCAGAGCATCAATGATTTCCCCTGATTTTGTGGGTCACACTGTTGCAGTTCATAACGGAAATAAATTTATCCCTGTTTACATTACTGAGAATATGGTAGGTCACAAGCTCGGTGAGTTTAGTCCTACACGCCGTTTCGGTGGTCACTCTGGTAATAACAAGAGGTAAGCAGGTCATAATCCATTTAGAAAATAAAAAAATATAATGGGAGCAAGAAAACATATAAAGGCTGAAGCTCGTAAAGAAGCTTTGAAAAGCCAGTATTTTGCAAAGCTCAAGGACTGTCCTTCTTCGCCACGTAAAATGCGCTATGTTGTAGACATGGTTCGTGGTATGGAGGTCAATCGTGCCCTTGGTGTGCTGAGATTCTCCAAGAAGGCAGCTGCTCAGAATGTTGAGAAACTTCTGCGCTCAGCTATCAATAACTGGGAGACAAAGAATGACCGCAAGGCTGAAGACGGTGAACTTTATATCTCTAAGATCTTCGTTGATGAAGGCGTTACAATGAAGCGCATGCGTCCTGCACCACAGGGCCGTGGCTACAGAATCCGCAAACGTTCTAACCACGTCACTCTCTTCGTTGATTCGAAAGTTGACGCTAATAATGATGATAAATAAATAGTAGAATGGGACAGAAAGTTAATCCAATTAGCAACCGTCTTGGTATCATCCGCGGTTGGGAGTCAAATTGGTTCGGTGGCAAGAATTTCGGGGATAATCTCGTAGAGGATCGTAAGATTCGTACTTACCTGAACAAACGTTTGGAAAAAGCAAGCGTTTCCCGTATTGTCATTGAGCGTACATTGAAGCTCGTCACCATTACTATTTGTACCGCTCGTCCGGGTATCGTTATCGGTAAAGGTGGTCAGGATGTTGATAAGCTTAAAGAAGAGTTGAAGAACCTTTTCAAAAAGGAAATTCAGATTAATATCTTCGAGGTTAAAAAACCTGAACTTGATGCTAACATCGTTGGTAACAATATCGCTCGCCAAGTAGAGGGTAAGATTGCTTACCGTCGTGCTATCAAGATGGCAGTTGCTAACACTATGCGTGCTGGTGCTGAAGGTATCAAAGTTCAAATTACAGGTCGTCTGAACGGAGCCGAAATGGCTCGTAAGGAAATGTTCAAAGAGGGTCGTACTCCTCTGCATACTTTCCGTGCAGACATCGATTATTGTCAGACAGAAGCCCTTACAAAGGTTGGTCTGTTGGGTATTAAGGTGTGGATTTGCCGTGGTGAAGTTTACAACAAGGTAGATCTTACTCCTAACTTTACTCAGGAGAAGAGCAATGGCCGTGCTAATAATGGTGGCCGTTCTGGAAGAGGTAATCGTAGAAGAAACAATAACCGTTAAAAGAAGAAGCTATCATGTTACAGCCAAAAAGAGTAAAATATAGAAGACCTCAAGACGGACGTGGCAACAAAGGCAACGCCCATAGAGGTACACAGCTGGCTTTCGGCTCATTCGGCATCAAGACACTTGAGGCTAAGTGGATCGACAGCCGTCAGATTGAGGCCGCTCGTATAGCAGTAAACCGCTATATGAACCGTCAGGGCCAGGTCTGGATCCGCATCTTCCCTGATAAAACCAATCACTCGTAAGCCTGCCGATGTTCGTATGGGTAAGGGTAAGGGTGATCCAGCAGGATGGGTTGCACCAGTTACTCCAGGTCGTGTTCTCTTTTGAAGTAGAGGGCGTAAGCTTTGATATTGCAAAGGAGGCTCTTCGCCTCGCTGCACAGAAGCTGCCTGTTAAGACAAAGTTTATTGTTAGACGTGATTTCGATAAAAACGCTTAAGAAAGATGAAGATTAATGAAGTAAAAGAAATCGAAACCAAAGATTTGGTTGAGAAAATTGAGAATGCTGAAGCAGCGCTCGCAAAGATGAAGCTGAATCATCAGATTACTCCGCTTGAGAATCCATCTCAGATTAAGGGCGCTCGTCGTGATATTGCACGTATGAAAACAGAACTTTCTCAGAGAGAACTTAATAAATAACAATGGTCCAGATGGAAACAAGAAATTTAAGAAAAGTAAGACAGGGTGTCGTTATTAGCAACAAAATGGATAAAACCATCGTTATTGCAGCTAAGTTCAAGGAGAAGCACCCTATTTATGGTAAATTTGTCCAGAAGACAAAAAGTACCATGCTCATGACGAGAAAAAATGAGGCAAAATGTAGGGTGATACAGTTCTCATTATGGAAAACTCGTCCCTCTTTCTAAGACAAAGAGATGGAGATTAGTTCAAATTGTAGAAAAAGCTAAGTAATTATGATACAGACAGAATCAAAACTTACAGTATGTGATAACAGCGGTGCTCGTGAAGCTAAGTGCATTCGTGTACTCGGTGGTACTCGCCGTCGTTATGCAAGTGTTGGTGACGTTATCGTAGTTGCTGTACAGAACGTCATCCCATCAAGTGAATTGAAAAAAGGGTGCAGTATCAAAAGGCTTTGATCGTTCGCACAAAGAAGGAAATTCGTCGTGCAGATGGTTCATACATTCGTTTCGATGATAACGCATGTGTATTGCTGAACAATGCTGGCGAAATCCGTGGTAGCCGTATCTTCGGTCCTGTTGCTCGTGAGTTACGTGCAGTGAATATGAAGGTCGTTTCTTTGGCACCTGAGGTTCTTTAATTATTAAATAGAATAATAAAATGGCAAAATTCCATATAAAGAAAGACGATCAGGTCATTGTTCTTGCTGGTGCAGATAAGGGCAAGACTGGAAAGGTGCTTAAGGTCGTTGCGGATAAGGAGCGTGCTATCGTTGAGGGCGTGAATATGGTCTCTAAGAGCACTAAACCTTCTGCTGCTAACCCTCAGGGTGGTATCGTTAAGCAGGAGGCTGCAATTCATATCTCAAATTTAAGTCTCATCGATCCGAAAAGCGGTAAGGCTACACGTATCAGAATTGAACGTGAGGGCAAGACTGTTAAGCGTATCGCTAAAAAGTCAGGGGAGGTAATTAAGTAATGAATACAGCTCAGTTAAAGAAACAGTATAAGGAGCAGATTGCTCCTGCTTTGCAGAAGCAGTTTAACTATTCTTCAGCTATGCAGGTGCCTGTTTTGAAGAAGATTGTTATTAATCAAGGTCTTGGTGATGCAACTCAGGATAAGAAACTTATTGAGGTTGCTGTTAATGAGATTTCTTCTATTACAGGTCAGAAGGCTGTTGCTACTTATTCTAAGAAGGATATCGCAAACTTCAAACTGCGTAAGAAGATGCTATCGGAGTTATGGTAACTCTGCGTCGTGAGCGTATGTATGAGTTCCTTGAGAAACTCGTTCGCGTATCTTTGCCACGTATCCGTGACTTCAAGGGTATTGAGAGCAAGTTCGATGGTCGTGGAAATTATACTCTTGGTATTACCGAGCAGATTATTTTCCCAGAAATTAATATTGATCAGGTTGACCGAATTCAAGGTATGAACATTACCTTTGTTACATCAGCTAAGACTGATGAAGAGGGTTTTGCTTTGCTGAAAGGCTTTGGACTTCCATTCAAGAATGCTAAAAACGATTAATTGATATGGCAAAAGAATCAATGAAAGCTCGCGAAGTAAAGCGTGCAAAGCTTGTTGCTCGCTACGCTGAGAAACGCGCAGCTCTGAAGAAGATTATCGCTACTTCAAATGATCCTGAAGAGGCTTATGAGGCTGCTCGCAAGTTGCAGTCTATCCCTAAGAATGCTAATCCTATCCGTCTGCACAATCGTTGCAAGATTACAGGACGTCCAAAGGGTTATATTCGTCAGTTCGGTCTCTCTCGTATCCAGTTCCGTGAGATGGCATCTCAGGGACTTATACCAGGAGTAAAGAAAGCAAGCTGGTAATCAAATATATCGACGCGGATGATGAATTGTGAAAATAATTTCGTATCTTTGCAGTTCATTATCCGCTTTCAAGCGATTTTTAATATTGTCGGGGTAGCCCCGATTAATTAAACATTTATATTTTATGACAGATCCAATAGCAGATTATCTGACAAGACTCAGAAACGCAATCATGGCTCATCACCGTGTTGTTGAGGTTCCTGCGTCTAACTTAAAGAAGTCTATTACAAAGATTCTCTTTGAGAAGGGTTACATCTTGAACTACAAGTTCATCGAAGATGGTCCACAAGGTTCAATCAAGGTCGCACTAAAGTATGACCCTGTAACAAAACTGAGCGCAATCAAGAAATTGAAGCGCGTTTCTACCCCAGGTCTTCGCCAGTATACTGGTTACAAAGACATGCCGAGAGTAATTAACGGACTTGGAATTGCTATCCTTTCCACGTCTAAAGGTGTAATGACAGACAAAGAAGCTGCTGCTGAGAAGATTGGTGGTGAGGTTCTTGCTATGTTTATTAATTGGAGGATTGAATATGTCAAGAATAGGAAAATTGCCAATTAGTGTTCCAGCTGGAGTTACAGTTGCTCTTAATAATGGTGTAGTTACAGTTAAAGGTCCTAAGGGTGAGCTTTCTCAGAAGGTTGATTCTTCTATTAAGACTATTATTGAGGACGGTCAGGTAACATTCGAAATTGATGAGAATAGCCCTGTAAACTACAAACAGAAGCAGGCTTTCCATGGTCTTTATCGTTCACTTGTTAACAATATGGTTGTTGGCGTTAGTGAAGGTTATAAAAAGGTGTTGGAGCTTGTTGGTGTAGGTTATCGTGTTTCTAACCAAGGCAACTTGGTGGAGTTTTCTCTTGGTTATACTCACCCAATCTTTATTCAACTTCCTTCAGAGGTTAAGGTTGAAACAAAGAGTGAGCGTAATCAGAATCCAATCATCATTCTTGAATCAGCTGACAAGCAGCTGCTTGGTCTCATCTGTGCAAAGATTCGTTCTTTCCGTAAGCCTGAGCCTTATAAGGGTAAGGGTGTCTTGTTCCAGGGTGAGGTTATTCGCAGAAAGTCTGGTAAGACAGCTGCAGCTAAGTAACTTTAATACATCATTACGATTATGACAACAAAGAAAGAACAAAGAAGAATTAAGATAAAGTTCCGCATTCGTAAGAGTGTGAACGGTACTGCTGAACGCCCACGTTTGAGCGTCTTCCGTAGTAATAAGCAGATTTATGCACAGGTTATTAACGATTTGACCGGAACAACCCTTGCTTCAGCTTCTTCACTTGGTCTTGAAAATATGGCTAAGATTGAACAAGCAAAGAAGGTTGGTGCGCTTGTAGCTGAGCATGCTAAGGCTGCTGGTGTAGAGCAGGTTGTTTTTGACCGTAACGGTTATCTCTATCACGGACGTGTACAGGCTTTGGCTGATGCTGCACGTGAGGGAGGACTTAAATTCTAAACGATATGGCAATGAATAGAGTAAAAGTAAATAGTGACGTAGAACTGAAAGATCGCTTGGTTGCTATCAACCGTGTAACTAAGGTTACAAAGGGTGGTCGTACTTTCACATTCGCAGCTATCGTCGTTGTAGGTGACGGTAAGGGCGTTATTGGTTGGGGTCTTGGTAAGGCTGGTGAGGTTACTGCTGCTATCCAGAAGGGTACAGACTCTGCAAAGAAGAATCTTGTTAAGGTTCCAGTATTGAAGGGTACCGTTCCTCATGAGGCAGAGGCTCGTTTTAGTGGTGCTCATGTCCTTCTTAAGCCTGCTGCTGCGGGTACAGGTTTGAAGGCTGGTGGTGCTATGCGTGCTGTACTTGAGAGTGCAGGTGTAACTGATGTGATTGCAAAATCTAAGGGGTCTTCTAACCCACATAACCTTGTGAAGGCTACTATTGCTGCCCTCTCTGTTATGCGTGATGCATATACAGTAGCAGGTGAGCGTGGTGTTAGTATGGATAAAGTGTTTAACGGTTAATAATTGGAGGTATTATATTATGGCAACAATTAAGATTAAGCAGATTAAGAGCCGTATTGGTGCTCCTAAAGACCAGAAAGACACTTTGCGTGCATTGGGTTTTCGTAAGATTTCTCAGGTTATTGAAGTAGAGGATACTCCAAGCTGCCGCGGTATGATTCGTAAGGTGCATCACCTGGTGTCAGTAATTGATTAATTAATCTTTTAAAGGAAATAATAATTATGAAATTAAATAATTTGAAACCAGCTGTAGGCTCTACACATTCACGTCGTCGTATTGGTCGTGGTCCAGGTTCTGGACTCGGTGGTACTTCTACTCGTGGACACAAAGGTGCTAAGTCACGTTCTGGTTATAAAGAAGATTGGTTTTGAGGGTGGTCAGATGCCTCTCCAGCGTCGTGTTCCAAAGGCTGGTTTCAAGAATATCAACCATAAGGAATATTTCGCAGTAAATCTTTCTACTCTTCAGGCACTTGCTGAGAAGAATAACCTTACTAAGATTGGTGTTGAAGAACTGAAGGCCGCTGGTCTTACCAATGGTAAAGAACTTGTAAAGGTTCTTGGCAATGGTGAGTTGAAAGCAAAGCTGGAGGTTTCTGCAAATGCATTCTCTAAGACTGCTGAAGAAGCTATTAAAGCAGTAGGTGGTAACACAACTATAATCTAAGTTAATGAAAAAGTTTATTGAGACACTGAAGAACTGTTGGAAAATCGAGGACTTGCGTCAGCGACTCCTCATTACCATTCTGTTCACAGCCATTTACCGTTTTGGGTCGTTTGTGGTGCTTCCTGGCATCAATCCAACCCTGTTGGAAAAATTGCAGGCACAGACCAAGGGCGGTCTTATGTCACTTTTGGACATGTTCTCCGGTGGTGCATTTTCTCATGCGTCAATCTTTGCATTGGGAATTATGCCATACATCTCAGCTTCTATAGTTATGCAGCTCCTTGCTGTCGCTGTTCCTTATTTTCAGAAAATGCAGCGTGAAGGCGAGAGTGGCCATAAGAAAATAAATTGGTATACGCGTGTCCTGACAGTACTTATACTACTGTTTCAGGCACCGTCTTACCTTATGAACTTGAAAATGCAGGCTGCTGGTGCTTTGGCATCAGGAATTGATTGGACTACATTTATGATTCCTGCTACAATAATTCTTGCAGCGGGTTCAATGTTCATTCTTTGGCTCGGTGAGCGTATTACGGATAAAGGTATTGGAAACGGTATTTCCTTAATCATTATGATTGGTATCATTGCCCGTCTTCCACAAGCTGTTATTTTGGAATTCGGTAATCGTGTTTCAGAGGCAATCGGTGGTGGATTTGTAATGCTTATTATAGAAATCGTTATCCTTTATGCTGTTGTATGTGCGGCTATACTTCTCACACAGGGTACTCGCAAGATACCTGTGCAGTATGCTAAGCGTGTTGTTGGAAATAAACAATATGGTGGAGCTCGTCAGTATATTCCATTGAAACTTTTTGCAGCGAATGTAATGCCTATCATCTTTGCTCAGGCTTTGATGTTTATTCCATTGGCTATTGTTCAATATTCTTCTGATAGTACAAGTTCAGTACTTCAGTCTTTAATGAACACAAAGAGTTTGGCATATAACTGTATTTATGTGCTTCTTATCGTAGTGTTTACATATTTCTATACTGCGATTACACTTAACCCTACTCAGATGGCGGAGGATATGAAGCGCAATAATGGCTTTATTCCTGGCGTTAAACCTGGTAAGGATACAGCAGATTACATTGATTCTGTTATGTCTCGTCTTACGGGACCAGGAGCTTTGTTTATAGCTTTTATTGCTATTATGCCAGCTTTGGCGGGGTATTTGGATGTAGCTGATGCCTTTGGTCAATTCTTTGGTGGTACGTCATTATTAATTCTTGTTGGTGTTGTTATCGATACTCTTCAACAAATTGAATCGCATTTGATGATGCGTCACTATGATGGACTTCTCAATTCTGGACATACACGTAGCAATGGTGGTGTTGCAGCTTATTAAATCTTTATCTTAGGAAATGAGTATATTTCTAAAGACAGAAGATGAAATTGAACTTATGCGTGAGGCCAACCTGCTGGTCGGTAGAACACTGGCAGAAGTTGGTCGTCATGTTAAACCTGGTGTTACCACTCTCGAATTAGATAGAATAGCAGAGGAGTTTATTCGTGATAATGGAGCTATACCTACTTTCAAGGGTTATCCTAATTCGTATGGTTCCCCTTTTCCTGGTAGTATCTGTGCATCTGTAAATGATGTTGTTGTACATGGTGTACCCAGTGCAGATGTTGTTTTGAAAGATGGAGATATTATTTCTATTGATTGTGGAACTTTACTCAATGGATTCAATGGAGATAGTTGTTATACTTTTTGCGTTGGAGAAGTCAGTGAAGATGTAAGGAAATTACTTCGAATAACTAAGGAAGCTTTATATAAGGGAATTGAAGTAGCACAGGCAGGACATCACGTTGGCGATATTGGTCATGTTATCCAGGATTACTGTCAAGCACATGGCTATGGCATTGTTCGTGAACTGACAGGACATGGTATCGGACGTGATTTACATGAGGAACCATCCGTACCTAATTATGGTAAGCGAGGAAGTGGAGTGTTGCTAAAATCTGGGATGTGTATTGCGATAGAGCCAATGGTTACTATGGGTAAGCGAGAAATCGGTATATTACCTGATCATTGGAGCATTGTTACACGTGATCGTCTTCCTGCTGCACATTTTGAGCATACAATTGCAATTAGGACAGGTAAGGCTGATATTTTATCTTCTTTTGAGGAAATTGAACATTTAGAAGGACAAACTTTTTAATTAGTATATGGCAAAGCAAACTGCAATAGAGCAGGACGGAACAATTCTCGAAGCACTTTCAAATGCGATGTTCCGTGTGGAATTAGAGAACGGTGTTGATATCACCGCTCATATTTCCGGTAAGATGAGAATGCACTACATCAAGATTCTTCCTGGTGATAAAGTGAAGGTTGAGATGAGTCCATACGACCTGACTAAGGGTCGAATCGTTTTCAGATACAAATAAACAACATAGAGATATGAAGACAAGAGCATCATTAAAGAAGCGTACAGCTGATTGTAAGATCGTACGTCGTAAAGGACGTCTGTTCGTTATTAACAAGAAAAATCCTAAGTTTAAAATGCGTCAGGGTTAAGTTAAAAAAAGCGTAAAGAGGTGAGTTTCTCATAAATTATGCTTACCTTTGTTTGCTTTTTAGCGTTAAATGACATTTATTTATTTAATTATTAAACAATGGCAATAAGAATTGTTGGAGTAGATTTGCCCCAGAATAAGCGTGGCGAAATCGCATTGACCTATATCTATGGTATTGGTCGAAGTAGTTCAGCAAAGATATTGGATAAGGCTGGTATTAGCCGTGACCTGAAGGTCAGCGAGTGGTCTGATGACCAGGCAGCCAAAATCCGTGAAATTATCGGTGCTGAATTCAAAGTTGAAGGTGATCTCCGTTCTGAGATCCAGATGAACATTAAGCGCCTCATGGATATAGGTTGCTATCGTGGTGTTAGACATCGTAATGGTCTTCCTGTTCGCGGTCAGAGTACTAAGAACAATGCTCGTACCCGTAAGGGAAAGAAGAAGACTGTTGCTAATAAGAAGAAGGCTACTAAGTAATTCTAAGGAGGAAATTAATTATGGCAAAGAAATCAGCAACATCTAAGAAAAGAAATGTAAGAGTTGACGCACTTGGACAGCTCCACGTGCATAGCTCATTTAATAACATCATTGTATCTTTGGCTAACAACGAGGGTCAGGTTATCTCTTGGTCTTCGGCTGGTAAGATGGGATTCCGTGGTTCAAAGAAGAACACTCCTTACGCTGCTCAGATGGCAGCAGAGGATTGCTCAAAAGTTGCTTTCGACCTCGGTCTTCGTAAGGTTAAGGCATTCGTTAAGGGTCCAGGTAATGGTCGTGAGAGCGCTATACGTGCGGTGAACGCTGCAGGTATTCAGGTAACTGAAATTGTTGACGTTACTCCGTTGCCACACAACGGTTGTCGTCCTCCAAAGCGTCGTCGTGTATAATCACATCTTATAACAATTAAAAGAATTCATATTAATTATGGCAAGATACATAGGTCCAAAATCACGAATTGCACGCCGTTTCGGTGAGCCAATTTTCGGCGCAGATAAGGTATTAGCTAAGAGAAATTTCCCTCCAGGGCAGCACGGTAATAACCGTCGTCGCAAGGTATCTGAGTATGGTGCTCAGCTTGCAGAGAAACAAAAAGCTAAATATACTTACGGCGTTTTGGAGCGTCAGTTCCGTAATCTATTTGACAAAGCTGCTAAGGCAGAGGGTATCACAGGTGAGGTTCTTCTTCAGAGTCTCGAAAGTCGTCTGGATAATGTAGTGTTCCGTCTTGGTATTGCTCCTACTCGTGCAGCTGCTCGTCAGCTCGTTAGCCACAAGCATATTGTTGTTAACGGTAATGTTGTAAATATTGCTTCATATCAGGTAAAGGCTGGTGACGTTGTTGGCGTTCGTGAGAAGGCTAAGTCACTTGAGGTTATTGAGGCAGCTTTGGCTGGCTTTAACCATAGCAAGTATCCTTGGATTGAGTGGGATGACAACGCTAAGTGCGGTAAGTTCCTCCATCGTCCAGATCGTGCTGACATTCCTGAGAATATTAAGGAGCAGTTAATCGTTGAGTTGTACTCTAAACAATAAAATTCATTAAATTAATGGCGATATTAGCATTTCAAAAACCTGATAAAGTAGTGATGCTGGAGGCCAATGACTTTTTCGGCAAGTTCGAATTCCGTCCTCTTGAGCCTGGCTTCGGTGTTACCATTGGTAACGCTCTTCGCCGCATCCTCCTTTCATCGCTGGAGGGCTTTGCTATAAATACTATCCGTATAGCGGGTGTTGAGCATGAGTTCTCTTCAGTTCCTGGTGTAAAGGAAGATGTTACCAACATCATCTTGAATCTCAAACAAGTTCGATTCAAGCAAGTAGTAGAAGAATTCGAGAATGAGAAAGTTAGTATCACCGTAGAGAATTCAACAGAATTCAAAGCAGGTGATATCGGTAAGTATCTGACTGGATTTGAAGTGTTAAACCCTGATTTGGTGATTTGTCATTTAGACTCCAAAGCTTCTATGCAGATTGATTTGACCATCAACAAAGGGCGTGGATACGCTTATGCTGAGGATAATCGCGAATTCTGCACTGATGTAAACGTACTCCCAATCGATTCCATCTACACCCCAATTCGTAATGTAAAATACGCCGTTGAGCCATATCGTGTTGAACAAAAGACCGACTATGACAAATTGGTTGTTGAAGTTACGACTGATGGTTCCATCCACCCAAAGGATGCACTGAAAGAGGCTGCAAAGATTCTTATATATCACTTCATGTTGTTCTCTGATGAGAAGATTACTCTTGAGAATCCAGATCAGGAGGGCAATCAGGAGTTTGATGAGGAGGTTCTGCACATGCGCCAGCTCTTGAAGACCAAGTTGACAGACGCAAGTCTCAACTTGAGTGTTCGTGCACTCAACTGCTTGAAGGCAGCTGATGTAGAGACATTAGGCGACCTCGTTCAGTACAATAAGACGGATCTCTTGAAGTTCCGTAACTTTGGTAAGAAATCGCTTTCTGAGCTTGATGATTTGCTCGAGAGTCTGAATCTGTCGTTTGGAACCGACATTACAAAGTATAAATTGGATAAAGAATAGTTGACGAATTGTCTAAACAACAAGTTGACGGGTTTATCCACAACAAGTTAAAAACAAAATGAGACATAATAAGAAATTCAACCATTTGGGTCGTACTGCTGACCACCGCGCTGCGTTGCTTTCAAACTTGGCAGTTGCTTTGATTCAGCACAAAAGAATCACTACGACTCTTGCTAAGGCAAAGGCTCTTAAGAAGTATGTTGAGCCGCTGATTACTCGTTCTAAGAGCGATACAACTAACTCACGTCGTGTTGTATTCCGTTATCTTCAGAACAAAGAGGCTGTTACTGAGCTCTTCAAGGAGATTTCTGTAAAGGTAGCTGATCGTCCAGGCGGTTATACACGTGTTATCAAGCTCGGTACCCGTCAGGGTGACGCTGCTCAGATTGCATTTATTGAGCTTGTTGACTACAACGAGAATATGGCTAAGACTCCAAAGGCTGATGCTAAGAAGACTCGTCGTAGCCGTCGTTCTACAAAGAAGGCTGATGCTCCTGTAGAAGCTGTTGAGAACGTTGCAGAAGAGGCAAAGGCTGAATAATCCGAATAGATTTTTTCTCTATAATAGAAAACTCCCGGTACTTAATGTATCGGGAGTTTTTATTTCAGTTTACTTTTATTTCTACTTTGAAGTTGTGTGTAAATGTAAAGATTGAAATTAGATAATTGCTTATCTTATTCTTGTTAGTTTCTTATCACAATAGAATAATCCTTATTTTGTTGATTTTGTGTGTCTTTATTTGTTTTTTTATTATTATCTTTGCAGAAACGAGTGTTATGGATCAAGATAATATTATTCTTTTTACAACGGTTGATAAGAGTTTGTGGTTAGGTTTAATTGCAGATTCTCATCATAAGTATTGTGTTCAAGGTTCAGCTCGTTGTGTTTATATATCGTTTGCAAAGACTATATCTGTTAATAGTCTTACGCCAATGCATTTAGTCACGCTTGCATGTCTTATTCAATTTTTAGCTGATAAGGGATGGAAACCATATCTTGCAAGCAATAATAATGCTGTAGACGATTATATTTATAATGAATTACGTTTTTCTGAGTATTGGCTGGGTCAAAAGAATCACGTGGCAGCATCCCATTCTCCTCATATTTTTAATTTGTGGAGAATTGTTGACCAAGAGAAGGATTTGTATGCAAAAGAAGTAGAGCAATATTTTTAAGAATAATTATTTTCAGAATAAGGATTTAAGTTCTATCAGTCTTAGCTTAACAGAAGCTTTCTATAATGTTTTTGATCACGCTTTTGCTAATAATAATGCTTATGTATGATGAAGAGAAACAAGTACTTCATGCAGCTATATCTGACTTTGGAGTTGGTATTGCTAATTCTGTTCGTAGTTATTTATCATTTATTGATAACGACAGATCTGCTTTACTAAAAGCTGTTGAAAATAATTTTACGGTCAATTCAACAGGAAGGAACAAAGGAAAAGGACTCGATAATATATTGTCTTGTGCAGATATTAGCCGTATTTGTAGTGGTAAAGGATTGCTCGTAGACATAAATGGAGAGCGTAAGTGTTATGATGTTAGTTTCTCTTTTCCTGGTACTTTGCTTTACTTTGAGGTTAATCTTGCTCAAATGGATGAAGAGGAATTTATTGATTTGTTCGATTTTTAATATTTGTTTTTATGTGCATAGTAAATATAAGAGATATTTTGTCTTCTCATGCTAATTTACCAGACGCAGGTGTTGAGCTATATAAAATAATTGTTTGTGCAATTAGCTCAGATGATAAAGTTGTAGCGAATATGGAAGGAGTCACTTCTTTACCTTCCATTTTTTTAAAATGTGTCTTTAGGTAAAATGATCGATGACTATGATATTGAAACATTGAAGAAACATATCAGTTTCAGTAATATAACACGTAGTCAAGCTGAACGTTTAAAGGACTATTTAATACGTTACAATTAATTAAAAGTAGTTGTGTCAAAATTCGGGTTAGTCAACTCAACTGTGTCAATCCGTTTTTCTGTTAGTCTTAAACCTCGGTCGGCGGGATGCGATTTTAATCGCATTTCGACGACGAGAAGCCTCGGCAACGCAAAGTTACATAATCTTGAAACGATTTCCAAACTTAATTGCTAATTGTTGCGCCGTCTGACCCCAGTTTACCAGTGGTATAGTCCATTTCTTGCGGATATTGCGATAGGCAAGATAGACGAGCTTGTAAAGTGAATCATCGGTAGGAAAGACACCTTTGGTCTTTGTAATTTTACGGACCTGACGGTGGTATCCCTCAACAGTATTGGTGGTGTAGATAATCTTACGGATAGCGGACATGTATTGGAAATAACAGCTCAATAGCTCCCATTTGTCTCTCCACGACTTTATGACGATAAGATATAACTCACCCCATTTCTTTTCCAGATTATCGAGTTCCGTTTCCGCTTTTTCCTTCGTATCAGCAGCATAGACCAGCTTGAGATCTCTAAGAAATTCCTTCTGGTTTTTACTGCCCACATATTTCACGGAGTTGCGTATCTGATGGACGATGCACAATTGTACGTCCGTATCGGGGAACACTCTCCCAATGGCATCAGGAACGCCTGATAGACCATCTACGCAGGCAAGCTTCCAATACTTGATGAAATGCACCATCTTTGCCAAACAGAGGTTTACCAACCTTGAATTGCTCCCTTAGCCGTAGCCAACATCTTTGAATAATTTTCTTGTGTCATTGTTCTAATAATTTATGCTCTATAACCTGAGCGATGATAAATTTATTGTATTAGTCGTTGACACAGTTCAGATGACAGCCTCGGTTTCATCACAAATAGATGCTCCTACTACTGATGCGCTTAAAGTCTCTGGGGGTAAGAATTATCTAAGTTTTATGACAGGAACGCCTACACACTTGCAAGTCTATACCTTAAGTGGCAAATTGATGTTTTCTACCATTGTAAGAGAGCATAAGACGGTTAGTCTATCATCAGGTATCTATATTGTTAAAACGAAGGACTATTCAAAAGTTGTAGCAGTCGAATAGAATGATATCAAACTTGTCTGCATGAGAAACGGAAAGGTTAGAATTATCAATCCCGAAGGTTATTATAAACTATTACTGTCCGCTAAACCTCTAACTTCTTCAGCTCATCCCTTTACGCATTTAGGATGAGCTTTTTTTTCTCTTAGACAAGCCCCCTCTATACATTTTCCTCACATTGCGGAGGGGAAATACCATGTTTGCTAAAGTATTTTTTCCAATCGTTCTCAGGTTGTTCGAAAAAGGATTCCATATTGATATAGTACATCAGTACAATTCTTATCATTGTGGCTAATCCCGAGAAACTCCATGACCTTTTTATCCTTCTCTGTACGATGGTTATTAGCAGATTTGCAAGAAAAACCATCCAAATCTGTATTTTAATAGCATTAGCAGTCTCTCCGTAAAAAGTATCTTAGCGGAAAAAATTCTGCTTGACTTGCTTGAATAGTGACTCTATCTGCCACCTTTTTCCGGTAAATAGCCACTATATCTTGCGCATCCATCTCAAAAGTCGTTGGTAAGCAGTGATATTAGTTTCGTTGTCTTATTCTTTCCCGTCTTCTTGTGGTCTATGTAGGTGACGATTCGTGCATGATGTTCCACCCCTCTTCTTTTTAAGGACTACCTCCTTGATATTGTATAAGAAACGGCTATCATCGTCTGTAATATTATACTCTATTTCTAGTTGATAAACAAGATTTTTCTTCATCTTTGTAACGTAGACAGCACCATTATGAGTCATCTGTTCAAATTTAACATAGTCTATGTAGGCTCTGTCAATAGCTAGAATATCGTTCTTTGAATAATCCTGCGGTGCCATCATAAAACTGTCATGTGTGGCAGCAGAAGTGAATTGCATATCGTAAGGCACTCCTTCGTTGGCATTTATGATGGTATGCACCTTTATGCCTCCTTTCTTCTTTCCGTGCTTGGGATTACGTCCCACACCCTTGAAGACGAGATTCGAAAACAAGGGAATAGTGGTAGAATCCATTATTT
Source organism: uncultured Prevotella sp. (assembly GCA_916440255.1). Lineage (GTDB taxonomy): Bacteria > Bacteroidota > Bacteroidia > Bacteroidales > Bacteroidaceae > Prevotella. The sequence continues at coordinate 1,664,676 of CAKAIJ010000003.1, read as the reverse complement.
TCAGACGATTAAGCCAAGAATCCCCCTTGCCTCGTTGGCTGTCCGAGAAAAGTAGGTCACGATGAGCTTCAAGGACATCCATATAGAGCCAACCAAAGAGTTCTTCGGGGCGTCTCTTATTGGCATCAGAGAGCGTACTACGCTTGGGTAAAGTATCTATGCTTAGATGAGGTAGCTTACGGGATTCTGCCAGCATAGAAGCCTGTATCTCACGAAGAGAGTCGAAACGCATCACCACGGCATAGAGCATAGTTACCACGTGAGACCACATATCGAACTTCTTTACATACCGTTCGCCACCATGTTGACGGCTATAAGTGTTAATTTTGTTCTTGTCTAAGCATTTTATTAACTGACCATATACTGGCTGTCCGAAAAAATGTGTACTTTTGCTCATGTTACTTATGTTTTGTTGCAAAAGCAAAGGTAATTAAATGGGCTGATACTATGAAAAAAGTATCAGCCCAAATTTGGTACGCTCGGCATGAGCATTATCTAACGGGTGGAAGTCCCGAGTAAGCCCTAATAGCGGGAATTACATAGTCAAAGGCAAGGGTGTTCATCGTGAGGTGAAATCTGAAGGAAGCCGGCGGCAAACATCTGGCCTAACGAACAGAAACTTCATATAAGGCATATGACCATGGATAAGATTGCCAAACAAATCAAAGTCCCATAGCTATTCGGAATGGTCGGTGTAAATGAAGTAGGTATAAGATGGAAAGATAATGTTCTTATCCGAGGAGGTCTCACGGACGTTTCAAATAGTTGTTTTTACGAAGGAAGCGGAGTAAAGCTTGCCGTGAGAAGTCAGCAGAGGTCATAGTACTCAAGGTACGTGTGCCTACAGGGAAGGACCGAATCGTGCAGTGCAATAGTAAATGAATGCTACCCTGCGAATTTCTTCGTCAGATGTCCGAAAGGAGCTCTCTATCCAAGACGATAGGACGGAATCCGACAATAGGGTAGAAGTGACGTTACTCAAAGGGATAGCTGAAAACAACTTGCCACACACCGTGAGGTGTAAAAGTACGAAACCGCCGTATGCCGAACGGCACGTACGGTGGTGTGGGAGGTCGGTAAATGTGAAAGTAGGAGGTAAATGCCTTTTATGAATAACATTTACCTCCTACCCGATTGAAAATAAACAAAAGTTTAGCGGACAGTAATAAAATAGAAATATGTGTGAAATCATTGTATTTACAGCCCTCCCTATGAGGGTAGGGACTGCTTATTCTATTTTATTCAAAGAGTCCCGTTACACCATCCTTGACACGTTTGAAGAAGTTAGTCCAGCTACTACTTGATCCCTTTTTCGGAGTTGTAGGTTGGGTGTTGGGTTTGTTTTGAAGGGCAGTCTGTTGTCGGTTTACAGCAGTAGCGGTTGTGCGTGCTGATGTTGTTAGTGGTTTAGACTTGGCAGACTGTTGAATGTTAGGGTTAGGTGTTTGTTTGTGTAAATCACCGTTATTCTCCTTATTGTCCTTCTCCACCTTCGCTTGTTGTGGAACTTTCTTGTTGTTTAATCGTGTGTCCACTTTGCGTTCAATTTCTTTTGGTTTGTCTTCTTCAACTTTTTCCCATTCAGGGATAAACTCATAACATATACCTGCGGTTCCATATTCTATTTCAGGCATTTCAAATGTAGGTTTTGATTCGGTAGGGAATGGAATCTCTGTTTCTTTTCGTATAAGTTCAACTTTTACGTAGGCAACTCCACAAGCAATTATTCCCAATTCTCGTGCAGCACAATAAGATAAGTCGACGACACGACCACGAACAAAAGGACCACGGTCTGTAACGCGGACAATGACAGTTTTGCCATTACGTGGGTTTGTAACTTTTAGACGAGTACCAAATGGGAGAGTTCGGTGCGCACAAGTAAAGGCGTTACAATCGTAACGTTCACCATTACTCATTTTCCGACCATGTAATCCATTGCTATAATAAGATGCTTTACCATCCGACTGTGCTTTTATAGTCAGTGTAAAGTAATTGCATAGCGCAAAAAATGCTATTAGGAGAAGTTTGGTTCTATACATATTAAAAAGTTAGTATCTCCAGCCTTCTCTCATAGAGTTTATTCCCTCTCTGCCTTGTAGAGCATGAGAGGGAATAGAAAGACTGGTTTTATTTATACGACACCTTGTGCAAGCATAGCTTTTGCTACCTTCATGAAGCCTGCAATATTGGCACCTTTAATATAATCAATGTAGCCATCAGGTTGTTTGCCATATTTCACGCACTGCTCGTGGATAGATCTCATAATGTAATGGAGTTTCTGGTCAACCTCTTCTGGACTCCATGAGAGACGGAGAGAGTTCTGTGACATTTCGAGGCCTGATGTGGCAACACCACCTGCGTTAACAGCCTTACCAGGAGCGAAGAGCATCTTAGCTGCGGTAAACTTATCGGCAGCCTCTGCTGTACAACCCATGTTTGAAACCTCAGCTACGCACAATGGCTTGTAAGCAAGAATCTTGTCTGCATCCTCACCATTAACCTCATTTTGAGTAGCACATGGCAAATAGATGTCTGCCTTCTGCTCCCAAGGCTTACGACCCTTGAAGAACTGTGCACCAGGATATTTCTCTGCGTATGGTTCACAAACGTCATTACCACTGTTGCGGAGTTCGAGCATGTACTCAATCTTTTCACCGCTGATGCCTTCTGGGTCATAGATATAACCATCAGGACCACTCAATGTGATAACCTTTGCACCGAGTTCGGTAGCCTTCTTAGCAGCACCCCATGCAACGTTACCGAAGCCAGAGATAGCAACAGTCTTACCCTTAATGTCAAGGCCGTGGGTTTCCATCATCTGATGAACGAAGTAGAGTGCACCATAACCAGTAGCCTCTGGGCGGAGGATAGAGCCACCCCATTCTATGCCCTTACCTGTGAGCATACCTTGGAACTGGTGAGTCAGCTTGCGATATTGACCGAAGAGATAACCAATTTCACGACCACCAACACCGATGTCGCCAGCAGGAACATCCTCGTCAGGCCCGATGTGACGATATAACTCGTTCATGAAAGCCTGGCAGAAACGCATAATTTCAGCATCACTCTTGCCACGTGGAGAGAAGTCAGAACCACCTTTGCCACCACCCATAGGTAATGTGGTGAGTGCATTCTTGAATGTTTGCTCGAAACCGAGGAACTTCAGAATGCTAAGGTTTACTGATGCGTGGAAACGCAAGCCACCCTTATAAGGGCCGATAGCACCATTAAATTGCACGCGATAGCCAATGTTTACCTGCACTTTACCCTGATCATCAACCCAAGGAACACGGAATGTGATGATACGTTCAGGTTCTACAATACGCTCAATAATACTTGCGCGTTCAAACTCAGGATGCTGATTGTAAACATCCTTTACAGAAACGAGTACTTCGTGTACTGCCTGCAAATACTCTGACTCACCTGGATGCTTTTGCTCCAGTGCTTGCATGATTTTTTCGACTTCCATAGTAAATTGACTTTTATTTGTTTATGTTAGATAGTATCATTCAGTTGAGAATGGTACGGCAAATGTATCTAAAATCCGTCAAACTTCCAAATGAAAACCCAAAAAAAAATGTTTTCTTTTTTTTCTTTAAGAAAGCGGTCATGCTTACATAGGGTTGCTCTCTGTGTGCAAAGTAATAAAAAATATCTTATTTCTGTATCGAAAAGATAGGTTTACTTGTATTTATTTTGTATTTTTGTCCAATATTAAGTTTTGGATTATGAGTGAGCAAGTTCCTGCACAGTGGGGTAATTTCTATTTAAAAGATGTAAGTTTTGTCAATCTGATGATGCGACGAATTTACAATGTCTTGATTGTAGCTAATCCATACGATGCCTTCATGTTGGAAGATGACGGCCGTGTGGAAGAGAAAATTTACAATGAGTATATGGAATTAGGACTGCGTTATCCGCCTACGTTTACACAGGTTTCTACCATTGAAGAGGCTTCAAAGGTTCTCAATACGGTAGATATAGACCTCGTTATTTGTATGCCGGGTAATGCAGATAATGATGCTTTTGATGTGGCAAGAGCAGTAAAGGCTGAGTTCCCAGATATTCATTGTGTTGTTTTGACTCCCTTCTCCTATGGTATCACAAAGCGCATACAACACGAAGATCTTAGTATCTTGATTATGTCTTCTGTTGGTTAGGCAATACTAACCTTATTCTCTCCATTATCAAGTTGATGGAAGATAAGATGAACATTGACAATGATATTCGAGAGGTAGGTGTGCAGATGATATTGCTTGTTGAGGACTCTATTCGTTTTTATTCATCCATTTTACCTAATCTATATAGCTATATTCTTACACAAAGTCAGAATTTTGCTACTGAAGCTCTGACACGTCACGATGCCTCTTTGCGTCAACGTGGACGGCCCAAGGTTGTTCTGGCGCGTACATACGAGGAGGCATGGGAAATCTATCAACGCTATAAGGACAACTGTCTGGGTGTCATTTCCGATGTGAGGTTTCCTATTAATAATTTGAAAGAGGCATCGTCAGCAGTGGACGGGGGTGGTGTTTCCAATGTTGAGAAAGATCCAGAAGCGGGATTAAAACTATTGCGTGCTATCCGTCGAGAAGACGAATATATCCCGTTGATTATCGAAAGTTCTGAAAGTGAGAACCGAGAGAAGGCAGAGGCAGAGGGTTTCCGTTTTGTTGACAAGAACTCAAAGAAAATGAGTGTAGACTTGCGCAATCTATTAGAGGAACACATGGGTTTTGGCGACTTCATCTTTCGTAATCCAGAAACACGTGAAGAGGTTGTGCGTGTACGCAGCTTGAAAGAGTTACAGGATAACATCTTTACCATTCCACGTGACTCTATGCTATATCATATCTCCCGCAATCATGTTAGTCGTTGGCTCTCAGCACGTGCAATATTTCCAGTATCTTCTTTCTTGAAGGTATTACTTGGCATAAATTGCAAGATGTAGATATGCATCGGCAAATTATCTTTGATGCTATTGTTGCTTATCGCAAGATGCGTAATGTCGGTGTTGTTGCTCTTTTTTGATAGGCGAAAATATGATCGTTATGCCCATTTTGCTCGTATTGGAGAAGGTTCGTTAGGAGGTAAGGGACGTGGTTTGGCTTTTCTTGACAACGTCATTAAACGTTGTCCCGACTTCAATCGCTTTCCGAATGCTAAGGTGCAGATACCGAAGACGGTTGTTCTTTGTACAGACGTCTTCGATAGTTTTATGGAGAAGAATAATCTTTACCAAATAGCTTTGAGTGATGCAAGCGATGAAGAAATACTTCAGGCTTTTCTTCGAGCTCAATTGCCAGATGAATTTATCGTAGATTTTTTCATCTTTTTTGAGGCTACACGCTCGCCGATAGCTGTTCGTTCCAGCTCGTTATTAGAGGATAGTCACTATCAGCCTTTTGCAGGAATCTATTCCACTTATATGATTCCCTACCTCGAGGATAAGTATGAAATGCTCCGAATGTTGGCTTGTGCCATCAAGGCTGTCTATGCCTCGGTTTATTATCGTGACTCCAAAGCCTATATGACAGCCACAAGTAATGTCATTGATCAGGAGAAGATGGCGGTAATCTTGCAGCAGGTGGTGGCAAGGAATATGGCGATCATTTCTATCCGAACATCTCTGGCGTTCTTCGCTCTCTCAACTATTATCCGATAGGAGAAGAGAGAGCTGAGGAAGGTATTGCCTCTTTGGCTTTGGGTTTAGGTAAGTATATTGTCGATGGTGGGCAGACGCTGCGCGTTTGTCCGTTCCATCCGCATCAAGTCTTACAGATGAGCGAAATGGAAATAGCCTTGCGCGAAACCCAAACTCAGTTCTATGCACTTGATATGAAGCATATCAGCGAGGACTTTAAGGTAGATGACGGCTTTAATATCCTCAAACTGCGTGTGAAGGATGCTGAGGCTGATGGCAGTCTACAATATATTACCTCCACTTACTCTCCCGAAGATCATGCTATTTACGATGGACTCTATGAGGGTGGACGAAAGGTAATCTCCTTCTGTGGTGTCCTCCAACAGAACGTCTTTCCATTACCAGAGTTGTTGCAAATGGCAATGACATACGGTGCTGAGGCTATGCGTCGCCCAGTGGAGATCGAGTTTGCGGTTAATTTGAATAGTGATCGAACAGGCGAATTATATCTCTTGCAGATTCGTCCAATCGTTGATTCTAAGCAGATGTTAGATGAAGACCTTACTGCAATACATAACGAAGAATGTCTCTTGCGGAGCTATAACTCTTTGGGGCATGGCGTGTCAGATGATGTGCAAGATGTTGTTTATGTGAAGACGGATAGTGCATTCACAGCATCTAACAATCCTGCTGTTGCTGATGAGATAGAATGGATAAACCGTAAATTCCTTGATACTGACAAGAATTATGTGCTCATTGGTCCCGGTCGTTGGGGTTCAAGCGACCCTTGGTTGGGTATTCCTGTGAAGTGGCCACATATTTCGGCAGCCCGTGTCATCGTTGAGGAGGGACTGGAACACTATCGTGTAGACCCAAGTCAGGGAACACATTTCTTCCAAAATCTCACCTCTTTCGGTGTAGGCTATTTCACAATTAATCCTTATAAGGAAGATGGATTCTATCAGCGCAGTGTACTTGATGCCCTTCCAGCTGTGGAAGAAACAAAATGGGTGCGCCATGTTCGTTTCCCAAAACCATTAAAGATAATGATGGATGGTAAGAAACAAGAATCCCTTATCATGCTTCCTCAAGAGGAAAAAGAGTAGACGCCTCTCTAAGAAAGGGTATGATTCTATAAGTGTAAAGCTATCATCTACAGCAATAGGCTGTGGATGATAGCTTTATTGTAAACCTTATTTTTTTAGTAATAAAGTCATTTAAAAAGCTGGAAGATAGAACGATAATTTACGACTATATTTTTTTATTTTAAGTTACTGTCATATTTAACATTTCTCGTAAGCGTTTAATAATCAATAGGTTTTATGCTTACATAGCATGATGGCAGTGACAGCAAATTTTGTTTTGTCTTTCCTCTCGCTATTTTATAAGGGTTGTATCTTTACTTGAATTGCCATGCGCATTAAACGTTTGCTACATATTTCGTCTTCATTTTTTTTATCCAGTTTCTTGTAACTTTTACAAATTCTTATTACCTTTGTACTCGGATAATTGAACTTGTAATAAGGATGACAATCATAAAGAAAGCCGAAACGATAAATTTCTGCACCTTAGGAAGTAAGGGTGTAGGCAGACTTTGTGATGTGTTAAATGTTTTAACGAAGAAAAATAGAAAAAAAGATGCAAATTATTTGGTAGTTCCAAATAATTATGTACTCTCTCTCTCTCTCTCTCTCTCTCTCTCATTTAAGAACTAATTTCTTTAGTTTTTTTCTTGCATGTGCGTGCGATGCATGCTGTGCAACCCATATAAACAAAGGACTTTTCGGAGTTTCCTTTGTTTTTTTTATATACCTACGTAAACTGATATCTTGGGAATTTAAGCACGAAATTATAACTTTATATTAATCAATAGAACAGGATATACGTTTACGATGTGTCCTCGAAAGAAATGATGATGAATAAAAGAATGGTTTATCAAAAACCACAATGCGAGATTGTTTGCACTGAAACAGAATTCTTGTTAAATAGTGCCAGTGGTAATGCGGGAACAATTAAACCTGGTACGGTGGCAGGAGATGCAAAACATAATTTTTTTAGTGAAGAAGACTTTGATAATGCTTCTTGGAATAATACAGAAAAGAACCAATAACAGTTTGAAAAGAAAATGAATAATTTTATGAAGAGATTAACTATAAGTTCGGTAACACAAAGCATGTGTTATGGTTTAGCAGCTTTATTGCTTACAGCCAGCTGTGTCAATGGTGATACAGTGCAGGAGGAAAAACACAGAAAAGCCGACATTCCTACGGAGGCAACCATCTTTACAGGTACTTCTCAGCCAAACGCAACAACACGTACGGCAATTCTTAATCATACAAAGGGTGCTGGTGCTTCTGTGAATTGGAGCAGTGGTGACAAGATCTGGGTAAAAGATAATGCTGGTACTTGGCGGCAGAGTGGAGCTGTAAACTACTCTTTTGAAACTAATAAGTCGCAAGGAGCGTTTGCTCTTTCTGGTACTTATACAGGTGATTCACATGATATTGTTTACACCAATGTGTCTGTTACAGGCTCTCAACCACAAGTTCAGATTAAAGCAACACAAAAACAGTCTGCCCCAAATAACTTTGATCATGCTGGCGCATCGGGAGATTGCGGAATAGCCAAAGCTAATAAAGTAGGTAGTGATTATAAATTCACTCTTGACCATAAAGCTTCCTATCTTTGCTTCATTCCTCGTACCAGTAACGAATATGTAAAGCGAAGCACGTTGTTTAAGGTTGAGATTATGAGCGATGATGATATTGCTGGAACTTATAATATTGCTGACGATGGCACTCTTACGCTTGCTTCTGGTGGGTCTAAAACGATTACAGTAACAACAGGTTCGGGTTTTGATATAGATAATGCTGCAGATGATATGAGTAAGAATGCAACCTACGCAGTCGTTGCTCCGGGTACTCATACTTTCCGTATTCGCTACTGGCTTCGCAATACAACGGACAACCCTAATGGCAAAATAGAAGGAACAGTATCAAAGATTGTAACGCTTGACTGTACAGCAGGTTCTATTCATGATATAACAGCTAATCTTAGTCCACAGAATTATGAGGGCAACAATTACTATATGTGGGACGCAGAAAAACCGTATTGGGAAGGGTATGAATGGGATAAAGGGGGTAGTCAACCAATAATAAGTCAAGGTCTTTCAGGCGCAACAACTTCCAATGACTACGCCAAGGACAAAACTGACTTACGTTTCTACAACCCATATATTCCTGGTGTGGGCATAAAGAATCCCGCTACTCACACAGCATGTAAAGACCTTCCTAACGTTAACGAGATGTCATGGTACGCAGACAAAGGCGATCCCCGTTGGGATGAAAACGAGTTATGGACAACTATGGGGCATTTATATAAAGGCGGCATGTGGTTGAAGAAGAAGTCAGTTTTGCAAGCCGAAGGTTATTACAACAGCAACATCGCCTTTGATGCTTCTGATTGGCGTACAGTACGGACCGAAAAAAAATGGCCTGTACTTCGGACTCTTCCTCCCGCAGCCGATACTGGTAATTACTTCTACCTACCTGCCTTGGGTTACTATTACGATGGTTACCTGAAACACTGTGGCATATACGGCTACTATTGGTCGTCGAGTGCTTACCCTGATTTTAACTATACTGCATACGGCATAAGCTTCTCTTCTAGTACTTTATACTTGTACGGTAACACCTGCTTCCGCAAAAACGGGTTCAAGGTGAAGGCATTGGAGTAGTCTTAAAAGCTCCACCTCAACCCTGAAAGTGGAGGGGGTGCTTAATGGGGGATGCGTGTCCTGTCGCTGCGCACACTGTATTTTAATTTTCGTTTTCTTGCCCCTGTCACCATTCTTGGTGACAGGGGCAAGTTTTTTTATCAATGCTGGAATATAATTTTACGCTTTGTTTTCATTTATGAGTTTCTATGGTTGAGGTATGTTATGCGATAATATTAGATTTGGATTAGATTTTTTTCTATTTTCAAATAATTTTATTTCAGGAGTTAAAAGGAGGAGCTATCAACGGACTTTCTGCTTACCAGTAGAGAGCATTTCAATAGTTTTGAAGCGGATGCTATGTGGCATTTCTGCCCGTGAAAGTTGTGGGCGAAGCCAGTTGAGGAGTGTTAGTTCTGTTAATGTTGCACTGGGTGTACACTCTATTTCCGTGTGGATGACATTGCCAAAGTTAGGGTTGGGAACGGTAAAGGCACGTGCAGCAATAATCATAGGGTGGGAGAGAAGAACCTGTTCGATGTGTTCGGGCTGTACGTTCTCACCTCCACAGACCACCATTCGGTCGGCTCTACCATGATGGAAGAAGTAACCTTCGCTATTCTGTGAGACTAAATCGCCTGTATTTTGCCATTGATTTCGTAGCCCTCGCATTGCCCAACGAGAACGTACCCAAAGTGTTCCTATCCCTTGACGATTACAGTCTTTTACCTTACAGTCGACTCCTCGAATAGGTTTCCCTAAGGTAGTCTCTTTGAAAGAAGCTAATTCTTTGGGATTAGCAAGCATAAAGAATCCTGCTTCAGACGTACCATATAGGTTAAAGATTACCTCTCCTATCTCTTTATGCGTCGTTTCGATGAGGCTTTTAGGCAGTCTGTCGCCACCGCTTATCAGACAGCGTAGGCTCTTCAACTTCTCTTTAGCACCTTCTGTTTGCCAAAAACGAGCGAGCATAGCAGGTACAATCGGCATGACCTCAATCTGTTCGCGCTGAATAATCTCTAAGGTTTTGATAGCATCGAAGCGTTTTTGTAGGCATATCTTCTTACCCATAAGTAAGGAGATGATAAGCGTTGAAAGCCCGAAACCATGATAGAAAGGTAGTGAAATCAGCACACTCTTATATTCGTAGATTCTGATGTTGCGTAGTAAGGCAAGCAGTGGAGGAAGGAATGAGGTAATAGAGGGACGGCGGGCAATACTCTTGAAGTTGCCACTTGTTCCTCCTGAGTGAATAATGATTTCTCTCCCTCGCCAGATTTTAGGGAGTTTTATCTCTTTTTTTAGCACCTTCTTAGATAAAAGGATGTCGCTAAGTGCCTCTGTTGTGACAGCTATGCAGAGAAGTTTCGTAGGTATCTGTTTGAGGTCTGAATCGTATATAATAAGGTGGTAATGGTGCTTCTGTAAGTCAGCTGTTATCTGTTCAGTCCCCAAATCGGTGTTTAATAAGGTAGTGCGAATGCCTAATCGTGAAAGCGCATGGAGCAGGAGAGTCACAATAAGACTATTACGTCCTATCAATGCTACATTCATTTTAGGTTGGAGATGATATTCTGTGTAAAGAATTTCAGTGAGTTGACGAGAATGAATATAGAGTTCTTGATAGCTTAGAGAATGATTCTCGTCAATGATAGCACGGCGTTGCGGATAGAAATGAGCAGTAAAACGAAGCAGTGCCATTAGGCTGACGCCTTCATAGATGAGGCTTTTTGTCCACACAAATAAGCCCTTTGGTGAGATTATGTGTAAGTGATAGAGGATAGAAAAGATAGAGATGTTTTTACTTTTCATGGCAATCGTTTGTAATATAGCTGTATAATTGGTGCGAATATGTGGGCTATCGGAGCAGATAATTTTGCCCACCATGGTTTATAACTCTTGTTCTTTCGTATGGCGAGTTTTAAGAGAATATTGGCAGCATCAGCTGGGGTGTAAGCAGGCAGATGTTGGTATTGTTCGTTGACATCTGACATTGCTGTGTGAACCAAGGGTAAAAAAGCTATCTGCACGTGAACATCTAATGGGGCAAACTCGCTGTTCGCCGTCTCGCACCATACGTTTGCCGCACTTTTCGAAGCATGGTAAGCCGACCATCCCGGTGCCATTGGATAGAGAGTGCTTACTGATGACGAATAGATGATATGCCCTTTACTTGCTTTCAAGGCGGGTAAGATAGCTAATGATAGCGCAACCAAGGCACGATAGTTGAGGTCCATGGTACGGTCATAGTCGTGTAAGCGATCCTGCGCATCATTGATCTTGCGATGGATAGATTTACCCGCATTGCAAAAGAAGTAATCTAACCGTGGTAGTGTTTCCCTTAGTTTCTGGCAAAGCAGTTCAAGTTTTTCTCTGTCTCTTAGGTCTATTGCGCAGTAGTCTGCACAGCTTCCCATTTGCTTGGCTTTGGCAGAAAGGTGGTGTAAATCCTCTTCACTACGAGCAATGAGGAAGACATTTGCTCCTGCACTGATAAGTTTTTCGGATAATGCTCGTCCTATTCCATGCGAAGCACCAGTCACAAGCACCCATTTTCCAAAGAAATGTTCTTTTGTGATTTCAGGTGTTAGACTTATGGTTGGGTAGACCAAAGCACCTGCTATCTCCATTATCTTTCTTTTGATGGCTATCATAAAAACTCTTTTCTAACAATCAGAAGTATTCATATTGATAACAAATTATAATGTGATTAATGCTCCGCACCATGTGTGCTGGGCGTTCGCACACTATGTGCTAAGTAGTTTGTAGTATTCTTTTTCTTTCTAACCTTTATATTATTTCTAAGCTATAATGCTGATAATCACGTACGATAGTATAGAGGAACTTCTCGTCAGCAGTGTTCGTGTCAGATATTTTAAGATGTTCTCGTACCTTAGCTGCAAGGGAAGCAATACGACGTTCACGCTCGTATCCGTATTCAGTATTGAGGGTACGTTGAATAACATCAAGTTGGTTAAGCGATAGGTCTTCTGCCTGCGGATAGACTGGTTTGTATTTTCGGTCAAGATAAGAGAACTCGTCAAGTGAGACTTGAATCTTGCGATAATCATTAAGTTGGATGACCATCGTTCCTGCTGCAAGGTCGCCAAGACGTTGTGAATTCTTCGAAATAAGAATGACAAGTGCGCCAACACCAGAGAAACCAAGGTCGACAAGTTGCAGAAGCCAACGCATAAAAAGTCACCAATGCCCGGAGTTGTACCGTCTTTCTTCACAACACGGATATGCATTACCATCTTTCCAATGCTTTGTCCATGGTTGAATAGTTCCATAAGGAAGTGATAAAAGAGAGCAGGAAGGTAGACGGCTATTAGGAAGAATAAGTCATTCGAGGTAAAAGAAAGGTTCAATTCAGCTATTAGGAGCGACACACCAACCAGATAGCAGATAATTAGGATGTTATCAATTATTTGTGCAACGATACGCTCTCCTAAACTTGCTGGCGACTGACTTATCTGGACGTACTGGCCTGTTATGATATTGGCTTCGGGCATTTTCTTGATAATTAAATGTTGTTTCTGTTGCAAATGTAAGAAAAAAACTCTAAATTTGTTGCGTAAATGATAATAATGTGTAAATTACGTGTGGACTTGCATGAAGGAAATTCTTTTCATACGCAATAATATTGAGAAGTGGCGGGCAATGGAAGGCATGATAGATAATGTCAAGTTTGAGATGCCTGACCGGTTGGCTGATGCTTATACTGAGCTTACAGCTGATCTCGCTTTTGCACAGACACATTATCCTCATTCACGTATCACCATCTATCTCAATAAACTTGCTTCTGCACTTCATAATGAAATCTACCGTAATAAACGGGAGAAGTTGTCGCGATTGTTAACTTTCTGGACGCAGGAGGTGCCAGATGTGATGTGGAAAGAGCGTAAGTTACTGCTTCTCTCATTCATCATTTTTATGGTGAGTGTGCTGATAGGCGTTGTTTCAACCTTAGGGGATGAGTCCTTTCCACGCTTGATTTTTGGCGACGGCTATATGGATATGACGCTTGAGAATATATCGAAAGGTAATCCGATGGGCGTGTATGGCAATGAGGAAGAGGGAAGTATGTTTATTAGTATTACGCTGAACAATATCATGGTATCGTTTAATGTGTTTGTTTCGGGCGTTTTGACGAGTTTCATGTCGGGGCTTCTGTTAATCAGAAACGGTATAATGATAGGTTGTTTTGATACTTTCTTTTATCAGCACGGATTATTAGGTGAAAGTCTCTTAGCCACGATGTTGCATGGAACGTTGGAACTTTCAGCAATCATTGTGGCAGGTGCCGCAGGCTTGGCAATCGGTAATGGTTGGTTATTCCCTGGTACCTACTCGCGTTTGGTTAGCTTTCAGCGAGGTGCAAAGAGGGGAATGAAGATAGTTATTGGCACTGTCCCAATCTTTATCGTTGCGGGTTTTATAGAAGGTTTTGTCACTCGTCATACAGAGTTGAATGACTTTCTCCGCCTTGGTATCATACTCGTATCATTGGCGTTTGTCGTGTATTATTTTATTTACTTACCTTATAAGCGTAATTATCATTTAGAAAATGCAAATAGAAAGACCAAAGATTGAACTTTATAAAGTTCGTAGTTTCGGCGAGAAGTTCTCTGCGATTTTTGAGTTTATTCGTGAGAATTTTAAGTTTGTTGCGTGTATGTACCTATCTACTCTTGCCACTTTGTTTAATACAAGGTTTCGCAATGGAGTTGATGATGAAAGTCTTAACCCCATTATATGGTGGTACCTTCGATATGAGCGATGATGTAGATGCCGGACAAGGTATGCTGATAAGATTAGGTTCTTCATACTTGGGGTATTTTGTTTGTATATTGATAGGTTCTATCTTATTGTCAGGTATCTGTTATGGTATGTTGAAATACTATCATAAGAGTCCAAATAGACTACGTAATGTGACAATGAGTGACTTAAAACCAGCTATCATTCAGGTTGTCAAACGCTCATTGGCAATGACAGCTATTCTTACAACTCTGTTTGTAGGTGTCTTGGTTTTTGTTGTTTTCTGTGCTTCGCTTTCAGGTTCGCTACTTTTAGTAATTATACTTATTATTGCATTAGTTGCGTGCTGTGTTGCTATATCTTTGGCATTACCTGTCTATGTTTTTGAAAATGAGGAGACGTTGTTTAGCTCAATATCTCGTGGCTTAAAACTTGGTTTCCATTCATTCTGGTCATTGTTAGGGTTGATGTTTGTGATAGGATTCTTGGCTAATATCCTGTCCTCATTTACATCAATTCCTTGGTATATATTGACGATTGTAAAGTCTGTTCTACTGACTACTGATACCACTCAGAACTCTTTTACAACAAGTCCTGTGTATAGCTTCTTCGTTTATTTGTCATCTGTATTTATGAACTTTGGAATGTATCTAACGATGTCACTCTCTATTTTCGCTTTGGCATTCCATTATGGTAGCATTGCAGAGGAGGAAGATGGGCTTTCAGTTGAAGAAGACATACAGAATTTTGAGGAGTTGGCAGAGAAGGATAATGACATTGAAAATTTTGATAAACTCTGATAAAGCGGTTCTATGTTACAGCCATTAAGTGATACTTTGTCGTGTGATTCGGTGTTGCTTCGTCAGTATCGTGCTGATGAAGCGTACAACTATGCGCGAGAGTTACAGGCACCTGAACTTGGTTGGTGGGATTGGCTGAAGTTAAAGATTGACGAATTCTTGTCCGAGGTATTCAGTATTTCGGACAAAGGGGATTTTCGTATAGTGATCTACATTATTCTTGCACTTGCTATTGTCGCCCTCATTGCTTTCATCTTATATCGTTATCAGTTCAAACTCTTTGGTAGAGCTGGTCAGATAGCGAATAAAGAGGATGAAGAAGATAATATCTATGGCGTTGACTTCGATGCTGTTTATGCCAAAGCAATGGCTCAGAAGGATTTTTATAAGGCTGTTAGAATCGTTTATCTGCGCACACTTCGTTGGCTGTCAGATGGTAATAAGATTCGTTGGCAACTCTATAAGACGCCAACTCAATACACTCGTGAAATCCTGTCAGCAGACTTTGAACGAATGACGACAGCTTTTATGCGTGTGAGATATGGTAATTATCAGGCGACGGAGGAGTTGATAAAGCTGATGATAGACTTGGAATGCAAGATAAAGAAAGGAGGTGAGGAATGAATAAACGTTTTTGGTTCTTCGTTGTTGGCTTCCTTGTCTTTGTTTTTCTATTAGAGTGGAATGCGCCCTCAAAGTTTGTTTGGGAGCCTACCTTCAATCATTACGACAAGCAACCCTTTGGTTGTGCGGTGTTCGACTCACTGATGATGAAGTCAACTCCTGCTGGCTATGAGGTTACACAGAAGACTTTCCCACAGTTGGAACGTGATGGATATGGTAAGAAACCGCATGCCTTCTTAATTCAAACAGTTATCTTTCGCCCTTCTGCAACAGACATTCGTGCGCTGCATAGACTGTTGAAAGCTGGTAATAAAGTCTTCATTGCAACGTCTGATATTGAGCCTGATTCTCTATATCCTGATTTGCAAATATCTATTGATGGGCAATATGGGTTTTCTCCTATGGAGGTTAAATCCTCAATTGCGAATCAGTCAATTCCTTATGATACCTTAGTCTGGTCTCAGCAGTTGCCTTATCAGGAGAAAGAATACGCGGTCTATGCCGCGATGGCAGGTAATAATGTTACAATAGAAGGGAAGACTGCGTGCGATACTTTGGTTAGCTGTTGGGTTTCAGCGGAGAAGGCTGAGGCTACAGAAGGCTATAGGTTGGTACATGTGGTTAGAGTGAAGCGAGGAAAGGGTGAACTCTTTGTATCTTGTGATCCATTGTTGATGACCAATTATGGTATCCTTGATACTCAGACAAATGGTCACATCTTTCGTTTGATGTCCCAATTCCGAGGCTTGCCAATTGTTCGTACTGAGGCATACGGACCTGAAACAGAGCTTGAAACGGATACTCCATTACGCTTTTGGCTACAAAACGAGCCTCTCCGATGGACTATCTATCTCACCTTAGGAGGACTATTACTTTTCTGTGTGTTCTATGCACGAAGACGACAGCGTGTTATACCTGTAGTAGAAGAGCCAGCAAATCGTTCGTTGGAGTTCGTGAAGTTGATAGGTACTCTTTATCATCAGAAGCATATCAATCGTGACTTGCTGCAGAAGAAGTATAGTTACTTTGGCGAGACCTTACGCCGTATGACGATGATAGATGTCGAAGATGTTGAGTCAAGGAAGGAGAATATAGCACAGATAGCCTTACGAACAGGAATGCCAGAGGCTGAGGTGCGAATGATACTCGACCGTGTTGAACGTTATTTGCAGGACAACGTAGAAGTGAAAGATGCTGCTCTGCGAAAGACAATAGACGGAATGGATATGATAATCAATAAGTTATAAAGGCAATGGATGAGCAAAATAAGAATGTAATTGAAGAGCAAACAATAAATAAGATGGAAGAGTATAAAGAAGAAAGAACCGACCTTGCTGCATTCAGTGAAAAGGTGATGCAGTTGCGAGGAGAGATAAGTAAGGTTGTCGTTGGACAGCAGGAGGCAGTTGCCTTGTTGTTAACAGCGATTCTTGCAGATGGTCATGTGCTGATAGAAGGTGTGCCTGGTGTTGCTAAGACCTTGTTGGCACGACTGATGTCTCGCCTGATTGATGCGCGTTTTAGCCGTATTCAATTCACGCCAGACCTCATGCCAAGTGATGTACTCGGTACGACAGTTTTCAATATGAAGACCTCTGAGTTTGACTTCCATGAAGGTCCTGTGTTCTCAGACCTCGTCCTTGTTGATGAAATCAATCGTGCGCCTGCAAAGACACAGGCAGCTCTTTTCGAGGTAATGGAGGAGCGTCAGGTTACGATTGATGGTACAACTCGTCGTATGAGCGATGTTTATACAATCATTGCAACACAGAACCCAGTAGAACAGGAAGGTACTTATCGTCTACCAGAGGCTCAGCTTGATCGTTTCCTCTTTAAGATAAGTATGGGTTATCCTTCTGTTGATGAGGAAATGAATATCCTTAAGCGTCATCAGGAGAAGCGAAATCTTATCAAGTTGGAAGATGTTAAGCCAATACTTACTATTGACGAACTGCTGCAGATGCGTAAGAAACTTGATACGGTATTCATTGAGGAGAGTCTTTTGCGCTATATTGCAAACATCGTACAGCAGACTCGTACCTCAAAGGCAGTCTATCTCGGTGCCAGTCCACGCGCTTCTGTGGCTATGCTCAATGCTGCTAAGGCATCAGCTTTGTTGGGTGGTCGCGACTTCGTAACACCAGAAGACATCAAGTTTGTTACGCCAAGTGTTCTTCAACATCGTCTTATCCTTACTGCTGAAGCTGAAATGGAAGGTTATACTCCGTTGAAGGTTGCGCAGAGGTTGATAGACAAAGTCGAAGTGCCAAAGTAATGAGCTTAGTCGAGTAACACTCAAATAAATAAAGAAGAAATGTTCCTTACTAAAAGGTTTTATTTTATATTAGCAGGCCTTACTCTGCTCGCAGGCTTTGGTTATGTGTTCCCACAGCTTTTCATGGGTGCAAAGATACTTCTCTTTATCTTTGCTGCTATGGTTGTGGTAGATGCTATAATGCTCTATCATCGCCGTGGAATAGAGGCAAAACGAACCTGTTCAGAACGTTTCTCTAATGGTGATAAGAATGTTGTTAAGATAAGTCTGGAAAGTAAATACCCCTTTCCAGTATGGTTGACGATTATTGATGAGGCTCCCGAGGTGTTCCAACGGAGAGACATAAGCTATAAGAGTCAGCTAACAGCGACGGGAAAGAATACGATTCGTTATACGCTTACTCCTAAAAAACGTGGCATTTATTCCTTTGGTAAGATTCGTTGTTTCACACGTACTGTCTTGGGACTTGTTGAACGTCGTTATAGCTTGGGTAGCGCAGAAGACGTTAAGGTCTATCCTTCTTATATGATGCTCAATCGCTATGAACTTCTTGCGATAAGCAATAATCTCACTGAGATGGGTATAAAGCGTATACGTCGGGTAGGTAACAACACTGAGTTTGAGCAGATAAAAGACTATGTGAAAGGCGATGAATACCGAAGTATAAACTGGAAGGCAAGTGCACGTCGCAATCAGTTGATGGTGAATGTCTATCGTGATGAGCGTTCTCAGCAGATATTCTCGGTTATTGATAAGGGACGTGTTATGCAGCAATCGTTCCGAGGAATGACGCTTCTCGACTATAGTATCAATGCTTCTTTGGTTTTGTCATACGTTGCCATGCGCCGTGATGATAAGGCTGGCTTGATAACCTTTGCAGATAAAATGGATACGTTCGTTACTCCTTCTAAGCGAGCAGGACAGATACAGCTCCTTTTGGAGTCACTCTATGCGCAGGAAACCATGTTTGGTGAAAGTGATTTTAGTAATTTGTGTGTCAATGTTCGTAGGTTGGTTAGCAAGCGTAGTTTATTCGTTATTTACACAAATTTCTCTGGTATGACTGCTCTCAATCGTCAGTTGGCTTACTTGAAGTTGCTTAGTCAGTGGCATCGTGTGCTCGTTGTCTTTTTGAAGATGCAGAGATGAATGATTATATTCGTTCTCCGAAGCACTCCACAGAGGAATATTACCAGCATGTTATTGCTGAGAAGTTTGCTAATGAAAAGCGTTTGATTGTATCAACACTGCGTCAGCACGGTATCTATAGCGTATTGACAACGCCAGACAAACTCAGTATTGATGTTATCAATAAATACTTGGAAATGAAGCAAAGACAGATCTTGACGTAGTGCGCAATTTTTGGTTGCATGGACAGATAAGCTGTTTGAAAAAATTAAATGTTTTAGAGGCTTATGGTTATTATGGCTTGAAAAACCTTTTTGTAGGTATTTTAAGCCATGATTTTATTATTCTTTTGCTTAAAATCATCATTATTAGGTATTGTGACGTAAAGCTATTTCTTATAACTTTGCACTCAATTTAGAATATATAATAAATAAACCCAGTAACATGAGAATCAAAAACTTTATTTTTCGCTTGCTGTTACTCTGTTAGCTTCTATGAGCACACTTTCTGCTTCTGCGGCTGACTATCTTTCAGTAAAAGTAAGTGATAAGGATGGTAATGGTACTTATTTCGCTCTCTCTGAGCAGCCCACAGTTACTTTTACTTCTACTGCAATTGTTTTGACAGCTGGAAGTCAACGTGTGGAGTACCCTCTATCTGATTTTCGTTCATTCTCTTTTAGCGAGACAACAGGTATTGAAACGCTAAATGCAGAGAGTAACATGCAGTCTTTTCTTTTGGCAACTCCTTGAAAGGTGAAGGTCTGAAAGCAGGTAGCCAAGTAGCTGTTTACACAGTTAGCGGACAATTAGTAGGCCGTGCCACAGTAAGCCAAAGTGGTTCTGTAGAGATTCCTCTCGACGGACAGACAGGCGTTTTCGTAGTTAAATCATTATCTAAGACATTTAAATTTATTCGTAAATGAAAAAGCTTTTTACTTTAGTAATAGTTTCTTTTGTTAGTGCACTTGCTATTCAAGCACAGACAGTAAAGATAACCAAAACAGATAATAGCATTGTGACTCTCAATGCAAGTGAGGTTTCTAAAATCGAGTTCTTACCAGCAACACCAGCTCCTAAGCCAATGCCTCCACATGCGTTTACTGGCTACTTGACAGTTACAGCTCCAGGAATTTTTACCAATAAACTTTATGGAGAGGCTGCTACGATGGATGTTGATATGAAAAACTATGTTGTAACTTTTTCTGACTCTCAGTGGGGTACTGGTACTTTTAAATTTACCATGCCAGAAGGTAAAATTCAGGGAACTGGTAAGATGAAAATAAGTTATAAAGGCAGTCCTGCAACTGAATATGATGCAACAATGGCTGGTACAATGACGGATATTAAGATTACAGTACCAAGTTTAATGGGTGGTCTTGTGATTAATTGGCATTATGGTAAGGCACCTGCAGCGTTGAAGGCTGCTGGGGAGTTTTCTGGTAAAACTTCCTTGACTGTTGGACCTTCTTATGGTCCATACGATTCGAACAGTGTAACTTATAAGATTGTTGCGAATGATAATAACACCATCAATTTAACAATACCTAAGGAGACTTATGATGGAGTTATGATGGTAGGTAATTTAACAATAGATTCATACACTATAAATAATCTTAGCTTTAATGAGACTACTCAGAGCTTCGAACGTGAATATAGCAAAGATGGTCTTATGGTTCATCTTAAGTCTGATGGTATGATGGCGTTAGATAAGGATTATTCTTTTACAAGTCCAAGTAAGGTGATTGTTAAACTCGGTCAGGATGGCACATTGACAATTACAAACGATTATAATCTTGAAAGAATGCCATTGTCTCTTTCTGCAGTATATACAGGCAAAAAGACTAAGTAAAAAAGCATAACACTAATGTATAAGGTATTACGCCCTATATCAATCCTTGCAGGCTGTGCCATTATGTTGATGGTCACAGCCTGCAATGGTATTTTTGATGATATATATGACAAGGCTCCTACTACTACCATAAATAATGGACAACTTCTTGTAAACGCCAGTAGTTGGAAGCATTGGTATTACGTTGATTTTGACTCTTTGCAGGCTTTTATAGAACATAAAGACACTGCTGATTTACTAAAAGCACAGACGCACTTTACAGGTTACACCATTCCGATGGGGTTAACATCGGGTAGTGGTGATGGACAGACGGGCTTATATATTTATTGGTTTGATGTTTTCGGTAAGGGTATCTCAGTAAATGAGAAGCGTGACTTTAAAGCTACTGATGTACAACCAGAACCAAAATCATGGAGTTTAGCCTTTCATCGCAACAACGTAAGAACAAATGGAGGTGCTGTTCTGGAAACAAACTACACCTCTTTGAAAGAAGTTCCGAACAATAGCACAGCTTTCTTAGGAGCTACATTCCACGAGGATGAGTGGTCGGAAAATGAGGTCTGGGTAGATCAATCTCAGATGGGTAAGAGTTTGATTGGTTGTCAAGGAATAAAACTTAATAAAGTTCTCTCTTCTTGGTTAAAAATTGAAATTCCACCAATGCCGCCTAAATTCACGATGAATAACCATGTATTTGTTGTTCGTCTGAGAAATCGAAAGTATGTCGCTTTGCAGCTGGAAAACTATATTAGTCCAGAAGGAACTAAATGTTGGTTGACAATCAATTATAAATACCTACTTTAAATATAAGATAAAACCATTTTGTAGAGGATTCTTCCAAAGAACAAAAGATGGGATTATGATATTTCTTGATTGTTTATGAAACGAAAAACCATTTTATCGTCAGCTTTTGTTTGTTTGTTTTCTACAACAATGTTGGCTGATGAATTACCCGATTCTATATATAAATCATTAGAGTTAGAGCAAGTTGTTGTAACAGGAACACGAACACCGAAACTACTTGCTAAGACTCCTGTGTTAACGAAACTCATTACCGCAGATGACATCTTGAAGGCTGATGCAACCAATCTACGTGATATTTTGCAACAGGTTATGCCTGGTGTGGAATTTTCATACGCAATGAATCAGCAGGTACACATGAATGTTTCAGGCTTTGGTGGACAGAGTATGCTCATTCTTGTGGACGGAGAACGTCTTGCGGGTGAAACGATGGATGACGTTGATTTCAGCCGTATTGCAATGGACAATGTCGATCATATCGAGATTGTCAAGGGTGCTGCTTCTGCACTTTATGGCTCTAATGCGGCAGGTGGAGTTATTAATATTATCACAAAGAAGAAGCCTAATCCATGTGCGTTAAACTTGAATATGCGCTTTGGACGTCATAACGAACAACGTTACGGAATGTCGTGGCAATATTTTAAGGGTAAGTTGAATAACTTGTTCACAATCAACAATAATAGTTCTGATAATTATGATGTGCAGAATGGACCTAATCCTGTAACACGTGTTGTCTCAACTATTTATGGTGATGCTGTTTGGAACTTTAAGGAGCAACTCACTTATACCTTGAATGAGAAACTGCTTTTAACAGGACGTGCGGGCTATTTCTATCGTCAGTTAGTCAGAACACCAGATGTTCCTGAGCGTTATCGTGACTTTACAGGTGGACTTCGTGGAATGTGGACACCTGATAGTTTTAATAGTCTGGACTTTTCTTATGCTTTTGATCAGTATGATAAGTCTGATTATCAGCGTCTCACTCGACTTGATATACGTGATTATTCTAATGTGCAAAATAGTCTTCGTTTACTTTACAGCCATACCTTTGAGGGTAATAATGTTCTCTCGGTGGGTGCTGACTATATGCATGATTATCTGTTTAATACCAACTTGGATGGAAAGGTCCGTAAGCAGGACTCTTTTGATGCTTTTGCACAATATGATTGGAATATCAATGATAAGTGGGAGGTTGTAGGAGCTTTGCGTTACGATTACTTCTCTGACGGACGTACTTCACGTGTAACTCCAAAGTTAAGCGCACGTTATCAGCCAATTTATAATTTGAATTATCGCCTTAGTTATGGTATGGGTTTCCGTGCACCAACATTGAAAGAGAAGTACTATAACTTTGATATGTCAGGTATATGGATGGTAGAGGGCAATCCTTCTTTGAAGCCAGAGGTAAGTCAGAACTTCAATGCATCGGTTGATTATACAAAGGGACGTTATAACTTTACGGTAAGTGCTTATTGCAATAGAATAGAAAACAAGATTGCAACGGGGGCACCTTATTATAAGAGTAGTTCGGATAAAATGGCATATCTTCCTTATATCAACTTAAATCATTACATCGTAAGTGGTGGTGAGGCAACGGTACAAGCACGTTGGACAAATGGCCTTACGGCTCGTCTTAGTTATGCTTACACAAATGAAAATTTGCCAAAGGATAAGAATGACAAATCTGTGAACAACCAATATATACCTGCTCGCAAGCATTCTATGACAAGTCATGTAGACTGGGATCATCAGTGGTCAAAGCACTATGGGACGAATATTGGTCTGGATGGTCGTTTCCCTTTCGTCTGTTGACAATGAGGAGTTTGTCGATTACTACGACATCTCTAAGGGCGTGAGAACGATACATTATCCTGCATACGCACTCTTTAAGCTCTCTTTGGTGCAGCGTATTAGTAACAGTATTAAAGTAAGTGTTATTCTCGATAATATTTTTTTAATTATAAAACCAGAATATTATTATTTGAATTGTCCATTGACAGATGGAACAAATCTTATGATTGGAATGTCTGTTGATGTTGATAAATTATTTTAAGCTCTCAATACATTTCTAATTTATGGGAAAAAGTAAAATCTATTTATGGCGAACACTCGCCTCGTTTATCCTTGTGTTGTTCACCATGCCGTTGGGTCATGCAATGATGATTATGATGGAAAAGACCATGACACCCGAAGCTGTACATTATGCAGGTTTCTCAATGGGTTTTGTGGGACTGATTTTGGTAATTATTGGTGTGTTTGTCAAGGGTGATACACGTCAGACTCTATGGGGACTTATCGGAGGATTACTTTTCTGGACAGGTTGGGTAGAGTTCCTTTTTCAATATTATGCTCATCGCTTTGGTGTACAGCCAGAGATTGAGAATGGTGAAATTGTAACCAAGCCAGAGTATCTAATTCTTCCAGCTTCTTTTGGTTTCTGGATGATGATGATGACAATGTATATCTTTAGTACTCGTAATGGTTGCAACTTTATTACGTGGATTCAGGAGCGTCTCTTTGGAAAGCGCAAGAATGAGATTGTCTTCCAACCAATGACACGTCACACATCTATTGTCACCTTTATGGAGGTGAATATGATTCTTTGGGCTTCTTACCTTTTACTAATGTTCTGCTATGATAAGAACTTTATTGGCGACCATCATCCAGTGACCTTCTTCGTTGGTATTGGTTGTTTCATAGGTGCGCTTTATATGTTTAAAAAGCAACTTTATATAGCTTCATGGGGAGCTAATATTCGTATGTCCATTGCAACTGTGATTGTTTTCTGGACACCAGTAGAGATTCTCGGGCGTATCAATTTCTTCAAAGAATTTTGGGTACACCCACAAGAATATGCTGTACAGTTAATTTCTATCCTTGTAGCCTTTGTCCTTTTAGTGGCTTATATGTGGTTTAAGGGTTCTAAGAAAAAGCGTAGTTCTAATTAATTACAATAGCTTGTTATTTACGAATGAAAAGATTACTTGCTCGCATTATACAAGATGTGGTAAGTAGTCTTTTTTTATTCCAAATTCGTTAAAACCGAAACTGTTTTTGTTTTTATTTGCTGTCACTTTTAACATTTCTCGTAATATGCTGATTATAAAGCTCTAATGCGGTGTGTTAGACTGACGGCAGTGACAGCAACTTTCAATCTTGTGTTGTGTTGAGTTGCAAATCTTTTGCGAAAACAGACGAATAAGCCTAAATGCTAATATCTTGAGGTTAATAAAGTATCTATATTCTGTCAGGTTGAAAAAGGTTCTTTTCTTTGGAATATTCTTTTTGTTGTATCGTATATTTTTTGTATTTTTGTGCCAAATTTATAGCTAATAGAAATGAATAAACTTTTATTATCCTTTTGCTTATTTTCGATAAGTGTTATGGCAACAGCGCAGGAGCGTTTGCCCAAGGTGATGATTAAGGACATTGAGGGCAGGACTGTGCAGACAGACACGTTGTCTAATAATGGTTATCCCATTATTATTTCTTTTTTTGCCACATGGTGCAAACCTTGTAATCGAGAGTTGTCAAGTATTGATGAGGTGTATGACGAGTGGCAGCAAAAAACGGGCGTTCGACTCATAGCCGTGTCTATTGATCAGGCGCAGAATATCAATAAGGTGAAGCCTTTGGTCGACCAGAAAGGTTGGCGTTATGATGTTTTGCTCGATCCAAATGGCGATTTTCGTCGTTCCTTAGGAATTCAGTCTGTCCCTTATACTATCTTACTTGATGGACAAGGTAAGATTATTTACAAGCACAATGGCTATACCGATGGTGCCGAGGTGGAATTGTATAAAAAGGTGAATGAGGCTGTAAGAGAATGTGTTAAATGAAAAAATGGATGATGTTAGTATTACTCATTAGTATGGGTAATACATCTCTTTTTGCGCAAGATGAGTCTGACAGGTTACGCCTTTCAGGAAGTATTCAGAGTGACATGCTGTTGCCTCAAAGGACAGTACGACTGGTGCAGAAGCAACAGAAGGACGTTTCTTGACAAATACTTATGTCGACTTGAAATTAACGAGTCGTTATGTTGAGGCTGGCGCAAGATTAGAATATATGCGTCATCCTCTTCCTGGCTTTGAGAATGATTTCAAGGGTTGGGGTGTTCCCTACGCTTACTTGAAGGGGCGATACAAGAATGCCGAACTTACCTTAGGTAGCTTTTATGAGCAGTTTGGCTCAGGCTTCATTCTTCGTTCGTATGAAGAACGAAGTTTGGGAATTGATAATTCTTTGCAAGGTGCTCGCTTGTATTATCGTCCTTTTGAAGGAGTCGCTGTGAAAGTAATAACGGGACGTCAACGCAGATATTGGAATTACAATAAGAGTTGGATGACAGGTGCTGATGTGGAGTGGAATATTGATGCGTTCTGTAAATCTCTCCAGCAGCATAATACATATATTACCTTAGGTGCTTCTTATCTTAATAAACATGAGAAAGATGAAGTGATAATGGTTGATCCAACTCATCGTTTGCGTCTTCCGCTGAATGTCAATGCCTTTGATGTTCGCTTACGAGTGCAGCATCGTGCTTTTAATGTGTTGGCAGAGATGGCAATGAAGTCGCAAGACCCTTCTCATGATAATGGTTACATTTATCGTAATGGCTATGTGGCTATGCTCTCTGGTTCTTATTCAAAGCGAGGAATGAGTCTGCTTTTACAAGCGAAACGTAGTACGAATATGAGTTTCCGAAGTCGTAGAGGGATGGAAGGTATCTCTTCCTTTGTCAATCATTTGCCACCTTTCACGCTTGAGCATACCTATACTTTGGCAGCACTCTATCCATACGCTACTCGTCCAGAGGGTGAGTGGGCTTATCAGGCGGCTGCCGCCTATACCTTCCCAAAGAGAACAATGCTGGGTGGAAAGTATGGTACGACAGCGAAAGTGAACTTCTCACATGTTCATTCTGTGCGTAAGAATGGTTCAGGTGACATCGGTACAGATGGTTATGGTAGTCCGTTCTGGGCATGGGGAGATGACACCTATTATCAAGATATTGATTTGCAGATTGAGAAACGACTTGCTAAGGATACGAAACTCAATCTGATGTATATGTATCAGCGTTACAATCAGACGCTTCTCGAAGGGCATGGAGGAATGCTTAATTCGCATATCTTTGTTGCAGATGTCAAACAAAAACTTGCACCTAACACAACATTGCGTGTGGAAGGGCAATATCTTGCTTCAAAAGATGGAGATAAAGACTGGTTGTTTGGACTGGCAGAACTGTCGCTTGCACCGCATTGGATGTTCACATTGAGCGACCTTTATAATGTTGGCAATACTCGTTTGCATTATTATCAGGGCTATGTAACCTATAGCAGTGGTGCTCATCGCTTGCAATTAGGCTATGGTCGTACCCGTGCTGGCTTCAATTGTTCGGGTGGTGTATGTCGTTATATCCCTGCAACAAAGGGTTTGACACTCTCTTATAATTATAATTTCTGATAGAAATGAAAAGTTTTTATATATCTTTTTTAACTGCGGTTGCTCTTTTGACAGGCTGTGATTCGGTTGGTTCTAACGAGCGACTGATAGAGGTTCCGACTGCTACTGTTCAGCGTAATGTACTGATAGAGGATTTTACGGGGCAGCATTGCATCTTCTGTCCAGATGCAGCAGAGGTGATAGAACAGCAGCAAAAGCTTTATGGAGCTGACAAATTGATAGCTGTTGCCTTTCATGCAGGACCGCTTGCACTCAAGAATACGTCTAAGGTTGTAGGGTTGCGAACCGATGTAGGTGATGTTTATTACAAGCATTGGTCAGTGCCAAACGTGCCAAAGGCGATTATCAATCGTCGGGGAGATGCACTCGCTAAGGATGTTTGGGCAGGCAGAATCCGAGATGAGTTTGCTCAGACGACAACAGTCGGCATTGAGCTTAATGTCAGTATGATGTAGCAAAGCGTCAGGTAGAGATAGAGACCGACTTGAAGACTTCGTCCGAAGATGTGAAGGGAAAGCTACAGCTGTGGTTAGTTGAGGATAGTATTGTTGCTCTACAGAGGTTTCCAAACAATAAGGTGGACAAAGAATATGTACATAATCATGTGTTCCGTGCTGCTGTTAATGGTGAGTGGGGTACAGAGTTAACGCTCTCTACAAAGAGTATTCATAAGGAGAAAACAACTTATACACTTCCTGAAGGAATCCAACCAAAGAATGCGTGGATAGTGGCTTTCTTCTATAATGAGAGCGGAGTGTTACAGGCAGTGCGCCAAAAGGTTACGCTCTAAAAATTTAAGTATAATCAATTGAAAAAAAATAAGAATATGAAATTACGTTTACTCGTTTTTGTTGGTCTATTGGCCAGTCTTTTTGTTAGTGCAAAGGCACAGACAAGTTCTAATGATGTTGTTTTTGTTGATGAACAGGGTAATGTTATTAAAAATAACACAACCATTGTCTTAAATAAAGCAGAAACCTCAGTTGCAAATCCTGATGAGAAAAAGATTGCTGGTAAGCTTTATATTCAGAATGTGTCTGATAAAGAACAAAATGTAACTCTTTCCTATACGATTAATAGCATTGAAGAGGGTAGTGTGCAGGTGTGCGCTTTAGGCAATTGTACATTTAATGTGGAACCTGGTACATACAAGATGGATAGTAAGCTTTTACCTGTTGGTTCTCAGAAAGAGTTTATTGATATTGAACACATGTATGGTGAAAGCGAGAAGTGTGAGGTAACGCTGAAACTTACATCAAAAAAAACTGGTACAGAGGAAGAGAAGGATGGACCATCAATTACCATTAAGTTTGATGTTAACGCAGCAGGTGTCGCTTCTGTAGCTTCACAGAAGGGTGTATCATTCGATGTTTATAATACTCATGGAGTATTGTTGCACAAGCAACTTACGACTTTGTCAAATCTTCCTAAGGGTATTTATATCGTGAAGCAGAAGGGCGTTGCCGCAACAAAGAAGTACGTTGTTCGTTAAATAGACATACCAAAATCACAAATAGATTATGTTACGCAGATTTTATTTGCATTTTATGATGCTTGTCGCAGTATTTTCATCTACTGTGAGTGTCAAGGCACAAGATAATAGTCTTATTCCAGCCGCAGGTCAGAAGATTTATGTTCTCTCTCGGCAAAAGAGTGTAAAGGGAAAGATGACAGTTTCTAGTTATAGTAGAAATACTATTAACAACTTTGATTATACACTTTCTTTCAATGGAAAAGAGTTATACTCAGAGCATTATGTTTTTCCAGAACCACTGGGAGGATATGATAATGCAATAGTAGAGATAGATGTTCCACCATACACAGAATTGGGAGAAGATAATCTCCTATTTACAATCACAAAGGTAAATGGAGAACGGAATAATGCTACTATTGGTTATGCAAACGTACCGAGAGTAACGGTTACAAAAGTTCCAAAGAGAAAGGTTGTTGTAGAAGAGTACACTGGAATGTGGTGTGGATATTGTCCACGTGGAATCGCATTAATGGAGAATTTGGCACACACCTTTGGCGATGAGTTTATTGGTATTGCGGTTCATACCTATGATGCACTGCATTGCTTGGATTATTCTGAAAAGGCAAGTGAAGATAGAAGTCGTCCTTTACTTTGGATGAATAGAAGTCGTAAGCTGACTTATATTGTGGCTGCAGATGAGTTTAAGGCAGAACAAGCTGCAGGTGCAGATATGGACATAGAAGTGTCTGCAATGTGGGACAAGGAAAAAAATAATATCACTGTAACTCCTAACGTGATTTTTCGTGTGAATCGAGAAGAAGCTCCTTACGGCTTTGCTTATGTGCTGACGGAGGATGGAATGTCAAATCCAAGGTGGTATCAAAATAATAATCATAGGGGTGATATTCAATATCGTGGTGTTTCAAAAGAGTTTGATTATTTTATTGATGCACCCGGAGAAATCTATAATCTTGAAAACAACTTTGTTGCTATTGCAGCAGAAGGAGTAAAAACTGCAAAAACTGATCTTCTCAAAGCTCCTATAAAGGCTGATGAAGTATTGAGTCACACGTATGTTTTTAAGAATATTAAAAGTCAGGAGAAAATACAAGATAAGTCAAAGTTGAGTGTCTGTGTCTTACTGATTAATTTGAATACAGGACAGATAGAGAATGCTGCTAAGTGCAGCATCACAGAGTTTAGTGCCACAGCTATCTCTCCTATTTCAGAAGGAAGTCGCACGGCAGTTGAAACTGCACGCTACACACTTGACGGTCGACGTATCATGGCTCCACAAAAGGGAATCAATATTGTGAAGTACAGTGATGGTCGTGTGAGCAAAGAGGTGGTGACGAATTAATACCCCTTGAATATTATATTTGTTTACGTATGAATAATGATTTGACTGATTTGTATCAGCATAAGGTAGAAGAGACGGGCAATAAGCTCGTCTCCCTCCGTAGCCGTAGTCGGGCTTTTATTCTGACGGAAATTGGTTCTTTTTTTAGTTGCTATTGGCTTTGTAGTTCTCTACACCTTAAAGGATAATGCAGCTTGGACACTCCTCTGTGCCTTAGCTGCATTGTTGTTTTATCTTTACATCCGTCGTCGTGACGTGTTGAACGACCGAAAGATAAAAAGGGGGGAGGCTTTATTGCAGGTTTATCAAAACGAAATAGCCTATCAGAAAGGTGACTATTCTGGCTTTGATGCTGGCGAACAATACGTCAGTCCGCAACATCCTTATACCTTTGATATGGATGTTTTCGGGATAGGTTCACTGTTTCAAAGGATGAACCGTACCATCTCAACTGGTGGTAGTGATCAGTTGGCAGCCTGTCTGTCTACGGAATGGGGCAGTGCGAAAAGAGAGGAAGTTGTTGGGCAAATACGTCAACGAATGGTTTCCATAGATGAGTTGGGTAAGGAGGAAACTTTCCTTTCTGAATTCAAGTCTTTGGGCGTAAAGGGGCGTATTAATACAGAGGAGGTTTTGAAGGCTTTGACGGATATTCATTGCCAGAGTTTTCCAAAGTTTTTTCATAGCTCTCTTTTACGTTATTTCTGTTATGCCGATTTATTTGGTTTCTATGTGTGTATCATTCTTTCAATTATTGGCTTGGCACCATTTATGTTACCCGTATGGTGGGGAATGTTTAATTTTATGTTCTCTTTGCTTTGTGGACATAAGCACATGCGTGTCATTTCTGAGCTGATAGCAAAGGTACACGCACAGGTAGATGGTTACTTGCAAGTATTGAAGTTGATTAACACGACTGAGTTTAAGTCGGCTGAACTTCGAGCATTGAAGGCGCAGCTTTCGGGAGCAGAAGAATCTTTTGAGCAGTTAGAGCTTATCTTACAAAAGATTGATAATAGAAGTAATGAGGTCGGAGTCTTTGTCTTTAATAGCTTTGCATTGATTGATATTGCTATCGTAAGACTCTTCCTTCGTTGGCAGCAAAGGTATGAGCAACGTACGAACGAGTGGATTAATAGTCTGAACCTCTTTGATGCCTTGGTGTCAATGGGTAACTTCCGATTGAATGAAGATAGGGCAGTACAGGCAGAAATCAGCGAGGAGAATAAGGTTGTTTATGAGGCGAAAAATCTTTATCATCCGTTCCTCGGTGAGAAGGCTGTGGAAAACGACTTCAATATTCGTGACCATGAATATTATATAGTGACGGGTGCGAATATGGCAGGTAAGAGTACTTTCCTGCGCTCGTTGGGTATAAATTACCTCTTGGCGATGAATGGTTTGCCTGTCTTTGCTAAGCAGTTGGAGGTCTCAGTATTCCATCTCTTTACGAGTATGCGCACGACGGACGACCTTACGCATGGCATCTCTTATTTCAATGCAGAGTTGCTTCGTTTGAAGAAGCTCTTAGGCTCGTTGCGTGATGATGTACCAAGTCTGATTATTTTGGACGAGATTTTGAAGGGAACAAACTCTCTTGATAAGTTGAATGGCTCTCGTCTTTTCTTGCAGTATATTGCCGAACGCAATGTGACAGGCGTTATTGCTACCCACGACCTTGAACTTTCAAAGATGGAAGAGGAATATGCTGGGCGTTTTCATAACTATTGTTTTGAGATAGAGTTAGGCGAGAATATCACTTATTCGTATAAGATAACGAAAGGCGTAGCCCGCAATCAGAATGCAACCTTCTTGTTAAAAGGTATATTGCGGACAAACTGACGAGCTGGCAAGTGAACGAGTAGATAGGTTGTTTTTATACTTTTGTAAATTATTTTCACAGTGAATAAAACCAATACATGGTCATTTGGTTTCATGAAGAGCATCTTTTGAGTTGCAAAAGATGCTCTTCTCGTATGTTACTAACGCCCTTTTGAAGCCTTGTTAAATATGTCTTGTAGGCGGTTTTGTAACTAACTGATTTAGAGAGGTTTGAAAGTTGTTTATTTGTGCGTATTTTATTGTAAGTTTAGGACCGTTGGTGTATCTTTTGTAAATATTTTTCGCACCTCTGTATGCCTTATTGTTTCAGTCTTTGCTTATATAGGTTCGTTCGTCAGTATAAATTGTTCGATGACGTGAGCCACTCCCTCGTTTTCATTTGAAAAAGTAACGAAGTCAGCCTCGCATTGAATGTCTTTTGCAGCGTTGGCCATTGCAATACCAAGTCCCGCAAAGCGAATCATGCTAAGGTCGTTGTATCCATCTCCACAAGCAATAATCTCTTCTCGTGAGATGTTAAGAGAGTTGATGAGTCGTTCGAGCGAACGAGCTTTGTCGATACCAAGTGGTACACATTCAAGGAAGAAGTCGGCAGAACGGTAGACATCCATCTTTCCTTCCAACTCTTTGATTAATCTCAATTCCAGTTCGTGGAGTGGGGTTGGATCACCAACAATCAGGCATTTGTTGATAGGATAGACTAACTGACAGAGGAAATCATCATATTGCATTACAGGCATCTTGTTGATAAAAGCCTCGTGTTGTACGTACTCGTTATCTTTATTAGTAGCAGCAATGCCTTCACCTTGGTAGGTTAGGATTTCCATTCCAGCCTTCATAGCCTCTTGATAGAGTAGGGGAACGAGTTGTTCGTTCAGTTTCTGTTCGAAGAGAACGTTGTTGTTGGAGCAGTCAATAATTTTTTTCCACCATTGAAGGCAAGAATGAAGCCCTTATTTTCTTTTCAGTTTCAATTCTTCTGCTAAGGGCATAATTCCGTAGGTAGGTCGTCCAGAAGCCAATACGACATGCACTCCTGCAGCTTGTGCCAGCATAAGTGCTTGTTTAGTACGAGTGTGATTTCTTTTTATTATTAGTCAGTGTGCCGTCCAAGTCAAGCACAATCATTTTGTATTTCATTCTTATTTCTCAGTTTGTAAGTTAGTTGCAAAGGTACGGTTTTTTGTTGGTTGAAATACAAATTACGAATAATAATCTTGGAGGTTGATAGGTGGAATATCTATGTTAGTCTATTCATCATGTAGGTCGGTTTGTTTTGTCAGTCTTGTTCTTTCAGAGTGACAATTCTTGGTTATTACGGATTTTAACACTTTGACCTCATTAAAAGTGTAGTATGTTTTGGCAATCAGAAAATAAAACCGTACTTTTGCAAGTGTAAAATAGTTATAGACTTATTAATTATTAAAACATAATAAAAATTATGGCAGTAGATTACAAGAAATTAGGTCTCGTGAACACACGTGAGATGTTTAAGAGAGCAGTTGACGGCGGTTACGCTATCCCAGCATTTAACTTCAATAACCTCGAGCAGCTTCAGGCTATTATCAAGGCTTCATCAGATTTGAAGTCACCAGTTATCCTTCAGGTATCTAAGGGTGCTCGCAAGTATGCTAACCAGACTCTTCTCCGTTATCTCGCAGAGGGTGCTGTTGAATATGCTAAGGAGTTGGGTTGCAACCATCCAGAGATTGCACTTCACCTTGATCATGGTGATAGCTTCGAAACTTGCAAGAGCTGTGTAGACTTCGGCTTCTCTTCTGTAATGATTGATGGTTCTTCTCTTCCATACGAGGAGAATGTAGCTCTGACTAAGAAGGTTGTTGAGTATGCTCATCAGTTCGACGTAACTGTTGAGGCTGAGCTTGGTGTTCTCGCTGGTGTTGAGGACGATGTAGTAGCTGAGGTATCTCACTATACAAAGCCTGAGGAGGTAGTAGACTTCGCTACTCGTACAGGTTGCGACTCTTTGGCAATTTCAATCGGTACCTCTCATGGTGCTTACAAGTTCACTCCTGAGCAGTGTACACGTGACCCAAAGACAGGTCGTCTTGTTCCTCCTCCATTGGCATTCGATGTTCTCGCAGCTATCGAGGAGCAGCTTCCAGGTTTCCCAATCGTTCTCCACGGTTCTTCTTCAGTTCCTCAGGAGTATGTTGATATCATCAACGAGCATGGTGGTAAGATGCCTAACGCTGTTGGTATCCCAGAGGAGCAGCTCCGTCAGGCAGCTAAGAGTGCTGTTTGTAAGATTAACATCGACTCTGACTCTCGTCTTGCATTCACCGCAGGTGTTCGCCAGACATTTGATGAGCACCCAGAGTACTTCGACCCACGTCAGTATTGTGGTAAGGCTCGTGAGTACATGGAGGATCTTTACAAGCATAAGATTACAGACGTTCTTGGTTCTGAGAACAAGCTTGCTAACCTCGACTAATCATTTGTTGAGGTCGGCTTGACCAAATAAAACATTAGCAGCAGTCTTCTTTCGGAAGCTGCTGCTTTCTTTTTTATAAGGGTTTCTATGAGGCAATGTCGTGAGCTTGAGAGTAAGGATAGGCAACAGCGAATACATCCACAGGGCAGAGTAAGGAACAAATATTGTGAGCTTGAAAGTGAAGATAGGCAACAGCCCCACATGGATAGGTCCATGCAGGGCTGTTGTTTTTTACATTGTTGGCTTTATAACCATGGAGGACGGTTAGCCAAAGGAATAAGAATTGGGTTAATCATCTAAAAGTTTGAAGGCTTTTGGAAGATAGTTGACGAGGTCGCCTGCCGTGAGGCTTTCCTTTCCTAAGTCCTTAATGGCTAAGTCGCCAGCAAGACCATGAAGATACATACCAACCATACAAGCGTTCTGTTGGTTATAGCCACGTGCAAGAAGGGCGGTAATGATACCCGTGAGTACGTCACCACTACCCGCAGTTGCCATACCACTATTACCCGTAGAGTTAAAGACGACGTTACCATTTGGTAGACAGAGAGCACTGTTGTGTCCTTTAAGTATGATGTAGGCTTGAATGGATTTTGCTAATTCTCTTGTACGGTGAAGACGTTCATAGTCGGCATTGGCAGGCGAACCCGTTAGTCGGTCGAGTTCCTTAGCATGTGGAGTCAGGATAATCCCCTTTGGTAGTTGCTGCATCCACGCACGATGGCTTGCAAGGATATTTAAGGCGTCAGCGTCAGCCACGATAGGACATTGTGCCACGTCTTATTTGTGTTATCATGGCAATCGTTGTTTGTTCTTGTTGCCCTAATCCCGGTCCTATTGCCAATGCGTCAAAGTCATCGGTGTCAACTGCTTCTGTAAAGGCCGTTTCTTCGTGGTCCATTTGTAATACAGCTTCTGGGACAGAAATCTGCATAATGTCGTAGTTCTTCTTAGGAGTATGTACGGTAACCTTTCCTACGCCACTACGTAAGCAGGCGCGTGTAGTTAGAATAGCAGCGCCAGACATACCATAGCTTCCAGCAATGATAAGTGCATTGCCCATATCACCTTTGTTTGCGAAGTCATGACGATGGAGTAGGCGTGAACGAATATCATTCTCTTCTAAGATGTAATATTGTGCATCTGTCTTCTGCATAAACTCTTGACTCAGTCGAATATCGAGTACTTTTAGTCTACCGATGAATGGTTGTGAGTCGGCAAGAAGAAAGGATAATTTGCGTTCGTGGAGGGTAAGTGTGAGTGTAGCATGAATGATGTTCGCACGTACATTATAGGTGTTATCTTCTGCCATCAGTCCAGATGGTACATCGATACTTACAACCTTTGCGGGACTCTGGTTGATATATTTCACTAAGGAAGCAAAGCCGCCTGCTAATGGTTTGTCAAGTCCAGAACCAAAAAGTCCATCAATGACTAAGGTGTCAGCTGTTAATTCAGGAGGGTCAAATTTAGTTGTAACTTCATTGAATTCCTTTGAATGTTTGCTTTCGAGTAAGCGTTGTCGATTTTTATACAATCTTCTGATAGATGGTTGGTGATGTTGAATAAGTAAGTGCTTACCTTGTATCCCTCATTTATCAACAAACGTGCTACGGCAAGAGCATCGCCACCATTGTTGCCTGGACCCGCAAAGACAACAATAGGAGTGTGTGTAGACCATTCCTCCATGATAGCTCGAGTAATGGCTTTTGCCGCACGTTCCATCAAATCAATCGACTTGATAGGCTCGTGTTCTATAGTGTATCTATCCAGTTCGTGAATCTGGGCACTTGTAAATATCTTCATAACGATGGCAAATTTACAAAATAAATGCGGATAGTTTGGTATTATTTTCGTAATTTTGCGGTAAATTATAAATAAAGAAGAATGAGTCGAGTAACAATTAAGGACAAAACGTTTGAGACTTCTATACCTGAAGCCGAGATTCTGGAAAGAGTAAAGCAGGTTGCTAATCGTATAAACAAGGATTTTGAGGGTAAGACTCCACTTTTTCTTGCGGTGCTGAATGGTTCGTTTATGTATGCCTCAGACTTGATGAAGTATATCACTATACCATGTGAGATATCTTTTGTGAAGTTGGCTTCTTATCAAGGAATTACCTCAACGGGTACTATTAAGGAGATTATCGGACTAAATGAGGATATTCGTGGTAGAGAGGTGATTATCGTAGAGGACATCGTAGATACAGGTGCAACAATGATGCGTATGCTCGAAACACTTGGTACACGTGAACCAGCTGGTCTACATATTACTACCTTGCTCTTGAAGCCAGGTAAGCTGGCTGTACCTTTGGATATAGAATATGCAGCTATTGAGATTCCAAATGATTTCATCGTCGGTTATGGTCTTGACTATGATCAGCAAGGTCGTAATTTGAGAGATATTTATACTTTAGTACAAGAATAATGAAGAATATTGTAATTTTTGGTGCGCCTGGTGCTGGTAAAGGTACTCAGAGCGACAAGATGATTGAGAAGTATGGCTTCGGTCATATATCAACAGGTGACGTACTTCGTAATGAAATTAAGAATGGTACGGAGCTTGGTAAGACTGCAAAAGGATACATTGATAATGGTCAGCTTATTCCTGATGAGTTGATGATTGACATTCTTGCAAGCGTGTACGACAGTTTTGGCAAGGATCATAAGGGTGTTATCTTTGATGGTTTCCCACGTACAATCCCACAAGCAGAGGCTTTGAAAAAGATGTTGGCTGAGCGTGGTCACAATGTGGCAGCTATGGTTGAGCTTTTTGTTCCAGAGGATGAGTTGATGAAGCGTTTGCTTCTCCGTGGTCAGCAGAGTGGTCGTTCTGACGATAACGAGGAGACAATCAAAGAAGCGTCTCAATGTTTATAATAACCAGACTTCTCCATTGATTGACTGGTACGAGGGTGAGAAGACTCACCACCACGTTGAAGGTCTTGGCACAGTAGAAGAGATCTTTGCACGTATTGAGGCTGTTATTGACGCTCTGTAGACCTTTGACCTTTGACCTTTGAGGTTTGACCTTTGAACTTTATGATTTGTACCGTATGTTGGAGAGAAAAATCGTAGAGAATGATATCTATATCTTATCAAAAAGTTTTGCACTAAGGGTTGTACGGTTATATAAATACCTGACAGATGAGCATAAGGAGTATGTCCTGTCAAAAGCAACTTCTGCGTTCTGGGACGAGTATTGGGGCTAATGTTCATGAAGGAAAGAACGGACAAAGTCGTGCAGACTTCTGTAGTAAGATGAATATCGCTTTGAAAGAAGCAACAGAGTCAAACTATTGGATTGATTTATTAAGGGAAGCAGAATATATTAGTGAGAGTGAGTATAAATCTTTATCAGATGATTGTCATAGGATTCAAGCGGTCTTGACAAAAATAGTTAAGGCAACTCGTTCTTCTCTTAATCAATAATATTTCAAGTTACAGTACAAATCATAAAGGTCAAAGTTCAAAATTCAAAGTTTAAAGATGGAAAGTAATTTTGTTGATTATGTAAAGATATACTGCCGCTCTGGTAAGGGTGGTAGAGGTTCTATGCACCTTCGTCATGTGAAGTATAATTATAATGGTGGCCCTGATGGCGGCGATGGTGGTAAAGGTGGAAGCGTTTATCTACGTGGAAACCATAATTACTGGACGCTATTGCACTTGAAGTTCCAACGTCACATCTATGCGGAACATGGAGGCAATGGTGGTCGTGATAAGTGTCATGGTACAGATGGTAAGGATGTTTATATTGACGTACCTTGTGGAACGGTAGTATATGACGCTGAAACGGGTAAGTATGTCTGTGATGTTATGCACGATGGACAGACAGTGATGCTGTTGAAAGGTGGACGTGGAGGATTGGGTAACTTCCAGTTCCGTACATCAACCAATCAGGCTCCTCGTTATGCACAGCCGGGTGAGCCGATGCAGGAGATAACTGTTATCCTTGAATTGAAGTTATTGGCTGACGTTGGTTTAGTAGGTTTCCCGAATGCGGGTAAGTCTACGCTGTTGTCTTCTCTTTCAAGTGCAAAGCCAAAGATTGCTAACTATCCTTTCACAACAATGGAACCATCGTTGGGTATTGTTAGTTATCGTGATAATCAGAGCTTTGTGATGGCTGATATCCCTGGTATCATCGAAGGAGCCAGTGAAGGTAAGGGACTCGGCCTGCGTTTTCTCCGTCATATCGAGCGTAACTCTCTTCTGCTCTTTATGGTACCGGGTGATACAGACGATATCAAACGTGAGTATGAGATATTGTTGAATGAGTTGCAGCAATTCAATCCAGAGATGGTTGATAAGCATCGTGTTTTGGCTGTTACGAAGAGCGATCTTCTTGATGATGAACTCATAGAGATGTTGCGTGAAACTTTACCAACCGATCTTCCTGTTGTCTTTATCTCAGCTGTTACCGGACAGGGAATCAATGAGTTGAAGGATGTTCTTTGGAAGGAACTTAATGCAGAGAGCAATAAGTTGCAAAGTATTCTTTCAGAAGATACACTTGTTCATCGTGACAAGGATATGTCGCGTTTTGCTGCTGAGTTAGCGGCTGAGGACGCTGATATTGATGATGTTGAAGAGGTGGGTATAGACGAATTGGATGAGGTAGAAGACCTCGAAGATTTTGAATATACGAATGATTAAGCCTGTTCTACATTACTTAATCTTGCCGACGAGGTAGTCAGCTTTAGCACTACCCGTCATGGCGGAGTTAGCAAGGGAAGGCTTGCTACACTCAACATCAACCCTCATCGGGGTGATGAACCATCTGCTGTAGCCGAGAATCTGCAGGCTGTAGCAGCTGAGATTGGTGTTCAGGCGGATAAGGTTATTCGTCTACATCAGATACACGAGACACATTGTCTGACCGTGACGGATGCTTTTTTAAATCTTTCAGTCGCTGAACAGTACGAGATGGAAGAAGGGAAAGATGCTGTTGTTACCGATTGTCGTAACGTCTGCATCGGTGTTCATACTGCTGATTGTGTTCCTATTCTTTTTTATGACCCTGTTCATCATGCCATTGGTGCAGCTCATGCTGGTTGGCGTGGTACGGTACAGCGTATCGCACAGCATACACTTCGCAAGATGACAGAACTATATGGTACTGACCCAAAGGAACTCAAGGCGGTTGTTGGTCCATGTATTTCGCTGAAGAACTTTGAGGTAGGTCAGGAGGTTTATGATGCTTTTTCGGTTGCAGGTTTTCCTATGGAACGCATTGCACGTATGTATGAGAAATGGCATATCAACCTTCCGCTCTGCAATCAACTTCAATTAGAAGAACTTGGTGTGCCTGCAGCTAATATCCTTCAATCAGGTATTTGTACCTATGATAATGCTTCCGACTTCTTCTCAGCACGTATTCTTAAGGAAGGATTTGGCACCATCTATACAGGTATTGTATTAAAATAAATTACTATCCGCATGGCTTTCATGGATTTACTTTCACATAATCTGTGATTTCATACGTTCAACTTGGAGTATATTAGGGTGAAGGTCAGGTCTTGAAGGAAATTAATTCAATAAGAGAACGCCCTCGTTTTCCAGTTTCCTTTGGATAGGAACGGGCAAACGAGGGCGTTCGTTGTTTTCTTTACTTGTGTCGGTTAGCACGTTGCTGGCGGTACTTAGCCTTTTGCTTTGCACTGCCAGAACCGTGTGCACCAGTAATATACTTCTTTTTCTTGGCTTTGGTTTTCACCTTGCCATCATCTATCTTGGGCTTCGAGGCACCTCGAAACACCATGCCGCTTTCGATAATATCATCTATTTCACTCATATACAATCTTTTTAATGATGGAATAAACGAACGCCTGTAAATGCCATCGCGATATTATATTTGTCGCAAGTATCAATAACATGGTCGTCACGAATACTTCCACCAGCCTGTGCGATATACTCAACACCACTCTTATGCGCACGTTCAATATTGTCGCCAAATGGGAAGAAAGCATCAGAACCGAGTGCAACACCTGTGTTCTTAGCAATCCACTCCTTACGTTCCTCACGTGTCAAAGGCTCTGGGGACTCTGTGAAGAACAGCTGCCATACACCATCCTGCAATACATCTTCGTATTCATCGGAGATGTATATGTTGATAGTGTTATCTCTGTCAGCACGGCGGATATCCTTTTTAAATGGGAGGTTCATCACCTTTGGGCACTGGCGCAGCCACCATTCATCAGCCTTGCTACCTGCCAAGCGAGTGCAGTGGATGCGACTCTGCTGTCCAGCACCAATGCCAATGGCTTGTCCGTCCTTCACATAGCAAACAGAGTTACTCTGTGTGTACTTCAATGTAATCAACGAAATGATGAGATCACGCTTAGCATCCTCAGTGAATGTCTTGTTCTTTGTAGGGATGTTTTCGAAGAGTGCGGAATCATCAAGCTTCACTTCGTTGTGGCCCTGTTCAAATGTAATACCGAAAACTTGCTTCTTCTCTATAGGAGCAGGCACATAGTTAGGATCAATCTTTATGACATTGTATGCGCCCTTACGCTTATCTTTCAGTATCTCCAAGGCCTCAGGAGTATAGTCAGGTGCAATCACACCGTCGCTGACCTCACGTTTGATAAGCAGTGCTGTCTCCTTATCACAGGTGTCACTTAGTGCACAGAAGTCACCATACGAACACATGCGGTCGGCTCCACGAGCACGTGCGTAGGCACTGGCAAGCGGTGTAAGCTCGAAGTCTACATCATCAACGAAGTAAATCTTCTTGAGTGTATCACTCAAAGGAAGACCTACCGCAGCACCTGCTGGGCTGACGTGTTTGAACGATGCAGCTGCAGGCAGACCCGTAGCCGCCTTCAATTCTTTAACGAGCTGCCAGCTGTTGAGCGCATCAAGAAAGTTAATGTAGCCGGGACGACCACTGAGAACTGTGATTGGGAGTTCGCCTTCCTCCATATAGATACGTGAAGGCTTTTGGTTCGGATTGCATCCGTACTTTAAAGCTAATTCTTTCATATAACTTGTGTGGTATATGTAAATTTGTAGTGCAAAAGATAAGGAAAAAAATAATGAAATAAGTCGAAAGGCTTGTTGTTTTTAAGTAAAATAGTCTTTCTGGGTTTGTTTCTTTTGAGGAAAAGCAGTACTTTTACACTCGTAAATAAATAATGGAGTATAATCGGGTTATCTTGCCTTGGGCTTAGTTGCTCTTATCTCCTTTAATACTATAAAAATTCTTAAAGATATGCAAGCATTACACACAGACAAGGCACCTGCTGCCGTAGGTCCTTACAGTCAGGCTATCGAAGCCAATGGTTTTATCTTCGCATCTGGTTCGCTCCCTATTGATCCAGCTACTAATGCTTTTGTAGAGGGTGGTGTGAAGGAACAGACTCGTCAGTCGCTCACAAACGCACGCAACGTGTTGGCTTCTGCAGGTGTTGATTTTTCTCATGTTGTTAAGACAACCGTATTCCTTTCTGATATGGAGAACTTCGCTGCGATGAACGAAGTTTATGCAGAGTTTTTCAAAGAACCTTATCCAGCTCGTTCGGCTTTTGCTGTTAAGGCTTTGCCAAAGGGTGCACTTGTTGAGATTGAGTGCATTGCTGTGAAGTAAGCACAGATTATTAGCTGACAGTCGGTCTGGCTTCTATAACTAAATAGAAGAATCCCTTTATATGTGGTAAGCAAGGTGCTTGCCCCTTATAAAGGGATTTTTTTGTATGTTGTGTCAGTGTAATATATGGTTTGGATAAAAAATCCATTAATGCCTTTTATACAGTCTGTCCCGTTGCTTAGTTATTGTTCAGCAATACCTTTTTTCCATTGATGATATAAAGACCTTTACGTGGATTCTGTACATGGCGACCATGAAAGTCATAGACAATATCTTTGCTGTTTTTGTTTGATATAGAGTGAATACCTGCAGCAACGTTATTTTTACCCTTAAAGAGATTTTTAATGGTAGGACGCTCATTGGTACTCATTTCGAAGTTGAACTCAATATTGCCATTGTCATAAACATAGTTATCGTTTCCTATAACTGTCCCTTTAATCTGTGGAGTAAGGGATGAGTTCTTTATTTCGGCATAATTATTGAAGACCGAAGATACAGTGAGTATCCAACGTTTGTTTTCTGGTTGGTAGGTCGCTGTTAGATTGCCAAATATAATATCTTCAAACTCATGAGGCCCGATTTTATAGTTCTGTAATATAAGTTTGGTATCATTACCTTTCTTTTCTATCAGTATATTGAAGTTTTTACTGCCCTGTAGGACCTTCCCTTCTGCTATGATTGTTTCTGTTGAGGCTGTACCTTTATAAGTACCATGAAGTCTGTCGAAGTTTTCCTGTGCATTTGCTATATATACCTGAAAAAAGTAATGCTAATAATAAGAAAAATGTTTTTTTGTTTTTTTACAATGTTCATTTTGCCTTTTTAATTCTAAAAATTAATAATACGTTTTGTTGATAATTTAGTCTTTTATTATTCTTGCCTGTTTCTTAATATAAGACTTATTGAGGGTATATCCTGAGCGAACTTAAAAAAATCAACAATGATGCAAAGATAAGTAAATAAAGAAGAATACATATCCTTTTCAAAATAAAATTTGATTTCTTTTTGAATTTTTATGAGTTTACGATAAGAAGGTTGAGCGGATAGTTTCTTCATTTGTTTTTCAACATCTTTGTATGTTTTCTGTTGATGAAACTTTTATTAACAGTTGTGTTATTAAGAAAAGTCTTTGAAAAGAACTTATTTAGCTAATCTTTAATTACTTTTTGCATTACATTAGTGTATTATTGAAGAAAAGAGATGAATAGGAAGTTAAAAAGTTTTATAGAGGAACTTGGTCAGAAATCGAAAGTTCGTGAGGAACGGCTAATGATTTAGAGAGATTATCTGGAAGGTTGGCATTACACCACATCCATTTGCAGTCGACTTCATTGAGGAAGTTGATGGGATATATTAAAGGAAAGGAAAAGCCTTCTAAAAAGACCTTAGATAGATTAGCTCTCTTCGCAGGTTTTCAGAACTGGAATGATTTAAGTAAGGCTTTGCATGGAGAGAACGATGCAAGGTTGAATTATGATGATTAATCTCTCTTTGAGATTAATTGTAGTGCAGAGATAAAAAAGATTTTGAATATTTTTGCTAAGGATTGCAGTTTTAGTGGTCTGAAAAATAAAAAGTCCGAAACTATGTTTCGGACTTTTATTTTCTTGGACAACCAAGTGTTTACTTTTTCAACTGCAACGGTTCTTTTTTCCTTGATGCGTGCAGCCTTACCTGTAAGATTACGAAGGTAGTAGAGTTTCGCACGACGAACCTTACCGCGCTTGTTCACCTCGATAGAATCGATGTTTGGTGACTCGATAGGGAAGATACGCTCAACACCAACAGTTCCAGACATCTTACGAACAGTGAAACGCTTCTTCTCGCCATGGCCAGAAATCTTGATAACTACACCACGATAGAGCTGAATACGATGCTTGTTACCCTCGACGATTTTGTAAGCTACGGTGATTGTGTCACCAGCCTTGAACTCTGGGAACTGCTTGCCAGTTGCAAATGCTTCTTCAGCAACTTTAATTAAATCCATTTTTCTATTAATTAAATATTGTTTGATGTTCCAACGTAACATAGTCTATGACTCTTCCATGACCAGCGGTTACGCCGAAAAGCGATGCAAAGTTACGGCTTTTTTC
Organism: uncultured Prevotella sp.; assembly: GCA_916440255.1. Lineage (GTDB taxonomy): Bacteria > Bacteroidota > Bacteroidia > Bacteroidales > Bacteroidaceae > Prevotella. The sequence continues at coordinate 1,620,791 of CAKAIJ010000003.1, read as the reverse complement.
CGAATGAACAAAGCAATTCTGTGCTTTTATTTGTTTTGTTGATAGTTTCTCTTTTCTCTGTGAGAGATGTCGACAACCTTTCTCTATGCTCTGAGTCTGTCTCTGTCTCTTGGAGAGGAATAGACTTTTACTACATTTTGTTTTAGAACTTGCATTTATAAATGGCGAATGAAATAAGGTTCCTCGTTATGTTATGTCTACGTACTTCACAATCTGCTTTCTTTCATTTTATCTTTACTTTGTAAACTATTTTCGTTGTATAGAAAACAAATACATGGTCTTTTAGCTTTCAGAAGGGAGTCTTTTGGCTTACAAGAGATGCTCCTTTCGCATGTTACTAATGCTCTTTTGATGTACTATAAAGCATCTTTTGTTGGGTGACTTTATAATTAGTTGATTTGTAGAGAGTTATAAACTTATATTTTGCGTATGTTTTTATATGCCAATTGTAGATAATCTCTTTGAATTTGTGTAAAGATTTTTTCAAACGTCAGTTTGAGTAGATTTCAAAGTCGTAGAATGATTTTTGAGCAGAATGCCCATTGTAGCTTTTGCGTATGGTAGGACACGTTTGTAAATCCAATGAGTCGAGAATGGATAGAATATATAAAATGTGAATTCACACTATTGGATGTTTTCTTTCAATGTGTATAATTCCTTGTAAGGATAATACAATGGAAGTATGGTGGTAAAGAAAAAGACTAATCAGAACTTTGAGTCTGATTAGTCTAATGTATGTGTGTTGTATGGTGATTAGTTAAAACTTAATATTTGAAGACGGCGGTGAGTGTTATCTTGCGACCATCAGCATGAGCATACTCAGAGTCACGTGCCATCATCATTGAAGCTGGAGTATAATAAGTGTTGTTCATTAAGTTAGATATAGCTAAACTTAAATCACATACTTTCATTTTCACACCAGCTGTGAAGTTTAGAAGATTGATAGGGCTTACCAGACCTTCTCCTTCGTTATATTTTCCAGATGCGTTAGGTGCGAAGCGGTCACGCTTTCCAGAGTGTAGATATTGTAGGTGAAGGTAAGTGTTCTTGATAGGTGTATAGTTGACATACATTACCAATTTAGCGGCAGGGATAGAGATGTTAGACATATAGGTATCCCAATTCCCCGTTTCTGTTTTTAGTTTACCTTCGAACCATGAAAAATTAGCACCCGCTTTCAAATTGTCTAATATTTGTGCATCTGCACCCAATTCTACACCATAAACCTCCTGAGGGGTACGATTTACCACCCAAAAGCCATTTTCTATTTTGAGATCACTCCCGAGTTTAGAATAGGTGTAGAAGAACGAGCCGTTCAAATGTAACCAATGATTGATATCAGAATAAGCACCAATCTCATAGTTATTAGTTTTCACGGGTTCTGTTGTAATCTTAGAGAGTACATCTGCCTTAGCTGCACGTAGTGTACGACCTAAATCAAAGATAGAAAATCCTTGTGAGTAGGCTACGAAAGGTTGAAAAGCGGCATATTTGTTGTATGAAAGTCCAAAGTTGAAAGAGACATTATTATAATTAAGAGAGCCTGCTTTTACTTGTACTTGTGGGTCACTTTTTTTGTTACGTAATACGTCATAGTCTGGTACTTCAATATTAATAATATCGTATCGTCCTCCGAACTTTATATTGAGGTTTTGCCAGAGTGTCGTTTTAATTTGAACAAAAGGCGCATGATTCTTACTTGTTAGCCATGGCATCCAGTATCTACCATCAACTAAGGGTTGAGCGGTTTTGTTGTATAGGAAGTCATAGCCGTATGCTAAGTGTGCAAAAGCATTCTCTGAGAAAATAAGTCGTGTATTAAACTGTGTGCGTAAGCCAAATTTGCGATCTTTGACAGCAGATTGTCCACTGGTTTCTTCCCATCTTGGCTGTTTGGGATTATGTTTGCGAAAATCAAATATAGTATATATGCTTGAACCATAAAGTGAGGCTTCAAAGTCGGTTTGCTTGAAAATTTCCTTTGAGGTAAATTTAAGATAGGCGTTGTGATTATATCTTGTACCCTCGCTAACCGCCAGCGGGTTCTTGTCGCCATATATTCCAACAGAAGGGCTTATTAGATACTTTCCGCCAGATGCAATCAGCTTAGTGTCTTGCAAGCTACGATAGTAATTATACATTAATTCGATTTTGCTTTTAGAAGATAAGCTGTAGCCGAGGTTGATAAGTGCATTGGTTGTATATGTGTCGCCAAGTCCGTATCGAGGAGAAATGAATTCGCCATCGCCATCAATAGCACTACCAGTATGTGAAAATGTTCCGTTTACAAGATAGTTAAGCCTGCCTATACGTCCATAAATTTGTTGATTGATTCGATAACCTTGTCCCTCTTTTTGTTTGAAAAAGTTGTAGGTTGAACCTGAAAGAGACGTTTCGCCTTTGAGTGTTTCTTGTGTTGTATTCTTTTTAGTAATGATGTTTATCAGACCGCCAATAGCTCCGTTGCCATAGAGTGCCGTAGAGCCTTTTACCACTTCTATATGGTCTATGGCTGCAAGGTCTATTGTTCGTAGGTCACGGTCAGTTGAGCGTAAAGGGGTAGATTGTGGTATTCCATCAATCAGTACGAGTGCACTTCTTCCACGAAGAGATTGTGAACGTGAACTGGTTGTGTTGCTCGATAGTGCCATGCCGGGAGTGAGGAGCCCTAAAAGGTGTGTGATGTCAGGAGCAGCTTTGCTCATTGCTGCTATTTGTTTTTGATCTATAATGGTAACCGTAGCAGCCGCATTCTGTTTGATTTCAGGCATACGTGTAGTACTAATAGTTACTTCACTGAGCTCTAAGATAGAGTCTTTTGCCTCTTGCGATTGTGCTTTGCATGGTGTTGTAGCCATTGCAAGCGTTGCAAGAGATAGATAGATTAATTCTTTTTCTCATATAAATACAATTTTATAAATGATTTTTTTAATGATTGCAAAAGGTATATCTTTTTTGTAAATTGTACAATACCTAAAAATGAGGTAAAATGATTCATAGGTTTGTCTGTCGTTGTGTGATTTTTCGGTACTTGCTTACAAATCGCCACTAAAAAAAGAAGATTAGATAAAATAAAGTAATAAATATTGTGCTATTAAAATGATTTTTTGTACTTTTGTGGTGGATATTATTCATAATGAAAGATAAAATGGCACAACTATCAGACCGTTTAAATAGATTGGCACCTTCAGAGACATTAGCAATGTCGCAAAAGAGTAGCGAGATGAAAGCTCAGGGAATTGATGTTATAAACATGAGTGTGGGCGAACCAGACTTTATGACTCCTGATCATGTTAAGGAAGCCGGTAAGAAGGCTATTGATGATAACTTCTCAAAATATTCCCCTGTTCCTGGTTATCCTGCTCTTCGGAAAGCTATCTCGGAGAAACTAAAAAAAGAAAATAATCTTGATTATTCGCTCTCTGAGATTATTGTTGGTACGGGTGGTAAGCAAGGAGTTTGTAATGCCGTTTTAGCTTTGGTTAATCCTGGTGACGAAGTCATTATCCCTGCTCCTTACTGGGTTAGTTATCCACAAATGGTTAAACTTGCTGGTGGTGTACCTGTTATCGTTTCAGCTGGAATAGAGCAGGACTTTAAGATTACTGCAGAACAGTTGGAAAATGCAATTACTCCAAAGACTAAGCTCATTATTCTTTGTTCGCCAAGTAATCCTACAGGAAGTGTTTATTCTGCAGAAGAATTGGCTGCTTTAGCAAAGGTGGTTACAGCTCATGAGGATTTGTTCGTACTTTCAGATGAAATCTATGAACACATTAATTATATAGGAAGTCATAGTAGCATAGCATCGTGTTTGGGCATGAAAGAGAGAACTATACTCTGTAATGGTGTAAGCAAGGCCTATGCAATGACTGGTTGGCGAATAGGATGGGTCGCTGCGCCAGAATGGATTGTGAAGGGTCTGAATAAGCTGCAAGGACAGTATACAACGGGAACGTGTAGCGTGAGTCAAATGGCAGCAGTTGCCGCATACACGGAAAGTCAGGATTGTGTAGCGGAATATCGTGATGCATTTAGTCGTCGTCGTGACTTAATCGTTCGCTTGGCAAAAGAAATACCAGGACTTGAAGTGAACGTGCCTCAGGGTGCTTTTTATCTTTTCCCAAAATGTTCAAGTTTCTTTGGAAAGACAGACGGCGAGCAGGTAATTAATAATTCATCAGAACTTGCTATGTATATTCTCGAAAAAGCACATGTTGCAACAGTGGGTGGTGATGCGTTTGGAGCACCAGAATGTTTCAGAATGAGTTATGCAACAAGTGATGAAAATATTAAAGAAGCATTACAGCGTATTAAAGAGGTACTTTCAAAAACTTAAATAACATTTGATAAAGAGGATAGTTTAAGAGTAAACGAAAACTATACATTTATAATTGTTAAATGTAGTTAATCATAGATGTAGTTTTCTTTTTAATTATTATCTTTTGCGGAGTTAAGAAGCCATGTTGAACTTCCTTTTGTACTTGGTTGTAATATACAAACGCTTATAAATCAGAAAGATATTAACAAATTAATTCATTAATAACCTAAAAATTAAAAAAATTTCAAATTATGGCAACTACACAACAAAAACCAGCCCCACAGAAAAAGGGTGAGGGCTTCACAGGAGTAAGAGACGCATTCTGGATTATCGTCGTTTGCGCGGTTGTTGCGTTCACATTGTTCTACACATGGTTCGGTAACCCAATGCACTTCCAGGATGGAGCTGCACGTGAGAACCCAGCAGACGTTTGGGGTACAATCTTCAAAGGTGGCGTAGTCGTACCAGTTATTCACACTCTCTTGCTTACAGTACTCGCTATGTCTATCGAGCGTTGGATGGCTCTTAAGACTGCTTTTGGTAAGGGTGCTCTTCCAAAGTTCGTTGTAAACATTAAGTCTGCTCTTAGCGCAAATGACTTTGCTAAGGCTAACCAACTCTGCGATCAGCAGAAAGGTTCTGTAGCAAACGTTGTTAAGGCTTCTTTGAATGCTTACAAGGATATGGAGTCAGGTGCTAATGCAAACTTGAAGAAGGCTCAGAAGGTTGCTAAGATTCAGCAGGCTCACGAAGAGGCTACTCAGCTTGAGATGCCAACCTTGACAATGAACCTCCCTATCATTGCTACACTCGTAACACTTGGTACTCTTACTGGTCTTCTCGGTACTGTAACCGGTATGATTAAGTCGTTCTCTGCTCTTGCTGCTGGTGGTGGTGCTGACTCTGCTGCACTTTCTGCTGGTATTTCTGAGGCGTTGATTAACACCGCATTCGGTATTGCAACATCTTGGTGTGCAGTAGTATCTTACAGCTACTACTCTAACAAGGTTGACAAGTTGACTTTCGCCCTCGATGAGGTTGGTTATTCTATCGCTCAGACATACGAAGTAAACCATACAGATGAGGCTTAATTTTTGCTGACCCTTTAATTATTTATCGCTATGGGTAAAGTAAAAATTAAGAAGAATGACACCTTTATCGACATGACGCCTATGTCAGACGTTATGACTCTGTTGCTCACCTTCTTTATGCTGACCTCAACATTCGTTAAGAATGAGCCAGTGAAGGTGAATACACCAGGTTCTGTGTCTGAAACTAAGGTGCCTGAGAATGGTGTTCTGACAATTCTTGTTAGTCCTGAAAAAGGACCTGGTGGAAAGCCTACGGGTGAAGGACAGGTCTTTATGAGCTACGATAATACCAATGAATTGGGACAAATCGTTGATCAGATGGGCGTAACACTAACTCCTGCGCAGAAGAAAACTTTTGTTGCAGAGTCTACATTTGGTGCTCCACTTGATAAGTTGGCTGCTTATTTGTCTAAGCCAGCGGCAGAACGTGGAAATGAACTCCCTAAAATGGGTATTCCTCTCGATAGTATACAAGGACAGGAGATGACTGAGTTCCAACAGTGGGTGAATGCTGCCCGCCAGGTGAACCCTAAGGTTAGACTTGCTATTAAGTCTGATGCTGACTCTCCTTATGGTACCGTTAAGAAGGTAATGAGTGAACTCCAAGATATGGATGAGAGCCATTACTATATGATCACACAGTTGGACGCTAAAAAGGCTGCACAAGCAGCTAATAAGTAAGGAGATCAAAGTATGGAAATGATGGATACAGGAAAAGAAGGCGGCAAGCAGAAGAAATTGACCGTCCGCGTAGACTTTACGCCGATGGTGGATATGCTTATGTTGCTGATTACCTTCTTCATGCTTTGTACTTCACTTAGCAAACCTTCAACTATGGAGTTGACGATGCCAAGTAATGATAAAACTCAGAATGATAACCAGAAGAACGAGGCCAAGGATTCACACTCTATTACTATTTACATCGCTGACGGAGATAAAATCTTCTATGGTAATGGTAAACCAGAGTATGATAACGCTAATTGGCTGAAAGCTGCCGACTGGAGTAATAATCCAAGTGGTATTCGCTATGTTCTTCAACATAAGCAGGTGGGTGACCCTTCTATTGGTGACGCTGTTTCTATCCCTTATCAGGATATGGACATTGCCGTGAAGGAACTGAATCGTAAGAAGCAGGCTAACCCAAATGCTTACCCTGATAGTATTTATCAGTCTGAGATTACTGCAATCAAAACTGGTCAAATTAATGGCAGAAAAGTTTCTACTATGACTGTCATTATCAAACCAACTGATCAGGCTTCTTATCGTCATTTGGTAGACATCCTTGATGAAATGCAGATTTCATATATTGGAACTTACGTCATTGACAAGCTGACAGACCAAGATAAGGCTCTCTTAGCCAAGAAGGGTATTAAGGCTTAATCACTGATTTGTAACAATTAAAGAAAATTACAATGGCAAAAATAGATTTATGCGATCCTAAGTGGGTCGACATGGTGTTCGCCGACAAAAACAAGGAGTATGGTGCATACAAGCTTCGTAAAACCGTTTCTCAGCGTAACATCAAAGCGTTAGCTATTCTGCTTTGTGCTGCATTCCTCGGTGGTGGTTACTTAGCATACCAAATCAAAAAGCACAATGACGAGTTAGCTGAGCAAGCTGCTTATGCTGCTAAAATGGAGTTGGCTGCCCTTGAACAGGCTAAGAAAGAACAGGCTGAGCGCAAGAAACAACAGAAAAAGGAAGAACCTAAGAAGGTAGAACCTGAGAAGATTGTTCCTGAAACTCGTGCTACTGTTAAGTTTACAGCACCTGTCATTAAAGATGATAAGGATGTAAAGGAAGAGATGCCTCCAATGGTCAAGATGAACAAGGAAACTAAGGCTGTAGGTGTGGAGAACAAGGAAGGTACGGAAGATCGTACTGAAACTGCTGCTCGTAGTACTGTGGCTACTCCTGAACAGATTGTACCAAAGATTGAAAAACCTGTGGTTGAGGCACCAAAACCTGAACCAAAGCAGGAGGTTGAGAACAAAATCTTCCAGGTAGCTGAGGTTATGCCTTCGTTCCCTAATGTAAATGCTTGGTTGGCTTCACATATCCAATATCCAGCAGTTGCAGCTGATAATGGTATTCAAGGTCGTGTTATCGTTAAGTTCGTTGTTGGACGTGATGGTAGCGTGAGTCAAGCACAAATTGTTCGTGGTGTTGATTCGTCTCTCGATCGTGAGGCTCTTCGTGTTGTGAACAGTATGCCGAAGTGGTCTCCTGGTATGAACAATGGTCAGCCAGCTAACGTTTGGTTTACTCTTCCTATTACCTTTAAACTGCAGTAAAAGCAAATTTATATGAAAAGATCCAAATTCTACATAATAGTAGGATTGATACTATCTCTTAACTTCCTTCTGTCTGCTTGCGGACAGAAGAAAGCTAAGGATGGTAGAACAGATACACCGACGTCAGGGACGATTAAGTTCGCCTCTGACGAAAGTTTTAGTCCGATTATAGAGGAACTCTTACAGAATTATCAGTTCCGCTATCCACAAACTCACTTGTTACCAATCTATACAGATGATAATAAAGGCATGCAACTTATCCTCGATCAGAAGGTTAATCTTTTCTTCACTTCTCATGCATTGACGAAGGGTGAAGATGCTTTGTTACGAGGGAAAGGTCCTATCCCTGCGGTTTTCCCAATAGGATATGACGGAATAGCTTTCATTGTTAACAATACTAACGTAGACTCGTGTCTTACGGTTACTGATGTAAAGAAGATTCTTAGTGGACAGATTGCCAAATGGAATCAATTGAACCCTAAAAATAACAAGGGTAATGTTGAAGTTGTCTTTGATAATAAGGCTTCTGCAACTTTACATTATGTCGTTGACTCCATCTTAGATGGGAAAAATATTAAGAGTGCGAACATTGTTGCTGCAAGTAATAGTAAGTCGGTAATTGACTATGTTCATAACACTCCTAACGCTATAGGTGTTATTGGATCTAATTGGTTAAATGACCATCGTGATTCAACAAACACTACTTTTAAGAAGGATATAAGAATCGTTGCACTTTCAAAAACTACTGTTGCACAACCAGGAAATAGTTGGCAGCCTTATCAGGCATACTTGTTAGATGGAAGATATCCTTTCGTTAGAACCATTTATGCTATTGTTGCTGACCCACATAAGGCTTTGCCATGGGCTTTTGCAAATTTTGTTACCAATCCAATTGGTCAGAAGATTATCTTTAAGGCTGGACTTTTACCATATCGTGGTGAGATTAACATTCGTGAGGTTGAAGTAAAAACCCAGTAGTGAGAGAAACAATGATGTCATATATATATTATAAGTGACGTGTAATACATTTAGTTTTATATTTCAATTGCAAATAAAGAACTTATTCGTTTATCATATTTATAGAATTAAACTTTATATCATAATAGGCGTCTTAAATAATATTATTTACTTGTATCAGAATAAGAGAAAGAATTATGAAGACAAAGAAATATTTGGTAGCTGGAGCTTTGATGTTGGCAATGTCAACTCCAGCAATGGCACAGGAGGTTGATTACACAGTAGCACTTAAACCAATTATTGCTGCTATTGATGCTGCTCCTAATGATCCTAAGGCTGTTAAAGACCTTATCAAGGATTATCAGAAAAATTACAAGAAGAGTGAAGAGGCTATTGTTGCTTTGGGTAACGTTTATCTCTTGAAGCGCAATTATGATGCTGCAACTGAAATTGCAAACAACGTTATCAACAATAAGAAGTACAAGGGCAGCTTGGCTTATGTTCTTTTGGGTGATATTGCTGCACTTAAGGACTCTGTTGGTAATGCAGGTTCAGCTGCTACACAATATCAGAATGCTATCCTTGTTGACCCATTGAACGTAACAGCTTATGAACGTTATGCAAAAGTGTTCCGTCATGTCAATTCAAAGGTTGCTATTCAGAAACTTGAAGAGCTTCGTAAGGTTAAGCCTGACTACCCAGTAGAAGCAACTGCAGCTGAAATTATGTTGAGTGATGGCAAGTATAAAGAGGCTTTAGAGTGGTATGGGAAGGCTAATCCTGCTAACCTTTCAGAGGATAACTTCTATAACTATGGTTTTTCTGCTTACATAACAAAGGATTATCAGAAGGCTTTGGATGTTGTCAAGCAGGGTTTGCAGAAGTTTACGAATAGTGAGTATTTGAGCCGTATCGCAATGATGGCATCTGTAGAGTTAAAGGATTATGCATCTGCTATTAACTATGGTAAGGTCGTTTTTGCAGGTTCAGGTAAGAAGGTAGCAAATGACTATGATGTTTATGCAAAAGCTCTCTGCGGTGCTCAACAGTATGATGAAGCTATAAATACCATTAATAAGGCTCTTGAAGTTGATAATAACAATGTAGAGCCATTGAAGACTCTTGCTGCGATTTACTCTGCACAAGGTAATGATGATAAAGCTCTTGAAGTTCAACAGGAATATCTCTCAAAGAGTAAGAAAGCTACTAATAATGATTGGGCAACTCTTGCTAACACTTATGTTGCTAAGGCAGAAACTCTTACAGACCGTGCAGCAAAGAATGAGGTTCTTGCTAAGGCACTTGCTGTATATGAGGAGATGGTTACAAAGTTCCCAACGATTTCTGATTGGGTTTGGTTGAATCAAGCTAACGTTGCTCAGTTAATGAATGACCCTGATAAGGTTGCTGAGATTTATCAGAAGGTTGCTGCATACGAGGAGGCTAAGTCAACGCTTGACGAGGATAGCAAGAGTTATTTAGAGAATGTTTACTATGGTCTCGGTTACTATCACTCAAAGAAGGGTAACAAGCCACTTGCTGACGAGTACTTTAATAAGGTGTTAAAGGTCAACCCTAATAATGAGGGCGCAAAGAAGGCTTTGGGTATGTAATTTTTTGAGTTTATCTTTATATAAAGAGAGTGTGTCGATTTTGACACACTCTCTTATTTTTTTATGGTAATTTACTTTAATTTATCCTGCCATATTCTTGAGGTCTTCTTCAACAGAAGTGATACCTCCGAGTCCAAAGTTTTCAACTAATATTTTTAATACGTTTGGTGAAACGAATGCAGGTAATGTTGGACCAATGTGTATGTTTTTAATTCCGAGGTAGAGTAGTGCCAGCAGAACGATAACAGCTTTTTGCTCGTACCATGCAATATTAAATTCGATAGGAAGGTCATTTATGTCGTTTGCTCCAAATATTTCTTTTAGTTTTAATGCGATAACAGCCCATGAGTAGGAGTCATTACATTGTCCTGCATCTAATACAAGTGGGATGCCATTGATATCTCCAAGGTTTAGTTTGTTATATTTGAATTTAGCACAACCACTTGTTAGGATAACGATGTCCTTTGGTAATCGTGCTGCAAACTCTGTATAGTAGTCACGGCTCTTCATACGTCCATCACATCCGCTCATTACTACAAACTTACGAATAGCACCACTCTTAACTGCTTCAACAACTTGGTCAGCCAATGCAAAAACTTGTGCATGTGCAAATCCTCCGATAATCTCACCCTGTTCGATAGCTGTTGGAGCTTCACATGTTTTAGCGATTTCGATTACTTCAGAGAAGTCCTTATGTCCATTCTCATCTGCCAGGATATGTTTCCATCCAGGGAAACCTGTTGCGTTTGTTGTAAAGACGCGGTCTTTATAGTTGGCTTTTGGTGAAGGAGGTACGATACAGTTTGTTGTGAAGACGATAGGACCATTAAATGTTTCGAATTCCTCTTTTTGCTTCCACCATGCGTTACCATAGTTTCCGATGAGATGCTTATATTTCTTCAACTGTGGATAGTAATGGGCAGGGAGCATCTCTCCATGGGTGTAGACGTCTATACCAGTGCCTTCTGTCTGTTGTAGAAGCTGTTCTATATCTTTCAAGTCGTGTCCTGATATGAGAATACCTGGACGGTTTCCAGTGCCGATGTTTACCTTTGTTAGTTCAGGGTTACCGTATGTTTGTGTATTAGCTTTATCGAGTAAGGCCATTGCATCAACACCGAATTTACCCGTTTCCATTACGAGTGATAACAGTGTGTCGACGTCAGCTTGAGGGTCAGAAATGGTAGCAAGTGCCTTTTCAATGAAAGCAATAATCTCCTCATTGCGCTCGTTAAGTCGTGATGCGTGTTCGTAGTAAGCAGCCATACCCTTTAATCCTAAAATGGTCAACTCTTCAATGAGCGGATATCTTCATTTTCTGTGCGTAGAACACCCTCTCGATTACCTTCTGCTTCATAGTCAGCTTTCTCTCCGCCCCAGATTACTTCTTGGTAGTTTGGTAATGTTACATGATTTTCTTTGGCAAGTTTAAGTAGTTCCTGCTTGATACGAATACCCTTGTCTACCTTATTCAATATAGCTTGATCATCAAAGTTAGCATTGGTAATTGTAACAAAAAGGGAATCAATAATATAATCACCAACTTCTTGATTAGTATTTATCTCGGCGTTACGAAGTGCGTTCGAGATAGTTGCAATTCCTCTTGCAACACCGAGTAGAAGATCTTGCCAACGACTTGTTTCAGCTTTTTTACCACAAACGCCTTGAATAGTACATCCTGTACCCTTTTGCTGTTTCCTGACATTGGAAACAGAACATTTTGTTCTCTTTCATTTTTCTTTGTTCTTTATATTATTTCTATAATGTTTGTTGATGCAAAATTATAGATTAATAAAAGCCAAGAGAGTAACATTTGTGACGGGTGAGCGTTAAAAAAAGATAAATATGATTTAGCGAGCTTGGTAATTCATAATAGGATTGTTTACTCGATAATAAAACAAAATATGTTCAGACTCTTATAATTGATTTGAATTTGTTGAGGAAATCGAATCTAATTTTGTTTGTTAGAGGTAGCAAGTTTCTCAGTATAGAAAGTGTGAAAACTATCTGGACTCTATCAATAAGTTTAGGATTGATAAACGAATTGATAGAGTCCAGAAACTTTTAGGTATTATTTATGTAGGATATTATTTTTTTCTTTTAATTCAAGTGATAATTTACCTACGTAAATAGCATGTTTACCATTTTGATCACTGGCAATCAACTTGCCGTCCAGATTTTGTTGATATTCTAATTTATTAAAGTAGCTGTGTGAATGACCGCCAAGCATGAGGTCTAAGCCACGAGTTCCAGCGATTACCTCTTCTTCACTGGTTCCTTCTAAATTCCATCCAAGGTGAGAAACACAGATAATTAAGTCACACTTCTTTGATTTCAGTTCATTAATAGTTTTTTGTGCGCATGCTACGGGATCGTTATAGATGATTGGACCGTAGTTCTTTTTAACAACCAATCCATCTAATTTAGGTCCAAGTCCAAAGACCCCAATTCTTAATCCATTACGTTTAAGTATGACGTAAGGTTTGACGATTTTTTCTAATTCAGTCCCTTTGAAGTCATAGTTTGCACAAATGATAGGGAAGTTTGCCTTTTTAAAGAGGCGAATCATATTTTCTAAGCCAAAGTCGAATTCATGATTGCCAATCGTAACGGCATCATAATGCATTTGGTTCATCAATCCCACTTCGACATCACCCATAAACATTGTGTAATAGGATGAGCCTTGTGAGAAGTCTCCGCTGTCAAAGAGTAGCAGGTCAGGGTCTTTTGCTCGTTCCTCTTTCAGCATTGCAATTCGGCGTAGGAAGCCACCACGGTCAGCCTTCATTGTATCAGCAAGATTAGGGCTGAGTGGATAAATCTGACTATGAGTGTCGTTGGTATGGAGAATTGTCAGTTTTTTGTTTTGTCCGAAAACAAAAATTGACATGAGGCAGAAAGTAATTAAAAATATATTTCTTTTCATCTTCTTAGTTTGTTAAATATTTATTCTATACGAATACGACCCTCTTTATGTGCGTTGACAATCTTTCCCTGAGCAGTCTGTTCCTTAAAGTAGTTCATGATGATAAATCGTGTATTGTTACTACTTTCCTGTGGCGAAACTACGTTTGTAGAAGATTTGAAGGCGTCCATCTTGTCATTGCCTTGTGCCAAGTAGTCGAGTGTTGTGATGCGATAAGTTGCTTGTGGGTCAATTTCTTTCCCATGTAAGCGAGCTGACTTCAATTTGTTGTCACGTGTGAAGACCAGTTCTACACCATGGCTTACCGCTTCGCCACCAGTATGTGCCATTTGTGAGAAGAGTTCCATAACCTTTTCACCAGTAAGTGTTACGAAGCATATTTTGTTTTCAAATGGTGCGATGTCCAAGACGTCACCAAATGTGATTTTTCCTTTTGAGAGTGCAGCACGTATACCGCCCATGTTATATACGCCAAAGTCAACTTTTTCGTTATAGTTGCGTGCAGCCCACACCATAATGTCTGCAAGGAGGTTAGAAAGGTCGCTTTCTGGTCGATGTGCAAACATGTCATGTTCAACTTCTCCTACAACTGGACCCATAATTGAGTCAACCTTGTGTTTATATGGTTTCATGAAATTTGCTGCCTTAGTGTCAGGTGCAGCATCATACCTACTATCAATTAACACACGTGTACGCTCAATGTTTGCTAATTCATAGCGTGAGGCGCAGCCGCTCAGCGTTAGCACGGTTGTTAATCCAGTTAGAAAAACGATTTTTTTGTACATACTATGTCTTTTGTTAGTTTATAAAGCTTGATTAGGATGAAGAATATTCTCAGGTTGAGAATGTCCTCACATAAGTTATGCTATTATTTATAGAATGATAATGCAAAAGTAAGAAAAAAAAACGAATCTATTGCTTGTCAGATTATTAAAGATTATTACTGTCCGCTAAACCTCTAACTTCTTCAGCTCATCCCTTTACGCATTTAGGATGAGCTTTTTTTTCTCTTAGACAAGCCCCTCTATACATTTTTCCTCACATTGCGGAGGGGAAATACCATGTTTGCTAAAGTATTTTTTCCAATCGTTCTCAGGTTGTTCGAAAAAGGATTCCATATTGATATAGTACATCAGTACAATTCTTATCATTGTGGCTAATCCCGAGAAACTCCATGACCTTTTTATCCTTCTCTGTACGATGGTTATTAGCAGATTTGCAAGAAAAACCATCCAAATCTGTATTTTAATAGCATTAGCAGTCTCTCCGTAAAAGTATCTTAGCGGAAAATTCTGCTTGACTTGCTTGAATAGTGACTCTATCTGCCACCTTTTCCGGTAAATAGCCACTATATCTTGCGCATCCATCTCAAAGTCGTTGGTAAGCAGTGATATTAGTTTCGTTGTCTTATTCTTTCCCGTCTTCTTGTGGTCTATGTAGGTGACGATTCGTGCATGATGTTCCACCCCCTTCTTTTTAAGGACTACCTCCTTGATATTGTATAAGAAACGGCTATCATCGTCTGTAATATTATACTCTATTTCTAGTTGATAAACAAGATTTTTTTCTTCATCTTTGTAACGTAGACAGCACCATTATGAGTCATCTGTTCAAATTTAACATAGTCTATGTAGGCTCTGTCAATAGCTAGAATATCGTTCTTTGAATAATCCTGCGGTGCCATCATAAAAACTGTCATGTGTGGCAGCAAAGTGAATTGCATATCGTAAGGCACTCCTTCGTTGGCATTTATGATGGTATGCACCTTTATGCCTCCTTTCTTCTTTCCGTGCTTGGGATTACGTCCCACACCCTTGAAGACGAGATTCGAAAACAAGGGAATAGTGGTAGAATCCATTATTTTCAGACGATTAAGCCAAGAATCCCCCTTGCCTCGTTGGCTGTCCGAGAAAAGTAGGTCACGATGAGCTTCAAGGACATCCATATAGAGCCAACCAAAGAGTTCTTCGGGGCGTCTCTTATTGGCATCAGAGAGCGTACTACGCTTGGGTAAAAGTATCTATGCTTAGATGAGGGTAGCTTACGGGATTCTGCCAGCATAGAAGCCTGTATCTCACGAAGAGAGTCGAAACGCATCACCACGGCATAGAGCATAGTTACCACGTGAGACCACATATCGAACTTCTTTACATACCGTTCGCCACCATGTTGACGGCTATAAGTGTTAATTTTGTTCTTGTCTAAGCATTTTATTAACTGACCATATCGGCTGTCCGAAAAAAATGTGTACTTTTGCTCATGTTACTTATGTTTTGTTGCAAAAGCAAAGGTAATTAAATGGGCTGATACTATGAAAAAAAGTATCAGCCCAAATTTGATGAAAAATAAACAAAAGTTTAGCGGACAGTAATAATTAAAGATATACGATATTGTTGAAAAGATATATAGGGGAGGGTTTTAGTACATCCTATGGAACAAAAAAGTCCCACCAAGGGGAAAGTTGTTTTCCTTGGTGGGAACTTTTTGTGCTACTTATGATTAAGCGTTAAAGATGCAGATCATGTCCCATGCGGTCACGTTTTGTCTTAAGATAACGATAGTCAAACTTGTTAGGGGTAACCTCAATAGGTACATTTTCAGCAATCTCCAATCCGTATGCTTCAAGTCCGACTCGCTTTGTAGGGTTGTTTGTTATTAGGCGCATTTTGTGTATCCCAAGGTGGCGTAACATCTGAGCACCACATCCATAATCACGTTCGTCAGGGCGGAAGCCAAGGTGAAGGTTTGCTTCAACCGTGTCAAGTCCTTGCTCTTGCAACTTATAGGCTGCAATCTTATTCATTAAGCCAATGCCACGACCTTCCTGTTGCATATAGATAATAACGCCTTTACCTTCTTTCTCAATCATTTCCATTGCCTTATGGAGTTGTTCTCCACAATCACAACGCTGACTACCGAGAATGTCGCCTGTTGCACATGAAGAGTGTACACGAACAAGGACAGGTTCATTCTCTTTCCATGTACCCTTTATAAGTGCCATGTGTTCCAAACCATTTGCTTGGCGGAATGGAATCAGATGAAACATACCATATTCTGTGGGGAGTTCTACTTCCTCTCCGACTACAATACTTGTTTCTGTTTTTAGACGATAAGCAATAATGTCTTTGATGCTGATAATCTTCATGTCCCATTCCTTTGCACGCTTTTGCAAGTCGGGCATACGAGCCATAGAACCATCTTCGTTCATTATCTCCATCAATACACCTGCAGGATAGCAACCTGATAGTTTACAGAGGTCGACAGCCGCTTCTGTATGACCAGAACGACGCAGAACTCCATTGTCCTGAGCGTAAAGAGGATTGATGTGACCAGGACGTCCAAAGGTCTTAGGGGTGGAGTTTGGGTCGGCCAAGGCTTTGATGGTTTCTGCACGATCGTGGGTTGAAACACCAGTAGAACAACCTTCAAGTTTGTCAACCGTGACAGTGAAAGGCGTTCCAAGTACTGAGGTGTTGTCAGGTACCTGATGAGGCAAATCTAATTCTTTTGCGCGTGAGAGTGTGATAGGAACGCAAAGAACACCTCGTGCATTTTTCAACATAAAGTTAACCTTCTCTGGTGTAATCATTTCTGCAGCCATGATTAGGTCACCCTCATTCTCTCGGTCTTCATCATCTACTACGATAACGAATTTTCCTTCTCGAAAGTCTTTCAGTGCATCTTCGATGCTATCGAGTTTATAATCTTCCATATTGTTACTGATTTTTATTATTTCAATGTCAATATCCCTTTACTTCTTTCTTTTCCTGTATACGGCGTATCTCTTCGATAATCACTTCATTGCAATTGGTGATGGTGCGAAGGTCGCGATAAAGTCGTAGACGGAAAATCCACATACGGAAGTAGAAGAAGATACCCATAGGCACTATGAATGCGGCAAGAATATTTAACCATTTATGGTCGAATGGTCTTGTATGTGCCTTTACGGCTAATATCGGGTATTTGTTTAGTTCTGTTATTATAATCTTGTTGCGAGTATTGCCCAAGTCTTCTATGACGTTTTCAAGTTCATCATTAATCTTTTCAATTATATGATCTGTGTGATAACGGAAGAATACCTTTATTATGTTCGGTGCAGACTTCAGTCTACGTGTCTTAGCATAATTCGCAATTCTTATGTTTAAGTTGCTGAGTTGCTCTGCAGCTTTATGATAGTCTGGATCATTCAGGATGACTTCCTTACTCGTGACACTTCGTTTAATGCGTATTCCAAACATCTTCATGAACATGTTTTTGTACATGTCAGCATTGAATACTGTCGAATCGTTGTTTGCCTTATAGGTAAAGAATATTGCCATCGGGATAAGAACAGCCATAGATAATCCTTTACCAAACCATATAGCCCAATCCCCCTGACGTGACATTCGATAGCCCGTATTGTCAAGGATATAAAATATAATGAAGACGAAGACGCTGATAATGATAGGAATACCCAATCCTCCCTTTCGGATGATAGCTCCAAGTGGAGCACCGATGAAGAAGAATATAATACATATCAGTGAAAGGGTGAATTTATTAATCGTTTCAATATCGTGCAGACGGATTAATTTGTCGCCATCGCTCGTTTCCATACTCTTGAAGTCAAGGTCGCTAACTACTTGCTGAACAGATGATAAACTCTGATCGATGATATAGCGGCGTTGGTCTGCTGGGAGTTTGTTAAATGCGGAGTCAATGTTATAGAGTTTGTTCTCGGAAAGTTTAATAGCTTCTTTCTTTTGGTTTCTTTTAAGGGTTGGTTCTTGATAGTACATTGACTGTGCATCCTTGTAGAAAATCTTGCCGATACTGTCATAAACATGTGTTAACGAGTCCTTATCATGTTGTATCTTCTGAATGCTTTTTGTACGTGCATCGTTGGATATGCCTGCCATATCTGTAAGGTTGAAGTCGCCATTGAAATCAAGTACGATATGCTTGTGTGCAAACGTTTCTCGACGATAAGGTACGCTGGCACTATTTATCATCTCTTGTGTTCGCATATTCTCAAACCACTCTCCACTCCAAAGATTCAGTACGAGGTGCTTCTTGTCTGCCGTGGATTGTAGCATTCCTGAGTCTGCAAGTATGATTGCTTGATCCTCGTAGCTGTCAGTCATTCGGTACACCATAATATTATAAAGGTGACCTGTCTTCAAATCTTTTTTTTCTACATATAGGTTGGTTTGTGGTATACCATCATAGAAGATTCCCTCAGGAATTTCTAATTCTGGACTCTTTTGTTTCATAGAAATAAGCAATTGTGCAATATGCATATTTGCATTTGGACCAATATAATTCTGGAAATAAAAAGAGCCAAAGGCAATAAGAATACTGATGAAAATTAATCCCCTAAAAGACTGAATTAATGATATACCAGCAGCTTTGATAGCTGTCAATTCTGAACTTTCACCAAGATTTCCATAAGAAATAAGTGACGAAAGAAGTATAGCGAGAGGAAGTGCTTGTGGTACCATAATTAGACTCATGTACCAGAAGAATTGTCCAAGTACTTCAATTGACAATCCTTTTCCTATCAGGTCGTCGACATATCTCCATAAGAATTGCATCATCAACACAAATAAGCTGATGAAGAATGTTCCCATGAAAGCATGCCAAATTGTTTGGCTATAAATATATCTAACTTCTTGATTTGAAACATGATATAATATAACGAGGATTTATCGTCCCTTTTTCTCTATG
Organism: uncultured Prevotella sp.; assembly: GCA_916440255.1. Lineage (GTDB taxonomy): Bacteria > Bacteroidota > Bacteroidia > Bacteroidales > Bacteroidaceae > Prevotella. The sequence goes on along the minus strand of CAKAIJ010000003.1, from coordinate 1,601,886 downwards.
TGCAACGATAATAAATGAAAACTTATTTTCAAATGATAAAAGTGCAACTTACTTTTTGCAAAAAGTACATAAAAATATCATAGTAATGGTATTTTTGCTTTTTATTCTTTACGAATGGGCTTTCTCTTATTCTTTAATTACAATAATCAGCTTATCTTTGGAATGCTTTTTTTCAATTTGTTTGTATGCTTTTCTGCATTTTGGGTGTATCTTTAGATTTGCTATGCAACGACTTTCAATATCAATATCTTTTTGTACTTAGAGTTTATAGATGGATTTTTGAAAAATGTTTACACAAATATGTGGTGTATAGCTGTAAATGGTCGTAGGATAATGAATCTAAGTTGCGTTTGCAATATTTTGTAAATCAGTATGTTGTAGAACTGAATAAGGGAAGGTGCTTAGTTAGGCTTTGAAAGACGCTTACTTGAGCTTCAAAAGGGCGTCTTTAACACGTCAAGAGATGGTCTTTTTGAAGCCAAAAGGGCATGTGTTGTAATTGTGTTGCGTGAAAATATTTTACAAACTTAGTATTAGACGTGAGCTATAGTTCGTAGAGGTTGCAAGAATAGGATGATGAATAAGCATAGTAAGTCTTGTTTTTATTTATCTATCTCTTTTGTATTATTAAAATTATTTGAGCTTATCGCACTTGTATAAGGTGTATAGTGCTTTATTTTCTTTTTCGGATTAAGGGCTAAAGGAAAGAATATCAATCGATGTTGGAATCAAGTTTGTGTAAACAATATCACGATTTATTATTGTCTTTTCATGTTGTTCTTATGTAAGAAATATGCAAGTTCCAAAACGAAGTGCAATAAAGAGTGTCCCTCTCCGAGAGATGCAGACGTTCTCGACGCGTAGCGAGAGGTTGTCTGCATCTCTCGAGAGAAAAAGAAAACAACCAGCAATACAAATAAAAAGGAGACCGAAGTCTCCCAAAGATTAACTAACTTTGTATTGTCAATGTATCATCAATTAATCTCGGAGCAAAGGTCGCAAATTTTTGCCTTACTCCAAAAGAAAACAGCGAGAAAAGAAATTGCCGACATCGTCGGTATTAGTCAGTCAACACTCTCACGTGAACTCAAACGCAACAGCACGCCTTCTGGAAAAGTATATCTGGACGAAGGCGCATGATATGGCTATGCAGCGCAGAAAGAACACGGTAACTAACGCCAAACTCTCCGACGAATTAGTTTGGAGAATTAAAGAATATATTACCAACGACCAGTGGTCTCCAAGACAAATATCAGGGTATCTGCGCATTAATGAGGGCATAGAGGTGTCCCACCAGTCCATCTATAACATCATCCACAATGACACAACAGGGAAGCTTGCAGAGCACACAAGACATAAGATGAAATACAGGCATCGTCCCAAAGGCGGACATCTTCCAATAAAGGACAGAGTGAGTATCCATGAAAGAAGTAAGGAAGTTGACGGGAAGAGATTTGGAGATTTTGAGATGGACTTAATCGTCGATCCTGCCCATCACGCCATACTCACAATAGTGGAGAAATCTACCAATATGTTGCTTATGCAGAAACTGCCATTTGGAAAACAGTCAACGCCTCTGGCAAAGGTGGTTAGGAAACTACTGCTGCCATACAAGAACAGCCTGAAGACAATTACAACAGATAACGGACCTGAATTTGCGGCACATAAGGACATCACCAAATACTTAGGCGTGCCCGTATACTTCGCTGACCCATATTGTTCATGGCAAAAGGGAGCTGTTGAGAATACAAACAAATTAATCAGGCAGTATATACCTAAAAAGGATTCGTTTGATAACTATACGGACAAGAGAATTATGTCCATACAAAAGAAATTGAACGAAAGACCAAGGGAAAAATTAAACTTTTCTACTCCAAAGTGCGAATTCTTTAAACACGTTTTGTAATTTTGCACTTGCTGGTTGACTCTGCGAATATATATCTTGCTTGCGGATTAAAAAAAAAGTCTTATTATTTGCAAGAATGATAATTTCTTTATACCTTTGCACTCGCTTTCAAGGATGAAGGTCTAATGGATGGCGGGATAGCTCAGTTGGTTAGAGCGTCGGATTCATAATCCGGAGGTCCGGGGATCGTAGCCCCGTCCCTGCTACATTAAAGAAAAGGAGTTGCTCTTGCAACTCCTTTTTCTTTATATAAGAATTGATAAGAGTATAATTTTTATACTTTACTAATTTTAGTTTTTCTTCTTTTGGTGACAGGTAGGTGTTTAAGATTGATAGAAAAAATAATGGTATAAAAAGGCGAGTCTTAAGACTCGCCTTGTGAATTTAATCAGTAACAGGTTTGAACCTTATGGAAGGCTGATAACCTCACTTGGACAAACTGATGCACAAGTACCACACTCTGTGCATGCATCTGCGTCAATCTTGTAGATATCGCCCTCAGAGATAGCCTCTACTGGACATTCGTCGATACAGGTACCGCAAGCGATACAATCATTGCCAATTACGTAAGCCATAATATAAATAATTTATAATGTTAATAATGTTCTTGTATTACAAATAGGCTTGTACCTAAAAATTTGATGGTGCAAAGGTAAGAATATTTTTTTGAATACCTAAACATAATGAGGTAAATCGTAAATATTTAGACATCATAAAAAAATAAAAATATAGGTTTGTTATCCGCTTAGTTTGTCGTATAAATGTCTAATATATTGATAATTATGATAATTTTATGTATCGGTCTTTACGATGTGTCGAAGTAGATGTTGCTATAGTGTGGTGGAAGAAAGTTTGTCTTTGTCTACCTAAATTAGATGATGAGTAGAATACAAAGGATTGTAGTCTTCTTGATTAAAATAGGCAATAAAAACAGGAGAAATGCGTTTGATTGTAAGTTATGAAGAGAATATTGATAGTCCTCAGTCTGTTGTTTACTGTGCTTGTTAGTTATGCACAGGAGCGTCGGGTGCAAAATCGTCCTTATACGGATTTGCGTGATTTTCATTTAGGAGTACTTGTTGGAACACATTTGCAAGATTTAGAATTCAATAATGTAGGTCCACAGATGGTTGACTTTGACGGTGGTAACGGGTTAGCTCAGAAGATTGTTTCGGTCGATCAAGACCGTTGGGACGCAGGTTTCACAGTCGGCGTGTTGGGAGAGTTACGTCTTAACTCTACCTTTCAGTTGCGCATAGCTCCAGCCATGTATTTTGGAACACGACATCTGACTTTCCGTAATATTACAGACCTCAACACAAAAAGGCGAGGCTACGGAGCAGGTGCAAGACCTTAAAACAGCCTACGTTTCTTGTGCCTTCGATCTAATCACAGCTGCTCCCCGTTTCAATAATCATCGTCCCTACGTGATGTTAGGCTTAAATCCAATGCTTAATCTTTCTGGTAAGAATAATGATTATATTAAACTCAGGCGGAGCGAAGTATTCTTAGAGGTGGGACTTGGATGTGATTTTTATCTGCCTTATTTTAAGTTACGTCCAGAATTGAAGTTTATGTATGGGCTTATGAATAGTTATGACAAAAACCATTCTAAGGGACTTCAAGATAAAAAGATGTTGATATACACGAACGCTGCTAATGAAGCACATTCCAAGATGATAGCTCTTACTTTCTACTTTGAGTAAAGTCTTTTTCTTATTAATTAATTATATTGTTAGATAAAGAAGGAAAGGAAGTCGCACATTTCTCATCATTTATATGTATCTTTGCTATCGTTAAAGAGGAGGTAAGAGAGGTTGGATTGGTTGTAAAACATTGACAACTCATTGTTTAGTTACGTAATAGAAGTAACTGATAAGAAGTGTTGTGACGAGTGTTAGCTTTGAAGACAGAGAATAAATATATGATTATAAAATAAGAAAGCATTGAAAACAAAAAGAAAGATAAGTCCGTGGGCATGGATACCTACACTTTATTTTGCAGAGGGGTTGCCTTATATTGCTGTGACCGTGTTGTCACTTCAAATTTATATGCAAATGGGGCTATCAGATGCAGAGGTTACATTTTATACCTCGTGGCTTTATTTGCCGTGGGTTATCAAACCATTGTGGAGTCCATTTCTTGATTTGGTAAAGACGAAAAGATGGTGGATAATTGTTATGCAGATGCTTGTAGGAGCAGCATTTGCAGGAGTAGCATTTACGGTCAATACCTCATTTTGGCTACAAGGTACTATTTGTTTCTTTTGGTTGCTTGCATTTAGTAGTGCAACACATGATGTAGGCGCAGATGGATTCTATATGATGGGGCTTAATCAGCACGAACAGGCATTCTTCGTAGGTATTCGTTCCACTTTCTATCGTATTTCGATGGTAGTAGGAAAAGGAGGGTTGATAGCCCTTGCAGGATTGTTACATAAGAACTTTGATGTTCATTGGACATGGTCGCTTGTATTCTATGGATTGATGGCACTCTTTGTGGGACTTTCTCTTTATCATCGTTTTATTCTCCCTCGTCCCTTGGACGATTCTGAGAAGTTGCAGTCGTCGGTCAGTTATTTGTTACGCAGTTTTGGTCAGACTTTTGTTTCTTTCTTCAGAAAGGAACAGTCTATGAAGATTATTTGTTTTCTACTTCTTTTTCGTTTACCAGAGGCATTGATTATTCCTATCTCACAATTATTTCTTCAGGCATCAAAGGCAAAGGGAGGGTTAGAATTGTCAGAGATAGAATATGGTGCGGTCAATGGTGTTGTCGGAGTAGTAGGGCTTTTGGCAGGAGGTATTATAGGAGGCATGATGATAAGTCGTGATGGGCTGAAGCGTTGGCTATGGCCAATGACATTAGCAATCACCTTACCTAATTTAGCATACGTCTACTTGGCATATACACTTCCATGTAATATAATAGCCATAAGTGTGGCTGTTTTTATTGAGAATTTCGGTTATGGATTTGGATTTTGTGCCTATATGTTATTCATGATTTATTTCAGTCAAGGAGAGAATAAGACAAGTCATTACGCTTTGTGTACAGGTTTTATGGCATTGTCAATGATGTTGCCAGGCTTGTTTGCAGGTGAATTAGCAGAGGCGGTAGGCTATCGTTGGTTCTTTGTTATTGTGATGATTGCTTGTGTTTTCCCATTTTTGGTGGCTCGTCAGCTTCGTGTAGATAATAATTTCGGTAAGAAATAACAGCTGATGTATGCTTTTGAGGGGTAGGAGAGGTGTGATGCAAAGAGCCGATGTAGACGTTTTTAATCGGGAATTTCCTCCAGTAGCATTTCGATTAGTCGGGGTAAGGCATATTTGTCAATACATGATTTTTCAATCCAGATGAAATCCGAAGGCAAGAGGGGACGCACGTCAGGTTGCCATAGATAGAGGTCGGCAAGTAGAATTTGGTGTGTAAGAACGTGTTTAATGTCTTTTTTTAATAATATTGCTTCTTTCGTCAATATATCTTCTTTATTTGATAGACTATTGCTTGTGGATGTAAGTAGGTCGGCGTGAGGCAGTTCCCATAATCCTTGCCAGATGTCACCAGCTCCACGTTGATGGATTGCGATTTTTCCTTCGTGTTCAATGTATATATAGGTGAGATGACGTTTTCGTTGTTTCACCTTTTTGCTTTTGATAGGTAGTTCGTTGATACGTTGTTCACGATAAGCAATACAGCTTTCACATAGAGGACAAGTAAGACAAAGAGGCGAAGCAGGAGTGCACTGAATCGCTCCAAAGTCCATTATCGCTTCGTTATAATTAGCAGGGTCGTTTATAGGTATAAGAGACTGTGCCAGTGTTTGAAACACCTTTTTCCCTTCAGTGCTGTCAATGGGAGTGTTAATGCCAAAGTGTCGAGAAAGAACACGATACACATTGCCATCGACTACGGCAACTGCTTCGTTAAAGGCAATAGAAGCAATTGCGGCGGCAGTGTAATCTCCTACACCTTTTAGTGTTTTCAAATCCTTGAAATTCTGTGGAAACCCACCTAATTTCACTACTTGTTGTGCGGCCTTATGCAGGTTTCTTGCACGGGAATAGTAACCCAGTCCTTGCCAAGCCCTTAGTACATCATCTTCCGTGGCAGCAGCAAGTTCGTTTACTGTAGGCCATTGTTTCATGAAACGTTCCCAGTAACTCATACCTTGTGCTATGCGTGTTTGTTGTAGAATAACTTCACTAAGCCAAATAGCGTATGCATCATTCGTTTCACGCCAAGGAAGACAGCGTTTGTTGATTTTGAACCAATTAAGTAGTGTAGCAGAGAAATTCATGAAGCAAAGATAGTAAAAATAATGATATGAGTGAATAAAGCAATGCAGAGTTTTAAGTAATATAGGCACAAATTGGTCGTTTGTCCACTATAATATGTAGATTTTTCCTTTGTGTATTGTTTCCTTAATATATTTTTCTTTGATAAGAACAAGAAGGTTCATTTTATTTTATATGTCAAACGAATTCTATTTATGTTTCAATATGAGTTTTAGCTTAAAGCAAATAGTTGAAACTCTTTTTGTATTTTTTTGAATTAAAAATGTTGTTTAGTCGCTTATAATTAGTAACTTTGCAATTCAAATCCATAAAAATGTTTTACAATGGCTGGTAAAAAACAAATAAAGACGGCTCTTATTTCGGTCTTTCACAAAGATGGACTTGAGGATATACTCAAGAAATTGGATGAAGAAGGGGTAAAGTTCCTCAGTACAGGTGGTACAGAGGAGTTCATAGAGTCATTAGGTTATGAATGTCAAAAGGTAGAGGATGTAACCTCTTATCCATCAATTCTTGGTGGTCGTGTAAAGACATTACATCCAAAGGTATTTGGAGGTATTCTTTCTCGTCGTGAGAATGAAGGTGATCAGGCACAGATGCAAGAATATGACATTCCGTTTATTGATCTCGTTATCGTAGATCTTTATCCTTTTGAACAGACCGTAGCCAGTGGTGCCAGTGCAGAGGATATAATAGAGAAGATAGACATCGGAGGTATTTCGTTGATACGTGCTGGAGCAAAGAACTTTAAGGATGTTGTAATTGTGCCAAGTAAGGCAGAATACCCCGTTTTACTTCAGATTTTGAATAAGAATGGAGCACAGACAGAAATAGAAGATCGCAAGATGTTTGCTGAACGTGCTTTCAGTGTGAGCAGTAGTTATGATACCGCAATACATAGTTGGTTTGTGACAGAATAATTGCTTTTGAAATAAGAATACATATAAAAAAGAAACAATATTAATGGGATTATTTTCATTTATCCAGGAGATTGCTATGGACCTGGGAACGGCAAACACAATCATTATCAGTGATGATAAGATAGTTGTTGATGAGCCATCAGTAGTAGCACTGGACCGTCGCACAGATAAGATGATTGCTGTGGGGGGTGATGCAAAGATGATGTACGAGAAGGAACATCCCAATATTCGTACAATCCGTCCTTTGCGTGATGGGGTTATTGCTGACTTTACAGCTTGTGAGCAGATGATGCGTGGACTCATTAAGATGGTTCACAGTGGTAATCGTTTCTTCTCACCTTCATTGCGTATGGTAATAGGAGTTCCGTCGGGTTCTACCGAGGTTGAGCTACGTGCTGTGCGTGACTCAGCAGAACATGCTGATGGTCGTGATGTCTACCTTATCTTTGAGCCAATGGCAGCAGCTCTTGGTATGGGACTTGATGTAGAGGCTCCAGAAGGAAACATGATTGTTGATATTGGTGGTGGTAGCACTGAGATTGCTGTAATCTCTTTGGGTGGTATCGTATGTAATAACTCTATCCGTGTAGCAGGTGATGATCTCACAGCGGATATTCAGGAATATATGAGTCGTCAGCACAATGTGAAAGTCAGTGAGCGTATGGCAGAGCGTATTAAGCTTCATGTCGGTTCAGCACTGACAGACCTTGGCGAAGAAGCACCAGAGGATTATATAGTGCATGGTCCAAACCGTATCACAGCTCTTCCTATGGAGGTGCCTGTATGCTATCAGGAGATTGCTCATTGTCTTGATAAGACAGTTGCAAAGATTGAGAATGCAGTACTTTCTGCATTGGAGAATACACCACCAGAGCTTTACGCAGACATTGTAAAGAACGGAATCTATCTCAGTGGAGGTGGTGCTTTGCTTCGTGGTATCGACAAACGTCTTACTGATAAGATTAATATTCCTTTCCATATTGCTGAAGACCCATTGCACAGTGTTGCAAAGGGAGCAGGCATAGCATTGAAGAACGTAGATCGTTTCTCGTTCTTGATGAGATAATAACTAACGTTCATGCACAATCTGACTGAGTTCCTTGCTAAGTACAAGCATTGGTTCTTGTTCGTTGCCCTGGAAGTCTTGAGTATGGTACTTTTGTTCCGTTTCAATGACTATCAGGGCAGTGTGTGGTTTACGTCAGCGAATTATATTGCGGGCTTGGCGTATGAAGGAAGTTCAAAAGTAACATCTTACCTCACGTTGGACGAGGTTAATGAGTCCTTGACTAAACGTAATATAGAGTTAGAACAACAAGTAAAGGAGTTGTCTGCTCAATTATATGATAAGACAAAGAATTCTACCTTCCTTCATAAGGGGCAGTATCGGTTTTTGTCAAACTTTAGATTGATACCAGCAAAGGTTGTTGCAAACTCGTTGGATAAACCTAATAATTTTATCACCATTAATAAGGGGACTTGGGATGGTGTACATAAAGATATGGGTGTCGCTTGCGGCAATGGAGTTGTGGGAATAGTCTATATGACAGGTATTCATTATGCAGTAGTCATTCCTGTGCTGAACTCGAAATCAAATATAAGTTGTTCTATTCAAGGGCGTGATTATTTTGGTTATCTTCATTGGGATGGTGGTGCAAGTGATATTGCTTATTTAGATGACGTACCTCGTCATGCAAAGTTTAGGTTGGGCGATCGTGTTGTGACGAGTGGTTATTCTTCAGTTTTCCCAGCAGGAGTATTGGTAGGTAAGATTAAGCATGTGTATAATTCGGAAGATGGATTGTCATATCGTTTGCAGGTACAGCTTTCTACAGACTTTGGTAACCTACGTGATGTCTGTGTGATAGACGATGCTTCTATAAGAGATCAGCGTCAGGTTATAAAGGCAGCACAAGATTCTATAAAGCCTATTGAGAATCAAATAGGTGATAGAATGCAGTAAGTAATTTATTTGTCATTATAAAATAATAAGACGGGATAAACTCTCCTTGTAGTTTCTTTTTAGTTTGGAGTGAGTTTCTTTTTCCTTTGAATAACAATCTGAAAGATGAATATAGATTTCTTAAAACGTTTGCTATGGTTTACCGTATTGGTTATGGTGCAGGTGTTTGTTCTTAATCACATTCACCTCTTTGCTGTTGCTACGCCCTTACTTTATATCTATTTCATCCTTCTTTTTCCTCGTAATTATCCTCAATGGGCAATCATGTTATGGGCTTTTATCATGGGGCTTACGATAGACGTCTTTACAAATACACCAGGCATTACGGCTGGGTCTTTAACTTTATTAGCAGCTTTGCAGCCTTTTGTCCTACATCTGTTTATTCCTCGTGATAGTAGTGAGAACTTTCAAGCAGGTTTGGATACGCTTAGTGTACCACAGTACACTTGGTATGTGTTTATTCTTACCATTATCTATAGTTTTATCTTCTTCTCTTTGGAGATGTTTAGCTTTTTTAATGTAGTCGAATGGTTGCAGTGTATTGGTGGAAGCACATTGCTTACACTTGTGCTTATTCTTGTTGTTGAGAATTTAAGGAGGCGATAAGGCGATGAAGAACTACGATTTAGAGAAGCGTCGCCTTGTACTTAGTGCTGTTGCAATAGGTATTGTGGCAATATATATCATACGTCTTTTTGCTCTTCAGATAGCCAGTGATGACTACAGAAAGAGTGCAGACTCTAATGCTTTCTTAAAGAAGATAGAATTTCCTTCACGTGGTTCTATCACAGATAGAAATGGCAAACTTTTGGTATATAACCAGCCTGCTTATGATATCATGGTGGTGACCAATGAAATGAAGGGTCATCTTGATACGCTCGAGTTTTGTAAGGCGTTGAATATAACTAAGTCTGACTTTATCAACCGAATGCTTAACATCAAGGATAGGAGTAAGAATCCAGGTTATTCTCGATTTACTCAACAATTGTTTTTAAGTCAATTGAGCGATAAGGATTTTAGTGCTTTTCAAGAGAAACTTTATCGTTTCCCCGGTTTTTATATTCAGAAGCGTAGTGTTCGTCAGTATCAACGTCCTATTGCTGCTCATGTCCTTGGAGATGTAGCTGAGGTGAGTCAGGGAGATATTGAAGACGATGACTACTATCAGGCTGGTGATTATATCGGTAAGATGGGTATCGAACGTGAGTATGAGAATGATTTGCGAGGTGTAAAGGGTGTACAGATACTTCTTCGTGATGCACATGGACAGATACAAGGTAGATACCAAGATGGAAAATATGACCAGCGTCCACACCCTGGACGTGATATTCAGCTTGGGATCGATGCAGAACTTCAAGCACTTGGTGAACGATTGATGGAGGGTAAATTAGGGGCTGTTGTTGCAATAGAACCAAGGACTGGTCAGATATTGGCAATGGTATCGTCACCAACTTTTGACCCTCGTATGATGATTGGTAAACTTCGTGGAAAGCATCAACGTGAGTTGACTCTTGATCCTGCTAAGCCTTTACTTAATCGAGCTATTATGGGACAATATCCGCCTGGTTCTACGTTTAAGACAGGTCAAGCTGTTACCTATTACACTGAGGGTATAGTGACGGACTCTACGCGCTATCCGTGTAATCATGGCTTCAATTTCAAAGGACTTCATGTGGGTTGTCATTCGCATGCAGCTCCAATATCATTAGTTCCTTCTATTAGTACTTCTTGTAACAGTTATTTCTGTTGGGGATTATATCAGATGCTTTCTAATCGCAAAAAGTATAAGACATTGGAGGAGGCGATGAACGTATGGCGTGATTATATGGTGTCAATGGGTTTTGGTTATAAATTAGGTATTGACCTTCCAGGCGAGAAGCGAGGTATGATACCAAATGCGAAGTTTTATGATAATGCCTTTAAGACATGGAATCCACTTTCAGTTATTTCAATATCTATTGGACAAGGTGAGGTTAATCTTACTCCGTTACAGATAGCTAATCTCGGGGCAACGATTGCCAATCGAGGCTATTATGTTACACCTCATATTGTTCGTCACATTCAGGGAAAGAAATTAGATAAGAAGTATATTGAGAAGCATCATACAAAGGGCAGTTTGAGGTCCTATCAAGAGGTTATAGCCGGTATGGTTTCTTCTGTTCGTGGAGGGACTTGTGCGCATGCAGTACATCCAGGTTATTCTTTGGCAGGTAAGACTGGTACTGCACAGAATCGTGGCAAAGATCACTCTGTGTTTATGGGATTTGCACCTGTTGATACACCAAAGATTGCGATAGCTGTTTATGTTGAGAATGGAGGGTTTCGGAGCAGATTATGGTGTACCTATTGGTTCGTTGATGATAGAACAATATATCAATGGGAAGCTCACGCCTGGTGATGAGGCTCGTGCTAATGCAATGCAGCAACGTCATATCTCATACTCCTTTAAGCGTCCTTTATCTCATGCTGACTCTGTTCGTTTAGACTCTATTAAGCGTGTAAATATTATAAGAGATTCGTTGAAGAGTATTAAAGAAAAGCAGGAATTAGCAGAGTCTGAGAGATTAAAAGAGGCTAAGGCAAGAAAAGATGCGGAGGAGAAAGACAAGAAGAACTCTTCGCAGAACGACCCAGCTATTCGAGTAGAGCCTGAAATAAGAATAAAGAGAGAGAAGAAGGATAATAATGATGATGATAAGAAAGAGAAAGAAAAAGACATACGAAAGGATAGTAAGGATAGGAACAAGATTAAGGATAAATCAAAGAGTCAAATAAAGGATTCTGAAAAGGAGCGTTTTAAGGATAAATCTAAGGAACGTACACCGTCAAAGAATAAGGAAGATAAAGGTAAAATCAAGCGTTCAATCCAGTGATAATCAAAAAAGCAAGGAGAAAATAAGCCGTGCCAAGTAATTATACATCAGACAGACAACCAGGTGTTATTCGTTCTTTAGATTGGTGGACGATAGGGATTTATATAGCTTTGCTCACCTTTGGGTGGGTAAGCGTATGCGGTGCGAGTTATACTTATGGCGATACAGAGATATTCTCGCTTTCAACTCGTTCTGGTATGCAGATAGTGTGGATCGGTACTTCTATTTGTTTAGGTTTTGTACTTTTGATGATGGACGACCGATTCTATGACACATTTGCTTATGTTATCTATGGTCTATTAGTACTCCTTCTCTTTGCAACAATCTTTAATCCTCATAGTATTAAAGGTTCACGTTCGTGGCTTGTTTTAGGTCCACTTCGTTTACAACCAGCAGAGTTTGCTAAGTTTGCAACGGCATTGGCAATAGCTAAGTTTATGTCTGCATACGGTTTTACGATAAAGAATTGGAAACACTTTGCAGGTGCAAGTGGTATTATTTTCTTACCAATGTTATGTATTGTAGGACAGCGTGAGACTGGCTCGGCTTTGGTTTATTTCTCATTCTTTCTTATGCTTTATCGTGAGGGAATGTCAGGTGCATTTTTGTTCACAGGACTGGCAATGGTTGTTTATTTTGTAGTTGGAATAAAGTATGAGGATATTTTGTTATGGGACACCCCCACATCTGTAGGCAAGTTTGTCGTACTCTTACTCGTTCAGTTGTTCTCCTCCATCATGGTATGGGTTTATGTTGGTGATAAGAGAAGAACACGTTTGTTATTGATGTATATCTTCGGTATTACGGGACTTGCTTTGCTTTTTTCAGAGTTTGTTATTCCGTTTGATATTGTTTGGGTGCAGTTGGTATTGTCTGCGTGTATGATTGGCTATTTGGTTTATCATGCAATGAATACTCGTTTTGCAAACTATCTTTATATAGGAATGTTTGCATTGGGTTCAATAGCTTTCTTCTATTCAGCTGATTATGTTTTAAATGATGTAATGCAACCGCACCAGCGTGTCCGTATCAATGTACTTTTAGGTTTGGACGAAGACCTTGCAGGAGCGGGTTATAATGTTCATCAAAGTGAGATAGCTATCGGGTCAGGAGGTTGCAGGGTAAGGGTTTCCTGAATGGTACACAGACAAAGTTGAAGTTTGTGCCAGAACAAGATACCGATTTCATTTTCTGTACTGTTGGTGAAGAAGAAGGATTTCTTGGCTCTGCTTCAGTTCTTGTGTTATTTCTTTGTCTTGTTCTTCGCTTAATGTATCTTGCAGAGCGTCAGCCATTCAAGTTTGGTCGTATTTATGGCTATTGTGTTGCAGGTGTTTTCCTTTTCCACGTTTTTATTAATGTTGGAATGGTACTTGGTCTGACGCCTGTTATTGGAATTCCATTACCTTTCTTTAGTTATGGAGGTTCCTCTTTGTGGGGCTTTACATTACTTTTATTTATTTTTCTTCGTATAGATGCAGGGCGTAATCTTATCCGTCAATAAGGATAAGATTGCGCTTTTTAATTTATTGATAAAGAGAATTGAGAATAATATTTCAGTTAGACTAAGTCTTCGTAGGCTTGGTTCATTTCATTCATTAAACTCTCAAAGTTATCAGAGTTTAATGAAACTTTACGAAACATCATTTCCAGATTTTCTTCTTCAAACTTAACCGTTTTTTCGTGCAGTAAAGTCATCATACCTTCTATCATTAGTCGGTAGACCGTAGCTTGATGTAGTCCGCGCACTTCTGTTTTAGCTTGCGTGATACCTGCCGCATAGGCTTGCATTTGTACACGCACAATCGAGCGAATAGCAAGTGATACCGAGACGCTGTTTTCATGGGTGAGGGTAGGGCAGTCTGCAAAATATTCATCAGTAGATTGCAAATGACCTGCGAGTAAGGAATATATTTGTTTCTGATATTCACTTGTTACAAGGTCGTAGACTTCTTTACTACCACAGGCGTAGCGTAATAATATCTTTGTTGAAGTGGTTTCAGAGAAGTGTCGTCGCTTCATGTCTTCTGCCACTGTTTCAAGGTCGGAATAGTTCAGGCGGATAAGTATAGGAAATAGTACGGAAACAAAATGTCCTGAGAGATTGTCAAAATGATGAACCAATAACTGTTTATATTCTTTTGGTTCTAAGTTTTTCTTTCCAGGATGTAGTGCATCTGCCTGACCAGAGAAGAATGCATGAAAGTAGCCTCTTACCATTACAGAGGCTACCCTAAGGCGATTAATGTCCGTTATTCTCATATATTTTTGTTCTACTATTTAAGTTCGCCAAACCTACTTTCGTTTATCATTTCATCATTGTCACTTGTAAAAGACGATAAACGAATTAGCAATTTGTTTGAGAGTTTTGGGTTGATGAGCAAAATGGATGTCCCCGTATGTTGTTTATTGACAGGGATAGAAGATGGGTCGTTTGTGAAAGCAAACCGTATATAGGGCGAAGTTGCACTATAAATCACTCTACTTCTTCTACTGTGGTGTTGGGAATTTCTTTCGACCTCAGCAACTCATCAAGACTTTTGAATGTGTAGGCTGCTTTGTCTTTAACGAAAGTCTTGACAAATCTGTCACGAAGACTCATCAGCTTCTGAACAGCTTCTTGATAGGTTTCGGCTGTAATACGATCAGACATTTCTTGTGCATTCACAGGGGTGAAGTCGAAATACTGAACAAGATATTGCTGGAACTGTCGACGCTGGTTTTGTGTCATCTCTTGCAATTGAACATTCATCTTGTCCTTTGTGCGATGTATGATGAAGATGAGCTCGTCTGGTTCGCCACCACGTTGGCCATGGTCATATTTCTTCTCGTATTCAAAGTAGCAATCGCAGAATCCCTTCTCTGAAAGTTCTTTTAACTCCTGCATTGCAGGGTCAAGAACACGACGACAGAAGTCGGAGAATTTCTTATAGTTATTTTCCAAACGGAGCATCTTGCGGAACTCCAAAGTCTTGATAACAGTGCGTCCTTTGTCGACCCATGACTCTATGAACATATAGATGCGCTGTGTATAGCGGTTCTTGCATGCAAAGACAATCTGTTTGCCTAATCGGTGATAACCAAAGTCTAATGAAACAAGACGTTCTGCAACAGTGCGGTCAAGTTTCAATACGGCATATTTATTATAGGAGCGATCTTCTGGGATATATACGTCACAAAGGTTAGTCGCCTTTGTGTATTTTCTTCCTTCAGCGGTCTTATAAGGTATTTCGACGGGAATAGAAGCGAGCATCTTGAGCGAGTTTCGCAGTTGAGGATAGTGATTTGGGTCAACACCTAATTCCTTGAAAGGTAATTTTATAGGCATACGCCCGTCCTCGTCTAACTCATCTGTCTGAAATAAACCAAGCTGAAATCCTCTTTTGTTATTTAATATTCCATGCAAAATAGATTGCAGGCTTTCAACAATAGACACCAGAATTCTTACTTGAATAAGCGAATAGTCGTGGCGCATCATCGTTACAGCAATAGGTTGAAGAAGCCATGTTTCTTCCTCAATTGGTATAAGGTCATTCGAGATAGTTCGACTTTTTAATGGAGCTTTTTGTGCTTTTGCTCCACGTTTACGTGTGACCTTTCTCATACCTGTTTTATCTGTTGTCATATCTGTTGTCTAAACTTTGTTATGTGTTTTATAACACGTTACAAGTTACAAAGATACCGCTTTTATTTGAAACAATCCGCTAAAAATGAAAATAGTTTCTGGTATCGTACAAGTCCTTTTGCTTTTTCTTTTGGTGATGTGAAGATAAGACTACTTATAATGTTGCAGTTTTATTGCGTCTAAATTTTTAGCAGACAATAATATTTGTAATGAAAACAGAATAATGTATCGTTGAAAAGAACATTAATCTAAAAACCCTAATGATTAATAACAAAATACTTAACAACAACTATTGCATTATTGATGTTATTTTGACACCATATCATTACAACGTGACAAGATGAAGAATCAGAAAATGTATGAGCCTGATGATAAGATGATTTATCTTATCAGAGACAATTATGATTTGTTACAGAGCTTAGGTAGCTTTGGTATCAGCTTAGGCTTTGGTGACAAGACTGTAAGAGAAGTGTGTGATGACCAAAATGTAGACACTTATACTTTCCTTGCTGTTGTTAATTTTGCAATTAATGGATACAGGGGCTTTGATGATGTCGACAGATTGTCTATCCCAACCTTAATGCAATACCTAAAAGCAAGTCATACCTATTACCTTGAATATAAGTTACCTTTCATACGAAAGGAGTTATGTGCGTCGTTGGACGAAAGTGATAATCTCGCTCGTCTTATCCTCCGTCTTTATGATGAATATGCTCATTCTATCCGTAATCACATGCAATATGAGGAAAAGAATGTCTTTCCATACGTAGATTCGTTGTTGAAAGGAGAACCAAGTGACTCGTACGATGTCGAAACTTACTCAAAGCATCATAGCCAGACTGACGTAAAATTACGTGAGCTGAAAAGTATTATTATTAAGTATCTACCCTCTGATGCAAATCATAATAACCGCCTTACTGCTACTTTGTATGACATCTATAATTGTGAAGCATGGCTCGAACAACACGCATTGGTTGAAGACGAAATCTTCATACCTGTAATTAGACGTTTAGAGTTAAAGAGTAAGCAGAATGATGTAAGCGTAAAGATTTCAAATATGATTACTCAGAATCCTGTTTCAAATGAGGTTCTTAGTGATCGCGAAAAAGATGTGATTGTGGCAGTTGCGCAGGGTATGACAAACAAGGAAATAGCCGACCATTTGTGCATCTCGACGAATACTGTAATAACCCATCGTCGTAATATTGCTCGTAAGTTGCAAATACATTCACCTGCTGGACTAACAATTTATGCAATTGTGAATAATCTTGTGGACATAAGTAGTGTGAAACTTTAATAGTAAAGAAATAATAGGGTGATGTTGTGTCATCCTATTTTTATATGTAAAGACAATAACACCCAATATTTAACACCCAACCCCTCAACCCCCAACACCCAACCCTCAACCCCAACATCCAACCCTCAACCCCTCAACATCCAACCCCCAACATCCAACATCCAACACCCAACATCCAATATCCAACACCCAATATCCAACACCCAACACCCAATATCCAACATCCAACACCCAACACCCAATATCCAACCCCAACCCCAACCCTCAACCCCAACATCCAACCCCCAACATCAACATCCAACACCCAACATCCAACATCCAACACCCAACATCCAACATCCAACATCAACACCCAATATCCAACCCCCAACCCCCAATATTTAACACCCAACACCCAACACCCAACACCCCAGTTATGTCATCCTATTTTTATGTGTAAGACGATGGAACATTCGATGAAAACAAATATGGGTCGCCCCAAAATAGCAATAGTCGATTCTAATACACTTGTTGTGTTAGGATTAAAGCAGATATTACAGCATGTTGTTCCTATTATGACCATTGACTCTTTCTCAAGTTTTCAGGAATTTGAGGAAGCGCAACCATGCTCGTATTATCACTATTTTGTTTCACAGGTAATTGTTTTAGAGAATAGGACTTTCTTCTCACAATGTATCTATAAAACAATTGTTCTGACACTAACAAAAAGACCCAAACTCGCAGCTTTCAGGTTTTCATAGCTTTTGTGTAAATGTGCCAGAGGACGAACTTGTTAAAGCAATTTTGAGGATTGCACAATATGGGCACTCTGGTGGAAAGAACCTTCCAGAACTCCCTCAGGTATTAAAAAATAAGATTTTAAGTAATCGTGAGATAGAGGTGTTGTCGCTAATAGTACAGGGACTGATTAACAAAGAAATAGCAGAGAAATTAAATATCAGTCTGACAACAGTGATTACTCATCGTAAGAACATAATGGACAAACTCGGTATGAAGAGTGTGTCGGCCTTAACCATCTATGCCGTAATGCACGGATATATTGATATTAATAAAATCTAAAGGCAGTGTGTTGCCGCTTTTCTTTATTCTTATTATAGAAATGGAGATAATAAAGAAGCAAACCATCCACGGAAGCGTTGCCATGGTGTGCGCCATTGTTTCCATTTTGTTTCGGTTAGTCTAAAACTCTCTTTCTTTTGTGCCTCAAAAAGATTATCTAATGCGTGGGTAGTACAAGAGTCAACGATTACTGCATTCTCTTCTCGGTCCCAACGAAGACTTCTTGCGTTAAGATTAGCTGAGCCTACGGTGCAGAATTGACCGTCAACAGTGATAATCTTAGTGTGATGGAAACCCTTTTCAAACATCCATATTGTACAACCTTTTTTCATTAATTGATGGGCATTATAGAAACCACAGTCGGGGGTCAGTGGGATGTCGCTCTTTACGCTCATTAGTATTTCAACCTTTACGCCACGTTTAGCGGCATTTCTCAATGCTTTCTTTAAGGCTCTACTTAATGTGAAATATGGATTTATGAGCTTAATACTATCCTTTGCATCATTGATAGCATTCACATAGAAATAACGAATGATGTCCTTTGAAACATGTGGCTCGCGGTTGATAATCCCAATCATTTTTTTTCCTGCGTTTCTACAAGTGTCAGTTTTCAGACCTTTTACATAGTCAGCGTTAGATGTTCCACGATAATATTTAGTGCCATGTAGTCTTTGTCCTGAAACTAAGAACCACATGTTTAGAAAGATGTTCTGTAAAGTATTCACCTCGTCGCCTTCAATTCTGCAGTGCATATCATGCCACGAGCCAACAACTTCTGTTCCATTAATATAATAGTCTGCCACGTTCATTCCTCCTGTATAGGCAATCTTCCCGTCAATAATAACAATCTTGCGATGGTCTCGATTGAAGATGTCATGCAGCCAAGGAAAGGTTAAGGGCTTAAACTCATAAATCTCAATACCTTTCTCACGTATTTCTTTCAGGTGATGTTTTTTCATTGGCTGATTATTACTTGCGTTGCCAAAACCATCAAAGACAGCCCTAACTTCAACCCCTTCTTTCGCTTTTGCTGCTAAGTGACTTATAAGTTCTTTGTTGATAGAGTCGTTTCTGAAATTAAAGTATTCTAAGTGAATACTTGAACGGGCCTGATCAATAGCCTTAAAGAGGTCGTCAAACTTTTCTTTGCCAGTTGTCAGCAATGTTACTGTGTTGTTATGAGAAAAGTGTATCTTCTTCTTTCGAAGCTGGTTAACAATCAGAGAGTCGGCTCTGACGATGGCGTTGTTAGGCTCTTCTGTTGTTGAGTTTCGTGTTTCTGACTGGGCAGAAATAGGTGTAGAGATTGATACGAAAAAAAAGGCCATCACCAATGTGATGGCTCTCAGACTATTAGAGTTTAGTTTTGTTTCTCTCATATTGTTATTGCTTACATGTTTAGTTCGTAAGCAAAGTTTTTGTCTATTAATGTGAAGATATATAGGATATGAATTTCTTTTTACAGCATACAACTATAATGGTCAACAACACCTAATAATCGTTCTTCTTCATCACAGACTAAGACGGTATGTACTTTGTTCTGCTGCATAATCTGTTGAATTTCTGTAATCTTGGTTGTTGGCAAAACCATCTTAGGCTTCTTTGTCATAATGTCATTGACCGTATGGTCAAAGAATTTAGCTTGCCAACGTTCCATAGCTCTACGAATATCGCCATCAGTTATCAGTCCGATAACCTTTCCTTCGTCAAGCGACACTCCTAAACCGAGCTTTCCTTTGCTCACGTGTATTATCGCTTCGCCTAAGTGCATGTCCTTTGGGATAATAGGAAGCTCGTCCGAACGCATTACGTCTTGTGCCGTTGTTAGTAGCCGTTTGCCCAATTCTCCACCGGGATGGAACTGTGCAAAGTCTTGTGGCTTAAAGTTGCGAACACGCATAAGGGCTACCGCTAAGGCGTCACCCATAACAAGTGCAGCTGTTGTCGAACTTGTCGGAGCAAGATTGAGCGGACATGCTTCTTTCTCTACCCAGACTTTCAAATGGGCTGAAGAATACTTTGCTAATAAGGAGTTAGGATTGGCACTCATTCCAATAATCGGTATGTTCATGTGAAGTACCATCGGAATGAAGCGTAAGAGTTCGTCCGTCTGACCTGAATTGGATAATGCTAAGACAACATCGTCTTTTGTCATCACACCTAAGTCGCCATGATAGACATCCAGTGGGTTTACAAAGAAAGCAGGAGTACCTGTAGAAGAAAGGGTTGCGGCTATCTTTGCTCCAATGTTTCCACTCTTGCCAACACCCGTCACAATAACCTTACCTCGACAATGGAACATAAGACTGACTGCCTTGTCGAAATTCTCATCTAATTGGTTGATGAGATTAAGAGTTGCGTCTGTCTCTTCTTTTATACACTGTATGGCGTATGCTCTGACTTGTGTCAATCTTTCTTCTACTTCGTTCATACAAGTTTTCCTATTAATTCGTCTAACTTATCAAGTTCTAACATGTTAGCTGCGTCAGACAATCCTGCGTCTGGAGTAGGGTGTACTTCAAAGAAGTATCCGGTTGCACCAAAGGCCTTGGCTGCTAATGCCATAGAAGGAACAAACTTGCGGTCGCCAACGGTCTTGCCATCTCCTGCACTTGGACGTTGTACACTATGCGTACAATCCATAATTACATTAGGCACAATCTCTTTCATGTCGGGGATGTTGCGGAAGTCGACAACAAGATTGTTATAGCCAAAGCTATTTCCACGCTCGGTCAGCCATACCTCCTTCGCTCCACTTTCCTGACACTTCTGTACTGGATAAAGCATGTCTCGACCACTAAGGAACTGTGCTTTCTTGATGTTCACAATCCTCCCAGTCTTGGCTGCTGATACTAATAAGTCTGTTTGGCGACAAAGGAAGGCGGGTATCTGAATGATGTCAACAACTTTTCCAACAGCTTCTGCCTGATAGCTTTCGTGAATATCTGTTAGAAGTCGCAGCCCAAACTTGTCCTTGATGTCATGCAACATCGTAAGACCTTTGTCAAGTCCGGGTCCACGAAAGGAACGTATGCTTGTGCGATTTGCTTTGTCAAAGCTGGCCTTAAAAATGATATCAATATCGTATTTCTTATTAAGCCTAACCAACTCTTCTGCAACCACATTGAGTAGTTCTGGGCTTTCTATAACGCAGGGACCTGCAATGAAAGTAGGTTTATACATCATCATTCGAATATAGGTGAAACTCCTCTTGTCGTGTGTGTACAAACAGGAGCTTACTGCAAAGGTATATATTATAAGATGAATTAGCAAAGATTTAACTTTCGTTTACATAACGATTATTTCTCTTTGCTAATTTTTTTTGTTTGTTATTGTCTATTTGTTCTTTACATCAACAATCTTTGTCGGAGCCTGTTCCTTGTTGCGACGATTGACAACGGTGACAACACTCTGTGCAAGACTGAGAAATGCTTGACCTGTAATGGTGTCAATTTGTGAGGCTACCGGTGTACCATTGTCTCCATTTTCGCAGATGCTCTGTACGATTGGGATTTGTGCAAGCAACGGACAACCCAGTTCTTTTGCTAAGTTTTTACATCCGTCTTTGCCGAAGATGTAGTATTTATTCTCTGGTAGCTCTGCCGGGGTAAACCATGCCATGTTCTCCACCATTCCAAGAATTGGGATGTTTACTTTGTCATTGCGATACATGTCGATTCCCTTGCGTGCGTCGGCTAATGCAACATTCTGTGGAGTAGACACAATCACAGCACCAGTGATAGCAAGCGTTTGCATCAGTGTGAGGTGAATATCGCTGGTTCCTGGTGGTGTGTCAAGTATGAAGTAATCGAGTTCTCCCCAATCACCATCGGCGATGAGCTGCTTGAGGGCTGAGGTTGCCATGCTGCCACGCCAAAGTGTTGCAGTGTCTGGATTTACAAAGAAGCCGATAGATAATAGTTTGACACCATATTTCTCTACTGGCTCAATAAGCTGACGACCATCTTTATCCACTCCGTATGGACGCGCATCTTCTACACCAAACATCTTTGGCATACTCGGACCGAAGATGTCTGTATCTAATAAGCCTACCTTGTAACCGAGTCGTGCCAATGCTATAGCGAGATTGGCTGAAACCGTACTCTTTCCGACACCACCTTTACCAGAACTTACTGCAATAATGTTTTTAACCTGTGGTAGTAATTTGCCGACTTCTGGACGTGGAGCATTCTTGAATTCTGTTGTAATCTCTACTTCTACGTCTTTGCCAAGTGTGTAATGTATTTGGGCTTCGGCTGACTTAATTGTTGATTTGAGAAATGGGTCGGTCTCACGTGGGAAGATGAGTGTGAAACTTACTTTGTTGCCATTGATGCTGGGTGTTTCTGCCAACATCTCACTCTCGATAATATTCTTTTGTTCCCGGATAAATTACTTTTTCCAGTATTTCTGTGATAAGTTTTGGATATAATGTCATTGTCTTTTTTTATTTTGAAATTAAAATGGATTCAATCACTCATTGGCTGCTTTGTAACAATCGGGGATTTGTCTTTTGCTAATGAAATGTTTCTCTTTTCCTTGGTAAGGTAAGAGGAACTATAAGCATAGAAACTTATTCGCCATTATTTTGCGACTGCTCCCATTCTTCCCATTCTTTTGCAGCAGCTTTCCAGTCGGTCATCTCTCCCTTTTCAATGGATTGTTGTTCACGTTCGGCTTCATCTCGCATTTTGTCGCGAAGACGTTTTGCTTTCATGTTTGCTATGGTTGTGTCATCAAGAATCTGAATTGCTCCGCGCGAAATAGCGTCTTTCAATTCTTCTTCGCCGAAGGCTTTGCCCGGTTCGTTGAAGTCGGAAATGTTAAACTCGTAGATAGTGCGAAGATCGTGACGAATTATCTTTTGCTTTGCACGATTACCTGCATTTTTTAATCGGAGGAGTTTGGATATTTCTTTTATCTCGTCTTTTGCGAATTTATTTCTTCCCATGTCTTGAATCTTATTAGGATAGCCTTTTTGACTTTCCTGTCTGCGAAGATAATAACAAAATCCCAATATTGCAAGTTTTATGAAGGAATAGATTAGCGACGACACTAAATAAAATCTCTTAGGAAACAATTTTTATTGCAGGTATAACGATTTTTTTGTCGTCTAATGATTGTTATTTTAGAACAATGATAACTAATTTAATAATGTTTTGAAAATCCTTTACACAACTCAAATAATTCATTTCTAAATATCGTTGATAACAAGTCTTAGGGGTTGGTTTGTAATCGACAGAATGTCAGTAGGTTATGGTTTGATATATGAAAAGGTGCTTAATACGACTTCAAAAGAGCATTAGTTACAGGCGAGAAGGGCATCTTTTGCATGCGTAAAGATGCTCTTTAAGGAGCTTTAAGACCGTGTGTTGGTTTTGTTGTTTGTGAAAATAATTTACAAAGTCGCATTGAGTGAAAGATGTTCATTGTGTGGAATGGGATATATGTTGTTTCCTGATTTCTATAATCGTATATCTTTATCTTAAACGATGATTGTAGATTATTTTTATATAGGTAGATAGAAAGCACATGAAGTGTTCTTTAAGTAGAGTGGTTTTATAGATAAACCCTTGTGTCGGTCTTGTTAATTGCAAATAATTATTAAATCGTAAGTTTGGTGTATGTAGTAAAAGACTTGTTTGTAAGAAAAAATGTATCTTTGCATCAAGTTTTTAGTGGTTAATTTAGTTTTAGTATTTAAACCTTGGGTGATGTGAATCAGTCAAGGTCTTTTTTTGTATAGGATTGTCTGATATAGTGTTTCTTGGTATAACGACTGTGTCTGTAACGCACAATTCTATAAGTATTTACATTAATATTAAGCAGTATGAAGTATGTCAATGAACGGGTACGCAGACAAGATAGATTGATGGACGAGGAGCGTGCAATAGAATTACTACGTGAAGGAGAATATGGAGTCCTAAGCATGGTTTCAGAGAATATGGGTTATGGTATTCCTGTAAACTATGTATGGGATGGGCAGAATAGTGTTTACATTCATTGTGCGCCAGAGGGTCGTAAATTAACGGCTATTGAGCAGAATCCAATGGTCTCGCTTTGTGTTATAGGGAAGGTGAATTTATTACCACGTAATTTTACAACTGAATACGAAAGCGCAATATTTTTTTGGTAAGGCAAATGTGAATCTTTCAGAGGAAGAACGGATGAGGGCCTTGCATTTATTGATTGATAAATTATCTGCGGATTTTAAGGACATAGGTGATAAATATGCTCATAAAAGTTTCCATAGAGTTGAGATTATTCGTGTTGACTTCTCTGAGTTCAGTGGAAAGCGTAAGAAAGTCCTTTAGAAGGAAGTTTTTGAATACAAGCAAATGGACATAGCAATAGTAGGTGGGGGAGCAGCAGGGTTTATGGCTGCTATTACAGCTCGTAGAACAAACCCGTCATGTAAGGTTACTATCTTTGAACGGGCGCAGAAGGTACTTGCAAAGGTTGAAGTAACTGGTGGCGGACGTTGTAACCTGACGAATAGTTTTGCAGCAATCTCAGACTTGAAACAAGCCTATCCGCGTGGTTACAAGTTAATGAAGCGTCTGATGATGACTTTCAACCACGAGGATGCTTATAGGTGGTTTGAAGAGCATGGTGTACCATTGGTTACGCAGGATGACGATTGTGTCTTTCCTAAGGCGCAGGATTCGCATGCCGTTATTGATTGTTTAGTGCAACAAGCAGCCGACTTGGGTGTGATGGTTGTTGCAAGAGTAGGCTAATGGATATTCGTTCTATGCAGGATGGAAGATTAGAACTGATTTTTGATAATGGAACACAACGCATTTTTCATCGTGTGATTATAACAACTGGTGGTTCGCCAAAGGGTAACAATTTGCAATATCTTGCCCGTCTGGGGCACATGATTGTACCGCCTATTCCTTCACTCTTCACTTTTAGCATAAGAGATAAGGCTTTTTGTAATCTTATGGGAACGGTTGTAGACCCAGTGGTGATGACGATACCCGGAACAAAATTCCGCTCGAAGGGGGCTTTGCTTGTGACGCATTGGGGCATGAGTGGTCCTGCCACTTTGAAACTTTCTTCGCATGCTGCGCGCATGCTTGCTGAGCAGGACTATAAGTCTCCGATTGCAATTAGTTGGACAGGTGAGCGTAGTAGGCAGGAGGTGGAAGAAAATATCTTAGCGATGCAGATAGCTAACCCACGCAAGCAGCTTGCTACCTTACATCCCTTTGGATTGCCGAGTCGGTTGTGGCTCTACATTCTAAGTAAGTTGGGCTTGGAAGCTGCAAAGCCTTGGGCGGAGATAGGTCGTAAAACATTAAATCGTATGATAGAAACTTTGGTTAATGACCAGTACACGATGATGGGTAAGAGTACTTTTCGTGAGGAGTTTGTAACCTGCGGTGGTGTGAGCTTAGAGTCGATTAATTCTAAAACACTTGAAAGCAAGGTTTGTCCAAATCTTTTCTTTGCTGGTGAGGTTTTGGATATTGACGCTATTACTGGTGGATTTAATTTACAGGCTGCATGGACTACTGGCTTCATTGCTGGGACTTGTGTGGCTGAATGAAGATGTTAGTAAACCATACACAAACAAAAATTCTTGAAAAATTGTAGTCTAATGACTGAGATTTGGCTTTAATCCAAAACTCGCACAGAAAATAAGAAACCCATTGTTAGAACGCTGTATGTAGTAAGAAGTTCCATTAAAGGATTTTACATACTTAATTCTAACAATGGGTTACGTTTTTATAACGTGAGAGAATAACAATCTGTACTTAGTGTATTACTGAGAAGCGATGACGCTTTTTATTGTTATTCAATCTTTAAGAGCACGAAAAATGCATAATATTTTTTACCAATAAACATCTCCTGCTTCGAAGTCACCTTCGTCGTCATAGCCATTCGTTGATAATGTTAATTCGCCTGAAGCTGTGACGCTTGTGCAAATCATTTCCATCGGCTCTGCATCCAGTATTGTTGTTATTGGCTGCATGTAGGTTTTCTTTTTATCTATCATATCTTAAAACTATTCTTATTTTATATACACTTAGATTTGTTAATACTTAATGAAAGGTCTAACAAATGTTGAAGAGGCTAATCTTGCTCCGCCAAAGAAAGCACCTTTATCATCTGTAGTTAAAGTAATTGCAGTACCTCCACCTGCATCCCATTGGTTTGCTGTCCAATACCATGCGTCTAACGGAGTTCCACCTGCTTGCTTAAATACAATGTTTTGGTATTCATATCCCAAACCTTGGGTTGTGACTTTACTCCATGGATTTTTTTGTTGTCTGGCAGCTGTATAACCAGCTGCAGGATCATCTATTCCAAATAGCTTAAGTGCTAAAGCCCATTCGCCAACACCTGGTACATACCATTTGTTACCATTAACAGGGGTAAGATCCTTAATTGCGTTAAATGCAGGAAAGTCTGCGTTTTCTGTTCTATCAATATTGTCAATCGTTTTATTAGAATCCCATGTTTCCTTATATCCACCACGTTCTGTATTACCTCCATTATATTCTGTTATACCATCACGCAAACCTTGCTCACTTTGAGGCCATAGGGTTGTTGCTCTTTGCTTATTTGCAGTTGCCCATTGTTTCTCACCATTAGCATTGTTAAGTGCAATAGCAATTCTCTTTTGTTCATCTACCACGAATCCAACAGGTGTTTTTCCTGCGATTTTACCTACAGCAAGAGAACTAACCGAACCATCGTTAAATAGATAATTTCCTAAGCTATACATTGTGTAAACAAGGGTATAGCTCTTTCCTGCTTCAAGTGTAACGTTAGCTTTAAGCTTATTTTCTAATGTCATATTATTAACCTTCTGTCCAAAAATAGTCATATTATTACCGTTATCAAACTTGAAAGATATTTGATTTAACTTGGTTCCTTCCAAGAAATAGTTTCCAGTATAGTCGGGAGTCATCGTATAATAGAATTTTATTGCACCATTTTCTCCTTCTGTACCTTGTCCTGACTCGTCAAGTTTACCATACGGAAGAGTACCATCCGTTGCCGCAGGAATATTTGTTGCTTCTCCTGTTGCAGGATTTATATTACGTGTATATGGTATTGCATCTTGTTTATACGATGAAAAACCATAAAAAGGACCACCAAAAGACCTGTCTATATATGTTTTAAGTTTCGTACGAACTCTGGCAAACATTGGCTTCAATACAAAATCAAGTTTATATTCTTTTTGATTTGGTATAGTTTTCTCTTCTGCGAGATAAAAAGCATTTCTCGAACCTTTATTTATACTTGTGGTAAGCCTTTCATCTGATGTCAGTTCCATGTACGAATTACTATAGACATAGAATTTATATGTACCGGGTTGAAGATATTTCAATGCAGGGCTATCAGAATAATTATTAAAGTTTGTTCCGTTTCCTGAATTACCATGCCATTTTGCTACTTGCTGCCCATCTTTATATGCTAATATCCAAAAGTCTTGAGGAGGAACAGCTTGACTTCCTGCACGAGTTTTAGGTGCATTATCTTCTACTACTTCGGTCAACATCTCTATGCCGTTACCTAAATTAGAAGTAGAGGTAGCGATTACACGGCCTGTTTGAGCATCAGAGATGCCACGTGTAGCCACTTCGTTGTCGGTACCATAATCTTCAGCTGACAAGCCAAACGAAATAAGAACACCCTTGGGACCTGCTTTTTCTTGTTGCTTGTTAGCTACTAAATCTGTTTCATTACTACAGCTTGTATTAATAATAGCGGTCATTCCGATACATGCTATCATCAATACATAAATGATTTTTTTCTTCATATTGTTTATTTTTTTGTTTTAATAATTAGTCTATCTTTACTATACCTATTTAATTTGTTGGCTTTACGTTTTTGTTAATTAATGCAAAAAAACAACTACTCTTAAACGATGTGCAAAGATACATTTATTTTTCTAATACAAGCGACTTATTTCTTAATAACTAAAGTTTCCCACCCTAACAAATAGATAGAAAAAAATAACAGTTTGTCGAATTTTCTTTGTAAATTAGTAATCGTAAAAACTGATTGTCAAAAGACAAAAACAACAAAAACTGTTATGGAAGCAAAAATAGAGAAAATAAGTGAGTTATCCAAACTTTTGAGTGTTAAAACTCGAATGAGTGATGATTTATTGCATCTTTTTGGCAAGTTTGGTATCGGTCACCTGCTATCTCGTCTGTCATTGGAGAAACATGACGGAGTTTCGGCATCTGAGCTAATCCTTTCTCTTTGCCTCTTCCGCATTGTGGGTGAGAGCATCCACAGTATATGCAAGCATAAGATATATGAGCTTTCAAATCATGGTAAGAACTGTTTCTATCGAATGATGACTCGCCCGCAGATGGATTGGAGACGCTTGATGAACCGCTTTGCACTGCGTTACATGTGCCTATTGCGTAAGTATGGCGAAGCTCCTCAATCCGATTCCACGACCTGTTTCATTATAGATGACACCGTGCTTGAGAAGAGCGGTGTGAGGATGGAGGGTATCAGTCGTGTTTTTGACCATGTTAAAGGCAGGTGCGTATTGGGCTACAAACTGCTACTTTGTGCTTTCTTTGACGGCAAGACAACCATACCCTTTGATTTTTCACTGCATCAGGAAAAAGGGAAACAAGGCGACTGCGGACTGACAAAACAGCAACGTAGAAAAGCGTATCATACCAAAAGGAATACTGGCAACCCCGATTATAAGCGTTTTCAAGAGTGTAAGATGTCTAAGATGGAAGCTGCCATGAATATGCTTCGCCGTGGATGGAAGATGGGTTTGCATGCGAAGTATGTGATTACCGATAGTTGGTTCACTTGCGAGCAACTTATGAAATGTGTTAGAAGCATAGGTAAAGGAGTAATGCACTTTGTTGGACTTGCTAAAATGGGAAAGACGAAATACACCGTATCAGGCAGGAAGAAAAATGCTGCAGAACTCATTGCTACCTATGAACGTGAACGAGGAAAGAACTGTCGTAAGTACAGATGTCGATATATTCAGCTCAACGGCAACTTAGGGGATGTACCTATTAGAATATTCCTCATCAAGTATGGTAGGAACTCCACATGGAACGTCCTGCTCACCACGGATACAACGATGTCTTTCATAAAAAGCCTTTGAAGTGTATCAGATTAGATGGAACATAGAAGTGATGAACAAGGAGACTAAGCAATATCTCGGATTAGGAGGTTATCAAGGTTGCGACTTTAATGGTCAGATAGCCGACGCAACGCTATGTTACCTTACATATACCGTCATGGCTTTGGAAAAGAGGTTCACAGAATATCAAACCATGGGCGAACTTTTTTCGGATATAGAGGACGACCTCATGGCACTCACGTTATGGAAGCGAGTTCTTGCCTGTATCAAACGTATACTTCGCATTTTAGGGAGAAACACTTGGGATAACGCCCCAACAGCTTATGGCTACAATCAGCGGCAACGACAAAGAGTTGAGCAAAATCCTTGTAATGGCAGAAGTGTTAGAAAAATGGGACGAAGTATATGAACAGACTGCTTAACCTCTATTATACTTGTGTTAAAAATCAATGGATATGGGTAATAACAGGTAAAGGTGAATAAAAAAAAAGACCAGTGTTTTAAGGGTGGGAAACTTTAGTTAATAATTCAGAAATAACATCTTTTTCTCTCTTAACCAGCCTTTTTTATATATGTTCCTCGCATCGTAGAGAGGGATAAATATCATGTTTGCAATAGTTCTTTTCATGTGTTTCTACGTTGCAGTCCTAATTTGTGTAAATAAAGCAAGAGTTTAGCGAAGGGTAATCAACTTAAATAGAGTTTTTATGAGATAAAATGTTCTCAGGCTGATGCTATATTCATTTATTATTGCTACTTTTGTCGTATTGGTCTTTACTTACATAGATAAAAGTATTGAGAACTTCGCCTTTTGGTGTTTGGTATTATCCAGTACCTTTGAAAAAAATATGTAGAAATAATTAAGTTATTATAAGCATCATGAAAGAATTAAGATGTCCTAAATGTGGAAGCTTTTTCCAAGTAGATGAAGCCGACTATGCGTCTATCGTTAGTCAGGTAAAGAATGCTGAGTTCGATTTAGAACTTAGTCGTAGAACATCAGAATTAGATAAACGCAACAAGGCTGAGCAGGCTCTTGCAGCGTCAAAGGCAGAACAGGCTTTCATGGGTCAGCTGTCGCAAAAGGAGCAAGAAATACTCGCTAAGGATGCAGAGATACAACGACTTAGGAGCGAAAAAGAAATGAACTCTCACGTCAGAAATCGGAGATGGCAGCAGAGATTGTCAGTCTGAAAGCAAGACTTGAAGGGATAGAGGCACAAAAGAAAAGCGAATTACAAATTGCTTTAACAGAAAGGGATAAAGTAATTAGCGACTTGAAAGGTGAAATAAGACAGAGTGAGAGTAAGCTGCAATTAGCCATATTGGAAGAGCGCAATAAGGCGCAAGAGGCTGTTCGGGAAAAGGAAACAGAGATTGTACAATTGCAAAGCAAAATAGAACAAGAGAAAAGTAAAGCTCAACTTCATGAGGTCGCATTAGCCGAAAATCACAGGAAAGATTTGAAAATGATGGAGGAGCAAGTGGCTTATTACAAAGACCTGAAGACTAAAATGTCGACAAAGATGGTGGGTGAGACTTTGGAACAACATTGTAGTATTCAGTTTGAGCAGTATCTGCGTCCATTGATGCCTAATGCCTACTTTGATAAGGATAATGATGCAAGTGATGGCACTAAGGGTGACTTTATCTTTCGTGACAGTGAAGATGGGACAGAATACATTTCTATTATGTTCGAGATGAAGAATGAAATGGATACTACTGCCACAAAACATAAGAATGATGACTTCTTAAAGAAGCTGGATGAAGATCGTAAAAAGAAAGGTTGTGAGTTTGCCGTTTTGGTGAGTTTAACTGGAAGCTGATAACGAATTGTACAATGGTGGAATAGTAAACAAGAGTCACCTGTATCCAAAAATGTATGTCATTCGTCCACAGTTTTTTATACCATTTATCAGTTTGCTGGTGCAGGCATCAAAGAAGAGTTTGGAATATAAAAAGCAACTCATCATAGCCCAGAGTAAAGAAGTTGATGTGACAAATTTTGAATCTAAGATAGAAAGTTTTAGGACAAATTTCGTCAGACATTATGGTTTATACAGTTCGAAATTAGCGGATGCTATTAAGGATATTGATGCAACCATTTCTAAATTACAAAAGGTGCGTCAGGAACTGGTTAGTAGTGAGAATAACTTACGCCTCGCCACTAAGGATACTGAGGACCTGACGATCCGTAAACTAACATATAAAAACCCAACAATGAAGATTAAGTTTGAGGAGGCTCGACAAAATAGCGAAGCTGAAGGACTTACGAATAGTGAAGAGGTATAAGATAATGATTAAATCCAAAGCTTGTGCGACGTACTCCACGAATGGAAGGAGATTGTCTCGTTGTTCCGCTGGCAGATGAGTATTTGGATGTTATTGTGGAAGCGGGGCAACTGAACTTTGGTATTACGGAAGAGATATGCCAACTGATTGAGAAGGATGATCAGGAAGAAGACGAGTATGAGTTTAAGGCTATCAGCATTGTACGCCCTGAAACGGAAATACGTAGGATGGTCCTTGAAGTGGAGCAGATTGGCTATCAGAAATGGGAACTTGAAGATGGCTCACGGAGGAAGGTTGTCAATAGGAATATGGAGGAGATGGACTACATAGATATTGCTTG
This sequence comes from uncultured Prevotella sp., assembly GCA_916440255.1. GTDB lineage: Bacteria > Bacteroidota > Bacteroidia > Bacteroidales > Bacteroidaceae > Prevotella. Next base: position 1,570,224 of record CAKAIJ010000003.1, on the reverse strand, counting down.
TCTTGAAGAAGGAGGATGAGAAATAATCCCTAATCTCTAAGTTTGCAGTATGAATGGCAATAAATAAAAATATTGCATTGAATAATAAGTTTGATTTTTGTCGAGTAGGGTGGATTGTCTTTGTAACTTGATGTAGCTCGCTTCGTCTCTGTTGCAAAGGCAGATAAGATACTGATTTGGGTTCAAAGAACCATATTGTATGACAAGGCTGTATAGCCTTTTTTTTTATCAGACTGCTTTTATTTGTGTTTTATGTAAAAACAAAACGGTCATTAGAACCTGATTTCTCCTATTGTCTTGTCGGCATTTATGTGTCTTTATGACTAACTATTCAAAGCTATTATAAAAACAAATAATATGCTCGACAAGATAATAAGATCTATGCAGGTCTAATGACCGTTAAGTCGTAGTGTGTAAATACGATCTGTTACTACTTTAAGTAGGAACAGATCGTTATGCAATTATTCTTTTACTACTTTTTCAACTCCAAATCGTGTCTTTACGATGTATATACCCTTTAACAACATTGATAGGTCGATAGTGTTTTCGCCTTCTTTGAGGTTCTGTGATAATACTTGAGCACCAGTTGCATTAAAGAAGTCAGCCTTAGAAGCTGCTGGGACAGTGATAGTAACTTCTTGTTTAACCATCTTTGGATAAACGTTAAATCTATTTGTCGCAACGTTATTTTCAATGCTTGTAACTATAGCGTCACTAATATCTTGGTCTACAACATCAATGCCAATTGATTGCATCTTACCAAAGATGTTGGCTCTACATAGAAGTCCAAGGTTGGACCTTGTGTCTTCTTATACAAATCAATCTTAGAGTATTCATCGTTGTCACTTGGCAGGATGAAATCGTAATACAAGCCACGTTTCACATTGAAGGTAACTTCATCGTATCCGCGATAGAAGAAGTTTGTATTGCCAGTGACCTGATATTGTATGTTAGCATAAGCTCTACCAGGACGAAGATACTTAGTACTGAATGGTATGTCTACATAACCTGTTCTTCCAGCAGATAGTCGCAGGGTTTTTGTAACCATCATACCTGCCTCAGGTGTATGTCCGCCACGCTGTTGTGTTACGTAGAAATTAACATCACCATTATAACCTTCAATACTCTTAACATAGAAACGTATAGTCAAGTTGTCTAAAAGTTTTGAAGTTGATGCATTATCGCTACCTTTGTATTCTCTGTTTTGATAGAAGTAAGCTGTAAGCAATGCTATGTCACCTCTCTCAATACGTGGTTGAGGCTTTGGTTGAGGCTTTGGTTCTGGTTTTGGTTCTGGCTTCTTTTCTTCAGAAGTAATGGTAAGCTGACCAATTCTGTAGTTCTTCTTGTCATAACCAAGGGTTGCGTAGAACGTTCCTTTTTCATGGGTAAATGCCAAAACAAGGTCGTATTTAGTACCATACTCAGACTGAGAGGTGTTCTTTAACTCCTTGAAATTATCGTTTGGATAGAATGAATAATTTATTCTTTGTCCTACCTTAATAGATGTTCTACCTGATGAGATGAGAATCTTTTCAGATGTGTCATCTGCGCCAGATGGAATAGCATATAGCATAACTGTACCATTGTAGTTATGTCTGCTATCATTTGAAATAGTAATAGGAATCTTTATAGATTCTTTTTCTTTTGCATAGACAAAAGCCTTAAAAGCTACAAGCATTGTAGGCTTTTCTACAACGATAGGCTTTGGTTCTGGCTTTGGTTCTGGCTTTGGCTCTGGTTTTGGCTCTGGTTTTGGTTGAGGCTTTGGCTCTGGTTTTGGTTCTGGCTTTGGCTCAGGTTTTGGTTGAGGAGTTGAAGCCTTAATCGTTAGAGTACCAGCATCTTCCTGTATTCGAACAAGACTATGATTGTAAGAATAGTTTATAGCGAGATAATAAATACCTTCGTCTAACTCACTTGGGTTAATTTCAAACGTATAGGTATTATATCTTCCAGCACGAATGAGTGTACTATTAATCTTAGAGAGTGTTTTGTACTGTCTATCTTCGCCAATCTTGTCAACCGCTAATGTAAGAGGACCAGCATAATTGTCATTACCACTATTAGCAACACTAACCTTTACGGTCGCACGTGTTTCAGTGTTCTTAAATTCGTATGAACCGCTTTCTCCATAGATATAAAGATTTGCTTTTTTCTCTATTGGATTTGGCCTTGGCTCTGGCTTTGGTTCTGGCTTTGGCTCTGGTTTTGGTTCTGGCTTTGGTTGTGGTCTTGGCTCTGGGTTGATAGGTCTGTCAGGAGCTAAATAACGAAGCATCTGCTGGCTTGAAGAATAGCCTCCACGACCTCCGCCAATACCTTCTTGTCCTGGTTTAAGAACATCAAGTGCATACCAGCCATTTTGAGATCTATTCCAACCCCAATCTACATGAACATAACCTCCGGTTGCAAATCCGTCTAATACAAAACAGTGGCCACCACCAGTAGAGAAACCTGCGTAAACTACTGGTCCATAGTCTTGCATTTCATCTTTAATGTTCTTCAGCCAATCGTTTTTGTAAAAATTATTTCTCTCTAAGAATTTTAATGTTTTCTTGTATCCGAAGTGCTCTGTCAATGCCTCTGGTGCATTGTAGACATAAGCTCCACTACCACCTGTCACCGCAGGGTTATAGTCCATTTGCATAGCATAACCTACGTCTCTTAGTAATCGTCCAATGTTGTCAGCTTGTGTCTCGTTCAACATTTTGAGCGTTTCACGGTCGTATCCACCACCTGTAACGGCTGCTGGCATGTTGCTCCAGTCGTATGCAGCGTTTTCAGCACCTTGACCATCAAAGTCAAGAGACATACGTTTACCTTTCCAGTAATAAGATACTTGTCCCTTTGCCTTGTTTGGCCATTTGTGCCAACGCATAACGGTAGACATTGCTGTTGCTACACAACCTGAAACCGTAGGATAAAGTGTTCCATTATATCTATAATTAGGAGCATATAAATTGAAAGGCCATGCCTGTCCCCAAGAGATAGCTTCGTCTAACTTAGTTCTTCTGTCATTGCTATAACCGAGTAGAGGCTCTACTTCAACGCGCTCGTCATCTGGTAATGTGCGAGTTAAGGCATGATTACTTTTAGAAGGAATATTTTCTATTGCCCATTGCATTTGAGCTTTATACTCTTCAAAGAGCCAATGGATAGAAGGGTGATTGATAATGTCGTCTTCAGTAATGTTACCATTGTCTGCATAAGCAAGAATAGTGCGTACTCTGTCGTCTCCCGCAACTACTACATAACCATTCTCTTTGCCATTGTTAATAACATAGTAGAAGTTTTCTGGAATCTCAGAACCTTGTACACCGCGTGTTAATGCAGTGCTTAGTTTCTTTTGTTCTACACGTGGTGTGTAGGCCATTGTTAATCTTTTTGCTCCGCTCTTATGTTTGTTAAAGAATTGTTGAGCTAATTGTAAGGCTTGGTTTGGAGTTATTGGCTCCGCAAACGCATGCAATCCGAGAATAACAAAAAGAATAAGTAAACTTGTAATCTTTTCATATCTTTGATGATTTTTATAAATGTTATGTATAAGAACCTTCACCTATACTATAAAAAGATAGGTGAAGATATTTAAATTTGATTATTTCTGAAGGTATGAAATGTTAGTGATTTTTACATACACTGTTATTTCCTTGCCCTTTTGTGTTAATGTGATAGGTATTTCTTGTTGTGAGTTGTACATTTCAAAGAGACTTGATAAACTTCTCTTTTTAGTATCCGTATAATTATCACCATAAGCTCCCATGTTATTTCTCATGTGAGATGTGAAGATAACGCTGCGTGTTTCTGTCATATCTTGAACAGACTCATCTTTTTTACGAGTGATTTCAAGGTAAGCGTCATCGCCCTCAATTGGTACAACTCTGTTTTCTTTAAGAGTTTTGTAAGGAACGTCTAAGTTGTTGATCTTCCAAAGGGTAGTTTCTTCTTCACCATCAGCTTGCATACCTAAAGAACCATTTAATACGGCCTTCCAGTTCATGTTTGGTAGCTTACCATCATCTTTTGTAGCCTTGCACCTACAACTCTGAAGCTAAGGCGAATACGCTTAAAGTCTTGTACAAAGTCTCTTTGTGTAATAGTGTACACGTTAGAAGTCAAGACGCGTGCTTGTGAGTTGTCTACAGCAAAGCGTAGGCTAAAGCTAATAGGTTGCAATTGGTTGATAGGCACATGCTGGTCTAAGAAACGCTTAACAGCTTCTAAATCTGCATTTGTAACCTCTCTTTGTAAGGTTGCACCTCCGCCAAGCATTGTGATGTGAATATCACTTTTGCTAAGGATGTTCTTATATTTAGTTTCAAGATTTGCATCGATTGTAACGTTGGTGTTCTTAATCTTCTTAATTGCAAAGTCCAAAGCTGCTTGAACATCCTTTTCGCTTTCGTCAGTATCAATACATAAGTAAAGGATACGACCATAGTTGATGTTAGAAACATACACTGGCTGATAATCTTCAAAATATCTTTTGTCTACTTGACTAAAGATAGTTGGAGTATTCTTAGGGAAGTCTGTTGAAACAGAGAATACCTTCTGGATAACCTTTGCTAAGATGTGGTTTTTCTTCTTGTTAAAGTTAAAACCAAAGTTTGTAGATACATCCGCAATAGAACTCTTCACTGCAGCACCTAATTTTACAACTAATTCGGTGTTATTTGTGATTTTTTCTACAGATTGAATTGTTGTTTGTGGACCCTCCTTGAATTGCATGTTTGCCCAATCATTAAGTGCATCTTGATAATCACTCTTACGAATGTTGTTTACAGTGCGCTTTGTTTTTGAGCTTTCAGCAGGGTTTTCAGGACTCAGGTTGATAGAGAAGGTAATATCTCCCAGCTTGCAATCACTGATTGCTGCATAGGTCCCGTTGCCAATAGAGTTACCTTTTAAAGCACAACCAGGGTAGATGATGTCTGTTGTTGGGTCTAAAAGGATTGTTTCGTCAAAGGCCTGTGAAATGGTATATTTCTTGGTTTTGCTTACCCAATAACCAGGGATACCATTTACAACGTCCTTGTTTTCATTCTCTTTTGTTTCAGGATCTGTGGTTGGAATAGCTTCTCCAAGGCCTGGAGGTGTAACTTCTTTTACTAAGCCTTTTGCTACCTTTAGTTTGCTAAGATAACCTTTAACCTGATTAGCATTAAGAAGATTTTCAGTAGAAGCTTCTTCTTTTGGCTTAACCGGCTCTATCGGCTCGGATAGTTGACAACTGTTGAGAACGAGTGCTCCTGCTAAAACGAAGAGAGGAAGTACACTCTTTTTGATGTTACTTTTTTTCATAGATAAAACTTTTATTAAAAATTGATGTTTCTATTATTAACTTAAAATAGTATAAATATCCGTCTTGTGTGTCAGCAAATTATAAGTTCAGGTTGATTACCTTATAATGCAACCTAATTAATTTGTTGTTAATGCTTTTAAAGCAGTTCTATTTTTTTATCCTCTTTTATTAATATATGTGTTTGAAAATGAATTAATGTAATGTATAAAAAAATTCGCCCCAAAGGTACATACTTATTTTCATATAAGAAAGCGTTTTTGAAACTTTTTGATTATGTGAAATATATTTATTCTTGAGAATATAGATTGTAAATTAATCCTACTATGAATAAATTTTAGTGTGTTGTCAAGATAGAAGTAGTGTCTTTATGTGTTGTACATCTTATTAATATATAGTCCTTTTTGTGAGTAGATTTTATATGTTAAGTCTTTTCTCTGTTTTTTTACATATTTATAAGTTGCAGATTAAATCTCTAAGTTCGCAATTCATATTACAAACTTAGAGATATGGATTTAACAACATTCTGGGGAGTGTTGTCAGTGGTTGAGGAGCGTTACTTGAAAAATTGCATTCCTCATGGATGAGGGAGTGTATAAAGCCTTCCGTATCTATTTATTCGCCTGTATAGAACTTAATCATTTTTGTTAAGCCTAATGTGCATGCAGGGCAGAACTCGGGATGCATGTTGGTGCGCATACGGCAGTCTGGAAAGGCACGATAAACTCCGTGTTGAGAGTAACCAGCTGGTTCATAAGCCCCAACTTTCCACTTATCAAGATGTGCGTTGGCCTTGTCGAGGTCGGATGGTTGTGGGGTAGGGATAGGTGTTTTTTTGTTTATAAGCTTTTCCCATTTGTTATGGAAGTCGACCAATGTTGTGAGGTTTGGCTCCCAAGGCTCAACATCAGTCGGATACATATTTATTTGTTCTTTTTCATACGCATACTCGTCGCCTAAACCTGCAAAGGAATGACCAAATTCATGGACGACTACGGGCTTAAAGTAGGGATTACGTACCATTGAAAGGTTGTAAGAGTTCAGAATGCCTCCTCCGCCATATTTTTCGGTGTTTACAAGTACGATAATATGTTCGTATGGTGTGCCTGCTAACCAATTGTGCAATTCTTTGAGATGAAGCGTGGTAAGGTATCTGTCACTATAAAAAGTGTCAAAATGGGAATGTAGAGCAGTGTTCTTCCATATCCCCTTCGATGGTTCAGATGTTCCACTTTCGACAGATGGAACCTTAACAGCGATAATGTTGAAACGATTGCGTAAGGTCTTAAATGGCTCGTGTGCAAAAAGAGCGTCGTTTGCTGTTTGGCAATCTTTAATGAAGTTCGACATTTCTTTTTCTGTATATCCTTCAGCGATATAGGCTATATGGATGCAACGGGTTGTGTCTGTAGCAGTCTGTAATGTTTCGTAAGGAGTAACATTATGTTCGCCAATCCTACGTATAAGAATGTCATTGGGTATAACCGTATGTGTCATTGAAACTGTTACCTCACGTCGGTTGTTTCTTAGTTCAATGGTAATGTCTACGGTGTCTTTTGGAAAGGGAACGAGAAAAACATTCTCAAAAGACTTTTGCGAAGTCTTCTGCGCTTCGTCGTATGTTAGCCATTCTTGAAAAAGTGTCGAAAACGAATTGCGATAAATCACTTTTTTAGAGTGGCTGTCACGTACAATTACCTGACCATTTCCTTCAACAGGAACTTCCGATAGATGTTCGTGTTTGCCATACCAGCGTGGGATGCGTGACAATTCGTCTATGGCAATGATTTGATGCTTAGCATTACCAGCAAAGATGTAATCAAGGCGGAGTGTTGCTTCCTCAAAGTAATGATTAAAGTCCTGTGCGGTAGCTGTCAATGCGATTGTCAGGAACAAGAGGGATATGATTTTTCTCATAAGGTTGTATAAAGTTAGATTTTTTATTTAATAATCTCTCTTAAAGCAATTGTGAAACGGTGTTGTTTTAGGACAATATTCCTATTCACAATAAGATGCTTCGAATTGTTTTTTTGATGTATGGCACAAAGTTATTAATAATAATGAGGATAATGAAATAAAAATGTAGATTTTATGTTGTTGTGATAATTTTCTTGTGAGTATCCTAAATTCCATAATAAGGAGGTAGTCTGGAATGTTTTTGTATGATGGTTCACTTTTTGTTATTCGCTCGTGTGAAATGTTGTAGTGCATGATTTTTGCATCCTTATTTGTAGGTATTTTTTTGCCTTATATTGTAAAGATTGTTATGTCTAAATGCCTGACATTGTGATTTTTTGCCTAACTTTGCTAACGGTAATTAGTGCTGTGGAAACAACATCGTAAATTACCAGTATAACATTTTTCACAAATTAAAATATATAGATATGAAAAAAGCATGGAGAGGATTTACTGGTTCAAAGTGGCTTGATGAGGTCAATATGCGTCAGTTTATCCAAGATAATTATGATAGTTATGATGGTGACGCTTCGTTCCTTGAGGAGCCAACAGAGGCAACAAATAAACTTTGGGGTATGCTCAAAGAACTGCAAAAGCAGGAGCGTGCTAAGGGTGGTGTCTTGGATATGGAGACAGAGGTTGTTTCCAGTGTGACAGCATACGGCCCTGGTTATATAGGTGAAGGAACAAAGGATTTGGAGAAGGTTGTAGGTTTACAGACTGATAAGCCTTTGAAGCGTGCCTTTATGCCTTATGGCGGTATCAAGATGGCTGAGCAGGCATGTACAACATACGGTTATGAACCATCTGAAAAACTTCATGAGATTTTCACGAAGTATTGCAAGACACACAACGAGGGTGTTTTTGATGCTTATACTGACGAGATGAAGCTCGTTAGACACAATCATATCCTTACAGGTCTTCCTGATACCTATGGTCGTGGTCGTATCGTTGGTGACTATCGTCGTGTAGCACTTTATGGTGTAGACTTCCTTATCAACGAGAAGGCAAAGGATTTGCGCAATTGTGGTGATGGTACAATGACAGAGGATGTCATTCGTTTGCGTGAGGAAATCTCTATGCAAATAAAAGCATTGAAGGAAATGAAGGAGATGGCAGCCATTTATGGTTATGATATCTCAGAGCCTGCAAACAATGCACGTGAGGCTGTGCAGTGGCTTTACTTTGGTTATTTGTCAGCTATCAAGACACAGAATGGTGCTGCGATGTCTGTAGGTCGTATCTCAACTTTCCTTGACATCTACATTCAGCGTGACTTCAAAGAAGGAACACTTACAGAGGCAGAGGCACAGGAACTTATCGACCACTTGGTAATGAAGTTCCGTATGGTGAAGTTTGCACGAGTTCCTTCTTATAATCAGCTGTTCTCTGGTGACCCTGTATGGGCAACACTTGAAGTGGCTGGTTTGGGTATGGACGGTCGTTCTATGGTAACCAAGAATGACTTCCGATTCCTTCATACTCTTGAGAATATGGGTCCTTCACCAGAACCTAACCTTACTATATTATATAGCTCACGACTGCCAAAACATTTCAAGGATTATGCAGCAAAGATTTCTATCTCTACAAGTTCTGTACAATATGAGAATGATGATGTGATGCGTCCTATATGGGGAGATGATTATTCAATCTGCTGTTGTGTGTCTGCAACACAGACTGGTAAAGAAATGCAGTTCTTTGGTGCGCGCGCTAACCTTGCTAAATGTCTTACATACGCTATTAGTGGAGGTGTTGATAGTAAGACACGTGAACAATGTGGACCTGCTTATCGTCCAATCGAGGGTGATGTTGTGACATACGATGAGTTTATGCCTCGTTTTATGGATATGATGGAATGGTTGGCTGGTGTTTATGTAAACACCTTGAACCTTATTCATTACATGCACGATAAGTACTTCTATGAGGCAGCAGAACTTGCGCTTATTGACACAGACGTACGTCGTACTTTCGCAACGGGTATTGCAGGGTTTAGCCACGTTGTCGACTCTATCTCAGCTATCAAGTATGCCAAGGTGAACATCATTCGTGATGAGACAGGTTTCCCAATAGAGTTCAAGACAGAGGGTGACTTCCCACGCTATGGTAACGATGATGATCGTGCCGATGATATCGCAGTATGGTTGCTGAAGACCTTTATGGATATGATTCGCAAGCATCATACCTATCGTAATTCTGAACCAACAACAAGTATTCTAACGATTACTTCAAATGTTGTGTATGGTAAGTTTACGGGTAATATGCCTGATGGTCGTCCTGCTGGTGCTCCTCTTGCTCCTGGTGCAAACCCATCTTATGGTGCTGAGCAGAATGGTTTGTTGGCTTCGTTGAACTCAACAGCTAAACTTCCATACGAGTATGCACTTGATGGTATCTCTAATACGCAGACTATTAGTCCAGATGCTTTGGGACACAATGATGAAGAACGTGTTAGTACGCTCGTTGGGGTAATGGATGGTTACTTCGATCGTGGCGCACATCATTTGAATGTTAATGTCTTTGGTGTAGATAAACTGATTGACTGTATGGAACATCCTGAGAAGGAAGAGTATGCTAACTTCACCATTCGTGTGAGCGGTTATGCTGTGAAATTCATCGACCTTACACGTGAGCAGCAGATGGATGTTATCGCACGTCGTGCACATGGTTCTATGTAAAGTGGATAATAATCAAACAGAAATTTCTCAATTTAAAGATAGTATGCTTCAGGTTCATTCCATCGAATCCTTCGGTTCGGTGGATGGACCTGGTATACGTTTTGTGATTTTTCTCAAAGGTTGCGCAATGCGGTGTCAGTATTGCCACAATCCAGACACGTGGAGCAGAGAGGGAGGACAACTTCGCTCTGTTGATGAGCTACTTGCTCAGGCGATACGATATCGGAGCTATTGGGGTGAAAAAGGTGGTATAACCGTGAGTGGGGGAGAGGCTCTTTTACAGATACACTCTCTTACAGAACTTTTCCGAAAGGCTAAGGCGTTAGGGATTAATACTTGTTTAGATACCTCTGCTCAGCCGTTCAGTCGTAAATCCAGCCGTTTCTTAATTTTTGAAGAGCTGATGAGATATACTGACTTGGTTTTACTAGATATAAAGCATATTGACAATGACGCTCACAAGGAATTGACTGGTTGGGGAAATGATAATATTCTCGATTGTGCTCGTTATCTTTCGGATATAGGGAAGCCTGTATGGATAAGACACGTCTTGGTTCCTGGAATCAATGATGATGAGGTAACTTTGCATAAACTTCGTACCTTTATTAATACACTAAGTAATGTTGAACGTGTTGATGTTTTACCTTATCATGACTTAGGGGTATATAAGTGGGAACAATTGGGAATTCCATACACGCTTACTAATGTCAAATTACCTACAGAGGAAAGTATCCTTCATGCTCGAAGTATTTTAACGGATTAATAATGACTATGAGTGGATATTCATAATTGTTGGGTTGATTTATAAAGCATTTTGTCATATAAGCCAGTATTTTTATATTTATGATTGCGGACGTCGTTTAAGATAGAAGTGTGAATCTTTTTAATATGAGTTAGTTTGAAATAGTTAAAAAGTGTTTTAATTAGAAATTTATCTGTCTTATATTTTGTCGTTCAAAAAAAAGTTTATATCTTTGCACTCGCTTTCAACAAGGAAGCAGGTTGACTACAATAACAACCTTCTGGAGAGATGGTAGAGTGGTCGATTACAGCGGTCTTGAAAACCGCCGTGCTGCGAGGCACCGGGGGTTCGAATCCCTCTCTCTCCGCTTTAGGTACTCTGAAATGAACATCAGAGAGAAACCTAAGAAAATCGTAAGTATCATAGCTACAAGTAGTTATGATACTTTTCTTTTATACCCATCCCAATTTTCAGAGTAAGCACGGAGGAGACAGAAACTCTCAAAATGCTCTAAAAAGGCTACAATCAGGCTACACATTTTCAAGGCAAAATAAAAATGTAGCCAAGAGTACATACAGAGTACATAAGGAGTATGCGTAAATTACTGCTATTCAAATAAATATGTTGAACTTTGCAGCGTGATTACAGAGGTGTTTTTGTTACCATACACCACTTCGGACAACAATGTGTCCGACAAGCTATGGCTACAGATGGCAGGTGTTAGGACAAGACTTCTGTTCAGGCTACAACTAAAAGCAGTAAAATGTATGAAAGCAATTTTCAGAGCAGTCTTCTATCTCAGAAGCAATTATGTGAACAAGGAGGGCAAGACTCCCGTCATGCTGAGAATCTATCTCAACAACGAACGCCTTTCCATCGGCTCGACGGGCATTGCTGTCCAACAGTCCCAATGGGATAGGGAGAAGGAACGGTTGAAGGGAAGGACAACTGAAGCACTTTCCACCAACCTCGAACTTGACAACATTCAAAGCGGACTCCAGACCATCTTTAAGAAAGTCGAGATGACGGACGAGGTGTCCTTGGAGCGTATCAAGTCGGAGTATCTTGGTAAGAAGGAGGATGTGGACACCCTAATGAGCCTCTTCAACAAGCACAACAGTGACGTTGCACGACAGGTAGGCGTGTCGGTCGAAGCTGCAACCTTACAGAAATACAACGTCTGCAAGAAACACTTCTCAAATTTCCTTCGTGATAAATACGGTCGGTCTGACATCCGCTGTCCGAACTCGGCTATATCGTGATACACGACTTCGACATTTATCTCCGAACGGTTGTCGGGCAGAATCCCAACACCGCTACGAGGATGATGAAAACCTTCAAGACGATTACCATTCTGGGCAGGAAACTTGGTGTCCTGCACCATGATCCGTTCCTCAACATCCGTTTTCACATGGAACCGGTCAATCGTGGATTCCTCACAGACGAGGAAATCCTTAAAATTGCCAACAAGGATTTCGGCATCGGTCGTTTGGAACTTGTAAGGGACGTATTCGTGTTTTCGTGCTTCACGGGACTTGCGTACATAGACGTGTACAACCTCGCTCCGGAAAACATCGTCACGCTTAACGGCAAGCAGTGGATAATGACCAAACGGCAAAAGACGAGCGTGGAGACCAACGTTCTTTTACTCGATATACCCAAGAGCATCATTGCAAAATATAGTGGCAAGACCTATCGTGACGGCAAACTTTTCCCCATGCTGACGAATCAAAAACTGAACAGTTATCTGAAAGAAATTGCTGATATTTGCGGCATCAAAAAGAACCTGACCTTCCACCTCGCCCGGCACACATTTGCCACTATGTCCCTATCTAAGGGAGTTCCCATCGAATCCGTAAGTAAGATGTTAGGGCATACCAACATCAAGACAACGCAAATCTATGCCCGCATTACCAATAAGAAGATAGAACACGATATGGATGAGCTGGCTGACAAGTTGGGCTCTTTCAATACGGCATTAGGCATTTCCAAAAAATAATGTATATAACCCTAAGACTTTGAAATTATGACAACGACAAAGAAAGAACTTTCCTACTTCCGTCTGAAGTTGGAAGCGTATCTCGGAGAGCATTTTCCAAAGAGAGTGAATGACAATGCGTTTGTAACCGCTCGAGCAGACGAGGCATTGACGGCTTACTGCGATGCCATGGCGCAAGGATTCTCCTACCCCGAAGCAGAAACGATGGCAAGCGAGGTGCTGTACCACGACTTGCACTTCTCAAAGTATGATACCCTTGTTTCCGTACTGGAGCAGGAGTTTGAGAAGGAACTGCCAAGTCCGCTCCCCGAAAGGTTAGCACTAATTTTGCTGAACAACAAGGCAATTCAAGCAGTATTTGCCAAGTACGAACTCACGGACGACTTTGCGGCAGGTACAGAATACGACAAACTGTACACCGAACTAACCGGTACAATCGTGCTGCTCATTGAGGTCAATGGTCTGCCAACCGTCGATAGTGAGAACATGACTTGATGTAACATCATCGGAGCTTTTAATAGTTCAAGAGCCAAGATAACTATTCTTCCCCACACACCAATAGTTTTACAAACACTTGGCTTTGTGTGGAAGAGTATCTTGTAACTGCTCTTGAACTATTAAAAGCTCCGATATGAATACAATCATCATGAATCAAGATGTCCACACACCTGCCTTCATCAAGGCAGACGCATCGAACAAAACCGATAATATCAAACGGCAGCCGACTTCTCCCAAGCAAGTCCGCCGCTTCGGTTGGACACGCTTCATCGAACTCACTATCCTGCTTTCTATCGTTATCGGTGCCATTTGGCTAACCTCGAAGATAGTAACGCCGCAAGTCGTAACTATCGTATCTGTCATTGCAGGCTTTCTGATACTGCGCTTTATAGTTAGGGTGATTCTGAAAGTAACAATTACGCTGCTGGGCATTCTATTTTGGTTGGCTATTTTCTATGCCATCCTGCTTTGCGTGCTTTGAGAAGCACAGCTCTGTAAAACCTTTCATGTTATTTCATCAGGTGGTTATCTCGCATTTTGAGATAGCCACCTTTTCTATTTTTCATTACGAGCGTTGCACTTTCGCTTCCTTTCCAATGCTCCACAATATGCGAAATAAAGAAGACGGATGCTGTTCCCTTTTTATCCGCAAAGGTAGTACGGGGCTTGTGGCTTTCAAAAGGTCTATGCCGCTTGGTTTGTCTGGAAAATCTCCACACCTACGGGTTGTATTTTCCGCCAAAACCTTGTGTAAGCCCGCCCCGCTACCTCTATTTTGCTACAAAAAGGAATCAGCATACTCCGATCTTTGGACGCATAAAAAAAATGTCGCTATGGATAAGCAAAAAGTAAATACAACATCTTCGATGAACAGAATTGAAAATCGGCGAAAGCCAAAAGGATATAGCTCCTCCTCTCATTACCGCATTAACCCTACGGCTGAAAAAAGTGAGCAAGTGTTGGCAATTAAGTTTGTACTATGGGACGTTCCCCCTTTGGAGAGTCTTTGTAATAGCAAAGTATATCTCCTGCGTGCAAAACTCAATCGTGGTGAGTGTATGAGCCGTGAAGAAAAGAATTGGCTATGTGAAGCGGTGAACTCTAACACCTATTTCCGCACAGCCGTTCCACTGCAAGGCTATCGCTTTGACTTCTTTGATGTACTGAAGAAATACCTTGTCAATCAGTACGGACAATGGTCAGAGTATTACGCACCCGACAGAACAAGCCTAAGAGCCTACCTGTATGGACGCATCAATCAAATAGTAGAAATTCCCAAGTATTAACAACATCAAAACATATACGAGAATGAAAGGTACAGAACATTTTACACGGACAATAGCCGAGTATCTCAATCAGCGTGCTATGGCAGACCCATTGTTTGCCCCTAACTTGATGAAACCGAACAAGAATATCGAGGAGTGCATCACCTACATTCTTAATGAAGTGCAGAAAAGCGGTTGCAACGGCTTTGATGATGATGAAATCTTCTCTATGGCTGTCCACTACTACGATGAGGACGATATAGAGGTCGGCACGGCTGTTTCTTGTCAAGTTGCCGTTAATCACGTTGTAGAACTCACAGAGGAAGAAAAAGCCGAAGCAAGGCAGGAAGCCATTAAGCAATATCAGCGTGAGGAACTTGCCAAGTTACAGAGCCGTAACGCACGAGTGAAAAAGACTGAGAACGCGACAACCCAAGTACAACCATCACTATTCGATTTTTAAGCCTATGAAACCGAGAAACAAATTTGAAAAGGAGGTTTTGGAACAAAGCAAGCATCTTCGTCCGATAACCAAGCAACAAAGTAAGTGGGCATTCCGTGAGTGTATTGACCACTTCGGCTACCGACTGCCCAAAGGTCGCACAACGTGTATGGATTGTGGGCATAGTTGGACAATAGAAAAGCCTACGGACACTTGCACCTGCCCTCATTGCAGGGCAAAGTTGCAGGTCAAGGAAACCTTTCAACGCAAGATAAGACAAAAGCAATATTTCACGATACTTACCGCTTACGGAGAATACCAAATACTAAGAATGTTTCTTCTTTCCGTGGAAATGGAGAAAGGTTGCAAGGCATCTTCATATACCTTTGAAATCGGTCAGTATTGGTGGAACGCACAAGGAAGAAAAACGATTATTGCCGTTCAACGAACATTAGGCAGATACATTGACACCTTTTCTTTCTGTTCGCCAATGGCAGTACGCAACGACAACGAAGCCTACCGCCATATAGCGTACTCACCGATATATCCCAAGTTCAAGGTTACGGACACACTCCGCAGAAATGGTTTTGAGGGAAACTTCCACAATATAGTGCCTACCGAACTTATACCGGCACTGCTTTCCGATAGCCGTGTGGAAACCTTGTTGAAGTCGGGGCAAATCCCGCTACTCAAATTCTTCATGCACAATGGTCGAAGAAGCATTGATAGGTATTGGGCATCTATCCGCATCTGTTTGCGAAACGGCTACCATATAGAGGACGGAAGTCTATGGTGTGATATGGTGGATATGCTCAATCAATTAGGCAAGGATATTCACAATGCCAAGTATGTTTGCCCCAACGATCTAAGAGCAACGCACGACCATTACCAAGCCAAGCGCAGGGCAAGGCAGGAGCGTGAGAACATTATCAAGAAGCGTAAGGAAGCAATGGAAGCCGAACAAGAGTACAAACAACTCAAAGCAAAATTCTTTGGCATAGAGTTTACTGACGGTATTATCCGCATCCATGTTTTGGAGAGCGTGCAGGAGCATTTGGAGGAAGGCACAGCATTGCACCATTGCGTATATGACGCACGCTATTACAGCAAACCGCAGTCGCTTATCTTCTCTGCCACAAAGGACGGAGAGCGCATCGAGACCATCGAGGTATCATTGGAAACTATGAAAGTGGTGCAAAGTCGTGGCGTGTGCAACAAGAACACCGAGTACCACGAGCAGATACTCGCCCTGATGCAGAAGAATATGAGAATGATAGCACAGAGAGCAACCGCATAATATACCCCATAAAACAAAGGAATATGAAAGTACAGATAGAAGGCATTATTCGTAGTTGGGCAGACGAAATCCCCAATATCATCGTGAGAGTTATCAATGGCATAAGCATAGCCGAGAACAAGGAGGAGTTACAGACCGCACTCCTTCAAATCTCCCAAGAAACCGAGTTGGACAAATACTTCGTTTATGGTTACGGCGCACATCATTTTTGGCTAACCCACCGTTGGTTATCGAATGGTGAACCAATGGAACACAGATTACTCATTGCTGAATTTTGAAGATATGGAAAGAAAAGTTTACAGAGTACGCACCCAATACGTTTTTGAAGGTGTGTTTGAGGTAGTAGCCACAAACCGAGAGAAAGCCGAGCGCAAAAATCCTTGAAGATTGTGGAATGGTGATGGACAGAGGAATACACAGCACCCCTGCCCGATGAACAAATCAATTAGGGCTTTTGATACCCACCCCGAAGAGCGGATAATTGAAACAACCGAAAATCCCTAACACAATGAGCCACGCAACCTTAAAAAATTGCGTGGCTTCTTTTCTTTTTCTTTGAACGAGCAGGCGACCAAAGAAAAGAAGCAAAAGAAAGTCGCAATAATTTCATTATAATTTAATTACATACAAAAAGTCTGACAATTCGAACACGTAAGTCCTAATTTGTTAATAAAGTCTTTGACTCGATTAACTTCTCTATTACGCTCTTGGGAATTATTATAGTAAACTGAAAAAAGCCATTGAGTGTTTGATGCAACATTTTTAGCTATCTCCATAAAATATCCAAAATCAATATCGGATAAAGAGTGCTCCTCCATTTGTGCCTGATAACGCATTTCATGGTCTTCCTCTAATTCGACATCTTCTGTTGATTCATCAAATGCATTTTGGAAATCTATATTCCCTAATGCGTATTCAAGGTCGCACCATAGTTCAAGTTTCCCATCTTTATTTTTTGTAGGGTAGCATGCTTCTAATTGTCCTATCCAATAACCATCTAAGCCACATTTTTTCCATACATACTGTCTAAAATCTTCATAAGAAGATGCTATGCCGTGATGGAGGTCAAAACCATTGCCGATTATACATAGTGTATCCATTTTTTGCAAAATTACTCAATCATAACGAAGAAGGCGACTAAAACGACAAGAAAACGCCCCTTGCGGAGCATAAAATGTCGCAAGAGGCGTATTGGATAATCAAAGTATATAAAACAGGGCAAATTCCACATTTCGTCGTTTGACAAGTCCTCGTAGCACCTTTCCTTTGTATCGGCAGAAAGAGATAAATTCACGATAATAGTTCCTGTCGCCCGACTCTATCTTTTGTAGTAATCTGCTCTTGGGACGTTTGCCATATCCCAGCAACCTGCCTACTCCGACATTGTAAGATAAGACAGCAAGTAATAGGGCATCTTTTCCATATCCTTTGAAGTATTCAAAGCATTTCCAAAGGTCGGCACGGAGCAGAGAGTCTGCCTGCCATTCCGTCATATCTGCCGTGAAACGTTCTCCTGGTTGCAGCTGATGCCCATATCCAACATACGGATAATTCTTCCAGCCGTGCATGCCCTCAAAATATTTCACAACAACTACCGCACGCTCAAAAGGTGGCAAGTCTGCCAGCCGCACCCTGCGCTGGGCAAGGGTCGGCTGGCAGAACAGGCAGAAGACACAAAGTAAAATGAAAGAGTTTATCGTTCGCATCAATTACGTTTTAGTGGCGAGAAGATGCAGGCTTGTCCTTGCCCTCTTCTCGCTCGTTGTTGAAACTAAAGGTCAGCTGCTGAACCTTACCGAAACTATCCTCCACATATACATCAATTGTCTGGCGGTCAGATGAGAGAGAAGTGTAATATAGACGGAACACATCTTTTGTTAGCGGATAACGGTCGTTAGGCTTGAAGACCGTACCGTTATCATTTCTTAGCAAGCCCTTGCCGTCAGACTGGAAATAACGTATCGTATAGCGAGTGTCGGCAAAGTTGCCTTCCCGTTTGAGGGTACACCTGATTTCTGCCGTCTGTCCCCTTATGATGTCCTTCTGAACCGGCATTGTCTCCACCGTAAACGGATAAGACTGCTGAACATCCAAATCCCTATCACAAGCAGATAGGCAAAACACGGCAAGGGTCAGCACGCCCATTACCCAAATCGTATTCAATATCTTCTTCATCTTTTCTTCTACTTAAAGTTAAACCTTAGCCCTGCAGAAACAGCCGGACGAAAACGATGCACGTCCGTTCCAAAGAGGAAACGTCCCTGCGCTTTTACAAGAAAGAGAACTCTGTCCGTGAGGAACACTTCCACCGAGCTATGCACAGCACTGCCATAGACAAAGTGGGAGCGGTCGAGCAATGTTGCCCCATCGGGTAGCAACTTCTTATCCTCATTCAATTCCTCATAGCCACCTAAGGCGGATATGCCACTATAGAGAAATACGTTCTTGCCTCTGTCGGAGAGAACAGGGTGCATATAGCCCAAGTGCAAGAGTGCATCCTTGAGTTTTACGTCATAACTTCTGTACGGCATATTCTGCTGTTCATACTCAACTCCCACAAAGGTGTAGTTCTCTTTTTTGAGATAACGGGTGAATGATGCTCCCATACCGAATTTGTCAGCTGCAAGGAACTTTTCTCCTTTGATAAGTGGAACACTCCCTACGACCTCAATTCCCCTTTGCTTGGGTATCAGTCGCTGTGCCTGCGATGGCAGACTGAAAGTCATGGCCACCGCAACGCATACTGTCAAAACGATATTGTTCTTCTTCATTACCATTTCAGTTTGAGGTTATCAATCTTTTTTGCCAGTTGCAGGTCTTCTTCCGTTACATAAAGGTCAGCGTACGACCGCCATTTCTCTCATAGAGCGTCACTTCAAGCTGCTTGTCTTCCGCCAGAGAAAACTGCTCGAGCGCAAACACAGTGTGTTCACTGTTCATGCCACGCACCTGCATCACCTGATGATAGGCACGAAGTGGCTGAAGTACCTGCTCTTGCATAGCGGTGCGCTTTGCCATCTTCTTATCAACCACCTTAAATGTGATAAAATCCACTGAGTACGGCATATTCGTGCCGTTTTCCATACGGGTGTGGAAATACAGCAAGCCGTTATGGGCATACAATCCCCTAAGCAGAAACTTCATGCCAAACTGCTGTGCACCGATGTGCTTAATGCTGCGTCTGTCATTCTGATAGATAGTTTGCATCATCAGTTTTACTAATACAGGCGACTCGTTACCGAGTTCCTTAAAGTAAATGTCAGAGCGATTGCTTGGCAGTCTACCTTCCGTCGTGGAAAGAAAGTCTTTCATCTCGATGCTTAACTTCTCTGGCTCATCGGCATATTTTACATTAAAAGCGTAAAATGAGCCGTCCTCACAGATAACACTCATGTTAGTCTCTGTCTCAAAGTCCTTCACTGAAGCCTTTACACGCAGTACGTTCTCAGCATCCTCCGCCTTTCCTGCGATGATGTTCTGTGAACCCAAATCGACATAGCGGACAGCCGAAGGGAAAATCAGATGCACGGTCTTGTCAAAGGTAACGTCCAGACCATACGGCAGTACGACACGCCCCGTTGGTATGGCACGGCTCATACCTTGAAAGAGTTCTCCCGAAGTAAGCGGACGACTTGGTGTCAGACCATCTTTGTTTTCCTGTGCTGTGGCTGTTGCTCCCACCATGGCAAGCATAGCCATTGATAAAATAATTTTCTTCATTGTTCCTTTTGATTTAATGTTATTTTTACTTATCATTTTCGATTGTTTTTTGGGGACTGAACCAAGAAAAGGCGGTAACCACCCTTGAGCGTTACCTTGATGGTACGCAGTTTCTTCTGAAGCAGCTGACTTGCGCTCTGCATCACCCCACGTGCAGCCTCTGAGATAATTTGGTCTTTGGCAGAGGAAGCGAAGGTAAAGGATGTGCCCATTGAACCACCGATGTTCGCCCCAACTTCCTTAAGCGCATTGATGTCCTCCGAGCCTGGTATATACACGCCCTCCTGTCCGTCTGTGTCATATGCCGAGAGCTTGACTGCTATGATATGCCCGTCCACTTCTATGCTTTTGATAAGCAGGTGCATACGGTTACCCTCTATCTTAGCGACGGCTATGAGTCGGCTCTGTCGTGGAATACACAAGCCCTGCACTTTGGCACTTTCAAGCAGACGGAGCACGACATTATCGCCCTCTTTGAGCGTCGTTGTCCTGTCCACCACCACTTTGAGTGTGTTGCGCATCGTGGGTGCAGCCGCACTTGCGAGCGAATGGAAGCCCAAGTTGCGTGCTTTCGTGCCATACTCCTTGATGAAGTCAGCGTCGCTCATCGGCTGCCCCAGTGAGGACACTACTTGTTTGCGTTCCGCCAAGATTTCCATTGCAGGCAAGTCGGCCGAACCTCCGCTTATATTACTGCCCATACTCTGACCTTTGTTCGTTGCCGTTTGCCCCTTATCCTCGGTAAAGTCATTACCCAAAGATGGTGGAACGGCAGAAGTCTTGGGAAGATATTTCGCTGCCATCTGATAGCTCTTTTCCATCAAGGCAAGCTGTCGTTTCTCTTCATTGTCCTCCCTGCAGTCTTTGGCAGAGAGTTCCTTCTTGAGGTTATCTATTTCCGAGCGCAGAGCTTCACGCTCCTGCTCGTGTGGGTCGGGAGCGTAAAAGGAGTTCAAGAGCCGATTGTTCTCCTCATAGCGATGCATAGAACTTTCTATCTTTGCCGTAGAAGCAGCTGCTTCCGCACGCTCGCTTTCCGAGGGGGTGGTATTACTATCAAAGTAATCCGAAAGCCTGCCCATCTCCTCGCGGGTCTGTTCCTCCTCGTGTGCCTTGTCGCCTAATTCATAGGCTTTGAGCTTGTTTTCGGTGAGCTTTTCCGTCGTTGCCTGCGGGATGCTGTCATTGAGTCCCTGCTCCGCTGCGGTCTTATCCTTGCTCGAAGGGGCGAAGATAAACCACATCGAGAGGGCAAACAGCAGTCCTAATCCTCCGAAGACCAAGCCTTTCTTCATTTGTTCTTTCTGTTTATTATCCATTTTCTTTGATTGTTTGATGATGTTGTAGGTAAAAATTGCCGTGTAACTCTTGTAAAGTACTGTCTGTCCGTATCGGACTGTCCATCAGCTTTCCTGTGGGGATGGGTAGTTTTTCCTTCTTTGGAGGAAGGAAAAACTGCGCTATCATCCAAAGCGAGCACAGCAGATAGATGAAACTCAGCCCATAGACGATTTCCTTTCTCTGCCTTATCGTGAGCCGTTCACACCGATGGCGGAGCCATAGGTGAAAGCGCAGATAGTGACGTGAGAGTAAGAAGTTTCTTTCCTTGCCATAGCCTTATCGTTTATAAGTCTGTATGTCTCTGTTCTCCTTGACGAGGAAGTTCTCCATAAGAAAACCTTGTGGGTTATTGTCCGAACGGACAGAGTTCTGCAGCGTGCAGGTCGTAACAAGACTGCGCTCTGTAACGTTACTCTGACGGACGATAAACTCTCTTGCATAAGTCGTTACTGCATAAGGGTAAGTATTAAAGTTGCAGTGGATAGAGTCCACCTCTATGCGCTGATTAACATTACCCGATATGGCACGGTTATAATAGCCCTTCTCTGCCAAGTCCTTGTAATAGTTGAAAGCCGACTTGTCACACAGCACAAAGGCACGTTCCATATTCTTCTCGATGGCATCCTTGTCGGGTGCAATGGTAAAGAACAGTTCATGGAAACGACGCACATGTTCTCTTGCCTCTACGGGACGGTTTCGGGTTGCATCCTGACTGAGGGCAAGCATGAGCGACTTTCCCTGGTCAAGCACATAGATTTTCTCTCTCTGCTCCTTAGCGAAGCTGTATGAGGCATAGACAGCATAACCGCTTACTACCACGCAGACGATGGCAAAGACAAAGGCGTAGAGTCTTATCTGTCTGAATGAGGTCTCGATATTACCAAGTGATTTGAATTCCATTTTTTCTTTCCTTTTATAGGTGTTGATTAATTAAGCATTATTGTTCGATTTCTATTTTCCTTTGAGCAGTGCTCCCTTGATACGTCCACCGACATTTCCCACAGCAGCACCTGCGCCAGCCATGGCAGCCTTGCCACCGGTATATGCGCCTTGCGCACCATGCTGTGCTGTCTGGTTGACATTACGACCGTATGAGCCGATACCACCACCCGCTTCGATAATCCAGCCTGCCACGGTAGGTACACAGAAGTAGCCTACAATACCGATAAGGAAGAAGACGATGTAGTACCACGTCCCCGAATCAGGCAGGTAGTTAGGGTCACTGAGTGCTTCAATATCCTTCTCTATCATCAGCACCTGTATTTTCGTTAGCAGTGCCGTAAGAATAGAGCTAACAGGCAGCCACAGATAGACAGAGATATAGCGTGAGAACCATGCCGTAAGTGAGCCAGCAAGACCATCCCATACGGCAATGCCGAAGACTATCGGACCGAGAATGGCAAGGACGATGAGTATGAAGGTGCGTAGCGTGTCGATGATAAGCCCCGCAGCATGGAACAGAAGTTCTAAGAGGTCGTGTACCATCTTCATAATCCATTGCTTGGTCTGATAGGCAGCACGCTCGGCATACATACCCGCTATCGTCACGGCATCTTCAGGTCCGATGATGCCCATCTCCTCTATCTTCTCATCGAACTTCTCGTTGGAGACAAGGTAGGCTGTTTCAGGATTTCTAAGGTAGGCTTCCTCTTGCAACTTGTCTCGCTTGGCAGTAAGCTCTGCAAGGTTCCCCTCCTGCTGGTGTACCATCATCTCCGTTCCCTGCACTACGGGCGAGAGAACGGCATTCATCGTACCCAGTACGACTGTCGGAAAGAACATGATACAAAACCCCAGCACGAAGGGTCGGAGAAGTGGAAAAACATCTATCGCCTCGGCACGGGCAATGGAAGCCCATACTCGAAGGGCAATATAAAAGAGTGCACCCAAGCCCGCAATGCCTTTGGCAATGCCCGTCATCTGGGCACAGAGCGGCATCATCTCGTCATAGGTTGAGCGTAACAGCTCATGTAAACTGGCAAAATCCATAAGCAAGTGTGTTTAGATGTATGAATGACCTATTACCAATATCTGCTTGCCGTATTACCATAGAGTGCCTTAACAGAGGCAAGGTTGTTCTTCTCCCTTGCACGCACATAGCTCACGGAAATATTTTTCCTCGTGTAGTAGGAGACAAGCGAGCGATATTCTCTTAGTGTGGTATAGATGCGGTCTATGGACTGCATGCGCTCATGGTCGTTCATCGAGAAAACATTACTCTTGACAATGGACTTTAGTTCCTTGAGACTCTCACCGCTCTGCTCCAAGAGCTTGGCATAGCCCGAAGCCATTGCAGCGAGTTCTGAAGGGCGGAAGTTCCTGTCCGAGAGTATTTTCTTATACGAGGTGACGTAAATCTCCGAAATATCGCCCACCATCAGAATGCACTCCTTGACCTTGTAGGCATCGCCGATAAGATTGCTTACCTTCTTCAAGGCATCGTAATACTTCTTGGTGTCGTTGTAAAGCTTCTCCACCTCCTTAAAACCGTCAAGGGTGTTCTTCACCGTCTTCGAGGCAGTTGCTATCTCCTTAACCGAATTGACGATGTTACCGGCAAAATTGCCAGGGTCGGTTACTACCCACTGTGCGTGGGCTTTGGGAACAGAAAGGCTCAATCCTAAGAGAGCCATGAAAATGTACTTTTTCATTGTTACTATAATTTTGATGGTTTGTACTTATTTCTTTTTATTGTTTCTTTTCTCTATGGCAAGCTGACGGATAGCCGTTTCGATATCTCCACCAAGCTGTGCTGCCCTGTTCATCACCTCCACCTTCTCGGTTTCCTCCGTGGTGTAGGTCAGGTATTCCTCCATGCTCACTTCCGTGGCATAGACAGCACTCTGCATACCGCCCAGACCTATCCACACTTCCTTGTAGAGTCGGTTCGGGTCATTGTTCTGGTTGATGGAGAGTATCTGGCTCTTTTCCTTTTCAGACAAGCCGAGCATCGCCTGTATACCGTCGAACTTGGTCATGTACTTGCGCTGGTCAAGCAGAATTTTGCAGTCGGAGTTATTAATAATACTTTCCTTGACAATGGGCGACTGAATGATATCGTCCACCTCCTGCGTTACGACAATGGCTTCCCCGAAATATTTTCTCACCGTCTTATAGAGATACTTGATGTAATCTGCCATGTTTGCCGAAGCAATGGCTTTCCACGCTTCCTCAATGAGTATCATCTTGCGGATACCCTTTAATCGGCGCATCTTGTTGATGAAGGCTTCCATGATGATAATCGTTACCACAGGAAAGAGGTCTTTGTTATCCTTCACCTGGTCAATCTCGAAGACAATAAAGCGTTTACTTAGCAGGTCAATGTTCTTGTCCGAGTTCAGCAGGAAATCATATCGTCCACCACGATAGTATTGCTTCAATGTAGTTAAGAGGTTGTTAATATTGAAGTCCGAGAGTGTTACCTTGATATCACGCTTTCCATATCCTTGCGGTACACGTCCCGCAGATACTCATAGAAAGTATTAAAACAGGGCGTAACGCTATGGTCAGCACATATCAGCTCGATATAGGAGTTTACGGCAGAACCAAGTTCACCAGCTTCGGTCTTAGTAATATGTTCATCAGCACTCTTCCAAAGCGTGAGTAATAGCGTACAGATACTCTCCCTTTTCTCAACATCGAAAAAGTAATCATCCGTATAAAAAGGGTTGAAAGATATCGGACTTTCATTGGTATAGGTGAAATACACGCCGTCCTCGCCCTTGCTCTTGCGGTGGATAAGTTCACACAAGCCTTGATATGAGTTACCTGTATCAACCAAAAGGACGTGCGCCCCCTTGCTCGTAATACTGGCGTACCATGTGGTTGGTAAAGAAAGACTTACCACTTCCCGAAGGACCCAAGATAAATTTGTTACGGTTGGTAATGACTCCCTTTTTCATCGGTAAGTCCGATATATCCAGATGAACAGGTTTTCCTGAAAGACGGTCTACCATCTTGATACCGAAGGGAGAGAGTGAATCCTTGTAGTTCGTCTCTGCCGTAAAGAAGCAGAGGGCAGGCTCTATGAAAGTATAGAACGACTCTTCTGCAGGAAAGTCTGCCGCATTGCCGGGAATGCCCGCCCAGTAGAGCGTTGCCGCATCAATAGTGTTGTGGCGTGGGTGGCATTCCATAAGAGCAAGTGCAGAGCCCACGTCATTCTTAATCTGGCGAAGTTCTTCCTTATCGCTACTCCATGCCGGTACGTTGAAGTGGGCACGGATAGAGGTCAGTCCCTGTGAGTGGGCAATATTGAGATACTCCTGTATCCACTCCTCGTTGATTTGGTTGCTACGGCTGTAGCGTGCCAGCGAGTGCATATTCCTTGCCTGCTTCTCGAAACGTTCAAGATTGGCGTCGCTATCCTCTATGAAGAGGTACTGGTTATAGATATGATTGCAGGGTAGCATCAGCCCTACGGGAGAGGCAAAGGAAAGACGGCAGTCGCTTCGGTCGGTCGATAATCGCTCATATCGGCTGTCCGTGCTGACCGTTGTCGGCAGGTCATCCGTGTCGGAGAGTGTATGCAGACAAAGCATGTTGTCGCCCACACGCACAAGGTCTGCGCCCAGACGGATATCCTCCAAAGACGCATGCCCTTCTTCAGATAGAGAGAAATACCTGTCAAGTAGTCCTCCCTTTTCATTTGTGCCAACTAACTCATCTTCAGTCATGCGGACAATCCTTATCTGTTCGGTATCATTGATGATGCGCTCGAATTGGTCTACGGCTTCCATAAACTTCATCACTTCATCCTTGTTGGTAATCTCCTTTGGTAGCAGATGTCCACGACAAAGCGAAGAGAAATTGCTCTGTTGTGCCATACGCTGTTTGTTGGTCTTGGTAAGGAAGAGATAGACTGAGTGGTGGAGATAGGGACGTTCGTTGAAATGCCGTTCTGATGCACAGGCAAGGAAACTCAGTCCGCCATCGGAGAGCTTTCCTTGATAGTCCTCCTTAATGAACCAGTCCTGCTTGTGTACGATGCTGTAATTAGGTAGCACCTTGATTGCCTTATGCCAAGCAGAGTGCATTGCCTCGTATTCTGTAGAGGTAACGGTGAAGAGTTCGGGCAGTTCCACACGGAAAGCCACCGTGATATCTGCATCCTTGCTCACCATACATCCTTGCTCAATGGAGAGCAGCGGAAACTTCGACTCCAAGGTGGTTATCTTGCTTTTTATTTCTCATTTTTTCGTTTTCTTTGGTTGAAGGTTACGGATAAGGTGGCAGACCGTTCGGCGGTTCACAAGGTAGCGTGGGTGCATACGCACTGCTCCCTTTTTCATCAGCCCGTATTGCCCGTACTTTCTGTTCATGGCGAACGTTTGCCATACCACAAGGCTGGCACCCACTACGCCTATGACAAGACAGGCTACTTGGCTGACTCCACAGAGATAGAGAATGACCACGAGAATGAAGACTGCCAGCAAGCCTCCTGCAAAGAGGAAGAGGTATTGCGCCTTCAAGCCCTTGAACTCTACCGTCCGGCCTACACCCTTGTTGATTTCAAATGCTGCCATCGCCTTACAGGAAGAAACTTCTCAAGATAGTGGCAGCCACAATGAGGAAGATACATGCACCGAACCAAGAGGCTGCGGTCTTGCTTGTATCAGGGTCACCACTTGAGAACTTGTTGTACACTTTAATGCCTCCAATCAACCCCACTACTGCCCCTACGGCATAAATGAGTTTCGTACCGGGATCAAAGTAGGAGGTTACCATTTTTGTAGCTTCATTGATACCGGCAATACCATTGCCTTGTGCGTATGCTCCTGTGGCAGTGGCGGCTATCAGGAGCAGCATTGTGATTTTCTTTTTGTTGTTCATTGTTCTTTTTATTTTAAGTTGTTAAATGAATTGTTTTCTTTTGGATAGAGGTGGTAAGGGGCGGCTCGGTTTTATTGTATGACTGATATTGGTTGATTGTTTTACTTTTGAGCCACCCCTCGAACACTGTACAATATGAACAAAAACAATAGTTTTACAGATAGTATGAAAGTGGACGCTCGGCTTCTTCCGAGGCATCGCTATTCTCTTGTGCAGAATCAGACTCGGGAGATATTGTTTCTTCGTTCGTCATTTCTGCTTCTTCTGCTTTACGGATGGCAGCAAGTAGCTTTTGATGGTCTTTCTCCTGCTTAAGCGTTGCCTCTTTGATATAGTCCATAAGCTGTGTGCCCCGTATTGCTTGCAGTGTTTCGTGAACGTCAGTTTCGCTTTCCTCGTCAAGTGCATCGTCATTGCTGTGCCAGCCGTTTATACGGGACAAGTCCCTTGTAAGAATAGCCGATGGTGAGACTTCGGGTAAAGAATCGTCTGCAATCTGCAGTTCCTCACGGATGATAGTATCTTCGTCTGGTTCGTCCATTGTGTAGTCAACCTGCATTTCATTGTCCTCTTCTGTACTTTCCGCTTCTTTTATTTCTTCGGACACAGATGAGTTTTTCCCTGCAAAGGTATTTGGATTATCAGCTGATTTTTCTTTTGATGAAGTATCGGGAACATCAGGGATTTTTTGAGAATTTGTCGTAATCTCTTTTGAGATTTCGTCATAGCGTTCCCTATATGACTTACTTTTACCGACAAGTATTTGCCGTGCCTGCTCAACCTGGTCTTGTGTAACAGAAGAAACACTCTGCTTTTGTTTCTGCTTGTTTTTCTTTTTACTTTCTTCTTCCACTCTATGGCGCACAGTGTATAACTGCTGCCAAAGAAAGAGTATTCCTACAAGCAACCATATCACTGTCAAAAGCAGGAGAGTATAGAATAGTATTGTTTGCATAATGGTGATGTTTGTTTGTCATTTATTCTTTGTTCAAAAGTCTATTGCCACCTTGCGTCGATGCTTTGCTGTAGCATTATTGAGAAGTTCCTTATGCTCCTTGAGGTGTTCACGGAGAATATTATCAATATAGCAAGCCATTGATACCCGCTCTCCTAAGTCCTGTAAAATGTTTCTTAGCACTTGGAGTGTATCAGCACTCATAGTAAAATTGGTTCGTTCCCGAAGACGGACGGATTGTAAATAGCGTGTTCGGTAGTCCTCTAAAGAAGTACAAGGTGTTTCCGTACTTCTATCATTTCCTCTCTCGTGGCTTTTTCACAAGGTCTTCTCCTGCTTATCCTCCGAAGTAGGCATAAGCTCCTTTACCAGATGTTGTTTTTCCTTTTGGTTGACACTGACCTCTGTTTTCATATCCTCTTCCTCATCAGGAGGGTCAAAAGCCACCGTTTCCTTGGGTGGTGTCTTCATCACCCCGTCTTCTGCCATCTCCTTGAGCTTGGCTTCCAATTTCTGCCGCTGTTCTTGTATCTTTGCCATAGTGCTGTCTTATTTAAGTTGAATATGGGTAAGCAATTCCTCTGTCAGCTTATCAATGCCGGTCCCGATTCGTAAAGACTTATTGGGAGGCAGGTAAGTGGAACGGAATACTCCACGGAATCCGTATTGCTCCAGTTCATGGCTGAAGCGGTGAGCAGCATAGACATGCTGATTAAGTAGCGTGTAATCTTCGTTCTTGATATACCTACTATAGTATTCTATGAGCGTGTTCTTAACTCTTCGGTCAACCTTATTCCATAGGAGAATGACTTCCTTGATACGGACACTTGACATGGATACACCCAAGTCGTTTACCGCCTTGATATAGGTAAGGCAGGCAACCATTGACTGAACGTCAGGCTCTAAAGGTGAAAGGATATAGTCCATCTCCAACGATAGCTGCAAAAGGTCACTTGTACCAGCATGACCAGGAAAGTCGAAGATAACCAAATCAAACTTCTCAGACGGATGTTTACGGATATACTCGTTAGCTTTTTCTATTGCCTCCTTAGGGTCTGCCTTGAGGATACGATAGGCTGTACGCTTCAAAGAAGAGAAATGTTGCTTCATCTGCTTGGATAGCTGTGGATCACCTTCTATGCAAGCCTTTTCCCTTTCACGGAGTTTATAGAATGAGTCCTGAGACAAGTCACAATCTACCACAAAAAGATGGATATTTCTTTCGTAGTAAAGAATGCTGCTGACAATCTCAGCCAAAGTACTTTTGCCAACACCTCCCTTTTTGAGAGGAAAAACCCAGAAATATGGGCAATGTTTGTATCTGTTCCATACTATAGATATTTTTTTATCGTTTGAACTATAATTTGAATGGTAGATTGTTAGAATAATCGTCACAGCAAATTATTAATTCTTTTATCTGTCGAAATATCGAAGTATCTATCGTTTTTATTTGTCGATTTGTCGACATATCGATAGTTCTATCTGACGATATATTGAACGATTGAAATAGAGATCGTCATATTGTTATTTAAATAGTTCTATCGAACGATATCACGTTCGTTTTATCTACAAAATAAAAGCTTTTTCGATAGATATTTCTATACGATAGAAGTACAAGGAAATGAAAGGGAAAAGAGTGAACATCATTGATAATGAGATATTTGAAAATCTGCCGTAACTTTGCAGGCAGATAGAAGATATGGAGGAATACTCTTCGAAACAGACACCCTTACAGGTAGATGCTTCTATTGCATCAACTCTTGATATTGGCAAGGTGTGTCTTTGTCCGACAAACTGCGTTTTTTTGCCGACAAAGAACCTTGCCTCGGTGCTGAAGGAATGATTACTCCAAAGTCGTAATAACAAACCAAATTGAAGATGAAACCGAACGTAGAACGATGGGATAGATGGGATACCCGCCTTCCCAGTCCCAAAGACCAGCAAAAAGTTATTGAACTTTTCCATAAATCCGGTGCAAAATCGAAGTCTGATTTTGTGCGTGGATGTATTCTTGGAGGAAAGTTCAAGGTGATAACAGTGGATAAATCCGCTGTGGACTATTATCGTAAGCTCTCGGAATTGATTGCCGAAAATCATCGGATAGGCGTACTCTACAACCAAACCGTACGTGCTATAAACTCCTATCACAGCGTGAAAACTGCACAGATTTTACTTGAAAAATTGGAAAAAATCTCTGGTCAAATCATCACGCTACAACAGAAAGCTATCCAACTGACGGAACAATTTGATAGTCGATAAAGGAATATGATTGCAAAGATTTCTTCTACCGAGAACCTTGGAGGAGCATTGGGATATAACTTCAAAAAGGTGCAGCACGACGAAGCGGCAGTTCTCTGCGTGAACGAACTTCGGCAAAGCTTCGATGGGACTTTTTCAAATGGATAAGGTACTTGCCGATATGCAAAAGGCGATACCAGTGCAATGCAGGACAAAGAAAACGGTCTTTCACTGCTCCCTCAATCCGCATCCGGACGAAAAACTATCCGATGAAACGCTTATGCAGATTGCCAAGGAGTATATGGAAGCACTCGGCTATGGCAAGCAACCCTATATTGTGTTCAAGCACAACGACATCGCCCGTGAGCATATCCACATCGTGTCACTTCGGGTGGACAGTCGTGGGCAGAAGATTAATGATAAGTTTGAGAAACGGCGGAGCAAGCAAATTACCGATGCCTTGGAAAGAAAGTTTGGTCTCATTCCAAGTTCAAAGGTTAGTGGGAAGGTGGAAATAGAAACACCCAAGGTGGATATTGGTAAAGGGAATATCAAGGAGCAGGTAGCAAGCGTTGTTCGCACGGTTCTGAAGCATTATCGCTTCTGTTCCTTGGGCGAACTCAATGCCATTTTGAGCAGATACAACCTTGCGGTAGAGGAGGTAAAGACCGAGAATAGGGGCAAGCGATATGATGGGCTGGTCTATGTTCCTACTGATGACAAAGGTAATAAGGTCAGTACACCCATTCATGCCTCGGACATTGGCAGAGGTGTAGGATATACTGCCGTTCAAAACAAGACGCTAAATCGAAGCAGATGGTTAAGCCATTGATACCAACCATCAGAGGAAAGGTATTAGAAACGATGCGCACTTCTCCCGACACAGAAGAAAAACTCCGACAAAGATTGGAGGAGCAAGGCTTGCGTGTAGTTATCCGAAAGAATGAGGGTGGACGCATCTATGGTATCACGTTCATTGATGATGACAGGGGTATTGCGGTCAATGGTTCCCGATTGGGTAAAGGATATGCTGCCAATAAGTATAACGAGTACTTCTCTAACCCGGAGAATAATCCATTCTTGGATGAATCGCTTTATGGTAAGATTGATACTACCTTACAGAAACAGATGCAGACAACACAGTATGATGAGCAGGAAAGCGATAATCTTATCGATGAACTTATTGACGATATGGTGGGAGATTCCTTCTCTTCATCGGGCAATGATGATTGGAAAGAAGCGGCATGGCAACGCAAACTTCGCAAACAAAACAAGGTAAATCTTAAACGCAGGAAGCGTTAAGTACACCGTTCAAATAGCATTCAAATGATTTTCTAACAACAATAAAATAACATTATGGCACAAGAAGACGATTTAAGAGCATTGGGTAAAGTTATGGACTTTATGCGGGGTATATCAGTGATATTTCTTCTCATTAACTGTTATTGGTTCTGCTACGAGGCGTTCCAGCAGTGGCACTTCACGCTCGGTATCATCAATAAGATACTGATGAATTTCCAGCGTACCACAGGATTGTTTTCATCCATCCTCTGGACAAAACTCTTTTGTGTGGTTTTCCTTGCCTTGTCCTGCCTTGGGACAAAAGGCGTAAAAGAGGAGAAAATCACTTGGCCAAAGATTTGGACGGTGCTTTTCTCTGGTTTTGTGTTTTTCTTTCTGAATTGGTGGTTGTTGGCATTGCCCATCGGTAAGGTCGGTGCAGCTACGCTCTATATCTTTACGCTGTCTTTGGGCTATATCTGTCTGCTGATGGGTGGCGTATGGATGAGCCGACTGCTCAAAAACAACCTGATGGACGATGTTTTCAACACGGAGAACGAAAGTTTCATGCAGGAAACACGATTGATGGAGAATGAATACTCGGTAAACCTTCCTACACGCTTCTACTATAAGAAGAAGTGGAACAAGGGCTGGATTAACGTGGTCAATCCCTTCCGTGCCTCAATGGTACTCGGCACACCGGGCTCTGGTAAGTCATACGCTATTGTGAACAATTATATCAAGCAGCAGATTGAGAAAGGCTTTGCCATGTATATCTACGACTACAAGTTTCCCGACCTTTCCGAGATTGCTTATAATCACCTGCTTCATCACTTAGATGCCTACAAGATAAAACCGCAGTTCTATGTAATCAACTTCGACGACCCACGCAAATCACATCGTTGCAATCCCATCAATCCATCCTTTATGACGGATATATCGGATGCCTATGAGAGTGCCTACACGATTATGCTTAACCTCAACCGCTCGTGGATACAGAAACAGGGAGACTTCTTTGTGGAGTCGCCGATTATTTTGCTGGCTGCCATCATTTGGTTTCTGAAGATATATGAGAATGGCAAGTATTGTACCTTCCCACATGCCATTGAATTTCTTAATCGCCCCTATGCACAGATATTTCCGATACTCACTTCCTACGATGAGCTTGCCAATTATCTTTCGCCCTTTATGGATGCATGGGAAGGTGGAGCGCAGGACCAACTACAGGGACAGATAGCCAGTGCCAAGATACCACTTTCCCGCATGATTTCTCCTGCCCTCTATTGGGTAATGACGGGTGATGATTTCTCACTTGACATCAACAATCCCAATGAGCCTAAAGTGCTTGTCGTGGGTAATAATCCTGACCGCCAGAATATCTACTCAGCTGCTCTTGGACTCTATAATAGTCGTATTGTGAAACTCATCAACAAGAAGAAACAGCTCAAAAGTTCTGTGATTATCGACGAGTTGCCGACTATCTATTTCCGTGGGCTGGACAACCTTATTGCTACCGCCCGAAGCAACAAGGTAGCAGTGTGTTTGGGCTTTCAAGACTTCTCGCAACTCACTCGCGATTATGGGGACAAAGAAAGTAAAGTGATACAAAATACCGTGGGCAACGTGTTCAGTGGTCAAGTCGTAGGAGAAACCGCCAAGACACTTTCTGAGCGATTTGGTAAGGTCTTGCAGCAACGGCAGTCCATGACCATTAACCGCAACGATAAGTCCACGTCTATCTCCACGCAGATGGACAGTCTCATCCCTGCATCGAAAATCAGCAACCTTACACAAGGTATGTTTGTAGGTGCAGTATCCGACAACTTCGATGAGCGTATCGACCAGAAGATTTTCCATGCAGAGATTGTGGTGGATAGCGCCAAAGTCTTTGCCGAAATGAAAGCCTATCAGCCTATACCAACAATAGCAGATTTCATAAACGAAGATGGCTGCGATAATCTCAAAGAGACTATCGAAGCCAACTATCGTAAGGTGAAGCGAGAGATACTTTCGCTTGTCGATTCGGAGATTCAAAGGATAAAGAACACTCCTGTCTTATCTCATCTCATTCCAAACAAATAGCGCAACCATCAATCGAGCATTGTGGATGTGATGCGACAATTAAGGAACAGAGTTATATCCACAAGTAGATTTTTATGATAGCCGTTAGTACTAATAAACTACGGCTGTAACAAATCGCTTTTCGGTTCAATCATTTTAGGTGGGTGCGAAGTGTAAGATTGTGCCGCTCGATATGGTTGGTGAAACGGAAAATGGCACGGTGAATTTTTCGGCTGATAAGATAGCCGTAGTTTTTCAATTTATCGGTATAAATAAATTTGGCTTTGGATAGGAAAAGGTTGTGAAGTACTACCGACAAAGTACGGTTGGTACGTCTGCCAACATTGAAGGCTACCACCTGATTTGTTTCTCTATCTAAGGCATAAGCCAACCATCGTAAGCAACTTTTCTTACCGATAAATATCCGCATTTCATCTACTTCGTAGGTTCTGCCTACAGCGATAGTGGTTGTTTGATTTTGCTTGCTATCTGTAAAATCCTTTTGAGCAGGTGGTAACTGAAATCCCCCAATACTCGTGCCATACTACGAATGCCTAATCCCTCTTTGGTCAGTTGGATGATTTTAGAATCGGTGTCAAGAAGATAGGCTTTGTAGGTGTAGCCGGTAATAACGCGCTTGTGGCAATATCTGCATTGGTAGCGTTGTTTGCCATTGCAATTCTTCCACTTTTGACGATTGACTCAGATTGACAATAAGGACATAAAAACTTAACTCCCAATCTGGAGCATAAAGTTCCAAAACTATCTTGTTGCTTCATTTGCTTATGCTCTAATTGCGAAAATAATGCGAAGGCAAAGCTCTAATTCCTGCCTTCGCATTTTTAACTTATCAGATAGTCCTGATAATCAAGACCCTATTTTCACAACTCCCAATCTGGAGCATTATCACGTCTCCGATTCAGGTTTATTGTATCCCCGTTGTTAATACTCTTATATGGATATTCGTCAATACCCTTATATGGGTGTTCTCTAATACCCATGTATAGGTGTCTACTTATTCTTATGAAAGATGACATATTTCCTTGTACCGGGTAAGTCGGCAATGTTCATAATAAGGGTTTATTCATTGTCTTGTTTTCTTTTTAAGATATAACGGAAGCCTATAATAAAAATTGCAAATAGAATGATGTAGGTGTATAAAAGTAGAGCTCCGTCAGAAAACCACATTCTTATTCCATAGGTATTTTTGGAGATAATCTCGCCTGTGTCGGTAAGAATATCGAAATAGTGGTATCTGATATTGGCCGGTATCAAGAGAATGAGCTGCCTAAGAGCTGAACTTATCGTGCAATACAATATGCTTTCTATCACGCAAAACCGGAGAGACAACAGGAAGGTTTTATTTATTGTAAGGCATAGCAGGAATAGGAAAACCGTATTTATCCATCCCAGATAAGTTGCGATCTGAAATGCCAAAATTGCTATCTCATATCCCAGTGTGTTGGTGGGCTTTAATGTGGTAGAATCGCTAAATAGCATGAGATTTAATAGCCTCTCGATAATAAAGAATCCGACCACGGTGATGCCGAAAAAGAGAAAATCTATTGGCAATATGCGCAGAATGCGACGTATTTTCGGACTATTCATGAGTTGAAATATTATAGAGAATATCCTATTCAAGTATTACTTCCCTTTTCTGCAGTTTTCCTCGAACAGGATATTTCTCATAATTATTTTTATCCAAGACCAGTTGCTCCAGAAATTATTATTTATTTCTCGCTTTAATGTTTCAGCTTTATGTTTTCTTATAACAGCTCTTTTCTGCTCTGTTGCTGTCCATGGTCGATAGTTTCCGAAGCCGCTAACTATTCCTGGAATACTCTTTCTTAACTCCTTAATTTTTGAGTCTGGTACCCCGGCTTTACGTAAAATCGTCGAAGAACTTGTGTTACAATTACCCTGTGTTTCACTATTGGGAGTTAGGAAATATGTAATTTCTGGATTATTACCAAAAGACTTCGCTATTTCCATTACTTTCTTATCAAACTCTTTCACAGACATTTGGGTACCATCTGCTTTAAGCGGAGGCTCAATTGGCATTCTGACCTTGAGTTGTTCTGGTAGTTTACCATTCATTATAGCAATATCATCATAATAATCGACTTCTTTCAGTCGCCCAGCTACTGCACCCCGAATCCCATCATATTCTGAACCATATGCAAAATGCTTCCAGTTTCCATCTCCGTCTTGAACGGCTAAAAAGGTATGAGTAGCAGAACTGAGTCCAAGATCTCTTGCGATAGGAGACATACCCGGTAGAGTCGTTGCAAAAAGAACTGTAGAATCGCCTTTTTGATCTAAGAGGGTTATCGGGTTATTTTGGCAGAAATTATAAGCAGATAAGTTAGGATATTTTTCAGTAAATCGATCTGTACCTATCCACAAATTTGACCTATAGTCATAGTACCTTTCGCCGTAATAGTATAATCCCGTTTCTTCGTCCAATTCCTTGCCATTGAATTTATACGGCATGTCCTCTGATGAGGAGTGCTCGTCTACTAATAGCTCTCCATAGGGCAGATAAGCGTCGAATTGAGTAATATTGGCGTCTCTGTCCGTGATGTAGCTCGTTGAGCCGAGGTGGTCGGAGTGATAGAAGAAGATATCCTCGATGTTGATGGCACCCGTAGACACGTAATCATATCCTAATTTTGTATTGCCCTGTATTCATATTGATTGATTAAGTTTACAATTTAGGAGGAATAAATTTTATCTCCTTTTTAAGAATAATTGTATCAGCTCTATCAGTCAAATAGACAAATCCACCTTTATCACCATATTTGATAATCGTAGCTGATTTTAAATAAGAAATAATTCCATTCTCATGATTTTTTTAAGTGTATGCTATATTGATGATACAACTGTGCATTAATATCTTGTTTGGCCAAATTATCTGCAGATGATTGTACAAATATCATTTTATTCTTATAAAGAAAGGTATATGAAGGGTATACCTTTTCTTTCGCAAATAGCCTGTCAAGCGAAGGGCCTATTAGTACGATATTCTCCTCCTTATATCCTTTTTCGCCAATTATATTCTATGTCGGTAAGAATTGTAAGAGAACGATATTGAGGATGTTTTTGAATATATTGACCAATATAATAAAGTACTGTCTTATCTATATATGGAGCATGAGAAGTCACTTCAGTGTTTGTATTTTTACTGCATGAAGTAAGACTGAGCGATATACTTACTATCATCAAGTATACCCAAAAAGATTCCAATTATATTTTTTTATTTTTTTAGTTCCCATGTGTTGCTTCTTATGTATGATGAAAATTTGATGTTAGTTTTTCAAAAAAATGATTGACAGTATCAAAGGGCGCAGGTAAATTAAATACGGAATTATTCTTCTCATTTTTGAATTATTCCATACACATTGTTATCATGTCCTAAAACAAATACTGGAATTGACATTCTTTGTGCTAAGCTACCATCATATGCCCCATCTGTGGCATAGTAAGATGGGGTTGGGTCTCCAGTCTTATCTTGATGGGTATGGATTTGTGCTATAACATTATAGAAATTGTTTCCCTTAGTCAAAAGTTTTTTATCAATTTTATACCCATATTTGCCGATTCTTGTTGTCCTACTATCATTATTATAGTCTGGAAGAACAAGCACATTTCCATTATCTAAGATAAAACCACCAACTTCTCTACCATTTTTATTCTTGGGAGTTCTCCATAAATTGTCTGCATTATTCCACATGTGATTATATGCATCCGTTTCATTTCTGAACAAGATACTCCCATCATCCCTATAAGAGATACCACGTTTCTTATCTTGATAAGTTTCTCCGATATATCTCAATCCCCTTTGAGAATCATGTTTACTGATATCCCTTTGAGAATGAACTTTTGGGTTATAATATATACCTTCTTCTGTTTGAATCCATCCTTTCCCATCAGGATCTATCAACCTTACAGGATTTCCCGCACAGTAAACATACCCGCCAATAGAAGGATATTTTTCAGTTAGTGCATCCACCCCATACCAAATACTTGTTACAGGATTCATATACCTCGCTCCATAGTAATATAATCCCGTCTCTTGGTCGAGTTCCTTGCCGTTGAATTTATACGGCATCTCCTCCGAGGAGGAGTGTTCGTCAACCAAGAGTTCGCCATAAGGCAGGTAAGCACCAAACTGCGTGATGTTGGCCTTGGCATCGGTGATGTATGATGTTGAGCCAAGGTGGTCGGAATGATAGAAGAAAATGTCCTCAGTGTTGGTGGTGTCTGTGGGGATATAACCATAACCCGGTTGCACATTATCGGGATCTTCGGGTTTCTGCCATTGGATGGGCGGGCCGGGAACATCTCCTTTTCATTGAACTTCGGCCGTTGCACCCAACCTTCAGGTACGGAGTGGTCGCCCAAATCCCCGATAATCTCGTTATAACCGCGACCAGTGTTGTCGGGATCTGCCGTTGCTCCTTTCATTGTTGGTACTCCGGGTGGTGTACCGAGCGACTTATAATACTCCTCGCGCTGCTTCTCTATCATATACTCTATTTTTCGACAGGAGTAGTGAATCTATCTTGATCTTGTTCTTAATCTTGATCTAACTCAACTCTATTCTTATTAAATAACAGATATAATCGTTTTATTCAGATAATAACATTTCATGAAATAATGACCAAGAATATAAAGAGGTTGCATCTTCTCATAGTCATCATTCGGCTTAAAGTTGCCACTTGCCACACTTGTGCGTGCTATCGTACTTGCCTGAGCGGCCCCTCCGGAGTTCCGTCGTTGCAGCAGACAATGCCCTTTCGACAAACCTAATCGTTCACGAAGGCGTCATTGTCCACATCGTTGTATGGGAGATTAAAGATACGATAATTTTCCTTGATAGCCAGCAACTGCTCGTCACATTTTTTCTTATAGTCCACTATCATGTCGTCAAATTCTATAATACACTTTAATTGTTTATGGTTATCACCTATTTAACGTTACTTTTTACTGCTTATTGTTCTCGTTTTTTAATACCCATTCTATTCTTCCCACTTTTGATTATTTTCGTTGAACTGTAATGCGGACATGAGAGCCAAACTCCCAATCTGGAGCATTATTATTACCTTTTAAAAATATCTCTTTAAAAAGAAGTATAACATTCTAAGCCATAATATTATCACATGAATAGATGTGAATAATACTAAATAGAACCACCATGTAAAAAGCAGCCCCACCAATTCCTTTTATAGGTTATTAAATAGTACAGAGGAAATGAATAAATGACAAATGCAATAGTGTTTATTAAACTATTTTTGTGATTAATAAAAAATCCATTCTATTAGTAGTAATATTACGCATACTAAAGAAAGGATATATGCCATTATATTATCATTCATATTCTTATTTGTGATTATTAGTAATAATTACTCAACTGTAGATTTTATCTGTCCGGGATGCTTTTTATTCCATTGTTCATACAAATTAGTTAATTGTTTTTTTATATCAGATTTTTGAACCACCTGCCTCTAATACTGAGCAAAAACAAATTCCAGCTCTGGAATGAAAGTAGCATTCCCATGTTGTTCCAAGCCTTCCATACAAGAATGAATATTAATAACATTACCTGTTGCGTCATTTCCAGAAAGTAGATCTCCAAAATGGCTAATATTAACATTTACCGTTCCAGATTTCTCATAGGATATATAATTAGATTGATGTGGCCCTATATTTATTGAATATTCCACAATATTATCATTCTTATACGAAAAGGTCATATGATCTTTATTGGCAAAATTACGGATTTCTGCAGAAACACTTTTCATATACCCACTTGCAAATGCGCTACCTCTACT
Source organism: uncultured Prevotella sp. (assembly GCA_916440255.1). Lineage (GTDB taxonomy): Bacteria > Bacteroidota > Bacteroidia > Bacteroidales > Bacteroidaceae > Prevotella. The sequence goes on along the minus strand of CAKAIJ010000003.1, from coordinate 1,530,789 downwards.
ATGAGATATAATCTGTAACTGTTCAGATATCACACCATCTTTAGCAGAGGATTTTAATACAGCGTATATTGCAGCAGCATCCGCTTTTCCTTGAGCAATACCAGCTTTGTACCTCGTTGATGGCCATATGCCTTTATCTCCATCAACAAATTTAAATTGACTATGGTAATATCCTGTTTTTTGTTTTACCATTTCCCGCAATCCTTTATCCCAATATGAGGCACTACCTCGTTCAGAATCATCACTGACGCGACCATTTATAAAAATTGGAAAATTTCCATTTGGGTCAACAAACTTTACAGGATTACCATAACAATAAACATACACTCCTGTATTTGGATATTTCTCTGCCAACGGATCCACCCCATACCACAGTGATGTGATTGGGTTCATATACCTCGCTCCATAGTAGTATAGCCCCGTCTCTTGGTCGAGTTCCTTGCCGTTGAACTTATACGGCATGTCCTCGGATGACGAGTGTTCATCCACAAGCAACTCACCATATGGCAGATAAGCATCGAACTGGGCGACGTTGGCCTTGGCGTCGGTGATGTAAGATGTACTGCCGAGGTGGTCACTATGATAGAAGAAAATGTCCTCAACGTTGGTTGTGTCTGTTGAGACATAGCCATAACCTGGCTGGGCATTGTCAGGGTCTTCAGGTTTCTGCCATTGGATGGGCGGGCCGGGAACATCTCCCTTTTCGTTGAACTTCGGTCGTTGTACCCAACCTTCAGGTACAGAGTGGTCACCCAAATCCCCGATAATCTCGTTATAACCGCGCCCCGTGTTGTCGGGATCAGCCGTGGCTCCTTTCATTGTTGGTACTCCGGGCGGCGTGCCGAGCGACTTATAATACTCCTCACGCTGTTTCTCTATCTGCATCATGCGAGCGGCATAGTCTTTCTGACCTGCCGTAACGTTGTTACCGCTGATACCATAGACATTGCTGAACTTGCCTACACCGAGTTTACTTGCCACACGTTTGTTGCCGATGAAGTAATGCTTGGTAAAGCGGTTCTTTGTCACAGTGATTATCGGAGCAGGATAAATCGTGTAATCCTCCGTCTCGTGGAAAGTGATTCCCTGCGGAGCACCATTAATATACACACCCTCCATCGTGCCGTAACTCTTCATGATGCGCTGACCACCTGTGTTATAGGTGTAGCAGCTTGTCTTGCTATTACCAAATATAAGCATGTGGTTTTTTTCTCCATCTATGTATTTATTTTTTTATATTAGCTTTAGATACCATTGATTAGATTTTACAACTATTATATCCTTTTTATATGAAAAATGTCAATATGGCTATCCGAAAAACGATAAAAAAATTAACACTCCACAAACTACTTTTTTTCCAAAGTAAATAATTAAAGGATCTCTTTGATTGATAAATGTTATTTTTATATATAGCCCTAAAATTGGTGTTGAACATATGTGTGATATATCCTCCCACAAAATCTTCATATTTCCTTCCTTTTCTGTAATTAGTAAACCCAACTTGTTTATGACTATTTTTTTCTATTGCGAGTTTTTTTACTAATCCATAAATAAGAATGATGATTATAAATACAGAAATCAAAAAGTATTATTTTCATATTGCTTTTGATGATTATTCATAATATCACTTACTGATAATGCGAATGGTATTAACATTACCAATAACAATAAAGAAAAAAAGTAGGATATGTATATATATTAAAAATCTTTTGTCATTAGAAGTAGACCTTTTATAAATTGAATAACCATAAGAAACCATTGATGGTGTCATTTTTCCTACTGCCACGCCAATTGCTGTTTGTACAGGGTAATTAGTCGCATTTTTTCCAAAAAGAACAAGATGACTATCAAATTGACGATTAACATTCACTCTTCGATTAACCATACTATTAGCAAGTCGTTTTGCATATTTTCCAGAAGTTGTACCTAATGTTCTTTTAAATGCTCATGTTCTATCTGCGTGGGAGCGGTAGGGTGATTGCTATCCTCATACTTATACGTGAAGTCGTAAGACTGTGCCGTCTTCGTAGAGTCCACTTTCTGCACCTTGGTGAGCGGTTCGCTCATGCGTCCAAAAGTCATCTGCATGCTGTAACTTGCCTGCTTGATCTTACCACTTGCATATACCAAACGGTTTAAATCACTCATAGCTGCACTCTTTTTCTTTTGTTCAAGACTTTCTTTTATAATATCATTAACTATTCGTGAAATCTCTTTTAAAAGTCTTTTGTTACGCGGCAATCCCATTTCTAAACTTATTTTTTTATCAAATAAGACTCTAGCTTTTTACTATTGCAGAGCGATATAATTATAGGTATATAATGTAAATATTCCACTTCTGCAATATTTTTGGGGATAAACATAGGATTCCAATTTGCTAAAATCAGATTAATCCTTTTGTAAAGTTCTTTCATTTTTTAATAGGTATGTAATAACCTCTTGGGGCTGTAGAGGTCTTCGAGGAGGGATGATTTTCTTCTTTAGAATAACGGCATATTTCCCATTTAGAAGACTTGCAGAAGTTTCTATTAAAATCGAGTCTGGCTTCTTAGCGATGATTTTCCATTTTCTTTTTGCATTATTTCCCAATCTTTTAATATTTTCATAAGTTCCTCTTATCATGAGCAGATAAGATGGCAGATAACTCAACATGTGCATCATTGAAGATTATATTACTTCCCAGAGGCCTAAAATCAACATGCCTATAAGTAAGATTGTTTCAGATCAATATTATACTCTCCCTGCAGCTTTTTATATAGAAGCGGCTTGTAAAGCATCTTGAATGGTGTAAATAATAAGGCATACTATGCCAATAATGATTGCAGGAATATGAGACTCTTAGTCTTCAGTCGCAGTTTTATTATCATAAAGTATGCTCCGTTTATTTGTCTTTTAGAGGTTCTCTCACCATCATGCTATGGTCTCTTAATGTTATGCTCATTAGTCCTTTTTTCTTTTCCCATATAAAGCTATGGATCCCCATTAGTTTTTGATATACGCCATTTTCTGCATTAATGCCTTCGATAATGGTTATTTTCTTATCTTTACAAGATATATTAATGTCTTTAGAATACAAGCCTCCTAATGTTAACGTTGCTACAATATTAGAATCTTTATCATGTTTTTCTATAAAGAACAACCCTTCCCACCATGTGTTTTTATGCTTCAATTTGAAATCTATGGAAGCATTTGCTCTGTATTTATTCTGTCCCTCTAACCAATTACAAGACTTTAAATCAAATATTGAAATATGCTGTTTGTTAGAAACTTGGATATCAGTAATAATCATTGTATCTGTAGATTGTTGGTCATGAAATAGCAAGGTATCATTTATATGGTAAGGTATAATCCATTCAAGTTCATCATCACTTAGATGCGTCTTCTTACAACATGGCAATCCACATGAAACAAAGCCCATTGCTACGATACCGATAAGCAAAATTTTTATAAATGATTTCATTTATTTGGTAAATTGTATTTTAAGAATTCATCTATCGAATGATTTGGCAACATTCCACTTTCGATATAAATATTCCGTCCCTCTGCACCAAGCCCTATATTATTTTGAAAATTTGTTAGTGGGTCTCCTCCTAATCGAATATCACCAAAAATAGGCGAACCTATTGTTTGATAATTAGTAACATGTGCAGCATTTCCTAAATTATGAAAAGAGACTGTTGCTTTACTTACGGAGGCTCTGTTAAAAGTTATTGCATCTCTACCTGTAGCCATGCTTGATGCAGCAGCTTCTCCACCTCCTAACGAATGACCTACAAACGTTAACTCTTTACTGCCTAATTCTTTTGATAGTATTCTTGAATTTTCTATCGCGGTATTATATTGTGGCGATGCTCCAACCACTTGTGTGACATCCTCTAATATGTCTTTTAATGAGTTTGTACCCGCAAAAACATAAGCATACTCTGTTTTTCCATTTTTTGTTCGTTCATATATCTGAGATTGTAAACCATTTTGATTAAAATTTGTATAATTCATTCTATCGCGTATTTCTGTTTTTATCTTTGATATATTCCATCCTGTCTTCTGTAGCTGTTTTAATACTTTTGCTGCATCTTTATCACCATAAACATGTTTAGCCATTAAAGCTGCTTCATTACCAGTAGGCCTTTTCCCGTCTGAATCAATAAGTTTAGTAGGATTACTTTCACAATAAATATACCCACTAAATCCTTGATATTTCTCAGTGAGAGGATCCACCCCATACCACAAACTCATCCTCGGGTTCATATACCTTGCCCCATAATAGTACAAGCCAGTTTCTTGGTCGAGTTCCTTGCCGTTGAATTTATACGGCATCTCCTCTGAGGATGCGTGTTCATCCACAAGCAGTTCACCGTATGGCAGGTAAGCATCGAACTGGGTGATGTTTGCCTTGGCATCAGTAATGTAAGAAGTACTGCCGAGGTGGTCGGAGTGATAGAAGAAAATATCTTCAATATTGGTGGTATCCGTAGGGATATAACCATAACCCGGTTGCACATTATCGGGATCTTCGGGTTTCTGCCATTGGATGGGCGGGCCGGGAACATCTCCCTTTTCATTGAACTTCGGTCGTTGCACCCAACCTTCGGGCACGGAGTGGTCGCCCAAATCCCCGATAATGTCGTTATAACCGCGACCCGTGTTGTCGGGATCTGCCGTTGCTCCTTTCATTGTTGGTACTCCGGGTGGTGTACCGAGCGACTTATAATACTCTTCACGCTGCTTCTCTATCTGCATCATACGAGTGGCATAATCTTTCTGACCTGCCGTAACGTTGTTGCCGCTGATACCATAGACATTGCTGAACTTGCCTACACCGAGTTTACTTGCTACACGTTTATCGCCAATAAAGTAATGCTTGGTGAAGTGGTTCTTTGTCACAGTGATTATCGGAGCAGGATAGATGGTGTAATCCTCCGTCTCGTGGAACGTGATTCCCTGCGGAGCACCGTTGATATATACGCCTTCCAAATCACCGTGGCTCTTGATGATACGCTCACCGGCGGCATTGTAGGTATATCGGCAAGTCTTGCCATTATCCGACAATACCATCAGGCGGTTATCCTCATCCCAATACATTCTCCGTTCGGTATTAAGGCTGTCGTTCTCCACGAGCGTGGGATTACCGTTGGCATCGTAGGTGTAATGCTCATGTTCTATCTGTGTGGGAGCCGTGGGATGGTTGCTGTCCTCGTACTTATAGGTGAAGTCGTAAGATTGTGCCGTCTTTGTAGAATCTACTTTCTGTATCTTGGTAAGCGGTTCACTCATTCGTCCAAAGGTCATCTGCATGCTGTAACTTGCCTGCTTGGCCTTACCACTTGCATATACCAAGCGGTTTAAATCGTCGTAAACATAGCTATGCTTGAATGCGCCACCAAAGCTTTTTATCGCCATTAGTATTGCCTCGTGTCGGGTCTACGGCATTGGTGATACCGAGGATATTATCCACGGCGTCATATTGATATTTGTTGTGCATGATGGATGTTCCCGCTGCCGTGAGGTTCATCTCTTGCAAGCGTTCGCGGCGTTTGTCGTAGGTGTAGGTGGTCTCCGTGCCGTTACCTAACTTGGTGTAAACGGTATGCCCATCTTTGTCATAGCCCACCTTTTCAACGATGGTTTCTTCCTTTCCCTGTTTGTAGGATTTGACACTTTCGATTTGTCCTGCGGCATTATAGGCATAGGTCACGACTTCTCCGTCGGGATAAGTCATGGTGCGCACACGGTTCCAGCTGTCGTAGGTAGCACCATAGATGTAGGTACGCACGTCGGCGGTACTGACCATCACCGAGCGAACGGTCTTTACAACCTCGCCTTGATTGCCGTAGTAATAGGCTTCACCACCCGAAGCGTCTTCCACAAGTACCAATCTGCCTGCACGGTTATACTTCTCGCCCGGTTTGCCATAGGTGTAGGTAACGCGGTTAAAGAGGTTCTTGGGATAAAGCACCTCGCTCAACCGTTCGTAATCATAGGTATAAGTGATGGGTGCATCGGCTGAAATCCTCTTTTTGAGTTCCGCGGTTAGCTTCGTTAAGAGGTTACCTGCCGCGTCGTAGGTGTAGCTCACTTCACCTGCATCGGGGTGGTTTACCTTGAGTTTATGTCCCAAGAGGTCATATTCATACGTGGTGGTCTTGTCGTTGGGGTGATGAACAGTGGTTATCTGTCCCACGGCATCGTAGTCGTACTTCACGGTGATGTTATCGCCTGAAGCGTGTTGCATTGTCTCACGGTTGCGCCCTTTCTCATCGGTGTAACTCTCGGCATTGCGTCCGAGGGCATCGGTCACCCTTGTTCGAGCATCGGCTCGCCGTCATGGGAAACGATACTGTATGCCGTCGTGGTGGTTGCCCCATCGGGCAGTGTAACCTTCGTTGTACGGTCGTAGGCGTCATATTCGGTGGTTCCCTGCGGGTCGCCCGTAGTGGTATTGTACGTACCGATGCTGCCGTAGCTCTCCGTGGTGGGATAGAACGCCTTTATGGTACGCCCGAAGGCATCGACAACGGCGCGTCCGCTGACAATAGAAACCTTTTGATTGCTTCCGCCTGTCCATACTACACCCGTTTGTTTGGTCTGCACGGCATGCATCAGACTGTCGGCAAAGGTATAGGTTTCAATGTCGCCCTCGGGGGAGTAATGCACCGTACGGGCATAACGACCGACAGGATTATACTCGAACTTAATGGTATAGGGCTTGCCTGTAGCTATCTCTTTCGGACCGAGAATCGTGCTTGGGCGTCCCATGTCGTCGTAGGCATAGCGCATCTTGTTGCCGTTAAGGTCGGTCGTCTCCGTCGGCACGCCCCACTTGTAGTCGTAGACGGTGGAAGAGGTGTAGTCGTAGGCGTCTTTTACGCTCGTCACCAGCGCATGGAGTACGTCGTCGTAAGTGTAGTTGTAGCGCATGCGCTGCCCCTTATGGTTCTCGGGCTTGGTGAGACTCGCAAGATTACCATAGACATCGTAGGTCATATCATAGACCGACGGCTTGTCGCTATTGTGCATCGTGATGCTGGTGATGTCACCATTACCATTGATTTGCGTAGAACGTTCGCGGTAAACCTTTCCTCCTTTATCCTTTACGGCGATGTGCTTGGGAACAGAGACAATATATTTTGCCTGCAAGTCATGATAGGCTATATCGGCATCCAGCTCGTAGTTCGTTGCCGTTTCCTTATAGGAAGCAAGGTTACCGTAAGCATCGTAGTCATTGGTAACGGTCGTACTCATGGATGCGCCCGTCGTCTCGTCGTAAATAGACTGTTTGACGGTGGCGAGTGCGGGGAAGATAACCGTTGTATCCTTTTGTACTTTGAGGTTGTAGGTATAAACCGTTCCCTGCAACTGTTTGTCGTTGGCATCGAAGAGCGCTTCTTCGGTAACGAGGTCGTGCGTATAGTAGTTATGATTCTTACCAAAGGTCTGAACGGAGTAACGGTAGAGCTTATCGTTGTCCTCCGTATCGATTTGCTTGGTCGTTACTTTGGCAAAACCAAAGAAGTCACGTTCTTTACGGTTGCGGAATCCGCCTTCATAGGTAAACTCATTGCGCAAGCGTGCCGCACCATTCTCCTTGTAACCGCCGCGTGTTTCCACACTGCTCAATACATAACGGCTGCCGGGCAGGTCGAAAGTCGGCTTGGTACGCTCGTATGCCAAATCGATATGTCCGCCGAAGGGCAGCGTTACGCTTTTAAGCATATTGGTGCGTCCAGTAAGGTTACGGTGAACGAGCAATTTGTCCGAACCTTTACTTTCCACAATGTCGGGGTATCCGTCGCCGTCGATGTCTGTAATCGAGGACAATGTACGGCTGACACCTTCTGATGTAGCTGCGTTGACAATCGGGGTGAGTGTGAATTTTAAGAAAAAGATATGGACGTTGATTTTTACGGAGAAATCTCCATGACCGGAAATAGAGGTAGCCAGACTCTTTCCAATATCTCCCTTTCCTTGCTGATTATCCGAAAGAAAACCGTTCCCGGTATTGAAGCGAACCGTAAAATCGTTATTATCCCGACTGATCATGTCGGGCAGTCCGTCGCCGTTCAAATCGCTGAAAAGGGCATTGTGTTTTGTTGTCGTTTTGGTACCGTTGATACCACCTGAAATATCTGCCGGACCAAGGATATTAATTTTCATACCCAGTCCTGCTCCCCATGTAGAATTGGAAGAAGAGCCTAAATCGGTAACACCGCTGGGCTGTTCATCGGTAAAACCATAACCGAGGTTATACTTGACATTTCCACCGATGAGCATATCGGGCAGTCCGTCGCCATTCAGGTCGGCCCAATCACGTTTGGTTTCAGAAGAACCCTTGGTAAAAGTTGCCACTGGCACAAACAGAGACAGCAGAAATTTTGTTCCCATCTCCGGCATTTGAACCTTCCGAGCTACTTTTCTTCGAACTCTTCTTGGGGCAAATACTAACAGCTATAGCCCCTTTAGAATCTGTCTTTTTCCGCTCCTGGAAAATACTTGCACCTAATGTGTAGGCAGAACTTTCAAAATGCGGAACCTTTACATTTGTTTGTGCTTTGAAGTCATCCAATTTTTCCGGTTTGTCGGGTATAATGTGCATCGACTTTTTTTCTTTATGTTCCGTTATCCAGTCGGGATAGGAGTCGCCGTTCAAGTCCATCGAAGCGGTATTCGTATAAGTGCTTTGATCGCTCTTGCTACCACTTAGTCCACCAGAGATAAACTTGATTTTCCCATTGACATTGGCACTGACACCATAGTCCGTACTGTTCGATTTCGATACGAGAACCGGAGCGGAGAGTCCTTCACCGGCAGTGGCATAGTTGATACTGTCTCACCTCGATCTCGTTTTCACCCATACGAGACTGCTTTGCATACCGCCGGCGATATAAGCATCTTCCGCAATACTTACAAACGCATTACGAACGGTATTATAACCCATCACGAAGAAACGTTGATTCTTAGGTTCCGTAAGAGCAGCACCTTGTAAATCTTCCACCTTTTTACTGTGTCTGAACCGGTCGGCAATATTTTTATATTTATCGGTATCGATATTCAATGCCGTTAATTCGATAGGCTTGTTGCGATACTCGCCGTTTCCGTTATAGGCGAACTGTCCCCAGCCTTTGTATAAAGGACCGAAGTTCACGGTATTATATGCCGAGAACACAGAAGCATCTATCGATGTTATTTTTCTCACAATCGAATTGCGCAGTGTCTTATGTCCCAAGGAATCTGTGGTATAAATCAATGAGTCGCGCAGAATATCCAATCGTGCCGATAGGGCTGAATTTAGTTCATTCTGAATATTGAAGGATACATGTATTTTACCGGCAGCCATTGCTCCGATAGTTGTCGTATCTGTTATCTTAATGGTATCTCGAGCAAGGCTGTTTGTCTGATTAAGTCTGAGTCTGTGTTTATACAATAAGGTTCCATCATCTTTGTTGATGGTCATATAAACAGTGGCAGTATCGTGATCCTCATTATTCTGCCTTTTTACAACCAATTCGGGAGCAAGCAAAATACCGGCACGATAGAGTGAATCCGTCTTGGTCAGAATAGAACTCATCTGCTTGGACGTTTTCACTCGAACAGGCTTATTGTAGAGTTCTCTCGATGGTACAATCGACATACTGTCCTCCGTACCGACATATTTGTAAGCCGGTTTCCAACTTACTTTCTTCCAGTCGATAGATGCATTAGTCTGCATCTCAAAGCTAAGATAAGTACTATCGGATTCGAGAATATCCAATGTTTCCGTATAAGTGTCATTTGCAACTGTACCGGCAGGCAATACGATTCTTTTTAAGATACTTTCGCCTCCTTTGTTTTTCTTTTTCACCAACAGAGTAACATCGTCATTGGTCTTTTCTTTCTTATAAGGTGCCGTAATCTTTACTTGTCCGTCTTTGTTTAACGGAATGATCTTTGTAGAGCCTTCCATAAAAATCTTTGGCGGCATCGTATTTCGTTAAATCCCTGATTCAAATAAGTAGTGGTGTTGCCTCGTAATACTGCTATATGTAATTTCAGGAGTCCATTCCACCTTGTCTTCCGACCCCGAATAACGGGATTGCAGGCGGAAGAAGATACGTTCTCCTGCCACAATACTGACAGGAATATTATCTTGCTTAACGCCAGCCAAAAGAATGGAATCGCGTTTTAGAACAGTGTTTTCTTCTGGATACTGTAAATAATACCATCGCCCTTTGTCGTAGTCTTAGTAATTTTGCTGTTAATGGTTATTTGTCCGGTAAAGGGTGCCAACCACATACGTACGACATCGTGCAAAGGATACCCTTTTCCAAGGAGTCGCGAATAGCTTTATAGTCGGGGGATATATGAACTGTCGATCTCCGCACCGCGCCTGATAATCGGATTGGGTGTCCCCGTACTGCTCGGTGTGAAAGTCGGAATACCGTCCGCACCGATATGGTTAAACCATACGGTACCGTTCTTAGCAAGGTCTATCGCCGTCGCCGTTGAAATCAGACAGATAGACCGATGTTCTACCAGCTTCCCAAGTTTTTGCCGAAACTCACACCCGGTGTAACAAAAATTAAAGTCCGCAGCAACATTGGTATTAACGGTGTTATCTGTTGCTCACTACTTTAGAGAACTCATTAATACCTTTAATCAATTGGCTCTTGCCAAAAAAAGCAACTTCCCGCTGTTCCTAAAAGATTTTTCGATATCGTAGCCACCATTGCTCTGAAAGATTTTTATCGGGTAATCCGTCGCCATCAATATCCATAAAGGTAATTTCTCCATGACTGGTATTTCTGAATGGGTATAAGTAGCACCCTACATTGATCGTTCCCAATGCAAAAACCGAAGCCTATCATAAAACCGCCACCGCCAGAACCTCCCTGACGAATAACCGCCACCTAAGATACTAAGGTTATCATCGCAGTCTTTAACTTGGTGTTCCAGAAGTTTTCGGTAGCCATCGTTTGTATCTGTTCTCTACCGACCATTCTTCGGCATCACCGAACATGCCGTTCTTAAATGTCATTATAATAGTCGAAGCGTTGGGTGGCAACAAGAGCATCTTTACTGTCTTTCTGGTCGATGCTCATCAGTAAGGTCTTGCTGAATGCACCTGCTTTCATAATGCAAATCATAGGCGTGCAGGAGCTCTCATCCTTATATTTCTACCGACACACGCTTTAATAGTGCCTGATCTGTTTGGAGTATGCCCAAACGTCCCGAACGCACCACATCAGTACGCGCTTCATCTTTAATGTCAAACAGAATGCTGTAAAGTCCTTCCTCGTTGCCGAACCCCGTGTAGGTATACTTTTGAGGATAAAGGTTATTACCGCTTTTGGTATAATGATAAGCTGCAAAGTTGCCATACACATCGGTTACACGTTTCAGTACCCATTTAATACGATTGCCATTATCATCTGTCAAGGTCGTATTGTCATCGACCGCCCCGTTGTAACCTCCATAACTGTAAACCGTACCATCTTTTGAGGTTACTTCCCACCAATAGTTCTTTAAGCGAATCGCCGTGACGGATAATCTTATTAAAGCCGCCTTCGACCATTGTAGAGAACTGTTTTTCACTTTTGCGTTTATCCATGTCTATTTTACGATAAACGCGATCGTTGAGTTGCTTACCCATCAACAAATACGACTCGCTCTCATACTCTGTACTAAAATGCGGTACGCCCCATCGGGTTTCGATGTCGATGCTCTGCACGGGCAGGCTCCACCCGTAGCCTACATAACTCGAACTGCCGTCGCTGCTGTATTGCAGTCCGGCAGAAGCAGCGATACCTGCTCTGCCCTTGGGGGCTTCGAAAGGATAAGAAAGGGTAGCCGTACCGTTTTTGGTTTGCGGTGGGCGCTTCTATCTGATGAATGCCTGCGCCTGGGTCGGCAGCTTTAAGCTCGCTGATACCCGTGGGGACATAGCTCTGTGTCTCGGGACTTTCGGGAACCTTGATGATACCGTTGATGACATCGGTAAAGTGCGAGGTCTCCGCCATCGCAACGGCATGCCTCGTGTCGATGCCTTTCGATTTCAGCAAAAGTCCATTTACGGGTTAATTCGTCGTAGTAGTAAGTGTGTATATCATCAGCGGTATAACCCTTGGGGATTAGGGTGCTGTCGTAAGGTACCGCAATACTTGCCATGCTGCGACGAAGTGATTGCCATGCGGCAGAAAGCGGTAACCGGCCGTGGTGTCATTCTTTGCCATAAGCGTATCGCAGCCGCCCGTTACATTGACCATACCGGCAGGCAGGTGCGGTAGTTCGTTCTTTTTTCAGCGGCGTAATGCTTAATACTTTACCGCGTTCCATACTCCCTTCTGGGACACATAGCTCGACACGACCGGCTTTTAAGCGTGTCAGCCTTTGTTATCAGCAAAATATTTACTGAGCGTCTCGGCGTTTCAAGTCTTTAATCGACTGTTATCCGTCTCTTGCATGTTGATTGATCGCAAGTCGTATTGCCGCATTCTTAGGTTGAATAGCCTTTGACATCTGCCTATTATCTTTCTGCATGTTTTTTTCGATAAGGTACGATGATTGATACCGCATCGTTTTTGCACCATTCGATGCCGTATGGTCATCTTCTTTTTGTTATCTGAGCATGCCAAAAGGCATAAAAGGATTGCCGAAAGGGGTAAAATATATTTTTAAGGCTTTCATTTTTTTCTATCGTTTTTATAGTCTTTACTTTACTTCTTGATTGTTGTTCTTATCGGTTTTTCGGTAGAACCCTTTTTTTCTTTATTTTTCTATCTTTATTTATCTATCTGTTTTTACTTTCTGATCAGCTTGACCGTTTTCGATTTACCGTCTGATTGAAGCGTCAGCATATAGACACCCGTACAGGGCAGGTAGCATTTGGCGGTATGATAAGTCGCAGCATCGTATTCTTCACGGCTGACCAAAGCGCCGCCCGTCGTATAAAGCGACAGAGTAAGCGGTGCCGGCTGATTAAGCTCGACCTGCACCGTAACATAACCGTCTGTGGTCGGATTGGGACTGACACGATAGTTGTCCAATGTTCCCATCATCAGTAGTACTTACATTTAGCGCCCTGTTGTCGTGCCAGCCTTCCTTGTTGGTAATATGAAGTATATATGTTCCGTCTTTGCCGAACGTGATACGCTTACCGTCGGTATATTTTCCGTCGGGTGTCTCCCATGCGTATGCGTAATCGTTATTCGTTTGTTCAGGCGTGTATTCTCTGTTTGCACCTTCCTCCAAGACAAGGTTACTTTAACTCGAGGGGGCATCGGGAATGTCGCTGTTCGAAATGATAAAGGTATTGGTAAGGCATTGTTCATCCGGTCGGTTACCCGTGAAAACGATAACGTCCCCGATCGATATTGCCTAATGCGATGATGCTATCGGAAGCGGTTCTTCTGTAGATACTCTATTTTCGTTTTCATCTAAGATATTTATCCTGTAAGGTGCTGTTCCGCCCGTGATGAGCAGCCTGAAACTTCCCTCGCGCACTCGTTGCGCAGCAGGGGTTGGATACTCGAGCGTTGGGAACATATCCTTGGCAGCTCTTAATGTAAAAGACGGAAGGTCCGTCGATTTTAGCAATATCGATATTTTGAAAAATAATACTATCCCCATTCTGTTTTATGCCTTTATAGTATTTAAGTCGGTTAAGGGGATATTTCCCCGTTCCGCTGCCATCGACAGCCAAGTAATAGCTTTCGCCGTCAGATAGGGGTTGAAGTTGCTGAATATCTTTTTGTATCGATGACAACATCAGCTGTATTGCCGTTCATCGCACGTGTTACGCAAGTCCACTCACGAGCGAGTTTCATTTACCCACGGTCTTCGTATCGGAAAAGGCAAGTTGTTTGTTGTTATCGCCCCATATACAGCTACTACCTTCTTTAAGCGCTCGCGTCTTGACGGTAATAAAAGCATCTTCCTCTGAACTTCTTCCTGCCGTTTTGGTTAATCCCGAATGCGGGTCATTGATGATACCTGCAATACGGTTGTTATAGTTTTTCTGTTGCTGCACATTCCAGATAACAGCACCTTGCGAGTTGAGATAACTGTAGCGCAGGGTGATACCGTATTTAAGCGCCTATATAGCTTTCCACTCGGCTGCGCTCCGTGAGGACAGAAGACGATTATAAACGGCGTATTCTCTGATACCGTTTCGCATATCGGTAACAGGGAGATTCTTGTTTTCATTGCGTCCTACATAAAATATCTGTCCCTTGCTGTCTCCGGTGGAGGAAGTATAAGTAAACAGGCAAATGGCGGGAAGCGTTTGCTTCGGGTAATTCATAAAGGTACCGCTGCCGAGGTTGGCGGCACGCAAGGTGGTCTGAATGCGGTTTACCGCCTTTCCATTGCCGGTACTCCAAATGGTGCGCTCCTTGTTATCCGAAACCTGCCCGACACCGATGAATGTCAGTCCCTGCGTGTTTTTCAGCTCGACGGGTGTCGTCTCATTGCCCCATGTCGCATAACCTTCCACACCGCCGGGGGACTGGGCGAATGATGTTACGCACATAAAGCAACAAATGCTTATTGAAAGTAATTTTGTTGTCATCCTTGTTAGTTTTACAATTGATATTCTTTTATTATTTCTTTAAAGGAATGCTATATCCCACTGTAAGAAGCAACAAATGTGTATTGTTGTATGTTTCGTTATACCCGTAATTGTTTGTACGGGTGCGCATCAGGTCGGTGGCGCCTGAATTGGTACTCCAATCCGGCTTCCAAACCCAACTTGAAGAGGCATAGCCGATTTTAACGGCAGGTGTCAGTTGTATGCGAGGGTTGATGGTCTCGCGCAGGTGCATACGTATCAACTCGTCCACCGAACGGAAGAAAGGAGTACGGGTGGAAGAAAAATCTATATTTCGACTTGTAAAGGGAATAATCATGCCGACGCCGACCCCCAAATAAAAGTCTCGATAGGTAAAAGCTCTGAGAAGAAGTTTCGGAGTAAGCACATGGAAACGGTAAGTCGTCGTTTCGTCGATGCCTCGTCAGGTTCCCAGCGTTTCTTCAATGAAGAGCCGATGTACATGTAATCGACATCTACTTCGGCACCGATTCTGCCATATCGCCAAGTACCGAAGATGCCAATGGCAGGTACAAAGGCGCCTTTTTCATTCAGGGTGTATTGCGGACGGATACTGCCGCTTTCGGAGATACCTCCTAATTGTGTGATGAAACTATAACCGCCACCTACATGGATACCGATACGGAATTCGTGGTGGTTGGGAACATAAGCAGGAATTAAAGGTGTGGCATCGATGGTTTCTAGGAATTGTTTCCGAAATCGTATCTTGCTGTACCACTGTCTGTGGTTCATTTTCTTCCGACTGTGTAATCGGTGCTGTAGTAGGCTCTTGGCAATAAGGTTCTACTCTTTGGCGTTCTGATTTTTGTGCTGGTTTTATTTTCTTTACCTTATTATATGTATAAGGCTTCAATACTGCTATTGTAGTATCTGTGAAACGCTGTTTATTACAGCAGGCTGTTCCTTGATGTGTGTTGTTTGGTGCAACTCGTTCCTCACTTTTATTGCACTTTACGCAACAATAAAAAGCAGGATAATGATAATCAGCACGATAACCGTCCAAAATGTTATCTGCCGGGTACGACTTCTCTTACCGTCCATATCCCATTATTTTTAAGTTTAGCAGATAGCTGACGCCAAGTTCTATTTGCTGACCGTGGTTGGCATGTTCCACCCAACGGAATACATTGGTTTCCGTTTTGATAGAGTTCAGCAAATTGTAATGATAGCGGACATCCACCGCTGCCGAAAGGAAAACTCATAGCCGATACCGCCGCCTAACGAGACATCGGCGCAGCCCGTCAGTTTGTCTTTTAAGAGGCGCTCGGTTTCGGAAACAGTGCCGTAGCCGTAAGAAGCGAATTTTCAGGTCTTCCTGATTGGATGTATAAGTAACTCCGCGAGGAGAAAGATTAGCACCCGCTTTGCCGCCCACCGAAACATAAAGTCCCTTTTTCATCGGGTAGACATCTAAAATAAGCGGAAACACCCAAGATGTGATGCCGCATGGAGAGGGTATAGTCCACCCTTGATATCTCAGTATAATGAACAGAAGCCGCCTTTTTGGTAGTAAGCGATACCGCCCTCTACGCCGAATAAAGTCTGTGGCTTTATGATATTGAAGAAAAAAACAGTGGCACCAGAACAAAAGCACCTTTTTCTCGAAACTGTAATTGGAATAATAATCTTCGCTTACTAAAATCTTGTCGATACCGTTATGTGTTTACAACTCGCCTGATAGGCGAACACCCAACTTGAAAACTACGCTCTTGAGCAAAAAAACATTAGAGGTCAAGAGAAACGAAAGGTACATTAGTAAAACTGTCTCATAAGCTCTGCTTTTTATTATTTCTGTAAAAAGTATATCTTATTTTTAGATTTGCAAACATTTTGAGATTTTTGCTTTTTACTTTACTTTGAAGTTTTTCAGTGATTTTCCAAAAATCGATTACGCTCATTTGAAAAGTTCCTATAATAGAGTTTTTCTTTACATTTCCCCGTATTTCTTCTTATCTCTATTATAGAATTGTTAGACTTATTGCTATATTTTTTTGCTGTTCGATAATGATTTACTCATCCTTAAAACAATGATTTATGGAATCGAACAACAATGACAATTACGTGTTGTACCGGAAGACCGCATCGGAAGTGAAGAATGCGAATGAAGCTGGGAAACTGTCTGTGGTTTCGGGTATTGACGACAAGGGCAAACTCCAAACAACGGAAGCCAAAGACGTGCATCAAGCAGCCTTTTTGAAGTTCAACAACAAGGACGGCTTACTAAAGAACTTCATGACCAATTTCCTCAAGCAGTTCAACGAGCCAACTCGGTTTGGACTTTTACAAGGTAGTGGCTAACAACGTGGAGCAAGGTGTGGCATCGCTTCAAACAATGTTACAGAACCGTGAGAAGCCGGAGAATAAGCAGCTGTTGGCAGACAGTCAGGCTGCACTTTTGAGGACTTCCTGCCCAAACAGAAGAATGCCGTCGCCATTGACGAGTCAAAGATTGACTGGAAGCAGCTTGACAACCTTGGACTTTCACGTGAGCGATTGGAGCAGAGCGGAGAGTTAGCAAAGATGCTCAATTGGCAAAAGAGCAATCTTATCACGATTGCCATACCTATTGGTGACACCACCATCTACACCGATGCCCTGCTTGGCATTTCGTACCGATGGCGAGGGCAATATTGGCTAGCAGTTCACCCTGCTTCGCAAAGAGCCACAGCTCGACTTCCCTATATGAAAGACAAGTTCTCTCCCGAAGAGAAAGAACAGCTTCTTGCAACGGGCAATCTTGGCAAGACCATCGAGATTACGCCCTAAAAATGGTGAGCCATTTGCCGCCTATGTCTCTATTGACCCACAGACCAACGAACTCATTGCCCTGCGTGCCGACCGTGTAGTCATTCCCAAGGAAATCAAGGGCGTAACACTTTCTGATGCGCAGTACAAAGACCTTGTAGAAGGCAAGGCTGTGAAAGTGGAAGGAATGACTGCTAAGAGTGGTAAGTCCTTCAATGCTACCTTGCAAGTCAATGCCGAGAAGAAAGGCATCGAGTTCATCTTCGAAAACAAGCAAGGCTTGAAAGAACGACAGCAGCACACGCAGCAACAAGGCGCACCACATAAGCTCTGCGGTTTGGAACTCTCCGACAAGCAGCGTGAAGCATTGGACGGCGGTCGCACGCTCTACTTGAAGAATATGGTGGACAAGGAAGGGCAACCCTTCAATGCCTACGTCAAGATGGACAAGGAACAGAACCGCCCGCGCTTCTACAAGTGGAATCCAGACAAAAAGCAGGAGACCGGCAAGGAAAAGGTGGTAGCCGTAGCCGAAGAACACAAAACGCAGGTAGCCGTGAACAACCAAGGCAAGAGCAACGAAGCTACCAAGAATGTGAACGAGCCGCTGAAGTCTGGGCAGACACAGCCCACTGCCGCCCAAAAGCAGAAACAGGACGAGAAGAAACAGCAGCGCCGTGGACGCAAGATGTAACCCTTAAAACCAAACCCAACTATGATTACTTGTATTATTGCCGAGAAGCCCTCGGTAGCCAGAGATATTGCCCGTATCGTAGGGACTAATACCAGACAAGATGGATATTTAGAAGGTAACGATTATCTGGTAACATGGGCGATGGGACACCTCATTGCCCTTGCCATGCCTGAAGCATACGGCTTTGCTGCTTATAAAGCCGAAGACCTGCCTATCCGTCCCAATCCATTCCAGCTTATCGTGCGACAAGTGCGCAAGGATAAGGAGTACACGTCAGACCCCGCAGCACTCAAACAACTTAAAGCTATCCGAGGTTGTTTCGACAGAGCCAACCGCATCATTGTAGCCACCGATGCAGGGCGTGAAGGTGAACTCATCTTCCGCTATATCTATCACCATTTGAACTGCCACAAGCCTTTTGACAGACTTTGGATTTCCTCACTTACAGACAAAGCCATCCGTGAAGGACTTGCCCATCTCAAAGCGGGAAGTGCATATGACAATCTCTATCACTCCGCCAAGGCAAGAAGTGAAGCCGATTGGCTTGTGGGCATCAATGCCAGTCGTGCCCTGTCCATTGCTCGCAAAGGCGGCTATTCATTGGGACGAGTACAGACCCCGACACTTGCTATGGTCTGCCGTCGGTACATAGAAAATCGTGATTTTTCTTCCGTCCCCTATTGGAAACTTTCTGTAGCAGTAGAGAAAGAGGGCATATCGCTGAATGCCGTGAGTAGTAGTGCATTC
This sequence comes from uncultured Prevotella sp., assembly GCA_916440255.1. GTDB lineage: Bacteria > Bacteroidota > Bacteroidia > Bacteroidales > Bacteroidaceae > Prevotella. The sequence continues at coordinate 1,512,022 of CAKAIJ010000003.1, read as the reverse complement.
GAGGATGAAGCCAATGCACAGTCCGCTCTTGCTTTGCTTCGCAAACAGAGCAGGCTTACCGTGACTTCGGTCGCAAAAAAGGTGGGACATACGTCGCCACCCCTCTTGTACGACCTTACCACCCTACAAAAGCAGGCCAACAAAAAGCACGGCTTTTCAGCAGATAAGACCCTCTCAATAGCGCAGAGCCTCTATGAGAAGAAAATCACGACCTATCCCCGCACAGGCAGTCGATACATCAGCGAAGATGTTTTCGAGGAAGTACCCGCCTTACTAAGCAAGATAGGCACTGCACTTCCGACACCGCTCAATCACCACTCGGTGGACAACGGCAAGGTAACCGACCACCACGCCATCATCCCTACGAGTGAAACTCCATCGGGACTATCGGCAGACGAAACGACCATCTACCAAATGGTAGTCCATCGTTTTATCGAAGCCTTTTTCTCCCTGATTCAGAGGAGGAGCGGATGCAGGTGGAACTGACCGACGGAACAAACTCCTACATTTGGAAGGCGTGCCGAAGTATCGCCTTGGGTTGGAAAAGCCGTACAGAAAGGTAAAGAAGTAGAAACTGAGAAGGAAGAATATGATGACGAACAGATTTTGTCTTTATTGCCGAACTTGACTGAAGGTGAAATCCTGCCACTTGTCAATGCAGAAATCACCGAGCATAAGACCAAGCCTAAACCTCTCTACACAGAAGCGACACTGCTTTCTGCTATGGAAAATGCAGGAAAAGAGGTCGAAGATGCAGAAAGCAAGAAAGCGATGGCAGAATGTGGTATCGGAACACCTGCCACAAGAGCCAACGTCATCGAGACGCTTATTCTCCGTGACTATATCCGAAGAGAAAAGAAAACGGTGGTTCCTACAGAGAAAGGCTTGGCAGTCTATGAGATTGTCAAGGACAAACGAATTGCCAATGCAGAGATGACGGGCTCGTGGGAACTAATCCTTGCCGCCATAGAGGCAGGACAGATGCCGCCCGAGAAGTTTGCGCAAGGCATCAACTCCTATGTGGAGACGATTTGCGAGGAACTCCTCGCCCTTGCTCCACCGATGCAGAAGTCCTATCCCGCCTACCACTGTCCTAAATGCGGCAATGAGAGTGTGGGCATCTATGCCAAGATTGCCAAATGCAGGCACGAAGGCTGCGACTTCCACATCTTCCGTGAAATCTGCGGCACGTTCCTTTCCGAAGACAATATCCGTGATTTAATAACCACCGGGCGAACGCCTATTCTTAAAGGATTGACGAGTAAGGCTGGCAAGAAGTTCAACGCACGTCTTGTTCTGGAGAAAGATCATACCACCTCCTTTGAGTTTGAAGGCAAGAAAGGCAAAGTACGAGGAAGATAGTTCACACAGGCTCGGAGAGGAAATAAATTAGTTGAGAGATAGTTAAAAAATACGTCAGAAATGATCTTCCGACTAATTTTCCCTCTCCATCTTAAAACAGAAAAATTATGGCATACAATAAGAAAGCAGTCTTGGAGGGCAATACGGAAGCCATCCGTGTGATTCTTCGATTAGAGAAAGAACGACGTGAAGCCACCGAAGCCGAAAAACTCCTGCTCAGAGGTTATCAAGGTTTCGGTGGTCTGAAATGCGTATTGAACCGTTGTGATAATCCCGATGATCTCCGCTATTGGAGTGCATCGGAGCAAAACCTGTTCGCGCCTACCCAAAGGCTCAAGCAGATGATATACCGTGATGCCGTCGATGCCAATACCGCCAAACGCTATTGGGAGAGCATCAAGGCAAGTGTACTGACTTCCTTCTATACCGATACCCGTATCGTCTCCGCCATTGCCGATGCCCTTAGTGCCACCGATGTGCAAGTAAGACGATGCTTAGACCCTTCAGCAGGTATGGGAGCCTTTACCGAAACCTTTGCCCAAAGTGCCGGTATGGTCGATGCTATGGAAAAAGACCTGCTGACGGCACGCATCACACAAGCCCTTCATCCTTACGGCAAGGATAATATCTTTGTTCGGCAAGAACCCTTTGAAGCCATTGGAGAATTGGAGGAAAAGGATAAATACGACCTTATAACCAGCAACATCCCCTTTGGCGACTTTATGGTCTATGACCGTAGTTATAGCAAGGAGAGAATATCCTTAAACGGGAATCCACCAGAACCATTCACAATTATTTCTTTGTGAAAGGGTTGGACACTATCAAGGAGGGCGGCCTTCTGGCATTTATCACTTCACAAGGTGTATTGGACAGCCCCAAGAATGAAGCCATCCGCCGTTACCTCATGCAGAACAGCCGACTTATCTCCGCTATCCGTTTGCCTTCGGGCATGTTCTCCGAGAATGCGGGCACGAATGTGGGCAGCGACCTCATTGTGCTGCAAAAGCAGAGTGGCAAGGAAATTGGTGAGGGCATCGAGCAGCAGTTTGTCAAGACCGCCTCTGTCCCCAAAGGCGACGGCTTTTCTATTGCGTTCAATCATAACTCCCTCTTTGAGGGCGAATGGAGGGATGTTTTCCACCGTACGATTGCCACAGACCGCACAATGGGTACGGATCCATACGGCAAGCCTGCTTGGGAATATACGTTTGACGGCAGTATCGAGGATATGGCTGACAGCCTGCGTACACAGCTCTCTTTGGAAGTAGAGCAGCGTTTCGATCGTAAACTCTATGAAACAGGCATACCCATGACTGAGGAGGAATGGCAGGTACACGTGGACAAGATGGTGCAAAAAGTACAAGAAAACATAAAAACGGAAGGAATACCTCAAGAACAGGAAATCAAGGATAAGGAGGAAAAGAAAGAGGACAAGGAAGATGAAAAAGAAGAAGAAAATGCCTACAATTTGATGTCCGACAGCACCAAGAAGCAACTTCCCAAGCTCTATGCAACGGAAAAACAACTCATTGGCGACCGCACGGCATACGCTCGCTATTTCTTTCCTATGGGAGCCTATACCGCTTATATGCTGGAATACGACCCAAAAGAACGCATCGGTTTTGGTGCCGTAACGATGGGCTACGGCTGGGAACTTGGGTATATGTCCCTTAAAGAAATGGAGGAAGTAAAGGTCAAAGGCTTGGGTATTGAGCGGGACTTATATTTCAAGCCCACAAAATTGCACGAGATTGCGGAACTGGAAGATATTGTCAGAGGACAATACACCAAAGAACCCATCATTGAGGAAGTCAAGGAAGAGAGAAGTCAGGAAGTTCTAATGCCTGCACGAGAAGATAATCACTCCCAAGCAATGGCAGAAGAAGTCGAAGGAGTCTCACCAGTTCTGCATGAAGAACCTGTATCCGAACCTGCTCCCGAAGGTGTCCCTGTCATCACCCTTCAAAGACAATACGAACAAGAAAGCCGTGAAATTCGCACGGACGTGGAAGCCCCACGTGAAATGAACGGACAGACGGTATTCTTTGATGAAGACCATCATCCGATTATGGACAGCACCATCGAAACAGAAACAACGGAGCAACTCTTATTTGCCCCGGAAGAGTATAGTCTTTGGACACAAGATGTAGCCCGTGTAAATAATGAAATCAAGGAGGCTACTCAACAAAAGAAGGTCAGCGATAACCAACCACTTTCTGCGAGTAGGCAACCTAAACCGACAAGAAGTACACCCACCAGTCCCCGCAGAAACAAGAAAACTGCATCAAGCCCCGTCAGAGAATCCTCGCTCTTTGACTTTATGGAGGAAGCCGAGGCTCGTAAGCCACAGCCCATAGCAGAAGTCAAGAAAGAGTTTGACGCTTCACCGCGTCCTTTTCTCTCTTCGCCGGACTCTCACCTAAGAGATGGCTCCATTGTCGTGCAGAAAGGACAGGTCGGCTTTCTCTCTGACCTGAAACGGCATCCCACCTTCAATCCGATGGACTTGCCCTTTGCCCAGCTCTCACGGCTGAAAGCATACATTGAGATTAGGGAGAGTTATCACCGACTCTATGATTATGAGGCGAACAACCAAGCCGAGGACAAGGAAGAGCGTGAGAAACTCAACCGTCTTTATGATGGCTATGTAGGTCGTTGGGGGTACTTCAACCAGAAGGCAAACACCGATGTCATCAAAATGGATGCCACCGGAGTGGAAATGCTGTTCTTGGAACGCTCCGAGAACGGCAAGTACATCAAGGCGGACATTTTCGACCATCCCACGGCTTTCTCCACCTCCGAATTGTCCATTGCCGCAGACCCGATGGAGGCATTGGGCGCATCACTCAACAAATACGGCACGGTGGAGCTTGACTATATGAGTTCTTTGCTTCCCGATATGGAAGAGAGTGATATGCTTTCTGCCTTGGAAGGACGCATCTTCTACAATCCCGAAGAGAATAGCTATGAGGTTGCCGATAAGTTCATTTCTGGCAATGTGATTGAAAAGGCGGAGCGTATCGAGTCGTGGCTCTTGGATCATCCGGAGCATGAGGAAGCGAAACAGAGTCTGACTGCCCTGCGTGCCGCCACGCCTACGCCCATTCCCTTTGTCGACTTGGACTTCAACCTTGGTGAACGGTGGATACCTGCCAAAGTATATGGCAAGTTTGCTTCGGAGTTCTTCGAGACGGACATCAACGTGTCCTACCATTCCAATATGGACGAGTATTCCCTTGTCTGCGACAGAAAGAATGCCAATATCTGGTATAAGTATGCCGTGCAGGGAGAATTTCGCCGTTATGACGGCATCAATCTGTTGAAGCACGCTCTACACAATACCATTCCCGACATCAATAAAAGCAAAGAGGTTATAGACAAGAATACAGGAGAGATAAAGACTGTCAAGGTTAGGGACGGCGAAAAGATACAGCAGGCGAATGCCAAGATTGAGGAAATCAGACAGGGCTTTATAGATTGGCTCGGACGGATACCCGACACGTTCAAGGAGCAGTTGGCGAACCGTTACAACCGCCTTTTCAACTGCTTTGTGCGTCCCAATTTTGACGGTACGCATCAGACTTTTCCCGACCTTGACTTGAAACGGTTGGGCATAACTGACCTATATAAAAGCCAGAAGGATGCCGTATGGATGCTCAAAACCAATGGAGGTGGTATCTGCGACCACGAGGTTGGTGCAGGTAAGACGCTTATCATGTGTACGGCAGCCTATGAGATGAAGCGGTTGGGATTAGCCAACAAGCCGATGATTATCGGACTGAAGGCAAATGTATTCGATATTGCTGATACTTTTCGCAAGGCGTATCCCAATGCCAAGATACTCTATCCGGGAAAGAACGATTTTAACAAGCAGAACCGCCAGCGCATCTTCAACGACATCAAGAACAACGACTGGGACTGCATTATCCTTACGCATGAGCAGTTTGGCATGATACCGCAGGCTTTAGAGATACAAGAGGCAATCTTACAGAAAGAGAAAGACTCGGTAGAAGAAAACCTTGAAGTACTCCGTATGCAAGGAGCGGACATTTCCCGTGCCATGCTCAAAGGTTTAGAAAAACGTAAGCAGACCTTGGAAGCCAAGTTGCAGGGTATTCAAGACAGCATAGCCGAGCGCAAGGACGATGCCGTGGATTTCAAGATGATGGGTATTGACCACCTTTTTGTAGATGAAAGCCACCAATTCAAGAACCTGATGTTCAACACTCGCCACGATAGAGTGTCGGGCTTGGGCAATCCCGATGGCTCACAGCGTGCGCTCAATATGCTCTTTGCCATTCGCACCATACAGGAGCGGTCGGGCAAGGACTTGGGAGCAACTTTCCTTTCAGGAACAACTATCAGTAATTCGCTGACGGAATTATACTTACTCTTCAAATACTTGCGCCCGCAAGCCTTGGAAAAGCAGGGAATCAACAGTTTTGACGCGTGGGCAGCCGTCTTTGCCAAGAAGAGTACAGACTACGAGTTTTCCATCACCAATGAGATTATTCAGAAGGAACGTTTCAGAACCTTCATCAAGGTACCCGAACTTGCCTCGTTCTATGCGGAAGTATGGGAGTAGAAAGCAGAAAATGGCATAAAACTCATATCTGACTGAAATACAGCGGATATTGCTTGTTTCTTCTTAGGGTTGCATCATAGGAAACAGGCAGAAAAGGGAGCGAAAAGGAGGGAGTTCAGTTACCAAATCGTTCGAAAAAACGATGAAAGGAAAAAGGACGGCTGAAAGTGGTAACTAAAACGGAGTTTTCTCTTTCATTATCAATGTTTTGCATCGTTCAAAGTTCCTCAAAGAAGTGTAATTTTGCAAGTAAAAAACAATGGAAAAAGAAAAATTCAAGCTGCTTTTCTACCTCAAGAGAGGTACGCAGGACAAAAACGGAAAAAGTCCCATCATGGGACGCATCAGCGCAGGACGCTCTATGGTACAGTTCAGTTGCAAATGCTCGTGTACTCCTCGTTTGTGGGACAGTCGCAAAAACCGACTGCTGGGCAAGAGTGCCGAAGCCGTATCGGTAAACAAGGAACTTGACCGCCTTCAGGTGAGCATACACAAGGTTTATGAGTCTCTTTTCGGTAAATCCGATGCTCCCATCACGGCAGAGCGAGTACGGGAGCTTGTATTCGACTGAACAGTGAGTCACAAGGACTGCTGCATCATACAGACGAGTATATCGACCGCTTCCGTGAGCGTGTGGGCATAGACCGCAGCGAACGCAGACTAAAATGCCTGCTGCTCTTTCACAAGCATCTGGCAAACTTCGTCAGGTATCGCTACCGTGTGGAGGATATTCCGTGCAGAAAGCCGACATCGCCTTTTATCAAAGACTTGGAGGACTACTTCGCCAAAGAAAAGGGATTCAAGCTCAACACTTCGGCTGGCTATCTCTCCATGCTGGCTTCCTTGCTCAAAGACCTGCATAAACGGCACATCATTGACACCTATCCCTTCATCAACCATTCCATTCGTTGGGAAGTGGGTACTCACGTTACATCACAAGGGAGGAGGTAGGTCTTATCGCAGCCTTGGGAGAAGATAAATTGCAAGGCTATGAAAAAGTGTCGAGGGATATGTTCCTTTTCTCCCTGCCTGACGGGGCTTTCCTATACCGACGTGTATCACTTGACGGAGCAGCACGTCTTTCACGAAGCGGGAATGACTTGGATACGCAAGCCGAGAATAAAGACGGGCAACGTGCCACATCCCCCTACTTCCCGAAGCCACTGCCATTATCGAGCGTTATCAGGGGCATTCACACGAGGGCTTTCCGACACGAACCGCCCAAGGGGTATCTGCTGCCCATACCCGGATGCGACACGGTAAACATACACCCTCAAAAAGATAGCACGGCTTTGCGGTATTCAGAAAACGCTGACCTATCACATGGCACGGCATACCTTCGCATCTCAGATGACACTGTCGGAGGGCGTGTCCATTGAGAGCGTTTCCAAAATGCTCGGACACAGTCAAATCAAAACCACGCAAGTGTATGCGGAGACATCTCCCGAGCGTGTCTTTCTGGACATAGAGAAAATACTTCCACAACTCGCACATTATCAACTGACCAACTAAAACCGCAGAACAATGAAAAGTACATTTGCCATACTATTCTACATAGATAGAAGCAAGACCAATGAAGACGGACTATGCGTAATCCGTTGCCGTATCACCTGTAATGGAACGTCCTCATCGTTTTCCACGCAGTTGCAAACTTCCCCCGACGAGTGGCTTGCCCGAAAAGGGTGCATCAAGGCGACAACAGGTAATTCAAGCGGCATCAATCTGCAACTGAACTCAATAGAAGAGTGCTTGCATTCACTCTATGAACGTACATTAGGGGAAGAAAACTATATCACGGCGGAATACCTCAAGGAGCGTTATATGCAGCAAAAGTCGCCCCCATGCCAACACTTACGGAGCTATATCAATCCGTTTGTGAATACAAGGAGGAATTGCAGGGCAGAACATTAAGCAAGGCAACTGTCAGGGCTTTTAAGGACAGCTACAAGAGTTTTTGTCTCATTTCCTGCAAGTAAGGGACAGGGGCAGACTGTATGCCCACAGAGGTGGACAAGACTTTGCTTGAGGACTATCGCCTTTTTATGCTTCGGGACTTGGGAAACAAGGAAAGCAGTGTCGGCAACCGCCTCACGCCACTTGCATCAGGTCATTCGCAAGGCATTGCAGGAGCGATACGTTCGTGAAGACCCTTTTTGAACTCATAGACATAGAAACGCCTACCTACGAGCGCAATGCACTTACGGCGGACGACCTGCAAAAACTCTTGGCTTACCGTCCGCACCGCTCGACAGATAACCATTGCAGACTTATTTTCCTCTTGGGATGTTTCACGGGGCTGGCATTCTCAGACTTAAAGAAACTCCGAATGGACGATGTTTATACATTCGGGGATGGGCGTAGGTACATATCGCTCTGTCGAACAAAGACACAGAACAGAAGTATTGTCCCGTTGCTGCCCGTTGCCGAGAAAATACTCGCCATTGTGAGCCACGGACGAAGGGAGGGGCTTTTTCTCGAGAGTTTCCCAGCAACGTAATTTTCACAGAACTATTCAGGAGATATGTATTAAGGCAGGACTGCCACCGCATACTCAAGCGACCTCGCACACCGCACGGCACACCTTTGCCACGACCATCTGTCTGGAGAACGGACTTCCGATAGAGACGGTGAGCAAGATGCTGGGGCATCGCTTCATCTCCACGACCGAGATTTATGCACGGGTGACCAAGAGCAAGATTGCCAAGGAAATGCAACCCCTGATGGGTAGTGAGCATACAAGGGTACTGCGTAAAGCCTTACGGCTGTGTCCGTCAAGAACACCGAAAAAGTCAAGTCCCATAATTGGGATGTAACAGCCGTAATGAATGATTCAAAAAAAAGAAGTCCAACTTTTTAACAAGAAAAACAATGAAACAGAAGAACAAAAAGGAACTTTCCTACTTCCGATTGAAGTTAAGAAGTTACATGAGTGAGCATCACCCCGAAAAAGTTGCAAGATACGGAGTTTATCACTGCACGGGCAGATATGGCTCTCACAGTTTACTGCGATGCTGTAGCACAAGGCTTTACACACATTGAAGCGGAGAGCATGGCAAGCGAGGCATTGTATCAAGGCTTGCACTTTTCCAAGTACGATACGCTTATATCCGTGTTGGAAAACGAGTTTGAAAGGGAACTTCCTGCACCGCTCCCAGAGAAACTCGTACCTATACTGTTGTCGAACAAGGCTGTTCAAGCCACATTCGACAAGTTCGGTTTGACGGACACATTGGCTTCTGACGAGCAATACGGCCGTCTTTACACCGAACTGACAGGCACGATAGTGCTGCTCATCGAGAGCAACAATCTGCCAACGGTCAGACTGACGGAGGAAGCAAGCCTGAAGGCGTTGTAGGCAAAGGCGGCGCACGCAAAGTTCCTGATGCCGTTTCTTATCGTGCAAAGGTACAACGGCAGCCTGTCTGCCCTGACAAGGTCGAGTCCTGCGGATGGAGAGAAGAATCTCCACCGCAGGATTTCTCTGTTTCAAGGTGGTATTGCCATTTTCTATATCCATGCGGTCGTATTCATCTCTCCCAACCTTGCAGGGCTGGGCTGCCGTAGAGAGTATAGGCACGACAAGAATACGGCATACTCAGGCTCTTTGGACGCAAGGCGTAACAACTAACAACAGATAGGACTGACGATAATACGGACAATCTATTGTTTGTACAATTTGTTGTCATGACTATCTGTTGTCAAAACTATATATCGTCAAAATAATCTATCGATAAAACTATCTCATCGACACTTCGACATCTCGATTTGTCGAACTATCGAATTATCGATAAAACAACAAGATAATAAAAAGGAACGAGCCGGCACCTCATCTCATTACCGCAATAACACAGACGGATTTCCTTTTGTTTTTTTCTATTGCTTTCTCTCATTTCCCTGCTTATCCTCATTTCTTGCAGTGGTGCTTCTGAGGGGTTACTTTTGCACCCGAGAAGTACGGCAATGGACTGCATAACAGTTTGTTTGCTGAGTAACAATAAAGTAATCAAAACAAAATTAAGGCAATGAAACTCATTATCATCGACCGCAAAGCGTGGGAGCGACATCGCTCCGAATTTGCAGACTTTATCCATCGTGTGGAAAAACTCATCGGTAATCCTCCCAAGACCGAGCAATGGCTCGACAACGAAGCCGTGTGCAAGCGTTTAGGCATCAGCAAAGCGTACCCTACAATCATACCGAGATACGGGCAAAATCCCTTTTCTCCATGATTGGACATAAGTGTTATTACAAACAGACCGACATCTGTGAAATGCTGAATGCAGTCAAGGATTGAAATCAAAGAATGAATGAATTATGGCAGAGAATGAAATCATTACGCGGGAAGACCCTCAGATGCAGTTGTTTTCACAACTGATGGAAGGCACTTTGAAGAAGTTGGAGCGGTATTGCTCTACCGCCCGTCCGATACTGAATGGTGAGGTTTACCTTTCGGGTGAGGAGGTTTGCAGCCAATTACGGCTCAGCACACGCACGCTCCAAGAGTACAGAAACTCAGGAACGCTTCCTTTCTACAAAATCGGAGGGAAGATATTCTACAAGCAGAGCGACATACAAGCCATGCTTGAAAAAAACACTATAACCCGATACCCAAGAAATTATGGCAAGAATAGATGAAAAAGGAAACAACGCTTGGAACAAGCCATTAGAGATATGGGAAATTATGGCGTTAAGCTCCGCAAGCCCGAAGAGTTACCCTGATTTTGACCAGCCCTTCGATTATGAAGAGGAAAAGAGAAGGTTTGAGCCTCGTTGATAAAGTTGAGGAACAAAATGACAAGGAGAGTAACAAGGATTTTTTTCTCAACCGTCCTATCAAGAAACAGCGTTGTCGCCAACAGAAAGGGCTACTTCTACCGAAGAATTTCATCAAAGAATGGGAAAAACAAAGGACAGAAAGCAATTATCCGAGTTTCAGGGGAAATATCTCCAGCCCTTTTCGCAACAGCCACCGCAAAGCCGTGTATGTATCAGAGGAAACCCAACGAAAGTTAGACTTCGTGGTGCGGAGAATCGGTGAGCATGGAGCGAGCGTTTCGGGATATGTCGAACAGGTACTGCGGGAACACCTCGACCAATACAAGGAAGATGTGGAAAGATGGAGGAAACTCTGAATTACTGCATTCCTCGAATGCAAGCTTTACGCCGAGTTACTGTATTCAATGAATGCAGTAACACAGCAGGGGCTTATAATCCCATTTTTCTACATCAGCAAGGTGTGTCTTTGTACCACAAATTGCCATTTGTACCACAAAGACCCTTGCCCCTGAGTGGATTAAATCACCCAAAGTCGTGATTAGAAAGCAATGAAGAAGCAAAACAAAAAGAAGCTAGACGGCAGATGTGCCACCCTGCCCACGATGGGACAGATGGCACATCAGAATACCTAATTCGAAGACCAGCAGAAACTTATCAGACTCTATCGCAAGTCGGGAGCAAAGACAAAGAGCGACTTTTGTCCGAGCAAGGCTTCTTGGTGAATCTTTTAAGGTCATCACCCAAGACCCTGCAAAAGAACCTTACTTGGAGAAACTCTCAGAAATCGTTGCCTTGGCTCATAAGATAGGAGTTCTGTACAACGAAGTCGTGAAAGTCCTCAATACTTATCATTCTGTTGCCACTGCTCAACAACTGCTCGGCAAACTCGAAACCTATTCCCAAATTCTCATCAGACTACAACAGCAAGCAGTACAACTGACAAAATCCTTTGGGAGTAGAGAAGAATGAATGCTGATAAATCATAACACCCATACTCGTATCGTACCGCGAATGTCCAATCCCTCTTTGGATGATACAAAAGGGTCACTTTGAACGATTACATAGGACCAGTTTCAACGATTTTTCCACTCTGCCCTAATACTTTATCTTTTGGAAAGTACATTGATAATCAGATAATTATTTCAATAACTCCCGATTTGGAGTATTACCCCACATTTATTATTTTTTTATTTTGACAATTCCCGATTTGGGGCATTACCATGACCATTAACAAACACAAAGTCTGTATAATCCCCTATAACTAACGTATCTTTTGAAATTTTCCGTATTTTGTAATCAACATATGGATAGAGCTTTTCCACAGGATGTGGAAGTTTCCAATAAATAAAAACTCGCATGCCATCAACATCAAACACTTTAGGGAATAAAAATGTCCTGTTAGGGAGTAAATTCTTCATCTCCTTTCTTATTATAAGCTGAATTCAACTTGCAAATGCAACAGAATTCTGATTAATAATTTGTTTAAATTTTTCGTTTGGCGTGAGGTATCCAAGTCTTTTACGAGGTCGATTATTGAGTTTATTTTCAATCCACTTAATCTGTTTGTTGGTTACTTCACTAAAGTCCTTACCCTTTGGGATATACTGCCTGATAAGCCCGTTGGTGTTTTTCATTGGCACCACGTTCCCATGAGTGGTATGGTTTTGCAAAAATAGAATTTTTATTTCCAATTTTTTTGCGCAATTTCCTCGTGCTTTTGCAAACTCCTTTCCATTGTCAGCCGTAATTGTGTGTATTAAGTTTTCACTTTCCGCAGTCGCCCATACTGCAATCTTAGCTACCAGGGATGGCTTCTTTTCCCGACAACTTGCGTATCCAGACCCTGCTTGTTGCTCTGTCGTTAATGGTAAGAATGGCACCTTTGTGGTTCTTACCAATAATTGTATCTATCTCTAAATCACCAAATCTCTCCTTCAGTTCCACTATCTCAGGACGCTCATCAATATCCACCCTGCCCGGATAAATCCTCGCCCTGCATTTTTAGAACCACGTTTGGCATACCTGCGACCTTGTCTGCGAAGATATTTGTGCAGTTTGCCACCCCGCCGCTTATCCTCCCAAATCCAGCGATATATCGTTTCGTGAGATACCATCGCAATTCCCTCCAAGCGGCTCCTGCCGACAATCTGCTCCAGGGCTGAATCCTTTCTTCAACAGCTTTATTATCCGTTTTCTCATTGCCGGTGTAAGCACTTCCTTGCGATGTTTTTTTGCTGCTTGCGCCCTGTCTGCTTTTTCGCTGGGCAAGCTCCATGCTATAGCTACCACTTCGGGCGTCGCAATTGCGCTTTATCTCCCTGTAAACAGTGCTTTTATCTACTCCGATAGCTTCCGCTATTGCTTTTTTGCTCATCGGTATTTGCAACATCATAGAAAATTGCATACCTTTGTTCCTCGGTTATATGTTTGCTCATCTGCAACTTTTTTTTCCTTGGACGGACAATTAAAGCAAAGATAGCAAACTTTATCCATTCAGAGTGAGAGAAAGGGGGACATTGTCTCTCTTTCCTCTCTGAAAAATAAATGTTTTTATTGCTTATTATCCGCACCCAAAAAGTTGCATTTATAAGTTGAACTCAAGAAGTATTCACCTGTAAGAAGTTACTAATGACAAAAAAGAAATTGCCCGTTCGTTTTACGGGTCAGCACTTTACTATTGATAAAGTGCTAATAAAAGATGCAATAAGACAAGCAAATATAAGTAATCAGGATACGGTTTTAGATATTGGGGCAGGCAAGGGGTTTCTTACTGTTCATTTATTAAAAATCGCCAACAATGTTGTTGCTATTGAAAACGACACAGCTTTGGTTGAACATTTACGAAAATTATTTTCTGATGCCCGAAATGTTCAAGTTGTCGGTTGTGATTTTAGGAATTTTGCAGTTCCGAAATTTCCTTTCAAAGTGGTGTCAAATATTCCTTATGGCATTACTTCCGATATTTTCAAAATCCTGATGTTTGAGAGTCTTGGAAATTTTCTGGGAGGTTCCATTATCCTTCAATTAGAACCTACACAAAAGTTATTTTCGAGGAAGCTTTACAATCCATATACCGTTTTCTATCATACTTTTTTTGATTTGAAACTTGTCTATGAGGTAGGTCCTGAAAGTTTCTTGCCACCGCCAACTGTCAAATCAGCCCCTGTTAAACATTAAAAAGAAAACACTTATTTTTGATTTTAAGTTTAAAGCCAAATACTTAGCATTTATTTCCTGTCTGTTAGAGAAACCTGATTTATCTGTAAAAACAGCTTTAAAGTCGATTTTCAGGAAAAAGTCAGGTCAGGTCAATTTCGGAAAAAAATTCGGTTTAAACCTTAATGCTCAAATTGTTTGTTTGTCTCCAAGTCAATGGTTAAACTGTTTTTTGGAAATGCTGGAAGTTGTCCCTGAAAAATTTCATCCTTCGTAGTTCAAAGTCGGGTGGTCTACATCAATGCCACTGTTTATCTTCCATTGCTTACCCTTATAATCCATTCTCAGGGTGAGTTCCCTGCCCACATATAGATAGTGTGTTCTCATAACTTAGGGCTATCTATGTATGGTCTATTCGGTATAGTATAGTCGTAAGTGTTGCTTGTGTTTCTATCCTCTTCGTGATGCAGTCCGTACCCTGTCTGCAATTTCAACTGTTTGCCAAAAAGGATGGGTATATTGCAATGATATTCTGCTTTCGTTGCGCAGGGTGGGCAGTTGTTGGCAAAGATTGCGCAACAGTAGTGAATCTCCGCCCACAGCGTTGCGCAGGTGGTGGAATTTCGTCAGTGAAAGGCTGGTATTATTAGTTTCATTCGAGTTACCGCCAAGTGTCGCCTTCACGGTAAATGATGCCCCAGCCTTGCCAATCCGCCGTGTGAGGTCGGCAGATACATGGTAATTCTTTCCATTGCTTTTTGTGTTATTTCGCAGCGTTCCCGAGGTCAGCGTGTCCGCAGCCGTATTGCGCTCATATAGGTATGTTGTGTTGTCAGTCAGGTTGTCTGACCGTCCGAAGTTTCCATTTGCACTTATATTCAGCAAAGTCTTTTTTTGTCTATGTTATACTGCAGATTTATGTTTGCGGCATTACTGTGATTCTTGCTCAAGGAAAGCAGCATTGATTCCCGATATTTTGTTCCCGATGAAAGATATTGCTCATCATAGTCATGATTCTCGCTTCCATTGTGGAAGGCATTGAGTGAGAGGCTTGCATTGAGCGTAATTTTCTTACCAAATTTCTTCACGATATTGCCCGACAATATGTTTTTGGAAGTGTTTCCAATGTTCATATTACTAAGATTGTCAGAGCGCAAAGTCAGCGAGGTGTTTTCGCCATCGGCATTGAATAGATTGCCCTGTACCTCATCCCTGCGTCTGTCGCGATTGCCGTGTTCAGCCGTTAGTGTTCCTGTCAGGCTGCCATTGTAGGTAGATTTGGTCTTGATGTCCAGCACATAAATTGTCGGCACCATCATCTACTCCCGTCATTTTCTCCAATGCGCTGAGCATGTCATACAGTTTCAGTAGTTCCACTGCATCGGTTGGCATATTCTCCAACGCTGCGATAATGTCGTTGCCCATAAAGGTCTCGCCATTGATGTTTACGCCGTTCAATGGCTTTCCTTTTGAATGATAGTTGCCTGTTCGCCTTGTCGTATTCCATGCCCGGAATATTCCTGATTAAGTCTTCCAAGTTAGCACCTTTCCTTACTCGAAGGCAATCAGTATTGATAAACGTGGTGTCTTTTTCTTATGGAAAAACAATTTCCGCTGTCCAATAACTTGAACTTCATCGAGTTCTATCGTTTTATGTAATGAAGAAACATGTTTTCGAGTAGGGGTATATAGTATCACCCACAACTAAATTCAAAAATAGTAGCATTAGCAGTGGGAAACAGCAGAAGTAGAATGATGAAGATTAAAAGAATTCTTTTGATTATCATTTTGCAAAATTACCATTGTTCATAGATATATGCAATACCTTAAAATGGCGATTTTATAGAATTAGAAATGTCTAAGGTTGATTTTCATTGAAAAAACAACGTAAATACTTTGCTTATATGAATTATATCGCTATCTTTGCAACATCAAACAGAGAGTTCTTTGAGACTTTGCAGAATAAAGAAAGGGAAAGAAACTCGCTCGTTTCTTAGTCGTTCACCTTATCAGATTATATATTCTGCTTTTTATTAGTAATCAGTCGATTACATTCACCCCCATTACTTTTATGCGGAGATTTGCGATTTCCGCACTGCAAAGGACATCGGCATTGACAGACCAGAGAAGAACGAGATACTGCACAATATTCCGCCGACACCCGAGCAGGAAGAGTTCATCGGCAAGTTGATGGAGTTTGCCAAAAGCGGTGATGCCACGCTTTTGGGACGAGCACCGCTTAGTGAGAGTGAGGAAAAGGCGAAAATGCTCATTGCAACAGACTACGCGCGCAAGATGAGCTTGGACCTACGCATGATAGACGAAAACGGGTACTCAGACCATATCGACAACAAGGCAAGCCATTGTGCGAAATTACTCAAAGACTACTATCAAAAGTATGATGCACAGAAGGGTACTCAGTTTGTGTTCTCTGACTTGGGTACTTACAAGCCCGGCGGAGACTTTAATATCTATTCTGAAGTGAAGCGAAAATTGGTGGAGGACTATCATATCCCGTCCTACGAGATACGCTTCATTCAGGAGTGCAAGAACGAGAAAGCCAAAAAAGCGATGGTAGATGCGATGAATCGTGGAGACATCCGCATAATCTTCGGTTCTACGTCCATGTTGGGTACCGGTGTGAATGCACAGCAGCGTGCCGTGGCTATCCATCATTTGGACACACCTTGGCGACCATCGGACTTGGAGCAGCGCAACGGGCGTTCCGTGCGTAAGGGAAACCTTATCGCCAAGGAGTTTGCAGACAACAAGGTCGATGTGATTATCTATGCCGTGGAACGGTCACTTGACAGCTACAAGTTCAATCTTCTGCATAACAAGCAACTCTTTATCAATCAGTTGAAGACCAATACGCTCGGTAGTCGTACCATTGACGAGGGTTCGATGGACGAGGATAGCGGTATGAACTTTTCAGAGTATGTTGCCGTGCTATCTGGTAATACAGACTTGTTAGAGAAAGCCAAACTCGACAAGAAGATTGCCACGCTGGAATCCGAGCGTAAGAACTTCCTCCGTGAGCGTGATGCCGCAACGGGAAAGTTGGCAGAGATTGACAGCTCCGTGTCTTTCCATTCAGACAAGATTAAGGAAGCCAAGGCAGACTTGGCGTGCTTTGAAAAGCGTGTGGAGCGTGATAAAGAAGGTAATCCTATCAATAAACTTGTTATTAAAGGTGTGGAGGACAGCACGGACATTAAAGTCATTGCCGCACGCCTGCAGGAAATAGACGACAAGGCACGTACCAAAGGCGAGTACAATAAAATCGGAGAGATTTATGGTTTCTCTATCATGGTCAAGACGGAGAGCACTTCTAAGGACTTGTTCGACTGCTCGGTGAACCGCTTCTTTGTGAAAGGACAGGAAAGCATTTACTATACCTATAATAACGGTAAGTTGGCAACAGACCCGAAACTTGCATATCAGAACTTCGTTAATGCCTTGGAGCGTATTCCAAGGTGATAGAGTCGCATGAAAAAGAAATGGCAAAGGTTGTGTCCAACAAGGACGTTTACACCAACATTGCCAACGGCTCATGGAAGAAAGAGGACGAACTGCGTGCGCTCAAAGGAAAGGCAGCAGAACTTGACAGAAAAATTGCACTTACATTGAACGAACCAAATGAAGAAAATGAAAAATCAAACGAAAATGACCAGCCCGAGTATTTAAGACAAAATAGTAGTAATAACTCAAATACTAAAAAGGAAGAGGAGGGGGTAATTTATTCAAGTTCTATGAATAATAGAAACAAACAAGAGGAAAGTAAGGGATATATTGTAAAATCCAGACTGAGATAAATAGCGATGGTGTGTCATAATTGATACACCATCGTATTATATTATTTCCACAAAGAGTATTCTCTCCATTTTTCAGGAAAGCCCATATCTTTCAAAACTACTAATTTGGGAGATTTTTCCAATAGGGTGAGCAAACTCTTTCTAAATGAGCTGTCAGGACTGATTATTTGCTGCAAATACAAAATTACAGATAAGTAGGCAAACAACTTATTGTCCCTTATCGTTGCAGCTTCTTGCTTTGACAAGAAAGGATAATTCGTTCTATAAGGAAACTTCAAGCCTATTGTAAAGCGGCGATTCCATACACGACTATGATGGGCACAAGTATTGCGTAAAGACGATAAACCGTGCATCCAATTCTTTAGAATATCGACATTGTATAGTCCCAAATCTCTGCAAATTGTTTTACTAGAAGGGTTATTCTTGTCCAAAGCAAAGAACAACTTACTCAATGTTCCCATAGAAACAACCTCTAAGGTCATCCACGCTGGCGGAAAAGCAGGTTCACTATACTTTTGATAATAATGAGCTATAAATTCTTCATTACTTCGCTTGACCTCTTTCATTAAATCCCCTACAACAGGTTTACCATCTATAATCTCGTTGCGTGTCAATGCGATAAACTTATCGTGCTGAAAGTATAACTTATGATTGAGAAACCAAAAGGCGTCATTTTCATCAACGGAATAAGTTAAGGCGATTCTTGTTCTTAATGCCACCTCGATTTTTTCAATGGCATTGAAGATTAAAGAGCGTAAACGCCTATCAAAACAATAAAGGTCTATCACATCTTGAAAAGAAATGTCCTTTCTCAGAAATTCGTGATTAGCACCTTCCCGTTATTTTGAAAAGGGTATGTGTATGCTCGTAATCTATAATAACTTATATTATAAAGATATTGAGACGCAAGTTTTTCGTCTCCAATATTAAGTCCTCGATCGCATAGCTTTTTAACCTGCTCAGATGTGTCTATGGGCTTCTTTTCGTACCTCATAACCGTATATAAACTCGAAGACCTCCCCGGGTGCGCTGTTCTGATGAGAAGCGTGGGAGGTCATATTGATTGCAAAATTACTACTTTTTTTTGAATGTGCAAGGAAAATGCCGAAAAAATCATTGCAAGCGATGAATTTTCCATTAAAAGTAGCATCAAATGTAGAAATTACAAATAATTTTTGTCTGCAATGCTATCTTTATCGGTTCAATAGTTTCAAACAATATATGGTAAATTCCTCATCAAAGAAATAAGCGAGTATTGTTATCTTTGTGTGCGGTAAATCCGCAACCAACTTTTTACTTGTAAAGGTAATTATTTTGTTGTGTAAATACTTGTATTTACACAACAAAATAATCTAATCAGGAAATCAATTACCAACCATCTCGCTTCCGTACCATTTCATCTATCTCTTCCCGAAGGAAAAGAAGCCGTCCATTGGCTTTAAGATAGGGTATTTTTCCTGCCCATACCCAATTATAGATGGTTTTCTGCTCTACTTTGAGTATCTTGGATACATCAATAATGTCCAAGTATTCGGGTTTCAATGGAGGGTGAATGGTCGTATCGACAGATTGCTCTTGCAAAACCAGCAGATGGTCAAGTTTACTCTCAACAGTCATCAGCTTGTCAAACAAGCGTTTCTGCCATGTATCTTCGGTTCTTTGGTCTATGTATAACATAATTCTCCTTTTTGATAGTTACTATTGGTATCTTGTGCCAAGATACGTTGTTCTTTCATGTAGGCGATGTATTTCTTTGCGGTCCTGTCCTTGATTTCCATCTCTCGCATCAGAACCTCACAAAGCTCTTGGTAAGTGAGCTTGAAAGAACTTCGGAAAGCTTCCTTGACAACACCAATCAGTTCATCGGTCTTGCGCTTTTCCTTGTCCTCCTTTGACTTCTCACCACGGTAGACGTGCATATCGGCTTCCTTGTCCCATCCAAAGAGCATTATCGGCACATCCAGCGGGCTTCCATCACGCACTTTCAATGCCTTGACGACCGAGTATTCGGGATTGTCATCTTTCTCGATGGAGAGAATACCCGCAGCCTTGCGTTGCAGTTCCGAGCCTATATGTCCTCTGAGTTTAATGCCGTTAGGTACAAAATGTAGGACACAAATAATGCAAGTGTTATAAATCCCTGCCAATCGATAGAGTTCGTCCACGATGGCTATACTCTCCGTTTCGTCGTTGGCAGAGCGTATCAAGTCTGCTATACCGTCAATGACTACAAGGTGTATTCCCCCGTGCTTATGATAAAACAAGTCCATACTCTCACGAATGATTCTCAGTCTGTCCTTGCGAGATAGTGATGCCAAATAGAGAGAATGATAAAACTCAGGCACGGACTTGATACCAGCCCTGCGAAGCGTCTTCTCCAAGTTCTTATAGAGTTGTGCCTCGGACTGTTCCGTATCATAGTGAAGAACGGCCAAACCTTTGGGGTTGGCTGTTACTTCCAATCCCAAGGTTTGCTCTGCCAGTAATCTTTCTGAACCAAGTGTGCCGGCAAGGATAGCAGCAATATAGTTACTCTTTCCTGTTCCTTCTCCACCTGTGATACAAAACAGATTGTCCTGCGTTCCAAGCAGAACACCATTTACTGCCACCACCGACTTTGAAGCGTCTGGCGGATTATCGTAGTCTATCTCACAAGATTGCAATATCATCATCGTCTGTGCATACATATTGGTGAACATATCATTAAGAAGCACTTTCAAGTCCTTTGCTTCATTGCCCAAGGCAAAGAAGTCCGATATATCCTTCTCCGACTTACCCCCTTGCAATGGTAAGGTTAAACTCAATACTCTGTATTGAGCAAGTGCATCTGTCTGCCGTTTAGCTTCCCTTACACCTGTCTCGTCCGTATCGTACAATATAATAATGTGTCGAAAGCGAAGTTGTAGTCCCTCAATGATATTCTTGGGAATCTGTGCCGTCTCACTATTGAAACTGATGGCGTTGAAACCATGAGCCGAAAGTGAAAGCACGTCTTTCTCCCCACCTGTGATAAAAACAACATCCCCTTTGCTGGGCAGCTGCTGGAAGCCAAAGACATAGTCGTTCACTTTCTCACCCCCATAAAGAAAGCGCAGCTTACTCTTAGGGCGATAGACTTTCACGAACTTGCCCATACTGTAAGCAAACATAGGCTCTTCGAGTGTAGATACAAGTGTGAAAGACTTACCCTGATTGGAGATAGCCTCATAGCGAGTAAGCGAATTCACGTGGAAGCGTTGTAGGGTCTTAGCATCAATGCCGTATTGTTGCCAATAGGTTAATTCTTCAATACCGAAGGACTGCTCAATAAGTTTATACCACTTTTTATCTTCCAATGTCTTAGGGAGATTGGATGGTTGAGATATGATTGCTTTTGGAGCTTTCATTATTATAGTGCGAGTATTACTATGTTCTTTCCTTTCAATGCAAATATTCAGCTGCAAGTCCCGATTTATGGTTTCAAGCACCTTAACAAAGTCTTTCCTCACGTCCAGTCCGAGCATTGTGGCTGCAAACCAAAAGCAGTCGCCGGAGTAGGCATCGTTGCCAAAGTCCTTCATTCGGTAGCAACCGGACTTGTTGTCGAGATAGATATTGCATGATGCACGTTTGTCTTCATACAATGGATTCCGAAAATTGCGCTTTGGCACAAAGTCGATGGGCATATAGAAGCAGAACACATCTAGTCCTTTGTTGGTTCGGCTCAGTATTTCTTCTTTGATGTTCATAGCTCCTCAAATAAAGTTTGACCATTTCCCATATAACCTTTAAGGACACCATCCTTGTAAGCGTTGAGTCGTTGCAGGGCTTCCACCCGTCTGAAACCCTTGAAGGAGGCACGTCCGCTCTTGACGGCTACGTAAAGTCCCTTGAACGGATAAGCAACGTGGTTGCATGATATATACCTGAACGGGATTGCGTTGGTGTCCCTCCATCGGGCAAGGGATGCCCGCGAAATACCCAAGAGTCTGATGACGTCGGAGGAACTGAGTTCCATCTTATCCTCCAAAACGGAATAGTCGCGTCTCATTTCCACGATAAAGCTGGCTATTCGCTCCATATCGTTCCTTAGTGAGCGTAACTCTGCAATTACCGTCTTTTGTAAATTGTCTTCTTCTGTCATATGCCACTTCTCTTTTCAGTTTAGGATTGAATTGTTGCTCTCCGTGGATTATCATCCGTCTGGAAATTCAGAGTCCTTCCCCAATTGGTGCAATAACTGCATAAGATGCTGCTTAAATCTTCTACTGTCCAGCTTGCACAGCCGATTGAGAATAACGATGAGGTCTTCCTGCTCCATTGTGGAGAAGCGAAGGCTTTTATGGGGCGTGGTTGCAATCATAGAATCGATCATTCCCTTTGGGAGATGTATCAGCAGCACATCCATATCGAAGGCTGCGGCACATCTTGCATAAGTGTTGATACGAAGATCGGTCTGCATCTTGCAGTGTTTCATAAAGTTGGAATATTCCATATCGGCATAGTCTGCCCTTAGCTTGCAGTTTTTGCTGGCGGAGAGCATGATTTCAAGCGTCGGAAGTACAACGTAGAATTTTGCGTTACTTCCGGAGTTTTGTTTCTTTGTTTTCATATGTATCAGTCTTTTTGTTAGAAATAATACTGCAAAGTTCCTAACAAATAGGGCTTTAGAAAGAATATTAAATTGCCAATATTGGCATTATATTGCCATTTTGCATTTTTTACATTATGCGTTATTTATTGCCGTGTTACCCAATACGTAGGCGAAAATCTTTAGCCTGCCATATCAATCAATCACATCTTTGTGACTGTCAGTGCATGGTGCAAGGTCTATCTATATATATAGACTTGCACCATGCACTGAAAATTGTAGCCAAAAGATTTCTAAAACATTTTCCCACAATAATTTGGAGGATGTTCTACTTTTTTGTACTTTTGAACCCAAGAAATGCAAGTGCGCATTTCGGGTAGCAGTATCTGCGTGTACTCTCAAAATACTCTGTTGTGGCTACAATATGGCTACAATTTAAAAGGATAAAAGAATAAAAGACTATGATACAAGGAGTTGTAGCGGAATGGTCATTTCCCTCTCTCTCCGCTAATAGGCTTCAAAAGGACTTCACAAAGGTTGTCATTTTAGCCTTCAAAAATTAGATAATCGTTGTAAAATCAAGGTTTTACAACGATTTTTCTTTGTATATACCTCTATCGCCTGACGGCATAAACCTATGTTTTGACAATCATCATTCGGTCAAATTCTGCTACATAAACTGCTACACAAAAATTGTAGCAATAAAAAATGTAGCAATGACGGGATTTTGAATACCAAATTGAAGGCATCAATTCTTTCTGTTTCAGTATGTTATATATTAACTTTGCAGCCGAGTGCTACACAAAAGAATGATGCATTATGAGAACAAATTTCAAGGTATCCTTCTACCTACGCTCAAACTATGAGAACAAAGAAGGAAAGTCGCTGTAATGCTCCGTGTATTCCTTAACGGAGAAATGTCAAATTTTGGATCTACGAAAATCTTCGTGGACAAGACAGTATGGAATAATGCCACAAGTCGGCTCAAAGGTCGGACTGCAGAAGCCTTATCCGTAAATGCCGCATTGGACTCTATTTCCACTACACTGAATGGAATTTACCGCAAGTTTGAGGATGACGAGTCTCTGTCATTGGAAAAAATCCGTTCTTTCTTTGTAGGAAAAGACAGGGAATACACGACTTTTCTCCCGATATTTGACAAGTTCAACGAAGATGTCAGACAGCGTGTCGGACACACCATCAGCAAAGATAGTTTGCAAAAGTACAGTGTTTTGAGAAGACATTTCTCAGAGTTCCTTATCCATAAATATGGAAGAAAGGATATTGGACTTACAGAGTTTACGCCATCCGTGGTACAAGACTTTGAGTTATATCTGAGTACAGTGGCAGGCTGCGCTTACAATACATCGGTCAAAAAAATGAAGGCACTCAAGACCGTAACCATCTATGCGCAAAAACGTGGTTATCTTCTTCACGACCCCTTCCTCAATCATCGTTTTCACTTGGAACCTGTTAATCGCGGTTTTCTCACGGATGAGGAAATTATGAAGATAGCCAACAAGGATCTTGCTATTCAACGCTTGGAGTTAGTAAGGGATGTTTTCATCTTTTCATGTTTCACAGGTCTGGCATATATTGATGTTTCCAATCTCACACCAGACAATATCGTAACACTTGATGATAAGCAGTGGATTATGACCAGAAGGCAGAAAACAAGTGTGGAAACAAATGTGTTGCTTCTTGACATTCCAAAGAGTATCATCGCCAAGTACAGTCATAAGACCTATCGGAACGGCAAACTGTTTCCCATCTTAACGAATCAGAAACCAACGCATATTTGAAAGAAATAGCCGACCTTTGCGGTGTCAAGAAGAACCTGACCTTTCACCTTGCCCGGCATACATTTGCCACTATGTCGCTAAGTAAGGGAGTTCCAATGGAAAGCGTGTCGAAGATGCTGGGACATACCAACATTAAAACTACACAAATTTATGCCCGCATTACCAATAAGAAAATAGAACACGATATGGAACAGTTGGCTGGCAAGTTAGACAAGTTCAATGTTGCTATGGGCATCAACTCTAAATAATGTACAACCCTAAACCAAGAAAATTATGACAACAACAAAGAAAGAGCTTTCTTACTTCCGTTTAAAGTTGGAAGCGTATCTCGGAGAGCATTTTCCAGAGAGAGTGAATGAAAATACGTTTGTAACTGGTCGCGCAGACGAAGCATTGACAGCTTACTGCGATGCTATAGCACAAGGTTTTTCTCACCCAGAAGCAGAGGTAATGGCAAGCGAAGTTCTGTATCAAGGACTGCACTTTTCCAAGTACGACACGCTTGTGTCTGTTTTCGAGAATGAGTTCGAGAAAGAACTCCCTTCTCCTCTTCCAGAAAGACTAACACCAATACTTTTGAAGAATAAGGCTGTGCAAAGCGTTTTCAATAAGTATGAACTGACGGACGACTTTGACGCAAGTCTGGAGTATGAGAAACTCTACACAGAACTGACAGGAACAATCGTTCTGATCATCGAGGTTAATGGTCTGCCAACTGTCGATAGTGAGAACATGACTTGATGTAATACCATCGAAAGCTTTTGTAGTGTCAAGAGCCAAGATAAACGCTCCGCTCCACACGCCAAGAGTTTGTACTAACACTTGTCTTTTTTCGAGCATAGCTCTCAACAACTCGTGTGTAGCCTGCGCATCTTGTTATTGCTCTTGAATTGAAAATCGGTGAACGAAGTGAAAGGTAAACTATAAATAGAACCTAGATAGGATACTTTTGCAAGTTCCAAAACGAAGTGCAATAAAAGAGTGTCCCTCTCCGAGAGATGCAGACGTTCTCGATGCGTAGCGAGAGGTTGTCTGCATCTCTCGGAGAGGAAAAAGAAACAACCAGCAATACAAATAAAAAAAAGGAGACCGAAGTCTCCCAAAGATTAACTAACTTTGTATTGTCAATGTATCATCAATTAATCTCGGAGCAAAGGTCGCAAATTTTTGCCTTACTCCAAAAGAAAACAGCGAGAAAAGAAATTGCCGACATCGTCGGTATTAGTCAGTCAACACTCTCACGTGAAATCAAACGCAACAGCACGCCTTCTGGAAAGTATATCTGGACGAAGGCGCATGATATGGCTATGCAGCGCAGAAAGAACACGGTAACTAACGCCAAACTCTCCGACGAATTAGTCTGGAGAATTAAAGAATATATTACCAACGACCAGTGGTCTCCAAGACAAATATCAGGGTATCTGCGCATTAATGAGGGGCATAGAGGTGTCCCACCAGTCCATCTATAACATCATCCACAATGACACAACAGGGAAGCTTGCAGAGCACTACAAGACATAAGATGAAATACAGGCATCGTCCCAAAGGCGGACATCTTCCAATAAAGGACAGAGTGAGTATCCATGAAAGAAGTAAGGAAGTTGACGGGAAGAGATTTGGAGATTTTGAGATGGACTTAATCGTCGACCCTGCCCATCACGCCATACTCACAATAGTGGAGAAATCTACCAATATGTTGCTTATGCAGAAACTGCCATTTGGAAAAAAGTCAATGCCCCTGGCAAAGGTGGTTAGGAAACTACTGCTGCCATACAAGAACAGCCTGAAGACAATTACAACAGATAACGGACCTGAATTTGCAGCACATAAGGACATCACTAAATACTTAGGCGTGCCCGTATACTTCGCTGACCCATATTGTTCATGGCAAAAGGGAGCTGTTGAGAATACAAACAAATTAATCAGGCAGTATATACCTAAAAAGGATTCGTTTGAGAACTATACGGACAAGAGAATTATGTCCATACAAAAGAAATTGAACGAAAGACCAAGAGAAAAAAATTAAACTTTTCTACTCCAAAGTGCGAGTTCTTTAAACACGTTTTTGTAATTTTTGCACTTGCTGGTTGACTCTGCGGTTAGAATCGCTATTCAACGATTGCATAAAAGCAAGTAGGAAGGATGAATATCACGAGAGACGTGATATAAATAACAATATAATATTTACATATGATGGTTTGATGTATAAACCAGATTTATCAATAGATGTTGAAGATGATTGGGAAAAAGAAAATAAACGAATAATGTTTCTTTTGAAGGATCAACCTTCAGATTGGAGTGATGATGCACGTAAATGGTTAAAGGATTATCCAGATGATAAGGAGGAAACAAAAAAAGGGAAAGCTAAAAAAATAGAGAGTTAAGGTCAAAATTCATTCATAATATTGCAAATTTATTTTATGGCATATACAACTCTCGTATTGGTAGTGTTATTTCTTTCGACTCTCTTAATAAGGAAGATGTCAAAAGGACCTTCCTCACAAAACCATTTGCTTTTGTCGAATGTAAAAAACAAGGAGGTAAGAGGACTATTTCTAATTCCAAACTCAATTATTATTTAAACAATGCTGATTATAAGCCTCTTTTGGAGAAGGAAATCAAAATCCTTAATCCTAACGTCATTGTTTGTACTAACAATAATATTTATAACTTTGTAATTAAAATGTTTGGTGGTGAAGATGAGTTTTTGAAAATACAAGGCCATAATAGTATAAGAATACGTCCTGCAACGAATGATGTAGAAGCTTTGATTATTCTGAATACTGATCATCCTAGCGCAAGACAAAGCTATCTTACGTTCTTTGAAGGGGCTATGGATCATTATAGGGCCTTCCTAAATAATCCAGATTTGGCATTTGATTTATAAATTGAGACCTCTGCAAAACTCTATGTATTTAAAATAATTATTACAGATTATCAACAAGTTGCATATTATATACCTCCTTACTGAGGGGGCTGAGGCCTTGAACCATTAAATAATCAGAGATAGAAAACATCATCTACAACTATGCTAATAAGATACCGCATATTCTCATTAGGGTTATCAACGCAATAACCCTATCCGACACCAAAGAGGAGTTAAGGTCGGCTATCAACACAATAGCCGAAGAAACAGAACTTGATAAGTTCTTTGCCTATGGTTATGGTACACACCGTTTTTGGCTCACTCATCGCAGATTATCGAATGGCGAGCCAATGGGACACAGATTATTCATTGTTGAATTTTGAAGATAAGGAAAGGAAAGTTTACGAGTACGCACCCAATACGTTTTTGAAGGAGTATTTGAGGTAGCAGCCACAGACCGAGAGGAAGCCGAACGCAAAATCCTTGAAGATTGTGGTATGGTGATGGGCAGAGGGGTTCACAGCACACTTCCCGATGAGGAAATCAATTGGGATTTTGATACCCACCCCGAAGAGCGGGTAATAGAAACAACCGAAATACCATAATACAAATGAGCCACGCTACCTCAAAAAAATTGCGTGGCTTCTTTTCTTTTTCTTTGAACGAGCAGGCGACCAAAGAAAAGAAGCAAAAAGAAAGTCGCAGAAAAAACATTTCAAATAGTTATAAAACTGTTAAACTTATACCTGCATACTTTTCTACATAAGAGCTAAATTCTTGTAATGCTAATATGGTTGATTCTTCGTTTATAAAAGAACTCATAGGGAAGGCATATAGAATTCGTTTATTTCCACATTCTTCTGTCTTATGGCAATGTGTAAAACTTGATTTACAGTAACGCTTAGAAAGAGCTATACTTTTAACATCCCAAATCCAATCTTTCTGTTTAGGTTTTAGTTCAAAATAGAAAAGAAGTTTTGATGCAGAATTTTCCTCAGGAATAAAGTTATCTACATCCAATCTATTATCCAATTTGCTGTCAAAATACCCTGTGTCCGATATTTGCAAAAGACTAATGGCATATTGCTCACTACTTTCAGAAGAATTTGCCCTTTCTTTAGTGAATTTTTCTCCCAAATAATATTCAAACTCATACGAGCATAAGAAATCCCAAGCCCAATTATTTTTAGATAGTTTGAAGTATTCATTTTTACTTGATCTATAAAGAGGGTCAGAAAAATGTTTCCAGCCTCCAACTCCATTATATATAGGAGGAAAATCAAGTTTTTGGCGGATAAAATCTATTAAGTCTATCATTCTACGTTGATATTGATAGATGAGCCGATGTGCTCGTCTAACATTCAACATTGCTTCATTGAAATTATCAAGTTGGTGTTGGTTTATATTTTCCATAGCAAACTATTAATATTAGAATTATATATCTTTCTTGATTTAAGTCCTCCTAATAATGTAGGAACAAATTTGATGTATTCTTTATTCTCTAAATTTATGTTTTACATTATATATTGATTTTAGCCAATCAATTTGAAACATCTGATGCTGTTCAAATGCGAGTATTATATCACTTAATATCCTTTTGGCGGAATTGTTTGATTCTTCTTTTAGCTGTTTAATAACTGCATTTAATAAATTATACCAAGATGCAGCATGAATAGTATGATTTACACCATCTACTGTTATTGTCTTGTTTTGCAGAATTTGATTTCCTCCTAAAGCTATAAAAAAGAGTCTTTTCTGTAGTTTTCCAAAATGGAGGTTATATGATTTTACTTCTTTCCGCCATTGCTCCTCATACTGTCCTCCCCCATCATATTTTTGCTTCTATTATAATGAAAGCCTTTTCAAATTCAAGCCATACATCAGGCTCAACTCTTGTCGTATTTATATCTCCATCAGGTGTCCAGCTATCCCAAAAATTTACAGATAATATCTGACCTATATTTTGGGGCATACCTGAAGAAAAACCACAACTTGACTTAAGGAGTTTCCATACCAACTCATCAGGAAGATATTGTAATAACCCGATTATAGAAGATGTTGTCGTATCCTCTGTATGGTGAAAGTGCGTATCAGTAAAAGCTCCTTTTAATTTATGATGTATTAATGCTTGTAACATATAAAATATAGACAGCCTTTGCAAAGATACTCATTTATCCTCAGAATATGAATTTTTGGCTATAAAATATTGAATTATAAATTGAATCACGGCAAACATAATAAAGTATATTCTACTTGTCTTCGCCTTAATAATCCACGCAATACTTTGTCCTTATATCTACAAAATGCTACAAACTCCTTATAGAAATTTCTATCTCCTGCTTCTATCTTTCGCAGCAGCCTACTTTTAGTATGTTTGCCATAACCAGGCAGTCGCCCCACACCCACGTTGTAAGCAAGGATGCTGAGCAGCAGGGCATCTTTGCCATAGCCTTTGAAGTGTTCAAAGCATTTCCAAAGGTCGGCACGAAGCAGGGAGTCTGCCTGCCGTTCCGTCATATCCGCCGTGAAGTGCTCTCCCCGTTGCAGTTGATGCCCATACCCAACATACGGATAATTCTTCCAGCCGTGCATGCCCTCAAAGTATTTTACAACGACAACCGCACGCTCAAAAGGTGGCAAGTCCGCCAGCCGCACCCTGCGCTGGGCAAGGATTGGCTGACAGAACAGACAGAATACACAAAGTAAAATGAAAGAATTTATCGTTCGCATCCATTATGTTATTAGTGACGAGAAGATGCAGGCTTATCCTTGCCCTCTTCCCGCTCGTTATTGAAACTAAAGGTCAGCTGCTGAACCCTGCCGAAACTATCCTCCACATATACATCAATTGTCTGGCGGTCAGATGACAGAGAAGTGTAGTATAAGCGGAACACATCCTTTGTTAGCGAATAGCGGTCGTTAGGCTTGAAGACGGTACCGTTATCATTTCTTAGCAATCCTTTGCCGTCAGACTGGAAGTAACGTATCGTATAGCGAGTGTCAGCAAATTCACCGCCCCGCTTCAGCGTGCAGCGTATCTCAGCCGTCTGCCCCCTTATAATGTCTTTCTGAACCGGCATTATCTCCACCGTAAACGGATAAGACTGCTGAACATCCAAATCCCTATCACAAGCAGATAGGCAAAACACGGCAAGGGTCAGCACACCCATTACCCAAATCGTATTCAATATCTTCTTCATCTTTTCTTCTACTTAAAAGTTAAACCTTAGTCCCGCAGAAACAGCTGGACGAAAACAATGTACGTCCGTTCCAAGAGCAACCGCCCCTGCGCCTTTATAAGAAAGAGAACCCTGTTCGTTAGGAACACTTCCACCGAGCCATGCACAGCACCACCATAGACGAAGCGAGAGCGATCGAGCAGTGTTGCCCCATCGGGCAGCAGTTTTTTATCCTCGTTCAGTTCCTCGTAGCCACCCAAAGCAGATATGCCACCATAGAGAAACACGTTCTTACCTCTATCGGAAAGAACAGGGTGCATATAGCCCACCTGCAAGAGTACATCCTTGAGTTTTACGTTACTCCCGTGGCTTGGACAATCTGATTGCCACTGCCCGAAGCAACAAGGTAGCGGTGTGTTTGGCCTTTCAGGATTTCTCGCAACTTACTCGCGATTATGGAGACAAAGAAAGTAAAGTGATATATTACTGTCCGCTAAACTTTTGTTTATTTTCACAAATTTGGGCTGATACTTTTTTCATAGTATCAGCCCATTTAATTACCTTTGCTTTTGCAACAAAACATAAGTAACATGAGCAAAAGTACACATTTTTTCGGACAGCCAGTATATGGTCAGTTAATAAAATGCTTAGACAAGAACAAAATTAACACTTATAGCCGTCAACATGGTGGCGAACGGTATGTAAAGAAGTTCGATATGTGGTCTCACGTGGTAACTATGCTCTATGCCGTGGTGATGCGTTTCGACTCTCTTCGTGAGATACAGGCTTCTATGCTGGCAGAATCCCGTAAGCTACCTCATCTAAGCATAGATACTTTACCCAAGCGTAGTACGCTCTCTGATGCCAATAAGAGACGCCCCGAAGAACTCTTTGGTTGGCTCTATATGGATGTCCTTGAAGCTCATCGTGACCTACTTTTCTCGGACAGCCAACGAGGCAAGGGGGATTCTTGGCTTAATCGTCTGAAAATAATGGATTCTACCACTATTCCCTTGTTTTTCGAATCTCGTCTTCAAGGGTGTGGGACGTAATCCCAAGCACGGAAAGAAGAAAGGAGGCATAAAGGTGCATACCATCATAAATGCCAACGAAGGAGTGCCTTACGATATGCAATTCACTTCTGCTGCCACACATGACAGTTTTATGATGGCACCGCAGGATTATTCAAAGAACGATATTCTAGCTATTGACAGAGCCTACATAGACTATGTTAAATTTGAACAGATGACTCATAATGGTGCTGTCTACGTTACAAAGATGAAGAAAAAAATCTTGTTTATCAACTAGAAATAGAGTATAATATTACAGACGATGATAGCCGTTTCTTATACAATATCAAGGAGGTAGTCCTTAAAAAGAAGGGGTGGAACATCATGCACGAATCGTCACCTACATAGACCACAAGAAGACGGGAAAGAATAAGACAACGAAACTAATATCACTGCTTACCAACGACTTTGAGATGGATGCGCAAGATATAGTGGCTAGTTTACCGGAAAAGGTGGCAGATAGAGTCACTATTCAAGCAAGTCAAGCAGAATTTTCCGCTAAGATACTTTTTACGGAGAGACTGCTAATGCTATTAAAATACAGATTTGGATGGTTTTTCTTGCAAATCTGCTAATAACCATCGTACAGAGAAGGATAAAAAGGTCATGGAGTTTCTCGGGATTAGCCACAATGATAAGAATTGTACTGATGTACTATATCAATATGGAATCCTTTTTCGAACAACCTGAGAACGATTGGAAAAAATACTTTAGCAAACATGGTATTTCCCCTCCGCAATGTGAGGAAAATGTATAGAGGGGGCTTGTCTAAGAGAAAAAAAAGCTCATCCTAAATGCGTAAAGGGATGAGCTGAAGAAGTTAGAGGTTTAGCGGACAGTAATATTTTAGATTATTCTGCTTGATAATGCCACTGTTTGGTTGGATAATGATGCTTTTCTCTACTATTTTTTCTTCTTTACCATTGCCGGCAATCATCTGTACTTTATAAGTACCAGCATGTTCAAATCGAATTGTTGTCGTCTCTTCTGTAGGAGACATTACATCGGCTCCTACGCATACCTAGCGATAAGATAACCCACCAGTGGTGAGATTGGTCGTTTCCAGCGTAAGTGGTGCTTCCCAATCCTGATCTACGGTTAGAGGTTTATACGAAAAATCAGCTTGCATAGGAGCTTGCAGGGTTAGACTTTTAGTTAGTTCCTCATATTTACTGCCATTGAATACCTTCAGATGAATTTTATGCTCCCCACCATCCGCAAAGGTTATCGTGTCTGGATGCTGTAGGTTGGATGTAGAAGGAATGCCACCTTCAAAAGTCCACTCGTATTGGCTTCCGCCCTTGCTCTTGTTGGTAATAGATACCAAGCCCGAGGCAATGTCGTTAAGGGCGATTGAAAAATCAAAGTCTATAGTCATGGTGGAATCAACCCTTATGGTTTGCTGACTTGTTCTTTCCTCTACAGCATTCCTGACTCGCAGGGTTATTTTGTGCTCACCTGCCTGCGTGAACATAACCAGACCCGGAGTTCTTTCGGTAGAACTACTTGGCAGTCCTCCTTCAAATGTCCATTCATACTCATCGGCTCCGTAACTACTGTTGTTTATCTTTACCGTTACGGGTGAGGTTTTGTCTTCTGCCGTTTCTATCGTGAATTTCGATGCTATGGGCACTTCCGTTTCCCTCAGACAGGAGCAGAAGGACGATGCCGTCAACAGGAAGGCAATGAAATTATATAAATACTTTTTCTGCATGAGTTTATTCCTCTTCCAATTCGAATATATGAATGTCGCTATGATTCACTTCTGTCTCCACTTCCACGTAAAGGTCGCCTTTGTAAACGCCCATGCTTTTTATATAGTTGCAATCTCCACGAGTGAAGTCGATGTCGTATTCTTGGATCATTTCATGTGTCCGCAAATCAATAATGCCAACTCCCATTCTGTCTGAATATTCTGAGTTGTCGGAATGATAAGCATAAAAAGATAGTCTTTATAAACCATAGTTGTGAAGACTTCTTTATTATAGTTTTCAAATTTATGAATATATACCTCACCCGTCTCAGTATCAATCTCTGCGTATTGATTATGGTTTTTGGATGGTCCAACCGTTGAATAATGTGACCAAAAACTCACAAGTCTATTTTTTCCATATTTTTTATAATTTCCACTTGTAGATTTTTCCCATAAGACTTTACCTGACGGAATCTCTACACAAATAATCTTATCTTTTTTGTCAGATGATAATTCTATGCACCATTCTATGACTATCTTATCTTCAAAAGGAATAACTAAGTCTATATGAGCTTCTGTATATTCTTTCTCCCACATTACTTTTCCTGTCTCCAAGTCGATTAGCTGGCATGTATTTGCATATTCTCTTTTCCCTTTCCATGCAAGTGCATATTGCTTGAATAAGGAAAAAGATTCAAAAGGAGATTCCAATTCCCATATATTATTATCATTACGAATACATGTATACTCTCTCAATTTCTTTTCCTTGTTGTAATTAGCTAATATATATCCATTAGGTGTAACACCTTCCACCCATCCTTTTCCATGAGTGATATAGGGAAGTAATTCCTTTGTTTGAGAGTCAAATTTATATACGGTATGTTTTAAATTATTCACATACAAAGTATCGTTCAAAAGTATGTTGCTCGAAAACGAGCTACATAATGATAGCTTTTATTATTTATAAAAAGTATTATTACTGATTTGATACATCAAACTGTTATCTTTGGCCGTTTGTATTAAAAAAACCCCCTTTTTATTATATTCTTGACTTCTTTTTATCTTCATCACCTTTTTATTTTTACAATAAATATTTTTATTAATAAATTCTTCTACATATTCATCAGCGTTATCGCCAAGATCATTTAAGAAATCGTTACCTAAACATTTTTCCACGTATGGTCTGATTCCTCTCTTAACAGCATCCTCGCTAACCTTAGTTCTATCGAAGACCCACTTCAGATTATCTTGCGTGAAACCAGGTCTTGTCAAATCTTTCGTAAACTGTTCAATGAAATCCGTTGGAGGAATACCCTCTACAGATTTAAACTCATAATAAATCGTTTGCTTTCCCTTTTCCACGACCAAATCCGTTTCGCGCATACCAAGTCCCGCGATGTTTTCTCTCTTCTCGAATGTTAGTTTCGTAGCAGATTTTAGATTGTCTGTATTTTCTGACAAATATTTCAATACCCATGCCTCTCCCATTCGAGTGGCATCGCTGCCTGATGACAGGCGAGAAAGCAATCCGCTAAGATTTTCCGCATCGATTCCATTCTTGCCAATATAGTCTACAAACGTATTGAGATTATTCACGATATCTGCATACGACCCGTACCTTTCGCTGAAGTTATGCTCGCCAGCTGGTCGTCTCTTATACCATATTTTTCTTTGTATTTGTTCTTCTTCGCCTTAATGAACGCCTCTATAGCCGCTGGCTCCTTAGCCAAATCGGTGTGATATTTGTAAATCGACTTTATGGCGTCCTTTATATCACTCGGGCTATATGTCTTCGAAAGATTTCTGATATGGCTAATGCCATTATAGATATTTTCTATAATGTCGTCAGCTGCTTCTCTTACTTCTCTTACTGACTTTATTTTCTTCGCCAGTTGTTCAGCCGCCTCCGGAAGATTGTTTATTGCTTTGCCGGTTGCGACAAGAGCCAGAATGGTACATTCCGTGCCTTTTGTGGCGAAATGCGACCGCTCCCCTTCATCGGAACTGTTCTTCGCCTTATTCCATTCCTCAGGAGTGTTTCCTATAGCACAGCTGACGAGGACATCACCAAGAATGGATACGAACTGCTTCGGGTCGTCGGCTACGGCTTCCTTTATCTGGCGGAACTGACTGACGATTTCGTCCCTCTTCTTCTTATCTACGGCAACGCCATAGATGGTAGATGCAAGACTTGTGAGGTCAGTCACCTGCTTTGAAACCGTTTCAATTGAGCCGGTAAGCAGGCCTGGTAACTGAATGGCGTCGTTGGATTTGTCTTTATATGTCGACGGAACGATTTCACCGGTCTTTAGTAGACTTACTACTTTATCACATCCCTCCGATATGACTTTTCCGATTGCTCCGTCTATCTTTATCTTTCTTCCATCTGCAAAAAGTTCCGTTTCATCAGTCAGTATACTATTTAAATCTGTTATATTATTCTCTTTTAGGAGGATATTTGTTTTGTTCCTGATATTATCAGAAATTGCAACACCATCTATTTTAACATCATGGTTATACTTTCCGGAAAGGATATTTTGAGCATTTTTGATATATTTTGAACTGATACCAAATGCTTGTATCTTTACACCACTTGAATCTGTGGTAAAGCGTATTTTATACTCTTGTCTGTCGTCATCCCATATCCCTTTGTTTATCTGTTCGTCACTAAACGGCTTTTCTACTGCCTCTATCTGGTTTTGTACATTTCTACGATAAACCTTACCATTCTGTGTGAATTCTACATTATTGTCAAACGAGTGTCCAACTTTTTCAAATTGTTCTTTTATTGAAAGCTCTGTATGTATTAAAGGGAGTTTAATGCCCGCCTCCTTTTCTTTCTTGGATTTAGTAATACAATCCTTTGAGGCTTGATACACATAGTCAGCAGTCCATTCCTGCTTATCATTCTTTATACACCTTTTGATTTCTCCAAAATCCTTTGAAGTATAATTCTTTACATCTATGAATTTATACCAAATATAACAATCAGGATTTTTTGAATTAGCCCAAATAGCAACTTTTCCAGTAACAGGTTTATCTGGGACAATAAAAACATGACCTTTTTCCATCATCATAGTCCTTACCATTCCATTGGTATCGATTTCTTTGTTTATCTAGAAATGCTATAATGAAATAAGAATTTTTTTATTATCAAATATCTCTTCATAACCTTTAGGCGCATTTAGTATAACCCGTCCATCAGGAGTAAATCCAAGAAATTCTCCTTCTTTTTAAATTTAATTCTCCATTTTTAGCCTTATCCATAGCTGTGAATATGGCAGGACTTGCCATAATATTCCATTGGAAGGCGGCGAGTTCTGTTTTTTCCTTGTAATCAAGAAGATTGCTGGGATAATCAAGGAGATTATTAGTCTTTCCCTGTGTCCCTTTTCCATATTCGCTATCAAAAGTATGCTGCAAGGTAAAGATACCATGTCCTAATTCATGGGCAATGGTATGAACTATTTCTTCTGTATTAGGGCTGTTACCTGCGAAGATATACCCAAACCTGCTCTTGCGAGGCATTTCACCCAGTAAATCGCCTTTTTGCCCCTCAAACCCCGTAGCACCATTCAGCACGAATAAATAGACACCATCCAATGTTCCTGCTGCTTGCTGGTAAGTCTTTTGCAGATTAAGCATCTCGGTACTCTCCTTGAGTTCCTTATCATAGCCCCAGAACGACTTACCGACGGTGTTCAGCAATCCGTCCTTTTCACTTTCCACCTCCCAGTCGTAGTTGCCACGCATGCGCTCATCCACATCTACTGTGAACTGCACGCCAACGGGATTATAGATGGCATTGAGTTCCTGTTCGATAGCAGCTTTATCCAACTTTTCCTCGTTGATCGGTACAAGGGTTACCTTGTGCTGCTGCTTGGCATAGCTTACCACCCGCAGTTTGCCAATGACCACTCCTTCGTAAACAGCAAAGACATCATAGCTGGCACCTGCAGCAACAGATTTCAACGTGATAGTCCACGTCTGCTCCGTTTCGTTAAGTAGTGCCGGTAGTGCTGCAGAATTAGGCTCAGAGACAAAACGGACTTTCTTTAGGTCTATATTCTTTAGCCCATCATACTTTGCTGTAACAACATCGTTCTCTCCTGTTGGAACAAGTTTCCAAGGAGCAATATAACCCTTTGCAAACGGCTTGTAAAAACGGTCTACCTTAACACTCTTCTTGTACCATTTCCCCTGACCATCATCAAAGGCATATTTCCCCTCTCCGCGCTCAAAGTGTATATAGCCATACTTGCTTGACAGCGATTCCGTATTGAAATCGCCAACACGATCCACACGTTCACAATTAAGTTCTATCTTTTCGTCCTTATTCTCGTTTTCGACACCATTGGTTGTCCCTTCGGTACCTTGTTCTGACGAGCTAATCTGATAGGTATTTCCCTTTTTGTCAGTAACGAGAATAGGGAAAATACGCTCATACGAGGCTTTCTCTGGCACATCTACTTTTATGGTCTGTGGATTACCATCAGCATCGGTTGTTTCTAATTCTCCTGTCTTATGATTGTATGTAAACTGCGGTATGTCGGGAAGCGTTAAATCCAACTTATGTTCACGCATACGGATAGTAGCAGGTTTTATATCCTTACCGCCATCATCAACATAATCAAGGTTGGCTATCTTCCCCTTCTTCTCATCATAGGAAGCTTCCACCGTACCATCTATCTGGAAGTTATCCACATTGATGCGTAGACGGTCAAAACGAAGCGCAACAGGAGCGTCAATAATGGTTTTCAGTCGGGTCTTGCCACGTCCGGAGTACCAGCCATCCCCTAGGGGAACAGCATCGATGATGGTCATGGGATAATCACCACCAATAGTAACGATGTCCCCTGTCTTTATCCGTAAGTTCGGCTCCTGTGATAGGTCTTTCCTCACTGGTTCTTTCCCACAGTCAGCCAGTAGCTCGTCATTCTGTTTGCTGAGTGTAAACTCACTGACGCCAGAGAATACCGGACGGTCATCCGTACAAAGCGTCCCCACACGCCATTCGTATGTCCAACCTAATTTCAATTGGGACAGTGTAAGGTGTTCACCTGCTATCCGGGTTCTGCTCCATTCATAAGTATTGAACTTGGTCTTGGGACGACATTCCACAATGTAGCCTGTGGTTCCTATGACTTTATTCCATGAAAGATCCACCTTGGCAAAACGGGGAAGGGCTCTCAAACCCGTCGGTGCCTGACAGTTGTCATTAAGATAGAACCAGTTGATTTCACTATAACCGCCGTTCTCAAATATACCCACTTCATCAACACCGTCACGGGCTATGGCCTGTACCTGCCATGCATAGTAATGGTTAGGGAAGAGAATGGGTTCAAGATGGGTATAGTTTAAAGTAGTATTGCGCGTGCGGACACGATAAATTTCATTGCCGTAGGCAAAGGCTGATTGTGGAGCAGCTCCGTTATTGGGAAGCTCTTTGAGTACAAACTCATATTCC
This sequence comes from uncultured Prevotella sp., assembly GCA_916440255.1. Taxonomy (GTDB): domain Bacteria; phylum Bacteroidota; class Bacteroidia; order Bacteroidales; family Bacteroidaceae; genus Prevotella. Next base: position 1,473,681 of record CAKAIJ010000003.1, on the reverse strand, counting down.
GTGCCTGCAAGTCCCTGATGACGAGGCATCCATTGGAAACGAATATAGAGCGGCTCTGTTATTCCTATTTGTGCATCTTTCTCTGGGAAATTAAGCAAAGGAGGTTTCTTTACATCCAAATAAGACCGTCCCGTATGCCAATCAGAAAGCGTTCGTCCAGTATAATAGTCTACCACTTGCACGGAGAACTCCGTATATCCCGTGGGTAACTGACCGTTATGTAGCCTGCCGTTAATCTGTAGGTTCTGTGGTTGAAGATAGGGGGACAGGTCTATATTGGTCAGGCGGGTCGAGACATTTGCACTGAGCTCCAGCATCGGGTAGCTGATTTCCTCACGGCTGGTGGCAAGAAAACCTGTACTCTTAATTTTAATGCGTAGTCTGGCAAAGAGTAAAGGTTGCTGCAGGTCGCGGTTGAGCAGATTAATGATCAGCCTATCACGGCTTCCACTATAGTAATCAGATAAGTATGGACTTTGGGGTGATGGCCATTGAACAGTGGCATGAATAGGGTAGTGTTGGGCATACCCCTGCTGCTTTCCTCCCCAACAAAGGACGAGAAAAATCAATAAAACTTTAAAACGCCAATAGAAAAGGATATGTTGTCTGTTCATATAATCTGCTTTTATTATAAGTCCTACCTATTGTTATTTTCTTTTTTTCGTGATTCTAAGCGTGGATTTCTCGTTTCCAACAGACAGCTCCACTTTGAATACTCCTTCCGTATCGCCACGCAATTCATACTCAAATGTCTGCTTTTGGATATTTTTAATCTCTTTTTTATCCATTTCAACAGATGTCGGAGAGAGGAGTCCGTAGAGTCAACCAGCAAGTGCAAAATTACAAAACATGTTTGAAGAACTCTCGTTTTGGTGTAGAAAAGTTTAATTTTTCTCTCGGTCTTTCTTCAATTTCATACAGTGAAGTTTTCTATGAATTTCTTGAAATCCGTATACCTTCTTGTGAAAAATTTATATCTTTGCAAACAAGAATAAGAGTTCTTTGAGGCAATGCAGAATAAAGAAAGGGAAAGGAACTCGCTCGTATCCAAATCGTTCACCTTTTATTATTCTTATTTATGCTTTCTTTTTGTAATCAGCTGATTACATTCGCTTCCATTACTTTTATGCGGAGATTTGCGATTTTCGTACCGCCAAAGACATCGGTATCGACAGACCGGAGAAGAATGAGATACTGCACAATATACCGCCAACACCCGAGCAGGAAGTTTTTATCGGCAAGCTGATGGAGTTTGCCAAAAGTGGTGATGCCACGATCTTGGGACGTGCGCCACTAAGTGAGAGCGAGGAAAGGGCAAAAATGCTTATTGCAACAGACTACGCCTGCAAAAGATTTTAGAATTTTGTATCTTTCAGATAATCAATAAATTAAGAATAAATAAAGGGTAAATGGGTTACAAGATGGAAACGAGCGAGTTTCTTTCCCTTTCTTTATTCTGCATTGCCTCAAAGAACACTTAATCCCATTGCAAAGTTAAGATAAAAACCGAATATTACAATATCCTCGGTAATATTTTACCACAGAAAGTGTTAAATCCGTTCATTTTCGGATTTGTTTTCTTTCTTTTTAATATCTTTGCTTCATCTTAACAATATGTAACTACGGTGTATGAGTATGATGAAGACAGTCTTGAATGTAGCTATATTTTCAGTATTATTCCTTTCTGGGGGAAACTTGTCAGCGCAGGTTTCACCTATCCAGTTAGGTGTTCGTTTGGGTGGCGGTATGTCTGTCACTACTGGTCTGGATAAGATTCTTGTTCCAGAAGACTATTATTCCAATTACAATTTCAAAGACAAGTGGCAGTTTACTCCAACAGTTGGTGTATTTGCTCAGTATCATGTCGATGGTTCTATCATAGGTGTTGAAGGTGGATTTAACTATTGGCAGAAGACATCACAGCTTGCCTATAATGATAATAAGGAGTTAAACTATGAGGTTACACCTCGTTATAACTACATTGGCGTATCTGCTCTGTTGAAGATTTATCCTTGGCGCAAAGGCTTCAATATCTCAATTGGTGGACGTGCTGGAGCTAACCTTAATGGCAAGGGCATATCTTACGAGAGTAATCAAGAAGACAGTAAGTTTGCAAACTATCATTTTGCCACTGTCGCAGAGACGGAACGGCTGATGAAGGAGAAACTGACGGGGCAGCCAGATATTGCCGTTGGCGGTGGCTTTGGTTATGAGATTGGCAACCACTGGGTTATAGACTTACGTTACTTTTACGGACTGAACTCTACCATTAAGACAGAGCGTAATGACTATAACTGGGCAGAACACTCAACCCATGGACAGAACATAGAGCTTAGTATCAGCTATCTTTTTAAACTTTAACCCTTATGAGTTTATCTATGAAGGACAAGAGCAACAGCAGGAAACGTTATATTCTGGCAGGAATCTTTCTTGGCATAGCTACTCTTTTGGGTATAGAACGCTGTGTTAATGACGAACCAGAGTCTGAGCAGCGTATAGAACAAAAGACAGCAGACCAGGCACCATCACAATCTACTACACCACCAGTCTCTTCTTCTTTAGACAAGACAAATGTGCAGAAGGATTCGGGACGTTCTGATTGTGTATATAATAAGCTGAGGAATGTGCCCCGAAACGTTATAAGTATCAATACAAGGAGAATTAAAAAATCAAGCATGACAAGGAAAACCGCTAATGGCAAACATTCCTCTTCAGAGCAGGCTATCCTTTCTCCATCATTATCAACTGACCTTTCATCTTTAAACGATAAAACAGCCAGTATAAAACATGAGAAGAAAGACTCAAACAATGAACCATCTAATCTGAAAACAGGTGAACATGTTCTTGACAACTCTATGAATAGCCAGCCTACCATCGTACAGGAGAATCCGAAAGATACACCATCTTTGATAACTTATTCTTTTCCTCACCATCATCTTTTTCGGATTGGACTTAGGGCAGGAGTAGGGTATTCCAGCATTTCAGGATTAAGCAGTATTATTGAGAACTATGACATACGTCCTACTTTCACAATGAGTGAACGTGGTGGTATCAGTCCTCGTATTGGAATCTTTGGCACATGGCAATATCGCAGATTAGGTGCTGACCTTGGTATTGATTATACCCGTATTCTCAGCAAGCTGACAGAGCACAAGATACCTGAAAATGTAACCGAGACTACACGATTTCATTATAATTTCATTACTCCACAAGTCCTGCTTCGTTTCTATGCTTTTCCAAAGTTCTATATGGGAGCAGGAATTAGTGCTGCTATTCCGTTTGGCAGCCGTAATATCGATTTTACCAATGACCGCATTGGAGAGGTATACCGACAGCAGGCTGAACGTACACAGGATCATCTGAGAGAATCAGTTAAGGCACGAGTGACATTCATCCCTACCATTAAGATTGGCTATGTTGATGTAAAGAATGGTCTGGAGGCAGGACTGGAATACGGTTTCGGATTTAATGATATGCTCCGCACCAGTATCAATGACTATGGATATCAGGAGCGTATGAATAATCTTCAGACTGTCAGCCTTACCATTGGTTACAGTCTCCCACTTGGCAAAGCTAAATAAGCAGCATCCTCGAATCATATTAAAACAGTCTCTATATGAAACATAAATACCTCATAGCAGTTTCTTCTTTCTGTCCACTCTTTCTGCTACAGCTCAGACCCCAGGTGGTGTAGATAAGCCAATGGTCTGGTCACACGATTCTGCCTCTTTCCGTGTCTCTGCTGGTGCTGGACTTACCTATATAGGCGTAAGTAAGGTATACGGCGAAAAAGAACAGGCAATATGGTCTCTTGGAAGCGGAAAAGCTATTACTCGTATGCAGACAACTGAGCGTGCTGCAAACCTCGGCAATGGTACTTTCATGAATTATGCCAAGGACTCGCTGCCTGAAATGCGACTTTACAGCTATACGACCTCTTCCAATATGGGCAACGGTCAGACTTTGCATATCGGTCGAAATGGGAACACTAAGTTGCCTGTAAAGAACCTTGATGGTAGAACTGTTGAGTATACCGTCTTCGATCGCTGCCTTTCCGATACTGAACGGTGCCGTGTGGAAAGCTATCTTGCATTGAAATATGACGTGAGTCTTCGCAGTAGTTACCTTAATTCAAGAAACGAGGTTATTTGGAATGGTTATACCAATAAGGCCTATAGTCGCCGTATAACTGGTCTCATCTCAGACAAAGCCTCTGCCCTGCATAAGACAAGAGCCAAGAGCTGTGAGGAAGATGGTTTCCTTACAGTCAGTATGAGCAGGCCTCTTGGAGATGGTGAGAGTCTTCTTTGGGGTGACAACAATGGTAAACTTTCTTTCCGTCAGAGTAAGGCTTACGGCAAGTGGCTCGGTAGAAGATGGATGGATACAGCAACACGGATTGACAAGCCCAATGTTGATGTTGTAGCTGATGGCAAGCAACTACGCCAGATACAGCCTCTTGCAGAAGGTGAGAGCTACTATCTTGCCGTTGATCCTACCGGAACGGGAAGTTTTCCTGTCAAAACTCTAAGCTATCATAAGGCAAATACGACAGTTGGTGATAGTATTGTCTTTAAGAATATACCGTTAGGAAGACGTGATGTCTTTACACTACGAGCTGCCAAAGATATGTTTACAACGATAGAAGTAGTGCAGCCAAAGGAGAAGAGCGGCAGCACCGGAACACTTTCTGTCAGAGTAACAGGTGGTATTGCCCCTTATAAGATGACTCTACAGAGAGAACACATGTCTGTTTTCAATCGTACCACAAGTGATAGTATACAGTTTGCTGAGGGACTCATAGAAGGGGAAATACCTTCTTACGACGACTGACCATGTGGGCAACAAGGCTGAGAATGAGTTTCAGATTTCGAAGACAGGTATCACAGAGATTCCTTCTATGAATCCTTCTGACGGAAGTAGTGACTTCTTTGCAAATGTCAGTGTAAGTCCTAATCCAACGGTGAATGGATATGTCAGTGTGCAGGTGGAACTGAACGAAGCAGCTCCATTGGACATGGCACTCTATATGGCGAGTGGAGCTATTGTCAGTCGTCAGACCAATATGCCTGATACATATTTCTCAACCAAAGTCTATCTGCCACAGACAGGTGTTTACTTATTGACACTGCAAAGTGGTAGCAAAGAAAAGACATTTAAATTGGTAAGAAAGTAATTCTCTTTTTATCTTTTATAAAATTTTCCAACGCAAGTATATATACTGAAGACCTTTAGGCCTGAAACAAAATAGCAAGAATCATGAAGTATTCTACACATTCACTCCTCCTTCCGTTCCTGTTGCTTGCAGGAATCATACTAAACTCCTGTAATGGAGGAAGTAATCGTTCTGCTAAAGAAACTGTAATCAGTGATTCTACATCCAGTGATACAGTCTCTTCTGTACAAAAAGATAGCATTTCCCGAAAGGCTACTTCCTTACAAAAACAAGTTAAGGACAGTGTACAGAACTTACCTGTTAAGAGATTCTCCAAAGAAGTTATAAGAAATCAAAAGGAGAATCGTGTAGATACTCACAAGCCGAGTAGGAAATCTGCAAGACTTTTTGCAGACTTAGGCAAACGTACTGTCAGCAAGTTCTTTACCAACTCCGACAGCGATACGCTCAATGTTGGGCGTGCCCAACTTGCCGTGCCACGCGAAGCAATGGAAAAGGGTAAAGTTCTCAGTATTACACCACTTAGAAAAGGCGAACTACCAACCTTGCCTACTGGTATGGTGAACGTTACAGGTGGCTGTGACACCTTAATGGCAAGAACAGATACGGTGTCAGGTTATCGTTTCTTACCTCATGGCAATCATTTTGTCCATCATCTGGCAAGTATCTCAGTACCTTACGACAGCACGTTGATACCGAAAGGCTATACCGTAGATGATATCCACACCTATTATTATGATGAACTGCACCAACGCTGGACAATGCTTCAGTCAAAAGGTATTGATACTAAACGTGAGGTGGCAATGGCAGAGACTTCACACTTTACGGATGTTATCAATGGTATCATCAAAGTTCCAGAGAGTCCCGAAACACAGAATTATGTTCCTACAGGTATCAGTGAGCTGAAGGCTGCTGACCCTGCAGCGGGTATCCAGCAGATAGAAGCTCCATCAGCTAATCAGAATGGCACAGCGTCATTGTCCTATCCTTTTGAAGTTCCTGCAGGGCGTAATGATATTGGTGTAAGTGCCGGCTTACAGTACAGCAGTGAGGGAGGCAGTAGCTTTGTTGGCTATGGATGGAGCCTTCCTGTACAGAGCATTGACATAGAGACTCGATGGGGTGTACCACGTTTCGATGATAAGTCAGAAAGTGAGAGCTATCTTCTCATGGGACAGCAGCTCAGTGACCGACTCTATCGTAGGACCGACTCTCTGGCAAGACAAGCTGACAAGCAGTTCTATCCAATGACTGAAGGTGGTTTCAGTAGGATTATCCGAAAGGGTAACAGCCCGAAGAACTATTACTGGGAAGTGACGGGAAAGGATGGTACAGTCTATAGTTATGGTGGTCATGGCGGACATGTCAGTGATGCTACTTCTCTTACTGATACCAAAGGTAACCGTATCAAATGGGCGCTTGACCGTGTTACCGATGTTCACGGAAACTTTGCTGCATTCCATTACATGAAGACTGGCAATAACCTTTATCCTGAACGCTATACATGGACAGGATTTGGGGAGACGGAAGGACTGTATAGCATTGAGTTCAACTGGAATACTGGTAACGTACACAGAGTTGACTATGTTCGTAGTGGTAGACTCGGGGTTCTTCAGACAGACTCTCTTCTGTTGGGAAACGTCGAGGTCAAAAACAATGGGCAGCAGCTTCGTTCATATACAATCCATTATGAAAAAGGACCCTTCGGGAAAACACTTCTTACGAGCATTGACCAGAACGACAGTAAAGGTATAGTAGTAGCTGCACAGAGTTTCAACTACTATAACGATGTGAAAAAGGGACTCTATGCAGATAGTATTACAACCTATACAGCTGATATAGACAATTATGGCAAGCTTGTAAAAACCAAAATTGGACATTTCGACGAACACTTGTCTCTTCTTGGCGGAGCTTCCTCCATGGGAAATACCATTGGAGGTGGTATAATGGTTGGCGCTGGCTGGGGACCGGCAACAGCGAGTGCAGGTGCTTCTTATAGCCATACCAATTCTTCTAATGAAGGCCGTGTGACACTTGTAGATATCAATGGCGATGGGATGCCCGATAAGGTATGGAAAGGTAGCGATGGTAAACTCCATTATCGCCTCAATATGAACAAGACCCTCTCTCATCCTGTCTTTGGTAAAAAACAGGCTTTGGTGGGTGTAAACAGTTTCTCTTCCGGCAAGGCTACCAGCTATACTCTCAGTGCTAACGTTGCTACAGGTTTTGGACCGGCGAATATGGGCTTTGCCATCAGCAAAACTAAGGATCAGAATAAGACTAAGGTTTATTTCCAGGATTTAATAGTGATGGCCTTGTTGATATTGCAGTTAACGGAATCGTTTATTTCAACCATAGCGACGGAAAAGATGTAACCTTTGCACCTGCCAGTACGGCCACTGGTAACCCAATACCATCAATATCCGGAGTTAACGTTGCGCCTGCTTTCAAAGTTGACTACAAGACTGTTCGCGATTCTTTGGAGAGAGAGTTCCCTCTACATGATGTCGTACGTGTTTGGCGAGCGCCTTATTCAGGTACAATATCTGTTATGAGCCATGTAGAGAAGCACTCTTCTGAGGGAGATGGTGTCAGCCTCAGTATGCAATTCAACAGTGACGTGTTATGGAAGGACACCCTGTTACAATCGGGCTCTGTGACCTTACCTGCAATAACCCGTAGCGTAAAACCTGGAGATGTTTTTGTATTTCGTGTCGGAGCACGCTACTCCGGTATAGGTGATGATGTTATGTGGGATCCGGAAATAACTTATACTTCTATCAAGACTGATAAATATGCCGGTGAGGACTTGAAGAGATATCGCAGCAGTGAAGATTATATAAGCGGTGCATATTCAATAGCTGCCCTTTCGGAAACTGCAGTAAACAGATTTGAAGGTACATTCAATAAACAGAGGACTTCTGATGACATTATACTGGCAATCATAAAGACTGATAAGGATGGTAATCAGTTGGTCATGGACAGTCTCCTCCTTAAAGCAGATACTGTGATCAGCCATGGTAGCTTCTCCGGTAATCTAACAGCTACAGCAGGAGAAGAGGCTACTGTTAATTTCACTATACGTACTGCGAGTCCCATCAACTGGAAACATATAGACTGGAGACCTGTCTTTTATGCGGACACCATGAAATATGTTCTTTCCCCGCAATGCCTGATGTTCAGCAAGAATATTTCTCTATGTCCAGACACCGTTATAGGCAGAAATGTCTCTATACAAAGTCCGGTATGGGGGAAAGCACTTACTCTTGTCCCTGAGCTTTCTGTCCAAAGGATGTCAAACAAGGATACGTCACCGGCAACAGTCTATATGACTATCAAGGATGATCATGGATCTTTGCTCTACCGCAAAGAATTAACTCTTGGCAGCAGTAATCAGCTGACAGGATCAACTATCAGAGTTGCAGACGGTTCTGTACTTGCACAGAAGATGTCTGCAGGAAAAATACAGGTGACATATTCTATCTTGAACGAACTTGAAAGTGCGATTGCAAAGCTAACGATATTTAGGGATTCTGTTGTCAGCCCTGCTACAGCAGGAAACCCTGCAGTGTCAAGCCCTGTCAAGGTTTCCACTGTCAATGCGTCTGTCTATTCAAGCTTTAACCGTTTTGACTATGGACAGCTGTACAAAGGTTGGGGATCTTTTGCATGGAATGGTACGGAAAGGGATGTCGCAATACCAAAGGACAAGATGAAGATTCCTGAGACAAATGAGTACTATCATGATGGAAAAGTCAATGAGAGTGCCGTAGAAGCCAATGAGATGGATATTAACCGTCAATTGTTCTTTACACTGTCTTACTTACCAGAGAAAAAATACTTTGTGAGTGCAACAGATAGTGCCTATGTCGGTTCTGTTGTCATGCGTCCATCACGACTGGGAGAGGATGATATCATTGTGGATACTGTCGATTATAATATAGAAGGTGGAGGACTGGCAGCACCAGTGTTACTGACAGAGTCGAAATCAAAGGGTAAGACATATAATATGGGACTATCATTGGGAGCCAGCCTCGGAGTCAACAAGAGTAATACCTCGCAGCAGTCCTATAATATTATCTCCGCCATGGACCTCAATGGTGATGGTTACCCTGACTGGTTGAATGATAATGATGGGAAAGTCGTTGCACAACTGACACAGCCTACGGGTATACTGGGCAAGGGAAGTCTGCAATATGATGTTGAAAATGCCGCTACAGATGGTGATGCCAGCAATATAGGTGGAGATATTGGCTTATCTTCAGATAAGAGTGCCTATTCCTTTAAAGACTTCAAGAAGAAGATGGCTGTTGCAAAAGCTGCCTTCGCTCAGCATACAACTACAAAGCAGATTATGAGGCAACGGGCTGCAGAGGGGGAATTCTGCCAGTTACTCTGGTAAAGTAGCAGAATTTTCTTGTGGCGCAAGTGGAAACTTCTCCAGTGGAACTTCGGAAACAGTAAGAGGCTGGGAGGATCTTAATGGAGATGGACTTCCTGATATGGTTACCAACGGCACCGTTCGTTATGGACTTGGCTATGACTTTACACCAGCGACAGCCTCTTCTCTTACACAACTTGAGTCAACTAAAAACAGCAACTTTGGTGATGGACTTGGTATCACGGTCCCCGTATTGGGACTTTTTAGTGTCAATATCGGTCAGAATGATACGGAGAGCTTGACCTCTACGCGTTCTCAGCTTAGTGATGTCAATGGTGACGGTCTCCCTGATCTCCTTCAACTGGATGAAAAGGGCGATTTGAAGGTTACTTTGAACACTGGAAGCGGATTTATGTCTGGCAGTACTTCTCTCGGACAGAGTAATATTTCTGACAACCTTGGTTCCTCTGTTGCCATCTATGCCAGCACAGCCTATAGCTATACGATTCCTCTTCCTTACGGTTTCACAATCAGTATTACACCAAGTGTACAGGGATCTCATAGCGAAAGTATAAGCCGTACTACGGCTGCAGTCATGGATATGGATGGTGACGGGCTTCCTGATCTTGTCTATAGTGACAGCGAAAATCATCTCTATGTACGTCGTAACCTTACGGGCAGAACGAACATGCTGCGCTCTGTGACGCTTCCTTTTGGCGGACATATCAATATCAACTATGAGCAGACAACTCCAAGTTACGATTTGCCGGGACGTCGCTGGGTGATGTCATCGGTTGATACTACGGGTGGATACAAGGAGAACGGAGCAGTACGAAGCAGGAATACCTTTGAATATAGTGGTGGCTACCGTGACCGTCGTGAGCGTGACTTCTACGGTTTTAAGCAGGTGCGTACCAATCAGATAGACACAGAGAATGGTGATAGACTCTATCGTTACTCCGTACAGACCTATGGCAAGAACAGGGATTACTATACGCATGGGCTTGTTACGAGTGAGTATCTCTATACCGCTGATGGAAAGAAGCTGCAGGGATCTCTATATGACTACGACCTGAAGACACTCGCCGTTGGTCATAATACGGCTGATGCTGTTGTCTTCCCTGCCTTAAAGACACTCGTTCAAAGTAACTTTGATGTAAATAGTGGGGACAGTCTGGCGGTTGCTGTCAGCAATACTTACGATGACTATGGTAACCTACAGGGATATAAGGAGACAGCAACTGACTATAGCTTAGAGGCAAACATTAACTATCATAAGATAGCAGATAAGTATATCGTTGGTGTTCCGAGGCATATCACTGTCAGCAGCGGTGGTAAGACTTATCGTGAACGCAGCACGAAGGTGGACGGCAATGGTGAAATAACGGAGATCATGCTCCATAACGGTGATAATCCATCTGTCTATAACATGACTTACGATGGCTATGGTAATATCACACGCATGACGAAGCCGGAGAACTACAATCATCAGCGTATGTTCTATGCTTATACGTATGACGACCGCTATCATAGTCTTGTGACAAGTGTCAAGGATGCATACGGCTATAGCTCCAGTACGGCTTATGACGGTCTTTGGAATGCTCCGTCTGTAACGACCGACCTTAACGGGCAGAAGATGGAATACACCTACGATGCCTTAGGACGTCAGCAGACGATTCGTGCTCCGTATGAGATAGAGAGCGGTCAGCCGTTTACTATCCGTTTTGAGTACTTCCCTGCAGAACGCAAGGCACATACCATCCATTATTCTAAGGAAGGAAACATTGACACCTATACCTTTGCCGACTCGCTGATGCGTGCCGTTCAGACGAAACAGACGGGTGTGGTGTGGTCTGGTGGCAGCAATCAAAAGGTCTCCATCGTCAGTGGAAGGGCTGTCATCGATGCCTTCGGACGTAATATTACAGCTTATTACCCAATGACGGAGAGCCTTGGTAACATCGGCACTTACAATCATGCTACGGGTGATTTGCAGGCAAAGACGGAGTATGATGCGCACGACCGTACCATGAGTGTTACGCTTGCTGATGGCAGTGTGACACGTACGGCTTACTCTATCGGTAGCCATGACGGTGAACCAATGCTTCAGACAACGGTCACGGATGCACTGGGACGACATGCGGAGAGCTATACCGATGCCAAGGGGCGCAACCGGGAAACGGTGCAGCATGCCCGTGGTGAGGATATCATGGTGAAGTACAGCTATGACCCTGTCGGACAGGTGCTGACGGTTCAGCATCCTAACGGCAAGGAGACGAAGTATGCCTACGACTTGCTTGGTCGCAAACTGATGGTGAACCATCCTGATGCTGGTGAAACGGACATGACCTATGATGCGGCAGGTAACCTCCTGACGAAGCTCACGGCAGAGCTAAGGAAGTCGATATCTGACAAGGGTTACATCTCTTACACCTACGACTTCGAGCGGCTGCATGAGGTACTTTATCCTGAAAACCTCTTTAATCGTGTTACTTATACCTATGGTAAGGCAGGCGATAAGTACAACCGTGCCGGTCGTCTTGCCCTCGTTGAGGATGCGAGTGGCGGTGAAGCCTATTACTATGGTCGACAGGGTGAGGTGACGAAGACTGTCCGTACTGTCATGGCAAGCGTGGCGGATATTAGGACTTATGTCTATGGTGCTACATATGACAGCTGGAACCGGGTGCAGACGATGACTTATCCTGATGGTGAAGTGGTGACTTATCACTACAATGCTGCAGGACAGGTGGAGAGCATGACGAGCAATAAACAGGGACGTCAGAGCGTTATTGTTGACAAGATAGGTTACGACAAAGAGGGTCATACGGTCTATACGAAACTCGGTAACGGCACGGAGACTACCTATACCTACGACAAGCAGCGTGAACGTCTGCAGAATGCTACGCTGACCATAGAAGGACAAACCGTGATGGACAACAGTACCGGTACGATGCGGTGGACAATATCCTCGGTATTTCCAATGTCGTAAATCCACAAAATATCAGCAAGCACAACCCGACTAAACTTGGCGGTGCATTCAGCCATACTTATCAGTACGATGACCTCAACCGCTTAATCTCTGCAACAGGTAAAGTCAAGAATGCCTCTTACTCCATGCAGATGACTTTTGGCAGGATGAGCGAGCCGCTGACCAAGGTGCAGCGTGTAGACTCCACGGCCACGGCGAAATCGTACAATTTCGCCTACAAGTACGAGGACGAAGCTCACCCGACAGCTCCGACGCAGATAGGCCACGATCATTATACGTATGATGCCAACGGCAACCCGACACTGGTAACGAATGATTCCACGAACACTACTCGTGAGATGTACTGGGATGAAGACAACCGCCTGATGGTCTTAAGCGATAACGGAAAGACGAGTCGTTACACTTACAACGCTGCTGGTGAACGTATCATGAAGAGTTATGGCACAATGGAAGGTGTGTACATCAACGGTGCGCCGCAGGGAATCACGTTCCACGAGACGGATAATTTCACACTTTATCCTGCAAGTATCCTCTCTGTCAATAAGAATCGCTTTACAAAGCATTACTTCATTGGTGACAAACGTATAGCATCAAAGATAGGGACAGGTCTCTTCAATAACGTCTATGGAAGAAACGGCTCATACGTAACAGCTGGTCAGCAGGATTATGCTGAACGCATGAATCAGATACAGAAGCAGAAAGAGTCATACTATAAGCAGCAGGGCATTGCCCCTGGTGTACCTACAATGAAGGGTGCGTATGGTGATTCGGAGAATACAAAACGAGGATATAACTCTATCATTGACACACTCGGTAATCATGATGTTCCGCAGGGTTGGATTCAAACTCCACATCCTAATATAACACCAGGCACCAACCCCAGTACTCCTGTCTCATGGAATGACCCGAGCAACCCTGATGATCCACAGGCTGGATATGGTTACATCCCTAATGACACTACAAAGGAGGAAACCTTTTTCTATCATAGTGACCACTTAGGCTCAACGTCTTACATAACAGACGACCACGCTAACATCACCCAATACGATGCTTACCTGTCCTACGGTGAGCTGTTGATTGACGAACACAGCAGCAGTGAAGAACTACCCTATAAGTTCAATGGCAAACAATTCGATGAGGAAACTGGGCTATACTATTACGGTGCAAGGTATATGAACCCAATCACGAGTTTATGGTATGGGGTGGATCCGTTAGCGGAGAAGTATAAATCTATAGGAGGCTATGTATATTGTATAGGGAATCCTATCAAATTAATAGATATTGATGGACTGTATCCTACAGGTATTATTTCAAGAGAGACGCACAAGTTAAAGCCTGCTGCAATTCGCTTATTATCATTAGTATCTGGTGTAGAAGAAAAATATATTAAGAAAGTTGTGGCCGTAGAGTCTTCTATTCTACCATCTGGATATTCTATGACTACAGGAAATTCTCCTTATAAAGTTACCATCCATACTGGATCCGATTTCTTTACATCAAATGATAAGGAAGACAACATAAATATCCTATTTAATTATGCACATGAGGTCGGTCATATAAAGCAGATTGCTCGTGAATATAATCTCGAAAGTTATGTATCTAAAACTATAATGAAATATATACCTTTTGGTCATGATGCTTCTGATTGGGAGCAAGAAGCTGATAATGGATATAGAGTTTTAGTCAACTTTTGGAAGTATGTACAAAGTTTTTCGAGGAGAGGAAATCCTTTGGAAAGTTTATTTAATAATGTTGAAATGTCCGAGGAGAATAAAATGAGAATAATTAATAAGTGGTGGAAATCGTGGCAAAACTATATGCAGAAAGAGGCTGATAATCTTATTAAGAATTCAACCTTGATAGACATGGAAAAACGAATAAAACAAAGTCTCACAGAAAAAAAAGATGCAACTATTGTAAGATGAGCAAAATAAAGAATAATAAGACATTGTATTTATATAATACAAAGATTATATGGGCATATATACTTCTTTTTATAGGAAGTATGATTTATTTGTCTTTTTCGTAGTACGACCCTATTACTATTTGAATGGTGTAGATTTTTTTAGGGTTGGATTGTTATATTAATTTTTTTCGCTCATTTGTATGCAAAAATTCAACCTAGTAATTTTATAATTTATAATCTTCCCAGTGGTATGTGGTTGTTGTCATATATGTTGCTGATTAATGTCATATGGGATAATGAAAAAGGTAATATCTATTATAGGCTGTTTCTATATTCACTCCCAATTATCACTCTTTATTCGGAAGTAGCGCAATTATTTTTCTTTTGTTCCGGGGAACTTTTGATATTCTGGATATTATATGTTATCTTTTCGTAATCATATTTTTATTGTTGGATTTATGAAAAATATATATCTATATTGCTCTTTATTGGGTATATTATATTGGCGGTTGGTTCTAATAGTCATCGTGCGCCAGTAGAAGGTTCTTCCAATAGTTCTTTTTTCGTAGTTACGAAACGTATTAGTTTAGGTTCAAAAAAACTTAGTGTCTTAAAAGGATTAGATACATTGTATAACCATAGGGCATATTTTCCAACTTTACATCAAATAGGGAAAAGAAATTTAGTTCAACAGGTCGATTCAGGTGTTGAAGTGCAAATTTTGAAATATGATATTAGTAAAAAATATGTTTATGTATTGACATTTGAGGGCGACACCGTTTGGCTTAAAAGTAATAATATTCGTATATGTCATGTTAAGTAACAAAAGTTTCCCACCCCTCTATTCCATGGCTGTTTTAGCCAAATTGCTTTGTGAATGCCCATGAACGTGAGCCGTTAATACTTGCTTAAAAAGTTGGTGGTTGTGAGTTTTTCGTGTTGTCTGTCCTCCAATGCTTTGACCATAATCTCAAAGTTGTTGTGCATTTCGGAGTCGGTGACTGTTAACTGTCCTACTTCTATCACAGTGATCACCTTGGCAGCACGTCTTATATCACAGACGATAAAGCCAATATCACGTAGTATGATACCTACCTGCCATACGGTGAACTATTAGTTGACGAGCACAGTAGCAGTGAAGACCTGCCATACAAGTTCAACGGCAAACAGTTTGATGAGGAAACAGGCTTGTACTATTATGGTGCAAGGTACATGAATCCGATGGTAAGTATTTGGTATGGAGTGGATCCGTTAACTGGCAAATATCCCTATGTGTCAGGATATATATTGCATTGGAAATCCTATAAAATTAATTGATGCTGATGGAAAAGATTGGTTTGTAAATTATCAAGGTTTTTATTTTTGGTCTAACAAATCTCATGTCCCCGGATTTACTTATTATGGTAAAACTCTTCCAAATGATGTCTCTCATTATTACATACTTGAAAACATTGATGGAGTATTATACCATAAATATACGACCAACATTCCTCGAAAGGTTATAAATAAATTATTTGGAACAAACCTTGTAGAAAAGAAACTATATGATGCCGCCTGGGAGTCTGCAAGTCCAGAAATTGAAAACACTACAGTTGCAGTTGCCTCAGGAGGATTAGCAAAACTATCTGGACTCGGGAAAGTTATATCACAAATTCGATGGTTAAGAGGATTATCAGATAAGTCTACTTTTATTAAATCTGCTTTACGCAACGACAGAAACGGTCTTTCTCAAATTGGAAGAGCATTACAAAAACATGCGGGACGTGCTAATAGTTCCTTTAGTGACATTCGTTTCTCAGGGAGAACAGCTACAGAGGATGGAATGAAAATATTAAGAGATATTATGAGGTCTAAGAATAAAGTGGTTGACATAGAAGCAAATGGAACAAAGACAGTATATGATAAAGTTTCTGGACGTGGATTTAATATAAGCCGCGAGGGGAAATTTAATGGGGTTAGGGATTTCAAAGAACGAACAAAATAGTAGTTATGAATTGGTCTCAAATAAAAAGAAATATATATTATACAAATGACGATTATATTAGAGATATAATCGCTCTACATCTAAAAAGGATACATTGCAAACTATTTATAACTATATCAGTCAAACCTCCTTATTTTCTATAGAAAAAGAGATTTAAAAAAATATTACAGGAGGAATAGAGTCCAATATTTGTAATGAAACAATAACTCTTTTCTTATAAAAAAACCTATACTAAGATGGTACTTAAATAGCGTAGAATATTTAGAAATGGATATTGATGCTTTAGATTTGTAGATAGTTTGAATGTTCATAATAAAATTTGTGAATTCTTGTCAAACTTATCATGTATAATAGGTGATGATATTTTTTTATTAGATGATATTATTAAGGAAAAGCCATTGGTATTAATGATTTTCAAACCTCAAGTACCTCCTGAAATAGTAGAAGGGACAAAGTATATAGAAACACCTTCGTTTCAATAAATACGAAATTGTACAACTACGACCCTGTGGGGCAGGTCTTGACTGTGCAGCATCCCAACGGCAGGGAAACGAAGTATGCCTATGACCTGTTAGGGAGAAAACTCATGGTGAATCACCCTGATGCAGGGGAGGCGGAAATGACCTACGATGCAGCAGGTAATCTTTTAACGAAGCTCACGGCGGAGCAGAGGAAGTCAATCTCTGCCGAGGGATATATCTCTTACACCTACGACTTCGAGCGATTGCATGAGGTACTCTATCCTGAAAACCTCTTCAACCGTGTCACTTATACCTATGGCAAGGCAGGTGACAAGCATAACCGTGCAGGGCGGTTTGCACTCGTGGAGGATGCCTCGGGCGACGAAGCGTATTACTGGCTTAGTAGAAAAAAGGTGGGTGATTTATGGTTCAGTGGAAAACAGGTGGGGATTTTATCGGTTCATCCGTTAAATGCGTGGACACTTTTCGGACAGCTTTAGCGGGAGAACCGGAGTTATGCGTTAAACAAATAGATAGTCAAGACTGTCTTGGCTACCTACTTTATTATCATCCTCCAGCGCAGAAAACATTTTCATTTTAACACTTTGAAAAGGTAGACAAGGGATTGAAAAACCATGACATAATTTCGGGTAAAATACCTGCAGATAAAGGCAAAAACACGTGTAAAAAGCAGGTTTGCAACCAACAGTAAATCAGTTAGTTATAAAGTCGTGCAAGAAAAGGTGCCTAATTGGACTTCAAAAGGGCGTCAGTAAGGCCTCAAAAGGGCGTCTATTGCAAGTCAATTGAGCGTCTTTTGGAAGCCAAACGACCATGTGTTGGTTTTGAATTGCATAAAAATAGTTTACAAACGTTGGTTGATATGGGAATAAGTTGTTTGTTGAAGATGGAAAGACATGATATTTGTTTTCTGCATTTATTATCTTGTGCTTTATCCCGTTTTGTGAGACCATCTGATTTCGGATAGTCATACCATACAGGTGTATTACTACGGCAGGCAGGGCGAAGTCGTAAAGACCGTGCGCACGGTGATGGCGAGCGTAGCGGATATACGTACCTATGTCTATGGCGCATCGTACGACAGCTGGAACCGTGTCAGGACAATGACCTATCCTGACGGCGAGGTCGTTACCTATCATTACAATGCCGCAGGACAAATAGAGAGTCTTACGAGCAATAAACAGGGACGTCAGAGCGTTATTGTTGATAGGATAGGTTACGATAAGGAGGGTCATACGGTCTATACGAAGCTCGGTAATGGCACGGAAACTACCTATACCTACGACAAGCAGCGTGAACGTCTGCAGGTGATGAACCTTACAGCGGATGGTCAGGCTGTGATGGAAAACAAATATCGCTATGATGCTGTGGATAATATCCTCGGTATTACGAATGCTGCCAACCCAACGTCGCTGACGAGAATTAACAAGGCGAAGTTAGGAGGAAGGAGTATGCATACGTATGAGTATGATGAACTCAATCGCTTAATCTCTGCAAAGGGTAAAGCAAGAACACCTCTTACGTAATGCTTATGTCGTTCGGACGGATGAGTGAACCACTGACGAAGGTGCAGAAGGTGGACTCAACGATAACTGCGAAGTCTTATAACTTTGCTTATAAGTATGAGGACAGCAACCATCCGACGGCTCCAACACAGATTGGTCATGACCATTACACATACGATGCCAATGGCAACCCGACACTGGTAACGAACGACTCTACGAATACTACCCGTGAGATGTACTGGGACGAGGACAACCGCCTGATGGTACTCTCTGATAACGGCAAGACGAGTCGTTACACTTACAACGCTGCTGGTGAACGTATTATGAAGAGTTATGGCACAATGGAAGGTGTGTACATCAACGGTGCGCCGCAGGGAATCACCTTCCATGAAACAGATAACTTCACGCTTTATCCTACTTCGATAATCAGCATCAACAAGAATCGCTTTACAAAGCATTACTTCCTTGGTGACAAACGAGTTGCTTCAAGGATAGGAACAGGTCTGTTCAATAATGTCTATGGGCGTAATGGCTCATACGTTACCGCTGGTCAGCAAGATTATGCTGAACGTATGAGCCAAATCCAACGTCAGAAGGAAGCGTATTATAAGCAGCAGGGCATTGCTCTTGGTGTACCGACAGAGAAGGGTGCGTACGGTGATCCGGAGAACACGGGTGTTGGCTATAATGCTGTTCTCACGGAACTTGGTAACCATGATGTGCCGCAGGGTTGGATTCAAACTCCACATCCTAACACGACACCAAGCACTAACCCCAGTCCACCTGTAAGCTGGAATGATCCGAGCAACCCTGATGATCCACAGGCTGGATATGGTTACATCCCTAATGACACTACAAAGGAGGAAACCTTCTTCTATCACAGTGATCATTTAGGCAGCACATCCTACATCACAGATGATAAAGCCAATATCACACAGTATGATGCATATCTGCCATACGGTGAGCTATTGGTTGACGAGCATAGCAGCTCCGAAGACCTGCCGTATAAGTTCAACGGCAAACAGTTCGATGAAGAGACAGGCTTGTATTATTATGGTGCAAGGTATATGAATCCTATGGCAAGTATTTGGTATGGGGTGGATCCGTTGGCGGAGAAGTATACAACTACTGGTGGATATGTCTATACTTTTGCAAATCCTATTAAGTTGATAGATCCTGATGGAAGAAAGGTTAGAGGTGTGACAGAACAAGATGCTGAAAAGTTTCGAGATGATATTTACAGAGTTTTAGCAGATGATAAGTTTACTAATATCCGTACTTTGATAAATATAAAAGGAAAAGAATTCCTAAATATTGATACAGACAAATTAAATTTAGCAATGAAGGGAATTGCATTATCCAATGATGAAAGTGCATATATCACCATTGTCGCAAATACCATCAATTCAAAAGATGTTTATAATGTTGAATATGTTAGCGGAGATTACACTTCTTCTCAAGGGGCGAAAGCTTTTATTGTTCACATGAATAAAGCGGTTGGTAACGGAATTGGTGATAAGATGGTAACGCCTGACGGAAAATTAAGCACAGCCTTCATCCGCAATTCTGGTGATGGACTAAATGTACCAACAAGTAATGGTTCGCACTCTTTTATTGGTAGTAGTCTACAAGGTAACGAAAGAGCTGTAACTTCTGGACATGAAGTGTTGGACATGGTATCCCCGCTGAGAAGAAATTAACACCAGCAGAAAACAATGCAAATGCAATTCGAACAGAAAACCTTATTCGTCGAATTTTGAAATTACCTCAGAACGATGGTAGTGAACACGGTGGCTATAAAGAGGGACACATAAATAATCCATATATTTTGCCAATATTAAAATGAAAAAGATGACATTCATTACCATTATTCTTAGTATCTCCTGCTTTTGCGTCGCTCAGATTCACGGGATAAAGGATTTAGATCCTGTAGCTGTAGAAAGTCGTACTAAAGCGGATATTGTATTATCCAAGTTTGATACCATTCCTGGGAAAAAGATACTTTTATTCTTTTACAAAAATAAATATTATTATATTATCTTTCAACAAGATAACAAATATACAGAATATTTTATAACGATAGATAGCGTTTGTAATATATGGCTCTATAACGAATCGTGTGGGTAATCATATAAATTTCAGATAAAAATATTACCTTTGTTTTATGAATAGTACAGAGATATTTACAATGGCTTTAGGCCTGTCAGAACCATGGTATGTATCCAAGGTTGAGTTTATAGAAGGCAAACACTCCACCAAAGAACTCCATATTTGGTTGAGCTTTAATCGTGGACATCGTTTTAAGCTTAATGAAAATGAGTACACTGCCTACGATACCATAGATAAGACATGGCGTCATTTGAACTTCTTTGAACATCTTTGTTATCTTCACGCCAGCGTTCCCCGTATTAAAACAGATGACCACCGAACAATCATGGTAGATGTTCCGTGGGCACGTAAAAGCAGCGGTTTCACATTGCTTTTCGAAGCCTACTCAATGCTTCTCATAGAGCGTGAAATGCCTGTGAAGAGCGTTTCCCGTACCATTCATGAAACAGCTCCACGTATATGGCGTGTTTTTTAATCATTGGGTCTGCAAAGCCGTTAAGAAAAATTGACATGTCCAAAGTACGTCACATCGGAGTGGATGAAACCTCTAAACGAAAGGGACACAACTACATAACGCAGTTTGTAGACTTGGATACTCGTAAGACTATTTTCGTCACTGATGGTAAAGATGCAAGCACTTTCGAGGCATTCAGCAAGGCATTGGTTGCGAGCCATGGAAAGGTGGAGAATATAGAAGCTATCAGTATGGATATGTCTAAATCTTTCATATCAGGTGCCTTAACTCACTTCCCCAATGCCGGTATCATTTTCGATAAATTCCATATATTTAAGGCTCTCAACGAGGCTGTTGATATGGTACGTAAGGAGGAACACAAAGAAACCAAACTACTTAAAGGACACCGTTTTACGCTGCTATACAACAAGAAGAATCTCTCACCAAAAAAAATGATGGAACTGAATACCCTCCTGATGACCTACCCAACAATTGGAAAGGCTTATAGCTTTAAGGAATCTTTCATCGATATATTCAATGAGTGCGCTAAGGATTCTGTGGAAAAACTTGATTTATGGTGTGAGATGGTAGAACAATCGGCAATCAAGCCTATGCTTAATTTCGTTGCAATGATAAAATCGCACATGTACGGCATCAAGCAGCTATTTGCCATGAGGGATGTCAACAACGGAGTTCTGGAGGGATTGAACTCACAGATACAACTTGCAAAAAGGAGGGCAAGAGGATTCGTAAATACAGAAAACTTTAAGTATATGATCTATTTCATAACAGTGGGCTTGAACTGGATTACCCACACGATTCGTTATAGAGCCTAATATATTGAAGATAAAAAGATTTGAAAAGGACAAGGAAATAATAAACTTAAAAAAGCAATGTCCATCAAGAAATAAAAAGATAAATCAATCAGAAAATGATAGACAGACTATAAAGGATGCCTTCAATATCCATCAATATGAAAAAGAACATAATAACATCTTTACCTAATGCTACCTATATTGCAGGAGTCCCTTCCTATTTTGTCTTAAAAGACGAGAATGGCAAGAGGTAGTGGTGAGTACTGCCTATTTTCAATAACAACTCCATGCCCCATTAATCCTAAGCTATGGAGCTTACCTTATCAAAAACATTATCAGAAAATATAAACTAACATGACATAACAATATATCAATTGTTTTTCCAGTGAATGAGAATAGTCTACGCTACGCTTACAACGCTGCCGATGAGCGCATTATGAAGATTTACGGTACGATGGAGGGCGTGTATATCAACGGTGCACCGCAGGGAATCACCTTGACAAATGTCGACTTTAGGCTGCACCAAGACAAAATGAGCAAGTTCTTTTGTGCTTGGTTTGCACTGAAGTTCCACGAGACGGATAACTTCACGCTTTATCCAGCAAGTATCCTCTCTGTCAACAAGAACAAATTTACGAAGCATTACTTTATTGGTGACAAACGAGTTGCTTCAAGGATAGGGACAGGTCTTTTTAATAACGTCTATGGACGTAACGGCTCATACGTAACGGCTGGTCAGCAGGACTATGTTGAACGTATGAATCAAATCCAACGTCAGAAGGAAGCGTATTACAAGCAGCAGGGCATTGCGCCTGGTGTACCGACAGAGAAGGGTGCGTACGGTGACCCAGAGAACACGGGTGTTGGTTATAATGCTGTTCTCACAGAACTCGGCAACCACGATGTGCCACAGGGTTGGAATCAGACTCCGAAGCCCAACACCACGCCGGATACCAACCCTGGTCCACCTGTAAATTGGAATGACCCGAGCAACCCTGATGACCCGCAGGCTGGTTATGGTTATATTCCAAACGATACAACAAAAGAGGAAACTTTCTTCTATCATAGTGACCACCTCGGCAGTACGTCTTACATCACAGACGGCCATGCCAACATTACACAGTATGATGCTTACCTTCCGTACGGCGAACTGTTGGTTGACGAGCATAGCAGCAGCGAAGACCTGCCATACAAGTTCAACGGAAAACAGTTTGATGAGGAAACAGGCTTGTACTATTATGGTGCAAGGTACATGAAACCTGTCACGAGTCTATGGTATGGGGTGGATCCGTTGGCGGAGAAGTATCCTACAGTTGGTGGATATGTGTATTGTTTATCAAACCCTATTATTTTTATAGACCGAAAAGGGAAAAAACCCTCTTTAAATGAAGCAGCACGCATAGCAGCACATGTTTATGGTGATAAGAAAGACAATATATTAATTGGTGGATGGGCCGTTTCAAGGAGAGATTTTGGAATAAAACTGAGCAATGATAAGACCGGACTCAATTCAAATATCTACGAGAGAACAAAAAATGGAAAAACAGAATATGCTTATGTTTTTGCAGGGACCGCTGACAAACAAGATATAAAAGAAGATGTACTGCAATCACAGGGGGGTAAATCACCTCAATATATGAATGCTGTTTTGAATGCATCTAAATTATCAACAATTCTCAAAAAAGAAAATAAAGAATTAACATTTATCGGACATTCTCTAGGTGGAGGAGAAGCAGCTCTTAGTGCATTAGTAACAGATAGAAAAGCTATAACTTTTAATGCTGCAGGTTTACATAATCATACAAAAGCGGTATTTGGTGTTCTGAATAAAGCCGAAAGGAATATTGATGCATATATTGTAGCGACGGATCCTTTGAATTCTATCCAAAACAGATCAAGATTACCACATGTAAATGGTATTCGAATACTTTTACTTCCATATGACTGGAAATCCAGAATCAATGGACATGTTATGGATTCTGTTTTAAAATCTGTAGGTGTTAGAGAACCTGTAAATTATAATATAGATAAATAACAAATGGAACGTAGATTATTTTTTTACTTTATATGGGTTATTATATCCTTTTTCATTTTCATTTTAGTTTTCTTTATCACAGCTATAGCACAAATCACCCCTTTCTATCTGTATCTAGTTGTATATCTACCATTTATATCAATCTCAGTCTCTTCCTTTGCTATATTGCTTAAGGATAAGTGGTGGCTGAGTATACTTGAAGGGATTTTTACTATTATGCTACCTTGGGCGGTACTCTTGTTATCTTAAATGTGAAATATATGAGACAGACAATTTTATGCTTTATCCTGCTTCGATAATCAGCATCAACAAAAACCGCTTTACGAAGCATTACTTTATCGGTGATAAGCGCATAGCATCAAGAATAGGTACAGGCCTGTTCAATAACGTTTACGGAAGAAATGGAAGCTACGTAACCGCTGGTCAGCAGGACTACGCTGAGCGTATGAATCAGATACAGAAGCAGAAGGAGGCATACTATAAGCAGCAGGGCATTGCGCCTGGTGTTCCTACAATGAAGGGTGCGTACGGTGACCCAGAGAATACAAAACGAGGATATAACTCTATCATTGACACACTCGGCAACCACGATGTGACACAGGGTTGGATTCAGACTCCACGCCCCAACACTACACCGAATATTAACCCCGGTCCACCTGTAAACTGGAACGACCCGAGCAACCCTGATGACCCACAGGCTGGTTATGGCTACATCCCTAATGATACCACAAAAGAAGAAACCTTCTTCTATCATAGTGACCACCTCGGTAGTACGTCTTACATCACAGATAAACATGCTAACATCACCCAATATGATGCTTACTTGCCATACGGCGAACTGTTGGTTGACGAGCATAGCAGCAGCGAAGACCTACCCTACAAGTTCAATGGCAAACAGTTTGATGAAGAGACTGGTCTGTACTATTATGGTGCAAGATACTTGAATCCTATGGCAAGTGTTTGGTATGGGGTGGATCCGTTAGCGGAGAAGTTCCCTGTATACTTTGGATATTCTTATTGCTACGGGAATCCGACTGTTTTTATTGATTATAAAGGAAAATATCCCACAAAGAAGGAAGCAGCAAAGCTTGCGAACCATATATATGATGGAAAAGCCGGAGATATTGTTGATGGGTGGACTTTGAAGTATGTTTATACAAGTAAATATTCTGATAGTTTTAAGGCTGGATTATATACAAAAAAAACTAATGGAAAGATTGAATATGTCCTTGCAAACGCAGGTACATATTTTGAGAATAGTTCTAAAGGACGTCAGAGTATAATCGAAGATTTAAAGCAGCCATTTGGATATTCTGTAGATATGCATCTTTCTCTTAAAGTTGCAAAAGAGGTGGTGAGGAAGTTTAAGAACAGCGAAATAACCTTTATTGGGCATTCGAAAGGTGGAGCAGAAGCTGCTGCTAATGCAGTGGCAACAAATCGTAATGCCATATTATTTAATCCTGCAGCTGTAAATTTAAAAAAGTATGGGTTATCAATAGAAAATTACACTGGTTATAAGAGGTTGGGAGTAACAGCCATGGTTGTTAGAGGAGAATTTCTTGATGAAACTATAAATAGATACGCCGAGAAAATAGATAAAAAAATTATTACTGTCCGCTAAACCTCTAACTTCTTCAGCTCATCCCTTTACGCATTTAGGATGAGCTTTTTTTTCTCTTAGACAAGCCCCCTCTATACATTTTCCTCACATTGCGGAGGGGAAATACCATGTTTGCTAAAGTATTTTTTCCAATCGTTCTCAGGTTGTTCGAAAAAGGATTCCATATTGATATAGTACATCAGTACAATTCTTATCATTGTGGCTAATCCCGAGAAACTCCATGACCTTTTTATCCTTCTCTGTACGATGGTTATTAGCAGATTTGCAAGAAAAACCATCCAAATCTGTATTTTAATAGCATTAGCAGTCTCTCCGTAAAAGTATCTTAGCGGAAAATTCTGCTTGACTTGCTTGAATAGTGACTCTATCTGCCACCTTTTCCGGTAAATAGCCACTATATCTTGCGCATCCATCTCAAAGTCGTTGGTAAGCAGTGATATTAGTTTCGTTGTCTTATTCTTTCCCGTCTTCTTGTGGTCTATGTAGGTGACGATTCGTGCATGATGTTCCACCCCCTTCTTTTTAAGGACTACCTCCTTGATATTGTATAAGAAACGGCTATCATCGTCTGTAATATTATACTCTATTTCAGTTGATAAACAAGATTTTTTTCTTCATCTTTGTAACGTAGACAGCACCATTATGAGTCATCTGTTCAAATTTAACATAGTCTATGTAGGCTCTGTCAATAGCTAGAATATCGTTCTTTGAATAATCCTGCGGTGCCATCATAAAACTGTCATGTGTGGCAGCAGAAGTGAATTGCATATCGTAAGGCACTCCTTCGTTGGCATTTATGATGGTATGCACCTTTATGCCTCCTTTCTTCTTTCCGTGCTTGGGATTACGTCCCACACCCTTGAAGACGAGATTCGAAAACAAGGGAATAGTGGTAGAATCCATTATTTTCAGACGATTAAGCCAAGAATCCCCCTTGCCTCGTTGGCTGTCCGAGAAAAGTAGGTCACGATGAGCTTCAAGGACATCCATATAGAGCCAACCAAAGAGTTCTTCGGGGCGTCTCTTATTGGCATCAGAGAGCGTACTACGCTTGGGTAAAGTATCTATGCTTAGATGAGGGGTAGCTTACAGGGATTCTGCCAGCATAGAAGCACTGTATCTCACGAAGAGAGTCGAAACGCATCACCACGGCATAGAGCATAGTTACCACGTGAGACCACATATCGAACTTCTTTACATACCGTTCGCCACCATGTTGACGGCTATAAGTGTTAATTTTGTTCTTGTCTAAGCATTTTATTAACTGACCATATACTGGCTGTCCGAAAAAATGTGTACTTTTGCTCATGTTACTTATGTTTTGTTGCAAAAGCAAAGGTAATTAAATGGGCTGATACTATGAAAAAAGTATCAGCCCAAATTTGTGAAAATAAACAAAAGTTTAGCGGACAGTAATATAAAAATATATTTACCTTCAAGGGATGAAGATGGTAATGCCTTTGATAAACATACAATGAAAGTTGTTATAAAAATTTTTAAATAGAGAGGTATAAATGAACATGAGAGTTATTACTTTTATAGGTCTAATTACCTTTATAATTAGCTGCTTTCTACCATGCTTTTTCTGTAAGAGATAGTTCCTTTGATTACATGGGATATACGGCTTTATTTTTGGATGGGCTGGTGTATTTATAAATAGCAGAACTAACTGTTTATTATATATCATGGTATGCGAATATTCTTTTCTTGATACCTTTATTTATAAAAGAGTAAAAAGTCTCGGTATAATATTATTAGCAGGCAGTCTCATTTTAGGATGCTTATTCCACGGATGCCCCTATATTGTTATTAATGAAGCAGGAAAACATAGTGATATTGTTTCATTGCAGATTGGATACTACATATGGATTTTAAGCTTTTTCATTTTACTTATAGGAAGGATTCTAAGATATAAAGAATAGAAATACTCATAAGAGATGATTCTTTTATACTTTATCGTATGATATGGTGATGTCGTTCGGACGGATGAGTGAACCACTGACGAAGGTGCAGAAGGTGGACTCAACGACAACAGCTAAGTCTTATAACTTTGCTTATAAGTATGAGGACAGCAACCACCCGACGGCTCCAACGCAGATTGGTCACGACCATTACACCTACGATGCTAACGGCAACCCTGTTCTTGTTACCAACGACAGTACAAACGTCACAAGGGAAATGTACTGGGATGAGGATAAACGTCTCATGGTTTTAAGCGATAACGGCAAGACGAGTCGTTACACTTACAATGCTGCTGGCGAACGCATTATGAAGAGTTACGGTACGATGGAGGGTGTGTATATCAATGGTGCACCGCAAGGTATCACCTTCCATGAAACAGATAACTTCACACTTTATCCTGCTTCGATAATCAGCATCAACAAGAATCGTTTCACAAAGCATTACTTTATCGGTGACAAACGAGTCGCTTCAAGGATAGGTACAGGTCTGTTTAACAACGTTTATGGACGCAACGGCTCATACGTAACAGCTGGTCAGCAGGACTATGCAGAACGTATGAATCAGATTCAGACTCAGAAGGAAGCGTATTATAAGAAGGTGGGTGTAGCTCGAGGTGTACCGACAGAGAAGGGTGCGTACGGTAATCCGGAGAACACGGGTGTTGGCTATAATGCTGTTCTCACGGAACTTGGTAACCATGATGTGCCACAGGGCTGGATTCAGATGCCAAAGCCGAACACCACCCCGAATACCAACCCCGATCCACCTGTAAGCTGGAACGACCCGAGTAACCCTGATGACTCACAGGCTGGATATGGTTACATCCCTAATGACACTACAAAAGAAGAGACCTTTTTCTATCACAGTGACCACCTCGGTAGCACATCTTACATCACAGATGACAAAGCCAACATCATGCAGTATGATGCTTACTTACCATACGGTAAGCTGTTAGTGGATGAGCACAGTAGCTCCGAAGACTTACCATACAAGTTCAATGGCAAACAGTTTGATGAGGAAACAGGCTTGTATTATTATGGTGCAAGGTACTTGAACCCTATTGCAAGTATTTGGTATGGGGTAGATCCACAAATAGAAAAAATGCCAAAAGATGGTTCTTATTCATATTGTTTTGGGAATCCCATTAAACTGATAGACCCTAATGGAGAAAGACCGACAGAAGAAGAGGCTGCTAGAATTTCTGCACATGTTTATGGTACAGAGAAAGTAACCTTGACAGGTGGTTGGCATCTACCGAAACTAAATAAGACAATTAGTGGTATTACTTTGAGAGATAAAGATTCTGGTTTTAAGTCTGCAATATACGAAAGGACTTATAAAGGGAAGACGGAATATGTTTATGCTACTGCAGGAACAGATTTCACTGAAATGAACGATTGGAAAAATAATATAAAGCAGATTATCGGGCAATCAGAGCAGTATGATATTTCCATGAGTAATGCGAAAAAGATTTCTCAAGCGATTGGTAACTCCGAACTTACATTTACGGGGCACAGTTTAGGTGGGGGACTAGCAGCTGCTAATGCATATAAAACAGGACGTAGTGCCATGACATTTAATGCCGCATGGGTAAGCCCATTTACTATTTTCAGTAGAAAGTTTACAAGAATTGATGCTTATATAAACTGGAATGATGAACTTAATACGGTTCAGCGGGCAGTTGGGCTCCGTGCAGATGGTCTTCCACACTATAGATTCAATAGAAGGGCGATTTTAGGGCATAGCATCCAAAATTTTTATAGGACTGACATTGAATTAATGAAAGATGAGATAAAAGCTAAAAATGAGTTATACCAACGTATGTACATAGACTCCTTTTCATGGTTTCCCACAATAAATTATTATAAATATGAAGCATCTTTTATTCTTAGTATTGTTTGTTTGTTCTTCCTGTACAGAGCCTAACGTAAAAGACATGTTAGGAGATGATTTTAGGTTGTATAAACATACGCCTGCGTGGTCTTTAGCAAAGGCTGTTGAAGATGAAGATACTACAGAAATTTCTAAACAAGTTTTACAGATGCATATTCCTGTAGATTACCGAGACCCAAAATACAAGCAAACACTCTTGATGTTAGCAACAAGTACTAATAAAATAGAATCCGTTAAAAAATTATTAGAGTTAGGAGCTAATCCTAATGCACATGATGACTCCACTAAATACTTTGGAGAAAGTGCTGTCTTATTAGCTTGTCGCTTTACAAGACCCTCAAGTAAGATACTTGCTTTATTACTGAAGTATGGAGGAGACCCAAATTCAACAGCTTGTGGAGTTCAGGAGGATGGTTTAGGAGAGATTGTACCAAGGAGAGAATTTGCTTTAAGTGCTGCTGTGTTTTCCTCCTTTGAGAAAGTTAAATTATTAGTTGATGCAGGAGCAAACATTAATTATGCAACATCTACTGCAAATTGCGCAATAGAAAATTGTATGATTCATGATAGGATGGATATTATGTTATATCTTCTGCAAAAAGGAGCAGACTATCGCAGAAAGTTTACAGAAATAGACTTGGATAAGCCTGATTATCCCACTTTTGAAGTAGACATTCTATATGAACTACGTAAATGCGTATATCCAATTGATTCTAAAGAATATACAGACAAAATGAAAGTCGTTAATTTCTTGAAGAAAAAGGGATTAGATTATTGGAAATCACCAATACCAAGTGGAATGTATGGGGTTATAATGCGTGATATAGCTCCTAAAAATAAAGCAGACTTCGATTATTATATAAAGCATTATTAAAATGGTTTCTTTGATTATTATGATTTTCAAAAGAAAGAAGATACACATGGGTACCATTCTTTTAAGAAAACGTATTTTATAGTTATATTATTGATAAGATTTGTTACGTCAAGGAGGGTCATACGGTCTATATGAAGCTTGGTAATGGCACGGAGACAACTTATACCTATGACAAGTAGCGTGAACGTCTGCAGGTGATGAACCTTACAGCGGACGGTCAGACTGTGATGGAAAACAAGTATCGCTATGATGCTGTGGATAATATCCTCGGTATCACGAATGCCGCCAACCTAACGTCGCTTACGAAACTCAACAAGGCGAAGCTGGGAGGAAAGAGTATGCATACGTATGAGTATGATGAACTCAATCGCTTAATTTCTGCAAAGGGTAAAGCAAAGAACGCCTCTTACGCAATGCTTATGTCGTTCGGACGGATGAGTGAACCGCTGACTAAGGTACAGAAAGTAGACTCAACGACAACTGCTAAGTCTTATAACTTCGCTTATAAATATGAGGACAGCAGTCATCCGACGGATCCGACGCAGATAGGCCATGACCATTACACCTACGATGCTAACGGCAACCCTGTTCTTGTTACCAACGATAGTACAAACGTCACAAGGGAAATGTACTGGGATGAGGATAACCGCTTGATGATACTCTCTGATAATGGCAAGACGAGGCGTTACACTTACAATGCAGCTGGCGAACGCATCATGAAGAGTTACGGTACGATGGAGGGTGTATTTATCAATGGTGCGCCACAGGGCATCACGTTCCATGAGACAGACAACTTCACGCTCTATCCTGCTTCGATAATCAGCATCAACAAGAATCGTTTTACAAAGCATTACTTCATTGGTGACAAACGAGTCGCTTCAAGAATAGGAACAGGTCTGTTCAATAACGTTTACGGGCGCAACGGTTCATACGTAACCGCTGGTCAGCAGGACTATGCAGAGCGTATGAATCAGATACAGACACAGAAGGAAGCATACTATAAGAAGGTGGGTGTCGCTCATGGAGTACCAACAGAGAAGGGTGCGTATGGTGATCCAGAGAACACTGGTGTTGGTTATAATGCCGTTCTCACAGAACTCGGCAACCATGATGTGCCGCAGGGTTGGATTCAAACTCCACATCCTAATATAACACCAGGCACCAACCCCAGTGCTCCTGTCTCATGGAATGACCCGAGCAACCCTGATGATCCACAGGCTGGATATGGTTACATCCCTAATGACACTACAAAGGAGGAAACCTTCTTCTATCACAGTGACCACCTCGGTAGCACATCTTACATCACAGATGATAAAGCCAATATCACTCAGTATGATGCCTACCTACCATACGGTGAACTGTTGGTTGATGAGCATAGTAGCAGCGAGGACATGCCCTACAAGTTCAATGGCAAGGAATTGGATGAAGAAACTGGACTGTATTACTATGGTGCCAGATACATGGATCCCAAAAATCTCCATGTGGTTAGGGGTAGACCCGTTAACGGAAAAATATATAAGTGTGAGTGGATATGTTTATTGCATTGGAAATCCTATAAGATTTGTTGATCCTAATGGATGTTGGCATTGGGAAAAATGGTAATTTGCATGCTGATAGAAAAGATAACACCAAAACTTTAGCACAATTCCTTGGAACAAGCCAGAAGGATGTTCTGCAGATATTAAATAGAAATAATATTAGAACAACTAAAGGTGGTAATATTGCTGTTAGAAATTTAAGTAAACTTTCATTAGATAAAGGTTCATTATATACCGTAAAAAGCAGATTTAAGTGGTACAGTGTTAGAGCAAACGCCAAATTTAAATATTGTTGCTCCAGAAAGTGCTAAAGGGGCTACCAACAGGATCAATTAGCAATTAGTCATTATTATTTTGGAAATGGAGAGCCTGCCGATGTCGGAGATATTGCAACAAATCTTTTGATAAATACAAAAACTTTTCAAGACAATCTTAAAGCCGTAACAACAAAAGTAAGAGATAAGAATAGCTTTGATGTAGATATGACAGCCTTAGTGTTTCATATAGGAAAAACTGGCGTATCATATGCAGTTCATCCCGGCAAACAAACGAGTCATGTTGATTTTACATTGTTTAGAAAACCTAATTATGTTGATGGCTTTAGAGATCCTCTTGATTTAGGATTTGAATTAGGTGGGACACCATATGATTACAAAGCAAGGACAGTAACATACTATTTCAAACCTCGTATTAACAACAAAAATGAGGAAGAGTATTTGCATAATAGGCATAGTCTTATTTCTTATTTTCATATGGGTCGATTATAGAAATTATTATATCGGCAAAAGTTTTATTAATTATCACATATTGCCATTTGATTTGAGAACAGAATGTTTGACTTATAAAAAAGAAAGTAAATGGAAAAATATGTGAGCATAATGGATTTTTCTTTTGTTTATAATAAATCAGAATATTTAGGCAATGGATCGGCTATCCCAAATGATACATATCATCCTCTATTTTATGTTAAATCAATTATTGGTTATTATTATAACTAAAGTTTCCCACCCCACGGCTCTTTCATTTAAAAATGAAATGAAGACATAGCTTCCTTACCCGACTCATGTACGAATCAGGAGAAACATTGTGTCTGTATATCAATAAGTTATACCATTCTCAAAAATTTGATTATTTTCATTTTTGATACAGAAAAATGCAATAGTTTTGTGAAACCCAATGAAAACATGTCTCATCAGTTCTGCCATACCCTTTCTTTTGTCGGAATTCTTCTTTCTCCGTCCTCGCCATATTGAGAACACGGAGTAGACAAATTCTTTGTATGGTATCTAAATTGCGAGCTGCCCTTGCCGACTTTCGTTTTATCTTGTCTTGTAACAGGTTACGATCTAGCTTCCAGTGCATACTTTCTATCGACCAGTGATTACGCACCAATGTCCCTAATCTTGGTGTGTTCGCTGGCAGGCTGCTTACATACAGCCTTTTTCTCAATAGTGCAGGCTCCTGTTGACTTTTTTTGATAGTTTCGCACCATATTCTATGATGGTCAGGTTACCGTTCCACTTCTCCTTATTTGCAATGAGGTCAGTCCCCTTAAACACACGATAGCTTCTCGTCTCAATTCTCCCATGCCCGAGTTCCGGCTTGCCACAATAGGAGTTAACAGGAGACAGTTCTTTGATTTTATCCTCTACACCATAACGCAGTGAACGCTGGTTTGATTTCAGTTCTATGATGAAGTCTCCATTTTTCTCTCTGATTTTGTTAATGATATCTTTCTGCATAGACATGGCGTCTGCCGTGACTATTTTCTCTGATATATCAATTTTATCAATAAGCCGTGGAACTGCCTTTATTTCATTGCTCTTCTCTTCGCAGGCCTCGGTTGCTAACGTGATATCGGTGTTGAAATGAATGAGCAGATACGATATCTGGGTTTCGTCCATTATTCAAAACAGTGCCGCACTCTGCCTTTCCGTCTATGCAGATGATTTCTTGGGCGCAGCACATCCCCAACAATTCCTTGTGAAACGTCTCGGCAAAGACCTGTAGCTGGTTAGCCATTGCCTTATCATCAATCCCCTCTTCCATGCGACAAAGAGTTGGCTCGGATGGAATGCCGTTGGCTAATATGTCCAATTTACGGAACCTCTTGAGGTTGTGTTTACCGAATTCTATGATTTCTGCTCTGCTGACACAATTTGATACTCGACCTAATATTAGTAACATAATGACGTCGCTCAACTTGTGACGTATGTTTCCCTTCTCTGATCTACGGAAATCGGGTATTGAGGAGGAAAACTCGTAAAGTTTTTCTAAGATACTACCTTCTAATTTTGTTTTTTTATTACCTTAGCGGTGTGGTTGATTGTGTTAGCGACAATCCCATTAGTTTGGTCGAGTGACTGTTTCCCTTTCATGATTATCTATTTTTTACTATAAAGGTACAAAAAACAGCTCACTTAACCAACTTTTATTGTCACTTATTTTGTTGATTTTCAAATAATTAGACAAAGAATTAAACCTGTCATGCCACACGAATATCAATCGCTAAATACCATACGATTATGGTAGTATTTTTAGAAAAGAACAGCTTTCACTATGTTACTGGCGTGCTATAAAATAATGATATTTAGAATAAGAACCAAAACTTCTTAAATGAAAGAGCCGTGTTCCCACCCTAACAAATAGATAGAAAAATAACAGTTTGTCGAATTTTCTTTGTAAATTAGTAATCGCAAAAAAACTGATTGTCAAAGACAAAACAACAAAACTGTTATGGAAGCAAAAAAATAGAGAAAAATAAGTGAGTTATCCAAACTTTTGAGTGTTAAAACTCGAATGAGTGATGATTTATTGCATCTTTTGGCAAGTTTGGTATCGGTCACCTGCTATCTCGTCTGTCATTGGAGAAACATGACGGAGTTTCGGCATCTGAGCTAATCCTTTCTCTTTGCCTCTTCCGCATTGTGGGTGAGAGCATCCACAGTATATGCAAGCATAAGATATATGAGCTTTCAAATCATGGTAAGAACTGTTTCTATCGAATGATGACTCGCCCGCAGATGGATTGGAGACGCTTGATGAACCGCTTTGCACTGCGTTACATGTGCCTATTGCGTAAGTATGGCGAAGCTCCTCAATCCGATTCCACGACCTGTTTCATTATAGATGACACCGTGCTTGAGAAGAGCGGTGTGAGGATGGAGGGTATCAGTCGTGTTTTTGACCATGTTAAAGGCAGGTGCGTATTGGGCTACAAACTGCTACTTTGTGCTTTCTTTGACGGCAAGACAACCATACCCTTTGATTTTTCACTGCATCAGGAAAAAGGGAAACAAGGCGACTGCGGACTGACAAAACAGCAACGTAGAAAAGCGTATCATACCAAAAAGGAATACTGGCAACCCCTGATTATAAGCGTTTTCAAGAGTGTAAGATGTCTAAGATGGAAGCTGCCATGAATATGCTTCGCCGTGGATGGAAGATGGGTTTGCATGCGAAGTATGTGATTACCGATAGTTGGTTCACTTATGAGCAACTTATGAAATGTGTTAGAAGCATAGGTAAAGGAGTAATGCACTTTGTTGGACTTGCTAAAATGGGAAAGACGAAATACACCGTATCAGGCAGGAAGAAAAAAATGCTGCAGAACTCATTGCTACCTATGAACGTGAACGAGGAAAGAACTGTCGAAAGTACAGATGTCGATATATTCAGCTCAACGGCAACTTAGGGATGTACCTATTAGAATATTCCTCATCAAGTATGGTAGGAACTCCACATGGAACGTCCTGCTCACCACGGATACAACGATGTCTTTCATAAAAGCCTTTTGAAGTGTATCAGATTAGATGGAACATAGAAGTGATGAACAAGGAGACTAAGCAATATCTCGGATTAGGAGGTTATCAAGGTTGCGACTTTAATGGTCAGATAGCCGACGCAACGCTATGTTACCTTACATATACCGTCATGGCTTTGGAAAAGAGGTTCACAGAATATCAAACCATGGGCGAACTTTTTTCGGATATAGAGGACGACCTCATGGCACTCACGTTATGGAAGCGAGTTCTTGCCTGTATCAAACGTATACTTCGCATTTTAGGAGAAACACTTGGGATAACGCCCCAACAGCTTATGGCTACAATCAGCGGCAACGACAAAGAGTTGAGCAAAAATCCTTGTAATGGCAGAAGTGTTAGAAAAAAATGGGACGAAGTATATGAACAGACTGCTTAACCTCTATTATACTTGTGTTAAAAATCAATGGATATGGGTAATAACGGGTAAAGGTGAATAAAAAAAGACCAGTGTTTTAAGGGTGGGAAACTTTAGTTATTATAATAAGGAAGATATGATTATAAAATGTGAGGACACAAAATTCGTGGTTCATTATTTGAGACCAACTTTAAGAAATGGTGAGGTTGCGTTCAATGAGATTACTATTATCAATAAGAAAGAACTTTTAGATTATAAGTATATCTCTACAAGTATGAACTAATAGCCATGAGATAACCTTAATTAGAAACTAATAAACTTGCCAAGGTAAATGGCATCGTAAAAAGATAAGATCGGACAAGAACATCCATATGTTTAAGGCGGACAACACTGAACGAATGAATCGACACAACGCACTAAATCATTTCGCAATAGTACTGCAGAAACACTGCTGCATACGTGCAGTAATACTGCAAAGCCTCTGCAGAAGAACTGCAAGACGTATGCAGTAATCGTGCAGACTAAGTAAATTGAAATTCTTCGGTATAACAATGAACAATACGAGTACACGGAACATCCTCAACTACGCATCTACAGCAGGCAGGGCGAAGTCGTTAAGACTGTCCGTACAGTGATGGCGAGCGTGGCGGACATCAGGACTTATGTCTATGGTGCTACCTATGATAGCTGGAACCGGGTGCAGACGATGACTTATCCTGATGGTGAAGTAGTGACCTATCATTACAATGCTGCCGGACAGGTGGAGAGCATGACGAGCAATAAACAGGGACATCAGAGCGTTATTGTTGACAGGATAGGTTACGACAAGGAAGGTCATACGGTCTATACGAAGCTCGGTAATGGAACGGAGACAACCTATACATACGACAAACAGCGTGAACGTCTGCAGGTGATGAACCTTACAGCGGATGGTCAGACTGTGATGGAAAACAAATATCGCTATGATGCTGTGGATAATATCCTCGGTATTACGAATGCTGCCAACCCAACGTCGCTGACAAAACTCAACAAAGCGAAGCTGGGAGGAAGGAGTATGCATACGTATGAGTATGATGAACTAAACCGCCTTATTCACGCCAGCGGTAAGGCGAAGCGTGCATCGTATGATATGTTGATGTCGTTCGGACGGATGAGTGAACCGCTGACGAAGGTACAGAAAGTGGACTCAACAACAACTGCCAAGTCTTATAACTTTGCTTATAAGTATGAGGACAGTAACCATCCGATGGCTCCAACACAGATTGGTCACGACCATTACACATACGATGCCAACGGCAATCCTACACTGGTAACAAACGACTCTACGAACACTACTCGTGAGATGTACTGGGACGAGGACAACCGCCTGATGGTACTCTCTGATAATGGCAAAACAAGTCGTTACACTTACAACGCTGCTGGTGAACGTATCATGAAGAGTTATGGCACAATGGAAGGTGTGTACATCAACGGTGCGCCGCAGGGAATCACGTTCCATGAAACGGACAACTTCACTCTTTATCCTGCAAGTGTCCTCTCTGTCAACAAGAACAGATTTACGAAGCATTACTTTATCGGTGATAAGCGCATAGCATCAAGAATCGGAACGGGTCTGTTCAACAACGTCTATGGGTGCAACGGCTCATACGTTACCGCTGGTCAGCAGGATTATGCTGAACGTATGAACCAAATCCAACGTCAGAAGGAAGCGTATTATAAGCAGCAGGGCATTGCTCCTGGTGTACCTACAATGAAAGGTGCGTACGGTGATCCAGAGAACACGGGTGTTGGCTATAATGCTGTTCTCACGGAACTTGGTAACCATGATGTGCCGCAGGGTTGGATTCAGACTCCACGCCCCAACACCACACCGAATACTAACCCCGGTCCACCTGTAAACTGGAATGACCCGAGCAACCCTGATGACCCGCAGGCTGGTTATGGTTACATTGCCAACGACACCACACGTGAAGAAACTTTCTTCTATCACAGTGACCACCTCGGCAGCACGTCTTACATCACAGACGATAAAGCCAATATCACCCGTATGATGCTTACCTGCCGTACGGCGAACTGTTGATTGACGAGCATAGCAGCAGCGAAGAACTACCGTATAAGTTCAACGGCAAGGAGATGGATGAAGAAACAGGTCTGTACTATTACGGTGCAAGATACATGGACCCAATCATAAGTTTGTGGTATGGGGTGGATAATCTAACAGAAAAGTATGTGTCGGTAAGTTCGTATACATATTGTAACGGGAGTCCAATTGCGAATATCGATGTTATGGGAATGTTCCCTAAGGACATTGTTGTAAAACATATCGAAACCGTTGTTCTGTACCAAGCAGTAGGCTCCGCCAATACGTTAATGGGGATACCCCATGAAGTAACATACTATACCTTTACGGAATCAGCCGCTCACTTATTGTCTTTGGTAGCGAACGTTCCCATTAAGTATGTGAAGAATGCAAGGCTTGAAGAATTCATTTCTCAACCTGAAGGCAATTGCATTACAATTGGCGGCTCTCCCAATAATGCACGAATCCTTGTGTCACCATATTATCTTGATAATAGCAAAGGTGGGCAGGATTATGATCTCTGGTTCCGCCAATTCTCGCACGAGGTGGGACACACTAAGCAGATTGCGCGCGATAAGGATCTGACAAAATATTTGCTTAAAACAATAGCAGGTTATATTAAGGCTGGCAACCACGACGATGCTCTTCGCGAAATAGAGGCTGAGCAAGGGACTAAAACATATAACGCTTTCCGCCGCTTCGTTAAGACACACTTCAAAGCATCTGTCGAGAATTTGTTTAAGAATGACAAACTGAAGGAGAAAGACAAAATCGAACAAATCAATAAATGGTGGAATGAATTCAAAAAACAGACAAGCAATAAAAAATAGAATAATATTGGTAACAATAGTGTTTACACTTTGTGCATGCGACAATCATGATTTCACGTTTGACGAAGAGAAACAGACTTTCTACGTGTATGATATGTTAAGTTTTTATATTGAGCCTGATGGCGAAAAAGAATTATTTTATTCCTATGATATAGAGTTAAAAGAAAAAAAGAAAGAAAAAGGAATTGACACACTTGATCTAAATAATATTTCTTCGAAATATCAAGTGGAGGCATGCTTTCCTAACATTGATACGGTTGTAAATAATCCAAAGCGTGCCGTATTGACACCC
The DNA here is from genome assembly GCA_916440255.1 of uncultured Prevotella sp. Lineage (GTDB taxonomy): Bacteria > Bacteroidota > Bacteroidia > Bacteroidales > Bacteroidaceae > Prevotella. Next base: position 1,434,567 of record CAKAIJ010000003.1, on the reverse strand, counting down.
GACACTCGATATAGAGTCTTGCACATGGGAATGGGAAGAGTGTATGGTGTCAAATATTATCAGACAGATTCCACAGGGAAACTAAAAAATGAAGAAGAACCAAAGTCAAGTACAAGGTAAAGAAACTACTCTTGGAGAAAGACCAATACGCATTTATATCTATGAGGCGTTAAACCGACTGATTCATGCTACAGGCAAGGCGAAGAACGCCAGTTACGACATGGCAATGACCTTCGGCAGGATGAGTGAACCGCTGACGAAGGTACAGAAGGTGGACTCAACGACAACTGCGAAGTCTTATGACTTTGCTTATAAGTATGAGGACAGCAGTCATCCGACGGCTCCAACGCAGATTGGTCACGACCATTACACCTACGATGCTAACGGCAACCCTGTTCTTGTTACCAACGACAGTACAAACGTCACAAGGGAAATGTACTGGGATGAGGATAATCGTCTCATGGTTTTAAGCGATAACGGCAAGACGAGTCGTTACACTTACAATGCTGCTGGCGAACGCATTATGAAGAGTTACGGTACGATGGAGGGGGTGTATATCAATGGTGCGCCACAAGGTATTACTTTCCACGAGACGGACAACTTCACGCTCTATCCTGCCTCAATAATCAGCATTAACAAGAATCGCTTTACAAAACATTACTTCCTTGGTGACAAACGAATCGCTTCAAGGATTGGAACAGGCTTGTTCAATAACGTCTACGGAAGAAACGGCTCATACGTTACTGCTGGTCAGCAGGACTATGCTGAACGCATGAAGCAGATACAGAAGCAGAAGGAGGCATACTATAAGCAGCAGGGCATTGCGCCTGGTGTTCCTACAATGAAGGGTGCGTATGGTGATCCCGAGAACACGGGTGTTGGCTATAATGCTGTTCTCACGGAACTTGGTAACCATGATGTGCCGCAGGGTTGGATTCAGACTCCACGCCCCAACACCACACCGAATACTAACCCCGGTCCACCTGTAAACTGGAATGACCCGAGCAACCCTGATGACCCGCAGGCTGGTTATGGTTACATTGCCAACGACACCACACGTGAAGAAACTTTCTTCTATCACAGTGACCACCTCGGCAGCACGTCTTACATCACAGACGATAAAGCCAATATCACCCAGTATGATGCTTACCTGCCGTACGGCGAACTGTTGATTGACGAGCATAGCAGCAGCGAAGAACTACCGTATAAGTTCAACGGCAAACAGTTTGATGAGGAAACTGGCTTGTATTATTATGGTGCAAGGTACTTGAACCCTATTGCAAGTCTTTGGTATGGGGTAGATCCGTTGGCGGAGAAGTTACCATTAACAAGTGTATATTCTTATTGCATAGCTAATCCCATAAAACTTGTTGAAAATGATGGTAGATTTCCGCGTAAATGGCAAGCACAACTTTCAAGATGGTTTTATAATATCTTTCACAAGACAAAGGCGAGTGAGATATACGAAAATAAAGAAGCAAAGAACCCCAAATTCCGTTATACTTATAACACGTTTAGCTCACCAAATGATAAAGAATTTGTTATTACTAGTAATTATAAATTTGATACTAAGTGGACAAAAGATGCACAAAATGTTGGTGATGGTATGGCTATTGTGGGGTATGCTGCCACCCTTACAGGAATAGGAGCAGAGGTTGGTGCTCCACTGGCTACTATCGGAAATACTATTTCTGCCTTGGGTTCGGGAACAGAAATCGCACTGAATCTTCTAAATGGGGATTATGGTGATTCATTCAAAGGAATTGCATATGGATTATCAGAGAAAGCTATAGAAGTTGGTATTAATAAGTTAATACCGGGAGATGCTGGACCGACAACAAAAGAAGTTTTTAAGTATCTTAAAGGAAAAGCTTTTGGAAGTGGAAAAACAAAAAGAATTCTTAATAAAGAATTTGACATAGGTAAATCAATTGTTATTCAAGGTGCTTCGTTAAAAGCTAAAGTTGCTGAGCATACGATAGACACTGCTATAGATAAAAAGTGATAATAAAAAAATGTAAAAAAAGATAAAAAGTAGCACTATCGTATGGTTCAGAATTATCTATCAGGTTTTTTTAGATTTAATTGCAAAGCATTATAATATTCTATCAATCAATAATCTTATATAAAAAGATGGTATATTTTTTTCACAATTCCCTTTAGGAGTATGTATGGTGGCATTAGGATGTGCAGGGTTTTATAAGAAAGACCTTGATGGTATAAATATATTATTGTTTGGACTTACAATGTTTTATATTATGAAAAAGGATCATTCTAATCATACTGGTGTTTCGTCATCAATGAATTTTAAAGGCTGGATAGCTGCTGTTTTTGCTATTCTTGCAGGTATAATTCGTATTCTCGAAAATTTACGCATATTAGAATAGAACCTAATTTGTAATGGATATTCTGACGAGCAATAAACAGGGACGTCAGAGCGTTATAGTTGATAGGATAGGTTACGATAAAGAGGGTCATACAGTCTATACGAAGCTCGGTAATGGCACGGAGACTACCTATACCTACGATAAGCAGCGTGAATGTCTGCAGGTGATGAACCTTACAGCGGATGGTCAGGCTGTGATGGAAAACAAGTATCGCTATGATGCTGTGGATAATATCCTCGGTATTACGAATGCTGCCAACCCAACGTCGCTTACGAAACTCAATAGGGCGAAGTTAGGAGGAAGGAGTATGCATACGTATGAGTATGATGAACTAAGCCGCCTTGTCCACGCCAGCGGTAAGGTAAAAAGTGCAAGTTACGATATGGTGATGTCGTTCGGAAGGATGAGTGAACCGCTGACGAAGGTACAGAGGTGGACTCAACGACAACAGCCAAGTCTTATAACTTTGCTTATAAGTACGAGGACAGCAGTCACCCGACGGCTCCAACGCAGATTGGTCACAACCATTACACGTATGATGCCAACGGTAATCCTACACTGGTAACAAACGACTCTACGAACACTACCCGTGAGATGTACTGGGACGAGGACAACCGCCTGATGGTCTTAAGTGATAACGGCAAGACGAGTCGTTACACTTACAACGCTGCTGGTGAACGTATCATGAAGAGTTATGGCACAATGGAGGGTGTGTACATCAATGGTGCACCGCAGGGAATCACGTTCCATGAAACGGACAACTTCACGCTTTGTCCAGCAAGTATCCTCTCTGTCAACAAGAACAGATTTACGAAACATTACTTCATTGGTGACAAACGTATAGCATCAAAGATAGGGACAGGTCTCTTCAATAACGTCTATGGAAGAAACGGCTCATACGTAACAGCTGGTCAGCAGGATTATGCTGAACGCATGAATCAGATACAGAAGCAGAAAGAGTCATACTATAAGCAGCAGGGCATTGCCCCTGGTGTACCTACAATGAAGGGTGCGTATGGTGATCCGGAGAATACGGGTGTTGGTTATAATAACGTTCTCACGGAACTCGGTAACCATGATGTGCCACAGGGTTGGATTCAGACTCCACGCCCCAACACCACACCGAATACTAACCCCGGTCCACCTGTAAACTGGAATGACCCGAGCAACCCTGATGACCCACAGGCTGGTTACGGCTACATCCCTAATGACACAACGAAAGAGGAAACTTTCTTCTATCACAGTGACCACCTCGGCTCAACGTCTTACATCACAGATGATAAAGCCAATATCACACAGTATGATGCTTACTTACCGTATGGGGAGCTATTAGTTGACGAGCATAGCAGCTCCGAAGACCTACCCTATAAGTTCAATGGCAAGCAGTTTGATGACGAAACCGGCTTGTATTATTATGGTGCAAGGTACTTAAATCCTGTTACAAGTCTGTGGTATGGGGTAGATCCGTTAGCGGAAAAGTATCAAGCGAGTGGTTCATATCTTTATTGCAGGCAAAACCCTGTAAGGCGGGTTGACGTTGATGGAAATGATGAAGTCCATATTAATGGGGATGGAAGAATCGTGAAAGTTATAAATGATCATTCTGTCTATATAACGATCGTTGATCCTAAAGGGAATAGACATAGTCTATCTAGTTATAATATTTCTCCATATTTTTGGGGAATTGGAAGAGGAGATAATCGCCAAATAGTGGCTAATATTGCTGGCTATTATGCAAAACAAGCAGGCGTCCATGGATTAGTAGGTGCTAAAGGTAATGAAATACTTGGTATTCTTGCTTATTATGATCGTAGTGACAAAGGGATCTGGCTACAACCATCTAATTCAGATGGAACTGTAGATAGTTGGTTAGATAATAAATATAACTTAATGAATACATTACAACATGAGTATTTCCATAAACTTGATGATCAAAGAAACGCTTATAAAAATCATCTTTTACATGCATCAGTTGATGAGAGAGCCAGTCGTACCAGGACCTTTGCCCATACATCTGACAAATGGAAGCTTAACGTAGCTACAGAGTTCTCAGAGTATGTAATGAATGCTTATTATCAACCTAACAATAATACAAAGGCTGATGTAATGAACCTAATAGATAAATTTAATCGAAAATAATACTGGAAATATCTTTTTGAAGTTTAATCCAGCCGCTAGGACTATAAATATTAATTTAAAAAGGTGAAGATTATCCCATCTATTATGTCCCAAGCCAAGATAAGTTTAACTTTATTATACCAAAAGACAAAAAAATGAAAAAGAAAATTATAATTATTTGTTTGTTATCTATCTTAGCTTTTTTTCATTGGCAAAACAGCTTATGATAGCTTTATGCTTAATTCATACTACAGTCATGGAGATGAACTAATCGCTAAGATAGAAAAAAATACAATATGGAACGACACACCTATCCTCTATCCTTAGACTCGATAGGAATAAAGGGATATGATTTGGGTGGAGGTCTCATATATAAGAATCTTTCTTTTAGATACTCCTGTGAGGAATCGGCGATTTCCGTTTATCTTTCTATTATGGTTCATCATTCTATACCTATTCTCCATTATTAAGAAAATGGAGTAAAGACTTAGACTTAGATACCTTAAATATTATCAGAGAGAGTCTTTTTCTTGGAGATAAGTAAAATGGAAAAAGCAAAAGAAAAATGAGACAAGTGTTAAGAATAATATCCCAGAATAAGTTAAGGCTATTTAAGGAGTTTAGCGTATCTGATACAGATTCTATCTATTTTGTACAAAAACTATTATACAAATAATGATATAGCAGAAGACGGCTTTGTAAAAAGGGATAAGGGGAACTTTACAGAATAGGAAGATGGAAATTCTATGCTAAAGATGGGAGATGCATTATGGTATCGTATGAAAATAAAAATATTGAAAAAGGATATGTTATAAAGGAAGGTTTTCCACGTAATAATGTTGATTATGTTAGTGAGTAATCGATAAAAAGGTAGAGTTATGGAGTGATGTTACTGTAGCTCTCTAAACACTTGACGAGCAATAAACAGGGACGTCAGAGCGTTATTGTTGATAGGATAGGTTACGACAAGGAGGGTCATACTGTCTATACGAAGCTCGGTAATGGCACGGAGACTACCTATACCTATGACAAGCAGCGTGAGCGTCTGCAGAATGCTACGCTGACCATAGAAGGACAAACCGTGATGGACAACAAGTACCGGTACGATGCGGTGGACAATATCCTCGGTATTTCCAATGTCGTAAATCCACAAAATATCAGCAAGCACAACCCGACTAAACTTGGCGGTGCGTTCAGCCATACTTATCAGTACGATGACCTCAACCGCTTAATCTCTGCAATAGGTAAAGTCAAGAATGCCTCTTACTCCATGCAGATGACTTTTGGCAGGATGAGCGAGCCGCTGACCAAGGTACAGAAGGTGGACTCAACAACAACTGCTAAGTCTTATAACTTCGCTTATAAGTATGAGGACAGTAACCATCCGACGGCTCCAACGCAGATAGGCCATGACCATTACACCTACGATGCTAACGGCAACCCTGTTCTTGTTACCAACGACAGTACAAACGTCACAAGGGAAATGTACTGGGATGAGGATAATCGTCTCATGGTTTTAAGCGATAACGGCAAGACGAGTCGTTACACTTACAATGCTGCTGGCGAACGCATTATGAAGAGTTACGGTACGATGGAGGGTGTGTATATCAATGGTGCACCGCAGGGTATCACGTTCCACGAGACGGATAATTTCACACTTTATCCAGCAAGTATCCTCTCTGTCAATAAGAACAGATTCACGAAACATTACTTCATTGGTGACAAACGAATCGCTTCAAGGATTGGAACAGGCTTGTTCAATAACGTCTACGGAAGAAACGGCTCATACGTTACTGCTGGTCAGCAGGACTATGCTGAACGCATGAACCAAATCCAACGTCAGAAAGAAGCGTATTACAAGCAGCAGGGCGTTGCCCCTGGTGTCCCTACAATGAAAGGTGCGTACGGTGACCCAGAGAACACGGGTGTAGGTTATAATGCCGTCCTCACACAACTCGGCAACCATGATGTGCCACAAGGCTGGATTCAGACTCCACATCCTAACACGACACCAAGCACCAACCCCGGTCCACCTGTAAGTTGGAATGACCCGAGCAACCCTGATGACCCACAGACTGGTTATGGCTACGTTCCAAACGACACCACAAAGAAGAGACCTTCTTCTATCACAGTGACCACTTAGGTAGCACATCTTACATCACAGATGACAAAGCCAACATCACGCAGTATGATGCTTACTTACCATACGGTGAGCTGTTAGTGGATGAGCACAGTAGCTCCGAAGACTTACCATACAAGTTCAATGGCAAACAGTTCGATGATGAGACCGGCTTGTACTATTACGGTGCAAGGTATATGAATCCTATGGCAAGTATTTGGTATGGGGTGGATAGATTAGCCGAGAAATATTCACAGTTATCTTCATATTCTTATTGTGCAGGGAATCCAATTAAATATGTTGATTTAAAAGGAGACTCCTTAAATATGAGTAATGTCATAATGATGGATAAATACTATTTCAGTAATAATCTCCGTAAGATTACTAAAGATTTAAGCCTAATCACAGGTTTGAATATTTCGGTTTCAGGAAATTATCTGCAGTATGAAAGGAATACAGATGGAAGTCCAATTTATAATCAAGGAAGTGAAACAGCAAGAAATTTCTTGATAGATATAATTGATGGTCCCAATATTGATGTTTTTGTAGGGCAAAGAAGGTCTGTAACCCCTCATGGTCAGAAACAAGTAGGATTATCTTCATCACAGATAGAAAACTTTATCAATAATACGTTTAATCTTAATCCTGCAACATTAGGATGGGGGATGACATTGTTGCATGAACTTCATCATACTGGGTCCCGGAGGAAGTATGATAGATACAGATGAACTATTTGGTACAGGGAAATGTTGTTGATGCAATGAATGTAATTAGGCAAGAACTCAATATGCAATGGAAGAACTTTGGTCAACGGCTTAACTATAAAAGTATTATTCCAAATGAAAAGGCTACAAGCAGTTTCCTTCCTTTTGATAGAAGTTCTTTAAATAGTATAAAGATGGGAATGAACCCTTCTCTCTTTTCACAATATATAGAAATAAACGTAAGGAAATGAAAAAGAATCTCTGTCTGAATATCATTGTGTTGCTGTTCCGCTGTGTGCAAATTCACAGTCAGTAGATAGTCTGTCTTTGTATCAGAGTGCTATTACCTTTATCTCTGCAGATTTAGATATCTTACAAAAAGAAGTTGCAGTCTCAGGTATCGCCTATGACTTAGATTGTTTTATGTTTATTGATTCAGTAAAGAATAGTTCATTAGAAGAGATTCTTCATGAAAAAGCAAGATAAGCCAACCCCAGATGTTTATTCTTCGATATTGGATAGGAATTTTAAAAAGCTCTCCCCACAGACAGAGTATAGTATCTTTTTCTCTAGGATAAAAGATGGCTTTTTCCTTGCTCAAGTTTATCGGTTACAAAAATATGGTAAATCGGTTAATTATGAATCTGTAATAAATACTGCGCTTCAGCAATACTATTATATGTTTGTACTGAATCAAGAGCAGAAAAATTAAAAAAGATATTTCGAATGAAGATGGATTAATTAGAAGCAATAAAATAAATTTGATGAGACGCTATGCGTATGGATTAAGAGATTAAACATGTATCAAACTCTGATTATACGCATTGTATGATTGTCGTGCCACTTGAATTGCTGAATGAACCACAAAGATACTAATTCGAATAATAGAAAGATTGAACCAATGGGAGTATATAGTATATCTGGTTTTTGTCTATATCTTTAGTTTGCTATCTCTTCTATCGCTTAAGAAAGTCGTAAAAGCAAAAAAACAATTGAGAAACTTAGTTGTTTATATAGTCTTATGCATTTTTTTAATTTTGGGTGTTGTAGGTTTATTCTGTAAAGACCTAGATGGAATAAACTATATAATAGTGGGCATTATTATGATATGGGGTTGCTCAAAAGCTCATCATTCGGGTGGAGGTGGTGAATATATGTGGATGAGAGGTTGGATGGGAGCTATTGCATCATTAATATATGGAATATTAAAGGTCTTGAATATGATATGATGAATTTAATAGATAACGTTAAAACTACACATTACACGTATAACGCTGCTGGTGAGCGTATCATGAAGAGTTATGGTACGATGGAGGGGGGTATATATCAACGGTGTACCGCAGGGCATCACCTTGACAAATGTCGACTTCAGGCTGTACCAAGACAAAATGAGCAAGTTCTTTTGTATTTGGCTTGCACTAAAGTTCCACAAGACGGACAACTTCACGCTCTACCCAGCAAGTATCCTCTCTGTAAATAAGAATCGCTTTACAAAGCATTACTTCATTGGTGACAAACGAGTTGCTTCAAGGATAGGGACAGGTCTGTTTAACAACGTTTACGGGCGCAACGGCTCATACGTAACTGCCAGTCAGCAGGACTATGCGGAGCGTATGAATCAGATTCAGAAGCAGAAGGAGGCTTATTATAAGCAGCAGGGCATTGCCCCAGGTGTACCTACAATGAAGGGTGCGTATGGTGATCCGGAGAATACAAAACGAGGATATAACTCTATCATTGACACACTCGGTAATCATGATGTGCCACAGGGTTGGATTCAGACTCCCCACGCCCCAACACCACACCGAATACCAACCCCGGTCCACCTGTAAGCTGGAATGATCCAAGCAACCCTGATGACCCGCAGGCTGGTTACGGCTACATCCCTAATGATACCACAAAAGAAGCAACCTTCTTCTATCACAGTGACCACCTCGGCAGCACATCTTACATAACAGATGACCATGCCAACATTACGCAGTATGATGCTTACCTGCCGTACGGCGAACCATTAGTTGACGAGCATAGTAGCAGTGAAGAACTGCCCTACAAGTTCAACGGTAAACAGTTCGATGAGGAAACAGGCTTGTACTATTATGGTGCAAGGTACTTGAACCCTATTGCAAGTGTTTGGTATGGGGTGGATCCTTACAATAATATGTACCCTTTTCACACAAGTTTTTCTTATTGCAATGCGAATCCTATTCGATTTATCAATCCCATGGGATTGTTTCCAACGAGAAAAGAAGCAAAACACTATAAGATTGAACACAATATAAATGGTCGTATACAAAGGAATAAAGATGGGCAATTTGATATAAATGATTATAATAATCATGTATCTTATACTGTGGGGAACGATAATTTTGGACCCTCATCTGATACACACCCCAATGATGGAGTTATAGAGTCTGTACTTGTAACTAACAAAAAGGAAATATTTGGACGGAAAGATGCCTACGATCTATTTAGTACAGGGCTGGCGTATCTTGAAAAACGTAGGTTACAATAAAAATTCCAACATCTACAAAAAAAGTAAATATGTTTATGAACTTAATAAGATTCTTAAAGTCAATTATGGTATAAAAATTAGGAAAGAATAGCCATATATATAGAAATGTTATTCCCAAAGGTTTAAAAGGAGTAGGTACAGGATTAGGAGTTTTATCGGAGGCATTAGTGGTTGTAGACGTTGTTCAAAATAGGAGTTTAAAAACTTCTAATGTATTAGATGCAAGTATAGGTGCCATCAGTTTCATCCCCGGATGGGGATGGTTAGTAGGGGGGACATATTTTGGGGCTGATATGATCACTAAAGGTATTACTGGAAAATCTATAGGCGATCATGTAGACCAGTTTGTTGAGGAAAAATTTAATGCTGACGCAGGGAGTATTGTTAATTGGTAATAAAATGGAATCAAATGATTATAAATTATATATTTTTTAGGATACATATGGCTTATAAAGCAAAACATGATCCAGCTATATTAAATAGTATTTTGTATTTATCATGTGTACTTATGTTTGTACTCCTTCCGATAGCAGGCATTGTATTCGAGATAGTACGGGAAGGTGATAGAATTAATCCAGTGTTTTTTTATTTTATATTTTATTTTAATCTTAGGTTTCGTTACAATGAAGTATGGGAATAAAAAAAGAAAATAGAGGTTTTATATGAGGAATATTCCCAACATAAATTTAATAGAGTAATCCCAACATATTGCTTCTTCTTAATACTACCGATTTGCATTATATTTGGAATTTCTATTTATGTCATAATATCAAAAATACTTTATCGACTTTGACAAAATAAGAGATATTATATACAACGTATGTGTTGATTTCTAACAAGTTTACACTAGAAACCAGCCCACGGAAACAGTCCCAGTGAGCGCATTATGAAGAGTTATGGCACGATGGAAGGTGTGTATATCAACGGTGCGCCGCAGGGTATCACCTTCCACGAGACGGATAACTTCACGCTCTACCCTGCTTCGATAATCAGCATCAACAAGAATCGCTTCACAAAGCATTACTTTATCGGTGATAAGCGCATAGCATCAAGAATAGGAACAGGTCTGTTCAATAACGTTTACGGAAGAAATGGAAGCTACGTAACCGCTGGTCAGCAGGACTATGCTGAACGTATGAATCAGATTCAGAAGCAGAAGGAGACATACATTATAAAACAAGGAAATAATTATACAGGTACATCATGATGATGCCTTGTGGAATTTCGTTCTCATTAGGCGTCGTTTATTTTTTTCTCATGGAAATGAAAATAAGATTATTGTTGATGTTGCTTCTACTGAGTGCTAGTAACTCCTGTAAAAGAAGTGCATCGTGTTCAAGGCAATACTTGATAGAAAACTTTATACGTAACGAAGAATGTTTTACTCAATTTGTTTCTTTGTATCAAAAATAAATTCCATCCGCAGAGTCAACCAGCAAGTGCAAAATTACAAAACGTGTTTAAAGAACTCGCACTTTGGAGTAGAAAAGTTTAATTTTTCTCTTGGTCTTTCGTTCAATTTCTTTTGTATGGACATAATTCTCTTGTCCGTATAGTTATCAAACGAATCCTTTTTAGGTATATACTGCCTGATTAATTTGTTTGTATTCTCAACAGCTCCCTTTTGCCATGAACAATATGGGTCAGCGAAGTATACGGGCACGCCTAAGTATTTGGTGATGTCCTTATGTGCCGCAAATTCAGGTCCGTTATCTGTTGTAATTGTCTTCAGGCTGTTCTTGTATGGCAGCAGTAGTTTCCTAACCACCTTTGCCAGAGGCGTTAACTGTTTTCCAAATGGCAGTTTCTGCATAAACAACATATTGGTAGATTTCTCCACTATTGTGAGTATGGCGTGATGGGCAAGGTCGACGATTAAGTCCATCTCAAAATCTCCAAATCTCTTCCCGTCAACTTCCTTACTTCTTTCATGGATACTCACTCTGTCCTTTATTGGAAGATGTCCGCCTTTGGGACGATGCCTGTATTTCATCTTATGTCTTGTGTGCTCTGCAAGTTTACCTGTTGTATCATTGTGGATGATGTTATAGATGGACTGGTGGGACACCTCTATACCCTCATTCATGCGCAGATACCCTGATATTTGTCTTGGAGACCACTGGTCGTTGGTAATATATTCTTTAATTCTCCAGACTAATTCGTCGGAGAGTTTGGCGTTAGTTACCGTGTTCTTTCTGCGCTGCATAGCCATATCATGCGCCTTCGTCCAGATATACTTCCGGAAGGCGTGCTGTTGCGTTTGATCTCACGTGAGAGTGTTGACTGACTAATACCGACGATATCGGCAATTTCTTTTCTCGCTGTTTTCTTTTGGAGTAAGGCAAAAATTTGCGACCTTTGCTCCGAGATTAATTGATGATACATTGACAATACAAAGTTAGTTAATCTTTGGGAGACTTCGGTCTCCTTTTTTTTATTTGTATTGCTGGTTGTTTCTTTTTCCTCTCCGAGAGATGCAGACAACCTCTCGCTACGCGTCGAGAACGTCTGCATCTCTCGGAGAGGGACACTCTTTTATTGCACTTCGTTTTGGAACTTGCAATCTGTCATTATACAAAAATTCCAGGTCCAAATAGAGTTGAACGACTGTAAAGACGACATTCATATTATTCTAATCCCTCATATGATAGGTGAGAGAAAGTATATTTTAGAAAACGTCAGAAGAAATCACTTAAAGTATCAAAAGAAATTGGCTACTCTAAACTTGAAGACAAAAGATATTGAATCTTTAGTTTCCTGCCTTAATTCAGCAGGCTGTCACACAGTAAGGAACGTTAATTACTATAAAAGTAGCGTAGAGATGATACCAATACAAAATGGTAATGTATCACATTCCTACCTATATCATAATGATGAGACCCCAGCCGATATGGTCAGTGTTATAGGAAAGCCAATTGGCCAATCACGCTTAGGGAGACATTTCACATTATCAAATGAGAGTATGCTCTAAAATGAACGGGTTGAGAATTCAAATAGGTAGATTCGTACCCGCCTACAAATGCAGCTATGTCGGTCAAAGGCAAAACAAGCCACACACCTACAATTCCGCCGGCGAGCGTATCATCAAGAGTCACGGAGACCTCGAAGGCGTATATATCAATGGTGCGCCATAGGGAATCACATTTCACGAAACGGAGGATTACATCATTTATCCAGCCCCGATAATTACTGTGACGAAGAACCGCTTTACCAAGCATTACTTCATCGGAGATAAACGTGTAGCAAGTAAACTCGGTGTAGGCAAGTTCAGTAATGTTTATGGAATCAGTGGCAACAACATTACAGCAGGACAGAAACCCTTATGCCACATTGCAGTGCCTTTCTCTCATTTGTCTTGGCGTAAGCATGCCATTGCTCATGTGGGGTCTCTTATTGTTGTAGAAATCTATGATACCGTCAATGATGCATCGTGCATCATCGAGATTCTTCGATCGTTTCATGTGGTAGAGTCACTCTTGCTTTATTATTCCGTTCACTCTTTCGGCGATTGCATTCTCTGTAGGGGTGTAGTCTTCAGTCATGCTTATGCACGAGTGTATACTTTCCAGTCTTGCCAAATAGTCCACTCAGCGGTCCAATTGATAAACGAGGGTTGCTGTCTCAAAGGCTGTCTACTGCTTGGCGCCAGCCTTTTTTAGCAAATTCTCCCCGTATTCCTTACTACATATCTCTATGACTTTCATCAACCCTTGATTGCGAAGTTCAGAATACTCTAAAGCTTTCTTCAAATTGGACACTTGTGCTTCAAGCTCTTCTTCACGGGATAGAGCGACTTTTTCCATTTCTTTCTTACTACGCATAGCTTTTACTTTATTAATAACATCATGCGACAAAGATAGTTTTTTTTCATCTAAATCAGACTTCTTTTGCCAGTAATAAAAGCTGGCACTACCAATGTTGTACTTGCTACAGATGAAATTAATTGACACATCTGATGAATAATACTCACGAAGTATTGTGAGAATAAAGTCCTCACTGAATGTCCTGTGTTTAGAATGTTTACTTCCCATTGTGAATTTTAAATGTTAAAACGATGTAAAGTAAATCTGGTATAAGACATACCTAAAAAGGATTCGTTTGATAACTATACGGACAAGAGAATTATGTCCATACAAAAGAAATTGAACGAAAGACCAAGAGAAAAATTAAACTTTTCTACTCCAAAGTGGGAGTTCTTTAAACACGTTTTGTAATTTTGCACTTGCTGGTTGAGTCTGCGGCAATCCCTCAAAGCAGGCAACTGCTATATACGATAAACTGAAATTAAAATATGCACCATTCAGAAAAATAAAAATTTGTAGGACACAGAGCCCATAGCCAAAACTGAAAAAGTTTGATAACAGCAAGATTCTACAATGATAGGTGTTAAACTTGGGCTTAAAAGGATTCGTTTGAGAACTATACGGACAAGAGAATTATGTCCATACAAAAGAAATTGAACGAAAGACCAAGAGAAAAATTAAACTTTTCTACTCCAAAGTGCAAGTTCTTTAAACACGTTTTGTAATTTTGCACTTGCTGGTTGACTCTGCGGCAATCTCTCAAAGCAGACAACTGCTATATACGATAAATTGAAATATGCACCATTCTGAAAAATAAAAATTTGTAGGACACAGAACCCATAGCCAAAACTGAAAAAGTGTGATAACAGTAAGACTCTACGATGATAGGTGTTAAACTTGGGTTAAATATCAGAAGGCATCAAGTATTTTTTGACGTAATAATGTATGACTTACGATCAATTTTGCCATTGAATGTACGACGGATAGCGGTGGACTCTTCATAGAAAAGTGGCACTTTATAGGCTTCAAGTTTCTCCTTAAGGAACAGAATCAACTGTTTCTTATCATAATCGGTATGTGGTACGACTATCAACTTCACCACTGTACCCATCACAGGGTGCTCAGCTGGAATGCAGATACAGTCTTTCACGCAATGAAAAGCTAACGCAACGTCCTCTACTTCAGATGGTGCGACCTTGTATCCGCCCACATTGATGGTGTCATCGCCCCTACCCTGGAGGCGCAAACGCCCTTCATCATCAATAAAACCCAAGTCGGCTGTCGTCACAACACCGTCTTGCTGCACACGCTGCGTAGCCTCTTCGTCCTTCCAATAGCCCATCATCAGAGTCAATCCCTTGCTGGCAACATGCCCATCAGGCGTAATGAAGAACTCAGAATGGCGCATAGCCCGTCCCACACAACCAGTAAGACACTCGCCATCGTTGAAATTATACGTAGAGATAATACCCGTTTCCGTTGACGCATAGGTGTTAAACAGTCTACTCATAGGCAGCAATTCACAGAATTTCCGCATATCCGAGGCAGCCATTGGAGCTGCTCCCGTCTCAATGAAGTCCACCTTCTGAGCAACCTTCTTCAGTTCCTTAGCCCACAGCGTAATGAGCATTCGGATAGCAGCAGGTACAAGAAACGTTGCAATCTTTCCCTCCGTATGGTCTATAACATCGAAGAATGCTTTGACATCCTTCATTCCATCGATGATATGGATGGTTCCTCCGACATAAATAGTTGGGTAAACCTTCGACAAACTACCGATATGATTCAGCGGACCATTGATGATAAACGTCACATCAGAGCTAAATCCCTGTGAGAAACAAGGTTCTCGGCGTTCGCCCATATCGTCTGATGACTAATCATCACCGCCTTCGCATTGCCCGTAGTACCCGTAGTAAAAAGGATATCAGCCACCCCCTCAGGTGCAGAACCCCGTGAAAGACGTGCTGAATATTCGTCCAGCTTACTCTTCGGAAGGTCCTTATGCAACGGAACAGCCACTGCTCCAGCCACGTGAACGGCAAAATATGCAATGAGGAAGTCAGCTGTTGACGCAGCTACAAGGGGCACCAATCGTCCCTTCACATCCCCCACAGCATACACTTTTGCCATCACAGCCTGCCACAATTGTCCATAGGTGTAGGTCTCATCACCACAGATAAGTGCCGTCTTATCGGGTTGTTGTTCAGCGTTCTGCCGCAGTTTATCCTCAATTTGCATCCTCGCTGAGTTTTGTTTTTACAAGTTCCACAATATTATCAAGCGACTTGAAGTTCTTTGGCGTAACGTCTTTACGGTCTAATTCAATACCATACATGTCAGAAAGTGTCATCAGAATCGTTGTGATTCCAAGCGAATCAAGTTCCTGAAATAGGAAATCTGAATCGAAATCCACGATTGGTAACACCTCTTCTAAACTCTTACGAATCTCTTCTTTCATATCTTTTTACTTATTTATTCGTGAATAATCGAGGGAGAAAAGTTTAGTACCTTAATTCCGCAGCATAATTTCTTGTAAGAACTCCGGGTGTCTGAGAAACAAAGTTCTCAAAACACTTGGATATGTCAGAAATTTAACTTATCTTAGTGCTACGAAAATAACAAGCAAGCAAAAATCTGACATGGCAAAGGTAGCAATTAAAAACGAGAATATCACTTCTTTCGGTGGAATTTATCACATTATGGACGTTTTTTCAAAGTTGGGCTTTGAAAAACTTAGCGAATCTGTATTGGGAAAACGTGGAAGTAGTGGTAAAGCATTCAGCCATGGAAGTATTTTCGGCTCTCTCTTCTTTGGCTATCTTTGCGGCGGAGAATGTCTTGAGAATATCAATGAACTTATAGGGCAGTTCAAGCAAAGACCTAATACGCTATTACCCGGTGCCGACACTATGGGGCGCAGACTAAAGGAGCTTGCTGAAGAGAATGTTGTATATACAAGCGAGACATCTGGTAGGTCTTATAGTTTCAACACTGCTGAAAAACTGAACACCTTACTTTTACGGATGATACGGAGAATGGGGCTTATAAAGGCGGGCAGTCATGTTGACTTAGACTTTGACCACCAGTTTGTTCCTGCCCACAAGTTCGATGCAAAGTATTCCTATAAGCAGGACTTTGGCTACTTCCTTGGTTGGGCTTCCATTGGGGGCATCATAGTTGGAGGTGAGAATCGTGATGGAAACACCAATGTAAAATTCCATCAGGAGGACACGCTCCGCCGCATTATGGACCGTGTGACCTCCGAACTCGGTGTTGTGATAGAGCGTTCCCGTGCCGACTGCGGGTCATTCTCAAAGGAAATTATCCAAACCGTAGAGCCACGCTGCAACACGTTCTACATACGTGCTGCCAACTGCGGCAGCCGACACGAGGAGTTCCGCCAGTTGAAAGAATGGAAGAGCATTGAAGTAGGTTTAGAGATATGCGATGTCGCCTCTATCAGCATGGACAACCTCATCGAAGGAAAGTCATACAGGCTTGTCGTACAGCGTAGTCCCTTGAAGGACAAGCACGGCAGGGAACAGACGGATATGTTCGGAGTGAAATACACATATCGCTGTATCCTTACCAATAATTGGACATCTACCGAGAAAGACATCATTACATTTTATAATGAGCGTGGAGCGAGCGAAAAGAACTTCGACATACAGAACAATGACTTTGGATGGTCGCATCTGCCATTTTCCTTTATGGCTGAGAATATGGTTTTCATGATGGTTACCGCCATGCTGAAGAACTTCTATCTTTATCTCATCCGTCATTGTCTTATAGTGTTGCTTAGTCATATTTCTTAAATGTTCTACGTTTATACGATTAATATTACAGAAAGATTTCGTAAATTTGCAGTTCGTAATGTAGTCTTATAGATGAATAAAAGGTTGCTGATAGTTCGACTTGTAAATGAGAACTATATAAACTAAAAAGCCTTTAAATAATAGACTGAGACGTATAGAATCATGATATATCCCAAGAACTTTGAACAAAAGATAGGTTTTTCAGAGGTGCGCTTACTTCTGAAGGCATATTGTCTGTCTCCATTAGGTAAGGAGAGGGTAGGGGAGATGTGCTTTTCTACAGATGCTGAACAGATAAATGTTTGGATGCAAGAGATAAGAGAATTTCGAAGAATACAAGAAAGTTCAGAAGCCTTTCCCTTAGATTACTTCTTTGATGTACGCGAGAGTGTGTCACGCATTCGTTTGGAAGGAACTTATATGGAGGTAGAGGAATTGTTCGATTTGAAGCGTTCGTTAGAAACGATTATTGCCATCGTGAAATTTTTGAGTCGTGGAGAAGAAACAGAACAGAGCAAAATACGCTATTACTATCCTGCCTTATATAACCTTGCAGAGGGCATTGTAACCTTTCCTTTGCACGTACAACGTATTTCTCAGATTGTTGATAAGTTTGGTAAGATGCGTGATAATGCATCTCCACAACTACTTCAAATTCGTCGTGAGTTAGCTCGTATGGCAGGAAGCGTATCGCGCACATTGTATGGTATTTTGCGTTCAGCACAAGACGAGGGACTTATTGAGAAGGATGTAACTCCAACGCTTCGTGAGGGTAGACTGGTTATTCCGGTAGCTCCAGGCTTGAAACGTAAGATTTCGGGTATTGTACACGATGAAAGTGCTACAGGTAGGACGGTATATATAGAGCCAACAGAGGTTGTAGAAGCGAATAATAAGATACGTGAGCTTGAAAACGATGAACGAAGAGAGATAATACGTATACTTAAAGATTTTGCTAAGCAGTTGCGCCCAAATGTTGGCGAGATTATAGACTCTTATCATCTGTTGGGATCTATTGATTTTATTCGTGCAAAGGCAGAGCTTGCACGATTTTTTAAAAGTTTTGAACCACGGGTGGCAGATAGACCTCATATAGATTGGATAAGAGCCATTCATCCATTGCTTCAATTGTCGTTAGAGAAAAAAAGAATCGTCGGATACAGGAACGTTCAAGATTAGTAGAGAATTGTGAAAAATGAAATTATCTCTAATAATGTTGATGAGGATGGTTTTGTAAATATAGTATCAGAAGAAGAGGTAGAAACTGATAATGTATCTTCAAGTGTTGTTCCTCTTGATATTCAGTTGACTAAGGACAAGCATCTGTTGATTATTTCGGGTCCAAATGCTGGTGGTAAATCAGTTTGTTTGAAGACGGTTGGTTTACTCCAATATATGCTTCAATGTGGCCTTTCTATTCCTGTTGGTGATCGCTCAACCACTGGGGTCTTTACGGATATAATGATTGATATTGGTGATGAACAGAGTATAGATAATGACCTCAGTACCTATTCTTCTCACTTGATGAATATGAAGGTAATGATGCGGAGAGCTTCTGAGCGTACACTTATTCTTATTGATGAGTTTGGAACGGGAACAGAACCACAGATAGGTGGAGCTATAGCCGAGTCTGTCTTACGTCAGTTTTGGCAGAAGCATGCATGGGCTGTGATAACAACCCACTATCAGAACCTCAAGCATTTTGCAGAAGAACATCCCGGAACAATTAATGGGGCGATGCTCTATGATCGCCACGAAATGCGCCCGTTGTTTCAATTGGCTATCGGCAGACCTGGTAGTTCGTTTGCAATTGAGATTGCTCGAAAGACTGGAATACCAGAGGAAGTAATTCGTGATGCTTCAGAAATTGTTGGTTCTGATTATATTCAAAGTGATAAATACTTACAGGATATTGTTAGAGATAAACGTTATTGGGAAAATAAACGTCAGACAATTCATAGTCATGAAAAGGAATTGGAGAAACGTATTAGTCAATATGAAAAAGATATAGCGGCGTTAGAACAAAGTCGTAAAGAAATACTCAATCGTGCTAAGGCTCAAGCAGAAGAGATTATTAAGGAGAGTAATCGTCGAATAGAAAATACTATTCGTGAGATCAGAGAAAAACAGGCAGAGAAGGAGGAAACTAAACGTATTCGTCAAGAATTGGCTGCTTATGAGGCAGGACTGACGGATGCAGGAAAGGCTGAAAAGGGCGATACGGCAAATAAGAAGAAACTAAAAAGTAGCGGACTGCTATCTGATGATGATTTCCCAAAGAAGGTTGACAAGATTAAGAGTCGCAAGGAACGTCACGAACAGCATCTGAAGGAAAAGGCGAGTAAACAACAGGCTGCTGCCGAAGCATTGAAGAATGCGGTACGTAAACAGCAAGGAAGTGGACTTGTTATGGCTGGTGATTCTGTACGTATAAAGGGTTTAACTACTGTTGGTAAAGTGGAATCTATTGAAGGAAAGCAGGCAACGGTAATCTTTGGTGGTATGAGAACAAAGATGGCTGTTAGTCGTTTGGAGCATGTTGATGCAGCAACTCTTCAGTCTGAACAGAAGCATTTCCAAGCATATAATTATAGTCGCGAAACACGTGAAACGATAGATAAACATCGTAATCAGTTTCGACAAGAGCTGGATGTACGTGGTATGAGGGCTGATGAAGCCTTAAATCAGGTTCAGTACTTTATTGATGATGCTATTCTTGTTGGGGCAAGTCAGGTACGTGTTCTTCATGGTAAGGGTAATGGTATACTTCGTCAGCTCATACGACAATATCTTGGTAGTATTCCTAATGTTACAAACTATCGCGATGAACACGTACAATTTGGTGGTGCAGGTATCACGGTTGTGGAGTTGTAAGTGAGTTGACGAATATAAAAGTAAAAGAGTTTGCGAGTTGATTGTTTTATTATAAGACTGTTACAGAATATAGGCAATAAATTGTTATAGCAAGCGTTAAAAGATTAATATGAATAACCTATGTTTTTTATATGTGCTGTACAGACAAAGACGGCGTCTTATGTTGATGGTTGGTGTTATCTCGATACTGACGGCATGCGGTGTAGATAGAAATATAAAGAAAGGCGAAAAGCACCTTTCCTTAGGCGAATATTATGACGCAGCGACTCAATTTAAGACAGCATATCAGCGTACACCAACTAAGGAAAGACAGCAACGAGGTGAATTGTCTTTGAAGATGGCTGAATGTTATGAGCGCATCTCGTCATCTCAACGAGCAATTGCAGCTTATAGAAATGTGATACGTTATAAACAGGACAATGGAGAAACGCATAAGCGTTTGGCTGAAAATTTGATGAAGGAAGGTAGTTATGCGGAGGCTGTAAAGGAATATCGCATAGCACTCGATTCTATGCCTAACAATCAACTTGTTATTCAAGAGCTGCAGGCTGCATCAAGAGCTGCCGGCGTGAAAGAGCGTGGCTCAAAGTACATTGTAAAGCGTATGGATTGGTTTAATTCGCGTCGTCAAGATTATTCGCCTATGCTTTTCGGTGATAAATACGAACAGCTTTATTTTACTTCTACACGAAATGAAGCCAAAGGGGACGAACTAAGCGGTATTACCGGCGCAAAGGCTGGTGATATTTTTTTTTGTGAAAAAGATGATAAAGGTAAATGGAGCAAACCAAGGAACATTGAAACAGCATTGAATACAGAGGCTGATGAGGGAACACCAGCTTTTTCTATAGATGGTAGGGAAATGTATATTACACAGTGTTTAACTGATCCAAAGAATCCTCGTTATGCTCAAATTGCAATTAGTAACCGAATGGATGCTACTTGGGGAAAGGCAACGAAGTTGGAAATAAGTCGTGATACGCTATCGAGCTTTGCTCATCCCGCAGTTTCTCCTGATGGTAATTGGCTTTATTTCACAAGTGATATGCCTGGTGGAAAAGGAGGTCTTGATATTTGGCGTGTACGTTTATTAGGTGGTACAACGGGGGGAGTTGAAAATCTTGGAGAACCTATTAATACGCCAGGTGATGAGGTTTTCCCTACTTTTCGCCCAAATGGCAATCTTTATTTCTCAAGTAATGGGCATGGTGGTTTAGGTGGTCTTGACATCTTTATAGCTAAAGTTGGCAATGATCGTCACTATCACTTAGAACATCCGGGCTATCCTCTTAACTCACAGGTGATGACTTCGGTATGACTTTTGAGGGTATTTACAATCGTGGCTTTTTCTCTTCAAATCGTGGTGATGGACGTGGGTGGGACCATATCTACAGCTTCGAGCTTCCTGAAATCATTCAGACTGTAAAGGGATGGGTTTATGAAATGGATGGATATGAACTTCCAGCAGCACAGGTGTTTATGATAGGTGATGATGGAACTAACAAGAAATTAGCTGTCAAAGGAGATGGCTCTTTTGAGCAAGAGATACAGTCTGGGGTAAGTTATATTTTCCTCGCGACCTGCAATGGATACTTAAATCATAAGGAAGAAGTAAAGGTTGGAGCAGTAGGAGAGTCAAAGGTTTATACTCTACAATTTGCTTTAGCAGGAATAAATATTCCAGTCTTGATAGACAACATCTTTTATGACTTTGATAAAGCAACGCTTCGGTCGGAGTCAGAGAAGGCTTTGGATGCTCTTGTCAATCTTCTTAAGGAGAATCCAAACGTAACAATAGAACTTTCAGCTCATACTGATTATTTTGGTTCTGCTGATTATAATAAACGTCTTTCACAACGACGTGCAGATGCGGTAGTGGCTTATCTTACAGCTCATGGTATTGTAAAAGATCGACTTACACCTGTTGGTTATGGTAAGGAACGTCCTAAGAAGATTCGCAAGAAGCTCACAGAGAAGTATTCGTGGTTGAAAGAAAACGATGTTCTTACAGAGGATTTCATCAAGCAGCTCGACAAGGAGAAGCAAGAGATAGCCAATCAATTAAACCGTCGTACAGAGTTTACAGTTCTTCGTACCACATACGGCATGTTTGACGAGAAGGGAAAACTCAAGCAACAGTCAAAATCTAAGAAGAAGGATAATCTCAATGAAGATGGAATGATAACTATTGATATTCCCTAGGTGATATGACAAAAGATAAGAATCAACCATGCCAGGCAACGCATTTTTCTTGCTCTATTTCAGAAGATAGTCAAGATAGCGTAGTAGAAGTAGAAAAGAGACTTCCTCTAAGTTTTGTGACCTATATTTGTGAGCTTTTTGGAGATAATCTTTATCAAATTTTTCTAAAAGGGTTACAAGAAACGGCACCTGTAAGTATCCGTCTTAATCCTTTTAAGTTGTCGGAGGGAACGAATAGGGTTAATCCAGAATTAAATCCTCTGCCTATACCTTGGTGTAAGGAAGGTTTTTGGTTGGGAACGAGACCTAATTTTACGTTCGATCCATTGCTTCACGCTGGAGTCTATTATGTGCAAGAAGCATCGTCAATGTTTTTATCTCACGTATTGCTACATTGTGTGAAAGAGCCTGTAATGGCACTCGATCTTTGTGCTGCTCCGGGCGGTAAAACAACTTGTGCGCGTACTTCCTTGCCTTCAGGCTCTTTGCTTTTCTCAAACGAGCCGATAGGAAAACGTGCTCAAATATTAGTAGAGAATGTTCAGAAGTTTGGTCACGAGAATGTCGTTGTAACAAATAATTATCCCCGTGATTATAAGATGTCAAAACTCCTCTTTGATGTTATCATTACTGATGTTCCTTGTTCTGGCGAAGGGATGTTCCGTAAGGACCCACAGACTATTGAGGAATGGAGTCCTCAGAATGTGGAAAACTGCTGGCAGCTTCAGCGTAGTATTATTGCTGATATATGGGATAACCTAAAGCCAGGTGGTATTCTTATTTATTCCACTTGTACTTTCAATGCGCATGAGGATGAAGAGAATATAGCATGGATTCTCAATGAATATGATGCAGAACTTCTCTCTGTACCCATAGATGATGCATGGAATATCACAGGTTCACTTATTGAAAACCCACTTAAAGATGGTCGGGATTTTCCAGTCTATCGCTTTATTCCTGGTAGGACATGTGGTGAAGGTATCTTTATGGCAATTCTTCGTAAGAAAGGAGAGACTAACTGTAAGAATATTAAAAGTTCTATTAATGTAGATAAAGCAATTTCAGAGGCTCGTAGGCATCTTCGCATCCTTTCTTATGGAGTAAAAGAAAGTGTGCAAAAAGGTAAAAATATTATCCCTGATCATACGTTAGCACTTACTTTCTCTGCTGATAAGTCAGCTTACCTAAGTGTAGATGTTGATTACCAAACTGCCATTGCATATTTACGTCACGAGGCAGTCGTCCTTTCTTCCGATGTTCCATGTGGTATTGTTATCCTTACTTATAAAGGGCATCCAATAGGCTTTGCAAAGAATCTTGGTAATCGTGCTAATAACCTTTATCCACAGGAATGGCGCATAAAGAGTACTCATATACCAGACGAACCTTTTGTGCTTATATAAATTTCTGAGGACAAAATGAAACTTGAATATATATACGAAATTAAAAAGACAATTATGCAACAATATTTAAATCTTCTCAATCGTATCCTTACAGAGGGAACGCAGAAAGGTGACAGAACAGGGACGGGAACATTATCTGTTTTTGGCCATCAGATGCGCTTTGACTTACGTGATGGTTTTCCATTGCTGACCACAAAGAAACTTCATTTGAAGAGTATCATTTATGAATTACTCTGGTTCTTACGTGGCGACACGAATGTACGTTACCTACAAGAGCATGGTGTGAGGATTTGGAATGAGTGGGCTGATGAGAATGGCGAACTCGGTCCTGTCTATGGTCATCAGTGGCGCTCATGGCCTGATTATAAGGGAGGAACTATCGATCAGATTAAGAATGTAGTCGATATGATTAAGTATAACCGTGACTCACGTCGTATGTTGGTCACAGCATGGAACCCTGCGGAAGTAGACGATATGGCATTACCTCCTTGTCATTGTCTTTTCCAGTTCTATGTTGCTGATGGTAGACTGTCACTTCAACTCTATCAACGTTCGGCTGATAGCTTCCTTGGTGTACCATTTAATATTGCGTCATACGCACTTCTTTTGCAAATGATTGCACAGGTTACAGGACTTGAAGCAGGCGAGTTTATCCATACAACAGGTGACACACATCTTTATCTAAATCACCTTGAGCAAGCTAAACTACAACTTACTCGTGAGCCACGTCCACTGCCAAAGATGAAGATTAACCCTGATGTAAAGGATCTCTTTGATTTTAAGTATGAAGACTTTGAACTGACTGATTACAATCCTTTACCACATATACCAGGGGTTGTTGCGGTGTAAAAGAAGCCTCCCCCAACCCCTCCGAAAGGAGGGGAGTGCAAATAGGAAGTAGTTGGAGTATGAAAATTAATCAATTCTCTCAACTTCTAAAATAGTATATTAAATTGGTCAAGAACTTTAAATCCTTTACCAAATTGATTGCAAAATCAGCATTCCTCTTCTTTGGAGAGTTGGTGGAGGTCCTAAAATGTCATTATGGAAATAAATATTATTGCAGCGGTAGCAGCTAACCGTGCCATTGGCTATAAGAATGATATGGTCTATTTTATTAGTGAAGACCTAAAACGTTTCAAACAACTTACAACGGGACACACCGTCATCATGGGGCGTAAGACATTCTATTCTTTGCCAAAGGGTGCTTTGCCTAATCGTAGAAACATAGTTCTTAGTAGAACAGAAACCAATTTCCCTGGCTGTGACGTCTATACTTCACTCGATGAGGCTCTCCGTTATATAGGTGTTGATGAGAAAGTTTTTGTTATTGGTGGAGCAAGTCTTTATAAAGAGGCACTTGCAATAGCTCACCATCTGTTTCTTACAGAAATAGATGCTATTCCTCCCAAAGCTGATGTTTTCTTTCCTATATATAATGATGGTACTTGGACAATAGCGTCACACGAGGAGCATTCTGCTATCGATGGTATGCCTGCATATTCTTTTGTGAATTATATCAGAAAGTAAATCTATACAGCTCATGTTGGCAGTGTATGGTAGTGTACTTATTCCAAGTTTAACACCTATCATCGTAGAATCATGCTGTTATCGTACTTTTTCAGTTTTGGCTATGGACTTTGTGTCCTACAAATCAGATTTTGCCCATATTTAGTAAACGCTACACCTGATTATTAATTAGGGTCTACTAATTCGTAAACCCCAGATATCTGTCATACAGCGGTTGGAAGATAGGAGGGATAGGACCTTCCTTAGCATACTGTATAAGGTGTTTCTTTATTTCGTCAATGTTACTATATCTGTCTTTACCAGAAAGGATATTCTCGAGAAGTTTATAGCTCCAAGGCGCAGGATATTGCCAAAGAAGAGGGAAATAATCCTCTACGTCAAAGTCATCAGGCTTACCGATAACGGCTTGACACACGCTTTTTGCGTATTTCAAAGTCAGGTTTTCCCCATTCTTTGAGGATTTTACGGATACCGTATGTCAGTTGCTTGTTCTCCTTAAAGTCAGCTTGGAGCAACTTACTGATACGCTGTCGGTCGTTAGGGTTCTTGTATTTGACAAGCAATGGCAGGATTTCTACCTGCCCGTTGTTGGCAGCTTCGACTGCAGCGGGATAGTATTTCTGTTTAGGCTTGAAGCAATTAAGAATTTCAGAATCATATCCATACTGCTTCATGTAATCGAAGAAAGCTAAACTGTCTATCGCCTCTTGCATTTCTTCTGTCTGACTATTCTCTTGGTCAAAGTAGTAGAGGCAGAATGCCTTGAGGTTATAAGGAAGATTAGAGTAGAAACAATAACTCATTTGTTCAACCTCCGTTGTGTCGTTAATAGTTGCTTTCAGGACATCATAGACTTGCTTGTTAGGTTTCTCTAACAAGATTCTGAAAGCCCAAAGACGTGTGGTAGGATTAGGATTTGTCTTAGCTATCTCGGCTAACTGGTCTGGTGTGGCGTGACGACGCAGCCAATCAGCATAGTCATATTGTTTAGAGCGATGATGTTCTGGACCGAGTACGTAGGTATCAGCAAGATATCATACTTGTTTATGGAGTCGATAGCCATCTGAATGCTGTCTGGCATCTCGTGTACATCAGTCTTACCACTTCTGAAACTACTGCCAAAAAGTGTTATAGAAAGGAGAGTAGTGACAAGGCAAATAGGTTGTTTAAAGTTGAAGTTTTTAATCCTTTGAACTTTAAGCATTGAGCTTTGAACTTTATGATTTGGGTTTATAGCTTTTACTTTTCTCATATTGGTAATTATAATTATGAATTTATTATTCTTGTTTTCCAGTTAGTGTATAGCCGAGCCGGGCATTAAGTTGGTGGGCAAGTTGTTCCACTTCTTTCTTCTGTTCGGGCTCTATCGGGCGGTCGTAGAGCTGTTCGATGATACGAATCGGAGCGATGGTGTCGCTGGGCAATGGGTCTTCCTGTATTTCGGAAGGGCAGTAGAGTACGATGACATTCAGCGACTCATAGACCTTGATAGAGTCGGGATTGCTGTAGCTATAGAATGCAACTCTCCTTTCTGTCAGCCCGATAACCTTGTAAACAGCCGTCATGTTGTTATCGAAGAAGTCGTATCTGTATCGCCTTGCAAGGTAATCACCATCTTTACAAAAGTAGGTGGAAGGGAGTAAAATATCGCCCCCTATGACTTGAAGGAAAATAGCAAATAGCCACAGAACAATGCCTATCAGCGCACTATAAAGGCGTATCACCAACTTTCTTTTACTTTTCCGTGCTGCAATCATCAGCGGAATGGGCGACAGGAGGGCAACCCATATCAGCCAGTAAGTCAGTCCCCAGCGTAGGTGGATGTCTTCGGGCAGTAGGATGTAAATCAGTACGCAGAGTATTATCGAACTAAGGTGTAAGGTTGTAGCAAGCGATAGTTCTTTGCGTTGGACAAAAGTCCTTACCCATTCCCATTGCGGCTTTTGCATATTGTTAAAGTTAGTTATGCAGCAAATTTACGTTTTTTTGTGTTATAAAGCAAGTTTTTGTTGTGTTTTTTTGCTTTCCCTTAATTCGGTAGCATAAATTCTGACTCTATAACGAATCGTGTGGATTGTTTGACCCGATTAGAATAACATCCGTTGTAATCATAGAAAGAAGTTATTTGTTCAGTTTAGTTTTAGCGTTTTACACTTTAATCTTTTAGCCAACGGGAAAGGATGTTTAAGGTCTTATTTCATACAATGTTCGTGAATACTTATCATCATTTGCTGTGGTGCGGAGGGTTAAATTCACTATGATATAAGGATAACAGGGGATGAATTGTGAGCAAAATGTTGTAATACTAAGAATAAACAAGAGGTGTGTAGAAACTTGTTTAGCTCAAACTCCTTTATACTTTGTAGATCAATTCGTCTTCATCTGTTCAGTCATAATGCCATTAAGCATAGGAACGCTGGCAAGGAAAAACTATTTACCCACACAAAACGTTATAGAGCCAGAAATTATGCTGCGGAATTAAGGTTTAATAATAAGATGTACGGAATTAAACGTAAATAGAGTTAATGTATAGTCTGTTTTAATTACGTTATATCCTTGTGGTGATATGTTAAGAAAGCCCTGAAAGAATCTGTATTTCCTTCAGGGCTTAATTTTGACACCATTCTTCAAAATATTTGTGAGTTTAAGATAGAAGGTGTCTTGTCGACTTTACGTTTGTATTTATTTTATTATCACTTTTCGTGTTGTGCCATTAGACGTTTTTACAATATTAAGTCCTTTCTGCAAGTGCTGCAATTGTCGACCATCAAGAGTGTAATACTTTTCTGTAACATTCTTATTGAAAGTTGCACCCTCAATACCATTTGTGTCATTCTTGGTTGCAACGACTTTAGCTATCAGTGGCTCGCTTTGATATTTTTTTCCATTAAGAGTATAAACCAATACTACTTTGAGAGAGGTGATATTGTCTTCGTCAAACTGGATAGAACGTTGATCGCCATGTACCTCAATATCTTTATTATCCGTGCCATGATATGCGAAAGGAATATCTGTTATCGCATTATCATTTATATTTGGATATTTCTCCTTTTTGAATGTGTAAGGAGTTGGGTTGTCATTTAAATAGACGTTGTAGTGCAATTTTTCTGAATCGAGGTATTTGTCTTCTGTGTCTTTATTATGGATACGGAAAGAAATGGTAGTTAAGGTTTTTGTGTTTTCGTAATTTGGACGTGAAGAGCAAAACTCTAATTCAGGGCTCATTGGTGTACCGCCATTTTCGGTGAATGGGGTAATCACAAGGTTGCTGATTTCCTCATACTTTTCGTCATCAGAAGTATTTTTGTTTTCACTGCTGCTTTTTCCTAATGAAATTTTGATTATACCTTCAGTAGAGAGTACATTTGTTGCCCCGTTAACGTTGAATTCTATTTCGTTGGCAGTCGTAGACCAACTTTTAAATGCAGCAGCATAGATGTGGTACTTTGTACTATCACTTATTTCGTCTTTCAGGTTGAAGTCTTTCTTTTGGCCTATACCTAAGTATTGGTTTGTAACAAAGGTTGCTTTATCATTTTTTTTCGTTATTTTTACCCACACATCTTCAAGTTTTGGATTATCAAATAACCCTTTGAGATAAATATCGTCACCATTGATAGCACCGCTGATACGGCGTTGTACATCATCGGTATTGAAAGGATCTACAGACTTGTAGGAAATAAGAAATTGTTGTTCCTTTGCAGAAGCAGGAGGAGTGATCACTTGATCGTTAAGGGTCTCTATGGTAATATTCCAGTCACCATATTTATTGTTCCATTCATTGTTTGATACAATACCGATGATTTCACTGTTGTTGCTCATATCAGCCATTTTGAGAGTCTTACCATCCCATGTGAAGTTTACGTTGTTTTTGTCAGTAGATACAACGTTGTATGTATCTTCGCTTTGAAAGTCTGTTTAATGTGAAAATACGCTCATCACTTGAGAACTCGTCTTCTCCGTTGTCTTTGTAAATCTCTTGTGGTAGGGTAGCTTTGTAGTTTTGATCGCTAACCTTTGTTAGTTTTAGCCATGAATTGCTGGCGAGGTAAGAAAGAGGGTTCTTTACGTATAGGCTACCATCATTTCCAATAACCATGCTTGAAACTAAACCTTCGTATTTTACATCGACAATGCCATCCGCAGTAGTTACAGATTTACTACTACGATACATGTTTTTAATCAGCTGTCCTTCTGGTTGTGTGCTTAAAATCTGAGCGGAAGCTGTAAGGCTCAGAACCATTGCACAGATTGAGATAAAAATTCTTTTCATAACTTTTTTTATTTTAGAATGAATAATTTAAATGTTTGTCATGTAAAAACAATATTTTAATTTATGAATTCTCCTGATGAGAATGGTAGGTGTTTTTTTGTGCTTTTGATGGATAAAGATGTATGATGGCGGATTTATAGTATTCGTTTCATATTAGATTATTCCACGTTGATATATTTCTAATAAATATATGTCGATATGAATAAAAGTAAATCATTTATCTTTTACAGCACATATACACGTATACGCTTATTTAAGTGTATCTATTAAGCTGACTTTGATAAATTAAAATCTTTGTCAGTATTATTATTTTATCAATGATATTATGTAACATCATCTTTTCTTATCTCTTAAATTTGTCTACAAAGGTACTTTCTTATTCTTGACTTGACAATACCTAATTTTTAAGTAAATTAATTTGGTTTTCATAAGTTTACGTCTGTTCACTTTTCTTCTTTGTTTACGCTCTATAATGCTTGGTTATTCCTTTTGTTTCCTCATACTCATGCATTTTGTAATTTATTAGTACATACCGAGTTGTTGGTAAACAGGAATGATGATTATCGTAAATACGGCTTTGGGTTTGGGTTAAAAGAAACAACCATACAGAAGTATTAGTAACTTCCGTATGGTTGTTGACTTTTGTTTAGAAGAAAGAAATTTGTGGGATAGGTTCTTTCTAACTAAAAAGATAATATTTATTTAACAATTACTTTGCGAGTAGTACCATTAGAAGACTTAATGATGTTCAGACCTTTCTGCAATTGCTGAATCTGACGTCCGTCAATGGTGTAATACTTCTCGGTAGCTGTCTTGTTGAATGTTGCATTTTCGATGCCAGTATTAGTATTAGGCTTTGCTATCATTGGGTCGCTTGAATATGTTTTACCATCCTTTCCGGTATAAACCATAACTACTTTGATAGATGTTATGTTATTCTCAGAGAAGTGGAGAATGCGCTGGTCGCCAATAACCTTTATTTCTGCAGCATATTTCGCATCTTGGTACGCAAAGGGGATATTGGTCATGTTATCTTCCTTAATATTAGGATATTTTTTTCTTTTGTAAATTTAAATGGCTCTGTACTATCATTAAAAATATACATTTGTAGTACATATTCTCTGGGTTTAGAAAATTACCATCTACATCAGTATTTTTTACAAAGAATGAGAGTCTTGTGTCTATTTTTGTGTAATCGAAATAGTCTTCTGTAGCTGTACAGTAGTTGAATGTTGGTGTTGCAGGTTTACCATCTTTCTCTACGTAAGGAATAAGAGTAAGTCCCTCTATGCTTTCAAGCTCTTCGTCAGAAAGGTTATCCTTACTACCTTTACCCAATGAAATTTTGAGAATTTTATCATTGCTAAGTTTACCTGTTGTAGCGTCAATATCGAACATCAGTTCTTCTGCATCATTAGTAGCATCGTTAAAGGCTACTGCATAGACATGGTATTCTGAGTTATCACTTGAATATCCTTTTGAATTTAAATCTTCCTTCTTTCCTGTACCTAAGTACTGATTTGTTTTTAGGATAGCCTTATTATCTTGTTTAGTAAGTTTTATCCATTTGTCGGCTAATTTTGGACTCTTGAATAAACCTTTGAGGTAGATGTCATTACCCTCAGTAGCAGCGTCAATGATACGTACAGAATTGTTAGATTTAGATGAAACGACATACTGCTGGTTTGTAGCATTAGCTGGAGGGGTAATAAGTCTATCATCAGTAGATGTTATTGTCATTGTCCAAGCACCATACTGATCATTCCATTTACCATTGAATGCCATACCAAGTATTTTTGCACTTGTACCCATGTCCTTCATTGTGAGAGTTTTACCATCCCATGTAAAATCTATTGAGTTTAAGGTGTTTGCAACGACGTCATATTTATTCTCACTATTTTTAGTCATAAGATTCAGTGTGAAGATGCGTTCTTTACTAATAGATTCATCTTCATCGTCACCACCATAATTGTCTTTATAGATAGCTTGTGGGAACGTAGCCTTATATTTGCCTTCGCTAACCTTTTCTAATTTCATCCAAGATTTGCTATCAAGACCTGAAAGAGGATTGTAAACATAGAGGCTTCCATCGGTTGCTTCTACAATCTTAGAAGTCAATCCTTCATACTTACCAGCCTCTACTCCTGTCCAACCTTTTTTAACAAATGCCTTACTACTACGATACATGTTATCGATCAGCTTCCCTTGTGGTTGCTCAGTGATTATTCCTTGAGCAGAAGCTGTAATACTTAGTGCTAATGCACAAATTGAGAATAGAATTTTTTTCATAATTTATTATTTTTAGATGATGAAATTAAATTGTTTATTTTTTAGAAATCATAACCAATACCTATGCTACAATAGTTGCTTCCCGTATCAGTCGTCTTCAAATTGTAGGCTCCGTTAAGACGTAGTCCGTGGCACATGACACCAGCACCCATTGTAATATGGCTGTTGTAGTGATTGCCATATTCGTAGCCAGTACGTACCGATACAAGTTTGTTGTAGGTGTATTCGAGACCACCACCAATCATGAAGAGTTTGTTCTCAGAAGATTGTAGGAAGTAATGTGTTGAGAGAGCAGCTGCCACCTGATGTTTCTCTGCCATATCAACTGTTAGTTCACCACCTACAGAAAGAAAGGTAGGAAGTGTTCCTTTGCGATTATTACCATAGTTGAGTTTAGGTCCGAAGGCATCCACTTTTGCATTCACTATCAGTTCGGTATGTCTGTTGGCGATGTTCATCACATTGTTCTGATAGGAACCGCCCACACTGACCCTTGCACTCGTAGCATTCTTTGAGAGATGGCTATAGATGAAACTTGTGCTTGCATAGGCAGCAAAGCCTTTACCTAAGGCAATGGCATATCCCAGGTCAAGTGTCCAGTTGTATGGCTCGTAATCTTTGGTTGGATTACCCGATACGTCATAGCCTTTTATTTTTAATCCACCAGCATAGCGTAATCCGCCAAAAATAGCGTGATGTTTTGCAAACTTGTATCCAGCAGTAGCAGCGTAAAGTCCGAACGTGCCGTCAGAACCTCCTGTTCCTTCAAAGAAAGAGGTAGCGGCATCTGCTGTGAAACTTTTGTCAGTTTTGAAGATTGCGGCAGGGTTGTTATATAGATATAGGTTGCCAGCAGCTGTTGATGCATTACCCATAGCGGCAGTTCTTGCATCGTTGTTAGCAGTCAATATCGAGAGGTCTTCTCCCTGTGCAATAGCCTGTGTAGCACTGAAAAGTGCTACGCAAGCTGTTAGAATGATATGTTTTTGTTTCATATCTGTTTTGTTTATCGTTTAATGAAAACCTGTGTATGTTTGCCCTTATTGGTATATACCATAAGCTTATACGTTCCAGGATTCAGATTAGAAAGGTCAAGTGTCGCCACGTTGTTATTAGGAGTAACGGTGGCCTTCATAATACGTTCGCCTACGGTAGAAGTGATAACCATTTCGGCTTGTTTTACTTCAGGGTTGAGTAGGCATTGATATATTTATGTACAGGAACCGGATAGACGGCATAGACAGGAGCCGATTTCTTTTCAACGATGCGTACTTGGAACGAGCCATCAGTAGATGTTTTACGTCCATCAGAGGCTGTGATGTTTATGCGTGTAACACCCTTGTCCACAGGCTTCAACTGAATGTTGTTGTTGTCGATAGCAGCTACGACATTGCCATTGTTAGCATTAGCTTGATAGGTGAGCTTTGTGTTGCTACTATGTGTGTAATGCTCTGCTAAAGGAATGGTGACAACTCCTTCGTCCAATCCAATTATATAGTTTTCGAAAGGCTTAGTAAGCTGTGGAGGTATATACTTGATAATCTTAAATGTCAAGTCCTTCTCAATCTTTGCTCCTAAGTCATCTGAAACGATAAAGTTACAGGTGTAGCTACCAGCAGCAAGTACAGGGACAAGATTAACGGTTATGGTATTATCTTTCTTGGTAAAGGAAACTCCCTTTGTACTACCAGTAGTCTTGATGTCCCAATTGTGACCATCAGGGTCGGTAACGTTGAAGGTGAACGTCTTATGTTCGTTTTCCATTACTTCAATAGCTTCAGTAGGGAAGTTTGTTATTTCTGGCGCATGGTTGAGCTTAGTCTTAAACTGCTGTATCATTGGTTCAGAAACGTTACCCCAACGGTCTACTGCTACTACGGCAACATAATAGGTCGTGTTATCCTTCAAGTCATAAAAGGTATGTTTAAGGGTTTCACCAATTTTGTGTCCCATACCATTTATTTCTATATAGTCCATTCCCTTCATTTTGTCAGCCGTTAGTTCTTCCTGACTAATGTACAGTCTGTAGAAAGCAGCAGTCTTATCCTTGAGCTTTGCAATGCTCCACTCCGTATTGGCCTCGATGAAGTCAGGTGTGGGTGTCAGTTTAGAAACTTTCTCAGGTGCAACCTTTGTGTCTGTTTCAAATGCTTCCTCTGCGTCAATATAGCCTTTTCCCAGTTTACCTTTGTAGCCCGGGTTGATTTCATCAATATTATAAGGTCTATAAGCAGTAGTCAGACGTGTTTTAATTCTTCGTTAGTGAAACCCTGTTTGCCAAAGTAAGATGCAATGAGAGCAGCAATACCAGACACGTGAGGACAAGCCATAGAAGTACCTTGCATAAAGGCATAACCCGTCTTATCTTTCTTTATAGGCACCGTACTCAATACACCAGCTGCATTTCCGAAACGGTCTTGATCTCCACCCGGTGCTGTAATGGTTACCCATTTAGCATAGTTACTATAGCTTGCCTTACCAAAGTCCCATGCCATAGATGCGACAGAAACGGTTGGAGCGTAGCAAGCAGGATAAGCCGAAAACTCCTTGTTCTCGTTACCAGCAGCAAATATAACTACACCACCTTTCATAGGAGAGTCTGGGCGTTGATTACCATTAGCATCACAACCTGCATTCTTGATGAAGTAGTCAATAGCTTCTTTTAGTAATTGAGGCATTGACGTTATGTTAGATGCAGATGGATAACCCCATGAGTTTTGGCAAATAACAGCTCCATTGTCAGCAGCGTACTTAATGGCAGCTGCAGCGTCACCTTGCTCGTTTTTATTTCTGAATATCTGGCAACTTAATAAGCGTATACCACTGTCAGGTGTACCATTGCCACCAGCGATACCAGCTACACCTTTTCCGTTGTTGTTTCGTGCGGCAACAGTACCCGCAACGTGGGTGCCATGTCCGCCATCATCGGGTTCGATAGTACCACCGACAACATCTTTTGCTTCAACAAAGTTATAGCCATAGATGTCATCAACGAAGCCATTTTTATCATCATCAACGTTAGGCTGACCATTCTTTTCTATTTCATTGATGTGAAGGTTGTCTATCAAGTCTTCGTGGGTGATGTCAATACCACCATCAACAACAGCTACAATGACGTTACTCTTACCAGTAGTATATTTCTCCCAAACAGGTTTTACATTACAGTCTGCACCTTTCTTGGCAGTTGAGTGCAATGAACCATCGTTGTAGTAATGCCATTGTTTTGATAGGAGGGGGTCGTTAAATGTGGCTGCTGTAGGTTGTACGCTTGAAGCAGTAGGTTGATATGGGGTCATCTTAACCTCTGGTCTTGCCATAGGTAATACACGTTCAGCACATTCGATACCATCAGCTTTCTTAAATTGTTCTAAGACAGCAGAAATATCTTTACTTTTGTCGAAGTAGATAGTGTACCAGCGGTCAAGTCCGTCAGCAATAGTTCTTGCTTCGTAGATACCAGCAGGCTTAAAGACTCTTTCCATCTTGTAGGCCCCTGCATATTGCATGGCAGAAGACATCTGAGATGGGACGTTCTGCATTTCGACACCACCACTTCGGGTTGTAGGTATAGACTGGTTCGTTCCCTTTGCCAAGTTTCACATTGATACAACCTTTTATGGCAAAAATGTTTTTGTCGATTTTAACAGAGCGTGTGTTAGTTGTAGACGAATCCACGTCTAAACTATCTTGGCAAGAGGTTGTAACCATCATGCCAGAGAGTGCGCACGCACATAAATATATTATAGTTTTTCTCATTACTATTTCTTTCAAAGTTATTTGCTCGGATTGAGTTGTTTCAGCATGCGTTCTATCTTAGCCATACTCTGTTCTTTGTTTTCTTCAAAGACAGTAGGCTTGTATAGAACAGTAATCTGCATGACAGGTTTACCATTGTTTACATCACCATATTCTCCGCCAGAGATAGCTAATGTCAGATGGTCTGAACGACGAGCATATACATGATGCTTACCATTGTATTTAACAAACTCAAAATTGTTTGAGGTGAGTAGTTTGTCAAATTCACGAGTGACAAACCATTCTCTACCAACCTGCCATATTCCTAAGTTAGGCTGACTATAGAACAAACTGAACTGTTCAAGACTTCCGATTTTGTCTTGTGGTATAGATGTTGCATCGTCATGTGTATAGAAGAAGTAGGTGCGTGCAATTTGTATAGGATCTTTTGTCTTATAAAGAATTGCTTTAACCTCATTAGTCTTATTTGTTTCACGCTTCATCTCCTCACTATTCTTGCCTCGTTCGTAGTTTTCGATGTCGGTAAGCTTCTTGTTGTTTTTATTTAAGAGCTCAATAGTCCGAGATCAAGTGTACTGAAGGTTGGATAATCATGATCTTGTTTGTTCAACTGGTAGAAGAACAACACAACACTATTATTATCTTCCTTGATATCAACATCCATTGTGAAGGCTTCCTTTATGTTGATATAGTGATTAGAATCTTTCTCATCTCTCACATAGCCATTCGCTTTCATAAAGTCTTGGAAGGCTTGTGACTTAACGGCATCTATACCTTCTCTGGTCAGTGAGCGAGTATATATACGTGTAGGAACAGAATACTTTGTGTCATGTACATAGACAACATCTTTGAATAAAGGTGATGGCGTCTTAAAGAAATAACTTTCTTCGAAGAGACCTTGTATTTCTTGCGGTGCTCCATATTCTGAAAGTATACTACCACGGCGATACTCGTAATCCATCATCTTATATAGGCTATAAGGATTGCCAGGGTTACAAGCTAAGACGAAGAGAGAAGTACCAGGCTGCTTTACAACAACGTCGTTACTCTTGCCTGCAAAGGTAACTGTCAGTTTTGCAGTTCTTTCTTTTACGCTATGGTTAGTTTTAGAAATGAACTTTAAGCCGTTTTTCTTTTTTATAACTTCTAACCATTCAGGCTTCTCTTCTTGTGTGACTTGGTATGGCATACCAGCCATCTTTAGGTCTACCATGGTTTCACCACCAGCCTGTGGAAGGATAATTTCACCCTTACTCAGTTCCAAAGAGAGTGCAGCTGCGCTTTGTTTAACCATGATTTTCTGTACAGCCAGCCCACCATCAACCATGATATAGCTACTTCTTTCAACAGCAGTTGGGTTTGGATCTACCTGCACCATAACCTCATTGCCTTTTTCTGTAAGATGTACCCATGACTTCTGAGCTGTTGCAATCCACTCCTTGCTGTTAGTTTCCACCATAATGGTTTTTTCGCCAGCCTCATTAGAGAAGGAAATTTCTTTCTCAGAAACATTAAGGAAAGGGTTTTCAAAATATTTGCTTTCAGAACATCCAACCACTATCCCCAATAATAGGGATAGTAGTGAAATCTGCAATAGTTTTTCTATATTGATTATACGCATATCAAGTAATCATTAAATAAGGTATAATAACTGGATTAGAACTTCAATGCCTTTTTAGCAGCAGCGAAATTCTTAATCATTCTTTCTTGTGCCTTTATAGAATTGCTACCTGTAACTGATACCGATGGGTCGCGACTATAAAGTAATGCGAGAACAGGGGTGTTATCGTCTAAAACACAGGTGATAGCAATAATTAATTTATCACTTTCACGCATAAAGAAATGGGTGTTGTTTGATGAGCGGAGGAAGGTGAAACCCTCGTCGCCAAGTAGTTTCTTAATCTCTTTGGTTGCAATCCACTTGGTTCCATATTTCCATAGTCCAAGACTGGTGTCCTTGAATAATAAGGTTCCAATCTGTACGCTACCAAGTTTGTCAGATGCATCGCCATTTTTGTCTGTTGTGTAGAAAATATGTATACGTCCGTATGGTGCAGTAGGGTCGGTATTTGCTTTTAGCTTATAGTGAATTTGTGAAACTTCCGTGTTCTTATGCTCATTCATCGTACGTTCTTCCACGGTGCTACCTTCGTTCTTCTCGAACTCCTCAATCTGTTGTAGCTTTACGTTGTCCTCTTGCAAAAGGTTGAGAGGATAGTAAGGAATCTTTGTAAAGGTCTTGTAATCACCAACCTGCTTAATAATAGGCTTGAAAGTAAGGTTCACACCCTCGTTGTTTTCTTTCTCAGATATATGAACCGTCAGTGAAAGCAATTCCTTGTCGTTAGTGTATTCTCTATCAGACTGCGAGTTGCTACGTACATATCCGTTGTCAATCAAGAACTTTGTAAATGCCTTGTCCTTTACAGCATCTATTGCTTTTTGACCATCACCAATTGTAATGAATTGTGACGGAGCAATACCATCCGAACTACAATATTGTATTATACTAAATATGGGCGAAGGAGTGATAAAAGTATAAGTCTCTTCGAGTCCATAAGCAGGCATAGCTGCTTGATACTCGCGCAAGTAGCTACCACGTGCCAATTCATACTCCATAATTTTGTGTTCGTCTTGTGGTACACCAGGGTGAATAGGGAGGATGTAACGTTGGATGCCAGGCTGAGAAACAATAATCTCACGGATAACGTTACCACTCTTTGCATATAATTTTACTTCACGTTTCTCGTAGCTTTCATTACGTTTAGCAACCAGTTTTATTTCTTCCTCAGACTTAACAATCTTCAACCAATCAACGTCCTCACTGGTCGTTACATCATAGGTAGAAGAGTTTGTTGTGATGTCTACGGTCTTTTCACCGCCACGCTGTGGCAGATAGATTGCCTCAGGAGCAACATCAAGTGTTACGTCAGCAGCACTTTGCTTGATTGCAATTTTGCCAGAAGCACCATTGGCATTAATAAGGATATAGCTTTCACGTTCGGTACCAAGAAGATTTTCCTTAACTTTTACTTTCAGAATGTTGTTGTCTTGGATTAATGAGAGCCAATCACCTTCTTGTGGTGATGTTGCTGTCCAATTACTTTGGTTGGTCGTCACACTAATGTTTCTTTCGTCTACATTCTTGTTAAATGTAATGTTGTTTTCAGAAAGAACCAATGTTGGCATTTCAAACTCGTCTTCTTTTGCGCATGAGAAAAGGCAAAGAAGAAGTCCGCCTAACATTAGGGAGTAGAGTGTTTTCTTAAATTCCATACTCTTTCAATGTTTACTAAGATAAAAATTATTTTTTTGATTTATATTATTTACAAAAATGATTTGTTCACTTTATTCTTTACGAATATATAAAGACTAATTCTGATTTGTTTACCTCATAATAGATGATTCGACATGTAAGGGTTGTTTGAGAAAAATAAAGATGTTTTTAAATAAAATTAGATGGCTATTTGCTTATATTTGCCCTTCGTTTTTAACCATAAACAACTCTTCAATTAAAAAGCCCTAACTTTTTTTATCTATCATTGTGTGATATATTGTTTCTTATTCATTAATTACTATACGCTTATCTTTTGTGTGCAAAATTTACTTTTCTTATTATGAAAGCGGCAATACTTAATAATGATGATTTTGTTATGCTTTTTTTACATATTTATTTGGTTCCGTATTCCTAAAATTGAGTATTATGTAAGTCAAAAATAGTCATAGAACTTTGAAGTCATTTGGGTTATTGCTTTATTCCTTATTAGGGCTATTTAAATGTTTGTAAGTAAAATATTTGTTCGAAAAAAATATTTACATAATCCTTGAGATATTACACAAAGATAGTGTATTGATGATGTATTAAAATTGAGTTTGTAACTATCCGTAAATCAGTTGGTTATAAAGCTGTATGTAAAAGGGTGCTTAAATGGAATTTTAAAGGGCGTTAATAGCATGCGAGAAGAGCGTCTTTTGTAAGTGAAGATATGCCCTTTTGAACGCTAAAAGATGATGTCTTGGTTTTATTCAGTAAGAAAATTTTTTACAATGGCATAAATGTAGTCGACAAGTTTCTGAAAGTGTAAAGAAGTAATACACAGAATAAGAATGAAGAATATTATTATGGACTAAAGAGCGAATTGAGTTATAGAAATGTGTCGATATATAAAAGATCCATCGATAATGTCAGCTTGATTAATTTAATCAGACATAATCAATGGATCAGTGACGTTGATGATTATACTTTATGTTTATTTCTTTTGGCACTTCTTTTCTTCCACCATAGATAATACCCACTAATGGGGAGGAAACCACCGATGAAAGCAGCGATAGCATAGAGTAGACGTGAGAACCAGCCACCCCAAGTTCCAGTGTGTAGTTGTTTAAAGAGCATACCACCTTTATGTTTCTTGTCGTGTTTGTTGCCTTTCATTTGTTTGTCGCCTGCTTTATCTTTATGAAACTGTTCATGCAAGTGGTTTGCTTTATCATTTGTAAAGACATTCTCGTTTATTGTGCCTTGCTTAGGTGCATCTGAGTGATGTTGCAAACTCTTTTCCTTTGGATGTAGAGGTTGTCCGAAGAGTTTTGACATTCCTGTTTTATACCAACCGAATGAGAAGACTGGACCAGTGAGTGCCATAAGGAAGAGGAAGACAAAGACATAGATTCCTAATGACACATGAGAGTCATATACAAATCGGCGGAATCCTTTATTTGTACTGACTGTAAGACGATTTTTAAGAGCCTTTTTATTCTTTGGCCACCAGATGACAACGCCTGATAATAAGACGATAGACATACAGATTGACGACACGGCTGTAAGGATTCGCCCAAGTGATAGGCCACCATCGTGTGCATTCTCTGGTTTCATAAATAGCCAGCGATGCAATCGTACAATCATTGTGTAAATAGGCATCTCCTTGGCATTCATGTCAAACAGAGGTGCGAGATCTTTGAATAAAAGTAATGCAAGTCCACTAAAACATAAAATCGCCATTATTATGCCTAATGGTAGAGCAAACCATCTGTGAATTTTTAAGCAGAATTTTCTCATATCCTAAATTGTTGTTGTTTGTAATTTTATTATCCTTTTTTACCTACTGTTGTATTTTGATAACTTGTAGGAGTATTTTATTAAACGAATGAAGTAGATGAAAGTTTATTTATTTCTTAGATATTTAGTATTTATTTACATATCAATGTAGGCGTTTGTGCGTAAGAGCTTGTTTAGGAGAGTTTCATTCTTCGCCAAATCCAATTAGGGATAAGTTTCCAGAAGAAAGTTAGTATTGCCCAACGATGGTCAATAACGCAAACGTGGCGATGGCGGTTGATGGCTTTGACGATGCTATAAGCAACCTTTTCTGGAGACATTAGCATTGGGAGATTTGTTGTACCATCGAGTAGGGGAGTGTCAACAAATCCTGGACGGATATCTGTAAAGCGGATGTTATGGTGCTTAGCAGTAGATAGTTGTTCCAATGCTTGGATATAGGTGTTTTGCATAGCTTTTGTTGCACTATATGCAGGGGCTACACCGAGTCCTTTTGTCCCGGCAATGGAAGTAATGCATGCAATGTGTCCACCTCCATTGTTCATAAAATAACGATAGGCTGCACCAATCATTCTTGTGAAACCATGAGCATTGGTATCCATCGTTTTCAGTTCTATATCTTCTTTAAGTTCGGGATTTTTCCATCCAATTCCCGCTGCATGTAGATAGAGATCAATCCCGCCCATGCAATCAATAAGTTGCATTAGGCTCTTCTCTGCCTCTTCGTTGGTTACGTCAATCTGTGCTGTGTAGACTCGTTCAGGTGCTGTGTTTTTCAAATCTAAAAGTTTGTTTATACGTCGTGCTGCTATGCCAACTATCCAATCTTGTGAGATGAGTAAGCGTGCTACTTCATATCCTATCCCGCTACTTGCACCTATGATAATTGCTTTCTTCATTTCTGTTAGTTTTTGTTGTTTTTGTGCTTGTAATTATTTGTTGTTTTATTTTTGTAGTTTTATTTTTCTAATTGGTTGTTCGATCACAAAAATTCCTGAATTTGCTTTTGTGTTGTTTCCTAAAAT
This sequence comes from uncultured Prevotella sp., assembly GCA_916440255.1. Lineage (GTDB taxonomy): Bacteria > Bacteroidota > Bacteroidia > Bacteroidales > Bacteroidaceae > Prevotella. Next base: position 1,392,701 of record CAKAIJ010000003.1, on the reverse strand, counting down.
CTTTTATCTTCTTATTATGTTTAGTCTATAAACAAAAAAAGTGCGAGCAAACGTATATGCAACTACGTTTGTTCGCACTTTATATTGTACTAATGTCGAAGGGTATTATCGATTACTTCTTCAACTTACCGTAACGGCTCATGAAGCGGTCAACACGACCTGCTGTATCGACAAGCTTACTCTTACCAGTGTAGAATGGGTGAGAGGTGCTTGAGATTTCGACTTTTACCACTGGGTAAGTTTCGCCTTCAAATTCTACGGTCTCTGAACTCTTGCATGTAGACTTTGTAAGGAACATATCGCCGTTGGACATATCTTTGAATACGACGGGACGATAGTTTTCTGGATGAATACCTTGTTTCATTTTTATTTTATCTAATTGTTAATAATGTACTTGTTGATACCTTTTCCCACTATTATAAGTGGGGTAGATACTTACAGAGTGCAAAATTACGAATAATTCTGCACCCTGCCAAATATTTTAGTTGTTTTTTACTTAACTTCTACGTCCTTGATTTCCCATGTACCAGCCTTATCTTGTGTACTGGTATATAGGAATCCTATGTGAAGATTTGATTTGCCTGCGTAAGCTGAAAGGTCGCATGTAGCATCGATGAACTTCCAATCATTACCTGTTGGATAGGCTGAAACTGCAAGGTCGGTCCATGTTTTACCATCAGTAGATACTTGTACTTTAAAATTATTAGCTGCGTTTGTTAAGAAATTAACCGCATGCTTGAATGAAAGCGTTGCTTTTGTTTTACCTGCAAGACTAAATGCAGGAGATACAAGACGACTCTCTGCTGCATAGTTGTTTGGCTTCTTAAACGCAGAGGCTTTCATGTACTTACTCTTTGCATCGTGTTTCCATACAAAAGTGAGTTCAGAAGGGAGTTTGAGGTCTGTAATGGTGAATTGGTCCATACCTGTTTCGAACTTGGCTGTAAGACCTGTTACTGCAGGCTGTGCATTTGTAGTTTCACTGATTGAGATAATCTTATTTTCCTTATCAACTTCCATGATAACCTCTCCTTTCTTATTTGTAAAGGCTTTGAGGTTACCTTTGACAATAACAGTTTGACCAACTTGAAGGTCAGTCTTTGCAGAGAAAGCAGCACCATTTAATCCTTTACCAGAATATATTTGAAGAGTCTTGTCTGTACCATTGTCAGAGATGTAGTATGTTATACTCTTAAACTTCTCATTGTAAGAAACTACTTCAGAGATGATACCCTTTACGTAAGCCTCACCATTTGTTGTCTGGTTAGCCTGAATCTTCTTTACAGCTTCTGCAACAGTCCAAGGTGTTTCAGCAGTGTTTAGTTCTCCCTTAGCGTCAGTTGTAGAAGAGTTTTTTGTTTCTTCAAGATTAATACTATATGGTGCTGGAACATCCTCGCAGCTTATAAGACCAGTGGTAGCCATGGCCAAGGTTATGATTGAATAAAAAAACTTTTTCATATTTGTCTTATTTATTTTGTATAATTAATTAATAGAAATAATCTTACTATCTTTTCCAACTTGTGGCTTAGATGATGGTTCATAAAAGTCTAAGAAGCCAAGAATTACGACTTTCTGACCTGTCTTAAGCTGTGATGGGTCTGTAAACTTATCACCATTCTTGTAGTGCCCACGATAGACTTGTAGTTGTTTGTTAGTCGTACCATCGTCAGAGAGGTAGTAGTTTGCATTACCATGTTGTTTAGAAACGTCATCAACTTGCGAAATGATGCCCTTGATGTAGTATGGAGTGGCGTCCTTCTTGTTCAACTTTGCGTATGCTAATGCACGTGTGATATCCAATGGGTTTGCCTCTGTTCCATCACCTTTACCTGGTAGTCCTTTGAAAGGATCTACTTTCTCGGCAGATTTAATATCGTCAAGAGAACGGATAATAATTTCCCATTGGTTGTTAAAACGCTTGAAGATACCAATGATATCTACTTTGCCTGTTGGAATTTTATTGTTAGCAAAATTAGCAAAGTTGCTGTTGTAAACGATGACTTTTTTGCCATCTTGTTCGTTTAATGTCCAGCTAACGCTACCTGGTTCACCACTACCATCAGCGAAGGTGTTTATAACCTTGTTGTTGTTGCTACTCTTAAAACTTACGTTACGTATAATTCCAAGTTTGCCACCATCTGTCTCAATGTTCCATGTTGTTGCTTTTGTGCCATTAGCAAACTCGGTTGGTGTAACCTTATTGCCAGTAGAAAGAATCTTGTAGTGTTGATCCCATGTTGCATTGCTTATGCGTCCAATGGTTGTTACACCAGCTGTGTTAGTCGTTGGTACACCAATCTGTGCCTGCTTACCATAGTTGCCTATGTAGAGATCTTTTAGATTAACTAAAATTTCTGTGCCAATAGGTAATGGACCATATAATCCTTTGTTGGATACACTTACAATAATTGCGCCCGTATTGTCTTGTAACGCTAATTGCTGATAGAAGTTGCCCGCAATGTCCGAGCTTGTAACGATAGCTTTAATTTTAATATCTTCCGTTATCTTTGTATAGCTAAGTCCATCACGATAATCAGTAGATATAAATGTGGCATATTTACTTTTCAATTGGCTGATTGAAATGGTATTTGTTTCAGTCAGTTCGTTGTTTCCGTATGGTGCTACCCCCGTTTCAGAAGGTTCTGCGTAGCCTTCACCCATGCAAGAAGTGATGAGTGTGCAGGCTGCTGCCATCATTAAATATAATATTTTTTTCATAATCTTTTCTTATACTTTTGTCTTAGAATTTGTAAGCTATATTCAGCATACCATTGATACCATTCACGTAATACTTCTTAGGGTTGCGATAGAAGTCGTATGCGCGTGTTGTTGCTGTACCAGTAGTCTTGTTGATAATGTAATTGCTTCTACCTTGTTCGTAACCACCGCTTACAATTTTCAGATTGTTCAGTAGGTTTGTAATCATTAAGTTGATAGACAAACTTCCATGACGAAGGTAGATACTCTTTCCGATAGATGCATCAAGCATAAAGCCACCTTGTCCTTCTGTTTGTGCGTAAGGAGTATAATTACCTTCTTGCGTCCATGCCACCAAGAGCTGTACCCATTGTGTTGAGAGTGCTACCATAACGAAGGTTAGGAGCGTAACTCAGGTAGATGCGGTCGTAGTAGTTTCCACTTAGGTCGATGAACCATCCGCCTTTATGATAGCTGAGGATAGCACTATAAACGCTCAAAGGAGTATTTGATTCGTGCATGCCTTTGTTGTAGACAATATCCTTATGGTAGGTACTCTTTGTAGAGTTCAGGTAGACAACATCAGCGTTGTTGATGTTCTTAGCTTCACTCCATGTACCAAGCGTCTTGAAGTTAAGGAAACTTGTGAGTTTGAAGTCAAGTCCTAATTCAACACCATAATAGTCCTTTTTCATATTAGTCATACTAACATAAGTGAAAGAGTTCGCATCATCAAAGTAGAAGTTTTGCCACTCTGTCACGTGACTCATGTTGTTGTAGTAACCACTGAGGTTAGCATGAAGCCATGTACCAGAGAATTGATAGCTAAGTTCACTTGAGAATATACGTTCGTTACGGATATTAAGTGCAAAGTCATTGTTCATTTCTGGTGATGCAAAGATACTATTTGCATTTGGTGCACGATGTTCATATCCCATTCCCAGAGCTACGGCATTCCCACGACCGAAGGTTATGGTAGCATTTGATTTGAAACCACCAGTTACGAAGTTAGCTTGCTTACTCTTACCAGCAGAGTTGTCTGCAAACATTCCATTACGCATGTTACCTACACGATACATGTTGTCATAACCAAGTTTTGCTGCCAGAATATAGTAAAGGTTGCCAAATGTTTCAGCGTAGTTAGCCCAAAGTTGTCCATGTCTTACGTTGATGTTATAGTCGTAACCAAACTTATCACCTTCATATACGAGTTTACCTAAGCCCATGGTACTCATCGTGTTAAGGTCATATTGTACACGTGTGTCAGAAGGGGTGTATGTACCGATAGCATAGGTGTTGATATTATGGAAACTCTTTGCTCCTAAGAGGTCTTCCATTGTTTGATAATGATGTACTGAGGTCTGACCGAGAGAAAGTCCAATATTGAGAAGATTGTTCTTACTGATTCGGTTTGTAAGTATAGACGACAATGTTGTTGTCAGTGCATCACTGTGCTTAGCCTGCAAGTAGTAAAGAGCGTCCTGCCCATTTGCAGCAGCTTGGCGGTTAGCATAGTAGAGACGATCCCATTGAATCTGTCGGTTTTCTTTCTTATTCCACCAGTTAACAGCACTTTGCCAGTCAGCTAAGGCCTGTGTTGTACGATAGCGAGCATCATTCTGATTCCACACGTCATAATAACTACTTGGTAGGTTCTTCCATGTAGTCAGGTTGTGGGTTTTCGCTGTTGTTATAATTTAGCTTCGTACTCTTATACATTGAGTATTGAGCAAAAAGACTGGTTGTCAGTTTTAATTTCTTATTCACATCCCAATCCCAAGAGAGGATAGCAGATGGTGCGAAGTCATTAATTACACGACTATTACGCTTGCGACCATTCTGATAACCCCAATAAGGGTTATATTGGTAGTCATTAGCAAGCCAGTAAGCCTCGTCTGTACTTGCTCCCTGTGATGCACGTTCGGTTGGGTTACCCCATGCAGATAGTGCCACAGAGTGACCATTGTTCCACTTCTTCTGAACCCCGAAGTAGTATGATAATGAGTTGTAGAATGTACCTTCAACATAGCCGCGATTAGCCCAACGATAAGCAACACTGGCAGCAACGGCCCAGCCTTTATCGTTAAATCCACTGGCATAGTTATACATACCACGTAGAGTATAGTTACGATTTGCAGTAGAAAGTGTGAGACGATGACCACCAGCCATTGAGCCAGCACGGAAGTCATAGTTGTTGCTTCCTGCCAAGGCAGTCATTGAGAAGTTGTTGTTCTCAAAAGGAAGAGCATAGTCTACGTTGCGTGTCTGTTGGTTGATACCACCTATCATAGAGTAGCGGAACTGTCCACTTTCCATGTCGTTCATAGGTGCACCATTGATATATACATCGTTGTATTTCTGGTTAAGTGCACGATAACGAAAACGCAAGGGCGAGTATAAGAAACCTACTTGTGATGCATACACATTACTGTTTGAGTTGAGAATTGTTACATTTTCGTTCATGTCATTGTTCTCACCTAACTGCGCCTCAGTAAAGGTAAACGCCGACTCATCCATAATGTTTGCCGTTTGTTCCTGCTGACTTGTCTTGGTATTCGTGTTTTGTGCAACTACCATAGAAGAGCTACATAGGGCTAAAACGGCAAGTTTCAGCTTTTTCTGCATAATTGAAAACATTAAATAAGTGTAATATTATATGTTGCAAAGTAACGAATTTATTTTGTTAATTGAAAGTTATTTTGCAGTTTTTTTCGAAAATCATGCTTTAATGTCGGATAAATTACCGATATTTGCAGAGAGAACGTGAAAATGTAACACGATTAGTTAAAGGACTTAGAGGTAGATGCTAATCGTATAATATTGGCTTACCGAAGGTTCCGTATATATATTGTTAAAGCTGACTTGTAGTAAGATACATGTCTTTGTTTACAGAATTAGTTGAAAATAATAATAAAGAATATAATGAGAAAGTTACTTTTATTTCTTATCAGTGTCACGTTACTTGGCACTTCTGTGTCTGCTCAGAAGAAATTTTCTGTTTATGCAATTGGTTTTTATAATGTAGAAAACTTGTTTGACACAATGCATGACGAAGGGAAAAACGACCACGACTTCACACCTAATGGAAGTTATCAGTGGAACGAAATGAAGTACAGCCATAAGTTACATAATATGGCAACAGTACTATCTGAGATGGGTACGGATGTGTTGCCAAATGTTGGTTGTGCAGTGATTGGTTTAGCTGAGGTTGAGAATGATCATGCTATGCGTGACCTTACGGCACAGCCAGAGTTGCAGTCACGTGGATATAAGTATGTACATATAGAAGGACCCGATAAGCGTGGTATAGATTGCGCTTTAATATATAATCCTAAAATGTTTTCTGTAAGAGATACAAAGCTGGTACCTTATATATATGATTTGCCGCAGGACAGTACACGAGCTACGCGTGGTTTCCTCACCGTAAGTGGAACATTGGCAGGCGAACATGTTACAGTCGTAGTATGCCATTTGCCAAGTCGTGGTGCAGGTTCTCACTATCGTGAAATTGGTGGAAAGCAATTAAAGGCATTGAAAGACTCGCTACTTCGTGTAGACCCTAAGGTTAAAGTACTTGTGATGGGTGATATGAATGATGATCCAACTAACAAGAGTATGCATGAGTGTTTATCTGCAAAGGCTGAAATCAACGAGGTTGGAGCAAATGATATGTATAATCCATGGTATAATGTTCTTGTAAAGGAGGCGACAGGAACTTTACAGTATCAAGGAAAATGGAACTTATTCGACCAGATTATCATGACTCCTAACTTGTTGAATAAGAATGGTAAGAAGGATTATTCAGAGTTGAAGTTTTGGAAAAACCAAATCTTCCGCCGTGATTACCTTTTTCAAGAGTCTGGAAAATATAAAGGGAATACTAAGCGTACCACAGCTGGTGGTGTATGGCTTGATGGTTATTCAGACCACTTACCTGTTGTGACTTACTTCGTTAAGGAACAGTAAAGATTATTAGGCGAATTAGGTTAATTGGTCCAATTGGGCTAATTTGATAATAATAGAACAATGGAAATCGAAAACCATCCTTTTGAGCCGTGGCTTCCATTTAATGCTAAGCTGTTGATGTTAGGAACTTTTCCACCAGCACCTAAGCGGTGGTGTATGGAATGGTATTATCCTAATTACACGAATGATATGTGGCGTATTTTCGGTCATATTTTCTTTCGTGATAAATCTTATTTTGTAGATGAGGAAAATAAAACCTATAAGCTCGATTTGCTTAAAGTGTTCTTAAAGGAGAAGGGTATTGCAATCTTTGATACTGCCTTACGTATTCATCGAAAAAAGGGAACAGCCTCAGATAAAGATTTAGAAATCGTAGAGGCTGCTGACCTTGATGGAATGCTTTGCGTACTTCCGGAGTGTAAGGCCGTATTAACAGCGGGGCAGCTTGCTACAAAGGTGTTTACAGAGCATTACGGGATAGATGCACGAGAGATGAAGATGGGCGAATATAGAATGTTTAACTTTGAAGGTCGTTCCTTACGTCTTTATCGAGAGCCAAGTAGTAGTCGTGCTTATCCTATGAAAGTGGAGAAGAAAGCAGAGTATTATGAAAGTATGTTTAGGGATTTAGGGATTTTAGGCTAATAAATCCTATTAGCTTAATTAGTCCAATTAACCTAATAATAATAAAAAACAACCAAGATGAAGGATAAAATAACAATCATTGGAATAGCAGGTGGTACAGGTTCGGGAAAGACCACCGTAGTGAAGAAAATTGTAGAGAGCCTTCCGCCTCATTATGTTGCAGTAGTGCCATTAGATTCTTATTATAATGACACTACAGCACTTACTGACGAAGAGCGTAAGGCAATAAACTTTGATCATCCTGATGCCTTTGATTGGAAACTGCTGATTAAGCAAGTAAATGAGTTGCGTGAAGGGAAGGCGGTCGAACAGCCAACTTATAGTTATATTCTCAGTAATCGTTTGCCTGAAACTATCCATGTAGAACCAAAGCCTGTTATTATTGTTGAGGGTATTATGGCATTAAGCAATCGTCGTTTGCGTGAGATGATGGATCTTAAGATTTTTGTAGATTGTGACCCAGACGAGCGTCTTATTCGTAATATTCAACGTGACACAATAGATCGTGGTCGTACGGTTTCGATGGTTGTTGATCGTTATTTAGAGGTGTTGAAGCCAATGCACGAACAGTTTATCGAACCGACGAAGCGTTATGCTAATGTGATTATACCACAAGGAGGGGAGAATGTTAAGGGTATCAATATTCTTTGTAAGTATATCGAAGGGTTGATGCCAAAGGATTAATAATATGGTAAGGGTGTGTCAGTTTATTTTGACACACCTTTTATTCGTTTCAAATGATTGATTTGGATTAACCGCTATATCTAACTATCTTTTATAGTCAACTTGTTTCTGGTTTTGTATTGCTTGTGATTTTTTTCGTGTGCTTCAAAATCAATATATGCTCTTTTGGCTTTCAAAAGATGCTCTTTAAGCATGTGATTAATGCTCTTTTCAAGTCCTATTAAGCATCTTTTCTTTTGTGGCTTTATAACTGATTGATTTCTTTATAGTTATAAATTCCCTTTTTACTTGCTTTTTATTTTTGATTTATTGATGATTTCTTTGAAGTTGTGTAAAGAATTTTTAGGAATTAAGAATCTGTTTTTATGAAAAGTGAAGCGATACGACGCAGATAGCATTTATTGATGGAGGATGTCGAATAAACGTAATGCGGGATTGCCTTAAAAGGCAATCCCGCATGAATTTTATAGTATGGGTTAGTTTTACCCGCATAGGAATAGTAAAGAAACTTACTAATCTTTTTGTTTTTAATGTTGTGTTTAGTATGCAAATAGAGGATAATTCCTCATCGTCTCATTTACTTTCTCACGTACACGCTTGATAACCTGTTCATTCTCAGGGGCAGATAAAACTTCGTCAATAAGTTCGGCACAGAGTAGCATCATGTCTTCTTTACAGCCACGTGTTGTCATTGCAGCAGTGCCAAGACGTAAACCACTGGTTTGGAATGCAGAACGCTCATCGTATGGTACTTTATTCTTGTTCGCCGTGATGTCAGCAGCAACGAGTGCATTTTCGGCAATCTTACCAGTAAGGTCAGGATATTTCTGGCGTAAGTCAAGCAACATAGAATGGTTGTCTGTGCCGCCACTAACAATACTAAAACCTTTTTCGACGAGTGCTTGTGCAAGTACAGAGGCATTCTTCTTCACCTGCATTGCATATTCTTTCCAGCTTGGTAATAAGTTTTCTCCAAAGCCAACAGCCTTAGCAGCAATGACATGCTCCAAAGGTCCACCTTGGTTACCAGGGAATACGGCTGAATTGAAGAGCATAGACATAGGTTTTAAGTCACCTTTCTTGGTTGTCAAACCCCAAGGATTATCAAAGTCTTTACCCATAAGTATAATACCACCACGAGGTCCACGAAGTGTCTTGTGGGTTGTTGTAGTAACAATATGAGCATATTTTACAGGGTTGTCGAGTAGTCCAGCAGCAATAAGTCCAGCAGGATGAGCCATATCGACCAATAGTAAGGCACCAACTTCATCAGCAATCTGGCGCATACGTTTATAGTCCCATTCGCGACTGTAAGCAGAGCCTCCACCGATGATAAGTTTTGGTTTGTGTTCACGTGCAAGGCGTTCCATCTCGTCATAGTCAACTCTGCCTGTTTCAGGATTTAGCGTGTAGCCGACATGGTTATAAAGTATACCAGAAGTGTTTACCTCGCTACCATGAGAGAGGTGTCCGCCTTGGTCAAGGTCAAGTCCCATGAAGGTATCGCCCGGTTTCAGTACGGCAAGTAACACAGCTTGGTTAGCTTGTGCGCCAGAGTGTGGTTGTACGTTGGCATATTCAGCACCAAAGAGTTGCTTAACACGTTCGATGGCAAGCGTTTCAACTTGGTCAACCACTTGGCAGCCACCATAGTAGCGTTTGCCAGGGTAACCCTCAGCATACTTGTTAGTTAAATAAGAACCCATAGCTTGCATAACTTCGTCGCTGACGAAATTCTCAGATGCAATTAGCTCCATACCTTTGAGTTGGCGTTTATGTTCCAGCTCGATAAGGTCAAAAATCTCTTGGTCTCTTCTCATGTGTATAGAAATGTTTAGAGGGAGTTGTTATGAATAAACTTATCCCTGGTTAGTGATACTTTGCAAATATACGAATTAATGTTTTAACTTGCAAGCGTATCAAAAAAATAATGTAACTTTGCATTTATAATAGTTGCCTGTTGTGTTTTTTGCTTTGCCGTGTGGTGAGTAATGCAGGTTAATTGATAATACATTAGTAAGAATATATATGAAGCTAAAAGAGTTATTTCAGGCTTACGAGTTTGATGAGATTTATCCTCAGATAGGACTTATGTTTCCTAAGGGGCGACATTTGCGTGCGCAGTTCAGCAACGCATATAAATTATTATTAACACTAAATCCCGTTGCCTCAAAGAAGCAAATTCGTTATCAGCTGATGGAAGATCCAGATACAAATGAGATGTTCTTTGGTGCTGATGATCATGATTTTACTGGTCCGTGGGAAGTTCTGCTTGGTAAGGAAGTGAAGAAGGAACCTAAGGTTGATCTTACGAATGAAGAGATGGTGGCTAACTGCTTGTTGAACACGGTGTTAATAGGTCGTCATCCTCGTGCTTTTGAGAAGGATTATCAAGTAATTGTAAAGTAGGTTGTTTTATGTTGGTTGACTTTTGCTTTGTCGGATAAGTTATAAAGCATAGTCGTGTTAAAATAAGTTTGGGTATATACGAAATAGAGATTTCCTTTCTATGAGAAAGATAGAAAAGAAATCTCTATGTCACTTTATATTCTATTGTTATTTACATGCTATTTTTTAGCTTGTAAGGTTTGTTCAATACCCTGTTCTCGATGCTTTATTCTGACTTCGATACCATATTTGTTGTTAAGATGTTCAGCAAGATGTTGAGCACTGTATACGGAGCGATGTTGTCCGCCAGTACATCCAAATGAGAACATTAAGTCTGTAAAACCGCGTTGTATATATCGTTCGACATGATGTTCGGCTAAGTCATAGACTGGTTTTAGGAAGTCGAGAATTTCACCATCATCTTCAAGGAAGCGAATAACGGGTTCGTCTAATCCTGTGATTTTCTTATAGGGTTCGTATCGACCTGGGTTATGAGTACTTCTGCAATCAAAAACATAACCGCCACCATTTCCTGATGTATCTTCTGGGATACCTTTCTTAAATGAGAAGCTAAATACACGTACCACTAACGGTCCCTTTCCATCGTACTTAGAGAATGTGGCAGGACCATCTAACGGATTAGCTTTATAGATGTCTTTTTCTACTGCTTTAAGTCCGTCCGTTCTGTTAGTAACGGGTTTTTCTATATGTGCAAACTGCGGTAATAATGTGAGTCGTTTCAACATATCCATCATATATGGATAGGGGAAGACATTGTCACCTAATTCCAGGAGGTCGCGCAGATTTTGTATAGCCGGTGGGATAGAATCGATAAAATGCTTCTTACGTTCAAAGTAACCACGAAATCCGTAGGCACCTAAAACTTGCAATGTGCGGAAGAGGACAAAGAGAGATAGGCGGTTGACAAAATGGCGCTTAGAAGGAACTTCGGTGTAGTTTTTAAGGCTTTGATAGTATTCAAAGACAAGTTCTCGACGTAGTTGGAACGAATAGTTTGCGCTTGCTTGCCATAGAAACGAAGCAAGGTCATAATAGAACGGACCTTTTCTCCCTCCTTGGAAGTCGATGAAATATGGTTTGCCGTTCTTGTCTAACATGATGTTTCGTGCTTGAAAATCACGATAAAGAAAGGATTCCATATTTTCAGAAGTTAGATCTTTTGCAAACATACGGAAGTTTGCTTCAAGTTTCAATTCGTGGAAGTCAAGTTCGGTTGCTTTGAGAAAACAATACTTAAAATAGTTTAAGTCAAAGAGTACACTCTCTTGGTTGAACTCAGGTTGTGGGTAACAATTGGAAAAGTCAAGTTCTCTTGCGCCACGAATTTGAATGTTTGGGAGTTCTCTGATAACGTTGTGCAACAATTGTTGTTCTGCAAGATTATAGCGTCCGCCTGATTCACGTCCGCCACGTATAGCATCGAATAACGAAGTGTTACCAAGATCTGATTGTAGATAGTATAACTCGTCAGCAGATACTGCCAGTATATGCGGAACGGGTAAGCGCCTTTTTTTAAAATGTTTAGCAAGGTAGATAAAGGCATGATTTTCATCACGACTTGTTCCAATCACGCCAATTACGCTGTTGCCCTCATGGTCAATCATTCGATAATACTCACGATTACTACCCGCTCCTGCCAACTTTTCTATACTTGACGGAATGTTTCCTTTCCAATTCCTATAAAGTTCTGTTAGTTGCTCCATAATCATTTAGCTTATGCAGATTGTATAAACCATGTATTATTGTTTGGTTTATTCTACATAATGATACAATAAAAACCCTGTTGTAACGAAGGTTGTAAGGTCAAATTTATATAACTTACTTGTCTTTTCCTTCAAGTTTTTTTCTTTATTTCTTCTGCTTGTTTTTTTCACCTCGTTTCTTATGATCATATTGTCGTAACAAACCATCTATCAATAAGAGAAGAACAAGTATTCCACCCGTTATAAACCATGATTTTGTAATATAATATATGCCTCCAATAACGATGAATAGCACAATAAATTCTTTTCCAGTTTATTAATTGTTTCATGCTACAAAGTTAACGAAAAGAAACTGATAAAAAGCGTTAAAAATATTAAAGTTTTTTTATTCTACTTTCTTGAAATACTTGTTATCTCTTGTTTAGTTGAGGGGCATGCAGTCTAAGATGGTTATGTTTTTATGTCAAAATAGGCAAATTTTTGTATTGAAGAGTAGTTGTATAAGGGAAAATTGTTATCTTTGTATTTTAATGGAACAAGAGCAAGATAATGTACATAAGATGACAGATGCAAAGATAATTAATGACCCCGTTTTTGGATTTATAAAAGTGCCACGAGGCCTTTTACTTGATATTGTGCGTCATCCACTTTTACAGCGATTGACACGTATTAAGCAATTAGGATTGACACACGAGGTTTACCCAGGAGCACAACACACACGTTTTCAGCACTCTTTGGGTGCTTTTCATCTTATGAGTGAAGCACTTATATCACTACGGCAGAAAGGTGTTTTTGTTTTTGATAGTGAGGCAGAAGCAGTGCAAGCCGCTATTCTCTTGCACGATATAGGTCATGCTCCTTTTTCTCATGTTTTGGAAAATACACTTATTAGTGATATTACGCATGAGGAAATTTCATTAATGATGATGGATCAAATCAATCAAGATATGCATGGTGCACTTAATCTGGCTATTCGTATCTTCAAGGATGAATATCCAAAGTCTTATCTGCATCAACTTATTTCCAGTCAGCTTGATATGGATAGGCTTGACTATCTTCGTCGTGATAGCTTCTTTACGGGAGTGACAGAGGGAAATATTGGTTCGGCTCGTATAATAAAGATGTTAAATGTGGTAGATGACTCATTGGTTGTAGAGTCGAATGGAATTTATTCTATTGAAAATTACCTTACCTCACGTCGCCTTATGTATTGGCAGGTGTATCTGCATAAGACAACGGTAGGATGTGAGAATGTGTTAATCAACGCTTTGCGTCGAGCTAAGGAATTGGCAAAAGAAGGAGCAGAGTTATTCGCTTCGCCCGCACTTCGTTACTTCCTTTATAATGATGTTACGGCAGAAACTTTTTATACGGATCAGCAGGCATTAGATAACTATATTGCCTTGGATGATAATGATATATGGAGTGCCATAAAAGTGTGGCAGCAACATGATGATAGACTGCTTTCATTACTCTCGTCAAACATAATCAATCGAAATATATTCAAAGTGGAAGTGCGTGACGTAGAGCCTACGGATGAAGAACTTATGCAGCTAAGGCAACAGCTTTCAGAAAAATATAATTTAAGTTGTGCAGAGTGTGATTATCTTATAAGAGTTAATCGTGTACAGAAAGACATGTATAATCCTTTTGATGACCATATCAGTATTTTGTACAAGGACGGAACATTAAAAGATATAACAGAGGCGTCTGAGATTTTAAACATCGAATTACTGTCGAAAAAAATATGCAAATATTATCTTTCTTATCAACGTATCTAAATAAAAATCCCTATCTTTGCAAAAATTAAAACTAATAAAAGGCATTATAAATGGAATTCTCTGCGAAACAAATATCGCAATTTATACAAGGCCGTGTTGAGGGTGACGAGAACGTTACTATTAATAGCTTTGCTAAAATTGAAGAAGGTAAGAAAGGGGCTATCTCTTTTCTTGCCAATCCAAAATATATACATTATCTCTTTGAAACAGAATCCAGTATCGTACTCATAGATGAGGATATTCAGATTGAAAAGGAGGTAAGCCCAACGCTGATTCGTGTTAAGAATGCTCGTGATTGCGTAGCTAAATTGTTACAGCTTTATGAAACTATGAAGCCTAAGAAGCAGGGAATTGACTCTCTTGCTTTTATTTCTTCTAAGGCAACAATTGGTAAGGATGTGTATATCGGTGCGTTTGCATATATCGGTGATGGAGTGACTTTGGGTGATGGTTGTCAGATTTATCCTCATGCAACTATAATGGATGGTGCTAAGTTAGGAAATAATTGTATTGTCTATCCTAATTCAAGCATTTATCATGGTGCAAGATTGGTAATAACGTTATTCTACACTCAGGTTGTGTGATTGGTGCTGATGGTTTTGGTTTTGCACCTAATCCAGAAACAAACAGCTATGACAAGATACCTCAAATTGGTATTGTTACAATAGAAGATGATGTGGAGGTTGGTGCCAATACATGTATTGACCGCTCAACAATGGGTAGTACAAACGTTCGTAAGGGCGTGAAGCTTGACAATCTTGTTCAGATAGCACATAATAACGATATTGGTGAAAATACTGTGATGTCTGCACAGGTGGGTATAGCTGGTTCAACTAAGGTAGGACAATGGTGTATGTTTGGTGGACAAGTGGGTATTGCTGGGCATATCACAATCGGTGACAAGGTATTCCTCGGTGCACAGTCTGGTGTTCCTGGTAGCTTAAAGAGTAATCAGCAGCTCATAGGTACACCTCCAATGGAACAACGTCCTTATTTTAAGTCACAAGCTATCTTTCAGCGTCTGCCAGAGATGTATAAGCAGTTGAACGCCTTGCAGAAAGAAATCGAAGAATTGAAAAAGAATAAATAATATAGATGGAAACAGTTAAGCAGAAAACGTTAAAGGGCAGTTTTTCCCTCTTCGGAAAAGGACTTCACACAGGATTAAGTCTTACTGTGACCTTTAATCCAGCTCCTGAAAATACGGGCTATAAGATACAAGAATAGACCTTGAAGGACAGCCTATTATTGATGCTGTTGCTGAGAATGTCGTTGACACACAACGTGGAACGGTATTAGCAAAGGGTGAGGCGCGTGTTAGTACAATAGAACATGGTATGTCTGCCCTTTATGCAATGGGCGTTGATAACTGTCTTATTCAAATTAATGGTCCAGAGTTCCCTATTCTTGATGGTTCTGCTACTATGTATGTCGACAAGATTAATGAAGTCGGTATTGTAGACCAGAATGCTCCAAAGGACTATTATATTATTCGTAAGAAGATAGAGATAAAGGACGATAATGGTTCTATTATAACCATTCTTCCAGATGAACAGTTCTCTATAACAGCAATGTGCAATTTTGATTCAAAATTTATTAGTAGTCAGTTTGCCACATTGGACGATATAAATACTTATGCAACAGAGATTGCTCCTGCACGTACATTTGTTTTTGTACGTGATATTTTGCCACTCTTGCAAGCAAATCTAATTAAGGGTGGTGACTTAGATAATGCAATTGTTATCTATGAGCAGCAAGTTTCTCAGGAGAAACTTGATCAATTGGCAGATCTCTTGAAAGTTCCACAAATGGATGCTAATAATATTGGTTACATCCAGCATAAGCCGTTACAATGGGACAATGAATGTACACGCCATAAACTCCTTGACATCATTGGTGATATGGCTTTGATAGGTAAACCTATTAAGGGACGTATTATTGCGACTCGTCCAGGACATACTGTGAACAATAAGTTTGCACGTTTGATGCGTAAAGAAATACGTAAACATGATGTACAAGCTCCTATCTATGACCCAAATGATGAGCCATTGATGGATAATATACGTATTCGTGAGCTTTTACCACATCGTTATCCAATGCAGTTGGTTGATAAGGTGATTGCTATGGGTTCAACAAGCATTATTGGCATTAAGAATGTAACAAGTGATGAGCCATTCTTTCAGGGTCATTTTCCTCAGGAACCTGTTATGCCTGGTGTTTTGCAGGTTGAGGCTATGGCGCAGTGTGGTGGACTCTTGGTTCTTTCTCAGGTTGAAGAGCCAGAGCGTTGGTCTACCTACTTTTTGAGGATTGATGATGTCAAGTTCCGCCAAAAGGTTATCCCGGGCGATACCCTTATGTTCCGTGTCGAACTTCTTGGACCTGTACGTCATGGTATTAGTTCGATGAAAGGTTATATGTTTGTTGGCGAGCGTGTTGTAGCAGAGGCAACCTTCACTGCGCAAATTGTAAAAAATAAGTAACGTTATACTAAAGGATTATGAACCAGATAAGCCCATTGGCCTTTGTACATCCAGAGGCAAAACTTGGTGATAATAATATCATTGGTCCGTTCTGTTATATTGATAAGAATACCATTATCGGTGATAATAATGTTTTTCAGAATAGTGTGACCATTCATGTTGGTACTCGCTTGGGTAATAACAACGAGATATTTCCGGGTGCCAGTATCTCTACTAAACCTCAGGATTTAAAGTTTAGGAATGAGGAAACACTATGCGAGATTGGTGACAATAATTCTATTCGTGAGAATGTAACAATTTCACGTGGTACAGCTTCAAAAGGTACAACTAAGGTTGGCAGCAATAATTTGCTGATGGAGTGTGTACACATTGCACATGATTGTGTTATTGGTTCTGGTGATATAATCGGTAATGCAACAAAATTTGCAGGTGAGGTTACAGTAGATGATAATGCCATTATCTCTGCAAATATTCTGTGTCATCAGTTCTGTCATATAGGTGGATATGTTATGATACAAGGTGGAAGTCGTTTCTCAATGGATATTCCACCATACATTATTATCGGCAAAGAACCTGTACGCTACACGGGGATTAATCTTATTGGTTTGCGTCGTCGAGGTTTCTCAAATGAACTCATTGAGCTTATTCACAATGCTTATCGTATTCTTTATGGAATTGGTACACGTGTAGAGAAAATACAAAAGATTAAGAGTGAATTGCAGGTTACGCCTGAAATACAGTATATCATTGATTTTGTTGAATCATCTGAGCGTGGTATTATAAGATAAGAGATACTCCTCTCTCCTTAAAGGGGAGAGGATATTTAGAATGAAACAGATAGTTGAACCTTCTTATGAATTAGGCAAGAAGGATTATTTTAATAACCATTTATCAGCTTGAAAAACAAAACATTAATTGTTGTTACGGGTCCAACGGGTGTTGGCAAGACAGAACTTACTCTGCGTATTGCTGAGTTTTTCAATATACCCGTTATCAATGCTGACTCTCGACAGATTTTCTCAGAGATTCCAATAGGTACGGCTGCACCCACAGCTGCACAGCAAGAATGTGTAAAGCATTTCTTTGTCGGTAATCATCAATTAGAAGATTATTATTCAGCAAGTTTATACGAACAAGAGGTTCTCAATATAATTAATAGTCAGAATGCTCCAATCTCTTTATTGTCAGGCGGCTCAATGATGTATATAGATGCTGTTTGTAAAGGTATTGACGACATCCCAACAATTCTGCCAGAGATACGCGAAGAGATGATGAAACGTTACGAAGCTGAGGGCTTAGAGCAAATATGTTGCTTGTTGAAAGAATTGGATCCAGAGTATTGGCAACTCGTTGATAAGAATAATCCACGTCGAGTTATTCATGCACTTGAAATATGTATACAGACGGGAAAAACATATACGTCTTTTCGTACCAATACTGTTAAGAAACGACCTTTTACTATTATTAAGATTGGGACTAACTCGTGATAGGGACGAGTTGTATAGTCGTATCAATCAACGTGTATTGAATATGATAAATGAAGGAATGATTGAAGAGGCTTTGTGTGTTTATCCTAAAAGGTCTCTTAATTCTCTTAATACGGTTGGATATAAAGAATTATTTGAATATCTTGATGGATTAACAACCCTTGATGAGGCTATCTATAAGATACAGAGTAATACTCGAAGATATGCTCGAAAACAACTCACCTGGTATAAAAAAGATTTAGCTTATCAATGGTTTCATCCTGATAAAATTGAAGAAATCTTAAATTATATCCATACAATGCTAAGGAATACAAGTAAATAAGTAACTTTGTCATATTGAATATTGCTTGTAATTTGTGATATGAATGTTATCAAGTTTTTTTTAATTGTAGATTTCGAATCCAATGATAAATAAAATATTTCGATTTGTAAGATGTGTCTTCAGTGGAATAATTCATTTTTTTCCTTGGTACATTAAGTTATATAAAGGTCGTGCCTGGTACACGAAGGTATCGGTAGGTGTTGTTTCTTTTTTTGTAGCAATCTTCCTTTATTTAGGAATGGTTGATATCAACTTCCTTTGGCTCTTTGGTAAGTCACCGGGTTTTATAGAAATTAAAACTCCACCAACTTATGCTGCTTCAGAGATATATAGCGCAGACTCTGTTCTTATTGGTAGGTTTTATAAGGAGAATCGCACACCTATAAAATATGAGGAGGTAACATCTGCTTTTTGGAATGCACTCATCAGTACAGAAGACGAACGTTTCTATAGTCATAATGGTATAGACTTTATGGGTATTGGAGGTGCCATTAAGGATGCAGTGACGGGTAGTAGAGGTCGTGGTGCATCAACGATTACGCAGCAGTTGGCAAAGAACATGTTTCGTGTTCGTACGCAATATTCTTCTGGTTTGTTAGGTCATGTTCCGGGCTTACGAATGCTTATTATGAAGAGTAAAGAGTGGATTATTGCAGTTAAACTGGAATTAATCTATTCTAAGAAGGAGATTCTTACAATGTATGCCAATACGGTTGACTTTGGTAACAACTCTTTTGGTATAAAGACTGCGGCTAAAACTTATTTTAATACATCTCCTTCAAAACTATCTGTTGAAGAAGCTGCAACATTGGTCGGTATGTTAAAGGCAACGACTTATTATAATCCTATTCTTCATCCCAAAAATTCTATTCGTCGTCGTAATACTGTGTTATATAACATGGTTACGCACAATGTGTTGCCTCACGATGAGTTCAGAAAGTATTCTGAACGTCCGATGAAGTTAGATGTTCATGTAGAAGAGAATTATGATGGTCAGGCACAATATTTCCGTGAGTATATTTCTGATTCTTTTAAGGAATGGATGAAGGATAATGGTTATGACCTTTATAGCAGTGGTTTGAAAATCTATACCACTATTGATACCCGAATGCAGAAGTATGCAGAGCAGGCTGCAAGCAAGCAGATGGAAAGGTTCAGCATTCTTTTGATAATCACTGGCGTGGTATGCAACCATGGCGCGATGCAAAGGGAAATGAGATTCCTGGTTTCATTGAGGGAATAGCGGAACGTCAGCCTTTCTATAAGAAGCTTTTACAGAAATATCCTAACCAGCCTGATAGCGTTCTATATTATCTGAATAAGCCTCATAAGGTTACTCTTTTTGACTATCAAAAAGGGCATATAGAGAAGGAAATGTCCTCTATGGACTCCATTCGTTATATGGTGAAATTTATGCACTGTGCAATGGTGGCTATGGAACCAGAAACAGGTGCAGTACGTGCATGGGTTGGTGATATTGATTTTAAGACATGGAAGTATGATAAGGTTGTTGCACAGCGTCAGCCAGGTTCAACTTTCAAACTTTTTGTTTATTCAGAAGCATTCAATCAAGGACTTACTCCTTGTGATAAGCGTCGTGACGAGTATATCAGCATGGAAGTACTCGACAAGAAGACAGGTCAGATGAAGACTTGGACTCCACACAACGCCAATGGTAGATTCTCTAACGACTCTATAACATTAAAGAGTGCTTTTGCACGCAGTACAAACTCTATTGCAGTACGCTTAGGACAAGAGATGGGTATCAAGAATATTATCCGTACAGCACAAGAGATGGGTATCAAGAGTCCATTGGATGATGAGCCATCTTTAGCACTCGGTTCAAGTGATGTTAACCTCTTAGAATTGGTAAATGCCTACAGCACTATTGCAAATGATGGCGAACATCATGCTCCAGTTGTCGTTACACACATCTTAGATAAGGATGGAAATGAGGTGTATGTAGCACCTAAAGGTCATGAGAAAGCTTTACCTTACAAGACAGCATTCCTCATGCAAGAAATGTTGAAGGCTGGTGTTAATGAAGGTGGAGGTACAAGTCAGGCACTCCGTCATTATACATTTGGTGATACAGATTGGGGAGGAAAGACTGGTACAAGTAATAATCACTCTGATGCATGGTTTATAGCAGTCAGTCCAAAACTCGTTGTCGGTGCATGGGTAGGTGGTGAATACCGTTCTATTCATTTCCGTACAGGCGCTTTAGGTCAAGGTTCAAAGACCGCGTTACCTATCTGTGGAGAGTTTATTTATAGTTTGATGCGTGATAAGACTTTCCAAAAGTATCATGCTAAGTGGCAGTTAGATCCAGACGAGGATATCGACCCATCAATGTATAACTGTCAACCTACAGTAATTCATCGAGCATTACCAGATTCGATAGATGACTTTACAACCAGACATAGACATCATCAAGATGAGGAAGAAGAACCTATCGATGGAAACGATAACACAGACGAAGGTGGGTTTATATTAGAGCCAGCTCCACAGCCTACGCCAGAGCGACAGGGCAATAGTTCTAATAATGAGTCACCACAAATTATAAAGAAGGCAAAGAAGCCACGCAGTGAGGATATGGAAGTTTAGGTAATAAATATAAATTAGCAGCAAAACTATAAACTATTGAGGCTAAATATAGTCCCCATAATTAATGTCACAAAAGAAAGTAAACATAGATGTAAATGCGATTGATTTGGATAATTCAGAGTTCCAAAAGGCACTTCAGATTATTCAGTTCACAAATAATTCCCTTTTCCTTATAGGCAAAGCAGGAACAGGAAAGTCTACGTTTCTACGTTACATTGCTGCTACAACAAAGAAAAAACATATTATTCTTGCCCCTACTGGTATTGCTGCTATCAATGCAGGCGGTAGCACATTACATAGTTTCTTCAAACTTCCTTTTTATCCACTTGTCCCTACTGATAAACGTTATTCTGCTCGCAATTTACGCAGCACGATGAAATATAATGGTGACAAATGTAAACTCTTACGAGAAGTGGAACTTATCATCATTGATGAAATCAGTATGGTGAGAGCCGACATTATCGATTTCATAGATAAGGTACTGCGCATATACAATCGTAATATGCGCGAACCATTCGGAGGAAAACAACTTCTCTTAGTGGGGGATATTTATCAGTTAGAGCCTGTTTTAAAGAAGAGGATCGTCAACTCTTACAACCTTATTATTCGAGTAGCTACTTCTTTGATGCAAAGGTGTTCCAAGATTATCCACTTGTAAGCATTGAACTCAATAAAGTCTATCGTCAGAACGATGCGCACTTTATTTCTATTCTTGATCACATTCGCACAAATCAAGTTACAGACACAGATTTCAAACTCATCAATGAGCGTGTTGGTGCAAGCTTGGAAAATGCTAACAAGCCAGAAGGAGATTTCACAATTACCCTATCTACTAAGCGAGATACAGTAGACTGGATAAACAACGAAGGACTTGACAGTCTTGATGGAGAGCCAGTAATGTTCTTAGGTGAAATTAAAGGGGAGTTCCCTGAGAGCAGTCTTCCAACTCCTATTGAGTTAAATCTCAAAGTTGGGGCGCATATCATGTTTATCAAAAATGACATTGAGCACCAGTGGGTAAATGGCACTTTGGGTATAATTATTGGGATAGATGAAGAGGCAGGCATCCTCTATGTCCATACAGAAGAAGGCGATGACTTGCAGGTACAGCGCGAGATGTGGGAGAATATAAGGTATCGATTCAACGAGGAAGAACAGAGAATTGAAGAGGAACAAATAGGAACTTATATACAATTCCCCATCAAGTTGGCTTGGGCTATTACTGTACATAAAAGTCAAGGACTAACATTTAAGAATGTGAATATTGACTTTTCTGGTGGCGTTTTTGCAGGTGGACAGGCTTATGTCGCCTTGTCACGCTGTACAAGTCTTGAAGGGATTGTTCTTAAAGAACCTTTGCGTCGAAACGAAATTTTTGTTAGAAGTGAGGTGACTCAGTTTGCTAAACATTATAACGATAATAATCTTATTACTAAAGCACTCAAACAAAGTAAAGCGGATAAGGAATATTTTGATGCAATACGTGCTTTTGATGCTGGTGACTTCGACGCTTTTTTACGTAATTTTTTCCTTGCTATTCATAGTAGATATGACATAGAACGTCCTGTTGCTAAGCGTTTTATTAGGAGAAAGTTGAATTTGATTAACCTCTTGCGTAGTGAAAACGAAGAACTCAGAAAAATGCAAGCGGATAAAAATCAGTACCTCAAAGAACTATCAGTAGAATATGTGATGATGGGTAAAGAGTGTGAGCGCGAGGATATGACAGAGGCGGCGATTGCTAATTATGAGAAAGCGATTGCACTTTATTCTGACAATCCAATAGCAGAAAAGCGACTGAAGAAATTAAAATCCTCAACACTGTTAAAGAAATAAATAATGGAAAAGAATAAGCGTCTTTGGAAACTTTTTACAACAAGTATCTTCGTTGTCATTTTCTTTATTTTATCCTTTGTATCTTCTCATCAAAGTAAATCTGTAGAGTATTTTTATAGTCAGGATACAGTTGCTGCACATGAATTTGCTCCGCAGGTAGAAAAGGGTAGGTTGAGTGTTGATTTATATAGTATTACCTCTATTCGTTTCCCAAATTATAAGGTGACAAAGGCAGTTCCTTTTGTTTTAGACTCTGTTAGCTCAACCATTGATGAAGAAACCATCGCAAGCGGTAACTATTCTGCAACATTATTCTTGGATACTATTCCCAGTAAAACCTTTTATCAGAGTGTCGAACTTGCAGCACAACGTGATACTTGCTGGAAGATAAATAAATTTGCATACAATTATGTGCGAAATGATAAGATGGGTGGACTTTATAAGATTATGTTTAGCAAGGGTGGACAGCAAGTCTTTGTTACGCATCTTAATAGCGAAATGGTAAGACTTAGTGTTGGTCAGAAATAAAGTGTATATTATTTTTTTGATTTGAAATTATTACTGTCCGCTAAACTTTTGCTTTATTTACACAAAATTGGGCTGATACTTTTTCAACGTATCAGCCCAATTTGTAACCTATACTTTCGCCACAAAAGATAAGTAACATGTGCAAAGTACAGATTTTAAGGATAGTATAAGAGAGGTCAAAGGTTCAGTGGATTGTAAAAACTTCACTCACTTCACTATCATGAATTTACAGCTATTAACCCAAACCTTCATGTGCTTATAACAAAAAGGGGATGTGCCTTAATGACACATCCCCTAAAGCTTATATTGATCTAAAATTAATCATCTGCTGATGGACGAATAGAACATGCGTTAGGTGTATTTGTACCATAAAGAGGTCTTATAATACCATAACGTGCATACATCTCTAAGAGAGATACTGTAACAGTATTATGATACCAACGTGCCATGGTGTAATAGCATGATTGTTCAAAGATAAGTCCTCCATTCTCATCACGATATGGTATAGTTGGGAAGAAGATGGTATTTTTCTTTATTTTCATCCGTCCAGAAATGAACACCACTTCTCAAAAGCATTTTCAGCATTTGCATCTTTCGCATTCCAATTTGACCAATTGTTATCAACATTATTGCCTGTTTTGCTAAAACCTGTGAAAGCTTCTCTTTCGGTCATGTGGAAACCTGCTGGGCATGGGTCATAAACAGTCTTAACCACAGGGGAATAATCGTAGTTAGTATAATAACCTGGATATGCATTGGCAGACCAAAGATTCCAATATGAATACCCCCCCTCAAAAGGATAGCCTTTCCATGTGTTGTAATTTCCACCATTTCCATCCTTCAAATACAATACTCCCGGGTTTTGGATACTATTTTGGAAAGACATATTATTGCCACCATTGGGGTTGAAGTGATTATTACTCTTGACATCTTTATCTCTAATTCCTGGGAATGCATCCTTACGACCAAACTGATAGAGTGTTGTTGAACTCTCTAACTTAGCTGTACCAGGGTTCTGAGTGATTGTAATTACGGTTTCAAGCTTCTTTCCCTTGTTTGTAGCATCCTGTTCAACCTTTACCTTTACAGTACGTGGTGTGTCGTAAGAGGTACCCTCCCATTTAATAGGGTTCCAGCCCAATGGCTCCTTTGTGAGTTTGAATTTTTCCTTTTTATAGTTGGTTACTTCAATTTTATTCAAAGCATCCTCTGGTGCAAACCAGATATTCCATGACCATACAGTGGTTTCATCCTTTTTCACAGCAAGGACAGCACATCCACTTACAAGGTGTTCCTTTTTTACAACGAAATCAAGGTATTTGTTACCACCTTCTTCTTTTATTGATAAAGCATTTGGCGATACGCTTTTATCAAAATTATTAAACAAATCAATATTGTCAGCCCATACTAAATATGCGTCATTAATACCAGCGTTAGCACCACCATTAGTTTTCTCAATCCAAGGATCTGTAATATCATTACCTAAATGATCCTTAAATTTTTCAAGGATAAGTGTATATTGACTATATTTTGGTATCCTTGACACATAAGAACTCGTATTCGTAAGATTATCCTTAATAGCATTACCATAAACCAATGGAATGCGATAGTGACCAGGAGAAGAAACAAGGTAACAGTTTGCAGTATTACGCTGAGCAGTACCACCCTTTGTTGAGAGGTCGTAAGGTGCGCCTTCGCTACCCTTTGGAGTTGCATTTTTAAGTCCCTCATTACGCTTTGCACGCAAGTCAATGATGGCATCTTGAAGTAAGCCAGCTGTACCAGCTTCTGCAACACCTGCATCGCTACCATTACCAGTCTCTGAGCTTAGACCTTTCAGCCAGCTTGGCTTTTCTGCCATAGAGAATGTACCATTATCATCAGCATCATAGCCTACAACCTTCCATGCAACAGCCTGCCTTACATGTGTAGTTGGGTCTTCACGATAACTTGTCACGGTATATTTCTCAGAATTTGGCTCATCAAATTTTGCAGCACGTGGAGATGTACTTGTAAGTGTGTACTCCCAGTCAGAGTTTCTCATGCTCAACTTATAAGTACGGGTTGTACCTGCATTCCACTTACCCTTCAAAGGAACGGTTATATTAGTGTCGTCTGTGAAGTGAACGTATGCAACAACATCATTACCTGTCAACATTTGTGGAATCATGTAGAAGATATAGTTATCATTGTCCTTACCCATAACAACCGTATTAGGCTTCTCGCTGGCATTAACGCTGATGCCTTCAAGAACGGCTGTACCACGCTGAGTATAGCCCTCGTGTATCCATTCGCCATCTGAACCATCAGCCTTTGTAGGAAGATTATACTTACTCTTAAGCAGTACGTTTCTAAGTTCCACCCTGTCGATAGTCTTGCCCCAAGGAAGGTTCTGACCAACAGCAAAGCGAATGGCTGTCAGCGCATGACGGAAGTCAAGTTTAGTTGTTGGGTGCACGCCTTGTGTTTTGTATTCAACATCACCAGTGCAAGCTGTCATAAGGTCTACCTGCTTCTTTACATCAGTTTCGATCTCAAACTCAACGTTAGGACGTCCACTGGTAGCATCGGTAGCACTAATTGTCATCTTTGAATACTGGTCCTTCTCTGGTGAGACAGCATAGAAACGCGCAAAGCGTTCTGTATATGCCCAAAAGATAGGAGTGTAAAGTTCTCCATTCTTCTTAGTCTTCTTCAAATGGAACCACTCGCCATTAGCAAGCATATTTGAAGCCTCAGTACCACGAACACCAGAGCTTGAGAAGTCGCTCAAGGTAGAAAGGTCTACGATGTTAGCACGTGTGCGAGCATCTGCCTTTATAGGGTTGATACCTTCAACGGTTGTCTCGATGAGGCATAGTTCGTTGTTGTTAGTAGCATTGAGTTTACCACCAGCGAGGTCGCTTGCAGTCAGTCCAGGGGTGATTGCGCCACGTGTCATTGCGCCACGACTGATAACCCCCTCTTGTATATCATTCACGGTAAAACTTACAGGAACATCTTTGCCCTCTGCTCCGTTGTTATCGTCTAAGTCCTTGTCAGCACAAGAGCTTATTGTAAACATTGCGCTGCTGGCAAGGAGTACCGAGCAGGCATAATAAAACAGTTTATTCATTTTTTTTCGTTTTAATATCTACTTCATTGTCTTTCCGAATAGGACATTATTTATCCTGTAAGGAAACACCTTATATATAAAGTTGATTATCCTTCGAGGTTATCGTCATCACCTCCATCTTCGTATACTGGTGCTATAACATTAACACCTTGTCCATTACTACCAGGAGTTCCACTACCATTGTCAGTATTTCCGCCACCACCAGGGCGCACGTCAGGACTTCCAGCAAGGATACATCCTTCGGCTTCGACCTCTATTATTTCAGTGGTTGGGCGCATGTAAAATTGCTTTACGCTTTGAAAGTTTTTCATCTTATGAAATTCTTTATATAATTTTGTTTTAATCTTTAGAATAATCGATTTGTAAAATCGGATGAAGTGGCGAACGATGTTCGTTGTCAGAGTTGGTCCGAATAAATATTTATGCTTTCGCTCTCGCCTTTATGATATATTATCTGTAACGTTAGATAGCTTGTTGTCAGACTAATACGTATTATTTCGTCTGCAAAGGTAATAAAAAAACAAATTAAAAATAAATCGAATAAAATTTAAGTATAAAATCCCTCCCCGTAATGGGGTGTAAGTGTCTGATTTTATGATGATTACGCTCGTCTTTATTTGAAATTGTTATTGTAGAAGAAATAACTCGTTTTTTTATCGACGAGCAAGTCATCTTATTTGTCTACTCGTTCCCACTTGAGATAATTTTTTTCACAGAAAACACAGATGCGTGAGTTGTTAGTTCTGAGGGCAGTATGTTGCTTTTAAGTAATCTTGCATATAGGTAAAATTTCTATATGTTCTTTAATCAGTACGTCTCTGTGCATTTATTTGAAAAAATCATTACACAATTTAGAAAAGTCATCTTGTTGTGTGTCGTAAGGTTGTGTGTGAAATGTTGGTTTGTAAACGTCAGTAAATCAGTAGGTTGTGAAGAATAAAAGAAAAGGCTGGTTGATAGGACTTAAGAAGGGCGTCTTTTGAAAGCTTAAAGGGCATGTTTTGAAAGCTTAAAGAGCATATCTAAGAAGCTAAAATGTGATATGTTGGATTTGTGTTTTCTGAAAATAGTTTACAAGAGCTAATAATGTGGAATTAACTTGATTGTGGAAAAGAGAGAAATAATGATAAAGAATCATAGTAGCAGTAATAATCAAAGCCCAAATGTTTATATGAGGATAAGATAAAAGAAAAAAATATGAAATTAGTACACTGATAATCGATGGAGGTACACGGCTCTTTCATTTAAAAAATGAAATGAAGACATAGCTTCCCTTACCCGACTCATGTACGAATCAGGAGAAACATTGTGTCTGTATATCAATAAGTTATACCATTCTCAAAATTTGATTATTTTCATTTTTGATACAGAAAATGCAATAGTTTTGTGAAACCCAATGAAACATGTCTCATCAGTTCTGCCATACCCTTTCTTTTGTCGGAATTCTTCTTTCTCCGTCCTCGCCATATTGAGAACACGGAGTAGACAATTCTTTGTATGGTATCTAAATTGCGAGCTGCCCTTGCCGACTTTCGTTTTATCTTGTCTTGTAACAGGTTACGATCTAGCTTCCAGTGCATACTTTCTATCGACCAGTGATTACGCACCAATGTCCCTAATCTTGGTGTGTTCGCTGGCAGGCTGCTTACATACAGCCTTTTCTCAATAGTGCAGGCTCCCGTTGACTTTTTGATAGTTTCGCACTCATATTCTATGATGGTCAGGTTACCGTTCCACTTCTCCTTATTGCAATGAGGTCAGTCCCCTTAAACACACGATAGCTTCTCGTCTCAATTCTCCCATGCCCGAGTTCCGGCTTGCCACAATAGGAGTTAACAGGAGACAGTTCTTTGATTTTATCCTCTACACCATAACGCAGTGAACGCTGGTTTGATTTCAGTTCTATGATGAAGTCTCCATTTTTCTCTCTGATTTTGTTAATGATATCTTTCTGCATAGACATGGCGTCTGCCGTGACTATTTTCTCTGATATATCAATTTTATCAATAAGCCGTGGAACTGCCTTTATTTCATTGCTCTTCTCTTCGCAGGCCTCGGTTGCTAACGTGATATCGGTGTTGAATGAATGAGCAGATACGATATCTGGGTTTCGTCCATTATTCAAAACAGTGCCGCACTCTGCCTTTCCGTCTATGCAGATGATTTCTTGGGCAGCACATCCCCAACAATTCCTTGTGAAACGTCTCGGCAAAAGACACGTAGCTGGTTAGCCATTGCCTTATCATCAATCCCTCTTCCATGCGACAAAGAGTTGGCTCGGATGGAATGCCGTTAGCTAATATGTCCAATTTACGGAACCTCTTGAGGTTGTGTTTACCGAATTCTATGATTTCTGCTCTGCTGACACAATTTGATACTCGACCTAATATTAGTAACATAATGACGTCGCTCAACTTGTGACGTATGTTTCCCTTCTCTGATCTACGGAAATCGGGTATTGAGGAGGAAAACTCGTAAAGTTTTTTTCTAAGATACTACCTTCTAATTTTGTTTTTTTATTACCTTAGCGGTGTGGTTGATTGTGTTAGCGACAATCCCATTAGTTTGGTCGAGTGACTGTTTCCCTTTCATGATTATCTATTTTTTTACTATAAAGGTACAAAAAAACAGCTCACTTAACCAACTTTTTATTGTCACTTATTTTGTTGATTTTTCAAATAATTAGACAAAGAATTAAACCTGTCATGCCACACGAATATCAATCGCTAAATACCATACGATTATGGTAGTATTTTTAGAAAAGAACAGCTTTCACTATGTTACTGGCGTGCTATAAAAATAATGATATTTAGAATAAGAACCAAAACTTCTTAAATGAAAGAGCCGTGATGGAGGTATAATTTAATCATCAGATTGTTTGGTTGTTAGAAAAAAAAGAAGTAATTTTGCAAACACTGTCACGAGATGACAGAATTAAATTCAAACCTTTATAAATAAAAAAGAATTATGGCAACAAAAATCAGATTGCAGCGCGGTGGTCGTAAGAACTATGCTTTTTATAGCATTGTAATCGCTGACGCTCGTTCGCCACGTGATGGTAAGTTTACTGAGAAGATTGGTACTTATAACCCAAATACCAATCCTGCCACAGTAGATTTGAATTTTGAACGTGCACTTTACTGGGTTGAGACTGGTGCTCAGCCAACAGACACAGCTCGTAACATTCTCAAGGGCGAGGGTGTTTACATGATGAAGCACCTTCGTGGTGGTGTGAAGAAGGGTGCGTTCGATGAGGCTGCATGCCAGCAGAAGTTTGACGCGTGGAAGCAGGCAAAGGATGCTGTTACTGAGGCTCTTGAGAAGAAAGTAACTGACGCAAAGAAGGCTGCTGCTGCTCAAAACCTCGAAGCAGAGAAGAAAGTAAATGAGGCTATTGCTAAGAAGGTAGCAGACAAGAAAGCTGCTGCTGTAGAGGCAGAGGTAGCTCAGGCTGCTGAGGATACTTCTTCTGAGGCTCCTGCAGAGGAAACACCTGCTGAGGCATAAGACTCGCTCTTAAAGCATAAGTCCATATAATCTCAAAGGAGATTTTATGGACTTTTTATTTTATGAATTATCTATTGACTTGATACTTTTAGACTCTTTTTAGGTGTATTTACTTTGTTATAATCCTTGATGTATAGGTGAGTGCATAAAGTGTTTACATCTAACTTTCTACTAACTTTATTTTGAAAAATATACTTTATTGAAAGTCGTTTTTCTTTTTCTTTACCATACGTAAAAAGTGATTGTATAGTTGTATTATTGTTTGAAGGCTTGTTCCTAAACAACATTTTACCTATAACGATGAGAATTAAAAACCTAATAATGACAATGATAACTTTATTGACAGGATTAGCTGCAAAAGCATCTAATGCTGATAGCCTCATGATAATGGA
This sequence comes from uncultured Prevotella sp., assembly GCA_916440255.1. GTDB lineage: Bacteria > Bacteroidota > Bacteroidia > Bacteroidales > Bacteroidaceae > Prevotella. Next base: position 1,362,536 of record CAKAIJ010000003.1, on the reverse strand, counting down.
GGGCTTCCCGAAAGATGAGGTGGGTATTGAACAAGGTGTTTCGGCTTGTTTTGCTGGTGGAATAGATGACTTACTTGTGATGGCAGGAGGGTGTAACTTTCCAGTTAACACTTTAGCACCTGATAGTAAGAAAGTGTTTTATAGTGGGATTTATGCATGTAAAACGGATGAGCAAGATAAATTAAATTGGAAGTTGATTGGTAAATTGCCAGAACCATTGGCATACGGTGTTACTGTCACTTGCGATAATGGTTTGATATTAGTCGGGGGAATGAATAATACAGGTAGTTATAAGACTGTATTGCGTCTGACCCTTGTTGAAGGCAAGGCGCAGGTGTCAGTTCTTCCTTCTCTGCCATGTCATGTAGATAATATGGCAGGATGTTTGGTTGGTAGACATCTTTATATAGCAGGTGGATTGATGGATGGTAAGGCTTCTAATCGTGTTTTGTGTCTTGATTTAGATAATCTTTCGGCAGGTTGGAAAGATATAAAACCTTTTCCAGGTATGGCTCGTGTTCAACCAGTAGCTTGTAGTATGGATAGCAATAAGCTCTGTCTTTTTGGAGGATTTTCACCAGCAGGTAATGGTGAGGAGGCAAGGTTGGCAATGAATGGTTATGTATATAATGAGGCAACTGACGAATGGACGGAGCAGGAAGGCCCAAGGGATGATAAAGGTGAACCGCTATTTGTTGGTGGTGGAATAGGAATTAATTTATCAGAAAGTGAGTTTTTAGTTGTGGGAGGAGTGAACAAAGATGTTTTTCTCTCGGCAGTAAATCATCCTCAGCCAGACTATCTAAGTCATCCTATTGAATGGTATCAGTTTAACCCATACACCTTATATTATAATAATGATGGTTGGCAAATACTCTATAAGAGTCAGGAAACGGCTCGTGCTGGTGCAATGTTAGCACATACAAAAAACGGGTTATATGTGATAGGTGGAGAGTTGAAGCCAAGAGTGCGTAGTAGTAGGGTAGTGAGGTATCCTAAGCGATGATGCTCGACAGTTATACTCTTTGGTTGACTATTTCATAATGGTTATAGTAAATGTTTTCTTGTTTAGATTCTAATCAATAATATATTAATCGTCCGTGTGGCCTTTGTGTTGTTTGTTCTTTCGAGTAGAGCATAAAGATATTAAGGTGGACAATACTCTTTTTTATGAAAAAACATTATCCTTGGCTACTTGTAGCCCTTCTTTGGTTTGTTGCTTTGTTGAATTACATGGATAGGCAGATGCTATCGACGATGCAAGAAGTAATGAAAGTAGATATTGTAGAATTAAGTAAGGCAGAATCCTTTGGAGCTTTGATGGCAGTCTTCTTATGGATATATGGTCTTGTTAGTCCGTTTGCAGGTATTATTGCTGATCGTTCAAATCGTAAATGGTTGGTAGTAGGTAGTATTTTCGTGTGGTCTGCGGTCACATATCTCATGGGTTATGCAGAAAGTTTCCAACAACTATATTGGCTTCGTGCTTTCATGGGTATTAGTGAGGCACTTTATATACCAGCAGCATTGTCTCTAATAGCAGATTGGCATGAAGGAAAGTCACGTTCGTTGGCTATAGGTATTCACATGACGGGACTTTATGTTGGTCAGGCTGTTGGTGGTTTTGGCGCAACTCTTGCAGCGTTATTTTCATGGCACACGGCTTTCCATTGGTTTGGGATTATAGGAATTGTTTACTCATTTGTTTTATTATTATTCTTGAAGGAGAATCCAAGGCATGGACAAGGTGTATCATTGCAGGGCGAGCCAAAGTCTAATAAGAATCCATTTCGTGGTTTGTCTATTGTCTTCTCAACATGGGCTTTTTGGGTAATACTCATTTATTTCGCTGTACCAAGTCTTCCGGGTTGGGCGACAAAGAACTGGTTGCCAACACTGTTTGAAAGTAGTTTAGGAATACCGATGTCAAGTGCAGGACCAATGTCAACGATTACAATAGCTATATCCTCATTCATTGGTGTCCTCATGGGTGGTTTGTTTCTGATCGTTGGGTGCAGTATAATTTGCGCGGACGAGTATATACAAGTGCCATAGGACTTGGACTTACGGTTCCAGCACTTATGTTATTAGGTTTTGGTCATAGTCTTGTGTCGGTAGTTGGCGCAGGTTTATGTTTCGGAGTAGGTTATGGTATGTTTGATGCCAATAATATGCCCATCCTTTGTCAGTTTATTTCATCAAAGTATCGTAGTACAGCATACGGTATCATGAATATGACGGGTGTGTTTGCAGGAGCAGTTGTAACTCAGGTCTTAGGTGCTTGGACAGATGGAGGTAATCTTGGTTTTGGTTTTGCCGTTTTGGGTGGAATTGTAGTCTTAGCCTTGGTGTTGCAGCTCACTTGTTTGAAACCAACAACCGACAATATGGAATAAGGAATTGTAATAAATTAGTTTATCATTATCATTTTATAATCGCCTTACTTATGCAAATAGTCTCAGTTAGTGGATTAGTGGTAGAAGGCAACAAAGTTTATGGAAAAGATTATCGGATTAATTGACGCACCGTTCACGCCATTCTATGCTAATGGCGATGTCAATTTTGAGCCAATAGAGGCGTATGCAGCAATGTTGCAGAAGAATGGTTTGAAGGGAGTGTTTATAAATGGCTCATCTGGTGAAGGATATATGCTTACAACGGAAGAGCGTATGCAGTTGGCTGAACGTTGGGTAGAGGTAGCACCAGAGGGCTTTAAGGTCATTGTGCATGTGGGCAGTTGTTGCTTGCGAGAGAGTGTTCGTTTGGCAGAACATGCAGAGAAGATAGGTGCATGGGGTATCGGTGCTATGGCACCTCCTTTCCCAAAGATAGGTCGTGTTGAAGAGTTGGTTAAGTATTGTGAAACAATAGCAGCAGCAGCTCCGTCACTCCCATTCTATTATTATCATATTCCTGCTTTCAATGGTGCATTCCTGTCAATGCTCGAACTTTTGAAGGCTGTTGATGGTTGTATCCCTAATTTTGCGGGTATCAAGTATACCTTTGAGAGCCTTTATGAGTACAATCAGTGCCGTCTTTACAAAGACGGTAAGTTTGATATGTTGCATGGTCAGGACGAAACAATTCTTCCAAGTTTGGCTCAAGGTGGTGCCAAGGGCGGTATTGGTGGTACAACCAACTATAATGGTCGTGAATTGACAGGAATTATTGAGGCATGGAATAAGGGTGACATTGATACAGCGCGCGAAAAACAGAACTTCTCTCAGGAGGTAATCAATGTTATTTGCCATTTTCGTGGTAATATTGTCGGTGGTAAACGAATTATGAAGTTGATTGGTTTTGATCTTGGTCCTAATCGTACACCTTTCCAGAATATGACAGATGAAGAGGAGTTGCGTATGAAGGCGGAACTCGATGAAATAGGTTTCTTTGAGCGTTGTAATAAGTTTTAGAAATCGGTTGCTATCATTGATAGTGAATTAATGACTGATATGGGTTAAAGTAAACTCTATTGAAAAAAAAAAAAATCTGAGAATAAACCATCCACAAAAGGCTTATTCTCAGATTATCATTTTGTATTCTTTGTTTCCTTCTATTAAATCAACAAAAGACAGTAATTTCACCAGCAATTGATTGGTTCATGTATTTACGAATGGTTGTAGAGTCCTTGTATTTGGCTTGTAGATACATGAGTTTTGTCACTGCTGCCTCAACAGTGCTATCAAAGCCGCTAATCACACCAGCGTCTTTGAGTTGATAGCCCGTGTCGTAACGATTCATTTCAACTTGTCCACTAATACACTGACTAATATTGACAACAATAATGTCACGTTCAGACACTTTACGAAGTAAGTCCATTAGCCAAGGATATTGCGGTGCATTTCCACTTCCATACGAACGCATAACGATACTTCGCAGTTCAGGTGCATCAAACATGTGATGGATTAGATGTTCCTCAATGCCAGGGAAGAGAGAAAATATAATAACATTGTTGTCCAACTCAAAATGCGGTATCATTGGCTTTGTAAAGTCGGGCTTTAAGATGTTGTGTTCATTAAAATTGAAGTTGACCCCCGCCTCGCACAGGTGTGGATAATTAAAGGAGTCAAAAGCGTTAAATTCGTCAGCATTCTGTTTTGTTGAACGATTTCCTCGTAAAAGATGCCCACTAAAATAGATACAAACTTCAGGTACAATCGGAGTTCCATCTAAATGGTGAGCAGAAGCCAATTCAAGACTTGTCATGAGGTTTTCCTTACCATCAGTACGTAACTGGCCGATAGGGAGTTGTGAGCCGGTAAGGATAATAGGTTTGGTAAGGTTTTCAAACATAAATGACAAAACAGATGCTGTATAAGACATGGTGTCAGTACCATGTAGCACAACAAAACCATCGTATTGTTCGTATCGGTCAGAAATAATCTTAACTAACTGTTTCCATCTCACTGGTGACATGTCAGAGGAGTCAATAGGTGGAGCAAACTGATAGGTGTCAACCTTTGTAGGGATAAGTTTGAACTCAGGTACATTTTCTACAAGATGGTTGAAGTCTAATGGTTCTAATGCGCCTGTTCGTTGGTTATGCCCCATACCTATGGTGCCGCCAGTGTAGATGAGTAATACTTTGTTAGTTCTGTTCATTGTGCATTCGTTTGTTCTTCCTGCAAAGATAACAAAAACATTTAACTCGTGTTGTACTTTTGTGGATTATTTTGTAGGATACCAGTGTAATGGTATGACTTGTTGTCTTAAACCCAAATAGGTTTAGGCTCTAATAACGCATTTGGAATTAAGGGTGCTAATTGTGCTATCCAAATAATGCCCTTAGTGCTTCTTCAACCTTTCTCACCGGATGTAGTTGTATATTATATTTATTGGAAAGACCAGAAAGATTATATTTAGGGATAATAATATGACTAAATCCCAGTTTTTCAGCTTCTGCAATGCGTTGTTCAATACGACTAATAGGTCGCACCTCGCCACTCAGTCCAACTTCGCCACACATACACCAACCTTGTTCGATAGGAGTATCAACATTAGATGAGAGTACAGCAGCTATGACGCTGAGGTCCATTGCCATGTCTGTTACACGTAATCCACCAGCAATGTTCAAGAAAACATCCTTTTGCATTAGCTTAAAGCCAACACGTTTTTCTAATACAGCAAGAAGCATGTTTAGTCGACGTTGATCGAAGCCTGTGGCAGAACGTTGTGGAGTGCCATAGGCAGCTGATGAAACAAGTGCTTGTGTCTCGACGAGGAAAGGGCGTACACCTTCAATTGTACTTGAGATAGCAATACCCGATAATCCCTCGTGGTCTTCTGTAAGTAGGAGTTCAGAAGGGTTACTTACTTCACGAAGTCCCTGCTGTTCCATCTCGTATATTCCAAGTTCTGATGTGGAACCAAAACGATTCTTGATACTTCGGAGGATACGATACATATAGTGTTGGTCGCCTTCAAACTGAATTACGGTGTCAACAATATGTTCTAATATCTTTGGTCCGGCAATACTTCCCTCTTTATTGATATGTCCAATGAGAATAACAGGAACGCCACTTGTCTTGGCAAAGCGTAGTAGTGCAGAGGCACATTCGCGTACTTGGCTGATACTACCAGGACTACTATCGACGTCTTCTGTTGAGATTGTCTGAATAGAATCTACAACAACAAGTTCGGGTTGAACATCACGGATATGGTCAAAGATGTGTTCCAAGGATGTTTCGGACAAGATAATGATATTCTCAGAAATATCTTTTGCTATTCGCTCAGCACGCATCTTGATTTGACGAGGGCTTTCTTCACCACTTACATAGAGTACACGCTGTGTCATGTGAAGGATTGTCTGTAAGGTCAGTGTACTCTTGCCAATGCCTGGCTCACCTCCAAGAAGGACGATACTGCCACAGGTACCAATCCACCACCTAACACACGATTGAGTTCACCATCACGCATGTCAATACGTGGGTCGTTATGAGATGAAACATCACGTAGGCGTTGTGGCTTGTTTTCTAATGCAGATGTAGAGCCACCTGAGCTTACATTTCGCAATGTAGTAGCAGCGTTGCGTGCTGCCATTGAACCCGTATCAGAAGCAATACGGAACTCTTTGAAGGTGTTCCACTGTCCACAATTAGGACACTTACCAATCCATTTTGCATTTTCCTGTCCACAATTACTGCAGACGAAAGCGATTTTATCCTTTGCCATAAGTAAGACAAAAGTAATAAGATTTTTCTTAGTTACAAAATTTATTCTTAAATTTGCATCTATATGAAACATTTTAATTCTCTACTTATATTAGTTTTGTTTGCGCTTGTTAGCTGTGGGAAGAGTAACAAGGAGGTACAGGCTGAACGTAAAGCAAAGAAAGAGGCTGAAATCGTGGCTTATCAAAAGGCTTATAAGATTGCAGTGATGCCAACAATAGATTGTTTGCCAGCCTATCTGTTGAAGGATAGTGTGTTGTATGATACGACAAAAGTTGATATTAGACTTTGTCGCTATAATGCACAGATGGATTGTGATACGGCAATGATAGGGGGGAGTGTGCAGGTTGCTTTTAGCGATCTTATTCGTACAGAAAGATTGAAGCATAGAAATAAGTTATTAATGCATTATCTTACTGATACAAATCTTAAATGGCAACTGATTGCAGATAAGGAGTCAAAAAGTAAAACAACTTTCTGATCTTAGTGATAAGATTGTGGCAATGACTCGTTACTCTGGGACTGATCTGCTCACAGATATGGTTGTGAAGAAAGCTAAGCCCAAATATCAAATTTTTTTCGTGTGCAGATAAATGATGTGTTTTGTTCGACTTGTTATGTTGCAAAATCATGAGGTAGACGCATATTGGTTTGCTGAGCCACAAGCGACAAAGGCATTGTTATTAAATAATATATCACTCTTTAATTCTGAAGATGCAGACGTTCATCTCGGTGTTGTAGCCGTAATGGATAAGGTGCGTCGTAAGGATGAAGAAGCAGCTTTTGCTGATGCGTACGATAAGGCTGTGGAACTTATTAATAAGAATGGGGTGAAGTATTATTCAGCATTGATTCAGAAATATATGAAGGTCGATGAGGCTGTTGTACGTTCATTACCAGACATAAAATACACAAAGATAGGACCTCCACGTAAGGCAAATTTACAGATGGCACGTAACTATCTTAGTGGTGTTAAGATTAGAGGTAAGAAATAAGAAGTAAACATATAAAAGAAATAAATCCGTGAATGTAGAGGAAATCCTTAATAAGGTTATAAACTCTTTGATAGAGAAAAGGTTGACGAATGCCATTGAATATTTAGATCAACTTTATGAGCGCCCTTCCCTTATTGGGTATGGTGAGTTCGAAACCATCAAGGCAGATTATCTTTTGATGGTAGATTATATGAGAAGAGGTTTTGCTGACAACCAGCGTGAATCGCTTTATTTAACATTGTTACAACGTTTGTATAGGGTGGCAGCAAATCTTGAGATAAGTTGGCGTTGTAAGAATATTAGCGCATGGATAAATGCGTTTCACGTTGCTGATCGTCTCAATACCAGTCATGATTTTATTCGAACCGTGTTAGAAACGTTCGTGTCAGACGTGGCAATGCTTTCACTTCAACCAGAGGAGGTGAGAATACAGAAAAGTACAGAGTTATACGAACGCCATCAATTGTTTATAAATCGTCTTTTTAATGCTTTATGGACTTCATGTCAATGGACGGATGATGATTGTCTGTTTTATACAGATTTACTTCTTTCGCCAACAGTTGTTTCTTCCGACCAACAGGTATTGGTAAGTGCTATTAGTCTTAGTGCAATGAACCAATTTGATATTAATAAATTCAAAACACTTACCAACATATATCAAAGGGCAACAGACGAACACGTAAGACAACGTGCTTTGGTCGGTTGGGTACTCTCAATCTTTGAGGGGATGGACATCTTCCCAGAACAAGAAATCATTATACGTAAAATCTGTGATAATCCTGCTTTTACTCGTGAATTATTAACTCTGCAAATACAATCCTTTTATAGTAAGGATGCAGAGAAAGATAACGATAAGATACAACGAGATATAATGCCTGATATCATGCGCAATTCTAATCTGACGATTGATCGTATTGGTATTATTGAGAAAGAAGAGGATGCGGTGGAGAATATTCTAAATCAAGATGCGGATGAGAAGCGTATGGAGCAATTAGAGGAGAAAGTGCGCAAGATGGCTGACATGCATAAGCGGGGTTCTGATATCTATTTTGGTGGTTTCAGTCACATGAAGCGTTTTCCGTTCTTTAATGATATGATAAATTGGTTTACTCCTTTCTATCTTGAACATCCTTCTTTATGCTCTGTATCCAGCAAATTAGGTGATACAATGTTTCTAAACGCACTTATGGAGAGAAGTAACTTCTGTGAGTCGGATAAATATTCGTTTGCCTTTGCGATAGAACAGATTGCAGACCAGTTGCCAAATAATATTAAGAATGTGATTAACTCTGATGCTGCGTTTGGCTCGTTAGTTCAAAGTGATGATAAAGAAGATGCTTTCAGTATTCGACGGACCTATTTGCAAGACCTTTATCGTTTTTTTCGTCTCTATGATAAAGCTGGTGACTTTATTAATCCATTTGAGGATAATGGTAAAGGAGATTTTATTTCAGATTCTTTCTTCTTTACGTATAAGTGTTTTGAAGAATCGGGACTTGATGATGTTAAGTTGCGATTAGCTATGCATTTGTATAAGCATCAGAAGACGATGGAACTCGCCGAACTTCTTACTACTTTTCAGAGTTCTGACGCACGTTTTTCTATCTTAATAGGCTACACCAATATTAATCTTGGAAAGGCAGATGCTGCTTATAAGTATTTTGACGATGCGCTCATAGCCGACCCTGACAATCGTTGGGCCTTGAAAGGAAAAGCACGTGCAGCACTCATAAATGAAGATTACGACCTTGCAGAGGAAGTTTACGGATTACTATTAAACTTAGAACCAGGACATAAGGGTTATACGATGAAGCATTGTGTAGCTTTACTGAAGATGGGAAAATTTAGTGAGGTACGTGAGGAATTGTTCCGTCTTGATTATCAATATCCTGATGATATGAATGTGAAGCGTCTTCTTGCATGGGCAATGCTTTCAGATGATAATCTTGAAAGGCTTCACAATTATATGATACACTTCTGTCAGAATGTCCCGTACCTGAGGATTATATCAATGCCGGTTATTGTCAGTGGGCTATGGGTAATATTGAACGTGCTGTTGAGTATTTTCGTGATTGGATGGCAAGGAGTGGAGGAGATACTGAGCAGCTATTAAACGAGTTCCGTAGAGATACTGATACGCTGTCAAAATACAATATTTCAGAAACAGACGAATACTTAATGTTAAGTCTGGTTGCATAAATAATGAGACTATCATATTATTAGGTGTTTATAATTTAACAATGGTGTTAAAGTAAAACTCTAATATGATTATTAGATGATTTAGTTATAAGAAGAATGAACGAACAGATACATGATAAATTAAAAGAGATAAAGCAGTCTTTTCGCCTATTGATGAATGGTGTTGCTTCGCACTCTATGCGTCAAAAAGGTGTTTCGTATAAAATAAATTGGGGTGTTCCAATTCCTGATTTACAGGAGATGGCTGTTGAGTATGGTAAGAATTATGAGCTTGCAATTGAACTTTGGAAGGAGGATATTAGAGAGTGTCAGGTGCTTGCTACTTTAATTATGCCAGCAGAGAAAATGGACGAAGACCTTGTTGAAGTGTGGATGGAGCGACTTCATACTCAGGAAATGGCTGAGTTGTTGGCTTTCAATCTATTACAACATCTCGATTTTTCGCCATCCTTAGCTTATAAGTGGATAGCATCTGATAATGATATGTATCAGCTTTGTGGTTATCAACTACTTGCTCGATTGTTTGCTCGTAAAATGGAGCCTAATGAGCGTGGAATCAATGAGTTTCTTGATCAGGCACATACAACATTGGCGGGTGAGAGTCTTCCTTTAAGACATGCTGCATATAATTGCGTCCTGAGTTTCTGTGAATTAGGAGAAGAGTTTGATGTTATTGCACAAAAGGCTCTTTCTGATCTCAATATTCTTTAGGTCAGGTTGTTTGTAGTGAAATAAATGTTACTATTAGTCAAACGAGAGAATTGTTTAAACCAATTCAGTCATTTTTACTCAAATAGTTTTTGTTTTTAGTTGCTGTCACTTTTAACATTTCTCATAACACGCAATTTATAAGGTGTTTATGTTATATGTTAGGCTGACAGCAGTGACAGCAACTTCAAAAGCTAAATTGGTCGTTAGACAACAATGTTCCAAAATCCCTACTTTTCATATTGTTGTCTAATAACTGAATTAGAAAAAACAACCAGTAAGAACTTCTTGTTAGAACGCTCATCTGGGTTGTTTATTTATCCCAAAGTTTTGTTTTAGGGTTTGCTTTCACCTTCCACATATTCTTCCGAGAATATATGTTTACCATCAAAGACAACATAGGTAAATTGCCATATCCAATCACCAAGAATGAATAAACGTACTTTTCGTGACAAGGTGAGGTCGAGTTCAATATGACGATGTCCGTAAATGTAATAATCTATGTCTTTGTGGGTAGACATATATTCTTTGGTATATTGCACAAGAAATTCTTTATCTTCACCCAAATAAGGAACTTCCTTCCCATCAGCACGCTTCAGTCTACTTTTTTTAGCCCAGTTCAAGCCTAATTGCATTCCCCACCAAGGATGAAAGAAGTTGAGAAGACGCTGACAGAAGGGGTTATGAAAAACCTTTCGTAGAAAGCGGAATTTTGGGTCAGGGTCGCCTAAACCATCACCATGTGCAAGATAAAAAACTTTATCGTATATCTCTGTTGTGATTGGTTTGCGATGAAGAATAACACCACATTCTTTTTCTAAATATCCATAAGTCCAAAGGTCATGATTACCTGTGAAGAAGTGCACTTCAACGCCCATGTCCGTTAATTCAGATATCTTGCCCAAGAAACGTGTATATCCTTTTGGGACAACATATTTATATTCATTCCAGAAATCGAACATATCACCAAGTAGATAAACCGCTGCAGCTTTATGCTTGATACTGTCTAAAAAGCGAACGAGGCGTCGTTCGTGTGTGCGTGGATGCGCTATTGCAAGCGAACCCAGATGTGCATCGGAGAGGAAATAGATATTCTTCATACGATATTCAGAAACATTGTGGTCTAATGACCGATTTGGGTTTAAGCAAGCTTTTCTTTCAGCAGTGAAGACAAGTGTTTTAGTCAAAGCCCAGTTCTACACGTGCTTCCTCAGTCATCATACTTTGATCCCAAACTGGTTCAAAGACAAGGTTGATATTTGCAGTCTTCACACCTTCAACACTCTCTACTTTTGTGCGTACATCTTCAAGGATGAAGTCTGCTGCGGGGCAAGAGGGTGACGTAAACGTCATGTCCATATCAAGGTTGCCCTCTTCGTTCACATCAATCTTGTAAATCATACCAAGATCATAGATGTTCACGGGTATTTCTGGGTCGTATACTGTTTTTAGGACATCAACGATTCTTTTCTTCTATTTTTTTGTTTTTCTTCTATTGTCATCATTCTATTGAAATATTTTATTATAAACTATCATCTGCAAAGATAGTAATTAAAAAAACTACAATCACAATAATTAGACATAGAAAGGTGAATACTTATCGTTTGCTTTGATTGCAAAACATGTTTTTTTGTACATTTTTCCAATCATAAAAAGGGTGTAAAACACGAATATTATCCATATTTTCGTTATCTTTGCAGCAACAAAACATTGAGAACGAGAATGGAAGGTGAAAAGAAGTATTTGTTGGGTATGACACTTGGCGAACTGAAAGAGGTTGCTAAGTCGCTTGGAATGCCTGCTTTTACAGGCGGACAGATGGCTAAATGGCTCTATACACAGCACGTGAAGAGTATCGATGAGATGACGAACATTTCGAAAGCAAACAGAGAAAAACTTGCTGCAGAATATGAGGTTGGTTGTAATGAGCCAATTGATGCACAATACTCAAAAGATGGAACCATCAAATATCTTTTTCCTACTGAAAGTGGTAAGTTTGTTGAAACGGTGTATATACCAGATGCTGATCGTGCGACGCTTTGTGTTTCTTCACAAGTAGGTTGTAAGATGAATTGTCTTTTTTGTCAGACAGGAAAGCAGGGTTTTGAAGGAAGTCTTTCGGTGACAGATATTCTCAATCAAATTTATTCTCTTCCTGAACGTGATAAATTGACAAATATTGTCTTCATGGGGCAAGGTGAACCAATGGATAATCTTGACAATGTGTTGCGAACAACAGAGGTGATGACAGCAGATTTTGGGTACGGATGGTCGCCAAAACGTATCACAGTAAGTAGTGTTGGAATCAAAGGAAAACTCCAACGCTTTCTGGAAGAAAGCGACTGTCACGTTGCGATAAGTATGCACACCCCTCTACATAATCAACGTTCGGAATTGATGCCAGCAGAGAGAGGAATGTCAATAGATAGTATTATTAATTTATTGCGTAATTATGATTTTTCTCATCAGCGTCGTCTTTCGTTTGAATATATTGTTTTCAAGGATTTTAATGACAGCGAAGAGCATGCAAGGCAATTGTAGACTTACTCAAAGGATTAGATTGTCGAATGAATCTTATACGTTTCCACGCTATTCCGAACATTCCTTTACAGGGTGTTGATGATCATAGGATGGAAAAATTCAGAAACTATTTAACGCAGCATGGAGTCTTCACAACTATTCGTGCAAGTCGTGGGCAGGACATCTTTGCTGCTTGTGGTTTGCTCTCAACGGCAAAGAAGATAGAGGATGAAAGAGGAAGAAGCACAAGAAAGTAAGAAGAGATACAGAAAATTAATATAAGGTATAATGATATGAACGAGAATAAAAGAATCCGCGTAGCAATCACACACGGAGATACAAATGGTGTAGGATATGAGCTTATTTTTAAGACCTTTGCAGAGTCAGAGATGTTAGAGCTTTGTACACCTATTATATATGGGTCGCCTAAGGTGGCAACCTATCATCGCAATGCTCTTGACATAGAAGCAAACTTTACCATCATTAATGATGCGTCAGAAGCGCAGGACGGACGTCTTAATCTACTTCCTGTATTTGACAATGAGATTAAGGTTGAGCTTGGTGTCGCTTCTGAGGAGTCTGGTGTTGCTGGTTTACAAGCTGTTGATAAAGCGTTAGAAGATTACCGACAGGGCTTATTTGATGTTCTTGTAACTGCACCTATAGATAACAATGAGCGATTCCATTTTAGTGGTCAGAGTCGGTATATTGAAGATCACATGGGCTCGGAGGAGCAAGGTCTTTCTATCTTGATTAACGACGGGTTGAGAGTTGCGCTTGCTACTCGTAATCTTCCACTACGTCAAGTTGCTGAATCAATATCAAAGAATGTATTGTTAATAATGCGAGTGCATTGTTTAAGAGTCTTCGCCGTGACTTTCGAATGTCTTGTCCTCGCATCGCAATACTGGGACTAAACCCTAAGGCGGGTGACAATGGATTGTTAGGTTCAGAGGAACAGGAGGTTATCTTGCCTGCTATTGACGAGCTTGTTGAGAAGGGTGTTCAAGCCTTTGGCCCATACGCTGCTGATACCTTCTTCGGTTGTAATAATACAGAGCAGTTTGATGGTGTGTTGGCAATGTATTACGAACAAGGAGTTGCTCCTTTCCGTACGCTTTCGTCATGCCATGGTGTTACGTATACTGCGGGTTTACCACTTGTGCGCACTGCAGCCGAGATACCAGATAGTCTTTCTTTAGCAGGTAAGGGTGTAGCTGATGTACTTCCTTTCCGTCATGCAATCTATCTTGCGATAGACATTTATCGTAATCGGGCGGAGTATGATGCTCCAATGGGGAACCCTCTTCCAAAGTTGTATAAGGAAAGAAGGGATGATAGTGATAAGGTGCGTTTTTCTGTTCCACGTAAGCGTGAGGATCGTACAGCTTATAATAGCGAAGGACGTGATTAAGGGAAACGTTGTAGGCGAATGTAAATTTTATGTCCTAAATCATAAGAAGAAATATGAGTAAAAAGTTTCAGAACATCTTCTTTACTTTTGGTCTGGTTGTACTCTCTATCATGGTGTACAACCTTGACTTTAATGATGCTTGGCAGAAAATCCAACATGCAGGTTATTGGTTTTTTGCCGTAGTCGTGTTGTGGGCATTTCTTTACATCTTTAATACAGCGGCTTGGTTTACAATTATACGCAGTCAGATACATGGTGTAGAAGAACGAAGGAAAATTTCTTTTTTATGGCTCTATAAGGTTACGGTGTCAGGCTTTGCATTAAACTATGCAACACCAGGGGGATTAATGGGTGGCGAACCCTATCGTATAATGGAGCTTACTCCAAAGATTGGCACAGAGCGTGCGACCTCCTCTGTTGTTCTATATGCTATGACGCATATTTTTAGCCATTTTTGGTTTTGGCTCATATCGATTTTTCTCTATGTCTTTACACAGCCAATCAACCTTGCGAAGGGTATGATGTTAGCCGTTGTGTCTGTTTTTTGTTTATCAGCCATTTGGTTCTTTCTAACTGGATACAAGAAAGGATTAGCAGCAAGGGTGTTAAACATTGTACGGCATATTCCTTTGATTAAAAGATGGGCAGAGCCTTTTATTGATTCTCACAAGTCAGAACTTGATAGGATAGACTCACAGATTGCATCATTACATAATCAAAACCCACGAACTTTTCTTATCGTTGTTTTACTCGAACTATCTTGCAGAATTTGTAGTGCCTTGGAGATATTTTTTATTCTCTTAGTATTACTTCCGTCAGCAAATTATTTTGATTGTTTATTAATTCTTGCATTTACTTCTCTTTTTGCAAATATGCTTTTCTTTATGCCTTTGCAGTTGGGAGGACGTGAAGGTGGATTTCTTATGTCTATAAAAGATTTAGGACTTACGCTTGAAGTTGGTATCTTTGTTGCCTTGCTTGTTCGTATCCGTGAACTCATTTGGACAGCAATAGGTTTGCTGCTGATTAAATTAGATAAAAAAGTAGAGGAAGATGCGAGTTAAGGCAGATTAAACAGATAGTGGATGTTTTTTGTAAAATGCGTGGTTTTTTTTCATTTAGTTTTAATGGAAAGGCGCAATCTATCATTATACACAGCCAAGAGGATAGTCTTGGCTTTTATTTTTATTACTGATATGTAAAAAGGTATTAATCTTTGATAACTGCAAAAATATGGTGTGAAAAAAATCTTTACAATATTTTTGTAAAATTCATCTGTAAATAGCGTAAATGATTGGGTTCAAGTCTGTGTTTATAACTATAAGTAAATCAGTATTTTATAATATGCCTCGATTAAAAGTGCTTGATTAGACTTCGAAAGACCATTAGTAACATGTGAGAAGGGCATCTTGTGCAAGCCAAAAGAGCGTCGTTAAAAAGCTAAAAGTTTATGTGTTAGTTTTATTGTATATGATTTTTGTTTACAAGTGTTGATAATATTGGCATAATTTACTTACAGAAAGTAAGAAGATATGCAGATGTTCTATCTCTATTGATGTGTTATGCTTCAATCTTTAGTATTGTCATCTATTTAGGGAAGTCATGTCGTGCAGAAGTAGAAATCTTATAAAGTTTTCAGAGATTTTGTGTAATTTGTTTTTGTGATATAGATATATAATGTAACAAGAATGTCCGAAGATTGTAAACTTAAATCTTCGGACAATGTGAATTAAAGGTTTATTTGTTCTTTAATAAGTCGCGAATTTCAACAAGGAGTTTTTCTTCATTAGTAGGTTCTGGTGGCGATACGGGTTCTGTAGGTTTATTGTCGTTCTTCTTAGAGAGTCTTGTCATAGCCTTTATAATAAAGAACACGCATAAAGCGATAATAAGGAAATCAAAAGTTGTTTGTAGAAAGTTTCCGTAGTTGATAGTGGCAGGGTTAATGGTTGCTACACCATTAATATCTACCGAAGGTAGTTCCCACTTTAGGTCTGTGAAATTAATTCCACCAATGAGCCAGCCAATAGGAGGCATGATAATATCATTAACAATTGATGAAACACTCTTGCCAAATGCGCCGCCAATGATAACACCGACAGCCATGTCAATAGCATTCCCTTTTACTGCAAAAACTCTTGAATTCTTGGATAAATTTACTCATAATTTACTTGTTTTGTTGTTTATTACCTTTGTTAGACAATTTATATTAAAAAGATTTTCTAACGTTATAAAGACTTTCTGGAATGGTTTTCCTCAGCCACGTTTAATAGTGTCTATATACGAAAGAAATTATTTTTATAATATTTAATACGCAAAGCGTCTGCAAAAATATGTATCTTTTGCAATCGTAAGATATAAAATCTTCAATAAGAATACAAAAAGAAATTCGTTTTTATAAACTTTTATAAATTATTTAAAGTAAAATGGTAAATGTAGCTATTAACGGCTTTGGCCGTATTGGTCGTCTCGCATTCCGTCAGATGTTCGAGGCTGAAGGTTATGAGGTTGTTGCAATTAACGACTTGACAAGTCCTAAGATGCTTGCACATCTGTTGAAGTATGATACTGCACAGGGTGGCTTCGCTGGTAAGTTCGGTGAGGGTAAGCACACAGTAGAGGCTACTGAGAATTCAATCATCGTTGATGGTAAGGAGATTAAAATCTCTGCTGAGATGGACGCTGCTAACTGCCCATGGGCTGCTAACAACGTAGACGTAGTTCTCGAGTGTACAGGTTTCTATACATCTAAGGCAAAGGCTGAGGCTCACCTCAAGGCTGGTGCTAAGAAGGTAGTTATCTCTGCTCCTGCAGGTAACGATCTTCCAACAGTTGTTTTCAATACTAATCACAAGACTTTGAAGGCTGAGGATACTGTTATCTCTGCTGCTTCTTGTACAACAAACTGCTTGGCTCCTATGGCAGCTGCTTTGAACGCATACGCTCCAATCCAGTCAGGTATCATGTCAACAATCCACGCTTACACTGGTGACCAGATGATTCTCGACGGTCCACAGCGCAAGGGTGACCTCCGTCGTTCACGTGCAGGTGCTTGCAACATCGTTCCTAACTCAACTGGTGCTGCTAAGGCTATCGGTCTTGTTATTCCTGAGTTGAACGGTAAGTTGATTGGTTCTGCACAGCGTATCCCAACTCCAACAGGTTCTACAACAATTCTCGTTGCTGTTGTTAAGGGTAGCGACGTAACTGTTGAGGGTATCAATGCTGCAATGAAGGCTGCTGCTAACGAGAGCTTCGGTTATACTGAGGATGAACTCGTATCTTCTGATATCATCGGTATGCGCTATGGTTCATTGTTCGATGCAACTCAGACAATGGTAAGCAAGATCGACGATAACACTTATCAGGTACAGGTAGTTTCTTGGTACGACAATGAGAACTCTTATACTTCTCAGATGGTTCGTACAATCAAGTACTTCGCAGAGTTGAAGTAATACCAACCGGAAGGTTATCTGCAATCTTCTCTTGCGTAGAGAGTGATTGACGGATAAAATAATAGTCCCTGTCAGCTTGCTGGCAGGGATTTTTTTGTTATCTTTGCGACATGAAGACGGAATATATAGATAAGATTGCGGACGCTGGTTTGGCATTCGATAAACGTATGATTACCATTCTTGGTCCTACGGCTTCGGGTAAGACTACGCTGGCTGCGCATTTGGCAGCTCGACTCCATGCTGAGATTATCAGTGCTGACAGCCGTCAGGTGTATTGTGGAATGGATATAGGAACGGGTAAAGACCTGGCTGACTATACTGTTGAGGGACATAGAGTGCCTTATCACCTTATTGATATATGTGAGCCTGGAACAAAGTATAATCTTTTTCGATACCAGCAGGATTTCCTTGATTGTTATGAAGATATACGGAATAGGGGAGTGCTGCCCATTCTTTGTGGTGGTACTGGACTTTATATAGAAGCCGTTTTGAAGGGGTATAGTCTTTCGCCTGTACCACAGAATGCCGAACTTCGTAAAGATTTGGAGGATAAGTCACTTGAAGAACTGACTGTAATGCTCGTTGAATTGAAGGCAAAGAACCATTCTCTTATGCATAACAAGACGGATGTTGACTCTTGTCAGCGTGCTATTCGTGCCATTGAAATAGAAACTTATAATCTAACGAAGCCAACTGAAGAACGTCAATGCCCACCAATCGAATCATTAATAATAGGTGTAGACATTGACCGTGAGACCCGAAGAAAGAAGATAACAAGTCGTCTTAAAGTTCGTTTAGAAGAAGGGATGCTTGACGAAATAGACGGACTTCTTAAACAGGGTGTTCCCGCAGAGGACCTTATCTATTATGGTTTGGAATATAAATTTGTAACAGAACATCTTGTGGGTAAGCTCTCTTACAACGAGATGTTCCGACAGTTGGAAATCGCCATACACCAGTTTGCTAAGCGACAGATGACATGGTTTCGTGGTATGGAGCGTCGTGGCTTTACGATACACTGGATAAATGCTGAGCAGAGAATGGAGGATAAAATAGAAGAAATAATGAGTTTATGGTAATGGATGGAAGGTGGGGCATTATATATTGTCCAAAGAGTGGATGGTTGCATAATTCTGAAAAATGGTGGAAACAAGTCGAACGCTATTTGTATGCTCATAATATAAAATACGATAAGGTTCTGAGTGAGAATCCACGTAGCGTACAGCAATTGGTACGCAAGCTGATAAGTAATGGTTATACGACAATTATTATTTGTGGTGGTGACTCTGCATTGAATGATGCTGTTAACTACCTTATGCTCTTGGATCGTATTGAGCGTGAGCGCATCACATTGGGTGTAATCCCGAATGGTGTATTGAATGACTTTGCACACTTTTGGGGTTTTGAAGAGTCTTGCTTAGAACAGACTATCGAGTGGCTTGAACAAGGACGTGTCAGACGAATAGATGTAGGCTGTATTCGATATGAAAATAAAAAGAACGAGCGTTGTCGTCGATATTTCCTTAACTGTGTAAATATTGGTATGGTAGCAAATATAATGAGTCTTCGTCGGCGTATGCGTCACGTCTTCATCTCACGTACAATCTCCTTCATATTGTCTTGCTTTCTATTTCTATTCCAACGTATGGATTATTTGATGTCCCTACGAATTAATACGGATAGGCTTCAACAACGACTGATGACGCTTTGTGTTGGTAATGCTCATGGATATGGTCAGACTCCCGAACGCTGTTCCTTATAATGGTTTACTGGATGTTTCTGTTGTCTCAAAGCCAAGGATGCTGCAAACTTTAAGGGGAATGTTACTTTTATTACATAATAAGATTTAAGTCATCGTAATGTTCTTGCTTATAGAACTCAGGAACTTAGTATTGAGGTCACTCAGCATACGCCTGTGAGTGTTGATGGACGTCTATTAAAACACACACCAGTAGGTACGTTTACAATTGATGTTGAAAAAGAGGTAATCAATTTTATCATACCAAGTTAGCAGTGTCAGGTATATAAAATGTCGTTTTGTATATTGAAAGAGTTTAATATTTTTCAAATGATAGTTTAATCCCTTTATGTAATCTAATGATATAATTTTAAGAGATGAAGAAGTCTATTTTTTCCTTTTTATTAGTTGTATTGGTTGCGAATGTATATGCTCAGTCATTTACGGACAGTTTGCGCCATGAGGTTTTGTTAGAAACAGATAGTGGAAATATACGTATTGAACTCTACAATGAGACCCCACGTCATCGTGATAACTTCTTGAGGTTGGTGCATCGTGGAGCCTATAATGGTGTATTATTCCATCGAGTTGTTAAGGATTTTATGATCCAGACGGGTGATATGGCTTCAAAAAAAGCAAAGCCCAGACAGGTTTTAGGTGATACACCAGAACCTTATTTACTTCCTGCAGAGATTTGTTATCCAAAATTATTACATCGACGTGGTGCTATTGCGGCAGCACGTGAGGCGGATAATGTCAATCCAAAACGTATGTCTTCATCTTCACAATTTTATATTGTTTGGGGGATAAAATTCTCTGAAGGACAACTCGATTGGGCGCAGGAACGTCTCAATGCACATACTGATAGTATGGTACAGATGACACCTGAGGTGCGTCAAATGTATAAAGAAGTGGGTGGTTCGCCTCATTTGGACGGACAGTATACTGTCTTTGGACAGGTGTTAGATGGATTAGATGTTGTTGAGCGTATTCAACGCCAGCCTGTTGACGCAAACGACCGTCCATTAGTTGATGTCCGTATCCGTAAAGCAACCGTATTAAAGTAAGGTTGTCTTTATTTATTCTATGTGTAAATATAAAAGTAAAGTTACTATAAATTTATGTCAATCAACAAAAAAGCAACAGCCTGTCTGTTTGCGCTTATGCTCGGAAGTGGAGTAGGTGTAGCAGGTAACAGGTTTGTCTATCGTGCTGTAAAAGATACGATTACACAGCACATAGACACTACAAAACAGAATGTTCAGAAAGAGAAAGCACCTGAGAAAGAGAAGGAAAAGCCTTCTGCATACGATCAGCTTGTAAAGAAAAAAGGAAGTGTTCAGCAGGGACTCTTTACAGTAAGACATATTGACGACCAATGGTATTTTGAAGTTCCTGATTCTATTATCGGTCGCTATCTGCTTGCTGTGACTCGTTTCACAGCTGTTCCACAGAACTTTGGTAAGTTTGCAGGAGAGGCAGTAAACCAACAGACAGTTTATTTTGAGCAGCGCGATGATAAGACAATGTTGCTTCGTGCCTACGTTCTTTCACAAGAGGCTGATCCAAAGAGTAGCATTTCCCGTACGTTGAAGGCTTCTACTGCTGACCCTATTGTTGCTTCGTTCAAGGTCATTGGTCGCAACAAGGATACAAAGGCACAGTTGATTGATGTTACATCTTTGTTCGTAAGAGATAATGCCGTTCTAAGTATATCTTCAAACGACTCTAAGCAATTGAAGTTAGGCGGACTGATGTCTGACCGTACTTTCATTGATACGATGAAGGTTTATCCAATTAATGTGGAGATTGCTTCGACACGTACCTATTCAAGTTCACCTTCTACAGCACCTGCCTCTTATACAGGTGCAATGACTGTTGGACTGAACACCAGTGTTGTTCTTCTTCCAAAGGTACCTATGCGCAAGCGTATATGGGATAATCGTGTGGGCTATTTCACGAACAGATATACAATCTTCAGTGATGAGCAGACAAAGACAGATCGTCAGCAGTTTATCTCTCGTTTCCGTTTGGAGCCAAAGGATAAGAAGGCATACGCAAAAGGAAAACTTGTAGAACCTATTAAGCCAATCATATTCTATATTGATCCAGCCACACCAAAGAAATGGGTTCCTTATTTGATAAAAGGTATTGAGGACTGGAACGTTGCTTTTGAGGAAGCAAGATTTAAGAATGCTATACAAGCAAGAGAGTGGCCTAATGATCCAACAATGAGTGTTGACGATGCTCGTTTTAATGTTCTTCGTTATCTTCCAGCTGAGATAGAGAATGCATACGGACCTCGTATTGTTGACCCTCGTAGTGGTGAGATTATAGAAAGTCATATCTGTTGGTATCATAATGTGATGAATCTCTTGACAAAGTGGTACTTCACTCAGTGTGCTCCATTAGATAAGCGTGCCCAGACGGCACACATGGACGACAAACTTATGGGTGAATTGATTCGCTTTGTATCAAGTCATGAGGTGGGACATACACTCGGTTTACGTCATAATATGGGTGCAAGCCATGCTACACCAGTAGAGAAGCTGCGTGATAAGAAATGGGTTGAGGAACATGGTCATACTGCCAGCATTATGGACTATGCTCGTTTCAATTACGTTGCACAGCCAGAAGATGGCATTTCAGAGCGCGGACTCTTCCCACGTGTGAACGATTACGACAAGTGGGCTATCCGTTGGGGCTATCAGTATCGTCCTGAGTTCAAAGATGAGATGGACGAGAAGGAGAAGTTGATGACTGAGACAACAGCCATTCTTGCTAAGAATCCACGTCTGTGGTTTGGTGATGAGGGCAAGAATGAAGATCCACGTGCACAGACAGAAGACCTTGGAGATGACAATGTGAAGGCGAGTGATTATGGTATTAAGAACTTGAAACGTATCGTTGCAAAACTTCCAGAGTGGACACGTCAGCCTAACGACCAGTACGAGGACCGCATGGAAATGTGGCGAAGTGTTGTTGGTCAGTATGGTCGTTACACCAATCACGTTCTGAAGAACATTGGTGGTCGCTACATTAATAATATGCCTGGACAGAAACCTTTATGAGGTTGCGCCAGCCAAGAAGGGTAGAGATGCTGTCGACTATATTGGTCGTCAGGTGTTTGAAGCACCACTTTGGCTTTATCCTTCATCTATGACTGATATTGCCGGTACTGATCTTGTTGATGAAATCAGCAGTTATCAGGATCGTATTCTGAAAGTGATGATGAACGGAACCATTATGGATAAGATTTATAAGGATCAGCGTGAAGCAGGTGCTTATCAGTTCAAGGACTATCTTAATGATTTGTTCCACAGTGTTTGGAAGCCACTCATTGGTCTTAATGATATGCAAGTTCGTACACGTCGCTTACTCGAGCGTAACTATGTAGACCAACTGAATATCCTTTTAAATCCTGTTCAGAAAGACAAACCAATCGTTGCTGACCGTGCAAGTAATTCAGATATTATGCTCTATCTCATGCAGCATTTAGATACTGTTGAGCAGTTCTGTAAGGCACAGGCTGCACAGAGTGAAGGCATTAACCTCCTTCATTACAACGATCTCTTACGTCAGGTTAAGTTGATTCGTGAGCGTCGAGTGACCGTGAAATAATGGGTTAAGGGCATTATGTACCATTTAATCCTATGTTAGGATTGTATAATTCGTTCATAGTAGAAGTTGTAATTCTGCTATGAACGCTCTTTTTTTTGATTAAAGCTTAATCAATCAATACGACTTGTAATATAAAGTTGTTTTCATCTTTACAAAATATTGTAAGTAATATTCCGTTAGCACTATTGGTGCTAAGCCTCCGCACCATACGTGCGGGGTGTTAACACAATGGTTGAAGATGCTCGAAAGTTTTTATTTCTTATCCTTACAAGTTGGGCAAACAGACTTGTCTTTGCTGAGTTTCTCGTAGTGTTCCTTACGTTTAGGATTCATAGGGAACCATCCTTTTAAGACACGCTTCTCCTGCGAGATGAGTTCACCAATTCCCCAAAGGAATGAAGCTCCAAGGACACCGAGTAGAGCAGACCAAAAGATACTTTGTACAAACAAGGCTGCTACACAGCAAGCAATACCCGCTATGAGCCATAGCCACCAAGGTTTTGTACCGAAATAATACTCTGTTTTTATAACAAGTGGATGACAAAGTCCAATGATTAAGAATGTACAAACGGCAAGGAGGATTCCTTCAAAGTTTAGTTCCATGTCAGTTGAGTTTTAAGATTATATCAAATTTTATAGTTGAGGAAAATGCGGCTGAATGACTTATTCTTTGCAACACCTCAGATTATGATAGGTGCAAAAATACAAAAAAAAACTCTACTTGCAAGTGACTTTCTCAGAATAATTGAGTACATTTGCAAATACAAGTAATAATAAGAAAACACTAAGGATTATGAGTAATAACCAAGCACTTATCGCACAATGCGAAGAAAAGGCAGGTCAATGGTTGTCACCTGCTTTTGACAAGGAGACACGTTCTGCCGTTGAGGCAATGATTAACAATGAGGATAAAACAAATCTCATTGAATGTTTCTATAAGGATTTAGAGTTCGGTACTGGTGGACTTCGTGGTATTATGGGCGCAGGCTCTAACCGTATGAATGTCTATACTGTTGGTATGGCAACACAAGGTTTTGCTAATTATTTGAAGATTAACTTTAAGGATAAGGAGCAGATTAGTGTAGTTGTTTGTCACGATTGTCGTAATAATTCACGTCTTTTTGCCGAGACCGTTGCTAATATCTTCTCTGCTAATGGCATAAAGGTTTATCTTTTCGACGATCTTCGTCCTACTCCAGAGTGTTCTTTTGCTATCCGTCATTTGAAGGCGCAGGCTGGTGTGAACATCACCGCAAGCCATAACCCACGTGAATACAATGGTTATAAGGCTTACTGGGATGATGGAGCACAGGTTCTTGCACCACACGATAAGGGTATCATCGACGAAGTAAACAAGGTTAAAGTTGAGGATGTTAAGTTTGAGGGTAATAGTCAGCTTATAGAGATTATCGGAGAAGAGATAGATAAGGTCTACCTTGAACAGGTAAAGACTATCAGTATTGATCCTCAGGTTATTAAGAACCAACACGACCTTAAGATTGTTTACACTCCATTGCATGGTGCTGGTCGCGTAATGATTCCACGTGCGTTAGAGTCTTGGGGCTTTGACAATGTTCATTGTGTGAAGGAGCAGATGGTTAAGGATGGTAATTTCCCTACTGTTGATCGTCCAAACCCAGAGATTGCTGAGGCTTTGACACTCGGTTTGCGTGATGCAAAGGCACTTGATGCAGATATCTTGATGGCTTCTGACCCAGATGCTGATCGTGTAGGTATGGCTTGCAAGAATAGTGATGGCGAATGGGTGTTGATTAATGGTAACCAAACTTGTTTGCTCTTCTTGTGGTATATTATCACTAATCGTCAGGCTGTAGGCAAGATGAAGCCAACAGACTTTATCGTGAAGACTATCGTTACAACAGAGGTTATCCGTAAGATTGCTGAAAAGCAGAATGTAGAAATGCGCGACTGCTACACTGGTTTTAAGTGGATTGCACGTGAGATTGCACTCTCTGAGGGTAAGCAGCAATACATTGGTGGTGGTGAGGAAAGCTACGGTTTCCTTGCAGAAGACTTCGTACGCGACAAGGATGCCGTAAGTGCTTGTACTCTGTTGGCAGAAATCTGTGCTTACGCAAAGGATCATGGTAAGACATTGTATGACATACTTATGGATATCTACATGGAATATGGTTACAGTCATGAGTTCACTATCAATGTTGAACGTCCAGGTAAGACAGGTGCTGACGAAATCCAGGAAATGATGAAGAACTTCCGTTCTAATCCTCCAAAGGAACTTGGTGGTAGTGTAATCGATGTTTACAAAGACTTTAAGACTCTTGAAATCACTAAGGCTGACGGCTCTAAGGAGAAGATGGATATGCCTGACACAAGCAATGTTCTTCAGTGGTTCTGCACAGATGGTACTAAGGTGAGTGTACGTCCGTCAGTACTGAGCCTAAGATTAAGTTCTATCTTGAAATTAAGGACACCATGAACGCAGCTTCTGACTTCCCTGCTTGTGAGCAGCGTGCAGGTGAGAAAATTGAGGCTATCAAGAAGAGTTTGGGCTTATAAATGATTGTTCTTTGTGCTTGATAATACTTGACGTGGCTTAACATTATAAATAAAAAAGGAGTTCCATAATGTTTATTTATGGGAACTCCTTTTCTTATATCATTCTCTATATAGATTTCTTTTTGATTTATTTTTTTGATAACATTATAAGAGAGCCTTACAAATCATTTTTCTTTATCCTGTTTCTCTTGATTTAGTGCTCATTTTCTTCTTCATACCCTTTTTGTTCTTCAATAGTAAAAAGGTGCTTAGTTAGACAGTAACTAAGCACCTTAAAAACTCTATTTAGTATCAACTTCAATTCTATGATGTCTTTTTATTATAAGTATGAGAGTAAAGGTTTATTAATCTCATTTTATAGATATTATTCAGCTGATACAATATCAAACGTTAGTTTCTCATTATCGTTCTCTTTTGATACCTTAATGGTATCGCCAGACTTGATATCACCAGAGAGAATGAGTTCGCTCAGTCCGTCTTCAATATGATTTTGGATAGCACGCTTCAATGGGCGAGCACCAAACTGAACATCATAACCCTTTGTTGCAACAAACTCTTTGGCTTCTTCTGTTATCTCCATCTTGTAGCCAAGTTCGTGTACGCGTTTGAAGAGTCCTTTAAGTTCAATATTGATAATCTTCTTAATTGCTTCGAGGTCAAGTTGGTCGAATGTAATAATCTCATCTAAACGATTGAGGAACTCTGGGGCAAACTGCTTGCTCAGACTCTTCTGAATGATAGCACGAGCACGTTCTTTGTCGCCTTCACTTTGTGAGAGGCCATTTAGGTTAGAAGCCTTAAATCCAACGCCTTGCCCAAATTCTTTCAACTGACGTGTACCTGCATTAGATGTCATAATAATTACCGTGTTACGGAAGTCTATTAGACGACCATTGCCATCAGTCAATCGCCCTTCGTCAAGTACTTGTAGAAGCATATTGAATACGTTGCTGTGCGCTTTCTCAATCTCATCAAGTAAAACGATAGAGTAGGGATGACGACGTACTTTCTCAGTGAGCTGTCCTCCTTCGTCGTAGCCAACGTATCCAGGAGGTGCGCCAATAAGGCGAGAGGTGTTAAAACTCTCTGTGTATTCACTCATATCTACTCGAATTAACGCATCTGAAGAACCAAACATCATCTCAGCCAGCCGCTTGGCAAGGTAAGTTTTACCTACACCAGTTGGACCTAAGAACATGAATGCACCGATAGGATGATTCGGATCTTTTAGTCCGACTCGGTTTCGTAATATTGCTTTTACCATCTTGTCAATAGCTGCATCTTGTGCAACAACAAGTTGTTTAAGCTCTGTGTTCATATTCTTTAATCGAACGCCTTCAGCCTCTTGCATACGCTGTACAGGTACACCTGTCGTCATGGAAACAATGTCGGCAATAGTCTCTTCTGTGATTTCAACTTTATCTTGTGAGTCACCTTTCTGCCAATTGTCTTGTTCTTCTTTTAGTTTCTGTTCCAGTGTAGTCTGTTTGTCACGGAAACTTGCTGCGAGTTCAAAGTTCTGATTTTTTACAGCGTTTTGCTTTTTCTCTTGTGCATTCTCAATTTCTTTCTGAATATCAAGGATAGCCTTTGGTATCTTTACATGTTGTAGATGAGTGCGTGAGCCAGCTTCATCAATGATGTCTATAGCCTTATCAGGAAAGTGACGATCAGTGATGTACCTATCAGCATACTTCACGCAAGCCTTCAAAGCGTCCTCTGTATAAGTTACGTGATGATGAGCTTCGTATCGAGCTTTTATATTTTCAATAATCTGTAATGTTTCTTCAACCGATGTTGGTTCGACTTGTACTTTTTGGAAACGACGTTCTAATGCTCCGTCTTTTTCGATAGAGTTGCGGTATTCATCAATTGTTGTTGCCCCAATGCATTGTATTGTACCTCTTGCCAATGCAGGTTTGAGAATATTGGCAGCATCCATAGAACCTGGTGAAGAACCTGCACCGATGAGAGTGTGGATTTCATCAATGAAAATAATAATATCAGGATTTTGCTCAATTTCCTTGATTAATGCACGGATACGTTCTTCAAACTGACCACGATATTTAGTACCTGCTACGACAGCTGTCAAATCAAGTGTGAATACACGCTTGTCAAAAAGAATTGGAGAAGTTAGACGTTTTACAATAAGTTGTGCTAATCCTTCTACAATTGCACTCTTACCAACACCTGGCTCTCCAATAAGAATTGGATTGTTTTTCTTTCTTCTTCCAAGTATTTCACAAACACGCATAATCTCTTTTTCTCTACCTACAACTGGATCGAGCTTTCCTTCTGCTGCGGCTTTTGTAAGGTCTGTTCCAAAGCTCTCAAGTACGGGAGTTTTAGACTTTGTATGAGAATTTGATTTTGTTTTATCTTTATTATTGTTATCAGAAGAAGATGACATTATGTCGTCATCCATTTCGTCTTCATCAGCCATTCCAATACCATTTTTTTGGTAGATTTGTGCTTTTTGTAACATTGATAATACGTTATTGTAATTTAGACCACTGTCTTCCATAACCTTCTTTGCTGCATTGTTAGAAGAGTCATGAAGGATTGCAAGGAAGAGATGTAGAATATCTACTGTCAGTGTGTGTTGTAAACGAGCTTCCAGAACAGCTAATCTTAAAAATGTTGTTAGCTTGCTCATTCAACTGTATATCAGGAATAGACATTGTTGAATTTATTGTTTCTTCCTTTATATTTTCTTCTATTTTCTTCTTTATGTTTTCTATATCAATTTCCCATTTATTGAATAGTTCCCAGACAGGTCCTGACTTTTCTCTTAGAATGGCAAGCATAATATGTTCTGGAGCAACTGACGCACTTGTCAGTCGTTCTGCTTCCTCTCGACTAAATGAAAGTATTTCAGAAACTTTTTGGGGAAAAATTGGTTTATCATATCCTAACCTTTCTTTTCTTTACTTATATCTATGGATAATATGTCTTTATTAGTATAAGATTATAAACAAAATGTATGCCAAAAAGCAAAGAATCGGACATACGTATATCTTGTAAGTCCGATTCTCTGTTTTTATACTTTAACTACAGTGCTTCGTCATCAGGATTCTTTATACTTGCTTTTAGTTGTCTACCAAAGTTTTTCTTCTTACGAAGCCAAGCTGCTTTACGCTGCTCGTATTCTTCATGATGGCGTTCTAAAAAGTTATCTGCCATTGAATTTACTATATATTATGGAAATCTGAATATTCTTTCCTGTTGACGTATTGCCCAATAATTTTGTGCTTGTCAGTCCCATATTGTGTGACACCTTTGTAATTATTGTTTTATTACCATTACCTGAGCCTTGGGATACAGTGCGTAGTTCTACTGGTACAATCACAACCTTGCCCCAATTAGGCATTGTTTTATTATATGCGAATAAGTTTATTATTCCAGATATGTTATTAAAGACATAGCCATTTGTTGCATTGTTATAAGCAGCAAGGAATGACGTCTTATTGTCTGGTAGTCGATTGTTTTTGAAGAATGATTGTAAACTATCCACAGGTAGCATTACCACATTTTGTGGTATATCAAACTGATATTTGGAAGCAGTCTTGTTATTTTCTCTGTAAAGTATAATCTTTGCAGAGTTGATAGAGTTATTTTCATGTCCTTCCATGATTTCAGATACAGGAAGTGATAACTTTGTAAATAATCCTGCTGGTGTTTTGAGGTAGGTATGCTCTGGTTCATTTGCTAACTGCTGCAACAGTGTGTTGTCGTTAGAGAGTTAGTTAATTGAAGTACCTCTTCAGTACTAACAAAGTTGGTTGATATTGCAGACACCTTACCATCTTGTTTATTCTTAAAGTAAATGTTAAGCTGTGCAACCTGTATTTGTGCCATAGCACCAGCTCCGCCATCTATCTTGAAATAAAATCCTGGACAAATATCATGTAAAAAATGATATTGATTTTTGAAGGTCGAAGGATTTTCTTGATATTTACGAAGCAGGTATGTTCCGTAGTTATTATATGTTACACCATTTTTATCTTTGTATGAATTATTAAGACGAATAATGATGTTACGATTATAATTCTTCTTATTTCTAATGTTGTCAGCCTCAGTGAAGTCTGTTAAGGTGAATGAACGTTTTTCGGCAATGCCGCCTTGTTCAGCTGGTCTTACATATCCCTCAGCTTCTGGGTCAAAGTCTGAGTAATAGACCTTACCTTCCTCAACAGGTTTAGTGAGTTCGTGTGCTGTTAGCTTCATCTGGCTAAGTGAATCGCCATAATAAGTGGTAAAATATAATCTTATGTCACATGAGTCGGCAATAATTTCATTGTTTGCGTCACGGCTCATGATAGAGTCTTTTGCAGGTAATTGAAAATTACTAAGTATATGGAATTGTGACATAAGATTACCCGTAACTGTTGACTTTGTTTCAGAGTCAATCATTTTGCCTAAATATCCAGTTTCTGAACGTGCAATAACACTGCCAGCAAGCATTGTTTCAGAAGCTACACTGAAGGTGTCAGCCTTGATAGAAAGTTTGTCGCCATTGTCAATAAGTGAGCCTCCAAGGGTATTTGTGGTGTCATCACCTGATACCATACCGATACAAGCTGCAAGCATACAAGCTGCAATGAATTTCCTTCTCATTTAGTTTTTCTTAATTGTAAAAGTTAAAGAGCTATCAGAACAACTTGTTATAGAAGTCTGAATATTTCTCTTTCAGTTCAGTGTCATTGATTGTATGTTCTAAAAGCTGCTTATCGTTTGTTTTAACGTAGTTGATAAGCTCTGCGTGTGCTTTCTCGTTGATGCCAACAACACCATCAGAATAGTCGATAGCTAACTTGCTCAATTCCATGAAGTCAAAATCGTCGCTATAATCTTTAAGATGTTTAGCTTTAATGTCACGGAATTCAAGACATCGCTTAAAGTTCGTTCCAAAGCTATCTTGTGGCTGATCAGCAAAGAGTGAGGTGACAACTTTTGAATTGGCAAATTGAGGCTCATCTTTGTAGGCAGTCTTAACATAGAATGGGATAACTGAAGACATCCAGCCCTGACAATGAATAACATCAGGTGCCCACCTTAGTTTTTTGACGGTTTCAGGACGCCTCTTGCAAAGAAGATAGCACGCTCGCCGTTGTCAGCATAATCATTGCCAGACTCGTCCATCGTCATAGCGGGGCGTTTCTGGAAATAATCTTCATTGTCAATGAAATAGACTTGTATACGTGTCTGTGGAATACTTGCCACCTGATAATCAACGGATGGTCAGTATCGTCTATAATCAAGTTCATTCCTGATAGTCTAATCACTTCATGCAATTGCCCTCTGCGTTCATTTATATTTCCCCATCTTGGCATAAATGTACGAATCTCAAAGCCTGCTTCTTGCATGATGTGTGGCATTTCTGAACCATAGAAAGACAATTCTGTTTCAGGCACATACGGCATGATTTCTTGATTAACAAATAATACTTTTTCCCATTCTTATTATTAGAATTTTTTTATTTCTGCAACTACTGCAAAGCAAGCGATTTGAATGTTTATTTATCTGAGCGCAGCTTGTTCTTTGCAAAGGTACGAAAAATGAGACAACTCTCCTTTTTATGAAAAACACATAAAAAGTTAGTCACATTGAGATTATTTAATTAAATTCTCGTCTATTTGATTATTTTTGTTGTTACTTTGCAGTGATTAAAAATTTTTGTTACTAATGAAAGTTATCCAAAAAGATTGTTGAACTTCAGAATGAACTCTTCTCTTGTCGTAAGGAAAACAAAACTATTGGATTAGTTCCTACGATGGGTGCGCTGCATGATGGTCATGCATCACTTGTGAAAGAAAGTGTCAAAGACAACGATATAACTGTCGTTTCTGTTTTTCTTAATCCTACACAGTTTAATGATAAGGGTGATTTAGAACGTTATCCTCGCACATTAGAGGCTGATTGCCAACTTATTGAAGATTGTGGAGCTGATTATGTATTTGCACCTTCTGTAGAAGAAATGTATCCTGAACCAGACAATCGCCAATATGATTTTCCACCACAGTCAACAGTGATGGAAGGTGCAAAACGTCCTGGTCATTTCAATGGTGTTTGTCAGGTTGTAAGTAGGTTGTTTTATATTGTTCATCCTGACAAAGCCTATTTTGGAGAGAAAGATTGGCAACAGATTGCAGTTATTAAGCGTCTTGTTGACTTTATAGGGATGAAGGACGAATTGAAGATTGTTGAATGTCCTATAGTACGTGATGTTGATGGTTTGGCTATGAGCTCACGCAATATGCTTTTGACGGTTGAAGAACGTTCTATTGCACCGAAGATATATGAAGCTTTAAGTCGAAGTTTAGACTTTTCTAAGACTCATACTGTTGTTGAAACTCGTGAAAAGGTTATCGCTGACATCAATGCTGTAGAAGGGCTTGAAGTTGAATATTTTGAGATTGTAGATGGCAATACGCTTCTTGTTGTTGACACGTGGGAAGCGTCTGTTGTTGGTTGTATTACTGTTTATTGTGGTCATACGCCAATCCGACTTATTGATCACATTAAGTATAGAGGATAAGTAGAAAAATGTTGATAGAAGTATTAAAAAGTAAATTGCATTGTGCAACTGTTACAGAGGCAAATCTTCATTATATGGGTAGTATTACAATAGATGAAGACTTAATGGATGCTGCTAATATGATTGCTGGAGAAAAGGTCCAGATTGTAAATAATAATAATGGCGAACGCTTTGAAACGTATATCATTAAGGGCGAACGTGGCTCAGGTTGTATTTGTCTTAATGGAGCGGCAGCACGTAAGGTTGTTGTTGGGGACGAGGTGATTATTATTTCTTATGCACTGATGGATTTTGAGGAAGCTAAGACGTTCAAACCTTCTGTTATTTTTCCCCAAGAAGGTAATAGGTTGTAAAACGAAGTAGAAAAAGGTTTATAACTGATAAAACTTAAACCTAAATCGATTATTAGAGCCTAAACAGATTTTATTTTATTGATGTTCAGTTGGTTCTGTATTAACAACATGCCGTAGTGTACTACGACAAATTACAAGGACTGATAAGAAAATAAAAGATGTTAGGTTACAACATAAGAACATGAGTTCTTGAAATATTGTAATCCAATGATTGATTTGGGTTTAGGCACTAACACCATTGGTGCTAACCATCAGCACAATTCGTGCTAAGCGTTATTACATAGAAAGAAGGTGTCGGATTCGTATTAGGCGAATCACTTTTTATGAAGAGTTTAATGGGTTCAGGATAATCAGTGATTATGGTAAAGTTTCTCGTCCTTTACCCCTGTAAGTATCGTGTCTGGAAGTAGATAGTATTTTTTTTAGTTTTCAGTCGCTATTGCATTATTCTAAATTGGTTGTTAGAATCTAAACAGAGTTTTTATTGGGTTGATTGTACTGATTTTACAGCATTGGAGTATCGGTTTATGTCAATTTGCAATGATAGGAGAGAGACCTGTTATAAAACATAAGGTGTTCAGAAATAATACGTAAAGTGAGTGTATGAAAATTGTGGTTCGATAGGGATAAAATAAAAAGAGGATATGCATAAGCGACATACCCTCTTAATAGAAATATGAAATCATACCAATGACGGTTAGTCACTGGAACTCTTATTATTCGATAACAACCAATGGGTCATCTTCAAGCACGGCCTGACCGACTTTTACGGCAATTGCAGTTACCTTGCCATCCTTCTCAGCTTCGATGTTGTTCTGCATCTTCATAGCTTCAAGGACAACAACAGTGTCGCCAGCTTTTACTTCCTGACCAACAGTTACCTCAACAGATGTGATGGTTCCTGGTAGTGGAGCCTTGATGGCAGCAGAGTTATTGATAGCAACAGCAGGTGCTGCCTCTTCATCATTTGCCTCAGCAGCAGCTGGTTTACCAAGTTCAACCTTCTTTTTCTCAGGCTCAGCTGGCTGTTCCATCTGTACTGCATACTGCTCACCGTTGACAGATACTTCTGCAACATTCTCTGCATTAATCTCACCAATCTCGACTTTATATTCCTTGCCGTCGATAGTATATTTGAATTCTTTCATTGTTGTCTATTATGGTTTCTTTGTCATTATCTCGAACTTAGCATCCCACATTGTCTGTTTTGGCAGAATAGTGATAATACCTGGTTCGTTATCGTGAACATTGTTTCCGGCAAACTCATAGAGTGCCATTGCAATTGCTGCATATACGTTTTTATCCATAGTCGCGTGCCTCCTTATTACATTGGCATACATCCATGCTTCTTAGCTGGTAAGTCTTGCTTCTTGTGAGCCAACTGAGCTAAGCCGCGGCAGATGCGGAAACGAGTGTTGCGTGGTTCGATAACATCATCAATGTAGCCGAACTGTGCAGCCTGATATGGATTAGCAAATTTCTCTGAGTACTCCTCTTCCTTTTCAGCGAGGAACTGCTTAATGTCGCCACCTTGCTCCTTAACTTCCTTAGCCTCTCTACCACAGAGAACTGCAACAGCACCAGATGCACCCATAACGGCAATCTCTGCGCTTGGCCAAGCGAAGTTGAGGTCAGAACGGAGCTGCTTACAACCCATAACGATATGTGAACCACCATAACTCTTACGCAATGTGATAGTAATCTTTGGAACTGTAGCCTCACCGTAAGCATAGAGCAACTGTGCACCGTGAAGAATAACAGCGTTATATTCCTGACCAGTACCTGGGAGGGAAACCTGGTACGTCAACAAGTGAAACGATTGGAATGTTGAAAGCATCGCAGAAACGAACGAAGCGCGCACCCTTACGGCTTGCGTTAGTGTCTAATACTCCTGCATAGGCTGATGGCTGGTTAGCCACGATACCAACACTCTGACCATTGAAACGAGCGAAACCAGTGATGATGTTTTTAGCAAACTTTGGCTGAACCTCGAAAAATTCTCCGTTGTCAGTAACAGCCTGAATTACCTTGTACATATCGTATGCTGGTTTGGATCGTCTGGGATAATCTCGTTCAAGAGGTCATCTTTACGGTCGATAGGGTCGGTACACTCTACACGTGGTGATTCCTCGCGGTTGTTTGATGGAATGTAAGAGAGGAGCTTCTTGATAAGGTCCATTGCCTCTTCCTCAGTCTTAGCAGTGAAGCTTGTTACACCGCTCTTTGAAGCATGAACACTTGCACCACCAAGATGCTCAGCGTCGATGTCTTCACCAGTTACGGTCTTTACAACCTTAGGACCAGTCAGGAACATGTAACTTGTCTGCTCCTTCATGATGATGAAGTCTGTCAGCGCAGGAGAGTAAACAGCACCACCGGCACATGGACCAAGGATACTTGAAATCTGTGGGATAACGCCAGAAGCGAGGATATTACGCTCGAAGATTTCGCCGTAACCTGCCAAAGCAGAGATACCCTCTTGGATACGTGCGCCACCAGAGTCGTTCATACAGATGACTGATGCACCATTTGTCATAGCCATATCCATTACCTTGCAAATCTTCTGAGCCATTGTTTCAGAAAGCGAACCACCATTTACGGTGAAGTCCTGTGCATAGAGGTAGACGAGACGACCGTCGATAGTTGCTGAACCAGCAACAACACCATCACCGAGGTACTGCTTCTTCTCCATACCGAAGTTATGACAACGATGGAGTTTGAACATATCGTATTCCTCGAAGCTGCCTTTGTCAACCAGCATTTCAATACGCTCACGTGCAGTATACTTTCCGCGCTCATGCTGCTTATCGATGGCTTTTTGACCACCTCCTAAGCGTGCCAACTCGCGCTTCTCCACGAGTGCCTTGATTTTTTCTGTTTGTTTACTCATAATTTGTTTTTATTTTCTTATTTATTGCTTCTTTCCTTATCTGTTTTCTTCTATTCCTCTTTGTTATGGGAACAAAAGGTCCTTATAACAGAATTAATTGCAAAATTACGAAAAAGGGGGAGATTGTTATCTTCACCTCTTTAAATATTGTTAAGTATTTGTGTTTAATGCCCCTTAGCGTTATCTTTTTAATAAGGCATCTACTTAAAGGATGTGTAAACCACTTAATGCCCAATAAGCTACACCTAAAACCACAGCTGTAATAATTATTCTAATGATACAGCTTGTAATTTTTTATAAAGAGAATACCGATGACTAAGGCAAGTAGTAAACCTATAAAATGTTGTAGATTTTCCATTGCTTTTTGTTCTTTTACATGAATAAATGTTTGAAAACAGCAGGGATTGGTGTCTCAAACTCCATGCGTTGATGTGTAACTGGATGATGGAAACAAAGCACGTACGCATGCAAGCAAAGGCGGTGGAGTGGGTCGTCACCATTACCATATTTTATATCTCCGCAAACGGGGTGTCCCATATCAGCTGAATGAACACGTATCTGATTCTTACGACCTGTCTCTAATTGGTATTCAACAAGGCTATGTGTGATAGTACGATCAAGTACATGAAAATGTGTGACTGCGTATTTTCCTCCGTTGTCCACAGGTGAGCTGAAGGTTATGTATGACTTATTATCCTTTAACCAGTTGGCTATTGTACCTTCGTTATGTTCCATTTCGCCACTTAATACAGCCACATAACGGCGGTCGTAAACTATATTATGCCAGTCACGTTCTAATGCTTGTTCGGTCTGCATATCCTTAGCATAAATCATCAATCCTGACGTGTCACGATCCAAGCGATGCACAACATGTGCTGTACACTTCTGCTTTGTCTTGCGGAAATAATCATCAAGAACAGTCTTCACATTCAACGAGGAATGCCCTGCTGCCATTGAAAGAATACCGATATTCTTCTCTATCACTACAAGGAATTTGTCTTCATAGACAATCTTTACATAGCGACTGCGGAACAAATCGTTCTTCTTGCTTTTACTGACAGATATCTTGTCTCCAGTCTTCAACTGATGGTCGAACTGCGTAACGCACTTACTGTTCACCTTGATTCCACGGTTCTGAAGTGTTGCTTTAACCTTACTTTTGCTCTCACTCAGATTGGCTAACAACCATTCAAGTAACGGAGCTGGCTCTGTCACTTTATAATGCTTATATTTTTCCTCTGTATATGGGTTCTTTCTTATCATTCTACAAAAGTACAAAGAAATAATGACTTATACTATTTCGATTATAATAAATCAATCTTATTACGGCATATCATCATAATTTAGACATTCTGGAATAAGAAAAATCATTATAATCTGTATGGCTATACATATAGAAAGGACTTAGAACATCTTCACCCACTCACGGAAGCGGATAAGCCCCTCCTCACCAAACTTTGATAAGCTTTTTATTGCTTGTTCTATCGTTTTTTCTTCATCAAGATGAGTCTTAGAAAAGAATTTGTCAGCATAACAGATAAGCTTCTCTTCCATTGTCTCTGGGAGGA
This sequence comes from uncultured Prevotella sp., assembly GCA_916440255.1. Taxonomy (GTDB): domain Bacteria; phylum Bacteroidota; class Bacteroidia; order Bacteroidales; family Bacteroidaceae; genus Prevotella. Next base: position 1,325,829 of record CAKAIJ010000003.1, on the reverse strand, counting down.
AATCCTGTTCTGGTAAGGGTAGGTTTTGTGCTATAATCTGACACCGCATAATACCTGCTCCTGTATGTCGTTCGCAGACACGAGCATGTTGAGGAAAGCCCTCTGCACGCAACATTTCAGCACCAATACGACCATGACAGATGTATGGTTCGCTACCGAAGCATTGTATGCCAGGAGCGTTGCAACGAATGATACCTATGTCATGAAGCATGGCAGCTTCCTCTATAAACTGACAATCAAGCAATAATTCAGGATGACGGTCAGCTATAGCAAGTGCCTTATTGGCTACCGCACGGCTATGAACAAGAAGGATATGGCGAAGTTCGTTATCCTCTGGATAGTATTTATTGATAATTGACTGATAATCCATATAATCAAAAAAGCCACGCTTCCTCTCCCAGACAGTTTTACACCATCATGAATGAGGAACCGTGGCCCTATCATTTATAATAAAGTTTCTTTATTCTTCGTGTGCTCTCTCGATGTAAGCGATAACATCGCCCTTATCAACCTTAGCACCCTGCTTAGCGTTGATTTCAACCAACTTTACCACCGAGGGCAGCAGGAACAGTTACAAATTCGCCCCAAGGAGCCTGAATGTAGCAGAAGGCATCACCTTCCTTGTATTCCTTACCGATGAATGGTTCGATAGCTGGCGCAGCCTCACCATCACCTTGGAACTCCCAGAAGAGTTGACCTTTAACTGGAGAAACGATTGCGTCAGCCTTAGCATGCTTGAATGCTGCAGCCTCCTCTGGACTTACCTTTGCACCGAGTTTAGCATCCTTTGCAGCCTGAAGGTCAGCAAGGAAGTTCTTCTTAGCCTGTCCGCTCTTATAGTTGCGGTACTGCTCTGGGTGCATAGCCAATTCGAAGAGTTCCTCGTCATCCTGACCATAATCCCATCCATTCTCGTCCATCTCCTTGCGGAAGTCGTCAAGAGCGTTGGTAAGTAAGGTGTGAGGATCAGCGTCGGTGAACTCAAACCCCTTCTGCTTAGCAAGGTCTTTCAACTCCTGACAAATCTCACCGGGAACACGACCACTCTTACCAAGAATCATACCCCACATAGAATCGTCCATCATTACATATCGACCCTTACCCTGTTCGAGGGTGAGAAGGTTCATAAGCGCAATGTTCTTAACGTATTGTGAGAATGGAGTTACCAATGGAGGGTAACCAACTTGAGGCCATACGTATGCCACCTCGTCGAAGAGTTTAACGAGCATGTCGTCTACTGAAAGCTCTGCGTCGCCCTTCTTCTTGCGGAGGTTATTGATAGTTGAACGGATACCACCAAGGTCAGCCATCATTGAACCCATCATACCACCTGGCAAACCACAGCTAAGAAGCAGTGAACTCATAATCTTATTCTGTGGATTGATGAAGTAGCCAAGCCACTCGTCGATAAACTCCTGCGTCATAGCACGTGCCTTCATGTAGGCATCCATATTAATTTCAGGTACATCGAAGCCAGCGTTCTTCAACATGCTCTGAACTGAGATAACGTCTGGGTGAACTTTACCCCATGATAATGGTTCGATAGCAACGTCAAGGATATCAATACCATTTTTAGCAACCTCAAGCATAGAAGCCATTGACAAGCCTGGGCCAGAGTGACCATGGTACTCAAGAATTACGTCTGGATACTTCTCCTTAATACGACGAGTCAGCTCACCAAGGAAAGCAGGCTGACCAATACCAGCCATATCCTTCAGCAAAGCTCCTCTGCACCAGCTGCAATCTCTTCGTCAGCCAACTTGCAGTAGTACTCAATTGTATGTACAGGAGAGGTAGTAATACAGAGTGTACCCTGTGGAGTCATACCAGCTTCTTTTGCCCACTTCAATGCAGGAGCTATATTACGAATGTCATTCAAACCATCAAAGAGTCGAGTTATATCTACACCCTGAGCATGCTTTACACGATACATCAATGCACGAACATCATCAGGTACAGGATACATACGCAATGCATTCAGACCACGGTCAAGCATGTGTGTTTTGATACCTGCCTCGTGCAGAATCTTTGTGTAGGCACGTACAGACTCGTTAGGGTTCTCACCTGCTAAAAGGTTTACCTGCTCGAAAGCACCACCATTGGTTTCTACACGTGCAAAACAACCCATCTCAATGAACAGAGGTGCTATACGTACCAACTGATCCTTACGTGGCTGGAACTTACCAGAACTCTGCCACATGTCTCGGTAAATGAGACTGAACTGAATTTTCTTTCCCATATATTTATATTCTATTTTTATCTAACAAAATGGGATTGCCGTATGCAATCTAACGTGCAAAATTAGATAAAAAATTCCAAAAAACGACTGACAGCTAATATTTTTTGCAATAATTGACTAACTTTGCAGTCTAAAAGTAATTACATGAAGAAAAATGTTTTTCCTCTTATTGGTTTTATTTTAGTTTTCTTTTCGGCTTGTTATAATCAGGTGTCGAATGAAAATCATAGTGCAATCGATGTAGAGGTTCAAATGAAAGGTGATAGTACACGCTATGGATTAGTATGTGATGGTGGTTCTGACTCGGTGATTGTTCTTCTTCCTAACGAAGGAGGCGATCCGATTAAGTTTGATATTGTAACGGCAAAACGTAATGGTATGGTTTATGGTAATCCTCAGATAGGGGATGCCTTGGCAATAGTTCCTAACCCTATTGACCCTTATGAAGCCGAAATGGTTATCGATCTTGAGCAGATGAAGGGAACTTGGACTTTTCAAGTATTGCCGAAGTTGAAGCCTAATCCAACAAAAACAGAAGAAGAGATTTTAGCTGAAATGAGCGATTCTATTAAGGCGGCATTATTTGTACCACGTGAGTATGGTTTTACTCTTAAAAGTTATAATCAAGCCTCACCTGTTGGTTATATCATGAAAGCCAATTCTTTAGAAGACGAGAGTCCTGTTGAATATCCTAAGGTGACTGTTTATACGAGCTGGCATATCTTCAATGGTAGACTATATATATATAAGGATACACTCGATGAACATGGGCATCGTATTCCACAAGACTCCGTTGGATTTGATTCTGGTTCTATGCGTTTCCTTTCAACGGACTCTATGGCTGCTCTTTTTGGTAAGAAGGTGATGCAGTATCATCGTAAGAAGAGTGCTCTGGAAGCAAATAGAGAGGCACAGAAAGCTGAAAGAAAGATTGCGTCAAGTGCTATAATAAAAAAATAAGATAAATGTTGTTTTGTTAAATGGATGATAGTTTTGACGATTAAAACATTTATTTACTTCTGCGAGGATAATTAATGGAAACATATTTATGTGTTTTGTCCTATGCAGTAGGTCATAATTAGTTAGAAAAGAAATTTAATATATAATCAAAAATATGAAGAAATTATTAGCATTGTTTTCTATTATAACAATATTATCCTTCTCTTGTTTGACAATTATATCTGCTCAGGCACCAGCTAAGGCAATGGTTACTGCAGCATCAGATACGCTTTCAGACGAGGCTTTGAACGAGACAGAAGTTGCTGAAACGACAACTGTTAAGTCTACTAAGACACAGGATGCAGGTCTTCATCAGTCATTAAAACGTAAGTTTATTGAGGGTAATGCTGGATTTATGTCACTTGTTGCACTGGCATTAGTGTTAGGTTTGGCCTTTTGTATTGAGCGTATTATCTATCTTAGTCTTTCAGAGATTGATGCAAAGCGATTTGTTGGTAAATTGGAGGACATGATTGTCGCAGGTCAAATTGAGGAGGCGAAAGCATTGAGTCGCGACACACGTGGTCCTGTTGCGTCTATTTGTTATCAAGGCTTATTACGAATAGAAGACTCTATTGAGAATATTGAGCGTAGTGTTACTTCTTATGGTAGTGTTCAAAGTGCTAATCTTGAAAAAGGATGTTCATGGATAACTCTTTTCATAGCAATGGCTCCTTCACTTGGTTTCCTTGGGACTGTTATTGGTATGGTTATGGCATTCGATCAAATTCAGGAGGCAGGTGACATCAGTCCAACAATCGTAGCTTCGGGTATGAAGGTAGCTTTGATTACCACAATCTTTGGTATCATTGTAGCTCTTGTTCTGCAAGTTTTTTACAACTATATCCTTTCAAAGATTGATCACATCACTGCCCAAATGGAAGAGTCGGCTATCTCTTTATTGGATTCAATTATGAAATACAAATTAAAGGGTAATTAATAAAAGGGAAGAACTTCATTTTTATATCCAACAGACTTAATATGAAGAAAATAAAAGGAATAGTACAGATAGAAGAGGAACGTATATCTCAAATTGTTCTTTACGTGATAGTTGCGTTGTCTGCTATTGTTTTTTTAGCATTCTATCTCATTGGGTATGATATACCCTTTGCCGATAATACAGCTTTCAATGCGCCTATGCTAACTGATGTTTTACTTGGTTTTATGTGGGGGTTGTTAGCTATTACGGTTATTGTTTCTCTTATTGCAATTGTTCGTAGTGTTCGAAGAGCTAATCAAAGAGATGGTCTTTCAAATGGTATTCCTGCAAGAAAAATCACATATTTTATATATGGATTAACAGCACTTATCCTATTCTTTACTTTTATCTTCGCTTCTACACAGGCAATAATGGTAAATGGTCAGAACTTTACAGATGGTTTTTGGTTAAGAGTGACAGATATGTTCGTGAATACTTCACTGCTTTTACTTGTTCTTGCAGCAGGAGTTGTGGGTTTTGGAGCTACTCGTTATTACAGAAAGGGACGTGGAAAATGATATTTCGTAGGAGAGAACGACGTAAGGTTCCTATGCTTAACACGACATCAACAGCAGATATTTCATTTATGTTGTTGATATTCTTTCTTGTTGCATCGTCTATGGACCTTGATAAAGGATTAGCCCGTAAACTGCCTGCTGTTGATAAAACACAAACTCCTCCTACGGCCGTCGATAGCAAAAAGGTAATTCGCATTATTATAGATTCTAAAAATAATGTAACTCTTGATGGTAAAAAGGTGACAATGAAGGAGATAAAACTGCGTGTTACAAGTTTTATTCAAGTAAATGGAAAAAGTCATCTTATTCTTTTTACAGAGCGACCGCAAGGGCTTCATACGAGACTTATCTTCATGTTCAGAACCAATTAGTAGCGGCCTACAATAGGCTTCGTAACAAACAATCAAATAATCTTTTTGGAAAGAGTTTTGAATTATGTAGTAGTGAAGAACAGAAACAGATTACTGATAAAGTGCCGATACGTATTTCAGAAGTATATAATATTTCTGCGTCTGATAATAGTGAGAAAGGAGGTAAAGAATGAAAATTTTTCGTACAAGAAATCATGAAATTCCTGCATTGAACACAGCTTCGATGCCTGATCTCATTTTTTCAATTCTATTCTTTTTTATGTTAGTTGTACACATGAGAAAAACAAATGTGCACGTGAAATATCAAGTGCCAATGGCAACAGAAGTCTCGCGTATGTATAACAATTCAAATATTCAATATGTTTATATTGGTCGTCCAATTAATAATTTAGGAGAAATTGTAGGAGATAATATTGTTGTACAATTAAATGATCATATCACTACCATTCCTAAAATAAAGAATTATTTGGTGGAACTTTCAAATGCTCTACCACCAGAACAGCGTAAACAATTGAGTATAAGTATAAAGGCTGATTGTAAAGTTGACATGGGTACTATAATAGATCTTAAACAGTCGTTGAGAGAGGCAAATGTTTTGAATGTGAATTTCACTGCCACAACGAATAGAAATGCTAAATAGTAGAAGAATATAAACTTCTAACTTCTTGTTAAAAAGGACTTCTTATTTTGTTAATTAAGAGAATTTTTAATACCTTTGTATGCAAAATAATAAATAAAAATAATGGCACATAGAAGTTTAGATCGTCTTGACAAAAAGATTCTACACCTTATCTCAGAGGATGCAAGAATTCCTTTTCTTGAAGTTGCACGCGCTTGTAATGTAAGTGGGGCTGCTATTCATCAACGCATTCAGAAACTAACAAATTTGGGTGTAATAAAAGGTTCACAATATGTTATTGACCCTGAACGTATTGGATATGAAACTTGTGCTTTCATTGGTTTGAACCTAAAGAACCCAGAGAAGTTTGATGATGTTGTCGAGTCATTACGTCAGATACCAGAAATTGTAGAATGTCACTATACGACAGGTGAGTATGACCTTTTCTTGAAAATCTATGCATATAACAATCATCATCTTATGTCGGTTATTCATGACAAGCTGATGCCGCTTGGTTTATCACGCAGCGAGAGTTCTATCTCTTACAATGCTGTTATCGATCGTGCTTTACCTATTGAGGGCATGAAGGTAGCTGACGTCGTTCTGGATGATGAAGAAGAGGACGAGGAATAAAAGCTGTCTACCTACATTAATAGCTTAAATTAATTAAGTATCCTTTTATAAGGGATAAAGAATACAAAGAAACCCGTACAATTGTTGTGCGGGTTTCTTCGTATTCATGCCTTCCTCACTTATTCAAGCAATGTGTCTTTCAATTTCACGAACCCATATTATGTTATTTTTTACACTTCTTCGTGTGTGAAAAATATTGACAAGGTAGTCAGTATAATGCCTCTTTTTTTATGCTTAAAACAAATAGGATTTGTGCGCTTGTAACTTTCTGTTAAATAAAGAGTTACAAAGTTGCATTTGTAGAGGTGCTTAATTAGGATTTAAAAGATGGTTAGTTAGACCTCGAAAGAGTACTTTTTACAAGCCAATAAGGCATTAATTCAAATGCTATAAAGCATCTATTAAAAATCAACAATATGATTTTTTTCTTTACAAAACCAAGGAAGCACTGAGAATAAAATAAGGTGTAAATAAAAGTTTATTAAACTCTGGAATACTTTTATCGTCCTGAAATAAAAAAGTCCTCACAAGCATAAATATACTTGTGAGGACACTTTTCAATAAAATATCTTTTAATATGTAGAACAACTCATTACCACTTGAGTACTTAAGTTATTGTTCATAGAGATGCATCTTTTATGCCTTAATATTTGCCTCCTGCAAGCCATAGTTCTTCTTCTTGTCGATAGCAAGAAGAGTGAAGGCAACAAAAATTGCAGCAACACCACAACCGGTAAAGAAGGCTTCCATTCCGAAGTAAGACGGATCCTGCTTGTTGATAGAACCAATGGCCATAGGAATAAGGCTTAAACCAATATTTTGGATGTAGAAGATGATGGCATAAGCCGAACCAAGAAGCTTCATTGGAATAATCTTTGGAACACTTGGCCACATTGCTGAAGGTACAAGTGAGAAGGCAACACCGAGAATAAGCATAATGATAACAGCAAACCAACCTTCTGGAATGATATGAAGCATAAAGATAAAGTGTACACAGGTCAACATAATACTACCAATAAGCATTAATGTCGCACCCTTGCCGATACGGTCGTAAAGTGTACCGAAGAGTGGGGTGAGAATAATAGTACCGAATGGGATAAGACCTGGAAGCACACCAGCAAAATCATCCGACACGTTATAGTTGGCAATCATCAGCTTAGTAGCAAACTTCAGGAATGGGAACACGCCGCTGTAGAAGAGCAAGCAAAGAGCTGTGATACACCAGAAACCCGGGTTAGAGAAGATAAGTTTGAGATCGCTGAAGTGGAATCCCTCATCCTCATTCTCATCCGACTTCTCACCCTCAAGAGCCGAAGTCGAAGCATCCAGCTTCTTTATCCATAACAGTATAGACCATAAAGGCGATGAAGCCGATAATCAGTAGGACAAGACCCAAGAGTACTGGTGCACTTACACGACCAGCCATTGCCTTTGCAACAGGCAGCGAACCCATCATCGCACCAGCTGTACCCAGACGTGCCAAGGCTACCTGGAAACCCATTGCCAAAGCAAGCTCGTGACCGGTAAACCACTTAGTGATAACCTTTGACACAGTAATACCACAAATTTCACAACCTACACCGAAGATGGCATACCCCAATGAAGCTACAGCTGCCGACATAGGAAGAGAGAAGTTGATGAAATCGAGACTGAAGACGCTGTCACCAAAGTCTGTGCTGACACCGATATACTTGATAGCAACGCCTGTTACCATCAGACCACAAGCCATCAGACCTGTAAAACGGATGCCCATCTTGTCGAGGATTATACCACCGAAGAAGAGCATAAGCAGGAATACATTAATCAGACCATAGCTACCTGCGAAGAATCCATAGTCACTTGAAGACCAACCGAGTCCGCCTTCAGCCTGTGGCTTCTCAAGGAGAGCCTCGAGCGGTGACATAACATCAGTGAGGAAGTAACCCATCATCATCGTGAAGGCTACTATGATAAGAGCAGTCCAGCGTGCTTTTGCACTGTCGCTGAGTTTCTTTGAAGTGTTTCTACCATTGTGTTATAATTTACAAGTTATGTTTTTAAAAGTTGTTGTGTCTGCGTATTGAGAGATAAAAATACAGAGAGTTGACAAGCTGTTTGTATCAAGCAACCTGTCAACCCGTAAAGTTACCAACTACTTCTTTAGCCAGCGATTAAGCCAATTAAAGAACGTACGCTGCCAAAGAACACCGTTCTGTGGTTTCAATACCCAGTGGTTCTCATCAGGATAGAGAAGTAACTCAGCTGGGATACCACGCAGACGAGCAGCATTGAATGCGCCCATTCCCTGATTAGCATTGATACGATAGTCCTTCTCACCATGGATACAAAGGATTGGAGTATCCCACTTATCGACGTTCAGATGAGGACTGTTTGCGTATGTGCGCTTTGCAGCTTCACTCTTATCCTTATTCCAATATGCATCGTCATACTCCCAGTTGCTGAACCAAGCCTCCTCTGTATCTGTGTACATGCTCTCAAGGTTGAAAGCTCCATCATGAGAGATGAAACACTTGAAGCGCTTGTTATGAATACCTGCAAGATAATAAACAGAGAAGCCACCAAATGAAGCACCAACAGCACCTAAGCGGTCTTTGTCTACAAATGGGAGATTGTTAGCTGCATCGTCAATTGCTGAAAGGTAGTCGTTCATACACTGACCAGTCCAATCGGTACTAACTTCCTCGTTCCATGCACTACCAAAACCCGGTAAGCCACGACGGTTAGGAGCAATGATGACATAGCCATTGGCTGCCATAATCTGGAAATTCCAACGATAGCTCCAGAATTGAGAAACAGGGCTTTGTGGACCGCCCTCACAGAAGAGTAGGGTAGGATATTTCTTATTTGGGTCGAAATGAGGAGGTGTAATCACCCACTCCATCAGTTCCTTACCATCCGTTGTCTTTACCCAGCGAGACTTTACATCACCCATAGCCAACTGATCATAGATATGCTTATTCTCAAAGCTAAGCTGTGTCTGGATGCTTGTCTTCTCTTTTTTAGCTGGAGTAACTGCAAAGATTTCATTAGCCTGAGAGATACTCTGACGAATAGCAAGCAACTTCTTGTCACCAAGCAGTGAGATGCTTACATAGTTGTGGTTGCCTTCTGTCAGCTGCTTAACCTCACCCTTAAGGTTGGTCTGATAGACATTTACTGTTGCATGCCATACACCAATGAAATAAAGTTCCTTAGAGTTAAGACTCCATGTGTAGTCATCTACATTTGAATCAAAACTCTCGGTAACGTAAGTCTTCTTACCAGTTGCCAAGTCATAGACACAAGACGATTGCGGTCACTCTCATAACCGTTGTTCTTCATACTCTGCCATGCAATATACTTGCCGTCAGGAGAGAACTTTGGATTTGTGTCGTAACCTACATTCATATCACCAGTCTGATGATTGACAGCTTGATTGCGCATACTCTTTGTTGCATCAATCTTTGGCTCAACATAGTCGGCTGGCTTGCAGAGATTCTTTGTTTGACGAGTCTCCACATTATATATATATATGTCAGCATCGGTAGAAATGGCATACTGTGTACCTTCCTTCTTACGACAGGTATAAGCAACAAACTTAGAGTCTTTGCTCCAATCAATCTGTTCAATACCACCGAAAGGTGCCAACGGACTCTCGTAAGGTTCACCTTCAAGTATGTCAATACCAGCACCAATGCCCTCAGCAGTAACGTCTGCTACAAATGGATGAGCATTCGTTGTAACGTAATGGTCCCAGTGACGATAGTTCATATCGGTGATGACCATACCCGTAGCTTTTGGCAAGTCGCTTGGGTTTTGCTTGATAGTACCATAGTAAGGGATGCTCTTGATGAGAACAACACGCTTACGATTAGGCGAGAAGCGGAAACCTTCGATGTCAATGTCCGATTGTGTCAACTGCTTACGGTTTGTACCATCTGCATTCATTGTCCATAACTGGCCACCCGTGAGGAAAGCCAGTGTATTATTGTCAAGCCATGCAGCGTCACTCTCACTCTTGGCAGAGGTAGTAAGTAGACGGTCGTTCTTGCCGTCAGCATCCATCACACGAAGGACTTGATGTCCTTTGTTTTCTTTGACACTGTAGTAACCTACCTGATAGACAATTTTCTTGCCATCAGGTGATGCTTTTGCAGCACCGATACGTCCCATAGCCCAAAGTGCCTCAGGAGTCATGAGGTCACTCTTCAGCGTGATGTTGTTACGTCCGATGTTCACATCCTGTGCTTGTGCAACGCTACCGCTCATCATCAGTGCAGCAGTCATTGCCATGGTTAAGTTTTTGTTCATAGTTATAGACCTTTCTTTTTCTTATTTAGCTCATCTTGCTTACGACGAAGTTCTTCTTGCTGCTGCTTCTGTAACTCCTGTAAAGCCTGCATACGTGCAAAGAGACCACTACCCATATTGCCCTTAGGGTTGTTCTTTCGCTCTTCACGACGTGCTTCAAGGATAGCGAGAAGCTTCTCCTCATTGGTTGTTTTGCGTAGTGTCCACATGATAGCAGCTGAGAAGAAGAGAGATATAAAGTAGTAGAAGTTTAGACCTGAAGAATAATCATTGAACATAAAGAAGAAGAATAATGGCATTATAAACATCATCTTCTGCATCATCTTCATCTGATCAGCCTGCTGTCCAACCATCTGGTCGTTCTGCTGCTGCATAGTAAACCAAGTGTAAACTAAGTTAGCACCACAGAAGAGGATACAAGTCAGTGAGATGTGGTCACCAATGAGCCAAAGGTCCTGATTCCATGAGAAGATTGGGTCGAAGGTGCTGAGGTCGTTCATCCAAAGGAAACTCTGACCACGAAGCTGAATAGCATTTGGCACGAAGTTGAACATTGCAATCCAAATAGGCATCTGTATCAACATAGAAGACAGCCTGACAATGGACTTACTCCGTACTCAGAATACTTCTGCATAATAGCCTGTTGCTTTTGCATCTGATCTTCGGGCTTATTGAATTGTTTGGTAGCCTCATCCAATTTTGGTTTCAGTACACGCATTTTAGCTGAACTCATAAAACTCTTCTTCACCATTGGGAAGGTGATGAGTTTCAATAGTAAGGTAATGAGAATCAATACGACTCCCATTGGGAATACCTTACTCAACCAGTCGAATACGTAGAGTGTGAACCAGCGGTTGATGATGCGGAACAATGGCCAGCCAAGATATACAAGGCGTTCCATGTCAAGTTCCTTCTTAAATTTACTTTCCGTTTCAATAGATTGAAGTAGACGGAAGTCGTTAGGACCAAAGTAGAATTCAAACTCTGTCGGACGTTTACCTGATGGGTCAAAGCCAGCCTTCATGTTTGCTTCGTAGTGCTTGAGGTAATGAGAAGACTTGTCAAGTGGTTTACTCTTAAGTTTTGCACCTGTAGCAAAGTTATCTTTTGCAATCATCACAGCAGAGAAGAATTGGTTTTTGAAAGCAACCCAATCCATTGCTTCCTCAGTTGTTTCTTCTTTTTCAGATGTTTCGCTTAGATAGTGAGTACCACCATCGTTGTTCTTGTAAGTGAGCGTAGCATAGCGGTTCTCAAAAGTGAAACCACGTTCCTGCTGTCGACAACGCTCCTGCCAGTTGATATCCAGTTGGTTGTAATTTGGTGCAAAGAGTCCAGCCATACCTTCTGCCTGCAAGGACATATTGAGCAAGTAGTCCTTACCAAGTGTATAATTCAAGGTGAGTGTCTTACCCTCACCAGCCACAGCTGTGAGCGTAACAGTAGAATCTGTCACGTTTGAAGGGTGAAAATAAGGTCTTTTGTTTCAATATTACTATTCTTTGCAGCCAACATGAAGTTAAGGCTCTGGTCGTCACCATTAAACAAGGTAACATCCTTTTGGTCCTTAGAACCATCCTTAACTGCGATATTATGACCGATGTAGTTTTTGATAACAGCCTTCTTGACAACACCACCTTTGGTACTTAGGGTCAGTTCAACCTTACTATTCTTCAGTGTAATATCTTGCGCTTTACCATTCAAAGCAGCGTAGAATAATGCGGTTGTATCTGTTGCCTGCATAGCCTTCTGCAATGCCTGTTTTTCTGCAGCAAGTTTTGCCTCCTGTGCTTTCTTTGTTGCAGCGATAGAATCCTTTACAAATTCAGCTCTTTGTTGTGCAATCTGTTCGGCTGATGGCTGCTGCCACCAAGCAAATCCAAAGAGAATCAGGGCTATAAGTACAAACCCTGTGATAGTTCTTTTTATCCATTTATTTGTTTTTCTGATTTTCAATTGAAGTCTTAACGAAGTCGAGGAAGAGAGGATGTGGACCAAGTACAGTTGACTGATACTCTGGGTGGAACTGTGTTCCGATATACCACTTCAAACCTGGTATCTCAACGATTTCAACCAAGTCGCTCTCAGGATTACGACCAACACACATCATACCGTTCTTTTCAAACTCCTTTTCATAGTCGTTATTGAACTCATAACGATGGCGATGACGCTCCTGTATATGCTCTTGCTTGTAGATATTGAAGGTATGTGAACCCTGACGCAGTACACATTCATAGGCACCAAGACGCATCGTACCACCCATATTGGTGATATTCTTCTGCTCCTCCATAATATCAATCACATTGTGTGTTGTCTTCTCATCAATCTCTCGTGAGTTAGCATCCTTATAGCCAAGTACATTACGAGCAAATTCTATCACCATCATTTGCATACCAAGGCAGATACCGAAAGTAGGAATATCATGTGTGCGAGTATAATGAGCTGCAATAATCTTACCCTCAATACCCCGCTGACCGAAGCCAGGACAAATCATAATACCATCTTGACCCTTCAATTTTTCACCAACATTCTCTTCTGTCAGTTCCTCTGAATTGATGAAGGTAATAACAGTCTTGCGGTCGTTGTAGGTTCCTGCTTGCAACAGCCCCTCACGAATACTCTTATATGCGTCCTGTAAGTCATATTTACCAACAAGACCGATGTGTACTTCCTCTGTTGCCTTGCGCTGACGGTCGAGGAACTCCTTCCAAGGACCGAGTGCAGGCTTAGGACCTACCTCTTCACCACATTTACGCAGAATAGCTGCATCCAAACCCTGCTCCAACATATTCACAGGTACATCATAAATACTTGGGAGGTCCTCACTCTGTACAACACAATCGAAGTCTACATTACAGAAAGCAGCAACCTTCTTACGGATGTCATCGTCAAGGTGCATCTCTGTACGCATAACAAGCACATCTGGCTGAATGCCCACACTCTGCAATTCCTTTACGCTGTGCTGAGTTGGCTTTGTCTTCAACTCACCCGCAGCCTTAAGATAAGGCACGTATGTCAGATGAAGGTTGATAGCACGCTTACCCAATTCCCACTTCAACTGGCGAATAGCCTCAAGGAATGGAGCCGACTCAATATCACCAATAGTACCTCCAATCTCAGTAATAACAAAGTCATAGTGATACTTCTGACCTAACTGTTTGATATTACGTTTAATTTCGTCCGTAATATGAGGAACCACTTGAATAGTTTTACCTAAGTAATCGCCACGACGCTCCTTATCAATAACGCTCTTGTAGATACGTCCTGTGGTCATTGAGTTGGCCTTTGTGGTCTTAATACCTGTGAAGCGTTCATAGTGACCGAGGTCGAGGTCGGTTTCCATACCATCCTCTGTAACGTAGCACTCACCGTGCTCGTAAGGGTTCAGCGTACCCGGGTCAATGTTGATGTACGGATCAAATTTCTGAATGGTAATGTTGTAACCTCTTGCTTGAAGAAGTTTACCGATTGATGACGAAATAATTCCTTTTCCAAGTGAAGAAACTACGCCACCCGTAACGAAAATGTACTTTGTTTCAGCCACGATGTATGTATTGTTTAATTGTTATCTTTAAATTTATGATTGTCACTTCTAAACTAAAGTGCAAAGATACTAATTTTCTATGAATTAGGCGGATTATAAAGTTATTTTTTACGTACGTTGTGAACACAAAACAATCGTAGGGTACAATATGTATCATTATTACTTTGAGTGTTGTTTTCTAATAGCTTATATTTTCTTGCTGTCTTCATGTCTTTTTATTTCTTTTTTACAACTGAAAAATCTTTACATAATTTGCTGCAAACGTCAACAAGTTAGTGAAAAAACACTCTTGAAAATAGAATTTATAATCAATTGTTAATCAGTGGGTTGTAGCGAGCTGTTCAAAAAGATGCTTGATCGGGTTTCGAAAGGTGCTTATTTGAGCTTCGAAAGAGCATCTTTTAAAGCGCAGAAAGGCGTTTCTTTGAAGCCAAAAGATGGTGTTTTGAATCATATTTTACGAAAATAATTTACAAAACTATGGGTTATGTGAAAGTGCTTTGTTTGTAAAAAAAACGAAGGGCATATCTCATAGGTTTAACATAGAAGATTGATGCCCTATTTTCTTGTATTGTTATTTATTATGTTTTTGTAATTTTTATAATATAATTTTTGTACTTCTTGTTCACTATAATAATAAGGAACGGTTGTGTGGTGAAGTTTTTTTCATCTCCTTGTTCTGACATATAATGTAATTCAAGATAATTCTTCTGCAAAAATTAGGGATAGGGGTTTCAATACTACTTCTCGATTTGTTTGTGGTAGAAGATAAGCAATAATAAAAGTTTTATTAAAATCAATGTTAGTAGCTTCTCCACGTTTTTCCCATAAATGCAGCAGGTCCAAATTCCCTTGTAAATGCCTTTTTGTGATGTTATCTTCTTTACAATTGGTTTGGATACATTATTAATACAGAAATAATTATGTGCTTCTAAATATTCAATTTGGATAGGTTTGTCTGTCATCATTTTGTGCATAGCACATGATGATATATAATTGAAGCAGAAATGACAGGGTAGGGAGGCTCTTCATAGTTGTAAGTCTTTTTCATAAATCAAATGTTTAAAAATTTAACATGCTGAAAGTTCAATATAGACAAGGGTAATCTTTCAAAAATTGACGATTGTACTAAAACTATCTGTCAGTAAATACAAAAAGTAAGAAAAATTATGCCATTTTAGCAGTTATATGTAAAAATAAAATAAGTTAATATCATAGATGGCACACCTTTTGTAATTGTTTACAATATACATTGACACTTAATGTGTTAAATAATTAACAAATAAAAAAAGAGAAAAATGGCACATGGACATGATGTACTCCACATGATGGAGGGAAATAATTATGAGACAAAAAGAAGATTTAGTAAAGGCTATTATTGAGCGTTTTTGGTGAGGATGAAGAATTTCATACTTGTTCAGTTGAGGGAATGAATGCGGCGGAATTAGTAGATTTCTTAACTGAACGTGGGAAGTTTATGCCCTCTAATGATGGCTTTACCGTTGATACGTCAAAGATTTGTAATCATTAATAGCTTGTATAACAAGAAGTAATAAAATATAGTTAAATTATAAGGAGATTAGTTATGATTAAGATTTATGGTATGAATACATGTCCAGATTGTATAGCAGTGGACAAGCATGTAGAGGGTGACAATCGTTATGAGGTAATTGAGATTGGCTCGCATATAAAGTATTTGAAGGAGTTCCTTCGTCTTCGTGATAATAATCCTGTGTTTGAAGATGCAAGGAAGCATGGCTATGCAGGTGTTCCATGTTTCGTCCTTGAAGATGGTACAGTAACGCTTTCGCCTGCGGAAGCTGGTATCAACCTTGATGATGCTCCTGCGGCGGCTTCATGTCGACTTGATGGCTCTGGCTGCTAAATGATATAAATCATAATGAATAATCCTCGTTAATACATGGGTAATAAAACTCAATGTATTAACGAGGATTTTATTTGTGAACCTTACTTGTAGATTATTTTTATGTAGATTATTCTCCTCCAAAAAAATATACGTGCGAGTAACGACGCTCTTTGTCTTACGTTAATTGTAGACTAACATTATGTTCGCGAACCATTTTTCGTAAGTTGAATATGGCATAACGCATGCGACCAAGACTGGTATTAATGCTAACACCAGTTGTTTCGGCAATCTCCTTAAAGGACATTTCTTGGTAAAAACGCATAAATACAACTTCGCGCTGTGTAGCAGGAAGGAGGTTCATCATTCGTTTTACGTCTGAGAGAGTTTGACTATTAATAAACTCACACTCAATATTATCAATGACGATTTCGTCACTACCAACATTCGATAAGTCGTTGTCCTTCGGCGCATCAACGACCTTGTCTGCACGTTGCGCACGAAACCAGTCCATAATGACATTATGAGCGATACGCATAATCCATGCAGAGAATTTCCCCGTGGGTGAATATCTTCCTTGTTGTAGCTTTGTGATAACTTTTACAAATGTTTCTTGAAATAAATCATCAGCAGCATCCCTATCACGCACAACAAATAGAATATATGAGAAGAGTTTCGATTGATTGCGTAAGAGCAATAAATCGAAGGCTTCGTTACATCCTTTAATATATGACAATGCCAACTGTTCGTCGGTCATCTCATTTAGCTTCTTCATTTTATTTTGCTTTCTTATGAAGTAAAAGTTTGTCGATAGGCTTGTTATGCTTTATTATTAATTGGTGTTGCAAATATAATCATTTTTCTTATTTACCGCAAATCTTTTATATAAAAACTCATTCGCTTAACACGGCTCTTTCATTTAAGAAGTTTTGGTTCTTATTCTAAATATCATTATTTTATAGCACGCCAGTAACATAGTGAAAGCTGTTCTTTTCTAAAAAAATACAACCATAATCGTATGGTGTTTAGCTATTGATATTCGTGTGGTATGACAGGTTTAATACTTTGTCTAATTATTTGAAAATCAACAAAATAAGTGACAATAAAAGTTGGTCAAGTGAGCTGTTTTTTGTACCTTTCCTCTATAAAACCGAAAAGAAATCGTTACAGAAGTAACTTAAACCAAAAGGCTATGCTTATTATAGTACATAACGATACTATGCAAGTCATTTGCTGACCTGCATGAAAAAAATGATACTTTTCCTCTTCGAGCTTAACGCTCACACTGAGTTCCATCGCCAGTCATGTCGTTGGTTAATTTGTCATGACGAGGTCATATGCCATCACAAAGGTAGTAGCCTTTCCATGACTGGTATATTGCGTCATCCATTTATTACGGATGCTTCGATTATGTTGTTGAAATCCTTATAGGATACACCGTCCTTCAAGATGTTCCATGCACAAATAAGCATTTTCCTTGCTATTGCTACTTGAACTTTCATTCTGTTTTTCTTTCTGACTTGTGTCTGGTGGTAGGAGAATCGGCTAAAAACAATTCTTGGTGCGACTTGCACCCCATGAGCATGTGTATGATGGTTCGTCGAAGGTATCGGTTTCCATAAGTGATGCGGCGTGATTTAATAGTCTTGTTAGACTGATCATTGCGTGGCTTCAGTCCACTCCAGGAAGCGAGATGGTTGGCTGTTTCAAAATGACTCATGTCGGTACCGATTTCTGCAATCAATGATGTAGCAGCCCTCATCTTCACTCCTGGGAATTGTCTGTAAATTGTGCAACTGTGTCGAGATACTCATTTTCGCAAATGGCCAGCATCTTGTCCATACATTGCTGTTTGTGTTGCTCTGCTAAGTCTATTTCTGCCTTGAGCTGCCGCATGATATCTATGTCACATTCTGTAATGCTGCCAGTAAGCGAAGCGATTATAGTTTTCTTTCCATGGTGATTGATAATACGTCCGTGGATTTCCTCCACAGCGCATTGGGGTCAGTAACTCCTTCGCAGATTTTATCTATCACTGCCTTGTAGCTCACACTATCCGTGTTAGATACATAGTTGCTCAGACGGATGTTACACCGTTGAACGGCTGCGTCCAACTTGGCAAGTTTGCGGATAATCTCATCATCAAGATCATAGATACGCCGGTCGTACTGACGCAACTGTTGGATGCGTTCTGGAGAACAAAACTACCGTTTACCAATTCCTTTAGCATGCACTCTGCAATCCATTGTGCATCCTTTACATCACTCTTGTGACCAGGCAATTGTTTAATGAAATAAGGGTTGATGAGTTTCAACTTGAAATGTGGCTCAAGAACTCTCCAAATAGGAATCCAATACACACTTGTGCTTTCCATACCGACTTCTAAAACGTGATGTGAGAGCATCAAATCACGCATTTCAATTAGTTCTGTTGTTAAAACACCAAATTTCTTCTCGTAAATTTCACCTGTGCTACTCAAAATACAAAGATAAACACTATCTTTGTGCACGTCAAGGCCACATACCGTTCTCATAAGCCTCAATATTTTGGGTTAAACATGAATTTATCACCCCAAAGATACAAAAATGTGACGTAAGAGCACGATAATAGGCGAAAGAAGGTAGTGTCCTTGACATTTTTCAATCTCGAATGCAAGTTACAAAACGGAACTGTGTGGGGAGATTTCTTTTCAGTTTTTTATCTACACTGGCTTATAAATCGAGATTTTTATGTAAATTTATAGTAAAAAATAGATAATCATGAAAGGGAAACAGTCACTCGACCAAACTAATGGGATTGTCGCTAACACAATCAACCACACCGCTAAGGTAATAAAAAACAAAATTAGAAGGTAGTATCTTAGAAAAAAACTTTTACGAGTTTTCCTCCTCAATACCCGATTTCCGTAGATCAGAGAGGAAACATACGTCTAGGGTTGAGCGACGTCATTATGTTACTAATATTAGGGTCGAGTATCAAATTGTGTCAGCAGAGCAGAAATCATAGAATTCGGTAAACACAACCTCAAGAGGTTCCGTAAATTGGACATATTAGCTAACGGCATTCCATCCGAGCCAACTCTTTTGTCGCATGGAAGAGGGGATTGATGATAAGGCAATGGCTAACCAGCTACGAGTCTTTGCCGAGACGTTTCACAAGGAATTGTTGGGGATGTGCTGCGCCCAGAAATCATCTGCATAGACGGAAAGGCAGAGTGCGGCACTGTTTTTGAATAATGGACGAACCCCAGATATCGTATCTGCTCATTCATTCAACACCGATATCACGTTAGCAACCGAGGCCTGCGAAGAGAAGAGCAATGAAATAAAGGCAGTTCCACGGCTTATTGATAAAATTGATATATCAGAGAAAATAGTCACGGCAGACGCCATGTCTATGCAGAAAGATATCATTAACAAAATCAGAGAGAAAAATGGAGACTTCATCATAGAACTGAAATCAAACCAGCGTTCACTGCGTTATGGTGTAGAGGATAAAATCAAAGAACTGTCTCCTGTTAACTCCTATTGTGGCAAGCCGGAACTCGGGCATGGGAGAATTGAGACGAGAAGCTATCGTGTGTTTAAGGGGACTGACCTCATTGCAAATAAGGAGAAGTGGAACGGTAACCTGACCATCATAGAATATGAGTGCGAAACTATCAAAAAGTCAACGGGAGCCTGCACTATTGAGAAAAGGCTGTATGTAAGCAGCCTGCCAGCGAACACACCAAGATTAGGGACATTGGTGCGTAATCACTGGTCGATAGAAAGTATGCACTTTGGAAGATGAGATCGTAACCTGTTACAAGACAAGATAAAAACGAAAGTCGGCAAGGGGCAGCTCGCAATTTAGATACCATACAAAAGAATTGTCTACTCCGTGTTCTCAATATGGCGAGGACGGAGAAAGAAGAATTCCGACAAAAGAAAGGGTATGGCAGAACTGATGAGACATGTTTCATTGGGTTTCACAAAACTATTGCATTTTCTGTATCAAAAATGAAAATAATCAAATTTTTGAGAATGGTATAACTTATTGATATACAGACACAATGTTTCTCCTGATTCGTACATGAGTCGGGTAAGGGAAGCTATGTCTTCATTTCATTTTTTAAATGAAAGAGCCGTGTTCGCTTAACCATTCGCTGGTTGAGATATACTTTTTCATACCGGGTATCCCTAAGTATTTTTGTTTGATACCCAGAAAGGCAATATGTCTACCATAATTTTGTGGATTTGTGGCAAGGGCAATTTCCTCTTTCATGCGTTTATTGGTCATCTGAATGGCAATAACTTTCTTTGGGTCTGCTTCTTCTGGACTATCAGCTAATAAGATAGCTGTGTTATACGTAAAAGGTGGTTCCCATTCAGCTTGCTTGATACTTCGTTTGCATGCACCAACAATATATCCGTACACCCATACTTGATTATCTCCAAAATCTCCTTCTATAAATTCTGTAACAGTATATATTTGTAACTTGTTCTCATTGGGATTGCTTGGAGTTTTCTATTTCATCTTCTTTCTCCTCAGATGGCAAGACGGTTTTGCTACAGCTAATTAAAAATGAGAGTGTTATAAGTAAGAAATAAAAACTTAATCAGTTTCATAAGATTGTGTTTAATTATTAGTTACAAGGTCTTAATTGTGAAATATATTCTTTACTATTATCTGATAGTGTGGATTGGAACTGATGATTCTAATGTGTAATCTAATATTAGGATTTAATCAAAGGATAACTTCTTCAAGCGAGTACGTAATTCTTCTGCTTGTCCTTTTCTAATTGCAAGCGTGATGTCACATGTATTATCAAATACTTGATTAATAATGCGAGGATTCATATCCTTAATAATTCGCATCACATCGTTCATCATAGGATATGTAAAGCTGTAATTTACCTCCTCTTCAATGTATTTCTCTTCGATTTCTGCATTTATCAATGAGCTGGCAGCTGCTTCACGATAGGCTACAATCAAACCGCCTGTACCGAGATTGATACCTCCATAATAACGAATAACACAAATTAGCGTATTTGTCAAACCATAACTGTCAATCTGTCCAAGAATAGGCTTTCCCGCTGTTGACGAGGGTTCACCATCATCATTCGCACGATATTCAGTTCCTTCAAAGCCTATTCTATAAGCATAGCAACAATGACGTGCATCATAATACTTTTTTCGATATGCTTTAACAATCTCTAATGCTTCTTCAACAGAGTCGATGTGATGTGCAAAAGCGAGGAACTTACTCCGCTTTTCAGAATAATATCCCTCGCTAATCGCTTTCTCTTTTATGGTTTTATATTTATCGCTATCCATTCAATATTTTTATTCTTGTATTAATCCAACTTATGGATTACAAGACCAGAACGAAGTTTTGGCTCAAACCACGTTGCCTTTGGTGGCATAATCTTACCACTATCTGCAATATCCATAATCTGCTGCATTGATACAGGATAGAGTGCTAATGCCCAACGCATCTCACCACTATCAACACGACGTTTCAATTCTCCAAGACCACGCAGTCCACCTACAAAGTCAATACGTTTGTCGGAACGAAGGTCCTTTATACCCATCAGTTCATCCAAAATCAGTCTACTTGAAATGTCAACATCAAGAACGCCAATTGGATCTTTATCATCGTATGTGCACTGGCTTAGCCATTAAGCTATACCAGTTTCCTTCAAGGTACATTGAGAACTCGTGCAGCTTCATTGAACGATATTCTTCCTGACCTTTTATTTCAACAGTGAAGTTCTTTTCCAAAGCTTTTAAGAAGTCAGCAACTTCCATGCCATTTAAGTCTTTGACAACTCGATTATAGTCAAGAATTGTCAATTGACTTGCTTGGAAACATACTGCCATAAAGTAGTTGTACTCTTCGTCACCCTTGTGGTTGGGATTATTCTTCGCTTTCTCAGCACCTACCAAAGCAGCAGCTGCAGAACGATGGTGTCCGTCTGCAATGTATAGGCTTGGCATCTTCTTGAACTCTTCTGTAATTGTCTTGATGTCAGCCTCATCTGTGATAACCCAGAACTGATGTCTGAAACCATCATCAGGAGCAATAAAGTCGTATTCTGGTTTTGTAACAGCATAACGTACTAATAAGGTGTCAAGAACTTTGTTGTCAGGATAAGCAAAGAACACTGGCTCTACATTGGCATTACAAATGCGAACATGCTTCATGCGATCCTCTTCCTTATCCCTACGTGTCAGTTCATGCTTTTTAATATTACCTGTTAGGTAGTCATCAACATAAGCTCCAACAACGAGGCCATATTGCGTCTTGCCATTCATGGTCTGTGCATATATATAATAATGCTCCTTATCATCTTGAACCAACCAACCCTTGTCTTGGAACATCTGGAACTGTTCAACAGCACTGTTATAGGCTCTTGAGTCATACTCGCTTGTACCAACTTCAAAGTTGATTTCTGGCTTGATGATATGATATAAACTCTTCTCGTTGTCACCAGCTTCGGTGCGAGCTTCTTCAGAATCTAATACATCGTATGGACGATTGGCAACAGACTCTACCAAGTCCTTTGGAGGGCGAATACCTTTGAAAGGTTTTATTACTGCCATAATAATTGTTTTTTGATAATGATGAAAGGGTTGAAAGTCACAACCATATTTAGCAGATTATGGCTATCAACCCTTGTTTATTTGTAAATTATTTGTTCACTTGGAATGTGGTATCACCCGTTGTAAAGAAAGCATTAATCTGCTTTGCAGCAGCAATACCAGCATTGGTGTTAGCCTCAGCTGTCTGAGCTCCCATCTTTTTAGGAGTAGAGAAGTAACGACCATCAAACTTCTTGAACTCTATATCTGCATCAGGTATAATATCGGTCATGAATTTTAAGTCTTCACGTTCCTCCATTAATTTTAAGAGTTCTTCTTCGTTAATAACCTCTTTGCGAGCTGTATTTACAAGAATACCCTTCTTTGGAAGCATATTAACCAATTGATAATTAATGCTTTTTACTGTTTGCGGAGTTGCAGGAATATGGAGTGAAACAATGTCCGAAGATTGAAACAACTCTTCTTGCGACTTACAAGCATGTACTCCGTCAGCTTCAATTGCTTCTACGGGGCAGAATGCATCGTATGCATATACTTCCATTCCAAATCCTTTTGCAATACGTGCAACGTTACGGCCAACATTTCCAAAAGCAAGAATACCAAGTTTCTTTCCCATTAATTCTGTACCAGCTTTCCCATTATAGAAATTACGTACGGCATATACTAACATTCCAAACACAAGTTCTGCAACAGCGTTTGAATTCTGTCCTGGTGTATTTTCTACAATGACGTTCTTCTCTTTTGCATAGGCTGTGTCGATAGAGTCGTAACCAGCACCAGCACGTACAACAATTTTCAGTTGCTTAGCTGCATCTAAAACTTCTGGAGTAACCTTATCTGAACGTACTATCATTGCGTCAGCATCTTTCACTGCTTCAAGCAACTCGGTCATTTCTTTATACTTCTCAAGCAGAACAACCTCATGTCCTGCAGTTGTCAGTTCCTTTGTGATACCTTGCACTGCTGATGGTGCAAATGGTTTCTCAGTTGCAATTAAAACCTTCATAGCTTTAATGTTTTGGTTAGATATAGTAAAGTTTTCATTCAGACTTAGCAATGGTGTATGTATCATTACTAAGTCTGGATGACTATTAATTTAATGCTTAGCCTCAAATTCCTTCATTGTTTCAACAAGAGCTTTGCAGCCTTCAACAGTCATTGCATTGTAGCAACTTGCACGGAAACCACCAACGTCACGATGCCCCTTGATACCAACCATACCTCTTTCGGTAGCAAATTTGAAGAATTCATCTTGTAGTTCTGCATACTCATCATTGAGAACGAAACAGATATTCATATAAGAACGATCTTCCTCGCATTTAACAGTACCATGGAATAACTTATTACGATCGATTTCACCGTACACAATATCAGCACGCTCCTTAGCAAGTTTCTCCATTGCTTCAACACCACCATTAGCCTTAATCCAACGGAGATTCTCTAAGGCGGTATAGATTGGCACTACAGGTGGAGTATTAAACATAGAACCTTTCTTAAGATGTGTACGGTAGTCTAACATTGTTGGTATTTCACGCTGCGTACGACCAAGAACTTCGTCCTTAATGATGATGAATGTGACACCAGCCATAGAAAGGTTTTTCTGTGCACCGCCATAAATACAATCGTATTTTGAAACATCTACTGGACGACTAAATATATCTGAGGACATGTCGCCAATTAGACGAACAGGCACGTCTAAATCTTTATGATATTCCGTACCATAAATTGTGTTATTGGTAGTTATGTGTAGGTAGTCTAAATCCGTAGGAACATTGAAATTCTTTGGAAGATATGTGTAATTTTCATCTGCTGATGAAGCAACTTCAATAGTCTCTCCGAATAACTTGGCTTCCTTCATAGCCTTTTTTGCCCAAACACCAGTATTTAAATATCCAGCTTTTTTTACTAAGAAGTTGAAAGGAATCATGCAGAACTCAAGTGATGCACCACCACCTAAGAAGAGTACTGAATAACCCTCAGGAACATTTAATACTTCCTTTACTAAGGCAATTGCTTCATCCATTACTGGTTGAAAATCCTTTGAACGATGGCTGATTTCTGCAATTGAGAGACCAATTCCATTAAAATCTAAAATAGCATTTGCTGTTTTCTCGATTACTTCGCGAGGAAGGACACATGGACCTGCACCAAAATTGTACTTTTTCATTTGATTGTTTAGTTTAGGTTTTACTTATGTTTTGTATTTGCTATCAGTATTAAATATTATATAGGCTTTTTACGGTCTACGATGCGAAGATACAGTTTTATTTTTATACTTCCAAATAAAATAATATTTTTATAAACAAGTATCGTCATTTATAAAAGATGGTTGATTGCAGATTTAGGAAAGCTTTTTATTTATCAAATTTGAAAACAATAATATTGGTGTGAAAAATTTTTTTACAAAGTGTTGGGTAAATCATCAAAGCTAAGATACAGAATTGAATCAAGAATTTAGTTTTGTAACTATCATTAAATCAACTGGTTATAATATTGCGTGCGAAAGGGTACTTAATTAGACTTCAAAAGAGCATTAATAATACCCTTAAAAGAGCCTTCTACATATCAGAAGATGCTCTTTACGAAGCTAAAAAGACCATGTGTTGGTTTTGTTTTGTATGAAAAAATTTTTACAAGCATAATCTTTTTGAAAAAGATGGTACAATGTTTTTTGAAGGAAAGGGGGAGTGGGATGAAAATTAATGGTTAGTTCTTATTATTTTTAATACTTCTAATGAAACATAGAGAGTAAGAAGGTTCCTTCTTCAAAAAGAAACCGCAATAATCATTGAAGATTATTGCGGAAAGGGAAACTTTGTACTAATTGAAAGTTTTGCAGATAATAATATTTGATTTTGGCATTGAGATTAGAGTGTGCCAATTTCAGATATTA
This sequence comes from uncultured Prevotella sp., assembly GCA_916440255.1. Classification (GTDB taxonomy): domain Bacteria; phylum Bacteroidota; class Bacteroidia; order Bacteroidales; family Bacteroidaceae; genus Prevotella. Next base: position 1,300,293 of record CAKAIJ010000003.1, on the reverse strand, counting down.
CATCAGCGACATCATCAGGGGTGTTAAATAAAATACCTTCTTCTAATTCTTCGTCAGACAATTGATCGAGTAGTTCTTTTGCTGATAATTCATCAAAACGTAATTCGCCTTTGCTATTCTTTTTAGCAAGTAGAGAGGTAAGTATTTGCTTACGATATTCGTCTATTGTCATAATTAATTTGTCTTTTACATTTATAATAAGATTTCGATACAGATTATTGTTTTAATATAAAGTGTGGATGGTTATCATCTCCGTAGTTGTTGAAATAAGTAAACCCCTCATACACAAAGGTAAGGATTTCGTTGGGTGAAGCTAATCTATTACGGAGTATATAGCTTGTCATCGCACCACGACAGCTCTTAGCATAAACGCTGACAGCTTTTAGATGGCTACCTTGGTCAACCATAAAGTGTGGTTGAATGATACGTACTTCTTTTTGTAATCGTTTCCAATCAAAAAGATGTTGGAATTCCTCGGTTGCCAAATGTACCAATATTCCATCGTCAGCCTTAACAGCTTCGATAAGGATATCTGTAAGATATGGTTTCCAGTAGGCAAACATATTCTTGCCTTCGGCTGAAGGTAGCTTTGCTTTACCTTCAAGACGATAGGGGTGAATAAGGTCTAATGGGCGCAAAAGCCCATAAAGAAAACTTGTTATCCAAAGATGTTTATTGGCATAAGAGAAGTCATTCAGACTATACTCTTTTGCTTTTAGGCATTTATATGCTTGTCCGTAGTAGGCGAGTATAGCAGGAAGTAAAGCCTCCTCATTGAAGAAATCCTGATAGCACAGTTTGTTTTCAAGTGCTATCTTCTCGTTGCATAGGATTGTTTGCAAGTTCGTCGACAGAAAGTTCAGCTAATTCTAATGCCATCTGTCCCGCTTCCTTTTGGAAACGAGGTAGTTGGGTGTCGGGAGTTTGTACCGTTTTAGTACTATTCATTATCTTAGCTGATGCTAATAGTATTTGCATTTGGTTGAAAATTAAAAGATTAAGGAGTAAAATAACTTATGATAATGCATTTATTAAAAGTTTGAGATAAAGTTTGAGGAGTTATACCATTATAAGAATTTACTCTTTATATATAAGATAGGTATAACTCCTCTGAACAATTAATATTTTAATCCCATGTTATAAAGGATGAAGCCGTAGATGTCTGCTTGTTCTTCTAATTGTTTTGACAAAGGTTTGCCACTTCCGTGTCCTGCTTTGGTGTCAATACGGATGAGAGTAGGAGTATTGGCAGCATTGGCAGTCTGCAAGGTAGCTGCAAACTTGAAAGAATGAGCTGGTACTACACGATCGTCATGGTCGGCAGTTGTTACTAATGTGGCAGGATACTTTGTGCCAGGACGGAGATTGTGGAGTGGGGAGTAAGCATGAAGATAATCAAACATCTCCTTTGAGTCTGCACTTGTTCCATAGTCAGGTGCCCAGTTCCAGCCAATTGTAAATTTATGATAGCGCAACATATCCATAACGCCAACCTGTGGAATACATACTTTGAAGAGGTCAGGACGTTGTGTCATACACACACCTACAAGCAAACCACCATTTGAACCGCCAACGATTGCAAGGTAGTCTTTGCTTGTATATTTGTTTTCGATAAGCCATTCACCAGCAGAGATGAAGTCATCAAATACATTTTGCTTCTGCATCTTTGTACCTGCTATGTGCCATTCCTCCCCATACTCGCTACCACCACGTAGGGAAGCTTGTGCATAGATGCCGCCATTTTCGATGAAAGGAATGCGTACAGAAGAGAAGTAAGGGGTTAAAGGTACGTTAAAACCTCCATAACCATAGAGGAATACAGGGTTCTTACCATTACGTTTTAAGCCTTTCTTATAGGTGATAAAGAGAGGAATCTTTGTTCCATCCTTACTTGGATAGAATACCTGTTCGCAAATATAATCAGACTCTTTGAACTTAACCTTTGGTGCAGCATAAACCTTACTGTTAGCTGTGCTGAGGTCATACTGGTAGATAGTGGTTGGTATGGTGAAAGAAGAGAAGGAATAGAATACTTCCTTAAGATCTTTTTCTCCATAGAAATTAGCACTACCTAATGTTGGAAGTTTAATTTCAGAGAGTTGCTTTCCATCCAAAGAATAAACGTATGCGTGGCTGGAAGCATCTTTCATATAGTTGAGAATTATCTTACCATCAGCAAAGGTAACACCTTCAAGCATATCCTTTGATTCTGGAACAAGTGTCTTCCATTCATTGAATCCAGGGTGCTTGAGGTCGGTAACCATCAGTCGATTCTTTGGTGCACCATCATTAGTAAGGAAGTACATCTTGTCGCCAACAGTCTCAACCAGACTATACTGCAAATCAAGATTTGATGTCATCTGAATGAATTGGCTGTTTGGCTGGCAGAGGTCACGTACGTAGACGTTGTTACCAGAGCCTGCGCCACTTTCATTTAGGAACATCATAGTTTCTTCTTCATTAACACTTACAGCATAGAAACGCATTGGATTGGCGGGATTCTGGTAAAAAAGAACATCCTCAGATTGTGGTGTGTCAATCTTATGATAGTAGATTTTCTGAATAGAATTTACATTACTAAATTCATGTCCCTGCTGTGGAGCGTCGTAAGCACTGTAATAAAAGCCGTCCCCTTGCCATGAAGCACCTGAGAACTTTGCCCATGTTATATGATCATCAAGAAGTTTCCCAGACTTCACGTCCATAACAAAGAATTCCTGCCAGTCACTTCCACTACGAGAGACAGCATAGGCTGCATATTTACCATTGTGAGAAAAGTAGATACCCTTCAATGCTACGGTTCCGTCTGTTGATAGTTGGTTAGGATTAAGGAATACACGTGCATTCTTTTCATCTCCAAGACGGTCCATCAAATATAGTACACTTTGATTTTGCAGTCCATCATTCTTGTAGAAAAGCCACTTGCCTATAGACTTGATATAAGATGGGGCAGAAACTTTCTCATAGTTGGCTAACTCCTTCATACGATTGAGGAGTTTTCCACGGAAGGGGATACGAGAGAGATACTCTTGTGTAACTTTGTTCTCTGCAGCTACCCATTCAGCAGTAGCCTTAGAACTATCATTCTCTAATGGGCGATATGGGTCAGCAACTTGAATACCAAAATAGGTGTCGACAGTTCCATCTTTTGGAGCTTGTGGATACGTTAGCTTCTGTGCCATTATAGTTGTTGCAGATAATAATGCAGATGTGATTAATATTTGATTCTTCATGTAGTAAATAAATGTGTGTTATTAGTGAATAGGTATTATTGGGTTAATTAGCCTTATTGTGTTATTTAACTCAATAAGGCTAATTAGTTCAATAGTAAGTTACTTCAAGCTTTCTTGATACCATTCATAGAGCTTCTCAACACCAGCTTCGATTTCTATTTTATGTGTCCAACCAAGGCTGTGCAATTTCTCAACGTCAATGAGTTTACGTGGTGTACCATTTGGTTTCTCGGTATTCCAGATAATATTTCCCTTAAAATCAACAGTTTTCTTGACAAGTTCAGCAAGTTCTTTAATCGTAAGTTCTTTACCTGTACCAACATTGATATGGCAGTTGCGTATCTCTCCCAATGATGGGATAGCACCACCACGACCCTCAGAATTATTACGGTCAACAGCTCCATCAATCTTTGCACCATAGAAGACACTTGAATATTTCTCTATGCCAATGATATCCTTGAAGTCTACATTCAGTAAGACGTGAACGCTGGCATCAGCCATATCCTCACTCCAAAGGAACTCACGCAATGGACTTCCATCACCCCATAGAGTAACCCTATTATCCTCAATGCCATAGAAGGCGAGTGCTTTCAAGATACGTTCCTCTGTATTCTTACCATCAACATTACCTTCACCAATCTCTGCACGCAGCTTGTCGGTTGGGTTGATAGGGCGTTTGTCCATATCATTACGGATAGCATCCCAGTCATTCTCATGAATAAGTTTAGCAAGATAAATCTTACGCATCATAGCCGGCATTACGTGAGAATTTTCCAAATGGAAGTTGTCATTTGGTCCATAGAGATTTGTTGGCATGACAGCAATATAATTGGTGCCATACTGAAGATTATAGCTTTCACACATCTTCAATCCTGCAATCTTTGCGATAGCATACTCTTCATTGCTATACTCCAAAGAGAAGTCAGCAGTGCATCCTCGCGCATTGGCTGTGGCGCATCCTTTGGATAGATACAAGTACTGCCAAGGAAGAGAAGTTTCTCCACACCATGTAGGTAACTTTGTTCAATAACATTACACTGCATCTTCATATTCTGCATGATGAAGTCAGCACGATATAGGTAGTTTGCCATAATACCTCCAACGAAAGCAGCTGCAAGAACGACTGCATCAGGTTTCTCATCATCAAAGAAACGTTTTACTGCCTGCTGGTCTGTCAGGTCAAGTTCTTTATGGCTTCGTCCTACAAGGTTTGTATATCCTCGCTGAAGGAGGTTATTCCATATTGCTGAACCAACCAATCCGTTGTGTCCAGCAATGTATATTTTACTATTTTTATTCATTGTACGTTTATTGAGTAGCCGATAAAAAGAAATAATAGCTGATAGCAAGCGGTAAGATGAAATCGCATACTATCAGCATAAATGGTAATGATTCTTTCTCTCTCCACAAATAGGGAGAGAAGACTCGTTTGTTATTTTACAATACCTTTTTCCAAATATTCAGCGAGGTTAGTTCTTACCTTCTCGGCTGCACCCTCAGATGCTACCTTAGCCATGTCACTGTCTACCATAATGTTGACAAGCTCCTCAAAGCTGGTGCTGTTAGGATTCCAGCCGAGTTTCGCCTTTGCCTTTGTTGGATCTCCCCAAAGATTAACAACATCAGTAGGGCGGTAGAAGTCAGGGCTAACTTCGATAAGAATTTTTCCAGTTGCCTTATCAATACCCTTTTCATTCATACCTTCACCATGGAACTCAAGTTCTATACCGACACGCTTGAACGCATAGTAGCAGAAGTCACGTACGCTGTGCTGAACACCAGTAGCAATAACGAAGTCTTCTGGTTGCTCTTGCTGGAGAATCAACCACATACACTCGACGTAATCCTTAGCATATCCCCAGTCACGAAGAGAACCAAGATTACCCAAGTAGAGCTTATCTTGCTTGCCCTGTTTGATACGTGCTGCAGCAAGTGTTATCTTACGGGTGACGAAGGTTTCGCCACGACGTTCACTCTCATGGTTGAAGAGAATACCAGAACAGCAATACATGTTGTATGCCTCACGGTACTCTTTTGTAATCCAGAAACCATATTGTTTTGCTACAGCGTATGGACTGTAAGGGTGGAAAGGAGTGTTCTCGTTCTGTGGAACTTCCTCTACCTTGCCATAAAGCTCAGAGGTAGAAGCCTGATAGATACGACATGTCTGTGTCATATCCAACTGACGTACAGCCTCTAAGATACGTAATACACCTACTGCATCAACATCTGCTGTAAACTCAGGTGAGTCGAAACTTACCTGTACGTGACTCTGTGCTGCAAGATTGTATATTTCGTCAGGACGCACTTTGCTGATTACGCCGAGGATACTCATCGAGTCACCAAGGTCGGCATAATGCAAGTGGAAGTGTGGACGTCCTTCCAAATGAGCAATACGTTCACGGAAGTCTACTGATGAACGACGAATAGTACCATGTACATCATAACCCTTCTCGAGCAACAACTCTGCCAAATAGGAACCATCCTGGCCTGTAATACCAGTAATAAGTGCTTTTTTCTGCATTGTATATAATTTTTGTTTTTATTCTTCTTTTTAATGATAGGACAAAGATACAAATTAATATTAATATAAAGTCTATTTATGCTCAATAAACTACAGAAAGTGTGCAAAAAAAGTTTTTGGATATAGTGATGGAAATTAGATTTATAACTTTGAACATTCTATACTGCGTGAGTAAAGGGAATTGTTTATGTGTGTTTTACTCTCACATAGAATTTTGAGTTTGTTGCGAAAAATCCTTACATTAAGTCGTATTAATCAACTTTGTAAAAAGTAGGATAATATGTGTCTGGAATAATTTTGTAACCATCATAAAATCAATTATTTATACGCTTGTGCATAAAAAGTGATTAAATAGATTTCTAAAGGGCGTTAGTTACACGCCAAAAGGGCATGTTTTCAAAGTTATTTAAGCGTCTTTTCAAAGCCAAAAGATGATGTTTCAAAAACGAGGATATGAAATATTTTTACAATCAAAGATATACAAAGGAAACAGAAAGCATGTTTACACTTTCTGTTTCCCATATTATTTTCTCACCTCTTAGCATTAAGAGAGCTGAGAAGATGTTATTTTTTCTGTTGTTTAGAACCAGAAACCAGCATCGCTGTGCTTGCTGTCTCCGTGGAAATTCCACCAGAAATCGAGGACCGCAGTCTTAATGTCGGTGACACCAAAAGCCTCCATAAGCGAACGAATTGATACCATGTTGTTCTCTGAATAGTCCTTTGCATCGTTGCTTAACTTGTCAAAATCTGTATCAAAAACCTTTGAGTCGAGTTCGCGCTCATCGCTGTCCATATAGATATTCATCGGTACGACGATGGTTGGCAACCATGCTTCCTCCTTCAACTGGCGTTCTGTTGGTGCGCAGAAAGAGCTTGCTTCACCATTAATTAGCTTAGAGTTACGAGCACGCATCAGGCGAATTTCGAGGTTAAACTGCTTATGCGTACGCAAGAATTCGAAGTAACCTTTAAGGCCGATAGGATTGTTTTTACCAAAGAATTTAGCACCATCAAACTTGTTAGTCTTATTCCATGGGTCTGTATCACAGTAGACATACTTAAAGAAGTCAGCAGAGTTGACATCGGTAGCCTCCTTCTTTCCGCCATAAGAAGGGCGAATATCGTCTACCATAAAGAAGTGCTGATAATGACTGTCTTCGCCATTATTAACGATTTGAGAAGTAATTTCGTTGCCTGCCTTGTCGTAATAGTGGATGACAAAAGCCGACACATAATGTCCCTGATTACTTCCCAAAAGGTTCACACTCTTACCATTCTGTGGGTCAGCCACCCATTTTCCATTCTCCAAAGTATAGGTAAGTTTATAGTTACGACCGATATACTTCAATTCTTTTGGTGTTGGGTTCTGATGAAAAGCATGTGGACCATGGAGGTGACCATTATAGATTTCGATCACCGCCTTTGCAGGATTGATAAGCGAAGGGTCGAGTTCACTTTGTTCAGTAGACTGTCCATCTATCACGATAGGCAGTTTAACGTTGATATCCCAGAGTCCTGTACTGAGCAGCTTTCTGGCAGGATTGTAGAAAGGAGAAGGTTTTCCGTTATCTCCGAACTTACTTTCTGCAGCATGGAGTAGGTCGACAGAGAGCGTAAACTCACGTCCCGGCTTCACGAACTTGATAAGACCTTGAAAGCCCATAGGGTTCGTGTCGCCAATAAAAGTGCCGTTCAACTCGTCAATATAGCGGTAGTCGTAAGGCAGTTCTGCTTTGTTTGTGACACGCACAGAGCTCATCTGTCCTTCATACATCACCTGCTTAAACATTGAGAAGAAGTGCTGATGAATCTTGTCCTGACCGAGATCGTAGAACTGATTGTTCATCATTTCGCCCTTTGCATTATAATACTCCATCTTCAGAAGATAGACAGTAGAAGGATTGTCAACGCTATTTTTCACGTTGAAAGCCTTTGTAGCACTCGATACGTGCCATCCCTGACCAGCCGTTGTCTGCCATTCTATCACTTGAGCAGGAACTGAAGCGGCTTTGAAGTTAGCCATCTTTGGCGTATTGTCGAAGGCAGAAGCATTGTTGAGTGTTCCTTCCTGCAGTGTAAAGACAGCACGAACAGGGTCTTCATGCAGTTTGTTTTCCTTCTCATTCTCTGGCTGTTCTGGGTTACAACCCACGAACAGCATGGTTATTACTGCACCAAAAGCAAGCACAAGACCATTTATTAATCTTTTTGTTTTCATCATTTTTTATTTTTTAATTAGAAGTTCCATGTAATCATACAGCGCACGTCACGCCCCATATCATGGGCATAGTAGCGGCTGCGGTTGGTGTATTCCTTGTACTCACGATTAAAGATATTGTCGCCCATCAGTCCCACACGGAGTGACTGTCCCTCACGCATTGGCACCGAGAAGCTAAGTTCAAAGCCCATGAGATGATAGGCATCAGGACTTGTTGCAATGAGGTCTGTTGCTGGATTGAAGCGTGTTTGCTTAGCTACAAAGCGATGACTGAATCCTAACTTTGGCGAGAATGCCTTGAAAAAAGGCAGCGACCACGTCAGCGAATGGGTCAGACGGAAGCTCGGAATATAAGGGAGATAGGCGTGAGAGGGCATTTCGCGTGCCCAAATCATTGCCGTAACAAGATGATAGTCGAGCGACGATACGGGGCGAACGTGGGCATCTAAGTCGACACCTTGGAAGAAAGCACGTGTCTGTCTGTACTGAAATACAGGGTAAGCACCCGATATGACCGTGATATTTCGCCCCGTTGGCTGGTCGAAGATGTAGTTATTAATCCACTGAAGATAGCCATCGAGCTGAACATCAAAGTACTTACTTGTATACTTCAAAGAGCTAATCCACTTGTAACTTTGCTCTGAAAGGAGGGTTGAATCGCCCTTCACAAAGATACCAGAACTAAGTTCATTGCCATTACTATACAGCTCATAGACGTGTGGGGCCACGCCAAGCTACACCGAAATGGGAGGTCAGTTTCAGTTGTTTATTGATGTGGTAATGACCGCCAAGACTGTAAGTAAAGTTCGCAAAGTCACGCTTTCCGCCATATCTTCGTCCTGTCCAATCATAGCCGTCAGCCTTTGTTTGCTGTCCATCAAAGCGCACTCCAGCCTCCATTCCCCACCGATCGGCAGTGTATTTCTGCAGCCCATAGAGTCCGAAAGCCACCTCCGTGTAATTCGGAATGATAGGAACAACCCCCGTTCCACGCTCGTTCGTGTTATCAGTTATTAGCAGTTGCGCTCCCGCTTCACTCTTCCAATGCTGATAACCCTTGTTCCATACGAATGAGTTCTGCAACGAATTCAAGTGCAAACTGACGGTAGGAATGTCCGAATGGTTCAGACGTCGGATGCGGTTCTCACGTCGATTGTCTTGCTGAAAGGTTGATTGAAAGGCAAAATGTCCTATCTTTTCGTGATCATAAAAGGCCTTGAGATAGGCAATGTGATGATTAATCTGCTGAAAAGGATAGTCTATCTGGCGACTGAATGGTGTGAAGTCGACAGGCTGACCGAGTCTGATACGCTCTTGTAACAGCTGTTCGTTACCCATCTGTGCACTCTGCATAACACCTAATTTTTGTGCAAAAAGACTATAACCTGCCTCCAATCGCAACGCTCCACGTCTATAACCTAAGGCGAGGGATAGGTCATTTTCACGCATTCCGGTATTGTTTAGCAAGTAATGAGCCGTACCTCTGTCGCCTCCATTCTCGGTATTCAGATGTAAACGCCACGCCCAGTTGCCCAGCCACTTAAAAGCTACCTTCAACATAACCTGAAGCTCCGAAGCGTCTGCCATTGGTGCCATAAAACCCCGATACCATACCATGAAGACCACTGACTTCATAAGGTAGGGGGAAGGTTGCATAAGCACAATACCGCCAAGTGCCTCAGAACCATATCTTACAGCATCTGCGCCCTTGACCACTTCGATGTTACTATAACTGTTTTTATCAACCTCTGGCGCATGATCTGCACCCCATTGCTGACCCGTCAAACGTGCACTCATTGCTCACCAAGAGTATGCGATTGCCATACATTCCATGTATCACAGGCTTTGAAACAATTGTTCCTGTCTGGATAGAACTCATGCCACTGACCCCCTCAAGCAGTGAACCCAAGGAGCGTCCCATAGCGTTTGTAATGGCGGTTTGATTGATTTGACTGCCTATTTGGTTTACACTCATCATCTGACGACGAGTAGAAACCACAACTTCATTGAGGCAAATGGAATCATGAGCATGCTTAGTAATATTCTCATTCTGTGAGGCTAATGGTGTAGACCAACACAACAATGCGAATAAAACTCCTGCCCACTGATGCCTGTCTAATTTTAATTTAAGCATCATAGACTAAATATTAAATGTCAATTGACGGCTCTTTCTCCCCCTTAAATGGGCAAAGAACCTACGAAAAGTTTGTCATACGGACATGTATGCACACCTTAGTGCACACCTATCCCATATAAATAAGGTGATAATTAGCCCACTGTCGGAGGCGAATGGCTATTGAGAGAGACAATAACCTGATAGACAGTTTGTTCTGTGAAAATACATTTTGGAACCCAACTTATCGCTACAATAGGCAGAAAGGCTGTTGTAGTGGCTGCGGTAGACTTTTGCATCGTGAATTCACAAGTACTACAAACCTGCTTAAAAGAGGTTTCATGACTTGCAGAAGCCTTATATGAGCAATGATAAGAAGTGTTATGATAGTGGAAATTTTTGAGCAAAAGCATTGAAGTGAACACTAAAAGAAGTGCCCACGCATAGATAAGTTTTATCGTTGTTCTTTGCTTCATCTGTTTCCAAATACGACATGTGAATAAGTTATGACACATGTCTTGAATTAATTTGGGAGTAAAATTACGAAAAAAAATAATACCTTTTTCTTTACGCCCTACTTATCATTACGATTTTAAGTGACATTAACTTATTCATAAAGTCTATAACAGACTTTTTCATCTTGAACATCACATAGAATTGAAAAACTTATTACAGTTACTAAACTTGACATAAGTAAAGGTTATTTGTGTTTTTGATATGATAATTCTTTGAAGTTTTGGACTTAGCATTTATTTGTCTGTATCATTTTCTTCTCTTTCGTAATGACAATTCTTACATTGTCTTTTGTTTATATTCTATATGATTAATATCATTCTGTTCAATAGCAGTAATTTACTTTAATAAAATATGAATAAATAATTAATAATGAGATAAATATAGAAAGGACATAGCATTATTACAGCTATGTCCTTTCTTATAATATGATAGAATTTATTTCTCCAAGATATTCTCTTTCTTGCGTATAGGGTCATCGTACTGCACTTGTAGCTGGAGGAGTTGCTTCTTTAAGTTCTTTGTGAGCTTCTCTGTACCGGGCTTACCGTAGATATTGTGCATTTGCTCTGGGTCTTTTTTCAAATCGTAAAGTTCCCAGGCGTCAATATCATTGTAGAAATGCATGAGAGAATAACGCTTTGTACGAATACCATAGTGACGGCAAACAGAGTGCTCGGCTGGGTATTCGTGGTAGTGATAGTAGAGCGACTGACGCCAGTCAGCTGGCTTCTTACCCTGCAAGAGTGGGAGGAAAGAGCGTCCCTGAATGTCAGAAGGAACCTTTACGCCTGCTGCTTCAAGGAAGGTTGGCGCATAGTCGATGTTCTGTACCATCTCTTTGATAACCCCATGCTTACCGCCCGGATAGTAAACCAATAGTGGTGTGCGGAATGACTCTTCATACATAAAACGCTTGTCAAACCATCCATGTTCGCCCATGTAGAAACCTTGATCAGAGGTGTAGACAATCATTGTGTTCTCTAAGAGTCCATGTTGACGAAGATACTCAATAACACGGCCCACATTACGGTCGACAGAGTGGATGACACGCATATAGTCGTGCATATAACGTTGATACTTCCACTCTGCAAGTGCCTTACCAGAGAGTTTGTCTTCCTTAAACTTCTTGATGATAGGGTCATAGTAGCTATCCCACTGTGCACGCTGTGAAGGCGTCATACGTGAATGGTTTCCACGTCCCCACTGTTCAAGTCCCGTAGTGGTATGAATTTCATTCTCCTTATCAGCCATCTTGTTGTCATAGATGAGGTCCATATCCTTTATGATACTCATCTTCTGCTTTGTGCAGCAAGACGCCCAGAATAGTCATCATAAAAGGTCTTTGGCAACGGATAAGTCACGTCGTCATAGAGACGAAAGTCACAGGTGTCAGGGTTCCATACACGATGTGGAGCTTTGTTGTGTATCAGTAGACAGAAGGGCTTGTCCTTGTCGCGTTTGTTCTCCATCCAGTCAATTGCCATGTCGGCAATGATGTTAGTAACATATCCCGGACGGCGCACCTTTTTACCATTACTGAGGAAGTCAGGGTTATAATAGTCGCCTTGTCCGATAAGGATGTCCCAGTAATTGAATCCTGTTGGCAGCGAGGTGAGGTGCCACTTACCAATCATTGCTGTCTGATAGCCCTGCTTCTGTAGCAACTTAGGGAAGGTCTGCTGACTACCATCAAAGGTCTTAGAGTTGTCCGTGAAGCCATTTGTATGACTATGCTTACCGGTGAGCATACACGCACGTGATGGACCGCTGAGCGAATTGGCAACGAAACTCTCTTTGGAACTTCACACCATTGTCAGCCAACCAGTCGATATTTGGTGTGTTGATGAAACGCTTGTCGTATGCACTGATAGTCTGGTAAGAGTGGTCATCGCTCATGATGTAGACAATGTTCATCGGTTTCTTCTGTGCCTGAGCGGGAACGACTGCACCCATAGCAAGCGCACCTGTCAAGCCGTATAATACTTTTGTTTGCATATATAATAAATTTGATTTATCTTAATTAATCATTCCATCCAGGGTTTTGCTTCCATAGATTCTTAGTCAGAGAGAGCATACGAGTTTCGAAAGGAAGGAGATAATCGCGCTTGGATTAAACTTCCAACCAGTCTCATAGCCTGATGGGTTCACTGGCAATACGTAACGCTGTGCGTCGCCCGGCTTGCCAGAGAGGTAGATATTATTGCCTTTTGGCTTATCATAAACGAGGCTTGTGCCATATTTTGCATGGTGTTCAAGGTTGCTGCCAATGAACAATGCACCATGTGCACGCTTGCCAACAATTAGCTCATCAGCAGCTGCCCAACGGAGAATATCGTCTAAACGGCGACCTTCACAAGCCTGTTCAATACGCCGTTCACGGCGAACAGCCTGCAAATATTTGTCGAGATTGCGGAAAGGATAGTCTGCTTCTGTATTATATTCTCTGTCGAAGTCAATCGCTGGCATACCTACACGGTCGCGTAAAGGCTTCAAGATAGCAATAATCTGACTTGCGTAAGCAGCGCCATCAAGCTCAGCTAAGGCCTCTGCATAGTTTAAGAGAATGTCAGCATAACGACACTGAATAGCTGGAGTGCTTCCTTTTCCTTCTTGATCAAGACTTCCCTTATAGTCAATCTGCACGTGCTTCAACATTGAATAACCTGTTTCATTCTTGTTATAGCCTGAACCATTGAGTGGAGGAACAACGTATCCGCTTTGACCTGGGCGAAGGATTTGTCCTGGCATACAAACTGTCTGACATAAACGTGGGTCACGCACCGTGGGTTTTAGTTCGTCGCCGAAGATAGCCTTTGCTGTCAATACGGCAGCCCCCACAAATGGTTTACCGTCGATTGTGAGGTAGTCGTCTACCAATGATGCGGTAACACCGCTACTACCACCACCTTGGTTGAGGTAACGATCGACGCTGTTACCAACATTCACACCATCATAACGCTTGAACCATAACACCTCAGAGTTAGTTCTAAGATCTTCTGTCTGGAAATAATGCGGTAGTCGTTCAGTGTGTTACCAGTTGTATAGATTTTCCATACACCTCTGTCTACAATATCCTTACATGCCTCAACGCATTGATTTAAGTAAGATTTAATCTTATTGTCAGTGATAGTTGGGTCGAAGAAGGCATCATTTTTAGCTTTATGATACTTCTCCCATGTAGCTTCATAGAGAGCCACCTCACTCTTGAAAGCACGTGCCACATCCTTGTGAACTCGCATTGAAGCACTGCTGTTTTGCAAGTTAAGGTTAGCAATAGCCTTGTCGAGGTCAGCAAGAATACTATCGGCAATCACCGTACGTTCCTGTTGCGGCAGGTTCATCTCCTCTTCCTGTGGTTCGAGCGGACGGTTGACCCAAGCAATTTTACCATAGTTCTTGAACAACTGGAAGTAGAACCATGCACGGAAATAGTAAGCCTCGCCTACACATTGCTTATAGGCAGCAGAGTTCTTGTCCTTGAAGTTCAGGTTAGTCAAGAAGAAGTTGACGTTACGAATGTTATTGTAATGAGAGAGTTTGGCAGCGTTGGCCAGTGTCAAGCCACCATTCAATCGGGTATTAACAGAGCCGCTCGCCATGTTATCGCTGTTCATATCGATACCAGCAATACCACCGCTTCCCCATGAGTTAAAGTCTTGAACCTTCACACCAGTCTGATAGAACTGATCAAGGTAACTATTCATCTCGCCCAAGGAGGTGAAGGGATTAACCGTAGAAAGTACTCCCTCAGGAGATTTGTCTAAGTCAAAGCAACTTGTAAGTGTTGTTGCACTCAAGAGTGCTAAACATATATATTTAAGTTTCATAGTTTTATTCTTTTAAGTGATTAGAGATTAATCATAACTCCGAATGACAGAACCTTGTTCATTGGATAGTTCTTACCACCTTCGCCTGTATAGCCATTTGCTGTGAAAATAACCTCAGGGTCGAGCATCTTCTTAAGTTTTGTGAAGGTAAGGAGGTTCTCACCAGAGAAGAACACCTTCACCTGCTGGAATTTCATCTTCTGTGTCCATGCTTGTGGGAGAATGTAACTCAAGGTCAAGTTCTTCAAACGACAGTAAGCCGCACTTTGCAGATACTGGTCGGTAGGGTGGCTCTTCACTTTTGCAGCGTATGGACGAACACCACCTGCTGAGTTGATGTAAGGTTTTGGATAGTAAGCATTAGGATTGCTTTCTGACCAATAATCAAGATGATCTTTGAAGATAGTCACTTGTGCATAAGAGCTTGTTCCCCAGAAGTAAACATTGTTTGTTGGGTCCCAATCACGCTTGCCTACGCCTTGGAACATAAAGCTAAGGCTAAGTCCCTTCCAGTTAATCATACCATTGATTGTGTATTGATAGCGAGGAGAAGAGTTACCGATAATGGTCATGTCGCCCATATCATCAAGCTTGTTCTTACCATTGTTCACAAATCCGTCACCGTTAATGTCGCGATAAGCAACGTCACCCGGAGTCCACTTCAAGGTAGAGAAGAAGGTGTTGTTATGTGTCGCATTGTAGGCATCAGCCTGTTCCTGTGTCTGCAACAAGCCGTCAGTGCGATAACCCCATATTTCTCCAACATGTCTACCCTTATACCAGTTGCTGGCTGGAGCAGTACCAGTTGGGTTAGCATAGTCTGTTACGATTGAGGTATAGTCAGCCAAAGAACCACCGATACTATAGTCGATATCCTTACCAATCTTACCACGATAATTCAGTGTAAGTTCCCATCCACGGTCACGCAAAGATGCGTTATTGGTCTGTGGAGCATTAGCACCGAAGAAGTCAGGGAAGTCAACGCCAGGACCCAGCATGTCCTTTGTCTTACGCTCGTAGACATCAAGACTACCCGTAAGCGCATTGTTCATGAAGCCGAAGTCTAAACCAATATTCTTGCTGCTCACCTTCTCCCATGTTGTTGCTGGGTTTACAACACCCGGTGCAAGGAGGTAAGCATGACGACCATCAGCAAAGATATAACTTCCTAATCCGTTGCTGAGATTTAGTGTTGATGCGAAGGTATAGAGGCCTGCACCAGCCTGATTGCCCAACTTGCCGTAAGACATACGAAGCTTTAATTGAGATACCTTTTGGCTAAGGGACTCCATAAACTTCTCACGGCTAATATTCCAACCGAGGGATACAGACGGGAAGAAGCCCCAACGATGGTCACGTGCAAAGCGTGAAGAACCGTCATAACGGCCGTTTACTTCAAGCAGATAACGACCCTGATAGTCGTAGTTGATACGGCCAAAGAAGCCACGTGTAGCCCATCCATTGCGAATGTCATCTGGCTGTTTATCGCCTGTTCCCATTGCAGTGTTAGGATTGTGCATTGAGTAAAGACCAGAGATACTATTCTTCAGGTAGTCAACCTTGTTGTTCTCCTCCTGATAACCAGCCATCAAAACGATGTTATGGTCCTCGGCAAGAGTCAATGAGTAGTTGCCATAAAGGTTGATGTTCTGATAGTGAGTGTTATAGTTAGAACGCTGATACTTGCCATCAGGACTTGCATCCAACTCACCACGAACACCCTTTGAAGTCGTCACACCATCAGCTGCATAGATGTCTGGTGCAACATTCAAAGCCTCGTAAGAGGTTGTGATATACTTATTAGTATAATCAGCATTGATAATCAATCCCTTAACTGGATTAACCTCAAAACCTAAGGTGATGTCGTAGTGACTACGCTTCGTGCGTGTGAAAGTGCCACTCTGCAAGTAAGGAATCATTGACAACTCTGTGAAATTACCATGAGGATCAACCACAGAAATCGTCGGACGGAAACGTGCTAATGAGTGATAGAAGCCTTCACTCAATCCGCCTGCACCAAAAGGAGTGTTATCGACAGAGTGAACATACTTCAAGTTAAGTTTCATCTTCATCCATGAGGTAAGACGAGAAGTGAGGTTAGAAGCGAGGTTCATGCGCTCAAAGTTCATCTTTGCATAACGCAGAATACCGTCTTCCTTAAAGTAACCTCCTGATACATAATACTGTGCCTGCTTACCGCCACCGCTCAAACTTACGTTGTGCTGCTGCTTGAAAGCATAGTCTTTATAATGTAACTTGAAGTAGTCAACGTTTCCAATACCCTTCTCTGTGTTCTCAAAGGCAGGGTTCATCGAAGCGTTAGCAGGGAGTTCTTGCCATGGATTCACACTTGATGGGTCGTTCATATACTGCTCTAAGAGCTTAATCTTTTCGTCGCTGTAAAGACGAGAAGAGTTGGCATTCGTAACACCAGCATTCCACATCTTGGCAAACTCTACGGCATTTGCCATCTCAGGCAGTACGGTAGGACGGTTCCAACCCATACTTCCCTGATAGTTTACGTGCATCTTGCCTTCCTCGCCACGTTTCGTTGTGACCAAGATAACACCGTAGGCAGCACGTCACCATAGATAGAACAAGCAGACGCATCTTTCAATACAGAGATTGACTCGATATCATTCGGATTGACATCGGCAAGACTCATCTCGATTCCGTCTACCAAAAACGTATGGATGAC
The DNA here is from genome assembly GCA_916440255.1 of uncultured Prevotella sp. GTDB lineage: Bacteria > Bacteroidota > Bacteroidia > Bacteroidales > Bacteroidaceae > Prevotella. The sequence continues at coordinate 1,283,161 of CAKAIJ010000003.1, read as the reverse complement.
CCGTACCAGAGAGATTACCCTGACCACGCAATGACAAGGCTGCAGTAGCACCCGGACGCCCAGAGCTACTATTTGATACCATCAAGCCTGGCACTAAACCTTGAAGACTCTGCGATGCATCGGTCACTGGGCGCATCTCAAGCGCATCGCCCTTAACAGATGAAACAGAACCCGTGAGGTTTACCTTCTTTTGTACACCATAACCTACGACAACCACTTCGTTCAATGCTTGGTTGTCATCTTGCAGACTAACAGTGTAATTGGTCATACCAGCTTTCACGGTTATAGATTGAGGCTTAAAGCCTACATAAGTTACTTGCAGTACAGCTCCCGAAGCTGCTGAAAGCGAGAAGTTGCCATCAACATCCGTAACAGCCATGGCAACTCCATTAACCATAACAGAGGCACCAATAACAGGATCGCCATGTACATCTTTTACAACACCCTTGATTATTTGTTTCTGTTGTTGAGGACTCTCAAACGTTTTTACATTAATACTTATAGAACTAAATGCTGGAGTAACTGTCCAAAGGCTCAGACACATAGAGAGTGTCACCCGTCCCGCTGCAAATGGGGGATGCTTCCTTGTTTCCAGGAAAAATTTAATAGACTTAAACATAATTACATTGATTTAGGTTTATGCGTACAAATATAACACTTTTTTCATATTGTGCAAAGAAAAAGTATTTTTATTCTATTATTATTCTCTAAACATTTTGCTCTATATACTCAAATTTGAACTGATACTTTTTAATCGTATCAGTCCAAAATTTATGCTCTATAATGAATCGTGTGGGTTGTTTGACCCGATTAGAATAATGTCTGTTGTAATCATAGGAAGAAGTTATTTGTTCCGTTTAGTGTTTTACACTTTAGCCAACGGGAGAGGATATTTTAAGGTCTTATTTCATACAATTTTCGTGAATACTTACCATCATTTACTGTGGTGCTGATACTCTGCACATGTTGTGTTGATGCTTAGCACGTGTAGTGCGGAGGGTTAAATTCACTATGATATAAGGATGACAGAGGGTGAATTGTGAGCAAAATGTTGTAATACTAAGAATAAACAGGAGGTGTGTAGAAGCTTGTTTAGCTCAAACTCCTTTATACTTTGTAGATTAATTCGTCTTCATCTGTTCAGCCATTAAGCATAGGAGCACTGGCAAGGAAAAACTATTTACCCACACAAAAAGTTATAGAGCCGAAATATTTTCTATTTTTCTAAAAAAATCAATTCTATTTCAAAAACAAAATAGTATCTTTGTCACATTATAATATTGTAACTGAAAATCGATTGACTATGCCTGAAGAAAGAAAGACAATTAATGACTTTAAGCAGCTTATTCATCTTCTCAAAGAGAGAAAGATATGTAAACGCACGGTAGTTGTTTGGCCAGAAGAAAGTCACACACAAGAAGCGGTGTTGAAAGCTGTTAAGGAAGGTTTTATTAAACCTATTTTAGTTTGTTCAAAAACAAACTTTGGAAGACTATGCTAAGAAGAATAATTTTCAGACTATTATCGCTGAGTCGCCAGAAGAGGCTGCACGTAAAGCTGTTGAAGTAATTCGAAATGGTGATGCAGACATTTTAATGAAAGGTTTTCTTAATACAGATGTACTTTTAAGAGCCGTCCTTGACAAAGAGGTTGGTATCCTACCTAAAGATACTGTTCTGACCCATATTACCGCAGCCAAATTAGCCGAATATCCTAAACTTCTTTTCTTTACAGACGCAGCTGTTATTCCCTTTCCTAATGAGACACAGCGTAGAGCGCAGATAAAATACCTTGTTGATTTTTGTCATGCTTTTGAAATAGAATATCCTAAGATTGCACTGATACATTGTTCAGAAAAAGTGGACGAACGGCATTTCCCATACACTCTTTCATATAAAATGATAAAAGCGGAGGCTGCAGATGGTCTTTTTGGTAAGTGTATAATAGACGGTCCATTAGACATGATTACTTCATGCTCACTTGAAGCACTAAGGATAAAACAGATAGAGTCTCCGATTAATGGACAAGCAGATGCATTAATCTTCCCAGATATTGAAGCGGGCAATTTATTTTATAAAACTATTACCCTTTTTTGCCATGCAGAAACAGCTGCTATTCTGCAAGGAACTATGGTACCTGTAGTATTGCCAAGTCGTGGTGATACGATAGAATCGAAATTTTACAGTCTTGCGCTTGCAAGTCTCGTGACAAGATAGATTTTCTCTATACAAAGGATATATAAATAAAACATTATGGCATACAAGATTTTAGCTATTAACCCAGGTTCTACATCTACTAAAATATCATTTGCAAATGATAACGACCTTGTATTCGTTGCTGATATTGCACACTCAAGAGAAGAATTGAGTAAATTTAAGCGTATATCCGACCAATATCATTTCCGTAAACAGTTAGTTATTAAAGAGTTAAGAAATAGAAATATTCCTTTGGACTTCGATGCAGTTATTGGACGAGGTGGACTTGCAAAACCTGTATCAAGCGGTGTGTTCGCAATCACAGAACAGATGATCATTGATCAGCAACGTGCAATACATCAGCATGCCTGTGACCTTGGTTGTATGATTGCTGATGAAATAGCGCGGGAAATTCCTGGTTGTAAAAGTTTCATAGCCGATCCTGGTGTAGTGGATGAGATGGAGCCAGAAGCACGTATTTCAGGGTCGCCTCTCATGCCACGTGTGTGTATATGGCACGCTCTAAACCAAAAAGCCATAGGGAGAAGGTTTGCGAAAGATATAGGTATAAGCTATGAAAAGTTAAATCTCATTATTTGCCATTTAGGAGGAGGAATCTCTATTGCGGCACATTCACAAGGGCGAGCTATTGATGCTAATAACGCACTCGACGGTGAAGGACCATTCTCGCCAGAACGTGCAGGAACACTCCCAGCTGCAGATTTAATACATCTTTGTTTTAGTGGAAAGTATACCGAAGAACAATTGTTGAAACAAGTGAGTGGTCAGGCTGGACTTATTGCTCATCTTGAACCAATGATCTTAAAGAAATAATTAGTTGGATTGAGGCGGGAGATAAGCATGCTGAACTTGTGGTGTCAGCTATGATATGGCACATTGCTAAAAATATTGCAGCAGAAGGTGCCGTATTGTGTGGTAATATTGATGCAATATTGCTTACTGGAGGTATGGCAAAGTCTGATTATATTATAGAAAAACTCAAACAACGTCTTTCTTACCTTGCACCTATTTATGTATATCCTGGACAAGATGAGATGCAAGCTTTGACAGAGAATGCCTTAGCTGTTCTTCGTGGTGAGCGTGAGGCTCAGAAATATTAAGAAACCTATAAAATCCTAAACAATTAATACATATTTAATAAATTAAAAACTACATCTTATGAAGGTACATGAATATCAAGCAAAGAAATTCTTTTGCAAGTTATGGGCTTCAGTAGACCGCAACATAATATGCCGTACTCCTGATGAAGCTGTTGAGGCCTACAAACAATTAGGTGTTGAGAAAGCCGTTGTAAAGGCACAAGTACATACTGGCGGACGTGGCAAGGCTGGGGGTGTAAAGCTCGGTAGCAACGAGGTAGAGATACGCCAGCATGCAGAGTCTATCTTAGGAATGAATATAAAGGGGTTCGTTGTGGATAGGATACTTGTCAGTGAGGCTGTAGATATTGCTTCTGAATACTATATGAGCATTCTTGTTGATCGTAAGTCAAAATGTCCTATGTTAATGTTAAGTCGTGCAGGGGGCATGGATATCGAACAAGTTGCAAAGGAAACACCGGAGAAGATTGAGAAAATTGTTATCGATCCAGTCATTGGTATGAGTGATTATCTTGCTCGTGAGGCTGCTTTCAAACTTTTTGATGATATGGCACAAGTAAAACAAGCTGTTCCTATTTTCAAGAATATATATAGACTTTTTACTGAAAAAGATGCGTCCTTGGCAGAGATTAATCCTCTGGTAATGTTGAAAGATGGTTCACTAAAAGCAATCGATGCCAAAATGACCTTTGATGATAATGCATTGTATCGTCATCAAGATGTAGCTGAACTATTTGAGCCTACGGAAGAAGAACGTAAGGAACATGATGCTAAGGAAAGGGATTTAGTTATGTAAATCTTGGAGGAAGCATTGGTTGTATGGTCAATGGAGCAGGACTTGCAATGGCAACAATGGATATGATTAAATTATATGGTGGTGAACCTGCAAACTTCCTTGATATTGGTGGTAGTTCTAATCCAGAAAAGATAATTGAAGCTATGAAGCTTTTATTGAGTGATAAGCATGTAAAGGTAGTATTAATCAATATCTTTGGTGGTATTACTCGATGTGATGATGTTGCCAATGGACTTATAGAAGCCTTTAAGATTATAAAGACGGATATTCCTATTGTTATTCGATTAACTGGAACTAATGAAGCAGAAGGAAGGGCTATTCTTGAAGGGACTCATTTCACAGTCGGAACGAGTATGGCCGATGCTGGACATAAAGCGGTAGAACTGAGCAAAACACTATAAAAACACAAGCGTTATGAGTATTCTAATTAACAAAGATACAAAATTAATTGTACAAGGTATTACTGGTCGTGATGGTAGTTTTCATGCCTCTAAGATGAAAGAATATGGTACCAATGTCGTTGGTGGAACTTCACCAGGCAAAGCAGGGCAGATGGTATGCGGTATTCCAGTATTTAATACGGTAAAAGATGCTGTTATAGCAACAGGTGCGAATACATCTGTCATCTTTGTTCCTGCTCCTTTTGCAAAGGATGCAATGCTTGAAGCAATAGATGGCGGAATAAAGCTCGTCATTTGTATTACTGAAGGTGTTCCAACGCTGGATGCTGTTACAGCACAACGTTATGCGAAGATTAAGGGTGTGAAAGTAATTGGACCAAATTGTCCTGGGCTAATCTCTCCAGAAGAGAGTATGGCTGGTATAATGCCAACTAATATCTTCAAGAAAGGTCATACTGGAGTTATCAGTCGTAGTGGAACACTTACATACGAAGTAGTTTATAATCTTACACAAGCTGGTTTGGGGCAGTCTACAGCAATAGGTGTCGGGGGCGATCCTGTTGTTGGACTTTACTTTGAAGAACTTCTTCGAATGTTTCAAGAAGATCCAGAAACTGATAGCATTGCACTCATAGGAGAGATTGGAGGTGATGCAGAAGAGCGTGCGGCTAAGTTTATAAAAAAGCATGTAACAAAACCTGTTGTAGTATTTATTTCTGGTCAGCAAGCACCTCCGGGTAAACAAATGGGACATGCGGGTGCTATTATTTCAAGTGGTTCTGGTTCAGCAAGTGAAAAAATTGCTGCTTTTGAGGCGGTTGGTGTTCCTGTTGCACGTGAGACAAACGAAATACCAGAACTATTGAAGAAGCAATTGTTGAAGTAAAGAACTTCTTATGGCTGTATATTAAGGACTTATCAAGTAATAATTATATAACGATAAACGAGGAACATCTTGATAAATGTTCCTCGTTTATTATAATGATATTTTAGTATTCAAGCTTAATCAGCTATTCGATGTAAAGATTTATTAAACAAGAATGTTGAAGGTCATTATCTCGCAAGTGTAATTGGCTACCTGAGCTTAAATAAAGTTTCCTGTCACTTCTTTCATCCAAGATGTTTGTTTAACTTATTGAATTATAGAATGCTGGAACTAAGTGTTAAAAGTGACAGCAAAAATGAATTTAAACTAAAAAGTGACTTTTTCTATAATCATTTTATTCACGATAAAGTAAAAATGTCAGTAAATAATACTCAAAGTAGAAAATATGAAGTTGGCAATCTAATGACTGAAAAGTAGGTTGAGTTATTACACATATATCAATACATATTCCATAGAACAAGGTTTTTATCTTAATTATATCAAATATTGTCCAATAGATATTCTATATTTATTTTTGAGTATATTTGCAGAATGAAGAAATCTAAAAACAATAGAAGATTTAAGTCAAATTTAAGAATTCGGAATTACTTACTAAAACAACATTATGTGGTTATGAGAATATTTGATAAGTTAATGAATTGGTACTTTTCGAAGAATGCACTTCCGTATTGGGTCATATTATTAATAGACATTGTCATCTGTTATTTGTCGGGAATCGTTGTTTTCTGGTTATACTATCGTGGTGCAGTTTCATTACAGCATATCGAATTGTTAACTAAGACAATATTAACGTACATGATATTTAACCTTATTGGTTTTAGGGTTTTCCGTACATACTCAGGAATTATTCGTTACTCTTCCTTTATTGATTTGCAGCGTGTTGTATTAGCAATGTCTCTTTCTCTTGTTGTTGCAGAGATAATGCATTATGTTGTTTATCATTGGAATCTTGAATTTGTTCGTTTGCAAGGAAGACAAATTGCAGCAATGTATCTTGTTGCGACAATAGGTATGATGGGCTTTCGTATATTAACAAAGTCACTTTATGATGTTTTATTTAATGCAAATAAAGGAGTTAGAACCCTTATCTATGGTGTGAAGGATGGTGGTGTAGGACTTGCCAAAAATATTAGAAGTAATAAGCCAAGTAAGTTTCTATTGAAAGGATTTATTGCGCATGACCCTTCTGTTAAGGGTAAAATGCTCATGGGGGAAAAAGTTTTTCTAATCAACGAAGAACTTGCAGAGAATATTAAAACATTACGTATAAAGGCTGTTTTAGTTTCTCCTCTTCAGAATGAGAGCTTTCGTAATGACACAAAATTACAAGATATACTTTTGAGTCAGGGAGTGCAGATTTTTATGAGTTCAGCAGAGAAGAAGTGGAGTCAGGATGATGACTATTCTAAGGTGCAGCTTAAGGAGATTAGTATTGAAGATTTACTTCCACGTGACCAGATTAATGTTGATATGGATTCTATCGGTAATCTACTACGTGACAAGAAGATCATGATTACGGGTTCTGCAGGTAGTATTGGTTCTGAAATGGTACGTCAAATAGCAATTTATAATCCAGCTGAGCTTATTCTTATTGATCAGGCAGAAACTCCACAGCATAATATTCGCTTGATGATGCAATCTGAATGGCCTAATATTAAAGCAAATACAATTGTTGCAAATATAGCCAATCAAGAAAGAATGGAAAATATATTCCAAACATATAAACCAGATTATGTATTCCATGCAGCAGCATATAAGCATGTACCAATGATGGAAAACAATCCTTCTGAAAGTATTCAGAATAATGTTTGGGGAACAAAGGTTATAGCAGATCTCAGTGTAAAATATGGTGTTAAAAAGTTTGTTATGGTTTCAACAGATAAAGCTGTTAATCCAACAAATGTGATGGGTTGTTCAAAGCGTATCTGTGAAATATATTGTCAGAGTCTTAATAAAATGATTAATGAACAGGCAAATGATAAGACGACAACACAATTTGTAACTACGCGTTTTGGTAACGTCTTAGGCTCAAATGGTTCTGTTATACCATTATTTGAGAAGCAGATAAAAGCAGGTGGTCCAGTAACCGTTACTGACCCTAATATTATTCGATTTTTCATGTTGATACCAGAAGCATGTAAATTAGTACTTGAAGCTGGTACTCATGGAGGTGGAGGTGAAATCTTTGTATTCGACATGGGTAAACCTGTTAGAATTGCTGACCTTGCAAAACGAATGATAAGCTGTCTGGTGCAGAGAATATTGAAATAAAATATACAGGTTTACGTGCTGGTGAGAAGTTATATGAGGAGGTTTTGAGTACAACTGAAAACACACTTCCAAGTTTTCATGAGAAGATTCGCATTGCGGAAGTACGTGAGTATGATTTCAATGAAGTGAACAGACAGATAAATGCACTTATATCTTTGAGTCAAACATTCGATGATATGGCTATTGTGCAGAAAATGAAGGAAATTGTACCAGAATACGTAAGTAATAATAGCAAATATTCTGTTCTCGATAAATAATTTGTACAGATAAATCATCAATCTTTTCCATATTCTATATTCTTAAAACTTTTTAAGAAGTGAATTGTGGCAAACTCCATTAGATTTTTAATCTGGAGTTGAATCATGTTGAATTTAATGCACTCTATGATTTAGCTTCAAAACAGGCTATGTTAGGTATGATTGCAAATAGCCTGATTAGAAACAAAGTAGTTTTGACCAGAGAGGATGTGATGAAGATTTTTGGCCATTCAGGGAAGGGTAGCCAAATCTAATAAAAGCTCTTAATTCGGAAATACATTTATTATGTAAATTATGTGCAGATAATGGAATAGAAACAATAGTTGTGAAAGGACAAACTATTGGCTCCTATTATCCAAACCCGCTTGCACGTACACCAGGAGATATTGATTTCTTTTGCAATAAGACGAATCTTCCTAAGATGATTTCCGTAATGAAAAAGAATTGGGGAATTAGTACAGAAGGAAAGCCGTCAGAGCAACATTATTCTTTTAAATCATAATTCTATTCCATTAGAATTACATCATTGTTTGATGAAGTTTGCAAGTAATAAATCACAAAAGATATGGGATGATATTTTTTATTCTCATAAGTCTGGAAGTGTTTATGTAGATGGATGTAATGTTCCCACATTAGAGCCAACAATAAACGTTCTCTATACATTTCTTCATCTTTATCATCATTTATTTGAATTAGGTGTTGGATTACGTCAATTTTCAGATGTTGCTATTCTTCTTAAAACCTACTATAATGTGATTGATAAGGAGAAATTCTTGTATTGGTTAGATTCGTTAGACTTTAGAAAAGCTTTCGACGTAGTACAATTGATTTTGGTAAAGGTTTTAGGTATGGATGAAAAGTATATTCTTTCGCCTTTACCCTCTGATAAGAAATCCACGCAAGCAATGCACTTATTTATGAATGTAGTATGGTTTGGTGGAAATTTTGGTTTTTATGGTCATAATCGCAGATATAAGTACAAGGCACAATATTTTTTGATAACAACCTATAGAAAACTACAACTTTATTATCGCTTCTATCGTTTTTCACCTCGTGAGATAAAAGCATCTATTTTTTACTCTATACCGCATAAGGCATTGATGGCAATAAAGGGCGATCTAAAAGGTGTTTAGAATAGAGTAGGGGGCAAGATATTCTATTTACGGTATAATACTTGTTTTCTTTTTAGAAAACATTTTATTGATGGATAATTATAATATATGTAAAGGAACTTTTTTTAAAAAAACTTAGCAAAAATTAGCTAAGCAACTTATTAGCAGTAGTCGATAGGGGAATCGAACCCCTATGCCAAGATTGAGAATCTTGTATCCTAACCGTTAGATGAATCGACCAGAATAATTATATCTATGATTTGTAGTCGATAGGGGAATCGAACTCCCTATGCCAAGATTGAGAATCTTGTATCCTAACCGTTAGATGAATCGACCTTAAAGCATTTGAAATAATGAGATAAGCGGAAGGAGGGGGATTCGAACCCCCGGTACGCAAATGCGCACGGCAGTTTAGCAAACTGCTGGTTTCAGCCACTCACCCATCCTTCCAAGGTGGTTTATAAACTCGAATTACCAAGCATTATCTCAAATGCGAGTGCAAAGATAGTACTTTATTTTTATTCCTCAAAATTTTTACTTATCTTTTTCTTTTTATTTCCTAAAAAAACATTTATCGGTAGAAAACTAATATGCGAGAAATAGGTAGATGTTTTATAAAATTCTCCCACCTACACTAATAGACATGTAGGTGGGAGTTTTTTTTACTTAATATTTTTAAGAATGGAAAGGAGATGATCCCATACCATTTGAACAGTAGGAATAAGTAGACACTCGTCAGGTGTATGAACATATCGAAGAGTAGGTCCAAAACTTATCATGTCAAGTTGTGGATATTTCTCTGAGAAAAGTCCACATTCAAGTCCTGCGTGAATTCCAAGAACAAGTGGTTCTTTACCAAAAATGTTTTTATATTGCTCGACAGCTACATGTACTAATTCTGAGTTTGGATTCATTTTCCATGCTGGATAGCTATCATCAACGACTATCTCAGCCCCTGCCAATTCAAAGCAAGCCTGGACAGTATTCGTCATATTAGCCAAATTACTCATCACGTTAGAACGCTGTGAAGATACTACAGTTAGTTTATTTTCATCGGTCTGTATACTTGCAACATTACTTGATGTCTCAACCATATAAGCTAAAGCTTCGTCTTGACAATTGGTAAGTGGTCCATTATCGAGTGCTTGCAGTGCAAGAATAACATTATGAGAAATCTGCTTTGGCATTACTGGTACCGTATCAGCACTTTCAAGACTCCATACCATTGACTTATCTGTGACGTGGAATTCATTTTCAACGTTTGCACTAAATATATTCCAGTCGGCCTTCACTACTTCTTTTTGAGCAGAAGGGACGGCAAAGAGAACCCTGCCGTCACGTGGAATAGCGTTGCTTAGCTTACCAGAGTTCCAATAACTCATTCGAAGATCCATTTTCGCCTGTTCTGCATAGAGGAAGCGTGCAAGTATTTTTATAGCATTAGCACGTTTTTTATTTATATCATCACCAGAATGACCACCTACAAGACCCTTTAAACTTGCCTCCATAAAAAAATAACCTTCTGGTGCATTTTCACGTTCAAAGTTAAATGTGGCAGTTGTAGTATTACCTCCTGCACAGCTCACAAAGATTTGTCCCTCATCTTCTGAGTCAAGGTTAATAAGATAGTTTCCTGTCATAAAACCAGCCTCCAACCGAATGCACCAGTCAAACCCGTTTCTTCATCACGTGTAAAGAGACATTCAATAGGTCCATGTTCAATGTCATTCGAGTCAAGGATAGCTAACTCGTACGCCATTCCAATACCATCATCAGCACCGAGGGTGGTACCCTTTGCATGAAGCCACTCGCCATCAACATAGGTCTGAATAGCATCTTTGTGGAAATCAAATTCTATATCAACAAGTTTGTCACAAACCATATCCATGTGACTTTGAAGAACGACAGTTGGAACATTCTCCATACCTTTTGTCGCAGGCTTAGATATGAGTACATTACCTACTTTGTCAACTTTTACATCAAGGTTACGTTGTTTAGCAAACTCTTGTAAGTAACTAATCATTTGCTCTTCATACTTAGATGGGCGGGGTATTTGGTTGATTTTTGCGAAGTGTTCAAAGACGCAAGCGGGTTTTAATTCTACATTTGCCATTTTTAATAATATTTTATTTTGTAATCTTGTCGTTTTTATATTACCTTTGTGGGCAATATAAATGCAAAAGATAGATAAAATGTTTGTAACTTTATTGTACACATTGTTAATAATTACTATTGCAATGCTACTCCTTGGAGTACGTGTGTTGCTGAAGAAAGATGGTAGATTTCAGTCTCAACATATCTCTGACAATGCATATCTAAAAGAGAAGGGTATTCATTGTGTTATCGAACAGGATAAGGAGGCTCGTGTAAGAAATAAAGCATATTAGAAAAGAAAATAATAATTAAAACATATCAGAAATGAAGAAATCATTTAGCAAAATGGCTGTGCTTGCATTGTCTACATTTGCTTTTGTTGCGTGCAACAATCAGCCTGCAAAGAATGACACAACAGTTAGCAAGGCTGAAACAAATACAGCTGCACCTGCTGTGAATGGTCAGAAAGTAGCTTATGTAGAGATTGATTCTATCATGAGTCAATACACTTATTGGAAGGATGTGACTAAGTTGATTAAGGCAAAGGAAGCTAATATTCAGCGAACACTTGCGGGCAAGCAGAAAGCTATTCAAGCTGCAGCAGCTAATTTCCAACAGAACATTCAGGCTAACAAGTACACACAGGCTCAGGCACAGCAGATACAAGCAAGTATTCAGAAGCAAGCTCAGGATGCTGAGGCATTACAGCAGCGACTTGGAGCTGAATATCAGAATGAGGTTGCTAAGTATAATAAGGCACTCTCTGATAGTGTACACAACTACCTGAAGTTATATAATAAGGATAAGAAGTATGGTATTATCCTTGCAAAGAGTGGTGACAATATTCTTTATGCTGACCCTGCTTACAATATTACAAATGAAGTTGTTAAAGGGATGAATCAAGCTTATAAAGGCATGAAGAAATAGTTTCTCGTTTTAAAATTAGTAAGATCTAAAAAGCCAGTCGTAACATACGACTGGCTTTTTTAATCTGAAATATAGTGTTACAAACTTCTTATTGACCTAAGTAATCTTATTTTCATATCCTTAATATATGCACTCAAAAATATCGATCAATAAGAATACGTCTTTATTCTAAAAACAATATTGTCTTACGAAAAATATTTACATAAAATTGAATAAAAGTAGCTCTAAAAAGTAGAGTAAGTACACATAGTAAATTAGGTTTGTAAATATCAATAAATCAAGAAGTTATAAGACTACGTATGAAAAAGAATTTTATTACGACTTCAAAAGATGCTTACTTGAGCTTCAAGAGGACGTCTTTATAGGGATCAAGAAAGCGTCTTCTTGAAGCTAAAAAGGTCATGTGTTAGATTATTGCTATTTGAAAATAATTTACAAATAATCGATCGTATAGAGGAAATGTGTTGTAAAAGAAATTCTCAAAATCCTATTTATATATCATTTTCTATACATAGTTTAATTTAAAAGCTGTTATTCGTATTCTCCTTTTTATTGTTTCAGAGAATATGAATAACAGCTTTCTATCATAGGATACTTATAGAGGTTTCTATAAAGAGATTGATTTTAGACTATAAATCATTGTTCTTCACCATCTGTGTTGAGCAGAACTATCTTATTATCTTTTTTAGCTTCAAAGTATGGTGGTTCATCTCTCAAAGATATGCTATCATAAATAAATGGGGTAATGATGGTGTCCTTGCCATCAGGAAGAATTAAGCCAAGTTTACCACCTAATTGAGCAATGAGAGGCATTGTTCTTAAATCATCAACATAGACGTAACATGTGCGAAGAAACTCATATTTTGGTTCGACGAGAGTACGACCTTTATGATCAAGAATACCAAATTTTCCTTTACGTTCAATTACCTCGTGATACTTTATATATATTTCACGGATAAGATTCAGATATTTCACCATCTTACGCTTGTCGTTAACCAATGTTTCGAGGTATTCGAAAGTGTCAGAGTAGTTTGCCATTGCACGAGCTAAGACAATCTTTAAGTCCAGGCCCTTGATAGCCTTGCGGTTTAAGTCGATATATTGTGCAATTGCTGCTTCCTTTTCTTTCAAGGAAAGGTCTTGTAAATGCTTTTCAAAACGAAGCATTTGCTGCTTGCTACCATGCATGGCTTTTATATATCTATGAATTTGGCGTCCCATCTCCATGCACACGAAATGGCGAATTTGCTGCTCCTCTATAGGGTCAGTATATTCCTGATTGAAGTTTTCTTGCGTAATCATGGGCTATATATATTTTGTTTTTGCCAAAGATACTGACTTTTATGGTTTCTACCAAGAATTTATAAAATTTTATTTCAAAAATGTTCTCGATAAGTGATTATCTTATCTATTGGATGAAGAAGTCTGAATTATTTGTTTTTGTTATCCATGATAAAGGTGTGATAGTTTTATATGTTTGTTTTTAGGTTATTATGGCAAGGCCTTATATTATAAGTCTTAAAAAGTAATAATCTTAATTGATTATACGATGGAATTTTTCTTATAAGATTTGGTTATTTCTGCTTTTTATGTTTACCTTTGTTTTCTAAACATTATCAATCATATTATTACCAAATTATCTTTCGACTATGAAGAAGAAATATTTTGCACCATCAGAAATGATTATTAATGAAGATGGGAGTATCTTCCACTTACATTTAAAGCCAGAAAATCTTGCTGACAAAGTTATATTGGTAGGTGATCCAGGACGCGTAGCACTTGTTGCTTCACATTTTGAGAGTATAGAATGTGAAGTTTCTAATCGTGAGTTTCGTGCAATTACTGGAATTTTCCATGGAAAAAGAATTACGACGTTGAGTACGGGTATTGGATGTGACAATATTGATATTGTTGTAAACGAATTAGATGCACTTGCGAATATTGATTTTAAGACACGTGAGGAGAAGGAAACCTTGCGTCAATTAACGCTTGTGCGTATTGGTACTTGTGGAGGATTGCAGCCTTATACTCCTGTTGGCACTTATATTGCGTCAGCTAAGAGTATTGGTTTTGATGGATTATTAAACTTCTATGCAGGACGTAATCAAGCCTCTGACCTTGATTTTGAAGCAGAGTTTAAGAAGCAAGTTGAATGGGATCTACAGATGGGAAACCCATACGTAGCCTGTGCGGACAGGGACTTACTTGATACTATTGCATTAGACGATATGGTGCGTGGTGTAACAATTGCTTGCGGAGGTTTCTTTGGACCACAAGGACGCGAACTTCGCTTACCATTGAAAGACTCTAAACTGAATGAGAAAATTGAAAATTTCTCATATAATGGTATGCAAGTAACCAATTTCGAGATGGAATCGTCAGCTCTTGCTGGTCTTGCAACACTCATGGGGCATAGGGCTGTAACAGTCTGTATGGTTATTGCAAATCGTCTTGCAAAAGAAGCAAATGCAGGCTATAAGAATACCATTGACAACTTGATAGAGAAAGTGTTGGAGAGAATATAAGTATATACACTTTATGATTAAAGAAACAGATAAGATATCTCAAATAGTATTACCCACTCCCTTTACTAACCTTTCGGGGAGTGGTGAACCAATTTGTTCGCTTGCTACTCAACCCGGTGGAGCAATAGGAATTATCCGAGTAAGTGGCGAGAGGTCAATAGAAGTAACAGACACCGTCTTTCAAAGTGTACGTGGAAAGCATTTGATAGAGGCTAAGGGAAACTCTTTGCATTATGGTGAAATCCTTGACAAGGATGGAAAAACCATTGATGATGTTCTGGTTAGTGTCTTCCGTGCTCCTCATAGTTATACGGGTGAAAATAGTACTGAGATATCTTGTCATGGTTCTGCTTATATTCTTAATCAGGTTGTAAAGGCACTTATTGATGCTGGTTGTCGTCAGGCTCAACCGGGAGAATTTACCCAGCGAGCTTACATGAATGGGAAAATGGACCTTAGTCAGGCGGAAGCTGTTGCTGATCTTATTGCTGCTTCTAATCGTGCAACGCATCAGGTGGCACTTAGTCAGCTTAAGGGGCATTTTAGTTCAGAACTTTCCCTCTTACGTGAACAGCTTTTGAAGATAACTTCATTGTTAGAATTAGAACTTGATTTCTCTGATCATGAAGAGCTTGAATTTGCTGATCGTACAGAATTAAAAGCCTTAGCGGTAAGGATTCATCATAGAATTAAAAGCCTTACAGACTCTTTCGAAACTGGTAAAGCATTAAAGAAAGGTGTGCCAGTTGCCATTGTTGGTAAAACAAACGTGGGTAAGTCAACCCTTTTGAATTGCCTTCTTCATGAGGAGAAAGCCATTGTTTCAGATATTCATGGTACGACACGTGATGTTATTGAAGATACAACAGAAATCAAGGGTGTTACTTTTCGTTTTATAGATACGGCTGGTATTCGTCATACTGAAGACCAAATTGAAAAGTTAGGCATTGAGCGTGCTTATCAAAAGATGGATGAGGCTTCCATTGTCTTATGGGTTGTTGATGAGCAGCCAACGGCAGAAGAATGTGATAAAATGCAGCATTTGGCGAAAGGTAAACATTTGATAGTCATCTTTAATAAAATCGATAGTAAAGAAATAGAGCAAAAGCTGTTAAATTATGAATTGCCAATTGTCTTTATATCAGCTAAGTTAAAGCAAAATATTACAGCTTTGGAGGAGACTATTTATGAAGCTGCTGATATACCGGAGATAAACGAGAGCAGTGTTATCATTACTTCTGCGCGCCATTACGAAGCATTAACTCATGCTGACGAGTCCATTCTTCGAGTTATAGAAGGACTTGATTTTGGACTTAGTGGAGACCTTGTGAGTGAAGATTTACGCATCTGTCTCCATCAACTTGCTGATATAACAGGTGGGCAGATTACCACACACGAAGTACTTGGAAATATTTTTAAGCACTTCTGTATTGGTAAGTAAGATCTTTATATAATGTTATTCTTGATACATTGTATTTTCTTATTACTGAAAGATATATCCCTCTTGATTGGATATAAGGATTGGAAATAGATGCCAGCCATTCTCTAAGACCAGTTGATTGTGGATAGCGTTAGATGGACAGTACCTTTTGTGAAAACCCGTGTTTATGTAGATACTCTTTAAAGAAAAACTTTTGTTTACGAACATTTCTAAAATACTCCATATTCTCAATTCCAATGATAATCATACCTTCTGGGTAATTAGACTATACTAAAAAAACGCACTTAATCAACAATCGTGATTAAGTGCGATGAATTTAATCTTCTTTTGAAAATCTATTGTTGATTATTACTGTCCGCTAAACTTTTGTTTATTTTCACAAATTTGGGCTGATACTTTTTTCATAGTATCAGCCCATTTAATTACCTTTGCTTTTGCAACAAAACATAAGTAACATGAGCAAAAGTACACATTTTTTCGGACAGCCAGTATATGGTCAGTTAATAAAATGCTTAGACAAGAACAAAATTAACACTTATAGCCGTCAACATGGTGGCGAACGGTATGTAAAGAAGTTCGATATGTGGTCTCACGTGGTAACTATGCTCTATGCCGTGGTGATGCGTTTCGACTCTCTTCGTGAGATACTGAGGGCTTCTATGCTGGCAGAATCCGTAAGCTACCTCATCTAAGCATAGATACTTTACCCAAGCGTAGTACGCTCTCTGATGCCAATAAGAGACGCCCTGAAGAACTCTTTGGTTGGCTCTATATGGATGTCATGAAGCTCATCGTGACCTACTTTTTCTCGGACAGCCAACGAGGCAAGAGGGGATTCTTGGCTTAATCGTCTGAAAAATAATGGATTCTACCACTATTCCCTTGTTTTTCGAATCTCGTCTTCAAGGGTGTGGGACGTAATCCCAAGCACGGAAAGAAGAAAGGAGGCATAAAGGTGCATACCATCATAAATGCCAACGAAGGAGTGCCTTTACGATATGCAATTCACTTCTGCTGCCACACATGACAGTTTTGTGATGGCACCGCAGGATTATTCAAAGAACGATATTCAGCTATTGACAGAGCCTACATAGACTATGTTAAATTTGAACAGATGACTCATAATGGTGCTGTCTACGTTACAAAAGATGAAGAAAAATCTTGTTTATCAACTAGAAATAGAGTATAATGTTACAGACGATGATAGCCGTTTCTTATACAATATCAAGGAGGTAGTCCTTAAAAAGAAGGGGTGGAACATCATGCACGAATCGTCACCTACATAGACCACAAGAAGACGGGAAAGAATAAGACAACGAAACTAATATCACTGCTTACCAACGACTTTGAGATGGATGCGCAAGATATAGTGGCTATTTACCGGAAAAGGTGGCAGATAGAGTCACTATTCAAGCAAGTCAAGCAGAATTTTTCCGCTAAGATACTTTTTACGGAGAGACTGCTAATGCTATTAAAATACAGATTTGGATGGTTTTTCTTGCAAATCTGCTAATAACCATCGTACAGAGAAGGATAAAAAGGTCATGGAGTTTCTCGGGATTAGCCACAATGATAAGAATTGTACTGATGTACTATATCAATATGGAATCCTTTTTCGAACAACCTGAGAACGATTGGAAAAAATACTTTAGCAAACATGGTATTTCCCCTCCGCAATGTGAGGAAAATGTATAGAGGGGGCTTGTCTAAGAGAAAAAAAAGCTCATCCTAAATGCGTAAAGGGATGAGCTGAAGAAGTTAGAGGTTTAGCGGACAGTAATAATTGTTGATAAACAATGCTATCTCAATTTCTTACTCATTCTTCCATCAGGTGTTACTCTCAGCTCGATAACGTATGTTGTGTCAGCATCAGGGATGCCAATAACAACATAGTAATAGAGTGCTTTAGCGTCAGCATGTGTAAAATACATCTTGCGAAGAATACTTCTAAGAAGGAACTCTTTTGGAATAAGCGATTGAAACTCCTGTTTGCGGAAATCATGTGAAAAGACTGGGGTTTCGTGATTGTAGAGTCGTAAGGATGCAACATTGTCAAGATAGATGTTATCTACCTCAACTCCGTTTTCATTATATGTTGATTTTACCACCTTGTCGGATGTTGTTTGTACATGAACTTTACTCTCAAAGTAGCCTAAATCTGTACGAATAATTGTGTCTTGCGACTGTTCTATGAAGGTGTTCATTGCATAGATATGATAGTTGAAAGCCGAGTAGAGTGCTTTGTCATTACTCTTTACTAATTTAACTTCATCACCATTTTGGTTAGCAAATTTAAGTAGGTGAGCAGCTTGCTTCTCTATCTTATATCCATGAATATTTTGACCTTGCAAATAGATTGTATCTTGATAAATCCAGAATCGTACGGGCATACTTGCAGAATCAGGGTAGAAAATACTATCTCCCTTAACCAACATGGCAGGATCACTATTCTCGCCATTGGTCCATAAGCCCTGCAACATTTCTTTTGCTTGCTTGTCTTCATTAATCTGTTGATAGTCGGCTCTACGATTACGACAAGCTGTTAAAAGCCCCAGTGAGATTAATATGCAGACGAATAACTTCTGTTTCATCTTTTAGAGATACATAGTTGAACGCATTAATGATACGTCCATAAATAATGGGTTTATACCAGATACTGCTTTAAGACAATAGGTATGATAAATATTTATTATATTTATTCAAACGCTTTTACATCTTTCAAAGACAATCCTTTATTAAGGTCTTTGTCTGAAAGTACGACATCTCTCACATCGATAGGCCACTTAACACCTACAGTCTCATCATCCCAACGAAGACTTGCTTCTGTCTGTGGAGAATAAATATTGTCTACCTTATAAGTGAAGATAGCTTCGTCTGAAAGTACGAGGAAACCGTGCGCAAAGCCACGTGGTACAAAGAATTGGCGTTTGTTTTCGTCAGACAATTCAACCATAACATATTTTCCAAATGTCGGCGAACTCTTACGGAGATCTACAGCAACGTCAACAACCTTTCCCTTGATGACACGCACCAGTTTAGCTTGCGAAGTATCACCCTCTTGATAATGCAGTCCACGCAGAACACCATAACTTGATTTAGATTCATTGTCCTGTATGAAGTCAACGTGATAACCAATGTTTTTATCGAATTCGGCTTGCTTGAAAGATTCGAAGAAATATCCTCTTCCATCATTAAACACCTTAGGTTCTATAATCCAAAAGCCCATCTATCTTTTGTTTTAATAAACTCCATATTTTTATTTTTTTCATTAATATTGCAAAGGTAATAAGATTTATTGATTATAAGAAAGATAATTGTCTTTTTCACGATAGAAGCAAGATTTTAATGTTTGTCATTTGCTACATCCAAATAAATTAACTAATTTTGCAAACGTGATAAAACTCGACCGACATATAGAAATTCTTCTTCTGGAAAATGATTGTGTCATTGTTCCTGGTTTAGGTGGATTTGTTGCTCATCATGTTTCTGCAAGATATGATGAGCAAGACGGCTTATTCCTACCACCATATCGAACACTTGGATTCAATACACAGCTAAGAATGAATGACTCTTTATTGGTGCAATCTTATATTGATGCTTACGATTTAAGTTATCCAGAGGCTTTAAGAGTGATTGAGAAAGAGGTTGAAGAGATTTATCAAATGTTAGATGAGGAAGGAGTGTTCGAACTGAATGACCTTGGAAGTCTTTCGAGAAATGGTGATGGAAAACTATCGTTTGAACCTTTTGAGAGTGGTATTCTAACACCTCTCTATTATGGTTTGAGTAGTTTTAGCTTCACAAAGTTCGTAGCAGAACAGGATTTCAAACCAGCAACGATAGATGTGACGACTGAAAATCGGTCTATTCTTTTTATCGACGACTCTGACGCCGTGAACAAGCGACTTAGTATCAGTATGCGAGCAGTACGAAATATTGTTGCAGCAGCAGTGTTTCTTACAGCAATTATCTTAATAGCTTTCCCTGGTTCTACTAAGAAAGGTGTAAATGATATACAGCAAATTAAAAGTGGGGTATTTTATAATCTTTTCGATTCGGATGACACCTCAAATGCAAAAAAACAGGTAAATACATTTATTCCTGCCAACCATGTGACGGATAAAAAGCAAATCTCAACAATCAAGTTTTAATATTTCTTCTCATTATTGGGCAATTGTTATGGCAAGTCATATAACTGAAAACAATGCGCATGCCTTTGTTCAAAAATTGAAGAAGAATGGACTTTCTGACTCCCGTGTCTATGAAGGAACTGAAAGTATAAAGGTTCTTTATGGTTATTTTTTAAGTCAGGAAGAGGCTTATGAAAAGATGCAAATCATCAACAATACAACTGAATTTAAGGAGTCTTGGGTCATAGAGATTGGAAAGTAATATTTGTTTTAATTGCTTAAAAGAGTAAGAGTAAAATAATTCTTATAGATAAATTTTAATACGATAAAGGTTTAGAAAAACTTTTAACGGTTGTAATTGGTAAACCTTGTTACTTTCTCCATGAGAGCCTCTATTTTCTCTTTTGAGATTAGGGGGTATTTTATTAAATTACGATACAAATATGAAACGAGTAAGATGTCCGAAGTGTGATAACTTCATTACTTTTGATGAAACAAAATATAAGTCTGGTCAACGACTTGTCTTTCAGTGTCCACAGTGTAGTAAGGAGTTTGGAATTCGTATAGGTGTTTCTAAACTTCGTAAAACGCAAAAAGAAGAAAACAATGCACCTGTTGAAGACGATTTAGAAAGCAAGTATGGCTCTCTACATGTGATTGAGAATGTTTTTCATTTCCGTCAGGTAATACCTTTACAGATGGGTGAGAATATTATCGGTCGATATATGAAAGGTAATCCAATTAACTGTCCAATAGAAACAGTTGACCCAAGTGTAGACATGACTCATTGTTCTATTACTGTTAGTAAAAATAAGCAGGGTAAATTACAATATGTATTGCGTGATGGTCCTTCCTATACAGGTACATTCGTAGACAATGTAATTCTTGGTGATCGTGAGCGTCGGCTTATAGAAGGTGGTACGCTTTTTACAATTGGGGCAACAAGTGTTATTCTTCACACCCCAGATGAAGATTAATGATTGTAATTAAATTACATTTAAAAGATAGATTAGAACTTATAAACGAATAGAGCCAGCTTCTACAGAGATGTAAAGCTGGCTCTATTCGTTTTATTGTTCTACTTATTTTCCCGTCATAACACCTTCTACATATAAGCGTGTCATTTCGACTTTCCCATTTGTACGTACAGTAATACTCTTCTTGAAGTGTCCAGAGAATTTACCTGTTCCATTATAGGTCACATCAATCGTACCCTTCTGTCCAGGCGCAATTGGCTTTTTGTCATAACTTGGTATGGTTCAACCACAACTCAACAATCTGATTAATTACCAATGGTGCTTTACCAACATTAGTAAAAGTGAATGTCGTTTTTTGAACAGGGTTTTCCTCAGCAAATGTTCCGAGATCTATTGAAACCTTATCAAATTTAATTTCTGCTTGATTTTGTGCTACTGTAAATGTAAGTCCAAAAACTAACATCAGTGTCATTAATAAGAACTTCTTCATGTCGTTTATTTTTAATTGATATTTATTAAGTTCGATGCAAAAGTAATGAGAAAGTTTATTGTTCCATTATAAATTCACAAAAATTAAGTAGATATTATCGTTTTATAATGATAATGTTGAATGTTTTAACACAAAAAGTTACTTATTATCTTATAAGGTGTATGACATTTTTAATAGAAAGTTCGTATCTTTGCAGAGATTATTATAACCTAATAAAAATTAGGAAGTAGATTTTTCTTTTTGTAAATATTAGAAGCAAAATATAATAAAAGGTATGTATAGAACAAATACTTGTGGAGAGCTGCGCCTTTCGGATGCAGGCAAGGAAGTAACCCTCGCTGGATGGGTACAGCGCTCACGTAAAATGGGAGGTATGACCTTTGTGGACCTTCGTGACCGCTATGGTATTACCCAGTTAGTTTTCAATGAGGCCGATAATGCAGACCTATGTGGCGAAGCTAACAAGTTAGGACGTGAATATTGCATTCAGGTTAAAGGTGTTGTTAATGAGCGTCAGAGTAAAAATAATAAGATTCCAACTGGTGATATAGAGATTATTGTCAAGGAATTAAATGTACTCAGTAGTTCGGAAACTCCTCCTTTCACAATTGAAGATAATACGGATGGTGGTGATGACTTACGTATGAAATATCGTTATTTAGACCTTCGTCGTGAGGCAGTACGTAAGAATATGGAATTACGCCATCGTATGACAATCCTTATTCGTAACTTCCTCGACTCAGCAGAGTTTATGGAAGTAGAAACACCTATCCTTATCGGTTCTACACCAGAGGGAGCACGTGACTTCGTTGTTCCTTCACGTATGAACCCTGGTCAGTTCTATGCTTTGCCACAGAGTCCACAGACTCTAAAGCAGTTGCTGATGGTTGCAGGTTTTGATCGTTATTTCCAGATTGCAAAATGTTTCCGTGATGAAGATTTACGTGCCGATCGTCAGCCAGAATTTACACAGATAGACTGCGAGATGTCGTTTGTAGATCAAGAAGATGTTATTAATCTTTTTGAAGAGATGGCACGTCATCTTTTCCGAGAGATTCGCGGAGTAGAACTTCCAAAGTTGGAACAGATGAAGTGGCATGATGCTATGAAACGCTTTGGTTCTGATAAACCAGACTTGCGTTTCGGTATGGAGTTTGTTGAATTGATGGACGACTTGAAGGGGACAGGCTCATTCTCTGTATTTGACGAAGCTGCTTATATTGGTGGTATCGTTGTTCCTGGTTGTGCAGAATATAGTCGTAAGCAGTTGAACGAGTTGACAGATTTCGTCAAACGACCACAAGTGGGTGCTCAGGGACTTGTATTCATCAAGTACAATGCAGACGGAACTATTAAGAGTTCAATTGACAAGTTCTATACTGAAGAGCAGTTGCAGAAGGTTAAGGAAACCACTGGTGCAAAGGATGGTGACCTTGTATTAATTCTTTCGGGCGATAATGTAAGAAAGACTCGTGTTCAGCTTTGTTCTTTACGTCTTGAAATGGGTGATCGTTTAGGACTTCGTGACAAGAATGTCTTTAAGTGTCTATGGATTGTCGACTTCCCATTGTTTGAGTGGAGCGATGAAGAACAACGACTAATGGCTACACATCATCCATTTACAATGCCTCATCCTGATGATCTTCATCTGTTAGACGAACATCCAGAACAGGTTCGTGCAAAAGCATACGACTTTGTATGTAATGGTATTGAAGTAGGTGGTGGTTCGCTTCGTATCCATGACACACAGCTACAAGAGAAAATGTTTGAGGTTCTCGGCTTTACACCAGAGAGTGCTAAGGCACAATTTGGCTTCTTAATGAATGCATTTAAGTATGGCGCACCAGCCTCATGCAGGTCTTGCTTTCGGTTTGGATCGCTTTGTAAGTATCATGGCTGGTCTCGACTCAATTCGTGATTGTATTGCATTCCCAAAAAGAATAATAGTGGACGTGATGTCATGTTAGATGCTCCTTCATTTATTGATCAAGAAACAGTTGGATGAGTTAGAAATCAAGTTGGACTTAAAGGAATAAATCCGATTTTGTGTTGACTTATATCAATAAAAATGCAATAAAAAGGAATTAAAGCATTCATTATCTGTTACTTTATGTCATAAGTATTTGACACATTGAATTATTTAATGTACTTTTTGCAAAAATAAATAGCATTAAACAAGACTAATAACACTTTTTGTAAACATGCATTATTTTAGCATAAAAATATTAATAATTATTTGATTGCTTGAACGTGACTTTAATTGTATAAAACTATGACAGAAAAGAAAGAAGTAAAGGCTGCTCCTAAGGCAGCAAAGAAAGCTCCTGCAAAGAAAGCTCCTGCAAAGAAGGCAGTAGTAGCTGTAAATGCAGAAAATGTCGGCTTTAAGGGCTGGCGATGTTTACAATACACTCAGCAGCAGAGGATAAAAAGCCTTGTCAGTTGCAGAGATTGCTAAGGCTGCCAATATCAGCACAGAGGAAGTATATCTCGGTATAGGATGGCTTTTCAAAGAGGGCAAAGTAAAAGGTGAAGAGGGCAAAGTTGCTCTTGCTTAATTAGAGCATTGGAAAAATAGGAGGGGAGGCTATATATTTAAAGTATAGGCTCACTTATCTACAATACGATAGAAATATTAAAGAGTACTTGCAGAAGCAGGTAACGAGGGACTTTCTGTTAAGAAAATTTCTCGTCATGTTTTTAATGCCTGTAATTCTCTTTTTTGTCCGATTAATAGTATGGAGGTGCATACTTATGTACAATCATTTCTCTTACGAAACAGTAAATCTGTTCCTCCCCTTGTAGAAAAGTGTAAAAAAGGTGTGTATAGACTTAATAAAACTCTTTTACAGAACAGATGTTTTTCAATTTCAAGATGAAATTGAGGTTTTAAGAGTCAACCAACAGAGGATAAAAAGCTTAAATCTCTTTGATTTCTAATCTCATCCTTACTAATTTATTGGATTTTATATAAATATGAATCGATTGATTAGATATACCAACTATTTATCACGAAAAACTTTACATTATTCACATAATACATCTATACTAATGTGCAAATCTAAGTTTGAAATTCAAGTTTGCAATTCAACAGAAAATCGAGACACTTATGAAATTGTAAAAAGAAGATGCTTAGTTAGACTTCAAAAGATGCTTATTAAGGTGTTAAAAAGGTATCTCTTAGAGGCTTAAAGAGCATCTTTTTCAGAGCCAATTTGTCATATCTTGATTTTTAATCATACGAAAATAATTTACATTGTATAGGTAGAGTAGGGTAGAGGATTAAGCTGCAGATGAGTATTCAAAACGTAGTCTAAAAAGATTATAAGTTTTCACAGATAGACAGTGGATACTTATCCGAATTGTTATTTGTCATACAGAAGTATTCAAATACCATCATCTTAAAGCAGTATATAAAAATTTGAGCAAAAATCCTCAAAGAAACTATGTTCTTTTTCAATGATGTATTTTCTAAAACCTATATATCCATATTACATTATAAACTTGCTTGCAAAATATATTTTTGATATTTACAATACTATTTAAATAAGTGCAATTATTTATTCGTATATTTGTATTCATATTAATCTATTGATAGAAAAGTATGGCACAAGCGAATAATCATCTTGTCATCATGGCAGGTGGAGTAGGGAGTCGTTTCTGGCCTATGAGCGCAGTAGAGACTCCTAAACAGTTTATTGACGTTTTAGGAGTTGGTAGAACGTTAATCCAGCTAACCAATGATAGATTTAAGGATGTTGTATCATCTGAAAACGTGTGGGTTGTTACTAATCAAAAATACGTTTCATTGGTACATGAGCAACTTCCAGAGATACCATTAAATCATATTCTAAGTGAGCCCTGTCGTCGCAATACAGCACCTTGTGTTGCTTATGTAAGTTGGCGCATCAAGAAGGAGAACCCAAAAGCAAATATCGTAGTATCTCCAAGTGACCATATTGTAACAAATGAAGCAGAATTTAGACGTGTAATAACTAATTGTTTGAAATTTACTGCAGAGACAGATGCAATTGTCACATTGGGTATGAAGCCAACTCGTCCAGAAACAGGTTATGGATATATTCAAGCAGACCTCTCTACTGCATCAGCACGTAATCGTGAGATTTATCGTGTAGATAAGTTCCGTGAGAAGCCTGACTTACCAACAGCTGAACAATTCATAAAGCAAAATAACTTCTTTTGGAATGCAGGTATTTTTATTTGGAGTGCTTCAACAATTGTTAATGCTTTTCGAATTTATCAACCAAGTATTGCACGAATCTTTGAGCGCATCATGGATGTCTTAGACACCGTAGATGAACAACGTGTGATAGATGAAGTCTATCCTGAATGTGAAAATATCTCTGTCGATTATGCTATTATGGAAAAGGCAGAGGAGATTTTTGTATGTCCTGCAGACTTTGGATGGAGTGATTTAGGAACTTGGGGGTCTTTACTTGCTCAGACTCAGCATGACATTTACGGCAACACAGTTATTGGTAATAATGTTCATTTGTTTGATAGCAAGAATTGTATCATTCATACAACAGAAGAACGTAAGGTTGTTATTCAGGGACTTGATGGTTACATTGTGGCCGAGCAAGATGGGAAATTGCTTATCTGTCGCCTATCCGAAGAACAGCGATTAAAACAGTTTACAGGAGAAGGGTAATTTTATTTGAATTGAACTTGAACATAAATAATTTGCGTAGGTGCTGGTTTAAGAAATTGGCTTCTACGCATATCTCTTTTATTTCAGGAAGTTAATTCAGAATGTTCTAATCAAAAGCATAATATTTAAGAATAAAATTGGTTATTAGACTACAATATTTCAAGAATTCTTTTATTTGTGTTGTTACCTAACATCTTTTGTTTGTCTTTCATATTAAACCATCTCTGTCACTAATGAGCGATATGTTTTTAAGTTTGCTGTCACTACTGTCAGCCTAACTTGCAGTGTAAAATGTTTATAATGTGCATGTTACGAGATATGTTAAAAGTGACAGCAACTTAAAAATAAAAACTATTTTCGCTTTAATGACTGATTTAAGTTAAAAGGGTAACGAGCATTAGTGCTTATTCGATAGTATAATACTTCAAGGATTAAATAGTTGGTAAGTGTTTTTCAGACGTGTTGAAATAAAAATATTCTCGGTGATGATATTAAGGTTTAAGTATTTTTATATTCTTTGTTTTATTTTTTCCTCCTACGATTTTTGCGCAAACACCACAGCTTGTAAGAATCAATCCGCAGCATTATTTTAAGCGTACAGTAAAAAAAGGGAATTATAGTGGACTGACATGGCTGGGAGAAAATCGTTATGCTGTTGTATCTGATAAAAATGGAGAAAGTGGCTTTTTCATATTTCATATACAAATAGACACAGTTAGTGGAGATATTATAGAGGTTAGAGAGGTAGGATTTCACTCATCGGGTGAGGCGAATAAAGATGAAGAGGGAATAGCCTTCTTTCCAAAGGACAACACGTTATTAATATCTCGTGAGGCGGATAATAGAATTTTAGAATATGGGATAAATGGCAAACTGACAGGTAGAGAGTTAGCGATACCATCTATTTTTAGCACTGCTTCACGTGTATATGGCTTTGAAGCACTAACCTATAACGCTCATACTCAACGTTTTTGGACAACTACAGAAAGTACATTGCAATCAGATGGACAACAAGCCAATGCAACGAATCAAGTAAAGAATCGACTTCGTTTACAGAGTTTTAATGATAATTTTACTCCTCAAGAACAGTATGCTTATCTTATGGATGCAGCAGGAATTAATCCTTCTGCTTCTAATTACGCAATGGGGGTATCCGCTATGACAGCTTTAAACGATGGAAAGTTGCTTATTTTAGAACGTGAATTTTTAGTGACAAAGGGTAAAATTGGTTCGTTTGTAGAGAATAAGATTTATTGTGTAGACCCTGCACAATCTAAAATAATCAGTAAAGAAAAGGAGCTTGATACTGATAGTCCGTATATGCAAAAAAAATTGATTGCAAGATGGAGAACATCATTAGGTTTATTACGTCAGAACCTTGCAAACTATGAAGGAATGTGTCTTGGCCCGCGTCTTAAAGACGGAAGCCAAGTGATAGTACTTTGTGCTGATAGTCAAGATCAATATGGCGGAGTACTTCGTGACTGGTTTCGTACGATTATCCTCCGCTGATTTTCGTATAATTTAGCACTGATGTTATTTCATGTTTTTATGAAGTTTACGTAAAGCTTTATTACGAATCTGACGCACACGTTCACGTTTAATTCCCATGTCCTCTGCTATCTCAGCCATTGTATAGTGTGCACCAGCCAGACCATAAATGTTGATGATAACGTGTTTCTCACGTTCATTAAGTACATCTAATCCTTTTTGTATTTCGTTACTAAGAATTTCTTGATTAAGGTGTTCATCAGCATGCTTCGCATTCTCATTCTCAAGAATATGCTGAAGCGTAAAATTATTA
Organism: uncultured Prevotella sp.; assembly: GCA_916440255.1. Lineage (GTDB taxonomy): Bacteria > Bacteroidota > Bacteroidia > Bacteroidales > Bacteroidaceae > Prevotella. The sequence goes on along the minus strand of CAKAIJ010000003.1, from coordinate 1,255,062 downwards.
TTACTACCAACAGGTACAGGTTGGTCAATTGAGATGGCACGTGAACGTTTCTGTTCAAATCTACTTGTTTCGTTTTTAGGTAGCTTGTAGAGTGTAGCCTGCTCTTTGATAGCCTCTTCCATGGCATTACGAATATATGAAGCTGCAAAGACTACAAAGCGTACACCTCTTGAACCATCAAACTTCTGTGCAGCATACATCATACCAATATTTCCTTCGCTGATAAGATCATCTTCTCCCAATCCACGATTACGATATTGGTGTGCCAAGGAAACAACATACTTCAAGTTAGCCTTGGTTAGTTTTTCCAAGGCACTTGCATCACCAATCTTTATTTTTTTAGCTAACTCTTGCTCTTCTTTGTCTGAAAGAAGTTGCTCATTAGCTATATCTTCGATGTATTTCGTTTGAAGTCATAACAAGGAGTTTTAATAAATATTTGTATACAATATTACGCTTGCTGTGCTTGATTATTATTGTTTTTCTTTTTCTTAAAATACCATTTTATGAGAAAGTAAAGGCATGCAGCAATAACTAATACTATCAAGCCGAGTTTGATATACTCTCCATATTCTAAAATCTTTCCTTGAAGCTGATTTTCAGGAACAAATGAATGCATATAATGACCTAAAAAGGCAAGAATACTATGCCAAGCAGCTGCACCAATTGTTGTGTAAAGTAAGAATTTCCAGTAATTCATCCTTGATAATCCAGCAGGAATAGAGATGAGATGGCGTATACCAGGTAGGAGTCGACCAGTAATGGTAGCTACCATACCATGATCGTCAAAGTATTTCTCACTCTTTTTTACTTTTTCTTGATTCAACAAGCATAAATGTCCCCATTTACTATTTGCAAACTTATAGATAATAGGGCGTCCAAGATACCATCCTGCGAGATAGTTTATAGTTGCACCAACGTCTGCTCCTAATGTAGAGAATAAAATCACCAACCATATATCAAGATTGCCAGCAGCAGCATGATAGGCAGCAGGGGCAACAACCAATTCAGATGGTACGGGTATTACTGTACTTTCAAGAAGCATCAGAAAGAAGATAGTGCCATAGTTGAGATGTCCGAGCATGGATGTGATAAAACTCATAATGATATGTAATTATTTATAATTCAATTATTTTAAAAATACTAATATTAGGATAATCCTGAGACTTTTGTACCTTCTGGAAAAAGGTCTGAAAGCACTTCAATACTTTCCTCTGGATTTCTTTCAACAGCTTGTTGCAAATACTCTTTGAATTCTTCTTCCTTTTTTAATTCATAACAGCAGCGTGCAAGGTAAGCGTAACCAATATCCCAGTCATCATCCATTTCAGGTAATAATGTACTGAAGAGATTGTAAGCATATTCAATATATCCATTGTCGAAGGTTGACACACCAATATGTATAAGCGTCAGGCTCTTATTCTTAGACTCTGTTAATGCAGAATAAAAATAACGTTGCGCCTCAGCAGCATTACCCTTCATGAGATAAATATGTCCAATGGTTACATCAACTACAATTGAATCCTGATGAATGCAAAGTTTCTTATAACGCTCATAATATTTCAAGGCTTCATCATAGTTGCCAAGTGTAAAGAGTCCATTTGCCTTATTAAGAATAGCTTCCTCATCATCAGGGTTGATAGCTATGGAATATTCGCTTGATGTGATAGAATCATTAATATCATTTCTTAGAAGCTGATTCTGTGCTAATTGGTTCCAGTAAGGACCAGAATAAGGATTGGCATCAAGCAGTTCGTTCAGAATGGCCTCGCTCTCTTTATACTTCCCACGACTTTTAAGAATGCGTGCATGAAGTTCCTTGTAATCATTGTCTTCAGTTTTTGTTGAACGACTTAGCCACTTCTCAACATATTCAGTTTCCTCATAATCGGAAAATAGGGCAGCTACATCAAGGACATAATCTTCACGTTCTTCTGTTGAAACTGTATCATTATATTGGTTAAAAAGAAAACAATCTGCTTCATCTACCTTATTATCAACAATCATAATTTCAGCCTTAAGATAGAGATAATCTAAGTCGCTTTTATCAACAATCATCTCTGCTATATCGTCTGCTTTTTGTGGATTATCATCACATAGCAAAGCCATACGAGCTTTGAAAGCAAATGGAGTAGTAGCAGTTGGATACATACGGATAGCATAATCAGTAGCCTCTGCTGCTTTCTGGTCCTCACCAATATAGTGATAATATTCAGCAACATCAGTCAGTTCCTCTGGCTCAAGGAACTCACTGATGTTGTCTTTGTCTGATTCTTTGTATTTACAAAGTATCTGCTTAAATTTATCACTTTGATAATATAGGTCCAAAAATGTACTTATTTTAGTTATACTTTAGCCTTCTTTGCCCAAGTATCCTTCAATCCAACAGTCTTATTGAACACGAGGTGATTGGTCGTTGTATCAGGATCAAGCATGAAGTAACCAGTACGCTGAAACTGTAGATAGTCACCAGGCTTTTTCTCTGCGAGATACTGTTCAACATAGCACTCTGTGCGTACGGTAAGGCTTTCTGGGTTGAGCAATTCACGGAAGTCACGTTCGTCAGCAGAAGGATTTTCTATGCTGAACAAACGATCATATTCACGCACCTCAGCTTTTAAGCAATGGTCTGCACTAACCCAGTGAAGTGTACCCTTCACTTTACGATCAGCACCTTGCATTCCACTCTTGCTACCAGCATCATATTCTGCTTGTATTTCTATAATATTACCCTCAGCATCTTTCGTACAACCAGTACATTTGATAATGTAAGCATTCTTTAATCTTACTTCCTTTCCTGGTGTCATACGGAAGAACTTCTTTGGAGCATCTTCCATAAAATCTGCACGTTCAATCCAAAGATTTTTTGAGAATGTAATAGTGTGTGAACCATCAGCCTCATTCTCTGGGTTGTTAATAGCTTCCATCTCCTCTGTCTTACCTTCTGGATAGTTGGTTATAACCAGCTTCACAGGATCGAGTACTGCGCTAACACGTGTTGACTTCTTATTCAAGTCGTCACGAACAGCTGCTTCTAATAATGCTACATCATTGAGCGCATCGAACTTAGTATAGCCAATAGAGTCGATGAAGTTACGGATAGACTCTGGAGAGTAACCACGACGACGCATACCACAGAGTGTCGGCATTCGTGGATCATCCCATCCCTTGACGTGATGTTCATCAACCAATGTATGAAGTTTACGCTTTGACATTACTGTATAAGTAAGGTTCAAGCGGTTGAACTCTATCTGTCGTGGACGGTTATCTGTCAAATTATCACCAGTACCATCACTCTCCTTTAAGAAGTCTACCAATTTATCATAGAGAGGACGATGAGGAACAAACTCGAGCGTACAAATAGAGTGAGTTACACCCTCGAAGTAATCACTTTGTCCGTGTGCAAAGTCATACATTGGGTAGCAATGCCATTTTGTACCTGTGCGATGATGTGGTATCTGAATGATTCTGTAGATGATAGGGTCACGGAAGTGCATATTAGGGTTAGCCATATCAAGTTTAGCACGAAGCACCATGCTACCTTCAACAGCATCAGGTGTATTCATCTGCTCAAAGAGTGCAAGACTCTCCTCTATTGGGCGATTACGATAAGGCGATGCCGTACCCGGTGTAGTTGGTGTACCTTTCTGCGCTGCAATCTGTTCGGAAGTTTGTTCGTCAACGTATGCCAACCCCTTCTTTATCATCCATACAGCAAAGTCCCACAACTTCTCGAAGTAATCACTTGCATAATAAATGTTACCCCACTTGAAGCCAAGCCAACTAATATCATGCAGAATATTTTCTACATATTCATTATTCTCTTTGCTTGGATTTGTATCATCAAATCGAAGATTACAAATTCCTTTATAATCCTCTGCTACACCAAAGTCCATGCAAATTGCTTTTTGCATGACCTATATGAAGATAGCCGTTTGGCTCTGGCGGGAAACGTGTTTGAATACGTCCTCCGTTTTTACCCTTTGCGAGGTCTTCCTCTACCAGCTGTTCAACGAAGCTCAAGCTACGCTTCTCCTCATTGGTGTTATTCTCTATCGTAGTCATATTTTCTATATTTTTATTTTGTTGCAAAGTTACTTATTTTTCTTGTTTTTAATGCACTTTTACTATATTTTTCTTAGTATTCATTCGTTAAATGTATTGTTACTTGTCATTTAATAATTATTGTTCATCGACTCCTTTTTATTAATAATTAGAACAAATCACGAGCTTGTAAACCCACATGGAATAACTTTTCTAATAAATCTAATAATTGCTCAGACTTTATTATTAATTTTGCACTTACGGATTGATTATATAATCATTAAATATCTACTTTTACATTTACGTAATAATTTTTGTTTATGAAGCAATTACTTGTTTTCACATTTTTCCATTATATTATTCTACTCTTGTGGTAATTCGCAGAAGAAAACCATAGATAATAATGGCAAAAGACAAACCTCCGAACTCCGATATGCTAAAAATATAACCATCGAACGAACTAAAAATTATGTAGCAGTGCGACTATTAAATCCATGGAAAGAGGGTTCTATTCTACAAACCTACTATCTTGTTGAGCGTGACAAGGACATAATTGTTCCTAATGATGGTGTAAAGGTTCTTACTCCACTTAGAAAAAGTGTTATATTCACTACGGCTCATGCAAATCTTGTAGAAATACTTAAAGCACAAGAGGCAATTGCAGGAGTTGCCGATTTGAAGTATATGATTATCCCTGACATTCAGAAAAGGGCAAAATTAAAGGATGGCATCGTAGATTGTGGTGACGGGATGAAACCCGATGTTGAGCGTATTATTGACTTAAATGCTGACGCAATCCTACTATCTCCTTTTGAAAATAGTCGTGGTTATGGTCGTTTAGAACAGATTGGCGTACCCATAATCGAATGTGCTGACTACATGGAACGTTCTGCCTTAGGACGTGCTGAATGGATGAAGTTTTATGGTATACTCTTTGGCAGAGAAAAAGAAGCCGACTCTTTATTTTCTGTGGTTGAACAGAACTATAAGTCATTACGCAAGCAAGCAAGTAAGAGTAAAATCACACGTCAAGTTCTTCCAGACAGAAAGGTTGGGGCTGTTTGGTATCTCCCAGGTGGGGAGAGTAGTGTAGGATTGCTTTATAAAGATGCACATGGTGCTTATGCTTATGCTAATGACAAGCATAGCGGAAGTATTGCAATGCCTTTTGAGACAATTTTGGATAAATTCGAACAAAGTGACTTTTGGATATTAAGCTATAATGGAAACTTGAACCTACAACAATTATTATCTGAATATCAAGGTTATGCAAAGATAAAAGCATTTCAAAAAAAAGAAGTTTACGGCTGTAAAGTAGACAGCAAGCCTTACTTTGAAGAGGTTAGTTGGCGTCCTGACTGGCTGCTCTCTGACTTAATTCAACTTTTCCATCCTGATTTACACATAGCTCCTTTACGTTATTATCAGAAAATAAAGGACTGATAGATTTGAAAGATGATGAAACAAAAATATTTTTCTTTATGTAATATTAGCAGTAAGCGTAATTTTACTCTTTGCATTAAATCTTTTTATTGGTTCCGTTCAGATACCTTTTACTGACATCTTAACCATCTTATTTGGTCATTTTGAAGGAAAAGAAAGCTGGCAGTTCATTGTTTTAGAAAATAGACTTCCTCAATCTCTTACAGCCTTACTTTGTGGAGCCTCGTTGTCGGTTTGTGGATTAATGCTTCAAACTGCCTTTCGCAATCCCTTGGCAGGACCAGACGTGTTTGGTATCAGTTCCGGAGCAGGTTTGGGTGTTGCTATTGTGATGCTATTCTTAGGTGGAACACTCTCTACATCATTGTTTACTATTTCTGGATTCATAGCTATTATTACTGCTGCATTTGTTGGCGCAATATCGGTTACAGCACTTATCTTGTTTATCTCATCCATGGTTCGTAATAGCATTTTACTACTGATAGTGGGTATAATGATTGGATATCTTGCTTCATCAGCCGTATCTTTGCTCAATTTTTTTGCTTCAGAAGAAGGAGTGAAGAGTTATTTAGTATGGGGAATGGGTAATTTTGGAGGCGTGTCGTTAAGTCACATTCCTATCTTTTCTTTACTTTGCGCGATAGGTATTGTGTGTTCCTTTCTTATGATAAAACCTCTGAATATCCTACTTTTAGGTCCACAATATGCTGAGAGCTTAGGGGTTCGTATACGTCAGGTGCGTAACACTTTATTAGTTATTGTTGGACTTTTAACTGCTGTCACAACTGCCTTCTGTGGTCCTATTTCATTCATAGGTTTAGCCATTCCACATATAACTCGACTCATATTTCGTACGGAAACCACTATGTTGTTCTCCCTGGCGCAGTGATGGTTGGTGCTGCTATTGCTCTGTTTTGCAATCTCCTTTGTTACTTACCAGGAGAATTAGGTGTTCTTCCTCTCAATGCTGTTACGCCACTTATTGGTGCACCTGTCATCATATATGTAATAATTCGTGATTATTAGATAGTTACAAGGATTTAAGCATATTTTTGTCATATAGGCTAACATATTAACCTTTACGTCACCTCATAAAAGAATAGCATACATCTCAAGAAACAATTCTCTCGACTGAGATGTATATACCAATCATTTTTTTAGAACGATGTAAGAAAACGATAAAATAATAAGAGAGGTCACACAGCTTGTGTACCTCTCTTAATTTTTATTTATCCAACAACGGACTTAATCCATATAGAACTGAACAGGAATATAAGCAGTCAAAGGTATATGAGATTTTTTAACAGGGAAATTAGTACAGACCTGCGGTATAATGCCATTGGTAGGCAAGAAACCATTTGGTAGGTTCTTACGGAAAAATACATCTTTTCGGTAATGCGCCTCTGCGCCTTCGGCAATACTCATACCAAGCCTTCCACTGCGCCAATCTCCCTCGTTGTCTACTTCGTCCATCATATCCACAAGTTCAGCACAATCTGATGAAATAGCAACTTTTCCCGCTTGCATATCTTGCAACTGTTTAATCACACGTTCCATCCACTCCTCGTTGCATTGGTGCGCTTTGTCTACAGCTACAATGGTAACCGCATAAAACGCATCCTCTCCTTTGTCGCTTGGCTCGTACAGTTCTGATTGTGCCGCTACAACTCCACGATACACAATTGGTCCCTCACTATACTTTCTTCTCCACTTATCTTTGCCAAACCAAGGTGCCTTTCCTGCAACAGCCTTGAAGAATTCACTCTCAATATTGCGAGGAGTCTTCATATAAGGTTCAAGCTTAGAAAGATTAGTACAATTTTCATGAGCATTTCGTATTACCTCCCACATAGCATTCTCAGCACTACGTGCATTCTGCTTTGCTTCACGATACTCACTAACGTCGTAACCCTGTGCTTCTAATTCGTCTAATCGTTCATCTGGAACAGATTGTTTAAATTTTTTTCCAGTTGTTTGTCAATTTGGTTCTTAAAAAAATCCCATAAATAGTTTTTGATTGATATTAATATCTAAAGTCCCCCATCCAAATAAATAGATGGAAAAATAACAGTTTGTCGAAATCTCTCTGTAAATTAGTAATCGTTAAAGAACTGAATTTAAAGACAAAAACAACAAAATGATTATTGTCGCAAAGGTAAAACGAGTTATCAAATTTTTAAGTGTTAAAACTCGAATAAGTGATGATTTATTTCATCTTATTGGTAAATTTTGGATCGGTCATTTGTTATATCGTTTATCATTGGAGAAACATGATGGAGTTTCCGCTTCGAAGTTTAACATTTCTCTTGAAATTACGAAAAAAATCCTTACATTTATAGAAGAATTGTCAGTGTATAAGGACAAGAATGAGCAGGAGAAAAATGAGTTTATAAATAGCAATAAATCAGTTAGTTATATTGTCGTCTTTACAAAGATGCTTAGAGGGACATTAAAAGGGGCGTTATTAATATGTGAAAAGAGCATCTTTTACAAGTCAAGAAGGCATCCTTACGAAGCTAAAAGACAATGAATAGGTTTTGAAGTAATTGAAAATTATTTACAAAGGGTTGTAAAAAAAGGAGATAATTGTCATAATAAACAATTATCTCCCTAAAATATTAATCTCTAATTAATCACGAAGCGTGATAACCAGTTTACTTAAACTTTGTATAACCATACTTTGCAGAAGCACCAAGCTCTTCTTCAATACGGATAAGCTGGTTGTACTTAGCCATACGGTCTGTACGAGACATTGAACCAGTCTTAATCTGACCAGAGTTTGTAGCAACAGCAATATCAGAGATTGTTGTATCCTCTGTTTCACCTGAACGGTGAGAAGTAACAGATGTGTAGCCGTGACGATGAGCCATCTCGATAGCTTCAAGAGTCTCTGTCAAAGAACCAATCTGGTTCACCTTGATAAGGATTGAGTTAGCAGCACCCATCTTGATACCCTTCTCGAGGAACTTAACGTTAGTTACGAACAAGTCGTCACCAACGAGCTGACAACGATCACCGATAGTAGATGTCAACTTAACCCAGTTCTCCCAGTCGTTCTCATCGAGACCGTCCTCAATAGAGTCGATAGGATATTTAGTGATTAGCTCCTCAAGGTAAGCAATCTGCTCGTCAGCACTGAGCTTCTTACCATTAGGATCCTTAGGCATACCATTCTTCAACTGACGATAGTCATAGAACCACTTACCATCCTCGCATACAGCAAACTCAGATGCAGCACAGTCCATAGCAATCTTAACATCCTTACCTGGCTCGTAACCTGCGTCCTTAATAGACTGAATGATTGAGTCGAGTGCATCCTCAATACCATCGAACTTAGGAGCGAAACCACCCTCATCACCTACGGCTGTAGAAAGACCGCGCTTCTTCAAAAGCTTAGCAAGAGCGTGGAATACCTCAGAACCCATACGGATAGCTTCCTTCTCAGATGGAGCACCTACTGGACGAATCATGAACTCCTGGAATGCGATAGGAGCATCAGAGTGAGCACCACCATTGATGATGTTCATCATAGGTACAGGAAGAGTGTATGTGTTAGAACCACCGATGTAACGATACAAAGGAATGTTCAATGCCTTAGCAGCTGTCTGAGCTACTGCCAATGATACACCGAGGATAGCGTTTGCACCGAGCTTACTCTTTGTTGGAGTACCATCGAGTGCAAGCATCTTGTAGTCAATAGCACGCTGATCGAGCACGCAATCGCCCTTCAATGCAGGAGCAATAACATTGTTTACATTCTCAACAGCCTTGAGAACACCCTTACCTAAGAAACGGTTTTTGTCACCATCACGAAGCTCAAGAGCCTCGTTCTCACCCGATTAGACGCACCAGATGGAACGCTTGCACGACCCATTACACCATTTTCGAGAGTTACCTCTACCTCAACTGTTGGATTGCCACGTGAGTCGATAATCTCGCGAGCATGTACTTTTCAATCTTCATAACTTATATATTTATTAAAAATCAGTTATTTTTGTTTATCTTATTTCTCTATGCAAAGTTAATAAAAAGTCGTAAACACATTCTACTAACTCGTTATATTTTTGTTTTTGGCAAAATTAACGTTTAATGCAAATCACTTGTTAGACTACAATATTCATAATTCTTACTTTGACTATCGCTTCTATCTTCTTTTATTTTCTTATCATCATCATCTTGCCTACATTTTGTAACTTGACGTAGCTTGCTACAACTTACGTATATATCTGTTCAATAATAACACAAAATCTGTTTTAGACTCCGACAATCGATTTAGGATAATGAATCTTTATATTGTTGTTTTATTTTTTCTTCGAGTTCCTCTAATGTCTGTTTACTATTGAAAAGACTCTTAATGAACCGATAACCGAGCCATATTATTACCATTCCTACTATAGCAAGCAGATATTGGAGTACAAGACTCCTTACTATTGTCTTTGTGTAATTTTCACAAATAACGAAGGCTGCTATAAAAATAACATAATCTAACAAACCTGATCCATTGTAACTTTTGGCTACACGTTGATACTCTTCATTGTTGGCAAGAACTTCTTTGCGGTTCTCTGCCCATTTCTCTTCGAATTCTTCGTTGGTCATAGTGGGTGAGGGGTGTTGGGTGATGGGTGTTGATGAATAGTGATGGGTGTTGGGTGTTGGGTGATGGGTGTTGATGAATAGTGATGAGTGTTGGGTGATGGGTGTTGATGAATAGTGATGGGTGATGGGTGAATAGTGATGATGAATTATGATGCTATACTTATACCTTCATTAAATCGCTCATAACGGAGTCGCTAACATAAATGCCTTCACGAGTCAGCTGTAACCAGCCATCGGCTTCTATCAATAGACCTTGTTGTTGTAATGGTTTTGCGAGGTGAACAAGATATGTTCTATACTCGGACGAGAGACTTGAAAGGTCTATTCCCTCACACGTTCGGAGGGCTGTCATTATCATATCGTTATAATGCGTGTCAGCATCAATTACCTCTTCTTCGCTTGGTAGTCTGTCTTCTTGAATGGCAGCAATATAAGCTCCCGTGTCTGCTATATTCCAACTTCTCTTACCATTTCCGTATGAATGAGCAGAGGCTCCAATACCTATATAAGGTACATTATGCCAATAGGAACTATTGTGTTGAGAACGAAAGGGACTTTGAACTTTGAACTTTGAACATTGAACTTTGAACTTTGAGGTTTGAACTTTAAGCTTGGCAAAGTTACTAATCTCATATTGTTCATAACCAGCTTCGGCTAAACGTTCGATGAGTGTATCATACATCTGTCGATAAAGCTCATCATCCATATCCTTGACTTTTCCAGCTTGTAGAAGTCGATAGAGTGGGGTACTCTCCTCATACATAAGACTATAAGCTGAAATATGTTCAACATCTAAAGCAAGTAAACGCTCTATGTCGTCTTTCCATTCTTCGAGCGTCTCATTAGGAAAACCAAACATAAGGTCTACTGATATATTCTTTATATTTATGCTTCTTAAACGCTTGACAGCCGTTTCCACCTCATTTGCAGTATGTCGGCGATGTAGAAAATGGAGACGTTCGTTAGAGAAAGTCTGTGCTCCCATTGAGATACGATTGATAGGAAGAGAACACAAGTTCTGTGCAAATTTCTCTGTTATGTCATCGGGATTACACTCCATTGTGATTTCAATAGGGTAGGCCGTACTGCAAGTATTGCTCTTATTATCCCACTTCAAACCGACATGATACACATTATTAATTGTGTTGAATATCTTTTGCAGACTCTGAAAGGATAGTTGCGAAGGAGTTCCACCACCTATATAAATGGTTGATAAACCACCCACGTTCTCTCCTAACATTTCATTATATTTCTCCGCACGAAGTTCCATCTCATGGCAAAGCGCATTCACATACTGTTCTTCAACAGACAGTCTTTCATCCTGCTTCTTTGTAGGAACCGTGGAGTAGAAACCACAGTAAATGCAGCGACTGGCACAGAAAGGAACGTGAATGTATAATCCTAACATAGAGAACGTATATGCGTATAAATAATGTATGTTTTATAAGAACTACTGCAAATATACTAATAAGTTTTAAAAGAATATATTTTTTTCGTGAGAAACTTTGGTGTTTCCAATGAAAATATATAACTTAGACCGCATAATTGATGAGCTAATGCTTGTCTCTTAAAATGAAATAAAATTATTACTAACAGCTTAAATCTATCAGATATGAGAGTATATCAGACAAACGAGATTAAGAACATTGCCTTGGTTGGCAGTGCCGGTAGCGGCAAGACTACTCTTGCCGAAAGTATGTTGTTCGAAGCTGGTGTCATTAAGCGACGCGGTTCCGTAGAAGCTAAGAATACTGTTAGCGATTATTTCCCTGTTGAGCAGGAGTATGGCTACTCAGTGTTCCCAACAGTTTTCCATGTTGAGTGGAACAATAAGAAGTTGAATATCATTGACTGCCCTGGTAGTGACGATTTCGTTGGTGGTGCTATTACAGCACTCAACGTTACTGACGAGGCCGTTATCCTTATCAATGGTCAATATGGACCAGAGGTAGGAACTCAGAACAACTTCCGTTATACCGAGAAACTCAAGAAGCCTGTTATCTTCCTTATTAACCAATTGGATTCTGACAAGTGCGACTTTGACAACCTCATCACAAGCATGAAGGAGATTTATGGCTCAAAATGCATTCCTGTACAGTATCCTATCGAAACAGGTCCTGGTTTCAATAGTTTAATTGACGTTCTGTTGATGAAGAAATACAGTTGGAAACCAGAAGGTGGTGAACCTATTATCGAGGATATTCCAGCTGACCAAATGCCTAAGGCAATGGAATTACATAAAGCACTCGTTGAAGCTGCCGCCGAGAATGACGAGGGTTTGATGGAGAAGTTCTTTGAAGAAGAAACACTCACAGAAGACGACTTACGTACAGGTATTCGTAAAGGTCTTGTCACTCGTTCCATCTTCCCAGTTTTCTGTGTATGTGCAGGTAAGAGTATGGGTGTTCGTCGTCTGATGGAGTTCTTAGGAAATGTTGTTCCTTTCGTTGACGAGATGCCAAAAATTCATAATACTCGTGGTGAAGAAGTTGCTCCAGACAGTAATGGTCCAGAGTCTCTCTACTTCTTCAAGACCGGTATGGAACCACATATCGGTGAAGTAAGCTATTTCAAGGTGATGAGTGGTTGTGTAAAATCTGGCGATGACTTGACCAACTCTGATCGTGGTTCTAAGGAACGTATGGGACAACTTTATGCATGTGCTGGTGCTAATCGTATTGCAGTAGACCAGTTGAACGCAGGCGACTTAGGTTGTACCGTGAAGTTGAAGGATGTAAAGACCAGTAACACATTGAATGGTAAGGGGCTTGACCAGCGTTTTGATTTTATAAAGTATCCTAATGCTAAATATTCACGTGCGGTTGAAGCTAAAAACTCACAGGAGACAGAGAAGCTCATGGCTGCTTTATTGAAGATGCGTCAGGAAGACCCAACATGGGTTGTTGAGCAGAGTAAAGAATTGAAACAGACTATCGTTCATGGTCAGGGTGAGTTCCACCTCCGTACCTTAAAGTGGCGTTTGGAGAACAATGAGAAACTGCAGGTGACTTTCAAGGAACCAAAGATTCCATATCGTGAAACAATTACCAAGCAATCAAAGGCTGAATATCGTCATAAGAAACAGAGTGGTGGTGCAGGTCAGTTTGGTGAGGTGCATTTAATTGTTGAGCCATACGCAGAGGGTATGCCTGACCCAACAACCTATAAGTTTAACGGGCAGGAGTTCAAGATGAACATCAAGGGACGTGAAGAGCGAGACCTCCCATGGGGTGGTAAACTCGTGTTCATCAACTCTGTTGTAGGTGGTGCTATTGATGCTCGTTTCATGCCTGCTATATTAAAAGGTGTAATGGACTGCATGGAACGTGGTCCACTGACAGGAAGTTATGCACGTGATGTACGTGTGATTGTCTTCGATGGCAAGATGCACCCAGTTGATTCTAATGAACTTTCATTTACCTTGGCTGCTCGTCATGCGTTCTCAGATGCTTTCAAGGCTGCTGGTCCAAAGATTCTTGAACCAATCTACGACTTAGAAGTATTTGTACATGGCGACTATATGGGCGACGTAATGAGCGACTTACAAGGACATCGTGCCATGATTATGGGTATGGACTCTGAGGCTGGTTATCAGAAGTTACAGGCAAAGATACCTTTGAAGGAGCTTGCGAACTATAGTATCTCATTGAGTTCTCTCACTGGTGGTCGTGCAAGTTTCACAACTAAATTTGCAAGTTACGAGCTTGTTCCAAACGACATCCAACAGAAGTTGATTGCAGAACATGAAGCTGAGCTAAAAGAAGACGAAGATTAAGAAGCTAATATAAGAGTTATATTGACTAAAAAGTATTAAAAAGATAAGAAAACCCTAATCTCTAATAGTCAATATAACTTAGGGGATATGTTTCTCAAGATAAAAGCAGATTGTATAAGTCAATGTATGACTCTACAATCTGCTTTTTATAGTGAATAAAAGATTTGAATTAAAAAGTGGGATTGTCATAAAAAGCCAATCCCACAAACGTTCTTATAATGATTTAAATAGTATAAACCCTAAACTTTTTGTTGAAAAACAAAAAAATTATAATGTATTCTTCTTCACCTTTTTCTACATAGGCATCGATTGCTGCAATTGCAGTAATATTTACGATGTCACGCACAGAGCATTCAAAGTCTGTAAAGTGAATAGGCTTGTTAAGTCCCATCTGAATAGGACCAATAACCTCAGCATCAGGACTTAATGCTTGTAACATCTTGTAACCACTATTAGCAGATGACAAGTCTGGGAAGATGAGCGTATTTACATCTAATCCCTTCAACCGAGTGAATGGGAACTTTTCATCACGCAAATCCTTGTTTAGAGCAAAATTAACCTGCATCTCACCATCTATAACCATATCAGGATATTCCTTCTGCAGCTTCTCTACAGCATTATGGACCTTAGAAGGAGAGCCTTCTTTATCTGAACCAAAGTTAGAGTAGGAGAGCATTGCGATTGTAGCCTTATCATTAAAGAAGCGAACAGAGTTCTCTGCTAATTTTGCAATATCAATCAAAACTTCGGTATCAGGGTGTCGATTAATCAGAGTGTCAGCTATATAGAAAACACCTTTTTTAGTGTTAAGGATGTGCATTGTTCCGAAATGATTATATTCAGGTCGGATTCCGATTATATCCTTTGCCACCTTAATAGTATTGCTATATTTTGTATACAGACCCGTGATAAAAGCATCAGCGTCGCCATTCTCGACCATCGACATGCCGAAATAATTACGTTCATACATTTTATCATACGCCTCATCAAAGGTATATCCCTCACGTGCACGTTTTTCGGCTAAATGTTTTGGCATAAGTAGCACGACGTCCCTGTTCTTTGTCAGCACGCATATCAATAATTTCAATGTCAGAGATATCCAGTTTCAAACGATTTGCAACACGATTTAAACGATCTGGATTACCCAAGAGGATTGGCACACAAATACCTTCCTGCTTAGCTTGTACAGCCGCCTTCATCATTGTTTGATGCCCACCCTCTGCAAAGACGATGCGTTGTGGGTGTTGTGCGGCAGTAGCATGAAGAGTATGTGTCAGTTTAGTTTCTTGACCTAACATCTGTAACAATTGTTGCTTATAAGCCTTGAAATCATGGATTGGCGTACGAGCAACCCCACTATCCATAGCCGCCTTTGCAACAGCTGCACTTACTTCTGTAATCAATCGTGGATCAACAGGTTTTGGAATAAAGTATTTAGGACCAAAGGTCAAGTCATTTACATGATAAACTTCATTGACTACATCAGGTACTGTCTGCTTTGCTAAATCAGCAATAGCCAACACTGCAGCCATTTTCATTTCTTCGTTGATTGCCTTAGCATGCACATCTAATGCCCCTCGGAAGATATATGGGAAACCAATTACATTATTAATTTGATTTGGATAATCAGAACGTCCAGTAGACATAATAACGTCAGGACGTGCAGCCGTTGCATCATCGTATGATATTTCAGGAACTGGGTTAGCTAATGCAAAAACAATAGGATTCTCATTCATTGAACGAATCATATCTTGCGTTAGAACATTACCCTTTGATAATCCAACAAATACATCAGCACCCTTAATCGCTTCCTCTAAGGTATGTACATCACGACGATCAGTTGCGAAGAGAGCTTTCTGTGGTGTCAAGTTCTTTGCGTCAGAAGTGATAACCCCCTTCGAATCAAGCATTACAATATTTTCTTTCTTCAATCCCAAAGCCATGTATAACTTTGTGCATGAGATAGCAGCAGCACCAGCACCATTAACTACTAACTTTACGTCAGCAATATTCTTTCCAGCAACTTCAAGAGCATTCTTTAATCCCGCAGCCGAAATGATAGCAGTACCATGTTGGTCATCATGCATAACAGGAATATCAAGAGTTCTCTTCAAACGTTCCTCTATAGCGAAACACTCTGGTGCTTTGATATCCTCAAGATTGATACCACCAAAGGTTGGGGCAATCTTTTCAACAGCTTCGCAGAACTTATCAGGGTCTTGCTCATCTACCTCTATATCAAACACATCAATTCCACCATAAATCTTAAATAGTAAACCCTTACCTTCCATAACAGGCTTACCACTCATTGCTCCAATATTACCTAATCCTAATACGGCAGTACCATTACTAATAACAGCAACCAAATTCCCTTTGTCAGTATAATTGTATACATCATCTGGATTCTGCTGAATTTCCAAACAAGGATATGCTACACCAGGCGAATAAGCCAGGCTAAGATCAGTCTGTGTACTATAAGGTTTTGTTGGTGTTATTTGAATTTTTCGGGACGCCCTTTTTTTATGATACTCCCAGAGCGGCCTCTTTTGTTACCTTGACCATAGTTTATCTTTTACATTTTTATTACAAACATGTATTATTTGATTTACAAAGTTAGTAAAATCCAATCTAAAACAGATGCAGTTATGAAAGTTTTTTGTAATTTTGTCGCTAAAAACAAGGTTTAATGGATAATATAACAACAGAGACTACTTATCGACATGAACTTAAAGAGAAAATTCTTGCAACTGCAATAAGTTTTTTCCACAAACATGGTATACGTTCTGTCAAGATGGATGATATTGCCAATGAACTTAAAATATCGAAACGAACACTCTACGAAATATATAGCAACAAGGAGGAACTGCTTTTTGAAGTAATTAGACATGACAAGCAGAGAGAAAAGCAGCGAATGGAGGAGATTGGTAAAACCAGCCTAAATGTTATCAAGACAATTATCGAAATTTGTCGTTTTCAAGTTGAATAGTTTAGTCAGATTAATCCTCTCTTTTTTGAGGAAATTCATAAATATCCCGTGCTGCTTGATTATGTACATAAGTTGCATAAGGAGAGAGAAATTGACGTTCATGCCTTCATAAAACGTGGCATTGAAGAGGGTTTCTTCCTACCTAACATTAATTATGATATTGTGCATATACTAACAACAGCATCGCAACACGCAATTATGAATCAGTATCTTTACAAGAAATACGATTTCAAAGAATTAGCACACGTCGGTATATTGTTTTTTTATACGAGCCTACTGTACACTTAAAGGTGTAATGTTATTAGATGAAGAAATTAATACACTTTCTTTATCTTAAATAAAGAAATCAACATCAGTTTATTTATAAAAAAATAAAAGTAAGATAAAAATGAAAGATAACATATAAAACATTGATTGACTTTGTTAGTAACTTTATTTCTTTTACTACTCCATTTTCTACCAACCTTTAAGATAGGAGATACAAAACTACGTGAGATAGACATTTTAAGTGATATTTCCCAAAAGAAAAAAGTACTTGAAGATGTAATTCCAGCACCGAAAAAGCCTGCTGCAATGCTTGCATATAATAAAGATGGTAAAGTTATTAACTTTAAGGAAGTATGGCCAAAAGGGACAGAACCAATAACAGATTATTCTTCTGGTAAACCAGGTGGACTTGACAATTTTTATCATCAACTTAGCTTATTATATCAGAAACAAGTAGTTGGTCGTCCTGTTCGTATTGCTTATTTTGGTGACTCTTTTATAGAGGGTGACATCTTGTTAGCCGATTTACGTAATAGTCTTCAAAAACATTATGGAGGTTATGGTGTTGGTTGGCTTGATGCTGGTAACGAGCTTAACCAATATAAACATACTGTAAACCAAAGTTTTAGTGGACTGACAGAACACATGGTTAAAAAGCCAGCAAGTTATGATGTAAATCAAGCAGGTATTGCAGAACGATATTATACGATGAATGGTCAGGCTAATATCTCGTTAGCTCCTTTCTCTATGTCACATGATTATCCACTCACAGAAAAGTGGGGTAGTACATGGCTCTATCTTCGAGCAAAGGATGGTGCTAATGTAAACATAGGGATTGATGGTGGAAAGTCTGCTACATTATCAGTAAAACCTTCTACACAAATACAAGCCGTTAAGTTAGATGGTATCACATCACACGCAACGATAAAGGTAAATGGTTCTAATACTGTTCTCTTCGGAACATCACAAGAGGGACGTGAAGGTATAGTACTGGACAATTTTAGTATGCGTGGTTCTTCTGGTACAACATTATCAAAACTTTCAGAACAGACATTGAAGAACTTTGCCCTTATTCGTCCATACGACCTTATTGTTTTTCAATTTGGTGTCAATGCCATTGATGCTCAAACGACATCAGAACGATTGAAGTCTTATATGAGTCAGATGAAACTTGTAGTTAACCTTTTTCAGAAATGTTTCCCAACAACAAGTATCTTGATTGTTAGTAGTCCAGACCGTGGCTCAAAGATTTCACCAGATGGTACAATGAAGGGTGTTGAAATGTTGGTAGGCTATCAAGCGCAACTCGCAGCAGATTGCAATGTTGGATTCTATAATCTTTTCCGTGCTATGGGTGGACCAGGAACCATGATGCGCATAGTAGACGAGCAGAATATGGGTACTAAGGATTATGTACATATTAATTATAAAAGGTGGCAAATATGTAAGCCAACAAATCTTCAAATCTATTGTAGCCGGACAGAAGAATTATTCAAGACGAGAGAATATGGCTAACGAATAAAAGATAGAACAAAAGAAAAACAGATGGAAATTAATATATTATTAAGTCAGCTTATGGTCTTATTAGAAAACTTCACACACAATATAGAGTCATATTTCTTAGGACTCGATTTTTGAAAAGTTGTAAATGTTCTATTGTATAATCCACGTGAACCTTTACTCTTCTCATCAGGTGCCTTCCTCTTTATTTTTCTTATCCTTATGATAGGCTATTATTGTCTACGAAATAAGGTGAATGGAAGAATACTCTTTATAACGCTCTTCTCTTACTATTTTTTTTATAAGAGTAGTAGTTTCTATTTCTTGCTGTTACTCATTGTTACCATCAGCGATTTCTATATTGCACAACGTGTAGCAAAGGGAAAACATCCAAAGCTATGGTTAGCCTTTACACTGCTGATAGATCTTGGATTATTAGCTTACTTCAAGTATACCAACTTCTTTGCAGGAATGGTAACCCAGATGATCGGTGGTAATTTCCAGCCTTGGGATATCTTCTTGCCAGTAGGAATTAGTTTTTATACCTTTAAGACAATCTCATACGTGGTAGATGTATATCGTAAGAAAACTGAACCAATGGAGTCACTTCTCGACTATGCATTCTACGTCAGCTTTTTCCCAACACTTCTTGCAGGTCCTATAACTCGTGCTACCGACTTTGGTCCGCAAATTCGTAAACCCTTACACATCAGTCCAGAGATGTTTGCGCAGGGTGTATTCTTTATTATCATTGGTCTTTTCAAGAAGGCAGTTATATCAGACTATATCTCGCAAAACTTTGTAGATCGTATCTTTGACAACCCAACCCTTTTCTCTGGTGGTGAAGTCCTTCTTGGTCTTTATGGCTATTGCATACAGATTTATTGTGACTTCTCAGGTTATTCAGACATGGCTATCGGTATCGCATTACTACTTGGCTACAAGATACCTATGAACTTCAATGCACCCCTTACAGCTGACTCCATGACTGATTTTTGGCATCGTTGGCATATCTCGCTTTCTACTTGGATTCGGGACTATGTTTATATCTCACTTGGTGGAAACAAAAAGGGAACAATGCGTATGTACCTCAACCAGATGATTGCAATGACTGCTTGTGGACTTTGGCATGGAGCTTCCTTCAACTTTATTGTGTGGGGAGTATTGCATGGGGCATTGGTTTGTATACATAAGTTTTGGTCACAAACAATTATGAAGCATGATAGACGTTACCATCCCTCTGGCATTCGTCGATTTATCTCTGTATTCATCACCTTCCATATTCTTTGTTTTTCATGGCTCTTCTTCCGCTGTAAAGATTTTGATGCAGTATGGGTTATGGTCAAGCAACTCTTTACAAAGTTCAATCCAACTATACTTCCTGATGTCTTCATGGGATACAAATATGTATTCTTACTAATGATATTTGCTTTGCTGACACATTGGATACCAGATTCATGGCAAAAATCGTTGTATTCGTTTCTCTTTGAGAGAGGAGTATTGCTTTCTGCAATTGCCATCACTGTCGTTATCTTTATTATTATGCAGGTGAAGAGTTCTGATATTCAACCATTTATTTATTTCCAATTTTAAGCAATAATAAAATTATCTCACAAAGATTTTATTAAGCAAGAACAATGTAGGATTACCTTAATAATATATAGGTAAATCCTGCTTTGATATTCTAATTCAAATATATTTTTAATTTTTAGTTGCTGTCACTTTTTAACATTTCGTCTTAAATCACATTATATTAAGAACTTAGATTACGAACAAACATGACAGCAGTGACAGCAATCTTCAAATCATTACGAACTGGACAAAAGAAGATGATAAGAAATCATTATAGATTATCCACAAAGCCTATTTATCATAATGCTTATTACGTGCATAATGTGTATAAAAATCATTTCTTGCGCCAAAAACGATGATTATTCATGATGGTATGGTTCACCTTTAATAATAGTACAAGCTCTATAAAGTTGTTCGGTAAAGATAAGTCTTACCATTTGATGCGAGAATGTCATACGTGACAAAGATATTTTTTCATTAGCACGTTCATAAACATCTGGTGAGAAACCATAAGGTCCTCCTATAACAAAAACGAGTCTTCGAGCCGTGTTTTGTTTTTGTTTCAACCATTTAGCATAGTCAATAGATCGAAATTCCGTGCCATGTTCATCTAAAAGAACCACTGTATCAGAAGGTTGAATTTCCTTCAAAATGAGTTCTCCTTCTTTCTGTTTCTGCTGTTCTTCTGAAAGACTTTTTGTACTTTTTAATTCAGGAATTATCGTAATATTAAATGGTATGTAATGTGCTATACGACTAACGTAATCGTCAATACCAACCTTAAAAATCTTATTCTGAGTTTTACCAACAAGGATAAGCATTGTCTTCATATTATAACTTTTTTATTTCATCCCACAATCTTTGCACAGGTAGCCCCATCACATTAAAATAACTACCATTAATCGAAGTAACACCTATGTATCCAATCCATTCCTGAATTCCATAAGCACCTGCTTTATCAAAAGGCTTATAATGCTCTATATAATAGGTGATTTCATCGTCAGACAACTGCTTAAACGTGACATCTGTTGTCACTGAAAAAGAATGCTGTTTGTCCTTTGTTAATAAACAAACACCAGTGATAACCTGATGTGTTCTACCACTAATAAGCCGAAGCATACGATGTGCCTCTTCCGTATCCTTTGGCTTTCCAAGCACTTCGTTTCCAACAATAACGACCGTATCTGCTGTAATCACAAGATTGTTATCTTCTATCAATGTTTGATAAGAAGCTGCTTTTTTGCGAGATATATAACCAGCAACTTCAACAACTGGTAGACTATCAGGATAGGATTCATCAATATCAGATAGCACTTTAACTTCAAAGTCAAGATCTAATCCTGACAATAATTCACGTCGACGTGGTGAGTTACTTGCAAGTATTATACGTTTCATTTAATAAGAATTTACCAACCAAAAGCCTTTTCATTCAACAGCCATTTCCCTTGCGACTTCAACACTTGCTCAAGTATATCACGGGCAACACCTTCTCCTCCCTTTACATCGCTAATATATGTTGACACCTCTTTTATTTCAGAACAAGCATCGTTTGGACAACATGGACATCCTGAACGTTTCATCACTTCATAATCTGGAATATCATCACCTACAAATATAATCTCTTCGTCCTTCAATTCATACTTCCTGACAAACTCTTCCCAAGTATGTATCTTCATTGAACAACTTATAAAAATATCTTTTACGCCAAGATACTCATAGCGTGAACGTATATTCTCATTATGTCCGCCAGTCATGATTGCTATTTGTATTCCTTGCTTAACTGCTAACTGAATTGCATACCCATCCTTAATATTAATTGTACGCAATGGATCACCATTTTCGTCCATCTGAATGGTTGAAGCTGATAATACACCATCAACATCAAAGACTACTGCCTTTATCTTTTTCAAATCGTAGTTTATCATCTGATTATATATAATCTAACAAAGTTTCAACTATTTGTTTTATAGTAATTTATACTTTTATATTCGAGTTTATTATTAATCAATTACTCTTCAAAAGAAGCACTATCCATAAGTGGATTTATCCCCCTTGAAAGCATTCGATAAAGTTCTTGCAAGTCCTCTCTTTCATTCATCAATTCTAATTGCTGAGCCATCACGTTCTTATCACCACGCACAGCTGGACCTGTCTGCGCTTCCTTAGGACTGATTATCTCAATCTTCTTTGTTGTTTCATTAATCAAAGGGAGAAGAACATTGAATGGGATACCATGCTGACCGAGTAAATCGGAAGCAACACTATAACAATAATTTGTGAAGTTACAAGCCCATACTGCTGCTAAATGAAGATACTTTCTATCTGATGAAAACAAGGTGATAACTCGATGCGAAACCTTATTTGCAAGAGCTCTTACAACCTTCTCTGTTTCAGGAGAATTAGCCTCGATAAACACTGGTATATTCTTAAAGCAAACATCCCTCGTTTTTGAAAAAGTTTGCATAGGATAAAAAACACCATAATGTTGCGCATTTCCTTCAAAACAACTCATAGGCATTGACCCTGCTGTATGAAGGAAAACCTTATCTCCCCTACCCTTACAAACCTTCACAATCAATTCTGACAAAACACTATCCTTTACTGAAAAAATATAGATGTCAGAATCGTTGTTTAACTTGGAAACATCTGTTATCCACTCTGCATTTAATTGTTCGGCAAGCATTTGGGCAGAGGCCTCTGTACGACTATATACCTGACCGATAATAAAACCAGTCTTCATAAGCGACTTACCTAATTGTGTGGCAAGATTGCCCGCACCAATCAATGTAACCTTTATCATGCCAACAAATTTAATAAAATTAAGGGAAATATATTAGGATGTCATCGCCTTTTTAATAAAGATTTACTACTTTTGCGTAGATACTTATTTTAGATGAGCGTTTACTAAACATAAAACAAATAAAATTACGTATGAAATTTATTGGAATTATCCCAGCACGTTATAGTTCGTCACGATTTCCAGGAAAACCTCTTGCAAAACTTGGAGGAAAACCTGTAATAGAGCATGTTTACAGACAAGTAAGTAGTGTTTTAAAAGATGTTTTTGTAGCCACAGACGACCAACGTATCTATGACGCTGTGACAGCTTTTGGTGGTAAAGTGGTGATGACTCGACCTGACCACCAAAGTGGTACAGACAGAATTTGTGAAGCACTCGACAAAATTGGTGGAGACTATGATGTAGTAATCAATATTCAAGGAGATGAACCCTTCATACAGAAAAGTCAACTAAACACGGTTATGCAATGCTTTGATGACCCACGAACACAGATTGCTACACTTGGCAAGCGTTTTGAAACAATGGACGAAGTGAAAAATACTAACTCTCCAAAAATTGTACACGATAATAATGGCTATGTCTCTATTTCTCACGTTCTATCATTCCTTTTGTTCGTGGCAAGGAGTTTGAAGAATGGATTTCTCACTATCCTTTCCTCAAACACATCGGACTATATGCTTATCGCAAGGACGTATTAAAAGAGGTAAGCTCTCTCCCGCAGTCTTCACTCGAGTTAGCTGAAAGTCTGGAACAATTACGATGGTTACAGAATGGCTATAAAATAAAAGTAGGTCTGACGGATGTAGAAACTATTGGTATAGACACACCCGAGGATCTTAAACGTGCTGAAGAAAAACTCTCATATCTTGAAGAAATATCACACAAAGATTATTAGTAGCACATAGACTGATTGATGTTTGTAAATTATTTTCACACACATCAAAACAAACACATGGTCTTTTAGCTTCGAAAAGGGCGTCTTTTGGCTTTCCAAAGATGCCCTTTTGAACTTCAAGTAAGCATCTTTTCAGCTCCAATCAAGCACACTCCTTTACTTATTTTTACAACATACTGAATAACAATTAGTTGCAAACTTACGTTTACACATATATTTCCACCTTATTTACAGACAGATTACCCAAAATAATGTAAATATTTTTCAGAAAGAAATAACACCATACTATCACAAGAATGTACAGATTGTGGTCTTATGAATGATTGGGGTTAAAAATGAATGGTAGTATTATTTATCTATTATGTTTAAACGTTCTATACGCTTAGCTCTGGCCTGCGATTTTACACTAAGTTTCCCCAAAAGATATTTTTCCATTATCAACCCTGCGATTGGAGCAGCCATGTCGGCTCCAAATCCACCATGTTCGATATAAACAGATATGGCAATCTTAGGGTTGTTCATCGGTGCAAAACCTATAAAAATAGAATGATCTTTTCCTGAATTTTCAGCAGTTCCAGTTTTCCCACATACTTGATACGAAGCATTATTAAGAATGGTTGCTGTTCCTCTTGTAACAGCTAATCGCATACCTCTAATTACATCAACATAAACAGAAGAAGGAACCTTTGTCCATCGCGGAGTTAGAAAGCGAGATGGAAGTGGCGACCAATCGACATTCATACGAATATGCGGTGTGAAGAAGTAGCCTCGGTTAGCTATTGTGACCGCTAAGTTACAGAGTTGTAGAGGTGTAGCTGTAATATCACCTTGTCCCATTCCAGCCCACATAACCGTTTTAGGTTCCCAATTATTCTTATAACGACGCGCAAGATAGTTTACGTTGGCAACCAATCCTCCTTTTTCCTCTGCCATATCAATACCCAATGGACCACCTAATCCCATACTGACCATGTATTGCCACCACGTTGTAATGGCATTCTCTTTTGAACCATATTTCTGTGTATTACACAACATGGATAAATAAGACTTTAAGAACCAAGTGTTACAAGATACTGCTAAAGCATTTTGCAGCGAGATTGGAGAACCATGAGGATGGCACTTCACTTTTATATTACCATCTCTAAAACCTTCATTACAAACAAACTTTGTGTCAGAGTTGACAATACCTTCTGACAAGAAGACTAATACTTGTGCAGGTTTAATAGTTGAACCAGGAGGATATGCCGTTGCTATAGCAAGGGCATCATTCGCTCCCTCAGATGAGTTTGTCACTAAACATAAGACCTCACCCGTTGCTGGTTCTATCGCAACAATACTCCCCTTCTTTCCTTTCAATAATTCTGTACCAAGACGTTGTAGAGTCGGACGAAATGTTAGTGGAGGTTCTACGCTATACCCCTGCGCATACAGACTATTCATCGTAATGCACAATAGCGTTAGTAAAGTATGTCTAAATAATTTAATCATCTTATTATCAGCTATTTTATTAGTTATTATTAAATTACCACTTTTTATAATAATCTATATCTTAAAAAGAAGATTATTACAATAAAAAGAAAATAGATTTGTATTATTTTATTAACAAACATGTAAACATCGCCAGACTGTCATGTTTTCTAAACATAACATATTCTTTCCTTTAACGGGATAAGCACTGCAAAAATTAGTATCTTTTTCCTAAACAAACACATAATAATCCGATAATAATGATTATCTTTGCAACATAATTTCATTTTTAGGATGATGTCATTGTTTATACCAATGCGATTATCCTTGGTCGTATTACGATTGAAAAAAAGTTGTGTTATTGGAGTCAATATCTGGGTCACACGAGATATGCATCCATAAACAAAGAAATATAAACAGAATAAAACATAGTATCTTAATGGCGGAGGAACATAGATATAATCGCCGTTAAACATTTAAGTTTCGAATATAAAATTTTCTATCACATATAATGCAAGAATTTGAACTCATCGCCAAAACCTTCATGGGTTTGGAACAAGTATTAGCAAAAGAGCTAACACAGTTAGGTGCCAACAACGTACAAATAGGACGCCGAATGGTGTCGTTCACTGGCGACAAGGAAATGATGTATCGCGCTAATTTCCAGTTACACACAGCTATTCGTATCCTTAAACCCATCGCACATTTCAAGGCGAAGAGTGCTGAAGACATGTATGAAGAGGTCATGAAGATTGATTGGAGTAAGTATATCCTTTCTGGGAAACCTTCTCTGTTGACTCAGTTGTTTATTCAGAAGAGTTTACAAATTCACGTTTTGTCACTTACAAGGTGAAGGACGCTATCGTTGACCAGTTCCGTGAGCGTACTGGTACTCGTCCAAATATTTCTGTTAGCAATCCTGATATTCGTTTGAATATACATGTAGCAGAAGATAATGCAACATTGTCATTGGACTCGAGTGGCGAGTCCTTGCATCGTCGTGGCTATCGTCAGGAGAGTGTTGAAGCTCCATTGAACGAGGTTTTGGCTGCGGGTATGATTTTGATGACAGGTTGGAAAGGTGAAACAGACTTTATTGACCCAATGTGTGGTTCTGGAACATTACCCGTTGAGGCTGCTCTTATTGCTCGCAACATTTCTCCGGGAGTGTTCCGTAAGGAGTTTGCATTTGAAAAATGGCCAGACTTTGATCAGGAATTGTTTGACATGATATATAATGACGACTCGCAGGAACGTGAGTTCACACATCATATCTATGGTTATGATACTGATATGAAAGCTGTCAATACGGCTCGTATGAATGTAGCTGCTGCTGGTTTGTCACGATATGTAACCATCGAACAGCAGGACTTTAAGGACTTCACTCAGCCAAAGGAAAAGAGTATGATTGTGATGAATCCTCCATACGGTGAGCGTATTTCTACACCTAACTTACTCGGCACCTATAAGATGATTGGTGAACGATTGAAGCACCAGTTTATGGGGAATGAAGCATGGATTCTGTCTTATCGTGAGGAATGTTTCCGTCAGATAGGTTTGAAGCCAAGTATTAAAATTCCTGTTTATAATGGTTCTTTGGAATGTGAATTCCGTCGTTACCAGCTATTTGATGGTAAGATGAGTGATTTCCGACACGAAGGTGGTGTTGTAAAAACCGAAGATGAGAAGCGTGAGATGGCTCAAAAGCACCGCTTCAAGAAGGAACGTGAGTTTAAGAAACGTCTTGATGAAAACGAGGAGAACGCTGAAGCTGATATTCGTTCATTCACTTTCCATAGCTTAGAGCGTAATAAGTTTGGCGGTGATAAGTTCCGTGAAGGTCGTGAGCGTCGTCCTCGGTATGAGCGTGATGTAGAAGACCGTAAGCGTTCGTTCCGAAGAGGAGACGATGAGCGTAAGCGTTCGTTTAGAGGCAATGACGACCGTAAGTTTGGCGGTAAACGATTTGATAAATCTAACAAACGCGGAGGATTCCGTGGTAAAAACACGTATAATCATGAAGATTAAATCATTTATTAGTCTTGTGGGGCTTTGTGCTTTCACAGGACTTTTAAGTCCTACTGAGACTATGGCACAAAAGCAGTTCACACTTGAAGATCTGAACTTTGGTGGTAAAAACTTCTACAACATGCGTCCAGAAGCACGTTATCTTACATGGTGGGGAGGTAAGTTGGTACGTCAAGACTTTAATAGTTGTTCATTAGTTGATTTAATGACTGGTAAAGAGACACAACTCTTCACTTTGGAGGACGTCAACAAATGGGCAGGTCTTTCAGCTTCAAATGAGCTTATTCGCCATCTCTATGGTGCTGAGTTTCCTTACGCTGAGCGTCCTGTTGTGATGGTTAAGAATGGTAATGAAGACTTATATATAAACTTCAAGAATCATAAATTAGAACAGCGTTTGAATCGTCCTACTGGTCTTCAAGCACGTGATTGGAATAAGTTGTCTGGCGCAACAGCATTTGTGAAAGATTATCAGTTATACGTTACCGATGCAAATGGTATAGAGCATCAGCTGACAACTGATGGTTCTGACGACATCGTATATGGACAGAGTGTTCATCGTGATGAGTTTGGTATTAATGGTGGTCTCTATTGGAGTCCGAAGGGGAATCGATTAGCTTTCTATCGTATGGACCAAAGTATGGTTGCAGCCTACCCTCTAATTGATGTTCCAGAGTTAGATTGGAAACCAGAAAAGGATGAGTCACGTGCTGCTAAGGCTGTACCTATAAAGTATCCTATGGTAGGTGAAACTTCTCATAAGGTAACTGTTGGTATATATGACCTAATAACTGGTAAGACTATATACCTTCAAGCAGGTGATCCAACTGATCGTTACTTTACGAACATTGCATGGAGTCCAGATGAAAAGACGATTTATATGTTCGAGCTTAATCGTGACCAGAACGATTGTCGATTGGTATCATACGATGCTACAACAGGTGCTAAGTTGAAGGAACTCTATCGGGAAACAGATGCAAAGTATGTTGAACCTTGTCATCCTATTCTGTTCTTGCCATGGAATGATAATGAGTTTATCATGCAAAGTCAGAAGGATGGTTACAATCATCTTTACCTCTTTAATAAAGATGGTCGACAGATAAAGCAGATTACAAGTGGCAAGTGGGTTGTTATGGAAGTACTCGGCTTCAATAGCAAGCAGAAGAGTATTGTTTATGTTTCTAACGAATGCAACCCTATCCAGCGCAATACTTGGCTTGTGAATGTGGCTTCTGGAAAGCGTACACTACTTGACAATGGTCGTGGCTATCATCATCCAAAACTGAGTCAAGACGGCAATGCTATCATGGATAGTTATAGTGAACCTGCTGTTCCTCGCAAGTATGAAATAATTAGTTTGAGTAGTAAGCCACAACGTCATGATTACTTTACTTCTGCTAATCCATGGGAAGGTTATACTGTTCCTGAATATTCAAATGGTACGATAAAGGCTGCAGATGGCAAGACAGACTTGTATTGGCGTATGGTGAAACCAGTAGACTTTGATGCTAATAAGAAGTATCCTACGGTTATCTATGTATATGGGGGACCTCATGCTCATAATGTTGAGGCTTCATGGAATTGGGGTTCACGCGGTTGGGAAACCTACATGGCACAGAAAGGCTACTTACTTTTCATCCTTGATAATCGAGGTAGTGATAATCGTGGTAAGGAATTTGAGCAGGCTACATTCCGTCATCTTGGTCAAGAGGAGATGAAAGACCAGATGGAAGGAGTTAAATACTTAAAGTCTCTTCCATACGTTGACCAGAATCGTATAGGTGTTCATGGCTGGTCATTCGGTGGTTTTATGACAACTTCGTTGGTTACTAATTATCCTGACGTGTTTAAGGTTGGTGTTGCTGGTGGCCCTGTTATGGACTGGAAATGGTATGAGGTTATGTATGGAGAGCGTTACATGGACACTCCGCAAACTAATCCAGAAGGATATGCACAAACCTCACTCCTCTCAAAGGCAAAGGATCTCAAGGGTAAACTTCAGATTATCACTGGCTTGAATGACCCAGTCGTTGTTCCTCAGCACTCTTACTCCTTCTTGAAGGCTTGTATTACTGCCGGCACACAACCAGACTTCTTCGTCTATCCCGGTGAGCCTCATAATATGCGTGGACATCAAAGTGTACACTTGCATGAGCGCATTACAGAGTACTTTGAGAATTATCTCAAACCTATCAAATAACGCTAATTGATAATTCAATTATACGTTTTATCATTGCATATTATCGCATCTAACAATTAATAAATACCCCTGTGCAGCAAGTCTGCACACTCCCTCCTTTCATTGGGGGGCTGGGCAAAGCTTTATGAGAATATTACTTTTAGGCAGCGGCGGTCGCGAACACGCCTTGGCATGGAAGATTGCACAGAGTGCAAAATGTAGTAAACTATTCATTGCGCCAGGTAATGCTGGTACGGGAGCAGTTGGTGAGAACGTTGCAATCGGCGTAAATGACTTTGACAAACTGAAGGATTTCGTTGTTGACGAAGGTTGATATGGTTGTTGTCGGTCCTGAAGACCCATTGGTAAATGGTGTTTATGATTGTTTCAAGGAAGACAGCCGTACAACTAATATCCCAGTTATTGGTCCTTCAAAAGCTGGTGCTGTACTGGAAGGATCTAAGGACTTTGCCAAAGCATTTATGAAGCGTCACAATATTCCTACAGCAGCTTACGAGACCTTTGATGGTACCACTATCGAAGAAGGTATGCGCTTCCTTGAAACGCTCAAGGCTCCTTATGTGTTGAAAGCTGACGGCTTAGCAGCCGGTAAAGGTGTTCTTATTCTTCCTACACTTGAAGAAGCTAAAAAAGAATTTCGCGAGATGCTTGGCGGTATGTTTGGTAATGCTTCTGCAAAGGTTGTCGTCGAGGAATTCCTTTCAGGTATTGAGTGCTCTGTATTTATACTCACAGATGGCACCAACTATCAGATATTGCCAGAAGCAAAAGATTATAAGCGCATTGGTGAACATGATACGGGTTTGAATACTGGTGGTATGGGTAGTGTTAGCCCTGTTCCTTTTGCAACTAAGGAGTGGATGGCAAAGGTAGAAGAACGCATTATCCGTCCAACAGTTGACGGTCTGAAAGCAGAGAATATTGATTACAAAGGATTTATCTTCTTCGGCTTAATCAATGTTGATGGCGAGCCAATGGTTATTGAATACAATTGTCGTATGGGCGACCCTGAAACAGAGAGCGTCATGTTGCGTTTAAAGAGTGACATTGTCGACCTCTTTGAAGGAGTTGCAGAGGGAAATCTTGACCAGAGACAGGTTGAATTTGATTCACGTTCTGCTGTCTGTGTAATGCTTGTTAGCGGTGGTTATCCTGAAGAATATGTGAAAGGTTACCCTATCACAGGACTTGATAAAGTTGAAGACTCTGTCATCTTCCATAGTGGAACAATCGTAAAAGATGGTCAGATTGTATCCGCTGGTGGACGTGTCATTGCAGTTTCTTCTTATGGTAAGAATAAGGAAGAAGCCCTTAAGAAGAGTTTCTCAGAAGCTCAGAAGATTGATTTTACAGATAAATATTTTAGAAGAGATATAGGACAAGACCTATAATCTTTGTTCGGTATAAAGAAAAAGAGAGTGCAGTAAACATATCAAGCACCTTCTCCCGTATTCAACAATTATGCAACAAAAACGCATTCAAAATCGAATAGCAGAAAGCCGCTGGACACAAGCATACGTTGTTTCAGCGGCTATTCTTGTATGGGTAATAGCAGGCTTTCACAATCTTGCGATCATAGTACCAGGTATTTGCCTCTTGCTCTCCACCTATCTTATGATGGAGCTAAATAATGCCAATGCACTCATACGTATTTATAGCAGAATGGTTTCATGCTCATACGTAATTTTTGCAACAATGGCAACTCTCATGTTTCCAACTATCCAATCAGCAATCATTATGTTAGGCTTTATAGGTTTCTATACTTTTGCCTTTCGTTGCTATCAAGATAGTCATACTCCGGGTTACACATTCTATGCATTCTTCTGTATAAGTATGGCAAGTATTGTATGGGTGCAAGCTCTTTACTTTCTTCCCGCACTCTGGATTATTATGCGTACCAATATCCTCGCAATGAGTCCTCGCAACTTTATTGCATCTCTCCTCGGCCTCATACTACCTTATTGGTTCTATGCCGGATATTTGATTGTTAAGGGAGATATAACAACTCTCTTCAATCACTTCACCAATATTGCAGTATTTACAGAACCTTTTGGCTTAAAGATACTTAATACTAATCAAATAATAACACTATCTTTTGTCTTAACATGTGCACTAATAGGTATTATTCATTTTATAAATAAAAAGCGTAATGACAACATACGAACACGTTTATTCTATCAAGCTTTTATTACTATCAATCTTATTGCAATTATATTTCTATTCCTTCAACCCCAGCATTATGAAGCCTTATTGAGCGTTCTTATTGTCACCACAGCACCTCTTATTGCACATTTTATAGCACTCACACGAACAAAGGTAACCAACTGGATGTTTCTCATCCTTACCTATACAGCAATAATCATTATACTATTCAACTTATGGATTTTCTTACACAAATACTTGTAGACTATGGCTATTGGGGAATGTTTTTGTCAGCATTTCTTGCAGGAAGCTTTTTACCTTTTAGCAGTGAAGCCGTAATGCTTGGCTTGCTTGCAGCTGGTGTTGATCCTATCTTCTTACTTGTTTATGGTAGTATTGGCAACGTATTAGGTGGAATGCTTAATTACGGACTTGGACGATTAGGTAAATTAGAATGGCTTGAACGTTATTTTCATGTGAAACAAGCATCGTTAGACAGAGCATACAACTTCATGGGCGGACGCGGTGCATGGATGGGATTTTTCGCCTTTCTACCAATACTTGGCAGTGCAATCACTATTGTTTTAGGACTTACACGCGCTAATATAGTTTTATCAGTGTTAAGTATTACAATTGGCAAAGTGTTACGCTACGCCATTTTGATTTGGGGTGCAAGCAGCCTATTTCAGTAATTTTCAATCCAAATAGTTGTATGAGGAAAATATCCAAAAGCTGACTTCTTAATACACAAACAATAACCTGAAAAATCTTTACACAAATTAGATTAAGACGTCTATTAATTCTAACAAACATATAGATAAAATCATAATTGTAACCAACAGAAATTCAAACACTTACAAAACGTAAAGGAAAAGGTGCTTAATTGGAATTGAAAAGATGCTTACTTGAGCCTTAAAAGAGCATCTTTTACAAGTCAACCTATGCCTTTTTTGAGGCTAAAAGAGCATCAATTGACCATGATGTACACGAAAATATTTTACAAATATCCTTTTATTAAGGAGAGGACAAACTACATGCCTACTCGTCAGACTATCATAAAAAGTCAGTAACAGCACATTAGGACCTAACTCATAGATAACTATGCTAAAACAAAAACAGGTAGGGGCTATCTATAAGGAAATAAATGACATTAGGAAACAAAATCTGATTAGCCTTTAATGACCTATTTAGATTAAAAGACAAAACATATAAAGCCCCTACCCCATATCTAATTATATCTTGAACATAGATGACACGTACTTTACGTGTTCAATAATAATAAAAAAGAGATGTAAAATTACATCTCTTTTTATAATCGCTTATTTTTTATTCCTTTTAAGTATTCTCTGAGCACAATCAGCTAAAACAACAACCGCACCAGCTAAAATACAAACATCTTTGATTACAAGACGTCCTGCTCTCGTTAGTAGTGGGAAACCATGCTCACCACTTCCCAAATCTGGTACCCATACCTCTGGTGTTGTGACAAGGAATGATAGTGTACCAAAAGTCATGATAAGAACAAGACCTGAACCGACAAAACCAATCTTTGGACACCAAATACCTAAAAGCGTAAGAATACCAAAAGACATGATTGCAATACCTAATCCATGTGAAAAAGTATAAGTATTATTAGCCTCGTGCCAATCGTGCTTAACCTTATCAAACTCACCTTCTTTAAGTTTATAATCTTTATACTCTGGTGCTTCCTTTGCATAAAAGAAACTCATAAACGGGCTGTTTGAAACGAAAGGTACGATACCTTCTGCCTCATAATTCCAAAACTTTAAACCACCAATCCAAATAAAGATGATAAAGATGGCTATACGAATTAAATGAATACCTGCACCTTTTAATGATGCTGCGGTATTAAGAACGAAATCTAAAAGTAAATTAACTTTGTTCATAATCTGTTTTATTAATTTAATGTCTTAATGTTATTATCGTACTTGTAAAAATCTCTGAATTATATGATAATCTGTCTTTTCGATTCTGACCTCAAATTAATCCAGCATTTTTATTAGATTGTTGGCAAAAGTTACATATAATTATCTTAAACGCAATGAATAATATTGTAATTTTTTTCAAATAATAAGACTTATTTATAATTATTCTGTTCACCTTAAATCAAGACTCTATGTTATGCAGATTAAGATACAAAAGTCTTTTTATAACAACGTGTTGTACTGAAGAACAGAGACATATTGTCCTATACTGAAACATATAATTTAATGAATAATGAGAACTTTGCCTAAATATAAAAACAAAACACTTTAGTAATACAGAAAAGGTGAATGAAAGATATAACATATAGGTAAGAAGGAGTTATTTTTAACAGCAATGAGACCAAAATATAATCTTTGGTAGGTTGAAATCTCACGGCTCTTTCATTTAAAAATGAAATGAAGACATAGCTTCCCTTACCCGACTCATGTACGAATCAGGAGAAACATTGTGTCTGTATATCAATAAGTTATACCATTCTCAAAAATTTGATTATTTTCATTTTTGATACAGAAAAATGCAATAGTTTTGTGAAACCCAATGAAACATGTCTCATCAGTTCTGCCATACCCTTTCTTTTGTCGGAATTCTTCTTTCTCCGTCCTCGCCATGTGAGAACACGGAGTAGACAATTCTTTTGTATGGTATCTAAATTGCGAGCTGCCCTGCTGACTTTCGTTTTATCTTGTCTTGTAACAAAGGTTACGATCTCATCTTCCGAGTGCATACTTTCTATCGACCAGTGATTACGCACCAATGTCCCTAATCTTGGTGTGTTCGCTGGCAGGCTGCTGCATACAGCCTTTTTCTCAATAGTGCAGGCTCCCGTTGACTTTTTGATAGTTTCGCACTCATATTCTATGATGGTCAGGTTACCGTTCCACTTCTCCTTATTTGCAATGAGGTCAGTCCCTTAAACACACGATAGCTTCTCGTCTCAATTCTCCCATGCCCGAGTTCCGGCTTGCCACAATAGGAGTTAACGGAGACAGTTCTTTTGATTTTATCCTCTACACCATAACGCAGTGAACGCTGGTTTGATTTCAGTTCTATGATGAAGTCTCCATTTTTCTCTCTGATTTTGTTAATGATATCTTTCTGCATAGACATGGCGTCTGCCGTGACTATTTTTCTCTGATATATCAATTTTATCAATAAGCCGTGGAACTGCCTTTTATTTCATTGCTCTTCTCTTCGCAGGCCTCGGTTGCTAACGTGATATCGGTGTTGAATGAATGAGCAGATACGATATCTGGGGTTCGTCCATTATTCAAAACAGTGCCGCACTCTGCCTTTCCGTCTATGCAGATGATTTCTTGGGCGCAGCACATCCCCAACAATTCCTTGTGAAACGTCTCGGCAAAGACCTGTAGCTGGTTAGCCATTGCCTTATCATCAATCCCTCTTCCATGCGACAAAGAGTTGGCTCGGATGGAATGCCGTTGACTAATATGTCCAATTTACGGAACCTCTTGAGGTTGTGTTTACCGAATTCTATGATTTCTGCTCTGCTGACACAATTTGATACTCGACCTAATATTAGTAACATAATGACGTCGCTCAACTTGTGACGTATGTTTCCCTTCTCTGATCTACGGAAATCGGGTATTGAGGAGGAAAACTCGTAAAGTTTTTCTAAGATACTACCTTCTAATTTTGTTTTTATTACCTTAGCGGTGTGGTTGATTGTGTTAGCGACAATCCCATTAGTTTGGTCGAGTGACTGTTTCCTTTCATGATTATCTATTTTTACTATAAATTTACATAAAAAATCTCGATTTATAAGCCAGTGTAGATAAAAAAACTGAAAAAGAAATCTCCCCACACAGTTCCGTTTTGTAACTTGCATTCGAGATTGAAAAATGTCAAGGACACTACCTTCTTTCGCCTATTATCGCTCTCTTACGTCACATTTTTGTATCTTTGGGGTGATAAATTCATGTTTAACCCAAAATATTGAGGCTTATGAGAACGGTATGTGGCTTTGACGTCTTGCAAAGATAGTGTTTATCTTTTGTATTTTTGAGTAGCACAGTGAAATTTACGAGAAGAAATTTGGTGTTTTAACAACAGAACTAATTGAAATGCGTGATTTGATGCTCTCACATCACGTTTTTAGAAGTCGGTATGGAAAGCATCAAGTGTGTATTGGATTCCTATTTGGAGAGTTCTTGAGCCACATTTCAAGTTGAAACTCATCAACCCTTATTTCATTAAACAATTGCTCGGTCACAAGAGTGATGTAAAGGATGCACAATGGATTGCAGAGTGCATGCTAAAGGAATGGTAAACGGTAGTTTTGTTCCTCCAGAACGCATCCAACAGTTGCGTCAGTACGACCGGCGTATCTATGATCTTGATGATGAGATTATCCGCAAACTTGCCAAGTTGGACGCAGCCGTTCAACGGTGTAACATCCGTCTGAGCAACTATGTATCTAACACGGATAGTGTGAGCTACAAGGCAGTGATAGATAAAATCTGCGAAGGAGTTACTGACCCCAATACGCCGTGGAGGAAATCCACGGACGTATTATCAATCACCATGGAAAGAAAAACTATAATCGCTTCGCTTCGGCAGCATTACAGAATGTGACATAGATATCATGCGGCAGCTCAAGGCAGAAATAGACTTAGCAGAGCAACACAAACAGCAATGTATGGACAAGATGCTGGCCATTTGCGAAAAATGAGTATTCGACACAGTTGCACAATTTACAGACAATTCCGGGAGTGAAGATGAGGGCCGCTACATCATTGATTGCAGAAATCGGTACCGACATGAGTCATTTTGAAACAGCCAACCATCTCGCTTCCTGGAGTGGACTGAAGCCACGCAATGATCAGTCTAACAAGACTATTAAATCACGCCGCATCACTTATGGAAACCGATACCTTCGACGAACCATCATACAATGCTCATGGGGTGCAAGTCGCACCAAGAATTGTTTTTTTAGCCGATTCTCCTACCACCAGACACAAGTCAGAAAGAAAAACAGAATGAAAGTTCAAGTAGCAATAGCAAGGAAAATGCTTATTTGTGCATGGAACATCTTGAAGGACGGTGTATCCTATAAGGATTTCAACAACATAATCGAAGCATCCGTAATAAATGGATGACGCAATATACCAGTCATGGAAAGGCTACTACCTTTGTGATGGCATATGACCTCGTCATGACAAATTAACCAACGACATGACTGGCGATGGAACTCAGTGTGAGCGTTAAGCTCGAAGAGGAAAGTATCATTTTTCATGCAGGTCAGCAAATGACTTGCATAGTATCGTTATGTACTATAATAAGCATAGCCTTTGGTTTAAGTTACTTCTGTAACGATTTCTTTTCGGTTTTATAGAGGAAAGGTACAAAAAACAGCTCACTTGACCAACTTTTATTGTCACTTATTTTGTTGATTTTCAAATAATTAGACAAAGTATTAAACCTGTCATACCACACGAATATCAATAGCTAAACACCATACGATTATGGTTGTATTTTTAGAAAAGAACAGCTTTCACTATGTTACTGGCGTGCTATAAAATAATGATATTTAGAATAAGAACCAAAACTTCTTAAATGAAAGAGCCGTGAAACTCGTAAAGTTTTTCTAAGATACTACCTTCTAATTTTTGTTTTATTACCTTAGCGGTGTGGTTGATTGTGTTAGCGACAATCCCATTAATTTGGTCAGTGACTGTTTCCCCTTTCATGATTATCTATTTTTACTATAAAGGTACAAAAATAGCTCACTTGACCAACTTTTTATTGTCACTTATTTTTGTTGATTTTCAAATAATTAGACAAAAATTAAACCTGTCATGCCACACGAATATCAATCGCTAAATACCATACGATTATGGTAGTATTTTTAGAAAAGAACAGCTCTCACTATGTTCTTGGCGTGCTATAAAAATAATGATATTTAGAATAAGAACCAAAAACTTTTTTTAAATGAAAGAGCCGTGTTGAAATCTAACTTTTTACAGCATAATACTTGTTAGTTAAATACAGATTTTTGTATCTTTGCAAAATGTCATTTCAATAATCTGTACACATTCAGAAAGTTGTTTTGCTTAGAGGATATATTTTTACAAATTGATAAAAAGATAGATAATCAGTGGAATCAGTATATAATAAACTTATAGCATTAGGAATTCGACCATCTGTTCAGCGTGTAGCAATCATGAAGTATCTGCTTACTCATCATACCCACCCAACAGTGGAAGAGGTTTTTCTTGCCTTGAAGAAAAAACTTCCAACAGTGAGCCGTACAACAGTTTATAATACATTAAGAATGCTTTCAGAATATGGTGCAGTGTCAATGATTACCATTGATGATCATCGTGTATGTTATGATGGTGTTACTACACCACACGCACATTTCTTCTGCAAACGTTGTGAGAAAGTTTTCGACTTTTGAAATGACCGATTTTACCACAATATACGGGTGAAATCGGTAAAGATTTTTAGAATTGATGATACTCAACTTTATTATAAGGAGTATGTCCTCATTGCCTTGAAGAAATAAATAAGCAAAAGAAAAATAAACTAAACATATACGTAAATACCATTAGTTGTAAAGAAACAACTAACGGTATTTACGTTTCTAAAGTACTCTTAAATTTGTTCGTGACATTTACAAAATAATTTTATAGATGTCCAATAATTTAATGAGAGTCCTATTTACTACAAACTTACAGGCAACAAGTTAAGAAATAACTAATTAATCATCCAGTAACGTTGACGAACGAACTCGACTTAACGTTTCTGGTGTCATCTGTAAATAGCTTGCGATATAAACTAATGGTGCACACAAAATAACCTGTGGGCTAAGTTTACACATTCTCTTATAACGTGCTTGTGCCGTTTCAAAACGTACGAGGTCAGCATGCACTTGTGATGTGATAAGACTCTCTTCCAGTATTTTACGATAGAGAATCTGAATGTTTACATTGTGCAACGCCACTTGTTCCAGTTTTTGTTTTGGCAACGCATAGACCCATGTTGGTTCTAAGGCTTCAACTTGCAACTTAGTCGGCTCCTCACGGAAAAGACTTTCTATGCACATAAACACACTTCTATCCTCTCCTAAATGTTCGGTAATCTGTTTGCCATTCTTAAAATAAAATTGGCGAATAAGACCTCTTTCTATATAATAGACATGCTTACAGATTTCTCCTTCACTAAGAATCATCTGCCCTTTGGTGAATTTCATTGGCACGAGGATACTTTCAAGTACGTCCAATTCGTCATGTGTCATCGTACTATATTTACGTGCCAATTCACGTGCAATATCTCTCGTATCGTTTACCAAATCTTTCATTTTCCTATCCTTTCTTATATCTTTGTTTTTTAATCTAACTTCAACACTGCAAGGAAAGCCTTTTGTGGAACTTGTACGTTTCCAATCTGTTTCATACGTTTCTTCCCCTTCTTCTGCTTCTCAAGAAGTTTACGTTTACGACTAATATCACCACCATAACACTTGGCTGTAACGTCCTTACGTACCTGTTTAACGGTTTCGCGTGCAATAATCTTTGCTCCAATAGCAGCTTGGATGGCTATATCAAACTGCTGACGTGGTATTAAGTCCTTCAACTTCTCACAAATTCTTCGTCCAAACACAACAGCATTACTCTCGTGCGTCAATGCCGAAAGAGCATCAACAGGCTCACCATTCAAGAGAATATCGAGCTTTGCTAACTTTGATGGACGATAAGAATCGATATGATAATCAAATGAAGCATAACCTTTGGATATACTTTTCAATTTATCGTAGAAGTCTATCACAATCTCACCCAAAGGTATCATAAAGATGAGTTCCAAACGATTTCCGCTTACATAGTTCTGACTAACGAGTTCACCTCGCTTATCAAGGCAAAGTGTCATAATAGGACCTATATAATCGCTTGAAGTAATAATAGAAGCTTTAATATAAGGCTCTTCAATATGATCAATCATTGTCTGATCTGGTAGTCCTGACGGGTTATGAACCTCCTTTTCATTTCCCTGTTTATCATATACCATGTAACTAACGTTAGGTACTGTCGTAATGACATCCATATTGAACTCACGATCCAAACGTTCTTGTATAATCTCCATGTGAAGAAGACCTAAGAAGCCACAACGAAAACCAAAACCTAAAGCCTGAGAGCTCTCCGGTTGGAAGGTTAATGAAGCATCATTAAGCTGAAGTTTCTCTAATGAAGCACGCAAGCCCTCATAGTCATTAGGGTCAATCGGATGAGACACCAGCAAAGACCATAGCTTAACTTCTTGAAATCCTTCAATCGCTTGCTACAAGGATTAACAATATGGGTAACAGTATCACCTACCTTTACCTCTGTGGCATTCTTAATACCCGAAATAATATATCCAACTTCGCCCGTTGAAAGCTGTTGAGTAGGTACCATATCCATCTTTAACACACCCACTTCATCAGCCGCATATTCCATACCAGTCTGTACGAACTTCACCTTGTCACCTTTTCTGATAACTCCATTCTCAACTTTACAAAGTGTGATAATACCACGGAATGAATTAAAGATAGAGTCAAAGATAAGTGCTTGCAAAGGTGCTTTAACATCTCCTGTTGGTGAAGGTATACGTTTAATGATAGCTTCAAGAATGTCGGCTACACCTTCTCCCGTCTTTCCACTAGCACGAATAATGTCATTAGGGTCACAACCAACAAGGTCGACAATCTCATCTTCAACCTCTTCTGGCATGGCATTCGGCATATCAATCTTATTAATAACTGGAATAATCTCCAAGTTGTGATCAATAGCCATATAAAGATTAGAGATGGTTTGTGCTTGTACGCCCTGCGTAGCATCTACGATAAGCAACGCACCTTCACAAGCTGCAATGCTTCGTGACACCTCATACGAGAAGTCAACATGTCCCGGAGTATCAATCAGATTAAGGACATATTTCTCTTTATCTAATGTATACTCCATTTGGATTGCATGGCTCTTAATTGTTATACCACGCTCACGTTCCAAATCCATATCATCAAGCATCTGTCCACCTGTAATCTTTATCGTCTGAGTATATTCAAGCAGACGATCTGCTAAGTAGACTTACCATGGTCAATATGGGCTATAATGCAGAAATTTCTTATATGATTCATCACTTTTTCTATATTTTCAATGTGCAAATATAGTTATAATTATTGAGAATTAAGAACCTTAAATTAAGAAATTACCTATTTTTCTTAACTTTGCAAAGGACAATGCATAGGGATTATATAAAAAGAGTATTCTTACTATTGCAGCCCAACTTTATTTTTAATTTAAGCCGAACAAAATGAAACATTTAATTTATATAAGCGTATTATTGCTTTCTCTTTCTTCTTGTCATAATAGTTTGGAGAAAAGAGCTGCCCAAGAATGTAAGGAGTATACAGAAAAGAAATGTCCTACACCAGTTGTAAATGACACAAGAATGGATAGCATGGTCTTTGAACCAACATCCAAAACCATTCATTATTATTACTCAATCGTAGGCAAAGCTGATAACGAACAGTTACTTTCTTCTAAAAGATTAGAAATAAGAAAAACCTTACGTGCTGCCTTGAAAGAAGATACAGGGACAAAAGGATATAAGGACGCAGGCTTTAACTTTAGATATACATATCATTCTGGGAATAACCCTTCAAAGGTATTGTTGGACGAGACATTCAGCAAGAGAGATTATTGAGCTTACTAAAAATAGCTAAGAGTGTATAGGATGAGTTTAATTTAGTCTTGTCCTCATTTCTATATAAGAATAGAGAAGTCCACGTAATTCCAATTATATTATTGTATTAATCCACCAACTTGTTCTCCATTAACATGTCTTCATTAAGAACAACATCAGACAGAACCTACATTGCCATAGACCTTAAATCGTTCTATGCCAGTGTGGAATGTGTAGAACTTGGACTTGACCCAATGACAACTAATCTGGTGGTGGCTGATACAGGAAGGACCGAAAAGACTATTTGCCTTGCTGTTTCTCCCTCTCTAAAAGCTCACGGAATATCTGGACGTGCCCGCTTATTTGAAGTTATACAACGGCTAAGAGAGGTGAACGAGAAACGAAGTCTTTTAAAAGGTAAGGCACTAACGAGAAAGTCTTATAATACAAAAGAACTTGAACAACATCCAGACTGGGCTGTTGATTATATAACAGCAATGCCACGTATGGCACAATACATTAAGCATAGTGCGAGAATATACAATATTTACCTGCGTTATATTGCACCAGAAGATATACACGTTTACTCCATCGATGAAGTCTTTATTGACGCAACAGCTTATCTTGCCAGCTATCGTCTTACTGCTCACGAATTAGCAATAAAGATGATACGTGACGTCTTGCGCGAAACTGTATTACGGCTACTGCGGGCATCGGTACAAATATGTATCTTTGTAAAGTGGCAATGGATATTGTTGCTAAACATATACCTGCCGACAAAGATGGTGTACGCATTGCAGAATTAGACGAAAAGACTTATCGTGAGAAACTATGGGATCATCGCCCACTAACTGACTT
The DNA here is from genome assembly GCA_916440255.1 of uncultured Prevotella sp. Taxonomy (GTDB): domain Bacteria; phylum Bacteroidota; class Bacteroidia; order Bacteroidales; family Bacteroidaceae; genus Prevotella. The sequence goes on along the minus strand of CAKAIJ010000003.1, from coordinate 1,212,805 downwards.
TTGGCGTGTTGGAAGAGGTATTGCACAGCGTCTTTATACATACGGTATAGATACCATGGGAAAAATAGCACGCTACTCTATCCATCAAGAGGAACTTCTTTATAAGCTTTTCGGCGTAAATGCAGAACTTCTTATAGACCACGCATGGGGTTGGGAACCTTGTACGATGGAAATGGTGAAGGCTTATCGACCAGAAACAAACTCAATGAGTAGTGGACAAGTTCTCCAAGATGCATACAGCTATCGCAAAGCAAGGGTTGTTGTCCAAGAGATGGCTGACGCTATTGCACTGGACTTAGTTGCAAAACGTTGCGTTGCCGACCAGCTTATTTTGTATGTTGGTTATGACCGTGAAAGTCTTACTTCCCCTGCAGGAAAGGATTATACTGGTCCTGTTTCTGTAGACTGGTACGGACGAAAAGTACCTAAGAGTGCTCACGGAACAGCCAATCTCCACCGCTTTACATCTTCCTCTCGACTGATAGGAAAGGCTATCCTTGCACTTTATGATGAGATTGTTGATAAACGCTTATTGGTTAGAAGATTAAATATATCAACCAATCACGTTATCAGTGAAGAGCAGATGAAACAGCGAGTCTCCAAGCCCTGTTGAACTTGATATGTTCTACAGATTATGAGATTGTAAAGAAAGAGAAGCAAATAGAAAAGGCGGCATTAGCACGTGAACGAAAGATACAAGAAACCATTATTAATATCAAGAACAAGTTTGGTAAGAACTCTTTGCTTCGTGGTTTAAACTTTAATGAAGGTTCAACGGCAAAGGAACGTAACAAACAAATAGGAGGGCATAAGGCATGACCGATAATTATGACGATATTATCCATCTATCCCATCATGTGTCAAAGCGGCATCCACAAATGAGTCTATATAACAGAGCTGCACAATTTGCACCCTTTGCAGCACTTACTGGTTATGAAAAAGCTATTGCTGAAACTGCCCGACAGACAAGTCCAATGATAGAAATGATGGAAGACAATCGATTATTAATGGACAAAAAACTATCTTTTCTTTCTTCTCATTTAGAAAAAGAACCGATTGTAACAATTACATTCTTTCAAGCTGATGAACAAAAAGAGGGTGGACACTATCATACTATTAATGGTGTTATTAAAGCTATTCATAACCATGAACGTACCATTATGATGATAAATAAAAAAAGAATTAAGATTGACAACATTGTTAGCATAGAATGCAACCTGTTTTCTTCCGATTGCTTCTTGTAAGTTCTTTTGAATTATTAAATTCCAATGCAACATTCGACTACAGCATTCATAACGCTACTTTTGCATTTTATTTCTAACATCTCTTATATTCTTATTTATCTTTTTACTAATCGTTACACTTTTTACGAACATATCATCCTTAGTTTAGCAAACGTATGTAAATTATTTTCATACCACTTGAAACGAATAGATGGTCTTTTAGCATCGAAAAGGGCATCTCTTGGATTGCAAGAGATGCCCTTTTGACGTATTACTAACGCTCTTTTGAAGTCTAATCAAGCACCTATGTCTTAACGCCTTCATAACCTTCTAACGTACAAGTACTTATAGAGTTGCTTCGTAAATGTCTATTTTTCTTTTATATCGACACTTTACCTATAATAATGTAAAGTTTTTTTCTAACCTCCTTATCAAAGTGTTCATGACATATAATCACGTGATTAAAAAACTCAACAACTGTTCACAATGATTAAATTAATTGAGAGAAAAAGAAGAAAACATGCTTTATGTAAGTTGAGACAAAGTTTAGCCATTTTACCAAACCAGCATTATATCACTTTGTTGGAGGTTCAAGTCGCGTATCGCAATAATACGTTTTAGATTCTCATTCCTTTAAGAATCTCGTTCATTTTCATCTTAGTTTCAATACGAGTTGGTACTAATGGAAGACGCAATACATTTTCAATCATTCCCATATCGTTCAGAAGTGCCTTACAACCAGCAGGATTGCCATCTACAAAAAGGAGTTTATAGAGTTCCGTAAACTGGTGATGAATTTTACGAGCAGGCTCGTATTCGCCCTTAAACTCCAAACGAATCATGCGTGAGAACTCCTTTGGAAGCGCATTACCAATAACTGATATAACACCGACCGCACCACTTGCTATCATTGGAAACGTTAATGCATCATCACCACTAATAACTTCAAAATGCTTTGGTTTATTCTTGATAATCTCATCAACTTGCTCCAAATTGCCTGATGCCTCCTTTATTGCCACAACATTAGAGAACTCTGACGCAATGCGAACCGTTGTTTCGGCAGTCATATTGACACCTACACGCCCAGGCACATTATATAAGACAATTGGAATTGGACTAACCTTAGCAATTGCCTTGAAGTGCTGATAAAGTCCCTCTTGACTTGGCTTATTATAATAAGGACAGATACTGAGCATACCATCAATACCACTCCAGTCGGTTGTCTTGATTTCTTCAACAACGGCTGCCGTATTGTTTCCGCCACAATATTTCAAGATTGGCACACGTCCATTCACAACTCGTTTAATAACAGCAGTCAGTTCGTTTTTTTCTTCATGTGTAAGACAAGGAGCCTCTCCCGTTGTAGCAAGAATGCAGAAGAAGTCTGCACCATTATCTAAATGGTAGTTTACAAGATTTACAAGTGCATCATAATCAACACTAAAATCTTCCTTAAAGGGAGTTATCAATGCTATACCTAATCCATGAAAAATATTCTGCATAGTAATTATCGACTTTTAAGAGACTCACGCTCAAGACTCCTCATGGAGTAAAAACGTTGTCCGCTATTCATATTAAACGTTGTGAAAACGCCCATCATTGCCGTTGCAAATATAGTAAATATTTATCAATAACCAAAGACTTTTAACCTTTATCTTAGAGTGAAAGTCGTCGTCTTAATATGAGCCAATCCATAAAAATATCATTCCGAGAAGAACAAAACACAAATCAATTGCTTTTGCCTTCAAATTCTTTTCTCTAAACAACATTGCTCCACAGATAAATGAAACAAGAACAGAACCACGTCGCACCATCGACACAATAGATATCATTGCACCTGGCAATGAGAGTGCAAAGAAGTAGGAAAAGTCTGCTATTGACAGAAAAACAGATATTAGCAAGATAGACCATTTCCATGTAAAATGGTCTAATCCATCTACCTTCTTTCGACGATTATTGGCATAGACCAAATAAACTATTCCCATCATCAAACATTGATAAATGTTATACCAACTTTGTGCCATCATACGGTCGACTCCTACTCCACCATTCTCTGGACTTGCCATAAGGTATTTATCGAGCAGTCCGCTACAAGTTCCCATCACTGCTGCTAACACCAAGAACAATATCCACCTATTGTGCTTAAAGTCAATACCCTCTTTCTTACCACTTCCTGCCAAGAGAAACAAAGAAATAACAGCCAAACTCACACCTATCCATTGCCAAATATTCAGCCGTTCGCCAAAGACAAGCATAGCCCCGATGAGTGTCATTACTGGACGTGTTGCATTAATCGGCCCAACAATTGTCAATGGTAGTTGAGAAATGGCAAAATAACCAAATACCCAAGAAAGCAGAACAATAATGCTCTTCAATATTATCCAACGGTGTAACTCCCATCCTCCTGAGGCCACATGTAGGATACTACGATCAAGCACATGGGTGTATTGTGACAATAAAATCAATGGTAAAAAAATCAACGAACAAAAGAGTGTGTTGAGAAAAAGTACGGGTATAACATCATTCCCACGTAGAGAATACTTCTTTGACGTGTCGTAAAGTCCCAACAATGTTGCTGATATAAAGGCTAAGAGAATCCACATAATCTCTTTTCTTAATATGTTACCTCCCAAAGAAATAGAGCGTTACCAGGCATACTTTCACCCGCATCGCTTCTTGTTCCTCCATCTACTATCTTCTTGAACTCATCAATAGTAAGACGCCCCCTACCCACTTCAACTAAAGTACCAACCACTGCACGTACCATATTGCGTAAGAAACGATTAGCCTTTATCACAAAACACCAATTTGTTACTTTCTCACCTTGACTCAAGGCTAATTCATCCTTAATCGGAATCCATCGTGCTTCTGTCAAATTACAAATAGTCGTCTTCACATCAGCTCCTGTCTTACAGAAACATTTAAAGTCTTTCTCTCCTATCAAATAAGCTGCTGCAATATTCATTTTATCAAAGTCTAATTGATAGTGAAGCGCACAAGAATATTGTCGTGAGAAAGGTTGTTTTTCTGTATGAATATAATAATGATATGTACGTGATGTTGCTGAGAAACGTGCATGTAAGTCTTTCTTTACAGGTCCTATCCTACTTACTGATACGTCACGTGGCAATAATCGGTTCACTTTATAAACCAATTGAACACAATCAAACGACTGAGAGGTGTCAAAGTGAGCAACCATCATTCTACTATGAACGCCAGCGTCTGTGCGTCCAGCTCCCGTAATAGTAATTCTTTCTCTTAGAATTGTAGACAAAGAATGTTCCAACACCTCTTGTACAGAAATGCCATTGGGTTGTATTTGCCAGCCATGAAAGGCTGTGCCATCGTATGAAAGAGTGATAAAATATCGTTGCATAATTATCTGCAAAGGTACAAATAATTACTTAAACTCTATCTTCCCCGCTAAAAAAACTCCACAATATCCATATCGCCATGAGCATGGAATAATAAATAAAAAGTTGTAAGACTGACAAATGAACATTCTCAATACTTGCACAAGATAGGCTTGCAAGCCAATGAAGAGAAAGTCCTAATCCGTCTGTTATTACACAAATAAATTTCCCCACAAACAATGATAAAGAGGACAAAGAACTGATAAGTAACATACAAAATGTTGCTGACACGATAACCATTGTACACGGAACAGCGATAAGACTACTAAAAACAAACATCAATGACACCCTTCCAAAATAGTAAGCAACCAAGGGAGCTGTTCCCAATTGTGCAGCTATCGATACCGCAATCATACTCCACAGCCATCTTATAATCATTAAGCTCTTTGTTTGTGATAAGGGGAGTAACTCGTATATAAGTGGATAAAACAATAGAATAGACCATACTGAGATAAAAGATAATTGAAAGCCTATATCAAAAAGACAATTAGGATTACTGACAAGCATTATAATCGCGGTTAATGCCAGTGTATTGACAGAAAGCCGTTCTCTATTCAATAGTGTTACAAAAGAATAGATTGTGAGCATTAATGCCGAACGAACTACGGACGAGGACATCCCTACAAGAATGACATAAGCCCATAGTATTAATAGAATAATCAGCTCACTTAATCCTTTTCTAAATACTCTTGGAAGAAGTCGCTCGCACCCACTCATTATGAGAAAGAGCAAACTATATATAATTGTTAGATGTAAACCTGAAAGTGCTAACACATGACTTGCACCTGTTATAGAATAATCTTCCTTTATATCATTACTAATCAATTGTTTATCACCAAGTGTCATCGCAGAAACTACACCTAACTGAGCACTATCTATCTTGTCTTCAATCACATTCAACAAATTCTCTCTATAAACCGATGCAGCTAATGAAGCACGTTGAAGAAGACTCATCTGCCGAAGATTAACTTTGGCTTTGTGCCATTGATTATACACAATAAAAGTTTCTGCTGAATAACCATGTAACCTCAACCAACGGGCATAATCAAAGGTAGCATCTGAAAAGTTCATGGGTTCTTCAAGATAAGATGTAACCTCTATACCATCTCCAAGATGTAAAGTTTTATAACGATTCGATATCGTATCACGAAGAAGGGAAGCTCTTACCTTTATCGGCTTATTGTCAACCATTACCATTAGATCGGCTTGTAAGACCTTACCATGCACTATGGGTCGACTAAGTACGACCGCCTTAAAGTTCATTTGCCTATTAGGCAACTCTACTTTTTCAGCAATTCTCTCTATCGATATCAAGGTTCCACCGACACAAACAAATGTCAAGAGCAATAAAACACTTTGAAGGTACTTCCTCTTCCTGACAACAATAGTTATGAAAAACATACACATCAGCATCATCCACCATAATAGAGAGGATGTCGGCGACTCTAACATATCACCAACAGTTATACCTAATACCAATGGTAGAAGTATTTTTACTGATGGATACAACAAAAAATCCATTCTTTTCTTCACAGCATTAAAGTTTTCATGTATTCATTGCAAATGTAACAAAAAGAACTGAAAGACTATAACATTGTACTTACTTATCTTGTATGATTTATTAAATATGAATACCTTTCCTCTATAAAAACCGAAAAGAAATCGTTACAGAAGTAACTTAAACCAAAGGCTATGCTTATTATAGTACATAACGATACTATGCAAGTCATTTGCTGACCTGCATGAAAAATGATACTTTCCTCTTCGAGCTTAACGCTCACACTGAGTTCCATCGCCAGTCATGTCGTTGGTTAATTTGTCATGACGAGGTCATATGCCATCACAAAGGTAGTAGCCTTTCCATGACTGGTATATTGCGTCATCCATTTATTACGGATGCTTCGATTATGTTGTTGAAATCTTATAGGATACACCGTCCTTCAAGATGTTCCATGCACAAATAAGCATTTTCCTTGCTATTGCTACTTGAACTTTCATTCTGTTTTTCTTTCTGACTTGTGTCTGGTGGTAGGAGAATCGGCTAAAAACAATTCTTGGTGCGACTTGCACCCCATGAGCATTGTATGATGGTTCGTCGAAGGTATCGGTTTCCATAAGTGATGCGGCGTGATTTAATAGTCTTGTTAGACTGATCATTGCGTGGCTTCAGTCCACTCCGAGGAAGCGAGATGGTTGGCTGTTTCAAAATGACTCATGTCGGTACCGATTTCTGCAATCAATGATGTAGCGGCCCTCATCTTCACTCCCCGGAATTGTCTGTAAATTGTGCAACTGTGTCGAATACTCATTTTTCGCAAATGGCCAACATCTTGTCCATACATTGCTGTTTGTGTTGCTCTGCTAAGTCTATTTCTGCCTTGAGCTGCCGCATGATATCTATGTCACATTCTGTAATGCTGCCGTGAAGCGAAGCGATTATAGTTTTTCTTTCCATGGTGATTGATAATACGTCCGTGGATTTCCTCCACGAGCACATTGGGGTCAGTAACTCCTTCGCAGATTTTATCTATCACTGCCTTGTAGCTCACACTATCCGTGTTAGATACATAGTTGCTCAGACGGATGTTACACCGTTGAACGGCTGCGTCCAACTTGGCAAGTTTGCGGATAATCTCATCATCAAGATCATAGATACGCCGGTCGTACTGACGCAACTGTTGGATGCGTTCTGGAGGAACAAAACTACCGTTTACCAATTCCTTTAGCATGCACTCTGCAATCCATTGTGCATCCTTTACATCACTCTTGTGACCAGGCAATTGTTTAATGAAATAAGGGTTGATGAGTTTCAACTTGAAATGTGGCTCAAGAACTCTCCAAATAGGAATCCAATACACACTTGTGCTTTCCATACCGACTTCTAAAACGTGATGTGAGAGCATCAAATCACGCATTTCAATTAGTTCTGTTGTTAAAACACCAAATTTCTTCTCGTAAATTTCACCTGTGCTACTCAAAATACAAAGATAAACACTATCTTTGTGCACGTCAAGGCCACATACCGTTCTCATAAGCCTCAATATTTTGGGTTAAACATGAATTTATCACCCCAAAGATACAAAAATGTGACGTAAGAGCACGATAATAGGCGAAAGAAGGTAGTGCCCTTGACATTTTTCAATCTCAGAATGCAAGTTACAAAACGGAACTGTGTGGGGAGATTTCTTTTCAGTTTTTTATCTACACTGGCTTATAAATCGAGATTTTTATGTAAATTTGTCGCATGATATTCTACTTTTCTGGTACGGGCAATAGCAAATGGGCTGCTAAAACATTAGCTTTAGAAACAGGCGACACGCTTGTTTCTATTCCCGAAGTGCTCAATAGCGATTGCACTTTCACATTAGAAAAAGATGAACATATTGGCTTCATTTTTCCTATACATGGATGGAGAGTTCCAAGCATTGTGAAAGACTTTTTGAGTAAATTGTCTATAAAAACCAAAGGAGAGGATTTTTCTATTCATAAACACACTTCCTTCTGCTTGGTTACAGCTGGCGACTCTATTGGTAAAGCTATAGAACGATTTCAGAAAATGCTGAATAGTGTTGCAGTAGGCAACTCTATGGAATTGAAAGCTGTATATTCATTAATTATGCCAGAGTCATACGTTGGCTTACCGGGTATGGATGTCGACACCAAAGAGAAAGAAATAGAAAAGAAAGAATTTGCTTCAAAACAGCTAAAAGAATTTTCTAAGATGCTTAAGCAACTTCCTTATACGGATAATCAACAAGTTTGGGGTTGGGAACAACTTAAAAGAGGTCCTATACCATCATTCTTCTCTGGGCCAGTAGGAGCGTTCTTTGAACGTATTCTTGTCACAGACAAGCCCTTTCATGTTATTAGTCGTCGATGTGTAAAATGTGGTATATGTGCAAATGTTTGTCCCGTTGAGGATATCAAAGGTGGTTTAGGCTATGAGCCTGAATGGCTACATAATGGCAAATGCCTCACTTGTTTCTCATGTTATCATCATTGTCCTCATCATGCTATTGAATTTGGCAAACGAACAAGAAAGAAAGGGCAATACTTCTATAACAAACTAAACAAACGCAATTAAATTAAGAATTATGACTAAAACAGTAAAACAACTGCTCCTTATTATATGCCTTACTCTTTATTCTCTTACAAACTGGGCAGCAAAAGCAGACACAACACCCATACAGATAAGACAGGCTGATGGTTCTGTTATTACAGTCATCTTGCGTGGTGACGAACATATCAACTGGTACACAACGCTTGATGGTGTATTGCTTGTACAAGGTGTGGACAACAACTATTATATTGGTAAAATAGACAAATCTGGTAAACTTATTGCAACCAAACAACTTGCACATGAGTCAGTATCTCGTTCACAAACTGAACGTAACCTGATTGCAAAGCAAGATAAACAGAAGTTCTTTGCTTATGTTCATAAAATTGCAGAAACAACTGAAAAAGCATACAACAACTCGCCACTTTCACGAAACCCAATCATCAATACTGGCTGGGGAGGAGTACCTTATTTCCCTCATACAGGTAGCCCAAAGGCACTTGTTATTCTTACAGAGTTCCAAGACACAACCTTTACAATTCAAGATACAAAGAATGTGTTCACAAACTATTTGATGAATGAGGAGTATTTTACAGAGACTCGTTATAGTCAGAATCAGAACTACAAAGGTGTCCGTGGCTACTTCAAGGATTGTAGCTATGGAAAGTTTACTCCCGTTTTTGATGTTGTTGGACCAATCAAACTACCAAAAGCACATGCTGTCTATGGCGCAGATAATGACAACATAGACCTACTACTTACTGATGCTTGTAATGCTGTTGATGAAATGGTTAATTTTGCTAATTATGATGCAAACAATGATGGTATAGTCGACCTCGTTTATGTTATCTATGCAGGACATTCGGCCAATTATAAAGGAAATAAAATAACAAACATCTGGCCAAATCTGGAACTGTATATATTACAGATAAATTCGATGGTAAAAGTATCCGACGTTATGGGGTTAGCAATGAACTTAAAGGAAGTGACAAAACATCTAAGAATAATAAAAAAATTAATGGAATAGGTCTTTTCTGTCATGAGTTCTCTCATACACTCGGTCTCCCAGATATTTACGCCTATCAAACTGATGCAGAAAACCAAGATGATCAAGGTATGGAATTTTGGGACATCATGGATGGTGGAACGGAAATACGTGGTGGACATGTTCCAGCATCTTATCTTGCTTGGGAACGCGAAGTGATGGGTTGGTTGGATGTTGAAAAGCTTACGACTGATTGCACCATTAACGAACTAAAAAGTTTAGATAATGATGGAAAGGCATATAAGATAGAAAATCCCAATAACTCAAATGAGTATATTGTATTGCAAAGTATTCAAAAAGGACCATGGAATCAAGGGTGGACTAAGAACAGCTATGCTCAAGGGTTACTCGCCTATCGTATATCATACCCTTCTGACAAAGTAAATGTCTTTGATTACCCAAACAACCTAAAGGGTAAACCACGTGTAATACCAATCCCTGCTGATGGTAAAATCTTAGCAGCTGCCAATGCTGAAGGAAATATAAAGATATATACAGACCAGCTAAATGGTGACCTCTACCCTTACAACAATATAAATAAGATTGACAACTTTAAGATGTATGATGGGACTACACTGAATAAATCAATCATAAATATTGTAGAGAATGACGTTGAACACTATATTAGCTTCGAGTTTAAGAACAATGAAACAACTGGTATTCAGGCACCTTCAATCATTGAAAGAAGTACTTCTGACAACCGCATCTACACCCTTGATGGACGATATGTTGGCACTGACGCCTCTGTCTTACCTCATGGCATTTACATTCAGAACAATAAGAAGTTTGTGAAGTAAGCCAAACCATAGAACATACAAAAAGCCGCCTCTTAATGAACTATCCATTAGGGGGCGGCTTTTTGTATTAAGTACATGAAATGAAACTCAAAGGCTTATAAGAATCAACATAAATTGCCTACAATTCCTTACTTCTCCTGATAGAGATAACGTTTAATACTCTTCTTTGGAGTCTTAGCAAACTCCTCATCACGCAACTCTATCGCAGAAAGATGGCAAAAAGATGGCAACATATTATTTAATTCTATACGATTCTGAGCCATAATCTCCTGCAAATCAGACTGTGAAAAACCCATTTCCTTTGCTTCATCAAGGTCTGGATAAACCAGTCCAACAAGTTTATCACCACGCTGAATAATAATAGATTCGCTGACCATTGACATGGAATTAAGCTTATTTTCAATCTCCTCTGGATAAACATTCTGACCATTCGAACCTAAAAGCATATTCTTAATTCGACCACGAATAAATAAATGTCCATCATCGCTCATCGTACCAAGATCGCCCGTATGATACCAACCTTCTTCATCAAGAACTTCTTTCGTTGCCGCTTCATTCTTATAATAACCAAGCATCACATTTTCACCTCTCGTAATCACTTCACCTGGAATATTTACTGGGTCAAGACTATCAATTTTCACCTCCATATTCATAACAGCTGTTCCACACGAGCCTGGCACAAAGTCCTTATAATCGCTGAAAGTAACAAGTGGACCACACTCTGTGGCACCATACGCACTTGTTACAGGGAAGTTAATGCTAACAAGAAAATCTTCGATCTCTTTATTTAATGCTGCTCCACCCGTGATAAGCTCGTATGCGTTACCACCAAAAGTGTCCATAACAATAGAGTAAATCTTTTCCTTTACCTTCTTGCTAACAACAGGCATCTTCAATAACATTCGCATCGAAGTACTCTGAACTCTTGGGAAAATATTCTTACGAATAATTTTCTCTATAACCATCGGAACTGCTACTATTATCGCAGGGCGAATCTCTATACAAGCCTGAGCTATCATAGAAGGACTCGGAAGACGTGTAAGGAAGTAAAGATGACTGCCAAAATAAAATTGACAGATAAATTCACAAATCATACCGTACATGTGTGCCATTGGCAACATACAGAGAATATTGCTACCCGGCTTGATATTTGACTTAAAAGCATCTGTTGCCCAAGCAAGATTGCTACACAACGAACGATAACTAAGCATCACTCCCTTTGAGAACCCAGTCGTTCCACTGGTATAATTTATCAGTGCAAGATCATCTGCCTCGTCCTTAAAATAGTTTACATCTTCCGCACGGAAAGACTTTGGATACTTCTTACCAAAGAGAGCATTCAAGTTCTCACGAGCATGCGATAACGACTCCGAACGTGAAAGAATTAAAGAAAAATCTGGTAGATAGATTATACCCTCTAACTGCGGCATCTCTTCGCCATCAATTGATTGAGAAACAACATCTCCCACAAAGAGTAGTTTAGACTCTGAATGATTAACAATATTGTATATCTGTTCAGGCTTGAACTCATGCTGAACAGGTACAGCTACTGCACCATAAGTAAGTGTTGCAAAATAAGCTACACCCCACGAAGATGAATTCCTACCGCAAAGTGCAATCTTATCACCTTTCTTCAAACCACTATTCTTAAAAAGAATGTGGAGTTTCTCTATTTTACGGGCTACATCATGATATTGAAGTGTCGTTCCAAGATAATCTGTCAAAAGCTGGTTTATCCCAGTTATCCTTAATACTTTGCTCTATACACGCATTGAGACTTTTAATAGAATCCATTGCACAAAATTATAATTTACGTGCAAAGATAAATAATTCTTCGCTCATTTACAAAAATGTTTGTGCAACAAATATCAATTTAATGCATAAAAAGGAAAATAATTAACTAAATACTCTTAAAATAAAAAGTTATCTTATCTCCTTATACTCTATATTAAGACATAAAATAAAGCCAAATATAGAATAAAAAGCTTAGATAGCCTTTATAATTTTTCCTGTGAGAAATAAGAATATGATACACAGATATTACGTTATTGCTTCTTGAAAAATATTTACACAAATTGACACAAATCTGCTATTAAAAACCCAAAAGGCACGTTTAAAAATAAAACTTATAACCAACAGTAAATCAACGAGTTATATAACAGCATTTCAAAAGATGCTTAAATAGACATCACAAGAGCGTTAGTAACATGCAGAAAAGAGTATCTTTTGAAAGCTTAATGATGCTCTTTCCGACCCTCAAAGGGCATGTACAAATTTCTATTCGTGTGAAAATATTTTACATTACATGTTATCAAGTAACCATTGACACAACTCTATTATCTGACAAAACTCAATGAACTATCATGCAGTTGTTTTTTACGAACATAATATCCAATGTAATCACAAATAGACCATTAGACCCCTACATGTACCATTTGTAGGTTGAAAATGTATAAAAATATTTATTACTGTCCGCTAAACCTCTAACTTCTTCAGCTCATCCCTTTACGCATTTAGGATGAGCTTTTTTTTCTCTTAGACAAGCCCCCTCTATACATTTTCCTCACATTGCGGAGGAAATACCATGTTTGCTAAAGTATTTTTTCCAATCGTTCTCAGGTTGTTCGAAAAAGGATTCCATATTGATATAGTACATCAGTACAATTCTTATCATTGTGGCTAATCCCGAGAAACTCCATGACCTTTTTATCCTTCTCTGTACGATGGTTGATTAGCAGATTTGCAAGAAAAACCATCCAAATCTGTATTTTAATAGCATTAGCATCTCTCCGTAAAAAGTATCTTGGCGGAAAATTCTGCTTGACTTGCTTGAATAGTGACTCTATCTGCCACCTTTTTCCGGTAAATAGCCACTATATCTTGCGCATCCATCTCAAAGTCGTTGGTAAGCAGTGATATTAGTTTTCGTTGTCTTATTCTTTCCCGTCTTCTTGTGGTCTATGTAGGTGACGATTCGTGCATGATGTTCCACCTTCTTTTAAGGACTACCTCCTTGATATTGTATAAGAAACGGCTATCATCGTCTGTAATATTATACTCTATTTCAGTTGATAAACAAGATTTTTTTCTTCATCTTTGTAACGTAGACAGCACCATTATGAGTCATCTGTTCAAATTTAACATAGTCTATGTAGGCTCTGTCAATAGCTAGAATATCGTTCTTTGAATAATCCTGCGGTGCCATCATAAAACTGTCATGTGTGGCAGCAGAGTGAATTGCATATCGTAAGGCACTCCTTCGTTGGCATTTATGATGGTATGCACCTTTATGCCTCCTTTCTTCTTTTCCGTGCTTGGGATTACGTCCCACACCCTTGAAGACGAGATTCGAAAACAAGGGAATAGTGGTAGAATCCATTATTTTCAGACGATTAGTCAAGAATCACTGCCTCGTTGGCTGTCCGAGAAAAAGTAGGTCACGATGAGCTTCAAGGACATCCATATAGAGCCAACCAAAGAGTTCTTCGGGGCGTCTCTTATTGGCATCAGAGAGCGTACTACGCTTGGGTAAAGTATCTATGCTTAGATGAGGTAGCTTACGGGATTCTGCCAGCATAGAAGCCTGTATCTCACGAAGAGAGTCGAAACGCATCACCACGGCATAGAGCATAGTTACCACGTGAGACCACATATCGAACTTCTTTACATACCGTTCGCCACCATGTTGACGGCTATAAGTGTTAATTTTGTTCTTGTCTAAGCATTTTATTAACTGACCATATACTGGCTGTCCGAAAAAATGTGTACTTTTGCTCATGTTACTTATGTTTTGTTGCAAAAGCAAAGGTAATTAAATGGGCTGATACTATGAAAAAAGTATCAGCCCAAATTTGTGAAAATAAACAAAAGTTTAGCGGACAGTAATAAAAAATATTTTTTTCGTATGAAAACCAAGCTAACTCAATAGGATACAAAAAGAGACTATGTCAAAATGTAAGGATACGCAGTTTGCATATCTGCCAGTAGCTATTTACGTGAAAGCACAAATATACTTTCTATACAAATGCTCTGACAACATTTTGAGATAGTCTCTTTCAACGAACTTAAAACCTATTACACCTTATTATATATAGGTGCGAAGAATGGTAAGATTAGTCTTCTGCAGGCTTCATGTTAGTATAAACGTTCTGTACATCGTCGAAGTCTTCCAGACGTTCAACCATCTTGTCGATAGTTTCACGCTCCTCAGCAGTAACGTCCTTCAAGTCGTTAGGAATACGAGTGAACTCGGCAGAAGTAATTTCGAAGCCATTGTCCTCCAAGTGCTTCTGTATCTCACCAAAGCTTGTTGGCTCACCATAGATGGTGATTTCGTTCTCTTCTTCATCCTCATCAAACTCGTCCTCAACACCATAGTCAATCAAGTCGAGAATTAACTCTTCCATATCCAAGCCATCTGTCTTCTTAAAAGTAAAGACAGACTTATGGTCAAAAAGGAAGCTAAGCGAGCCCTGTGTACCCAAGTTACCATTGAACTTATTAAAGATTGAACGTACATCGCCAACGGTACGTGTAGTATTATCTGTCAAAGTGTCAACAAAGACAGCAATACCATGAGGACCATATCCCTCGTAAGTCACCTCCTTGTAGTCGCTGGTATCCTTACCCATTGCGTTCTTAATAGCACGCTGGATATTGTCCTTCGGCATATTCTCACGCTTACATGTGGCAATAATCGCACGAAGGCGTGGGTTGTTCTCAGGCTCAGGACCACCAGCCTTGACTGCGATAGCAATTTCCTTTCCTAACTTAGTGAACGTGCGGGCCATGTGCCCCCATCTCTTGAGCTTACTTGCTTTGCGATATTCAAATGCTCTACCCATTGTATTTGTTTATTAACGGAGTTCTGCTCCGAGTTTGTTTGTTAAATTCTTAATTAATTTCTGCATGATGGCATCAATTGCCTTATCATTGAGAGTCTTGGTTTCGTCCTGAAGAATGAAGTTTACCGCATAACTCTTCTTACCTTCTGGAAGGTTCTTACCCTGATAAACATCGAAGAGTTCAACACGCTTCAAGAGTTTCTTATCCGTCTGACGAGCAATCTCTTCAATCTGTGCAAATTCTACATTATTATCAACCAACAGCGCAAGGTCGCGACTTACAGCAGGATACTTTGAGATTTCATGGTACTGAAGCTTGTTCTTTCGAATTGCCTTCATCAAGCCAGCCCAATCCAACTCTGCATAATATACCTTCTGATTAATATCGAAACTCTTCAAAAGCTTGTGACTAAGAATACCCATTTCGACAAGTACCTTACCTGCGCGAGTCTTCAAAGCAATCGCCTTATCAAAGGCATTATTATCAGACTTCTCGCTGACAAGCAACCCCTGTGCAATACCGATACGACGAAGAATATTCTCGACATACGCCTTTAATTCATAGAATGTACTTTCCTCATCAGGATGCGCCCACGAACCTTGTACACGCTTACCAGTCAGCCACAATGCCATGTGATATTCCTGTGTGTAAGCCTTAATAGGATTATCCTCCGTCCACTTTTCCTTATTATACTTATAGACGTTACCAACCTCAAAGAAACGGAGGTTCTGTGCCTTGCGGTTTACGTTACGTACAATACTCTCTAAACCTCCAAAGAGAAGCGTCTGGCGCATCACTCCCAAATCATTAGAAAGCGGGTTCATCACCTTCACCGTTTCCTCCCATGGATATACATTTAGAGCTGCTTCTTCGTAGTAGGAACTCTTGGTAAGCGAGTTGTTCATAATCTCAGAGAAGCCTGCACCAACCAATTGTTCACCGATGATATTCTCACGATGATAGTTCTTATCGGCCTCTTCTGCGATTGTCAATGAAGACTTCAACTCTGTAGGTATCTCAACATTATTATATCCATAGATACGAAGAATGTCCTCAACAACATCACAAGGACGCTGTACATCAACACGATAAGGAGGAACGAGGAGGTCGAGTCCCTCTGCATCTTCCTGCTCTACCTTCATTTCGAGGCTCTCAACGATTTGTTTAATTGTATCATTACCGAGTTTCTTACCGATAAGACGATCGCAATACTCATAGTTCAAACGAACTGGGAACCCTTCTATCTTATTTGGATACTCATCACGAATTTCCATACTTACCTTTCCACCTGCAAGTTCCTTACAAAGGATTGCAGCCTGTTTCAGCGCATAGATGGTTCCGTTTGGATCAATACCACGCTCGAAACGGAAGCTGGCATCTGTTGAAAGACCATGACGACGAGCACTCTTACGTATCCATGTTGGATGGAAATAAAGCACTCTCCAAAACTACATTTCTTGTTGTTTCGTAAGTACCACTACCCTTTCCACCGAAGACACCTGCAATACACATAGGGTCTTCCTCATTGCAAATTGCAAGGTCATGCTCGCCAAGTGTATGCTCATCACCATCTAAAGTGACAAACTTCTTACCTTCATTCTTATCCTTAACAATAATATGATTTCCCTTCACCATATCTGCATCAAAGCAGTGCATAGGCTGACCATACGCCATCATGATGTAATTGGTAATATCAACAATGTTGTTAATTGGACGTAAACCAATAACATTCAGTTTATCCTTCAACCATTGTGGACTCTCCTTTACCTCACAATCGGTTATACTCAAACAAGCATAACGACGACAAGCATCTGTGTTTTCAATTGTCACATCAATAGGAAGGTCATGATTATCTACCTTAAAATCATCACAAGAAGGGCGATGCAATGAAGTTTCATAACCATTCTGTTTCAACCAAGCATAGAGGTCGCGTGCTACACCATAATGGCTCAAAGCATCTGCACGGTTAGCAGTAATATCTATTTCTATCAGCCAGTCACTGTCTAATTGGTAATACTCAGATGCAGGCTGACCTACTGGTGCATTCTCTGGCAACACGATGATACCATCATGACCAGTGCCTACCCCAATCTCATCCTCGGCACATATCATACCAAGGCTCTCTACACCACGCAGTTTACTTCTCTTGATAGTGAACTCATTGTCACCATCATAGAGTACACAACCTAAGTCAGCAACGATAACCTTCTGTCCTGCTGCAACATTCGGTGCGCCACACACAATCTGCTGTGGCTCTCCCTTACCAAGATCAACAGAAGTTACATGAAGGTGGTCAGAGTTTGGATGCGCCTCACAAGTAAGTACCTTGCCGACATACAGACCTTTCAGTCCACCTCGTATGGTTTCAACTTCGTCTAATGCGCCAACTTCCAAGCCCGTAGAAGTGAGTGCGACAGCAACCTCTTCTGGTGTCAGACTAAAGTCAACATATTCCTTTAACCATTTGTATGAAATCTTCATTATGTAGTTTTATTGTTTGTTCTAAAATATATGCAAATTTACGAAAAAACTCAGACATAGCAAAAGGATAAAAGAAAAAAGCCAATGTATTGAAGACAAGTCACGAATTTATCCTCAGCTACAAGCCTATTCTTTGACAAATCATACTTTAACGATGGGTTGATAGCTTCAAACTCTATGTGAAAAGAAATGAAGAAAACTAAACTCACAAAAGTTTCAATATAATAATTTTGAAACAAGAACGATATGATTACGGCATCAGACACTCTCAATTAAAAGCCAAACATTGAGTAAGCTAACAATTCCAGCTAATGAATAAAGAAAGAGCATATTAAGTTTTCCGTTAGCATACTTACCCATAACTCGTTTTGAAGAGGTCAGCCCAACTTGTAAGAACACGGTAAAGGGAAGCTGAACTGATAAAATCATTTGTGAAATTATCAAGCCCTTGAATGGGTTACCTATAAAGAATATGACAAGAAGTGCAACTCCTAACGAAAGCAAAATACCAACAATCGAGTGTGTATCTTTCGCATTATAAGACTCCCCAAATAATCCCGAAAAGATACTTCCAGCAGCCATACCACTGGTTATGGTACTTGATATACCCGCTAAAAGTAAGGCTATTGCAAATATATTGGCTGCGTTATTACCCAAAAGCGGTTGTAACATTGCCTGTGCCTGAGAAAGTTCCTCAACATGCTGACCATGAGAAAAGAATGTACTTGCTGCTAAGAGAATCATAGCCGAATTGATAGCCCAACCTACTATCATCGAAAAAGCGTATCTACAAACTCATATTTCAACATGTGACGGACACGCTCATCACCTTCTAAATAAATCTCACGACTCTGTACTATCTCTGAGTGCAGAAATAGATTATGAGGCATCACAACTGCTCCTAACACACTCATTACGATTAAAAGAGAACCTTGTGGAACTGTTGGCACAAAGGCTCCTTCTATTGCTGCAGGCCAATGGATATCTACAAGAAAGAGTTCGTAAACAAAAGATAGTCCTATCATTGACACAAAACCAATGATAGCACGTTCCATTTTCTTATAACTGTTAGTAAATAACATAATCAGCACCGCCACTGTTGTTAGAACAGAACCCGTAGGAATACTTATCCCAAACAACATTTGTAGGGCTATTGCACCACCAAGTATCTCTGCTAAAGAAGTTGATATACTGGCAAGAATGGCACTCAATATAATAGGACGCCCTATCCATTTAGGTGCATACTTTACTGCAGCTTCACTAAGACAAAGTCCTGTCACAATACCAAGATGTGCTACGTTATGCTGCAAAGCTATGAGCATTATTGTTGAAAGAGTCACAACCCACAACAATGCATAACCATACTCAGAACCTGCTGCAAAATTACTTGCCCAGTTGCCTGGATCAATAAAACCTACCGTAACCAGTAAACCAGGACCAATAAACTTAAAAATATCTATGGCACCCAGCACTCGTGGGTGATCCTTACGTCTTAATTCTTTTAATATATTCTTCATACTGATACAATTTTATGCAAAGTTACAACTTCTATACGAGAAACCATAAGGCAAGATGAAGATAGTTGTAAAATGACATGAAAGGACAAAACATTATAATTGTTTCTCTTTTGTGAACAAATAACATCCAACAAAAGTAATTAATCCATTCAACATTAACAACTCATATCCGAACTTATATCCCGTTGTACCTGACACTATGGTTTCCAAAACAAAACATAGGAGTGGACTTGCAACTGCTACATAGGGTACTAATCTATCATTCACTGTTCGATTAGTAAACAAGCCGAACGCAAACAGTCCTAACAATGGACCATACGTATAAGATGCTATGGTATAAATGGCGTCTATTAAACTTGTTGAATTGACATAACGAAAGATTAAGATAAAAATCACAAAAACCAAAGAAACACCTACGTGTGTCTTCTTACGTAATTTCTCATCCTTTGGACGATTGCAAATATCGACACAATAGGTGGTTGTCAAGGCAGTCAATGCAGAATCTGCACTGGAGAAACAAGCTGCTACAATCCCTATCGTAAAGAGAATGACTACCAAAACACCTAATTGTCCTTCTGCAACTGTCTGCAACATTAAATTATCTGGTACGTCTGGCAAGACTTGCCCTACTCTATTAAAATACATCATCAACAACACTCCCAAAGAAAGAAAGAGTAAATTGGCTGGTAAAAAAGCAAAACCATAACTACACATATCCTTCTGTGCCTCACGTAAAGTCTTACAAGTAAGGTTTTTTTGCATCATATCTTGATCCAATCCCGTCATGACAATAACAATAAAAATGCCACTGAGGAACTGTTTCCAGAAGTTTTGTTTTGAAATCCAATCATCGAACACAAAAACACGCGAATGGCTATCATTGGCTATTGCCTGAACTGCCTCAGGAAGCGATAATCCCAAAACATTAACTACCTTATAAACAATAAGAAGTAAAGCTAAAAGCATGCAGAGCGTCTGAAAACTATCTGTCAAAACTAATGTACGAATACCTCCGTGACGCGTATAAAGCCAAATAAGCGCAACAAGGGCTACTACCGTGACAGGAAATGGTATGCCGTATGCATCTAATACAAAAACGCTGAAGTATCATACAAACAACATAAAAAGCGTACCGCCGAACTCGTCATCTTTGACAATAGGAAAAAAGAAGCACCAGTCTTATAACTACAATTACCTAAGCGTTGGTATAAATAAGTGTAAATTGTCGTCAAACGCAAGCGATAATAAACTGGTAGTAATAGAAATGCTACCGCAAAAATAACCCAAAATAAAACCCTAAACAGGTCTGCACATAGGTCATATCACTTAACAACACCATACCAGGAACACTAACAAAAGTAACACCTGAAATGCTGGCACCTATCATCCCAAATGATACAAGATACCAAGGCGACTGTCCGTTAGCACGAAAGAAAGCATCATTATTTGCCTTATGTCCAGTAACTTTTACTTATTAGCAACAAGATGCAAAAATACACAATAATTGTAGCGATGATAATCATAATGGCAGCAAAATTAATAAAAATATATTCTCTCCTATTTTTGAAATTATAATTTTGTAACTGTAAAAACATCTTATTATAGGCTCTTCCGGAATTTGGAGTGATGCGATGATATATCCTTTATGTCACTTGTTAGTAAAGAAAATTTACAAATAGTTTTATTATAAGCGTTTTGTAGCGTGTATAACCTATGTGATACAACAACAACTTTTCGTAACCTTTAAATTAGTACTTTGTATTCTTTAATATCAGTAAACAAAGGGGATATAAAAAGTATATAAATTATAAATGTTATTGATAATCAGATATTAAACACTATCACTCCAAATTCCTGAAGACCCCTGATTTATACTCCTTTTCTAACCTTCTTGATAAACGTGCGAACACATAGCACACTATGTGCGGACGCTTAGCACACATGGTGCGAACGATTTACACCAAAGAAGAACATTGATAGCTGAAGTAAAAACGACAGGTTTATATCAACGCTATCTTGTCCGCCTGAAGCGCAGCTCCAATTGCCGTACAATATTCTGAATTCTCAGGAATGATAAAGCGCACATCATATATTTTCTCCATTACAGGAAAGAGAAGTTCGCATTGTGGTAACAAACTGAGATTACCAATGAGAACAAAATCACGAATATCACTATTCAACGAACTAAGAATTGTTGCAGAACCAATTGATTGCAGCACAAGACCTATCAATCCTAAGGCTATATCCTCACGACTGGCATTAGCCTGAGCATTGGCAAAAAGAGAAGCCGTCGCATCCATCGGTAAACCAGGAAGAGGACTGGTCGATATGTCCTTAATCTGAAGATTAATACGAGAGATGTCCCCCTTATTGGCCAAAGCAATAATTTCGTTAATATTATCCGTTTGCAAGAGTAATCGAGAAAGTCCACTTAACGTCCCACCTCCAATACCAATACCACCTATATGACGCACCTCACTTCCATTGCACAATACAAGCGAAGTTCCCGTACCCATAGACACGACAATCATTCGTTGCAACCCTGACTCAAACTGAGCACCTAAACCATCCGCCAAAAACTCATCAGCTTTTGCCGTAGGAAGTCCATAAACAAGCTTTATCAATATAATGCGCACCAACTCCCGTAAGCATCACTCGTTCAACATTTGACAAATCAATTCTATTATCATATAGATATTTTCCAAATGCACCATACAAGGACGTAACTGGATCGGTTGCCTTAATTCGTAAGGGCTTAATTACTTTTCCCTCTCTGATACCAACAATCTTCGTTGTTGAAATGCCAACATCTATACCAATGGAAATCTTCATACACCTTAATATTATTATAGAAATCCTTCAATTATCATATTACAAGAAGAAAAATAAAACTTAATATATAATTTCATCACCATTCTGACAATAACATAACGTTAGAAAACAAATAGTTCAGAAACATATAACAGCCTTAAACCTAACTCTTCAAATAAGTATGAATAACAATTAATAACGTGACAAAGGTACGAAAAACCTTAGATTTTAGAACATTTACAGAGATATTTTACAAAAAAAGGCATAAAATTATTTCTCTATTAAGCTGAAAATGAGTATCTTTGCAATCCGTTATAACGAGAGTATAGAATTAAACATCAATAAAGAACAAAAAAACAAAATGACGAAAGCAGATATCATCAACGAAATAGCAACGTCTACAGGCATCGCCAAGAAAGACGTTTCAGCTGTGGTTGAGTCTTTTATGGAAACTATCAAAGATAGCTTATTGGAGAAAAAGGAAAATGTATACCTTCGTGGTTTCGGTAGCTTCATCGTTAAGCACCGTGCGGAAAAAGACTGCTCGTAACATCTCAAAAACACGACTATCACTATTCCAGCTCACGACTTTCCAAGCTTCAAGCCTGCAAAGACATTCATTGAGGATATGAAGAAATAAATTAAATATAAATATAATAACAAATTAAAACAATTAAAAGCTATGCCAAACGGAAAGAAGAAAAAGGGACACAAGATGGCTACGCATAAGCGTAAAAAGAGATTAAGAAAGAACAGACATAAGAGCAAGTAAGCCCCAAGGCCGAAAGACTTATAACTGACTTTCAATTTATAGCGGGGCGTGTCATCGCAACAGACTTCTTTTCCCTGGAAGTGCGACGACAGGTTCCGCATTTTTTTTATCTATAAGTGTCATTTAGCTCTATTTCACAACTTATATATAGCTAAATGATGGTTATAACAAACGAAGAAGATGACAAGCGAAGTAATTATTGATGCCCAACCGAAAGAAATATCAATTGCGCTCCTCGAAGACAAACGACTGGTGGAATATCAGCGTGAGCCAAGAGAAGCCAGCTTCTCGGTGGGAAACATCTACGTGGCAAAAGTAAAAAAACTGATGCCTGGCCTTAATGCCTGCTTTGTAGATGTAGGTTATGAGCGTGACGCCTTTCTTCATTATCTTGACTTAGGAAGCCAATTCAATTCATACGCAAAGTATCTCAAGCAGGTTCAGAGTGACCGTAAAAAACTTTATCCCATTCAAAAAGCCACTCGCCTACCCGACTTGCAAAAAGACGGAACAGTACAAAGCACATTGCAAGTAGGACAAGAGGTGATGGTACAAATTGTAAAAGAACCCATTTCCACCAAAGGACCTCGTCTTACAGGCGAAATATCTTTCGCTGGCAGATTCCTGGTGCTTATTCCTTTTGGGCATAAAGTTAGCGTATCTTCTAAAATCAAAAGCGGAGAAGAACGCGCACGTCTCAAACAGCTTATACAAAGCATTACACCAAAAAACTTCGGTGTAATCGTTCGTACTGTTGCTGAAGGAAAACGTGTAGCCGAACTCGATGCTGAAATGAAAGTCCTACTGAGCCGATGGAACGAAGCTATCACAAAAGTACAAAAAACGCAAGACCGTCCTCAACTTGTTTTTGAGGAAACAGGACGTGCCGTTGCTATGTTGCGTGATCTCTTTAATCCAACCTACGAAAACATCTACGTTAACGACGACGAGATTTGCACTGCCGTACGACACTATGTCTCTCTAATAGCCCCTGAAAAGGCGGGCATCGTGAAAAAGTATACTGGTAAAGTGCCAATCTTTGACAACTTTGATGTTACGAAGCAGATTAAGTCCAGCTTCGGAAAAACAATTAATTATGGTCATGGTTGCTACCTCATCATTGAACATACTGAGGCTATGCACGTTATAGATGTCAATAGTGGAAACAGAACAAAAGAGAAAGCACAAGAACAAAATGCACTCGACACCAATCTCGGTGCCGCTGATGAATTAGCTCGACAGCTTAGACTACGCGATATGGGAGGAATTATTGTCGTTGACTTCATCGACATGAACCTTGCCGAAGATCGTCAAATGCTATACGAACGTATGTGTAAGAACATGCAGAAGGACCGTCGCCGGCACAACATTCTTCCTTTAAGCAAATTTGGACTTATGCAAATTACACGTCAGCGTGTACGTCCCGTTATGGATGTCGATGTAGACGAGAATTGTCCTAATTGCTTTGGTTCTGGGAAAATACGTTCAAGTATTCTCTTTACTGACCAGTTGGAACGTAAGATTGATCGATTAGTAAATAAGCTTGACGTAAAGAAATTCTATTTACACGTTCACCCATACGTTGCAGCATATATCAATAAAGGACTCATCTCCTTGAAACGCAAATGGCAAATTAAGTATGGTTTAGGAGTGAATATTATTCCTTCACAAAAACTTGCTTATTTGCAGTATGAGTTCTACGATGCGAAACAACAGTTCATTGACATGAAGGAACAAAACGACAAATCTTAAACAAAAACTAAGTCATTAGATAAAACGAAAGGTTTTACAAAATTAGTAACTCGCTACCTGACATATAAGCAGATAGCGAGTTTCTTTTTATGAATATCATGACATAATAAAAAATCATGTCTAAAAAATTATTACTGTCCGCTAAACTTTTGTTTATTTTCACAAATTTGGGCTGATACTTTTTTCATAGTATCAGCCCATTTAATTACCTTTGCTTTTGCAACAAAACATAAGTAACATGAGCAAAAGTACACATTTTTTCGGACAGCCAGTATATGGTCAGTTAATAAAATGCTTAGACAAGAACAAAATTAACACTTATAGCCGTCAACATGGTGGCGAACGGTATGTAAAGAAGTTCGATATGTGGTCTCACGTGGTAACTATGCTCTATGCCGTGGTGATGCGTTTCGACTCTCTTCGTGAGATACAGGCTTCTATGCTGGCAGAATCCCGTAAGCTACCTCATCTAAGCATAGATACTTTACCCAAGCGTAGTACGCTCTCTGATGCCAATAAGAGACGCCCCGAAGAACTCTTTGGTTGGCTCTATATGGATGTCCTTGAAGCTCATCGTGACCTACTTTTTCTCGGACAGCCAACGAGGCAAGGGGGAGTTCTTGGCTTAATCGTCTGAAAATAATGGATTCTACCACTATTCCCTTGTTTTCGAATCTCGTCTTCAAGGGTGTGGGACGTAATCCCAAGCACGGAAAGAAGAAAGGAGGCATAAAGGTGCATACCATCATAAATGCCAACGAAGGAGTGCCTTACGATATGCAATTCCACTTGCTGCCACACATGACAGTTTTATGATGGCACCGCAGGATTATTCAAAGAACGATATTCTAGCTATTGACAGAGCCTACATAGACTATGTTAAATTTGAACAGATGACTCATAATGGTGCTGTCTACGTTACAAAGATGAAGAAAAAATCTTGTTTATCAACTCAGAAATAGAGTATAATATTACAGACGATGATAGCTGTTTCTTATACAATATCAAGGAGGTAGTCCTTAAAAAAGAAGGGGTGGAACATCATGCACGAATCGTCACCTACATAGACCACAAGAAGACGGGAAAGAATAAGACAACGAAACTAATATCACTGCTACCAACGACTTTTGAGATGGATGCGCAAGATATAGTGGCTATTTACCGGAAAAGGTGGCAGATAGAGTCACTATTCAAGCAAGTCAAGCAGAATTTTCCGCTAAGATACTTTTACGGAGAGACTGCTAATGCTATTAAAATACAGATTTGGATGGTTTTTCTTGCAAATCTGCTAATAACCATCGTACAGAGAAGGATAAAAAGGTCATGGAGTTTCTCGGGATTAGCCACAATGATAAGAATTGTACTGATGTACTATATCAATATGGAATCCTTTTTCGAACAACCTGAGAACGATTGGAAAAAATACTTTAGCAAACATGGTATTTCCCCTCCGCAATGTGAGGAAAATGTATAGAGGGGGCTTGTCTAAGAGAAAAAAAAGCTCATCCTAAATGCGTAAAGGGATGAGCTGAAGAAGTTAGAGGTTTTAGCGGACAGTAATACTAAAAAATAATTGCTTAATCAAAATTTTGCCGTTTTCTAAAATTAAAATGGCAATAAACTACAAAAAAACGGCTATATGATTTATTGAATATCGCCAAATACTGATTTATATTATGGTTCTTCCGAAAATGTCACACACTCTACACGGTAAGCGTGTAAACATTTAACGAAAGAACCTTTTAATATATTATTCAATTATCATAAGACAATGAGAATAAGTCCACACAAAAGAACAGATATTCTCAAACATAATAAAAGCTACTTATTGATTAAGTGTTATATCGTATGCCCATCCAAATAATCTTGTAGTTTGCTCTTATAACTATCTGATATTGGCAAGACTGCATCTTTTATAACAACACGAAAACGGTCGATACCATCAATCATCTTCATGTGTACAATATAAGAACGATGTATACGCATAAATTCAGGTTTAGGTAACGATTCCTCAATCTTTTTCATATTCATAAGGCTCATAATAGGTTTATGTTCATCTGCAAGATAAATCTTAACATAGTCTTTTACACCCTCAATATAAAGAATTTCATCAAACATAACCTTAACCAATTTATATTCACTCTTTATGAAAATAAATCGATCATTTGTCACAACCTCTATATGACGCATATTCTGAAACCACTCCAAAGCCCGACTTGCTCCTGCAAAAAAAGCTTCATAACTTATAGGCTTCATAAGGTAATCAAGAGCATTAGCCTTATATCCCTCAACTGCATACTGACTAAAAGCAGTTGTGAAAATAATCTTAGTATCCTTAGGCAGAATCTTAGCAAACTCAAGGCCGCTAAGTTCAGGCATCTGTATATCTAAGAATATGAGGTCTACTCTATTCTCACGGATGGCTTTTACGCCTTCTACTGCACTATTAAAAACACCAATAAGGTTTAAAAAAAGTGTCTTCTTTGCATAACTTGCGAGCAAGTCCGCTGCTAAAGGTTCATCGTCAATGATTATACAGTTTAGTATCATAAATGATTATTTTGGTTGAATAAATATTTCTGTTACTATCAAATCCTTTCTCCCATTTGTATTTATCTGGATAAGCAAGCTCCAAACGACGCTCTACTTGTTTAAGTCCTATCCCATGACCATTACGCCCTGCTTCACCTTTTAGGATAGTTACTATTTTGAATAGAAAAAGACAATTTCTTCACTATTTGCGTCTAACCTTATATGTATGAAATTCTTTTTGTTCAGGACTAATTCCATGCTTAAATGCATTTTCCAACAATGAAATAAATATCATTGAGCAACATGAATATTACAATTAGATGGTATATTAAATTCACGTTTAATATCTACATTAACAGGAATACGTATCATCATAAGATCTACGTAGTTATGCAAAAACTCTATTTCCTCTTTAAGACATACATAAGGCTGTTGATTGTCATAAAGTATATGCCTTAACATCTTTGAAAGATCGATAATTGCCTTCTGTGCCTTATTCGTATCAAATGCTGTTAGTGCATAAATGTTATTCATTGTATTGAGCAGAAAATGAGGATTAACTTGTTGACGTAAATTAACCAACTCTGCTTTTGTCATTGCTGTCTCGGCCTCACGCTTTTCCTTTTCAGCCTTTGACCATCGCTGCGCCATCTGTATTGAGGTAGCAACACCTGCACAAATACTTAGGTTTAGAATGTTACGAACAATGAAGAAAATATGTGGATATAAGTACTTTTTCTTAATAAAAAGATGATAAGACGAGAAGGTTATACCTTCTTCACCTATTTTATAATATAACCATTCGTGCTGTAAAATAGATAAGAAAAATATAAGTAAGATATTGATTGTCCAGAATGACTTTCTATTACCTCTTAATAAAAATGGGGGCAAGTATAAAAATAATTTATATAAGCAACCGCCATAACTGATAGTGGAATAATATATAATGACAAATCATTCTGCCATGAGGAGATGCTCATGAGGAACATACAAAATGGGGATGAGGAAGAGGGGAACCCAAATAATTATTTGGTTCCAAAAGGTTTTTAATATGTCTATTTGCTTCCTCATTTTAAAACTTTAATTTGTCTATTTTATACTTATCTAAAAACAAAGGTAAGAAAAACTTTCTGTAAAAATAAAATGCATTATGTAATTATGTGAGTTTTACATTAACCCATCATAATGTGTATACTAAACTTTAATAATTAACTTATTTTTATATTACAGTTGGCTAAAAATGTATTTTGAACTGCAATTCTACTTTTTATAAGGCATCAAACATCACCTTCCTACATAAGACTTTTTAATGTATGCGTAGGCTTATGTAACACAATGCATATAGACTTATCTGATGAAAAACCAAAAGAAATAAAGACACATAAAATAAAAATGATAACATCAAAATTAAACATTTCTACTTACAACTATTTTTACATTATATTTATAATAACGGCTCTATAACGAATCGTGTGGGTAATCCAGTTCAAGCCCACCTGTTATGAAATAGATCATATACTTAAAGTTTTCTGTATTTACGAATCCTCTTGCCCTCCTTTTTGCAAGTTGTATCTGTGAGTTCAATCCTCCAGAACTCCGTTGTTGACATCCCTCATGGCAAATAGCTGCTTGATGCCGTACATGTGCGATTTTATCATTGCAACGAAATTAAGCATAGGCTTGATTGCCGATTGTTCTACCATCTCACACCATAAATCAAGTTTTTTTCCACAGAATCCTTAGCGCACTCATTGAATATATCGATGAAAAGATTCCTTAAAGCTATAAGCCTTTCCAATTGTTGGGTAGGTCATCAGGAGGGTATTCAGTTCCATCATTTTTTTTGGTGAGAGATTCTTCTTGTTGTATAGCAGCGTAAAACGGTGTCCTTTAAGTAGTTTGGTTTCTTTGTGTTCCTCCTTACGTACCATATCAACAGCCTCGTTGAGAGCCTTAAATATATGGAATTTATCGAAAATGATACCGGCATTGGGGAAGTGAGTTAAGGCACCTGATATGAAAGATTTAGACATATCCATACTCGATAGCTTCTATATTCTCCACCTTTCCATGGCTCGCAACCAATGCCTTGCTGAATGCCTCGAAAGTGCTTGCATCTTTACCATCAGTGACGAAAAATAGTCTTACGAGTATCCAAGTCTACAAACTGCGTTATGTAGTTGTGTCCCTTTCGTTTAGAGGTTTCATCCACTCCGATGTGACGTACTTTTGGACATGTCAATTTTTCTTAACGGCTTTTAGTGAACCCAATGATTAAAAACACGCCATATACGTGGAGCTGTTTCATGAATGGTACGGGAAACGCTCTTCACAGGCATTTCACGCTCTATGAGAAGCATTGAGTAGGCTTCGAAAAGCAATGTGAAACCGTTGCTTTTTACGCCCCACGGAACATCTACCATGATTGTTCGGTGGTCATCTGTTTTAATACGGGGAACGCTGGCGTGAAGATAACAAAAGATGTTCAAAGAAGTTCAAATGACGCCATGTCTTATCTATGGTATCGTAGGCAGTGTACTCATTTTCATTAAGCTTAAAACGATGTCCACGATTAAAAGCTCAACCAAATATGGAGTTCTTTGGTGGAGTGTTTGCCTTCTATAAACTCAACCTTGGATACATACCATGGTTCTGACAGGCCTAAAGCCATTGTAAATATCTCTGTACTATTCATAAAACAAAGGTAATATTTTTATCTGAAATTTATATGATTACCCACACGATTCGTTATAGAGCCATAATAACTCTATATGGTTTTGAAAAATTATTACATATTCTCATCAAAAAAACAACTAAAAAAATAACTAAAAACAAATATCCAAAAATAATAAAACTCGAAAACAACATCCTCTATAAAAATAAAAATATCACATTGAAGAAGATATAAGTGTCTTATTGATAATACCAGATAATAAAAAGCTTAAAAGAGACACTAAAAATAAAGAAGCATAAAACCAAATCATATTATATTTGTAAATTTCAATGATATAATGGGAAGATAGACAAAACAATGGACATTTAACCAAACTATCTTTTAACTTTTTTTCGGTACAATAAATTAGTTATATCATTAAAAAATGGTAACTTTGTGCGAATTTAATCAGTAAGCTGTGACTAGAAATATAGTCAAAAAAAGAGTTCGAGATATTCTGGATGAATACCTTGAGTCTAACAATCATCGCAAGACCTCAGAGCGATATGCCATTCTGGATGCCGTGTATGATATGGGAGAACACTTCTCTCTGGACGAGTTAGGCGTAGCACTTGAAGCAAATAACTTTCGAGTATCACGCGCCACACTATACAATACAATGCGTCTTTTCATAGAGTTGCGTCTCGTTGTTAGGCATCGTTTCATTGGCCAAACAAAATATGAAGCATGTTATAACAATGAAGACCATATCCATCAAATCTGTACGCTTTGCGGAACAGTAACGGAAGTTGACTCTCCCGAAATTGCGGATGCTATCAAGAATACAAAGTTCCATCGCTTCCGCAGAGATGGATTTTCACTATATATATATGGAATATGCTCGCGCTGTCAGGCAGTCTTGTCGCGTCAGAGAAGCAAGTTTCTTACACAGAAACAAGTTAAAAACTCACATAAAAACAAATGAACACAGGTAAAGTAGACGTCCTGTTGGGTCTCCAATGGGGTGATGAAGGAAAAGGTAAAGTTGTAGATGTACTAACTCCACGCTACGACGTAGTGGCTCGTTTCCAAGGAGGTCCAAACGCTGGGCATACTCTGGAGTTCGAAAATCAAAAGTACGTATTACGTTCTATACCATCTGGTATTTTCCAAGGTGGAAAGGTAAACATCATTGGTAATGGTGTTGTTTTGGCTCCAGACCTCTTTATGGGTGAAGCAAAAGACCTTGAAAAAAGTGGACATCCACTTAAGGAGCGTCTGCACATCTCTAAGAAAGCACACCTTATTATGCCGACACATCGTATCTTGGACCGCGCCTATGAAGCCGCAAAAGGTAAGGATAAGGTCGGCACGACTGGTAAAGGAATTGGCCCAACCTATACTGACAAAATTAGCCGAAATGGTCTACGTGTTGGTGACATTCTCTCTGACTTTGAAAACAAATATGCTGCCCATAAGCAACGACACCTAAAAATGCTCGAAGCACTTGACTGGACAGACTTTGAAGGATTTGAAGAGACAGAAAAAACATGGATGGAAGGAATTGCATACATGAAGGAGTTTAAGTTTGTTGATTCTGAAAACGAAATCAACTACCTTCTTCGTGACGGGAAACACATCCTTTGCGAAGGCGCACAAGGCACCATGCTGGATGTAGACTTTGGCTCTTATCCTTTTGTTACATCTTCAAACACAGTCTGTGCAGGAGCATGTACTGGACTTGGCATTGGACCCAATAAGATTGGCAATGTCTATGGTATCATGAAGGCTTATTGTACTCGTGTTGGTGCAGGACCATTCCCAACAGAATTATTTGATGAGACAGGAAAAACAATTCGTGACCTTGGACATGAATATGGAGCTGTAACTGGACGTGAACGCCGTTGTGGATGGATTGACCTTGTTCAACTTCGCTACTCTGTTATGGTAAATGGCGTAACAGAGCTCATCATGATGAAGAGCGATGTTCTTGATAGCTTTGAAACAATTAAGGCTTGCGTAGCATACGAGTTGCCTGATGGCACTGAAACTAAGGACTTCCCTTACGAAATTGACAATGTAAAACCAATCTATAAAGACTTCAATGGTTGGAAAAAGGATATGACAAAATGTAAGTCACAAGACGAATTCCCACAAG
The DNA here is from genome assembly GCA_916440255.1 of uncultured Prevotella sp. GTDB lineage: Bacteria > Bacteroidota > Bacteroidia > Bacteroidales > Bacteroidaceae > Prevotella. The sequence goes on along the minus strand of CAKAIJ010000003.1, from coordinate 1,180,749 downwards.
AATTCCGTGACTACGTTGCTTTCCTCGAGAACTATCTCGAAACCCGGATTGGTGTCATCTCAGTTGGACCAGACCGCGAACAAACGATTGTTTTATATCTTAATCTTAGGCTGTGACAGACGACTATAAGCATTCTAAAGCCTATATTCGTTTCTTACAGCCTAATACTTTTCTACAAACATCATAAACAAAGGACAATGGCAAACAAACCTTCCATCCCAAAGGGTACCCGTGACTTCGGACCAGACGAGATGGCAAAACGAAATTACATATTTGATACCATCAAGCGTGTCTATGCACTCTATGGCTTTCAGCAAATAGAGACTCCTTCGATGGAAACATTACAGACCTTAATGGGCAAATATGGGGAAGAAGGAGACAAACTTCTTTTTAAGATTTTGAATTCAGGAGATTATCTAAAGGCTGTTAATGATGAAGAACTTAAGGAACGTAACACACTTAAAATGCAGACAAAACTCTGCGAGAAAGGCTTACGTTATGACCTAACAGTACCTTTTGCACGATACGTTGTAATGCATCGTGATGAATTGCAATTGCCTTTTAAACGTTATCAAATACAACCCGTCTGGCGTGCAGACCGACCACAGAAAGGTCGCTATCGTGAGTTTTACCAATGCGATGCTGATGTCGTTGGTTCTGACTCACTGCTTAATGAGGTAGAATTAATGCAGATAGTTGATACCGTCTTTACCGAGTTTGGTATCCGTGTACAGATAAAGATTAACAACAGAAAAATTCTTACTGGTATTGCAGAAGTAATTGGTGAGAAAGAAAAAATTGTTGATATTACTGTTGCAATTGATAAACTCGACAAAATCGGACTTGATAACGTAAACGAGGAACTACGTCGTAATAACATATCAGAAGAAGCCATAGAAAAGTTACAACCTATCATTAAGTTAGAAGGAAATAATGAAGAAAACTTAATGTTATTGCAGAGGTTCTTAAAGAAAGCGAAACAGGACTGAAAGGCGTTGAAGAAACGCGTTTCATTCTTGACAACCTGAGCAAATCAGGACTAAATAATGAAATACAACTTGACCTCACTCTGGCACGTGGACTAAACTATTACACTGGTGCAATCTTTGAGGTTAAAGCACTTGATGTACAGATTGGTTCTATTACCGGTGGTGGACGATATGACAACCTTACAGGTATCTTCGGAATGCCTGGCATATCAGGTGTTGGAATTAGTTTTGGTGCTGACCGCATATACGATGTTCTCAACACGCTCGACCTTTATCCAAAAGAAAGCGTACAAAGCACACAAGTACTCTTTATCAACTTTGGCGAAAAGGAAACCGCCTACTGCCTACCTATTGTTGCAGCAGCAAGAAAAGCTGGTATCAGAACCGAGATGTTTCCTGATAAAGCTAAAATGAAAAAGCAAATGAGTTATGCAAATGCAAAGAACATTGCATTTGTTGCCCTTGCAGGTGAAACCGAAATACAAGAAGGTAAAATAACATTTAAGAATATGTCGACTGGCGAACAAGAACTTATCACGCCAGAAGAAATGATAAATAGATTTTAGATTCCCCCTCCACTCCTTTCCTCTAACTAAGGAAAGGAGTTTTTACTTTCGTTAGTTTCTTACAAAAACCAATCACTAAAATCTTTTTATCTAAAAAAGCCAACTAAGATACAATTCCTTACTCATCATTTTACCTCACATCCATTAACAGAACCTATAACCATTTTTTCAAATTCCCGAACTGTCTTTACAGCATCCACATTGTAGTTACTATAAGATACAAAGACGGGAAAAGAAAACAGGAAAAATAAAGGCTCTATAACGAAACGTGTGGGTTGTTTGACCCGATTAGAATAATGCTTGTTGTAATCATAGAAAGAAGTTATTTGTTCAGTTTAGTTTTAGTGTTTTACACGTTAACACTTTTGCCAACAGGAAAGGATGTTTTAAGGTCTTATTTCATATAATGTTCGTGAATACTTACCATCATTTGCTGTGGTGCTGATGCTTAGCACATGTGGTGCGGAGGGTTAAATTCACTATGATATAAGGATAACAGGAGATGAATTGTGAGCAAAATGTTTTAATACTAAGAATAAACAGGAGGTGTGTAGAAGCTTGTTTAGCTCAAACTCCTTTATACTTTGTAGAGCAATTCGTCTTCATCTGTTCAGCCATTAAGCATAGGAACACTGGCAAGGAAAAAAACTATTTACCCACACAAAACGTTATAGAGCCAAAATAAATCAAAAATCATAGCCTGAAATATAAACATAATGAGCTATTGAGTGAGTAAAAATAACTATACAATGTGAGCGTATATCTCAACGTATTATATAAAAAATAACCCTTATATCTGCTACTAAACAGCTATAAGGGTTATGAGAGTAACCTGATATAAGTCTATTAAATTATTAAGCCTTTATATCTGATATAAAAACTATTCTTATTATTAGAAGAACAAATAACGATTATCAACAACCTTTGCTTTGAGGATAAGATCCTGCATAAAAATTACCCACTAATTGCATGTTCATCTGTACAGCCTGTTGCATTGATAATGTTTCATCATACTTAGATCCAGCACGCATTGCCTTCTTTTGTACATGGAAGACATACACACCTGCATTACCCTTGACAGGAGCCTTAGAGAACTTACCTGCAGGAGTACTTGCAACTGCACCAGAAAGAGCAGGCTCAACAGAACCCGTTGCTTGTACAAAGGCTGGAGCAGAGAAAGTAATCTGATTAACAGAAGAGACCTTAGCACCTTTTGCCTGAGCGGCAGAAATAGTATTTACGCCTTTAAGCTTTGCAATGAGTTTCTCAGCCTTCTTATCCTTTGTTACCTCACGCTTCAAAATATCCTTTACCTGTACATCATCCCATGAACGATAGCCTTGTGAATGAACGCTTGAAAGAGCAAGAACCAAGAGGTGATCGTTATCACCACATTCATAGAGTGGAGAAACCTCACCCTGCTTAGCCTCGAAGAGCCACTTAAGCGCATCACGTGTACCATGAATACCAGCAACATAGTGCTCGGCAGTTGAGAGATCATTAAGTGACTGTACTTGGTATCCAGACTTAGATGCATTCTTTTCAAGGTCGGCTAATGTTGTACTCTTAGCTACAAACTCTGAGAACTTATTATAAGCATTGCTACGTGTATCCTTAGAGAAATCAATGAGTTTCTTAATGATAGCAGCTGTAGTCTTAGTTGTAAATGCTTTTTTATCAACAACCTGTAAGATAACACTACCCTGTGTAAGGGCAAGATTTTGAGTTGCATTAACATCACCATTGAGCAATGCATTTACAAAAGTACGGTTATCTTGATTCATACTTGGTGCCGACTCATATTGTTGTCCAGTAAACCACACTTTCTCACCAGTCTGACCGTAACGCTTAGCGAGTACTTCAAAGTCTGCTCCACCAGCCAAAGCCTTCTGAATAGAATCAGCTTTTACACGTGCTTCATTAGGAGTAGCAGCAGCAACATTAATCTGACGGAACTGAATTGAGTCTGCTAACTGTGCCTTTGAAAGTACACGAACAATGTTCAAAGTGTTGTCTTGTACATTTTCGGTTACGCCAGTTGTTCCCACTGCAAGTGAATCAATCTTTGAAGCAATATCAGGATACTGCTGGTAAGCCTTGCTACTTACAGGAAGACCGAGATAAGAAATTACAGAACCGCTTTTGCTAATAATAGCAGCAGGATCGTCAGCAGTTGCAAGCTGTTTCTGAAGTTCATTCATCTCCTTAACAACCTTGTTACGGTCAGCTGAACTTGCCTTAATCTGGAAGTCTACATACTTAATGTCACGTGTCTCTATATTCTGACGGAAAGCAGGTTTAAGTTCTTCATATTTAGCTTTGAGATCCTCGTCAGTTACTTTTACGTCAGCATCTTTTACAGTGCTATAAGCCAAAGAAGCGAGCTGAATCTGACTTTCTTCATTATTGTCCTTAAATGCCATCTTAGCCTCAGACTTATTTGAGAGAATACAGCTTGCGAGCAGTGACTGATATTTCTGACTCAACAATTGTGAGCGGAGGTTCTTTTCAACAAAGAGCCAGTAGTCATATACCATTTGCATCTGCTCAACCTGTGGAGATCTTGCAGACTTTGCCTTATTATAGCTATCAAAGAATTGCTTGAGTGCATTCACATCAAAGCGACCTGTTTGTTGGTTTACAAATGGTGTCTGAGCCAACATTGGGTTAGTACCCTCATTCAAAACATTTGAATTTCCTTCTCTGTTACAGTCAAACCGAGCTTCTCCGCATCAGCTTCAAGTACACGATTGCTTACAAGTTGTTGCCAAACTTGGTCCTTAACTTGGTTAAGTTCCTGTTCGGTGAGGTTGTCACGTTGCATCGTGAACTTAATTGCTGACTGATATTCATCTAACAATTTCTGATAGTCCTGAACACTAACCTTTTTGCCCAGAATTTCTCCAATCTGCTGACGTGCTTCGCCCTTGATACCATTGCAAGAACGGACACCTTCTTCAGCCAAGAATGCAAACAAGGCAAGACCGATAGCTGCTACCAGTATGCTACCTTTGCTTCTAATTTTTCCTAATGCTGCCATTTTAGATTTATTATTTGATTTTTAATTATTCTATTTAATATGATAAATTGCGCACAAAAAAATACAGGGGCAAGTATCATAATTTTTTTCATTCAGAAATTACGCTATTCTATTGACTTTTTAGCCGCACAAGTTCTAATTTCGTCATGGTCTTCTTGATTATCTTAAACTCATATTGTCCAATAGTTACAATTTCATTCAGTTTAGGAAATCCTTGATAAACATGTAACAACAAACCACCGACTGTCATATAATCATCATTGTCAGGCAAGTCAAGATTGAACATTTCATTTACCTTATCAATCTCTAAACGTGCCGAAAGGACGTACTCGTTATCATTTATCTGCTTTGTAATATATTTCTTGTTATCATGCTCATCCTCAATATCACCAAAGATTTCTTCAACAATGTCTTCCAAAGAAACAATTCCACTGGTACCACCAAACTCATCAACCACAACACCCAAACTCTTCTTTTGAACAAGAAAAACTTTCATAAGTTTTTGTGCAGCCATCGTTTCTGGCACAAAGGGCATTTGCCTAATATGATCAGTCCAATTCTCAGGTGAACGGAACATATCCGAAGAATGGATATACCCTTTTATATGATCAATATCACCTTCATAAACAATTATCTTGGAATTACCGCTCTCTATAAACATCTGATGCAGTTCTTCCAAAGAACAATTCTCACCAACCGCCCTTATTTCTGTACGCGGAACCATACAATCACGTACCTTTTGTATCCTGAAATTTAATGCATTCTGAAAAATCTTTACTTCATCTTCTATATCGTCTTCATTTTCAGCATTCTCAATCGCGCTCTGAACAAGATGATCAAGGTCAACCTTTGTAAAGGTTCCATCATCCTCTTTGTCATTCATTTTGATTCCTACTAAACGTAAAAGAACACGTGCTAAAAGTGTTGTAAATCGACTTATTGGCCATAAAATTATAAAGAAAACATAGGCTAACGGAGCAAAAAGTGTTAGCAAGCGATTTGGATTACTCTTAAACAATGTCTTAGGCAAGAATTCGCCTGTAAAAAGAATAACGAGTGTAGATGCCAGGGTATCTAACACAACACGTGTTGCAGAATCAAACGTAACAAAAAGTGTTGTGTCAAATATTTGTGCAAAAAAGATACCATAAATAACAAGTACAATATTGTTGCCTACAAGCATTGTAGAAACAAAACCATTCGGATTTCTATAGTATATTGTCAAACATTTTTGAGCAATACCATTCTTCTCTTTGTCCATTTCTGCAAGAAGACGATTACTCGCAACAAAGGCTATCTCCATTCCCGAAAAGAATGCAGAGAGTGCCATTGTTATTACAATTCCAATAATTAAACTTATATCCAATTTCTATAATTATTTAATGCAATCTGATAAAAACTTTCGGTAAAGTCTGTCACAAACATCCGTCGATACATAACAATCAAACACCCACCTTCTAATGACCTTTTTGTAAGCCAGCAAACATTATATTAACATGACAAACAAAACATGGATTAGAATGTAAACAGCTTGTCATTTATAACAGGAGTGAAAGCTACTTATTGTTAGAAAAGAGTTGAACAATCAAGTTCCTACTTTTGATTAACAACTGGACCTCTCATACTATCAACATGCGAAGTATCTATTATTGGGGTACCTGAACCAGCAGATGGCATAAACTCATCATTAGAGAAAATGCTCCATCCCTTTGTCTGACGTATCTCAAAATTTGTCATTTGTTCGTCACTACGGAACCAATTCCCTTGTAATTCTTTATCGGGAGTTTACATGCGAGTAAGTATATGACCACATCTGATGATTACGCTCATCCCAATATAGTTCATTACTATAAAACGCAAGTCCTTGTGACGTAAGTATCCTGACTCGACCTCTAAGTTCCCAACGACGATCCTTATCAAAATAGACAGCAGTGTCACATTGAACATAACCCACTACATGCTTCTTTAGATCAAATTGAGTAAGAAGAATACCTTTATTAAAGGTCCATCGTGAAGGATTACGATTCTCATTAACTTCCCAACGCTCAGTTACAATACGATATTTGATTACACCAGAGTCCGACACAAGTGTATTTACACCATACGTTGTCATAACTGGCACAGAATCACGAGCATGTATAGCAGGGGCTGTATGCTCACGTTCCTCTGAACACGAAACGAAAGCATACGACATAAATAATAAGCAAATAAAAAAGGTGTAAAGGTTTGAACGCATATTATTCAACCTTAAACTTCGCAAACCAACGTTCATTGAATGTTAAACCAACATCAATACGGAAAATATTTTCCTTTATCAATCCAGTGGCACTCTGATTTATCCATTCTGCACTGATATTCAACTGACTTCGATTATTATAACTATTAATAATAGGAATACCAACTCCAAGACTTGCCGAGAGTTCACGTGGACCATCCTTACCATTTATCTTTAGATACGGACTGGCATAGCTAAGACCTGCACGATAGTGCATACGACTAAAGAAACCACGATAGCGTTCACCCTTGCAATAGTCGCCACCCAAAGTCAACTTATGACAATCATTGAACTGACCATCAACAAGATTATAAGTTGTCGTGCCATTAACAGTGCTCAATTGTGGATACTTTATATTTGCCCACTTCTGCAATTGGTAGTCAACACCAAACTTCAAGCGGTTATTATGGTTCCACATCAATCCAACACCAAACGTATGAGGAAAATCAAGAACATTTGAAACAACATAATGGGTTGTATCTGAAACGCTTGTCTGTGAATTTGTTGAAATCAAATTACACTCGGCTTCTACCCCTAAGTTATGTCCAAGAGAATAAGCAAGACCCAAAGTTAAATCATTCTTCTTATCTATTGCATAAGTATACTGTACACCAAAAGTCAGCCTTATAACTCTTTACTTGCGCATAATATTTTTTCGACAATGTATTTACATAATTGTCACTATAAGTATTCGTTGAAAAACGATTTAACACTCCCCACAAATATCCAATATTTGCACCAAATGAGAATCCCTTTAAAGGTTGCCAAGCTGCTCCAAGATATACGAGGTGTAATCCACCATCTCCATTATATGTGTTAGAATAGGTGGCATCTGAAGAAGATTTACTTGGAAAAGCATTTACATTATTAGTATTACTGAAATTGTAACCAATATTTGTATAAGGAAGAAAACCAAAACTTACGCCCACGTGCTTAAAAGCCCTAAACGAAGCAACAACATACTCTATATCAGCATTTTTAGCATTAAGACTATTACCATTTTCCTCAAAATTAGTCATTTGAAGACTAACTCCTGCATCAAATATGAACGACAGGGAGTCCACCGAAGCGTACGAAGCAGGATTCATATAATTCACCTGATTACGCTCATGAAAGCCGTATGCTAATCCATTCATGCCACGATTAAAACTTGTTGCTTGAGAAGCCAAAGCACCTAATCCATATTGACTATATGGAGAATTAGTTCCACTTTGTGCTGAGACTTGTACTGCAAGACCTGCAAGGCACACTGCTGCAAATATCTTTTTCATTCTTACACTTTTTCTTATTCCAATTATATATCTATACAATATATTGCGCAAAGTTATTAAAAAAAATCTATATTGCAGAAAAACAACAAAGGATTTTGATTTTTAATAAGCTTTCTTTGCGCTCTCATCCTTTTTTGCTATCTTTGCGGTGAAAATGAGAAAAGAGATTATATATATTGTTTTGACATTACTTCTGTCTGCTATAAGGGTAGCAGCAGGGACTCAGTCTATAACAAACAATGCTGATAACATTAAAATATCTCTTCTAACATGTTCGCCTGGCAAAGAAATTTGGGCGCAATACGGACATACAGCTATCCGTTACTATGATAAAAGTAGCGGAGAAGACCTTGCTATTAACTATGGCATTTTCTCTCTTGAACAAAACTACTTTATCCCTCGCTTTGTTCTGGGTATGACCGACTACCGAATGGGGGTACAAACAATGGAAACCTTCCTTGCTCAATATAGTTATGAAGGACGAAAAGTGACAGAGCAAGTTCTCAACTTATCACCTAAGGATAAAGAAGTTATATATAAAGCATTACAGGATAACACGAAGCCTGAAAACATCGTTTATCGCTATAATTTCTTCTTTGACAATTGCACAACAAGGGCACGTGACATGATTGTCAATCACCTCCAAAGAAAAGTAAACTACCCACCAGTAGAACAAGGCACGACCTTCCGTTCAATGATACATAAATGGAACTATAAATACGAATGGTCACAATTTGGAGAAGACCTCCTTCTTGGAGTGGATGCTGATCGAAAAACAACAAAGGCAGAACAGCAATTTCTTCCTGACAACCTAAGAAAAGATTTTGAAAAAGCAACATACAATGGAAAGCCTTTGGTAAAGGAAACAAACATATTACTAAACGCAAGAACAGATGTGGAAGACTCCGCATTGCCTCTCTCTCCTTTATCAATAGCACTAATTTTTGCGGCAATCAGCATTGTAATAATGCTTTTTAGCTATCGTAAAAAACAAATTACTTGGATTTGGGATACAACATTAATGCTTATATCGGGACTTATAGGTATTATCCTTTTTACAATGCTATTTTCGCAACACCCATGTGTTAGATTAAACTTCATCATTTTCTTCTTTAATCCCTTATCTCTATTCTTCCTTTATAGTACAATAAAGAAGAATAGTATATTATGGTGGAAGATTTGGGGAGCATCCATTATCATTGGACTTTTTGGAAGTTTATTCCAAGAGATACCACTACCAATACTAATTGTGGCATCATTCTTGCTATTACATTGTATATTACATTTGCGAATTTACAAATCGGTTACAACTGTAAGTAATTCAAAGAAATAAAAAAAATGAATAAATACATCACCGCTTTACTTGTCGTTCTTGCGACAACAGAGTCGAAGCACAGAACTATCAGTCTGCGCTAAAAATTGCATTGGGTGATGTTAATATCGAAGACCTTTGTCATCAACAAGCATTTAAAGGTGTTGAACAAGAAATCTTATCAGTTCTTGAAGCCTTTAAACAGATTAAAGAAGACGAAGAAACTGAACCAGCACAAAATAAAGCTGTGTATGTGACTGATTTATACGATAATTATTCTACAGCATTAATAGTTAAATCAAAAAAATAATCAGAAATTACAACTATTCCTTCCTAATCCTTCTTTAAGGACTGGAATAAAAATTCGCGCTCCCAGTTTATTTCTTATCATATAATAAGCAACGTAATGAAGACACGCTTATCTAATAGAAGAAGTAAATCAAAGAGGAATACATCCTCTAAAATAAGTAAACAAAATAAATTAAGAATAAATGAATTTCAATAAAATATTAAAGGCACTTTTTGGAGACAAGTCAACACGTGATATGAGGCTTATACAGCCATACGTAGATAAGGTAAAGGCAACATATCCAGAGATTAAAGCACTCAGCAATGACGAATTGCGTGCAAAGACAAAAGAGATTCAGAAGTATGTTCAGGATGCAGGTAAGGAACAGCGTGAGAAGATTGCAGAACTTCGTGCAACAATTGAGGATACACCGATTGAAGAACGTGAAGAGATTTTTAATCAAATAGATAAACTTGATAAAGAAGCACTCGATAACTATGAGAAGGCACTCGATGAGGTTATGCCTGTAGCATTCTCTATTGTTAAAGATACTGCACGTCGTTTCTCTGAGAATGAAGAAACAATCGTAACAGCAACCGACTTCGATCGTGAATTGGCTGCAAACCCATCAAATGACTTTATTACGATTGATGGCGACAAGGCTATCTATCATAATCACTGGACAGCAGGTGGCAACGATCTTAAGTGGGAGATGGTTCACTATGATGTACAGGTATTCGGTGGTACTGTTCTTCATCAGGGTAAGATTGCCGAGATGGCTACGGGTGAAGGTAAGACACTTGTTGCTACCCTACCTGTATTCCTCAATGCCCTTACAGGCAATGGCGTTCACGTCGTAACAGTTAATGACTATCTTGCAAAACGTGACTCAGAATGGATGGGTCCACTTTATATGTTCAATGGTCTTTCTGTTGATTGTATCGACAAGCATCAACCAAACTCTCCCGCACGTCGTAAGGCTTATCAGGCAGACATCACCTTCGGTACCAACAATGAGTTTGGTTTCGACTATCTGCGTGACAACATGGCAGTATCACCATCCGACCTCGTTCAACGCCAACACAACTATGCTATTGTCGATGAGGTTGACTCTGTGTTGATTGACGATGCTCGTACACCTCTTATTATTAGTGGTCCTGTACCAAAGGGTGACGTACAAATGTTTGAAGAGTTCCAACCATTAGTTCAAAGTCTTTATGAGGTTCAGCGCAAGCAGGCTACAGAGCTTCTTTCTGAGGCTCGCCACAAATTAGCTGAAGCACAAAAAAATACCAACAATAAAGAGACTTTCCAAAAACTACAAGAGGAAGGCTTCCTTGCACTTTATCGTTCATTCAAGTCACTACCAAAAAACAAAGCTCTTATTAAATTCCTCTCAGAAGATGGAATCAAAGCTGGTATGCTGAAGACAGAGGAGTATTACATGGCAAATAACAACCGTGAAATGCCAAAAAGCTATTGAACCTCTCTACTTCGTAACGGACGAGAAGATGAACTCATGTGATCTTACAGATAAGGGTACTGCATGGTTGGCAAGTCAGGTCAAAGATGAGCAGTTATTCGTATTACCTGATATTACCACAGAACTTTCTGCACTTGAAAAACAGAAAGAAGATAAAATTATTGACGAGCAGGCGTATATTGATCAGAAAGACGCAATGATGGCTCATTATGGTATTCAGAGTGAGCGCGTTCATACATTGCAGCAGCTTTTAAAGGCTTATACCATGTTTAATAAAGACGATGAGTACGTTGTCTTGAATGGTGAAGTAAAAATTGTCGACGAGCAGACAGGTCGTATTATGGAAGGTCGTCGTTGGAGCGATGGCTTACATCAGGCTGTTGAGGCTAAGGAGCATGTAAAGGTAGAGGCGGCTACACAGACATTCGCAACGATTACATTACAGAATTACTTCCGCATGTATCACAAACTTGCAGGTATGACGGGTACAGCTTCTACTGAGGCTGGTGAGTTCTGGGACATCTATAAACTTGATGTTGTTGAGATTCCAACCAACCGTCCTATCCTCCGAAAAGATATGGAGGATCGTGTTTACAAGACTGCACGTGAGAAGTATGCTGCTGTTATTGATGAGGTTGAGGCAATGAGAAACCAAGGTCGTCCTTGTCTTGTTGGTACAACATCTGTAGAAATCAGTGAGCTTTTGAGCAAGATGCTTAACATGCGTAAGATTCCACACCAAGTATTGAACGCTAAAGCAGCACTTGAAGGAGGCGCAGATTGTAGCCGAGGCTGGTCGTTCTGTAAATGGTCTTGGTGCTGTAACAATCGCTACCAATATGGCAGGTCGTGGTACCGACATCAAGCTCTCTCAGGAAGTTAAAGATGCAGGCGGTTTAGCTATCATTGGTACAGAGCGTCATGAGAGTCGCCGTGTAGACCGTCAGCTTCGTGGTCGTGCTGGTCGTCAGGGCGACCCAGGTTCATCAGTATTCTATGTATCACTTGAAGACAAGTTGATGCGTCTCTTCGGTTCTGAGCGTATTGCTAAGGTAATGGATAGACTCGGCTTTGAAGATGGCGAACGTATTGAGAGTTCAATGATTTCAAATAGCATTGAGCGTGCACAGAAGAAGGTTGAGGAAAACAACTTCGGTATCCGTAAGCGTCTGTTGGAATATGATGACGTTATGAATAAACAGCGTACGGTCATTTACGAAAAGCGTCGCCATGCCTTGATGGGTGAGCGTATCGGTATGGATATTTCTAACATCATCTGGGACCGTTGTGTAAATATTATAGAAAAGAACGATTACGAAGGTTGTAAAGAAGAGTTCCTAAAAGTTCTTGCTATGGAATGTCCATTCACAGAGGAAGATTTCAATGGCAACAATACTTCTGAACTGTCAGAACGCAGTTTCCAAGCAGCTATGGAAACCTTTACTCGTAAAACAGAACGTATTCAGACTGTTGCATGGCCTATCATTAAAGAGGTATATGAAAATCAGGGTGCAATGTATGAACGTATCATGGTGCCTATCACTGATGGCAAACGTGTTTACAACATACCATGCGATTTGAAGGAAGCATACGAGAGTGAGGCTAAGTCTATTATTAAGCAATTCGAGAAAGTAATCCTCCTCCATATCATTGATGATGATTGGAAAGAAAACCTCCGCCAGCTAGACGACCTCCGTCACTCTGTACAAAATGCGTCTTACGAGCAGAAAGATCCATTGCTTATCTTCAAGTTAGAGAGTGTGAAGTTGTGGGACAACATGATTGATGATATGAATAATCGTGCCGCAAGTGTTCTGATGCGTTGTCAGATTCCAGAGATGCAGCCAGCAGAAGAAATACAAGAAGCTGCACCAGAAGAACATAGACAGCAATACAAAGAAGAAAAGGTTGAACTGAATAATCCTGATCAGGTTGCAGCAGCACACCACGACACCCGTGAAGGAGTGCAGGAGGTAAACCATACTCCATATCGTGCTGACAAGATGCCACGTCCTAACGACACATGTCCATGTGGTAGTGGCAAGAAATTTAAGAATTGCCATGGTCGCGATATCCGTTAATAACCTTATAAAGAAATTCGGGGATAAGACAGCTGTGTCTATCCCCGAATTTTATTTTCCATCCAACAAGATTATAGCCCAAGTTTAACACCTATCATCGTAGAATCTTACTGTTATCACACTTTTTCAGTTTTGGCTATGGGTTCTGTGTCCTACAAATTTTTATTTTTCTGAATGGTGCATATTTTAATTTCAGTTTATCGTATATAGCAGTTGCCTGCTTTGAGGGATTGCTGCATTGTCGCATCTGTACGATGTCTCCCAATGGGTTTCTACCTTCCGTAGTTACGAGTTTCTGGGTGCTCATCCTCCTCACGATTTCGGTCCAATAGCAGGATTCGCCTTCTCGCTTCAACTGGCAGCGGATGGTGTTTACCACCCAGTAGGCAAGCAGACCGAAGAAAAGATGCGCATCGCTCCGGTCATCGGTCTGATGATATATAGGACGGAGGTTCAGGTCGGTCTTCAACTGCCTGTTGGTACATTCGATTTCTCGTATGAGGTTGTAATAGTCCCACGTAGTACGCTCATCGAGTGTTTCTATATTGGTCCGTAGGAAGTATACGTCGTGTCCGGATTCTATAGCTGAGAGGTCTTTGAGCTTCCAGTCTACACGTAGCATTTCCTTTGGCTTATCTTCGTTTCTAACGTAGTCTATCGCATAGTATTTTGCGATAGAGGGGTATTTCTGTATGGCTCGTCCCGTACGCTCTACAACCTTCTCGTAGAGTTTCGTTCCACCTTTCTTTGCAATACCATCATTTATCTTCTTCAGCTCTGTTTCAAACCTTTCACGCCAGAGTTTGTTCATTGACGATTCGGTCATGGTCTTAGATGGAGAGGTTATCTCAAGATAGTAGTCCTCACCTTCCGTGTGTACCTTGTTGAGCGTTATCATTTGCTTTCGGGCATCTTTTACCATCACGCTCTTGTGGTCCTCACTGAGCGTGTAATCTTTCAGCTTGGTGCGAGATACGCAGAGATAGTTATAGCCCTTTGCCTTGATAAGTTTCAGGTTGTCTTCGGTTGCAATGCCTGCGTCCATCACGACAAGCGACTTTTCTTTTTGTACAGGATTCCTATCTGCCAGCGTATCTATCATATCAGGCAGTGATTTAGGATCAGCCGTATTGCCTTCCAGGATAGAAGAATAGCGTATGAAGCCCTCCTTATTGATACACAGGGCCAGGACGAGAAGTTTACAATCTGATCGCTTCTCCTTTGATCTACCGAACTGTGCCTTCTTGCTTTCACGCTTACTACCCTCAAAGTAGAAGTTTGTCAAGTCAAAGAGCATCAGCTTGTTATCTATATTAAAAAGATTGTCTGTTACATTGCACAAGTGACGTTCTATCTTCTCTTTGAGCTCATAGAGTTTGTCCGTTACCTTGTACAGGGCATTGATACCCGGAGTCCAGTCTTGCGAACCTGTGTAAAGTTCAGCGGCAGCCGAATTATCCCTGAGATAATAATACGAGGAACGTTCAGACACGGCATACACAGTCCGGATGATGAGCGCAGAAAGTCCGGTGTGGATAGAATGGTTGCTCCATCCTTGGTCACGCAGGAATTCTTCCAGTCCCAGCTTGTCAATGGTCTGTTTACAAAGCCATTCTGCACCGACATTCCTTGCGTCAGTATGTTCTGCCGTAGCAAGATCGATATAACGTTCAGACTCCTTTCTTGCCTTCTGTTCCTTCTTATCGAATCTGTCAATTCCACCTTCCTCTTTCATCCGCTGCCACCATTCATCCGCCTTGTCTGTTCCAGTTCAGTAAGTCCCTCCAACTGTTTGCCAAACAAAGAATTAGTTCCTCTGTTCTTAAAACGCTCTGTAAGTGCAAAGGCAATCCTTCTCACCTGCAAGGCTGTGAGAGAAGGTTCAAAACCGATATTGAGCAGGATGAGCGAATGTACGTGTCCAGCCACGTCACGATATGACTCTTTTAGTCTATAATAAAGAGCCTTTTCACCAGTTGCCGGATTAAAACGTGTCTGTACATTTGCGTGCATGGGTGCAAAGTAACAAAAAAAATTGATATGCTGGTGTCCTACAAATCAGATTTAGTCCGTATTTAGAAAATACTATGCCTGATTATTAAGTACTTAGCAAACCTGAAACCTTCAAAATACACTGAAAATTTATGAAAAATAATTTTGCCCGTTAAACTTGGGTTAGAAGATTAGGTAAGGATATTCATAATCCAAAATATTTATACCCAACAGACCTTAAAGGCGAACACGATCGCAGGCACGAGGAACTTCTCAGAGTGCGTGAAAGAGAAGAGATAGAACAGAAGAAGAAAAAAGCTATGGAAGATGAAAAGCGTTTCAAGGAACTCAAATCTAAGTTTTTCGGTATCTGTTTTACAGATGGCACCGCAGAGTCAACCAGCAAGTGCAAAATTACAAAACGTGTTTAAAGAACTCGCACTTTGGAGTAGAAAAGTTTAATTTTTCCCTTGGTCTTTCGTTCAATTTCTTTTGTATGGACATAATTTTCTTGTCCGTATAGTTATCAAACGAATCCTTTTTAGGAATATACTGCCTGATTAATTTGTTTGTATTCTCAACAGCTCCCTTTTGCCATGAACAATATGGGTCAGCGAAGTATACGGGCACGCCTAAGTATTTGGTGATGTCCTTATGTGCCGCAAATTCAGGTCCGTTATCTGTTGTAATTGTCTTCAGGCTGTTCTTGTATGCAGCAGTAGTTTCCTAACCACCTTTGCCAGAGGCGTTGACTAGTTTTCCAAATGGCAGTTTCTGCATAAGCAACATATTGGTAGATTTCTCCACTATTGTGAGTATGGCGTGATGGGCAGGGTCGACGATTAAGTCCATCTCAAAATCTCCAAATCTCTTCCCGTCAACTTCCTTACTTCTTTCATGGATACTCACTCTGTCCTTTATTGGAAGATGTCCGCCTTTGGGACGATGCCCGTATTTTCATCTTATGTCTTGTGCGCTCTGCAAGCTTTCTGTTGTGTCATTGTGGATGATGTTATAGATGGACTGGTGGGGACACCTCTATGCCCTCATTCATGCGCAGATACCCTGATATTTGTCTTGGAGACCACTGGTCGTTGGTAATATATTCTTTAATTCTCCAGACTAATTCGTCGGAGAGTTTGGCGTTAGTTACCGTGTTCTTTCTGCGCTGCATAGCCATATCATGCGCCTTCGTCTAGATATACTTTCCAGAAGGCGTGCTGTTGCGTTTGATTTCACGTGAGAGTGTTGACTGACTAATACCGACGATGTCGGCAATTTTTTCTCGCTGTTTTCTTTTTGGAGTAAGGCAAAATTTGCGACCTTTGCTCCGAGATTAATTGATGATACATTGACAATACAAAGTTAGTTAATCTTTGGGAGACTTCGGTCTCCTTTTTATTTGTATTGCTGGTTGTTTCTTTTTCCTCTCCGAGAGATGCAGACGTTCTCGACGCGTAGCGAGAGGTTGTCTGCATCTCTCGAGAGGGACACTTTTTATTGCACTTCGTTTTGGAACTTGCAAAGGTATCTGCTACTGGGCAATGATGCGGACATCATTGATAAACAGCATAAGATAAGGCTTGAGAATACCTTAGCTATGAATGAACCATTATCAAAGGTATACTATTTGAAGGAACAACTCCGTCAGATATGGTCACAACCCACAAAAGATATGGCAGAAAAAGTGCTTGATGACTGGATTAGTCAGGCTGAACAAAGTAAGATAGCCCAACTACAGAAAATGGCTGTTACCGTGAAAACCTATAAGAAAAGAATCCTTACCTGGTACGATTGCCATCTATCAACAGGAAAAGTCGAAGGCATAAATAACAAGATTAAAGTAATGAAGCGAAATGCGTATGGCTTAAGGGACGAAAGGTACTTTACACTAAGACTCTATGCACTGCATGACTGCCGTATCACTCGAAATGTCGGATGAACCTAATAAATTACAATATATATCGGTAAACAACGATAAATATCGGTAAATAAAAGTAACTATCAGTGAGAGAACTCAAGATTAATGAAACTAATTCGTATCATTAACAATATTAAGACTTTAGCTTATAATAATATAACTAAAGTTTCCCACCCTTAAAAACACTGGTCTTTTTTTATTCACCTTTACACGTTATTACCCATATCCATTGATTTTTAACACAAGTATAATAGAGGTTAAAGCAGTCTGTTCATATACTTCGTCCCATTTTTCTAACACTTCTGCCATTACAAGGATTTTTCTCAACTCTTTGTCGTTGCCGCTGATTGTAGCCATAAGCTGTTGGGGCGTTATCCCAAGTGTTTCTCCTAAAATGCGAAGTATACGTTTGATACAGGCAAGAACTCGCTTCCATAACGTGAGTGCCATGAGGTCGTCCTCTATATCCGAAAAAAGTTCGCCCATGGTTTGATATTCTGTGAACCTCTTTTCCAAAGCCATGACGGTATATGTGGGTAACATAGCGTTGCGTCGGCTATCTGACCATTAAAGTCGCAACCTTGATAACCTCCTAATCCGAGATATTGCTTAGTCTCCTTGTTCATCACTTCTATGTTCCATCTAATCTGATACACTTCAAAGGCTTTTATGAAAGACATCGTTGTATCCGTGGTGAGCAGGACGTTCCATGTGGAGTTCCTACCATACTTGATGAGGAATATTCTAATAGGTACATCCCCTAAGTTGCCGTTGAGCTGAATATATCGACATCTGTACTTACGACAGTTCTTTCCTCGTTCACGTTCATAGGTAGCAATGAGTTCTGCAGCATTTTTTCTTCCTGCCTGATACGGTGTATTTCGTCTTTCCCATTTTAGCAAGTCCAACAAAGTGCATTACTCCTTTACCTATGCTTCTAACACATTTCATAAGTTGCTCGCAAGTGAACCAACTATCGGTAATCACATACTGCATGCAAAACCCATCTTCCATCCACGGCGAAGCATATTCATGGCAGCTTCCATCTTAGACATCTTACACTCTTGAAAACGCTTATAATCAGGGGTTGCCAGTATTCCTTTTGGTATGATACGCTTTTTCTACGTTGCTGTTTTTGTCAGTCCGCAGTCGCCTTGTTTCCCTTTTTCCTGATGCAGTGAAAAATCAAAGGGTATGGTTGTCTTGCCGTCAAAGAAAGCACAAAGTAGCAGTTTGTAGCCCAATACGCACCTGCCTTTAACATGGTCAAAACACGACTGATACCCTCCATCCTCACACCGCTCTTCTCAAGCACGGTGTCATCTATAATGAAAACAGGTCGTGGAATCGGATTGAGGAGCTTCGCCATACTTACGCAATAGGCACATGTAACGCAGTGCAAAAGCGGTTCATCAAGCGTCTCCAATCCATCTGCGGGCGAGTCATCATTCGATAGAAACAGTTCTTACCATGATTTGAAAGCTCATATATCTTATGCTTGCATATACTGTGGATGCTCTCACCCACAATGCGGAAGAGGCAAAGAGAAAGGATTAGCTCAGATGCCGAAACTCCGTCATGTTTCTCCAATGACAGACGAGATAGCAGGTGACCGATACCAAACTTGCCAAAAAGATGCAATAAATCATCACTCATTCGAGTTTTAACACTCAAAAGTTTGGATAACTCACTTATTTTCTCTATTTTTTTGCTTCCATAACAGTTTTGTTGTTTTGTCTTTGACAATCAGTTTTTTTGCGATTACTAATTTACAAAGAAAATTCGACAAACTGTTATTTTTCTATCTATTTGTTAGGGTGGGAAACTTTAGTAATATAATATACTGATTATCAATAATCGGGTAGGAGGTAAATGTTATTCATAAAAGGCATTTACCTCCTACTTTCACATTTACCGACCTCCCACACCACCGTACGTGCCGTTCGGCATACGGCGGTTTCGTACTTTTACACCTCACGGTGTGTGGCAAGTTGTTTTCAGCTATCCCTTTGAGTAACGTCACTTCTACCCTATTGTCGGATTCCGTCCTATCGTCTTGGATAGAGAGCTCCTTTCGGACATCTGACGAAGAAATTCGCAGGGTAGCATTCATTTACTATTGCACTGCACGATTCGGTCCTTCCCTGTAGGCACACGTACCTTGAGTACTATGACCTCTGCTGACTTCTCACGGCAAGCTTTACTCCGCTTCCTTCGTAAAAACAACTATTTGAAACGTCCGTGAGACCTCCTCGGATAAGAACATTATCTTTCCATCTTATACCTACTTCATTTACACCGACCATTCCGAATAGCTATGGGACTTTTGATTTGTTTGGCAATCTTATCCATGGTCATATGCCTTATATGAAGTTTCTGTTCGTTAGGCCAGATGTTTGCCGCCGGCTTCCTTCAGATTTCACCTCACGATGAACACCCTTGCCTTTGACTATGTAATTCCCGCTATTAGGGCTTACTCGGGACTTCCACCCGTTAGATAATGCTCATGCCGAGCGTACCAACAAGAGAGGAATACCCTTGTGGATATTCCTCTTGTTTCAGTGATTCGCATGGAGCTCGAACCCATGACCCCAACATTAAAAGTGTTTTGCACTACAGCTGAGCTAGCTGAATCTCCTATGCTTTTCAAAAGCGATTGCAAAGTTAGTAAGTTTTTGAGAAGTCCAAATTTTTATAACTTTCTTTTCATGTGATACAGTATTTTTATTAACCTTAATTCCGCAGCATAAAGTCTTGTAGGAACTCCAAGTGTCTGAGAAACAAAGTTCTCAAAACACTTGGATATGTCAGAAATTTCATCTATCTTAGTGCTGAAAACATAACAGATAAACAAAAATCTGACATAACAAAGGTAGCAATTAAAAACGAGAATATCATTTCTTTCGGTAGAATTTATCATATTATGGACGTTTTTTCAAAATTGGGTTTTGAAAAACTTAGCGAATCTGTATTGCGAAAACGTGGAAGTAGTGGTAAAACATACAGCTATGGAAGTATTTTCGGCTCTCTCTTTTTCAGCTACCTTTGTGGTGGAGATTGTCTTGAGGATATCAATACGCTTATAAGTCAGTTCAGGCAGAGACCTGATACGCAATTACCCAGTGCCAACACTGTGGAAGGAGGGCTATAATGACGCTTAAGATAAGAAGAGTATATTTCCTTTATCGTATCCCATGACACACCCAGATGATTCGATACGTCCTGAAGCGTCATGCCACGAAGAAAATCTACTACATATTTGGCGAAGTGATGAGTATAGCTGCGACTGCCTGTGGCAAAAGGAATTTTATCCTGCTGGTCGAAGTCGCATTCCATACATTTATAGCGTTGTACCTTCATGCGTATGGTTACTCGCTTGCCACCTATGGGAAGTCCAATAAAGTCTCGCAGGCGACACCCATTCTTTACAATAGAGCGGCCACCACAAGAAGGGCAACATCTTATTCGTTCTTTTGCTTGTACATGCAAAAAATTCTATTACCTTTGTACTCCTCACAAGTGCATTCGTGGGTGTAAAGCTCCCCAAGTATGATATAGGAAACTGCTGTTCATCTTTGTACATTTATTTTTGCTTATTCAAATATACAATATTTACAGCGGTTTCTTTTCTTATTTTATAAATTTATCACTCCAAATTCTGGAAGAACCAATTTTTTCTCAAGAATTTATACTGCGGAATTAAAATTATAGTTTTATCGTCATAAATACATACTTTACCTAAATCCCTCCGTTAATAATCATTCCCACACAAACCAATTCTATCACCATACACAAAGCACTTAGACTTTGTCCGATTTTTTCATAAGACGGTTTTCAAACTATGCTCTTTTCGAGCCGAAAAGAGCATTAATTGAGCTTCAAAAGAGCATCAATTGAAGCCTTACTAATGACCTTTTGAAACTTTATTAAGCACCTTATTCTATTAGCATTTCATAAACAATTGAATTGCTGATAGTTATGAAGACGCTAAAAAGAGGGAGTTTCTATGACTTTTGAAGACAAAAACGGCGAAATGTGTAAATATTTTTCAAAAACAAGAAGTCGTAATATAAAGGAATTTAGACCCTTCAAAGTCATGAGTCCCTATAGATTGTTTATTCGATCTTCTCAATGGTTACATCCTCAAATTCAGCCATAAAGTTTAGTAATTGATTATTATAACGTTTCCGCTTAAACTTCATTTCCAAAGTTACATGATAAATATACCCCGAATCTGAATGGTTCTTTTTCATCTCATAAGAGTCGATCGAAACCTCTTTGCCACGCAACTTCTGAAGAAGAATCTGGATATATTCCTCATTTAGTGCAGAAAAGGTGATTGTTATACTGCGTGTTCCGAAATATTGAAGAATAAAATAGAGATCTTCTAAACACAACAACACAAGAACTGTTGTTGCGATTGACAATACGTACAGTCCCGCTCCAGCGGTCATACCAATAGCCGAAGTAACCCATAGACCCGCCGCTGTGGTCAGTCCACGTACTACGTGCTTCTGAAAAATGATTATGCCCGCTCCGATAAACCCAATACCAGTAACCACCTGCGAGGCAATACGACTGGGATCGAGAGAAACTTGTTGATAATGTCTCAGTACGTCGTCGAAACCAAACTGTGACAGAATCATAAACAAGCTACTGCCTAAGGCAACAAGAAAGTGTGTACGAAAACCTGCCTCTTTGGCACGATATTCACGTTCTAAACCTATTGCACCACCCAAGATTGCGGCTACAAATAATCGTAATACAAAAATCAAATGTTAGGGTATTCATCTTTCTACTCTCTTTGAATTGAACTCTAATCGGTCATTAAACCACAATATATACATTCTTACGATGAAATAATGTTATTTCCAAACAACCGATTTCGGTTAAATTGATTACAACTACAAATATACGAAAAACTTAACATAAAACGTCTTTTTCCACATAAATACTGACAATATCAATATCTCATAAATATGTGTTCGCACATTTTCTGCAACAAAAAAAACATACAAAAAAGTTTGGAAGTAACGTATAAATACCCTATCTTTGCGAGTGTTATCCTGAAACAATCTTTTACCTTTAAAGACTAATACCTATTGAGTTAGAAAAGCGACAACCTGTGAAGGTCATCGCTTTTCGTTTTTCTATATATAATTGTTCTTTCATAAATCCGCTATTTCGACAGTTCTCATTGGAATGTAGAGCATGGTAAACGCACTTCGTTAATAACTAAAGTTTTCCCACCCTAACAAATAGATAGAAAAAAATAACAGTTTGTCGAATTTTCTTTGTAAATTAGTAATCGCAAAAACTGATTGTCAAAGACAAAACAACAAAACTGTTATGGAAGCAAAAATAGAGAAAATAAGTGAGTTATCCAAACTTTTGAGTGTTAAAAACTCGAATGAGTGATGATTTATTGCATCTTTTTGGCAAGTTTGGTATCGGTCACCTGCTATCTCGTCTGTCATTGGAGAAACATGACGGAGTTTCGGCATCTGAGCTAATCCTTTCTCTTTGCCTCTTCCGCATTGTGGGTGAGAGCATCCACAGTATATGCAAGCATAAGATATGAGCTTTCAAATCATGGTAAGAACTGTTTTCTATCGAATGATGACTCGCCCGCAGATGGATTGGAGACGCTTGATGAACCGCTTTTGCACTGCGTTACATGTGCCTATTGCGTAAGTATAGCGAAGCTCCTCAATCCGATTCCACGACCTGTTTCATTATAGATGACACCGTGCTTGAGAAGAGCGGTGTGAGGATGGAGGGTATCAGTCGTGTTTTTGACCATGTTAAAGGCAGGTGCGTATTGGGCTACAAACTGCTACTTTGTGCTTTCTTTGACGGCAAGACAACCATACCCTTTGATTTTTCACTGCATCAGGAAAAAGGGAAACAAGGCGACTGCGGACTGACAAAAACAGCAACGTAGAAAAAGCGTATCATACCAAAAGGAATACTGCAACCCCGATTATAAGCGTTTTTCAAGAGTGTAAGATGTCTAAGATGGAAGCTGCCATGAATATGCTTCTGCCGTGGATGGAAGATGGGTTTGCATGCGAAGTATGTGATTACCGATAGTTGGTTCACTTACGAGCAACTTATGAAATGTGTTAGAAGCATAGGTAAAGGGTAATGCACTTTGTTGGACTTAAGCTAAAATGGGAAAGACGAAATACACCGTATCAGGCAGGAAGAAAAATGCTGCAGAACTCATTGCTACCTATGAACGTGAACGAGGAAAGAACTGTCGTAAGTACAGATGTCGATATATTCAGCTCAACGGCAACTTAGGGGATGTACCTATTAGAATATTCCTCATCAAGTATGGTAGGAACTCCACATGGAACGTCCTGCTCACCACGGATACAACGATGTCTTTCATAAAAGCCTTTGAAGTGTATCAGATTAGATGGAACATAGAAGTGATGAACAAGGAGACTAAGCAATATCTCGGATTAGGAGGTTATCAAGGTTGCGACTTTAATGGTCAGATAGCCGACGCAACGCTATGTTACCTTACATATACCGTCATGGCTTTGGAAAAGAGGTTCACAGAATATCAAACCATGGGCGAACTTTTTTCGGATATAGAGGACGACCTCATGGCACTCACGTTATGGAAGCGAGTTCTTGCCTGTATCAAACGTATACTTCGCATTTTAGGAGAAACACTTGGGATAACGCCCCAACAGCTTATGGCTACAATCAGCGGCAACGACAAAGAGTTGAGCAAAATCCTTGTAATGGCAGAAGTGTTAGAAAAATGGGACGAAGTATATGAACAGACTGCTTAACCTCTATTATACTTGTGTTAAAAATCAATGGATATGGGTAATAACAGGTAAAGGTGAATAAAAAAAGACCAGTGTTTTAAGGGTGGGAAACTTTAGTTAATAAGATTTGCTCGTGTGAAAGGTTGCCATGCGTAACGTACAGAGCGAGGTTGGGTCACCAAGGAAGATTTTACGAGAACCGTCTTAGAAGATGAAAGCAAAGCGTCGGCGGGATAGTAAATGCCATCAGCACCAGCAATTTCAAAACCTATAAGGCTACGCCCCTTGAAGGATAATGACTGTGCATGAGAGAATTGTAGTTCAAGACAATTACCGTTCAATGAAACAGACTGACAGATAGGTCCCTCTGACTCGATGTTATAACCATAACTATGGCATAAGGCTTGTAAGCCAAGACGTTCGCCAACAGACTTCTTATTCGTATAATGTACGTCCAGAGAGTCGCCCACATCTTGTTGTGACAGTCATCCAAGTATATGGTAATTGTGCAGCCATACGACGCTGAGAGTCACGAAAGCGTGGCCATGAAGGACGACTTAGACTGGAAAGTTGTACGAAATAGAAGGGTAATTCAGGGTTGTGAAAGTAGTGACGCCAACTCTCTTGCAACATTGGAAAAAGACGTTCGTGTAATTCAATATTATGTGCATTAGACTCGCCTTGATACCACACAACACCCTTAACCTCGTAATCTTTCAGAGGAAGCATACCAGACTCGAACATATATGCAGGTGCATAAGGATGACGTTGAAGTGGATTCTTACTAATACTAATATTCTGTAATGCACGTTCGCGAGCCCATTTCATACCAAAATCACCATGATACCAATCGTTCAATATAGTAGGGATATGCCATTCTAAGGTCTGACGATCAATCCATGACTCAGTCGTTGTTCCACCAACAGCATTACAAATAATGCCAATAGGTACTTGCAAACTATCAGCCAACTTCTTTCCAAAATGATAAGCCACAGCAGAAAAATCTCCCACAGACTCACGAGAACACTTAAGCCATGGACCGACCCGAAGGTATTGATGACGATTTACGGAGTCGCAAGCACCAGCAGACCATACCACAGCGTTTGTAGGATAGATAGCAGACATATTGAAAAGCTGCAAATGAGTCTGACTATCCGCCGAAGCTAAGTCTTGTTCCCTACTCTTTACAGCTTTCACGGGTAATTCCATGTTCGATTGTCCAGAACAAAGCCATACCTCTCCGATATATATATCCTTAATTGTACGTGACAGCTTCTTCGTACTTATCCGTGCTTGATATGGACCACCAGCATTCTCTGTTGGGAAAGAAACCCTCCACTCCCCCGTTCCGTCCGTCACAGAAGAGAGTGTACGACCATTAAAGACTACCTTGACAACATCACCCGTATTAGCCTTTCCGCGAAAGACAATCGGTTTATTGCGCTGAAAAAAACCATACCGTCAGTGTACAACGAAGAAAGAGATAAGCCGCCATAATTACCAGTCAAAGCACCATATACCGCCTCAGCAATAATCTTTGCACCCTCAGCATTCGGATGAATAGCATCAGCAAGAAGGTCAGGACGGCTATATAATGGTGCATTCAGGTCAATTAATGGAAGCTGTGCAGCCGTTGCAATCTGTCTTATATGCGCCTGAATCTGCGCATGCCAATCACGTGTCCCACTCTCAAAAACGTGGGTGGCGATGAAAGATTGAGTCATCAAACAAAGCCAAATTCTAACCTTTGGGTTTACCTGACGGAAGCTATCAATGAGTCGAAGATAATCAGAATTGAAGTCCTCACTATATTCAGGCCAGTTACGTGGGTCAGTATCATTAAGTCCAAGGTGTATAACAACAAGGTCAGGCTTGAAATCTAAGGCCTCCTTATACTCCTTTTGCTCCATATATGGACGATGACCACGACAAAGCAAAGTTGTGCCAGAATGTCCGAAGTTTCTTACTTCAAAACTCTCCCTAACATCTGCTGCAACTGCGCCGGATAACAATTTCTCTCTCTGTCGGTAATTGTCAATCCCCATGTTACACTGTTTCCCACACATGCTACCTTTAATTTCTCACCTGCAATAGCAGATAACACAATAAAGAATAACCCTAACAATACGATTGTTCTTTTCTTCATAAACATTTATAATTGAGGTTCTGGAAGTTCTTTATACATAACTTAACCTTAACACATTGATGAGTGACACCCAAGACAGAATATTTGCCATCAAGAAATAAAGAGAATAGACTATTTCTGCCACCACATAGGTGTTGTATAATCATCTGGTCCGCCTAAAAGGTCGACAGCCTTGTCATAATTATTTCGATTATTTATTTGTTGGTTTTTATCAAAAGGAATTCTGTTCGGAGTTAGTAGTTTATATCTATTCGTTGCTTGTGGCACAGCAAAGATATGAGGGTAACCCGTACGTCGAATCTCATTCCATGCTTCCTGACCATTCGGGAATAACGCAATCCACTTCTGTGTAATTAAACGCTCCATCTTTTCAGCCATTGGCGCACTATCCTCCCACTTAATAGTAATCTTAGAAACCCTTGTGGCAGTCCCTCCAAAGCCTCCCAACGCATCAAAATAATTAGCTTCTATAGAGGTGTCATCCATTAAATAGGCAGCTGCACCCTCTGCCTTCCATTGGTTAAATGACAGTGTTACACCTTGCTCATAAAACTCCTTGGCAGAACCCTTGCCCATATTCCATCCTCGTAGAACACCTTCGGCCTTACAAAAAGCCATTTCTGAAGCGGTAAGCCATGTTCCGTGTGTATTTTCTGACACATTCACAGTAGAATATAAACGCTTAGCAACGACATTACTCCCAATCGAGGCACCCGCCCGACAGCCTATATACTTGCGTTTACCCTCTGTAAGTGGTTGCAAGAAATATTTACTTATTCTTGGATCTTTATAACCCGACATAAAGCTTTCTATATCGGCACAAATACGACTATCTCCCCACGAAACAGCTGTCGTCCATAAACCCGATCTATGATGACGAATAAGACAATTATCTTCATTCTCTTCAATAACACCCTCTCTCACTGCTTGCTCTGCTAATGAACGTGCAATCACAGGTTCAACATTACTTATACGTATAGCTATACGCAATTTCAAGGAACTTGCAAACCGCCGCCACTTATTGAAATCACCATTATATACGAGATCGTAGGACGACAAAGCATTCTTACCCTTTGCCACATTCGTGGCAGACGACAGATAATCAGTTGCCGCATTAAGGTCTTTGATTAATTGTAGATATATATCACGCTGTGAGATATAAACATCTGATTTATCCGATGTTAGACTTAGAGGGAAGGGACCATAGGTATCTGTAAAACGAAGGAAAGCCTGTGTTCGAAGAATTAAAGCCCATACATAAGGTACACTCTCCTTACCGTTTAGATTGACAACTTCATTAAATGCTGATACTATTTGTGGTGCATAGGAAGCTGGCCAAGCACACCAAACATTGCTTGCATTAAAAAGAGTATGTATCTTTGGTAGTTCTTTTGTATAGGTTGTATAACGCCCTAAATAATTACCAACAACATCTATCATTGTCTGATAGGCATTTTCTTGTTCAGGAAAGGCTACCCCTTGCATCTGAATTAAGAATGAACCTGTTGCATAATTATCACGTTTCAATTCGTCTGGTGACAACTTATTGCCCGGTCGATTAATATCAACAAATTCGCTGGTACAAGAAGATAAGACTATCAGCAGACAAGAGAAGAAAAAAAGTTGCTTCCTACTAAACATTGTCATCTTAAAGTTTTACGTTAAAACTGAACCCTACCGAACGTTGACTGGGCTGCATAAAATAATCAAACCCTTGATAATATATATCAGTTGAGGGAGTTGCTTCGGGATCAAAAGGAGCTTTGCAATATAACATTAAGAGATTTCTTGCCGTCAAAGCCACAGAAATCTTTGCGCCACGAATAAGTTTATTGAAAGTGTAACCTAAATAAAACTCTTTAAGTCGAACATTAGAAGCACTATAAACGTACTCATCCCATATCGGACTTTCTCCTCCAACAACAGTATAATACTTCTCGGTTGAAACTCTCTGACGTCCTATTGCGACACCACCATTATTTCTTAATTCTGCAGTCTTTTGTGATACACCATACGAATCCATAAAAGCCTGCGTCTGAGAAACACACACTCCGCCCAAACGAGCAGTTATCAATAATCCCAATTCTATACCTTTCCACGTGAAGTTATTATTAAATCCGAATTGTGCTTTAGGTAAAACAGACCCCACCAACTTAGGCGTAGGCAGTTCGACCTGCATAACCTGCCCTTCCGCAGTAAGTTGTATTACACCTTGTTCATCACGTTTGAAATCTGTAAAAGTATATAGGTCGCCCATTGTACCACCTTGTGTCAATACCACTTCACAACCATTCAGTCCTCCTTGTCGAAGTGTTTCATTAGGATTATCAAGTAGTCTTACAATCCTATTGCGGTTCATACTATAAGTTATATTGGCAGACCAATGCAGAGTTTTCCATTTCTTATTATAACCAACCCCAAGTTCTAAACCCTTATTTTCAACATTTCCAGCCTGAATATACTCACGATTAAAAGGTCCACCAAGCGTAATCTGACGAAGAAAAGTCTGATTCTTTGTATTTGATTGATATAAACTGAATTTTACCGATAGTGTTTCTTTGAAAAGATGAGCCGTCAAACCCGTCTCCCACGAGTTCGTACGCTCTGGATAGAAGTTGTCAGGAAATTTATAAGTGACTGTATGATAAGTTCCGGTAGATGGGATATACTCATATCGCCACGCAGAAGAAATGTTAGGAGAAATAGCAGAACCGACTGACGCCCAAGATGTACGGAACTTCAGAAAGTCAACAAATCTGGGCATTTTGAGTATCTTTGAGAGTACAGCAGACATACCCACTGAGGGATAAAAGAAGGATTGTTGAGCGGTGTTACTAAGCGAAGAATCCCAATCGTTACGCCCCGTCACCGTCAGATAAACACGTTCTTTCCAACCTAACTCCATACTCCCAAGTACAGAGTGAATAGCATGACGAGTAAAGTCAAAGACAGGACGATTATCACCTGAGACTACACTATAATCAATCGAATTAGGAGTAAAGAGGTTTGACGGAGCTTTTAAGCCTCCCTGAAAACCCGTCACGTCATAAGATGTGTTCGAAAAAGCAGCACCGACGTTGGCAATAAGAGAGATATTCTCCCATCGTTTCGTAACATCTGTCATAATATCAGCATAGACAGAATGGTCATTCACCTTACAATAACCATAATATCCATAAGGTGAATGAGCAAAAATATCGAGTGTTGAGGCATAACGCTTATCCTCCAATTTGTTGATAGCCTCATCCCAACGAAATCTTCCTTCCAATGCTAACCAACCTGTAAAATGATATTTTGCATTGAAATCAGTAAGATACCTATTGCGCCTCGTTGTCTTCAACATACGATTAGTAACCCAATAGGGATTTTGCATTTTCAAATCATCTCCGTAACTCCAATTCTGTATACTGATATTACGTGCTGTATTATAGGACTCAAAGTTTCTTATCGCTTCGAGACTCTCACCACGTGGAAATAGATAGACAGAAGTTAGCGGATTAAAATATTGTCCTTGTGCCAACATATTTTTATCATCTTCCCTAATAAACTTAAAAGAAAAAGTAAGTCTTAATTTATCATGAAATGAAGAAAAGATGTTCTTAAACGTTAGATTATAACGCTGGAAATCATTGTTTGGAATAATTCCCTTTACCAGTGTTGAACCAAGAGAAAGGTATACCTGATTACGTTCAGTACCAGCAGTCAATGTTGCATTATTCGTAAAATTTACTCCAGTACGAAAGAAGTCCTTAGGTGTATAACTATCTTTCCTAAAAGAGTTCTTCGTTCCCCACGATTTCATCTCATTAGGGCGATTGCCATATTCATTCTGAAAGTCTGGAAGAAGAAAGGGAGAAAGAAATTGAGTACTTGTTGAGAATTCCACAGAAGTCTTTCCTACTCTACCCGACTTCGTCTTTATCATCACTGCTCCCTGTGCAGCAGCTGAACCATAGAGAGCAGCAGCGGCGGCACCACTAAGTACAGAAACACTCTCTACATCATCTGGATTAATATCTGACATACCCTCTGCACCAGGCTGCAAAGAGTAAATACCATTTTTTATATCATCATTGCTTCGATTATTTACAGGGATACCATCAATTACGTATAAGGGTTGATTGCTTTGTGCCAAAGACTTTGGACCTCGCATTACCACACGTATTGCACCACCCATTCCAGCTGCTGACTCATTGACAGAGATACCAGCAACCCTTCCTAACAACTCATTGGCAAAGTTAGTTGTCTTTACTTTGGTCAGTTCCTCACCTCTCAACTGCTTCACATTATAGTTCAGAGCCGTGTTCGAACGATTGATACCCAGAGCAGTCACAAAGATGTCTGACAATTCATAAAGACTCTCTTTCAAAACGAACAACTGCTTATGTCGAGTGCTAACACGCTTTTCTAAAGTATCAAAACCCACACACGAAATAAGCAACACGGGGTTGGGAGTTTCTGACACTATCTTAAAATGTCCTTCTAAATCTGATATAGCTCGTTCCGTGGTTGTTCCTTTACAATGATAGTTGCACCGATGAGAGGATGTCCTGACTCATCTTGAACCTGACCATTATAAGTAAACAGCATTGGAGCAACAGCCTCGTCTACCATACGATACTGAAAAGAATTATCCGCTTTACCTGTTTCTGTGGTATGAGCTGCAACCCTTTCTTTCCTTAAATAAATAATATTATCAATGATTTTATAGGTAATTCCAGTGTTTTCAAAAAGTCTATTCAGTACGAAATCAATAGATAAATTACTTATAGACACGGCATTAACCTTCTCATTTCCAAGATCATCATCATAAAAAAACCGATACTTTGTTTTCGTCTTAATACGATGAATAACGGTTTTCAAGTCCGCTTGATTAGTAGTTATTGACACCTGTGCAGAAACACTATGTACACCTAACATCAGAAGAAAGGCGCATTATTACTCTGAGAGAACATAATAGTTTTTATACTATCGAGACATCAACATAAAAATCAATTCAAATGGTATTAATTAAACAATAACACTGTCGGGAAATTGAATTTACATACACAAAGATAGATAATTATCTTTATTTAATAAAGCGAGCCTCTATCCATTTCACATAAATTAACCCCTTCATTCGTCCTAACAAGTATAAAAGGTGTAACTTTGTTCATAAATAGCACTAACATCCTCCTCTTTCCATTGCAAAAAGAAGTGGCAAATAGGACAAGATAAAGCTATTGTAACGTAAATAACAAACAATGATATTACCAGAAGAAAGGTTTCGACTGATATTTAGAGAATTATACCCCTCCCTCTCCTTCTATGCTACTCGTCTTGTACAAGATGATGAAGCAGAGGATATCGTACAAGAAGCCTTCATGGAATTATGGAAACACAAAGAAAATATAGAACAAGAAAGTCATATAAAACCCTTCCTCTATCGTATCGTCTACACCCGCTCACTCAATGTTATTAAACACCGGTCCGTTGTTAATAATCATGCTGAAAGCATAAAGAAAATCACACAGTTCAAATTAGACTACTATAATCCAGAATCTAATGATGTTATTGGTTATATAGAAGGACTTGAAACAAGAAAACTCATTAATGATGCTATTGCAGAACTTCCAACAAAATGTCGGGAAGTATTCATACTTAGCTATCAGTTTGATAAGAAAAACAAAGAGATTGCAGAGCAATTAGGTATTTCGATTCGAACCGTTGAAGTACATCTTTACAAGGCCTTAAAAACTCTAAGAATACGCTTAAAACGTCATACATGATGGACTCCATAGAGGTGAAATAATACATTTAGAAGACTTTACATCAATATAACTCTATATAAAACAAATAAACGATGGCTCTTCCTTCTCAAAATAGATAAAAGACAATACATGATATAACATTTTTATTAATTTCTTTTACGTAAAAAGAAAAATTAATTGTTATAAATAATATGTAGCAGGCAACTGCTGACATCAACATTAAAAATACGATGAGTCTAAGATGAAATAAACAGAATGAATGAAATAAACAATAAAATAATAAAAAGACTATCTGATTGGTAAAGCAACTGCCAAAGAGATGAAGCAACTTGCAGAATGGTTGGCACTATCGGAAGAAAATCGAAGAATTTCTTCCAGACTGAATAGCTTTTTCCATTTAGGGAAAAATAGCCAGACTCAAACATCTAAAAACATTAAAGAAGCTGAAACGAGACTATTTAATAGAATCAAAGCATACGAAGAATTATCAAACCATAATTCTTCAACTCATTTCCTACGTTATGCCGCTGCTATCATAATTGCACTCTTAGTAATTGGAGGCGGACTACTCGCTTACATGCAACAGTCGACAAAAACAATTACAGTTGCGGCCATAAATGAAGTGAAAAAGGTTGTATTGCCAGACAACTCCATCGTATGGCTTAATAAGGGAGCTACCATTAGTTACGCTGACCACTTCGATGGGCAAGAACGCAAGGTGAACCTAAAAGGAGAAGCCTTGTTCAAAGTAACAAAAAATCCGAAGCAACCATTCATTGTCAGCACTAACACAGCATCGGCAAAAGTACTGGGGACTACATTTAACTTCAAAGACAACGAAACTGATGACAATGAAGTTATTAGCTTGATAGAAGGAAAATTGGAAGTAAGTGGTCGTAACAAGGAGGGGAAAGTTATTCTAAAACCAAACCAAAAGGCAACTATTCATAAGAGTTCCAATATTATTACCACCGAAAACTGCTATGCTCCTGTTGATGCTGTGTGGCGTGATAACATCATACCATTTAGTAATATGCAAATTAAAGATATTGCACATATTCTGGAACAGCTCTATGACTATAAAGTCATTATTAATTCTAAATTAAACAACAAGAAGAGCTATACTGGGGTTATCAAAAGAAATAAAAGATATTACAAACGTATTAGAAGGTCTTTCCTACTCTATCTCTATCCACTACGCCATTAAGGACAAAGAAATAATTCTATCAGAATAAGTTTGTAAAGTATTTTTCACACGATAAAAACTAAAACATCATCTTTTAGCTTTGAAAAAGGGCATCTTTCGCAAGTCTAAAGATGCCCTTTTCGCGTGTTAATAACGCCCTTTTAAGGCTTTTATCAAATACCTTTTCTCAAACTAATTTATAACCGATTGATTTACAAATAATTACAAACACACTTTCTTTTTACTATTATCAATTCATTATAGATAATTTCTTCAAAACTTTATAAACATTTTTCATAAGTTTATTTGCGTGATTTTTAGTTTTATCACAAATCAGTCATTAGAGCCTAACTGTTTTACATATTGTTGTAGAATAAAAAAATTTTCCATTGGAAATTTGGTTAATAAAATAATTATATATACCTTTGCAATGTTTTCCATAGGAAACAAAAATAGAATATTAATAAGCCGTTAATACTTTCGGCAAATAAAAAAACAGATATAGAATGAAACGTACGACAACACTGGTAATGACAATTTTAGTTTTAACCCTTACTGCATGCAAAGCAGGCACTCAGGATAATAAAACTATAAAAACAGAACAAAAACAAAGTAATAATCAAGGAAAGGATAAGAAAATGAATGTAACAGAAATGAACTTAGATATGTTCCAAAAAGAAGGTGATGGATTTCAAAAAGAACCCAGACACATGGAATTTCCAAGGTGACAAACCTGCCATAATTGACTTCTATGCAACATGGTGTGGTCCATGTAAAGCAACAGCACCTGTTCTTGAAGAAATAGCAAAGGATTATGCTGGACAGATTGATGTATATAAAGTAGATGTTGATAAAGAGTCCGAGTTGGCAAGACTCTTTGGTATTCGTTCAATACCTTCTATCCTCTTTATCCCAAAGACTGGTAAACCAACTATGCAGAATGGAGCTATGAACAAGCCACAGTTTGAGGAGATTATTAAGTCAGTCCTACTGAAGTAAAATCCCATCATGGATAATCATTGCATCAATAAGATTCGTGAATTATTTCGTGTTATCACAGCTTTTGAAAGTAGTCTGCAACAACAAATAGGCTTAAACATTAACGAAGCAATGTTGTTGTGTCTACTTTCAGATAGCGAACAACCAATGTTAGCAGGCGAAATAGCTGACAAAATGGGCCTGACTCGTTCAAACACATCAAAGGTAATAGCTGCCTTAGAGAAATCCTCGCTAATCCGACGACGTGCTTGCTCAAAGGATGGTCGTTGTCAACGATTTCACATAACAAAACATGGATTAGAGAAGCTGAAACATCTACATTGCGATTCCATTACTCCACCAAAAGAGTTAAAAGAGATTATATAAACCATCTCATTGTAAAAATTCAAATACACTATCCATACACAGCATATAACTTTATAAAGTTATCATATTATTCAAAAAAAAATATTCACCCCAAAAGGAGTGAATATTTTTTATTATTAATATAGATACTTACCTGATTATTACATCATGCCACCCATCCCTGGTGCTGCTGGCATAGCTGGTGTATCCTCTATCTTGTCAACAATAAGACACTCAGTTGTCAAGAACATACCTGCAATTGAAGCAGCATTCTCAAGTGCAACACGAGAAACCTTAGCTGGGTCAATAACACCCGCAGCACGAAGATCCTCATAAACATCCTTGCGAGCATTGTAACCATAGTCACCCTTACCCTCACGAACATTGTTTACTACTACCGCACCTTCACCACCTGCATTAGCGATAATCTGACGGAGAGGCTCCTCAATAGCACGACAAACGATGTTAATACCAGTCTGCTCGTCAGCATTCTCACCCTTAAGGTCCTTCAATGCTTCCTGAGCACGGATGTAAGTGGTACCACCACCAACAACTACACCCTCTTCCATTGCAGCACGAGTAGCGCAGAGTGCATCGTCAACGCGGTCCTTCTTCTCCTTCATCTCTACCTCAGAGTTAGCACCAACATAGAGAACTGCTACACCACCAGAGAGCTTAGCCAAACGCTCCTGCAATTTCTCCTTATCGTATGAGCTTGTTGAAGCTGCAATCTCGTTCTTAATCTGAGCTACGCGATCCTTAATAGCTTCCTTCTCACCGGCACCATCAACGATAGTTGTGTTGTCCTTAGAAATAGTAACTTTCTTAGCTGTACCCAACATCTCAAGAGTTGCCTTATCCAAAGAAAGGCCCTTCTCCTCGCTGATAACAACACCACCAGTCAATACTGCTATATCTTCGAGCATTGCCTTACGACGATCGCCACAAAGCCCGGAGCCTTAACAGCACAAATCTTCAAACCTGCACGAAGACGGTTTACAACCAATGTTGTCAATGCCTCAGAGTCTACATCCTCTGCAATTACCAACAATGGACGACCGCTCTCAGCTGCTGGCTGAAGGATTGGAAGGAAATCCTTAACGTTTGAAATCTTCTTATCGTAGATGAGGATATATGGGTTCTCCATATCACACTCCATCTTATCTGTATCTGTTACGAAGTAACCTGAAAGGTAACCACGATCGAACTGCATACCCTCAACAACACCGATACTTGTCTCACGAGTCTTGCTCTCTTCAATAGTGATAACACCATCCTTAGATACTTTTCGCATTGCATCAGCAAGCAACTTACCAATTTCTGGGTCGTTATTAGCACTTACAGTAGCAACCTGCTCAATCTTATCATAATTGTCACCAACAACCTCTG
The DNA here is from genome assembly GCA_916440255.1 of uncultured Prevotella sp. Taxonomy (GTDB): domain Bacteria; phylum Bacteroidota; class Bacteroidia; order Bacteroidales; family Bacteroidaceae; genus Prevotella. Next base: position 1,144,927 of record CAKAIJ010000003.1, on the reverse strand, counting down.
CTGAATCCTTGATATGATCAACAACCTTGGCAACGGCCTTATCGATACCACGCTTGAGGTCCATTGGATTAGCACCCGCTGTAACATTCTTCAATCCTTCAGTAACAATTGCCTGTGTGAGGATAGTAGCAGTTGTTGTACCGTCACCAGCATCATCACCAGTCTTGCTTGCTACACTCTTAACAAGCTGTGCACCAGCATTCTCAAAGTTATCCTCAAGTTCTACCTCCTTAGCAACTGTTACACCGTCCTTAGTAATCTGAGGAGCACCAAACTTCTTACCGATAACAACATTACGTCCCTTAGGACCAAGTGTTACCTTCACTGCGTTTGCCAACTGATCTACACCACTCTTCAAGAGTTCACGTGCATCTGAATCAAATTTTATCTCTTTTGCCATAATATCTAAATTTTATATTCTCATTTCTTTGATGGATTATTTTCACGTCCACCACCGCTTTGGATTACTCTACAACTGCCAACACGTCACTCTGACGCATCATAAGATATTTCTCACCATCATTCTCAAGTTCAGTACCAGCGTACTTACCATAAAGAACTTCATCTCCGACCTTGAGAATCATCTCCTCGTCCTTAGTACCGTTACCAACAGCGACTACCTTACCGCGCTGTGGTTTTTCTTTGGCTGTATCAGGGATTATAATACCACCAACTTTCTCTTCTGCGTGCTGGAAGCTACGAGAACTCTGTCTGCTAAAGGTTTAATTGTCATAATTGTATCTATTTTATGATTTTAATTGTTATTCTCTTTGTTACCTGCGAACAAGTTACTTTATTGTACACGAAAAGTATGCCAAAAGCGAATTCTTATAAATATCATAAAGATAATCTGACAAACTGTCAGTTTACCATATTCTAAAACTTAGATAAATATACTGAGGCTTAGAAATCAAATAAATCACATAGATAATAAAAAGTAAAACTTTCTTGTTAAGATACGGATAATTTCAAAAATATTTCTATATTTGCGATTATAACATAATATAAAGAATTTAACTATGAAATCAGACATTGAAATTGCACGCTTATGTAGCATGAAACCAATAGAAGATGTTGCAGCTGCCATAGGTATTTCAGCTGAGAACTTGGAACAATATGGCAAGTACATGGCAAAAGTTCCTCTTTCTTTGATTAATGAAGAACGAGTTGCCAACAATCGCCTTATTCTGGTTAGTTCTATCTCACCTACTCGTGCTGGCATTGGTAAGACTACCGTTAGTATTGGTTTATCAATGGCATTGAATCGCCTTGGCAAACGTTCTGTCCTTGCCCTTCGCGAACCAAGTCTTGGTCCTTGCTTTGGCATGAAAGGCGGCGCAGCAGGAGGTGGTTATGCACAGGTTGTACCTATGGAGAAGATTAATCTTCACTTCACAGGAGACTTCCATGCCATCACCAGTGCCCACAACATGATAGCTGCCCTACTCGATAATTATATTTATCAACATCGAAGCGAAGGGTTCGCGCTAAAACAGATTCTTTGGAAACGTGTTTTAGACGTTAATGACCGAAGTCTTCGTAACATTGTTTCTGGACTGGGAGCGTCTACTGATGGTATACCGACTCAATCAGGCTTTGATATTACACCTGCAAGCGAGATTATGGCCGCCTTATGCCTTGCTGATAGCGAGCAAGACCTTCGTCGTCGTATAGAAAATATGGTATTAGGAATCACTTTTGAAGATAAGCCATTTAGGGTAAAAGAGCTTGGTGTTGGAGGAGCTATAACTGTTCTGTTACTTGATGCTATTAAGCCTAATCTCGTCCAGACCCTTGAAGGAACAGCAGCATTTGTTCATGGTGGTCCGTTTGCAAACATTGCTCATGGATGTAACAGTTTGATTGCCACTAAGATGGCAATGTCGTTAAGTGATTATGCCATTACAGAGGCTGGATTTGGCGCAGACCTTGGTGCAGAGAAATTCATGAACATCAAATGTCGTAAAGCTGCTATCCATCCACGTGCAACCGTTCTTGTTTCAACATTACGTGGATTGAAGATGCATGGCGGACTCATTGATGGTGCAACAGAAGAGCAAGAACGTCAGTCGCTTATTAATGGTTTTGCTAATCTTGACCGCCATATCGAAAACATGCAAAAATTTGGTCAGCCAGTTATTGTAACACTCAACCGATATGGTGATGACACTGAGGAAGAGATTTCTCTTCTTGCCGATCATTGTAAGAAATTAAATGTAGGCTTCGCTGAGAACAATGTATTCTTAAAAGGTGGTGAAGGTGCAGAGAGTTTAGCACAACTTGTCATTGAAATAGTTGAAAAACAAGGAGCAAAAGAAGTCAATATGACTTATGCAGATGAGGACAGCATAGAAGAAAAAGTAAATAAGGTTGCTAAGACTATTTATGGTGCTCGCTCTGTTCTCCTTAAGAAGTCTGCCCAAAATAAACTTGCTCGTATTCAGTCATGGGGAATGAACCACTACCCTATTTGCATTGCGAAAACACAATTCTCTTTCAGTGAAAATCCAAAGTTAGTGGGTGTAGCTAAGGATTTTGACATAACAATTCGTGACTTTGTCATCAATGGTGGTTCTGAGATGATTGTAGCTATTGCAGGCGAAATAATGCGTATGCCTGGCTTGCCTAAAATCCCACAAGCTGAAAAAATTGACATTATTGACGGTCAGATAGAAGGATTAGCCTAAGGATCATAAATATTTATGATTAAATCAAAACTTGTCTGGTAGTCTATTTTTAGACCTACCAGACAAGTAATTTCTTCTTACAAAATATAACTATTGCTTATTTTGTAAACTTACCTTTAATAGAAGCTAATATGAAAAAGAAAAAACTACTATTAATCTTCCTTTCCATTATCCTCATTGGAGCAATCATTCTGTGCATAAATGCTCCATACCATGAAGTAAACCTAAACAACAAGTTACAATCAATACAAGAAACCGAAACCTCTATCTCTGTTCACGACCTATATAAAGAAAAAGATTGGGACAAGATGATTGTTATCAAACCTTATGATAGTCGTACTGCTTCCAACAAAAAGATTGACATGGGTTATGGCGGTGACAGAGATGCTATCCTCGACAACACGTTTTATGATAGTATCTGTACACTTCTCTTCCTAAAAGAAAACAAACTCATAGCATTCTCAAGCGTCTATCGTAACATCATAGACTTCTCTTCTCTAAGCAAAGTTTCCTATAACGCAACAGACAACATACGTATTATTAATAGAATTGCTACCGATAAGTAATTTGCAGATTAGCATCATACAATCTATTAATACCGCAAGAAACAATGCAAGATTGACTTTCCATAAGCAATCTTGCATTATTTTGATTCTATAACGTTGTGTACGTAAATCGTTTAAGCCTCCTTACAACACATTCACTATTTTATAATTATCTGATTGACTTTCATTTATAAAGAAGCATTCTACGTGTATTTTTGTTATTATTTATAGATATTCTATCTGAAATTATGAACCGGTAGTTGACCATCTTAGCTATATAAAAGGTTCAATTTTTTACAACAACAGCCTTAAAGCTCATATCAAGTCCCTTAACACTGTGTGTTAGTGCGCCAAAAGAAATGAAATCCACACCAGCTTGAGCGTATGGAACCATCGTATCAAAAGTAATTCCTCCACTTGATTCCGTCTCACAGCGTCCAGCAACCATCTCAACTGCTTTTCGAGTATCCTCTGGTGTGAAATTATCAAACATGATACGGTCGCAGCCTTCATTCAATGCTTCTTCCAACTCGGTAAAGTTTCTTACCTCACATTCTATCTTAAGGTCATCCTTACCATGGTCCTTACAATACTGCTTTGCCATAGAGATTGCATTATGTACACCACCGCAGAAGTCAACATGATTGTCTTTCAAGAGAATCATATCAAAGAGACCTATGCGATGATTCATACCACCACCAATCTTTACAGCCTCTTTTTCCAACATTCTCATCCCTGGTGTTGTCTTACGAGTGTCTAAAACGCGTGTCTTCGTACCAGCATCAATGAGTGCTTGCTGATACTTGTGGGTCAACGTTGCAATACCACTCATACGCTGCATGATATTGAGCATAAGGCGTTCTGTCTGCAAAAGGCTCTGCGTTCTACCCTTTACACTCATAACAATATCGCCAGGCTTCACATGAGTACCATCTTCTATATAGACCTCTACCTGCAGTTCTGGGTCAAAAAGATGGAACACCCTTTTAGCAACATCAACTCCTGCCAAGACTCCCCTCTTCCTTTATCAGTAATCTACTTTCACCCTTAGCATCAGCAGGGATGCAGCAAAGCGTTGTATGGTCACCATCACCTATATCCTCACTGAAAGCGAGTTCAATAAGTTTATCGTTTAATTCTTCTACTGACAGCATAATTATTTGATTAAATTATAAACCTAAACTATTTGAGATATCTAACATTCTATGAATTGATTTGACAGCCTTCTTCGCCATCTCTGGCTCAACCTCGATTGCTGGCCATTCATACTTCAAGCAATTGTACAGCTTCCGCAAAGTAATATATTTCATATACTCACACTCGTTACAAGGGCTATCGCTATCATTAGGAGGGGCAGGAATGAAGGTCTTTTGTGGAGCCAATCGCTGCATTTCAACAAGAATACCACTCTCTGTCACCACTATAAACTCCTGAGCATCATTCTCAACACTATACTTCAACAAGGCAGATGTACTTCCGACCTTATCCGCCAAACAGAGGACAGTAGGTGGACATTCTGGATGAGCCAGTACTTTTGCAGATGGATGTTCGCGTTTTAGCTGCTGAATCTTCTCAACAGAGAATCTGTCGTGAACTTCACATACACCATCCCAAAGCAACATCTTGCGCCCTGTTTGCTCACTAATATAATGTCCTAAGTTCTTATCTGGACCAAAAATAATAGGAGTATCCTTTGGTAAAGACTCAACAATTTGCTTTGCATTTACTGCTCGTTACTACAATATCTGTCACAGCTTTGGTTGCTGCAGTTGTATTGACATAACTTATCACAGTATGATTAGGATGTGCTTTTACAAACTTCTCAAACTCATCAGCAGGACAACTCTCTGCTAATGAACAAGAGGCATTAAGGTCAGGAACGAGTATTGTCTTCTCAGGACATAAGATTTTATTTGTCTCACCCATGAAATGTACACCGCACATAACAATAGTATCGGCATCTGTGGTGGCTGCTTTTTGTGCTAAAGCCAAACTATCACCTACAAAATCTGCCAACTCTTGAATTACGCCTTCTGCATAATAATGTGCCATGATAAGTGCATTCTTCTCCTTACACATTCGACGAATTTCTGCTTTTGCATCTGTTCCTTCAGGAATAGGTTCATCTATAAAAACCTTGTTCCAACCATTTTTTATCTATCATATTATTTTTGTATTATAAATCGAAAGTACAAGTTTTTTACACATTTCGTATCTTCTTACTTTATTCTTCTACTTCTTCTCGTCGTATGCATGCCTCGGATAATCTACTGTGTAGTGCAATCCTCGACTTTCCTTTCGCTCTATAGCTTGTCTTGTTATCAGATAACCAACATTTATCATATTACGAAGTTCGCATACATCCTTCGTCGCCGTAACACGCTTAAAGAGGCTTTCTGTCTCCTCATACAATAAGTCGAGTCTTGCCCAAGCACGTTTCAAACGTAAATCACTTCTCACAATACCAACATAATTGCTCATGATTTCGCCAACTTCCCTAATACTCTGTGTGATTAAAACATGTTCTTCATTGGTCATTGTGCCTTCATCGTTCCACTCTGGAATATTTGTGTTAAAATCATAGGTATCTATCTTTTGAAGTGTATGTTCTGCTGCAGACTTGGCATAGACGACGGCTTCTATCAGAGAGTTGCTGGCAAGTCGGTTCCCTCCGTGCAATCCCGTACATGAACATTCACCAACGGCATAGAGCCGATGAATAGAACTTTCTGCATTCAAATCGACCTTTATACCCCCACAGATATAATGAGCACTTGGACAAACTGGGATATATTCTTTTGTTATATCAATCCCAATACTCAAACATTTCTCATAAATATGTGGAAAATGGTGCTTCGTTTCTTCCGCATCTTTATATGTTACATCAAGGTAAACGTGGTTTAGTCCGTGAATCTTCATTTCATGATCAATAGCTCGAGCAACAATATCACGTGGGGCAAGAGAAAGACGTTTATCATACTTTTGCATAAACTCTTGCCCATCGGGAAGCCTCAACACTCCACCATAACCACGCATAGCCTCAGTAATCAGAAATGCTGGGTGTGTCTCAGAAGGATTATAAAGAACCGTGGGATGAAACTGTACAAACTCCATATCCTTGACTGTTCCCTTGGCTCGATAAACCATTGCAATACCATCACCAGTAGCTATAACGGGATTGGATGTCATTGCGTAGACAGCACCCACACCACCAGTTGCCATAAGTGTTACCTTACTCAAAAAGGTATCAACCTTTTGGGTTTCAGGATTGAGAATATACGCCCCATAACATTCAATATCTGGAGTTCTACGCGTTACCTTTATCCCCAGATGGTGTTGTGTAATAATCTCAACAGCATAATGATTTTCAAAGATAGTAATATTCGGATTAGCTCTCACAGCCTTCATTAGTCCACGCTGTATCTCAAAGCCTGTATCATCAGCATGATGAAGAATACGAAAATCACTATGACCTCCTTCGCGATGTAGGTCGTATGTACCATCCTTATTCTTATCAAAGTTCACTCCCCATTTAACAAGTGCACTAATAGCTTCTGGTGCATTACACACAACTTGCTTCACGGCCAAAGGGTTGGAAATATAATCACCAGCGACCATGGTATCATTAATGTGCTTTTCAAAATTGTCAATAGTAAGGTTCGTTACTGCAGCTATTCCTCCTTGTGCTTTAGCCGTATTGGCTTCATCCAAAGATGTTTTGCAAACAAGAGCAACCTTTCCTTTACCACTATTTGCCACACTCAGTGCATAACTCATTCCTGCGATACCACTACCGATAACCAGGAAATCAAATTTACGTATCATAATATGATTCTTTCTAACTAAAGTTTCCCACCCCTTAAAACACTAACTTTTCTCATTTTCCTTTGTCTGTCTTCCCCCATATCCATTGACTGTTAACACATGCCTAACAGAAGTTATGCAGACTATCCACATACTTCGTCCCATTTTTCCAACGCTTCAGCCATTACAAGGATTTTTGCTCATCTCTTTGTCGTTTCCGCTGATTGTAGCCATAAGGTATTGGGGCGTCATTCCAAGTATTTCTCCTAAAAATGCGAAGAATGCGTTCGATGCAGGTAAGAACTCGCTTCCATAACGTGAGTGCCATGAGATCACCCTCCATATCCGAAAAAGAGTTCGCCCATGGTTTGATATTCTGTGAATCTCTTTTCCAAAGCCATGACGGTATATGTAAGGTAACACAGCGTTGCGTCGGCTATCTGACCATTAAAGTCACAACCTTGATAACCTCCTAATCCGAGATATTGCTTAGTCTCCTTGTTCATCACCTCTATGTTCCATCTAATCTGATACACTTCAAAGGCTTTTACGAAAGACATCGTTGTATCCGTGGTGAGCAGAACGTTCCATGCGGAGTTTCTACCATACTTGATGAGGAAGATTCTGATAGGTATATCTCCTAAGTTGCCGTTGAGCTGAATATATCGACATTTGTATTTACGACAGTTCTTTCCTCGTTCACGTTCATAGGTGGCAATGAGTTCTGCAGCATTTTTCTTTTTGCCCGATATAGTGTATTTTGTCTTTCCCATTTTTGCAAGTCCAACAAAGTGCATTGCCCCTTTACCTATGCTTCTAACACATGTCATAAGTTGCTCGCAGGTGAACCAACTATCGGTAATCACATACTTGCATGTAACCCCATCTTCCATCCACGGCGAAGCATATCCATGGCAACTTCCAGCTTAGACATCTTACACTCTTGAAAGCGCTTATAATCAGGATTGCCGGTGTTCCTCTTGGTGTGATATGCCTTTTTGAGTTGCTGTCTTGTCAGCCCGCAGTTGCCTTGCTTCCCCTTTTCTTGATGTAGTGAAAAATCAAAGGGTATAGTTGTCTTGCCGTCAAAGAAGGCACAAAGTAACAGCTTGTAGCCCAATACGCATCTGCCTTTCATATGGTCGAAAAACACGACTGATACCCTCCATCCTCACACCACTCTTCTCAAGTACGGTGTCATCTATAATGAAACATGTAGTGGTATCTGATTGAGGAACTTCGCCATACTTACGCAATAGGCACATATAACGCAGTGCAAAAGTGGTTCATCAATCGTCTCAATCCATCTGTGGGCGAATCATCATGCGATAGAAACAGTTCTTACCATGATTTGAAAGCTCATATATCTTATGTTTGCATATACTATGGATGCTCTCGCCCACAATGCGGAAGAGGCAAAGAGAGAGGAGCAACTCCGAAGCCGAAACTCCGTCCAGTTTCTCCAATGAAAGGCGAGATAATAGGTGACCGATGCCAAACTTGCCAAAAAGATGAAATAAATCATCACTCATTCGGGTTTTAACACTCAAAAGTTTGGATAACTCACTTATTTTTCTCTATTTTTTTGCTTCCATAACAGTTTTGTTGTCTTGTCTTTAAAATCAGTTCTTTAGCGATTACTAATTTACAAAGAAAATTCGACAAACTGTTATTTTTCTATCTATTTATTTGGGTGGGAAACTTTAGTTTCTAATATCAAAAATTAGTCGGTACAAAGGTATACCATAACAATGATAAAAATATATATTTATGAGAAGTCGAAAGATTTAGTATAGCTAAGAAAAATGGTAAAGGTAAAGAAGGTAGAGGTTACAGATTGAAGAGCATTTTTCTAACTATTTTCAAAAAAATAAAGAAATATACTACTATTTGATTGAACCCAAATCTGTTTTAAGTTCTAATAACCGATATAAGTTAAACGTGATACACTTAAAACCTTAGCTATATGAAAAAAACTTTACGTTAATTCAAAGAAATCAGCTGTAAAAAACAAGAAAAACGTCTGCGGAATGATTCTGTAACTACATGCAAATCAAATGGTTATTAAATCGAGAAAGAAAAGGTGCTTAATTGGATATCAAAAGGGCGTTAGTAACACGCGAAAAGGGCGTCTTCTGAAAGTCAAAAGACGCCCTTTGAGAAGCCAGAAGGGCATATATTGGTTTTGTATCTTTTGAAAATAATCTACAAAAATAACGTTATGAGATAAGTTGATTACGGAAGACGAAAAATATAATAACAGACAGACATCATCTCTCTTACCTCCGCAACACAACTTTGTGTTCTTATCCCTTTTATAAAACCTTGTAATTTATGACAGATATACCATACAAATGTATAAGCCATTATTCCTTATCTAAGCAATATATTTAACACAATCATTTATTCTGGCATCATAATATCATCAATAGAAACACCATCTCGTAGTCGGTCTATATCAACACGTGTAGATATTCCATGAACTCTTCCACGTTCACTTGATTGCCAAATATCACATTTTACACCTTGTAAACGAGGCTTATAATTATAATTTGCTATGAATAATCGGTAATGATTGAACTCAGGATAAAGGTTTTTTCGATAATACGACTCATTAGTATATATCATTGGAGAAACACCTGTTCGTTTTTTTATTAATCGAATAAATTCTGCAAGATTTTCTTGAATTGTACTACGTTTCCATTTACCCGTCCCACTCTCCTCTATATCAATAAGTAACAATAAGTCCTGCTGACTAAGATCAATATTTGCAAGAAAATTATCCACCTGACGTTCCATAGAAGTGCGGTAAGTAAGAAAATGGTAAGAACCCACCAACAATCCTCTTTTCTTTGCAGCCTTAAAGTTTTTATTGTAAAAGGAATCCACGACAGAACTTCCTTCTGTCGCCTTTATATACACAAAACGTAGTTGTGGATTTTCATCCACAAGTTCGTCCCATCGTATACTACCTTGATGGCGTGAAATATCAATCCCATCAAAGTTTTTACTATAAGAATCTTTGCTCTTATCGTGTTGGGACCATTGATTGCTAATCATTGAACATAGTTTACGCCATGGCATAAAATCTATGATAAGAAGAACGCCCAACATTGCAAAAACAACAAGAAGCCACGACCCAGCACCATGTTTCTTATGTGTGTTTTCTTATGTGTGTGTTTTTACGTTTCCTTTTACACTTTACCATTTATTATTAACCTATAAATAATATATTAAACTCAAAGATAGCTTTCTCAAAATTTTCTATATGTAAGAATAATTATCCAACATACGTTACAGATGGCTGAAAAACAAATTAGGTTCTATCAACAAAGTGGTAATCTTTGTTACCACACTTGTTGACAGAACCTGTTTCTACTTTTGTTTTCGACGATGATTACCAGAAAAGTTTGGATTAAAAACTTTTCTGTTGCTTACCATTTTTTCTTCGATGCTCTTCGACTATTATCCCTCGGAGTCTCTTCTTTACGTTGATGTTTCTTACCCGGAATATCAGGTAAACTTCCAATAGCCTTCGGGTCATACACAGCACGTGGATACTGTTTAGGAACATTATCATATAGCTTGGTTATCAAATCACTACGTCCAATACGATGAAGTTCTCGTTCAATATCACGACGAGCCTCAGGTTTATACCAAAAGAAGAACTGACGCTGTGCAAGTTTCTCCTTAGGAGTCTTTGCAGAGAATATCGGTTCAAGCGTATAAGGATCATAACCCGTATACCACGCCTCAGTGGAAACAGTCATTGGTGTCGGAGTGAAATCCTGCACCTGTTCTAAGTGAAAGTCAAGATTTTTTGTCAATACAGCCAACTCAGCCATATCCTCCTCTTGACAACCCGGGTGGGAAGAAATGAAATAAGGAATAATCTGTTGACGCATATTCTCCTCACGATTTATACGATCAAAAATCTTCTTAAAAGCATAGAATTGCTGAAAAGAAGGCTTACGCATAAGACTAAGCACACGGTTTGAAGTATGTTCTGGCGCAACTTTCAATCTTCCACTTACATGTCGAGTGATAAGTTCGTGAGTATATTGTTTGGCAGCCTCATTGCTCTTTTCATCCTTACTTCTATGTAACAAAAGATCATAACGCACACCAGAACCAATGAAACTCTTCTTAATACCTGGTAGACTATCAACTGCATTATAAATTTCGAGCAGCTTAGTATGATCAGTATTAAGATTAGGACATATTTCAGGATTGACACAACTCGGACGCTTACAATGTTCACAAGCTTTTTGGTTTTTACCTGCCATACCATACATATTGGCAGAAGGACCACCGAGATCTGAGAGATAACCCTTAAAATCTGGCATTGCAATTACCTGCTTCACCTCCTTTAAGATACTCTCTTTTGAACGACAACTAATAAACTTACCCTGATGTGCAGAAATAGTACAGAACGAACACCCACCAAAGCAACCACGATGAATGTTCACACTGTGTTTAATCATTTCGTATGCAGGGATGGTCTTACCACGATACTTCGGATGTGGCTCGCGTGTATAAGGCAGGTCGTAAGCAGCATCTACCTCAGCTGTTGTCATTGTAGGATAAGGAGGATTTACCACTGCATAAACATTATCCACAGCTTGTAGAATACGTTGTGCGTGCCTCTTATTAGACTCCTCTTCTATGTGCTTAAAGTTCTCTGCCTGGTTTTTCTTATTGTGTAAGCAAGATTCATGCGAATGAAGAACAATATCATCCTCCTTAATTCCATCAGGAATTTCAGACTCCTTACAAAGGTAGACTGTCTGCGGAATATACTTCAAGTCTTTTATCTTAGTACCATTCTCCAACTCCTGCGCTATGCTTACCACTTGTTTCTCGCCCATTCCATAGATAATCATGTCAGCCTGTGCATCACAAAGAATACACTTGCGAAGGCAATCTTTCCAATAATCGTAGTGTGTAAGACGGCGTAATGAAGCCTCGATACCACCTAAGACAATCGGAACATCAGGGTAAAGCTGTCTGAGAATATTAGAGTAAACAATACTTGGATATTCAGGTCTTAAATCAGGTCGCCCATCAGGAGAGTAAGCATCATCAGAACGTAGGCGACGATTGGCGGTATATTTATTTACCATCGAGTCCATTGCACCCGGAGAGATACCAAAATAAAGACGTGGCCGTCCTAACTTCTTGAAGTCTCTGAAGTCACCATGCCAGTCGGGTTGTGGTACTATAGCCACCTTGTAACCCGCCGCTTCGAGTGTTCTACCAATGACCGCAGCACCAAAGGCAGGATGATCGATATAGGCATCACCCGAAAAAGAGGATAACATCTAACTGGTCCCATCCACGCAGTTCGACCTCCTTCTTTGTAGTAGGAAGGAAGTCGGTCAATTGGTATCTGGAAGGTTTTACTACTTTCGCCTCGTTTTTAGCAGCACCTACTTTTTCTTGTCGCTGAGTAGGCATTGTTGTTTTATACTGCTTTGCAGGTCTTTTTATTTTCTTTTGTGAACTCAAATGTTTTTGCTTTTAATTGGTCTTTATACGTATACTGTCAGTCTTATAAAGAAGTATCTTATTTTAATCTCAAATAGGTCATTAGACCACAATATTTGTAATTCTTACTTTTATGTTGTATCCTTTTATAGGACATTATCATTCTCTGCGTCCTGGTGTGTCAAGTCCCATTCCTTAAAGAGTACAACAAGATTTTTAAGTCCGATGGCTTTCATGTTTTGGTTATAGATGACATCAAGACATAAATCCAACAAGGCTTTATCTTTTCCAGGTTCTGACTCAAGGAGTCCGCGAACATTAAATCTCAACTTGTCGAGAATATCCTCATCTATAATACCATTAGAGTCAATCAAAGCCGAAAGAAGCGCATACTTCTTAATCGTTTCAAGATGATTGTCTGTAACTTCAATACTTCGTGTACCTGAGGCGTTTGCTTGAATTTTATACATAGTCCTTCTGTTTTAATTACTTCATTATTATTTCTTCATCATAAAGCTAACAATACCTTTCATTATGCTATTGCGAATTGCAGCATCCTTTATACACTCAAAAGGAAAAGACAATGCGAACACATTATTATCATTTCCTTTATATGCTACCGCTGCAGAACGCCCATCCGAATAAGTTAATGCAGTGAAAGCCTTATCAGCTGGTAGAATATTATCTGGTGAATAAGCACCATAATGTTGTTCATTAATAGTACGATAGACATCAAATGACGTCCCCATACCACTAACAATAGAGTTATAATTGTCAAGGTTTGCACCATCAAATGTAATCCTAAGATTGTTTCGCAACCACTCCTGCTCCTCCGCCTCTTGCATATCCGACGCAAGATAAGAGCCACTGACAAAGAGTTTACCATGGGCATTCAGATACTTTGTTAGCTGCTGACGCAATGTGGGTCTGAATGTCTTGTAATAATACAGACTATGTCCATCATCTTTCTCGTTACCAAGGATTAAGTCAACCATTGCATATTTAGAAAGTTCCACCTCACCATTCTCCACTACCTTACTATTGCAACTTACAAGATTATACTTACCCGCATGACGCAAGGCCTCTGCATGTTCTCTTACGTAATTAAAATCATTGCCTGCAATAATCTTACCAACAAGTTCTTCACCTCCATAACCCAAGCATTAGGCCCTTCCTTACCCATCATTGTCTTATTAAAGTTACTTTGTTTTCCAGCCCATCCAGCGATAGCTCCGTAACTAAGACCTGGATCAGCTTCAAGGTCAAAACCTTGCTCTGTCGTTGTATTAACAACGGCTGGAGAAGAAAGACGATGAAAGGCATTGACAATGAGAATAGTTTGACTTGCACCTTCATTACGTAATGCCGACAGAGTTTCTGTGGGGAAACTCTCTCCACCACGATTACAAGCCGTCACCTTAAAGTTATAGACAACGCCTGGTAGCAACTCTATTTCAAAATAAGGATTGCGAACATTCATGCCATTATCAAAATCACCTTTTCCCATTGCAACATATACATTGTAAGAAGTAGGGGCAGCTGTAGGCTCACTGGCGTCAGTAGTCGGTTTCCATTGTAATCTAACCTTCTTAGATGACACATATTCTACCTTAAAATTATGTGGTGCGAGAGGCTGGACAATATAATCCCTATCATGCATATTTGCTTCGTACTTCAAGATAGTCTTGTATACAGAGCGTGCAAAAGTAAACTTGAAGTTAGGGTCATGCCCGTAGCTCATATCAGGGAAATTCTGATGAGAAAGAGTTTCAATAATTGCAGAAGGCATATCAGGAATACGAGACTCACTATAGTTACGATCCCAGACAGAACGAGTTGCCCAATTCATACGAAAAGTCCTGTCCAAATCATTCTTAACATTGGTCACTAACTGTTCGGCTAAGAGTTTTGAAACATTACGTGAGAGTCCATCGCCTATACTCTTATTACCCACTTGTGTTGTACAGATACCCAATGTTCCAACGAAACTATCATCTGCCTTCACACCAGCATCACTGTGTATGGCAAGGGCCAAACTGATGGGAACTTTCTTACCGTCAGTCTTTTCGGGTAAATAACATGAACCTCCTGCAAGCCAATTCGTCATCAACGAACGACAATTGATATCATCGCTATAATCATTAGAACCATTACTCTTACTGACGACACTCCATGGCGCACCAGCCCACTGTGCTGAGTATCTTGCTCCTTCAAGAAAACGAGGTAGCCCACTCACCATTTCACCACGAACAATGTTACCCATACCGCCACCAAAGCGCACAGCATCTGTGGTAACAACACCTCTATGCGAACTATGGTTAGTTAACACAACAGAGTTATTGATACTATTTCCTTTATCAAATTCAAATGTTCCAAGATAAACCCATGTACCACCACCCATTCGCTGATTTACACGAAAATGTGTTTCTTGTCCTTTATGAAAAACGATATATTCTGCCGCATCCACACTCTTCTTTTGTGTCTGATAGCTCACATAAACAGCATAACGACCTGCTTCTGGAATCGTAGGTTGATAAATAACAGAACTTAGTTTACTATTTCGCTTTCTCGCCTTTACCTGTCGGGCTGTACCTGCTATAAACGGATTCTCACCATCATTATAAGTTCCAGAATGTATAGAGAAACCCTGAGCAGAAGTATTCTCCCACTTTTTCTTCACACTCTCTTCTATATAGTTGATATGATTATCGTTATCAACTATAACTTCGTTCTTTTGCCAGTTTCTTTCACGTGGAGTAAAGACTATGGCTCCTGCACTTTCAAGCATTGGGATGAGATAAGGAAGAACTATCGTTTGCGTATAAAGGTCTTCGGTAGTACCAAACAGAATAGGTCTTTGCCACTTCCATTCATTAGCCTTTGCGTCATAATATCTTCCATGCGATGACCAGAGGGAAAGATGACAATTCTGTAATCCCCTGGGTTACTTCATTTGGACGCGAAATATTCTTCACCCACGGTGCAGCTTTATAATCAGTTTTTCCCCACGTTGTCTTACCTTCTTGTGCATTTACGTTCAAAAACGAGAATGTCGCAAGTGCAGCACACAGCAATCCTAATTTCATTACCTTTTATAACTCTCCTGTCGTAAACAATTCAGGGTGCCTTCCCTTAAAGCCTTTGAAATATAATTTTATCTCCTTCATATCTTGTTCCAAATTGCCTGATGGATTTATCACCTTAGAACATTCTATCAGCTTCTTTTCATAATCTAATCCATAGAGGTAGATAGGCAGTTGTGCTTTTAACGCAATATAATAAAAGCCCTTCTTCCATTCTGGATTTAGACTTCTCGTACCCTCTGGGGTAATGCAAAGTTGGAACTTGTCTGACTTCATTGCATAATCAGCTAATCTGTCAGTCATACTTGTTTTTTTATCTCGCCATACAGGAATTCCTCCAAGTTTACGGAAGATAGGACCGAGCGGCCCAAAAAACCATTCTTTTTTCATCAAGAAGTTGCTCTTCTGTCGCTCAGCTCCTGCATAAAGCTGACCAATTAAGAAATCATAATTACTGGTATGCGGAGCAAGACAAATAATTGCCTTATCAGGCAATGTAAACCTGACATCTTTCTTCCACCCCATAAAATTATACAACAACCACTTAGATACAGCCTGTAACATTATGAAAGGTTATTGAGTTGATCAATAATTTCATCGACCTCCTTGTTAAATTTGTCTTTCAAATCCTTGAAATAAACCTTAGCAGACATACCTGGCTGAACGTGAGACACACGTCTAATATAGTTGCTGTGCATCACTAAGATAGAAGTGAGAATAGCCTCCGTATTATCATTATCATGCTTCTCACCATAGAGAGATGCTGCAATACCCTCTGTAAACAAATCACCACAAATATAATTGATGGTGCGTTTCAAATCTCTTTTTGTTACTCATATTTAATCCTAAATAACTTTTGTTATATAATTATCGGTCAAAGATAAATAAAAATTAGAAAAGCAAGACTTTATACCATAAAAATAGAGTTAAAAGTTTAATTTAGCTTCATTTCTTTTCTATTTGTCGGATAAAAAGGTAAATTTGCAGAATAGATAAAGATATTAAATAAATCATTATATTAAATTAAATCAAATTAAACAGATGGAAATTAGCGCATTGCAGAAAGAAAGAGCAGGCTATCAACCAAAAGTTGCCAAAAGGCTCTTCAGGGTGCAGTAAAGGTGCAGGAAGGTGCTCCTACACAGAGTGTTGACAATCAAGAGGATATTAAGAAGTTATTCCCTAACACCTACGGAATGCCTCTCGTTGAGTTTGTTCCAGCTGATTCAGCTAATAATGTCAAAATCAACGTTGGTATTATCCTATCAGGTGGTCAGGCTCCTGGTGGTCATAATGTTATTTCTGGTCTCTTTGATGAGGTAAAAAAGTTGAACCCAGAAAACCGTCTTTATGGTTTCCTTATGGGTCCTGGTGGTCTTGTTGATCACAACTACATTGAGATTACAGCTGAGAATCTTCAGGCTTATCGTAACACTGGTGGTTTCGATATGATTGGTTCTGGTAGAACTAAGCTTGAGAAGGAAGAGCAGTTTGAGAAGGGTCTT
The DNA here is from genome assembly GCA_916440255.1 of uncultured Prevotella sp. GTDB lineage: Bacteria > Bacteroidota > Bacteroidia > Bacteroidales > Bacteroidaceae > Prevotella. Next base: position 1,127,816 of record CAKAIJ010000003.1, on the reverse strand, counting down.
GAAATTATCCGCAAGCTGGACATCAAGGCTGTGGTAATCATTGGTGGCGACGACTCTAACACCAACGCCTGCGTATTGGCAGAGTACTATGCTGCTAAGCAGTATGGCGTTCAGGTTATCGGTTGTCCTAAGACTATCGATGGCGACTTGAAGAACGATCAGATTGAAACTTCTTTTGGATTCGATACAGCTACTAAGACATACTCAGAGCTTATTGGTAACATTGAGCGTGACTGTAACTCTGCTCGTAAGTATTGGCACTTCGTAAAATTAATGGGTCGTTCTGCTTCTCATATCGCTCTTGAGTGTGCTTTGCAGACTCAGCCAAACATCTGCTTGGTATCTGAGGAAATTGAGGCAAAAGACCAAACTCTAAACGACATTGTTGAATATATCGCTGGTGTTGTTACTTATCGTGCAGAACAAGGTAATAACTTTGGTGTTGTTCTTATACCAGAAGGACTTATCGAATTTATTCCTGCTATTGGTCGCCTAATTCAAGAGTTGAACGACTTATTAGCTGCTCATGGTGCAGAATATCTGAACCTTGATAAAGCTGCTCAGCGTGAGTATATTCTTGCTCATCTATCAGCAGAGAACAAGGCTACCTTCGAGACTCTTCCTGAGGGTGTTGCTCGTCAGCTTTCTCTTGACCGCGACCCACACGGAAACGTACAGGTATCTCTCATCGAAACAGAGAAACTTATCTCAGAGATGGTTGCTGCTAAGCTTGACCAGTGGAAGAAGAAGGCAAGTATACTGGCAAATTCTCTCCTCTACACCACTTCTTCGGTTACGAAGGTCGTTGCGCAGCTCCTTCTAATTTCGATGCAGACTACTGCTACGCACTCGGTTCTTCAGCAGCTCAGTTGATTGCTAACGGTAAGACTGGTTACATGGCTATCGTTAAGAACACTACAGCTCCTGCTGATCAGTGGAAGGCAGGAGGTGTGCCAATCACGATGATGATGAATATGGAAAGACGTAATGGTGAGATGAAACCAGTTATCCGTAAGGCTCTTGTAGAGCTTGATGGTGCTCCTTTCAAGACTTTCGCTGCTCAACGTGAGAAGTGGGCAAAGGAAACCTGTTATGTCTATCCTGGTCCTATCCAGTACTGGGGTCCTTCTTCAGTATGCGACCAGACTACTAAGACTCTCGAGTTAGAGCAGACCAAGTAATAGTATATACATAAAGAAGAAATCGGGGATAATTTTATCCTCTGTTTCTTCTTTTGTTTTCTATAATCACCGACCTTGTATTTACATCTTATCCATTAAGTTATTAACAAACAAAGTTGTATTATAGCTTTTGATTTTCAAACTTTTATTAGAGTATATATACAAGGATAAAGGTGCATGATTATGATTGTGAAAAAGTAATTTTTCTATATTCAATTACGTAATCTATAACGCCTAAAAAAGTAATATCGTAGCTCAACTTAATTCAGATGACATACTAAGTTATTTTCATAAAAAGAAATTCTTGTTTTCATGAAAATAATTATGATTTCTTCATGAAAAGAAATCATAAAAGTCCTATTTAAGACAGAAATAAAGTAGAATTTATAAATAGTCAATAGTAAGAAAAATGTTTATCTCCAAAATGCTTCATTTATTATTAAAAACTTGGAGTAGAATACCAAGTTGGACAAGATGGGCTGGTGGACTGTGTCTTACTATATTATATAGCTTTCTTTTTTATTTCTTCTTCGTGGCACCTACGGGATTCAGATGGCGCGCTATATATGGCGACCCAGACTACCCTGAAGGATATACGATTTATGGCATAGACGTAAGTCGATATCAAGGAACAATTAACTGGAACCGACTTAGAAATGCACTAATAGACCGTTCGCCTATTCGTTTTGTCATTATTAAATCAACAGAAGGTGATAGTCATGTTGATATGAAATTTAGAGAAAACTTCTACAATGCAAAAGAGTCGGGACTTATACGTGGTGTGTATCATTTTTGGAGTAATAACTCGTCAGCACGTCGCCAGGCTTATTTCTTTCTTGCCATGGCACATCTACAACCAGGAGATTTGCCACCAGTTCTTGATGTAGAACATAAACCCAAAAATATTAGTACAGAAGAGTTTCAACAGAACATTCTAACTTGGCTACATATAGTAGAAGATCGATATCATGTGAAGCCTATCATTTATACATATTATAAGTTTAAAGATCAATATCTGTCAGATTCTCGTTTTGACAATTATCCTTACTGGATTGCTCACTACTACGTGAATCACATGGAGTATCAAGGTGCTTGGAAGTTCTGGCAGCATACTGATGCAGGCAGACTGCCAGGCATTAAGGGTTATGTAGACTTAGACGTCTATAACGGTAGCTTTTACGATCTACAACAACTTCTTATTCCAGAGAATGTTATACCCGTTCAAGAACCAAGCAACACCAACCATGATTCAATAAACGCTGACACTCTCTTAGACCGAGTTCATTAGCTTTCTGCAAGATTACATCTGCATCCTGCTCATAAAAACCACTTAATATAATTTTTGAATCTGTTGTCATAACACTGACAAAGTCATCTATATCATCAAGGATAATGTTTCGATTGATATTTGCAAAAATAACATCAAAGACACCACTCACGTGTGATAACACACGCTTATCGCCTTCAAGAACATCTAATTCAACACCATTAAGTTCAGCATTATGTTCAGCATTACGTACACTCCACTCATCAATGTCATAACATACAGCCTCTTTTGCTCCACATTTTTTAGCAACTATACCTAAAATACCTGTACCACAGCCACAATCAAGCACCCTCTTATCCTTTAAGTCTTGATTTAACAAAACAGAAACAATCATCTGTGTTGTTTCATGTGTTCCTGTACCGAATGCCTGCTGAGCATCAATAAAGATTTTCATTGGGATTGTTTCAAGCTGTGGATAAGTTAATGCAACTTCTTCAGCCATATTTTTACAAACAATAGCACAACGCTCGTCTACGATTATAGGCTCAAAGCCAGCTTTCTCCCAGTCCTCATTCCAATTCTTATCTTCTGCTTGGCTCGATATAAAAGACACTTCACATCTGCAATCGGTAGATTCTGCATGGTTTCAGTAAGTATTTCTTCATTAAAAAGGTCTTCTTGGCAATAACCGACAAGCCCATCTGAGTCGTCTGTAAAAGAGTCAAAACCAATTTCACCTGCAAGAGCGGCTATAATGTCTCTTACATCCTGACCATCAGGTGCTGCCGTAAATTTCACTTGTATATACTTCATCTTGGTGTTAAATTTCTACTGCAAATTTATAAAAAAATAGGGAAAAAACCTACTATAGATTAGAGAAAAATCCGTATATTTGCAAAGGAACTTGTTCTATTTTTGCAATATAGAGTAAACTATGTTTACATAATGTGAGAATAAAGACAAGGATAATCATTAAACAAAGAATATATGAAACGTTCTGTTTTACTTTCGATCTTATTTGGAGCAATGCCATTACTTTCAATGGCACAAGACGACCTTTATTTTATCCCTTCAAAAGCGGAGAAATCTGCTTATCAACAGAAAAAAAAATGGAGGAAAATCGCACCATAAATTATAGTGGTATCAACATGTCTAATGACGAATATAATCGCCGTGGTATATGTAATTATAAGAAGATTGGCACCGACTCTCTGGGAAATGACATCATTATGTCACGCATCTCAACACAACATGGTGACTCTTTAGTTTTAGATACGATTTATGGAGGATTAATACGTCACAATGATTATGAAGACGAAGACTTCACATATAGCAGAAGAATGAGCCGTTTCGATGACTTTTGGGGCGGTTATTACGACCCTTGGTTGCTGGTCGTTCTTCATTCTATGTAGGTTGGGGCTGGCACTCACCATACTATGGTGGTTGGTATGACAGATGGGCATACCCATGGGGATATGCTTATTATGGTGGTTACCCTTATTACAGCTACTATGGTGGTTACCCTTATTACAGCTACTATGGCGGTTATCCTTACTATTACGCTTATACGGATTATGCTTGGTATAGTCCGTGGAATCGGTATTATAGCTATTATGGCGGATACCCTTATTATGACACTGTTAGAAGTAGACGCTATGCTTATAATGGTCATACAGGTACAGCCAACCACTGGGGTAACTCACCACGCACCTTTAATTCTCAATCAGGAAGTAGTACCTATAGTAACGGACAATCATCCTTCTCTTCTCATCGTAACAATGGGAATTCATATAACAACACTACTTCACCACGCAACAACACGGACAATTACTATGACCGCTTTGGTGGTGTACGTCAAAGAAGTGTAGAGAGTCAACCAATGTATTCTCAGCCTTCACCAAGTTCGTTTGGCGGAGCTTCAAGAAGCAGTTTCGGCGGCTCATTCTCTGGTGGCGGTAGCAGTTCAGGCACACCACGTAGTAGCTTTGGTAGCCATAGATAAGCATATTAGCTAATAAATGTTTAATTAATAATGAATATCAGATATGAAGAGTAAATATATTTTCTTTACCGCTTCTTTGTTAGTTGCCTTGTCAGCAAACGCACAAGAAACATACGAGAATGCGAAGTTAGTAGGAGAAGACCTAAATGGTACCGCACGATATGTCGGTATGGGTGGTGCTATGGAGGCTTTAGGTGCTGACATTTCTACCATCGGTTCTAACCCTGCTGGTATTGCTTTGTTCCGTCATAACATTTTTAGCATCACTGGTAGTCGCCTTACACAGACTGGCAACAAAGAGTTAGACAAAAGTCAAAAGACTAATTTTAGCTTCGACCAAATTGGTGGCGTTTATTCCACACGAACAGACGATGGCTCTTTTCTTAATTTCGGTTTCAACTACCATAAGAGCAAGAACTTTGATTATATACTTAAAGCAGATGGCTCATTAAATAATAGTTCGCAGAACAAGCAGTCATATATTAAAGGTCTGCTTGGTAATGAGAACGAGGGTGGCTTCCATGTTGATAAGAACAAAGATGGAGAAAATGTTGGTTACGAAAACTCTACATCAAAGTATGTTGCAAATACTTGGAGCCAGATTGATTATCTTTATTGGAACAATCTAATTCCAGGAAGTCAAAACATTGACAATTATGAGAATGCTACCGCTTATGCCTTCGACCGTACGCATTCTGGTTATATAGGTAACTATGACTTTGCTATGAGTGCTAACTTTGACGACAATGTTTATATTGGTCTAACCTTTGGTTTGAAGGATATTCATTATAAAGGATATAGTGAGTATCGTGAGAACTTTAATAGTAATAGTGGTGTACTTGTACGTGATGAAAGAAAAATAACTGGTTCTGGTTTTGATATCACAGCTGGTGTAATCATTCGTCCCGTAGCCGAGTCTCCTTTTAGAATTGGAGCATACGTAAAGTCTCCAACATGGTATGATTTGACAACATCAAATGCTACTAGACTTGTTTACGCTCAAGACACAAAAAGTAAGCCTTCTTACGTTAGCAACTCATACGACTTTAAGATGTGGACACCATGGAAGTTTGGTTTCTCACTTGGTCACACAGTTAGTAACGTTCTTGCTTTGGGTGCAACATACGAATATGAGAACTATGGGACTATAAACAGCAGAATCAATAAATATCCGCAATATGACTATTATTATGGTGGATATTACGAGTCTACTGCTGCTGACGAAATAATGAATGCTCACACAAAAGAAGTCTTGAAAGGTGTTAGTACCTTAAAGTTAGGTATTGAGATTAAACCTATAAGTAACATTGCTTTACGTGCGGGTTACAATTATGTAAGTGCAATGTATGTAAATGATGCACAGAAAGACCCAGGTCTTGCTTCTTTAGGTACAGCCTATGCTTCAACAACAGACTACACTAACTGGGGCGCAATCAACCGCCTCACATTAGGAATTGGTTATCAAGGAAAGAAGTTTAATATTGACTTAGCTTATCAGCATAGTACACAGAGTGGTTCTTTTGCTCCATTCTCTAATATAGTTTTTGAGAAAAAAATCCCTGAAACAGATAAAACTATTTCTGAATCAAATGTTGCAACAAACACCGATGTAAAAAACAACAGAAGTCAAATAATTCTCACATTAGGTTATCACTTCTAATGAACAACTTAAAAACGAGGGTGTGTCAAAATGCAAATTAATAACTTGACAACTTTCAATCTATAAGTAGGATTCTTCTAAAGGCAAAGAAAAGACCATTTCTTTACTCAAAATCGAGTATAGAAATGGTCATTTTTTATTGGATTGTTTCAAACTGTAAGATCATCAAAGTGATATTTGCATTTTGACACACCCTCGTTTTTATATATACGTCGATAAACATTTCAGGCTAAGGGTTTAGCCAAGCATAGGAATACTTTTCTAATTTCCCTGAAACTCCAATTATGCAAGTTCAATATAGAAGCTGTAAAATGATGTTAAAAACCACACGCAGTCGCTTTCGATGTAATTATCTTTTTGTATCTTTGTATACCTCAAAACATCTTAGCATCATTGACTAAGAATGATTATGAATGAGAATTAATTTGATAAATTATTACAAGGACTGTGTGATACAGATAGTAACTAACACTAATTGAAAGTATTTGCAATCCTACAAAACAAACACAAAATGAACAAAGTAAAGATGATTTTCCGCCTCCTTTTAGGTGCATGTATGACTTATGCTGGCGTTTCTCACCTAACGTTTAATCGCTTAGAATTCGTAGCGCAAGTACCGATGTGGCTTCGTTTTTCTGATGGCTTTACCGACTTTGTAGTACTCTCTTCGGGCGTAGTGGAGATTATCCTGGGACTAAGTATGCTCTTATTATACAAGCACAAGGCTATTGTGGGAGCATTACTCGCCCTCTTTTTTGTACTTATCTTCCCCGGGAACCTTAATCAATATTTCTACCATATCGATTCCTTTGGATTGAATACTGACAACGCACGACTTATCCGTCTATTCTTCCAGCCAGTACTGATAGCATGGGCATTGTGGTCTACTGGTGGATGGCAGGTTTGTAAGGAATGGATAACGAGATTAAGAAAGTAAGTCGTTGAGCTTAGAAATAGACTTTAGAAAGTAGAAATGCTCTCAGTTGATACTTTTCAAGTCTATGGCAGTTGATAATTCAACGTTTTGGTATATATAGCTTTTACAGCATATAAAAATATTATTGTAGAATCTAATAAAAGTAAAGAATTATGGCAACAGTTTATGATTTCAATTTGAAAGACAAAAAAAGGGAATGAAGTAAGCCTCAAAACATATAAGGGTAAGGTGCTTCTTATCGTAAATACAGCAACAGGTTGTGGCTTCACTCCACAGTATGAGGAGTTGGAGGCAATGTACCGCAGTCTGAAGGAGAAGGGCCTTGAGATTCTTGATGTTCCATGTGATCAGTTCGGTCATCAGGCTCCTGCTACAGACGAAGAGATTCACGAGTTCTGTACAGCAAAGTTTGGTACTGACTTCCCACAGTTCAAGAAGAGCGATGTGAACGGTGCTAACGAGCTTCCTCTCTACACATGGTTGAAGAACGAAAAGGGCTATGCTGGTGGCGCATACGAGGAAAAGCTGGCTGCTATTATGGAAGACCTTTACAACAAGGCTAACACAGAGCCACGCAAGCAGAACGACATCCAGTGGAACTTCACCAAGTTCCTCGTTAACCGCAATGGTGAGGTTGTTGCACGCTTCGAGCCTACAGTTGACCTCAAGGAAGTGCAGAAGGCTGTTGAGGCTGCACTCTAAGTAGCAGAGAATATAACTTCTCCCAAATAGGAGAAACGGCATGGTTTGTTGTAATCAGAGGGCGATAATCTTCTGTTCTAACGGCTATGTAGGAATAAGAAAAGGCAATGGAAACTGAAAATATAGGTTTCTGTTGCCTTTTTATATGCTTACGATAAGGCTGTATTAAATACTTATACACCAAAGTAAAACCCTTTCTTTTTGATTTATGCTCGTCATTCCTTTGCAGACTGAAATAAAAGCATTAATTTTGTAGGCATAAAAAGAGAAACAAATGCAGGCAATGATTTTTGCAGCCGGACTCGGCACACGTTTGAAACCGCTTACTGACACAATGCCAAAAGCGTTGGTAAAGGTGGGAGGTGCGCCACTGCTTGAGCATGTTGTCAGAAGATTGACCAATGCTGGATGCAGTCGTATGGTTGTCAATGTACATCATTTTGCAAACCAGATAACAGACTATTTGGATACGCACAATTATGGTGTGGATGTCTATGTGTCTGATGAAACAGAGCAGCTCCTTGATACCGGTGGTGGTATCAAGCGAGCTGTTTCGCTTTTTGATGACCAGCAACCAGTGCTAATTCATAATGTGGACATATTGAGTAATGTGGATTTGGCAGCCTTCTATCGCCATGCTCAGGAGGCAAAGGCTGATGCTCTGCTGTTAGTAAGCCGTCGTGTGACCCAACGTTACTTAGTGTTTGACAGCAACATGCGCTTGGTGGGTTGGACGAATGTGGCTATTGGCGAAGTTAAATCACCTCATGCCGAGATACGTCAGCTGCATTTTGTTTCCCCAACAAAGGAAGATAGTTCTTATTATCAAAATAACTGCTACCTTTGTGCTTTCTCTGGCATACACGTATTAGCTCCTTCTGCAGTACGAGCTGTTGAGACTGTTGATGCCGAGAAGTTTCCTATTATGGACTTCTATCTCAACAACTGCGACAAACTTGACATTCGTGGCGAGCTGAAAACCGACCTCCATCTACTGGATGTAGGCAAACTCGACAGCTTACAAGCTGCTGAAGACTTTATTGCAAATTCAGAGTATCGAAACTCCAAGACGGAGAACTGATATTCTTTAAATACATTCATTTACATGCAACAGAAGATTATCATTTTTGGATTTCGGCTCGAGACGACACAGCTTATCGGCCGTCGTGTGCGTGAGTTGGATACCTTCTGCGAGATCCTCCCCTACAACAAGTTCCCGAAGGATGACCCATCAGTGATTGGTGTGATTCTTTCTGGTTCACCTTATTCCGTACATGACCCTGAGGCTTTCAAGGTAGACCTCAGTCAGCTTATTGGTAAGATTCCTGTACTCGGTATCTGTTATGGTGCTCAGTACCTCTCTTATTCAAATGGAGGTAAGGTAGAGCAGACAGGTACACGTGAGTATGGTCGTGCCAACTTAGAGAGTATCGACCTTAACAACCGCCTTTTTGCAGGCTTTGAGAAAGGCTCGCAGGTATGGATGAGTCATGGTGATACGATTACTGCTATCCCAGAGGATTACGATATTATTGCCTCAACTGGTGACGTTAAGTATGCTGCCTTTGCTTCAAAGACACAACCAGTATGGGCAGTTCAATTCCACCCAGAGGTTTATCACTCATTGCAGGGTAAGCAGCTTTTAGAGAACTTCGTTGTTAATATCTGTGGTAGCAAGCAGGAATGGAGTGCAGCTTCATTCGTTGAAAGTGCTGTTCAGGAAATTCGTGAGCAGGTGGGTAACGACCGTGTTATCCTTGGTCTTTCCGGTGGTGTTGACTCTTCTGTCTGCGCAGTATTGCTCAACAAAGCTATCGGTAAGAACCTTACTGTATCTTCGTAGACCATGGTATGCTCCGTAAGAACGAGTTTACAAAGGTGATGGAGGCTTATAAAGGACTCGGGCTGAACGTTATCGGCGTTGATGCATCAGAACAGTTCTTCAAGGATTTGGAAGGTGTTACCGACCCAGAGCAGAAGCGTAAGATTATTGGTCGCGACTTCGTTGAGGTGTTCAATGCTGAGGCTAAGAAGATTACTGATGCTAAGTGGCTTGCACAGGGTACTATTTATCCAGACCGCATTGAGAGTCTGAGTATTACGGGTATGGTTATCAAGAGCCACCATAACGTAGGTGGTCTTCCAGAGGAGATGCATCTTCAACTCTGTGAGCCACTTCGTTGGCTCTTCAAGGATGAGGTTCGCCGTGTAGGTTATGAGCTTGGAATGCCAGAACGTCTTATCAAGCGTCATCCATTCCCAGGTCCTGGTCTTGCAGTCCGTATCTTGGGCGATATCACTCGTGATAAGGTTCGTATCCTTCAAGATGCTGACGATATCTATATCGAGAAGATGCACAACTATACCATGCCAGATGGTTCAAGTCTCTACGACCACGTTTGGCAGGCAGGTACCGTATTACTCTCTACGATTCGTTCTGTAGGAGTAATGGGTGATGAGCGTACTTACGAGCATCCAGTTGCTCTCCGTGCCGTTACATCAATGGATGCTATGACAGCTGACTGGGCACACCTCCCTTACGACTTCATGGCAGAGGTTTCTAATGAAATCATTCGTAAGGTGAAGGGAGTTAATCGTGTATGTTATGACATCTCATCAAAACCACCTTCAACAATTGAATGGGAATAAGATAGATAATTGACAAATCGAGTAGGAGGTAAACACTAATTATAGGTGTTTGTCTCCTACTTTCGTGTTCAGCGACCTCTCACACCACTAACCTCTTATGTAGTCTTTCAACTTTTGCTTTCTCTTAGAGTATCCCCATCCATTACTACGATTTGAGACCTCTGCAAAACCTCATATAGATAGCAAAATCATAAATATAACTCATTGATTATCAATAGTAGCTTTTAGGTGTAAAAAGACTTTTGCAGAGATCTCATAACATAAGTAAACTTAGGAAGTATCAAAATAATAGTAAGTTTAAGTTATTACATTATCCATATTAATAATATAAAACAGACTGCTGATGTTAGAATCTTAGCATCAGCAGTCTGTCTATTCATTTTATCGAACACCAATGATTGGAATTCAATCTTGAAAGTTGAGGCTTAATATTTTATGAAAGCACGCACTTTATATTCATAATGGGGATAATTAGAGCCAAAGATTGTTGCAATTCCTTGGAATTCAACTTTTCCTCCACCATTAAAGGCGGTACTTGTCCAGAAGTGCTTGGTATCTTCATCATTTAAGAAAGGCTTACCACCAGCTTCCTTAAAAGCACGCTCAAACAGTAGTCCATACATAGAATAAGCCTTGTATAAGCCTTTCAATTCGGCTTTCTCTGTAAATCCAAGGGTTGATACAGCATAAAAATAATCTAAGAGTGATGGCAAGAACCATTTTTTCCCCACTAAAGAGCCTGTTACACCTACAGATGGGGTGAAGTGAGCAGCAGCATAAAAAGCTGGAAAATCAGCGTTTTCACCTCTCACTTTGTTTCCCTCAACAAAGCTACTACTGGTAGCGGCATCCCACGTATTGTCATAACCACTCTCACCATTTGTGAAAGTGTAATCCTCACGTCTTATCCAGTTGTCATCAACCACCTTTGCAGCTGGATGAATATATTTATACTTTGCACCGTCATACAAAGTATATTTCTCTCCATTCCCAGCTTCTTCTATCGCAGCCGCAAGACGTTGGTCAGCATCTACAACTACTGCCACAGCATGCTTATTAGGATTTGCAGCCAATGAGCCTGTTGTTCCGTCACTAAACAGATAAGTATAAACAGGTTTCATCGGTACTCTCGCCGAGTAAGTTCCATTTGCTGCTACTATATAATCGCTAATAGTTAATTTTGGAATATTACCAGCAATGTTTTTCCAATAAACCTGCCCTTCAGTGATGTCCATTTGGAAATGATTTACATTTGTGCCTGGCAACACGTAATGCCAAGGTCCGCAAGAGGTAAAACCAGGATAACCACCATAACCTGATCCTGTGAATTTAGCTTCAGTACTTAGCGGAGAGTTATTTTCTTCTGGTGCAAATGCTGCAGAAGATAATGTGGTATAACTATTGGTAAGAGGGTTAAAGGAAACCTTTGTTGGAATATCAGGTGTGTTAGAAGAGAACGTTGCCTTAAATGGTTTTACAATATGCTTATAAGCCATTATTTTTGTCCTTACTCTTGCACCAGCATGTTTAGCAACAATCTTTATCATTTCAGTACTTTCATCACCACTTGTTGTGAATGTACTTCGTCCAATACGAGCTGTAGCAGCCTTAGCTAATACTACTTCTAAATTGTCGCCATTAGGGACAACGTCATCATTAAAGCATACAAATGTATAAGTTGTATTACGTTTTAAGTCTAATTGGTTACTTGTACCTTCATCTGGAGTAAAGCTATTGTCGGCTAACACGCCACTCAACTCACCAACCTTAGTAGAACCTTGATAAACACGTACTTTATAATGTGTTGGTGTAGTGATTGCTCTTGTAGCAGCTCTTTCGTCTTTTGCTGTATCACTTTCTACATCTGTAGTAACACTACAATCCGAAATTTGTGTCAGCTCTGGAAGATTCTCTAAGTTTGTCTTGCCAACATGGACACGTGTATGGGTACTAATATCTTCATAATTACTTTCAGTAATCTCAATAGTCACCTTACTTTTACTATTTGTTCCTCCGTTTTCAATCTCTTCAGTATTGTTACAAGCCGAAAACGTAAAAATGGCTACCAACAATCCCCATTTCATATTCTTTCTTATCATCATTTCTTCGTGTCTAATTTGTTTTTAATTTTATTCAAACCATATTCATTATTATCAATATCTCTATTATTATCCCAGTCAGATTCTTCTGAATTTGCGGAATCTAGTTCTGTGGGTTTACTCCCACATATCATACTTACATATTCACACACCATCACTTTTAATTCAGGAGTTTTGTACTTTTTCTTTTCGTTTCATGTAATAAAATTTATAAATTATTTCACGTATAACGCTTGCATATATCTTGATAGCAATGACACAATAAAGAAAGCATTTCTCCTTTTTGTTTTCTATCTTAGCACGTTATCTTAAATTGTGTGCAAATTTACAAAAAAGTTGTCATTACCCCCCCTGTTTTGTTAAATAAAATTAAATTCATTCTTTTTATACACATACATTAATCCTGCAGCATAATTTCTTACGAAAACTCCAAACGCATGAGAAATAAAATCCTCAAACACTTAGGTATACCAGAATAACTTAGTGCTATAAAAAGAGTAAGCGAACAAGTGAATATTACTTATGAAGACAATTGTATGCAGCCTTTGAAGAAAACTGTCCGAAAATCTCTCTACCAGCTACTCCTATGTTTACTCTATGGGCATATAAAGCATCCTTCTCGTTAATATTCATCTCAGAGAAGACACTACATATTGTCTTGAAAAATTATTACATATCTCCATCCGAAGCATCAATATAAAAAGAAAAACAGATGAATAAAAACAAGCATGTAACATTCAAAAATATCAAATAGTTACAAGACAGCACAAGAAAACGTGCTTAATAAGACCTCAAAAAGAGCATTAGTAATATGCTTAAAGACCATCTCTTGAAAGTAAAAAGATGCCCTTTACGAGGCTAAAAACCATCTATTGGTTTTATCCCATACGAAAATAATTTACAAAGACTAAATCTATGGGAAGAAATTAATCGGGAATACAGATACATATAATAATGGCTGCTCGATATGGGTTAAAAGCCTATGCCCCACCCTTCCGTATCATTTTACCCGCTTACTTAATCTAACAAAAACAAACGAAAGTTGTTAAAGTCTGCCAAAGTTGCAGATTATTCAAAATAAATAGGTAAATTTGTCAGTAAAATGAACACGACAGAATTACAAAAAACAAAACAACGATATAATATTGTCGGTAACAACGACGGACTAAATCGCGCATTGGATGTTGCCTTACAGGTAGCACCCACCGACCTATCTGTATTGATTATCGGCGAAAGTGGTGTTGGTAAGGAGATTATTCCTCGTGTAATCCACGACAACTCTCCCCGTCGCCGTGAGAAATATTTTGCCATCAACTGCGGTTCTATTCCAGAGGGAACCATTGATAGTGAACTTTTTGGGCACGAAAAGGGTTCGTTCACTGGTGCCATTGGCGAGAGTGAGGGTTATTTTGGTATAGCTAACAAGGGGACAATCTTCCTCGATGAGGTAGGCGAATTACCCATGGCAACACAGGCTCGACTGCTCCGTGTACTTGAGACTGGTGAATATATACGTGTCGGAGGACAGGAAATTCGCAAAACCGATGTACGTATCGTAGCTGCCACCAACGTAAATATGCAGAAAGCTGTTAGTGAAGGTAAGTTCCGCGAAGACCTTTATTACCGACTTAACACGATACCTATTCAGATGCCTCCACTCCGTGACCGCGGCGAAGACATCGTTCTCCTCTTCCGCCTTTTTGCTATGCAAATGGCGGAGAAATACCATCTTCCAAAGATTACACTCACTGACGAAGCGCGTCAAATCCTGATGCAATACAAATGGCCTGGTAATGTTCGTCAACTAAAAAACATCACTGAACAAATGTCTGTACTTAGTGAGAAACGTGAGATTGATCTTGAGACATTACTACAGTTTATTCCACGTGACCAAGACAGCACGCAGCTCACAACAATACAAAGCAGTAGTTCATATAGTTATGAAAGTGAACGTGAGATTTTGTACAAGATACTTTACGAACTGAGAGGAAATGTAAGTGATTTGCGACGTGACCTCAATAATGTCCGCAAACAATTGGAAGAAAACAGACAACTTAATGGCGCAAGTGGTTTCCAGCCAGCCACGCCAACTGTGTCTAACCTTCCTGCTACTTCTAACAAACAAGCTATCAATCCAACAAGTACTATCCAACAAGTTGAAGATGCCGAAGCCGAAGAAATATCCGAACTCGAAACCCTCAACCTCAATGACATAGGTAAACAACTGGTAGAAAAAGCGTTAGAGCGCAACAATGGTAATCGTAAGAAAGCAGCATTGGAATTAGGCATCAGCGACCGCACACTCTATCGTCGCATCAGACAATACGGATTAGACAAAGATTAATCAATAGCAATAGAAGAGACTTACACACCTTGTAAACAATGAAGATAGGAAATAAATTCACATCTGCTCGCCCACTGAAATGGGCTGTGACAACCATCTGCTTGCTTCTACTGGCAGCCTGCAGTGTATCCTATAAATTTAATGGTGCAAGTATTGATTACAGCAAAGTACACACTATACAGATTGCAGACTTCCCTATTCGCTCTACATACGTATGGGGACCAATGGGACCAATGTTTAATAACCAACTGAAAGATGTCTTCGCTAATCACACACGCCTACAACAAGTAAAGCGCAATGGTGACATGAAAATTGAAGGTGAAATAACACAATACCAGCAACGTAACAAAAGTGTTTCGAGTGAAGGATACTCTGCACAAACAGAACTTTCTATCACCGTCAATGTACGCTTTACAAACAATACAAACCATAATGAAGATTTTGAACGACAGTTCACAGCCACAGCAAGTTATGAAACCGTTCGAAGCCTGAACTCTGTACAGGGAAGAACTTGTCACACAAATGGTGAAAGACCTTACAGACCAGATTTTCAACGCAACTGTGGCTAATTGGTAAATATTCATATCACTCTTCTATATCACTGAATAATATTCACATAACCCCTTATAAACGCATTTCAACCCTATGGATATAGCCAATCTTATTAACCATCCGGAGAATCTAAACAAGGAGACCTTATACGACCTCCGGAGTATGCTTGCGCTCTATCCTTACTACCAACCTGCACGTATCCTCCTATTGCAGAACCTCTTTCTGCTACACGATCCTACCTTCGATGACGAGTTGCGACGGGCTGCTGTATATATCTCTGACCGACATATCCTCTTCAAACTTGTAGAAGAGGCACACTATCAGTTGGTAGCCCAGCAGAAAAAAACAAATAAGAAGTCAACCGAGTCTACTCCAAAAATAGTTGTCGCAGGAAACCAAGACCGCACAACATCACTAATTGACACCTTCTTAGAACAAATCCCAGAAGACGGTGAGGCGGCAGAAGAAATGATAGAAAAAAGAAAACCTACACCTGCCGATGCTACCGTAGACTACGTTGCCTACCTATTAGAAAGTGAAAGCAAACAAATTGAAGATGACACCCCACAGTTAAAAGGACAAGAACTCATAGATGACTTCATCTTTAACGAAAAGGGTAAAATAACATTGCAAGAGGAAACGGAATATGAACCTGAGGAGAATAATAACAATGAAGCAGCTGAAAATGAAGATACAGGCTACTTTACTGAAACATTAGCAAGAATTTACATCAAACAAGGACGATATTCCAAAGCATTGGAAATAATTAAGCGATTAAATTTGGTATATCCGAAAAAAAATCGTTACTTTGCAGACCAAATACGTTTTTTAGAGAAATTGATAATAAATAATAATAAAAAATAAGACAAGAAAATGTACACGTTATTCGTAATCCTTATCGTGATTGCAGCACTCTTAATGATTGGTGTCGTTCTTATCCAAGAATCAAAGGGTGGTGGTCTTTCATCAAACTTCTCATCTTCTAATGCCATCATGGGTGTTCGTAAGACTACTGACTTTGTAGAGAAAACTACATGGGGTTTAGCTATTGCAATGGTTATCCTCAGCGTAGCAAGTGCATACTTCGCACCATCTGCAACCACAGACACAAGTGTTATCGAGAAGTCTGCAGTGCAAGACAACACAACAAATCCTAACAACTTGCCTAACTTTGGCGCAAGTCAGCAGAAGCAAGCTGCTCCTGCCGCAAATGCTCCTGTTAAGCCTGTAACACCAGCAAAATAATTCTTTGATGCTGTTTCATTCCTATACATATTTATAAGGAATGGATATTGAGATTTAATCTCAACGTGTAAAAAAGAAAGTGATAAATGCTACAATTTCATACATCTTGTAAGCATTTATCACTTTCTGTTTTATAATTATCAATAAGTTTTCACCCTGAGATTACATCTGCACATGCAATTTTGTAGTTACTCAGGGCTTTTGAGTTTCTTGTTTATTTATGCAACGTTTACATATCCCGGTATGCCTACGTTGCAAAAACAAACAACCTACTCGACATAATATCATATCCGCTTAGGCCCTAATGGTCGATAGGACTTAATGAAGATAATAAAAATATTACATCATTGAAGGTTATAAAGAACGAGATACCATGTTATTTAACCTCCTCCAAAATCGTACGAATACCTTTTATCTTCTCACCCTTAGTCAGTGATATGACCTCCTTTACCTTTGTACGCAAAATAGCAACATAAGTAAACCTTTCCTTTACGTCTATCTTTCCTATTTCAGAAGATTTTAATCCTCCCTTCTTACAAAGAAAGCCAACAATATCCATTTTAGATATTTTATCTTTCTTTCCTTTACCTATGTAAAGTGTTGCCATGCGTGGTAAGGCTGGCTTATGTGAAGACTCTGTAAAATGATATTCTTCATGTTCCTTGCTGACATACTCTAGCAAATGCTCTTCTGGGCCAAGAAGAAAGAAAGTTCTTCCCTCCTTATCCCAACGTGCCGTACGCCCTACCCTATGCACATAGCTATCTTCTGTTTCAGGAAAATGATAATGAATGATATTGTCAACATCAGGAATATCCAAGCCACGTGAAGCTAAATCGGTGCTGACAAGTATCGGTGCTGATCCATTTGAGAAGCGATAAAGTGCAGCTTCACGCTCACGTTGTTCCAAACCGCCATGGAACCAACTTACAGTGAATCCATACTCCTTTAAGTAAGAGGCAGTCCGCTCAACAGAATCACGATAATTCAAGAATACAATACTACTCTTATCATCCAAAGATAGCAAAAGTTTCCTTAGGACTTCCAGTTTGTCTCTCTCTGGACTGGTAACAGTATAAAGACGTATGCGATCGGGGATGTTTTCTTCATCTGTACGATAATCCAATTGAACTGTCCTTCCCATCGAAACGAACTTAGGGATTGTCTCTGACTCTGTAGCCGAGAGTAATATACGTCTTTCAATGTTCGGCAACTTACAAAGAATACTCATCATCTCATCCTGAAAGCCAAATTCAAGACATTTATCAAACTCATCAATGACAAGCCACTTAATTGTTTCTGCATTGATGTTTGACTTGTCAAGATGGTCATTTAATCGACCAGGAGTTGCAAAGACAATCTGTGGTTTTACATCTCTCAATACTCGATGCTCCTCCATTGTTGGACGACCACCGTATAAGGGCATAGAACGTAAACCGCTACCCATATCCTTAAGTACGTTGGCCGACTGTAATGCTAATTCACGCCCTGGCACTAAGACAACAGCCTGCAAATCATCCGAAGAAGCATCTAAACGCTCAATCAATGGCAAGAGATAAGCGTATGTCTTACCCGAACCCGTCGGTGACATCACGACAACATCTTTCCCCGTATGTAAAACTGCATCAGCCGTAGCCTCCTGCATCGCATTTAGGCTTATACCAAGTTTACATAAAATATCATTATTCATCTTTATCATTCCCTTCTCAATTTATCAATTTCGTCAAACTCCTTACCCATATTTAAATTTAAATAGATTGTATACAAAGGAGCTAACCATTTGGCTTTTGCTGATGGCACAAGCTCACGGAATTTCTCCATGTAAGGTTTAGAGTTTTTATATAATGTAACTATCTTATCTTTATTAGAACGATATACTTTACTATCCTTATTTATTTCTATTGCCTGATTAAAATAAGCAAGTCCAATATTATAATAAGCATCTGCATAAGAGTTATTATCCTTTATCACTCCCTTACAAATATCAATACATTCATCATATCTACCGAGATTTAATAAGACTGTACTCTTAGCAAATCGAAACAAAAGACTGGTAGAATCGGTCTTCAACGCACGCTCAGTCACATCTAATGCTTTTTGATGAGCACCTATCTTTGCATAATACTCCACAAGACGTGGAAAGAAGAAAGCAAAGTTAGGATACTGTTCAAATCCTGCCTTCAGCGATGCAACATACATAGCAGTGTCTTTTTTAATCAAATAAGCCTCGGCCTCATACTGCCTTACGAAGTTAAGCATAGAGGTATCGCGTTCTGCCTGATCCTTAAAACGCATAATCTTATCTGCATCATTAAGCTTATACCCACAGAACATAGCCCAATAACCTGCATGTGGAATAAGCGCATCATTTTTCATATAATTATAATCCTCAAAAAGAGGATAAGTTACCGATTGTAAGTAATCACTATAGTAATCAAATGCTGACTTATAATCCTTCTTATGAGTAAAATACGAACCACCATTAAACAAATTAAGACGAATAGAGTTCAAGAAAGCAGCGTGCTTAGCTCTATATTTTGTATGCACTCTTCCACGAGTATCTGGCTGAGCATCAAGAGAATCAAAACGTGACATCGTATCATACAAACGTCTTGTTACAGAAAAGAATGATGCTGTATCATACTTTTGTTTCAAATACAACTTTTCATTTCCCCTGTTCGTACTGTTTTCTCAATGCATCACATAGAAGAAGCCATATCTTACTATTCTTCTTAGAAACGGAATCCACCAGCAAGCCTCGAAGTGTATTCTCCGCCTTTGTTAGTTCTTTACCCGCCTTTATCTGATCACGCACCAACTGCAACTGCTTCCGCTGTGCAATGCCAGCAAGTGGAAACAATAGACAGACGTAAATTAATAATAACCTTATTGATTTCACTTTTTAAAATTTGTTACAAGAGGTTCAAGTTCTTCAGCCTTTATCTTATCATTCAAAACTGTATAAACTAAATAAAGAGGACCAACCCAATCAACCCTATTTCGACGTGGATCCTTAGCTTTCACACGTTCGAGATAAGTACGTGCTTCAGCAAAATACTTCATATACTCATTATCTGAAACAATTTTCTTATTCTTTCTTTGTTCAGCAAAAGCCTCACGTGCAGCCATTCCAACCGTATTCAAACAGACTCCAATATTATAGGCAACAGGAATACTACTTGGGTCTATTTCGTCAGCTTGCTTATAAGCATCTATAGCTTCCTCCCACCGTTCTGCATGCATTGCAATCTCACCTTCAAAATCCATGGTACAACAGAATTTGAATTCTCTTCAAGTATTTTATCAATGAAGTCCTCAATATTAAACTTACGTGTAGGATTCTGATAGAACTTCATTATCCATGAAAAATAAGTCTCATTTGTTGGATCAGTACTATAAAGCCTTCGAATGACAGATAGGTAACGCAATGAATCCTCCTCTGTCACCATCCTACTATGCATACATTGTGCCTTAACTTCTGCAGCAACCTGTGCAGTTTCGTCATACTGCATAGCTATATCAGCATACTCGTCAGCCTTCTGAAGGTCATGCGCTTTAAGAGAATAAAAAGCAATATAGTAAGCAGCAACACCAGATTCATCTATATTATCACTAATCAAGGGAGACTTACGAGCATTCAGATATAACTTTAAGGCTTCCATCCCTTCATTTAACGTCCTATTGTTTTTACAGAAATATTTACCTGCATCTATCAGCATAGGATGCAAAAAAGCAAGACGAGACCTATTCTCTTCCTCAAACCTTGAATTAACCTTTCCCTTTCGATTAGGCATTCTGTCAAATTCATCACTCTTCAATGAATATTCCACACCATCTACAACAGCCTTGAAGATGGTAACAGAATCCCTATTCGAATGTTTCTCCACACGAGCGAAAGATTCTTTTGCAAGGCGATTAAAAGAGGCTGCCTGCTGATATGCTTCTTGTGCCTCTGCGATATTCCAACTTATAAAAATAGAAATAATCAGTATTAGTACTTTTTTCATCGGCTATATATTAGTAACACAAAATCCCCCCTTATATGAGTCAGACATCCGACTCGTATAAGAGGGGTGATTATTATATATGACTTATTGCTGAACACCAGCAATAGCGGCAGCCTCCAATGTTTCAGGAGCCTGTGGACCCTTTACGAAATAGTAGCAACCATAAAGTGGGTAAGCCCATGAATTCTTCTGTTCCTTAAGAACATCGAGTTTCTTTGCAGTCTCTAAATAAGAAATTGCCTTGTTGTATACATCAACAAACTGCGCACGTGCAGCAGGAGACAATACACCCTTCACTGACGCAACACGATCCTGTGCCTTATAGAACCAGCACTGACCAATTGAAGCATTAATAGCAATCTTTGTGTTATCATCTTTTGCCAATGCCAATGCCTTTGAAAGATAGTCAGCAGCCTTGTCATACTCCTTCTTCTGGCTTGCAAACTGACCAAGCATTACCAATGCACCATAGCTATTTGGGTTCTTAGCAAGTGCACCGTTTACAATTTCCTCAGCCTTATTCTGCATACCAAGTGAGCTATAAATAGAAGTCAATGTTGTTAACACAGCCTCATTCTCAGAATCTTGTGCATATATGCCAGCGAGTTTGTTAGCATAATCTACCGAATCCTGACGGTTATTTAGCTGCGCTCCCATGATAGCCAACTGCAATTGCATTGCATCCTTTGCACGTTCCTTACTTCCTAAAGCATATTTTACATATCTCTCTGCTCTCTTGTACTCCTTATTTTGATAAGCATAATAAGTTGCGTAATAAGCAATCTCATTCAAGTTCTCATCCTTAGACTTATCAAACTTTGCAAACATTGGCTCGTCAGCAGAGTCAACGTAACGTGCAAGATACTTATAAGCATTTGCATCGTCCTTAGCACCCTGATAGAAGATACCACCATTAATCAACTGGCCACGGAGAGGATAAAGCTGATCAACAACATCTGAATACTTAGGCTTAATCTTACCCTTTGCATTAGGCATATTATCATACTTAACAACCTCAGCTGCGGCATCAAAAGCTTGACCTACTGCCTCATAGAGACCTTTCTCGTCAACAGGTTTGTTACCTTCCTTACCCATCTGCTGATTGGTTTGGTTTTCAAGCTGAACACCCTGCTCTGCACTTACCTTCTTCATAGCAAGTTGATAGAGCTTGTCATAAGCCTTTGCCTTCTCAGCATTGTCTGTAAGCTGTGAGATATTAGTCTTCACCAACTCTGCAGCCTCTGCATAGCTCTGTGCCTTCAAAATTGCCTTCAGTGGTTCACTGTCACCAGCAAATGCAGCAGATGTACTGAGTAACATCAATGCTGCGAACATTAATTTCTTCATATTAGTAATCTTTAAAAGGTTTATAATTCTTATGTTAATTCTACATTTTGATTAGCCTCTGACTGGTCTTCATGATTTTCATCATCTACCTGCGACTCCATTTCAGAACTCATCACCTTACAAACTGATGCTATCACATCATTCTTCTTTGCAAGGTTGATTAGACGTACACCTTGTGTAGCACGCCCCATCACACGGCATTCAGCAACCGACATACGGATAACGATACCACTCTTGTTGATAATCATCAAGTCGTTATCATCGGTAACGTTCTTGATGGCAACAAGTTTACCAGTCTTCTCCGTAATATTCAGTGTCTTAACACCCTTACCGCCACGATTGGTCAATCGGTAGTCTTCAACTTGTGAGCGCTTTCCATAACCCTCTTCAGATACAACCATAACGGTCTCATTGACTGGGTCATTTACAACAATCATGCCAACAACCTCGTCCTGTCCGTCATCGTCCAGACGCATACCACGTACACCGGTAGACACACGACCCATAACACGGATGTTTGTTTCATCGAAGCGACAAGCACGACCATTGCGGTCAGCGATAATCAGCTCGTTATGACCATTTGTCAAGCGAACATCTACGACCTCGTCACCTTCGTTGATATTGATAGCAATCACACCATTCGTACGAGGACGAGAGTAAGCACGGAGAGAAGTCTTCTTAACGATACCCTGCTTTGTAGCAAATACTACATAGTGAGAATCGAGGAAGTCGTCATCGTCCAAGCCCTGAATACGCAAGAATGCATTAACAGAGTCGCCCGGCTCAAGTGAGAGCATATTCTGAATAGCACGGCCCTTTGAGTTCTTGTCGCCCTCAGGGATGTCATAACACTTCATCCAGTAGCAGCGGCCCTTACGAGTGAAGAACAACATCGTCTGGTGCATTGTTGCTGGATAGATATATTCAGTGAAGTCCTTCTCACGAGTGCGGGCACCCTTAGAACCTACACCACCACGAGCCTGCTCCTTAAAGTCTGCAAGCGGTGTGCGCTTGATATAACCAAGGTGGCTGATAGTAATAACGACAGGGTCATTAGGATAGAAGTCCTCAGCATTAAACTCATGCTCATCAGGAATAATCTCTGTACGACGAACATCGCCATACTTCTCCTTGACCTCCTGCAGCTCTTCCTTCATCACCTCCTTGCAACGCTCAGGATTATTAAGAATCTCCTGCAAGTCCTTGATGGTTTGCATCAATTCATCAAACTCCTGATGCAACTGATCAAGACGAAGACCTGTCAGCTGTGACAAACGCATGTCAACGATTGCCTTTGACTGAAGCTCATCGAAGTCAAAACGCTTCTCGAGGTTCTTCTGAGCCTCAGAAGGTGTCTTGCTGGCACGGATAATACGTACAACCTCATCAATATTGTCGCAAGCCTTAATCAGTGCCTCTAAGATATGTGCACGCTCTTGTGCCTTCCTAAGGTCAAACTGAGCACGGCGGATAGTTACGTCATGACGATGCTCAACGAAGTACTTAATGCACTCACGAAGGCTCAACAGACGTGGACGACCAGCAACCAATGCGATGCAGTTTACAGAGAAAGAACTCTGCAATGCTGTCATCTTGAAGAGCTTATTCAGAATGACGTTTGCATTCGCATCACGCTTCACGTCGACAACGATACGCATACCTTGACGGCCCGTCTCGTCATTTACGTTAGAGATACCCTCAAGCTTGCCTTCCTTTACGAGGTCAGCAATATATTCAATAAGTTGCTGCTTATTAACTCCGTAAGGAATCTCTGTTACAACAATCTTATCGTGGTTCTCATCGCTCTCAATCTCAGCCTTGGCACGCATTACGACGCGACCACGACCAGTCTCATAGGCATCCTTTACACCTTGAAGACCATAAATATATGCACCTGTTGGGAAGTCTGGAGCAGGAATAAATTCCATTAATCCATCAGTTGAAATCTCTGGATTGTCAATATAAGCACAACATCCATCAATAACTTCGCCAAGATTATGCGTAGGAATATTCGTTGCCATACCCACGGCGATACCGTTACCGCCATTCACGAGCAGGTTAGGAATCTTCGTAGGCATCACGGCTGGTTCGCGCAACGTATCGTCGAAGTTGTTGACCATATCAACCGTATCCTTCTCGATATCGTCCATAACGTGCTCACCCATCTTTGAGAGGCGGCACTCAGTATAACGCATCGCAGCAGCAGAGTCACCATCGACAGAACCAAGTTACCCTGTCCATCAACCAACTTGTAGCGCATATTCCACTCCTGTCCCATACGCACAAGCGCACCGTAAACAGAAGAGTCACCATGTGGGTGATACTTACCGAGTACCTCACCGACAACGCGAGCGCACTTCTTGTAAGGCTGGTTGCTAAAGTTACCGATACCGCGCATACCAAAGAGGATACGGCGGTGAACAGGCTTGAAACCGTCACGAACATCAGGGAGGGCACGTGCCACAATCACCGACATAGAGTAGTCGATGTAGGAGCTTTTCATCTCCTCCTCGATGTTGATTTTCAAAAATTCTGTCCTGATCAATTGTCTGATTTTCGTCCATTATATTTTTTTCTATTATAAAATCCTATCACCTGAACGAAAGTTTCATCTCCGTAAGGCTAAAATTGCCTACAATAGCCTTTTATTTCGCATTTAAGCCGTTTTTACACTTTTTCAAGGTGTAAAGATACGAACATTTTTTGATACCACAAAGGGCTTATAGCGAAAAAATGTTATCAAAAATATATCCCAAACATTACTATCAACTAATAAGCCCATATTAAAATATAGATATCAAGCCTCAGCCTAACGAAGAGTTATACCTGTACTAAGCCTCCGCACCATTCGTGCTAAGCCCTAACACCAATGGTGCTAATTATGAAACTCTAAGACATACATGTCTGCCCATATTGTTACATCAGCAATCACAGAACTATTCTCACGCTGAAAACGAAGAATATTACTTGCAGGCTTCATCTGCTGCAACTGATAACCATGCGAAAAGAGTTCAGTCGTAAAGACATGATAATATTCTTTGTTCCAAAAGACAATCTGCATTACTCCTGCACAATTGTCTACAATAGCGAGGCTTGAATTATCTTTTTTGGCAAAGATTCTATAAAAAGCCTGTTTAGATGGTTCGAAGTCCATATTAGGAGTAACATGCCATCCCCAAAGCTGCTGCGTACTATCTGTCACCAAATCGACAGGAATTTGTCGTAGTCCGTATTTACTAAAAAGATAAGGTGCAACCCTCCTTTTACCCTTCTGTACTTGATATTGCAACAATTCGATTATAGGCAACCTGAGTAAAGGCAAATTCCCCTGTGCGGTTGTACACAGAGGAATCAGTAAGAGTATCAGTTGAAAGACTACTCGCTTCATGACAGTCCTTCCAACTCATTAAGCCAATTGGTCGACATTGCATCAGAAGGCATACGCCAGTCGCCACGTGGTGAAAGGCTCACACTACCAACCTTTGGTCCGTCTGGTAAACATGAACGCTTGAACTGCTGTGAGAAAAATCTACGATAGAAGAGACGTATCCAATGAAGAATAACCTCATCAGAATAAATACTACGAAATGCATATTGCGCCATCCAATAGATTTTTGAAGGACGGAAACCACAACGAAGGACGTAATAAAGGAAGAAGTCATGGAGTTCGTATGGTCCAACTAAATCCTCTGTCTTTTGAGCAATTTCTCCCTTATCATCAGCAGGCTTCAATTCTGGTGAGATTGGTGTGTCGACAATATCTATCAAGGTCTGACGCACATTCATATCCTCTGTTGTATCGGCAGCATAGCGCACAAGATACTGGGTAAGCGTCTTTGGAACACCAGCATTCACGGCATACATACTCATGTGGTCGCCATTATAGGTACACCAACCCAGAGCAAGTTCACTGAGGTCGCCTGTACCAACAACAAGTCCATTAAGCTGATTGCTCAAGTCCATCAATATCTGCGTACGCTCACGTGCTTGTGCATTCTCATAGGTTGCATCGTGCATTTCCGGATCATGGTCTATATCTTTGAAGTGCTGCAATACAGAGGCTTTAATATCAATTTCACGAATACTTATACCCAGCTGTTCCATCAATGCCATTGCATTCTTATAGGTTCTACCCGTTGTGCCAAATCCAGGCATAGTAACCCCCACAATACCCTTGCGGTCAAGTCCGAGTTTATCAAAGGTTTTGACAACAACAAGTAAGGCAAGAGTCGAATCTAATCCACCACTGATACCGATAATAGCTGACTTGCAATGGGTATGGGTCAGTCTTTTTGCTAATCCGCTTACTTGTATATTATAAATCTCGTCGCATGCCTCCCGCATATTCTCCGACTTAGGAATGAAAGGATGTCTATCAAACTCACGTGTCAGCGTAAATTCGCGCATAGGATTGAGTGCTGGTAGACAGTCTACACGGAGAGCCAATTCGCCAACCTGCCCAGTGACACCAGCCAGTCCAGAAGCAACAGGACGCTGAGCATTTACGAAGGTGCTATTCGTTCGACGTTCTCCTCGCAGGTTTTCAACATCAATCTCCGAGATAACTAATTGTGGATTAAACTGAAAACGCTCAGATTGCTTTACGAGTGTTCCATTTTCAAAGATTAAAGCATTACCTCCAAACACTACATCTTGTGTGCTCTCACCAAAGCCACTGCTACTATAAACATATCCGCTGATAGTGCGTGCACTCTGTTGAGCAAGGAGAGATTTCAGATAGGCATGCTTGCCGATAAGTTCATCACTCGCAGAAAGGTTGAAAATAATCTCCGCACCAGCTAAGGCAAGATGGTTGCTTGGTGGTGTTGGAGCCCAAACATCCTCACAAATTTCAATTGCAAAGGTTGCTCCCTCTGCCGTTCGGAATATCTGTAATTCTGGTGTTACGAGTATTTTATTACCTGCAAAGAGAATGTGTTGTGGGCGAAGGTCTTGCGAAGAAGCAAACCATCGCTTTTCATAAAATTCACTATAATTAGGAAGAAATGTTTTGGCAACGACTCCCAACAGTTTACCCTGTTGAATAACAAGTGCGCAGTTAAGGAGTAAAGCACCAACCGCTACTGGGGCACCAACGATAACTGTTATATCCAAATGTCGAGTAAAGTCAAGTAGCTCAATGACGGCCTGTTCTGCATCATCAAGAAGAAGCTGTTGTTGAAAGAGGTCTTGACAAGTATATCCCGTCATAGACAATTCAGGAAAGACAATCACCTCTACCCCTTGTCCCTCTGCAACAGCTATCTGCTTTTCGGTTTCTATAAGATTGAACTTTGTGTCTGCTACCTTCACTGCAGGAATGGCTGCAGCAACCTTTATAAGTCCGTGTTTCATATTGAATGCAAAATTTATTTTATTGTCACCTGTGTTGCACCATATCCGTATTCACGGAATGAGGCATCTTGATAAGAGTAACGCTTATACTTATAGTTGAGTTCGTGAATAATGGCTTGGCGCAACACACCTTCACCCTTTCCATGAATAAAGATAAGTTTCTTCCCTCGATACTCCTTGTATTGATCAAGCATACGGCGGAAAACGTCTAATTGATAATCAAGAATATCAGCAGTAGACATACCTACGGTCGTATCAAGCAACTCGTCAGCATGTAGTTCTATAATGATTTTGTCATCATTAAGAATTTGCTTTGCTTGCTTTTTGCGTTCTACTTTATAACGTTTGGCAAGTTCGTCCGTTTTCTTATCAATCTCTTCTTCTGAAAGACGACTTGGAGAGGAATAGCCCACCTTTAATTTCTCCACAGCCTCATCCTCTGCTTTCCTTGTCAAAGGTTCTAACATAGGGTGCTGCGCCGGTTTATCTTTTTCTATCAAAGCATATATCAACGCTGGTTGCTCAAAGAACACACTCTCGTGGAACGTATTTAGCTTGTAAAACTTCACAGCATCTATCTTCACTTGAAAATCACAAGTAGGTTTCAGCATGAAAGGCTTATCTTTCTTATAGCAATGAAGCTGAACACACCCTGAAGCATATCATTGAGGTCGGCAAGCGTGAAATCTTCTATGAGAAGTTTCATATTTGGTTCTAACTCACCAACTGCTTTCAACACCCACTTCTCTTCCTGCTTTAAGGCGTAGGAGAAATGAACGTAATAATTGGAGTCATTGACAAGATAAGACTTGAAATGCGTTGTTGTAAGACTCTTAATATCAGTTGGTGTGAAAGCCAAATAGACAGATAATTCATCACCACCCACGCGTTCTTTTATTGGAGTCTCAAAGTTTAAGGAGGGGTCATCGGCAGGATTAATCTCCGCATCTACATCACGCCAATCCTCCCCTACTTCCTCTTCTTCTACAACCGAAGCTGTCAATCGCTGCTTAATACTACGTTTGTCCTCGCCTTTCTCCATCTTGCGCTGCTGTTGATCAATACGCAGTTTTGCACGATCGGTTGCGGCATCTTCTACCACAACAACTTCGCTGGCTACTGTTGGTATTTGAAAGCCATCTTCATCTTCTACCAAGACTATTTTTCCTTTGAACCCAGCAATAATACCACCACCAGTAGAACTTAGAAATCTAACTTTATCTCCTATTTTCATGTTTCTTTCTTCTTAAAGTTTATGAATAATGCAACTATGGTATCAGTAATGAGGAGTCGCCATAACTAAGGAAGCGGAAGTCATGACTAAGCGCATAATCATAAACTTTGCGCCAATCTCCCTTTACGAAGGCACTCACCAAGAGCAAAAGTGTTGATTGCGGTTGATGGAAATTAGTTACGAGAGCTTTAACAATTTTGTAAGTGTAACCCGGTGCAATGATAATCTGTGTACTTGAATGCAACACATTCAATCCGTCTTTATCAAGATAGTCCAGCAGCTGACGAATAGCCTCTTCTGCCGTAACAGCTTTACCATCCACTTCTACCAATCCCTCTGCATTATGCGGCAAATCGTAGGGTTCCCACTGATTGACATGCAAGTCTTTTTCTGCCATATCTGATGACAAGGCAAGTTTGACACCCATATAGTAAAGGCTCTCCAACGTTCTTACGCTTGTCGTCCCAACAGCTACAGCCTGACAAGCATGCATAAGCAGTTTCTCCAAAGTCTGTCGACGAACAACAACAAACTCTGTGTGCATACTATGCCCTTCTATCTCCTTACTCTTTACTGGCTTAAAAGTGCCTGCTCCCACATGAAGCGTGAGTTCCTCACGATCAACACCATGCTCGTCCAGCGCATTGAGCACCTTATCTGTAAAATGAAGTCCTGCCGTAGGTGCTGCCACAGAACCCTTAATCTTAGAATAAACAGTTTGATAGGTCTCCTTGTCACTTTCTTCAGTTGCACGATTAAGATAAGGAGGAATAGGCAACTCTCCAACAGCTTCAAGGATTTCAGCAAATGATATACTCTCATTATCCCATTCAAAACGAATCCAATGATTTGTTCCACCTACTTGTTCCTGCACCTTACTACGGTCCATTGTCGCTGTGAGCGTCAGTTTCTGACCTTTGATTTCAAATGCACGTATTAATGAACCTTCCTTCCACTTCTTAAGGTTACCAACCATACAAACCATGCAC
The DNA here is from genome assembly GCA_916440255.1 of uncultured Prevotella sp. GTDB lineage: Bacteria > Bacteroidota > Bacteroidia > Bacteroidales > Bacteroidaceae > Prevotella. The sequence goes on along the minus strand of CAKAIJ010000003.1, from coordinate 1,098,246 downwards.
ATTCGTGATTGGTCTGAAACATTAGTTCGTAGTCTGTCGGTTGTGCAGGTTCCATTAGAAAGACCTCAATGAGTGCTCCGGTCTCCTTACGAAAATGCATACGTGCTTGAATAACCTTTGTGTTATTAAACACCATCAACGCACCCGTTGGTAAATGCTTAGGAAGATTATAAAAAATATCCTCAGACACTTTACCATGCTTATAAAGCAAGAGTTTACTATGGTCACGCTCTGTTAAAGGGAACTTAGCTATTCGCTCATCAGGAAGAGGATAATTGTATTCAGAAATGCAAATATGTTTTGTATCTTCAGACATAATAAATTAATTTATATGGATAAGACGGCACGAAAAGCCGCATAAATAAAAGACAACACCAGAACGCAAAGAACAAAGTCTATATCTGCAAAGCTATAACCTGTTCGCGTATATCTTGAAGAGATATAATGCAGTTTGTCACTGAAATGAATGTAAATACGATGATATAAATAATAGATAATCAAAGCAATACCTGACCCGAACATCATTCCTACAAACACATCAGAAGGATAATGTACGCCCAGATAAGGACGGGTGAACGAAACCACAAGACTCCACACTACCATCGAAATAGTAAAAAGGCGGTCGCGAACTAACAAACTAAAGAATACCATTAGAACAAAAGCATTAGCCGTATGAGAAGAGAAGAAGCTAAAGCCATCAGCTCTATACCCTTGCACCGACTCAACTAAACCATAAAGAGAAGGATTGTTCAATGGACGTGGTCGGGCTATGTATGGTTTTACTATTCCAAGATTGATACCATTCACCAGAATAAGTCCTAACACAACAACACCGATAATGAGCATTATCTTCTGCCAATTCTCATTATTCTTTATAACCAAATAAAGCAGAGATGCATAGAGCGGTATCCACGTATAAGCATTCGTCAAAGTAATGAGAAAATAATCAATAAAGAGATTATCGCTTCCATTGAAAGCGAGTAAAAGTGATCTATCGAGTTCGCGCAAAACGTCTAAATTCATAGCCTCGTATTTAACAAACCTTCTACCTACAAGGCATTATATAGCCTCTATATCAGAACTTTTCACCCAACCTTGACGACCATCAGTCAATGTTATTTCAGTCCATTGACTCATACTATCATCCGTAATTCTTACCTTAGAACCCTCATGTAGAACAAAGGCTTCTGGAGACTTAACGTCTGGGGTTTTCCTAACAATAGAAGAAGTAGACATGATGATACCATGCGAAGCAGACTTCAACAAGTAATCTTGCTGAATTGCAAAAAGCGTGCAGATAATGAAAAAGATAAAGAATATCGGTAACATAAACCTCGACATCTTCATTAACAACTCCTTCTCTACAAACAAATAGATGGTAAGTGCAAATAACGAAACCAGTAAACACACAAGACTTAGATATGCCCAGTTATCAACGCTCATTGAACAGATAAGTGACTTGTACCATGTGACAAGAAACATTTCCGGTTCAGGTGTCAGATTGTCTACCGTCTTCGATTGTGCAAGCTGAAGATTAAAACGTATATCTTCATCACTGGGAGCAAGACGCTGCGCACGCTCATACGAAAGAATGGCACGAGGAATATTTCCCAGCCGATAATAACTATTGCCAAGATTGTAATATAAAGCTGCTGACCTTCCCTGAACCAAAAGACGTTCATACCCCTTTACCGCTTGCTTATAATGACCTTGTTGATAAAGACTGTCTACACAGACCTTAGGCTGTGCTGACAACGACAAGCAAGAAATAGATAAACAAGTAACAAGGAATAAGAACCTAAAAACATTTTTAACCGAAGACTTCATTTTTTTCATTTCATCCTCCATATCAACTATCGCCTCCTTTGCTACAGCAAGTGTTCGTTCCATATTACCATTTTCGTCACCTGGCGCATAACGCTCAAATTCACATTCATCAATAGCTGATATATACTTCTCTATTATTTCCTCAGACACATTGACCTTACTAAACTGTTCACTAAGATTATCTCGTGATAAAGATTCTACGGGAAGGTTAAGTTTGTCACTTACATATCCCCATAATGTCTGCAAGACCTCATCATAAAAGTCCATATTCTTCTTCATCAACATTAATTTCTCTACTGCTTGTAAACGACTAAAAGCTGTACGACTTGCATTTGCGCCACGCTTCTCTGACTTATCTACACGATGTACAAAACGACTACGATAGAAGAACGATAGAAAACCACCTGTCCCTAATAATAAGAACAGAATGAGATAATATGTCACTGAACCAAAGAAAGAGCTGCCAACATCTTCACATGAGCATTCTGCTTCCTTCAATGGTAATATATCTTCGTTTGGCAAATCAACCGAAAGAATATCCTTTGATGTCCCATCTGCACGCGACACCATTAACTCCATCGAAGCCGTCTGAAGTGTAATATACTTCTTTTGAGCCAAATCATAATAGCAAAACCTTATAGGAGGAATAGCAACAAGCCCCTCTTGACGTGGAATTACAACTTGATCATAAACCATATTACCATTTGCACCCTTATCCGTAAGCTTGGTATTATCTGTTATCTTGATATCGTATGCTTCAAATCCTTTAGGTATCTGAATGATAGGCTTCTTAATCAACTTCAAGTTACCAGTGCCACTAACAACAACACGAATAGTTACTGGATTACCAGACTTTACTTCCTTCTTGTCTAATTGTGCCGTGAGATTAAAATGACCTACACCACCTGAGAAATCCGTAGGACGCATAGGCAAAGGCAACACCTTGATTGATAATCCTGGTGCAACCACGTCTTTCTTATAGACAATATTACCGCCATCAATACCAAAAGCATCGAATGGAGAAAAACTGTTGGTTTCCTGAATCATACAATGGAATGTCAATGGCGGAACTCGTAACACTCCTGACATTTGAGGATACATTACATACTGACTCCAAGTAACACATTTATACAAACGTTTACCAACCTTCTCCTCATGAAAGGCTTTCTGTTGAGGTAAATGAACCTCCTGAACATGAAAACCGTCTAATTCAGGTATTTTATCAATAATCTGACGTAGTTTTTTTGTTGTATAAACCTTATAAGTAAGCAGAACTGGCTCTTGTTCGTAAATAGTAGTCTTATTAGCACTGACCTTTACAAACAAATCATTAGCACTGACCTTAGATGTTTCCACGCGAGGCTCATTGCGTGTATCGTAATAACCACCACTATTAGAATTATGCGAACCTGTTGTAACAGTAATCTTTACAGGTGTAGAAGCAAACTCTTGGTCATTCACCGAAATACGAGCAGGACCAATCGTTACATTTCCCTTCTTCTTAGCAATAAAAACGTATGTAAAGGAACATGAAGAAGAACTACTCGCATGACCATCGATAAACTGAAAGTTAGACTGAGAGGATGTAGCAGGACCAAAAACCTTTTCAAGTCCACCTGATAATTTTTCCCAACTGAAACCTACGAACGTCCTGAGTATATATAACGTATTCAACCTGAAACTCCTCACCTACGGTCACCTGCTTAGGTGCATTCACCTTGACACGCTGTGCTTGTAAAAGACAAACGCATATAAGACACAGACTTAATATTATGTATCGTTTCATAACTTAAATATTACCAGTTTTTATCAAGTTTTCTATCCGAAGACTGACCCTTCATTTTATACAAACGTCCTTGAGTTTCCTTCTCCTGCTGCTTAACAGCATTAAGAAGTTGCTCGACATTATCATTACTTAATCCTTGACTACCTTGCAGGTTGCTTCTTCTGATTATTGTTCTTAGGCTTCTGTTGCGGTCGTTGCTTCTTATTCTTATCCTTGCTCTTGTCAGAGTCCTTCCTATTCTTTCCCGAGGACTTCTGTTGTTGCTGTTGCTTCTTCAATTTCAGCTGACATAATTCAAGATTATAACGAGCATTATTATGATTAGGATTAGAAATCAATGCATTCTTATAAGCCTCTATCGCCTTTGCATAATCCTGCTCGCCTTGAAGAATAGTCCCAAGATTATTATAACTACTTGACCGACGAATAGGGTCTTTTTCTATCTTAGACGCATTCTCATATTGCCTTTTTGCTTCCTCATTCTTCTTCTGTGCTTGAAGACTTCTACCTAAATTATAATTGGCAATAGAGTTATTACCATCTTTGTCTACCGCCTTACGATAGAAAATCTCGGCGTCTGCATAGTTCTTTGAAGAATAAGCCCTATTGCCTTCTCTTACAAGTTGATTAGATGTTTGCCCTTTAACAACAACAAACAACAACAACAGACCTATTGTTATAGAAATTCGTCTTACCATACTATTACCAACGTCTTTTCCTTTCAAGTAATACAACATCTGCTATCAACAAAATGACAACAAGAAGTGCCAACGCCTGAAACTGTTCATCAAAGTCGCTGTAAACAACATTGTTAATTTGACCTTTCTGCAATTTATCGAGTCTCACGACTTAGAATAACATCAGCACTACCATTATTATTTACATTAAGATAAAGACCATGTCCTGCGGCAGCTATCTTCTTACACATCTCTTCGTTAAGACGTGTCCTCACCACTTCGCCACTTGCTGACCTCAACACACTACCATCAGGCATAGAAATTGTGGCTCCTTCTTTTGAACCAACTCCCAAGATAAAGACTCTGATGCCCTTGCTTTGTGCTTGCTTTGCCATTTCCTCTGCCCCTCCTTCATTATCCTCTCCATCGGTTATCAAGACTATCGCCTTACCCACCTTAGAGTTAGCAGTGAAACTATTAATAGAAAGCCGAAGAGCCTTACCAATATCAGTTCCCTGCACACCAATCAAAGAAGGATTGATATTATCTAAAAACATCTTAGCAGAAACATAATCATTCGTTATTGGAAGCTGAACGAATGCATCGCCAGCAAAAACAATCAGACCTATTTTATTGTCGCTAAATTTTGTCATCAAATCCTCTATCAACAACTTACTTCTTTCTAAACGCGATGGAGCAACATCCATTGCAAGCATTGAATTACTGATATCAAGTGCAATAATTGTTTCTATTCCTTCTCGTTCTTTGTTTGTCGCAATCTTACTTCCAATCTGTGGACGAGCTATGATAAGAATAAGGAGTAATAAGGCCAACTCCACTAACACCATTTTTATCCAAGCCCTCCGCTGACTTGTCATAGGAGAAAGCTGCTGTATAAGTGCAGAACTCCCAAAACTATCCATTCGTTGTTTACGTTTACGAAGGGAGTATAAGTAGATGATTACTGATAAAGGAATCCATAATAACAACCACAGATATATGGGACTATCAAATCTAAACATTCTTCAATTAATCTTTTTAAACAAGCAAAAGTTCTTTAAACAGCCGAGAAAATTCTCACGGAAGTCTTCTAAAAACTATCCAACGGAACATTAATTCAACACACAAGAGAATAAAAGCCATCCACGCAAAAGGCATATAAGCCTCATGTAAATGATTGAATGTCTTTATATTCATCTTTGTCTTTTCCAGTTTATCAATATCTTGATATATCTTAGACAACTCTTCCTGACTCTGTGCTCTATAAAATTCGCCCTTCGTTAAGACTGCAATGTCTTGTAATGTCTTATAATCAATAGCACCGATATCTTCACCTGTCTCTCGTCCAAAACCTATCGTGTAAACACGTATACCAAATTTCTTTGCAATAGTAGCAGCCGTGATTGGAGATATCGAACCTACATTATTACTCCCGTCTGTTAATAAAATGACAACCTTACTCTTTGACTTAGCATCTTTTAATCGACTAACAGCGTTTGCCAATCCCATACCAATAGCCGTACCATCTTGTATCGAACCACTCGTAACCAAGTCTGTTCGAACACTATTAAGCAAATTCAACAAGGCGACATGGTCAAGTGTCATTGGACATTGAGTGAATGCCTCTCCTGCAAAGATTGTTAAACCGATATTATCATTTGGACGACTATTGATAAATTCCGATGCTACTTCCTTTGCAATCTCTATACGATTAGGAAAAACGTCCTCTGTTAACATACTTGCCGATATGTCCATCGTCAACATAATGTCTATACCATCTGTATTCCTATTATCCCAAGCATTGTAGGTTTGAGGACGGGCCAAGACTATAACAACCAAAGCATAAACCATACAACGCAAGAACAGGGGAAGATGTATCCACCTCACCCTCCAACTTCTATGTGCATGCTGATAAGCAAACGTATCGCTCATCCTCATCGTCGGTTCCTTACCCTTACCTCGCAAGAAATACCATAATAAATAAGGTATTAGCAAAAGCAGCAAAAAGAGATATCCACTATTGGCAAATTCCATTTCTTTAATTCTATTTTATTACACCAAAAGCACATAGGCCTCAGACACAGCATAAAGAAGTAATAGTATAGACACCACAATGAGCAAACCGATAGTAAACCTTAACCTCCTACGTAAACCACTTTCTATCACGTCCTTCGTTGGCTCAACAACAACCTCTGCTGGCTCTTCCTTCTTTGTGCAATCAATAAAACGAACAATACTATCAAGATAAAAATCCATATCGTTCGCATTTGTTGAATACTTTGCAAACTTTACAAGGTCTACCGTATTAAAAACTTCTCTTAAGTCATCAACCTCAGAAGACTTACATACATCCTTCAAACGCTCTAATATCTCATAAGACGTCTGTTCCAAAGCATTAATACCAAAACGCTGTGAGATATATTTCCTTAAAACATTTGTAACATCAGTATAATACAGTTTCTGTTCACTATAAGATGTTTTATTTTTTGCTATCTCACTAAGTTCTTGCTTTGCCTGCTCATAAAATGACAAGACGTGAGCCTTTTTTCCTTTCCAGCCTTTCTTCTTACAACCTTGACGCTTGTAAAGATAAATGGAAACACCAATAAGCACCAATGCAAGTAAAAGTGGCAAAATAACAGAAACCCACTCACTCCATGTAAAAGGGACTTTTTGAATCTCGTCTGGTGGCATCATGGCATTATTCACAGTATCTACGGGAATTGATCTAACATCTAACGACACACTACCTGTCATCTTTGTTTTACCATTAACACTCACCTTCTGTGCTGGAAATGTGTAGCGCATATCCTTCCATGCAGTAATGGTATATACTCGTCTGACACTATTTCCCTCAGCTGTGTCGAATGTATCTGTCTGCTCATTAAGAACCTCTACGTTGGGAACAATCTCTTTCTTCTCTTTATAATCAGGAAAAGAAATCCTTGCCTCTTTTGGTGCATATACAGTAATAGAATAATGCGAACGACCACCTATTAATATCTGGGTTGTATCCAGACTTGCCGTTACCTTTACTTGTGCATAACCTACAACTGCCTGAACAAGTAATACTAAAATAACAATATATTTTCTCATCGGTTCCTCTTTGAAAATAAAGCCATTAGCATCTTTACATAATCGTCATCTGTTGCTATTGCAACACTATCTACACGACTCTGACGTAAGATTTCATGCAAACGCTTCTCACGCTCCAACCAATAGTCTGAATGATCTTTTCGTAAACGTGCATCATGTGTATCAATATACATCTCATGACCAGTTTCTGCATCTATAACCTTCATCAAACCGACATCTGGCAATTCCTTTGCACGAGCATCATATACTTGGATGGCAACAACATCATGCTTCTTATTTGCAATTCTAAGCTCTTGACTAAAATCCTTACGAGTATAAAAATCGCTGATAACAAAAGCTGTACTACGATGTTTCACCACCTTATTAAGATATTCAAGACTTACTCCTACATCTGTCTTCTTGCTCTTAGGCGTAAAAGTAAGCATCTCACGAATAAGATAGAGTATGTGCTTACGTCCCTTCTTAGGAGCAATGTATTTCTCAATATGGTCAGAGAAAAAGATAGCCCCAATCTTATCATTATTTTGAATAGCAGAGAATGCCAGTGTTGCAGCTATCTCTGTCACACAATCTCGTTTTAACTGTCCTGATGTTCCAAAGTCAAGCGAGCCACTCACATCAATTAATAACATCACCGTCAGCTCACGTTCTTCTTCAAACACCTTAATATAAGGACGATGAAAACGTCCTGTCACGTTCCAGTCAATATCACGAACATCATCACCATACTGATACTCACGTACTTCCGAAAAAGCCATACCACGCCCTTTGAAGGCAGAGTGATACTGACCTGCAAAGATATTCTGGCTTAACCCTAAGGTCTTAATCTCAACCTTGCGAACTTTTCTTAGTAATTCAGTAGTATCCATAGAAAAACGATAATAATACTCCTTCTTTGACTATTCCATAGGACAAAGTTTAAGGTACTTGCACCTTATTAATTATCTCACTTATAATCTTCTCGGTTGTAAGATCAGTTGCTTCTGCCTCGTATGACAAACCAATTCTATGACGTAGAACATCATGCGCAACTGCACGTACGTCCTCTGGTACAACATAACCACGATGCTTAATGAAAGCAAATGCACGACTTGCCTTTGCAAGGTTGATACTTGCACGTGGACTACCACCAACGGTTATCATCTGTTTTAACTCTGGCAATTGATAACGCTCTGGATAACGTGTTGCAAAAACAATATCTGCAATATATTGCATGATTTTATCATCAATATATACGTCTTTAACAACACGACGTGCTTCAAGAATCTGATTAACACTGACAACAGGATGTACAATTGGCAAACTCTCTTGAAGGTTCTCACGAATAACCAGTTTCTCCTCCTCTATTGTTGGATAGTCTATCACAACCTTCAACATAAATCGGTCTACCTGTGCCTCTGGAAGGGTATATGTTCCTTCCTGCTCTATCGGATTCTGAGTTGCCAAGACAAGAAATGGCTCAGGAAGAGAAAATGTTGAATCTCCTATTGTCACTTGATGTTCCTGCATTGCTTCCAACAAAGCACTTTGAACCTTTGCTGGAGCACGATTTATCTCATCTGCAAGTACAAAGTTTGCGAAAACAGGACCCTTCTTTACATGAAAGGCTTCATCCTTCTGAGAATAAATCTGCGTACCTATAACATCAGCTGGTAACAAATCAGGCGTAAACTGAATACGACTATAATGTCCATCTACAAGCTGAGATAAAGTTTTGATTGCAAGAGTCTTTGCCAAACCTGGTACACCTTCAAGCAGAATATGACCATCGCTTAACAACGAAATTAACAATGAGTCTATCAAATGTCGCTGACCAATGATGACTTGATTCATACCCGTTGTAAGGGTTGGTTACAAAAGAACTCTGACTTTCTATTCGTGCGTTCAACTCTCTTATATCAATAGATTCTACCATTATCTTACTTTTTATTGTCCTATTATTTTTTTAACACGCAAAAATACAACATTAATACGGATGAAGCGAAGAATCGTGCCTAAATAATATTAAAAAAGTGTAAGTCTATCATATAACCCTCGAAAAATCGCACAGCTGCAATCCCATCAATCCTAATTTTATGACGAACATCTCCGATGCCTACAAGAGTTCTTACACGATTATGCTCAACTGCAACCACTCGTGGATACAGAAACAAGGCGACTTCTTTGTGGAGTCACCCATCATCGTACTCGCAGCCATCATTTGATTCTTCAAAATCTACGAGAATAGCAAGTATTACACCTTTCCACACGCCATTGAGTTCCTCAATCGCCCCTATGCGCAGATATTTCCCATCCTCACCGCCTATGATGAATTGACGAACTACCTTTCTCCCTTTATGGATGCGTGGGAAGGAGAAACGCAAGAGCAGTTGCAGGAACAGATTGCCTGTGCCAAGATTTCTGCCGAAATGAAAGCATATCAGCCTATACCCACAATCACAGACTTCATAAACGAAGATGGCTCCGATAATCTTCGTGAGACTATCGAAGCCAACTATAAACGTGTGAAACGAAAGGTGATTTCGTTGATAGATTTAGAAATAGAACGCATTAAAGCAAATCCAACTTTATGCAACCTCATAAAAGAATAGTAGACATCTCAAGAATTAGTTCTCTCGACAAAGATGTATATACCACGCATCTTTTATCGGACGATATAACTCTACATTTACAGAATATCTTTGAGCAACTTGATCCAAATCTTCTTGTGTGATTTTTTCTACGATATACTTTTCTGTACTAGGATCTATGGCAACCTCTTTTTCGTAGTCCTTTATATAATCCTCAAGCTTTGGCGTATAGACATACTCCTTGTATCCTCCACTGATAGAAACTCCCCATGTATGAACGAGTAAGCAAATCTCAGATGTTCCATCATATTGTATACTAATGATACCTAGTTTCTGGATTAATGAGTTCAGTTCCTTTTTGTCTTTAGATGAGATAATACAAACTATGCTATCTGTTTCATCACGAGATGGATAATGAAACCTGTCGTATTTAACGGAAATCTTTCGCAATTTCTCAAATTCAGGCTCATGAAGATTGAAATTCTCTAACATTTGATGATCTGACGGCATATTATTTCTTGCACACCCAAAAATACATAAGGCAAAGAGGAGTATTAATGATTTGGACATTTCTTGATACTTACAAGCCTGTTATTCTGATAAGATTTATAGATTTCATCTAAGACAGATTGAGCCGTTAAGAAAGAAGGCTCCCCACCATATCTATTAACCCCAATTCGGGATAAGGAACTCTTGTTTTTGCTTTAAAATAGTTTCAACAAAAGTCCCAAAAGAGGATTAATTTTCGCATATTTATTATTGATAACCAAACAGATAACGGTAAAACCATCCTCTATGAAACTTGTCAGCAAAGTTACGGAAATTTATTGTATTACAGATGATTTCTGCAAAGAATATGAGTTGGAATTGAATAAAAAGCACTTTCGCTTTCAAATCCCTCTCCAAACACCCCTAAAACTCGCAATAGAAAGGGAAGAATGAGCGACGCAGAAATGATTACCATCTTGTCTTGTTTCACAGCAACACATTTCGCAAAATCAAACATTTCTATCTCTTTTACATCTGTCGAGAACTAAAAGAAGGGATCCCCACCTACTTTCGTATACTCGCTTTGTAGAACGTATGCCACGAGTGGCGATTCCACTTTTGCTCTTCCTTAAACTAGCTCTGATGGGAGAATGTACAGGGATTACTTTTATCGATTCGACGCGATTCTCGTGTGAGAAAACAAGCGTGAGTATTCTAAAGTAAAAAAAGAGGTAATCTTAAACCGAATTGGGGTTATTAGATATAGCGCATATAAGAAATTAGCCACATCTATATAATTAATAGATTTTTTTCAAATCAATCTCCTCAACCCCCTGGGCATCAATAAGTCTACATCTTTCAATTATTAGGTTTTCAAGTCCCTCTAACTTAGAAATATCGCCTTTTGTTAGAGATAGCGCTGGGCAATTTTGAATAAATAAGGTATGTAGCTTTCTACAGCCGTCAAGACCTCCTATTGAGGTTAGCTTTCCATTGAGAAGCCCGCAGGGTTTCGGGCTTTCTAATTTACACAGAAAAGACAGTTCGTCTTCATTTACAGAGACTCAACATTAAAGACTGCAGTGAGGTAAGATATTCCCAGCCAATAATTTTGCTACTATAGTGAGTGTTGAGTTTCTTAAGCCTGCGGAAAGATGATAAATCAATAGGCACATTGTTACCTGCCACCCAGCGCAATTCCTCCAAGTTCTGTAAGCGGCTCTTATACCTTCTGTGTTTGATCTTCGATCTAATGGGACCAGCCAATGAAGAACCCTTATAAAATCCCTTCCCTTCAGAAAATCAAAGTTGACTCTTTTGCTTACGGTACTCATTAAAATGACACGCTATACAGACACAGTCTATCTCATTCTCCTGAGCATAATCCAACCCTTTCTCTATAGAATCACACATAATAGTAATTCCCCTAAAGCCAGAGTCGTTGTTTAAGTTAACAGTGTACCCTTTCATTAGTGTTTGTTATTAGCTCGTAATCTCACATCAGCTTCATAGTCATTTCGCAGCTGCTTAGCTACCTTGGTTGCTTCTACCTGCAGCTCAGGATTAGCAACCCAAGCAGACTTCCCACTTAAATAAGAATTAAGATACTCCGCAGGAATCCCACCACTACCAGGAACGAAACCTGCATTCTTTCCTTCAAATTCTATTGATAAGAGATTTTCCACCTCTTTAGATGCTTTCTTTTGCTCATTGGGAAGAAAGCGAACCCCATTTTCCTTAAAGATATTTACCATTGCTACATTAGTTAATGATATGACTTTGCTACTTTTCCAGCCTCTTCTATATTGTATTTTACCCCATGATGTGTTTCAAAATCATGAACTCCTCCAATGAACGAGAGCTTATGACTACTGCATAATACCCCTATGAAGTTCTGACGCTTTGAATATAACATTACAACTGGGCTCTACTTTTATCCCCCCTTTTGCTCCCGATTAAAACCATTGAAATGGGGTGGGCAAATCATTGTTTCGTATATAATTGCTATACCAAGCATCATAGTCAATAGGCACTTGGGAACTTACTCCTTTTAACCAATAAAGTTCGCCATAAGCCCCCAGCATAGCCCAATGGTACTCTGTTTCATGGCTCAGGTAGAGGACTTCATAATAGCTTTCAGGCTTCTTGTAATAGTGTTTCTTTAGAACTTCATTTGCCTCCTCGTCCGTTTTATCCGCATATTCTATCAAAATACATTTGATTATAAGCAACCATGTATTGTAATACATCCCAACGTTATCTCCAGTCTCATTGTCTTTGAAGATTAGTAACTCATCCATAAAAGTATAATTCTAATGACTATCAATAACAGCGACCTTGTGTTTGTCAAACAGGTCCGCAGTTTTATCAGTAAATATCGCAAATTGAGAACCTTTTGCTTTAGGCGCAGAGTCAACCAGCAAGTGCAAAATTACAAAATGTGTTTAAAGAACTCGCACTTTGGAGTAGAAAAGTTTAATTTTTCCCTTGGTCTTTCGTTCAATTTCTTTTGTATGGACATAATTCTCTTGTCCGTATAGTTATCAAACGAATCCTTTTTAGGTATATACTGCCTGATTAATTTGTTTGTATTCTCAACAGCTCCCTTTTGCCATGAACAATATGGGGCAGCGAAGTGTACGGGTACGCCTAAGTATTTAGTGATGTCCTTATGTGCCGCAAATTCAGGTCCGTTATCTGTTGTAATTGTCTTCAGGCTGTTCTTGTATGGCAGCAGTAGTTTCCTAACCACCTTTGCCAGAGGCGTTGACAGTTTTCCAAATGGCAGTTTCTGCATAAGCAACATATTGGTAGATTTCTCCACTATTGTGAGTATGGCGTGATGGGCAGGGTCGACGATTAAGTCCATCTCAAAATCTCCAAATCTCTTCCCGTCAACTTCCTTACTTCTTTCATGGATACTCACTCTGTCCTTTATTGGAAGATGTCCGCCTTTGGGACGATGCCTGTATTTCATCTTATGTCTTGTAGTCGCTCTGCAAAGCTTCCCTGTTGTGTCATTGTGGATGATGTTATAGATGGACTGGTGGGACACCTCTATGCCCCCTCATTAATGCGCAGATACCCTGATATTTGTCTTGGAGACCACTGGTCGTTGGTAATATATTCTTTAATTCTCCAGACTAATTCGTCGGAGAGTTTGGCGTTAGTTACCGTGTTCTTTCTGCGCTGCATAGCCATATCATGCGCCTTCGTCCAGATATACTTTCCGGAAGGCGTACTGTTGCATTTGATTTCACGTGAGAGTGTTGACTGACTAATACCGACGATGTCGGCAATTTCTTTTCTCGCTGTTTTCTTTTGGAGTAAGGCAAAAATTTGCGACCTTTGCTCCGAGATTAATTGATGATACATTGACAATACAAAGTTAGTTAATCTTTGGGAGACTTCGGTCTCCTATTGTATTGCTGGTTGTTTCTTTTTCCTCTCCGAGAGATGCAGACAACCTCTCGCTACGCATCGAGAACGTCTGCATCTCTCGGAGAGGGACACTCTTTTATTGCACTTCGTTTTGGAACTTGCATATCCCCCCTTTTGCTCCCGATTAAAACCATTGAAATGGGGTGGGCAAATCATTGTTTCGTATATAATTGCTATACCAAGCATCATAGTCAATAGGCACTTGGGAACTTACTCCTTTTAACCAATAAAGTTCGCCATAAGCCCCCAGCATAGCCCAATGGTACTCTGTTTCATGGCTCAGGTAGAGGACTTCATAATAGCTTTCAGGCTTCTTGTAATAGTGTTTCTTTAGAACTTCATTTGCCTCCTCGTCCGTTTTTATCACATATTCTATCAAAAATACATTTGATTATAAAGCAACCATGTATTGTAATACATCCCAACGTTATCTCAGTCTCATTGTCTTTGAAGATTAGTAACTCATCCATAAAAGTATAATTCTAATGACTATCAATAACAGTGACCTTGTGTTTGTCAAACAGGTCCGCAGTTTTATCAGTAAATATCGCAAATTGAGAACCTTTTGCTTTAGGGCTTTTCCCTCGAGGATTTGCCAACATTGGACCACTTATAGCATCAAAATCATGAGGCAAAGTTCCAGCTCGCCCCTTTGTGACGAAGTCCGACCATTCATCTGTAGGAGACACGCTTACCCTCCTCGTATACGCCTCTACAGGTGTACCGAGGTAGTCCGAGATGATGGAGTATCGTCTTTCACCCACAATCTTCGCCGAATGAACATGTCCCCCTACAATCCTATTCTTCATCTTCGAGCATTGCAAGAAAAAAATCGTGCAACATCCCACTTATGACTTGTTCCCCTGATGTCAACTTAAAATCCTCACTCTCCTCCTGTGTGGCAAAAGTAGAACTTCCGTCTATGTATGATAGTACACTCGAAAGTGTATCCTCCATTATTAATCTAGCAAAAAATCTTAACTGCTCTCTCCCCTTATGGTCTAGTTTGTCATATAAAGAAGCCGTTGCTTTCCAATACATATGGGTTATACTATCCCTGTCAATAGTGCGCAGTATCTCAAAATAGCGGTGGAGACTCTTATCAAAAATCTCATCCTTAATAGATTTTACAAATTCTCTATCTGTCATCTAGGTAGGTGTATTATTAATGCTTTCCTCTAGGGGGCTTATTCATTTCAGGATACATTGATTTGTTTAAATCGATGAGTTCCTGTAACTGGGAATTGGAAATTTCGGGATATACCCTCCTTAATTCCCTTATATCTCTCACCCACGATTTTCGCCAAAGGTACAAA
Source organism: uncultured Prevotella sp. (assembly GCA_916440255.1). Classification (GTDB taxonomy): domain Bacteria; phylum Bacteroidota; class Bacteroidia; order Bacteroidales; family Bacteroidaceae; genus Prevotella. The sequence continues at coordinate 1,083,044 of CAKAIJ010000003.1, read as the reverse complement.
TTTCCTCTCGTCAAATAGCCAAGTGGTCAGCTCCGCTTCAAGGCGAATGGGGTCTTGGCTGATATAGGCTCCTGTTTCGGGCGAGTAGTATGTTTTTAGCCACCATGCCTTTCTCGAAATTCCTTGAGCTTTTTCTCTATGAAAGAGAAATCTCCAATCGCTTTATCTTTGTCTTTAGCTCGGTCATATTTAGCAATCCATTTAAGAATACCAAAAGCATAAAACTTGAAGCCTTGTTCTGTTAAATCTCCAATTGTTATCTGGGATTCGTCGGTAGCTTTTTCTCCCTTTCTTAGGATTTCCCTTGTGGTAAACCCGTTATCTTGCAAAAAGTGAACATAATTTTCAAAGAAACGATATATTCGTTCTTTATATTCCTGAGTTACAGGCTGTGGAGCTAATTTAGATTGAGTTATCCAGCTCAACTTCTCCAGTACTTTGTTTCCATCCATTGATTTTTCGTTTTAATCCTTAATTCCGTAGCATTATTTCTTGTAAAAACTCCAAGTGCCTGAGAAACAAAGTCCTCAAAACACTTGGATATGTCAGAAATTTCACCTATCTTAGTGCAACAAACATAACAAGTAAGCAAAAATCTGACATGGCAAAGGTAGCAATTAAAAACGAGAATATCACTTCTTTCGGAGGAATTTATCACATTATAGACGTTTTTTCGAAGTTGGGCTTTGAAAGACTTACCGAATCTGTGTTGGGCAAACGTGGAAATAGTGGCAAAGCATTCAGTTATGGAAGCATACTGGGTTCTCTCTTCTTCAGCTATCTTTGCGGCGGAGACTGCCTTGAGGGTATCAATGCGCTTAAAGGGCAGTTCAAACAGAGACCTGATACGCAATTACCCAGTGCGGACACTGTGGGGCGCGGACTAAAGGAGCTTGCCGAAGAGAATATTGTATATACAAGCGAGACATCTGATAGGTGAAACTGCTAAGACCCTCTCCAAACGTTTCGGGAAAGTCCTCAAACAACGCCAGTCTATACCCATCAATCGCAACGACAAGTCTACCTCTATTTCCACCTAACTCAATAGTCTTATCCCTGCTTCCAAAATCTCCAACCTCACACAAGGCATGTTTATCGGAGCTGTCTCCGACAACTTCTACAAACGCATCGACCAAAAGATCTTCCACGCAGAGATAGTTGTAGACTCTGCTAAGGTCTCTGCAGAAACGAAAGTTTATCAGCCCATTCCCATCATCGCAGAGTTCCAAAACGAAGATGGCTCCGACAATCTCAAAGAGACTATCGAAACCAATTACAAGTGTGTGAAGCAGGACATCCTGACCCTTGTCACTAACGAGATTGAGAGAATCAAGAACGACCCGAATCTAAAAGGGCTGATTAAGGAGTCTTTATATTAGAAAATGTCAAATTCTGAGTACCTGAAATATCTGAGACGTTTTAATGTATCAGCTTCTCTTATATACCATACTGTAATCAGACTATCAGCTTTCTCTCTCCAAGTAAACTCCAGTATCCATGTATCATGTGCCAGACGTTGTTTCATTGGAAACTGCTGTTCAACAGGGTGTCTAAATTCGTCATGCTTCTCTTGCAAAATAAAACTATCTCGTGAAAGAGGCTGATAGAGAGTATCGAGCTCACCTGGTAGGTTATTGGGACTTTCAAACGAAGCTTTTGGATTAATATTTTTTTATTACCTTCATGACTATTGCATGAGATGAACCCCAGCAATAGCCATACAGTGATGAGAAATCTTATGAAAGTATTCATATCTACACTCCTATTACTTCATCAATCTCGAAATAGCATCCGAAGAAAGACGAGCACATCGATTTAACTTGACTTTATTACATCTACTTACCTAAACCTCAGTTCTTACTGATTTTATATCTTGCTATCTTGTCGTATTTTACCTCCACTTACCCTAGTTTTAATTACTCGACCACACCTGGCATAGCAGTAACGCTTGAACTTGTCACTGCTGAAGAGCTCCTTGAACACACGATCAGCACTGCCCCAATTGTAGTGGCGAGAGCGTCGTTGCTCCGCAGAACGGCAAGTCTTGCTATTGACCAAACGTCCGATGTTGTCATAGGCAAAGTCTGACTAACACCTCCTAGTAAGAGACGCTCCAACTCAAAGCCTAAACTATCATACTGGTACTTACTTATGAATCGTGCATGTACGTTGTCAAACAAAAATGCACAACTGCAAATGTAGTTATTTACTCTGATATTTCATTGTTTTATTATCAAAAATTCTTTTGTTGATCGAGTTTTGGTTTAATATTTCTCTTATCTTTTTGATTTTATCCCCTTACCCTAAATATACGTCTTTGGGTGTAAGATTATCTAACGATTCATGAAACCTTCTCTCATTATAATATTTCACCCACCCATCGATAGCATTTTCCAATTCAGAGGGACAAAAATATTGATTTAGCTTAATCACATTTTTCATCGTTCTGTGATATTCGTTCTAACATCTTTTTTACCCTTGACCACAAACACGATAAATCACTTCATTTCACTTACGAAACACGATGTAATTACGTCTTGAAACAAAATCGCCTGTTTGAGCATTAGAACTCAAACCATTTGGTATTAAGACTACTTAAACCCGAATCAGTTATTTGAGCCTAAACATTGTATGTTTTATTATCGAGCAGTTTGTTTGAAATTGCATAAAACAACAGACCTCTATACCTCTTCAACAAGCCACTTCTTCCCTCATCGCCAAACCATGTAAAGTTTTTTCACACCACAAAAACAAACAACACCATCTTTCAACCTCATAAAGACCGTCTTTTAACTCGCGAAGGTTGCCCTTTACGAGTGCTACTAACGCTCTTTTGAAGCCCTGCCAAGCACCTTTTTTCACACAACATTATAAGTCCCTGATTTACTGATGATTACAAAACAATCTTTTTACACGTGTATTTATTGTTTTTATTGTTAACTTTCCCAAACAATGTAAACATTTTTCAAACTCCATCTATATTCTCAAAGAAGTAAAAGAGGTAAATCGGCACAACAAGTAACTATTACAAGCACGTAAAAGATGTACATAGATGACAGCATTCCTCCCCCCTATACCATTTAACGAACATAAGTGTTTTGAAAACATTAGTTTTCTACTCCAAGCATAGATTATCATTGAAATATTTTGGCTTTTCCATGTTTTCCATTATCTTTGCATCTAAATAAGGCAGTGTTCCGGCTCTGTCGCTGGTATCTATAACAGATACGAGAGGAAAGTCCGGGCAGCATAGGGCATCCTGCTTCCGAAAATAGAAGCTATTGGTGACAGTAGATGTAGGTAGAAGAAAATAACCGCCACATAACATTGTGTGGTAAGGATGAGAAGGTGGTGTAAGAGACTACCAGCAGGCGGGTGATCGTCTGGCTGTGCCGTTCAGGAGCTGCAAGTTCATGTAAACCGTTGTCTGAGGGTAGCCCGTCCAAGCGTATGCACAACGGAGGGTAGAATGCTTTAATTGCAAGGTGACTTGTAATATAGATAAATGACAGGCATCTTCCTATTATCGAAAGATGAGGAAGAAACAGAACCCGGCTTATAGGAGCACTGTTTTATTTTTTTCTTTCATACACACCTATGCCCTCACATTCGATTTTGAATAAGGTAGAGGACATTGGAAGTGTTTATACTCACATAAAAGTTTTGACTGTCATGAAAGATTTAGAACATAAATATGTAACTGTGCTGGACGACTTCCAACATACGGTAGAAAATAAAATTAGAAATCATAAAGACGAAGTTGGCTTTCCACAGCTACCTTCCTCGGTTACAGAAGAAGATTTATCCAATTACCTCTTTGACTATCAGGCCGCACTTGACAGTGAAGGTACGGAGCGTTCACGCTATACCATAGCTGGTTTCCTATTGTGTTTACCAATACTAATCATGTCGGCCTTCCCTGATGGTTCGCTTCCTTTCAAAGGAGTTATGAATGTCCTTGCGGCGATTGGAGTTGGATTGATTCTCTTTTTTCTTTATAGGATAATAATGAAGCTCGTCGTGCGAAACAAAATCCGTCAAGTTAATCAGAACTATCCTGAGGCAAAGACTTATGTGGAACGTGTTATGGCCTTCAAATAAAACAGATTAACGAATTTATCATATTATGGAATTACCTGATTTACAGAAATATAAAGACAAGTTCTCTCAACAGAACTTCTTTGATAAAATACAATGTGTTGCAAAACGCGCTGGTGCAAAACTAATATACATTGCATTACTTTTATACTATCTTATGCAAAGTGATAAGATTTCGTTAAAAGATAAAGCCATTATTATTGGTGCGTTAGGTTATCTTATCTCACCACTCGACATTATGCCTGACGCTGTACCCATCGCAGGACTTACAGACGACCTCGGTGTAATGCTCTACACATTAAGAAAGGTATGGTCGTCTATTGATGATGATATGAAAAAGAAGGCTCATGAAAAATTGTCTACATGGTTTGATGATGACGAAATAAATGAGACAGAAAATATCTTTTCAGAAGATAGCACAAATGGTCCAGTCTAATAAAAGGAAGGAGTATGTATGTGGCAATACATTGTCTTAACCATTGCTATTCTGTCTGCCGTAGGTTATGTTATTTATCGCACATGGCAATCGTTTCGGGCAGCAAGTAATCCCTGTCACGGATGCTCTGGATGCAGTATCAACAAACAATTGAAAGTAAAACAGAAAGGCAAGCAAAAACATCTATGCTCAAAATAATTTCATAGAAATAGCTTTTCATAGATAAGATAGGAGCATATAGATTTGATACATAAGCAGAATATTCCGTAAGACTTTCTTTCACCTGTTGTAAGAGGATTGTTTTCTGCAATGTTTATAAAAAGTTTCTTAATTGTTTGGATAAACCAAATTAATTAATTAACTTTGCACTCGCAAATGAAAATTTGATTTGCAACAGAATGGTGCTTGGGCCGGGAGGTTAGGCAATGGTCTGCAAAAACCATGGAGAGCGGTTCGATTCCGCTAGGCACCTCAAAAAGACTCTCTACATGAGAGTCTTTTTTTATCTAATAATTTTTTTATCTGAATATTGCTATTTATCTCCGATGAAATAAATAGCTTTTCTTATCTTAGAACAATTAAAACAAGTCAGTCCTGATTAGTCTTTTACTACTGTAAACTTCTTAACAAAATGCTATCCATCAAAAGAATAGTGAGTAATAATGTCTTCTACAAAAGTCTTTCAAAAGTATTAAAATCGGGTAGGAGGTAAATGTTATTCATAAAAGGCATTTACCTCCTACTTTCACATTTACCGACCTCCCACACCACCGTACGTGCCGTTCGGCATACGGCGGTTTCGTACTTTTACACCTCACGGTGTGTGGCAAGTTGTTTTCAGCTATCCCTTTGAGTAACGTCACTTCTACCCTATTGTCGGATTCCGTCCTATCGTCTTGGATAGAGAGCTCCTTTCGGACATCTGACGAAGAAATTCGCAGGGTAGCATTCATTTACTATTGCACTGCACGATTCGGTCCTTCCCTGTAGGCACACGTACCTTGAGTACTATGACCTCTGCTGACTTCTCACGGCAAGCTTTACTCCGCTTCCTTCGTAAAAACAACTATTTGAAACGTCCGTGAGACCTCCTCGGATAAGAACATTATCTTTCCATCTTATACCTACTTCATTTACACCGACCATTCCGAATAGCTATGGGACTTTGATTTGTTTGGCAATCTTATCCATGGTCATATGCCTTATATGAAGTTTCTGTTCGTTAGGCCAGATGTTTGCCGCCGGCTTCCTTCAGATTTCACCTCACGATGAACACCCTTGCCTTTGACTATGTAATTCCCGCTATTAGGGCTTACTCGGGACTTCCACCCGTTAGATAATGCTCATGCCGAGCGTACCAAAAAAATGCCCTACGCTTCACAGCGAGGGGCATCAAATCTCAATAGGTATTAGTTTTTTTAAGGTAAAAAGATTGTATTCAGGATAACGAATGCAAAGATAGGGCAATATTTTTATATATGCAAACTTTTATGCATTTTTATCATAAAATCAAAACGATAGATAATTGTACTTTTCCTCTCTCTTTCTTTTTCTTACTTTTGCAATAAGAATAAATTAAATCCGCAAGTGTTTTGTTTGTTTATTTATCCAAAATTATTCGTATGAAGCAACAAATATTATTCAGTCTCATTCTCTTCATCACTTCCCTATCGATACAGGGCTCAAAACATAATATATCACGGAGCAAAACACTATAATATAAAGGTGGAACAGTTCAAAAAAGAGGGAACGTTACCCAAAGATGCTATTATCATGTTAGGCGATAGCCATTCTGAATACGGAGCAGATTGGAACCGCTTCTTCCCTAATGCAAAGAGAATAATAAATAGAGGGGTTATTGGCGACGATAGCCAAGGAATAGGAAAACGACTCTATCAAATCCTGCCCTATAAGCCCCACAAAATATTCTTTGAGTGTGGAACGAATGAGCTAAGTCATGGATGGAGCGTTGAACAAACCTTCAAAGGGATAATTAATATCATTGAAACAATTCGAAAGTCTTGTCCGAATACAAAACTTTATGTGCAAACTCTCCTACCCTTAAACAAAGAGGTCGGGATATGGAAACTTCTTCAAAATAAGGATGATATGATTATATCTCTAAATAAAAAAATAGAAGTTTATTGTTACAAAAATAAGATAACATTCATTGACTTATACCATCCTCTCTTAGGATTAAATCCCAAAGAAATGCGTCGTGACTATTGTCGCGATGGGCTTCATCTTACCCATAAAGGTTATGAATGCTGGGCGGATATTATCCGACCATATATCTATGAATAAGCTTAGTTTCACTTAGGGAGTCCAACTTGTTCAACCGATGTGTCTCCCCATCCACCACCACACTCTCTATCGTACATATAAGATAAGATAGGAAGACCAGTTAGTAAGACAACAGAAAAAGAATAAAGTGTATGAGAAAACTACTTTTCGCAATATTTCTGCTATGCTTTCAGACATCATTGTATGCTCAGAAAAGCAATGTATTATTGAGCCGCATTCTTCGACAGGTACAACTATTTCCACAAGAAAAGACATATATTTTTACAGATGCCGAAAGCTACCAAGTGGGACAGCGAATTCATTTTCGTGTTTTTTTTTAGTAAATGCAGCAATTCATCAAACAGATAGTGCGAGTCGATACGTCTACGTCGAACTTCTAAACCCTAACAACCTTGTTATGAAGCGAATACGATTAACAAGAAGCGACCAAGGCTTTGTTGGACATATAGACATCCCCGAAGGAATTGAGAAAGGACGTTACGTGTTACGTAGCTTTACACAGAACATGCTAAACCTTCAACACTATGAAAGTCTTAAAAGTATCTTTATCGGTGGACAAGGCAAATTGTTACCCTCTAAGATTAGTAAAAACATTGAAAATGCTAAGGATAATTTGAAAACTCAACTGTTTATTGAATTATTAAACAAAGATATTCACATAAAGATTAATGATTTATCAGATTCTATAAAGCATGATTATCGACTATTTGTACACTGCCGTTCCATACCGCTTTTCTTTGGAAAAATAAGTAAGGAAAAAGATGTTACCCTGAATTATGATAGTATTTTTCAAGGAGGAGTTTTCTCCTTTCAACTCCTTGATGATAATCTCAACACCGTTACAGAACAACTGAAATTCTTCTATCCTGAAAAAGAACTATGCCCAATTTCTGTAAGCAGAACAAGGTCTGAAAATGAGAAGAACGCTTCCCAAGAATATGTTATTAAAGCTGACAACTTACGTGAAGATGAAACAATGGACATATCGGTACGCGTAGAACATATTGACGTTGATGACTATATGGGGCACTCGAATATTTTCTCCCACTTGTTATTTAACACCGACCTAATGGATTGTCCAGAGGAACCAGCCAGTGTTCTACTAAACAATAGTTCAAGCCAATTGCTTAATGGCAGTAGTTGGAGCCGATACCAAATGGCAGATGTTCTTAAAGGAGAATGTAAAAAAGGGACTAATTGGTATTGAAAAGACAGCCATCGTACGAGGACGAGTAGAGTCCCTAATAGGTCATAAACCTATAAAAGAAGGTGTTGTAAATCTCATTTCTCCCAATAAAGGCTTTTATGCAGTTACTAAAACCGATGAAAAAGGATGTTTCTCTTTTGAAGGAATAGACTTTCCAGAAGGGACACAATATGTTCTTAATGCATTTACAAAGACTGGGAAATCGTGGATAAAACTCTTATTAGACGAAGAGAATTTCCCGTGTTATGGAGGTCAATTACCTCAATTTGATTGGAGTAGTAATGACACAACACACATAAACACTACATCGGAGCTACCACAAGGTGGCATACAGATGGAAGAAATAGAAGTTTTTGGTCATCAACCCAGCTATTCTTCTCGTTCTGATGCTTATGCACGAACTGCCGACTTTTCTTTTGGACTGCGTGATATAGAAAGTATTGGGGCGACCTGCCTACATGAATTATTGCGCAGAGTACCAAGTGTTACGATTGAATTAGGGAAATGCTACATACGAGGTGGTATGACTGTGGGTAAGAAAAGACCTGCAGCAATAGCTATAGATGGTATATTTATCAATGATGATTACGACTTGGACAACATACAAATGTCTGATGTTGAAAGAGTTGACGTTTCAAGGGTGGCTCAACAGTTATCTGGGGTGCCATTGGAGGTATGGGCGTTATTTCTATAACAACAAAAAAAGGAAACTTCACATCCAACGCCGTACCATCAACCAACACAAAAACCTTCACGAGTCTGGGCTATCAAATTCCACAAAGCTTTATACCAAACTCACATACACCTGTATGGCTACCTTCCTTACGTGGAAGTGCTTTCCGACTACATCTTCCTACAGAATATCAAACAAAATATCGATTGATTATAGAAGGTGTAACAAGCGAAGGAAGGATTGTTCACTATATGGGAAAGTTAGGTGAATAAGAATAAATTACCTATTACCAACTATGAAGCCGCACAAAACGGCTACTTTCATCCAACGTGTGAATAATTTTCATACAACTTTGACGGAAAAATAGAAGCAAAAAGATAGCTATTTAATCAAAAATAGCTATCTTTGCAACATAAATAACAATAATTACATCAATTCACACAAATCAGGATAGAAAATAATATCAATTGATTATGAAAGCAACTGAAGTCGTAGAGAAATTAAAACAACGTTTCCCAAATGAGCCTGAATATATTCAGGCCGTTTCTCAAGTATTAGAAACTATAGAGGATGAATATAATAGACATCCTGGTTTCGATCAAGCAAACCTTATAGAACGACTCTGTGTGCCTGACCGAATCATTAAATTTCGAGTAAACTGGGTTGATGATAAGGGAAATGTACAAACCAACATGGGTTTTCGAGTACAACATAATAATACTATTGGTCCTTATAAAGGCGGACTCCGCTTCCATGCATCTGTGAATGAATCTATCCTTAAATTCCTTGCTTTTGAGCAAACATTCAAGAACTCTCTCACGACTCTCCCAATGGGTGGTGCAAAAGGGGGGTTCTGACTTCTCTCCAAGAGGTAAATCTAATGCAGAGGTAATGCGTTTCTGCCAGGCTTTTATGAGGGAACTATGGAACTATATTGGTCCTAATTGTGATGTCCCAGCTGGTGATATAGGCGTAGGGGGACGTGAGGTTGGATACATGTTTGGACAATACAAGAAACTGACTAATCAATTTGTTGGCATACTAACAGGTAAAGGACAAGAGTTTGGTGGTTCACTCATTCGCCCTGAAGCAACAGGATATGGCAATGTCTACTTTCTGCAAAATATGCTCAAAACCCGTAATATTGACCTAAAAGGTAAGACCGTTCTCGTTTCAGGCTCTGGCAACGTAGCACAATATACAATTGAAAAACTTCTTGAATTAGGCGCAAAACCTCTTACTTGTTCTGATTCAGATGGTTATATCTATGACCCAGATGGTATAGACGAGGAAAAACTTGCTTATATCATGGAACTGAAAAATATCGAACGTGGACGCATTCGTGAGTATGCTGAGAGATATAACGTGAAGTATGTTGCAGGCGGAAAGCCATGGTCAGAGAAAGCAGACATTGCCACTCCATGTGCTACACAGAATGAAATCAACGGAACAGCAGCAGCAGAACTTGTAAAGAATGGTGTCATTGCCGTAACAGAGGGAGCCAACATGCCTTCTACACCTGAAGCTGTAAAAATATTCCAAGACGCAAAGGTTCTCTATTGCCCTGGTAAAGCCAGCAATGCTGGTGGTGTAGCGGTATCTGGTCTTGAGATGAGTCAGAACTCTGGACGTATAAAATGGAGTCGTGAAGAAGTTGACAAGAAACTCCATCAGATTATGGATGACATCCATACAAACTGCGTAAAATATGGTACAGAAAAAGATGGATACATCAATTATGTTAAGGGTGCTAATGTTGCAGGCTTCATTAAAGTTGCCAAAGCAATGATGGCACAAGGGATAATTTAGCTTCTACGATAATCCTTAAAATAAGAGTACACTATCTAAACTTCGCAATAGCTTAAAGTGTTCTATCATTATAACGAACATGAATGTCTAAAAGCATAACGAAACCCATAGAAAGTGTACTCTTATTTTTTTCAGACCTACAATGACAACGCATCTTAATGAAAAACACCAGCTTATCTAATAAATCAAAATAAACGATGATATTCACAACCCTTCTACACATATCGTCAATAAAAGAAACCATGAAACAACATAAAACAAGTTCGTTTATTTGCATATAATTTAGTACTTTTGCAACAGAATTAAAAAAATAAAAGTTATGAAAATTTCTGCAATATTACTTTCCATTATGTTAGGACTCAGTTCTTCAACTATGGCACAACAGAAAGAAATTACTATCAAACTCATCGAGACAACTGATGTGCATGGCTCTTTTTTCCCATACGACTTCATTACCCGAAAGCCTAAGAGTGGTTCTATGGCAAGAGTTCACACGCTGATAGAAGAGTTGCGAAAAAAGAATGGAAAAGAAAACGTTTATCTACTGGATAATGGTGATATTTTACAAGGACAACCTATCTCTTATTACTACAATTATGTTGCACCAGAGAAAACAAATATTGCTGCAAGCGTTCTTAACTATATGCAATATGATGCAGCAACAGTAGGAAATCACGATATTGAAACAGGACACAAGGTATATGATAAATGGTTTAAGGAACTGAATTGTCCAATTCTTGGAGCGAACGTCATTGACACTCAAACCAACAAACCTTACATCCTACCTTATTATACTATCAAAAAGAAAAATGGTATTAAAGTCACAGTTATTGGTATGATTACTCCTGCCATACCTAATTGGCTGAAAGAAAGTATATGGAGTGGTCTACGATTTGAAGAAATGGTTTCATGTGCCAAAAGAACAATGGCAGAAGTGAAAACAAAAGAAAAGCCAGATGTTATCGTTGGCTTGTTCCATTCAGGTTGGGATGGCGGCATTAAAACAGCTGAATATGACGAAGATGCTTCACAAAGAGTTGCAAAAGAAGTAGAGGGCTTTGATGTGATTTTCTTCGGACATGACCACACACCACATAGCTCTATTGAAAAAAATATTGTAGGTAAAGACGTCATTTGCCTTGACCCAGCTAATAATGCACAACGTGTAGCAATGGCTACCCTTACACTCAAGCCTCAGACCATCAAGGGAAAACGCCATTACTCTATAATAAAAGCAAACGGCGAATTAGTTGATGTAAAAGATATAAAAACTGATGCAGCATTCATTCAACACTTCCAACCAGAGATTGATGCAGTAAAAGTTTGGAGCGAAAAAGTAATTGGAAAGTTTGAAAACACTATCTATACAAAAGATAGCTACTTTGGAAATTCAGCCTTCAATGACCTTATTCTTAATTTGGCACTCAAAATTACAAAGGCTGACATCGCCTTTAACGCACCTCTATTATTCAACTCGTCTATTAAAGCAGGGCCTATCACCGTTGCAGATATGTTCAATCTCTATAAATATGAGAACAATCTCTGCACCATGCATCTTACAGGAAAAGAAGTACGCAAACATCTTGAAATGAGCTATGACCTGTGGTGTAACACAATGAAGACTCCTGACGACCACCTACTTTTACTCTCAAACACACAGAACGACGCACAACGTTTAGGTTTTAAGAACTTCTCATTCAACTTTGATTCTGCGGCAGGCATTGATTATGAAGTAGATGTAACAAAACCTAATGGAGAAAAACTACACATCCTACGTATGAGCAATGGAGAACCATTTGATGAAAATAAATGGTATACAGTGGCTCTTAACAGCTATCGTGCCAATGGTGGTGGAGAGTTACTGACTAAGGGTGCTGGCATTCCACGTGATTCCTTAAAAAGTCGCATCATTTGGGAAAGTCCAAAAGATCAACGACATTATCTTATGGAAGAAATAATGAAACTTGGTACTATGAACCCACAACCAAATAAAAATTGGAGATTCGTTCCAGAAACATGGACTATTCCTGCAGCAGAGCGCGACCGCAAACTTCTTTTTGGAGAATAAATAAAAACGTAGAAACATAAACTCTATAAAAATAATCAAAAAGGGCAATCATCAAGATTAGGTTAATTAGATAAGACTTTAACACTCAAAGTGATGAAGAAGTACTGGTTTATTTTCTGCAAGACGGATATTATGCTTCAAAAAGTGGATAACCATTATAGTATTCCACTTTCTGAAGAATCCCCAGTAACACTACGTCCTTGGACGCATATAATAAATGTTACACCTATGGAGGATGGTACAGAGGTTAAGGCTATCATGATTGACCAACCTATAACAAACGACCCTCTATATGAGATGTGTGGACTACGTCCTTCATTTTATCTTCTCTCCAAAGAATTATACCTCAAAGCTGGTAAGTGTCACGAACTTCTTTACTGGGACCATAACACTAAATTCTGTGGTATATGTGGTGCGCCAATGAAGATGCACACCGACATTTCAAAGCGTTGCACTAATTGTGGAAAAGAGGTATGGCCTCAGTTAGCAACTGCAATCATTGTACTTGTACACCGAAACGACGAGGTCCTCCTGGTACATGCTCGTAACTTCAAGACCGACTTCTATGGACTAATAGCAGGCTTTGTTGAAACTGGCGAAACTATCGAAGAAGCTGTTTATCGCGAAGTGGAAGAGGAAACTGGTATTAAGGTGAAGAACCTACGCTACTTTGGTTCACAACCTTGGCCCTATCCCTCTGGGCTCATGATTGGATTCAATGCTGATTACGAAAGCGGCGAGTTACATCTACAACGCAGCGAGCTATCAAAAAGGAGCATGGTTTAAGAAAGATAACTTACCAACTCTTCCAGAGCCATTATCAATAGCACGAATGATTATCGACGATTGGATAAATAAAACATCAATATAAAAATTTATATCATATTTAAACCCAAGAACAATGAAGACTTTCTTAGAAAAAGCCCTCGGATTTGATTCCAAATCAATGAAACTCCGCACAGAAATTATCGCTGGAGCAACAACATTCTTAACAATGAGCTACATCTTAGCGGTCAACCCAAGCATTCTATCATTAGGTACAGGAATGGACAAAGGAGCACTCTTTACCGCAACGGCTCTTGCATCTGCTATTGCAACATTGCTTTTAGCATTTATGGCAAAACTCCCTTTTGCGCAAGCCCCATCCATGGGTCTTAACGCCTTCTTTGCCTTCACACTTTGTCAAGCAATGCACTACACATGGCAGCAATCACTCGCTATCATGCTCATTGAAGGTATTTTATTTATCGCAATCACATTCTTCAATGTGCGCGAAATGATTCTTGATTCTATCCCTACAAATCTTCGCTATGCCATCTCGGCAGGTATCGGTATGTTCATCGCCTTCATTGGTCTTAAGAATGCTGATATCATCGTTGCAAAACAAGCAACATTCGTAGGATTAGGTGCATTCACTCCTACTTGCATCCTTGGTATTATTGCTATCCTACTCAGTGGTGCACTGATGGCTAAAAACGTCAAAGGCTCTCTCTTCTGGGGTATTATCGCCACAACACTCATTGGAATACCAATGGGAGTAACAGTCTTTCCTGACGGATGGTTGCCAGTATCTGCTCCACAAGATGTAAGTCCAATCTTCTGTCAATTTGATTTCTCAACACTGATAAACCTCAAAACAATATTAGTAGTATTTTCTCTACTTTTGATTAACATTTTTGATACAATCGGAACGTTGATGGGCTTAGCTGACAAAACTGGTATCGTCGAACCAAATGGTAATATTCCTCATGTTAAAGAAGCAATGATGAGCGATGCTATTGGTACAACCTGCGGCGCAATGTTAGGTAGCTCAACGCTGACAACATACGTTGAAAGTGCAAGTGGTATTGCTGAAGGCGGTCGCTCTGGTGTAACAGCATTTACAGTAGGTATATTCTTCATCGTTTCACTCTTCCTCTCTCCTATCTTCTTACTTATTCCAAGTGCAGCCACAAGTGGCGCATTAGTTATGGTAGGTGTACTCATGATTGACTCTGTAAAGAAATCAATCTCCAAGACATTACTGAGTCTTTCCCTGCCTTCATCACAATGATTACCATGGTGCTTTGCTACTCTATTGCAGATGGCATCTGCTTGGGAATCCTTGCCTACGTATTCATGAAAACCTTTACACGTCAGTGGAAAGATTTGAACTGGACACTCTTTGTTTTAGCTATCCTCTTTATCCTTAACTTTGTTATTGGATAAGATTTACATAACCAACAAGCAAACTCCCTATGAGATATAAACATACTCATAGGGAGTTTTTATCTTATAAAACAAAATCTAAAATAAGAATGCAAGTTCCAAAACGAAGTGCAATAAAAGAGTGTCCCTCTCCGAGAGATGCAGACGTTCTCGATGCGTAGCGAGAGGTTGTCTGCATCTCTCGGAGAAGAAAAAGAAACAACCAGCAATACAAATAAAAAGGAGACCGAAGTCTCCCAAAGATTAACTAACTTTGTATTGCAAATGTATCATCAATTAATCTCGGAGCAAAGGTCGCAAATTTTTGCCTTACTCCAAAAGAAAACAGCGAGAAAAGAAATTGCCGATATCGTCGGTATTAGTCAGTCAACACTCTCACGTGAAATCAAACGCAACAGCACGCCTTCTGGAAAGTATATCTGGACGAAGGCGCATGATATGGCTATGCAGCGCAGAAAGAACACGGTAACTAACGCCAAACTCTCCGACGAATTAGTCTGGAGAATTAAAGAATATATTACCAACGACCAGTGGTCTCCAAGACAAATATCAGGGTATCTGCGCATTAATGAGGGGCATAGAGGTGTCCCACCAGTCCATCTATAACATCATCCACAATGACACAACAGGAAGCTTGCAGAGCGCACAAGACATAAGATGAAATCAGGCATCGTCCCAAAGGCGGACATCTTCCAATAAAGGACAGAGTGAGTATCCATGAAAGAAGTAAGAAGTTGACGGGAAGAGATTTGGAGATTTTGAGATGGACTTAATCGTCGACCCTGCCCATCACGCCATACTCACAATAGTGGAGAAATCTACCAATATGTTGTTTATGCAGAAACTGCCATTTGGAAAACAGTCAACGCCTCTGGCAAAGGTGGTTAGGAAACTACTGCTGCCATACAAGAACAGCCTGAAGACAATTACAACAGATAACGGACCTGAATTTGCGGCACATAAGGACATCACCAAATACTTAGGCGTGCCCGTATACTTCGCTGACCCATATTGTTCATGGCAAAAGGGAGCTGTTGAGAATACAAACAAATTAATCAGGCAGTATATACCTAAAAAGGATTCGTTTGATAACTATACGGACAAGAGAATTATGTCCATACAAAAGAAATTGAACGAAAGACCAAGAGAAAAAATTAAACTTTTCTACTCCAAAGTGCGAGTTCTTTAAACACGTTTTGTAATTTTGCACTTGCTGGTTGACTCTGCGGAATATCTCCTTAATCAAGAAAAAACCACGGCTCTTTCATTTAAAAAATGAAATGAAGACATAGCTTCCCTTACCCGACTCATGTACGAATCAGGAGAAACATTGTGTCTGTATATCAATAAGTTATACCATTCTCAAAATTTGATTATTTTCATTTTTGATACAGAAAATGCAATAGTTTTGTGAAACCCAATGAAACATGTCTCATCAGTTCTGCCATACCCTTTCTTTTGTCGGAATTCTTCTTTCTCCGTCCTCGCCATATTGAGAACACGGAGTAGACAATTCTTTGTATGGTATCTAAATTGCGAGCTGCCCTTGCCGACTTTCGTTTTTATCTTGTCTTGTAACGGGTTACGATCAGCTTCCGAGTGCATACTTTCTATCGACCAGTGATTACGCACCAATGTCCCTAATCTTGGGCTGTGTTCGCTGGCAGGCTGCTACATACAGCCTTTTCTCAATAGTGCAGGCTCCCGTTGACTTTTTGATAGTTTCGCACTCATATTCTATGATGGTCAGGTTACCGTTCCACTTCTCCTTATTTGCAATGAGGTCAGTCCCCTTAAACACACGATAGCTTCTCGTCTCAATTCTCCCATGCCCGAGTTCCGGCTTGCCACAATAGGGAGTTAACAGGGAGACAGTTCTTTGATTTTATCCTCTACACCATAACGCAGTGAACGCTGGTTTGATTTCAGTTCTATGATGAAGTCTCCATTTTTCTCTCTGATTTTGTTAATGATATCTTTCTGCATAGACATGGCGTCTGCCGTGACTATTTTCTCTGATATATCAATTTTATCAATAAGCCGTGGAACTGCCTTTATTTCATTGCTCTTCTCTTCGCAGGCCTCGGTTGCTAACGTGATATCGGTGTTGAATGAATGAGCAGATACGATATCTGGGTTTCGTCCATTATTCAAAACAGTGCCGCACTCTGCCTTTCCGTCTATGCAGATGATTTCTTGGGCGCAGCACATCCCCAACAATTCCTTGTGAAACGTCTCGGCAAAGACCTGTAGCTGGTTAGCCATTGCCTTATCATCAATCCCCTCTTCCATGCGACAAAGAGTTGGCTCGGATGGAATGCCGTTGGCTAATATGTCCAATTTACGGAACCTCTTGAGGTTGTGTTTACCGAATTCTATGATTTCTGCTCTGCTGACACAATTTGATACTCGACCTAATATTAGTAACATAATGACGTCGCTCAACTTGTGACGTATGTTTCCCTTCTCTGATCTACGGAAATCGGGTATTGAGGGAGGAAAAACTCGTAAAGTTTTTTTCTAAGATACTACCTTCTAATTTTGTTTTTATTACCTTAGCGGTGTGGTTGATTGTGTTAGCGACAATCCCATTAGTTTGGTCGAGTGACTGTTTCCCTTTCATGATTATCTATTTTTTTACTATAAAGGTACAAAAAACAGCTCACTTAACCAACTTTTATTGTCACTTATTTTGTTGATTTTCAAATAATTAGACAAAAGAATTAAACCTGTCATGCCACACGAATATCAATCGCTAAATACCATACGATTATGGTAGTATTTTTAGAAAAGAACAGCTTTCACTATGTTACTGGCGTGCTATAAAATAATGATATTTAGAATAAGAACCAAAACTTCTTAAATGAAAGAGCCGTGAGAAAAAACAGAAAAAAACTTGATAAAGTTTGCACAATTAAAAATAAATGACTACTTTTGCAACCGCTTACCAAAAAGTAAGGGCGTTTAGCTCAGCTGGTTTAGAGCATCTGCCTTACAAGCAGAGGGTCGGCGGTTCGAATCCGTCAACGCCCACTACCTTGGGTAGTTTCCAGAGTGGCCAAATGGGGCAGACTGTAAATCTGCTGCTTCTAGCTTCGGTGGTTCGAATCCATCACTACCCACAAAAGAGTTGTAATCTTAATGGTTACAACTCTTTTGTTTTTATACACTCTACAAATAATATAGACAAATCGACAAAAGGAGAGTTAAACAAAATCAGCCACTTGACCACAATATTTACCATTCTTTCTTTACACATTGCTCTCCCAACCAGTTTATATTAAAAAGCACAAGTAGAACACTATAATACCAGCGTATAAACTTTTGGAAAACAACAATAAAGCAAAAGAGTAAGATAGAAACTATCCTACTCTTCGTATTTCTGATTGAAATCTTAAAATCATGCTTGATTTTTGGTTCATGCCTCACGGCAATCCCCAATCATCTTGCATCAATGTTATCCTTAATCAATTCTTTTTTTTTATTACCTTAAACTAAAAACCTACTTTGTGTTACTGAACAATCTCTTTTGTTCTACCTTAAACTAAATAACTAAAAACCTAAATCTATTACTACTAACCTAAACAATCTATTATTTGTCTTTTGACGATGCAAAGGTACGAATTGTTTGCGCACACACCAAATGTTTTCCGCATAATTTGTATTCTTTTCACCTTTTCTTGATTTGTATCAATCAAAAGCTGCGCGAGGAGTTAGAAAACATCCTTAGTTCTACGACTAACACATTCCTCTTTTTCTCTGGTTTCTTAGACCTTAACAAGAAACGCCCTATTTAACCCAAATCAACCATTAAAGTCAAAACAGATTATTTTATTATCAAGCAAATTAGACCATCCTCACTGCACAGGCATAGCAGACAACATCAAGCCACAAAGGCAGACAAGAGGTCGAAAAGAAATAAGAGATGTTAGGAAACTATACGCAAAGTAAAAATACTAATCGTGTAACTTGAAGACCAATTTGAATTTAGTAGATTTTCACTTCGGAGATAACCATAGACCCAACAGCCGCATTAAGTTTCCTAACTAATTCAGACTGCATCATACAGAGGTTTGCACGTAAAGCAGGATTGATTATCTTTACAAACAGAGTTTGATTTTTGATAAACTTCTCTTGCGTATAACGAACAACAGCTTCTCCAACGACTGTATCCCATGCCGCAATCAAACGTTTCTGCAACAAAGGAGCTTCGAGTCCTTCCTGACGAAGAAATTGATTGAGCAAACTATCTAATGGTTGTACCTTCCGTCTGAACATAAATTAACTTTCCCTTTCATTAACCTCTCCACACTCCACAGAGAACAGCTTATAATCGAAACCACTACCTTGCAAAATCTTATCTAAGTGGTCACGATTTGTATCCGTAATAAATATCTGCCCAAAATCATCGCCCGACACAAGGCGAACTATCTGTTCCACACGACTACTATCGAGCTTGTCAAAAATATCATCAAGCAATAATAACGGAGTATTATTACCTGCTGTGCGGCGGAGGAAATCAAACTGAGCAAGCTTCAAAGCTAACACATACGTCTTATTTTGTCCTTGACTACCTTCTCTCTTTATAGGGTATCCACCAAGCTTCATTATTAAGTCATCTTTGTGCGTACCATGAAGCGAATAACCCATAATACGATCCTTCATCCTATCACGCTGAATAACATCTAACAAATCACCACGCTGACAATGAGAAACATATTCAAGCGAAACCTGCTCTCGTTCGTTACTAATCGTTTGGTAAATACGCTGAAAGACTGGTGTTAACTCTTCTACGAAAGCTGCACGTTTCTGATAGACAACTTCACCATACTCTGCCATCTGCATTTCAAGAAGTTCAAGAAGCGTTACGTCTGGTTCCTCTTCATGCTTCAATAGGCTATTGCGTTGCTGCAAAGCCTTGTTATATCGACTGAGAGCTTCTATATAAGGTGTATCATACTGAGATATTACAACATCCATCAGTCTGCGCCTCTCTTCGCTACCTCCCTCAATTAGAGTTGCGTCAGCAGGAGAAATAAAAATCAATGGAACGAGTCCAATATGCTGTGACAGTCGTTTGTACTCTTTCTTATTGCGCTTAAAGTGCTTTTTTGAACCACGCTTCATACCACAATACACCTGTTCATGCTCACCAGCATCTGTATTGTAATCTCCTTCCAGTACAAAATAGTCAGCCTCATGGCGCATCACCTCCGAATCCTTAGGATTGAAAGCACTCTTACAAAATGACAGATAATATACAGCATCAAGGAGATTTGTCTTCCCCTCCCCATTATGCCCAATGAAACAATTAAGCTTAGCCGACAAGTTTAATGTTGCCGCCTGAATGTTCTTATAATTTATAATCGAAAGCTTCTCTAATTTCATCGTTTTGTATTGCTTTAAATAATAAGGAAATAAAGACAAACTGACTCTTCACATACCTCTCTAAAAATGTAAAAAGTCTTTCACCTTCTAATAAATGAGGTATTTTGTCAATTTACTTGCATTAGAAATACCCTATATTTCTACTCCTATTCTGCAAAGTTAAGTCATTTCCATTCAATAAAAAAGAAAAAAAGTCGCTGATAAATTTCAATATATGCGACTTTTTGATTAATTTTGATCCCTTCATAAAAGCACCCCAATATAAATCAGAATAAAATAAAAAAATCATAATAGAAATGGTAAACAACAAAGAACAGGGTACATACGAAGATACCCTTAACAAGTCAGAAACCGCATTCTTGAAATTCAAGAAGCCTTTTCTTATCGCCATCATTGCTCTCATAGTAATTGTAGCTGGTGTAATCCTTTACAAGAACTACATCTCTGCCCCACGTGAAGCTGAGGCAAGCACAGAGTTAGCAAAGAGTCAGACACTCTTCAACAATCAGCAATACGACCAGGCTCTTGCAGGCTTCCAGAAGGTACAGAGCGACTACAGCAGCACTGACGCTGGCAACCTTGCAAACCTTTATGTTGCACTTTGTTATGCTCATCAGGCTAAACCTAATTGGGCAAAAGCATTGGAGAACGCAGAAAAGTTCAGTACAGCAAGCGATCAAATGATTAGCCCAGCTTCTCAGATGGCTCTCGGCGACATCTATGCAAACAACAACCAGAACGATAAGGCGGTTGATTGCTTTAAGAAAGCTGCAAAGATGGCAAATTCTGAAGCTGCTGACAACACTAACCTCAGCATTGCTCCATTGGCATTGCGCAAGGCTGGTATCCTCCTCGAAAGTGAAGGCAAAAAAGCTGAAGCACTTGAGATTTACAAGGACATAAAGAAAACATACGTCAACTCTCCTATTTATCAGGATATTGACAAGTACATCGAGCGTGCTTCTAACTAAGCAATCATGGCAACAGAACTTCATCATTTATCCGACTACGATGCACAAAGCGTACCAGACGCAAGTAATATGTGCTTTGGTATTGTCGTAGCAGAGTGGAACCCCGAAATTACTGGTGCCTTACTCGATGGTGCTGTTAAGACACTCGAGAGACATGGTGCTATACCCGAGAACATTCATATCAAGACTGTTCCTGGTAGTTTTGAGCTTATTTATGGTGCACAGATGATGACCAAGAACGATGGGTTCGATGCAGTCATTGTTCTTGGAAGCGTCATTCGTGGTGAAACTCCTCACTTTGACTATATTTGCGAGGGGTAACATACGGCATTGCTCACCTCAACGCCTCACAAAACATCCCTGTTATATATGGTCTTCTCACAACGAACGACCTCCAACAAGCTAAGGATCGTTGTGGTGGCAGACTTGGAAACAAAGGCGACGAGTGTGCTATTGATGCCATCAAGATGGCCAAGTTCTAAAAAGAACATTTAAGAACAACATATTAAGGCAGCAGCTATGGAATATCCATTAGCTGCTGCTTTCATTATATTCCATTCTTTCAAACGAAACGTATGAACCTATATTATAATACACATGAACGCACCCCTATGTGAGAATAACTTAACAAGCATCCAAGTTATATACGAGTTACTCCCCTTTACAATACGTCATTTTTATAGCGAACTAACCATCCGCACCATTCGTGCTAAGCATCCGCACCATACGTGCTGGATAGAAACACCGCAAACACCTAACACGAAGACAAAGCAAGTATATCAAAAAGTTTTATCAGTTCTATCCTAATAAATGAAGGTATGAACAGCTAAGATTAGGAGTTTAACGGACTGTTATCATTCATAATAATCAAAAGCTACTATAAATAAGGTAAATATCAAAAAGATGCAAAGTTTTTTTTGTAATTTTGCATGTGCCTATTAATCCATTACATCTCATAGAAACAATGTGTAAGGATAAATATAAAATCAAAGAAGAAAAATATGAATAAATATATTGAGGTAAAAGGAGCGAAAGTCAACAACTTAAAGAATATAGACATAAAACTCCCACAAGGGCAGTTTATTGCAATTACAGGTGTATCAGGGTCGGGCAAATCGTCACTGGCTTTCGACACACTATACGCAGAAGGACAACGCCGCTACGTTGAGAGCCTTTCTGCTTATGCACGTCAGTTCTTAGGTAGAATGGCAAAGCCAGAAGTTGACTTCATAAAGGGACTCCCTCCTGCCATAGCTATTGAGCAAAAGGTCATCTCACGCAATCCACGCTCAACAGTGGGAACTTCTACCGAGATATACGAATATCTACGTCTTCTCTACGCTCGTATTGGTAGAACCTTCAGTCCGACATCAGGCGAAGAAGTAAAACATCATTCTGTAGAAGACGTCATTGAGAAAGTAAGGTCTTACTCGGAGGGAACAAAATTCTGTATTCTTTCCCCTCTTCATATTATTGAAGGACGAAGCGTACAGCAACAACTCGAAATGGAGATGCAGGAAGGATATGCCCGTATCTTTGTCGACGAGGACTTCATCCGCATAGAAGACTGGCTTCAACAAAACCCTACCAACGATGGCGAAAATAAGAAAGAAACGGAGTCTCAAAAAGATATATATCTCGTCATTGATCGTCTGTCGGTTGATCACTCCAAAGACACACTCACCCGACTCACCGATTCATGCGAGACAGCTTTCTATGAAGGAAACGGCAACATGCAGCTAATGATTCTGCCTGCCAAACTTACCTACAATTTTTCTACTCGCTTTGAAGCAGACGGAATACGGTTTGAAGAACCAAACGATAATATGTTTTCGTTCAATTCTCCCCTTGGAGCCTGCCCAACTTGTGAGGGTTTCGGTCGCGTCATTGGGATAGATGAGAAAATGGTAATCCCCGACTCCTCACTATCCGTCTATGAGGGCTGCGTACAATGTTGGCACGGAGAGAAAATGACCACATGGAAAGATGAGTTCTGCCGACGTGCTGCAAAAGACAAGTTTCCTATCTTCAAGCCTTATTTTGAGCTTACTAAGGCTGAAAAAGAAAGTCTTTGGCAAGGACTACCAAGCGACAGAAAGAAAGATATTCACGACCGAATCTGTATTGACACTTTCTTTCAAATGGTGAAAGAAAACCAATATAAGATTCAATATCGTGTACTCCTGAGCCGTTATCGTGGCAAAACAGCCTGCCCAGACTGTCATGGAACAAAACTAAAAAGGAAGCTACATGGGTGAAGATTGGAGGTATGGCTATTACCGACCTTGTTGACATGTCTATCATTAACCTTAAACAATGGTTTGACAAACTGGAACTGACTGAACACGAGCAGGAAGTTAGCAAACGTCTCATCACCGAAATTACAAGTCGATTGCAGTTTCTCTTAGACGTAGGACTGGGTTATCTCACCCTCAATCGTCAGTCGAACTCTCTAAGTGGTGGTGAGAGTCAACGTATCAACCTGACTACCTCGCTTGGCTCCTCCCTCGTCGGTTCACTTTATATACTTGACGAGCCATCCATTGGGCTACATAGTCGAGACACCGAGCGACTTATTCACGTACTTATAAAGAACTCCAAGCATTAGGCAACACTGTGGTTGTTGTGGAACATGATGAGGAAATTATGCGTGCAGCAGACTATTTAATTGATGTTGGACCAGACGCTGGACGATTGGGCGGAGAAATTGTATTCGAAGGTAAAGTGGCTGATATTAAACCTATTAAAGAGAACAGCAAAGATAATCATAACACAGAATCCAAACGAATGCTGTGTCAGTTCCCTCATTCGCATACCATCAAATATCTCACTGAAACCGAGGTTATCAACACTCCAACAAGTCGCCGACCATGGAATATGGCTATAGAACTAAAAGGTGCACGCATGAACAACCTTAAAGGAATTGATGTTAAGTTCCCTATGAACGTCCTTACAGTGGTAACAGGAGTCAGCGGTAGTGGTAAATCCTCGCTTGTGAAAGGTATCCTCTACCCTGCTCTCAAACGTCATTTGGATGAGGTAGCCGATACACCCGGTGAATATTCATCTATCGGAGGGGACTGGAAACAAATAAAACATGTAGAGTTTGTTGACCAGAATCCTATTGGTAAGAGTACACGCTCGAACCCTGCAACCTACGTCAAAGCTTACGACGAAATCAGGAAACTCTTTGCCGAACAACAACTCTCAAAGCAAATGGGCTTCACACCACAATATTTCTCATTCAACACAGAAGGAGGTCGATGCGAAGAATGCAAAGGTGCTGGAGTCATCACTGTTGAAATGCAGTTTATGGCAGACCTCGTCCTGGAATGCGAAGAGTGTCACGGACAACGCTTTAAGCGTGAAATTCTGGACGTACAGTTCCAAGGTAAAAACATCAACGACATTCTGAACATGACCGTTTCTGAGGCTATTCAATTCTTCAGCGAGCATAAGCGTAAAGCAATTGTCAACAGACTGAAACCTCTGGAAGATGTCGGACTGGGATATATTAAACTCGGACAAAGCTCTTCTACCCTCTCTGGCGGTGAAAACCAGCGTGTAAAACTCGCATACTTTATCGGACAAGAACAGAAAGCCTCAACGCTATTCATCTTTGACGAACCAACAACTGGTCTGCACTTCCATGACATACAACGCCTTCTTCATGCCTTCAATGCCCTCATTGAGCGTGGACATAGCGTGCTTGTTATCGAACATAACCTTGATGTCATCAAGTGTGCCGACTATGTTATAGACTTGGGACCTGATGGTGGCGACAAAGGTGGACGCCTCGTTATAGCAGCTACACCAGAAGAAGTGGCTCTGTGTAAAGAAAGCCTAACAGGTAAATATCTAAGTGAAAAATTAAATCGAAATTAGTCGTTAGAATATAAGAAAACAAAGAATGTGGAATAATATGGTCTAACGAACGATTTGGGTCTAACTCTTAACGAACAGAATAAATAAAGGAGACGCTTATGAAACATCTCCTTTATTTATCATACCCTCGGTATAAATTCGCCAAAAGATACATACATCTTAATCATGTAAAAAGAGGCAAAAAATTATACTTTATAACCATGTAAGTCAATAAACTTACCACGCTTACGTCGCTCTTCAATCATTCGCTCCAACTTATTTCTTCTATGTGGGGCAATCCATTTTCTTGCAAAAATACCTGGAATAGCAACACCCAAAGCAATACAAGCTAATACCAATGAACTATTAATTGCAAAAGTCATAGCATGCGTTACCTCGCCTACAACTCCCTGCATACCCATGAAACCATAAAGTGCACGATACATAAGCACACCAGGAACAATAGGTATAACCGCTGGAATTGTTATACACTGATGCGGAGTATGAAGAAAATGAACAGCCTTTATATTAATAATGGATATCAATGCCGAACCACAAAGAGAACCAACTACAATTCCTAAGCCTAAGCCTACACCAGTTGATGAAGGTTCAAGGAAGACAAAATTACGTGTACAAACACAGATAATACCACCAATAGCAATCCATGGCATCAGACGATATGGAATATTATAAATCGTCGCAAAACCCATTGCGGAAATTGCAGCTGCAATAGCATACACATAGAAAGGATGATGAGGGATTGTAGAAAGGTCCTTTGCAAAACCATCAAAACTACCACATTTAATTGCTAACATGATACCAAAAGAC
This sequence comes from uncultured Prevotella sp., assembly GCA_916440255.1. Taxonomy (GTDB): domain Bacteria; phylum Bacteroidota; class Bacteroidia; order Bacteroidales; family Bacteroidaceae; genus Prevotella. The sequence continues at coordinate 1,057,190 of CAKAIJ010000003.1, read as the reverse complement.
ATAGCAATAACGATAAGAAGCGTGTTCGTTGCCCGAACCAAACCCGTATTTATATGATTGTCTAACAAGTCATTACAAGCATTAATCATAGGTACACCCGGTACGACATAAAGAGCGCACGCCAAAAGCGGATGCCACGGAGTATTTGTATACAATATAGAACTGATAAATTCTGGGAGTGCTGCTTGTACTGCTGGAGTGGAAAGAAAAGAAGATAACCACGCAAGAATAGTACTAACAAACGCAGCAACAGCAAAGTTGGCATAAAGATTAGAACCAGAATGGTTCAAAAACATACGTAAACGATTACCTAAAATGGCTGCAATAGAAGCATAACAGAAAGCCGTCCAATCACAACCAAATTGAATACAGAAACCTCCACAAGCAAGACCTGCACCAATAGCAATCATCCAATCAGTGTAAAAACGTCTACCATTAGCAATCTTTTCAAGCTCCTCTTCATACCGATCCAACGAATAATCCTCTTGAATAGCAAGCCATGAAAGTCTTGAAATTTCTTGAATAGCAAGCATGTTTATCACATGCTTATCACAACGTTGCATCTTAGAAAAACTATGAAACTCATCGCTCACATTTACCTGCAACATATAATAATCAATGTTGATATGCAGGTTCTCCTTTGGAAGACCTAAATAAGCAGCTGTGCGCTCCATATTACGTTTTACACGACTCGAATCTGCTGAACTTTCCATAAGGATTTGCCCTGTACGGAGTAGCAAATCGAGTTTCCTACGAAGGGTTTTTTCAGAATAATCTAACTGTTTTACGTCCATATAAGACAATTATTTAATGTTAAAAACGAATGCAAAGGTACAACTTATTATCCGTTTAGGGAAATTACTCAGCTAAAAACAATCTTTTAAGTCCTAAATTATTTATTAACACGGAACATGAAGAATAAAGATATAAAAAAACATAATATAAAATTTGGATGTTTGTTTTTGATGTAACTTTGCAGTATCTTAAACCGCCGATATGGCTCAGTTGGTAGAGCAACGCATTCGTAATGCGTAGGGTCCCAGTTCGAGTCCGGGTATCGGCTCCCTTTGCGGAATTAGCACATCGGTAGTCGCGGGCTTCCCAAGCCTGTGAGGCGGGTTCGACTCCCGTATTCCGCTCGACAAGATAAAACACTGAAAAACAATAATCAAATATCATATCCTACTTTTTGTATACTCTTATTTTATACATATTAAAGCATAATAAGATAAACAATACAACACATTTTTACAGAATGAAACAAAAAGGATTATTATATAATTCTATTTTGAAGAAGGCTATTAGTGATTGATAAAAAAATGCGGAATTACCCATGTAAAGGTAATTCCGCAAAAATATATGATAATAACTTTCTATGCAACCTTCTCCAAACGTTTCATCATAAGGAACATGAAGCCGGCTGAAATAAGGCATAATACGATGAAAACTGACCATACAAGAGTCAAAGGAAGATCGTTCCACAAATAACCTCCGACGCTGACAAGAAAGTTACCAATGGCTGTAGCTACAAACCATCCACCCATCATCGCACCCTTATACTTTGGAGGAGCAACTTTACTTACAAAACTAATACCCATAGGGCTAAGCAATAACTCTCCGAATGTGAGCACAAGATATGTACCAATCAACCAGTTACCAGATGCAAATGGAACCAATTCGCCAGCCTCCCTTGCAGCAGACTGCTCATTAGGAGTAAGTAGACCACGTGATGCTAACACCATAAGGAAATAAGCACTACCAGCGATAATCATACCGTATGCTATCTTACGAGGTGCGCTTGGTTCTTTACCCTTAGATGCCAATGCACCAAAGATAGCCATGCTTAATGGAGTCAGAGCTACAACATAGAATGGATTGAACTGCTGGAAGATAGGAGCACTTACATCAACTGACCCACCAATATTGTTATACTTATAAACTAAAATGCCTGCTGCTGCAAGAAATACGATTGTGGAAATCAATTTAGCCTTAGAAGTCTTGCCTTGGAAAAATGACATAGCACTATAAACCATGAAGATAATCATCACAAGGTTGATTACATCGAAGGCCATTGTCTGCACACCCTCTGACTTTGGACTAACGAACTCATCAGCGAAGTAAGTCAGCGTAAGACCATTTTGATGGAACGACATCCAAAAGAAGATAACAACAGCAAAAACAAGACAAAGTGCAACAATTCGCTCCTTTGTCTGTTGAGGTGTGAGTTCCTCTGCTGCAACAGCTGTGTCAGTCTTCTTACTCTTGCCAGCACCAGCTTCAACATGTTTGAAAGTGCTACGGAAAGCATAATAAATCATCATTGACAATATCAATGACACACAAGCAACGACAAAAGAGAAGTGATAAGCATCATTACCAGAATAACCAAGTGAAGTCTCAGCCCAATCTCTTATTCTCACAGCCGCCGTAGGTGCAAAAAGCGCACCAATATTAATGGCCATATAGAAGATTGAGAAAGCAGAGTCGCGCTTTGCAGACAATTCAGGTGTATCATAAAGATTACCCACCATTACCTGCAAATTACCTTTAAATAAGCCTGTTCCAAAACTAATCAAAAACAAAGCGGCCAACATTGCAATAAAGGCAATTGTTCCTCCACCTAATGGAATAGATAGGAAAACATAGCCTGCAAACATAACAACAATACCAATCGTTACCATCTTTCCGTAGCCATACTTGTCTGCCATGATTCCACCAATCAATGGCAAGAAGTAAACCAGACCAAGGAAAATACTATAAATCAAGCCAGCAGTATCAGCTGATAGCCCGAAATTTGCTCTCAAAAATAAAGAGAATACAGCTATCATGGTATAATAGCCGAAACGTTCACCAGTGTTGGCTAATGCCAACGCATACAGTGCTTTGGGTTGGTTTTCAAACATAATGATAAATATAAATTAATTATTAATTTGTTTTGATTATGTCAAAAAGATAAGTCGCCTTTACAACGATATTACCATAATTAGACTTACCAAAATAATCCTTCTTAGAATTTCCATAAATATTACCCAGTCCGTAGTAATAGCGAGCTTCTAGTAGGAAATGACCTACACTATGGTGGCTGTATTCAACTCCTAAACCAGCAGCAATACCATAGTCTAATTTATTCTCAACAGGCATTGATTCCTGAGCAATTATCGTATTACTTCTCCCTGTACCATCATCTGCAAGATTAGGAGTGTCATAGTTTTTGGAGGTAGACTCACCGAGATAAAGTCCTAACTGTGGACCAGCCTGAAAGAAGAAGTTAAAGCCTTTCTGTTCGCGTCCCCATGCAAGATGAGCCAAGAATGGCAGCTGAATATAGTTAATAGTGCGCGAATACTCCTCGGTCAATCCGTTAGGATTTATTACGGGTTTATCACTCCCCGTTAATATCTTCTCTTTCCATCCAAGTGAGGCATAATTAAGCTCGCCATAGATAGAACAAATCATATTAAAATACTTTTCGCACACATAACGCATACTTATTCCTCCCGTGAAGCCACCATGCTGTGATTGTCGTACACTTGGAGAAAAACCAACATTAGAAAGTACATAACCACTATTTACACCTACGGATAAGTCGTTACGATGGTCTCCAACCTGCGCCACAACCGTTGAAGGCAATATAAATAGGACAAGTCCCAATATTACTAATATTTTATTCTTCATTTCTTGAAAAGCTTTTCTTCAGTTGTTTAATTGACAAGAGTAAGGTACGATATCTTAGATATTTCATCATGTTCTAACTTTTTATTTCAAATAGTAATAAATTCCAACTGCAAATATACAAAAGAAATCTGTAATCAAAAGATATAGAATGATAAAAAAACATAAAAAAACACCTATACGCTATCATTATGTCAAGTTGACTGGTCTATTTACTTGCTTGTATGGGAAAATTTATGTAAATTTGCAGAATTATATGTTTTTCAAGGTAACAACAAACAAAGTACTGGAATGAAACAATATAGATTAAGAATATTTGGTATGGTCATCGCAATACTTTCCTCTTCTATTGCATGGTCACAAGATTGTCAACCATTAGGTAAATTTACCAACACAAATGGCGAAACCAACACTATTGCTATTGGTGATACTTATTCTGGCTCTGCTCCTCTAACGGTTACATTCTCTGCCAATCCACCTATAACAAATGATGCCACCACTAAGTATGAATGGCATTTCTTCAATCAAAAGAACATACATTTGCCTTTTCTTATCCGTTATGAAGAGAACACAGAATATACCTTTACAGAGGCTGGAACAACAAAAGTTGTACTTTATGAGATACTAAAAGGCGATACAACACGCTACAATGCCATCAGCTTTTCTATTAGTGAGAGCAGTCTACAAATGCCTAACGCATTCTCACCTAATGGTGACGGAATTAATGATATCTATCGTGCCAAGCCTGGCTATAAGAGTATTATAGAGTTCAAGGCTATCATCTTCAATCGTTGGGGACAAAAGATATACGAATGGAACGACCCTGCTGGTGGATGGGATGGCAAATATAAAGGCAAAGAGGTAGCTCAAGGGACTTACTTCGTCAATGTCACAGCAAAAGGAGCTGACGGAAAAGAGTTCCGTATCCAACGAGATGTAAACCTGCTGAGAGGCTATACACAGAACAAGAGATGATGGAGTGATGGGTGATGGGTGTTAGGTGATGATGATTAGTTTGTTATATTCCATCAACAACCAACACCCAACACTCCATTAACACCCAACACCCAACACCCCATCAACAATCAACAACCAACACTCCATTAACACCCAACACCCAATGAATGAGAAAATAGAAGTCTTCGGAGCCAGAGTACATAATCTGAAGAATGTAGATATAACCATCCCTCGCAATTCACTTACAGTATTCACTGGACTATCTGGTTCAGGAAAGAGTTCGCTGCTTTCGACACCATCTTTGCCGAAGGTCAGCGTCGTTATATTGAAACCTTCTCTGCGTACGCTCGCAATTTCCTTGGAAATATGGAGCGTCCAGATGTAGATAAAATTACAGGACTCTCTCCTGTCATTTCCATCGAACAAAAGACAACCAACAAGAATCCCCGTTCTACGGTAGGAACAACTACAGAAATATACGATTACCTACGTCTACTCTTTGCCCGTGCAGGCGAAGCATACTCTTATATGAGCGGTGAAAAGATGGTGAAATACACCGAAGAAAAAGTGGTAGACATGATTATGTCTGATTATCAAGACCGAAAGATATACATCCTCTCTCCACTCGTTCGCAACCGTAAAGGTCACTATCGTGAACTCTTTGAACAGATGCGCCGCAAAGGCTATTTGTATATCCGCATAGATGGAGAAGTTAAGGAACTAACACGTGGCATGAAAGTAGACCGCTACAAAAACCATAATATAGAAGTGGTTATCGATAAAATGAAGCTTGGTAGCACGGAGAACGACACACTACGTGAGCGATTGGCAAAGACAGTGTCGACTGCCATGAAGCAGGGAGAAGGCTTGATTATGATTCTTGATAACGAGCGCAATGAAGCTAAATACTTCTCTAAACGATTGATGGACCCTGTCACAGGCATTGCATATAAAGATCCTGCACCAAACATCTTTTCATTCAATTCGCCAGAAGGAGCATGCCCACAGTGTAGAGGTTTAGGTGTCATTGATGAGATTGACTTAAAGAAGGTTATCCCTGATGATAAATTAAACATTCATAGTGGTGCCATTATTCCATTAGGGAAATACAAAAACCAGATGATTTTCTGGCAGATAGACGCACTATTGAAGAAGCATAATTGTGACCTCAAAACTCCTATCAAAGACATTCCTAAGGAGGCAATGAATGAGGTTCTATATGGCTCATTGGAGAAATTGAAGATTGCAAAAGAACTTATACATACTACCTCCGACTATTTTGTATCCTTTGATGGTATCATTAAGTACCTATCTACCGTGATTGAGAACGATGATTCCTCGGCTGGAAGAAGTGGGCTGACCAGTTCATTGCCGAAACACAATGTCCTGAATGTCATGGACACCGACTCTCTCGTGAGGCTTTGTCGTATAAAATATGGGATAAGAACATTGCTGACCTTGCAGAAATGGACATTAACGAGTTGAAAGACTGGGTTGATCATGTCGAAGAACACATGAACGAAAAGCAGCAAATGATTGCCGTTGAAATCATCAAGGAGATACGTAAGCGTATTAAATTTCTACTCGATGTGGGGCTTGACTACCTTGCATTGAACCGCCAGAGTGCGACTCTCTCTGGTGGTGAGAGTCAGCGTATTCGCCTTGCAACGCAAATTGGCTCCCAACTTGTCAACGTACTTTACATTCTCGACGAGCCTTCTATTGGTCTACATCAACGAGATAACGAACGCCTCATAAACTCGTTGAAGGAGTTACGCAACATGGGGAATACTGTTATTGTCGTTGAGCATGATGAAGATATGATGCGTGCTGCCGACTGGATTGTGGACATCGGACCAAAAGCCGGTCGCAAAGGTGGCGAGGTCGTATTCCAAGGTAAACCTGAGGATATGCTCAACACAAACACGCTCACAGCACAATATCTAAATGGTGAACGTTCCATAGCAATTCCTGAAGAGCGCAGGAAAGGTAATGGAAAGACTATCAAACTTACTGGCTGCAAGGGTAATAACCTGAAAGAAGTGGACGTAACCTTCCCGCTTGGCGAACTGATTGTAGTCACAGGTGTGTCAGGTTCAGGAAAGAGTACACTCATCAACGAGACCTTACAACCTATTCTTTCACAACACTTTTATCGCTCACTAAAACGTCCTATGCCTTACGAAAGAATTGAAGGTATTGACAACATCGACAAGGTAGTGAATGTTGATCAAAGTCCTATCGGTCGTACCCCACGTAGCAACCCCGCTACATACACGGGTGTATTCTCTGACATTCGCCAACTCTTCGTCAATCTTCCCGAAGCTAAGATTCGTGGTTATAAGCCTGGACGATTCTCTTTCAATGTGAAAGGGGGACGCTGCGAGACCTGTGGCGGTAATGGTTACAAAACCATCGAAATGAACTTCCTACCTGATGTGATGGTACCGTGCGAGGTTTGTCACGGCAAACGCTATAACCGAGAAACATTGGAAGTGCGTTTTAAGGGTAAATCTATTGCAGACGTATTGGATATGACAGTCAATATGGCTGTAGAATTCTTTGAGAACGTACCACAGATTCTGCCGAAATCAAGGCATTACAAGATGTTGGCTTAGGATATATCAAGCTCGGACAAAGCTCCACAACCCTTTCGGGCGGTGAAAGTCAGCGTGTTAAGTTGGCAACTGAACTTGCAAAGCGTGACACAGGCAAGACGCTCTACATCCTTGATGAACCAACGACTGGACTTCACTTTGAAGACATCCGTATCTTGATGGACGTATTGCAGAAGCTTGTTGACCGTGGCAACACTGTCATCATCATCGAACATAACCTCGATGTCATTAAACTTGCCGACTACATCATCGATATGGGACCAGAAGGTGGTCGTGGCGGTGGTCGTATGTTAGGATGTGGAACACCTGAGGTTGTGGCTAAGAATAAGGAAAGCTACACCTCCCGCTTCCTTACAAAAATGCTTAAATAAGATATACCCTATTGGCAAGAGAGAAAGAGTTTTCAATTCTTTTCTTTGCATAATTAATAAATTAGTCCTAAATTTGCCAATACATAGTAATAGAGGATTACGAACTAAGAAAGGGGAACAACCATCTTTAGTTTACTATTCTTCTGAAAAATAAAAACATTGTCTATATCACCTAAAATTATGGATAAAAAAGAATACTTGCGTTCATGGGCTGAAACCTATAAGAACGACCTAACAAACAACATGATGCCATTTTGGTTGAACCATGGTTGGGACAAGGAGAATGGCGGTATATACACCTGCCTCAATCGTGATGGTTCACTGATGGACACCACAAAGTCGGTATGGTTCCAAGGTCGATGGGCCTTCATCTGTGCTTTTGCATACAACAATGTAGAGAGAAACCAAGAGTGGCTTGAAGCCTCTAAGTCTGCTATCGACTTCATTGAGAAGCATTGCTTTGACAAGGATGGACACATGTACTTCGAGGTAACAGCAGAGGGTAAACCATTGCGTAAGCGTCGCTATGTTTTCTCAGAGACTTTCGCTGCAATAGCTTTTGCCGAATATTCTTTAGCTACAGGTGACAAGCATTATGCAGAAAGAGCGTTGCAGGTATTCCATGATGCACAGCGTTTCCTCTCTACTCCGGGCTTCCTTCCTACTAAGTATGAAGCGGGTGTAGAGATGCAGAGCCATTCTATTATCATGATTCTCATCAACGTTGGTTCGCGTCTCCGTACTGTAATTGACGACCCAACATTGACCCAGCAGATTGATGAATCTATCTCATTGCTCCGTCGCTACTTCATGCACCCTGAATTTAAGGCATTACTTGAAACCGTTGGACCAAAGGGAGAATTTATTGATACCAACGCTGCACGTACAATCAACCCTGGTCATTGTATCGAAACAGCATGGTTTATCATGGAGGAAGCTAAGTTACGCAACTGGGATAAAGACTTACTCGATACCGCCCTCACCATCTTCGATTGGTCATGGGACTGGGGATGGGACAAGCAATATGGCGGTATCATCAACTTCTGCGACTGCCGTAACCTTCCACCACAGGACTATTCACAGGACATGAAGTTCTGGTGGCCACAGTGCGAGACAATCATTGCCTCTCTCTATGCTTACCTTGGAACAGGCGACGAGGAGTATCTCTATCGTCATCAGCGTATTAGCGAGTGGACATACGCCCACTTCCCTGACCAAGACTATCCTGAATGGTATGGCTACCTCCACCGTGATGGTACTGTTGCACAACCTGCAAAGGGTAATATCTTCAAGGGTCCATTCCACGTTCCTCGTATGATGATTAAAGGCTATATGCTTTGTCAAGAAATATTAAAAACAATTTAATAACATATTTACCCCTCACTTGTATAAAAATAGACAGGTGAGGGGGATTTTTTTGCATAATATTCCTATACTTACAACATCTGACTTTAACCCAAATAAATACAAACAACTTATGGTTAGTAGGCATAATGATAATTCTCTACACAATCAATCTGAGAACTAAAAATATAGATAACATTTGCACAATCCTTGAGAAATGTTTACCTTTGTTCGCAAGCTGTGAGACAGGGTTCAAACGTCATAATGCTCACAGCATCAATATCCAACAAAACACTGGATGCAGGCTGACAACCTAAATCAGACAAATCATCTAAAGTAGTTAAAAACAAAAATAATATAAAAATAATGAAAATCAATAGAATAGCCGTATCCGTTGGGCTTACCCTAACACTATCTTTCACTCACAATTATGTCAGTGCGCAAAATCAGGACCTACATGAAACAGTGAAGACTTACTTTCTGGAGACCTTAAAAACAAAACAGAGCATGGAATTAAAGAGTAAAGATGCTTATTGCCAGAAAATAAACTTTACAATGGTTACACGAAAAACAACTGAAGGCAGAAGATATCGAAAAGCAATCGTCAAATGGTATGGCAAGCATGGCGCGAAGCTAATCAGATGTTCCCCGAAGCAAAACTCATCAAGGCTGAGAACCTGCAATATGGTTCACATGACTCTTGGAGTCTGCCAGAAACCTTAGAACCAAATGCAATAATGCCTTATTATTATGGATACAAAGGCGAATTGTCTGGTAAGATGCCATTTTTTATCTATCTTCATGGGTCTGGCTCAAAAGAACTGGAGTGGCGTAATGGTTTGCGCTTAGGAATGGGATTTAATGATGGACCTTCCCTCTACTTCATTCCACAGATTCCTAACGAAGGAGATTACTATCGCTGGTGGCAAGTTGCTAAGCAGTATGCATGGGAAAGACTCTTCCGACAGACATTAACTAATGACAATATTGACCCTAATCGCCTTTATGTCTTTGGTATTTCAGAAGGTGGATACGGGAGCCAACGCCTTGCCTCTTTCTATGCTGACTATTGGGCTGCTGCTGGACCAATGGCAGGTGGTGAACCACTGAAGAATGCACCAGTAGAGAATTGTGCTAATATCGGATTTTCTTTCCTGACAGGAGCACAAGATGCCGACTTCTATCGTAACAAACTGACTGGATACACAAAAGAGGCTTTTGAAGCAGCAAAGAAAGCACATCCGACAGCAGCCGATGGGAAACCACTATTCAATCATCGTATCACACTGATTCCTGGCAGACAACATGCTATAGAATATGGTCCAACTACACCATGGCTTAAAGAGTGTGTGCGCAATCCTTATCCTAAGACTGTCCTTTGGGAAGACTTTGAAATGGACGGACGACGTCGATCGGGCTTCTACAACCTGCAAGTACTCCAAGTGCCTTCTGACAAACGCACCTATTACGATATGTCCATCAATGACAATGTCATAAAACTCAACATTAATGATGTAGATTATACCGCAATCGAACGAGATGAACGTTGGGGAATTGAAATGAAATTCCGCCGTTCTTATACCAAAGCTAAGGGTGGACGCCTACGTATCTATCTTAATGATAAATTGGTTGACCTGAACCAGCCTGTTACCGTCATCATCAATGACAAACAGCTATATCAGGATAAGGTGAAAATAACCCTGCAGGATATGGTAAACAGCTGCCTTGAATATTACGACCCTTATCGTATCTATCCAGCATCTATCGAGCTTAAATATTAATATGGTCAGAGCTTTCATTGCATTCACCGCATTTTACTCCAACTAATCATTAGCACCTAAACTGCTGATTTGTTTTATTGTCGCACAGATTATTTGACCTTGCAACGCAAACGTAGCAGAACACGTCAAATTACAAAACAAACAAGATACCGATAAGAAAATAAAAGATATCTGAAAACAATACGCAAAATAAGAATGATGAATATTGTAGTCTGATGACCAATTGGGACTGAATGAAATAGTAGACAGAATGGGGAGATATGGTATAACAGCCACATCTCCCCTTTTTTCGTATCATTGTCATTGTGCTACCACTAATATTACAAAAGAATAGTTTTGCTTCTACAAACAACAAAGAGGGAACAAACTATTTCCTTCTTGTACACCAGCTCTATTATGAAGAACAGATATCGCCTGCGGAGCTTTATAAAAGTCCCCATAGGTACAAAACACCACCATGAGCATGAAGCTGCAAGCTATAAGACGCAAAGAAAATACTATGAACTCTTTAATCTAAGGTCTGATTTGTCGTTTAAGAACGAGTCGTCATAAACTTTTCATACCTTCTTTATCAACGTGCGGAACTCCAACACACATGGTGCGGATACTTAGCACACGTTGTGCGGACGCTTAACACCACAGAAGTATATCAGTTATATGCGAGTTAAAATCATATCAATAAGTCTACTATTATTAGAGACTAAAAAGGTTATGTTTGAAAGACTTATGAAATGCGTTTGTCACCAATACTATTAACAACACGTATACCACATCTCTGGTGCGCCTTCAATCTTCAGCATCTCAGTGCTATTTCTTTTACCTCAATTGCTTGTATTTCATTATCTGCCTTATTAGGTTCAACCTTACCATTCACCTCCTTATTTCGTTAGAACTTTTTAGCTTCTTGTAGACATCTATTCTGTCCTTAGTTACTTGACGTAGCCAGCTTCCCTTTCGTACATAGTAAGACAAACAAATCGGCAATAATACAAAAAATTACCCCTAATGACGAATTACTGCAATATATGTAACCCACAACCATTAGTAAGCTCAGAATTAGAGTCTACTTCTTTGGAACAAAACTCTCCCACGTTTGATCATCAAAAAAGATACGAATCTCGGTAATACGACGCTGTGGTTTGTCAATATACTTTACCTCCGCACGAGCAGGATTATTATATATATTATCATTATATGAAGACCCTGTTTGTACTCTCTCGCTCTGTGATGGAGTAGCAGAAAAATCGAGTGCACCTTCAAAAGTACCTTGCTGCATCATCTTATCATCCGTAGAGCAAGAATTAGTTTCCAAATCCTGATCTCTAAACATAGGTCCTTGTCCATACATAAGCCAATCAAGATTAATCTTGGAGAACTTACTTCTGATTGCCTCAACCGTATTTAGAGTAGGTTTAGTCCGACCTGTAAAAATACTACTTAGTGACGCAGACGAGATTCCTATGAAATCAGAAAATGTTTGCTGAGTCATGTGCTGACTCTCCATTAGCTGTCTTATTCGATCTTTCATATAATGTTCTATTATTCATTAGCAAATAGAGGAGTTATTAAAGGGCTTATACCCACTTCTCTAACAACTTTACAAAGATAAACATAATATTTCAAATATCAAAATAATGAACCTGATAGATTCAATTTGTATATCTAACTTTTTGATATTTACATTTTACAATTACAAAAGAACATAAAGTGTGCATTTTCCTTTACGTTTACAAATCATTATATACATCTCTATAATAAATAAAACAATAAAATAAACAAAACAGCATAAAAACACTGATTATAAGTAGGTTTATTTGTTATATACAAATCTATAAAGCCAAAGATATGCATTCAGTGAACTATTAAAGAGGTTAGAAACATATTAATTCTCCATCTATTATCCATAAATAACTGATATTTAGTAACTATACGCATAATAGTAATGCGTATAAAAAAATGCATGTTGTGTTATAAAGATAAATATATTGATTTTCAAACCTAAAAACACACTTGTGTGAGCAATAAAAAAAGCGATTTGCGTTTTACTTTTTAATCAACAAACGAAAAATAGAAATGGTAAAATTGTACATATTATATTATGCATTTGTAAAAGCAAATATCTGTGAAATGTAAATTGACTGTTGAGAAAAAGAGTGATTCTTTGTAGTTTTAGAGTATTCAGGAACGAGGGTAAAGAAGCTAATAAATACGCTAAAAATGAAGAGCAAGAATGAAGCTAACTACCCTATCAGTCAATAGAAAACATAAAAAGCACCCTTTTCAGAATGCTCTTTTTAGCAAAAAATAGAGTAATTTTTGATGAAAAAGATGAATTATTAAGCGCTCAAAACATCAAAAACCTGCCTATTATTTAATGAAGAATGAAGAAAATTAGCTCTTTCATTAATTCTCCTGCACTTGTATTAGGATTATCCCAATCCCTTACTCTTTCCATCAATCTCCCGAATCTTAGTAATAATATCCATAGTTTTACGAGCAGAATAATTTCTTTGTCCAATTAGAAATTCTTTTGCACCCCACGTATTTCTTAAATCTAATGCAGCAGCTATATCTTGTTCTGTATTTCTCTTTGGTGAATAATGAACTATCATCAAATTTTGGAAATAAGAAAAGAGTAATGGAAGAAAAGAATAAAGAGAACCTGCTTTGGGATTATTGTCAAAATATTTCACAATTTGATTTGCCTTAAAACAGTCCTTCTGAATAATGGCATTTTTTAGTTCAAATGCATTGAAGTCTTTACTGACACCTATCTCCTTCTCCACCACCTCTGGTGTTACGATAGGATTGTCAGTAGGAAGAGAAATAAGAACCTTATCCAACTCGGACGTCAGACGACTAAGGTCGGCACCAATATGATCGGCTATTATTTGACTTGTCTTTGGGTCTATGCTAACCTTTCTCTCATTCAAATAACTTCGAATAAAATCAGGAAGCTGATAGTCGCGCAACTTCTTGCTTTCAAAAACAACTCCTAAGGATTGTGCTAATCCAATCGTTTTTTTACGGGCGTCAATTTCCCGTTTTTATGACACCATACAAGGATGGTTGATTTTACGGGATTTTTGAGATACTTCTCCAATGCTTCCAAAGAACGAATATTCTGGGCTTCTTTGACAATTATCACTTGGTACTCTGCCATCATCGGATAACGTCGTGCCATATCTGCAACTTGAACAGCCGTAACGTCTGAGCCAAAGTAAATAGTCTGATTAAAATCTCGCTCTTCTTGTGAAAGAACATGCTCTTCTATATATTCACAAATCTGATCAATATAATAAGACTCTTCTCCCATAAGTATATAAATCGGGACAAAAGTCCTATTTTTCAGATTCTGCATTATACTCTGAAATGTTGGTCCTTGCTTTGTTGGCATCTACTTTTTATTAACTTTGCATAAATAATAAACCAAATAACAAATAAGAGAGGTTAAGGCGATAAGTCAATATGAACAGGAAACTGCATATCAGTGTAGCCCCACTCGTCACTTACTGTTCGGTCTTTCATGCAAAGTTAATAGAAAAGAGATAGAATACAAAATTTTCATTTGACTTTTACCACACCATTACACCTCTATTATATATAGTTTCATTAGATATGACACAACTAAACCTTCCTCCTTTCCAAATTAAAATAAGAGAGGAAAATGGACGAAAGCTGATTTTTGATGTTCTACGTAGTAAATACGTGGCACTCACACCTGAAGAATGGGTACGCCAGCACTTTATTCATTACCTGATTGATTACAAAAACTACCCAGCTTCACTACTTGCCAACGAGGTCGCCTTGCAGGTTGGTGAGAAGAAAGTCCGTGCTGATAGCGTCCTCTACGATAGGCAGATTTGTCCAAGAATGATAATTGAATTCAAAGCTCCTTCGGTCCCATTGACTCAGAAGGTCTTTGATCAAATATCTGTATACAATCTCCTTCTCCATGTTGACTATCTTATTGTTTCAAATGGATTAGAAACTTATATCTGCAAAATGGATTATGAAAATCAGTCCTACACTTTCCTTGAAACAATCCCTGAGTACCATAACATTTAAGAAATTAGGCTCTTAGAATCTTATAATTGTTCTTTTAAAATGCATAATTAGTTAGCTGATACACTTTGGCATTATCTTTGTTTATAAGTCAATGTAAACAGTATTTATCACATATAAAAAATAATATGGCAATCGTAAAATGGATTGGCGGCGCATTGAGGCTGGATACTTGAGTGGAAGTATGTTAGGAGCATTAGCTGGCTATTGTATTGGCTCAATGCTTGACAATGCACTCGTAACTGATAAAAATAATAATAAAAACGATAACGAGAAAGGGTATAGCGAACATGGAAATCTTTATGGTAACCGCCCTTTTGAAGAGGAGCGCAACTCTTTTCTTTTCTCTATGCTTGTCCTGTCTTCTTATATCATAAAAGCAGACGGAAAGATTATGCACTCCGAAATGGAGTATGTACGCCAGTTTCTTCGTCATAACTTCGGTGAGCAGGCTGTAAGCCAAGGAGAATCAATTCTGCTAAAGTTATTTGATTTACAGAAGCAACAAGGCCCTTACCAATTTAAGGAAACCATCCGTAAGAGCTGTGTTGAAATACTCCTTCACACAACTGATAGTCAACGACTACAATTACTGAATTACCTTGTCATCATAGCAAAAGCTGATGGTTCAGTAAGTCCTGAAGAGATTACTGCCCTAAAAGAAATTGCACAATATATTGGACTTTCTGCCCAAGACGTGGAGTCTATGCTCAACTTAGAAAGTGGTGCAAAGGCAAGTAGTAATATTGAGGATGCGTATAAGGTGTTAGGTATATCACCTTCTGCTACTGACGATGAGGTTAAAGCAGCCTATCGAAAGATGGCCTTAAAACATCATCCTGATCGTGTTTCTACGCTTGGAAACGATATCCGAAAGGCTGCTGAAAAGAAGTTCCAGGAGATTAACGACGCCAAAGAAAGAATCTATAAGGCAAGAGGACTGTGAGGAAAGTGGACAGGTTTATAATTGACAAGTAATTGCTAATAAATTCACAACAAACATCTTCATTAAGAAACAATCATAAATTGCACTATGGCAACAAGACTTAAAATAAAAACAACCGAAGGTGATATCATTATTCGCCTCTATGATGAGACCCCCAAACATCGTGATAACTTTCTAAAGTTAGCAAAAGAAGGGTATTTCAATGGTACTCTCTTTCACCGAGTAATAAAGGACTTTATGATACAAGGTGGTGACCCAGATAGTAAGAATGCTCCAAAGGGCAAGATGTTAGGTACTGGCGGACCAGACTATACTATTCCTGCCGAGTTCGTTTATCCACAATATTTCCATAAACGTGGTGCTTTAAGTGCTGCCCGTACTGGCGACGAGGTAAACCCTGACAGAGAAAGTAGTGGAAGTCAGTTCTATATTGTATGGGGAAAAACCTTTAAGCCTGCTGAACTGAAGCAAATGGAGCATCAGATGGCAATGCTACAAGAGCAACAAGTTTTCAATCAGCTCACGAAAGAGCATCACGAGGAGATAATGAATCTAAGACGTAATCGTGACCGTGTAGGACTGCAAGAGCTACAAGACAAACTGATAGAACAAACAAAAACAACTTGTAAGCAACAAGGTAAGCCTTCCTTTACAGAAGAACAAATAGAGATTTATACTAATGTTGGTGGTACTCCTTTCCTCGACAACCAGTACACTGTTTTCGGAGAAGTAGAAGAAGGGTTCGAAATCGTTGAACATATCCAAAAGTGCGATACAGATCGCAATGACCGCCCAAAAGAAGATATTAAAATTGAGGCTGTAGACCTACTATAAACTCTCTTTATCAAAGCATAAAAAAATAATCCTTGTATAATTATTTCCACTCAAAGTAACTATACAAGGTTTTTGATGTTCTAACCAAATAAAAACTATTCTATTTTTAACGAAGATAATATAACAAAGTTCTAAATTCTTCTGCTTAGTTGCATCCATTATCAGAAAGATGTCTATTAGCCACCAAACACCACAACCACCACCTGTGAGCAGCTTACCAACACCTAAGCCAACATCACCAATATAGAAGCGATCAACACCAAATGACCCAACAAAAACTGATAAGAGGATTGATAACAAAGGGTCTTTCATCTGGCTAAGGAGAGCCATCATCTCTGATTCGCTAAATTCAGAATTTTCCAATCTTGTACGTACACTTGAAAT
This sequence comes from uncultured Prevotella sp., assembly GCA_916440255.1. GTDB lineage: Bacteria > Bacteroidota > Bacteroidia > Bacteroidales > Bacteroidaceae > Prevotella. The sequence continues at coordinate 1,040,218 of CAKAIJ010000003.1, read as the reverse complement.
ACTTCCCATAGGAATTTTTGATGAAAGCATCATCAAAATATGATTCACCTTGTCTGATTCCATAATTAGGCTCTATAACGAATCGTGTGGGTAATCCAGTTCAAGCCCACCTGTTATGAAATAGATCATATACTTAAAGTTTTCTGTATTTACGAATCCTCTTGCCCTCCTTTTTGCAAGTTGTATCTGTGAGTTCAATCCCTCCAGAACTCCGTTGTTGACATCCCTCATGGCAAATAGCTGCTTGATGCCGTACATGTGCGATTTTATCATTGCAACGAAATTAAGCATAGGCTTGATTGCCGATTGTTCTACCATCTCACACCATAAATCAAGTTTTTCCACAGAATCCTTAGCGCACTCATTGAATATATCGATGAAAGATTCCTTAAAGCTATAAGCCTTTCCAATTGTTGGGTAGGTCATCAGGAGGGTATTCAGTTCCATCATTTTTTTTGGTGAGAGATTCTTCTTGTTGTATAGCAGCGTAAAACGGTGTCCTTTAAGTAGTTTGGTTTCTTTGTGTTCCTCCTTACGTACCATATCAACAGCCTCGTTGAGAGCCTTAAATATATGGAATTTATCGAAAATGATACCGGCATTGGGGAAGTGAGTTAAGGCACCTGATATGAAAGATTTAGACATATCCATACTGATAGCTTCTATATTCTCCACCTTTCCATGGCTCGCAACCAATGCCTTGCTGAATGCCTCGAAAGTGCTTGCATCTTTACCATCAGTGACGAAAATAGTCTTACGAGTATCCAAGTCTACAAACTGCGTTATGTAGTTGTGTCCCTTTCGTTTAGAGGTTTCATCCACTCCGATGTGACGTACTTTGGACATGTCAATTTTCTTAACGGCTTTGCGAACCCAATGATTAAAAACACGCCATATACGTGGAGCTGTTTCATGAATGGTACGGGAAACGCTCTTCACAGGGCATTTCACGCTCTATGAGAAGCATTGAGTAGGGCTTCGAAAAGCAATGTGAAACCGCTGCTTTTACGTCTTACGGAACATCTACCATGATTGTTCGGTGGTCATCTGTTTTAATACAGGGGAACGCTGGCGTGAAGATAACAAAGATGTTCAAAGAAGTTCAAATGACGCCATGTCTTATCTATGGTATCGTAGGCAGTGTACTCATTTTCATTAAGCTTAAAACGATGTCCACGATTAAAGCTCAACCAAATATGGAGTTCTTTGGTGGAGTGTTTGCCTTCTATAAACTCAACCTTGGATACATACCATGGTTCTGACAGGCCTAAAGCCATTGTAAATATCTCTGTACTATTCATAAAAACAAAAGGTAATATTTTTATCTGAAATTTATATGATTACCCACACGATTCGTTATAGAGTTCATAATTATAATCTTAGATTTAACTATTTATTTACAAATATCGCATATCTCCAAAAATCCATATCCACTACAAATTTAGGATATTTCTTACAACAAACCAAATAAAAAAAAGAATTATATACAACCATATAAGCCGTTTATCCTCTATTACCTTTGTGAGACTATCCTTAGCCTTCCCTTTAGGAAGTAAGGCACGTACTCCAAACGATAAGATGTATGGTCCAGAAAACAGAAGAAAATAATTATAATGGATTGCATCTAAAAAACGTCCTTGTAATAAGGCGTGAAATGCACGTTGAATGCCACAACCAGGACATTGTAACCCTGTTACGAGCTTTAGTGGACACTTAGGTGTCCACAGCGTCGCAGCAGGATCATATAAATAATATATAATTAATAGGATTACTCCTAAACAGAGTAGACCTAAAAGTTTTATACTACGTTTCAAGGTTTATTGAGCTCCAGACATTGCGCTCATTGCTGCCAAACCATAGAAAACAAGGTAGAGGACAGACCCAATTGCACCTACAACAATACCAATAATACTCCATTTCTTAGCATCATTAGCTGCCAGAATAGCCTCTTCGTATTGTTTCATCATATAAAACTCATTCACCTTCATAGCGCGAATGATAGCGTAAATACCTGCTGGCAAACAGCAACATACAGTTGTGAAAATCGCAAGAGCCAAGTAGTTATTTGGCTTAGGAGCATTCATTTCTTCCATAACTTTTTTGAGCCGACTCCCCATGGCATTATTTATTTGTTATATTAATTTAACCACATCGCTACTATGGTGGAGAGGGGTCTTAAACAACACCTTTTCACGTATGGGTTATTGTTTTTAATTTATTATTTAATCGAGGACAAATTTAAGTAATTTAGATTTAATATACAAGCTAAAGAAAAAACTTTTTCTTATATGAATAATAATATTACAATATAAACAAACATCTCTGAATAGAGCTATCACTCCTCGTTTAGCTTTCTTCCAATTAACATAAAAGAAGTTTATACTCCCCCCTCTTATATGTATAGACAAAGTAAACTAAAAAAGCAACTCCTACTAACAACAATCGGATTAGAATCTATATAGACTCTAATCCGACTCCTTTTATATTCTCTCAATTATTTTCTACTTATTACATGTTGCGTAAAAATAAGTATTCTTTTGCTTTATGCCAGACAGTTTACACGACCCATATTATATTCACTGATACCATCTGTCATATAATGAAACAACTTACGCATAATACTCATATTCATTACTTTCTTTTTCATAACGTTTCCTTTCTAAATGTTTTACAATCTTTTTACCTGTGTTCCTATTGAGACCGAAGCCCCTTCAAAGGCTACCTCTTATTATCCTGATGAGGTGCCGCTTGTGTTGTTTGTGAGTGCAAAGTTAGTACACTTTCCAAAATCTAACAAAGAAAAAATACAAATTCATAGCTTTCATTTAGTAAAAGTTGACCTGCGTCAAAGGTATTGACGCAGGTCAAACCTTCTATTTGACATACATCAACCCATTTTTGCTATCTAAAAGAAACATCTTGCTTTTATTTAGTAAGCAACAAAAAAAAGGGTAGGAAAGAAAGCTATCACATTTTCTTTTCTTATCTTTGCACTATGAACACAAACGAAAATCATAGTTTCCGATTACCTGCCGAGTGGGAACCACAAAGTGGGGTTATGCTGATATGGCCACATGAGGACACCGATTGGCGTCCTTATTTAAAGGAGATTACCGAAGTTTATCTCCAGATGGCAGATGCTATCACGCGATATGAAGCATTGCTTATTACAGCAAGAGACACAGAAATAGTACGTTCGTTATTGGCTGAAAGACTGACAGAAGAGCAGATAAAACGGGTAACTCTCTTCCCCTGTGACAATAATGACACATGGGCACGTGATGTTGCACCAATATCACTCATTTCAAATAAAGCACCGAAAGGTTGCTTCCAACCACTTCATCTACTCGACTTCTGTTTCAATGGCTGGGGAGAAAAGTTCAAAGCCGAGAAAGATAACACGATTAACCGCCAACTATATGAGGCTGGACTCTTTCAAGGAATTTTAGAAAACCACAAAGATTTTGTATTAGAAGGTGGGTCTATTGAGAGTGATGGCGAGCGTACACTCTTCACGACAACAGGCTGCCTGATGGCACCGCATCGCAATCAACCTCTCACAAAAGAGGATATTGACAAACGCTTACGTCTTCTCTTTCCAAATATTGAACGAGTTGTGTGGCTGGACTATGGGCAGTTAGCAGGTGATGATACCGACGGACATATTGACACCATCGTGCGTATTGCACCGAATAACACCTTATTATATATAGGGTGTGACGACAAAGAAGATGAGCATTACGAGGACTTCCTACTCTTAGAGCAGCAATTAAAGCAGCTCCGCACACTTGACGGAAAACCTTATCGTCTACTTCGCCTACCAATGCCTGACACCATCTATGATGACGACGAACGTCTACCAGCGACACATGCTAACTTCCTCATTATCAATGGAGCGGTTCTTGTACCAACCTACAACCAACCAGAAAAGGATAAAGCAGCATTGGAAACCATTCAAGAAGCATTCCCTGATCGTGAAATCATCCCTATTGATAGCCGTACCATCATTAGACAACATGGGTCAATACACTGTCTGACCATGCAATTGCCACAGATTGACAAAATCTAACCATCTTATCTAAACAGATGGTGACGACATCATAACTTTTAGACACAGAATAATAAACATAAACAAGGCAAACACCTTTATTATGAGAGAAATTAAAATCGGTATCCTGCAGCAACATAATGTTGCAGACATAAAAAACAATATAGAGCGTTTGGCTGAGGGTATCACAGACTTAGCACAACGTGGTGCGGAACTTGTTATCCTACAAGAACTACACAATTCACTTTACTTCTGCCAGATAGAAGACGTAAACAAATTTGACTTAGCCGAAACCATACCGGGTTCGTCTACTGAGTTTTATGGAGAACTGGCACGCAAACTGGGCATTGTCATCGTAACCTCTCTCTTTGAGAAACGTGCAGCGGGACTTTACCATAACACCGCCGTTGTGATAGAGAAGGATGGAAGCATTGCGGGTAAATACCGTAAAATGCACATTCCAGACGACCCTGCCTACTACGAAAAGTTCTACTTCACACCTGGCGACCTCGGTTTCCATCCAATCAACACGAGCGTGGGACGCCTTGGCGTACTTGTCTGCTGGGACCAGTGGTATCCAGAAGCTGCCCGACTGATGGCATTACAGGGTGCAGACTTGCTAATCTACCCAACAGCCATCGGCTACGAAAGCAGTGATACAGATGAGGAAAAACAACGCCAGCGTGAAGCCTGGACGACAGTAATGCGTGGACATGCTGTCGCCAACGGTCTGCCTGTGATTGCTGTTAATCGTGTCGGCCATGAGCCTGACCCAAGCGAGCAAACAAAGGGCATTCAATTCTGGGGAAGCAGCTTTGTTTCAGGACCACAAGGCGAACTACTCTATCGTGCCTGTGACAACGATGAAGAAAGTATTATCGTTAATATCGACCTTGATCATAGTGAGAAGGTGCGCCGTTGGTGGCCCTTCCTGCGTGACAGAAGAATTGAGGAATACGGAGAAATTACCAAGAGGTTTATAGACTAAAAACCTCCCCTAACCCCTCCAAAGGAGGGGAATCTCCCCTTGCTCCTCTCCTAAACCAACGGTCATTCACCTAATGGAAGTTGTGAGAGAGGGAGTCCTAACAGAATAAGAGATTCACTCTTTACTAATGATTACAACTTAATAGGACTTAAACATACCTCTTTCCATACGGAACATGATAATAAATAGAGCCTAACCGATAAGATATTAGAACTTAACATGCCATCCGCACCATACGTGCTTACCATCCGCACCATACGTGCTGAGCACCAACACATAGGCTGGATATGGATTGAAAGTTGCAATTGTAATACAAAAAGAGCCATATCAAACTCATCTTCAGAGTTTGACATGGCTCTTTTTAGCTCTATGAAAATAATATGTAAGCTTCTAAATCAAAGGCATCCCAGCCGCTTCGCATTCTTTTCGCATCTCTTCCTGCCAGATACTTACCTGAATCTCACCGATATGCGCTTTGTGTAACATTATCATACAAAGGCGGCTCTGACCAATACCTCCACCGATACACAACGGAAGTTTGTCAGAGAGCAACTGCTGATGAAAGAAGAGTTGCTCACGCTCTTCCTGCTTCTCTATTGATAACTGACGGAGCAAAGCATCTTTATCAACTCGAATTCCCATAGAGGAAAGTTCAACACTTCGGCCTAAAATAGGGTACCAAATAAGAATATCACCATTCAGACCAGTCTTACCGTCTTCTGCTACTGTTGACCAGTCATCGTAATCGGCAGCACGACCATCGTGCTTCTCACTATTACTCAATCTGCAACCGATACCTTCAATAAACACAGCACCATACTTCTTACAAATCGTGTCTTCACGCTCTTTTGCTGTCAACGTAGGATACATATCCAATAAGTCCTGTGCATGGACAAAATGAATTGTCTGTGGAAGAAAAGATTCCAACTGAGAATAAGTCTCACAAACAAGGAACTCTGTGCGAAGAACAGCCGCATAGATACGTCGAACGACATCCTCTAAGAAACTACGTGTTCTATCACTTTCAGTTATAACAGCCTCCCAGTCCCACTGATCAACATAAAGCGAATGAAGATTATCCAACTCCTCATCAGCACGAATAGCGTTCATATCGGTATAGATACCATAACCCGGCTGAATTGCATAGTCGGCTAATGTCAGTCGCTTCCATTTTGCTAAAGAATGTACCACCTCAGCTTGCGACTCTCCTAAGTCCTTAACTGGAAAAGAAACAGGGCGTTCTATACCGTTCAAATCATCATTGATTCCCAATCCCTTCAGCACAAACAGCGGTGCCGTAACACGACTCAATCGTAATTCGGTAGCTAAATTCTGCTGAAAAAAATCCTTTATCAGCTTAATTCCCTGCTCGGTCTGACGTTTACCAAGCATGGCTTTATACCCTTCTGGCTTAATCAGTCTGCTCATTCTTATTCCTTTCTATTTATGACTTTATTTGTTTTCTCAATTGCTCACAAAGATATACATTTATTATCAAATAGAGAAATAATATCAAGCATAATCTTACAAAATAACACAAAACTACACCACAATCCTACTTTATGACAAACAAGAACTTCTTTTCTAATGGAATTTACCCTTTATCAACACTTCTACATCTAACACTTTTATAAGAATATTCATTGTTCATTTGGAATTATACAAACTTTACCGTACCTTTGCACCATCATTAGGCTCCGTAGCTTAGCTGAATAGAGCGTCAGATTCCGGTTCTGAAGGTCTTGGGTTTGAATCCCAACGGAGTCACAAAGTATCGAAGGCGAAAAACCCTACAAATAAAGGGTTTCTCGCCTTCTTTGCAAACATCGTGAGAAATGCAAAGCGTAATACAAGTAGTTATTAAACTATTTCTAGTTGATAAACAAGTTTTTTCTTCATCTTTGTAACGTAGACAGCACCATTTTGAGTCATCTGTTCAAATTTAATATAGTCTATGTAGGCTCTGTCAATAGCTAGGATATCATTCTTTGAATAATCCTGCGGTGCCATCATAAAACTGTCATGTGTGGCAGCAGAAGTGAATTGTATATCGTAAGGCACTCCTTCGTTGGCATTTATGATAGTATGCACCTTTATGCCTCCTTTCTTCTTTCCGTACTTGGGATTACGTCCCACACCCTTGAAAACGAGATTCGAAAACAAGGGAATAGTGGTAGAATCCATTCTTTTCAGACGATTAAGCCAAGAATCCCCCTTGCCTCGTTGGCTGTCCAAGAAAAGTAGGTCACGATGAGCTTCAAGGACATCCATATAGAACCAACCAAAGAGTTCTTCGGGGCGTCTCTTATTGGCATCAGAGAGCGTACTACGCTTGGGTAGAGTATCTATGCTTAGATAGGGAAGCTTACGGGATTCTGCCAGCACAGAAGCCTGTATCTCACGAAGAGAGTCGAAACGCATCACCACGGCATAGAGCATAGTTACCACGTGAGACCACATATCGAACTTTTTTACATACCGTTCGCCACCATGTTGACGGCTATAAGTGTTAATTTTGTTCTTGACTAAGCATTTTATTAACTGACCATATACTGGCTGTCCGAAAAAATGTGTACTTTTGCTCATGTTACTTATGTTTTGTTGCAAAAGCAAAGGTAATTAAATGGGCTGATACTATGAAAAAAGTATCAGCCCAAATTTGTAAAAATAAACAAAAGTTTAGCGGACAGTAATAATATCATATGCATAGGAGATTTCAGCTATGCTAGGATTTTTTTGAAACAACATTGCCCTTTCCTTATTATTGGTTTCATAAAAATCCTCCCATGCAAGCATTTCTGTATCCACGCTGTGAGAGCGCATATACTTATAGGTATACACCGCCGGGATATAAGTCCCAAGTCCACATTTTGCAGTAAGGATAACTATCTTCACTTCATAATGACTTTATCTATTAACTTACACCAACCAGCTACTGTATGCATGTCTTTTGTGCACAGTCCCGTAATGTCGATTTTACAATCATACTTATTCTCAAGTTCTACAATGAACATTACCATATTAAGAGAGGTCATTCCCATATCGGTAATATTTTGACAATTTATTATCTCATTAATTGATTTTTCAGAGATTGGCTCTTCTAAAATCTCAAGCACAATTTGTGCAATTTCTTATTGTCGTGACATAATTATAATCGATTTAATTCTTCAATATTTTTCTCTACCTTATTGAATTTCTGTTTGCCAAAGCTATAGCTGAAACGCAGGATGACTTTACGGCTTTCTCCATATCCCCACGACGAGAGATTCAGGGCATCTTTTACTCCATAACTATCCCAACGCTCTGTATGTAAAATGTCGGTCATCAGTAACGAAAGTCGAATACGATTCTCAAGCCAACTCTTATTGAAACCCAAATCAATGCTTCCTGTAGGTTTGCTAATCTCATAACTTCCTCCTTGGCGTTTTGAGTAATATCGTCCGGAGAGTTCAAAGTTTATGCCCCAAGGCAGAAGAATATTATTGTTTGCCGAGAGGAAACAAGATGGACGCTTGTATTCTTGTTTGTATCTTTCGTAATCCAACTTATTCACAAAGTAGTAAAGTCCAACGCTTGTACTGAAATCCCACCATGAAGTAAGGCGTTAGAGAAAATCGCTTCCAATCCAACTTGCTGTTGTGTTCCGATGTTTTTCGTTGTCATTATCGTCTTGTTGTTCTCAAAAACATCTGTGAGGGAAGTGAAATAATCATCAAGTTTGTTGTAATATAAGTTCAAAGACAAACTCTTCCGTGTATAGTTCAATGTTATTTTATTGCTAATCTGTGGTTTGAGGAAGGGATTTCCTTTCCAATAGGAGAGTTCATCAAGTAGATATTCAAAGGGATTAAGATCTTCATATCGCGGTTTATCTTGCCGTCTGCTGTATAGAAGGATCAATTTATTCTTCTCATTGAACGTATATGATACAGACATATTAGGAAATAAACGAAATTTTTTCCTGTTATTTTCTTCTGTTTTGTGATTGGTATAAGCATTTAGCTTGTTGTGGGTGTACATGTATTCCATACGCAGGCCTGCACTTAACTCCAATTTATTCCAAGTGTGCGTATATTGTGTGTAGCCTTCAATATTATGTTCATTGTAATCAAATTTGTTTGAGCGTTGCAGGTCAATAGACCCATTTCTCATGAAGAGGAAGGTGTTGTTACTTTTGATAAGCGAAGTCTTGATGCCTGCAAGCCACTCGTTCCGCACATTAGGATTATACTTATAGTCTACTAACAAGGCATAAATGTCTATGTCTTTATCGGGCTGAGAGTAAAACAAATCAGAACGAACAAGCTTGTTCATCGGTGAAAAATAATCATTAGGCTGCTCGCATCGGGCTTTACCATCAAAGTGGGTCCAGTCTGCCGAAAGCGACAACTGCTGTTTTTCGGAGGGTCGGTACAGGTAGTTCATGCTGTTACTGTATCGAACTGTTTTCTGCTCTACATAGTTGTTGCGTGCTTTCAAGATGCCATCTAATGCGGAAGTTCCTTTATACACCCTTGTCGTTGTCTCTGTCAAGCCAGGCCCAACAAGCAAGTTCACCGTGCTGTTCAAGAACAATTTACTCTTCTGATTGAGCTGCCAGGAAAAGTCAATGCCTGCCGAATGCGTGTTTCGTTTATCAGTATCTATGGTTTCAGATAAACTTTTATCACCGTTCTGAATTTTCTCATAGCCATAATTCATGGCATGATGTCCTATACTGTGGTTGTAATTCAATCCCAATTGCCATTTATTAGTGTTATAGGATAATGCGATGTCAGAGTTCTGTCTCATGTTTTCCCAATAGGCAAGGCTGTGTGAGGTGGTCAGGAAAAAGCCCGATTTCTCGTTGGTTTTCAAGATGATATTAATAATTCCTCCAGCTCCGTCGGCCCCAAAACTCGCATTGGGATTGGACGAAGTTTCTATCTTGGAGATTTTCGATGAAGGCAGAGAGCGCAAATAAGCCGACAGCTCTTCACCTTGCAACATCAGTTTCTTTCCATTGACATATATGGCAGTGCCTCCGAGTGATGCCAAGGAAATATCGCCTTTGCTGCTTACAGAAATACCTGGGGAATGCTTCAAAACATCTAATGCATCTCCTATATCCGTAAGATAAGATTGCGCCACGTTAATCTGTATTTTCCCGTTAGACGAACTTATCATCGGCCGAGATTTCCGTGCTGTTATGACTACGTTTCAATACGATTTCATCTGGTTCTAATTGCATGTCGGGAATTTTCACATCTTCACAGATAGTGATTTTCTTTTTAATCTCTTTATAACCCAACATTCTTACGCATAAAAGGAATTTTCCTATCCGTAATGGAAACGAAAACTTTCCGTTGCCGTCGGTGAATGTTGTCTCTGCAAGAATGCTGTCAGGTTGGGTAAACAACATGACGATTGCTGCGTCGGCTCCTTGGTTATACTCATCTAAAATTCTTCCACTTATTTTATTCTGGGCATTTACAGATATAGCATAGCCTATTCCGATACAAAGTAGGATTTTTTTATAAAAAAATACTCATAGCTATCAATTTTTAATAGTGATGTATTTAAGAGTTTGTTAAAAATATTTAATGTCATATTCTGTATATAATGCCTTGTTGAATGCATACTCAATAAAAACGGCGTTTTCTTTCTCTATTATATAACTAAAGTTTCCCACCCTAACAAATAGATAGAAAAATAACAGTTTGTCGAATTTTCTTTGTAAATTAGTAATCGCAAAAAAACTGATTGTCAAAGACAAAACAACAAAACTGTTATGGAAGCAAAAATAGAGAAAAATAAGTGAGTTATCCAAACTTTTGAGTGTTAAAACTCGAATGAGTGATGATTTATTTCATCTTTTTGGCAAGTTTGGTATCGGTCATCTGTTATCTCGTCTGTCATTGGAGAAACATGACGGAGTTTTCGCTTCGGAGTTGATACTTTCTCTTTGCCTCTTCGTATTTTAGGAAAGAGCATCCACAATATATGCAAGTATAAGATATATGAGCTTTCAAATCATGGTAAGAACTGTTTCTATCGGATGATGACTCGCCCGCAGATGGATTGGAGACGCTTGATGAACCGTTTTGCACTGCGTTACATGTGCCTATTGCGTAAGTATGGCGAAGCTCCTCAATCCGATTCCACGACCTGTTTCATTATAGATGATACCGTGCTTGAGAAGAGCGGTGTGAGGATGGAGGGTATCAGTCGTGTTTTTGACCATGTTAAAGGCAGGTGCGTATTGGGCTACAAACTGCTACTTTGTGCTTTCTTTGACGGCAAGACAACCATACCCTTTGATTTTTCACTGCATCAGGAAAAAGGGGAACAAGGCGACTGCGGACTGACAAAACAGCAACGTAGAAAAGCGTATCATACCAAAAGGAATACTGACAACCCCGATTATAAGCGTTTTCAAGAATGTAAGATGTCTAAGATGGAAGCTGCCATGAATATGCTTCGCCGTGGATGGAAGATGGGTTTGCATGCGAAGTATGTGATTACCGATAGTTGGTTCACTTGCGAGCAACTTATGAAATGTGTTAGAAGCATAGGTAAAGGAGTAATGCACTTTGCCGGACTTGCAAAAATGGGAAAGACGAAATACACCGTATCAGGCAGGAAGAAAAATGCTGCAGAACTCATTGCTATCTATGAACGTGAACGAGGAAAGAACTGTCGTAAGTACAGATGTCGATATATTCAGCTCAACGGACACTTAGGAGATATACCTGTAAGAATCTTCCTTATCAAGTATGGTAGGAACTCCACATGGAACGTCCTGCTCACCACGGATACAACGATGTCTTTCATAAAAGCCTTTGAAGTCTATCAGATTAGATGGAACATAGAAGTGATGAACAAGGAGACTAAGCGATATCTCGGATTAGGAGGTTATCAAGGTTGCGACTTTAATGGCCAGATAGCCGACGCAACGTTGTGTTACCTTACATATACCGTCATAGCTTTGGAAAAGAGGTTCACAGAATATCAAACCATGGGCGAACTCTTTTCGAATATGGAGGCTGATCTCATGGCACTCACGTTATGGAAGCGAGTTCTTGCTGTATCGAACGTATACTTCGCATTTTAGGAGAAACACTTGGGATGACGCCCCAACAGCTTATGGCTACAATCAGCGGCAACGACAAAGATATGAGAAAAATCCTTGTAATGGCAGAAGTGTTAGAAAAATGGGACGAAGTATATGAACAGACTGCTTAACCTCTATTATACTTGTGTTAAAAATCAATGGATATGGGCAATAACAGGCAAAGGTGAATAAAAAAAGGCTAGTGTTTTAGGGGGGTGGGAAACTTTAGTTCCTCATATGATATTAGACATTACTCAATCGTAACATAAGGTATTCTAACTTGGATTTGAAGGAAACGCCTTTGTAACCGTGTGTCTTATAGTATTCATAATGGGTGAATAACTCTCCAGGGAATCCTACTACGATATATTTCCTTTTCCGAAAATCATCCTTAGCTATTTGTATTCCTCTTTCGTACGAGACGCTACTAAAGTCGATAGAATAACAAATTCTCATTTGTATTTTATGCTTCCCAAAATATCGCTTAAGTTTCTTTTCAATATTCTTGTCCAAAGCATTTTGAGTTCTTATCTTTTTAATTTCAGATACACAACCAGATGAATCTACCCTAAGAATGAAAAGCATACGAGTATTGTTGTCTAACATTCGTTGCGCAGTTTCTTGTCCAAAAAGTTCCAGCATTATTCGGGAAATTGTTATTGAGTTACATTCCAAACAATCACTGTCAATGCTTATCTGACAAAAGCACTGTTGAGATATAAGCTGAAAAAATATTATTATAAGAGTTCTCATACTATTTCTTTTCGTGAATTCGACAAGCAAGTGCAAATTTACTTAATTAGTTCGTAAAAGCACTCATGTGGTGTTCTAAATTCTAATTTCTTTCTTGGCCTCATGTTAATTTTCTTTGAATATTTTGTTATAGGTTGATGACTGACATGCTCAAACGTTTCTTTTTTGCACGTATTGTCTAATCAGTCCGTTAGCATTTTCTATTGCCTCTTTCTGCCAGAATTTGTTCAGAGCTTCACTACTCTTACCATCGCCAACATAGATTATCCTGCTACTGTCCAAATCCACGACTATTGTTTTATATACATGTCCTTTCTTAACAGCAAACTCATATATACCAATATTCTCTACACCATCTAAAGATGGAGGACTATAATGACGCTTAAGGTAAGAGGAGTGTATTTCTTTTATAGTATCCCATGATACGCCAAGATGATTCGATACGTCCTGAAGAGTCATACCACGAAGTAAATCTACTACATACTTGGCAAAGCGGTGAGTATAGCTGCAACTGCCAGTGGCAAAAGGAATTTTCTCCTACTGATCGAAGTCACACTCCTTACATTTATAGCGTTGTACCTTCATGCGTATGGTTACTCGCTTGCCACCTATGGGAAGTCCAACAAAGTCTCGCAAACGATACCCATTCTTTACAATAGAGCAGCCTCCACAAGAAGGGCGACATCTTATTCGTTCTTTTGCTTGCACATGCAAGATAATTCTATTACCTTTGTACTCTTCACAAGTGCATTCATGGGTATAAAGACCCCAAGCATGATATAGGAAACTGCTGTTCATATTTCTACATTTGTTGTTGCATATATAATATTTACAGCGGTTTCTTTTTCTTATTATATGAATTTATCACTCCAAATTCCTGAAGAACCATTTGTTTTTCATCTCAATTATCTTATAATCGAGATATTTTTATCTATATTTGCATAATATTAAAAAAACAAAGCAAAGATGAAGAAGTATATCCTCGACTTAAAGGTGTCTTCCGTAGAGCGTATCAATGCAAGGAATGTACTTATTAAGCTGACAGATGACAACCCACTTCCAGAGATGCAACCTGGGCAGTTTGTAGAGGTGAGAGTGGACGGCTCTCCTTCGACTTTTCTTCGCCGTCCAATCTCAATTAATTTTGTTGATTTAGAACGCAATGAATTGTGGTTGCTTGTCGCAACCATAGGAGAAGGAACAAAAACCCTCGCACGTTTACGTGAAGGCGACATCTTAAATTGTGTCCTTCCCTTAGGCAACACGTTTGCACCTTTGGCGAGTCCATCAGAACGTGTCTTACTTGTTGGTGGAGGTGTAGGCGTTGCCCCTTTACTTTACTTCGGGAAACATATCAAGGAAGCTGGTGGAGTCCCAGTCTTTCTCTTAGGAGCTCGTACAGAATCTGACATAGCAGAAAGGTCACTTTTTGAGAAATATGGAAAGGTATGTATAACTACCGAGGATGGCTCAGCTGGTGAGAAAGGCTTTGTCACCAACCATTCAATTCTATCCACAGAGCATTTTGACCGTATTTCTACATGTGGTCCTAAACCAATGATAATGGCGATTGCAAGTTACGCACACCAGAATTCTATTCCTTGCGAAGCATCATTAGAGAACACAATGGCTTGTGGTGTTGGTGCCTGTCTATGTTGTGTTGAGAAAACTACAGAAGGCAACCTTTGTGTTTGCACAGAAGGTCCCGTCTTTGATACACGTAGATTAACGTGGGAATAAATAGAAAAAAAGAATAATAAAGGATTACTCACGTATACTCCTAACAAGGGAAATTACCCCCTTATTTTGTATAATTAGATGATAACAATATGGCTGATTTAAGTGTAAAGATAAGTGACCTACATCTAAAGAATCCCATAATGACAGCCAGTGGAACCTTTGGATATGGTTTAGAGTTTGCCGATTTCGTACCCTTAGAAGAAATAGGAGGTATCATTGTCAAGGGTACGACCCTGAAACCACGTGAAGGAAATGACTACCCACGTATGGTAGAAACCCCTCAGGGTATGCTTAATTGTGTTGGTTTTACAGAACAAGGGAGTTGATTACTTCATCGAGAATATCTACCCACAGATAAAGGATATTGACACCAATATGATTGTTAATATCAGTGGGAACACTCCAGAGTCTTATGCAGAAACAGCCGAAAAGCTCAACGCTCTGGATAACATTCCTGCAATCGAAGTAAACATCTCCTGCCCTAATGTAAAAGAAGGAGGTATGTCTTTTGGAGTGACATGCTCTGGCGCAGCTTCTATTGTAAAAGCGGTACGTCAACATTATCATAAGACAATGATTGTGAAACTATCGCCTAATGTCACAGACATAGCCAGCATAGCACGTGTTTGTGAGGACGAAGGCGCAGACTCTGTTTCACTGATTAACACTTTGATGGGAATGGCTATTGATATTGAACGCCGCCGCCCGAAGTTAAGTATTCGTACAGGTGGACTTAGTGGTCCGGCTGTCAAACCCGTTGCTGTCCGAATGGTCAATGATGTAGCAAAAGCGGTAAAGATACCAATCATTGGTCTGGGAGGTATATCTACAGCAGAAGATGCGATCGAGTTCCTTATGGCAGGAGCAACAGCAATACAAATTGGAACTGCAAATTTCCTCGACCCACAAGTTACTATTAAGGTACGCGATGGTATTAATGACTGGCTTGACCGTCATGGTTGCAAGTCTGTAACCGAGATTACCAACTGTCTTGAATAAGCTAACACCATAGACAGAATAAGGTTAACAACCCCTTTTCAGCATATTTACTAAGATGCATATACCACACAAAACAAATAAATAAAGGACGGATTGCACAAAGCTAATCCGTCCTTTATTTATAACATAAATGATTAATACCACTGAACAGCGTTAGTAATACCACTTCGTTTGTCATACTTCAACGCATCAGTCAGCGTTGCGGCATTACAACGGAAAGTAAAGTTATACGATGTATATGGTGCTAACACAACAGATGCGCTCATGTTAAAACAATGCAAATCGCGTGATAAGCTCGCCGTTGTCATACTCATCGCATGGTTTTCAAAGTCATAACCACTTGAGAAGTTTATATTCCAGCCATCGCTAATACGAATATTACCCGAGAAGTTCAGTGTTTGTGAGAACTTATAAGGATATCGCATCGTCTTGGTATTAAATTTACCCGCCGTATTCTCACGCATCGTAATACCATATCCGATTGTCAAAGACCATGGCATATTAAAGCGCATATATCCATCTTCATCCGTTTCTGCAATATTACCACTCTTCTGTTTTGTCGCATATTTACCTTTTTCAAGGTCGTCATCCATGTTTGACTCGATATTATTATCATCGTCATTCTTATCTTCCGAAGCCTTATTTTCTTCCTTATCCTCCTTATGTCCGAACCACTTCTTGAATTTCTCTGGGTTCAATGTGAAAGAGAAGTTCTGCGACATTCCTTGAAAGCGAGGCAATCTTCCATACCCCCACTCTGTATGATTGCCCACGTATGGCTTCCCATTAGCGTCAAGTTCGTAAGCATAAGTAGCAAACTGGGCATTCATAGAGAAGGTGTAGTTCTTCCACCATTTCAAACGCAAGCGCATACTAAGATCACTCCATTGATGATAATCAGTGGCAGCATTATAAGACATGCTTGCACCCAACTCGTCAATAATGCTTATTTTCTTATAACCAGTTGTATCCTTATCGCTTTTAACCTTCATTTCGATATTATTACTAACATCCCAACTGATCATCTCACTCTTATACTTTCCTGGCACACCATAAAGCTCTTCTTGATAAGGCGAATATTCGACAAGTTTTACATTACCACTTGCATCTGTATACTGATAACTGTCATAGTAACCATAACGACGTGTTCCAAAGTTTGGAGAGTAAGAAAATGATACCTGTGGAGTGATGACATGGCGAATAGTCTGAATCTTGTCACCAAAAAGTTTTCTATTAGGTGTCCAAAAACCATACAATTTAGTGCTTGCTCCCATATTCAGGCTCCAGTTATAGACATTGTAGAAGCCAAAAGTCGTATCGTTACCACTTCTCTTTGCAACACATTATTCCACCCTCTTGACACTTTCTTAGAGTACATACGATCCGTAAAGTTAAAGGATGGTGTCACATTGATATAATTAAATAAGTTAAAATTTGCTTGTATAGGAATGGTATGTTGAAAAGCATTCTTCCAATCCCTAATAAGATTAGAGCGTAGAAGTTTATCCTCTTTCGTTGAGATAGAATTTGACAACTGTCCCGTATAGCTCATTGATATTTTCTCATACCAACGTTCCTTTCCCACAATATGCTTACGCTTGAATGGATAGAAACGACTCAGACTGATATTCAAGTCAGGAAGTGTTATCTGAACAGACGAGTCACGCATATTCTGCGAGAGGTTGGTAGTAGTGGTCAAAGAGAGACCAATACTTGAAAATGTTGTACCCCAACTTACTGAAGAAGTCCTCGTAGACTGCGTGAGAGTCTGTGGGTTATACATGCTATTGAGATTATTACGCTCATAGCTTGATGTAGCAAAATTTACACTTGCAGATAGCGAGTTATACGGATTGGCCTTTGTATCTTGCTGATGACTCCATTGAATTTTGAAACTCTCTTGTTCTGCAAAATCTGGCAAGCCCTTATCACCCGTCTTTGAATCTTGAAAACTCAAAAAGAAAGAGCCAGAATATCTATAACGCTTACGATAGTTGCTGGCTGCCGACACACCCCAAGAACCCTTAGTGTAAATCTCTCCCAACACTTTTAAGTCCCACTTGTCATTAATTGCAAAATAGTAACCTAAATCACGTAGATAGAAACCTCTATCGCTTTCATCACCATAGGTTGGCATGATAAAGCCGCTTGAATACTTTTTAGAGAAAGGGAAAAAACCGTATGGAATTGCAAGTGGTAAAGGTACATCTGCCACAACCAGATAAGCTGGACCAAAGACTACATCCTTACCTGGACGAACTTTTGCACGAGAAAGAGCTATATAAAAATCTGGATGAGCATTATCGCAAGTAGTATATCGACCATGTTGTAAATAAACAGAGCCAGAGGAGTCACGTTTTCCGACCTGACCACTAAGATATCCATCCTGCTGTTCTGTATATACTCCTTTTATCAATCCCTTCTTTGATTTGAAATTGAAAGCCATCGTATCGCTTTTGTAATTATCATTACCCATAGCGAAGACTGGCTTTCCTTTGTATCCTCCCTCTGCCGTAGAATCAGCTGTACCTGTTGCATGTACAGTACTCTTGTCAATGTTCATGTGGACATTGTCACTCGAAAGTTTCATATTCTCATAATCGACTTTTGAGTTACCATAGAGATGAGCTATACCTGCCTCTGCATCATAAACAAGAGAGTCATCAGCAGAATAGGTCACTGGTGCCTCAATCCCATTAGAACGTGCACGCATCATACTATCGGCACGAATCGAATCATCTATTGCCTTATTATGATGATAGATAGCCAGCTGAAGAGAGTCCATCTTGGTTGTATCAATCATGCGCTTGTCTATCGACAGACTGTCCAATGAACTCATGTTCTTCAACAATGTATCTACCACTTCCCGACCTGCCTTTACCTTCTTACTTTTCTTTCTCTGAGGTCCGGGCATAGTAACACCTGCCATTGCGAAGACAACGACAAAAGATAACAGGAATATAATGCTCTTATTTCTCATCGACTAATTTACGTGCAAAAATACTGAAATAATACCGAACATAACTACCATTTCGCTATTTTAACTTTTATAATAATGTACGTAGGCCTTGAATATAACTATATATTTCTTATTTTGCTGTCAGATAAAACTTAAATACTACTTCCGCTTTTACTATATTTCACTGACATTTATACCTTCATAACATTCTTAACAACACATCGGTTTTAACCCTCCATTAAGATTAATGTTTAGTATCAGCACAACACGTGCTAAGCATCAGCACAACTCGTGCTGAGTATCAATACAACGGCTAAAAAGAAGTACTAAGGGACTTTATTTTCTGTATCTTTGATGAACACTGAGCCACAATACAACAGAGTCAGACTTTGTGTTACTCCAAGTACAAACCCAATGTATGGACAAGTCTCTTCACGGGATGATTTGTTTCTAATAATTTATTAAATTCTCACGTGGAGTAAGCATCGGCTTAATTTCCTCATGCTTAGCAAGCCGAATTTCGACGACTATCTGTCCATTATGCAATTCCTTAGCCAATGTTGCACGAATACGCGACTTTATGGCAAGCATCTCGTTAAGCTGAATGTTATTATCAGCAAGCACCGAAATGGTAGGATACTCCATGATTGTTGGTGTAATATTCTTCATACGCTGCGCCAGAGTATGCATACGCTCAGGCATTCGTGAACACATCGCACGCCAACTCACAATAAGGTCTTGCTGCGTAAATCCTTCGTTCTCATCCTTATTGGTAACTTCAACTTCTTCGTCCTTTTTTGCCTTTTCATCTCCTTTCAGCATGTTATTGAACGACATTGTTAACGAACCAAGATTGACAGATTTAGGAAGTCCTGAGGATATATTCACCTTCGGTTGTAAGGTAGGATTATTGGCAACAGTATCTTCTTTTGAAGATACAACTTCAACTGACACTGCTCCACTATCTTCATTAGCGTTATGAACAGCATCAGCATCACGTTTCAGGCTCCCGACCACCTGCGGAGTCGATTTCTGTTGAGCCTTGATAATAAGATTGTTAAACAGGGATTTTAATCGTTTAGGGCTACGCCCCGAGGCTGGCACATCATCTTCCTTCTGCGTGATTTGTGCCACCTGAATAAGCGTCAGTTCTACCAATAAACGCTTATTAGAACTCTGACGATATTCCACATCACATCGGTTCATTATCTGCAGAGCCGTATAAAGGAATGTTGTTGGACACTTCTGTGCTTGTGACTGATAACGATTACGCAATTGTTCGCTTACCTCAAGCAACGGAAGAGTTTGTACATCCTTTGCCATCAACACATTACGAACATGAGATGCTAAGCCGTTCACAAGATGTCCACCATCAAATCCCTTATTGATAACCGTGTTAAGAAGAACCATAACCTCACTCACCTTATTCTCCAAAGCAAGATCGACAATACTAAAGTAATTCTCAGAATCGAGTACATTCAAGTCTTCTATCACTTTTTGATATGTCAGATTACCCTGTGAAAAACTTGCAGCTTGATCGAAGATAGAGAGTGCGTCACGCATACCACCATCCGCCTTCTCTGCAATGACGTTCAAGGCTTCTTCTTCAAACTGTATATTCTCCTTTTCAGCAACACGCTTGAGATGATCAATAATATTAGGCACTGTCATACGCTCGAAGTCGTAGATTTGACAGCGAGAGAGAATCGTTGGAAGAATCTTATGCTTCTCTGTTGTAGCAAGAATGAAGATAACATGCGCTGGCGGCTCTTCCAATGTCTTAAGGAAAGCATTAAAGGCTGCTGTTGAAAGCATGTGAACCTCGTCAATGATAAAGACTTTATAACGTCCAACCTGTGGCGGTATGCGAGTCTGATCCATTAACGACTTAATATTCTCGACAGAGTTATTACTTGCAGCGTCTAACTCGAAGATATTATAGCTTCGTCCTTCTCCAAACGCCTTACAACTCTCACATTCATTACAAGCCTCGTTGTCTGCCGTTGGATGTTCACAATTAATCGCCTTTGCAAAGATTCGAGCACAAGTCGTCTTACCCACGCCTCGTGGACCACAGAAGAGATAAGCATGAGCCAACTTACCACTCTTCACTGCATTCTTTAACGTCGTAGTCAGAGCCTGCTGTCCAACAACAGAATCAAAGGACATTGGGCGATACTTTCGTGCCGAAACAATATATTCTTCCATAATTTAAAATCTGTTTGTATATGCAAAGGTAATAAAAGTAAATAAAAGAGAATGAAAGTAGGAAAAATTAAATTGTTAATTTGCTAAAAATATATATGTATAATGCACCTGTATCCAATCTTTTCCTTACTTTTGCAGAAAAGAACATAAAGACGTGAGTAAGATTACTGGACATATCTGCAATTTCGTTAGTCGGTTTAAGTTTCATATCGTTATTATTCTCGGTGTACTTATCGTAGGTGTACTGGATGAAAATAGTTTTATGAAACGCATAGAGTATGCCTATCAAATAGAAGATTTGAAGACTGAAATTCAGAAATATGATAGCCAATACAAACATGACACGCAACAACTTAAGGAACTTAAAACCAACCCTCAAGCTATTTCTCGCGTGGCTCGTGAACGTTATTTTATGAAAGCTGATGACGAAGACATCTTCGTACTTAGCGATGATGAGCAGTCAACAGAAAATACCTTAAAAAATGAAACAACTGAATAAACTCGAGTCGGTTATCTATCTCTTAGGAGGTATTATAATGGTTATTGGGGCTGGCTTTTATGCCTTTCTCTTTATACAACCTGTTTCTTGCTGGATAATGCTTGCAGGGGCTGTTGCATTTACAAGTATGCAGTCACGTCAACGTTACCTTGGAACCTCTCTTTCTATTCGTCGCTTACACAAGATTATGTCATTAGCAGGCTGGGGATTCATCCTTGCTGGCTTATTTATGATAGAAGATTCTTTTCATTTCCTTCGCCCATTTTTTACAGGGTCAATAGATGGTTATAGCAGTTACGTAAGTATCTTTCACCACAATTGGGTTATACTTCTACTTATTTCTGCCATCATAGAAATGTATACAACTCATCGTATTAGCTACGAATTAAAGAAAGAAAACAATCATTCTCACACCTAAAAACAAAAAACATTAGAGATAATTTAATTTGAATAAGATACTTCTCAACCTCAATTACGAAAGTAATTTTCCGAGAAGAAACATAACCAGTTTATGTTCTATGAATAAAATTCTTTACGCACTTCTCACAGTTATTGCACTCAGCTCATGTGCAAACTCATTCAACATGCAGGGAACATCTAACGTTTCAAGTTTGGATGGAAGAAAATTATATCTAAAAACAGATCACGCAGATTCTTTGATTGACTTAGACTCATGTGATGTTATTCATGGTCAGTTTGCATTCCGTGGAACAGTTGACTCCGCTAAAATTGCACAAATTTATATGGATGATATCAACTTACAGTTCCCTGTCGTTATCGAAAAGGGAGACATTATTGTCAAACTGGACAATACTCAACAGCGCGTCAGCGGCACACCCCTAAATGATAAAATAAATGATTTTTGGACAAAGTTTACACAACTCCGTAATCAATACGCCGAAATAGATCATGAAGAAAGCGAAGCCATTATGAATGGCCATGATGAGGAAATTGTGAATGCTCAACTCATCAAGAAAGCACTGAATGTATATGACAAGGGGGACAAGCTGTTTACTAAGTTCATTACTGAGAACTTCAACAACATACTTGGCCCATGGTGTTTCCTCACACGTATCAGTTACGAAACAACACCTAACGCTTATCCTATATGGATGAATGATTATATGTATACGAATGCTATTAATCAACTACCATCATGGATTGAGTTCATTATGACAAAAGCTACGGACGCATTTAAGCAAAATCCACAGATAAAAGCGTTCTACAATGACTTCCCTACAAGCACAAAAGGAAATGAATGGAATGATTGAACCTGCTGGACAAGCTGAGGCAACACCCAATGCTGCCATTGCACCTCCTACTCCATCTCAGATGGCTGGCGACTCTATTTCAAAATAATCTCCTAACTCTCACTGATTATAAACCACACGGGTAAATGGTAGACTCTACCTCCCTGATGTGCTATCACAGAATTATAAACAAACAACCTCTAACAATAAAATATATGAGGAGACTCATCCAAGGCGGAACAATCGTCAATGAAGGGCGAAACTTTATTGGGTCGCTCATCATAGAGAATGATTGTATCATCGAAATTATAGAAGGTAACAAAACACCCCGTGACACATTTGACGAAATCATCAATGCCACGGGGTACTTTGTACTACCAGGAGTTATTGACGACCATGTACACTTTCGTGAGCCGGGACTAACCGAAAAGGCAGACATTGAAAGTGAGAGTCGTGCAGCAGCATACGGCGGAGTAACATCCTACTTTGAAATGCCTAACACCAGTCCACAGACAACAACATTAGAGGCATTACAAGATAAGTGGGAACGTGCAAAACAATCAAGTTATGTAAACTATAGCTTCTTCTTCGGTGCAACAAATACTAATCACACTCTCTTCTCTCAGCTGGATACTCACTCAATCCCTGGAATAAAACTCTTTATGGGAGCCTCAACAGGAAACATGCTTGTCGATAGACGTGAAGCATTAGAACAAACCTTTAGAACAGCTGCAAGGCTAAACATACCAGTAATGACGCACTGCGAGGACTCTGGTATTATCAACGAAAATATGAAAAAAGCAAAGGAATGCTTTGGAGACGACCCAGATATCACGCATCATTGGGAAATACGTAGTGAAGAAGCATGCTGGAGGTCTTCACTATTAGCTGTAGAGTTGTCTCGAAAATATAAAACAAGACTTCATATTGCTCATATTTCTACGGAGAAAGAGCTTTCATTAGCTAATCAGCCTGAAGATGAAGGAAGAATTACATTAGAGGCTGTACTTGCACATATTGCCTTCTCCAACAATGATTATCATACAAAGAAATCTCTTATAAAATGTAACCCTTCCGTCAAAACAACTAATGATCAAAGAGCGATACGACAAGCCCTTACAGATGGACGTATTACAGTAATTGGTACCGACCATGCACCTCACCTATTTGAACAAAAACAAGGAGGCTGCGCTAAAGCAGCATCAGGTATGCCGATGATTCAATTCTCACTTGTCACAATGCTCGAACTGGTTAATGATGGTGTTCTCACAATAGAACAATTAGTTGAATTGATGGCACACGCTCCTGCTCGTCTTTTCCACATTGACAAACGCGGCTTCCTACGTAAAGGTTACAAAGCCGACATCACGATTGTTGCACCAAACCAAGAGTGGACTGTCGATAAAAAGTCTATTCAGAGCAAATGCAAGTGGAGTCCTATGATGGGACACACCTTTCAATGGCGTGTACTACACACCTTCTGCAATGGACATCACTTGTTAAATGATGGAGAGTTTGACGGCACTGTACATGGTGAAAGAATTTCTTTTCGTAACGATAATTAATTCTTCATGAATAAGCAAAAATAGACTTGTTTGCAGAGAGGTATCAAGGAATTCGACCAGCTGTGGGCTACTCTTTCATACCAGACACAAGCATGAACTTCATTCTATATAATTTGTTTGATATAAAAGGGATTGGCATTGAACTCACAGAGTATGGTATGATGATACCCCTACACCTGTGTCTCAGGATTTATCCTTACACATCCTCAAAGCCAATACTTCGCCATAGGAAAAATTGATAAAGAACAATTAGAAGACTATGCTGTTTGTCGTAAACTATCAATCAAAGAAATAAGAAAGCATCTTGCCTCTACCCTATTGGAAAAATGATTGCCAGAATTGACATTTATATCATAATGATAATAGTGCTAACCGACCTTTACATCGACCTGCACTATTTTAGAAAACACTACCATATTACTTGGTGGCAACGCCTCTTGTGGTGGACACCATCTATCGTCATGGTAGTATATACTTGTGCCATGGCATCTATTCGCGACTTTGCTCCTAACAACCTTACTTGGCTTAATACATATATATTCCTTCTTGGTACAGTCGTTGCACCAAAATCTATCTTCGCACTTGCATCATTATTAGGTTCGATAGTCAACAAACACATCATTCATACAAATAAGAATTGGGGACATCACATTGGTATACTCTTGGGCAGCGGTGTCTTCACACTATTTGTTTATGGACTTACCTACGGAGTTTCTGAAATAAGAGTAAAGCATGTAAAACTTTACTTCGAGGATTTACCAAAGTCCTTCGATGGCTATCGAATTGTACACGTTTCAGACCTACACCTCGGAACATTCAATGGATGGCGTAGTAAGATTCTAAAAGCCGAAATGGACAGTATCACACAACAAAAAGCTGACCTTATCTGTTTTACTGGCGACCTACAAAATATCCGACCAGAAGAAGTTGAAAAAATGGCAGCATTCATTCGTCAACCAATGAAAGGGACAATTGCTGTCTTAGGAAACCATGACTATCCAGAATATATTAATGCTGAGATCAAAGAAAAGAAAATACAAAAGCAACGATTAATAAACGCAGAAGAGAAACTCTTAGGATGGACACTTCTTCGCAACAAAAATACTTGTATTACATCAAAAAAGAAAGAGTCAATCTACATCTGTGGCACAGAAAATGACGGCAAAGCACCCCTCCCTAACTATGCAGACTATAAAAAAGCAACACAAGGGATAGGTAATAATACATTTATGATTATGTTACAACACGACCCTTCATCATGGCAACGTTCCATACTTCCCAAAACAACGGCACAACTGACACTTAGCGGCCATACACATGGAAGCCAGATTGAAATTTTCGGATGGAGACCGACAAGCATTCTTCAACACGAAGATTATGGAGTCTACAAACAGAACGGACGGTATCTTAATGTCACCGCAGGCTTAGGTGGACTCGTCCCCCTTTCGACTTAATATGCCTAATGAAATAACAGTCATAACATTACATGTAAAGAAGTAAAACATAAACCTATGAACAAAAATACATCTCAACAACAAATTCCAAGTATTCTACATTCGACTATGATGCTGTTTATAACATTCTTGTATAAAGTTTATACACTGTTCATCGTTTTCCCTCTCTTCTTCATCGCTTCTATTCTGACAGCCTTGACGACAACCATCGGCTGCCAATTAGGCAATGGACACTTCTGGGGATATTACCCTGGGAAATGGTGGTCACGAATTATCATACGACTACTCTTCCTTCCTGTAAGAATAGAAGGACGCGAAAACCTCGACCCAAAGCAGAGCTATGTCTTTGTCAGCAACCATCAAGGTGCTTTTGACATCTTTCTTATCTACGGATTTTTAGGTCGTAACTTCAAATGGATGATGAAAAAAGGAATTCGCAAAATACCATTGATTGGACTTGCTTGTGAAAAAGCCCACCATATCTATGTGGATAAGAGTGGAGCCAGTAAAATCAAAAAGACATACGACTCAGCACGCGACACCCTACGTGAAGGTATGTCAGTTGTCGTATTCCCAGAAGGCGCACGTAGTTTTACAGGACACATGGGGAAATTCCGTCGTGGTGCTTTTATGTTAGCAGACGAACTTCAACTACCCGTTGTCCACTTACTATCAATGGTTCCTTTGATGTAATGCCACGAACCAAGGACTGGCACTTTCCAACATGGCACCGCCTAAGCCTTACCATACACAAACCTATCTTCCCAAAAGGAAAGGGTTCTGAGTTTGAGAAAGAAACAATGAATGAAGCCTATAACTCTGTTATGACTGCCCTAACGAAAGAATATCAGGGTTTCGTAGAAAATCCTGACCAATAATAAGAAAAAAGACAAAACATCTCCTCCGTATGTATATAAAAAGGTTATACACAGGCGAGATACCCAAATAGATAGAAAAATTTACTATAAAGGAAACTTTTTAATATTCAAACCGCCTGATATTTTTGTTACTTTCAGGTAAATATACTACTTTTGCAAAAAACAAAAATCTATGACAAGCGATAGTATAATTATTATACCGACATACAACGAAAAGGAGAATATTGAGAAGATTATCCGAACTGTATTCCAACTGAAAAAATTCTTTCATATTCTTGTAATTGACGATGGTAGTCCTGATGGCACTGCACAAATCGTACATAAATTGATAAATTCCGAGTTCTCTGACCGACTCTTTATCATAGAGCGTTCAGGAAAGTTAGGATTAGGAACAGCCTATATTACAGGCTTTAAGTGGGCTTTAGAACATAACTATGAATACATCATTGAGATGGATGCTGACTTCAGTCACGACCCAAATGACCTGCCTCGTCTCTATTCTGCAACCCACGATGAGGGTTATGATGTTGCAGTAGGCTCACGTTATGTTAGCGGTGTAAACGTTGTCAATTGGCCCATCGGACGAGTATTGATGAGTTACTTTGCCAGTAAATACGTCCGTGCCGTAACAGGGTTTCATGTCCACGACACAACTGCTGGCTTCGTATGTTATCGCCGTCGAGTCCTTGAAACAATTCCATTGGATATGGTACGTTTCAAAGGTTATGCCTTCCAGATTGAGATGAAATACACCTCTTTCAAGATTGGATTTAAAATTAAAGAAGTTCCCGTTATTTTCGTCAATCGCCGTGAAGGAACCAGTAAGATGAGTGGTGGAATCTTCTCCGAAGCCTTCTTTGGAGTCATAAGACTTCGTATAGATGGATGGCTTAGGAAATACCCAAAAATTCAAAAGTAGAATTAATCCTTTATAAACAAGACAATTAAACTCAAATAAGTTTTATTTTTAGTTGCTGTCACTTTTAACATTTGTCTTAACAGACAGATTATAAAGAATTTAAGTCTTACCTTCTACTGACAGCAGTGACAGCAACTCGTAAAACCAAATAAGGTCATCAGCGAAAACAAAAGCCTATCTATCGATTTAAAAACAAAAACGATTTAGGCACTAATGACCAATTTGAGGATTAAATGTGTACTATCATACATAACTGCAAAAGCAAAGGACATAAAAAGGCTGATACATTTCCAACGTATCAGCCTTTTTATAATATAGGAAAAGTTTAGCGGATAATAATTATTCTCCTTCCTCTTCCTTCTTCTTACGTGTTGTTCTACGCTTCTTTGGTTTCTCATCCAACTTATCAACCTTTACACCAGCCAACTCTGGATCGATGAGAATACGTCCACAGTATTCGCAAACAATAATCTTCTTATGAATCTTTACGTCTAACTGACGCTGAGGTGGAATCTTATTGAAGCAACCACCACAAGCATCACGCTGTACATAAACAATACCCAAACCATTACGAGCTCCACGACGAATACGCTTGAAACTACGGAGCAAACCTGGCTCTATCTTTGTTTCCAGTTCTGCTGCCTTTTCTTTCAACATACTCTCCTCTTCACGTGTTTCCTGCATAATCTCGTCAAGTTCATTACGCTTCTCCTCTAAGTCATGCTGACGATCTTCAAGTAACGCACGGTTAGCCTCTAAGCTCTTCTGCTTTTCTTCTACCTTAATCTGTGCTTCCTTGATCTTCTTATTGCAAAGTTCGATTTCCAATGTTTGGAATTCAATTTCCTTTGTCAGAGTATCGTACTCACGGTTATTTGCAACAGAATCCAACTGCATATTATAACGTTCCAAACTTGCTTGGGCGTCAAGAATATTACCTTTCTTCTGTGTAATTGCACTCTGATAGTCCTTAATATCCTGCTCTATCTTCTCAATACGAATGTGTAAACCCTCCAAGTCATCCTCCAAGTCACGTACCTCAAGTGGTAACTCACCACGCAAAGCACGTTTCTCGTCTATTCCTGACAAAGTTGTCTGCAACTGAAAAAGGTTCTTCAACTTGTCCTCTACTGGTAAATCTTTTGGATCTTTCTTTGCCATAGTTCTTATATATTATTTAATTCAAAAATTCGTATATTATGATTACAAATACCTATCTTATCAACTTGTCAACTTGTCAACTAAAAATACCCAATTGGATTCGTATTAACATCCGATATACAACATTTCACTTCTGGAAATTGACGTTTAATAACATCATAAAGTACCTCCGTCGTAAACTGCTCACTCTGATAATGTCCAATAACACAAATCTGTATCTCTTGCTCATGACCAAAGAACTCATGATAACCCATTTCGCCAGTCATGAAAGCATCAGCACCAGCAGCAATAGCCTCATTCAGGAGAAATGCACCAGAACCTCCACAGACAGCAATGGTTCGTATCTCTCTTCGGAGTAATTCGTTTGTCTGAACACACTCTGCATCAAACTTCTTCTTCAAAAGTAGAATTAAATCGTCTGCTGCCAAACAAGCTGAAAAGTCGCCAATGACACCATCACCACCCGTTACAGTTTCGCCCGTCTGCGGATTGACAACCTGCTTATTTCTTCCAAAGAAACGAAGATTAGTAAGTCCTAACTTCTCCGCGATCTTGTAATTAACGCCACCTACTGCCGAGTCTAAGTTTGTATGCATCGCTACTATCACAATATCATGCTTAATAGCTTTAATCACCGTTCGCTGCACATAGTTAGTGTCTGTCACTTGTGCCAATTTACGAAAGATAAGCGGATGGTGCGCAACTATCATGTTACACCCCTTCTCGATGGCTTCATCAACCACCTTCTCCGTCACGTCAAGACACAACAAAGCCCCTGATACTTCCGCCTCTGTCAATCCAACCTGCAAGCCAGCATTATCATAGCTCTCCTGCAAGGGCAAAGGCGCGAAACGTTCAAGGGCATCAATCACTTCCTTTATTTTCACGCTACGCATAAGTTTTAGGCTACAAAGGTAAGAATAATATTTGATTTTCACAACCTTTGTAGCCTAATTTATCATCTCCAATATATGAAAGTATCTTCTATTCTTGAATAATCAGATAACGCGACACATTCCAAAACAACTCTGGGTCAACGATGGTAAGCGTTGTCGTTTTATTGTCATTTACAGTTAGGTTATAACTGCCTTGTGGGTTTTGAGAGAGTATTTTCGGCGTGGTAGAATTGATTGTCAGCGTCTTAAGCTCCCTGCTATCTACTTCTGCAAAATACTCCTTTCTAATATTGTTATTATCTATCTTCTTTGAGAAAAGGGAAGTCTTCACAAGTCCCTTTTCCTTTAATGTCTCTTTATTAGCGATAATATAATAAACCTTCTCCGAGCCTCTCTCCTTCACATCCTTAGACACTTGCTTCTCTTTTGCATGTTCTTTTTCTCGTGCTTTCAACAGAGCATACTCACGTTCCAAAGCTGCCATATTAAACCTATAACGCATTGCATCCACACCATTTGCCTGATTCATGACGATATACCTAAGTTGGTCTACCGTAACATCCTTACGACTTGCAACCTTCTCCAACTGACTTATTCTATCGCTCTTCTCTTTCAGTTGTAATGAAAGAAAACCTATCATCTTATAAAGGTTATCTATCGTTGCGTTAGGCTGTGATGGAGCTTCAACCTTCTTTATTTTCTCATCCAACATCTTGTTAATTGTGTTCTGCTTTTCTGCAAGCAAAGCACCAAGAGCTCTTATCTGCTGAATAATCTTCGACTTTTTATTTGTATGTTCAGTCGTCTTACTGAGTATAGCCTCCTGAGCTGAGATAGCATCAAGGCTAACCGAAATCTGATCTATCGACGCTATCAGCTGACTTATTGCTTCAGCCTCTCTTGTTGGAGGTGTGACATTTATATGCTGACGAACAGGAGTAGGACGCTTCACGTCTTGACAAGACATAAGCACCAAAACATCCACAAATGCTATCAGAATTATTAATCTATTACGTTTCATCTGTATAATCATCGAATGACAATGCAAAGATACACTAAATATGTGAAGAAGCATCAGATTAAATATTAAAAATATTATGTTCTGATATATGTTTCAGGCTTATTAATCTATTTACCTAATCAAAGTAATAAGCAATAATAAGCCTGAAAAAGATTTATCCTAATGCGAGGATACGCTCTATGTTACGTTCTTCACCTACCACCCACAAGATGTCTCCTGCCTGCAAACAGCGAGAAGGAGTGATAAGCGTGAGGTTCTTTTGACCTTCATCAACGCCCACAACCATACAGTTGTATTCGTCGCGAATACCACTATCTTTGAGTGTTTTACCTATAAAAGGACTTGTCTTTGAGAGGCTGAAACTCCGAAGCTTCATCTCGTGTTTATCAACGTCAGTAATCTCTGGATGTAGTTCGACATTTATTGCTTTAGAAAGCTTTGTCAGCTGTTCGTCATTACCAATAGCCTGCAACTTGTCACCAGGAAAGAGAATTGTCCCACCATTAGGAATATTAATATGCTGTGAACCACGAAGAACACTGCTAACATGTACACCAAAGCGATTACGTAACCTTAGGCTATATAAGGTCTTACCTGCCCATAGGGAGTCATCAGGCAACTCAACATTGGCTATATGAATATCGCGATCTATTAGACTATTAGCAAAGAGCGGCTTCTTCCTTCCCTGCTTCTGTGCCTCAACATCACGGCTTTGAAGGTTCTGAATAAAGAGTCGTTCCAATGTAATGCTTCTTTTCTTAAGCCAACGAGAGAGAAGCATTAAGATTAATACGCCCACCGCTATGGCTATCATTAAGGCATTCGTAAAACGTGTAAGATAATTGCACACGTAGAATATAAAGCCTAATGCAACAAGAACACGTGCAAGTATAGTCGCTGTGAGTGGCAAACGATTAATACGACGATCGGTCCATAACGCCTTAAAAGCCTCCGAATGATTTTGTTTCATTACGATAGAGCGCAAGAAAGGAGCAATGAAGAGGATTGTGAGAAATCCACAAACTGCATTACCCGCCCAATGGTTTCCCGTCCAGTTGATAGACAACTGCCTACACGTAGGTAGAGCCGTAGAGAACATAATGGCGATAACAGCAGAAGAGAGGATGCCATAGACAAGTGTATTGACTATCATCTTCTTCATCAGCACTTTCCCAGTGATTATCGGCTGAAACACTTTCTCCTACACCGTTTGTTTCTATATGTTTAAGCCGTCGTACCCATCTTTTTGGGAGATGCGTAACAAGAACATTATAGCATGGGTCTGCTGCACGTACCATATAGGGAGTCAAGAAAGTGGTGATAACTGACACTGCCACAACAACTGGATAGAGAAAATCACTAATAACTCCTAAGGATAATCCTAATGATGCAATAATAAAAGCAAATTCTCCTACTTGTGCCATTGAGAAACCACAACGCATTGCGTTTTTAAGCGTCTGACCTCCAAGAAGATAACCTAAGGTTCCAAATAGTGCCTGACCTACAAGAATTATTATAACGAGCAAAAGGATTGGCACAGCGTATTTAATCAGAATGATTGGATTAACCAACATACCAACTGAAACAAAGAAAATTGCACCAAAGAGGTTTTTGACAGGATCGACCAGACGGATAATCTTATCGGCCTCAACTGTCTCTGCCAAGATACTTCCCATTACGAAAGCACCAAAAGCTGCGCTAAAACCGACTTGCGTTGATATAACAGACATTAGACAACAAAGCCTAATGCTACTATGAGTAGTGTTTCGTTATTCAGGATTTTACGAACAGAACGTAGAAAGAGCGGAATGACAAAAAGTCCTACTACAAACCATAAGACAAGAAAGAAGCCTATCTTCATTATACTCCCAACAAGCTGTGCTCCATCAGGACTTGCACCACTGGCTATGGTACTGAGCATCACCATCATAACAATGGCAAGAATATCCTCCAAAATAAGAACACTCATCACTGTTGAAGCAAAGCCTTGCTGCGTAAGTCCCATATCAGAAAAGGCCTTGTAAATAATCGTGGTAGAACTCATTGCAACCATACCTCCGAGAAAAATACAATCCATCTCCTTCCATCCGAAGCTATGTCCAATGACAACACCTAAAACCATCATACTGAAAATAATCGTACAGGCTGCAATAATAGGCGAACCGCCCATTCTAAGTATTTTCTTGATGGAAAAGTCTAATCCTAATGAGAATAACAAGAAGATAACTCCTATGTCTGCCCATGTATGTATATCGCTTTTGTCAATAACGCTCATCACATAAGGCATGTGAGGAGACACAAGAAAGCCTGCCACTATATAGCCTAACACTAAGGGCTGTTTTAATTTCTTGAAAATAAGTGTTACAAATCCTGCTACAACAAGAATAAGCGCAAGGTCTTTAACTAAATCTGGGAGTTCTGACATAAATATTTTACAACATTAGTGGAAAGAAATTATATCTCGACCAAACCACATAATAGGAAAAGAGTTAAACCAACATAAATTTATCCTACATAAATATTGGTTTAACTCTGGCACTTTCTCAATTATTATTCGTGCTTCTCTGATTAATCATTAAATTCTGCGGTAAGACGACAGATATTAATAATAACCTGCATGGCTTTCTCCATTACCTGAACAGACACGAACTCGTAAGGACCATGAAAGTTTACACCGCCTGCAAAGATGTTTGGACAAGGCAGTCCTTTGAAGGAAAGTTGCGCTCCGTCTGTACCTCCACGAATAGGCTGCACCTTTGGTGCTACATTGGCTTGTTGCATAGCTTGAAGTACCAATTCTATAACATGCATATTTGGATCAATCTTCTCCTTCATGTTATAATATTGGTCGTTCATCTTCAACTCCACAGTTCCTTCACCATACTTCTCATTCATCTGCTTTACACAATTCTCCATGAACCGCTTACGATCTTCAAAATGTTCACGATCATGATCACGGATAATATAGCTGAGCTTGGCTTCCTCACAGCGGCTTTCTATACTGGTGAGATGATAGAAACCCTGATAACCTTCCGTCGCTTCTGGTATCTCCGATGCAGGTATCATACTATTGAATTCACAAGCCAAACGACTTGCATTTACCATCTTTCCTTTAGCATAGCCTGTATGAACACTTACACCATGAATAAACACCTTAGCACCAGCAGCATTGAAGTTTTCATATTCAAGCTCACCAAGGTCGCCTCCGTCAATAGTATATCCCCATTCGCAACCGAACTTCTCTACATCAAAATGATGCGCACCCATGCCAATCTCCTCATCAGGGTTGAAAGCGACACGAATATCGCCATGCTCTATCTCGTCATGATCACGAAGGAAACACATCGCTTGAACAATTTCCGCAATACCAGCCTTATCGTCTGCTCCCAAGAGGGTTGTACCATCTGTCACGACAAGATCTTCTCCCATGTGTTCTAAAAGCTCTGGAAACATTTGCGGAGAACTAACCATATTCGGATTCAGTTGTATATCTCCACCATCATAATTCTCAACAACACGTGCCTTGATGTTAGCACCACTGGCATCAAGTGCTGTATCATAGTGAGAGATAAAACCAATTGTTGGTATCTTCTTCTTCGTGTTGGCGGGAAGAGTGGCATAAATATAACCCATCTCGTCCATTTCAACATCTTTTAATCCTTCACGTTCAAGTTCCTCTTTGAGGTATTTTGCAAAGATTAATTGCTTCGGAGTACTTGGCACTGTCTCTGAATCCTCAGCCGACTGCGTATCAAATTTGGTGTAGTTAATAAACCTTTCTACTATTTCCATGATGTTACCGATATTTTATTGTATATCCTTTTGCTTTATTATACTGCTCTTTGCAGCCTATCATTTGCAAAGATACTATTTAATTTTGATAATGCCTAACGATAAGACCTCTACAAGTCCTTTTTAGTATTTCTTATAGTTCTTCTGAAATGCAAAGTGATAGGAACATTCTCGTCTAATGTCAGACTTGGGTTTAGGAACGATTTAAGCCATATCTTTCTTATCTTCTCTATCAACATGCGAACGCTCAGCACATGTTGTGCGGAGGCTTAGCACATATAGTGCGAACGTTTAGTATAACGCCTTAATTCCGCAGCATAAATTCTTGTAAGAACTCCAAGTGTCTGAAAAACAAAGTTCTCAAAACACTTGGATATGTCAGAAATTTCACCTATCTTAGTGCTACGAAAATAAAAAGTAAGCAAAAATCTGACATGGCAAAGGTAGCAATTAAAAACGAGAATATCACTTCTTTCGGTGGAATTTATCATATTATGGACGTTTTTTCAAAGTTGAGCTTTGAAAAACTTACCGAATCTGTATTGGGAAAACGTGGAAGTAGTGGTAAAGCATTCAGCCATGGAAGTACTTTCGGCTCTCTCTTCTTCAGCTATCTTTGCGGCGGAGAATGTCTTGAGGATATCAATACGCTTATAGGTCAGTTCAAACAGAGATCTGGTACGCTACTACCCAGTGCCGATACTGTGGGACGCGGACTAAAAGAGCTTGCTGAAGAGAATGTTGTATATACAAGCGAGACATCTGGTAGGTCTTATAGTTTCAACACTGCTGAAAAGCTGAACACCTTACTTTTACGAATGATACGGAGGATGGGGCTTGTAAAGGTGGGCAGTCATGTTGACTTAGACTTTGACCACCAGTTTATTCCTGCCCACAAGTTCGATGCAAAGTATTCCTATAAGCAGGATTTTGGCTACTTCCCTGGTTGGGCTTCCATTGGGGGTATCATAGTTGGAGGTGAGAATCGTGATGGAAACACCAATGTAAAATTCCATCAGGAGGACACACTTCGCCGCATTATGGACCGTGTGACCTCTGAACTCGGTGTTGTGATAGAGCGTTTCCGTGCTGACTGCGGGTCGTTCTCAAAGGAAGTCATCCAAACCGTAGAATCACGCTGCAACACGTTCTACATACGTGCTGCCAATTGTGGTAGCCGACACGAGGAGTTCCGCCAGTTGAAAGAATGGAAGAGCATTGAAGTAGGTTATGAGAAATGCGATGTCGCCTCTGTCAGCATGGACAACCTCATCGAAGGGAAATCATACAGGCTTGTCGTACAGCGTAGTCCCTTGAAAGACAAGCACGGCAGGGAACAGACGGATATGTTCGGAGTGATATACACATATCGCTGTATCCTTACCAATAATTGGACATCTACCGAGAAAGACATCATTACATTTTATAATGAGCGTGGAGCGAGCGAAAAGAACTTCGACATACAGAACAATGACTTCGGATGGTCGCATCTACCCTTTTCCTTTATGGCTGAGAATATGGTTTTCATGATGATTACCGCCATGCTGAAGAACTTCTATCTTTATCTCATCCGTCATATCAGCGAGAAGGTCAAGCCGTTGAAAAAGACAAGCAGGCTAAAAGCCTTTATTCTGCATTTCGTCAGCGTGCCAGCAAAATGGGTGCGAACGGGAAGGCGGAACATTCTGAACCTATACACAAATAAAACCTACTACTCAGAAGTCTTCCTTGAATAAACAGCATATCTTTACGATTCTCATATTCCCCATTAGTTTGGGTGGGGGATTTCATGCTTAAACAAGTCCAAAAACATCGAAAAGTCTCAGATTAACGTATAGAGTCCCAAAATGTCACATCAATATATGAAAATTTTCTCACAAGAAATTATGTTGCGGAATTATGGTAACGAAAGAATCTTTCTTATTGTGCTAAGAATAAGACACATCTTTAATCCTCTTTGACAGACGGATTATGATCCTTTCCAAAGAATTTATTTACAATAAGTGCAATCGCTCCATCGCCCGTTACATTGCAAGCTGTACCGAAACTATCCATTGCAATATATAATGCTATCATTAAGGCTTGTGCCTCCTGGTCAAATCCTAAGATACTTGACAAAGGTGCCAAAGCTGCCATAATTGCACCACCAGGAACTCCGGGGGCTGCTACCATAATGATAGCAAGCATGAGGATAAAGTAAATGAAGAGTCCAGGATTATGAGGTAAACCTGTCAACAGACAGATTGTTAAAGCACATGCTGTAATCTTCATTGCACTACCACTAAGATGGATTGTAGCACAAAGTGGTACGACAAAACCTGCCACTTCATTCCGTACACCATTTTGCTCCGTCTGCTTCAACGTCACTGGGATTGTTGCCGCTGACGAACTTGTTCCTAATGCTGTCAGATAAGCTGGTAACATATTCCATAATAGCCTGAAAGGATTGCGCCTTACAATAGCACCTGCAATGCAGAATTCATAGACGAGAATGAGTACATGAAGAATAAGAATAACAACGATAATCTGTGAGAACACTAAGAGTACCTGCCTTGCTTGCCCATTATGGGTCATACTAAGAAAAAAACTCCAAAGATATAAATCGGTAAAGAGGTATTATCACCTTCTCGATTACCTTCTCAACGATAATTCTAAACTCATTAAAGAGCTTCTCCAACGTACGTAAACCTCCGTATGCTATTCCCAATCCGACAATGAACGAAAAAACCAAACTACTCATCACATCCACCATCGCTGGAATATTTATCGTGAAATAAGATGTTAGTTCTGTTGCCTTGTCTATATGGGGCATAGCACCTCCCGTAGAAGCAACCATAGAAGGGAACAACCACGTCCCTGTGCCGTATGACAATCCTCCCGCTACAATCGTGTCTAAATATGCAATAACGACCGTAGCAAGTAACAACTTACCAGCTCCCTTACCTATTCCTGCAATAGCTGGTGTCACCAAGCCTATGATAATCAGGGGTATCATGAAACCAAGAAACTGACTAAATACACTATTAAAGGTCAGAAAAGTTCTTACAACAGATTCTGGAAGATAGTAACCGAGGAATAATCCAAGCAATATGGCTATTATAACACGTGTGAGCAGTCCTATTCTAAATTTCTTCTTCATACTCCATTATTTTTGAATGTGTTTGTCTTTTTATCGACCTACTTGTCTATCGAAAAAATAGGGCATCTAAATCGAGAAATTACCAAACCGTATCATAATTTCCAGGAATAGTACTTCATAGACATCTCCATATCTTTTATCTTTTCTCATAGGTCTTCAGTGATGTTTTCCATCGAGTTATAGTCCTACTCCAGACCATCGATAATCTTTTGAATATGTGGAGAAACCTTATACTCTGCCTGCTGCAGGTATGGAGCATAATGTGCTAGCATGGCGTCTGAGAATTGTAGATTAGCAATGTCAAGTTTCCGTTTGATGAGCCAATATCTGTAGAGAGCAAATGCCTCCACAGGGAATAAGCTCCATGTGGGATCGAAAGGGTTGGCTATGAAAGAATCAATATGATAAGTCTTGAGGTGATATGTCATCAGGTCGTCTAGCAAATCCTCCACCTCTTCTGCAGAGCAGGTAGCAGCATTTGCTAGCACCTTGTCGTAGGGTGCTATGGGTACGTCTTCCTTCTTCCCCCAGATGATGCCTTTCCTTGTGAGAATATCTTGATAAAGAAATGTCGCAAGGGGAAGGGTGGTAACGTGTAGCTTAAACTGGTTGCACGTTTTATAGTTCAAAGCCTCTGTGGTAACGTCTACGATCCGTTCTTTAAGCATGTCATCTGCAAACATCGCCATAGCAAGTAGAAAGCCCGGTAAAGTAGTAAGTTCCGATGATAACGTGAGTTTCTTTTCTGCTCTCAGCTCTTCATCCTTTTTCCACATAGACCAATATGCAATGTACTGGATATGGAGAGCATCTACCATTCTTTGGAAAAGTTCAGGACTAGGATTGTGCCAAAATTGCAGTTGACACACGTCAAACTCCGTGTGGGCAACAGTATTTAACTGGATAAAATTCCATTTCTCCAAAGATGGATTTGCTAAACGCTCCAAATACTCCGCCTCGTGAGTGTAGCCCTTCACGTATGAGAAGACTTTGTCAATGCGTTTTGTGTACTCTGCTCTCGTTCGCTTTTTCATATGATTGAACAAAAAAAATGATTATGTAAACCAACCATAAATGTCCTTGTAAAACATCCCACTTTCACCAATAAACACTGATGATAGTACAGACACCTTGTTGTTTGCTGTTCGCCTTGTCAATTACTTTCTAAAACACAAAAAGGAACATTACCCTCTGCCATGGGCATCTCTTTACAGATGAAAGAAAATACCATAACAGAAAATAAAGTTCCTTTACCTCTATGTTTTCACATTATATTTACACTTCCTTATCATACTCAAGATGGAAACGGATAATGGTTTCAATACCCTTCATCCACAAATCAACTGGCATATTCTCGTTTGGAGAATGAATAGCATTTGACTCCAAACCGAAGCCCATGAGAACAGTCTTCACACCGAGCAACTTCTCGAAAGTAGAGATGATTGGAATACTTCCACCAATACGTACTGGCAACGGACGCTTACCGAAGACTGCCTCAAAGCCACGCTCAGCAGCCTTATAAGCAGGGAAGTCAATAGGACAAACATAACCATGACCACCATGATGTTTCTCTACCTTAACTGTAACATAATCAGGAGCAACGCTGTTGAAGTAATCTACTACCAACTGACTAATCTTTGCATGATCCTGATGAGGAACAAGACGTGAAGAGAGCTTTGCGTATGCCTTTGATGGAATAACGGTCTTCGCGCCATCGCCTGTATAACCACCCCAAATACCACATACATCGAATGTTGGACGATAGCCAGTGCGCTCGATTGTACTATAACCTTCTTCGCCAAAGAGTGCCTTCACATCAAGAGACTTCTTATATTCCGCCTCATCGAAAGGAATAGATGCAACGAGTTTACGCTCCTCATCAGAAGCCTCCTCAACATCATCATAAAAGCCAGGAATGAGTATCTTACCATCAGGACCAGTTACATCAGCTATCAACTTACAAAGTACATTGATTGGGTTAGCTACAGCACCACCGAAGGTTCCTGAGTGAAGGTCACGGTTAGGACCAGTAACCTCTATTTGCCAGTAAGACAAACCACGCAGACCTGTTGTGATAGAAGGAGTATCAGGACCGATAAGACCAGTATCTGAAACGAGGATTACATCGCAAGCCAAAAGTTCCTTGTGTTCCTCAATAAATGGACCGAGGCTACCAGAACCAATCTCTTCCTCACCTTCAAAGATGAACTTCATATTATGCTTCAACAAGTCATTCTTGTTAAGATACTCAAATGCCTTTGCCTGCATGAATGACTGACCCTTATCATCATCAGCACCACGTGCCCAGATATGACCATCCTTAATAACTGGCTCAAATGGTTCGGTCTTCCAAAGTTCAAATGGCTCTGCTGGCATCACGTCATAGTGACCATAAACCAATACAGTCTTTGCATTAGGGTCAACCATTCTCTCGGCGTAAACCATTGGATTACCCTTTGATGGCATCACC
The DNA here is from genome assembly GCA_916440255.1 of uncultured Prevotella sp. GTDB lineage: Bacteria > Bacteroidota > Bacteroidia > Bacteroidales > Bacteroidaceae > Prevotella. The sequence goes on along the minus strand of CAKAIJ010000003.1, from coordinate 1,000,386 downwards.
TCAGCTTTGTCAACACCTGCCTCAAGCAGCAATTCCTTCCAACGTTCGGCACAGCGTACCATATCCTCCTTATGAGCTGGTTGTGCACTTACGCTTGGTATGCGTATCAGACTGAACAACTCCTCGAGCATTCTGTCTTTATTCTCTTCTACATATTTCTTAATCATAATTCTTTATTTGTTATTTTCCTAATATACGCAAATTTAAGCAACATTTATGACTCCTGCAAGTTTTTTGTTTAATTTTATACTTGCTTACATATATGATAATAGAAATAATTTGTATATTTGCAAAAACTAACACATTACCCCATGAATAAAATTATCTTAACTATTATCCTTTCATCTTTACTATTCGCATGTAGCTCTGTTAAACTTACAGAAGAACAACGTATACTGAATGGAATAAGACGAGATGTTCCTTTTCAATTAGACTCTCTTAAACACACCAATAGTAACAGCTGGAGCTTCGCCAACAATGGTATTATTACAGCAGAGCCTGACTATGAAATAAGGGATGACGGTGCATTATTTGTTTATCGTACTTTCTTTAATGAACCAAAACAAGCACAGCAGCCCAATATAGTATGGCGTAACCTCTTCATAATAAAGAAGAAGCACCGAGTAATATGCGTGGATAGGATATTGATAGATGGTAAGACGAAAGGTATAGTTTATATTCTTCAGAGCAAGAACAAGTCCTATTCTTCTTATGGACTTTATCAATGGGATGTCACACGATTGGAACATTTAGAGTTAGTTGGCTCTATTTTAGAAGATATGAAGAACTCAACTCTAAAACGATTCAACCTTTCTAAAAGCGCTCCTAAATTAATGTCTTCAGATATCAAGAAGCCTTCCTCACAGGATGATTATTGGCGTCTTATCTTCCATGCCGACTCTCTTTATGAGCAAGGGCATTATGATGATGCCATCCGTGTATATACTGAAGCATTCGCAGATGATCGTTACATCTTTCCTTCCAAGTTATCAAGTGTTGCTTATAAATTACGTATGGTTGATAAAGAAGAGGCTGCTTATAAGTTTGATAAGCACCGTATAAGAATGGAAAAGGATTACTATCAGATGCCAGACTCTGCTACTGTGCCTTCTTATGAAGATGAGTTTGATAAGCGAGCAGATATCTATAACTATGATTTATCACTGAAGAACCATTTAGAAGAGATGCTTGAACGTGACCAAGCTTATAGGACACAATGGATATTGAGCCGACAGTTGCACCATGAGGAGACACAATATGATATAGCGTTAAGGCTTCGTGCTGATAGTATTGACTCTCTCAACCAAGTCGAGATAAGGCAAATATTGAAAGAACACGGCTTCCCTAAAAAGACAGAAGTAGGCACTTCTGCTTGTGAGGCAGCATGGATAATCATTCAGCATGCACCCTTGGACGTACAGAAAGAATATCTACCTATGTTGGAGAGAGCTGCGACAGAAGGGAACATTCAAGCTGCTTAGTTGCTGCTCTACATGACAGGATTGATGTAAGAGAGGGGCAACCTCAGAAATACGGAACACAGAGAAATCACAATGGGATCTGCCCTTTACTTAATAAGAAAATGGTCAATCAATGGCGGAAGGAGGTTGGTCTTCCACCATTGGATGAATACCTTAATTCCGCAGCATAAATTCTTGTAAGAACTCCAAGTGTCTGAAAAACAAAGTTCTCAAAACACTTGGATATGTCAGAAATTTCACCTATCTTAGTGCTACGAAAATAAAAAGTAAGCAAAAATCTGACATGGCAAAGGTAGCAATTAAAAACGAGAATATCACTTCTTTCGGTGGAATTTATCATATTATGGACGTTTTTTCAAAGTTGAGCTTTGAAAAACTTACCGAATCTGTATTGGGAAAACGTGGAAGTAGTGGTAAAGCATTCAGCCATGGAAGTACTTTCGGCTCTCTCTTCTTCAGCTATCTTTGCGGCGGAGAATGTCTTGAGGATATCAATACGCTTATAGGTCAGTTCAAACAGAGATCTGGTACGCTACTACCCAGTGCCGATACTGTGGGACGCGGACTAAAAGAGCTTGCTGAAGAGAATGTTGTATATACAAGCGAGACATCTGGTAGGTCTTATAGTTTCAACACTGCTGAAAAAGCTGAACACCTTACTTTTACGAATGATACGGAGGATGGGGCTGTAAAGGTGGGCAGTCATGTTGACTTAGACTTTGACCACCGGTTTATTCCTGCCCACAAGTTCGATGCAAAGTATTCCTATAAGCAGGATTTTGGCTACTTCCCGGTTGGGCTTCCATTGAGGGGTATCATAGTTGGAGGTGAGAATCGTGATGGAAACACCAATGTAAAAATTCCATCAGGAGGACACACTTCGCCGCATTATGGACCGTGTGACCTCTGAACTCGGTGTTGTGATAGAGCGTTTCCGTGCTGACTGCGGGTCGTTCTCAAAGGGAAGTCATCCAAACCGTAGAATCACGCTGCAACACGTTCTACATACGTGCTGCCAATTGTGGTAGCCGACACGAGGAGTTCCGCCAGTTGAAAGAATGGAAGAGCATTGAAGTAGGTTATGAGAAATGCGATGTCGCCTCTGTCAGCATGGACAACCTCATCGAAGGGAAATCATACGGAGCTTGTCGTACAGCGTAGTCCCTTGAAAGACAAGCACGGCAGGGAACAGACGGATATGTTCGGAGTGATATACACATATCGCTGTATCCTTACCAATAATTGGACATCTACCGAGAAAGACATCATTACATTTTATAATGAGCGTGGAGCGAGCGAAAAGAACTTCGACATACAGAACAATGACTTCGGATGGTCGCATCTACCCTTTTCCTTTATGGCTGAGAATATGGTTTTCATGATGATTACCGCCATGCTGAAGAACTTCTATCTTTATCTCATCCGTCATATCAGCGAGAAGGTCAAGCCGTTGAAAAAGACAAGCAGGCTAAAAGCCTTTATTCTGCATTTCGTCAGCGTGCCAGCAAAATGGGTGCGAACGGGAAGGCGGAACATTCTGAACCTATACACAAATAAAAACCTACTACTCAGAAGTCTTCCTTGAATAAACAGCATATCTTTACGATTCTCATATTCCCCATTAGTTTGGGTGGGGGATTTCATGCTTAAACAAGTCCAAAAACATCGAAAAGTCTCAGATTAACGTATAGAGTCCCAAAATGTCACATCAATATATGAAAATTTTCTCACAAGAAATTATGTTGCGGAATTATGGGAATATTCAAAGTAAACTTAGGGTATCCATTTCATCAAGACATTTTGTTCCCTTGTTCTATTGCTCTTAAAACTTTCACACCTTCTCCCACCGTTTTAACATCACTGACTACCATAGAACGTTTGCCATTCTTCTCTCTTAAATTGCAACGGCGAGGATGATAACCGATATAGTTGAGTACCTTGTCAAAGGCAGCACTCTGATAGTAGACACTATTAGGATTAGAAACAAATTGCATCTGCATACGTCCCTGCTTAAGAATAATCTTCTCACAACCCAATCGCTTACCCACACGACGAAGCGCAACGACCTGCATCAGCTCCTCACCTTGACGTGGAACAGGACCGAAACGGTCTTGCAGACGTTTACGATACGCATCAAGGTCTTCGTCTTTTTCAATATTATCAAGCTCACGATAAAGTAGCATACGCTCTGAACTACCCGGCACGTAGTTATCAGGGAAGTACATTTCAAGGTCGCTCTCTACAGCACAATCATCAATGAAGTCATCACCCGTAATCTGCTTTCCTTCGTCCATCTCCTCTTCATACAAATCTTGGAACTCATCATTTTTCAGCTCCATCACCGCCTGATTGAGGATTTTCTGATAGGTTTCATATCCCAAATCCTCCATAAATCCGCTCTGCTCAGAACCTAAGAGGTTACCAGCACCACGGATGTCGAGGTCTTGCATAGCAAGATTAAAGCCACTACCAAGGTCGGAGAAGGTCTCTAACGCTTCCAAGCGACGACGTGCCTCTGGGTTCAATGCTGCCAAAGGAGGAGCAAGAAGATAACAGAAAGCCTTTTTATTAGAACGTCCCACACGACCACGCATCTGATGCAGGTCGGAGAGTCCGAAGCGATGCGCATCGTTGATGATAATAGTATTGGCGTTGGAAATATCAATACCATTCTCAACAATCGTTGTTGAAAGCAGTACGTCATAGTCATAATTCATAAAGCCCATCACTATCTCCTCCAATTCTTCAGGCTTCATCTGCCCGTGTCCGATAGCAATACGGCAGTCAGGCACATACTTCTTGATAAGCTTTGCTATCTCAGGAAGATTGCTGATGCGGTCATTTACAAAGTAAACCTGTCCATTACGGCTCATCTCAAAGTTAATTGCATCTGCTATCACTTCATGCGAGAAAGAAGCTATCTCAGTCTGAATAGGATAACGGTTAGGTGGCGGTGTACGCATAATACTCATATCACGTGCACCCATCAGAGAGAACTGTAGTGTACGTGGGATCGGAGTTGCCGACATCGTAAGGGTGTCAACATTCGTCTTTAATTGGCGAAGTTTCTCCTTTGTCGACACACCGAACTTCTGTTCTTCATCAATGATAAGTAGTCCGAGGTCATGCCACTTCACCGACTTCCCTATCAACTTATGCGTACCAACAAGAATATCTATCTTTCCCTCTGCCAAATCCTCCAACACCTGTTTTGTTTGTTTAGCACTACGAGCACGTGAGAGGTAGTCAACACGTACAGGCATATCCTTCAATCGCTTCTTGAAAGTTTGGTAATGCTGGAAGGCCAACACGGTTGTAGGTACTAATACAGCCACCTGCTTATTATCCACAGCAGCCTTGAAAGCAGCACGGATAGCCACCTCTGTCTTACCAAATCCCACGTCACCACAAACCAGACGGTCCATCGGACGTGCGCTTTCCATATCTTGTTTGAGTTCTTGTGTAGCCTTCAACTGGTCGGGCGTATCCTCATAAAGGAATGAAGCCTCCAATTCATGCTGCATAAACGAGTCTGGAGAAAAAGCAAATCCTTTTTCACGACGTCGCTTAGCATAGAGTTTTATGAGGTCGCGAGCAATATCCTTGATACGCTTCTTCGCCTTTTCTTTCAGTCGATCCCAAGCACCTGAGCCAAGAACAGACAATCGTGGTGCTTCACCACTATCACCACGACGATACTTACTAATCTTATAGAGCGAGTGAATAGATACGTCCACAATATCATTATGCTGATAAACAAGACGTATCATCTCTTGATAAGAGTCACCAGCAGGTACACGAACCAAACCCGCAAACTTACCAATACCAAAGTCAACATGCACTAAGAAGTCACCGGGTTCCATTTCCTGCAGCTCTTTCATCGTCAAAGCCATCTTACCTTGACGTGCCTTGTCTGACTTGAGATTGTACTTATGGAAACGGTCGAAAATCTGATGATCGGTAAAAAAACATACCTTCAGCGTACTATCAACAAAACCTTCATGCAACGTTCGGTTGACAGGTGTAAAAGGTAAAGCTCCCACCGTCGCATCCTGCCCCTCCCCAGACAGTTCAGCTACAGATAGATTTTCAGAGTCAGGTGAGACATTTGTATCTGACAATGAATCAAAGATATCCCTCAAACGTACGGTCTGCTTCTCACTATCAGCAAAGATATAGAGTTTATAACCTTGAAGAAGATAGTCACGAAGCGTCTTAGACAGCAAGTCAAAGTTCTTGTGGAAGAGTGGTTGTGGTGAAGTGCTGAAGTTTATCGTAGCCCATGAACCATCCTTCTTCTTTGCAAGGTCTGAAGAGGAATAATTGATACCAAACTCTATACGACGGAAGTCAAGCGCATCGTTCGTCCAACGTGAGGCTGGTACCAGTTGTCCTTCCTTACGGAAAGCCACTTCCAATTCACGCTGTTCTAACTCCGTCTTACCCTCTAACTTCTCCGTCAATGCTTGATTAGTAAAGCCTTCTTGATAGATATTTTCAATCGCATCACGAACATAGAGGAAGTCCTTAAATGCCAACACGGCATCTTCTGGCAAGAACTGAAGGAAAGGCACCTTCTCTTCTGACATCGTTGTCAGCTCTGGAACAATCTCAACACGTGTTAACTTCTCTGTAGACAACTGCGTCTCCACTTCAAAGTTGCGAATGGTTTCAATATCATCACCAAAGAAATCAATACGAAAAGGAAGTTCATTTGAGAAGGAATAGACATCAATAATACTACCACGCACAGCAAACTGACCTGGTTCATAGACGTAATCCGTCTCTGTAAAACCAAAAGAACGTAAGGTTTTTTCTACCTCCACAATATCAATATGCTGATCAACTGTCAATGTCAAACGACGTTCATCCAACTGCTTTTTTGATACAACGAGTTCTGATAGGGCTGACGGCTCAGTGACAATATAAAGTGGTAGAGCGTTGTCAGCATCCGAAGCAAGGGCAGAAAGACGTGTCAGCACCTCTGTACGCAGGATTTCATTACCCGCATCACGCTGTCCATATTTCACTGCACGACGATAAGACGATGGGAAAAACAGCACCTCTGCTACCTTCCCTTCACCATCTGCAGGCATAGCAATTGTCTTGAGGTCATTGTAGAAATAACCCGCCTCGTCATTGTCATTCAACACGAAAACAGTCGTAGTCTTCCATCGTTCAGCTATTGATGCAAAGAACATCGGAGCAGCTGAAGCCACGAATCCTTGCAGAAAAACAGTTCTTATCGACTTATCTTTCTGTATCTTTTGTATCGCTCCTGCCTGTGGCAGCATAGCGTATAGTTTCTGTATGTCTTGTATCTTCATCGCAAATGCGTTGTGCTTGCAAAGTTACAACAAATTTCAGACAGATGGCAATTATCTATGAAATTAAGCAGAAAAGTACTTAAAGATTTGGTAGTTTCGTGAACTCTCCTTATATTTGCAGTCTAATTCAGTGGAAACAGAAGAGGAAAGAATAGAAAAACAAGGGCGACTGACGTCTCCTTAAACCTATAAAAATCCTCATTGTACTATGGGCTTGTTTGGATTTGACGGCAAGACGAGATGGTACGTAAGCACGCGGAGCATCGTTGACTGGCTCCTAAATCTCAGTTATCGAAAAATTAATTGGCGAAAACAATTACGCTCTCGCTGCCTAACCGAAGTACAGTAGGTTACTGGCTTTATCCGACTATTAGATAGTTGGACGAGACATCGCTCCGAGGATGTTGTTCCGAATCCAGAGAGTAAGCGATGCAGGTTCAATCGGAAATAGTCAGTGTATGCCTCGCTGCACTGATGAAGATTTAGAGGATAAGATGTCGGTTGGTGGTCCAGGTCTTGCCGACATACGAAAATCGAAGGCTGGAATAAACGTGTAGAAAGCGTATGGTTTCCTTGTGCGGACGTGGGTTCGACTCCCACCAGCTCCACTTTACGTACTCTGAACAAGAGAAAAAAATAAAAAAATGATTAAATCAGATAATCGCCGTAACTTCAACGAGTTACGGCGATTATTCGTTTATATACTTCCCTGCTTGGGAGTACATACAGATACCGCCGAAACGCTCAAAATACTCCCAACTGGCTACAATATGGCTACAGAAAAAAACGACTTTGTAAAATTGTAGCCACTGATACCGTACAGAGTACACACAGATACCGCATACTTCATTGTTATTCAAAGAATTATGTCGAACTTTGCAACTGTAAAAATAACGCGTAACTCACCCTTAAACGGGTCGAAAGCACGATTTACTTCTGCACTAAAAACTTGTAAGTATGAAGAGTATTTTCAGAACAAGCTTCTATCTACGAAGCAATTATTTGAACAAAGAAGGAAAAGCATCGGTTATGATGCGTATCCATCTTAATGGAGAAAGAATGGCACTCGGCACAACAGGCGTTAGCGTTGATCCCGAAATGTGGGATAGCACACTGGGTAAAGTACGGGGACGAACCAAGGAGGCTTTGGCTACCAACGCACAACTGACGAGCATCAGCACAGACCTTCAGATGATATTCCAACGATTGGAGTTCTCAGAAGAACTCAGCCTTGAACGCATCAAATCGGAATATCTTGGTAAACGTGAGGATATGGAGACCATTCTTTCATTGTTTACCAAATATAATAATGATATGTATGCACAGATTGGCTGTGGAGTTACCAAAGCCAATTATCGCAAGTTTGACATCTGCAAGCGTCATTTCGCCAAGTTCATTCAAGAGAAGTATGCACGCACAGACCTCAATATTATTGAACTAACCCCGATTGTCATTCACGATTTCGATGTTTATCTCAAGACGGTGGTTGGACAGAGCTTTAACACGGCCATCAAGACCTTAAAGACTTTCAAGACGGTTATCATATTTGGTCGAAAGGCTGGAGTGTTTAATCACGACCCATTCCTCAATATCCACTTCAAGACCAAAAGAGTTGATCGTGGCTTTTTGACAGACGAAGAAGTGGATACCATCATGCACAAGGAATTTGCAACGCAGCGATTGGTAAATGTTCGCGACATCTTCTTGTTCTCTTGCTTACAGGACTTGCTTACGTTGATGTAGCCAACCTTACTCCTGACAATATCATAACGATGGACGGCAAGCAGTGGATCGTAACGGCACGTCAGAAAACTGATACGTTAAGCCATATCCTTCTTCTCGATATTCCTAAGATGATTATCAAGAAGTATGAGGGCAAAGCAAAGAATGGTAGATTGATACCCATTCTCAGCAACCAGCGTATGAACTCTTATTTGAAAGAGATAGCCGATGTTTGCGGTATCAACAAGAACCTGACCTTTCACATGGCCCGGCACACCTTTGCCACGATGATGCTCACCAAGGGTGTTCCAGTAGAATCAGTGTCCAAGATGTTAGGACACACAAGCATAACTACAACTCAGCTTTATGCCCGCATAACGAACAAGAAGATTGAGAATGATATGCTTGCCGTATCCAAGAAATTGGATAAGTTCGACTTCGCAAGTGCTCCGCCTGCAAAGGCGACCAAGCGACGTTATACCAAAAAGAGTGATACACCTATTATAATAACAAATCATTAAGACTTATGGCAACAACAAAGAAAGAGCTTTCTTACTTCCGTCTGAAGCTGGAGGCGTATCTCGGAGAGCATTTTCCAGAGAGAGTGAATGACAATGCGTTTGTAACCGCTCGAGCAGACGAGGCTCTGACGGCTTACTGCGATGCCGTGGCGCAAGGTTTCTCCTACCCCGAAGCAGAGACGATGGCAAGCGAGGTGCTGTACCACAACCTGCATTTCTCAAAGTATGATACCCTTGTTTCCGTGCTGGAGCAGGAGTTTGAGAAGGAGCTGCCAAGTCCGCTTCCCGAAAGGTTAGCACTAATTTTACTGAACAACAAGGCAATTCAAGCGGTATTTGCCAAGTACGAACTCACGGACGACTTTGCGGCAGGTACAGAATACGATAAACTGTACACCGAGCTGACCGGTACCATCGTGCTGCTCATCGAGGTCAATGCTCTGCCAACGATAGGCGGTGAAAACATGACTTGATGTAACACCATCGGGAGCTTTTGTAGTTTCAAGAGCCAAGATAACTATTCTTCCCCACACACCAAGAGTTTGGACAAACACTTGGCTTTGTGAGGCAGAATATCTTGTTATTGCTCTTGAACTATTAAAAGCCCCGATATGAATACAATCATCATGAATCAAGACGTTCTTAAAAGTGCGATTTCTCACCGAGACAATAGAAGCGAGCTTCCATTGTCCTCACGGCTTAACGAAATCGTTCACACACCTGCCTTCATCAAGGCAGACGCATCGAACAAAACCGAGAAGAACAGCAGCCACCGAGTTCTCCCAAGCAAGTCCGTCACTTCGGTTGGACACGCTTCATCGAACTCGCTGTTCTGCTTTCCATCGTTATCGGTGCGGTTTACCTCATCTCGAAGATAGTTACGCCGCAAGTCGTAACCGCTGTTTCGGTTATTCTCGGTTTCCTGATACTACGCTTCATTGTCAGAGTGATACTGCAAGTAACCTTTACAATCCTGCGTTGGCTGTTCTGGCTTGCCGTCACCTTGGCAATCCTGCTCTGTGTGCTCTAAGGTACAAGGAAAGATATTCTTCGATTCATTCTTCTTTATGGGTGGTTATCTCGATTGAGGTAGCCACCTTTTTCATTTCCCATACAGGCGTTGCACTTTCGCTTCTCATGTCCATCTATTCCACTTTGATGTGCCATAAGTCGGTGCTGATTTCTTTTTATTCGCAAAGGTAGTAAGGGGCTACGGCTTACACAAGGTCTGTGCCTTTGGTTTGCACGGAAAATCTCCACACCTACATTTCATTTCGGGTAGTATTTTCCTGCAAAACCTTGTGCCGGCTGCGCCCCCTACCTTCTTATTGCTACAAAAAGGAATCAGCATACTCCGATCTTTGGACGCATAAAAAAAATGTCATTATGGAACAGCAGAAAGTAAATATCACATCTTCGATGAAGAAAAAAGGATATAGCTCCTCCTCTCATTACCGCATTAACCCTACGGCTGAAAAAAGTGAGCAAGTGTTGGCAATTAAGTTTGTACAATGGGACGTTCCCCCTTTGGAGAGCCTTTGTAATAGCAAAGCATATCTCCTACGTTTGAAACTCAATCGTGGAGAGCGAATGAGCCGTGAGGAAAAGAATTGGCTTACCGAAGCTGTGAACACTAACACCTACTTCCGTACAGCCGTACCCCTTATGGGTTATCGGTTTGACTTTATGGACGTATTGAAGAAGTATTTGGTCAATCAATACGGACATTGGGCAGAGTATTACGCACCCGACAGAACAAGCCTAAGAGCCTATCTATATGGGCGCATCAATCAAATAGTAGAAATTCCCAAATATTAAACGACTATGAAAGGAACAGAACATTTTACGAGAGCAATAGCCGAGTATCTCAACGGACGTGCAGCGACAGACCCTTTGTTTGCGCCCAACTTGATGAAGCCTAACAAGAGCATCGAGGAGTGTGTAACTTACATTTTGAACCAAGTGCAGGCGAGTGGGTGTAATGGCTTTGAGGACGATGAAATCTACTCAATGGCAGTCCACTACTATGACGAGGACGATATAGAGGTGGGTAAGGCTGTTTCTTGCCAAGTTGTCGTTAATCACATTGTGGAACTCACAGAGGAGGAGAAAGCCGAAGCAAGGCAGGAAGCCATCAAGCAGTACCAACGTGAGGAACTCGCCAAGATACAGAGCCGTAATGCACGAGTGAAGAAAACTGAGAACGTAACAACCCAAGTACAGCAATCCCTATTCAATTTTTAAGCCTATGAAGCCGAGAAACAGATTTGAGAAGGCAGTCCTTGCCGAGAGCAGGCACCTTCGCCCGATAACCAAGACACAGAGCAAATGGGCATTCCGTGAATGTATAGACCATTTCGGCTACCGACTGCCCAAAGGTCGCACAACGTGTATGGATTGTGGGCATAGTTGGACAATAGAAAAGCCTACGGACACTTGCACCTGCCCTCATTGCAGGGCAAAGTTGCAGGTCAAGGAAACCTTTCAACGCAAGATAAGACAAAAGCAATATTTCACGATACTTACCGCTTACGGAGAATACCAAATACTAAGAATGTTTCTTCTTTCCGTGGAAATGGAGAAAGGTTGCAAGGCATCTTCATATACCTTTGAAATCGGTCAGTATTGGTGGAACGCACAAGGAAGAAAAACGATTATTGCCGTTCAACGAACATTAGGCAGATACATTGACACCTTTTCTTTCTGTTCGCCAATGGCAGTACGCAACGACAACGAAGCCTACCGCCATATAGCGTACTCACCGATATATCCCAAGTTCAAGGTTACGGACACACTCCGCAGAAATGGTTTTGAGGGAAACTTCCACAATATAGTGCCTACCGAACTTATACCGGCACTGCTTTCCGATAGCCGTGTGGAAACCTTGTTGAAGTCGGGGCAAATCCCGCTACTCAAATTCTTCATGCACAATGGTCGAAGAAGCATTGATAGGTATTGGGCATCTATCCGCATCTGTTTGCGAAACGGCTACCATATAGAGGACGGAAGTCTATGGTGTGATATGGTGGATATGCTCAATCAATTAGGCAAGGATATTCACAATGCCAAGTATGTTTGCCCCAACGATCTAAGAGCAACGCACGACCATTACCAAGCCAAGCGCAGGGCAAGGCAGGAGCGTGAGAACATTATCAAGAAGCGTAAGGAAGCAATGGAAGCCGAACAAGAGTACAAACAACTCAAAGCAAAATTCTTTGGCATAGAGTTTACTGACGGTATTATCCGCATCCATGTTTTGGAGAGCGTGCAGGAGCATTTGGAGGAAGGCACAGCATTGCACCATTGCGTATATGACGCACGCTATTACAGCAAACCGCAGTCGCTTATCTTCTCTGCCACAAAGGACGGAGAGCGCATCGAGACCATCGAGGTATCATTGGAAACTATGAAAGTGGTGCAAAGTCGTGGCGTGTGCAACAAGAACACCGAGTACCACGAGCAGATACTCGCCCTGATGCAGAAGAATATGAGAATGATAGCACAGAGAGCAACCGCATAATATACCCCATAAAACAAAGGAATATGAAAGTACAGATAGAAGGCATTATTCGCAGTTGGGAAGACGAAATCCCCAATATCATCGTGAGAGTTATCAATGGCATAAGCATAGCCGAGAACAAGGAGGAGTTACAGACCGCACCCCTTCAAATCTCCCAAGAAACCGAGTTGGACAAATACTTCGTTTATGGTTACGGCGCACATCATTTTTGGCTAACCCACCGTTGGCTATCGAATGGTGAACCAATGGAACACAGATTACTCATTGCTGAATTTTGAAGATATGGAAAGAAAAGTTTACAGAGTACGCACCCAATACGTTTTTGAAGGTGTGTTTGAGGTAGTAGCCACAAACCGAGAGAAAGCCGAGCGCAAAATCCTTGAAGATTGTGGAATGGTGATGGACAGAGGAATACACAGCACCCCTGCCCGATGAACAAATCAATTAGGCTTTTGATACCCACCCCGAAGAGCGGATAATTGAAACAACCGAAAATCCCTAACACAATGAGCCACGCAACCTTAAAAAAATTGCGTGGCTTCTTTCTTTTCTTTGAACGAGCAGGCGACCAAAGAAAAGAAGCAAAAGAAAGTCGCAATAATTTCATTATAATTTAATTACATACAAAAAGTCTGACAATTCGAACACGTAAGTCCTAATTTGTTAATAAAGTCTTTGACTCGATTAACTTCTCTATTACGCTCTTGGGAATTATTATAGTAAACTGAAAGCCATTGAGTGTTTGATGCAACATTTTTAGCTATCTCCATAAAAATATCCAAAAATCAATATCGGATAAAGAGTACTCCTCCATTTGTGCCTGATAACGCATTTCATGGTCTTCCTCTAATTCGACATCTTCTGTTGATTCATCAAATGCATTTTGGAAATCTATATTCCCTAATGCGTATTCAAGGTCGCACCATAGTTCAAGTTTCCCATCTTTATTTTTTGTAGGGTAGCATGCTTCTAATTGTCCTATCCAATAACCATCTAAGCCACATTTTTTCCATACATACTGTCTAAAATCTTCATAAGAAGATGCTATGCCGTGATGGAGGTCAAAACCATTGCCGATTATACATAGTGTATCCATTTTTTGCAAAATTACTCAATCATAACGAAGAAGGCGACTAAAACGACAAGAAAACGCCCCTTGCGGAGCATAAAATGTCGCAAGAGGCGTATTGGATAATCAAAGTATATAAAACAGGGCAAATTCCACATTTCGTCGTTTGACAAGTCCTCGTAGCACCTTTCCTTTGTATCGGCAGAAAGAGATAAATTCACGATAATAGTTCCTGTCGCCCGACTCTATCTTTTGTAGTAATCTGCTCTTGGGACGTTTGTCATATCCCAGCAACCTGCCTACTCCGACATTGTAAGATAAGACAGCAAGTAATAGGGCATCTTTTCCATATCCTTTGAAGTATTCAAAGCATTTCCAAAGGTCGGCACGAAGCAGTGAGTCTGCCTGCCGTTCCGTCATATCCGCCGTGAAGTGTTCTCCAGGTTGCAACTGATGCCCATAGCCAACATACGGATAATTCTTCCAGCCGTGCATGCCCTCGAAATATTTCACAACGACCACAGCACGCTCAAAAGGTGGCAAGTCTGCCAGCCGCACCCTACGCTGAGCAAGGGTCGGCTGACAGAACAGGCAGAATACACAAAGTAAAATGAAAGAATTTATCGTTCGCATCAATTACGCTTTTAGTGACGAGAAGATGCAGGCTTCTTGCCCTCTTCTCGCTCGTTGTTAAAACTAAAGGTCAGCTGCTGAACTTTCCCAAAACTATCCTCCACATACACGTCAATCGTTTGGCGGTCAGATGAGAGAGAAGTGTAATATAAGCGGAACACATCTTTTGTAAGCGGATAGCGGTCGTTCGGCTTGAAGACAGTACCATTGTCATTTCTTAGCAAGCCCTTGCCGTCAGACTGGAAATAACGTATAGTATAGCGAGTGTCGGCAAACTCACCGCCCCGCTTCAGCATACACCTGATTTCAGCCGTCTGTCCCTTGACGATGTCCTTCTGAACCGGCATTGTCTCCACCGTAAACGGATAAGACTGTTGAACATCCAAATCCCTATCACAAGCAGATAGGCAAAACACGGCAAGGATCAGTACACCCATTACCCAAATCGTATTCAATATCTTCTTCATCTTTTCTTCTACTTAAAAGTTAAACCTTAGTCCTGCTGAAACAGCCGGACGAAAATGATGCACATCCGTTCCAAAGAGGAAGCGTCCCTGCGCCTTTACAAGAAAGAGAACCCTATCCGTAAGGAACACTTCCACCGAACCATGCACGGCACCACCATAGACAAAGCGGGAACGGTCGAGCAGTGTTGCCCCATCAGGCAACAGCTTCTTGTCCTCATTCAGCTGCTCATAGCCACCCAAAGCGGATATGCCACTATAGAGAAAAACATTCTTACCTCTGTCGGAAAGAACAGGGTGCATATAGCCCACCTGCAAGAGTGCATCCTTGAGTTTTACGTTATAACTTCTGTACAGCATATTCTGCTGTTCATACTCTGCCATAACAAAGGTGTAGTTCTCCTTTTTGAGATAACGGGTAAGCGATATGCCTACACCGAAATTATCACCTGTAAAGAGTTTCTCACCCTTGATAAGCGGAACACTCCCTACGACCTCTACTCCCTTTTGCTTGGGTATCAGTCGCTGTGCCTGCGATGGCAGACTGAAAGTCATAGCCACCGCAGCACAAACTGATAAAATTATTTTCTTCTTCATAATGTCTACCACTTCAGTTTGAGGTTATCAATCTTCTTTGCCAATTGCAGGTCTTCTGCCGTTACATAAAAGGTCAGCGTACGACCGCCATTTCTTTCATAGAGTGTCACTTCAAGCTGCTTGTCTTCTGCAAGAGAAAACTGCTCGAGCGCAAACACGGAGTGTTCACTACCCATGCCACGCACCTGCATCACCTGATGATAGGCGCGAAGTGGCAGCAACACCTGCTCCTGTATAGCGGTGCGCTTTGCCATCTTCTTATCAACCACCTTAAATGTAATAAAATCCACTGAATACGGCATATTCGTGCCGTTTTCCATACGAATGTGGAAATACAGCAAGCCGTTATGGGCATACAAGCCACGAAGCAGGAACTTCATACCGAACTGCTGTACACCGATATGTTTTATGCAGCGTCTGTCATTCTGATAGATAGTCTCCATCATCAGCTTTACTAATACGGGCGACTCATTACCAAGTTCCTTAAAGTAAATATCAGAACGGTTGCTCGGCAGTCTACCTTCCGTCGTGGAGAGAAAATCCTTCATCTCGATGCTTAACTTCTCCGGCTCATCAGCATACTTTACGTTGAAAGCATAGAAAGAGCCGTCCTCACAGATGACACTCATATTGGTTTCCGTCTCAAAGTCCTTCACCGAAGCCTTTACACGTAGTACGTTCTCAGCATCCTCCGCCTTTCCTGCGATGATATTCTGCGAACCTAAGTCTACATAACGGATGGCAGAAGGGAAGATAAGATGCACGGTCTTGTCAAAGGTAACGTCCAGACCATACGGCAGTACGACACGCCCCGTTGGTATGGCACGGCTCATACCTTGAAAGAGCTCTCCCGAAGTAAGTGGACGGCTTGGTGTCAGACCATCATTGTTTTCCTGTGCTGTGGCTGTTGCTCCCACCATGGCAAGCATAGCCATTGATAAAATAATTTTCTTCATTGTTCCTTTTGATTTAATGTTATTTTTACTTATCATTTTCGATTGTTTTTTGGGGACTGAACCAAGAAAAGGCGGTAGCCACCCTTGAGCGTTACCTTGATGGTACGCAGTTTCTTCTGAAGCAGCTGACTTGCGCTCTGCATCACCCCACGTGCAGCCTCTGAGATAATCTGGTCTTTGGCAGAGGAAGCGAAGGTAAAGGATGTGCCCATTGAACCACCGATGTTCGCCCCAACTTCCTTAAGCGCATTGATGTCCTCCGAGCCTGGTATATACACGCCCTCCTGTCCGTCTGTGTCATATGCCGAGAGCTTGACTGCTATGATATGCCCGTCCACTTCTATGCTTTTGATAAGCAGGTGCATACGGTTACCCTCTATCTTAGCGACGGCTATGAGTCGGCTCTGTCGTGGAATACACAAGCCCTGCACTTTGGCACTTTCAAGCAGACGGAGCACGACATTATCGCCCTCTTTGAGCGTCGTTGTCCTGTCCACCACCACTTTGAGTGTGTTGCGCATCGTGGGTGCAGCCGCACTTGCGAGCGAATGGAAGCCCAAGTTGCGTGCTTTCGTGCCATACTCCTTGATGAAGTCAGCGTCGCTCATCGGCTGCCCCAGTGAGGACACTACTTGTTTGCGTTCCGCCAAGATTTCCATTGCAGGCAAGTCGGCCGAACCTCCGCTTATATTACTGCCCATACTCTGACCTTTGTTCGTTGCCGTTTGCCCCTTTATCCTCGGTAAAAGTCATTACCCAAAGATGGTGGAACGGCGAAGTCTTGGGAAGATATTTCGCTGCCATCTGATAGCTCTTTTCCATCAAGGCAAGCTGTCGTTTCTCTTCATTATCCTCCCTGTTGTCTTTGGCAGAGAGTTCCTTCTTGAGGTTATCTATTTCCGAGCGCAGAGCTTCACGCTCCTGCTCGTGTGGGTCGGGAGCGTAAAAGGAGTTCAAGAGCCGATTGTTCTCCTCATAGCGATGCATAGAACTTTCTATCTTTGCCGTAGAAGCAGCTGCTTCCGCACGCTCGCTTTCCGAGGGGGTGGTATTACTATCAAAGTAATCCGAAAGCCTGCCCATCTCCTCGCGGGTCTGTTCCTCCTCGTGTGCCTTGTCGCCTAATTCATAGGCTTTGAGCTTGTTTTCGGTGAGCTTTTCTGTCGTTGCCTGCGGGATGCTGTCATTGAGTCCCTGCTCCGCAGCAGTCTTATCCTTGCCCGATGGTGCAAAGATAAACCACATCGAGAGGGCAAACAGCAGTCCTAATCCTCCGAAGACCAAACCTTTCTTCATTTGTTCTTTCTGTTTATTATCCATTTTCCTTAATTGTTTGATGATGTTGTAGGTAAAAATTGCCGTGTAACTCTTGTAAAGTGCTGTCCGTCCGTATCGGACTATCCGTCAGCTTTCCCGTGGGGATGGGTAGTTTCTCCTTCTTTGTAGGAAGGAAGAACTGCGCTATCATCCAAAGCGAGCAGAGCAGATAGATGAAGCTCAGCCCATAGACGATTTCCTTTCTCTGCCTTATCGTGAGTCTTTCACAACGATGGCGGAGCCATAGGTGAAAGCGCAGATAGTGACGTGAGAATAAAAAGTTTCTTTTCCTTGCCATAGCCTTATCGTTTATAAGTCTGTATGTCTCTGTTCTCCTTGACGAGGAAGTTCTCCATCAGGAAGCCTTGTGGGTTGTTGTCCGAACGGACAGAGTTCTGCAGCGTGCAGGTCGTAATAAGACTGCGCTCTGTGACATTACTCTGACGGACGATAAACTCCCGTGCATAAGTCGTTACCGCATAAGGGTAAGTATTGAGTTGCAGTGGATAGAGTCCACTTCTATGCGCTGATTGACATTGCCCGATATGGCACGGTTATAATATCCCTTCTCTGCCAAGTCTTTGTAATAGTTGAAAGCCGACTTGTCACACAGCAGGAAGGCACGCTCCATATTCTTCTCAATGGCATCCTTGTCGGGTGCAATGGTAAAGAACAGTTCATGGAAACGACGCACATGTTCTCTTGCCTCTACGGGACGGTTTCGGGTTGCATCCTGACTGAGGGCAAGCATGAGCGACTTTCCCTGGTCAAGCACATAGATTTTCTCTCTCTGCTCCTTAGCGAAGCTGTATGAGGCATAGACAGCATAACCGCTTACTACCACGCAGACGATGGCAAAGACAAAGGCGTAGAGTCTTATCTGTCTGAATGAGGTCTCGATATTACCAAGTGATTTGAATTCCATTTTTTCTTTCCTTTTATAGGTGTTGATTAATTAAGCATTATTGTTCGATTTCTATTTTCCTTTGAGCAGTGCACCCTTGATACGTCCACCGACATTTCCCACAGCAGCACCTGCGCCAGCCATAGCAGCCTTGCCACCAGTATATGCGCCTTGCGCACCATGCTGTGCTGTCTGGTTGACATTACGACCGTATGAGCCGATACCACCACCCGCTTCGATAATCCAGCCTGCCACGGTAGGTACACAGAAGTAGCCTACGATACCGATAAGGAAGAAGACGATGTAGTACCACGTCCCCGAATCAGGCAGGTAGTTAGGGTCACTGAGTGCTTCGATATCCTTCTCTATCATCAGCACCTGTATTTTCGTTAGCAGTGCCGTAAGAATAGAGCTGACAGGCAGCCACAGGTAAACAGAGATATAGCGTGAGAACCATGCCGTAAGTGAGCCTGCAAGACCATCCCATACGGCAATACCGAAGACTATCGGACCGAGAATGGCAAGGACGATGAGTATAAAGGTGCGTAGTGTGTCGATGATAAGTCCTGCAGCATGGAACAGAAGTTCTAAAAGGTCGTGTACCATCTTCATAATCCATTGCTTGGTCTGATAGGCAGCACGCTCGGCATACATACCCGCTATCGTCACGGCATCTTCAGGTCCGATGATACCCATTTCCTCAATCTTCTCATCGAACTTCTCGTTGGAAACAAGGTAGGCTGTTCCTGGATTTCTAAGGTAGGCTTCCTCTTGCAACTTGTCCCGCTTGGCTGTAAGCTCGGCAAGGTTCCCCTCCTGCTGGTGTACCATCATCTCCGTTCCCTGCACTACGGGCGAGAGAACGGCATTCATCGTACCCAGTACGACTGTCGGGAAGAACATAATGCAAAAGCCCAAGACAAAGGGGCGCAGCAAAGGAAAGACGTCTATCGCCTCGGCACGGGCAATGGAAGCCCATACACGAAGAGCAATATAAAAGAGTGCTCCCAAGCCCGCAATGCCCTTGGCAATGCCCGTCATCTGGGCACAGAGCGGCATCATCTCATCATAGGTTGAGCGTAGCAGCTCATGTAAACTGGCAAAATCCATAAGCAAGTGTGTTTAGATGTATGAATGACCAATTACCAATATCTGCTTGCCGTATTACCATAGAGCGCCTTAACAGAGGCAAGATCGTTCTTCTCCCTTGCACGCACATAGCTTACAGAGATGTTTTTCCTTGTGTAGTAGGATACAAGTGAGCGGTTTACCCTCAGCGTGGTATAGATGCGGTCGATGGCTTGCATTCGCTCGTGGTCGTTCATCGAGAAGACATTACTCTTAACGATGGACTTTAGTTCCTTGAGACTCTCCCCCGCTTTGTTCCAAGAGTTTGGCATAGCCCGAAGCCATCGCCGCGAGTTCTGAAGGGCGGAAGTTCTTGTCCAAGAGCATCTTCTTATACGAGGTAACATAAATCTCAGAGATGTCGCCCACCATCAGAATGCACTCCTTGACCTTGTAGGCATCACCAATCAAGTTGTTCACCTTCTTGAGTGCATCGTAATACTTCTTGGTGTCGTTGTAAAGCT
Organism: uncultured Prevotella sp.; assembly: GCA_916440255.1. GTDB lineage: Bacteria > Bacteroidota > Bacteroidia > Bacteroidales > Bacteroidaceae > Prevotella. The sequence goes on along the minus strand of CAKAIJ010000003.1, from coordinate 980,283 downwards.
TCTCCACCTCCTTAAAACCGTCAAGGGTGTTTTTCACCGTCTTCGAAGCTGTTGCTATCTCCTTTACAGAATTGACGATGTTGCCAGCAAAATTGCCAGGGTCGGTTACTACCCACTGTGCGTGGGCTTTGGGAACAGAAAGGCTCAATCCTAAGAGAGCCATGAAAATGTACTTTTTCATTGTTACTATAGTTTTGATGGTTTGTACTTATTTCTTTTTATTGTTTCTTTTCTCTATGGCAAGCTGGCGGATAGCCGTTTCGATATCCCCACCAAGCTGTGCTGCCCTGTTCATCACCTCCACCTTCTCGGTTTCCTCCGTGGTGTAGGTCAGGTATTCCTCCATACTCACTTCCGTAGCATAGACGGCACTCTGCATACCGCCCAACCCTATCCACACCTCCTTGTAGAGTCGGTTGGGGTCATTGTTTTGATTGATGGAGAGTATCTGGCTCTTTTCCTTTTCCGAAAGACCGAGCATCGCCTGTATGCCGTCGAACTTGGTCATATACTTGCGCTGGTCGAGCAGTATCTTGCAGTCAGAGTTATTAATAATACTTTCCTTGACAATGGGCGACTGAATGATATCGTCCACCTCCTGCGTTACGACAATGGCTTCCCCAAAATACTTTCTCACCGTCTTGTAGAGATACTTGATGTAGTCTGCCATGTTTGCCGAAGCTATGGCTTTCCACGCTTCCTCAATGAGAATCATCTTGCGGATACCCTTTAATCGGCGCATCTTGTTGATAAAAGCTTCCATGATGATAATCGTTACCACAGGAAAGAGGTCCTTATTGTCCTTCACTTGGTCGATTTCAAAGACGATGAAGCGTTTAGAGAGCAGGTCGATATTCTTGTCCGAGTTCAGCAGGAAATCATAGCGACCGCCTTTGTAGTATTGCTTGAGTGTCGTCAGGAGGTTGTTGATATTGAAGTCCGAGAGCGTTACCTTGATGTCACGCTTTTCCATATCCTTGCGGTACACGTCCCGCAGATACTCATAGAAAGTATTAAAACAGGGCGTAACGCTATGGTCAGCACATATCAACTCGATATAGGAGTTTACAGCAGAACCAAGTTCGCCTGCCTCGGTCTTAGTAATATGCTCATCAGCACTTTTCCAAAGTGTAAGCAGCAGCGTGCAGATACTCTCCCTTTTCTCTACATCGAAGAAGTAATCATCCGTATAGAAAGGGTTGAAGGATATTGGACTTTCATTGGTATAGGTGAAATACACACCGTCCTTGCCCTTAGTCTTGCGGTGGATAAGTTCACACAAGCCTTGATATGAGTTACCTGTATCGACCAAGAGGACGTGCGCTCCCTGCTCGTAATACTGACGAACCATGTGGTTGGTGAAAAAAGACTTACCACTGCCCGAAGGACCCAAGATGAACTTGTTACGGTTGGTGATGACTCCCTTTTTCATCGGCAAATCCGATATATCCAGATGAACAGGTTTTCCCGACAGGCGGTCTGCCATCTTGATACCAAAGGGAGAGAGCGAGTCCTTATAGTTCGTCTCTGCCGTAAAGAAACAGAGGGCAGGCTCTATGAAAGTATAGAATGACTCTTCTGCTGGAAAGTCTGCCGCATTGCCGGGAATACCCGCCCAGTAGAGCGTTGCCGCATCAATGGTATTGTGACGAGGGTGGCATTCCATAAGAGCAAGTGCAGAGCCTACGTCATTCTTAATCTGGCGAAGTTCTTCCTTATCGCTGCTCCATGCCAGCACGTTGAAGTGGGCACGGATAGAGGTTAGTCCCTGTGAGTGGGCAATATTGAGATACTCCTGTATCCATTCCTCGTTGATTTGGTTGCTACGGCTGTAGTGTGCCAGCGAGTGCATATTCCTTGCCTGCTTCTCGAAGCGTTCCAAGTTGGCATCGCTATCCTCGATAAAGAGGTACTGGTTATAGATATGGTTGCAGGGCAACATCAACCCCACGGGAGAGGCAAAGGAAAGACGACAGTCACTTCTGTCGGTGGACAGTCGTTCATATCGGCTGTCCGTGCTGACCGTTGTCGGCAGGTCGTCCGTATCAGAAAGTGTATGCAGACAAAGCATATTGTCGCCCACACGCACAAGGTCTGCGCCCAGACGGATGTCCTCCAAAGACGCGTGTCCTTCTTCCGAGAGGGAGAAATACCTATCGAGTAGTCCTCCTTTTTCATTTGTGCCAACCAACTCTTCCTCTGTCATGCGGACAATTCTTATCTGCTCGGTATCGTTGATGATTCGCTCGAACTGGTCTACGGCTTCCATAAACTTCATCACTTCATCCTGTTGGTAATCTCCTTTGGTAGCAGATGTCCACGACAAAGCGAAGAGAAATTGCTCTGTTGTGCCATACGCTGTTTGTTGGTCTTGGTAAGGAAGAGATAGACTGAGTGGTGGAGATAGGGACGTTCGTTGAAATGCCGTTCTGATGCACGGGCAAGGAAACTCAGTTCGCCATCGGAGAGCTTTCCTTGATAGTCCTCCTTGATGAACCAGTCCTGCTTGTGTACGATGCTGTAATTGGGTAGCACTTTTATAGCCTTATGCCAGGCTGAGTGCATTGTTTCATACTCTGCAGAAGTGACGGTAAAGAGTTCGGGCAATTCCACACGGAATGCGACCGTGATGTCAGCATCTTTGCTCACCATGCAGCCCTGCTCGATGGAGAGCAGCGGGAACTTAGATTCCAAGGTGGTTATCTTGCTTTTATTTCTCATTTCTTTGCTTTCTTTGGTTGAAGATTACGGATAAGGTGGAAGACCGTACGGCGGTTTACAAGGTAGCGTGGGTGCATACGCACTGCTCCTTTCTTCATCAGCCCATATTGCCCGTACTTTCTATTCATGGTGAACGTTTGCCATACCACAAGGCTGGCACCCACTACACCTATGACAAGACAGGTAACTTGACTGATGCCACAGAGATAAAGAATAACCACAAGAATGAAGACAGCCAGCAGGCCTCCTGCAAAGAGGAAGAGGTACTGCGCCTTCAAGCCCTTGAACTCTACCGTCCGGCCTACACCTTTGTTGATTTCAAATGCAGCCATCGCCTTACAGGAAGAAACTTCTCAGGATAGTGGCAGCCACAATGAGGAAGATACACGCACCAAACCAAGAGGCTGCAGTCTTGCTCGTATCGGGGTCACCACTTGAGAACTTGTTATACACTTTTATTCCTCCTATCAACCCCACTACCGCCCCTACGGCATAAATGAGTTTCGTGCCGGGATCGAAGTAGGAGGTTACCATTTTTGTAGCTTCATTGATACCGGCAATACCATTGCCTTGTGCGTATGCTCCTATGGCAGTGGTAGCCATCAGGAGTAGCATTGTGATTTTCTTTTTGTTGTTCATTGTTCTTTTTATTTTAAGTTGTTAAATGAATTGTTTTCTTTTGGATAGAGGTGATAAGGGGGTGACTCGGTTTTATTGTATGACTGATATTGGTTGATTGTTTTACTTTTGAGCCACCCCTCGAACACTGTACAATATGAACAAAAACAATAGTTTTACAGATAGTATGACAGTGGACGTTCATCATCTTCCGAAACATCGCTGTTACTGCTTTCTACATTTGAGTTCGTTTCAAAGTCAGAAGAAGAGTTTATATTATTTCCCTCTAATTCCGCTTCTTCCGCCTTGCGAATGGCAGCAAGGAGCTTTTGATGGTCTTTCTCCTGCTTAAGCGTTGCCTCTTTGATATAGTCCATGAGCTGTGTTCCCCGTATGCTTTGCAGCGTATCCTGCACTTCGGTTTCGCTTTCCTCATCGAGTGCATCGTCATTCCTGTGCCAACCGTTTATACGGGACAAGTCCCTTGTAAGAATGGCGGACGGTGAGCTTCGGGCATCACTGCATCAGCGATTTGCAGTTCCTCACGAATGATAGTGTCTTCGTCAGGCTCGTCCATTGTGTAGTCAACCTGCATTTCATTGTCCTCATCTGTACCTTCCACTTCTTTTGTTTCTTCGGATACAGATGAGTTTTTCTCTGCAAAGGTATTAGGATTATCAGCTGATTTTTCTTTTGATGAAGTATCGAGAACATCAGGGATTTTTTGAGAATTTGTCGTAATCTCTTTTGAGATTTCGTCATAGCCTTTCCTATATGACTTACTCTTACCGACAAGCACTTGACGTGCCTGTTCAAGCTGGTCTTGCGTAACAGAAGAAATATTCTGCTTTTGTTTCTGCTCATTTTTCTTCTCGCACGCTTTCTCCAATCTGCGGCACGCTATGCGGAACTGCTGCCAAAGGAAGAGTATTCCAATGAACACCCATACTACTATCATAAGCAGGAGAATGTTGAATAGTATTGTTTGCATAATAGTGATGTTGTTTGTCATTTATTCTATGTTCAAAAATCTATTGCCACCTTGCGGCGATGCTTTGCTGTAGCATTATTGAGTAGTTCCTTATGCTCCTTGAGGTGTTCACGAAGAATATTGTCAATATAGCAAGCCATCGATACTCGCTCACCCAAATCCTGTAAAATGTTTCTTAGCACTTGGAGTGTATCAGCACTCATTGTAAAATTGGTTCGCTCTCGAAGGCGGACGGATTGTAAATAGCGTGTTCGGTAGTCCTCTAAAGAAATCCGAGGTGTTTCCACACGTCTCTCATATCCTCTCTCGTGGCTTTTACACAAGGTCTCGTCCTGCTTATCCTCCGAGGTAGGCATAAGCTCCTTTACCAGATGTTGGTTTTCCTTTTGGTTGGTACTGACCTCGGCTTTCATATCCTCTTCCTCATCAGGTGGGTCAAAAGCCACCGTTTCCTTAGGTGGTGTCTTCATCACCCCGTCTTCTGCCATTTCCTTGAGCTTGGCTTCCAATTTCTTCCGCTGTTCTTGTATCTTTCCTCTATAAAACCGAAAAGAAATCGTCACAGAAGTAACTTAAACCAAAGGCTATGCTTATTATAGTACATAACGAGACTATGCAAGTCATTTGCTGACCTGCATGAAAAATGATACTTTCCTCTTCGAGCTTAACGCTCACACTGAGTTCCATCGCCAGTCATGTCGTTGGTTAATTTGTCATGACGAGGTCATATGCCATCACAAAGGTAGTAGCCTTTCCATGACTGGTATATTGCGTCATCCATTTATTACGGATGCTTCGATTATGTTGTTGAAATCCTTATAGGATACACCGTCCTTCAAGATGTTCCATGCACAAATAAGCATTTTCCTTGCTATTGCTACTTGAACTTTCATTCTGTTTTTCTTTCTGACTTGTGTCTGGTGGTAGGAGAATCGGCTAAAAAAACAATTCTTGGTGCGACTTGCACCCCATGAGCATTGTATGATGGTTCGTCGAAGGTATCGGTTTCCATAAGTGATGCGGCGTGATTTAATAGTCTTGTTAGACTGATCATTGCGTGGCTTCAGTCCACTCCAGGAAGCGAGATGGTTGGCTGTTTCAAAATGACTCATGTCGGTACCGATTTCTGCAATCAATGATGTAGCGGCCCTCATCTTCACTCCTGGAATTGTCTGTAAATTGTGCAACTGTGTCGAATACTCATTTTCGCAAATGGCCAGCATCTTGTCCATACATTGCTGTTTGTGTTGCTCTGCTAAGTCTATTTCTGCCTTGAGCTGCCGCATGATATCTATGTCACATTCTGTAATGCTGCCAGTAAGCGAAGCGATTATAGTTTTCTTTCCATGGTGATTGATAATACGTCCGTGGATTTCCTCCACGAGCACATTGGGGTCAGTAACTCCTTCGCAGATTTTATCTATCACTGCCTTGTAGCTCACACTATCCGTGTTAGATACATAGTTGCTCAGACGGATGTTACACCGTTGAACGGCTGCGTCCAACTTGGCAAGTTTGCGGATAATCTCATCATCAAGATCATAGATACGCCGGTCGTACTGACGCAACTGTTGGATGCGTTCTGGAGGAACAAAACTACCGTTTACCAATTCCTTTAGCATGCACTCTGCAATCCATTGTGCATCCTTTACATCACTCTTGTGACCAGGCAATTGTTTAATGAAATAAGGGTTGATGAGTTTCAACTTGAAATGTGGCTCAAGAACTCTCCAAATAGGAATCCAATACACACTTGTGCTTTCCATACCGACTTCTAAAACGTGATGTGAGAGCATCAAATCACGCATTTCAATTAGTTCTGTTGTTAAAACACCAAATTTCTTCTCGTAAATTTCACCTGTGCTACTCAAAATACAAAGATAAACACTATCTTTGTGCACGTCAAGGCCACATACCGTTCTCATAAGCCTCAATATTTTGGGTTAAACATGAATTTATCACCCCAAAGATACAAAAATGTGACGTAAGAGCACGATAATAGGCGAAAGAAGGTAGTGTCCTTGACATTTTTCAATCTCGAATGCAAGTTACAAAACGGAACTGTGTGGGGAGATTTCTTTTCAGTTTTTTATCTACACTGGCTTATAAATCGAGATTTTTATGTAAATTTGCCATAGTGCTGTCTTATTGAAGTTGAATATGGGTAAGCAATTCCTCTGTCAGCTCATCAATGCCGGTCCCGATTCGTAAAGCCTTATTGGGAGGTAGGTAAGTGGAACGGAATACTCCACGATATCCGTATTGCTCCAATTCATGGCTGAAGCGGTGAGCGGCATAGACATGCTGATTAAGTAGCGTGTAATCTTCGTTCTTAATATACCTACTATAGTATTCTATGAGCGTGTTCTTAACTCTTCGGTCAACCTTATTCCATAGGAGAATGACTTCTTTGATACGGACACTTGACATGGATACACCCAAATCGTTTACAGCTTTGATATAGGTAAGACAGCAACCATTGACTGAACATCAGGCTCTAAAGGTGAAAGGATATAGTCCATCTCCAGCGATAGCTGCAAAAGGTCACTTGTACCAGCATGACCAGGAAAGTCGAAGATGACCAAATCAAAATTCTCAGACGGATGTTTACGGATATACTCGTTAGCTTTTTCTATTGCCTCCTTAGGGTCTGCCTTGATGATGCGATAGGCTGTACGCTTCAAAGAGGAGAAATGTTGCTTCATCTGCTTGGAAAGCTGTGGATCATCTTCAACGCAAGCCTTTTCCCTTTCACGGAGTTTATAGAATGAGTCCTGAGACAAGTCACAGTCTACCACAAAAAGATGGATATTTCTTTCGTAGTAAAGAATGCTGCTAACAATCTCAGCCAAAGTGCTTTTGCCAACACCTCCCTTTTGAGAGGAAAAGCCCAGGAATATGGGCGATGTTTGTATCTGTTCCATACTATAGATATTTTAATCGTTTGAACTATAATTTGAATGGTAGTTCGTTAAAGTAATCGTCAGAGCGAATTATTAATTCTTTTATCTGTCGAAATACCGAAGTATCTATCGTTTTATTTGTCGATTTGTCGACATTTCGATAATTCTATCTAACGATATATTGAACTATTGAAATAGAGTTCGTCATATCATTCTTTAAATAGTTCTATCGAACGATATTCCGTTCGTTTTATCTGCAAAATAAAAGCTTTTTCGATAGATATTTCTATACGATAGAAGTACAAGGAAATACAAGGAAAAAGAGTGAATATCATTGATAATGAGATATTTGAAAACTCGCCGTAACTTTGCAGGCGAGAATAATACATGGAGGTAATATCCCGAAACAGACACCCCCAAAGGGTGGATACTTCAATCGTATCATTTCTTGATACCAGCAAGGTGTGTCTTTGTAACACAAACCGCTGTTTGTACCACAAAGACCCTTGCCCCGAAGGGGAGATGAATTACTCCAAAGTCGTAATTAAAAAACAGAATAGACATGAATAAGGAAACGGGACACGGTTCAGAACGAAAAACCGCAGAAAAACCCCGTTGGGACAACTGGCATGTACGGTTACCCAATCCCAAAGACCAGCAACGGGCGATTGATTTGTTTCAGCGTTCAGGAGCAGAAACAAAGTCGGATTTTGTGCGTGGGCGTATTCTTGGGGAGAGTTTCAAGGTGATTACGGTGGATAAATCTGCCGTGGAATACTATCGAAAGCTATCCGAACTGACGGCACAAATCCATAAGATTGGCGTTCTCTATAACCAGACTGTGCGGGCCATCAACGCATACCACAGTGTAAAAACTGCACAGATTATGCTTGAAAAATTGGAAAGACTATCTGCCCAGATAATCGAACTTCAGCAGAAAGCAATAGATGTAACGATTGACTACCGCAGCAAATGATAGCCAAAATATCATCAACGGCAAACCTTGGAGGAGCATTGGGATACAATTTCAAGAAGATAGGGCAGGAAGAGGCAACCGTCCTGCTTGCCAATGGTTTGTATCAAAATCAAGACGGCAAATACTCTATGGAACAGGTATTGTCCGATATGAGACAACTTATCCCGGATAAGTGCAGGACAAAAAAGATGGTGTTTCATTGCTCCCTCAATCCTCACCCAGACGAGAAACTCTCCAATGAAACACTTACGCAGATTGCAAAAGAGTATATGGAAACTCTCGGCTACGGAAAACAACCCTACATCGTGTTCAAGCACAACGACATCGCCCGTGAGCATATTCACATCGTATCGCTTCGGGTGGACAGTCGTGGACAGAAGATTAATGATAAATTTGAAAAGCGAAGGAGCAAGAAGATTACCGATGCTTTGGAAAGGAAATTTGGTCTCATTCCAGGTTCAAAGATAACTCATAGGGAAATGGGGGAAGTATCTAAAATTGATACCACCAAAGGGAATATCAAGAAACAAGTAGCCGAAACGCTTCGCTCTGTCCTAAAGCATTATAAGTTCTGCTCACTTGGAGAACTGAATGCCATCCTCTCCGTATACAATCTTGCAGTGGAGGAAGTCAAGACAGAGTTTCGGGGAAAGAAATATGATGGACTTGTCTATGTCCCAACAGATGATAAGGGAGACAAAGTAAGCAGCCCTATCCACGCCTCGGACATTGGACGTGGTGTGGGCTATACAGCCGTGCAGAACAGGATGCAGAAGTCCAAACAAGCTATCAAGCCATTGATATCAATCACAAGGTACAGGGTGTTACAAACAATGCGTACCTCTCCAAAGACAGAGGAAGAACTTCAGCAAAGACTGGAGGAACAAGGCTTGCGTGTGTTTTTCCGAAAGAACGAAAGCAGGCGAATATATGGTATCACGTTCATTGACGACAAGGAGGGCATTGCGCTTAATGGCTCCCGATTGGGTAAGGGATATGCCGCTAACGTATTCAATGGCTATTTCTCCAATCCAACACATAATCCGTTCTTAGATGAAACGCTGTATGGCAGTCTGTCTGCCCGTTTGGAACAATCGGCAACCGTTCAACCCTCGCAGCAAAATACGGAAGAAAGCGATAACCTTATTGATGAACTCTTTGAGGATATGGCAGATGGTTTGTTCCTACCTACGGGCAACGATGACTGGAAGGAAACAGCTTGGCAACGTAAACTCCGTAGACAAAGTAAGGTAAATCTTAAACGCAGGAAGCGCTAAGTACACTGTTCAAATAATATTCAAAAACTTTTCAAATAGTATTCAAACAATATTCTAAATAAAACAGCATTATGGCACAGGAAGATGATTTAAGGGCATTAGGCAAAGTCATGGACTTTATGCGGGGTATATCGGTGATATTCCTCCTCGTTAACTGTTATTGGTTCTGCTACGAGGCATTTCATGTCTGGGGGTTTACGCTTGGCATCATTGATAAAATTCTAATGAACTTCCAGCGCACCACGGGCTTGTTTTCATCCATCCTCTGGACAAAACTCTTTTGTGTGGTTTTCCTTGCCTTGTCCTGCCTTGGAACAAAAGGTGTGAAAGAGGAGAAAATCACTTGGCCAAAGATTTGGACGGTACTTTTCTCTGGCTTTGTCTTTTTCTTTCTTAATTGGTGGCTGCTGGCACTGCCCATCGGCAAGGTTGGGGCAGCTACTCTATATATCTTCACACTGTCCGTGGGTTATATCTGCCTGCTGATGGCAGGTGTATGGATGAGCCGACTGCTGAAGAACAACCTGATGGACGATGTGTTCAATACGGAGAATGAGAGCTTCATGCAGGAAACCCGATTGATAGAAAATGAATACTCGGTAAACCTTCCTACACGATTCTACTATAAGAAGAAGTGGAATAAGGGCTGGATTAACGTAGTCAATCCCTTCCGCGCCTCGATGGTACTCGGTACACCGGGTTCGGGAAAGTCCTACGCCATTGTGAACAACTACATCAAGCAGCAGATAGAAAAAGGCTTTGCCATGTACATCTACGACTATAAATTTCCCGACCTTTCAGAGATAGCTTACAATCACCTGCTTCATCATTTAGATGCCTACAAGGTGAAACCGCAGTTCTATGTCATCAACTTTGACGACCCACGCAGGTCTCACCGATGTAATCCCATCAATCCCACCTTTATGACGGACATATCAGATGCCTACGAGAGTGCCTACACGATTATGCTTAACCTCAACCGCTCGTGGATACAGAAACAGGGAGACTTCTTTGTGGAGTCGCCTATCATCTTGCTTGCTGCCATCATTTGGTTTCTGAAGATATATGAGAATGGCAAGTATTGTACCTTCCCTCACGCCATCGAGTTTCTGAATCGACCCTACGCACAGATATTTCCGATACTCACCTCCTACGATGAGCTTGCCAACTATCTTTCGCCATTTATGGACGCTTGGGAAGGAGGCGCACAAGACCAGTTACAGGGACAGATTGCTTCAGCGAAGATACCGCTCTCAAGGATGATTTCACCGGCATTGTACTGGGTGATGACAGGCGATGATTTCTCACTTGACATCAACAATCCCAATGAGCCGAAAGTTCTTGTAGTAGGTAACAACCCCGACCGTCAGAATATCTACTCAGCTGCTCTTGGACTCTATAATAGTCGTATTGTGAAACTCATCAACAAGAAGAAACAGCTCAAAAGTTCTGTAATTATTGACGAGTTGCCGACTATCTATTTCCGTGGGCTTGACAACCTCATTGCCACAGCCCGTAGTAACAAGGTTGCCGTGTGTCTGGGCTTTCAAGACTTCTCGCAGCTTACCCGCGATTATGGGGATAAGGAGAGCAAGGTGATACAGAACACAGTGGGCAATGTATTCTCTGGGCAAGTCGTAGGAGAAACAGCCAAGACTCTCTCCGAGCGTTTTGGTAAGGTGCTTCAGCAGCGACAATCCATGACCATTAACCGCAATGATAAATCCACCTCAATCTCTACCCAGATGGACAGCCTTATCCCAGCATCCAAAATCAGCAACTAACACAGGGTATGTTTGTGGGTGCCGTATCCGACAACTTTGATGAGCGAATCGACCAAAAGATTTTCCATGCAGAGATAGTGGTGGATAGCGCAAAGGTTTCTGCTGAGATGAAAGCCTATCAGCCCATACCTGTGATAGTAGACTTTACAAATGAAGTTGGCTCTGATAATCTCAAAGAGACTATCGAAGCCAACTATCGTAAGGTGAAGCGAGAGATGCTTTCGCTTGTCGATTCGGAGATTCAAAGGATAAAGAACACTCCTGTCTTATCTCATCTCATTCCAAATAAATAGCGCAACCACCTATCGAGCATTGTGGATGTGGTGCGACAATTAAGGAACAGAGTTATACCCACAAGTAAATTTTTATGATAGCCGTTAGTACTAATAAACTACGGCTGTAACAAATCGTTTTTCGGTTCAATCGTTTTAGGTGGGTGCGAAGTGTAAGATTGTGCCGCTCGATATGGTTGGTGGAACGGAAAACGGTACGGTGAATTTTTCGGCTGATAAGATAGCCGTAATTTTTCAATTTATCGGTATAAATAAATTTGGTTTTGGATAGGAAAAGGTTGTGAAGTACTACCGACAAAGTACGGTTGGTACGTCTGCCAACATTGAAAGCAACCACCTGATTTGTTTCTCTATCTAAGGCATAAGCCAACCATCGTAAGCAACTTTTCTTACCGATAAATATCCGCATTTCATCTACTTCATAGGTTCTGCCTACAGCGATAGGTGGTTGTTTGATTTTGCTTGCTATCTGTAAAATCCTTTTGAGCAAGGTGGTAACTGAAATCCCCAATACTCGTGCCGTACTACGAATGCCTCATCCCTCTTTGAGCAGTTGGATGATTTTAGAATCGGTGTCAGGAAGATAGGCTTTGTAGGTGTAGTCAGTAATAAAGCGCTTGTGACAATATTTGCATTGATAGCGTTGTTTGCCATTGCAATTCTTCCCATTTTTGACGATTGACTCAGATTGACTATAGGGACATAAAAACTTAACTCCCAATCTGGAGCATAAAGTTCCAAAACTATCTTGTTGCTTCATTTGCTTATGCTATAATTGCGAAAATAATGCGAAGGCAAAGCATTAATTCCTGCCTTCGCATTTAACTTATCAGATAGTCCTGATAATCAAGACCCTATTTTCACAACTCCCAATCTGGAGCATTATCCAAAACGTCATGATACTCAATTTAGCATATTACTTATCGTATTGTTTTATAAATTTATATTTTACCATTTCATCAGGATCACCTTTCCATATAAATAAATCCCATGGTGGATTATCCTCGTTGAAGCCTTGACCTGAAATAAAAAATATTATTTCACCTTGCCCTCTCATATCTTCTAAACCATAAGTTATTTTTATACCTTCATTAATTCCAAAGAGGATACCACTGTTTACGTCCTTTTCAATCTTCCATGTACCATTTGTATTTAATTTCCTTAAGTCATTGGTTGCAGTGTTTATAATATTATAATTTTTGAGATTTCAAGACACAAGTGCCATCTTTATTAATTATTATTTCAGGCCGTCATCAGCTTTCCAATTCCCAATAAAGTAAGTATTCTCTATTTTTTTGGAGAATTGCAGCTAAATAAAAATATAAAAACAACAGTATATTAAATTCTTTAATTTTCATTATCATCTCATTTGCAACGTTTCTGTCCATTTTTTTGTTTCGGAGTACCTATCGGAAAGTAACAGTCTTAGATTCGTCTATTTTGATAATATTATACTTTACATCATAATAATAGGTCATTAAATAGTGTTTTGTTTCTTGATTTATTAAAAAGATGTTCGTTTCATATATCCCTTTCTGCATATCCTTCTTAATTTCAATCTCATAGTAAAATCTCATATTTTCCACTTCAAACGTTGTGTCTCGTTTCGTTGACAGGAATAGTTTGTCGTTTCTTTTTATCGAAATACTCTCCACCCAATGAATATAAAATTAAAGGTGAAATATCAGCTCCCTGCTCTTGCTTTTCAACAAGAATAGAATCCTTTTTATAAGTTACAGAATACATATAATCGATTCTCTGTGGCTCTAAGTTTATCTTTCTTTCGTCTTTACATGAAATAACCAATAAGCATACAGTGAATATAAATATCAAATTATTCTTTTGCATTGTTTTCTCCTTTTCCATATTTTTTTACTTCGTTTTGATAAATTCTCTCTAGTGTTTTGTGTCTCTTTGTTAATTCTTGCATTGTTTTATGGTAGTTTCTTGCACTGCGCACCTTAATATTCTTTTCACCTAAAGCCTTATGCTCATTTTCCCCTCCTGGGTCTTTCTGCATTAATTTATCTACAGCATCTTTTCCACCCTTTCTAAATGCTTTAACAATATCATCAAGTTTCGACCCATGTAAAGCTAACTCATGTGTTATCGTTTCAGTGAGATCATCAATAGATTTACCTTTAACATCTAACATTAAAACTATAAAAAGTTTACCGTCTGCAACCCTTGCACTAAAACTACCTTCAGCATTACCTGTAAAAAGAAATTGGTCAGTAGGGTTTGTAAAATCTATCTGATTAATTTGTAAAGTAACATCAGAATATTTCCCATTTCCATGAACCCCATAATGAGATTGGTTATTTCTTAAAAAAGAACCTATAAATTGTTTTCCATATGTCGTTTGTGCAAACCTTCGCATTGCTTCCATATAATTTCTATTACTATGATAATCCCTAAAAATACCATTTCCACTTGTATTTTTTAGTTGGACAAGACCTGGGAGTATATCATTTCCATCTGTATCAAAGACACCAACAGGATTATCTATACAATATACTGCACAACCGATATGAGGATAGCTTTCAGCATGTTTATCTACCCCTAACCACATGGAGATTTTGGGGTCCATGTACCTTGCACCATAATAGTACAAACCTGTTTCTTCATCCATCTCCTTGCCATTGAACTTATACGGCAGGTTTTCGGAGCTGCTGTGCTCATCAACTAACAGTTCACCGTATGGTAGGTAGGCATCGAACTGAGTGATGTTAGCATCTTTGTCAGTGATGTAACTGGTTGAACCCAAGTGGTCTGAGTGATAGAAGAAGGTCTCTTCTCTTGTGGTATCGCTGGCTACATAACCATAGCCTGCCGGAACGTCTTCGGGATTGGTGGGCGGATTCCACTGCACGGGCGGTCCTGGAGGCGTGCCCGGCTGACTGAACTTAGGCGTTTGAGGCCAGCCTTTGGGTACGCTGTGGTCACCGAGTTCGCCGATAATGGTGTTATAGCCTACGCCCGTATTTTCCGGGTCGGCATAATTACCCTTCATCGTGGGAATGCCCGGCGGCGTGCCGAGCTTCTTGTAATACTCCTCACGCTGTGCTTCTATGCTTTGCATTCGGGCTGCATAATCGCGTTGTCCTGCCGTAACGATGTTGCCATTGATGCCATATACGTTATTGAACTGCCCGATACCGATTTTAGAGGCTATACGCTTATCGCCGATGAAGTAATGTTTTGTGAACCTGTTCTTGTTGATGCTGATAATCGAGGCAGGATACAAAGTATAGTCGTCATGCTCATGGAAAGTAATCCCCTGCGGTGCGCCATTGATATAGACGCCCTCCATCGTTCCATGACTCTTGATGATACGTTCGCCACCGGCATTGTAGGTATAGCGGCTCGTCTTGCCGTTGTCTGAAAGCACCATCAACCGGTTGTCCTCGTCCCAGTACATCTCGCGTGTCTCGCTCGTGCTATCGTTGGTTACCGTGAGCGGATTCCCGTTGGCATCGTAAGTGTAATGGTTATGCCCGATTTGCGATGGTGCCGTCGGGTGATCGCTATCCTCGTACAGATAAGCAAACGCATACGACTGTGCCACCTTGCTCGAATCCACCTTTTGCTTCTTGGTGAGTGGCTCGCCCATGATGCCGTAGGTCATATCCAATCGATACGACGCCGTCTTGGCTTTGCCGTTTGCCGAGATCAGTCGGTTGATGTCATCGTAGGTGTAGCTGTGGCTGTATGCCCCGCCGAGCTTCGCCTTGTTCTTATCGGCTATATTCTGCGGGTCGGCATTGTTGGTGATGCCGAGGATATTGTCCACCAAGTCGTACTTGTACTTGTTCTGCATGATGGTATTCCCCGCCGAAGTGAGCGTCATCTCCTGCAAGCGTTCACGCTGCTTGTCATAGGTGTAGCGGCTTTCCGTGCCGTTACCTAACTTGGTATAAACGGTGATATGTTTGATAAGAAGCATAGAAATCCAATCGCTATTTCTGTCGTCTTGAAGGCTTCTTACCTTAACGGTATATAGAAACTGGCAGAATACCAAACGTTGGTAATATGCGTACCGTATATTGACAGTGTGTGTGCCAAGTGTTAGTAGTATAAATACCAAAGGCTGGTACTGTAAATGTTGTAGGTGGGTTTCTGACAATTCTACATACCTCGTTACGTCCATACTTAAAACTGATGGTCATCAATACTTTTTAATTTACGCATTAGCCATTTTAAAACATATTTGGTTTCCCTCTTTTTCTTACCATGAAATTAACTTTATCTCTAAATTCTTTATTTACTTCATATACCTTTCCGTTATGATACATATAAAACATTCCCCAATAGTATGAATCCCAGAATTGGTCATTTAAATAGATTATAATTTTTGCTCGAACGTTTATAGATGGAGGCGTTTTATTTACTTCCTTAAGGGATGTTATTATATTCAGAAATTCAACACATTCAGGATTGGATACCACCATTACACTATCAAGTGAACTTTTGATCAAGCCTTTATCAAACAATTGTGGTGTAATACTAAAAACGGTGCTAAGATAGGCATCGGAATAAATAATTTTGAACTTCATTTTGCAAGCTGCAAATGTATTAAAACTAAGTAGCCATATTCCAAATACTGCAATATATTTAATGCGAATCATTGTCTTTCTTATTATCATTTGTTGTTACATTTTTAGAGGAAGGTGCAGATATATGTTTCATATCTTTGTAGTTCCATACTTTAACATGATTTTCTCTTGCATCAATACTTAGATAGGGATACATAGAACGATGCTCATTCCATAACTTAAGCCATTGCCTACTTTGTTCTAACTCTTTAATCCCATAACTTGCTGTATATGTATAGAATTTAGAGTTTTCCATATGAAATTCAATATCTGCATAACCATCTATATGAGGGTCGGCAAAAATAGATAAAGTACTATCATCAAGAATAAAAATGTCAATGGCTCCAATGTTCGATAACCTAAGATAGTTCTTATTAGGTTTGCAGAGTCCCCAATATCGGTAAGGCATTATATAGCAGCCACCATATGTTTTCCATATCGTGAAGTTCTTTTTGTGTATAGAATAAAAAGATCTTCCTTCATAGAATACATATAATATGCTACTGAAGAAAAGAATAGCACCTATATATAAAGTGACTTTTAGTTTTCTTCCCTTGATAGCTAAAACATATTGCAGCATAAACAATCATAATAATTATAATAAGATAAAATATATCCATCATTATCTATTAAATAGTGATTTAAACCAGTTCTTAATTCTGCTCCATGTGTATTCTCGTCCTTCTTGTAAAATCCTCTGTACTTTATATTGTTGTTGCCAATACTGTCGATTGCCTCTTATAAAACCTGCTCTCTCAGCAGATTGAGAAACCATAGCTTCTGTAGAGAATGCCTTGTTTTGCCAACTCTCCAAAGCATCAAATGCTTTACGTGAGGCCCCCCAAGTCTGACCTGAAACTCCTGCCATATAGCCTGCACTATAATTACCTATATCACGAGCGGATGCAAATAAAGTATTCCCATGGTCATCTTTAAATGGCATTCCTCTGTACATGTATTGTGCAACTGTCAATTTGCCCCTGTATTCATTTATGCCTCGTGTCTTGAAATCATATTTTTGCCCCCCTCTTGCATTTTTCATATATTGGAAGATATTTATTTTCCCATTTACAATTTCTTTGTCGAAAAAATGCTGGCCAGAAAGATCAGTGGGATTAATAATAGCTCCTACTACAGCCTTATTATCACTACTAAAGAACGAATATGGGGTTAAGGTTTTCCCTAAGATTCCACCAGTTCGTTTACCATCTTGCATTATATATATGTTGTTATCCTTATTTAATGTACCACCTGTTACGGTATAAGTTTTATCTTTGTTTTGGACAACTTCTATATCCTCTCCATTTGGATCTATCAATTTGACAGGATTCCCTATACAATATATATACCCGCCAACATTCGGGTACTTCTCCGACATCGGATCTATCCCGTACCACAAGCCCGTCCTCGGGTTCATGTACTCGCCCCATAGTAATACAGCCCTGTTTCTTGATCAAACTCCTTGCTGTTGAACTTGTAGGGTATTTCTTCCGTGGAGGAGTGTTCGTCAACCAAGAGTTCGCCATAAGGCAAGTAAGCATCGAACTGGGTGATGTTTGCCTTTGCGTCGGTGATATAAGAGGTGCTGCCGAGGTGGTCACTATGATAGAAGAAGATTTCCTCGGTGTTGGCGGTATCCGTTGGGATATAACCATAGCCCGGTTGCGCATTGTCAGGGTCTTCGGGCTTCTGCCATTGGATAGGCGGGCCGGGAACATCTCCCTTTTCATTGAACTTCGGCCGTTGCACCCAACCTTCAGGTACGGAGTGGTCGCCCAAATCCCCGATAATGTCGTTATAACCGCGACCAGTGTTGTCGGGATCGGCCGTTGCTCCTTTCATTGTTGGTACTCCGGGTGGTGTACCGAGCGACTTATAATACTCCTCGCGCTGCTTCTCTATCTGCATCATACGAGTGGCATAGTCTTTCTGACCTGCCGTAACGTTGTTGCCGCTGATACCATAGACATTGCTGAACCTGCCTACACCAAGTTTACTTGCCACACGTTTGTCGCCGATGAAGTAATGCTTGGTAAAGCGATTCTTTGTCACAGTGATTATCGGAGCAGGATAGATGGTGTAATCCTCCGTTTCGTGGAACGTGATTCCCTGTGGCGCACCATTGATATATACCCCTTCCAAATCGCCGTGGCTCTTAATGATACGCTCGCCAGCAGCATTGTAAGTGTATCGGCTGGTCTTGTCATTATCCGACAATACCATCAGTCGGTTATCCTCATCCCAATACATTCTCCGTTCGGTACCAAGGCTATCGTTCTCCACTAAGGTAGGATTTCCGTTGGCATCGTAAGTATAATGCTCATGCCCTATCTGTGTGGGAGCCGTGGGGTGATTGCTATCCTCATACTTATACGTGAAGTCGTAAGACTGCGCCGTCTTTGTGGAGTCCACCTTCTGCACCTTGGTAAGCGGTTCGCTCATGCGCCCAAAGTCATCTGCATGCTGTAACTTGCCTGCTTGGCCTTACCATTGGCATATACCAAACGGTTTAAATCGTCGTAAGCATAGCTATGCTTGAATGCGCCACCAAGCTTTTTATCGCCATTAGTATTGCCCCGCTTCGGGTCTACGGCATTGGTGATACCGAGGATATTATCCACCACATCATACTGATATTTGTTGTGCATGATGGATGTTCCCGCCGCCGTGAGATTCATCTCTTGCAAGCGTTCGCGTCGTTTGTCGTAGGTGTAGGTGGTCTCCGTGCCGTTACCTAACTTAGTATAGACGGTATGTCCATCTTTGTCATAGCCCACCTTTTCTACGATAGTCTCTTCCTTTCCTTGTTTGTTGGATTTGACACTCGCGATTTGTCCTGCAGCATTATAGGCATAGGTCACGACTTCTCCGTCAGGGTAAGTCATGGTGCGCACACGGTTCCAACTGTCGTAGGTAGCACCATAGACATAGGTGCGTACGTCGGCGGTACTGACCATCACCGAGCGAACGGTCTTTATAACCTCGCCTTGATTGCCGTAGTAATAGGCTTCGCCACCCGAAGCGTCTTCCACAAGTACCAATCTGCCTGCACGGTTATACTTCTCGCCCGGTTTGCCATAGGTGTAGGTAACGCGGTTAAAGAGGTTCTTGGGATAGAGCACCTCGCTCAACCGTTCGTAATCATAGGTGTAAGTGATAGGTGCATCAACTGAAATCCTCTTTTTGAGTTCCGCGGTTAGCTTCGTTAAGAGGTTACCTGCCGCGTCGTAGGTGTAGCTCACTTCACCTGCATCGGGATGGTTTACCTTGAGCTTATGTCCCAAGAGGTCATATTCATACGTGGTGGTCTTGTCATTGGGGTGATGAACAGTGGTTATCTGTCCCACGGCATCGTAGTCGTACTTCACTATGATATTGTCGCCCGATATGTGCTGAATCGTCTCACGATTACGACCTTTTGAGTCAGTAATTTGAACCATATTTCTGCCCAAGGCATCGGTGATAGTTGTTTCGAGCATGTCCTCCCCCTCGTGCATTGCGATTTGATAGACCTTCGTTGTAGTTGCGCCATCGGGCAAAGTCACCTTGGTCGTGCGGTCGTAGGCATCATATTCGGTGGTTGCCTGTGGGTCGCCAGTAGTAGAATTATATGAAGTGATGCTACCATAAGGCTCTGTGGTGGGATAGAACGCCTTGATGGTGCGGCCGAAGGCATCGACAACGGCGCGTCCGCTGACAATGGAAACCTTTTGATTGCTTCCGCCTGTCCATACCACACCCGTTTGTTTGGTTTGCACGGCACGCATCAGGCTGTCGGCAAAGGTGTAGGTTTCGATGTTGCCATCCTGCGAAAAGTGAATGGTGTGCGCACTTCGCTGCTTCGGTAGGTATTCGTATTTAATGGTAAAAGGCTGTCCGCTTTCTATCTCATAGGGAGCGGTGATGGTCTCGGGTCGCCCCATGTCATCATAGGTATAGCGCATCTTTTGCCCGTTCAGGTCGGTCGTCTCCGTCGGCACGCCCCACTTGTAGTCGTAGATGGTGCCCGAAGTATAGCCGTAAGCGTCTTTTACCGAAGTAACGAGACTGTGAAGCACATCATCGTAGGTGTAGGCATAGAACATGCGCTGTCCCTTGCCGTTCTCCGGCTTGGTGAGCTTTAGGATATTGCCGTAGGCGTCGTAATTTATATTATACACCGACGGAGTACTGCCGTTATATTGGGTAATCTCGGTAATTTGTCCTTTATCATCGACCTTGGTGCTGCGCTCCCGATATGTGGTGTTTGCTGCATCTTTAACGGTGATGTGCTTGGGGACGGCAACGATATACTTATCCGTTAATTGATGATACTCGATGTCTGCATCGAGTTCGTAGCCTGTGGCATTCTCTTTATAAGCAGAGAGGTTGCCGTAAGTATCATAGTCGTTGGTAACGGTCGTACTCATGGATGCGCCCGTCGTATCATCATAAATAGACTGTTTGACGGTGGCGAGTGCGGGGAAAATAACCGTCGTATCCTTTTGTACTTTGAGGTTGTAAGTATAAACCGTTCCCTGCAACTGTTTGTCGTTGGCATCGAAGAGCGCTTCTTCGGTGACGAGGTCGTGCGTATAGTAGTTATGATTCTTACCAAAGGTCTGAACGGAGTAACGGTAGAGCTTATCGTTGTCCTCCGTATCGATTTGCTTGGTCGTTACTTTGGCAAAACCAAAGAAGTCGCGTTCTTTACGGTTGCGGAATCCGCCTTCATAGGTAAACTCATTGCTCAAGCGTGCTGCACCATTCTCCTTGTAACCGCCGCGTGTTTCCACACTGCTCAATACATAACGGCTGCCGGGCAGGTCGAAAGTCGGTTTGGTACGTTCGTATGCCAAATCGATATGTCCGCCGAAGGGCAGCGTTACGCTTTTAAGCATATTGGTGCGTCCGGTAAGGTTACGGTGAACGAGCAATTTGTCCGAACCTTTACTTTCCACAATGTCGGGGTATCCGTCGCCGTCGATGTCTGTAATCGAGGACAATGTACGGCTAACACCTTCTGATGTAGCTGCGTTGACAATCGGGGTGAGTGTGAATTTTAATAAAAAGATATGGACGTTGATTTTTACGGAGAAATCTCCATGACCGGAAATAGAGGTAGCCAGACTCTTTCCAATATCTCCCTTTCCTTGCTGATTTTCCGAAAGGAAACCGTTCCCGGTATTGAAGCGAACCGTAAAATCGTTATTATCCCGACTGATTATGTCGGGCAGTCCGTCGCTGTTCAAATCGCTGAAAAGGGCATTGTGTTTTGTTGTCGTTTTGGTACCGTTGATACCACCTGAAATATCTGCCGGACCAAGGATATTAATTTTCATACCCAGTCCTGCTCCCCATGTAGAA
Source organism: uncultured Prevotella sp. (assembly GCA_916440255.1). Lineage (GTDB taxonomy): Bacteria > Bacteroidota > Bacteroidia > Bacteroidales > Bacteroidaceae > Prevotella. The sequence goes on along the minus strand of CAKAIJ010000003.1, from coordinate 958,779 downwards.
TTGGAAGAAGAGCCTAAATCGGTAACACCGCTGGGCTGTTCATCGGTAAAACCATAACCGAGGTTATACTTGACATTTCCACCGATGAGCATATCGGGCAGTCCGTCGCCATTCAGGTCGGCCCAATCACGTTTGGTTTCAGAAGAACCCTTGGTAAAGTTGCCACTGGCGCAAACGGAGACAGCAGAAATTTTGTTCCCATCTCCGGCATTTGAACCTTCCGAGCTACTTTTCTTCGAACTCTTCTTGGGGCAAATACTAACAGCTATAGCCCCTTTAGAATCTGTCTTTTCCGCTCCTGAAATACTTGCACCTAATGTGTAGGCAGAACTTTCAAAATGCGGAACCTTTACATTTGTTTGTGCTTTGAAGTCATCCAATTTCCGGTTTGTCGGGTATAATGTGCATCGACTTTTTCTTTATGTTCCGTTATCCAGTCGGGATAGGAGTCGCCGTTCAAGTCCATCGAAGCGGTATTCGTATAAGTGCTTTGATCGCTCTTGCTACCACTTAGTCCACCAGAGATAAACTTGATTTTCCCATTGACATTGGCACTGACACCATAGTCCGTACTGTTCGATTTCGATACGAGAACCGGAGCGGAGAGTCCTTCACCGGCAGTGGCATAGTTGATACTGTCTACCTCGATCTCGTTTTCACCCATACGAGCACTGCTTTGCATACCGCCGGCGATATAAGCATCTTCCGCAATACTTACAAACGCATTACGAACGGTATTATAACCCATCACGAAGAAACGTTGATTCTTAGGTTCCGTAAGAGCAGCACCTTGTAAATCTTCCACCTTTTTACTGTGTCTGAACTGGTCGGCAATATTTTTATATTTATCGGTATCGATATTCAATGCCGTTAATTCGATAGGCTTGTTGCGATACTCGCCGTTTCCGTTATAGGCAAACTGTCCCCAGCCTTTGTATAAAGGACCGAAATTCACGGTATTATATGCCGAGAACACAGAAGCATCTATCGATGTTATTTTTCTCACAATCGAATTGCGCAGTGTCTTATGTCCCAAGGAATCTGTGGTATAAATCAATGAGTCGCGCAGAATATCCAATCGTGCCGATAAGGCTGAATTTAGTTCATTCTGAATATTGAAGGATACATGTATTTTACCGGCAGCCATTGCTTCGATAGTTGTCGTATCTGTTATCTTAATGGTATCTCGAGCAAGGCTGTTTGTCTGATTAAGTCTGAGTCTGTGTTTATACAATAAGGTTCCATCATCTTTGTTGATGGTCATATAAACAGTGGCAGTATCGTGATCCTCATTATTCTGCCTTTTTACAACCAATTCGGGAGCAAGCAAAATACCGGCACGATAGAGTGAATCCGTCTTGGTCAGAATAGAACTCATCTGCTTGGACGTTTTCACTCGAACAGGCTTATTGTAGAGTTCTCTCGATGGTACAATCGACATACTGTCCTCCGTACCGACATATTTGTAAGCCGGTTTCCAACTTACCTTCTTCCAGTCGATAGATGCATTAGTCTGCATCTCAAAGCTAAGATAAGTACTATCGGATTCGAAAATATTCAGTGTTTCCGTATAAGTGTCATTTGCAACTGTACCGGCAGGCAATACGATTCTCTTTAAGATACTTTCACCTCCTTTATTTTTCTTTTTCACCAACAGAGTAACATCGTCATTGGTCTTTTCTTTCTTATAAGGTGCCGTAATCTTTACTTGTCCGTCTTTGTTTAACGGAATGATCTTTGTAGAGCCTTCCATAAAATCTTTGGCGGCATCGTATTTCGTTAAATCCCGATCTAAATAAGTAGTGGTGTTGCCTGTAATACTGCTATATGTAATTTCAGGAGTCCATTCCACCTTGTCTTCCGACCCCGAATAACGGGATTGCAGGCGGAAGAAGATACGTTCTCCTGCCACAATACTGACAGGAATATTATCTTGCTTAACGCCAGCCAAAAGAATGGAATCGCGTTTTAGAACAGTGTTTTCCTTCTGGATACTGTAAATAATACCATCGCCCTTTGTCGTAGTCTTAGTAATTTTGCTGTTAATGGTTATTTGTCCGGTAAAGGGTGCCAACCACATACGTACGACATCGTGCAAAGGATACTCCTTTTCCAAGGAGTCGCGAATAGCTTTATAGTCGGGGATATATGAACTGTCGATCTCCGTACTGTGCCCGATAATCGGATTGGGTGTCCCCGTACTGCTCGGTGTGAAAGTCGGAATACCGTCCGCACCGATATGGTTAAACCATACGGTACCGTTCTTAGCAAGGTCTATCAAGCCGTCGCCGTTGAAATCAGACAGATAGACCGATGTTCTACTAGTTTCCCAAGTTTTGCCGAAACTCACACCCGGTGTAACAAAATTAAAGTCCGCAGCAACATTGGTATTAACGGTGTTACTGTTGCTCACTACTTTAGAGAACTCATTAATACCTTTAATCAATTGGCTCTTGCCAAAAAGCAACTTCCCTGTTGTTCCTAAAAGATTTTTTCGATATCGTAAGCCACCATTGCCTAGAAAGATTTTATCGGGTAATCCGTCGCCATCAATATCCATAAAGGTAATTTCTCCATGACTGGTATTTCTAGAATGGGTATAAGTAGCACCTACATTGATCGTTCCCAATGCAAAACCGAAGCCTATCATAAAACCGCCACCGCCAGAACCTCCCGACGAATAACCGCCACCTAAGATACTAAGGTTATCATCGCAGTCTTTAACTTGGTGTTCCAGAAGTTTTCGGTAGCCATCGTTTGTATCGTTCTCTACCGACCATTCTTCGGCATCACCGAACATGCCGTTCTTAATGTCATTATAATAGTCGAAGCGTTGGGTGGCAACAAGAGCATCTTTACTGTCTTTCTGGTCGATGCTCATCAGTAAGGTCTTGCCGAATGCACCTGCTTCATAATGCAAATCATAGGCGTGCAGGAGCTCATCCTTATATTTTACCGACACACGCTTTAATAGTGCCTGATCTGTTTGGAGTATGCCTAAACGTCCCGAACGCACCACATCAGTACGCGCTTCATCTTTAATGTCAAACAGAATGCTGTAAAGTCCTTCCTCGTTGCCGAACCCCGTGTAGGTATACTTTTGAGGATAAAGGTTATTACCGCTTTTGGTATAATGATAAGCTGCAAAGTTGCCATACACATCGGTTACACGTTTCAGTACCCATTTAATACGATTGCCATTATCATCTGTCAAGGTCGTATTGTCATCGACCGCCCCGTTGTAACCTCCATAACTGTAAACCGTACCATCTTTTGAGGTTACTTCCCACCAATAGTTCTTGGGCGAATCGCCGTGACGGATAATCTTATTAAAGCCGCCTTCGACCATTGTAGAGAACTGTTTTTCACTTTTGCGTTTATCCATGTCTATTTTACGATAAACGCGATCGTTGAGTTGCTTACCCATCAACAAATACGACTCGCTCTCATACTCTGTACTAAAATGCGGTACGCCCCATCGGGTTTCGATGTCGATGCTCTGCACGGGCAGGCTCCACCCGTAGCCTACATAACTCGAACTGCCGTCGCTGCTGTATTGCAGTCCGGCAGAAGCAGCGATACCTGCTCTGCCCTTGGGGGCTTCGAAAGGATAAGAAAGGGTAGCCGTACCGTTTTGGTTTGCGGTGGGCGCTTCTATCTGATGAATGCCTGCGCCTGGGTCGGCAGCTTTAAGCTCGCTGATACCCGTGGGGACATAGCTCTGTGTCTCGGGACTTTCGGGAACCTTGATGATACCGTTGATGACATCGGTAAAGTGCGAGGTCTCCGCCATCGCAACGGCATGCCTCGTGTCGATGCCTTTCGATTTCAGCAAAGTCCATTTACGGGTTAATTCGTCGTAGTAGTAAGTGTGTATATCATCAGCGGTATAACCCTTGGGGATTAGGGTGCTGTCGTAAGGTACCGCAATACTTGCCATGCTGTGCACGAAGTGATTGCCATGCGGCAGAAAGCGGTAACCGGCCGTGGTGTCATTCTTTGCCATAAGCGTATCGCAGCCGCCCGTTACATTGACCATACCGGCAGGCAGGTGCGGTAGTTCGTTCTTTTTCAGCGGCGTAATGCTTAATACTTTACCGCGTTCCATACTCCCTTCTGGGACACATAGCTCGACACGACCGGCTTTAAGCGTGTCAGCCTTGTTATCAGCAAAATATTTACTGAGCGTTCGGCGTTTCAAGTCTTTTAATCGACTGTTATCCGTCTTTTTTCTTGCATGTTGATTGATCGCAAGTCGTATTGCCGCATTCTTAGGTTGAATAGCCTTTGACATCTGCCTATTATCTTTCTGCATGTTTTTCGATAAGGTACGATGATTGGATACCGCATCGTTTTGCACCATTCGATGCCGTATGGTCATCTTCTTTTTGTTATCTGAGCATGCCAAAAGGCAAAGGATTGCCAGTGCGGGTAAAATATATTTTAAGGCTTTCATTTTTCTATCGTTTTTATAGTCTTCTTACTTTACTTCTTGATTGTTGTTCTTATCGGTTTTCGGTAGAACTCTCTTTTTCTTTATTTTTCTATCTTTATTTATCTATCTGTTTTTACTTTCTGATCAGCTTGACCGTTTTCGATTTACTGTCTGATTGAAGCGTCAGCATATAGACACCCGTACAGGGCAGGTAGCATTTGGCGGTATGATAAGTCGCAGCATCGTATTCTTCACGGCTGACCAAAGCGCCGCCCGTCGTATAAAGCGACAGAGTAAGCGGTGCCGGCTGATTAAGCTCGACCTGCACCGTAACATAACCGTCTGTGGTCGGATTGGGACTGACACGATAGTTGTCCAATGTTCCCATATCAGTAGTACTTACATTTAGCGCCCTGGTTGTCGTACAGCCTTCCTTGTTGGTAATATGAAGTATATATGTTCCGTCTTTGCCGAACGTGATACGCTTACCGTCGGTATATTTTCCGTCGGGTGTCTCCCATGCGTATGCGTAATCGTTATTCGTTTGTTCAGGCGTGTATTCTCTGTTTGCACCTTCCTCCAAGACAAGGTTACTTAACTCGGGGGCATCGGGAATGTCGCTGTTCGAAATGATAAAGGTATTGGTAAAGGCATTGTTCATCCGGTCGGTTACCTGTAAACGATAACGTCCCTGATCGATATTGCCTAATGCGATGATGCTATCGGAAGTGGTTCTTTCGTAGATACTCTTATTTTCGTTTTCATCTAAGATATTTATCCTGTAAGGTGCTGTTCCGCCCGTGATGAGCAGCCCGAAACTTCCCTGTGCACCCGTTGCGCAGCAGGGTTGCGATACCTCGAGCGTTGGGAACATATCCTTGGCAGCTCTTAATGTAAAGACGGAAGGTCCGTCGATTTTAGCAATATCGATATTTTGAAAAATAATACTATCCCCATTCTGTTTTATGCCTTTATAGTATTTAAGTCGGTTAAGGGGATATTTCCCCGTTCCGCTGCCATCGACAGCCAAGTAATAGCTTTCGCCGTCAGATAGGGGTTGAAGTTGCTGAATATCTTTTGTATCGATGACAACATCAGCTGTATTGCCGTTCATCGCACGTGTTACGCAAGTCCACTCACGAGCGAGCCATTTACCCACGGTCTTCGTATCGGAAAAAGGCAAGTTGTTTGTTGTTATCGCCCCATATACAGCTACTACCTTCTTTAAGCGACTCGCGTCTTGACGGTAATAAAAGCATCTTCCTCTGAACTTCTTCCTGCCGTTTTGGTTAATCCCGAATGCGGGTCATTGATGATACCTGCAATACGGTTGTTATAGTTTTTCTGTTGCTGCACATTCCAGATAACAGCACCTTGCGAGTTGAGATAACTGTGGCGCAGGGTGATACCGTATTTAAGCGCCATATAGCTTTCCACTCGGCTGCGCTCCTGTGAGGACAGAGCACGATTATAAACGGCGTATTCTCTGATACCGTTTCGCATATCGGTAACAGGGAGATTCTTGTTTTCATTGCGTCCTACATAAAATATCTGTCCCTTGCTGTCTCCGGTGGAGGAAGTATAAGTAAACAGGCAAATGGCGGGAAGCGTTTGCTTCGGGTAATTCATAAAGGTACCGCTGCCGAGGTTGGCGGCACGCAAGGTGGTCTGAATGCGGTTTACCGCCTTTCCATTGCCGGTACTCCAAATGGTGCGCTCCTTGTTATCCGAAACCTGCCCGACACCGATGAATGTCAGTCCCTGCGTGTTTTTCAGCTCGACGGGTGTCGTCTCATTGCCCCATGTCGCATAACCTTCCACACCGCCGGGGGACTGGGCGAATGATGTTACGCACATAAAGCAACAAATGCTTATTGAAAGTAATTTTGTTGTCATCCTTGTTAGTTTTACAATTGATATTCTTTTATTATTTCTTTAAAGGAATGCTATATCCCACTGTAAGAAGCAACAAATGTGTATTGTTGTATGTTTCGTTATACCCGTAACTGTTTGTACGGGTGCGCATCAGGTCGGTGGCGCCGAATTGGTACTCCAATCCGGCTTCCAAACCCAACTTGGAAGAGGCATAGCCGATTTTAACGGCAGGTGTCAGTTGTATGCGAGGGTTGATGGTCTCGCGCAGGTGCATACGTATCAACTCGTCCACCGAACGGAAGAAAGGAGTACGGGTGGAAGAAAAATCTATATTTCGACTTGTAAAGGGAATAATCATGCCGACGCCGACCCCCAAATAAAAGTCTCGATAGGTAAAAGCTCTGAGAAGAAGTTTCGGAGTAAGCACATGGAAACGGTAAGTCGTCGTTTCGTCGATGCCCGTCAGGTTCCGGTGCTCTTCAAGTGAAGAGCCGATGTACATGTAATCGACATCTACTTCGGCACCGATTCTGCCATATCGCCAAGTACCGAAGATGCCAATGGCAGGTACAAAGGCGCCTTTCATTCAGGGTGTATTGCGGACGGATACTGCCGCTTTCGGAGATACCTCCTAATTGTGTGATGAAACTATAACCGCCACCTACATGGATACCGATACGGAATTCGTGGTGGTTGGGAACATAAGCAGGAATTAAAGGTGTGGCATCGATGGTTTCAGGAATTGTTTCCGAAATCGTATCTTGCTGTACCACTGTCTGTGGTTCATTTTCTTCCGACTGTGTAATCGGTGCTGTAGTAGGCTCTTGGCAATAAGGTTCTACTCTTTGGCGTTCTGATTTTTGTGCTGGTTTTATTTTCTTTACCTTATTATATGTATAAGGCTTCAATACTGCTATTGTAGTATCTGTGGAAACGCTGTTTATTACAGCAGGCTGTTCCTTGGATGTGTGTTGTTTGGGTGCAACCTGTTCCTCACTTTTATTGCACTTACGCAACAATAAAAGCAGGATAATGATAATCAGCACGATAACCGTCCAAAATGTTATCTGCCGGGTACGACTTCTCTTACCGTCCATATCCCATTATTTTAAGTTTAGCAGATAGCTGACGCCAAGTTCTATTTGCTGACCGTGGTTGGCATGTTCCACCCAACGGAATACATTGGTTTCCGTTTTGATAGAGTTCAGCAAATTGTAATGATAGCGGACATCCACCGCCAAGCCGAAAGGAAACTCATAGCCGATACCGCCGCCTAACGAGACATCGGCGCAGCCCGTCAGTTTGTCTTTTAAGAGGCGCTCGGTTTCGGAAACAGTGCCGTAGCCGTAAGAAGCGAATTTCAGGTCTTCCTGATTGGATGTATAAGTAACTCCGCGAGGAGAAAGATTAGCACCCGCTTTGCCGCCCACCGAAACATAAAGTCCCTTTTTCATCGGGTAGACACTAAAATAAGCGGAAACACCCAAGATGTGATGCCGCATGGAGAGGGTATAGTCCAATTCCTTGATATCTGTATAATGAACAGAAGCCGCCTTTTGGTAGTAAGCGATACCGCCCTCTACGCCGAATAAAGTCTGTGGCTTATGATATTGAAGAAAAACAGTGGCACCAGGAACAAAAGCACCTTTTTTCTCGAAACTGTAATTGGAATAATAATCTTCGCTTACCAAAATCTTGTCGATACCGTTATGCAAGCCATAACCGCCTGATAGGCGAACACCCAACTTGAAAACACGCTCTTGAGCAAAAACATTAGAGGTCAAGAGAAACGAAAGGTACATTAGTAAAACTGTTCTCATAAGCTCTGCTTTTATTATTTCTGTAAAAAGTATATCTTATTTTTTTAGATTTGCAAACATTTTTGAGATTTTTTTGCTTTTACTTTTTACTTTGAAGTTTTCAGGATTTTCCAAAAATCGATTACGCTCATTTGAAAAGTTCCTATAATAGAGTTTTTTTCTTTACATTTCCCCGTATTTCCCTTCTTATCTCTATTATAGAATTGTTAGACTTATTGCTATATTTTTGCTGTTCGATAATGATTTACTCATCCTTAAAACAATGATTTATGGAATCGAACAACAATGACAATTACGTGTTGGTACTGGAAGACCGCACGGAAGTGAAGAATGCGAATGAAGCTGGGAAACTGTCTGTGGTTTCGGGTATTGACGACAAGGGCAAACTCCAAACAACGGAAGCCAAAGACGTGCATCAAGCAGCCTTTTTGAAGTTCAACAACAAGGACGGCTTGCTAAAGAACTTCATGACCAATTTCCTCAAGCAGTTCAACGAGCCAACTCGGTTTGGACTTTACAAGGTAGTGGCTAACAACGTGGAGCAAGGTGTGGCATCGCTTCAAACAATGTTACAGAACCGTGAGAAGCCGGAGAATAAGCAGCTGTTGGCAGACAGTCAGGTGCACTTTGAGGACTTCCTGCCCAAACAGAAGAATGCCGTCGCCATTGACGAGTCAAAGATTGACTGGAAGCAGCTTGACAACCTTGGACTTTCACGTGAGCGATTGGAGCAGAGCGGAGAGTTAGCAAAGATGCTCAATTGGCAAAAGAGCAATCTTATCACGATTGCCATACCTATTGGTGACACCACCATCTACACCGATGCCCGCTTGGCATTTCGTACCGATGGCGAGGGCAATATTGGCTTGGCAGTTCACCCGCTTCGCAAAGAGCCACAGCTCGACTTCCCCTATATGGGGCACAAGTTCTCTCCCGAAGAGAAAGAACAGCTTCTTGCAACGGGCAATCTTGGCAAGACCATCGAGATTACGCCTAAATGGTGAGCCATTTGCCGCCTATGTCTCTATTGACCCACAGACCAACGAACTCATTGCCCTGCGTGCCGACCGTGTAGTCATTCCCAAGGAAATCAAGGGCGTAACACTTTCTGATGCGCAGTACAAAGACCTTGTAGAAGGCAAGGCTGTGAAAGTGGAAGGAATGACTGCTAAGAGTGGTAAGTCCTTCAATGCTACCTTGCAAGTCAATGCCGAGAAGAAAGGCATCGAGTTCATTTTCGATAACAAGCAAGGCTTGAAAGAACGACAGCATCACTCTCAGCAACAAGGCGCACCACATAAGCTCTGCGGTTTGGAACTCTCCGACAAGCAGCGTGAAGCATTGGACGGCGGTCGCACGCTCTACTTAAAGAACATGGTGGACAAAGAAGGGCAGCCCTTCAATGCCTACGTCAAGATGGACAAGGAACAGAACCGCCCGCGCTTCTACAAGTGGAATCCTGACAAAAAGCAGGAGACCGGCAAGGAAAAGGTGGTAGCCGTAGCCGAAGAACACAAGACACAGGTTGCCGTGAACAACCAAGGCAAAACCAACGAAGCTACCAAGAACGTGAATGAGCCGTTAAAGTCCGGGCAGACACAGCCCACTGCCGACCAAAAGCAGAAGCAGGACGAAAAGAAACAGCAACGCCGTGGACGTAAGATGTAACCCTTAAAACCAAACCCAACTATGATTATTTGTATTATTGCCGAGAAGCCCTCGGTATCCAGAGATATTGCCCGTATCGTAGGAGCGAACAACAGACAAGACGGATTTTTGGAAGGAAACGGTTACATGGTGACATGGGCGATGGGACACCTCATCACCCTTGCTATGCCCGAAGCCTACGGCTTTGCCGCCTATAAAGCCGAAGATCTACCCATCCGTCCCAATCCCTTTCAGCTTATCGTGCGACAAGTGCGTAAAGATAAGGAGTACACGTCAGACCCCGCAGCACTCAAACAACTCAAAGCTATCCGGGATTGCTTCGACAGAGCAGACCGCATCATCGTAGCTACCGATGCAGGGCGTGAAGGTGAACTCATCTTCCGATATATCTATCACCATTTGAATTGCCATAAGCCTTTTGACAGACTTTGGATTTCCTCGCTTACGGACAAAGCCATCCGTGAAGGACTTGCCCATCTCAAAGCGGGAAGTGCGTATGAGAATCTCTATCACTCCGCCAAGGCAAGAAGCGAAGCCGACTGGCTTATGGGCATCAATGCCAGCCGTGCCCTGTCCATTGCACGCAAAGGCGGTTACTCTTTGGGAAGGGTACAGACCCCGACACTCGCTATGGTCTGCCGTCGGTACATAGAAAATCGTGATTTCTCTTCCGTTCCTTATTGGAAACTCTCCGTAGCAGGAGAGAAAGAGGGCATATCGCTGAAAGCCGTGAGCAGTAGTGCATTTGACGATGAAGCCGATGCACAGTCCGCTCTCGCCATGCTTCGCGAACAGAGCCGGCTTACCGTGACTTCGGTCGCAAAAAAGGTGGGACATACGTCGCCACCCCTCTTGTACGACCTCACTGCCCTACAGAAGGAAGCCAACCGAAAGCACGGCTTTTCAGCAGATAAGACCCTCTCAATAGCGCAGAGCCTCTATGAGAAGAAAGTCACGACCTATCCCCGTACCGGCAGTCGATACATCAGTGAAGACGTTTTCGATGAAGTACCCGCCTTGCTCGGCAAGATAGGCACTGCACTTCCGACACCGCTCAATCACCACTCGGTGGACAACGGCAAGGTAACCGACCACCACGCCATCATCCCTACGAGTGAAACTCCATCGGGACTATCGGCAGACGAAACGACCATCTACCAAATGGTAGTCCATCGTTTTATCGAAGCCTTTTCTCCCGATTCAGAGGAGGAGCGGATGCAGGTGGAACTGACCGACGGAACAAACACCTTCATTTGGAAGGCGTGCCGAAGTATCGCCTTGGGTTGGAAAGCCGTACAGAAAGGTAAAGAAGTGGAAACTGAGAAGGAAGAATATGGTGACGAACAGATTTTGTCTTTATTGCCGAACTTGACTGAAGGTGAAATCCTGCCACTTGTCAATGCAGAAATCACCGAGCATAAGACCAAGCCTAAACCTCTCTACACAGAAGCAACACTGCTTTCTGCTATGGAAAATGCAGGAAAAGAGGTCGAAGATGCAGAAAGCAAGAAAGCGATGGCAGAATGTGGGATCGGAACACCTGCCACAAGAGCCAACGTCATCGAGACGCTTATTCTCCGTGACTATATCCGAAGAGAAAAGAAAACGGTAGTCCCTACAGAGAAAGGCTTGGCAGTCTATGAGATTGTCAAGGACAAACGAATTGCCAATGCAGAGATGACAGGTTCATGGGAACTGATCCTTGCCGCCATCGAAGCAGGACAGATGCCACCCGAAAAGTTCGCACAAGGCATCAACTCCTATGTGGAGACGATTTGCGAGGAACTCCTTGCCCTTGCTCCACCGATGCAGAAGTCCTATCCTGTCTACCGCTGCCCAAAGTGCGGACAGCAGAGTGTCGGCATCTATGCCAAGATTGCCAAATGCAGGCACGAGGGCTGCGACTTCCACATCTTCCGTGAAATCTGCGGCACGTTCCTTTCAGAAGACAATATCCGTGATTTAATAACCACCGGGCGAACGCCTATCCTCAAAGGCTTGACGAGCAAGGCTGGCAAGAAGTTCAATGCACGCCTTGTTCTGGGTGAAGATCATACCACCTCCTTTGAGTTTGAAGACAAGAAAGGAAAAGCACGAGGGAGATAGTTATCACAGATTCGGAGCTAAAATAAATTAGTTGGGAGGTAGAAAAAATTATCTCCCGACTAACTTTTCCTCTCCATATTAAAACAGAACAACTATGGCATACAATAAGAAAGCAGTCTTGGAGGGCAATACGGAAGCCATCCGTGTGGTCCTCCGATTAGAGAAAGAACGACGTGAAGCCACCGAAGCCGAGAAAGTCCTGCTCAGAGGCTATCAAGGTTTCGGTGGTCTGAAATGCGTCTTGAACCGATGTGATAATCCCGATGACCTCCGCTATTGGAGTGCATCGGAGCAAAACCTGTTCGCGCCTACCCAAAGGCTCAAACAGATGATTTACCGTGATGCCGTCGATGCCAACACCGCCAAACGCTATTGGGAGAGCATCAAGGCAAGCGTACTGACCTCCTTCTATACCGATACGCGCATCGTCTCCGCCATTGCCGATGCCCTAAGTGCCACCGACGTGCAAGTAAGACGATGCTTGGACCCTTCCGCAGGTATGGGAGCCTTTACCGAAACCTTTGCCAAAAGTGCCGGTATAGTCGATGCTATGGAAAAAGACCTACTGACGGCACGCATCACACAAGCCCTTCATCCTTACGGCAAGGATAATATCTTTGTTCGGCGAGAACCCTTTGAAGCCATTGGAGAATTGGAGGAAAAGGATAAATACGACCTTATAACCAGCAACATCCCCTTTGGCGACTTTATGGTCTATGACCGTAGTTATAGCAAGGGAGAGAACATACTTAAACGGGAATCCACCCGAACCATTCACAATTATTTCTTTGTGAAAGGGCTGGACACTATCAAAGAGGGCGGACTTCTTGCTTTCATTACCTCACAGGGCGTATTGGACAGCCCCAAGAATGAAGCCATCCGTCGTTACCTCATGCAGAATAGCCGGCTTATCTCCGCCATCCGCCTGCCTTCTGGTATGTTCTCCGAGAATGCGGGCACGGATGTGGGCAGCGACCTGATTGTCCTGCAAAAGCAGTCGGGTAAAGAAATTGGTGAGGGCATTGAACAGCAGTTTGTACAAACCGCCTCTGTCCCCAAAGGCGACGGCTTCTCTATTGCGTTCAATCATAACTCCCTCTTCGAGGGCGAATGGAAGGATATTTCCCACCGTACGATTGCCACAGACAGACAAATGGGTACAGACCCTTACGGTAAGCCTGCTTGGGAATATACGTTTGACGGCAGTATCGAGGATATGGCTGACAGCCTGCGTACACAGCTCTCTTTGGAAGTAGAGCAGCGTTTCGATCGTAAACTCTATGAAACCGGCATACCCATGACTCGGGAGGAACGGCAGGAACACGTGGACAAGATGGTGCAAAAAGTGCAAGAAAACATAAAAACGGAAGGAATACCTCAAGAACAGGAAATCAAGGATAAGGAGGAAAAGAAAGAGGACAAGGAAGATGAAAAAGAAGAAGAAAATGCTTACAATTTGATGCCCGACAGCATCAAGAAGCAACTTCCCAAACTCTACGCAACGGAAAAGCAGCTCATCGGCGACCGAACGGCATACGCTCGCTATTTCTTTCCTATGGGAGCCTATACCGCTTATATGCTGGAATACGACCCCAAAGAACGCATCGGTTTTGGTGCCGTAACGATGGGCTACGGCTGGGAACTTGGGTATATGTCCCTTAAAGAAATGGAGGAAGTAAAGGTCAAAGGCTTGGGTATTGAGCGGGACTTATACTTCAAACCCACAAAGTTGCACGAGTTTGCGGAACTGGAAGAGATTGTCAGAGGACAATACACCAAAGAACCTATCATTGAGGAAGTCAAGGATGAAAGTCGTCAGGAAGTTCTAAGACCAGTACAGGAAGACACTCTGCCCCAAGAGAAGGTCGAAGATGGTAATAAGATAGTGGCAGATGAATCAAGAGACGAATCAGAGAAAAAAAAAGAAGCACAAGCTGCACAGGGTACTTCCTACAATAGAGTCTGAAACTGAACCTGCTCCCGAAGGTGTCCCCGTCATCACTCTTCAAAGACAATACGAACAAGAAAGCCGTGAAATTCGCACGGACGTGGAAGCCCCACGTGAAATGAACGGACAGACGGTATTCTTTGATGAAGACCATCATCCGATTATGGACAGCACCATCGAAACAGAAACAACGGAGCATCTCTTGTTTGCCCCAGAAGAGTATAGTCTTTGGAGACAAGATGTAGCCCGTGTAAATAATGAAATCAAGGAGGCTGCTCAACAAAAGAAGGTTAGCGATAACCAACCGCTTTCTGCGAGTAGGCAACCTAAACCGACAAGAAGTACACCCACCAGTCCCCGCAGAAACAAGAAAACTGCATCAAGCCCCGTCAGAGAGCCCTCACTCTTTGACTTTATGGAGGAAGCCGAGGCTCGTAAGCCACAGCCCATAGCAGAAGTCAAGAAAGAGTTTGACGCTTCACCACGTCCTTTTCTCTCTTCGCCGGACTCTCACCTGAGGGACGGCTCTATTGTCGTGCAGAAAGGACAGGTCGGCTTTCTCTCTGACTTGAAACGGCATCCCACCTTCAATCCGATGGACTTGCCCTTTGCCCAGCTCTCACGACTGAAATCATACATTGAGATTAGAGAGAGTTATCACCGACTCTATGATTATGAGGCGAACAATCAAGCAGAGGACAAGGAAGAGCGTGAGAAACTCAATCGGCTTTATGACGGCTATGTGGGTCGTTGGGGGCACTTCAACCAGAAGGCAAACACCGATATCATCAAAATGGATGCCACAGGCGTGGAAATGCTGTTCTTGGAACGCTCCGAGAACGGCAAGTACATCAAGGCGGACATTTTCGACCATCCCACGGCTTTCTCCACCTCCGAATTGTCCATTGCCGCAGACCCGATGGAGGCATTGGGCGCATCACTCAACAAATACGGCACGGTGGAGCTTGACTATATGAGTTCTTTGCTTCCCGATATGGAAGAGAGCGATATGCTTTCTGCCTTGGAAAGACGTATTTTCTACAATCCCGAAGAGGACAGCTATGAGGTAGCCGACAAGTTCATTTCAGGAAACGTGATTGAAAAGGCAGAACGTATAGAGTCGTGGCTCTTAGATCATCCTGAGCATGAAGAAGCGAAACAGAGTCTGACTGCCCTGCGTGCCGCCACTCCCACACCCATTCCATTTGCAGACCTTGACTTTAATCTCGGCGAACGATGGATACCAGCCAAAGTCTATGGCAAGTTCGCCTCGGAGTTCTTCGAGACGGACATCAACGTGTCCTACCATTCCAATATGGACGAGTATTCCCTTGTCTGCGACCGAAAGAATGCCAATATCTGGCACAAATATGCCGTGCAGGGAGAATTTCGCCGTTATGACGGCATCAATCTGCTGAAGCACGCACTTCACAATACCATTCCCGACATTAATAAAAGCAAGACCATACTTGATGCGGAGGGTAATGAAAAGACGATTAAAGTGCGTGACGGTCATGCCATACAGATGGCAAACGCCAAGATTGAGGAAATCAGACAGGGGTTCGTGGACTGGCTCGGACGGACACCTGACACGTTCAAAGAGCAGCTCTCTGACCGTTACAATCGTCTTTTCAACTGCTTTGTGCGTCCCAATTTTGACGGTACGCACCAGTCGTTTCCCGACCTTGACCTTAAAAGATTGGGCATACCAGACCTTTATAAGAGTCAGAAAGATGCCGTATGGATGCTCAAAACCAATGGTGGCGGTATCTGCGACCATGAGGTGGGCGCAGGTAAGACGCTTATCATGTGTACGGCAGCCTACGAGATGAAGCGGTTGGGGTTAGCCAACAAACCGATGATTATCGGACTGAAGGCAAATGTATTCGATATTGCTGATACTTTTCGCAAGGCTTATCCCAATGCCAAGATACTCTATCCGGGAAAGAACGACTTCAGTAAGCAAAATCGCCAGCGCATCTTCAATGACATCAAGAACAACAATTGGGATTGCATTATCCTTACGCATGAGCAGTTTGGTATGATACCGCAGGCATTGGAGATACAGGAGGCTATCTTACAGAAAGAGAAAGACTCGGTAGAGGAAAACCTTGAAGTACTCCGTATGCAGGGAGCGGACATTTCCCGTGCCATGCTCAAAGGCTTAGAAAAACGTAAGCAGACCTTGGAAGCCAAGTTGCAGGGCATTCAAGACAGCATTGCCGAGCGCAAGGACGATGCCGTGGATTTCAAGATGATGGGTATTGACCACCTTTTTGTAGATGAAAGCCATCAATTCAAGAACCTGATGTGCAATACTCGCCACGACAGAGTGTCGGGATTGGGCAATCCTGACGGCTCACAGCGTGCGCTCAATATGCTCTTTGCCATTCGCACCATACAGGAACGGTCGGGCAAGGATCTGGGGGCGACATTCCTTTCGGGTACTACTATCAGTAATTCGCTAACAGAATTATATTTACTCTTCAAATACTTGCGCCCACAAGCCTTGGAGAAGCAAGGTATCAACAGTTTTGACGCATGGGCAGCGGTCTTTGCCAAGAAGTCCACCGACTATGAGTTTTCCATCACGAATGAGATTATTCAGAAGGAACGTTTCAGAACCTTCATCAAGGTACCGGAGCTTGCCTCGTTCTATGCGGAAGTATGGGAGTAGAAAGCAGAAAATGGCATAAAACTCATATCTGACTGAAATACAGCGGATATTGCTTGTTTCTTCTTAGGGTTGCATCATAGGGAAACAGGCAGAAAAGGGAGCGAAAAGGAGGGAGTTCAGTTACCAAATCGTTCGAAAAAAACGATGAAAGGAAAAGGACGGCTGAAAGTGGTAACTAAAACGGGTTTTCTCTTTCATTATCAATGTTTTGCATCGTTCAAAGTTCCTCAAAGAAGTGTAATTTTTGCAAGTAAAAAAACAATGGAAAAAGAAAAAAATTCAAGCTGCTTTTCTACCTCAAGAGAGGTACGCAGGACAAAAAAACGGAAAAAAAGTCCCATCATGGGACGCATCAGCGCAGGACGCTCTATGGTACAGTTCAGTTGCAAATGCTCGTGTACTCCTCGTTTGTGGGACAGTCAGCAAAAACCGACTGCTGGGCAAGAGTGCCGAAGCCGTATCGGTAAACAAGGAACTTGACCGCCTTCAGGTGAGCATACACAAGGTTTATGAGTCTCTTTCAGGGTAAATCCGATGCTCCCATCACGGCAGAGCGAGTACGGGAGCTTGTATTCGGACTGAACAGTGAGTCACAAGGACTGCTGCATCATACAGACGAGTATATCGACCGCTTCCGTGAGCGTGTGGGCATAGACCGCAGCGAACGCAGACTAAAAATGCACGTTACTCTTTCACAAGCATCTGGCAAACTTCGTCAGGTATCGCTACCGTGTGGAGGATATTCCCGTGCAGAAAGCCGACATCGCCTTTATCAAAGACTTGGAGGACTACTTCGCCAAAGAAAAGGGATTCAAGCTCAACACTTCGGCTGGCTATCTCTCCATGCTGGCTTCCTTGCTCAAAGACCTGCATAAACGGCACATCATTGACACCTATCCCTTCATCAACCATTCCATTCGTTGGGAAGTGGGTACTCCACGTTACATCACAAGGGAGGAGGTAGGTCTTATCGCAGCCTTGGGAGAAGATAAATTGCAAGGCTATGAAAAAGTGTCGAGGGATATGTTCCTTTTCTCCTGCCTGACGGGGCTTTCCTATACCGACGTGTATCACTTGACGGAGCAGCACGTCTTTCACGAAGCGGGAATGACTTGGATACGCAAGCCGAGAATAAAGACGGGCAACGTGTGCCACATCCCCCTACTTCCCGAAGCCACTGCCATTATCGAGCGTTATCGGGGCATTCACACGAGGGCTTTCCGACACGAACCGCCCAAGGGGTATCTGCTGCCCATACCCGGATGCGACACGGTAAACATACACCTCAAAAAGATAGCACGGCTTTGCGGTATTCAGAAAACGCTGACCTATCACATGGCACGGCATACCTTCGCATCTCAGATGACACTGTCGGAGGGCGTGTCCATTGAGAGCGTTTCCAAAATGCTCGGACACAGTCAAATCAAAACCACGCAAGTGTATGCGGAGACATCTCCCGAGCGTGTCTTTCTGGACATAGAGAAAATACTTCCACAACTCGCACATTATCAACTGACCAACTAAAACCGCAGAACAATGAAAAGTACATTTGCCATACTATTCTACATAGATAGAAGCAAGACCAATGAAGACGGACTATGCGTAATCCGTTGCCGTATCACCGTAATGGAACGTCCTCATCGTTTTCCACGCAGTTGCAAACTTCCCCGACGAGTGGCTTGCCCGAAAAGGGTGCATCAAGGCGACAACAGGTAATTCAAGCGGCATCAATCTGCAACTGAACTCAATAGAAGAGTGCTTGCATTCACTCTATGAACGTACATTAAGGGAAGAAAACTATATCACGGCGGAATACCTCAAGGAGCGTTATATGCAGCAAAAGTCGCCCCATGCCAACACTTACGGAGCTATATCAATCCGTTTGTGAATACAGGAGGAATTGCAGGGCAGAACATTAAGCAAGGCAACTGTCAGGGCTTTTAAGGACAGCTACAAGAGTTTTGTTCATTTCCTGCAAGTAAGGGACAGGGCAGACTGTATGCCCACAGAGGTGGACAAGACTTTGCTTGAGGACTATCGCCTTTTTATGCTTCGGGACTTGGGAAACAAGGAAAGCAGTGTCGGCAACCGCCTACGCCACTTGCATCAGGTCATTCGCAAGGCATTGCAGGAGCGATACGTTCGTGAAGACCCTTTTGAACTCATAGACATAGAAACGCCTACCTACGAGCGCAATGCACTTACGGCGGACGACCTGCAAAAACTCTTGGCTTACCGTCCGCACCGCTCGACAGATAACCATTGCAGACTTATTTTCCTCTTGGGATGTTTCACGGGGCTGGCATTCTCAGACTTAAAGAAACTCCGAATGGACGATGTTTATACATTCGGGGATGGGCGTAGGTACATATCGCTCTGTCGAACAAAGACACAGAACAGAAGTATTGTCCCGTTGCTGCCCGTTGCCGAGAAAAATACTCGCCATTGTGAGCCACGGACGAAGGGAGGGGCTTTTCTTTCGAGAGTTTCCCAGCAACAGTAATTTCAATAGAACTATTCAGGAGATATGTATTAAGGCAGGACTGCCACCGCATACTCAAGCGACCTCGCACACCGCACGGCACACCTTTGCCACGACCATCTGTCTGGAGAACGGACTTCCGATAGAGACGGTGAGCAAGATGCTGGGGCATCGCTTCATCTCCACGACCGAGATTTATGCACGGGTGACCAAGAGCAAGATTGCCAAGGAAATGCAACCCTGATGGGTAGTGAGCATACAAAGGGTACTGCGTAAAAGCCTTACGGCTGTGTCCGTCAAGAACACCGAAAAAGTCAAGTCCCATAATTGGGATGTAACAGCCGTAATGAATGATTCAAAAAAGAAGTCCAACTTTTTAACAAGAAAAAAACAATGAAACAGAAGAACAAAAAGGAACTTTCCTACTTCGATTGAAGTTAAGAAGTTACATGAGTGAGCATCACCCCGAAAAGTTGCAAGATACGGAGTTTATCACTGCACGGGCAGATATGGCTCTCACAGTTTACTGCGATGCTGTAGCACAAGGCTTTACACACATTGAAGCGGAGAGCATGGCAAGCGAGGCATTGTATCAAGGCTTGCACTTTTCCAAGTACGATACGCTTATATCCGTGTTGGAAAACGAGTTTGAAAGGGAACTTCCTGCACCGCTCCCAGAGAAACTCGTACCTATACTGTTGTCGAACAAGGCTGTTCAAGCCACATTCGACAAGTTCGGTTTGACGGACACATTGGCTTCTGACGAGCAATACGGCCGTCTTTACACCGAACTGACAGGCACGATAGTGCTGCTCATCGAGAGCAACAATCTGCCAACGGTCAGACTGACGGAGGAAGCAAGCCTGAAGGCGTTGTAGGCAAAGGCGGCGCACGCAAAGTTCCTGATGCCGTTTCTTATCGTGCAAAGGTACAACGGCAGCCTGTCTGCCCTGACAAGGTCGAGTCCTGCGGATGGAGAGAAGAATCTCCACCGCAGGATTTCTCTGTTCAAGGTGGTATTGCCATTTTCTATATCCATGCGGTCGTATTCATCTCTCCCAACCTTGCAGGGCTGGGCTGCCGTAGAGAGTATAGGCACGACAAGAATACGGCATACTCAGGCTCTTTGGACGCAAGGCGTAACAACTAACAACAGATAGGACTGACGATAATACGGACAATCTATTGTTTGTACAATTTGTTGTCATGACTATCTGTTGTCAAAACATATATCGTCAAAATAATCTATCGATAAAACTATCTATCGACACTTCGACATCTCGATTTGTCGAACTATCGAATTATCGATAAAACAACAAGATAATAAAAGGAACGAGCCGGCACCTCATCTCATTACCGCAATAACACAGACGGATTTCCTTTGTTTTTCTATTGCTTTCTCTCTATTTCCCTGCTTATCCTCATTTCTTGCAGTGGTGCTTCGAGGGGTTACTTTTTGCACCCGAGAAGTACGGCAATGGACTGCATAACAGTTTGTTTGCTGAGTAACAATAAAGTAATCAAAACAAAATTAAGGCAATGAAACTCATTATCATCGACCGCAAAGCGTGGGAGCGACATCGCTCCGAATTTGCAGACTTTATCCATCGTGTGGAAAAACTCATCGGTAATCCTCCCAAGACCGAGCAATGAGCTGACAACGAAGCCGTGTGCAAGCGTTTAGGCATCAGCAAGCGTACCCTACAATCATACCGAGATACGGGCAAAATCCCTTTCTCCATGATTGGACATAAGTGTTATTACAAACAGACCGACATCTGTGAAATGCTGAATGCAGTCAAGGATTGAAATCAAAGAATGAATGAATTATGGCAGAGAATGAAATCATTACGCGGGAAGACCCTCAGATGCAGTTGTTTTCACAACTGATGGAAGGCACTTTGAAGAAGTTGGAGCGGTATTGCTCTACCGCCCGTCCGATGCTGAATGGTGAGGTTTACCTTTCGGGTGAGGAGGTTTGCAGCCAATTACGGCTCAGCACACGCACGCTCCAAGAGTACAGAAACTCAGGAACGCTTCCTTTCTACAAAATCGGAGGGAAGATACTCTACAAGCAGAGCGACATACAAGCCATGCTTGAAAAACACTATAACCCGATACCCAAGAAATTATGGCAAGAATAGATGAAAAAAGGAAACAACGCTTGGAACAAGCCATTAGAGATATGGGAAATTATGGCGTTAAGCTCCGCAAGCCCGAAGAGTTACCCGATTTTGACCAGCCCTTCGATTATGAAGAGGAAAAGAGAAGGTTTGAGCCTGTTGATAAAGTTGAGGAACAAAATGACAAGGAGAGTAACAAGGATTTTTCTCAACCGTCCTATCAAGAAACAGCGTTGTCGCTAACAGAAAGGGCTACTTCTACCGAAGAATTTCATCAAAGAATGGGAAAAAACAAAGGACAGAAAGCAATTATCCGAGTTTCAGGGAAATATCTCCAGCCCTTTTCGCAACAGCCACCGCAAAGCCGTGTATGTATCAGAGGAAACCCAACGAAAGTTAGACTTCGTGGTGCGGAGAATCGGTGAGCATGGAGCGAGCGTTTCGGGATATGTCGAACAGGTACTGCGGGAACACCTCGACCAATACAAGGAAGATGTGGAAAGATGGAGGAAACTCTGAATTACTGCATTCCTCGAATGCAAGTCTACGCCGAGTTACTGTATTCAATGAATGCAGTAACACAGCAGGGGCTTATAATCCCATTTTCTACATCAGCAAGGTGTGTCTTTGTACCACAAATTGCCATTTGTACCACAAAGACCCTTGCCCCGAAAAGGGATTAAATCACTCCAAAGTCGTGATTAGAAAGCAATGAAGAAGCAAAAACAAAAGAAGCCAGATTTGACAGATGTGCCACCTGCCCACGATGGGACAGATGGCACATCAGAATACCCTAATTCCGAAGACCAGCAGAAACTTATCAGACTCTATCGCAAGTCGGGAGCAAAGACAAAGAGCGACTTTGTCCGAGCAAGGCTTCTGGTGAATCTTTTAAGGTCATCACCCAAGACCCTGCAAAAAGAACCTTACTTGGAGAAACTCTCAGAAATCGTTGCCTTGGCTCATAAGATAGGAGTTCTGTACAACGAAGTCGTGAAAGTCCTCAATACTTATCATTCTGTTGCCACTGCTCAACAACTGCTCGGCAAACTCGAAACCTATTCCCAAATTCTCATCAGACTACAACAGCAAGCAGTACAACTGACAAAATCCTTTGGGAGTAGAGAAGAATGAATGCTGATAAATCATAACACCCATACTCGTATCGTACCGCGAATGTCCAATCCCTCTTTGGATGATACAAAAGGGTCACTTTGAACGATTACATAGGACCAGTTTCAACGATTTTTTTCCACTCTGCCCTAATACTTTTATCTTTTTGGAAAGTACATTGATAATCAGATAATTATTTCAATAACTCCCTGATTTGGAGTATTACCCCACATTTATTATTTTTTTATTTTGACAATTCCCTGATTTGGGGCATTACCATGACCATTAACAAACACAAAGTCTGTATAATCCCCTATAACTATGTATCTTTTGAAATTTTCCGTATTTTTGTAATCAACATATGGATAGAGCTTTTCCACAGGATGTGGAAGTTTTCCAATAAATAAAAACTCGCATGCCATCAACATCAAAACACTTTAGGGAATAAAATGTCCTGTTGGGAAGTAAATTCTTCATCTCCTTTCTTATTATAAGCTGAATTCAACTTGCAAATGCAACAGAATTCTGATTAATAATTTGTTTAAATTTTTCGTTTGGCGTGAGGTATCCAAGTCTTTTACGAGGTCGATTATTGAGTTTATTTTCAATCCACTTAATCTGTTTTGTTGGTTACTTCACTAAAAGTCCTTACCCTTTGGGATATACTGCCTGATAAGCCCGTTGGTGTTTTCATTGGCACCACGTTCCCATGAGTGGTATGGTTTGCAAAAATAGAATTTTATTTCCAATTTTTGCGCAATTTCCTCGTGCTTTGCAAACTCCTTTCCATTGTCAGCCGTAATTGTGTGTATTAAGTTTTTCACTTTCCGCAGTGCCCATACTGCAATCTTAGCTACCGGGATGGCTTCTTTTCCCGACAACTTGCGTATCCAGACCCTGCTTGTTGCTCTGTCGTTAATGGTAAGAATGGCACCTTTGTGGTTCTTACCAATAATTGTATCTATCTCTAAATCACCAAATCTCTCCTTCAGTTCCACTATCTCGGGACGCTCATCAATATCCACCCTGCCTGGGATAAATCCTCGCCCTGCATTTTTAGAACCACGTTTGGCATACCTGCGACCTTGTCTGCGAAGATATTTGTGCAGTTTGCCACCCCGCCGCTTATCCTCCCAAATCCAGCGATATATCGTTTCGTGAGATACCATCGCAATTCCCTCCAAGCGGCTCCTGCCGACAATCTGCTCCGGGCTGAATCCTTTCTTCAACAGCTTTATTATCCGTTTTCTCATTGCCGGTGTAAGCACTTCCTTGCGATGTTTTTGCTGCTTGCGCCTGTCTGCTTTTCGCTGGGCAAGCTCCATGCTATAGCTACCACTTCGGGCGTCGCAATTGCGCTTTATCTCCCCTGTAAACAGTGCTTTTTATCTACTCCGATAGCTTCCGCTATTGCTTTTTTGCTCATCGGTATTTTGCAACATCATAGAAAATTGCATACCTTTGTACCTCGGTTATATGTTTGCTCATCTGCAACTTTTCTTTGGACGGACAATTAAAGCAAAAGATAGCAAACTTTATCCATTCAGAGTGAGAGAAAGGGGGACATTGTCTCTCTTTTCCTCTCTGAAAAAAATAAATGTTTTTATTGCTTATTATCCGCACCCAAAAAGTTGCATTTATAAGTTGAACTCAAGAAGTATTCACTGTAAGAAGTTACTAATGACAAAAAGAAATTGCCCGTTCGTTTTTACGGGTCAGCACTTTACTATTGATAAAGTGCTAATAAAAAGATGCAATAAGACAAGCAAATATAAGTAATCAGGATACGGTTTTAGATATTGGGGCAGGCAAGGGGTTTCTTACTGTTCATTTATTAAAAATCGCCAACAATGTTGTTGCTATTGAAAACGACACAGCTTTGGTTGAATATTTACGAAAATTATTTTCTGATGCCCGAAATGTTCAAGTTGTCGGTTGTGATTTTAGGAATTTTGCAGTTCCGAAATTTCCTTTCAAAGTGGTGTCAAATATTCCTTATGGCATTACTTCCGATATTTTTCAAAAATCCTGATGTTTGAGAGTCTTGAAATTTTCTGGGAGGTTCCATTATCCTTCAATTAGAACCTACACAAAAGTTATTTTCGAGGAAGCTTTACAATCCATATACCGTTTTCTATCATACTTTTTTTGATTTGAAACTTGTCTATGAGGTAGGTCCTGAAAGTTTCTTGCCACCGCCAACTGTCAAATCAGCCCTGTTAAACATTAAAAGAAAAACACTTATTTTTTTGATTTTTAAGTTTAAAGCCAAATACTTAGCATTTATTTCCTGTCTGTTAGAGAAACCTGATTTATCTGTAAAAACAGCTTTAAAGTCGATTTTCAGGAAAAGTCAGGTCAGGTCAATTTCGGAAAAATTCGGTTTAAACCTTAATGCTCAAATTGTTTGTTTGTCTCCAAGTCAATGGTTAAACTGTTTTTTGGAAATGCTGGAAGTTGTCCCTGAAAAATTTCATCCTTCGTAGTTCAAAGTCGGGTGGTCTACATCAATGCCACTGTTTATCTTCCATTGCTTACCCTTATAATCCATTCTCAGGGTGAGTTCCTGCCCACATATAGATAGTGTGTTCTCATAACTTAGGCTATCTATGTATGGTCTATTCGGTATAGTATAGTCGTAAGTGTTGCTTGTGTTTCTATCCTCTTCGTGATGCAGTCCGTACCCTGTCTGCAATTTCAACTGTTTGCCAAAAGGATGGGTATATTGCAATGATATTCTGCTTTTCGTTGCGCAGGGTGGGCAGTTGTTGGCAAAGATTGCGCAACAGTAGTGAATCTCCGCCCACAGCGTTGCGCAGGTGGTGGAATTTCGTCAGTGAAAGGCTGGTATTATTAGTTTTCATTCGAGTTACCGCCAAGTGTCGCCTTCACGGTAAAATGATGCCCCAGCCTTGCCAATCCGCCGTGTGAGGTCGGCAGATACATGGTAATTCTTTCCATTGCTTTTTGTGTTATTTCGCAGCGTTCCCGAGGTCAGCGTGTCCGCAGCCGTATTGCGCTCATATAGGTATGTTGTGTTGTCAGTCAGGTTGTCTGACCGTCCGAAGTTTCCATTTGCACTTATATTCAGCAAAGTCTTTTTGTCTATGTTATACTGCAGATTTATGTTTGCGGCATTACTGTGATTCTTGCTCAAGGAAAGCAGCATTGATTCCCCGATATTTTTGTTCCCGATGAAAGATATTGCTCATCATAGTCATGATTCTCGCTTCCATTGTGGAAGGCATTGAGTGAGAGGCTTGCATTGAGCGTAATTTTCTTACCAAATTTCTTCACGATATTGCCCGACAATATGTTTTGGAAATTGTTTCCCCCAATGTTCATATTACTAAGATTGTCAGAGCGCAAAGTCAGCGAGGTGTTTTCGCCATCGGCATTGAATAGATTGCCCTGTACCTCATCCCTGCGTCTGTCGCGATTGCCGTGTTCAGCCGTTAGTGTTCCTGTCAGGCTGCCATTGTAGGTAGATTTGGTCTTGATGTCCAGCACATAATTGTCGGCACCATCATCTACTCCCGTCATTTTCTCCAATGCGCTGAGCATGTCATACAGTTTCAGTAGTTCCACTGCATCGGTTGGCATATTCTCCAACGCTGCGATAATGTCGTTGCCCATAAAGGTCTCGCCATTGATGTTTACGCCGTTCAATGGCTTTCCTTTGAATGATAGTTGCCTGTTCGCCTTGTCGTATTCCATGCCCGGAATATTCCTGATTAAGTCTTCCAAGTTAGCACCTTTCCTTACTCGAAGGCAATCAGTATTGATAAACGTGGTGTCTTTTCTTATGGAAAACAATTTCCGCTGTCCAATAACTTGAACTTCATCGAGTTCTATCGTTTTATGTAATGAAGAAACATGTTTTCGAGTAGGGTATATAGTATCACCCACAACTAAATTCAAAATAGTAGCATTAGCAGTGGGAAACAGCAGAAGTAGAATGATGAAGATTAAAAAGAATTCTTTTGATTATCATTTTGCAAAAATTACCATTGTTCATAGATATATGCAATACCTTAAAATGGCGATTTTATAGAATTAGAAATGTCTAAGGTTGATTTTCATTGAAAAAACAACGTAAATACTTTGCTTATATGAATTATATCGCTATCTTTGCAACATCAAACAGAGAGTTCTTTGAGACTTTGCAGAATAAAGAAAGGGAAAGAAACTCGCTCGTTTCTTAGTCGTTCACCTTATCAGATTATATATTCTGCTTTTTATTAGTAATCAGTCGATTACATTCACCCCCATTACTTTTATGCGGAGATTTGCGATTTCCGCACGGCAAAAGATATTGGCATCGACCGCCCCGAAAAGAACGAGATACTGCATAATATTCCGCCGACACCCGAACAGGAGGAATTTATTGGGAAGCTGATGGAGTTTGCCAAGACGGGCGATGCCACAATCTTGGGGCGTGCACAACTGAGTGAGAGCGAGGAAAGAGCAAAGATGCTCATCGCAACGGACTACGCCCGCAAGATGAGCCTTGATTTACGCATGATTGATGAAAATGGGTACTCAGATCATATCGACAACAAGGCAAGCCATTGTGCGAAATTACTCAATGACTACTATCAGAAGTATGATGCACAGAAGGGTACGCAGTTTGTGTTTTCCGACTTGGGTACTTACAAGCCCGGTGGAGACTTTAACATCTATTCTGAAGTGAAGCGGAAATTGGTGGAGGACTATCATATCCCGTCCTACGAGATACGCTTTATTCAGGAGTGCAAGAACGAGAAAGCCAAAAAATCGATGGTAGAAGCGATGAATCGTGGAGATATCCGTATCATCTTCGGTTCTACGTCCATGTTGGGTACCGGGTGTGAATGCACAGCAGCGTGCCGTGGCTATCCATCATTTGGACACACCTTGGCGACCATCGGACTTGGAGCAGCGCAACGGGCGTGCCGTACGTAAGGGAAACCTTATCGCCAAGGAGTTTGCAGACAACAAGGTCGATGTGATTATCTATGCCGTGGAGCGGTCACTTGACAGCTACAAGTTCAATCTTCTGCATAACAAGCAACTCTTTATCAATCAGTTGAAGACCAATACGCTCGGTAGTCGTACCATTGACGAGGGTTCGATGGACGAGGATAGCGGTATGAACTTTTCAGAGTATGTTGCCGTGCTATCTGGTAATACGGACTTGTTAGAGAAAGCCAAACTCGACAAGAAGATTGCCACGCTGGAATCAGAGCGTAAGAACTTCCTCCGTGAGCGTGATGTCGCAACGGGCAAGTTGGCGGAGATTGACAGCTCCGTGTCTTTCCATTCAGACAAGATTAAGGAAGCCAAGGCAGACTTGGCGTGCTTTGAGAAGCGCGTGAAATGTGATGCAGAGGGCAATCCCATCAACAAACTGGTCATAAAGGGCGTGGAAGACAGCACAGACATCAAGGTCATTGCCGCACGTCTGCAAGAGATTAACGAAAAAGCACGCACCAAAGGCGAGTACAATAAAATCGGTGAAATTTATGGATTTTCCATCATGGTGAAAACGGAGAGTACCTCAAAGGATTTGTTTGACTGCTCCGTGAACCGTTTCTTTGTCAAGGGGCAAGAGAGTATCTACTATACTTATAATAATGGTAAGTTGGCTACCGACCCGAAACTTGCGTGTGAGAACTTCTTGGGTGCGCTGGGACGTATCCCTAAGGTGATAGAATCACACGAGAAGGAGAAAGAGAAGGTTGCAACCAATAAGGAAATCTATACTGCTATTGCTAATGGAACGTGGAAGAAAGAGGACGAGCTTCGCTCGCTCAAAGGGCAGTCGGCAGAGTTGGAAAGAAAGATCGCTTTGACGATTACTGCGGACAAAGAAGGAGGTGAAGAACTCTCCCCAAAATCAGACTGGAAAAATCCTCCTGATGCAGTTTCAGAACACAGTGTAAAAGAGACAATAGTACGTCATAAAGTAAGATTTGAATCTAAAAGAATAAGTTTGCAACAAAATTATCGAATCTCATTCAGCAAATTCAGAAATAATATGTAACTTTGCAGGACATACCGAGGGCTTGTATGGATTTGACGGCAAGATGAGATGGTATGTAAGCATGCGGAGGCTCGACGGCTACCTCCTAAATCTGAGTGGTCAAAAAAATAATTGGCGAAAACAATTACGCTCTCGCTGCCTAATCGAAGCATAGTAGATTACTGGCTTTATTGCGTCACCAGGTGATGCGACGAGACACTGCTCCAAGGATGTTGTTCCGAATCTAAGGGTCAAGCGGTGCAGGTAAATCGGAAATAGTTTGTGTATGCCTCGATGCATAGATGAGATTTAGAGGATAAGGTGTTGGTTGGTGGTTCAGGTCTTGCCAACACTCGAAAACAGGAGGCTGAAATAAGCATGTAGAAAGCATATGGTTTCCTTGTGCGGACCGGAGTTCGACTCTCCGCAAGTCCACTAAAAGAGAAGACTATTAGTTGTTTTTAAGCAGCTGATAGTCTTCTTTCTTATTGTGTTCTACTCTCTGAGATCCATAAGATTTTGATGTTTTAATACACCGAAAAAGAGACTGTACCGACAAAGTACACAGCCCCATTTCCCCTTTTTAGAGTGCTAATAAAGCGACAAAAGTCCTTATCGGCACTATTTACGTTGCAAAGGTAGTGTTTATATTCGGATTATACCTACATCATTTTTTCAAAAAAGTTTTGAGTTTATCAATTCCTTCTTGAAACTTCTTTTGATTTTGCTTTTTTAGTTTCTCGATATTGAGCAGTTTCCACTGTACGGATGGGTATTTGCTCAAATCACCAGCACAACATAGTTCCCATTGCGGGGAGCCTTCTTCAAAAGTAATGATGAAGTCTTTGTCCTCATCGGTAAGGCAGGCATTTACCTTTATGATAATGTCGTTACGCGAGGACTCATAATCCTTGTATGTGAAAGGAATATCGGTCATTCCCTTGAATTGATGCTCAAGAGCCTCCTCCTGATTAATATCATTAGGGCAAAGTGATTCTATGATGGGCTTGTCACTTCCCAGCAAACACAGAAATAAACCGTCCTTCACTCCATCCAATGTTTCGTCTTTCATGTACTTGCAATCAAACAAATCACGTGGGTGCTGGCGACTGAGAGCTGCAGCTATCTTACCACCATATAGCTGTGAATAAGGTACGATGCGTGCCTTGCAGTTAGCTTGAAACTCTTTTCGCGCCTTTGGACAGAGGTCCATTACTTCCGCTTCACCGAGTATGCCACGTTTGGTGGCATTCACTTCGATTTTCACCGTAGTGCCATTGTATGTGCATTGCAGTTTCCACACATCCACTTTATGTACCACATGTATTCCTGGTACAGCCCGTTCGATACTCGTTTTCAAATCTTGAAGGTGCAGATTGATATGCGCCAAACTAGTTGAACGTGCCTCCAAGGGTATATAGGTAAGATCTATATCCACGGAATATCGTGGTATATTCTGATGAAACAAGTTGATAGCCGTTCCACCATGCACGGCAAAATCTTTGATTCTATACACCAAGGGCATGATGCGTACCAATAGTGCCACCTGATTTTTGTACTGAAGATTATTCATAGTCGTTCAATTCTTTTGGGATTGTCATTTTATACTTACTGAGATACACCCCCGACTTTACCAATTGCAATTTTGTTGTTCCCACATTTATCTTAGACAAGTCCAATTCTTCAAACCAATAATGGTTTGCTTTTTCAGCCATATATAAAAATAGACGCTTCATCTTATAATTCTTGGTTGTTTCCAATAATAATTGAACAACCTCTGAACGTAAAGTTGTTAGCTGCTCCATCACATAGTACAAGTCCATGTAGTTGTATTGCCGTGGTGATAGTAACAAACATTCCATAAAAGCCTGTTCTGGAGTAGATATGAGTAAATTCCAATCCAAATAAGACAAAGTCGTTACTTGTGCTTGCATAAATGCGTCGGTTTTGAAAAAATGAAACTCACGGTCGAATACGTCAAGCTTCATCCACTGGGGCATTTTCTCATTGACAGCAGCTATCATTAGCAATGGTTTACCCATTGGCACATAATGATTGAAGCCCCATAACTCTAATGCAGAATGAGCAGCTATACGGAACTTCTTTCCTAACTGTTCATTAAACGACTGCAATGCACCATAGGCAGATAGGTTATCTCCAGTACGGTACATTACACCTCTACATAGAGGTGTTAACCATCCCGATATGCGATATCTTTTCAATAGCTGACTGGAATATCCTCGTCCTGTTAGCCATTGAGCAAACAACAATCCGTTTTTTTGTCCTAATTGGAGCATTTGGTTGATTTTGTTACCTGTAGATACACTCATAGTTTACTTGCTTGTATTTATTCCAACCGCAAAGATAAGCAAATCATTTCAAATAATAGCTTATTGGTTGAAATAATCCCTATAAATAAACTAATAGTTGATTTACTGTCCTAAAATTTAACTACCTTCTTCATATTCATGTCTATTTTAAGATGTGCCATAAGTTAGAATTCGGCAATAAACAAATTGCTTGTTGATCACCAACATTCTCGTTTATGAAGCATATCGTCTATCTCGTCACGAAGAAACAGCAGTCTACCATTCGCTTTGAGATATGGGATCTTTCCTGCCCATACCCAATTGTAAATGGTTTTCTGCTCTACTTTGAGAATCTTCGACACGTCGATTATGTCAAGATACTCTGGTTTAAGAGGCGGATGAATAGTTGTGTCAACAGATTGCTCTTTCATCACAAGCAGTTGGTCGAGTTTGCTCTCGACAGTTCTCAAGCTGTCAAACAATCGCTTGCACCAATCGTTCTCTGTTGTCTGTTCTAAGTATGGCATAGCTCACCCTTTTGATAGTTACCACTTGCGTCCTGCGACAATATACACTGCTCTTTCATATAGGCAATGTACTTCTTTGCTGTTCGGTCTTTGATTTCCATTTCACGCATCAATACGTCACATAGTTCTTGATATGAGAGTCTTAGCTTGGTATGGAAAGCTGATTTTACAACAGCCAAAAGTTCATCCGTCTTACGCTTTTCTTTATCCTCTTTCGACTTCTCTCCACGATAGACGTGCATATCCGCATCTTTGTCCCAGCCGAAAAGCATCATCGGCACATCGAGCGGACTGCCGTCACGCACCTTCAGAGCTTTTACAACCGAATATTCAGGGTTATCGTCTTTCTCTATGGAGAGAATACCTGCTGCCTTGCGCTGTAATTCGGAACCAATATGTCCACGCAACTTAATACCGTTAGGGACAAAATGGAGCACACAGATGATGCAAGTATTATAAATTCCTGCCAAACGATAGAGTTCATCCACAATGGCTATACTCTCCGTTTCGTCATTGGCAGATCGTATCAAGTCTGCAATGCCGTCAATTACCACAAGATGTATTCCTCCGTGCTTATGGTGAAACAAGTCCATACTCTCATGAATAATTTTCAATCTATCTTTACGAGAAAGTGAAGCCAAATAAAGAGAATGGTAGAACTCTGGTACAGACGTGACTCCTGCCCGACGAAGTGTCTTCCCCAAATTCTTATGCAACTGTGCTTCTGATTGCTCTGTATCGTAATGGAGTACAGCTAATCCTTTGGGGTTGGCGGTTACCTCCAATCCCAAAGTTTGTTCTGGTTGTAAGCGTTCTGCACCAAGAGTACCGGCAAGAATGGCAGCAATGTAGTTGCTTTGCCTGTTCCTTCTCCGCCAGTGATGCAGAACAGATTATCCTGTGTACCGAGGGGTACGCCGTTTACTGCTACCACCGACTTCGAGGCATCGGGAGGATTGTCATAGTCTATTTCACAAGATTGCAATATCATCATCGTCTGCGCATACATTTGGGTAAACATATCAGAAAGCAGTGCCTTTAAACCTTCCGAACCATTGCCTAAGGCAAAGTAATCGGAAATATCCTTTTCTGTTTTTGTGCCTTGTAAGGGCAATGTTAAGTGAAGCACCTTAAACTTGGATAGAGCTTCGACTTGTCGTTTAGTTTCTCTTAGTCCTGTTTCATCCGTATCATACAATATGATTAGATGTCGAAAACGGAGCAATAGTCCCTCAATGATATTCTCTGGTATATGTGCTGTCTCGCTGTTGAAACAGATGGCATTGAATCCATGAGCCGAGAGTGAAAGCACATCCTTCTCTCCCCCCGTAATGAATATCATATCGCCTTTGCAGGGCAACTGCTCAAAACCAAACACATAGTCATCCACCTCCTTGCCTCCATAGAGGAAGCGCAATTTACTATTGGGACGATAAACTTTCACAAACCTGCCAAGGCAATAGGCAAACATAGGCTCCTCTTGCGTAGAAACAAGTGAGAATTGCTTGCCTTGTCTTGAAATGGATTCATAGCGTGCTAATGATTTCACATGGAAGCGTTGCAAAGTCCTGGCATCAATGCCGTATCGTCGCCAAAAAATTCGTTCCTCTTCTCCAAGGGGCTGCTCAATATATGTAAACCACTTCTCGTTTGTCATGGAAGTATTAAGGTCGGGTGGAGGTAATATAGGCTGCTTTGAAGTTTTTTTTAAGACAGGTCGCTGATTACCGTATTCTTTTCTTTCTTCAAAACTAATATTGAGTTGTAAATCTCTGATGATTGTTTCAAGAACATTCATAAAATCTTTTCTCACGTCCAACCCGAGCATAGTTGCTGCAAACCAGAAACAATCACCTGAGTAGGCATCATTTCCAAAATCTTTCATGCGGTAGCAGCCTGACTTATTGTCGAGATAGATATTGCACGATGCACGTCTGTCGTCATACAATGGATTGCGGAAGTTACGCTTGGGTACAAAGTTGATGGGCATGTAGAAACAGAATACTTCCAGTCCCTTGTTAGTCCGACTTAGTATTTCTTCTTTGATATTCATAGCTCTTCAAATAAGGTTTGAGAATCCCCCATGTAGCCTTTAAGGACACCATCTTTGTAGGCGTTCAGACGTTGTAATGCCTCCAAGCGGCGAAAGCCTTTGAATGTAGCCCTGCCTGTCTTTACCGAAAGGTAGAGTCCCTTGAATGGATAGACTACATGATTAGTTGATACATACCGATAAGGAATAGAGTTAGCTTCCCGCCATCTGGCAAGTGAAGCTTTCGATATACCAAGTAGATGCAAGACATCTGCCGTACTTAACTCTATCTTCTCTTCTAATACAGAGTAGTCACGCTTTAGCTCTCTGATAAAGCAGGCTATCTGCCTGAACTCTTCGCGAAGAGTTTGAAGCTCATTCATTAGGGAGCGTGTTTCATGGTTTTCCATCATCATTAAGTAAGTTTTGGCAAAGTTCTACAATAGCTGACAGGAAGGGTTTCATCAGGTTCTCTTTATCGTGCCTTGTTAGATGCCCCTTGAATTCCTCCATGAAATTCACTATCTTCATTCCCTCACTTGGCATAACCTTCATCAAAACCTTGATAAGTTCATCCTGTTCAATAGTTTCATAAAGATTCTCCACATGGGCTTTTGGCTTGGTCATAGACTCTATGGTTCCCAAAGGCAGATGGAGAATTAGAACTTCTTTTCCCAAACCTGCCGCACATTTCCGATATGTGCTGAGCCTGATGTCTTTTCCCATCTTGCAAGCCTTTAGAAAATTTGAATACTCGATACTACTTGCATGAGCAGCATCTTTTGCATTGACGCATGAAAGGGCTAAAGTTTCAAGCGTAGGACAACCGATGTACAGGTGCCCCTTTAGTTCTGAGTTGCTGTTTTTGTTTGCCATAATACTGGACTATAATGATTATGGCTGCAAAGTTCCTAATGAAATGAGCTTTTAACAGAATATCAAAATACCATTGTCTGGTAATATAATACCATTTTATATATTGATTATCAGCTGTATATCACATGTGGCAAGGCTCTTCAGTGCACGGTGCAAGCCTATATATAGATAGGTCTTGCACCGTGCACTAAAAAATTGTAGCCACAAGCTTTCTAAAACATTTTTACTCAAACATTTGGAAGATGTATCATCTTTTTGTAACTTTGAACCCGAAAACAAGAAGTCTATGCAACTTCTGTGCGTTCTCTCAAAAATATCTGAAATGGCTACAGATTGGCTACAGTAAAAATTGAGGTTCGGCTAAATTTCTGAATATCAAGGACTGATATAGGTAAGTTCATTTACCACCAGGTCCACTTTTTTATCCTAAAAGGGATTCTCTAAAAATTAAAAGGCAGTATCAAATTAAGCTTTGATGCTGCCTTTTTTAATTCTATCATCATCGAACTAATATCTGACTCTTCCTAAAATCGGAGAAAAAAACTACTGAAACGAGAAGAACTTATTACCCCCCCTATTACCATAATAAGTTTTATTTCGTTTTGCTGTCACATTTAACATTTCGTATAACAGCACTGTCTCTCAACGCATTAACCTGTCACTTTGAGTGACAAGAATGACAGGAAAATTTGTTTTTGAGTTAGTTCTCTATCAAAACAGTGCCCAAGTCTAATCCATTTCCACCCTATAATAGACTCTACAAGATGAGGGTTATTTATGTGGCAATAATGCTTTCAGATGCTCAAAGTGCCTCATCATACTTTGTTTCGTTTGCTCATCACGTTCTACCCGACATGCCGCTTCTAAGTCAGATAAGAAGGGAAGATAGTCAGTCTCAGCAATAAAGCGAGCTGCACGTTCTCTTACCGCAGGACTATTGTCAAAGAGTAAGCCTTGCACCCAACGCTTAGCATCCCATGACCGACATGCCTGTAACCAGTCGAGTGCAGCTATCTTCTCATTAGGCGAACCATATAAGAATGTTCTATAATATCCACGTTCCTTTCTCAAATCATCTTTCGTCATGAGAATCTCACGATTGTATAAATCGGGATTAACGACTCGCTTCGAATATGCTACGACTGGCATGCGTAAGGTCCAACGCACCATGCGTGGTATCATCCACATCATTCCTGGTGTTGCCTCTGGGTGCGAGATACTACTAAAGACACGTCCTTTCCCATATTCATTGGCGATAAAGAAAGGTCGATTATTCGTCATGTTAGCTGGGGCATTACCCTCTTCATGCACATCGGTTTCCATTATCGCCATAGTCGTGTAAGGAAGTGGAATATTGTCACTCTTTACAAGGACAGGACCTTCGTAATACATGACGTATGACTTATCACGCTTAGCAAGCTCAGGGAATAGTTTTTTACCTTCTGCCGTGAGGGAGAAGGCTGATATTCCATGTCCACGATTATCATGCTCAATATCAATTGCCTTTCCACCATTAATGTGCATACAAGCATATCCTGGTGTGTCTGTAAAGAGATAGGCACCAGCACAGATACCCACAGCACCTTTTCCTGAACGAATAAAGTTTCTTATTCGTTCCATGTTTTCCTCTCCAAGATTCATATACTGTGTCGCTCCCTCACCTCCTGGGATAATGATAGCATCCAAATCCTTCAAAACGCCATTCGCAATATCACCCGTAGTGATAGTTCGGACCGTCATATCAGGATCCAATTGTATGGATGCAATCGTCTCCCAAATACACGTTTGTGCACCGCCATTACCTTGGAAAACACCCACACGTACCTTATTCCCTACTCCCATACTCCATGCACTCAGTCCTACCAAGCACATGGCAATGATGAAAAACGTTTTTCGTAGCATAATTGTTTATGTTAGTTTGTAATTCTTTTATAGTCAAATTTGCACATAGTCAATCTACTATGAACGAAACAAAGATAGTATTTATCTTTGACATTTACATGTATACAAAAGTGTTTTAAGTATTTTTAGACTATCGTTTAGTACCTTATTCCATACGCTCATAGGTTCACAACAGACCAATCCTACCCTTCCCTATCGAAGTATAGATGCCCAACACCATTGGTGCTAATGCTCAGCACATATAGTGCGGAGGGTGAGCACCATTAGTGCGGAGGGCATAAACGACACCAGCAATACCATAAGAATGGGATAAAGCAGTATAGACATTTACATGGAATGAACCTTTAACTTACACTCTATTACGTATGTTTATAGAAAATGATTACCTTTGCATAGTAGTTTAGATCAAATCACAACGATATGAAAAAACAACTTATCTTGCTTTGTGCGTTAGCCATCTCAGCATCGTTACACGTCACAGCACAATCATTCAGAAAGCAGATCAGTGAGCATCCTGAGCTTTCTGCCAACAATTACCTTGCTTACCCAGCTCCTTCGGGTAGGCTAACGCCTGCTCCTTCAGGCTATCTTCCTGTATATCTATCGCATTATGGGCGACATGGGTCACGCTATCTCATTCATGAGCAACAATATCTTCGCCCTATAGAAGTCCTACAGCAAGCTGATTCGGCTGGTGTGTTGACCAATGAAGGAAAGGACGTCTTGAAGAAATTACGCCTCATGTATACAGAATCTTACAAACGATGGGGAGAGCTGACACCATTAGGAGCACAGCAGCATCAGCAGATTGCACGAAGAATGTATCATCGTTTCCCATCTGTATTCCGTGATTCGGTATGGGTGGATGCCAAGTCGACGGATATTATCCGCTGTATTCTATCCATGGAGAACGAACTGCAGGAACTGATTCGACATAACCCTCGGTTGAAAATTAGGCATGATGCGAGCGCACATGACATGTATTTTATGAAGCAGCCAGACAAGAAACTCTCTCATCAAAGGGATAGCAGTGCTGTAAAGAATACGATTGACGAGTGGGGCAAACGCAATATTGATACCAAACCATTGATGGCTCGTCTCTTTAAGGATAAGGAATACGTGACAAAGAAGGTGGATGCAGGACAGCTTACCTTCGATCTTTTCAGTTTAGCAAGCATTGTTCAGAACTCAGAGATACGCCATTCGCTCTCGCTATACAACCTCTTTACAGCCGATGAGTTGTACCAACTATGGCAGAGGAGCAATGCTTGGTGGTACTTACGTTATGCCAGTGCACCACAAAGCGGAGGTAATCAACCTTTCTCACAGCGTAATCTCTTGCGCAAGATTATCACTGATGCTGATTCTTGTCTTGCCCTCCCTCATCCAGGTGCAACCCTTCGTTTCGGCCATGACACGATGGTTATGCCATTGACGTGCCTACTGAATCTTAATAACAATGACATCAAGGTTTCAGACATTGACAGTCTTACCCTAAAGGATTGGAGTTCTACACGCATTGTCCCTATGGCTGCTAACATCCAGTTCGTTTTCTATAAGAATCCGAAGAATCCAAAAGCTGATGTTCTCGTAAAGGCCTTACTCAACGAGGAGGAAGCTACGCTACCCCTTCCAAAGACCTCTACACCATATTACTATCGATGGAGCGACTTAAGAAGTTCTATCTTTCAAAGCTAAATAGCTATCATGAATAAGAAGCTATACCCTTGATTGTTATCATAACTATACGCTCTTCCCCCTTAACAAGATGCCCTTCTCGATGTGAGGAGGGTGTCTTGCCGTTAGGAGATACAACTCCTATCATATAGTACAGAAAGCAGAAAAGGTTGAACTACGAATAGTTAGTCCAACCTTTTCTGTCTTATTTATTATCATTGTAAACACTGAAACTAAGCAAAATCAAATTTGCTGTCATTTCTGTCATGCGCTTACGACTTGTAATACACTATAATTTAGATTATTACGACAAATGTTAAATATGACAGCAAACAAAAATGAAACTAAAATAGGGGTTTATAGTGTGTTTTGTTGCGCACTCAATATTGCCACAAATCACCTTGACTTATCTAAACTAAACAATAGATCACGACCCTGTACATCCTTACTTGCAAACAATCGCATGATGTTTCGGAAAGGAGCGGGCATGTGTGAGAAATCACTTTCAACACAATCAAAGATAGTGCGATTATTTACTTCGAGCGATGAACACATTTTCCCTTTCCCATAACGATCATAATAATCGTCATCTCTTACATGTGCTTCAGGGTGCTGACGGATAAGCGTTATAATGCTATCATTCGCCTCTTTGGACAATCTAATACGATTGCCCTCCTCGTAATAGACATCCCATTCAGATACAGTCATTATCCGTGTCTTCGTATTATATCTGAATTCATAGGTGGGAATAGAGCCTCCTCCACATGAAAGAAACCCTTTGAGGATATAATTCTGTTCCTTTGCAAGATACGACTTACGCAGGTTAAGGATTTCCTTTTGATGCCGATTATATAATAAAGAGTCGATAACAAAAAGACTATAAGCCTTCATATCTCGGGCATTATCAAGTCCATTATCCGACCATGCCATCAGTACTCCCCACTGGTCATAGAACTTCCATAGTGCAGAATCAGGAATGAGCGGTGAATCACCAGTGCACCCTTTATACTTCACCTGATCTACTATTCTTCCCCTACCACACACGAAGAAAGAATCTTTAGATAAAGCATAACCTTCTGTAATGATATGAGTCTTATCTTTATACCATACAGATTTTGGACTACTTGTAAAAGCGAAAGCAAGCAGAGCTATAAGTCCATATACAAGTACACCACTACTGATGAGGATAATCACCAACACACCTAATAGCTTACTCCTTCTGATGACTCTTCCTATAGGATAAAGCCATATAGGAAGAGTGCAGAGCATGCCATAATATAATAAACTGTCTAAGACAACATTGAGCTGTAGATTATCTGGAAGACACATGTGCGATATCCACCAACTGAAACACAGTAGGATGTGTAGCAAGAAAATGGAATATACTATCCGCTTAGTTGTCATAACAATCAGCATTTGTTACGAACAAGGAGCATACTTCTTTATTCGTGCGTGATAAATCGTTGTTCGGCTAATTGCTCATACTTTGTTCCCTTACGACCATAATTAGCGTATGGATAAATACTAATACCACCACGTGGGGTGAAGATTCCTGTAACCTCGATATACTTAGGGTCCATCAACTTAATAAGGTCCTTCATGATTGTATTTACACAATCTTCATGGAAATCACCGTGGTTGCGGAAACTGAAAAGATAGAGTTTCAAACTCTTACTTTCAACCATTCGCACATCTGGAATATATGATATACGTATCTCTGCAAAGTCTGGTTGCCCAGTGATAGGACATAAACTGGTAAACTCTGGGCAGTTGAAACGTACCCAATAATCATTATCTGGGTGCTTATTTACAAACGATTCCAACACCTCAGGCGCATAATCCATCTTGTATTGGGTTTCTGACCCTAATGATTTCAATCCTTCCTTCTCTCTTTCCATATCGTACTTTTCTTAATAAATTAAGCCAATAAGGCGTAATGCTATCTTAAGCAATAAACCTTATTGGCTCGTTCGTTATATGCTTCAATTAGCTTAAGCAAATATTTTCCAAATACTATAATTTACATTATTATCATAAACATCCTCTCCTTCATGCGACTTCAATGCCTTTACAACACGAATGGTTACAGGAAGAGCAATCACTTCGTAAACAGTCTTCAAGACCACCTGCCATATCATGAGCTTTGGAAGTTCCTCTGCAGGAACGACACCTCCCAATGCCAATGGGAAGAAGATAATTGAATCGAAACTTTCACCCACGATAGTACTAACAATTGCACGTGCTGAGAAGTTACGCCCTTTATCGCGAATCTTCATCTTACTCATCACGTATGCATTCGCAAACGAACCTATAATGAACGCAATAAAAGAGGCTGCTGCTACACGTGGAGCTAAACCAAAGACTGCATGAAATCCCGCATCGTTATCCCAATAAGGTGCGCCCGGTATCCAATCGCATATCGCTCCCATTGATACGAAGAAGAAATTCATTGCAAAACCTGTCCATATCAACAGACGTGCCTTCCTAAAACCCCATACTTCACAGACACAGTCATTGATAATGTAGGAGATTGGAAATACTATCAATCCACCTGTCAATGAAATACCTAACACTGAAATTTGCTTTGTCTCGAGAATGTTTGCCGAAATAAGACAAACACAAAAGAGGATGCTGAAAAGCATAAACAGCACACTCACCTGTTGTTTACTTTTTATCATTTTCTTGTTTTGTTAAAGGGGGTTAACCAAGCACCCCTATTCCATAAAGTGCTTGCAAAGGTACATATTTTTACGCAAATAGAACAAAAAATAGACAAAAAGATAAACAACAGACACAAGTTTAACACCTATCATCGTATAATCTCATAGTTACTGCACTTTTATTTATGGTCTCTGTGTCCTACAAATCAGATTTTGCTCGTTAAACTTGGGATAGGCATATATTCCAAAGAAAAGTAATTTACGTGAGGTAAGAAACAAATAAAAGAATATCAATTAAAACAAACGCAAGGCCAATAAAAAAGTTGGTTTTTAGAACTCCTACTGAATTCTTTTTTTCTTACATTTGCAGAAGTAATTACATTTTAATATAGCATCCTCCTTTCTTAATTAAGAACAAGAGTATAATAATGAAGAAATGAAAGAAATTTATAGTACTTATGTCATTAAGGTTATGCTGCTATTATTGCTATTCTTTATGGCGACAGCATTGGTGGCACAAAAATCGTCTTTCCCCATGTAGTAAGCAAGATTATGAACTCTATGCGCCTATACTTAAGGAATTGTATAATCCTCTCGCCTCACAACAGTATATTGTTGTAGACGGAGAGTCAGAGAAGTATGCTTTGCAAGTAATCAAGGGTACGATTTTCTCGGAACCAACGTATACACTTGCTTATAAAGACTTAAAAGGTAATAAGAAGGAGATTACAGATAGTCTGTGCCAATTGAAAATAGCGTCATTGCTGCGTTATGTAGTTTTTTCTTCTACGCCCTTTGTTCGTAAGAACCTTGGTCTTAATCTAAAGACTTCTTTCTTTTTTGACTTGCAAGATGGTGCTGAATACTCTTCACACAAGGAGGACATTGGGCGAGGAAGTCTGATTGACATTTTGGAAATATCTTGTAATGCGGTGAAGAATAATAAGCCAGAAATTATGGCTCTATAACGAATCGTGTGGGTAATCATATAAATTTCAGATAAAAAAATATTACCTTTGTTTTTTATGAATAGTACAGAGATATTTACAATGGCTTTAGGCCTGTCAGAACCATGGTATGTATCCAAGGTTGAGTTTATAGAAGGCAAACACTCCACCAAAGAACTCCATATTTGGTTGAGCTTTTAATCGTGGACATCGTTTTAAAGCTTAATGAAAATGAGTACACTGCCTACGATACCATAGATAAGACATGGCGTCATTTGAACTTCTTTGAACATCTTTGTTATCTTCACGCCAGCGTTCCCCGTATTAAAACAGATGACCACCGAACAATCATGGTAGATGTTCCGTGGGCACGTAAAAGCAGCGGTTTCACATTGCTTTTCGAAGCCTACTCAATGCTTCTCATAGAGCGTGAAATGCCTGTGAAGAGCGTTTCCCGTACCATTCATGAAACAGCTCCACGTATATGGCGTGTTTTTAATCATTGGGTTCGCAAAGCCGTTAAGAAAATTGACATGTCCAAAGTACGTCACATCGGAGTGGATGAAACCTCTAAACGAAAGGGACACAACTACATAACGCAGTTTGTAGACTTGGATACTCGTAAGACTATTTTCGTCACTGATGGTAAAGATGCAAGCACTTTCGAGGCATTCAGCAAGGCATTGGTTGCGAGCCATGGAAAGGTGGAGAATATAGAAGCTATCAGTATGGATATGTCTAAATCTTTCATATCAGGTGCCTTAACTCACTTCCCCAATGCCGGTATCATTTTCGATAAATTCCATATATTTAAGGCTCTCAACGAGGCTGTTGATATGGTACGTAAGGAGGAACACAAAGAAACCAAACTACTTAAAGGACACCGTTTTACGCTGCTATACAACAAGAAGAATCTCTCACCAAAAAAAATGATGGAACTGAATACCCTCCTGATGACCTACCCAACAATTGGAAAGGCTTATAGCTTTAAGGAATCTTTCATCGATATATTCAATGAGTGCGCTAAGGATTCTGTGGAAAAACTTGATTTATGGTGTGAGATGGTAGAACAATCGGCAATCAAGCCTATGCTTAATTTCGTTGCAATGATAAAATCGCACATGTACGGCATCAAGCAGCTATTTGCCATGAGGGATGTCAACAACGGAGTTCTGGAGGGATTGAACTCACAGATACAACTTGCAAAAAGGAGGGCAAGAGGATTCGTAAATACAGAAAACTTTAAGTATATGATCTATTTCATAACAGGTGGGCTTGAACTGGATTACCCACACGATTCGTTATAGAGCCGAAATTATTCGACAACTCTTCCCTCAAATTGATTCCTTGACACAACACTTTAAGTCGTTTGAATTAGAGGATAGTTGGAAAGTTTCTACATCAGAGAATGATTCGTATAGTTTACCATGTGTGCAATTGTCTACACATTATCATGATTTTTAATATATGTTTCCAGCGGCCAAAATTGACATCAAGTGAACTCCATAATAAATATGAAAACTTGACACAAACAGT
This sequence comes from uncultured Prevotella sp., assembly GCA_916440255.1. Taxonomy (GTDB): domain Bacteria; phylum Bacteroidota; class Bacteroidia; order Bacteroidales; family Bacteroidaceae; genus Prevotella. Next base: position 916,062 of record CAKAIJ010000003.1, on the reverse strand, counting down.
TGCAAAGTGGCTGTTTCTAAATTCAAATATATTAGACTTCACGGAGACTATCTATATCAACGTATACCATGACAAACCTGATAAGAATAAAAGATTTTTCATATAGTTATGGGCATTATTATATAAATGTAGCAGAAGACGAACTGACAGAGAAAAACCTGATATCTCTTTTTCAAGTTATATTTATTAAAAATAACCTCATAAGATTTGAGAATGATATTCCTACCTATTAAATAATATTGATGGTGTAGAGTACATGTTTTTATCCGACATTTCGAGTGATATGGCAGTCATGCAGTGCATAAAGAATCTCTCATCCCTGACTCCATACGTATTTTCATTTTATTACTTTAATCTTGTTATTCAAATATACAATATTTATAGCGGCTTCGTTTTATTTTTATCTGTTTATCAATCCAAATTCCCGAAGAACCAGAATTTTTGCCCTGTTAAACTTGAGTTAAATTTATAAAACATAACTCGTCGAAAAATCTATCTTTCTCACTAAAAATATAATAATGCATTGTTATAAAGAGAATTTCATTACTTTTGCAACAATATCAAAAATTAAAACAAATATGAAGAAGATTATTCTAATAACAGCACTGGCTACAACTGTTTTCACGGCTAACGCACAAGACACCAAGCCATACGAAGAGAAAATGTCTCAAATAGAGACACAGTATAAATCACTTGAAACAGCCTACCAAGAAATAGGAAAGAAAGACCCTGCAACCTTTACCGATGCAGAAAAAGCTAAGTTGAACGAAATAATGGTTAAAGCTGACTCTCTATACACCGTACAGAAAAGTACAGCCTTAGAGATTGCAAGAAAGTTCAAAACCACAAAGTTCCCTGCTAAATATGTTGCAAAAATCCTTTATGATGTTGAGTTTGATGAACTGAAGGAACTTTGCGACCCTACCACTGGATATTATAATGAGCCAGAAATGGTACAGGCTAAGCAACTATTCGACTCTTATAAGCTACGCCAACCGGGCTCTATGTATAAAGACCTAACCATGGAAGACCTTAATGGCAAGCAAGCTAAACTTAGTCAATGGGTAGGTAAAGGTAAATATGTCTTAGTTGACTTCTGGGCAAGCTGGTGTGGTCCATGTCGTGCCGAAATGCCAAACGTCGTAGAAGCCTACAAACGTTTCAAGGATAAAGGACTGGAAATTATTGGTGTTAGTTTTGATAGTAAAAAGCTACAATGGTCAGCTGCCGTAGAAAAGTTGGGAATGACCTGGCCACAAATGTCTGACCTCAAAGGCTGGGAGTCATCAGCCGCTGCTATCTATGGCATTCGTAGTATTCCTTCTAACATCCTCCTTGATCCACAAGGAAAGATTATTGCGATGGACCTCAGAGCTGAAAAATTACAAGAGGTATTGGCTAAAAAACTAAAATAAAAAAGGAGTAATGGGCATAATAGTTGCTCAGTAGAAAAATTGTGGGGATAGTCTTAAATAATAAGCTATCCCCACTTCTTCTTTTATATATAATACTAATAGCATAGAAAAAGCGGAAGTCCTTTTGTTTATTAGACTTCCGCTTAATTCTTGAAGGGTGGGTGGTGGGATTCGAACCCACGACATTCAGAACCACAATCTGACGCTCTAACCAACTGAACTACATCCACCATAATTGGCTATTTCTTCTTAGCGAGTGCAAAGGTATAACTTTTCTTTCTAACAGCCAAATTTTTCTTATACTTTTTTACATCAGCCTCTTAATTTACCCACAGCAAGGCTTATTATAGGGAGATAAAGGAAAAGGGAACCCCATATACATCTTATAATTAAACTTAAACATCGGGACTTATCCGTTAAGACGATTCATCCTTTAAGTACATATATTAGAAATGAAACAAAGAATTAAATACTTGCATGGTAAATCTATCCCATTCTATATGGTAAAGACAAAAGAAAATAAGATAGCCATTTATTATATGACTCCGTCCTCACAATCAACATCATTCCATATTATTAGGTTTTTGTAAGTTATTTTCAAAAACAACTACGTCAAACATAGTCACTTAGTCTCCAAAAGAGCATCTTCTCACTTGCAAAAGATACTCTTTTCGCATGTTACTAACGCCCTTTGAAACTCCTATTAAGCACCTTTCTATACAAAGTTTTATAAAGAGCTGCTTTACTGATAGTTATAACTTAATCCTTAAAACATGTCTTATTCTTTAATAACAGATATTTTTCACCGAAATCATGTAAATATTTTTCAAACCCTATATATATACAATTTTCTTTTTTTAGAATGCTTTTATGTGTAAGAGAACAGACTGACAAAAAAGTCTTTTAGCTATGTAACCAATTCTGACCTGCTAATAATTGCCTACAATAAGGAGTAAATATACGCTATAAAAACAACAGACAGCACTGCTCCCTCCCACCGCTCAATCTTATACGTAGTAAACGAAAATAGCCACACAAGTATGACAGAAATAACCAGCATAGAAAGGTCGATTAAAGTAATACCTTTTAATGTCATCGGCGTTATGACACCAGTCAGACCAAGAATAGCAAGGATATTAAACACATTAGAACCCAGCGCATTACCTATAGCAATACCACTATTCCCCTTACGAGCCGAGACAACACTTGTTGCTAACTCTGGCAAAGAAGTTCCTCCTGCTACGATGGTTAGTCCTATAACTGCCTCTGATACTCCTAATTTTGTTGCCACAATAGTAGCTCCCTCTACAAAGAGATTACTCCCCCCTATCAAACAAACTAAACCAACAATAATCCAAACAACGGACAACCAGGTTGCCATCGACTTCTTGTCATCTGTTTTAACATCCGTCTCCTGTCCCTTAACCCCTGTGAGCGTCTTATACATAAAGACAAGAAACAATGCAAAAAGAATGAACGCATCTATTCTGCTTATATCGCCATCAAGACACATTATTAATAACGTTACGGATGCAACAAGCGCAAAAGGAATATCATTTCTTACAGTCGTCTTCATAATTGACATCGGAGCAACCAATGCTGATACTCCTACAATAAGCAAAGCATTAAAAATATTAGAACCAACAATGTTGCCTATTGCTAAATCTGATGTTCCTTTCAATGCCGAAATTAAACTTACGCAAAACTCTGGCATACTTGTCCCCATCGCAACGATTGTTAAACCTATTACAATCTGTGGCATCTTCATCTTTTCTGCAACAGCCACAGCACCATCTGTCAAACGATCAGCCCCCCATAAAACGAGAGCAATACCCACAACTATAAATAAAACGTTCAGTAACATTAATCTAAAAATATATGACAACTAAATAATCACAAAAACTTCTACCTCAACATCTTTCTACGATCAAGTATCTTAATCGTTCTGCCATGTATCTCTATCGCACCCTCCTTCTCAAAGTCTGATAGAACACGAAGCAATGAGAACTTCTGAATGCCAAACGAATCAGCAATCTCTTGACGTGAACGCTCCAGATGTACTTCATTGCTACCTTGCTCGCCAGAACATTCCATTAAAAGATAAGCAACTTTCTCACGTATTGTAAACAAACTTAGTACCTTCATCTTCTGAGTTAAGAAAACATCAATATTTGAGAGAATACGAATATAATTCATACGAATTGTTTCGTCCACATCTATTAGACGTTTCAACTCCTCTGGGCGCATACGAAAAAGCTGCACTTTACCATCTGTTTCAACACTTACGGGCAGACTTCTATCCTTAGAAAAGATGAAGGCTGGAGCTACCATGTTGCCACTATGCAACCGGCTCACTTCTACTTGTTTTCCAGACAAGGCAGCCATACGACAGATTAACTTACCTTTTGTCACGACATCTACATACTTACATGGCATACCTGCCAATGCATATAACTCATGAGAAGGCATAGAAATCAACTGATAATTGACACTGCCTAACATTATTTCTATCTCTAACTCACTCATTCCTGCAAAAAGTGGACAGGAACTAAGTGCTTTTATTACATCACTTTCCATGCTCACAAAGTTACGAAGTTTCTTGCTATTATAGCTAATTTAACGCGTTTTAACTTCACTTGGACACATTTGTTACCATACCTAAGCGTTGATAAACCTTAATTTTGCACACAAATTATACGAACAAGATAAATATAGATAACAATGACACAAACATTTCCTCAAAGCACAATTGCATTTGAAGGTTGGGACCTCGACCTGCTTATTGATTATGTACTAAAGTTTCACCATCGTTACATTCGTAAGCAGGGAGAGGAACTTGCCACCAGATTGAATACGCTTGCAGCTAATCATCCTGAGCTCAATCGTGTTGCGAGATCATTTCCGCAATAGTATTGCCGACCTTGACCTACACTGTCAAAAGGAAGAGAACATACTTTTCCCCTTCATACTCGACATTTTTAACGAGGCTGAATATGGACAAGAACATGAGCCCTTCCATTGTGGAACAATACAACATCCTGTTAATGCAATGATGGCTGACCATAGTGATGAACTTGAACGACACGAGCGTATTGCAGAACTAACCAATAATTACACTGCCCCTGAGGGTGCTGAACCAGAATATGTGAAGGCACTTGCAGACCTTCGTCAGTTCCGTGACAACCTTCTCGAACATATCTTCGTGAAAACGAGATAATGTTCCCACAGGGCATTAATGATGGAATAAGATAATGAAAATCAAACGTGCTTACACGCCAGTTGAAGAAAGCGACGATTATCGAGATCCTCGTTGACCGATTATGGCCGCGAGGCATCAGTAAAGAAAAGGCACAAATCGACCTTTGGTTGAAATCTGTTGCACCAAGTAATGAACTGCGTAAGTGGTTCGGTCATGACCCCGAACGGTTTGCAGAGTTCTCTGAACGATATCGTGCAGAGTTAACTGCAAGTGGAGCCTTAGACGAACTGCGTGCTGTCCTCAAGGAACATCCTACCGCTACCCTACTCTTTGCGGCACGTGATGAGGAACATAACAACGCAGTCGTATTGCAACATCTGCTTGAAACGGAATAATCTTTTATCCTTTTAAAACAGGAGGAGCAAAAGAGTCAAAGTGGGGAAACAAAAGAAAAAGGGGTATGTCAAGATAGACACATCCTCTTTTTTGGCGAAGATGTCAACCCTTTTTGAAAAAACAATCGACTGTTTTGATAAAAAGTGTTGACCCTTTTGTGAACAGAGTAAGTTTTAGGAAATAAAAAGAGGATGTGTCTATCTTGACACACCCTCTTCTTGTTTTTGTTTTCTGAGTCCCACACTCAAGGTATCAGAAGTAGATTCCTTAACGCTTTAAGCTGAAAGTCTTTACACCTTCAGTAGTGTTTAGCTTCAAAATAAATAACCTTGCCTGAACATTCGATAAGTCAATATGCTGCTGATAACTACCTTGCTGCACAAGTCGACCATCCATTGAGAAAAGTTGATAACTCTTATAATTGCCATTCACTGTCAAAGACGAACCATTAACAACTGGTGATAAAGCTCCACCATTTTCCTCTAATACAGAATTGATACCATCTGTAATTGGTTCAGCAAACAACTTTACGACAAAAGGATATGCACCACGTGTCTGAATAAGCAATGCAGCCGCATGCTTCTTTGTATCGTCACTCTTGAACCCTACAGCAATAGGACCTCCATCGAGTGGCAACTTATCTGGAGCGAACTTAAAATACTTCTTCTGAGTAGAAGGTGTTAAAGTTACTGTCACAGGCGCAGTTGCATCAGTCGTAAACACATTGAACGTCTTAGGCTCCATCTCTTGTCCTGAACGGAACACAAACTTAATGAAATCCTCGTCAACAACAATTTCTGGGAGGTCTGTACGTCCAAAGGTTACATCATCAATCATGTAGTTCAGAGAAGTAGCATTACCACCTACTGGGCTATCATAAGAGAAGGCGATATGGAACTTATCATCAATTGTAAGTCCCTCAACTTTAGAAAGGTCAATGCGATAATCAAACCACATTTCAGGCTCTACATTAATACCTGCTGGAACATATTGAGAAAGATCGAAGAAATAAGGCGTAGCCTCACCATCCTTCTCTGTGATGATATAGAAACCAAACGCTTCCTCACCATTACGTGTAGGGTTACGATACATCAGACTGAAAGTCAAATCCTTACTCTTCGCTTTCTTATAAGAAAGGGTTGGAGAAATGAGCCAGCTTGCATGTGGACGCGCATCTTCCTTACCAAACTGAAGGAAAGAAATCTGTGCAACTTCATTTTCAACCTTCGTCTGTGCTGCATCTTTCTGTTGCCATGCATAGAATGGACGTTCACCCTTAACCGCAAGGTTCTGCCATCCCTTCAATCCAAGAATACGTGTGTGGCGCAAGCCTGAGAATTTCTCATTGAGAACTGCTAAAGGTTCAGTATCCGCATCCTTCAACATTGCGTCTTTTATCAGTTCAAATGATTGACGTTCAGCTTTCGCACTTGGAGTGATAGCTACTCTCTGCACCTCTACACTTTCCTTAGAAACAAAGCGAACGAGTGTTGGACGATGTGTATTTACAACATACTTACCTTCGCCATCAGCAGCCGCAAGTGGTGTCCAATGACCACCTCCATCAACAGAATACTCAGCAGTACACTTTGCTGCACTTGACACAGGACTCAATTGAAGTGTTTTAACACCATCGGCAAGCAATTCATCATAATAGAGTGTATCCGTTGCTGCCAAAGTAACCTTCCCTGCGCTATTCCATTGACCATTCAGTTTCCAATAACCTAAGTCGAACTTATGATAACCCTTCCATGCATCGCCTGTAAAACGGTTATCCATTGAATTATTTTTCGAGAAATTCTCTACCAATTCAGATGAAGTAGCAGCCTTTGATACTCCCTTGAGCTTAATAACTAATGTGTCTGCTAAGATACTTGACACCTTCAACTCTGCTTCGTAATCGCCCGCCTCCTTTTTGGAGCAAAAGTAACTTTTACTGGTCCTTGATAGAGCTGACCTGTCCTTTTTGCATAAAAGAACTGAGTCTTATCAATACGGAAAGGAGAGTTTTCACCATGCTTCAAAGCAAGGTTCACACTTGTAATTACATCCTTTATATCAAACTCAAATGTTTGTTCGTCTGTCTTACCAGGCTCTGCTTTCATCTCACGTGCCTGCACATCTGACTTAAGTTTGATGGTTGGAGTAGTTCCAGCCTTCTTAAAGTAACCTGTCAAATTAAGCGAGCCACTATTATCTCTATCAGCACCAGGGAAATTAAGTTTATAAGTATCACCTCCTACGTAAACACCTGCTACCTGTGGAGTAATCGTCAAATTAGCTTTAACCGTACCATCCTTAGGCAACTTCTCAACGTTTAACTTCATTACATTATCCGACTGGGTACCTGCAAACTTAGGTAATTGATCGCTCCCAAGATGCATACCCTGCAAGGCAACAGGAAAACTTGTAGATACTCCTACCTCGCCTGTCATCGTACGATACTGCGGAAGAATAGCAACAAGAGGAGTCTTATCCTTTTCTGCCAAACGTAATACACTAAAGTCGTCCATACGTACCTTACTTTCTGGGGCAACCAAAAGGGCAAACTCCAACTTCACTGCACCAGCTGGACAAATAGTACGGAATTTCAAAGTTCCAAACGCCTTAGCACGTCCAAAATAGATATCAGGATTGTGAATAAAGTCTTTTTCCTTAGAATTAATTTCGTTACCTGCTGCGTCCAACCAACGCAATGCAAGACGGAATGGACCTTCCTCACGCTTGCTCTCGGTAGTTGAATAATGTACTAAACACTCTAATTCATCACCTTCAACTACTTCCTTATTCTCACGTTAAGATCGATTACCTGCTTAAGATAACCTTCAACGCCTGCTACTGTCTCTATGCCAACTCCAAAACCTGTACTCGAATGGAATCTATCTGAGCCTTCCAACTGAGTAACTGTTCCCGCAGTTTGCCATTTTACAGGCTTACCATTTGCAAACTCATAGAAGAAATTATCATCTAATAACTCTACTGAAGACTCTGAAGAGGTAGGCTGTGTAGCCCTACTCACCACACGATGCGCTTCGACTTGCGCATAGCTCGTATTTGCAAGTCCCATTAAACAAAGACCTACAAACAACTTCTTAGAAAAGTAAAAATACTTCATTCACACTTATTTATTGATTAATTGACCACAAAATTAGGAATTATATAATAAAAACAAAAATAAAATTCCACTTTATTTAATTTTAAGCCGCAAAAAGTTTCAAATTAAACAAAATAACGAATAAATACACATCAATTATAACAAAAATGAAATAAACAACATTATCAAAACCATTTAACTTCACAATAAAAATAATGATGACTTGTCATACGATAAAATTTCAATCATAAACAGCTAATACAGAAAACGCACTGCGAGCAAGCTCACAATGCGTTAAACCAATGATATTCTTACTTGAACCCAAATTGGTCATTACGAAACAATCTTCATAATTCTTACTTTAAGAATTACGTCCTAATATCTTTTATGCACTAATGACCATTTGGAGGTTAAAAGCAAAATTACAATCTATCATCAACACTTTCACCATCAGTTGGCTTCATTTCCTCCTCAAAGTTGGTAATACCAGCTTTTATAAGTATTTCATACCACTGAAGAGGTTTTTTAATATCGCTGGTATGTACACGATCACGATCGAAGTCAGGAAGCACCTCTCCGAAATAGTCCTGCAACTCCTTAGCCGAAGCCTTACGCCAGTTCAAAGAAGCAACCTTACCCTCTTCTTTGTCACGCAACTTTGCTAATACCTCACCCAATGGGACATCGTCAGACTCGGTAAACATAGCTATATCAGCAAGACTCGTCACACGATCTGTACCGAACGCAGGTTGACGCTTGTGAGTCTCATCAAGCGATTCAACAATAAGATTCATTTTACCACGGCTTACCAGCTTGTAAAGACCTGGCTTACCTGCAATTGAAAGGATTGTCTGTAACATTTTAATTTATTCTGGTTTATAATTTAATTATTCTGAAATAACGGATAGTAAGTGGTCGACCTGCGGTGCAAGTGCTTGTATGCCATCATTGACAATTTCATAATCGCTGCGTCGCAACACCTCTTCCTGTGGTAACTGACACGCCATCCATTCAAGGGATTTTTCCCGACTAATGCCATCACGTGCCATTATACGGCGAATACGTTCTTCTATCGGAGCTGTCACACATACCACCTTATCAATATGAGTACGCTTATCAAAGCCACTATCAAAGAGTATCGCACTCTCGAGCCACGACTCCCCTGAATGTTCAAAGTCATAAGCCACAGCAGGATGTATAATAGCATTAACCGCCTGTACATGCGCCTCACTCTGAAGGAGATAGGCTGCAAGAACAGATTTCTGTAAGACCCCATCACGAAAAACATCATCGCCAACAAGGGCTAAAAGCTGTTCCTGTAATGGCTGAGCTGTTCGCATTAACTCCTTTGCATGCGCATCACAATCGTAAACAGATATTCCACGCTCAGCAAGAAGTCTGCAAACAAAAGACTTCCCACTACCAATACCACCAGTTAACGCTATTATCATCGCTGTTCAATAAGATAATCAACACTATTCACTGCCAATCGTACATTGCGCACACCATTAGGAGAACTTATCACATAGACAGAACATTTCTCGCTATGTTTCTTCATTATTTCTTCATAGTTGACAACGACACGGAAGCCCACTGGGAGCAGTTCCTTTGTTTCAGCATTCTTTGGCATTGAGCGCATACGATAAGCACCGACTACAAAACTGACTTTTATCTTACTTGGGAATGTGCGTATCACCTTATTTTCTGGAATATTGATAGCCTCAATCGGTACTTCTACGCTTTCCTCTGTGAGAACATCTGGATAGAGTTTCATCTTCACTCTGGAAGGAATACACTTAGCATTCGTGAACTTACGGAGGTCTACAGTTGTTTCCTTAACATCGGTAAAGTTAGTTATATGCAGCCGTTCTGTATAGACAGTCTGTATACTATCTAACACATTGCGAACAGCATAAACTTCAACACTATCTGGCATAAAATCAACGCGAGCAAGATAATAGTTATTACCCGGTGTTACTGTACCCAAAATACGTATCGGAACCTTCTTATGTCGACCAAAATTGAAAGAGAAAGAAAACTTACCACCCTTGATGGAAGCTATTTTGGAACTCTTAGACAGCTGTAGGTAAATTTGTCGTTGAAGGTCTGCAACAGAGACATCTCCCCTACTTCGACCATCACAATAGAGTTTATAATCAGCGTAGATGGGGCGAAATGTATTGTCAAGCTCGTAATAAGCAATCATATATCCCTTGTCGCGTACTGTAAAACGAACAACCGAATCTGGTTCACTGGTAATAACTACATTACGAGGAACTTCCGTTAGTCGGAGTGGCACGGAAAATTCACGCTCGTAGGTCTCATTCAATGTCATTATCAACCAGAACCCTCCACTCAACACCAAGAAAAACAAAAAAATCAGAAACTCCTTGTTGAATATCCTCAACAAGAAGTTCCTGAGTGTACTGAGTGTATAAAGCGATTTGCCCGTTCTCATCAAATGCTTTCCTTCTTTTCGATCAATAAAGGTTTACTTAGTCTGACCCTGCTGAGAAGCCTGTACATTTGCGAATACGTAGTTCTTATCAACAGTGATAACAACACCACGTGCAATCTCAACCTCAACCTTATTGGTTGTCATATCAATATGCTTTACTGTGCCATAGATACCACCACCAGTTACAACAGAATCACCTGCTGAAAGCGCATTCTGAAAAGCACGAATTTCCTTCTGCTTCTTCTGCTGTGGACGAATCATGAAAAACCACATGATGGCAAAGATAGCAACCATCATGATAATCATAGGCATTGGGCTGCCCTGACCTGCAGCCTGTGCTGCGAGGATTAATGCTGTATTCATTATTTATCAATTATTATATTCTTAAATTTTAAAAGTTAAACGAAGTAGATTGGCATACATAATAGTCAAGAAATCTAAATGACACTTAAAGCCTTTAGCCTATTCGTTTACTCCTTATTCTCTGTTTGTTCTGCTTGTTCTGTTTCTTGTTGTTGACGATAAGCTACACGTTGAGCCGAAGTCTGTGCAATCGTCGGACGACGTCCCTCACGACGTGAGAAATTACCATCTTGACGTTCGTTGCGGAAACGAGGTAAACGAGGTTCTGGCATTGTCTTCATCATTTTACCAGTCTGTATAAGATGACGTGCTATGGTATCAAGCATACCATTGATATAACCACCACTACGCGATGTACTATACAACTTTGCCAAGTCGACATACTCATTAATCGTAACCGTTACGGGGATATTAGGGAATGTTAGCATTTCTGCAATCGCAATCTGCATGATAACAACATCCATATAAGCTAAGCGAGAGAAGTCCCAATTGCGACTTGACTCACTCATATAACGTTGATAATCCTCTGCATTGAGAATCGTTGAACGGAAGAGTTTAAGTGCGAAGTCACGTTCTTCCTCGTCACGATATTCTGGAAGTAATTCTTGGTCGGCTCCGTTCTCTAATTCAAAGCGTTTAATCGTCTTGACAACAAAGGTATCAACAATTTCCTTATCGTCATTCCAATAAAGACTTTTCTCCTCTAAAATTGCGTCCAAATCGGTATTATCTTGAATAAGTGTACGATAAATCTTACGCCACACCTCACGGTCTGTTTCATACGAATCATCATCACTATCCATATACTCTTGGTAAATCGCACTCTGTTCTATCTGATCACAGAGTTTACGCACAGCCTCCATATCGTCTTCCCAACGACGTTTCTGTGCTTCCATGAAGAGGTTAAGCTGCTTATTCTCTTCTAATTGGAGAGCAAACTTATTGTTTACAAAGCGACTTGAGGGAGCCTCTGTTCCCTCACGATTAGCACGATTAGAAGCAATCTCCACACGATGGCGCTCCTCTTGTGTGATTGACACGATTAAAGCCAAGAGGTAATTGTATAAATCATACGCTTTCGCCAAGCTGAAAAGCAATTCCTTCTCAGCATTGTCCATATTCCTGTTACCGTTTTGATAGTATGCATAGGTTAACTGGACAATCTTAATTCTTATTAATTCCCTATTGATCATTTTCTTAATCTAAAAAGATTGTGTTTTTGTATTGAATACTTTATTTTGCAAATATAAGAAAATTCCTTCGTACGATGCAAACAATACTCTCTTTTTCTATGTTTTTAAGATAATACTTGCCTATTCAATTAAAAAAAGAAGTAACTTTGCAACGCTTTTTTGCAAATTGAGGATTGAAAAGTTGTGATATTCATTAGATTTCCAATTCCTTAATCTCTCAGTGTGTGATGGCGAATTAAAGTTCATATTAATTTAGAGTAACACAAAATTATGAAAGAAATTAAAGTATCAGGTCAGAAGCGTACAGACCTTGGAAAGAAAGCTTCAAAGCAACTCCGTAAGGAAGGTTTGATTCCATGTAACCTCTATGGTGAGGCACAGAAAGACGGCAAACCAGTAGCATTCTCATTCACTGCTTCAATGTCAGAGTTGCGTAAGTTGGTTTACACACCACACATCTATGTAGTAGACTTAGTTATTGATGGCGAGGCTCGCAAGGCTGTCCTCAAAGAACTTCAGTTCCATCCAGTAACAGACGCTCTTCTTCACGTAGATTTCTATGAGATTAACGAGCAGAAACCTATCGTTATGGGTGTACCAGTTAAGCTCGTTGGTTTGGCAGAGGGTGTTCGTGATGGTGGTCGTATGAACATGTCTATCCGTAAGATTAACGTAAAAGCTGCTTACACTCAGATCCCAGAGCACCTCGACATCAACGTTACTGAACTTCGTCTTGGCAAGAGTATCAAGGTTGGCGAGTTGAGCTTCGAAGGTCTTGAATTGGTAACTCCAAAGGAGGTTGTAGTTTGTTCTATCAAGGCTACACGTAACTCTATCCAGGCTGCAGAGGCTGCTGCCGCTGCTGCTGCTCAGTAATCATTACGAAACCAATTAATTCAAACAAAAATTGGATAAGTATTTAATTTGTGGACTGGGCAACCCTGGCTTTGAATATGAGGGAACCAGACACAATACAGGATTTATGGTATTGGACGCTTTCGCTAAAGCGTCCAATATTGTTTTTGAGGACAAACGTTATGGATTCATAGCAGAAACAACTGTCAAAGGGCGAAAAATCATCCTTCTGAAACCTACAACGTTTATGAATCTATCAGGAAATGCTGTACGCTACTGGCTCAACAAAGAGAATATCGACCAGAGCCGTCTCTTGGTCATCTCTGACGATGTTGCTCTTCCATTAGGTGCTTTCCGACTGAAAGGCAATGGTTCAAATGGTGGCCACAACGGACTCGGACATATCCAGCAACTCATCGGACAGAACTATGCACGTCTGCGAATGGGTGTTGGAAATGACTATCCACGTGGTGGACAAGTTGACTGGGTACTTGGACACTATTCTGAGGAAGATATGAAAGAACTCCAACCTGCTATTGACTTGGGCGTAGACATCATTAAGAGTTTTGCACTGGCTGGTATTGACATCACGATGAACCAGTTTAATAAACTCGGGAAAAAGTAAGATTCCACAGCTTCTTAATATAGTATGAGACAATGAACGATATTGCAAGAATTGACAAATGGCTATGGGCTGCTCGCATCTATAAGACTCGTTCTATTGCTGCAGACGCCTGTAAGAATGGACGTGTCACGATAAAAGGTACCAACGTAAAACCTTCCCACACCATCAAAGCGGGCGAAGTGGTAAGTGTTAAAAAGTCGCCTATCACTTATTCGTTCAAGGTTCTCAAACCAATTGAACAGCGTGTTGGTGCAAAACTCATCCCAGAAGTCTATGAAAATGTGACTGATGCTAAGCAGTATGAACTTTTAGAGATGAGCCGCATCAGTGGCTTCATCGACAGAGCACGTGGTACAGGACGCCCAACAAAGAAGGATCGCCGTCAGATGGATGCCTTCGTCGACCCTGCCCTATTTGGATTTGAAGAGGAAGACGAGGAAGAAGAAAACTTCTAAAATCAAAACTGATAGTTTGAAACTGACTTATAAACAGCATTACAAAAGCTATCTATAAGATACATTCAGCTAAATGCCATCATACGATACAGAAATGCACGATTCACACTCCGTTCTAATAACAATAAGCGGATGTATGAATCGTACATTCTTGTATAAAAACTGTTCATGACTTAATACTAAAAGTGAAATTCTAAAACACCCCTAAACATGCGAAATATCTTTACATAAATATCATGTCATATTACATAAATTAAATAAAAACTGCTATTTCAACCAATCCTATAACTAACACGTATTCAATAAATTACAAAAAGCTCTCAGAAAAAGGTGCTTAGTTAGCCTTCAAAAAGGGCGTTAGTAACACTCTGAAAAGACATCTTCAACAAGCCAACTGGTCGTCTTTTTGGAGTCAATTTACCATCCATAGAATTTGAGGCAACGAAAGGTTTTTTTACAAAGCATAATATAACAAGCGTTACAATTCGATTATTTTACTTTGTTAAAAACATTCCAACGATTACACAAGTCTACTTTTTCCTTCTAAAAAGCTCAAACTTACATTCATCATTATCAATGTTTTTTTATACCTTTGCAGCCGATTTTTATAATAACTAAACAAATGAAGAAAATTACTGATTTTTGTTTTGTTCCTCAGCTTACAAACAGTAGCTATGGCACAAGAAGCTGATGGATTGGAAAAGAACAAAGCTGTTTACTTAGAGCTATTGGGACCGTCAGGCCTTGCAGGTATCAACTTTGATGCGCGTTTCAACGACCATACACGTCTTGGATGGAGAGCTGGATTGAGCTTTGCCTATGGACGAAGTTACAATTTGTTGGGGCAGGACTCTGACGTCCGTGGCTATGCTGTACCACTGGAAATAAATTATCTCTTAGGTAGTCAGAAGAATAATCTTGAACTCGGCTTAGGTACCAGCATGGGGATATACAACATACACGAAACAAGGGGAGATATTGTAAATGGTCCAGCTTCGTCCTTGACAGCCGAGCAGCAGAAGCATGTAATCGGTGAATATAAAACAGATAATGGCACCCTAACAATGCTTAGATACAGAGAAAGTCGTAATACTTTCGACTACTATTTCTTTGGAAACATCGGTTACCGCCACGTATCGAACAAGGGATTCTTATTTCGTGCAGGAATCACACCAGCCTTTACTTTCTCTAAAGATGCCAGCAAGAAAGTGACTTTCTACCCATATCTTGGGCTTGGTTGGGCTTTTTAACACGATTCCAATAAAACTAAAGCAGGGACATACATATCGTGCGCCCCTGCTTTGTGTTTACAAACACTGAAAAATTAGTGAATCACCTTATCAATCATATAGTCATTAGAGTATAATTTCTTGACCTGACGCTCCTTCAACACAACACGTATTGAATCAAAAGGCTGGGTATTATCGAATGAAGTAGAGAATCTTACCAGACATCCATCCTTCACAAGTCCAGCTTCTGGAACTACTTTCATATTCTTTCGAGCAAGCACCTTTGCAGGAAAGACAACATCCACCCCTTCCTTTGTCAGCTGTTCCACAAACTTAGGAGAGCCATAATCTCGGGCAAGTTTCAATAGTGAAGCCTTATCCACTGGCTTCTGCTGCAATTCATGAATGTACTCTACATAAAAATTTGTTACCATGTCTGACTCGTCTAATGCCAGAGGAACAGGATAAACCTTACTACTTCCATCTTTAGACAACGCCAACCAGACGATAAACCATCATCCGTTTCTGGATAACAGATAGAAACTGGCAAATAAACAGAAGTGTTAGTTATGTCGGGAGCTAAACAGCATAAACCTGAAATCCTCGTTCGCACCTTTCCAAAAGTCTTCTCGTGTAAAGACTTTCTTATCAAACAAGACTTTACCACCTTTTGAAATCGTCACAACCAACTTCTTCACAAACTCATCAGAATTCTTCACCTTAGTCTTACTATCAACAGTGTCAACCCGAACATGCCAGTCTCCATAGACTGTGTCTATCATCACATTCTCGTTAGAGATATCTCCCTTCTTCAAGGTTTTATCCTCTTGAACAGCAGATGTATCCTTAACAGGAGCTGCCGCAGGAGTTTTCCGAACTCACAGTGCGTAAATAAGCAGACAGAATACCCATCCCCAAAACGATAAGTAACAAAAGCTTTTAAATGACTTTTGTATTTCTATTCTTGTTCATCGTATTTCTTTTTATAATTAACAACAAATCTGATTCATTGGTGTGTCCACAAAAGTAAATAAAAAATTTAACATTACAAGTTTATACCTTAAATAATATAGATAAAAAAGAACTGCTTACCATCTTCATATAAAAAGACGGAAAGCAGTTCCATTATTATTCTTTATATTGCTCCTCTATTCAGCTGTTTTTCACAGCCTCATCAGCTCTATTTAACAGGAATCTCCTCCAAAGTTTGAACGAGAAGCTTCCAGAATGGCTCAACAGTTGCTATCTCAAGACGCTCCTTCGCAGTATGTGGACTGCGGAGAGTTGGACCAAGACTAACAACATCCATACCAGGATACTTGCCAAGGATGACCGAACATTCAAGACCAGCATGATCTACCTGCACAATACCCTCTACACCATTCTGCTCCTTATACACTTTCTTCAAGAGGTTGAGAATTTCACTATTAGGATTTGGATCCCAACCACCATATTGACCACTACAAATAGTCTTCATACCAATCATATTGAAGCAGCTTTCCAACTGAGCAGCAATATAATCTCTCATATCCTCACGGCTTGAACGAGCAAGAATCATAATAGAGGCCTTAGTTGGCTCAATATGAATAATTGCAAGGTTTGACGAAGTTTCAACAACGTCTGGATAAGATGGTATCATACGCAATACACCATTGTGACAAGCATAGATAGCATTGATAAGTTTCTCCTGAACATCTACTGGAACAAGACTTGCTGGTTTATCTACATCCTCTACGAAAAACTCTACGTTTGGTTCAATACCCTTAAATTCGTCTTCGATAAGTGCTTTCTGACGAGCAACCATTTCTTTCAAAGCTGAAATCTTCTCATGTGGTAAAGCCAAAACTACCTCTGCCTTAAAAGGAATTGCATTTCTCATATTACCTCCTTCCCAAGATGCTAAGCGCACACCGAGTTCGGTAACAGCATTACGAACGAAACGAACCATCTCCTTATTAGCATTAGCACGTCCCTCATTGATTTCAAGACCAGAGTGACCACCACGAAAGCCCTTCAAAGTTACCTTAACAGCAGCCTCCTCGTCGTTTACAACTTCCTTATACTCTAAGGTAGAAGTAACATCAACACCACCAGCAGAACCAATCACAAACTTACCCCATGTCTCAGAGTCAAGGTTCATAAGGATATCACTATGCAACTCTCCGCTTGGCATTTCATTTACACCATACATACCCGTCTCCTCATCGCGAGTAATCAAGGCCTCAACAACACCATGCTTCAATGTCTTATCCTCCATGACAGCCATAATAGCTGCAACACCGATACCATCGTCAGCACCAAGAGTTGTGTTGTTGCATATACCCAGCCATCAACAATATGTGTCACAATTGGGTCTGTTTCAAAGTTATGATTACTATCTGGTGTCTTCTGTGGAACCATATCCATGTGCGCCTGCAACAGAACAGTCTTGCGGTTTTCATATCCCGGTGTAGCAGGCTTACGCATGACAACATTGCCACCAGCATCTACGTATGATTCTACTCCTACTCTTGCAGCAAAGTCTAACAAAAATTTCTGTACTTTCTCCGGTAAACCTGAAGGACGTGGAACCTGTGTTAGGTCGTCAAAGTTTCTCCATAGAGTCTCTGGTTTAAGATTTCTTATTTCACTCATAATGCTGATTTTAAAAGGTTATTATCATTGTTTATCTATTCGCTCAATACTATTCTTTCTCAATATCACTTTGCAGGGCGCGTAAGTTCAGCTGGACCTCCCAATGCTACTGGTGTCTTTGTAAAGCTCAACACTATCCACGCATATACACCTAAAAGAATAACCAGAAGGGTTTGAATGGTATGTACAATTAATACGAAATAAAGTGCCTGACTGTCTGCCACTCCATAAAGTATTAGCATTGTCTTTACTGCAAAGTGCCATGGACCTGCCCCATTAGGCGTTGGTACAATAACGGCCAGTGAGCCAACAACAAAACTTACTAACGCACAAGAAAGTCCAAGTCCTGACGTTGCTTCTAAGCAATAAAATGTCAAATAATAATGTAGGAAATAACTTCCCCATATTGCAAAGCTATAAAAAATAAACAAAGGAATATTCTTCACCTTACGCAAAGAGTTTATCCCCTGCCATATACCACCTAACATTTCTTTCACCTTCTTGTAGAAAGCTAAGTGACGCAACACATAATAGAAGAGGATAGCGGACGCAATACCACAGATAACTGTTACCAGCCAGCCCATTGGTGAGAACATCTCGAATATATCATCAATACGTGTCCCTGTCTTTGAAAAGAAATTTGTAAAAACACCTATCTGCGTCAAGAAAGCTATAACACTGATAAGCAACACGATAATGGAGTCTACCGCACGCTCTGTCACAACAGTGCCAAGAGCTTTTGGAAAAGCTATCTTATCATATCTATTCAATACACCACAACGTGCAAACTCGCCAATACGGGGAATTAATAAGCTGACAGCATAAGAAAGAAAAATAGAATTGACACAAACCGACGAGCGAGGATGCTCACCAATGGGTTCAAGACTCTGTTTCCATCTCCACCCACGAAAAGCCTGAGCCAGTATACCAAAAGGGAGAGAGAGAATCATCCAAGTCCAGTTCATCTCATGTAATAACACGTGTTCAATACTGGAAAAGTCAAAACCTCTATACATCCAATAAAGGATTGCACTTCCAAGTACTAACGGCAATGCAATCTTCACAGTATTGTTAAACAGTTTCTTCATCCTCATATAATGGAGCAAAGATAATTAAAATGTTTTTAATGCAAAATAAAATGAGTATCTTTGTAGGCAAATAAAGAAAAATTATGAAATTAGTCAAGCCAAAGAAGAATCTGGGTCAACACTTCCTTACTGACCTGAGTATAGCACGTCAGATTGCAGACACCGTTGATGCTTGTCCAGACATACCTGTATTGGAGATTGGACCGGGTATGGGTGTTCTTACGCAATACCTTGTGGAGAAGCCACGTGAGGTGAAAGCTGTAGAGATAGACTCAGAAAGTGTAGCCTTCCTCTACGAGAAGTTTCCAAAGTTACGTGAAAATATTCTTGGACAAGACTTCCTACTCATGGACCTGAACGAAGTCTTTGATGGCAAGCAGTTTGTACTGACTGGCAACTACCCTTACGACATTTCGTCTCAAATCTTCTTCAAGATGCTTGATTACAAAGACCTTATTCCTTGCTGTACAGGAATGATACAACGAGAGGTAGCACAGCGCATGGCAGCTGGACCAAGCTCAAAGACCTACGGTATCTTATCTGTATTGATACAAGCTTGGTATGACGTCGAATATCTCTTCACCGTCGATGAAAATGTCTTCAATCCACCACCAAAAGTAAAGAGCGCCGTCATCCGAATGACACGCAATAAAGTGACAGATATTGGTTGTGACGAAAAACTCTTTAAACGTGTAGTAAAAACTGTCTTTAACCAGCGTCGTAAAATGTTGCGTGTGAGTCTACGACAGATATTTAACACTGGCAAACCTACCGATGGTTTCTATGAACAAGACATCATGACGAAACGTCCTGAACAATTGCCTATTAGTCAGTTTGTTGAACTAACAAATATGGTTGAAGAACAACTGAATATTCTTACCCAATAAAACTGCAATAAGATAAACCCCAACAACATTGCAGAAGAAACCTAAAGAGTAAAACATGGTTTTAATAAAGAAAGTAAAGTAAAATCTTGTACATCTCCAAATTAATCCCTATTTTTGTAAAATAGAAAATTAATATTACAAATATATGTTAGACGTTAAGCAGACATTAAATGATGCCAGTGAACGCATGGAAATGGCAACGATGTATCTCAATGACGAGTTGCAGCGTATCCGTGCTGGCCGTGCAAACGTAGCCATCCTTGATGGAGTACGAGTTGAATCTTATGGTTCAAAAGTTCCTTTAAATCAAGTTGCCTCAGTCATGGTGCCTGACGCACGTACCATCGCTATCAAGCCATGGGACAAGAAAGCTATTCGAGATATTGAAAAGGCTATCATGGACTCTGATGTTGGTATCACACCAGAGAACAATGGCGAACTTATCCGCCTAAACTTACCTCAACCAACTGAGGAGCGTCGTCGCGACTTGGTGAAGCAGTGTAACAAGATTGGCGAGCGTACAAAGGTTGAGATTCGCAATGTTCGTTCTGACATCAAGGAGAAACTAAAGAAAGCTATCAAAGACGGTCTTTCAGAAGACAACGAGAAAGATGCAGAAGAGAGCTTGCAGAAGATTCATGACAAGTTTATCAAGCAGGTTGACACGCTGTTAGAGGATAAGCAGAAAGAGATTATGACCGTTTAGGAAGCCTCCCCAAGCCCCTCCGAAAGGAGGGATGTAATAGGAAAATCTTTCTGAAGTATTATCCACCGCTCGATGAAGTTATATCGGTCTACTTCGGATGTAATAGGAAAATCTTTCTGAAGTATTATCCACCGCTCGATGAAGTTATGTCGGTCTACTTCGGATGTAATAGGAAAAATCTTTCTGAAGTATTATCCATACCTTATTCCAACGAAAATATAAAAAGCAGTTATAATAGACTGTTTATAAGCGATAAAATATTATTCTAACTGGCTTCCGTCAGGCACTCCCCTCCTTTCGGAGGGGCAGGGGGAGGCTTTTTTTTATTTTTATGCGCGGCTTAGTAATAAAGAACACAGGTAGCTGGTACACGGTAAAGACCGAGGAAGGCAAGACAATAGAAAGCAAAATTAAGGGTAATTTCCGCTTGAAAGGAATTCGCTCTACTAATCCTGTGGCAGTTGGCGACCATGTTGTCATCACACCTAATCAGGAGGGTACGGCTTTCATCACAGAGATAGAAGACCGTAAGAATTATATTATCCGAAAATCACCTAACCTCTCTAAGCAAAGTCATATTCTGGCTGCCAATATCGACCAAGCTTTCCTGATTGTCACAACAAACTATCCCGAAACATCTACTACCTTCATCGACCGATTCCTTGCCAGTGCCGAGGCCTACCGCATTCCAGTAACATTGGTATTCAACAAGCACGACTTGCTTGATGAAGACGAACTACGTTACCAGCATGCTGTAATGAATCTCTAT
The DNA here is from genome assembly GCA_916440255.1 of uncultured Prevotella sp. Classification (GTDB taxonomy): domain Bacteria; phylum Bacteroidota; class Bacteroidia; order Bacteroidales; family Bacteroidaceae; genus Prevotella. The sequence goes on along the minus strand of CAKAIJ010000003.1, from coordinate 894,696 downwards.
GAAACCATCGGTTATCAATGCATAGAGATACAAGCAAGTGCTGAACCCGCAGATGAGTTCAGTGTAGAGAAGATGAAGCCGTTATTAGCAGGAAAAGTAACCCTTTTGAGTGGTAATAGTGGCGTAGGAAAATCAACGATTATCAATGCTCTCCTACCCCATGTCAACCTCCGTACGGCTGAGATTTCTGATGTACACAATACTGGTATGCACACTACTACATTCAGCGAGATGTTGGAGTTGCCAATGGGTGGATACCTTATTGACACACCGGGAATTAAAGGATTTGGAACCTTTGATATAGAACGTGAAGAACTGACAAGTTATTTCCGCGAGATATTCAATTTTTCAAAGGACTGCAAATTTTCAAATTGTACGCACACTCATGAGCCTGGCTGCGCCGTCAGAAAGGCAATTGAAGAACACTATATCGCTGAAAGCCGATATAACAGTTACCTTTCAATGCTGGAAGATAAGGAAGAAAATAAATATCGTGAGGCTTTTTAGCTTCACGATTTTTATTTGATGAAGAAAAGAAAAATTACTGAAATATTACTACATTAGTTTCAATTCATTTTGCTGTCACTTTTAACACTTCTTGTAAATATACTATAATTCAACCAGTTAGAGATGTTTATTGAATGACAGAAGTGACAGGAAACTTTATTTTCATCCAAAAGATATCTAACTAAACACTATAAAAACTTTTCATCGTTTTGAAAGACTATCCAAGATACGCTCCCAATTATCAGCAAACTCTCGGATGGTTGGAAAAAGAATGTCCGCACCTTCATTCAAGAGGACAGAATCATCCAGTGGACCACTATTGATAGCCACCGTATAGCAGCCTGCTGCTGCACCTGCATGTACTCCAAGTGGCGCATTCTCAACAACAATACCTTCCATTGGCGAATAATCACCCGCCTTCTTCAGCCCCATCAAGTATGGATCAGGGGTTGGCTTACCACGTTTTACGTCGTATGCTGTCGTTATCTGGTCGGCAGAAACAAAGTCGCCAAAATCACGAGTAACTCGTTCTATCAACGGCAACTGCGCACTTCCCGTCACAATACCAATCTTTAATCCACTTGCCTTAATCTTTCGCATAAGGTCTATTACACCATCAAACACCTTTGCCTCAGGCATTCGTGGAAGTAATGCGCCTTCACATCATACATCCGTTGCGCCTCTTCCTCTGTCAGTTCCTTATCGAGTTGCGCCTTAGCATACTTACGGATAGTATCAACACCACGCGCTCCTTCCGTTGCGTATGAGTCTTCAAGCGTGAAGTGAATACCAAACTCCTTCATCGCACGCTGCCACGCAACACCATGATTGGGCATTGAATCATAAAGAACACCATCCATATCAAAGAGAACGACTTGTGGAACTCTATAAGGAGTTTCCACGAAAGGAGATATGCTTTGTTGAGATTGAAACGACAACATTGTTTTCTTCACCTTATTATATATTTTTATCCTCAAGTCCCTCAACCATGTGAAGAACCTGAGGATAAATTAAGAATATTATAAAATAATGCTCCCCCTTGAAAGCTACCCACACTATCTCTAACTACATTCCACTAAGTACTCCTCCCCTTTCGGGGAGGTCGGGTGAGCTTCCCTCCCCTCCTTTGGAGGGGTTGGGGAGGTTCTTATTCCTTTGTCAGTCTTTCCTGAATCGCTTTACTCTCAGCCTCATAGCCGAGGCTTATTGAGAAGAGCAAACATATTCTTCTTGTAAGCCTCAACACCTGGCTGATTGAAAGGATTTACTTCCTGAATAAGACCACTGATACCACAAGCCTTCTCGAAGAAGTAGATAAGCTGACCGAGATAGTACTCGTTCAATGTTGGAACACTAACACGGATGTTAGGAACACCACCATCAACGTGAGCTAAACGTGTACCGAGTTCTGCCATCTTATTCACCTCATCAACACGCTTACCTGCAAGGAAGTTCAAACCATCAAGATTCTCTTCATCATGTGGGAAAAGTACCTTAGCATTAGGTTTCTCAACAGATATTACTGTCTCAAAGATTGAGCGTTCACCCTCCTGAATCCACTGACCCATTGAGTGAAGGTCGGTTGTGAAATCGCAAGCAGCTGGGAAGATACCTTTAAGATCCTTGCCCTCACTTTCACCATAAAGCTGTTTCCACCACTCTGCAAAGAAGTGGAGCTTTGGCTGGAAATTAGCAACAATCTCTATCTTCTTACCAGCTTGTGAGTAAAGACCTTGACGAACAGCGGCATAACGAGCTGCAATATTGCTTGAGAAAGGTACATCTACTGAAGTTTCTTTCTCCATCACCTGTGCACCTTCAACAAGTTTCTGAACATCGAAACCAGCTACAGCAATTGGCAATAAACCTACTGGTGTGAGAACAGAGAAACGACCACCAACATTGTCAGGAATGATGAATGTCTTGTAACCTTCCTTTGTTGCGGCAGCACGTGCAGCTCCCTTATGTTCGTCAGTAATAGCAACAATAACATCCTTTGCTACCTCCTTACCTAATTGATCTTCACACTGCTTCTTTAAAAGACGGAAAGCAAGCGCAGTTTCAGTGGTTGTACCAGACTTAGATATATTGATAACACCAAACTTCTTATCCCTGAGATAGTCTGTCAACTCAGCAAGGTAATCCTCACCGATGTTATTACCTGCAAAGAGAATCGTAGGATTCTTCTTGTCATTTACAAGCCAAGCAAAGCTATTACCTAATGCTTCGATGACTGCACGAGCACCGAGGTAAGAACCACCGATACCAGCAACTACAACAACCTCACACTTCTCACGCAATGTATTAGCAACAGCCTGAATTTCTGCAAGGAATTCAGGTGTAATACTTGATGGTAAATGCAACCAACCGAGGAAGTCATTACCTGGACAAGTGGCTTTCTCCAAAGCGTCCTGAGCTGCTGCAACATGAGGTGCATAAGCCTCTACTACGCCCGGATTTAAGAACTGGGCGGCTTTGTAATGTCTAACTTAATACTTTCCATTTGTGTTTATCTAAATGAATCTGTTAATAATTTAATTTCTATTTGTGGGCTGATACGCTCGTAAAGAATATTATAAACTGCATCGAGAATGGGCATGTTGACGTGCAAACGGCGATTTATGTCCTTCATACACTTTGTACCATAATACCCCTCTGCTATCATCTCCATCTCAATCTGTGCCGACTTGACACTATATCCTTTTCCTATCATCGTGCCAAAGGTGTGATTTCTTGAAAACTTACTATATCCTGTCACCAACTGATCGCCAAGATATACACTGTCAATGATAGAACGCTGTATCGGATTAATCGTATTGAGAAAACGCTCCATCTCCTGCATTGCATTCGACATCAGCACTGCCTGAAAGTTGTCACCATACTTCAAACCTGAACAAATACCTGCTGAAATGGCATAAACATTCTTCAAGACTGACGCATACTCTATTCCAAGAACATCAGGTGAAGTCTTTGTCTTTACATAATTTGATGCTAACACCTCTGTGAATACACGTGCTTTTTCAAGGTCGGAACATCCAATAGTAAGATAGGTAAGACGTTCCATCGCTACTTCCTCAGCATGAGACGGTCCGCCAATAACTGCAAGATTATCGTATGGAACACCGTAAACTTCATGAAAATACTCTGAGCAAACAAGGTTTTCATCAGATACAATACCCTTAATAGCTGTCACTATCAACTTTGTATGGAGCTTTGCTTTCAATTTCTTTAGCAAGGCTTTCAGATAAGGAGAAGGAGTTACAAAAATCAAAGTTTCATACTCTCTGACAATCTTATTGATATCCGAAGCGAGCATTACCTCATTCATATCAAACCTTACACTTGTAAGGTAAGAAGGATTATGTCCTCTTCGTTTAAACTCCTCTATCTTATCGTCACTTCGAAAGTACCAACCAATATGATGCGTATGCTCTACAACAATCTTAGCGATAGCCGTTGCCCAGCTACCGCTTCCAATGATTGCTATTTTACCAACATCGAACATAGGCATTAAAAATAAGTATAAAAAGGTAAAAAAACAGGAAAGCAAAAGAATTGTCTTTCGTATGATAAACTAATAGTTTTTCTACAAATATACCTTCCTTCTATCGCTTTGTCCTACTCTTTACCCTTTTACTTTTTACTTTTCCTTTGCTCCGTCAATCCACTGCTGAATATCTTCAACAGAAGGCTTCTCATAACCGAGTTTATACTTTTTGTTGATTTCTCCGAGCTTCTGCTGCAAGCCCTGCGCCTTTTCGTCTCTGATGTCAGAGATAAGATTGAAGCCCGCCTTACGCAAAACATATACCCAGTCCTCTGCAACACCAACCTCAGCCCATTCCTTAACAGAAGACTGTGGTATCTTTGGTTCTGGTTTCATCTGTGGGAAAAGAAGTACTTCCTGGATATATTCCTTACCAGTCATCAGCATTACCAAACGGTCGATACCAATACCAATACCAGAAGTTGGAGGCATACCATACTGCAAAGAACGGAGGAAGTCTTGATCGATAATCATCGCCTCGTCGTCACCCTTGTCTGCTAAACGCATCTGTTCAACAAAACGCTCTTCCTGATCGATTGGGTCGTTCAACTCAGAATAAGCATTAGCCAACTCCTTACCATTTACCATCAACTCAAAACGCTCTGTCAATCCTGGCTTAGAACGGTGCATCTTTGTCAGCGGTGACATCTCAACAGGATAGTCGGTAATAAAGGTTGGCTGGACGTATGTTCCTTCACAGAACTCACCGAAGATTTCATCAATGAGCTTACCCTTACCGAAACTTTCGTCTATTTCTTCAAGTTTCAGCTCATTCACAGCTATATTACGAATTTCTTCCTCAGTCTTACCATGGAGATCGAAGCCTGTCTTCTCCTTAATTGCATCGAGAATTGGCAAACGACGGAATGGGGCCTTGAAGCTGATAACCTTGTCACCAACCTGTACCTCTGGCTTACCATTTACCTCTATACAAATCTTTTCAAGCAAACGTTCTGTGAAAGACATCATCCAGTTGTAGTCCTTGTACTGCACGTAAAGTTCCATACAAGTGAACTCTGGATTATGAAAACGGTCCATACCCTCGTTACGGAAGTTCTTACCGATTTCATACACACCCTCGAAACCACCAACAATCAGACGCTTCAAGTAAAGCTCTGTTGCGATACGCATGTACATATCAACGTTAAGAGCATTGAAATGAGTGATGAATGGACGTGCACTTGCACCACCAGCAATACTCTGCAAGGTTGGAGTCTCCACCTCAGTATAGCCAGCCTCATCGAAGAACTGACGCATCGTGCGCAGTACGGTTGCACGCTTCAAGAAAGTATCTTTCACACCTTCGTTCACAACGAGGTCAACATAACGCTGACGGTAACGCTGCTCTGGATCTTCAAACTTATCGTATGCCTCACCGTCCTTATACTTAACGATAGGCAGTGGTTTCAGGCTCTTTGACAAAACGGTAATCTCCTTAGCATGAACAGAGATTTCTCCCATCTGTGTCTTAAAAACTTCACCCTTCACTCCAATAAAGTCACCAATATCAAGCAACTTCTTGAATACCTTGTTATAAAATTCCTTATCTCACCCGGACAGATGTCGTCACGAGTGATATAAACCTGGATTCTACCTTTACTATCTTGTAATTCAGCGAAGGAAGCCTTGCCCATGACACGGCGTCCCATCATACGACCAGCAATTACAACCTCACGCTGCTCGTCCTCCTTGAACTGCTCCTTAATATCAGTAGAGTAAGCATTCGTTGGAAACTCTGCTGCTGGATAAGGATCAATTCCCATCTCACGCAATTCTTGCAGGCTTTGGCGGCGACCAATCTCCTGCTCAGATAATTCTAAAATGTTCATATTTATAATTAAATCGAATATATTCTTATAGTTTGCAAATTTAATAAATAATTCGCAAACTATGACTGCTTTTTCCTTTTTTTATGGCATTAGAACATCCTTAAACCCAAATCATACTGTTGAACACTATAATAACACTAATATTACTTCCTAACAATTGCTCTGATTTCCAAGGTGTATGACAAGTTCTTTAGTCGTCAGCACCAGTAGTGCTAACCAACAGCACCAATGGTGCGGAGGCTTCGCACCAAACGTGCGGACCATAAATACACCCCATTGAGAATGAAAACATTGACGCTTACTAACAGATAGTTGAGCTTAAAAAGAAACCCAACTTAACATTTCTCTATCTATAATCCAAATTGGATTTAACAACCTATTAACCTACTATGATTTTGTTATCTATCCAACTTTTATTATCTTGCATAACATTAAGTTGAATTAGGTTATGAACATAGAAGATATATTGAGCAGCATACAACAGGAAGATGGGCTGAGCCGTACGCTCGGAATGGAGTTTATTTCCACACCCGAAGACGATACGCTGATGGCAAGAATGGCTGTCGACGACCGTAACAAACAACCTTTTGGCTTCCTTGCTGGCGGGGCATCATTGGCTCTTGCGGAAAAATCTTGCAGGTATCGGTTCAATGGCATTATGTCCAGGGAAAATGGCAATGGGTATTAACGTACATGGCAATCACGTCAAAGCAATGCCATACGGTGGAATCGTTACTGCCTACGGAAAGCTAATTCACAAGGGACATACGCTGCACGTTTGGAATATTGACATCAAGAATGGCAAGGACGAACTCATCTCAAACGTACAGGTTACCAACTACGTCATAACCCCACAAGAGAAGTAAATGAACTCGTTCTTTATCTATCGTGAACCTTTTGAGAAGGTTTGTCATTGCTATTCACAATCGGAGAAGCCAACAGCTATTACTTCGCTGACAGCACTTAATGGATGCAAGGGATTTGTCATTGCACCCTTCCACTGCGATGACAACAATAAACTTTTTTTACTGAATGGACAGACGGGATCTACAACTACGCTACCCTTAGATGGTAGTAAAGGCTTTGAGGCTATTCCTGATTGGCAAGACGAAATCATACTTGCAGGTGAAACCGCATCTCTTCGTGAAATCTATCACAAGGACTTCTTTCGTTTTCATAAAGAGTTAGCTTGTAACACCTTCCGCAAATTAGTCTTAGCGCGCTCGATTGTCGAACAGAAAGACGAGAATGCAAGTCCACGAAACATTTTTCTCAGGGCTTGTGAGAAATATCCTCGCTCTTATATCGCACTTTTCTATACCGAAGAAACAGGGATGTGGCTGGTTGCAAGTCCTGAAATTCTACTCTGTGGAGATGCTAATGGCTACCATACTATGGCATTGGCAGGAACGATGAAATATGAAGGAAAGGATATGCAGTGGTCTACAAAAAATCAAGAAGAGCAAAAACTCGTTGCCGACTATATCCGAACTTGTCTGCAACCTCTTGCGACAGAGATTACAGAGAGTAAGCCCTATACAACACGTGCAGCACATCTGGCACATCTTCGTACAGACTTCACCTTCCAACTTAAAGATACACAGCGACTTGGAACATTCCTTACAGCCTTCCATCCTACCCCTGCCGTATGCGGTATGCCAAAGGGTGAAGCACAGCAGTTTATCCTTCATAATGAGCAACTAAATCGTAGTTATTATAGTGGTTTCAGTGGATTGCTCGGCGACAATGGAGTAGCAAAACTCTATGTTACCCTCCGTTGTATGCACCTCTCCCGTTCTACTTGTCGACTATATGCTGGTGGCGGACTCTTAAAGGAAAGTATCGAGGAAAATGAATGGCAAGAAACAGAATCCAAACTCGACACCATGCGACTGCTATTGAGACTCGATAAGGCATATTAGCCTTATTAACCCAATTAGGCATATTAGTCCAATATCGCTAACCATCAACACCCAACACCCAACACCCACAATGTACAGCAACAAAGAAAATGTTAACATCCTCACAGCCTTACTCGTAAAGGGACAAATCAAGAAAGCCGTTGTATGCCCAGGTTCTCGTAACTCACCTATCGTACACAACCTCTGTACTTGTCCTGATATAGAATGCTATCCCGTAACGGATGAACGGTCGGCAGGCTTTGTAGCATTAGGTATGACACTGGCTGACAATGAACCTGTTATCGTTTGTGTCACATCAGGTTCAGCCTTGCTCAATTTAGCTCCTGCAGTTGCTGAAGCCTATTATCAGAACCGACCATTGATTATCATTCAGCCGACAGACCAGCACAGTGGATTGATCAAAAAGATGGGCAAACTATTCAACAACATCGTGCCTTGGAACCAAACGTTCGCAAGAGTGTTACGTTACCAGAGCCACACAACGATGAGGAGCGGTGGTATTGCAATCGATTAGTCAATGAAGCACTGAATGCTGTACACATAAACGATGGTAGTCCGGTGCATATCAATATCCCTATCAGCGAACCCCTCTTTGAATATAATGTTCCTCAACTTCCTGATGAGCGCAATATTTCCTTACTGCCCGCAACAACAAATGACATTTGCGTTTATGAAATAGCTGCCAAATTCTTTTGTGGCAAGAAGCCGATGGTTGTTCTTGGACAGATGATACCTGAGGTTGTGGGTAATTCCCTTGAAGCAATAGATGCTTTGAAAAGGGTTGCAGTTGTTATTCAAGAGAAACTATCAGATGACGACATTAAACCAGCACAGCCCATTGACGAAGTGTTGAAGATGATTGGAGAGAAGGAGGCTTATCGCCCTGACAACATTATATATATAGGAGGAACTATTGTTAGTAAACAACTCCGTCAGTTCTTACGCAAGTGCAAGTGTGATATGTCCATCGTTGTGAGCGAGAGCGGGGAGTTTTGTGATACTTTTATGCATGTCACGAACATTATACAAGGAACACCAGAAGATGTTATCGGAGTCTTTGCCAATGAGAGCGAAGATGTAAAAAAGAAAGACTTTGTAACGCTATGGAACAAGGCTTTCGATAAAGCCTTAGCCATCCGAAAAACTATCAAACCACGTTTCTCACAAATGTTGGCTGTTAAGGCTTTCCATGAAAAGATGAGAGAAGAAGCTCTTGATGGTGAATTCTTCTATGCGAATAGCTCGGCTGTGCGCCTTGGTAATATCTTCTCTGACCAATATATCTATGTCAATCGAGGCGTGAATGGCATAGAAGGCTCATTATCTACGGCTGTTGGCTATGCTATTGCACAACAAGAAGAGGAAGATGTGTATTGTGTCATTGGTGACTTGAGTTTCTTCTATGATCAGAATGCACTTTGGAACGAATCTCTTTCGCCTAACCTATCTATCCTCTTACTTAATAATGGCGGTGGAGGTATCTTCCATCAGTTGCCTGGTTTGGAACGTTCTCCCTATCGGAACAATGCTATTGCCGCACAACATACGTCTTCTGCTGAAGGAATCTGCCAGACGCACGACATTGTTTATCTATCGGCACGTAACGAAAAGGAACTCTATGAGAACCTTAACAAATTCTTTAATTCAGAAGAAGGACCAGTACTCATGGAAGTATTTACTAATGCTGAGGATGATGCACAAGCCGTAAAGGATTATTATAAAGCTTTTAAATAAAAACAACCTACCATAGCCTATCTTCTTTTTGTAGAAAGACATGGTAGTGTCCTATAATCAATCAAAAACAAAAAAACAATGGAGAAAAGAGAATGGAAGCCTATTAAAGGCTTTAACTTTGAGGAAATCCTCTTTGAAGAGTACAACCACATAGCAAAAGTAACAATCAATCGTCCACGCTACCGCAACGCCTTCACACCAAAGACAGTGTGGGAAATGTCACAGGCCTTCAACTACTGTCGTGAAGCCCTTGATATCCGCGTGGTCATTCTGACTGGTGCTGGCGACAAAGCGTTCTGCTCTGGCGGTGACATGAACGTAAAGGGACATGGCGGATATATTGGTAACGATGGTGTTCCACGCCTCAATGTACTTGACTTACAGATGCAGATTCGTCGTCTTCCAAAGCCTGTTATCGCAATGGTAAACGGTTATGCCATTGGTGGTGGACACGTCCTTCACGTAGTATGCGACCTTTCTATTGCATCAGAAAATGCCATCTTCGGACAGACAGGACCTAAAGTTGGCTCCTTTGATGCCGGCTTCGGTGCCTCTTACTTAGCACGTGTCGTTGGACAGAAGAAAGCTCGCGAGATATGGTTCTTGTGTCGCCAGTACTCTGCTAATGAAGCAGAACGAATGGGACTGGTCAACAAAGTGGTTCCCTTCGACCGCCTCGAAGATGAGTGTATAGACTGGGCTGAGACAATGATAGAACGTTCTCCACTGGCACTCCGTATGATGAAAGCAGGTTTTAATGCCGAACTTGATGGTCAAGCTGGTATTCAGGAACTTGCTGGAGACGCCACAATGCTCTACTACACACTTGATGAAGCGCAAGAAGGCGGTAAAGCTTTCCTCGAAAAACGTAAGCCAGACTTTGACAAATATCCACAGTTCCCATAAGACAGGGGAACTGTGAAACAAAGTATTGGGGCTTTAAGGACATAGTAACAGATGAACATTGTTCTAATAGTAACATATTCTTCTAATTATATGATGACATAAGAGCTATCCTATTAATAACACATTTAGCATCTGAGTAACAAAAGAGTCAAATGCTTATAATCATACTTTGAGAAAACACAAAAGAACTTAACATGAAGGAACCTGATATTATAACAGCCGATCACCTAATAACCGAGGTTATAGAATGTGCTAAACGCATACGTCGGCAACTTGGACCAGGATTCTTAGAGAAGGTCTATAAGAATGCAATGGTTGTTGAACTGCGAAAGCTAAAACTCAACTTTGAAACAGAGAAACTCATCCAAGTACTCTATGATGGGATTGTTGTCGGTGAATATCGTACTGACATCATTGTTGAGGGAAGGCTCATTTTAGAACTTAAAGCTACACAGGATCTATCAATAGCCAATGAAGTTCAACTGGTAAACTATCTGACATCAACACAAATAGATGATGGGTTACTTATAAACTTCGGCTCTGATAAACTTCAATTCAAGCGAAAGTATCGTATATATCGTAAACTGTAAAGAGTCGTATTACCCTAAGAAAGTACCCCTCTGTTACTATATCTCAAAAAGATAATGTTACTTTCAGAACTATGTTCATCTGTTACTATGTCTTCCATTCCCACACGGTTCTATTGTCTCACATTATCATGTCTAATCAAAAAACTTACAATGTACAACATAAACATCTCCTCACGCACCCTCCATTTCCTACTCCCTGCGGGTACTTCACGTGGTGTCTACACAACGAGGAAGAGCTATTACGTCACGTTAACTGACAGCAACCAACCAGAAGTAGCGGGAATAGGAGAATGCGCTACACTACCCGACCTGTCGTGTGATGCCATGTCTGACGAGGAATATGAGCAGAAACTCCGCAGTTTCTGTGATGACTTCTGCCGCACAGGGATTATTGACATTGATGCCATGCGCCCTTATCCATCAATACTTTTTGGACTCGAAACAGCAAAAGCACAACTGAAAGCTAAGGGAAGTATCAATCTATTCAACACGGCTTTTGGGCGAGGAGAAGAAGGGATTACCATCAACGGACTCGTATGGATGGGTACTTTCGAGGAGATGTATCAGCGGTTAGAAGCGAAACTCAAAGCGGGTTTTCATTGTGTAAAGCTGAAAATCGGTGCTATTGACTTTGAGAAAGAACTCGAACTTATAAGTCATATTCGTCAATCCTTCACACGTGAGCAGGTTGAACTACGTGTTGATGCGAACGGCGCGTTTGCTCCGGAAGATGCCATACAACGATTAGAAGCATTGGCACAATACGACATTCATTCCATAGAACAGCCTATCCGACAAAAGCAGTGGCACGAAATGGCATACTTATGCGCCAACACCCCCTTACCAATAGCCCTCGACGAAGAACTTATCGGTATAAACAAGCCTACTGAGAAAGCATTGTTGCTCGACACCATTCGCCCACAATACATCATTCTTAAACCGAGTCTACACGGCGGTATAACTGGTACAAGAGAGTGGATTGAAATGGCGCGGGAACGTCACATCGGTTCGTGGATAACCTCAGCACTTGAAAGTAACATCGGACTGAATGCTATCGCCCAGCTAACAGCTGACATCTATGGTACAAACATCACGACACCACAAGGTTTAGGTACGGGTCAACTCTTTACTGATAATATCCCTATGCCATTAGAAATAAGGGGTGACCAACTTTGGATAAGCGATTAAAAAATATTATTAGACAAATAAGGCTAATTAGTCTAATTAGCCTAATAGTATAAAATAAAACAACAATGACACTACAAGACTTCCTTTCAGAATGGCGTAATGACAACCCAGAACTCCTTGTCCACACCAGTGGCTCAACAGGTAAACCGAAACCTCTCTGGGTAGAGAAGCAACGTATGCTCAATTCTGCTCGTATAACTTGTGACTTTCTTGACCTGAAAACTGGCGACACAGCCCTCCTATGTATGCCACTCGAGTATATTGCAGGAAAGATGATGGTAGTAAGAAGTATCGAACGAAGCCTATGTCTGTTAAGTGTTACACCCTCAGGACATCCCCTGTCTGACAAATCCTTGTCAGAAGTGACTAATCCAGACGAAGAAATAACCTTTGCTGCAATGGTACCATTACAGGTCTATAACTCCCTACAAGTACCTAAAGAGCGTGAAGCGCTTGCGCCGTATCCACCATCTTATTATAGGCGGCGGTGCTGTTGATGATAAACTGTCAGCTGCTTTACAGGATTTCCCTAACGCCGTTTGGAGTACCTACGGGATGACGGAAACGCTCTCACATATTGCCCTCCGACAACTGAATGGTCCTGATGCCAGCGAGTGGTACAAACCCTTTGATGGTGTAAAAGTATGGCTCAATGAAGAAGGTTGCCTTGTAATAGATGCACCTGCCGTTTGTTCTCATCCGTTAGCAACCAACGATAGAGCTGAAGTCCGCCTTTCTAACACAGAGAATGGACTTAATACTTCATATTTCCGAATACTCGGTCGAAAAGATAATGTAATTGATTCAGGCGGCATCAAAATCCAAATCGAAGAGGTAGAACACTTACTAAAATCCTCTCTTACAACCGACTTTGCCATAACAAGCTGTCCCGACCAACGTTTTGGCGAAGCCATAGTATTACTGACTACACAAAACGATATCGACGCTACCAAGAACCTCTGCCAACAACTCCTTCCAAAGTTCTGGCAACCTCGCTTCTACTTCTACGTTCCCTCCCTTCCCAAAACAGGTAATGGTAAACCAGCAAGAGAAGAGATAAGAAACGTAGCACGACAAATAAATAAATCAAAAGCATAACATTATCCCAAGTCTGACAACTTACAACATAATACAAAGTGCTCAGCACCATACGTGCTTACCATCAGCACGACATGTGCTGGGACTCATTACATCAGTAGGAAAAGTATAAGAGAAATTTATCATTACCATTTTGAACAACGAAAAACTTAATCTTTTGCTTGCCACAACCGATTTTTTTATCTAATTTTGCACTCACAAAACCAATACGTAATTTTTAAATGGACGATTATCACGCGGAAATTTTCAATCTGTAAGCGTGAGGATTACAACAAGACGTTGCTAATCCCCCACACTATTGTTTAATTATGGAGATTAGCTAATGAAGACTTATTGGAACATTAACGGCAGCTTGAATACAATTAAAGAATGGCAACCAAACTGCTGGATACAAGTAACTTGCCCAACAGAACAAGATCAGCAAGAACTCGAAGACACCTTTCACATCCCAGACTACTTCTTGTCGGACATCAGCGATACCGATGAGCGGGCACGCTATGAATATGACGATGGCTGGATGCTTATTATCCTCCGTATCCCTTACGTGAAGGAAATCCGCTCACGAACACCCTACACAACAGTACCATTAGGTATCATTCACAAGAAAGATGTAACCATCACGGTTTGCAACTTTGAAACAAATATGATGCTCGACTTCGTCAGCTATCAACAAAAGAGAAATGAGGGTTTTACTGACTATGTAGACTTGATTTTCCGACTCTTCCTTTCTTCTTCTGTTTGGTATCTGAAACGACTGAAGCAAATCAACACTTTGATTGAAAAGGCAAAGCGCAACTTAGATAAAGGTGTTGACAACGAGAGTCTAATTGGACTAAGTCGTCTACAAGACTCGCTCACCTACTTCATCACATCCATTCGTGGCAATGAGAATCTTTTGGCAAAGCTGAAATTCAAACTGCAAATCGACGAGTTGGATGCCGACCTAATTGAAGACGTAAATATTGAGATGTCACAGGCGAGAGAAACAACGAGTATCTACTCTGACATTCTTGAGTCAACAATGGATACATATTCAAGCATCATCAACAACAACATGAACACCGTAATGCGTACGCTTACCTCAGTGTCAATCATTATGATGTTGCCAACACTTATATCCTCTCTCTTCGGTATGAACCTTATCAATGGAATGGAAAGAAACACATGGGGATTTCCCATAGCAATGTTTCTCTCTGTTGTCGTTTCTGCTGCATCATGGTGGATACTACGCCGTAAACGTCTGCTTTAGAAAGGAAAAAATAAAAAAAACAACTTAAAATTAGGTTCTTTCAAACTTTTTATCTAAGTTTGCAGTTGATATATTATTGGTAGAAGACTACCTTGCGCCATGCAATAGTCTGAAACCTTAAATGTGGAAAAACCCAAATCACAAACAAAAAGTGAAATGATGGACTCTCAAGAGAAAGCCCTAAACCAGGGTACAGAAGAAGTTAAGCTCTCAAAAGAAGTTGAAACCAACGCTACAACAGAGAACTCTGATGTGAACAGCCCTAATGCTAACACAGCAGAAGAATGTATCAAACAGCCTGTTGAAACACAATTTGAAAGCGAAGATACAAATCTTACAACAAAGGTGTATAGTTCTAAAAAGATATTATTGAACGACTAAAAACTATCGTTGATAGTGACGAAACACCAGAAAAAACAGAAGTAGAACATCTCAAAACAGTATTCTACAAACTGCATTTCGTAGAACGTGAAGCACAACAAAAGGCTTACCTTGACAATGGTGGCGACCCCGAAAAATATCAAATCACACCTGACGAGGACGAAGAAATCTTCAAAGCCGAAATGACAATTATCAAGGAAAAAGCGTCAAAAAGGCATTCCTCGCACTTGAAGAAGAGAAGCAACAGAATTTCAAGAAAAAGAAGAAATCATCGAACAAATAAAAACGATGACAACTACTCCTGAAGAAGCTAATAAGAACTTTGACCAGTTCAAGAAACTTCAACACGAGTGGAAAGAAATAAAGATGGTTCCAGCTGAGAAGGCAAATGAGCTGTGGCGTAACTATCAACTCTATGTTGAGCAATTCTATGACTTATTAAACCTCAATCGCGAAGCACGCGAATATGACTTTAAGAAAAATCTTGAGAAGAAAACTAAACTCTGCGAATCTGCCGAAAAAATTAGCAGATGAAGCTGATATTATTAGTGCCTTCCACCAACTACAAGAACTTCATCAAGAATATCGTGAAACTGGTCCTGTTGCCAAAGAACTTCGCGAAGAAATTTGGACACGCTTCAAAGCTGCCAGCACAACAATCAACAAACGTCACCAACAGCACTTTGAGGCTATCCGTACACGTGAAGAAGAGAACCTAACAAGGAAAACTCTTCTCTGTGAAAAAGCTGAAGAACTCATAAAAGAAGAGTATAAAACATCAGCTGACTGGGAAAAGTCTACAAAAAGAAATCATTGCACTACAACAAGAATGGAAGACTATCGGCTTTGCACCACAAAAGATGAACGTGAAGATCTTTGAGCGTTTCCGTGCTGCATCTGACAATTTCTTTAGTCGCAAGGGGGAGTTCTTCCAAAAACTTAAAGAGCAATTTGCAGAAAATGCCGAGAAGAAGAAGATTCTTGTGGAGAAGGCTCAAGCTCTGAGTAAATCAACAGATTGGAAGACAACCTCTGACAAACTCATCGCCTTACAAAAAGAGTGGAAGACTATCGGTATGGCTCCAAAGAAAATTGGAGATCAACTATGGAATGATTTCCTCGCTGCATGTAATCACTTTTTTGAGGCTCGTAATGCCGTACACGCTGACTCTAAGAATGAGGAAAACGAGAACCTGAGTAAGAAACGTGCGCTCATCAGCCAATTGAAAGACCTTGTTGAACAAGCAAGTGAGAATGTCCAGGAAAAGGTACAGAATCTAACAGAAGAATACAATAAGATTGGGCACGTTCCTTATAAAGAGAAAGACAAACTCTATAAGGAGTATCACGACCTCTTAGATAAGATTTATAAGAATCTCCATGTCTCTGCTGCACGTAAACGTGTTGATAACTTCCGCAATAATCTTAAGAAAGTTGCTGAACGTGGTGTAGATGCACTTGACAACGAACGTGGTCGTCTACTCCGCCGATATGAACAGTTGAAGCAAGAGATAAATACCTATGAGAATAATCTTGGTTTCCTCAGTATTAGTTCAAAAAAAGGAAACAGCCTTATTGACGAAATGAATCGACGCATCCAGAAACTTAAAGATGATATGGATGAAGTGAAACAGAAAATTAAGGCTATTGACGCTGAAAACAAATAAAGCAAATCTTCTATCAATCCTATTCATAATAATCTATGAATTGATTGAAGAAGAACTAAATCAATAAAAGGGGCAATTCTATAAAGAATTACCCCTTTCTTTTTTTCTAATTAAATCCCAATTGGTCATTAGCCAACGATATTCCCAAAATCGCTTTTATTATTTCCTAACCTCTTTTATTTTCTTGTCGAGCATAATATACAATAGTAGTCACTGAAGAGCGACATGAGTTTGAAAGTTGCTGTCACTACTGTCAGTCTGACATGCAACATAAATACTTAATAATAAGCACATTACGAAGAATGTTAAAAGTGACAGCAAATAAAAACAAAAAATGTTTAGGATATAATGAACGATTTGTGATAAAACCCTACTCAAATACGGTTGTATTTATTCCTTTACAACCACCTTCTTTGCATCAGTCCACGCAATGATACCACCCAAAAGATTGGTGACAGTAAATCCCTCCTTGGCAAGAAGAGCCGCTGCCATTGCCGAACGCTTTCCTGAACGACAATAAACGGCACAAGGACGCTTCTTGTCAAGTTTAGAAAGAGCATTAGAAAGAAAAGAAGTTGTCAGAACATCTATATTCAATGCACCAGAAATATGTCCCTCTGTAAACTCATCCAGCTTACGTACATCAAGTAGCTGAACAGAATCAGACTTAATGATTTGCTCAAAACGATCAACATCTACATTCTCATAATGGTTTTGCGCACACGCACCCATACCTATCCCAAATGCTGCCAAAATGGCTGTAAAAAACTTTTTCATCTCTTATTAGGTAAATATTTAAGTTACTAAATAAAAAAAGAGAGTTGAAGTATCAACTCTCTCACTCTGTTGGGATACCCGGACTCGAACCAGGAATGACAGGACCAGAATCTGTAGTGTTACCATTACACCATATCCCACTAACTCACAACTCATTTCTGAATTGCGATTGCAAAGTTAGCACTTTTTCTTGAACCACCAAAATTTCTTACGACTTTTTTAATGAAACCAACAAAAATCTTCTACAAGATAGTTATTAATACGCTAAATAAGACAATGTGGTCCAGTAGAAACAAATTACTAAATAAAACAAAAATTTATTTTGTCCTTCATTCCTTTTACGCTACCTTTGCAGTTCACATATTATAATGTTATTTAATGGAAAAACAAAAAAATTTAGTAGAACTTATAACACAAGGTATTCAAGATAAGAAGGGACATGGCATAGTTATTGCAGACCTAACAGAGATCGATGGTACTATCTGTCGCTATTTCGTTATATGTCAAGGAAACTCCACACAACAAGTAGAGGCTATTGCTGGCTCGGTAAGCGACTACGTTCGTGAAACTATTGGCGAAAAGCCTATTAATTGTGTAGGACTTGGCAATGCACAGTGGGTGGCAATTGATTATGCGGATGTTATCGTCCACATATTCACCCCAGAGACACGCGAATTCTATGATATAGAACATCTCTGGGAGGATGCCAAATTAACCACTTTGCCAGATTTAGACTGATAAAGTTACTTGGTAATCGACCTTATTTATATAATAAACAGACATCAAAATGGACAATTCAAACCCGAAGAACAAACCGAATATGCCCAAATTCAATATGAATTGGCTCTACATATTCGTTATTATTGCCCTCGTTGTAGTGTTTTTTGCTGGTGGAAATAGTTTTTTACAATCAAGCGCAGGCATAGATAAAGACTACACCACTTTCAAACAATACGTTAATAAAGGATATGCCACAAAGGTGATTGTCAATAAGAGTGACAATACCCTACGTATGTACGTAACACCAGACCATATCCGTGACATTTTCAAAAAAGGCACTAAGGAAGTGGGAACCGCTCCTTATGTTACCGTACAAATAGGTTCGGTTGACAAAGTAGAAACCTTCCTCGATCAAGCTGTAACTGAAAAGAAAATTATAAGTTATAGTTATGAAAACAAGTCAGACAACACCATTCTTGACATCCTAAGTTCTGTTGCCCCATGGCTTATATTCTTTGCCATCTGGTATTTCCTCATGCGCCGCTTAGGTGGAGGCGGAGCTGGAGGCGGAAACGTCTTTAGTGTTGGCAAATCTAAGGCAAAGCTCTATGAAAAAGCTAACGAAATGGGTATCACCTTCAAAGATGTTGCAGGTCAGACTGGTGCTAAACAAGAAGTGCAAGAGATTGTAGAGTTCTTGAAGAACCCTAAGAAATACACAGACTTGGGTGGTAAAATACCTAAGGGAGCCCTGCTTGTTGGTCCTCCAGGAACGGGTAAAACCCTCTTGGCAAAGGCAGTTGCAGGCGAAGCAGGTGTACCCTTCTTCTCTATGAGTGGTTCAGACTTCGTTGAAATGTTTGTTGGGAGTTGGTGCCAGTCGCGTGCGTGATGTATTCCATCAGGCTAAGGAGAAGTCACCATGTATTATCTTTATTGACGAGATAGATGCTGTTGGACGCGCACGCTCAAAGAACCCATCTATGGGAGGAAATGATGAACGTGAGAATACGCTCAACGCACTTCTTACCGAGATGGATGGCTTCGGAACAAACTCGGGAGTTATCGTTCTTGCTGCAACTAATCGTGTTGATATGCTTGACAAAGCACTTCTTCGTGCTGGACGTTTCGACCGTCAAATACATGTAGACCTACCCGACTTGCCTGAGCGTAAGGAAATTTTCCTCGTTCACATGCGCAATCTGAAACTGGAGAAGAACCTCGACATCGACCTCCTTGCACGCCAGACGCCTGGCTTCTCAGGTGCTGATATTGCCAATGTTTGTAACGAGGCCGCATTGATAGCAGCTCGTCACGACAGCACAGAGGTAACAAAGCAAGACTTCCTTGATGCCGTAGACCGCATTATTGGCGGTTTAGAGAAGAAGACTAAGATATTGACAGCTGATGAAAAGCGCACGATTGCTCTTCACGAAGCTGGTCACGCAACCATCAGTTGGTTCTGCGAGCATGCAAACCCACTGGTTAAAGTGAGCATCGTTCCACGTGGTCAGGCACTTGGTGCAGCATGGTATCTACCCGAAGAGCGTCCTATTACAACTAAGGAACAGATGCTTGACGAAATGTGTTCACTACTTGGTGGTCGTGCAGCAGAAGAACTTTTTACCGGTCATATATCAACTGGTGCGATGAACGATCTCGAACGTGCGACAAAGAGTGCATACGGTATGATTGCCTATGCAGGTATGAGTGAGAAGTTACCAAACATCTGCTATTATAATAATGATGAGTATAACTT
The DNA here is from genome assembly GCA_916440255.1 of uncultured Prevotella sp. GTDB lineage: Bacteria > Bacteroidota > Bacteroidia > Bacteroidales > Bacteroidaceae > Prevotella. Next base: position 874,822 of record CAKAIJ010000003.1, on the reverse strand, counting down.
CCAGAAACCATACTCTGACACAACAGCTAAGACTATCGACGAGGAAGTTCTGAAAATGATTAACGGACAATATGATCGTGCAAAACAAATTCTGACAGAACATAAAGAAGGTCATAATCGCTTGGCACAAATTCTTATTGAACGTGAGGTAATCATGGTAGAAGACGTTGAAGAAATATTTGGAAAACGTCCGTGGGTAAGCCGCACACAAGAGTTACTTGCCCAAGAAAAAGACTCTCATCCAAAATTAGAGGATATGCCAGAGAAGGTTAAAAAGCACAGGCCGAACACGAAGCGAGAATCCGAAAGGAAGGTAGCGATAAGGCAAGTGATTTATAAACAAAAATATTGTTATGAGTGATAAACTTAAAAACTTGATTGTCAGAGCTGTTACAGGCGTTTTCTTCGTCACGGTAATGGTGTTGAGCATTCTTCACCCTCACAGTTTGATAGCTCTTTTTGCACTCATCACGGGACTTTCCATCTGGGAGTACACTGGACTGGTGAATAATATTAAGGAGGTGAAAGTCAATCGTTTCATCTCAACCATAGCAGGAGTTTATTTCTTTCTATCGGTTGCGGCACTGCGACTAATGCCGACGGAGGGGTTCATCATCTTTATACCCTATATTCTGACTATCCTCTACCTATTAGTTGCAGAGTTGTATCTAAAAAATGAGAACCCTATCAATAGCTGGGCATACACAATGTTAGGACAGATGTATATCGCACTGCCTTTTTCTATGATAAACGTACTGGCTTTCCAGCAAGTAGATGGTGGACAGACAACCTTCGACTTTCTCCTTCCATTGAGTATATTCATCTTCCTTTGGACAAACGACACTGGTGCTTATCTCTGTGGAACGCTCCTCGGTAAGCATAAACTCTTCCCACGTATCAGTCCTAAGAAGAGTTGGGAAGGAAGCATTGGTGGTGGTATTCTCGTTCTCGTTGTGGCTGGTGTCATCGGATACTTTGCGAACATCAATGCTACACCTCACATGCTAAGCATCCCTGCATGGGTAGGACTTGGACTCGTTGTAGTAGTCTTCGGAACTTGGGGCGACCTCGTAGAGAGTCTTCTTAAACGTACGCTTGGCGTTAAGGATAGCGGCAACATTCTACCGGGTCATGGTGGCATGCTCGATCGCTTTGACTCATCACTCTTGTCAATACCAGCAGCTGTCGTGTATCTTTATACGCTAACACTCTTCTATTGAAATCCAAGAACAAGAAATAACAGACGTGTAGGGACAGACGGAACCGTCTGTCCCTATATTTATTTAAGCCTTGCACTACCCTTCCAATGAACACAGAACTTACAGTAGATTACCTTCGACAAGCTTTTGAGCATTACAACAACCTTATATTTGATGGGAAACTACCCCTACCAAAGCTGAGATGGTCGCATGCTAAGACACGGTTAGGACAGATGGCATGCAAAAGAAAAATGAGTTGGGGACGTACAAAATTCTATGACTACACCATTTCCATTTCCAGTTATTACAAACTGACGACAGAACAAATAGACGATATACTTATCCACGAAATGATACACTACTCTATTGCTTATACAGGACTGAAAGATACATCTTCACATGGTGTTGTCTTTCGTGGTATGATGGACAAAATTAATCGTACTTTCGGCAGGCACATCACTATCTCCGTACGTACACGCAACCTCAGACCTCAGGCACAACAACCCCCCAAGAAGCTACCTTATACTTGCCATAGTAACGAAAGACGGCGAATATTTCCTCTCTTCAGTCAATCCCACTGCTGCTGGAAAGTTGTCCCAAACCATCGCAAGAAGCCATGATATAACCCATCATGCTTGGTACCAAACACAAGATGAATATTTCCGAAGTTTTCCTCGAGTACGTTCTCTACGTGGCAAACAGGTATCAGTTGAAACCTATACTATGATAACAAACAAAATGAAATTACTAAAATGATTGAATAAACATTATACAAACGCAATAATATTCATAAACATACTACATTGTAAGTCTATATAGTTTTAATGTTTTTAATAATGTTCATGTTGTTTTTCTGACTTTAATACAAGTATTAATGGGAAATAAATAGTATCTTTGTAGAAAATAAGTTTTTCGTAACCCTTCAACTTAATATTATTAAGAAGACAATGAGAAGAAATATGTTTATTGCCTGTGGCTTGTTGAGTTGCGTACTCACACTTCACGCACAAACGAAAGATGGTGGTATAGACTTACAGATGTTACAACAGATTCAGAAATCTGGATTAACAACATCCGATCGTGCATTATCAAATGCAATTGCCACTAATTCAATTGACGACCTTGCCTTTAACTTCCGTAATTCTGGCCCAGTAGACACCTACTTCAGCGTGGAAACACCGAAGCAGAACATCCAAGATCAGAAAAGTTCTGGACGATGCTGGCTCTTTACAGGACTTAACGTGTTGCGTTCTAACTTTGCACGTCAACATAAAGACACACTGAAAGTGGAGTTTTCACACGTCTACCTCTCTTTTTATGACCAGTTAGAAAAGGCAAACCTAATGTTGCAAGGTGTAATTGATAATGCAGGTAAACCCTTAGACGACCCACGTGTACAATTTTTCTTTAAGAATCCTATCAGTGATGGTGGTACTTTCTGCGGTGTTTCCGACTTAGTAGACAAGTACGGAGTTGTACCTATGGAAGCTATGCCAGAGACCTACTCGGCCGAAAACACCTCACGCATGGCAAAGATTGTCTCTTCAAAACTTCGTGAGTATGGACTGGAACTTCGAAAAATGGTAGCCGACAAGAAATCGAAAGCTGCTATCAAGATACGCAAAACAGAGATGTTAGCTAACATCTATCATATCCTCACACTTTCTTTGGGCGAACCTGTAAAAAAGTTTACCTTTGCTTTTAAGGATAAAAACGGCAAACAAATTAGCAAAGCAAAAACTTACACTCCACAAGAGTTCTATAAAGAAACAGTAGGAGGTCCGCTTAACGGAACATTTATTATGGCAATGAACGACCCACGTCGTCCATACTATAAGACCTACGAAATCGAGTATGATCGCCATACATACGATGGCCATAACTGGAAATATCTCAATCTTCCAATGGAAGACATTGCAAAAATGGCAATCGCCTCATTAAAGGATTCTACAAAGATGTACACCAGTTATGATGTGGGTAAGCAGCTCGACCGCAAGCGTGGTTATCTTGACATAAACAACTACGACTATGCAACCCTTTATGGCACCACTTTCCCAATGAATAAAGCAGAACGTATCTCTACCTTCGATAGCGGTTCAACCCATGCCATGACACTTACGGCTGTAGACTTAGATGAGAATGGGCTGCCAAAGAAGTGGAAAGTTGAAAACTCATGGGGGGCATCTTATGGACAAAATGGTTGCCTGATTATGACCAATGCTTGGTTTAATGAGTATACCTTCCGACTGGTTATTGAAAACAAATATGTCCCTGAGAATATCATGAAAGCTGCTCAGCAGAAGCCTACCATGCTTGTTCCTGAGGATCCATTGTTCCAAGAAGATATGTAACAAAAGACATCTTCAGAAAACACAGGTTTTATCTTGATAGGATTACAACCTAATTCTATCTAACAAAAAAGATTATTTCTTTATATTACTGTCCGCTAAACTTTTGTTTATTTTCACAAATTTGGGCTGATACTTTTTTCATAGTATCAGCCCATTTAATTACCTTTGCTTTTGCAACAAAACATAAGTAACATGAGCAAAAGTACACATTTTTTCGGACAGCCAGTATATGGTCAGTTAATAAAAATGCTTAGACAAGAACAAAATTAACACTTATAGCCGTCAACATGGTGGCGAACGGTATGTAAAGAAGTTCGATATGTGGTCTCACGTGGTAACTATGCTCTATGCCGTGGTGATGCGTTTCGACTCTCTTCGTGAGATACTGAGCTTCTATGCTGGCAGAATCCCGTAAAGCTACCTCATCTAAGCATAGATACTTTTACCCAAGCGTAGTACGCTCTCTGATGCCAATAAGAGACGCCCTGAAGAACTCTTTGGTTGGCTCTATATGGATGTCCTTGAGGCTCATCGTGACCTCACTTTTTCTCGGACAGCCAACGAGGCAAGGGGGATTCTTGGCTTAATCGTCTGAAAATAATGGATTCTACCACTATTCCCTTGTTTTCGAATCTCGTCTTCAAGGGTGTGGGACATGTAATCCCAAGCACGGAAAAGAAGAAAGGAGGCATAAAGGTGCATACCATCATAAATGCCAACGAAGGAGTGCCTTACGATATGCAATTCACTTCTGCTGCCACACATGACAGTTTTATGATGGCACCGCAGGATTATTCAAAGAACGATATTCATAGCTATTGACCAGAGCCTACATAGACTATGTTAAATTTGAACAGATGACTCATAATGGTGCTGTCTACGTTACAAAGATGAAGAAAAATCTTGTTTATCAACTCGTAAAATAGAGTATAATATTACAGACGATGACTAGCTGTTTCTTATACAATATCAAGGAGGTAGTCCTTAAAAAGAAGGGGGTGGAACATCATGCACGAATCGTCACCTACACTAGACCACAAGAAGACGGGAAAGAATAAGACAACGAAACTAATATCACTGCTTACCAACGACTTTGAGATGGATGCGCAAGATATAGTGGCTATTTACCGGAAAAAGGTGGCAGATAGAGTCACTATTCAAGCAAGTCAAGCAGAATTTTTCCGCTAAAGATACTTTTACGGAGACTGACTAATGCTATTAAAAATACAGATTTGGATGGTTTTTCTTGCAAATCTGCTAATAAACTCATCGTACAGAGAAGGATAAAAAGGTCATGGAGTTTCTCGGGATTAGCCACAATGATAAGAATTGTACTGATGTACTATATCAATATGGAATCCTTTTTCGAACAACCTGAGAACGATTGGAAAAATACTTTAGCAAACATGGTATTTCCTCCGCAATGTGAGGAAAAATGTATAGAGGGGGCTTGTCTAAGAGAAAAAAAAGCTCATCCTAAATGCGTAAAGGGATGAGCTGAAGAAGTTAGAGGTTTAGCGGACAGTAATAATTTCTTTACCTAACAACGGTATTGAAATAATCTTTTTTTGTTCTTAACATCTAATCCAAAAACTCTCCTTCTATACTATGAAAAATACTTACATGCAAAACCATCATTTGTTGCTATGAGATAAAAAACAGCCATTACCTCTCAAACTCACAACTACCAGTAAATCAAAGAGTTGCAAAACCACAAATTAAAAGATACTTAATCAGCTCTTAAAAGAGCATTAATAAGCCTTCAAAAGATGCCCTTTTAGAGAGTAATTAACGCCTACTTGAGGTCAAAAAGAGTGCTAACAAAAACCGCTACTTTGAAAAAAAAGGACAAAACATATTTAAGACGAAAGCTAACGGAACACTTTTTCGTTAACAATCTTCTCCAATTCGACTGAATAGGAAAAAAAGTTCCCTTCCAATTCATCGTCCATGACACCTTTATTATATACAACTCTATTTTATCACTGTCAATTCAGCAGCGTACCTATTTGAACTATTAGAACTGACCATAGCCTCTGTATATCCTATATTCTGTTTCAAACGCTTATTAAGATCCAAAACACGTGAGGGAATAGGGAAGACTATCGTATGCCGATCAGTTTCTGTTGCTGGCGCAATTCGAATATCGTATGACTGGTGAAAACGATTAAAGCGTATAAGATCATTACGTCTCCATCCCTCCCACATCAGTTCCATGAGTCGTTCTGCAAGAATATTTTCTAACGAAGCAACCCTATACCCCATTCCACTACGACTACGAATAAGGTTTAATTCTTTATCACCATTTTCCCCATTACGCACAGCAGCCTCGGCTTTCATGAGCAAGACATCGGCATAACGGAAAAGAACAATATCATTGTCTGGACTCCTACCATCATTATAAGCACTACGATCTACTTCATACTTTGCCATTCTCGCACCAGCTGTCTTGATATAAGGACTATTCGTAAGATTTAACTCTACAGCGAGTGGCATATAAACAAGTGGCTTATTGTTTTCCAAACAAACAATCTTGCCGTCCACTCTCACCGTATCTGAATAGAGATTATAACCATATCGTTTGTCAATGCCATTAGTACCATAACCAAAAGTTTTAACAGATGAAATTGTTGCACAAGCACCGTTTTCAGAACTTGTCCCCAAGACACCACCATGTGCATAGTGACGAGAGCGGAAAAGATATTGGAACTGATTTTTATAAAGGTGCTTATCCATGGGGATTGTAAAAATATTCTCTGGCGATGTTTCATTATGAACAGCAAAGTTGCTACGATAATCGGTAGCTAAGGTGAAACCATCGGAGGTCACCTTATCACAATAATACTTACAGGCTTGCCAAATATTCATCTGTACTCCGTCAACAATAAAGTGAATATCCCTTCCATTAGGTTGAAATTATCTGTCCAATTAGCATCAGAATAAACCTCACCATTCAGCATTAGCTTGGCGAGTAGGAAGTTAGCAACAGAACATGTAACACGTCCATAATCCTTCCCCACATGGTTACTATGTCCAGAAGGAAGTTGTGGTGCGACCTCTTGAAGTTCATTGACGATAAACTTATAAACCTCAGGACGTCCTTTCTGTTCTGCATTTTTCTCACTCTCACCTATCGTTGTCACTAATGGTATGTTCCCAAACATATCCATAAGATAGTAATAGTATAAGGCACGAATAGTCCTCACCTCAGCCCGATATGTTTGATACTGATTTTCTGTCAGTAAATGCTTATATCGCTCTATGGTATCTAATGATTCATTACAGAAGACAACCACCTTATAAAGATACTTCCATGTGTCATAAAGTGGCTTACTGTCTACTGCCCACTTATGCGTGTATAAATCAGCCCAATATCCCCCATCGTACCAGTCACCACCACGAGTCGGAATAATAGCCTCATCGGTTGTAAAGGTATTATAATCATACACTCCACGATAAGTACCTTGTAAGCCCTCACTATCCTTGTCGCCACCTATATAATTATATAAGGTAGCAACAGCATCAACATACACATCTTTATCTGTCACGTAGACCATTTCTGCATCAAGACTATCTCTGCTATTTTCATTCAAACAGCCAGTCATTGTGAGAATACTTAAAAATAAAAGAAGACGAAGATAGTATTTCATACTTGACAGTTATTATTATTTTATAATGTTAGAACTGAATACTTACACTGACAGAGTAAGTACGATATGGAGGGTAAGTACGTTTATCGTCAATACCTAAGGTATTGTCGACAACATAACTATTGATAATCGGTGTCAAACCACTATACCCCGTAATCGTTGCAAGGTTGTTGACACTTAAAGACAAACGTAACGAACTGATATATTTATTTCTGATAGGTGTATTCCAACCAATTGTGAGATAATCAAAATTAAGATAATCCCCTCGCTCCAACCAATAATCCGTTACGTTCTGATCAACAATATTCCTTGCTGGGGCTTCTGCAAGAACATTATAATCAGGGAAATTAGACATATTTAGATAAGAAAGAGTAGTCCCATTAAATATCTTATGCCCAAAAGCACCATTCATCTGTAAGGAAATATCAAAGTCTTTATATCTAAAACTTATGTTTGAACCCAAGGTCATCTTTGGTGTTGCCTGTCCTGCAATATAACGATCACCATGATCACTAAGGTCTATCACATTATCATTATTTAAATCAGCAATGTCATACTTATAATGTCCATGCCCATTTTCCACTATTCCCTTACAATGAGGAAGATAGAAAACACCCAACGGCTGTCCCACTATCTGATAAAGAATATCACTGTAACCACCATGGAAACCAGCACCACTCATGCCTCCAATTGAAACTATATCAGACGCTGTCATATCCCTTCCTTTGAACTTACCATTAAGAGAAAGGAGTCTATTCTTTTGCCATGCCATATTAACATTCACATTGAGTTCTATATCCTTCTTTGATATAGGAACAAATCCGAAGCCTAACTCAAATCCACTATTTGACATAGAACCGATATTTGCCAACAACTTATCAAAGGCGAAAGGAGGAACAGAACGTCATATTCATATAGCATATCGGTAGTCTTTGAATAATAATATTCTGCCGTTAATAGTAAGCGATTATTCATCAAACCAAGGTCGGCACCAATATTAAAGGTGCTACGTTTTTCCCAACGTAGGTCAGAATTACTGTTACGCAAAGTTCCCATTGTCACGATAGGTGTACCATTATGCGGTATTAAACCAACTGGAACATAGTGTTTTAAGGTCATATACGAACTTATTCCACCAAGGTTTCCTGACTGTCCATAACCCGTACGCAACTTCAGCAAACTAATCGTCTTGTTATCACGAAGAAACGTTTCATTCTTCATATCCCATATTGCCGAGATAGAAGGAAAGAAGCCCCAAGTGTGCCTCTTTACCAACCATTGACGAGCCATCGGCACGAGTTGTAAAATTAAACGTATAACGATTGAGCAGTGTATAACTAAACGAAGCCATAAGCGAAGCCAGACTCGGATCAACATAACTACTTCCCGTTCCTCCGTATGGACGATCAGAAGCTGCACTAAGATTGTCATAACCAAAGTGATTATTAGTCAGTCCCTTCACATTTGTCCAAAAGGCGGTAGTCTTTTCTCTCTGATATTCAGCAAGAAGAGTAGCAGAAAGGCTATTTGTATCCCAACAATGTTTCCAATCCAAAGAAAGATTACCCAAAACCTCTTCGGTCTTACGTTCTCCTCTATATGCCAAGCCCTGCGCCCACACCCATGTCGGAGCAAACTTACCATTCTCTGTCGAAGTAGACGAATAAGAACCTAAGGCTGCCAACCGTAAGCTATAAGGCAATTGCAAAGATAGTTGTAGGTGAGAATTAAACGTAAGATTCTTCTCATCATTTCGTTCAAGTAGCAAGGGCTCTACTGGTGCAATCTGTGAAGCATTACCATTTCTCTGCCACCCATTTCCTACTTTATGAAACGAGAGAGTTGGATTCATTGCAGCCGTAGAATAAAAAAGGATTAGAGGATCGAATATCTTCTCATCCTGCTGAGAAGAACCAAACACACCAAAATCCACCTTTAATTTATCGTCAAAGCAAGCTGTGAAATGTCCAGCTTGGCCATGAAGTTATTATAATCCTTGTTTTTAATAACCGTCTGTCCATGTACATAACCCAACGAAGCACGATAATTAGACTTCTCACCTCCACCACTAAAAGCAACATGATGGGAATTGATAAAACCTGTTCGTACTATCTCCTTTTGAAAATCAGTGTTATAACCATTATCAACATAATCTAATCCTAACGCTTTTGCCGCATTGACATATTCTGCTGCATTGAGCATACGAAGACGTTTATATACTGACTCAAAACCTATGGTACCATCATAGTAAATCTTGAATTGACTACCCTTACCTCGTCTTGTCTTCACCTCAATAACTCCCGATGCTCCTCTTGACCCATACTTAGATGTTTCTGCAGCATTCTTGAGTATCGTAAAACTTTCAATATCAGCAGGATAAATCGTAGAAAGAGTTGCTAAATCACATGAAACTCCGTCAATAAGTACAAGAGGATTATTACCCCCTGTAAGTGAAGTAGTTCCACGAACACGAACACTGGCCAGCATCGCCATACGGTCCTGCCCATTCGTAACAATATTCACACCAAGTGCCTGACCAGAAAGAGCATTAATAGCAGAATTTACTAAACCTTTATTCATCTGTTTTTCACCAACCTTTGGCATTGAACCAACAACTGGTAACGTATCATTTACATGAAATAAGGGTTGCCTTTGTTCTGTTACAATTACTTTATTTCTTTTCTGCGCATTTGCTACACCCTTAGAACAAACTATTAAAAGACAGCAAACCAGTGAATGAGTAAAGAACTTTATTCTGACCATATTTTAATACAACAAATAGTATTGACCTTAATTATTTTAGCAAATATACATATTTTCTGGAATATAAGCCGAAGATTACATCTTTTTTCTTAAATTTGTTGTGTTTTCCTTATACAGATTATTTTTCTGAGTTGAGGAACTCTAAAATGAAACCTAATTTTTTATCATTATGGATAAGATTTTTCTAACAGCCTTATTGATGAGTATGTCTGTGCCAAGTATTCATGCACAGAACACCAATATCCAACCTACCTTCACCGAATGGCATGACCTTCAAGTGAATGCTATCAACCGTTTTACAACGCATACAGACTTCTTTGCTTTTGCTCCGAATGAGAAAGTGTATAGAACAAAGTTAGACATGAAGCAATCAACCAATTTTCTCTCTCTTGATGGAGACTGGAAGTTTAACTGGGTTGAGAATGCTAATCAACGTCCGACAGACTTCTTTCGTACTGACTTCGATGACTCTCAATGGAAAACCTTCCCTGTTCCTGGAATATGGGAAGTTAATGGCTATGGCGACCCTGTCTATGTGAATATTGGCTTTGCATGGCGTGACAACTTCAAGAACAACCCACCAGAGGTTCCTATTAAGGGGAACCACGTAGGTTCTTATCGTCGGACTGTCCACATACCAGACAATTGGGACGGAAAACAAGTTATTGCCCACTTCGGCTCAGTAACATCTTGTATTTATCTATGGGTCAATGGTCAGTTTGTGGGTTATAGTGAGGACTCAAAGGTTGGACCAGAGTTTGATGTAACAAAGTTTCTTAAAAAAGGCGATAACCAACTTGCTTTCCAAGTCTTTCGATGGTCGGACGGAAGCTATTGCGAAGATCAAGACTTTTGGCGTCTCAGTGGTGTTGCACGAAATAGCTACCTTTATGCACGTGATGCAAAACAACATCTGAAAGATATTCGCGTAACACCTGACCTCGTAAACAATTACAAGGATGGAACACTTAACATCTCACTTCAATTGGCAGGTAATACAAAAGCAACATTAGTCTTGGAAGACAGTAATAACAACCTTGTCAACAAGACTACTACTATGGCTGATAAAACAGGTATAGCAAAGGCTTTTATGGAATTAAACAACCCAAAGAAAGTGGACAGCAGAAACTCCTTATCTCTACAAGCTCTATGTTAATATTGAAGATGCTAAGACGGGTAAGGCGATTGAGACAATCCCACTCAAAGTTGGGTTCCGTAAAGTTGAAATCAAGAATGCCCAGGTACTGGTTAATGGTCAGCCTGTACTCTTCAAGGGAGCCAATCGTCATGAGATGGACCCAGATGGGGGTTATGTCGTGACACGTGAACGAATGGTTCAGGATATTAAATTGATGAAGAAGCTAAACATCAATGCCGTACGAACCTGTCACTATCCTGACGACCCTATCTGGTACGACCTTTGCGACGAGTACGGACTCTACGTTGTTGCTGAGGCCAATCAAGAAAGCCATGGTTTTGGATATAACAAAAATGCTGTATCTGGCAGTCCTCTCTTTGCTAAACAAATCATGGAACGTAACCAACATAATGTTGGCACAAAGTTCAATCATCCGAGCATCATATTCTGGAGCCTTGGCAACGAGACTTGCTATAGCAAGAACTTTGACGATGCCTACGATTGGATTAAGTCGCAAGACCAAAGCCGACCTGTACAATACGAGCGCGCAGAACTGAATGGTTACGCTACTGACATTTTCTGCCCAATGTACTATTCTCCAAAGGCTTGTGAGGATTATTCTAAGAATCCGAACTACAACCGTCCTCTTATACAGTGCGAGTATAACCACACGATGGGTAACTCTGGTGGGAACTTGAAAGAATACTGGGATCTCATTCGTAAATATCCAAAGTTCCAAGGTGGTTTTGATTGGGACTTCGTTGACCAAGGCTTACATCGTAATCCTAAGTTTGACGCTACTCGCTCGGTGGAGGATTATGAACATATAGCTAATTCAGCAGATGTAAAGACTGAATACACATACGGTGGTGACTATAACAAGACTGATCCATCTGACAACAACTTCAACTGCAATGGTATGATTGGTCCTGATCGTCAACTAAATCCACATGCTTATGAAGTGGCATACGAATATCAGAACATCTGGGCACAACCTATTGATATCAAGCAGGGCAAAATTGCAATTCATAACGAATACTTCTTCCGTGATTTGAGCAACTATCGTATGGAATGGAGTCTTGTCAACGAGGGTAAAGTCGTTGAAAAGGGTATGATTGACCAGTTAAATATTGCCCCACAACAGACGATGGAATATACTTTACCTATTGCCGACAAGAAGTTTGAAGGCGAAGTGCTACTGAATATCGACTTTAAGCTGAAGACTGATGAACCACTGATGACTACTGGTCAAACAGTTGCAACAATGCAAATGGAACTACAACCTTGGCAGCCAATGCCAAAGATGGAACCTGTTGTATACAAAAAGATAAAGGTGTCCGACAATGCAAAAGAGGCTGTTGTACGTTTTACTGGCAATAACTTCAATATTGCTTTTGATCGCAAAACTGGTTTCCTTCGTAGTTATCAAGTGAATGGGCGCAACTTTTTGGGCGAGGGCGGTAGCTTGAAGCCTAACTTCTGGCGAGCGATGACAGACAACGACATGGGAACTAACTTCCAAAATCGTCTGTCTGTATGGAGAAACCCAACTATGATCCTAAGGTCATTGAATGTTGAAAAGAAAATGAATTGCCTCACTGCAGTGTATGATTTACCACAGGTAAGTGGACAGATATGCCTTGTTTATCATATTACATCAGACGGAGCACTCCACGTCAGTATGGAGATGGATATAAAAGAGGGAAATAGAGTTCCTCAACTTCCTCGTTTTGGAATGTTGATGCAATTGCCTTACGAGATGGACAACTCTGTGTTTTATGGTCGTGGACCTATCGAGAACTACGTTGATCGTAAACTTTCTCAGCACATTGGACTTTACGAACAGACTGCCGATAAACAATTCTTCCCTTACATTCGCCCACAAGAAACTGGTACCAAAAGCGATATTCGTTGGTGGCAACAGACTGACAACAATGGTCATGGATTCAAAGTATTCTTTGATGACATAGCATTCTCTGCCAGTGCCTTACATTATAATATTGTTGACCTCGACGAAGGAAAGGAAAAGCATCAGCGTCATAGCTATCAGATTCCACTATCTAAGTACACTAACCTCACCTTAGATGCAGCAATGATGGGTGTAGGAGGTGATTGATAGCTGGGGGCTGAACCCCTAAGAAAGTATCAACTGCCAGCTGACTGTCGTTCTTTTGCACTTCTGGATTGTACCTGATTCTAATCTGAAAGTCCTATTTCTATAATGTAAAAAACAAGTCTATGAAGAAAAATCTTATTGAGCCTGTTTCTTGTGGCTGTGAGTCTCACAAGTTATGCACAGCATTTTATCACAGACCCTAATTTCAGACAGAAAGTAGAAACTGCTTTCCAAGCCAAGATGAAGGTTATTGGCAAGAAATTCTATAACCCAAAGGGACTTCGGACAACTCCTGAGGAGGAGGAAGCCTTACGCTTCTTATATGCTTACATGCCTATCGCCGACGCAACGGACTATCCTACGACTTATCACCTTAATAATATACGCACCGCCTTGCGTACAAGAAGACGATGGCGTGGGGAAAGGATGTTCCAGAATTACTATTCCGACATTTCGTTTTGCCTATGCGTGTGAACAACGAACCGCTCGATAGCTCACGTGCCATCTTTTATCGGGAACTGAGTGAGCGTGTAAAAGGTCTTCCTATGAAGGAGGCTATCCTTGAGGTGAACCACTGGTGCCATGAGCGTGTTACCTACGAGCCCTCTGATGCTCGTACTTCTTCACCGCTACAGTCTATCTGCACGGGTCGTGGACGTTGTGGAGAAGAGAGCACCTTTACAGTAGCTGCCCTTCGTTCTATCGGTATTCCAGCTCGTCAGGTTTATACTCCTCGCTGGGCGCATACGGACGATAACCATGCTTGGGTAGAAGCGTGGGCGGATGGTAAGTGGTATTTCTTAGGTGCTTGCGAGCCAGAGCCTGTACTTAATCTTGCTTGGTTCAATGAGCCTGCATCACGTGCTATGCTCATGCACACACGTGCCTTTGGCGACTATGAGGGTCCTGAGGAGGTGATGTTACGTACAAACAACTTCACCGAGATTAATCTCATTGACAACTATGGCAGTACATCTAAGATTGATTTTAAGATTATTGATAAAGATGGTAAGCCTGTTGACAATGCAAAGGTAGACTTCAAAATCTATAACTATGCCGAGTTCTATACGGCTGTATCTAAGTACACTGGCGAGGATGGTACGACCTTCCTCTCTGCTGGCAAGGGCGATATGATTGTTTGGGCATCCAAGGACGAGCAGTTTGGCTTTACCAAGGCAACCTTTGGAAAGGATAAAGCTATCACCATTAAATTGGATTATAACGAGAATAACGTACCAAAGGAGGCAGATCTCGACATCGTTCCACCTGCTCAAAATTCCGTATTACCTAACGTTACCAAAGCACAGCGTGATGAAAATACTCGTCGATTTACATACGAAGATTCTATCCGTCATGCCTACATTGCAACTTTCCCTACGACAGAGAGTATGAAGGATTATCGTTACCCAGAGGCTACATCTTATATTGTCAAGGCACGTGGTAACTGGAAGACCATCAAGGCTTTTGTGGAGAAGTATGCAAATCAGCAGGAACGTACCATCCAATTGCTCAGTACTTTGAGCGATAAGGACCTTCGTGATATGCCGATGGAAATCTTGGATGATAACATGAAGGCAAAGAGTAGCCAGCTCTCTCCACGTGTTGAGAACGAGATGATTCTCATGCCGTTCAAACAATTCTTTGAGAAAGCCTTGCCAAAGAGGCTGCCAGCTTCCGTAAGAACCCAGCCTTATTGGTAGATTGGATTAAGAAGAATATCCGCATGAACCCCGATGGTCATGCAATGAGAATCCCACAGACGCCAAGAAGTGTTTGGGAAAGCCGTATTACCGACAGCCGCAGCCGTGACATCTTCTTCGTAGATGTTGCTCGCAGCTTGGGTATAGAGGCGCGTATGGATGCTGTTGCGTGGAAGATTCAATATAAACAAGATGGGAAATGGGTGGATGTTGACTTTGATACAGCAGCTCAGCAGACTGCCAAGACTGGTAAGTTGGTACTGACATTCACTCCTGATGGCTTCCTCGATGATCCTAAGTATTATAGCCATTTCAGTATTAGTAAGATTGTTTACGGACAGACATGGCTGATGAACTTTGACGAAGGACAGGTAGATATGGGTGGCGGTGCTACCTGGTCGAATACCTTTAAGAATGGTGCAACACTCGATGAGGGTACTTATATCCTCGTGACGGGTCAGCGTATGGCTGATGGTAGTGTACTCGCACACAGCCGCTTCTTCAAGATTGAACCTGACAAGACAACCACTCTCCCACTCGATGTTCGTCAGGAAAGTGAGGGTGTGAAGGTGATTGGTAGCTTCAACAGTGAAGACTTGTTTGACAAAGACGGTCAGAATGTTTCAATTCTGAGCCAGACAGGACGTGGCTATTACGTTCTCGGTGTATTGGGTATTGGTCAGGAACCAACCAATCATGCACTGCACGACATTGAGAAGATGAAGGACAAGCTCGACAAGTGGGGTCGTCCTTTCGTTCTGCTCTTCAAGAATGAGGCAGAAGCTAAGAAGTTCCAGGCACAGAAGGGTGAGTTCCCTAACCTGCCGGAAAAGACCATCTTCGGTATTGATAAGGACGGAACCATCCAGCAGGAAATAGCAAAAGAAATGAAACTCCGCAATACTGAACAGCTGCCAATATTCATTATCGCTGACACATTCAATCGTATTGTCTTCCTCTCTCAGGGATATACTATCGGGTTGGGTGAGCAACTCGTTAAAAACAAGTAGTAAACTTTAATTAATATGAATCGAACAGATTTTTGAGATAGAGGTATGTGCTAACAGTGTTGAAAGCTGCATCGAAGCACAGAAAGGCGGGGCTAATCGCGTAGAACTCTGCATGGGTATTCCAGAAGGTGGCACCACTCCATCTTATGGTGAGATAAAAATGGCGAGGGAAGTGTTGACGGACACACGTCTACATGTCATCATCCGGAACCGTGGAGGTGACTTCCTTTATACCGAACAAGAGCTTCAGCGCATGGCTATGGATATTGACCTTTGTCGTGAGTTGGGTGTGGATGGCGTTGTCTTTGGTTGTCTTACTGCTGATGGTGACATTGATTTGAAAGGCAATGAATATCTGATGTCTCACGCAAAGGGAATGAGCGTTACCTTCCATCGTGCCTTCGACCGCTGTCGTGAACCAGAGAAAGCCTTGGAACAGCTCATTACACTCGGCTTTGAGAGAGTACTTACATCAGGACAGCAACCCACTGCCGAGAAGGGTATTCCGCTACTCCAGCGATTGAACCAATTATCTAATGGTCGTATAAAGATCATGGCAGGTTGTGGTGTGAACGAAAAGAACATTGCACGCATACGCCAAGAAACAAACGTACCTGCCTTTCACTTCTCTGCTCGTGAGCCACAAGCAAGCCGTATGACCTTCTCCAATCCTTCTGTATATATGGGTGCTGAGGGTGCCGATGAAGACACAATCATGCTGACAACAGAGCGCAGAGTGAGAAATACGATTGACGCTTTAATAGGAAAGATGGCTTAAAAGCAATACTCAGATACTGGAAATAAGTTTGAAAAAGAGTTACACCAATAGCCTATTAGGGCATCCAGCTCTTTGCTGCTTTGTACGCAACTCATATTGTGTTCATCGTCCGCACGTCCCGTGCGGATGCTTAGCACAATATGTGCTGATGGTTTGAAGTCATGATTTTAATACGCTTATTCCTTTAAATGACATAAGATTCTCTGTTTCTCTGACAAATATATAGAACTTGTAAAAACATGGCAATACATTTATGTTCAATATAGAACAACTCTAAATCTGCAATATAATTTACAAAATTGTGTACCTTTGTTCACTGGTAAGTTGTCCTATCTTTTGTAATTTTTGGAAAGGTCTACAAAGATACTGAAACTTTCCATTGGAGAAGGAGGGGAAAGCTCCTCTTTTCTCTGATAAATATCTTTTCTTTACCCTTTTTTTATCTCCAAAAGCTGCATTTCTTAACTGAACGTACATTACCGCCTCTTTATACCTTTGCCTTAGCGACTATAAATAAAAGAACCATCAGGAATATTACCAAGAGAACATAAAAGAATAATCCCAATCGATATTCTATCTTTGTCAGTAATGCTTCTTGTTCCTTCATTTTTCTTTCAGGAAATAGAAACCATGCCAAAGAATACAAGGGTACTACTAAAATTGCACCTATCAGATACTGTTCTCCTTTCGAGTCTACATGCCAAATATCAAATATACTCTTGGCATCTAACAAACTTATTATAAAAAAAGTAAATAAATATAAAAAGCACGAGGATATTGGACAATGTAGCAAAAATAGGGAATACTCTTATTAGGTCCCTTCATGTTATAACGATATAAACTTGCTATAATTTTATACATAAAAGATTTATTCTTAATGATTTAGTAAGTAATCAAATTCGAACTGTATATTTGAGATAATTTATGACAACCTTAATTCCGCAGCATAAATTCTTGTAAGAACTCCAAGTGCCTGAGAAACAAAGTTCTCAAAACACTTGAATATGTCAGAATTTTCACCTATCTTAGTGCTGAAAACATAACAAGCAAGCAAAAATCTGACATAACAAAGGTAGCAATTAAAAACGAGAATATCACTTCTTTCGGTGGAATTTATCATATTATGGACGTTTTTTCAAAGTTGGGCTTTGAAAAAAACTTAGCGAATCTGTATTGGGAAAAACGTGGAAGTAGTGGTAAAGCATTCAGCCATAGAAGTATTTTCAGTTCTCTCTTCTTCAGCTACCTTTGCGGCGGAGAATGCCTTGAAGATATCAATACGCTTATAGGGCAGTTCAGGCAGAAACCTGATACGCTACTACCCAGTGCTGACACTGTGGGGCGCAAACTAAAGGAGCTTGCAGAAGAGAATGTTGTATATACAAGCGAGACATCTGGTAGATCTTATCGCTTCAACACGGCAGAGAAGCTGAATACCTTACTTTTACGGATGATACGGAAGATGGGACTTATAAAAGTGGGTAGTCATGTAGACTTTGACTTTGACCACCAATTTATCCCAGCCCACAAGTTCGATGCAAAGTATTCTTACAAGCAGGCCGAAAGCCTTTATTCTGCAGTTTGTCAGCGTGCCAGCAAAATGGGTGCAAACAGGAAGGCGGAACATTTTGAACCTATATACAAATAAAACCTACTACTCAGAAGTCTTCCTTGAATAAACAGCATATCTTTACAATTCTCATATTCCCCATTAGTTTGGATGGGGGATTTTATGCTTAGACAAGTTCAAAAAACAGCGAAAAGTATCAGATCAACGTATAGAGTCCCAAAATATCACATCAAGACATAAAATCTTTCTCACAAGAAATTATGTTGCGGAATTATGGTATAATCTGAATTTACGTCCTTTGGAGTATCTAACAACGAATTCTCTCTACCCATTGTTCTTGCATCAAATGGGCGCTTGTCAATGTCACGACCTCCATTCTTATTGCGAAGTCCTGCCTGTTCAAGTTGTACTCTAACACTAAAGTATGGAGAATAGTAATACTCAGCTATTCTAGTCCTCAAGAGTCTCGCCTCAGCAGTTCTTGCCTGATCATGATTCAGACCTTTGCCTATAACCTGCATTCGTTCTCCAGGCTGTAGTATACCCGAGCGGACATGCTCAGGCTTACGTCTAACAGGATCTCTTGCTGTAATACCATAATACTTGACCACACCATTCTTCTCTAGGAGCTGGTACACCCAGTCTAATCCCCAAATATCCCCCCAATAAGGGGATTCTGAACGTAGCAGTAGGACCCACTAGCGAGTCCAATTGAGTCTTGGCTTATATACCGTCCTAACTCAGGCGAGTAGTACCGGAATCTGTTGTATGCCAGCCCCGTTTCGTAGTCGTAGTACTAACCCTGAATGAGGAAGGGGATGATGAAATCTCCTAAAACGACTAAGCTCCTCTCTCTGTTTCTTATAATGAAACCTACAAGAGATAATCCCCAAACCAAAAATTAAGAGCTTCAATATTAACTCCATCTCGACCTTTCCAAAAATCTGCAGGGTAGTTCCAGTCTGATGAATGGCTGGTGCGAGGAGCATTATTAAGGCGGACATAGTGACTATAGGGAGAAGTATGTTCAAGGGGGCACAATACGCCACAATACCCTAAGGTTTCTAAAAGTAGGCGTCGTTCTTCTACATTGCTCTTGAAATTTGGAATATTTTTCAGTTCCCTTTGCACGGTACGGATACTACCTGAAGAGTGCTTGAGACAAGCTATGATTTTGTGGAAAATCCCTATATCAACCTCCTGCGGAGAGGAAGAGGGGAGACGGTTTATTGCTTTCAATCCGTAATAGTAGTCTCCGATAGAATGAGCTAGCACTCCACCACCATCAAGAAACTCACAAATATCCTCTTCAGTCTCATAAAGACATTGAAAATCTCCACAAACTTGACAAGGTGAGATATTAGAGGGGACTAAGTTGTTGGCAACACAAAATAGATGATTGGGGAACGTTCTCATAATGGCAATAATAGGTAATCCTATTCGCCATAACAGCTTCCGAGTGGATAAACTGGATAAGAATAATTCTACAACACGCTTTTTTGATACTTTATCGTACTCGGCAAATAAGTTAGAAATTGTTTCATCGTGAGTCATTACTGCTTTTTACACCCTTTATCATTAAACTTTATTTCATCCAAAGTTGGTAGATCACTAACCTTGCCTACTCTATTACTTGTTAATAGTGCATTTGCTGCTTTTAAGCGACGTTGACCAGCTTTCGTTTTTTTTTTAGCTTCAGATATCCCATTAATTTTATTCCCTTTTACCTCAGAACTTCCTCGTCCAAGAAGAGAGTTCTCTTCAATGCCTATTTGCTCTATACCTCGGACGGGGCACTACTATAATAAAGGTTCTCGTCTTTGAGTGATTAACTGTTCCAAAGTGTGGGTATAATGCTTTTTGCTTGGATAGAAGAAAATGTCTTTAAGCGTTCTACTTTCCAATAGAGGTCTTAAGTCTCCATCAATACAGTTGAAAAACTTAATTGCATATAGAGATTGCATCTGGGGGACAAAATCTAAACTCTCAACTCGATCAAGAGTGAGCTTCTCAATCACATTGTTGCCTTTCAGAGGAGAGAAGTCCGTCATGTTTTTGCACCGCTCCACATGCAATGTCTTCAAGTTAGGCAAGCTTGCAATTGGAGATATATCATACAATTTACTTGCATACCCGATGGTTAATGAGGATAAGGACTTCATCGATTGAATACCATTTAGATGCTCCAAACGGCGTCCTCCAATGTCTAAGTTATCCAAATTTTCCAAAGCTGTTATTTCTTGAAACCCCTCTTGTCCCATAGATATCATTAACAACTTTCTTAGATTTTTCAACGCTGACAATCCTCTAATATACTTATCACTATCAAGTACAAGACTTTCCAAATTAACAAGTTTCTCCCACTCAATCTCTATTGGATGCAACAACGAAAGAGAAACCAATGATTGCATATCGCTTAAAACTCTCCCTTCCTTAAGATTAACAATCTTAAAGTCATCATTTAGAGTAAAGTTACGGATAAAATCTTGGCAAGCTATAAGCTTAAAGTCAATCTTATAGCGATGTCCAGAATTCTGATTGAGAGTTCTAATCCGGATCGAATCAATTGCCTTTCTCCGAGCATACTTGAGCCCTAAAGCAATAAATTCCGGGTCAACATCAAGAAACTCTATTCCATTATTATAAAAATACTTGAGCATGATACTTCTATTTTTGACAACTTGCTTTCTTTTTCTTCTCCCTTAATTCCGCAGCATAAATTCTTGTAAGAACTCCAAGTGCCTGAAAAACAAAGTTCTCAAAACGCTTGAATATGTCAGAAATTTCACCTATCTTAGTGCTGCAAACATAATAAGCAAGCAAAAATCTGACATGACAAAGATAGTAATTAAAAACGAGAATATCACTTCTTTCGGTGGAATTTATCATATTATGGACGTTTTTTCAAAGTTGGGCTTTGAAGAACTTAGCGAATCTGTATTGGGAAAACGTGGAAGTAGTGGTAAAGCATTCAGCCATAGAAGTTTTTTCAGCTCTCTTTTCTTCAGCTACCTTTGCGGCGGAGAATGTCTTGAGGATATCAATACGCTTATAGGTCAGTTCAAACAGAGACCTGGTACGCTACTACCCAGTGCTGACACTGTGGGACGCAAACTAAAGGAGCTTGCTGAAGAGAATATTGTATATACAAGCGAAACATCTGGTAGATCTTATCGCTTCAACGCGGCAGAGAAGTTGAATACCTTACTTTTACGGATGATACGGAAGATGGGACTTATAAAAGTGGGTAGTCATGTAGACATAGACTTTGACCACCAATTTATTCCAGCCCACAAGTTCGATGCAAAGTATTCTTACAAGCAGACTGAAAGCCTTTATCCTGCAGTTTGTCAGCGTGCCAGCAAAATGGGTGCAAACAGGAAGGCAGAACATTCTGAACCTATATACAAATAAAACCTACTACTCAGAAGTCTTCCTTGAATAAACAGCATATCTTTACGATTTTCATATTCCCCATTAGTTTGGATGGGGGATTTTATGCTTAGACAAGTTCAAAAAACATCGAAAAGTCTCAGATCAACGTATAGAGTCCCAAAATATCAGATCAAGACATAAAATCTTTCTCACAAGAAATTATGTTGCGGAATTAAGGAATAAAATGAGATTTCATGGAAAATCTTTGGTAATATCATTTTTAGGGTGTAACTTTGGGTGTATAAAATAATTATTACTGTCCGCTAAACCTCTAACTTCTTCAGCTCATCCCTTTACGCATTTAGGATGAGCTTTTTTTTCTCTTAGACAAGCCCCCTCTATACATTTTCCTCACATTGCGGAGGGGAAATACCATGTTTGCTAAAGTATTTTTTCCAATCGTTCTCAGGTTGTTCGAAAAAGGATTCCATATTGATATAGTACATCAGTACAATTCTTATCATTGTGGCTAATCCCGAGAAACTCCATGACCTTTTATCCTTCTCTGTACGATGGTTATTAGCAGATTTGCAAGAAAAAACCATCCAAATCTGTATTTTAATAGCATTAGCAGTCTCTCCGTAAAAAGTATCTTAGCGGGAAAAATTCTGCTTGACTTGCTTGAATAGTGACTCTATCTGCCACCTTTTCCGGTAAATAGCCACTATATCTTGCGCATCCATCTCAAAGTCGTTGGTAAGCAGTGATATTAGTTTCGTTGTCTTATTCTTTCCCGTCTTCTTGTGGTCTATGTAGGTGACGATTCGTGCATGATGTTCCACCCCCTTCTTTTTAAGGACTACCTCCTTGATATTGTATAAGAAACGGCTATCATCGTCTGTAATATTATACTCTATTTCTAGTTGATAAACAAGATTTTTCTTCATCTTTGTAACGTAGACAGCACCATTATGAGTCATCTGTTCAAATTTAACATAGTCTATGTAGGCTCTGTCAATAGCTAGAATATCGTTCTTTGAATAATCCTGCAGGTGCCATCATAAAAACTGTCATGTGTGGCAGCAGAAGTGAATTGCATATCGTAAGGCACTCCTTCGTTGGCATTTATGATGGTATGCACCTTTATGCCTCCTTTCTTCTTTCCGTGCTTGGGATTACGTCCCACACCCTTGAAGACGAGATTCGAAAACAAGGGAATAGTGGTAGAATCCATTATTTTCAGACGATTAAGCCAAGAATCCCCCTTGCCTCGTTGGCTGTCCGAGAAAAGTAGGTCACGATGAGCTTCAAGGACATCCATATAGAGCCAACCAAAGAGTTCTTCGGGGCGTCTCTTATTGGCATCAGAGAGCGTACTACGCTTGGGTAAAGTATCTATGCTTAGATGAGGTAGCTTACGGGATTCTGCCAGCATAGAAGCCTGTATCTCACGAAGAGAGTCGAAACGCATCACCACGGCATAGAGCATAGTTACCACGTGAGACCACATATCGAACTTCTTTACATACCGTTCGCCACCATGTTGACGGCTATAAGTGTTAATTTTGTTCTTGTCTAAGCATTTTATTAACTGACCATATACTGGCTGTCCGAAAAAATGTGTACTTTTGCTCATGTTACTTATGTTTTGTTGCAAAAGCAAAGGTAATTAAATGGGCTGATACTATGAAAAAAGTATCAGCCCAAATTTGTGAAAATAAACAAAAGTTTAGCGGACAGTAATATAAAATAATACACCCGAAGGTATGAATATCAAACGGAACATCATCTTCACCTTGGAGAGCAGGAAGAAGGACGGAGTTCTTATCACAGAGAACGTACCTATTCGTATGCGCGTTAATTTTGCGTCCAAGCGGATTGAGTTCACCACTGGCTATCGCATTGATGCTGCCAAATGGGATGCAGCTAAGCAGCGTGTGAAGAATGGTTGTAGCAACAAACTGAAACAATCGGCTTCTGAAATCAATGCTTCGCTCTTGGAGTATTACACGGAAATACAGTCAATCTTTAAGAGGTTTGAGGTAGAGGACGTAATGCCAACGCCCGAACAGATAAAGGAGGTTTTCAATGCTTTGCACAAACCTGTGAGCGAAGAACCTAAGCCAAAGAAAGAAGCGTTGCCTTGTGATTTCTTTCAGGTGTTTGATGATTTTGTCGAGGATTGTGGACGTCAGAACAATTGGACGGACTCCACGTTTGAGAAATTTGCAGCTGTGAAAAATCATTTGACCAACTTTCGTGAAGGACTTACCTTTGAGTTCTTCGACGAGCGAGGTTTGAATGATTACATTAGTTATCTGCTTGATGTAAAGGAGATGCGCAATACAACCATTGGCAAGCAACTTAGTTTCTTAAAATGGTTTCTGCGCTGGGCTTACAAGAAAGGCGTGCATCAGAACAACGCCTATGATAGTTATAAGCCTAAACTCAAGAGTACCAAAAAAAAACATCTTTCTCACTTGGGACGAACTCAACCGTTTCCGAGAGTTCAAATCCCTTCCAACAAGCAGGCTCTCGAACGTGTGCGTGATGTATTCCTCTTCCAATGCTTCACGGGCTTGCGTTATTCCGATGTGTTTAACCTCCGCAGAAGTGATATTAAAGACGACCACATTGAGGTTACAACGGTCAAGACTTCCGATAGCCTGATTATCGAGCTGAACAACCACAGCAAAGCGATTCTTGACAAGTACAAGGATGTGGTGTTTGAAGATGACAAAGTGCTGCCCGTTATTACCAAT
Organism: uncultured Prevotella sp.; assembly: GCA_916440255.1. Classification (GTDB taxonomy): domain Bacteria; phylum Bacteroidota; class Bacteroidia; order Bacteroidales; family Bacteroidaceae; genus Prevotella. The sequence continues at coordinate 850,410 of CAKAIJ010000003.1, read as the reverse complement.
CAGAAAATGAATGACTACCTCAAAGAATTGGCAGAAATGGCTGGAATTGACGAGCCTATTCGCCAAACGTATTACAAAGGTAATGAGCGTATTGACGAAGTTACACCTAAATATGCCCTGCTTGGCACACATGCAGGTCGCCGCACTTTTATCTGCAATGCGCTTGCATTGGGTATTCCTCCCCAAGTAGTGATGAAGTGGACAGGACACAGTGATTACAAGGCTATGAAACCTTACATTGATATTGCGGACGATATTAAGGCAAATGCCATGAGTAAATTCAATCAATTATAACACCGAAATAATATGAGCCAAGAAATAAATAAAACTGAGAACCAAGAGTTATCTCTCGTTGTACGAGCCATTGGTATTGACCTTGAGCATACACAAGTGCGCATGATTACTTCGGCTAATGCTGATATGCTCTTCCATTATTGGAAGGTGGGGCATTTTATTCTCTACCTCCAAAAGAAAGAAGGCTGGGGAAGCAAAGTTATCGACAATCTATCCAAGGCTATACGCTCACAATATCCCGACAAGAAAGGGTATTCTCGCAGAAATATCTTCTATATGTGCCAGTTTGCTAGTGCTTATCCGTTGGAAGTGCTGAAAGAGATGGACAGGATAGATAGCTTACTCACAACTCCTACTGTAGAGAAGGTTTTAAGTCTGACAAACGAACTCTATCAAATTGTGCAACAACCTGTTGCACTAATTCAAGCCACAGAAAATCAATCGAATACAATTACGCAACAGCCTGTTGCACAATTAGAAGAAGTTACTGAAACATTGTCAGCAATCTATCACTGCGACATCAGTCAGATAGAGGAAATATTCAAGCATTCTGCCATAGTTCGCACCAACTGGGCGAGCCATGTAATTCTGCTTAATAGTAAGCTTCCATTGGGCGAGTGCTATTGGTACATTACGCAAGCAGTTGCTAATGGGTGGAGTCGCAATGTTCTGCAAATGCAGATAGAAACCAATCTTTTTGCTCGGCAGATTACGACAACGAAAGTGAGCAACTTCTCTGTGCGATTGCCCAAACCGCAAAGCGACCTTGCCAACTATCTGATGAAGGACCCTTATATCTTTGATTTGATGGGGCAAACAGATAAAATGGCAGAACGAGACCTTGAACAACAATTGGTATCTCATATCACCAAATATCTTTTGGAGATGGGCAGTGGCTTTGCGTTTGTAGCACAGCAGAAGCATTTTGAAGTAGGCGATTCTGATTTCTATGCCGACCTTATCCTCTATAATATCCAACTACACGCATACGTAGTTATCGAACTTAAAGCGACACCATTCAAGCCCGAATACATGGGACAACTGAACTTCTACATCAATGTAGTGGACGATACCCTCCGTGGCGAACACGACAATAAGACCATCGGCTTGCTTCTCTGCAATGGTGGCGATAAGGTGGTAGCGCAATATGCTCTCTCAGGCTATGACCAGCCTATCGGTGTCAGCGATTATCAACTCTCAAAGGCAATCCCCGAGAATCTGAAATCAGCTCTGCCTACGGTGGAGGAAGTTGAGGAAGAGTTAAGCAAGATTGTGGAGCAAGGAACTAACTAAAACATTTATATTTATGCCCAATAGTATCAAAGAATTACTATCTCAGTTATTACCATTACATCATGCTGAACAAGAGAGGCTAAAGAAAGAAAAGGAGGAAGGAAAATGCTTTAATGTGTTTTCTGCGCTGAATATGTGCTCTGACGAAGTACGCTTGCATTCACGTTTACTCGCAACATTACTCAATCCAAAAGCAAACCATGGTTTGGGAAATGAATTTCTCAAATTGTTCCTTATAGCTTTGGGATTGCCAGAGGATTATATTACACATTGTAAAGAGCAGATAGTTGAACGACCCATAGGAGAAGTAACAGAAACTACTGGTGGCCGTATAGATATTATTCTTGAAGACAGGGAACATGCCGTTATCATCGAAAATAAAATCTATGCAGGCGACCAGCCTAATCAACTGCTTCGATATCATAACTATGGGGTAAAAACGTTTGGGGAAAATAATTTCAAATTAGTTTATCTTACTTTATATGGTAATGGTCCTTCTCCATATTCCTTGGGAGGAGGACATTTTGAATTTATCAAACTTTCCTATGCACAAGATATACTAAAGTTGTTAGAAGATTTTGTACCGACTCAACCCCAAAAGCCTGTTCACAGCACCATCGAAGATTATATCACGATTATCAAACAACTTACAGGTCAAGATATGGACACAGAATATCAAAAAAGTATTATTAATGAAGCCATTGATGAGAAATATATTGATGCTACTTTAGAATTGTTACAGTTAACGAAACAAATCGGAGATGCATTGATTGAAAAATATATTATCAACCCGCTAAAGGACATTGGATTTGAGCGACATCCAGATGACAATGGAGCTTTATGGCGAGATTTAAATGAGTCTTATGCAATCGTCATTAAAACTGATGATAGAACCTATTGGAGAAAAGTGTGGATTGGTATTTCTCCAAAAAATGGATATGAACAGCCTTCAAAGAAACTTGATTGTTTTACAGATGAGCCAACCCAAAATTATCCTTATGGTTGGAGTTGGATTTCCGATAACGAAGGTAACAACTGGCATGATATAGCTCAATATCCTGTAATTGGAAAAGAAGAAGTGTTAAAGTGGATAAAGAATAAGATTAGTGAAATAGAATCTTGTTTCAAGATCTCAAAGATTTAGAAAAGAAATAAATGGAAGACTTAAATCAACTCTTGGATTTTGGGGAATCATGTCAGCAATTTGTTGCTTATCATTGTTTTGGTGATAAAGCCAAAGAAATACTAAGCAGTCTGCAACTGCCCTATAAAGATATATGTAATTGTAATGACGACTTACACTCCAAACAATGCTTAGCTATTTTTGTCTTCACTGACAATGCTGAAGTATATGTATCTGAAATAGACTCTTTTATTAAACAGTATAAAGGTATAGTTGGTAGCATTTTTATTCTAGACCTACACTCTAGTATACAGTATGATTTGTTCAAGGAAAGATGGGAATTCTACAATATTCTTACCTCACAAGATAGTATAGTACAAGAAGATATTCTGCACTATCTGCTGTTTTTCCATCATTTCATAGAAACTGTTGGACTCATTGGTATGGATTTTAATGATTTTAGGATGTGTGCTCGTACAGCAACATATATTACTTCGGGAACAGCCCTCTCGTTAGACCAGCCCATTTATCCTATATCCTATAGCAATAATAATATTCGAACTGTTATGCTCGGGCTGGAGTTGCAAAGCCTTGAAGCAGACAAGGCAAAGGAGAATATGGATGTGTTAGCCTCTTTCTTTGAACAACTTCCAGATAATGTAGAAATCATTTGGCAAATTAGTCCTAAGTATGGTCATCCTCACACTGAATATATTGTAGGCTTCGATAAAGTCCCAGTGTGGCATACCGATAACCCATAACAATCTCAGATGACTATACTTCAAATCTCAGATACCCACAATCGACATCAGCTACTAACCAATTTACCAACAGCTGATGTTATGGTGCATTGTGGCGACTTTACTGAAATAGGTACAGAAGAAGAGGCACTCAACTTCCTGAACTGGTTAATCGAACAGCCTTATCGTCATAAGATATTTGTCATAGGTAATCATAATCTGAAACGTCTGTAAAACTATTAGTTTAGAAATTTGCTTATATCATTATTTTTTCGTACGATTCCCTATCACATCATATAATCTTTACAACAGATAGTGAGCAGAATATACGACTGATTAAAAAGATACTAAGTTGCAAATCATCATTAAATTCTCTTCTATGCTGTTAAATGTAGATATTCATAAACTACTTAATTTATCACAACTTTGTGTGCTTTCAAAAACTTTTTAGAAGAGAAGCAAGCATATTTGATGTACTAAAAATGATGTCACATATAAAAATTGTAGTTATGGATAGGTAGAATAAAGAATAGCTATTTTTCTCTATAGTTCTAAGTCACATCAAGGTCTTCATGATTTTGTCTTTATTACTTTACCTCCAATCACACTATTATTCTATATGCCTTATAAGTAGTCCTACCTTACCACACCATATTTCCAAAGAGACAAAGAAACGTTGTTCTGTCTTGATATACAAATAGAATGTAGAAAGTCTAAGATTTAGTTTAGAAGTTGCTGTCACTGCTATCACATCAAACCATGATATAAGTAGCTAATTGTAAGTGTTTTATCGAAAGTGTTAAAACTGACAGCAACTAAAACAAAAATAAAACAGGGAAAATAAGGAAACGAAAACGCTCACGATGAATATAAAAAAAGCGTGTGTTTTCTGTTGTCTTATCCTTGCAGCTAATCCCTCTTATACCATTCCGTCCAACTGTTTCTTGAGGTCTTTCAGCTGGTCGCGCACAGAGAAGAGAGTTTCCATAACCTTCTGACTCTTGTCTACACCACTACGATTCTCCTGCAACATCTTGCGGGCAGCAGCAATCTTGAAGCCACGCACCTTGACAAGATTGTAAATAACCTTTATCTGTTCAATGTCTTTCTCCGTATATTGACGTACACGATTACCTGTCGTCTTAGGACGAAGGTGCGGAAACTCGGTTTCCCAGTATCTCAACAGACTCTCCGTAACGTTAATCTGCTGTGCCACTTCCTTGATAGAATAATACAGTTTATGCGGATTCTCTGCCATGTCTTAGTAACTTTTATATCAATTATTTACACAAACTCGCTGCTGAACAGGAAGACTATGTCCACCATTAAAAGAAGTTTTTACGTATTCAGCAGCCTAATTGTTTGCAAAAATACTCAAAAGTCAGTATCTTTGCAACACTTTTAGGTAGAAAAATTGAATTAAATAAAATAATGATGATGACAGCAAACGAAATCCGCGACTCATATTTGAAATTCTTTGAGTCGAAGGGACACGTTATCGTACCGTCTGCCCCAATGGTTACTCAAGCGACGACCCTACGCTGATGTTCACTAATGCTGGTATGAACCAGTGGAAAGATATTATCCTTGGAACGAAGGACCCAGAGCCTCGTCGACGTGCTGACTCACAGAAATGTCTGCGTGTTAGTGGTAAGCATAATGACTTGGAAGAGGTAGGTCGTGATGCAGCTCTCAGTCACCACACCATGTTTGAGATGTTGGGAAACTGGAGCTTTGGTGATTACTTCAAAGAAGGAGCAATTGATTACGCATACGAATACCTCGTTAACGTTCTCCATCTCGACCCAAAAGACCTTTATGTAACGGTTTTTGAGGGTGATGAGGCTGAGGGAATATCACGTGATGACGAGGCAGCAGGCTACTGGGAGAAGCATTTCCCAAAGAACCATATTGTCAACGGAAACAAGCACGATAACTTCTGGGAGATGGGCGACACAGGTCCTTGTGGTCCTTGTTCAGAAATACATATCGACTTCCGTTCAGAGGAAGAGAAGGTTCAGGTGCCCGGTGAGGAACTTGTAAACAAAGACCATCCACAGGTTATTGAGATATGGAATATCGTGTTCATGCAATTCAACCGAAAGTCGGATGGTAGTCTTGACCCATTGAAGATGCAGGTGATTGATACCGGCATGGGCTTTGAGCGTCTCGTTCGCCTCATGCAAGGTAAGACCTCAAACTATGATACAGACATCTTTGCACCAGTTATAGCAGAGATTGAGAAGATATCTGGTAAGAAATACAACCACACCTTCCCTGAGGGAGCTAATGGTGAGGGTGTCAATGAGGAGCAGAAGGTAGACATTGCTATGCGTGTTGTTGCCGACCACTTGCGTGCAGTTGCTTTCTCAATTGCCGATGGTCAGTTGCCAAGTAATGCCAAGGCAGGTTACGTTATTCGTCGAATCCTTCGTCGTGCAGTGCGTTATGCTTATACATTCCTCGGTCAGAAGGAAGCATTCATGTACAAATTACTCAATGTATTGGTACGTGAGATGGGTGCTGCTTATCCTGAGCTCACTGCACAGCGTGAACTGATTGGGCGTGTGATGAAGGAAGAGGAAGACTCATTCCTTCGTACATTGGAAAAGGGTATCATGCTCCTCAATAATGCGATGGACGAGTTAAAAACACAGGGTAAGAGCGAGCTCGATGGTAAGGAAGCTTTCCGCCTTTTCGATACATACGGTTTCCCACTCGACTTGACCGAGCTTATCTGCGCAGAGAATGGATTTAGTGTAGACGAAAAACAGTTCAATGAAGAGATGGAGCAGCAGAAGGCACGTGCTCGCAATGCTGCTGCTGTTGAGAATGGCGACTGGGAAATTCTGCGTGAAGGCGAACAGGAGTTTGTTGGTTATGATTTCACAGAATATGAGTGTCATATCCTTCGTTATCGTAAAGTGACACAGAAGAAGAACTGCTTCTACGAGCTTGTACTCGACCATACTCCTTTTTACGGAGAGATGGGTGGTCAGGTAGGTGACCAGGGTGTACTTGTCAGCGAGGAAGAGACCGTCAACGTCATTGATACCAAGCGTGAGAATAACCAGAGCGTACACATCGTTAAGGAATTACCAAAGAACCTTGAGGCTGATTTCATGGCTTGTGTTGATACAGAGAAGCGTGATGCTTCAGCTGCCAATCATACCGCAACTCACCTTCTTGACTATGCTTTGAAGCAGGTTCTCGGCGAGCATGCAGAACAGAAGGGTTCATACGTAAGTCCAGACACCCTCCGTTTTGACGTTTCTCACTTCCAGAAGATTACTGATGAGGAACTTCGTCAGGTTGAAAGACTCGTCAATGAGATGATTCGTAAGGATTACCCAATGGATGAGCATCGTGAAACTCCAATGGAGGAAGCAAAGAAGATGGGTGCAGTAGCCCTCTTCGGTGAGAAGTATGGCGACAAGGTTCGTGTTGTTCGCTTCGGTCCAAGTTGTGAGTTCTGTGGTGGTATACATGCCACATCAACAGGTCGTATCGGTTTCTTCAAAATTGTCAGTGAGAGTAGTGTTGCTGCTGGCGTACGCCGTATAGAGGCAATGACAGGTGAAACCTGTGAAAACGCTATCTACGACCTTGAAGATACTTTGCGCGATTTGAAAGCAATGTTCAACAATGCAAAGGACCTCAAAGCAGTTCTCACGAAGTTTGTTGAAGAGAACGATAGTATAAAGAAAGAGCTTGAGAGCTTCCGTGCTCAGGCTGTCAATCGTACTGCTAAGAATATGGTAGAGCGTGCCGAGATGGTGAATGGTGTACATATTGTGAAGGCAGTATTACCAGTCGATCCAGCATCAGCTAAGGATATTGTCTTCAAAGTGCGTGAGGCATTACCAGAGAAACTTGTCTGTGTACTTGGTTCTGTACATGACAATCGTCCTCTATTGTCTATTATGCTCAGCGATGACATGGTGAAAGACCATGAACTGAATGCCGGTAAAATTATTCGCGAGGCTGCCAAACTTATCCAAGGTGGCGGTGGCGGTCAGCCACACTATGCACAGGCAGGTGGTAAGAATGCAGAGGGTGTAAACGCAGCTGTTGATAAAGTGATTGAATTAATCAACCTATAAGGTGATTAGATATGAAAAAGAAGGAGAGCGATGAGTTCTCCTTCTTTTTTTATACAAATTCTTTTTGAAAGAAGTTGAAGAAAGTTTTATTTATGGTTCATCCGACATTTCGAGTGATACGGCAGCCATGCAGTGCATAAAGTTGTAGAGTAAATCTTTCTCGTCCCTAAACCCATACGCATTTCGTTTCATTACTTCAATTTTGTTATTGATGCCTTTCGCTATTGTTCCTCTTGTAGCAATCCTTATGCCTATATGACGAATAAACAGACAAAGCGATAAAAACGACCTTATTTATTTTGCATTTTGCTTGATTTAGTGTATCTTTGTAGCTATGAATGCACAAGAAGCACAGAACATTAAATGGAGTGAGAATATCATCATCGTTGATGGTGATTATGTAGACCATGTTGCCTTCGACCTCATAGTCAACTTTGAGCGAATGTTGAACCGTCGCATACCCGCTACTGATTTCAGCCAGTGGGCGGTTAACATTGCACTTGATGGGCGATTAAAAGTCGGAAATCATGAAACACAAGTAGTTCTTTTGCATGACAAAAAGAATCCAAAACTTGAGAATTTTGTTCCTGCTGAGTATGAGAAAGAGTTAAATGGACAAGCATTCAAAGACCCACAACTTGGCGAATTTATTATCAATGCCATTGCGACGGGTGATGAAGCTGCTAAGAAAGATGATATTCTTCTTGACCTTCTTAAAACAGTTCTTAATCATGGAGAAGTAAAACGCATTATGATTGTACCAAATGCAGAGGACAGCCATCTGATGAGTACACTTCGTTCTACGCTCCGCAATGTGGACGATGAGTTAAAACATATCACGTTGTTTGCAATGCAACCACTCGAAGGAGGAAACTTCAAACAACAGATTTTGGGTTACTCACTCCTTAATGCAATGGGAATTTCGTCTTCAGAGATTGAGAGCAAAATACAGTAAGATATAAAAATAATAATAAAATAATAAACCCTGACATAACAAAAAATCTCTTTAACCTATACAGGGAAAAGAAATGAGAAGTCAGGAGATGGGATAAAACTATGGGAAAAGTTTTAATGATTGGCGCAGGTGGCGTAGCTACCGTAGCCGCTTTTAAGATTGTCCAAAATCAGGACGTGTTTACGGAGTTCATGATTGCCAGCCGTCGTAAGGAGAAATGTGACGAATTGGTTAAGGCGATTCACGACAAAGGCTACAAGGCTGACATCAAGACTGCACAGGTGGATGCAGACGATGTTGAACAACTGAAAGCACTCTTCAACTCATTCAAACCTGAGTTGGTTATCAACCTTGCACTGCCTTATCAGGACCTTACCATTATGGATGCGTGCCTAGCTTGCGGTTGTAACTATCTTGACACCGCTAACTATGAGCCAAAAGATGAGGCACACTTCGAGTACAGCTGGCAGTGGGCTTATAAGGATAAGTTCGAGCAGGCTGGCTTGACAGCTATCCTCGGTTGTGGTTTCGACCCTGGAGTATCACAAGCTTATACAGCATACGCAGCAAAGCATCACTTTGATGAAATTCATTATCTTGATATTGTTGACTGTAATGCAGGTAACCACCACAAGGCCTTTGCAACCAACTTCAATCCAGAGATCAACATTCGTGAGATTACCCAGAAAGGTCTTTATTACGAGAATGGCGAATGGATTGAGACCGATCCATTGGTAGTACATCAGGATATAACCTATCCGAACATCGGTCCTCGTGATTCTTATCTTATGCACCACGAAGAATTGGAGTCATTGGTTAAGAATTATCCTACCATCAAGCGTGCACGTTTCTGGATGACCTTCGGTCAGCAGTACCTTACTTACCTCGATTGTATCCAGAATCTTGGTATGAGTCGCATTGATGAGCTGGAATACGAAGCACCATTGGCAGATGGTTCTGGAAAGACAGCTAAGGTTAAGATTGTACCTTTGCAGTTCTTAAAGGCTGTATTGCCTAACCCACAGGACCTCGGTGAGAACTATGATGGTGAGACCTCTATCGGTTGCCGTATCCGTGGTATCAAGGATGGCAAAGAGCAGACTTATTACATCTATAACAACTGTAAACATCAGGATGCATACAACGAGACTGGTATGCAGGGTGTGAGCTATACGACTGGTGTACCAGCAATGGCTGGCGCAATGATGTTCTTTAAGGGTCTTTGGCGCAAACCAGGTGTTTGGAACGTGGAAGACTTCGACCCAGATCCATTCTTGGGAGGTACTCAATAAGCAAGGTTTACCTTGGCACGAGGAGTTTGGTGGTGATTTAGAACTATAAGAAGATGGCTTGCTCTTTGAACTTTATTGAATTTGTTAGTAGTCAGATAGCTACTGCGGGAACTGTAAGATACAGGAAGATGTTTGGTGATTACATGGTTTATGTCGACGAAAAACCTGTTATCTTAGTTTGCGACGATATACCATACATCAAAGAACACGAGGCTATTAAGTCAATGATGCTATCTGCCGAACGTGGATTCCCATTCAAAGGTTCTAAGGAACACTACATCTTAGATGTGTCAAAGACTGACTTTGCTGTCAAAGTCGTTAAGACCTTGGTAGAGGTATTACCTTACCCAAAGAGCAGAAAGAAGAATAAATAATATTATAAATCAGAATACAAGACAATAATATATGGCAAAAGAAGAGACAACATCAGCAGCAGAAGGCAAGTTGAAAGCTTTGCAGGCTGCAATGTCTAAGATAGAAAAAGACTTTGGTAAAGGGTCCATCATGCGTATGGGCGACGAACAAATAGAAAATATAGAGGTAATCCCAACTGGTAGTGTGGCACTTGACACAGCACTCGGTGTGGGCGGTTATCCACGTGGTAGAATCATTGAGATTTATGGTCCGGAGAGTTCTGGTAAGACAACTTTGGCTATTCATGCCATTGCAGAGGCACAGAAGCAGGGCGGTATTGCTGCCTTCATTGATGCTGAGCACGCCTTCGACCGTTTCTATGCAGAGAAATTAGGTGTGGATGTTGACAATCTTTGGATTTCCCAGCCAGACAATGGTGAGCAGGCTTTAGAGATTGCAGACCAGCTGATTCGCTCTTCTGCTATTGACATTCTTGTTGTTGACTCAGTTGCAGCATTGACTCCAAAGAAGGAGATTGAAGGCGATATGGGTGACTCTGCCGTAGGTTTACAGGCACGACTGATGAGTCAGGCATTGCGTAAACTCACCTCAACTATCGCAAAAACCAACACTTGCTGTATCTTCATCAACCAGTTGCGTGAGAAAATCGGTGTAATGTTTGGTAATCCAGAGACAACAACGGGTGGTAACGCATTGAAATTCTACAGCTCTGTTCGTCTTGACATCCGCCGTGTTACATCTATCAAGGATGGCGATCAGGTTATCGGTAATCAGGTTCGTGTAAAGATTGTAAAGAACAAGGTTGCGCCTCCTTTCCGCAAGGCTGAGTTCGAGATTACCTTCGGTGAAGGTATCTCAAAGATTGGCGAGGTTCTCGACTTGGGCGTTCAGTATGGTATCATTCAGAAGAGTGGTAGTTGGTTCAGCTATAATGGTACGAAACTCGCACAGGGTCGTGATGCTACCAAGAACATGATAAAAGATAATCCAGAACTTGCAGAAGAATTGGAAGGCTTGATTAAGAATGCTATTATCGAGCAGACAAAGTAACTGACACAAACCTATGGTAACTTGAATGTAACTCCTTCGCCTCATTACATTCCTGATACCATAGGTTTCTTATTTATATAGTATCCTCTTCTAAAAGACTTTAGAAGGATACATCATTTATTATAAGAATCCTCCTATGCTCTCATTCTCTTCCTTAAATTTCAACGAGAAAACTGTCCTTATGCTGATGGCTTTTTTTCACGATAATGAAGTAACAAAAGAAAAGCTATCAAAATTATTGGAGAAAATCATGTTACCTTCTCTTTCCAATTTGGCCTTAGAAAGAGTAATAACCGAAGGCTTATTGATAGAAGGCTCTTATTACTATTACATAGATAAAAAATCTTTGAATATAAATAATGAGATGTTGATTCCTGCTCTCCTTGAGCTTTTCAAAGAAGAGAACACCTTATTATTACAAAATATCCGTGAACTTTTCAAGAAGGCTTTTCATAGCCCCGTCCCATCTCATTTGGTGCGTTTGATAATATATTTTATTGAACCAAAAAGCGCAGGAAGCAATATCGGCCAATCAGACAGACATACCATTATTCCTACAATCATTGCTATTCCTAATTGATAAAAAGGAATACGAAACTTTCTTTCTATCAATGTCCACAAATTTATTCTCTCTTCTCCTGAACGAAACGCTTATTACAGCAATAACTATGGATAAAGAGATGGACTGGGAATATTTAAAGGAACTTGTATTCAAACTTAAGAAAAAGACCAAAAGTATAATCGAAAAGAGAGAGTTAGAGTCTGTCTTTGCTTATTATTACTTTTTAGGAACGGGTAAAAACCTTATTGACTTCAAAACGTCTACAGCCAACATCTATACACTTCAGATAGCGGCTATTGAGGCCTTGTATAAAGGAGATTATCCCTTGGCTTATAAGCTGTACACCAAGGCAATGACCGCTAATAATAAAATAGGATACATTAAAAGTATTTTCGTAAATCCTATTGCGAATTATTATTTCTCACTTGCAGCTATCTTTACAAACACAGAGGCCTCTCTAAAGAAGTTAGATGTCATGCTAAAGCGTGATAGAGAAATGGGTATCTCACCAACATATTTCCTTATACAACCTTTGAAGGCTTATTTTTTTGATAAGGCTGATGCAAATATACAAAAGAAAGCTTACCTTCGTATGTGTGAGACTCCTGATATGCAGATGGTAAGATGGCTTACTTGGACGATGTATCCGGCTTTTAGCATACTTCCAACAAACGCAACTAAGCCAACTAATCCCCCAAACTGGGCTTACTTACAGCATGAGACGGGTGTTATGGGGAACAACGCCTCAGAAACAGATTTAGTAAAAGACTTCGGCGGAACAACGCTGTTAAGTCGATTAGAGATAAAAGCACTCTGGCAACTTCGACTTGAAACACTTATTGCCAAAACACAAACCACTGATAGTACAACAGATACGACAGGGCAAGACACAATGCTCCTATACCTACTTCGCTATAATTTTATTGTTCCCATTCTCAAACGTAAACTGAAAAATGGTAATTGGTCTGTGGGTAAAGAGCTTTCTGTTCGTGAACTTAAAGATCTGGACATCCCTGGCTTGGATAGCGTTGATTATCGTGTTAAGGAAGGAATTCTATCATGGGAGTATCGTATTGATATTGAAGAATATATAAATCTTTTTGTGGATTGTGACCATATATACGAAGGTTCTACCTACGACTTACAGCCGATAAAGATTCACAAGGACAACCCACACCTTATTATAGATAAACGTTCGGATGGTTCTTTCAGTGTCTCTACAAATGTAGAAGAATTACAAAAAGATAAGAGAGCTGCTTTCTTTTATAAGAAAAATTCAGAGACAGACTATTCTGTCTTTACCCCATCTGAGTTTGAATACAAGACTTATAAAGAAATCCTGGCACAAAAGATTTATCCAGCTGAAGCCGAGCCCTTGCTGGTTCAACTAATCAAGGCTGTAGGCGGAAAGACGGAAATCCACTCCAACATGGTGGCTGAGCTTGACAATTTGCAGCGTGTCGATGTACAACCTTGTATAACTCTCCGTGTTGTTTCCACTGCAAACAACTGTTTCCAACTCACTGCCTTGGTGCGTATCTCTGATAGCCATTGCTTTGTTCCTGGAAAGGGCAATGTCACCACTGTTGCCGAGCAGGAGAATAAGAAGGTGCAATTGGTACGTAGTCTGAAAAAAGAACGCGATTGTCTTAAAGCAATAAACGAAGGACTAATTGAGGCTGAATACTTTGATGAAGGCGAAACATGGAAACCTCAAAGTATTACAGACTATATAACACTTCCCATCCATAAAATGCTTCCTTTCATCCAATGGTGTAAGGAACATACTGACATCTGCGTATTAGAATGGGCAGAAGGAAACAAGATTAAATATCATCAAGGCATCAGCAGTAGTGCTGCACACATCTCATTCAATCCGAAGAATAGTTGGTTTGAAGTGGAAGGTAACATACAAATTAGTGACGGACAAGTCATCTCTCTTCAACGACTTCTTGAACTGATGCGACAGAATGGACAACAAAAGTATATTCAAATCGGAGAGAATGAATTTGTGACATTGACTAATCAACTATCACGACTTCTCAAACGTATCGATACCGTGACCTCCGAAAGTCGCTCACACCTGCAGATGGCTCCAGCGGCGGTATCACTGTTAGGCGATTTACTGAATGACTCTTCACTGAATATTGAGCAGAATGATTCTATAAAGACTCTACTTCAACGCATTGAGGAATGCAGTAAGAAAAAACCGATTGTCCCTAAAACTTTACAAGCACAACTACGTGACTATCAGGTTGAGGGTTTCGAATGGATGTCGAGATTGACTGCATGGGGAGCTGGCGTTTGTCTTGCTGACGATATGGGTTTGGGAAAAACAATTCAAACGATTACTCTTCTCCTTGAACAAAGCAAGAATGGACCTTCCTTGATTATCGCACCTGCCTCTGTCGTTCCTAATTGGCGTAATGAACTCCAACGTTTTGCACCAACGTTAAACCTTACTATACTTAATCAAAGTAAGGACCGAACTAAGGACATCGAGGAGGCAAAAGCGGGCGATGTCATCATCATTACCTACGCTCTCTTAAACATACAGCAGAACGACCTCGCTGCACGTGAATGGAATATCGTATGCCTTGACGAGGCTCACACCATCAAAAATGCTAACACAAAGATGTCTAAGGCTGCAATGCAACTGAACGTGCAACGAAAGGTCATCCTTACGGGTACGCCTATACAGAACCATCTTGCAGAACTTTGGAACCTCTTCCAATTTATTAATCCGGGACTCTTAGGAAGTATCGAACATTTCAAAAAGAAGTTTATCCTGCCTATCGAGGGTGAGAACGACAAAACTCGTCAGAACCAACTACGACGACTTATTTCGCCTTTCCTTCTACGAAGAACAAAGGCTGAGGTTATTGAAGAGTTACCTGCAAAGAATGAAATTAAACTACCCGTAGAATTATCGTCTGAAGAGATGACTATGTACGAAGTAAAACGACGGGAAATAGAAGAAAAGATTCTTAACAAACAGACTGACAAGATGAGTACATTAGCCGAAATAACTCGTCTACGTCAGATGGCATGTAGCTGTTCGCTGGTTGACAAGAAATGGAAGCTGCAAGTAGTAAACTTCTGGCATTCATCGACTTAGCTGAAAGCCCTCAACGAAAGCGGCAATCGCGCACTTGTATTCAGTCAGTTTACCAGTTTCTTTGAAGAAGTAAAGAAGGCGATGGACAAGGCTAAACTTCCTTATCTTTACCTTGACGGAAGCACTCCGATGATCATGCGAGAGAAGTTGGTTAAGGATTTCCAAACGGGCGAATGTCCCTTCTTCCTTATCAGTCTGAAAGCTGGTGGATTAGGACTAAACCTTACGGGCGCAAACTATGTCATTCACCTTGACCCTTGGTGGAATCCTGCCATCGAACAACAAGCGACTGACCGTGCCTATCGCATCGGACAACAACAAGATGTTACTGTCTATCGCTTGATTAGTCAGCATACTATTGAAGAGAAAATACTGCGTCTACATAAAACGAAGCGTAACCTCTCCGACTCGCTTCTTGAAGGTTCTGACCTCGCTCACGCAATGACACAAGAAGAACTACTTGAACTCTTACAAGAAAGCAGATAGTGTGCTGAAATCCTAACATTGAGAGATTTGAGTTATACCCAAATCTCTCCTCAAAACCAAAATAGTTTTTATTTTTTTAGTTGCTGTCACTTTTAACATTTCACGTAATACGCATATTATAAAAGCATTTACGCCACAATTCGGAGTGACAGGAGTGACAGCAACTCTAAAACTCATACTGACATTAATAACCGATACCGCCTAATTAGCTCGATGAAATAATAAAAACGACAGGGTACTATATAGAAAGAAAGAATGCTGAATATGTTTGCCTTATCATTGTCTAACATATATAAACCCTAATATATAATTGTGTTAAAAATAACCTGACAAAAGAAGTTTTCTATAAAGAAAATGTTACTTTTGCATCAGATAACAAGAAGTAAATTATAAAAGAAGAAGAATATGAAAAAGATTAGAGCAGCCGTTGTAGGCTATGGAAACATTGGTGTTTACAGTGTTCAGGCACTTGAAGCAGCACAGGATTTTGAGATTGCAGGTATTGTTCGCCGTCAGGGTGATAAAGATAAACCATTAGAATTGACCCCATACGAGGTTGTTGATGATATAACAAAGTTGAAGGATGTTGATGTAGCGATTCTTGCAGCACCAACCCGTAGCTGTCCAGAGTTTGCAGAAAAGATTACTGCCTTAGGTATCAACACCGTTGACTCTTTCGATATTCATGGGTCTATCCTTGACTATCGCACCAAGCAGATGGAAAACAACAAGCGCACCAACACCGTTAGTGTCATCGCTGCTGGTTGGGATCCGGGTTCTGACTCTGTTGTGCGTATCTTGATGGAGAGTCTCGCACCAGAGGGACTTTCTTATACCAACTTCGGTCCGGGACGCTCAATGGGTCACTCTGTTGTGGCACGTAGCAAGAAGGGTGTTAAAGAAGCCTTATCAATGACTATTCCGCTCGGCGAAGGTATTCACCGTCGTATGGTTTATGTCGAATTGGAAGAAGGTGCTAACCTTGAAGACGTAACAAAGGAGATTAAGGCTGACGACTACTTTGCCCACGATGAGCTTCACGTCTTTGCTGTACCAAGCGTTGCTGCCTTGAACGATGTTGGTCATGGTGTTCACATGACTCGCAAAGGCGTGAGTGGTAAGTCACACAACCAACATTTCTCTTTCGATATGTCTATCAACAACCCTGCACTGACTGCACAAGTACTTGTCAATGTGGCACGTGCAAGTTTCCGCCTTGCTCCGGGTTGCTACACAATGCCTGAAATTCCAGTTATTGATATGCTGCCAGGTAATCGCGAGGATATTATTGCGAAGTTAGTGTAAAGCTATTTGGCTTATTAGCCTTATTAGCCTTATTGGCCCAATTAACCTACCCCCCTTAATAATGGCAACCACTCTCTGGTTGCCATTATCTTTTTGCATAAAATATTAATGCACAAAGCTTTTTTTGTATATTTGCAGTTAATATGAGAACTTTCCAACATAAAGTAACCATAAACGACATGGCTGCCATTGGTCTTTTTGCCCTTGCAGCCTTCTTCTGCTTATGGAATCGAACCAATAGTTTGATGGTCATAATGGGTTTCATTCTAATCATTGTGACTATCCGAGCCATAGATCGTGCCATTCATACAAAATACATTCTTACTGACGACGACATTCTGAAAGTGAATACAGGACGAGTTGGACGAACTAAGACCATCCTTCTCTGCGAGGTGAAAACTATTGAAAAACGACCTTTTGCTTTCCACTTAGGAGAATATGCACTCATTGAAATGAAGAGTGGAAGAGTTGTCAGCCTACAACCTGACAACCTTGATAGTTTTCTCTCAACAATGAATAAAAGAATAGTAATAAAAGCGAACAAACAATGAAACTTCACTACATAGCGGCTGCGACTATCAGCCTTATATTCAATCTTTCTATACAAGCACAAAAATATAATGATAGTACGAACGTATCGACTTCTCTGCCCTCACAAACAACATCTATCCTCCAAAACAACCCTACGGCAACGGACTCCATTAGCAGCGTAGAAGAGGAAGATACCGACAGTATTATCCCACCCTTCACTACTGACAGCTGCCTTAATTGGAAAGAGAACATCACTACTCGATTAAACAACATTCTTAAAAGCCCTCTCTTAGAAACAACACAGGTAAGTGTGATGGTATGGGACTTGACCGATGACGTTCCTATCTTTCAGTTCCGTGAACGTCTGCATCTACGTCCCGCTTCAACCATGAAATGTCTTACCGCTATTGCAACCTTAGACAAACTCGGTACTGATTACAATTTTAAGACAAGCGTCTACTATACGGGCGAGATAGACGATTCCACTCAGGTGTTGCGTGGCGACCTCTATTGCGTGGGCGGTATGGATTCTATGTTTTCTTCTTCTAATATGACAGAACTTGCGCATGCCGTACGCAACTTAGGTATCAAATCAATTGAAGGTAACATCTATGCCGACCTCTCTTTTAAGGATCGTGACCGCTTGGGCGAGGGTTGGTGCTGGGATGACAAAAACCCTACCCTCTCTCCCCTACTCGTTGATGGTAAGGACAATTTCATCTATCGATTCACACGTAAACTGGAAGAACTGGGCATCTTGATGAATGGTTCTACCGACGAGCGTCAGACTCCCGCAAATGCTCGCTTGATAGCCACACAAACACATTCTATCCAACAAGTACTCCATCGCATGATGAAAGCAAGCGACAATCTCTATGCTGAATCTATGTTCTATCAGTTAGCCGCCAGTGGCGGCACAAGATGGGCCACTGCCAAATTAGCACGTCTATATGAAAAAGCCTTACTCTCCAGAATCGGCATAAATCCTCATCATTACTATATTGCTGATGGTTCTGGACTATCTCTATACAACTATGTCAGTGCCGAACTCGAAACAAAGCTCTTTGCGTTATGCCTACCAACATTCTGATCTCTATGAAGCCTATCTTAAAGCACAACCCATCGCTGGTGTTGACGGAACATTGAAGAGTAGAATGCGACATACCGCTGCTGCTGGCAATGTGCGTGCAAAAACTGGTACACTAAAAGGGGTCAGCTCATTGGCTGGCTACCTCACTGCGTCTAACGGCCATCTGCTCTGCTTCGCTATCATCAACAATGGCGGACTCACCCACGGACCTATGCGCAGCCTGCAAAACAAGATTTGTGTGGCGTTGTGCCAATAGGGCTAATAATCCTATTAGCCTTATTAGCCCAATTAGTCCAATTGGGCTAATAAGGCCTTATAGGTAGGCAATTGAGGCTTAGCACAATATGTGCGGAGCTTCCGCACATATCGTGCGAAGGCTTAGCTCCATTCTTTAAGTTGCTTATCTAAACTCCAAAGAAGTTCAAATCAAAGTGAAAGAATTGGAAAATAATTTGTACATTTGTAGTCGGCTTGTACTGCAGGAACGGGCGTTACCTAACAATTGTAGCTTGATAAGACAATATTGTATTATTAAAACTAGTAGGCATCAATTACCGTAGAGAGATAATATATGCCTCAACCCTTGACTTTAAAATAGGTATAATCGGTCTGCCACCTCTCATTGGCGAATTTAGTCTTATGATGGAACTCGTCAAGTCATGCATAGGACTAATTCCGTTGCTTAAAAAATAAAAGAACAAAACGGCAAATTGTTTTTTTGCTGTTTTGTTCTTTTGCTTTCTTTTTTTAGAGTTACTAAATTTTATAGTCTATTGCTTGGAGATTTGATGGTTTTTATATATATTTGCCGTGTATTATCTTGATTGACTAACTTTTAATAAAAATAAGAATGAAACATTGGAAATCTATTAATTGTTTGGCTATATTCTGCCTATCCATGTTAATGTTATCTTATTCAACGGAAAACACTGTTGTAGGGAGTATAGGAGTAAGTGATGTAAAGTCGTCAGGCTGCAAGGCTTCTGCTTCCTTGTTGGATTCTCGTCCTGAGTACTATAATAGTTTTGTAGGACAGAAATCAGTGTTGCGCCTCTCACTCGGTGAGGATAATATTGTCAATGCACGCTTTGCAGACGTCATGGATAACTGTGCAATCGACCTGTTCCATGTAGGAGCAAGCAGCAGTGAGGGTAAGATTATTCTCATCCTGTATCCTGATAAGGACATGATGACAAACTGCCTTTGTCGCTATGATGTCGACTTCAAAATGCAGAATATCGTTTCTGGTAATTATCAACTGGAAGTATATCATACTACTGCTGACAAACAAACCAGCAAGGACAATATGGTTTATAGCGGAACTGTAAACTTAGAGAAAGGAAAAGAGGTTGTGCTGACAATGAGTCGGTAGGAATCGGCACTGATAGTACAAGTATAATTTTATATTTCTTGTCACTTATAAATTAAAGAGGAATGCACGGACTGTGTATTCCTCTTTAATCTTTATTGATAGCTATATTTTTCTTTCCAACAAGCTGTAGGACTGGAAGTGGCAGTAAAACTTGTTACGGTGTCTGCATGATTCCGTCTTTGTTCACGCTCGTTACGCCTTTCACCTTTCTGAATTCGGCAATGGCTTTATCAACGTCGTGCTTCTCGTCGACCTTGGCAGCTACAGCACTGAACTCCTTGTATTTGTAGAGAAGGGTACAGCCTTGCTTCTTGATGGCTTTCAGCAGAGGCTTGTTGCCTCGTCTTCTTGTCAAAGAAGATAATCAGCGTGTGGCTAACAGGGGTCTTTTTCGCTTTCACGCTTTATTCTGGCTAAGCTCTTCGCCACCATCGTCACCATTCATTATTTGTTCCTTGATTGGGCATTGTGCGGATGCTGTTGTTGACTGGATGAACAATAAGCTCATCAGCAACATACTTACTTTTAAAAATATTTCTTCATCTTGTTTTTCTCCTTATTAATATGAATGACAAAGATAGTTATAAATAAGCAGATAACTACTATGATTTATAATTATTTCTATTACTGTCCGCTAAACTTTTGTTTATTTTCACAAATTTGGGCTGATACTTTTTTCATAGTATCAGCCCATTTAATTACCTTTGCTTTTGCAACAAAACATAAGTAACATGAGCAAAAGTACACATTTTTTCGGACAGCCAGTATATGGTCAGTTAATAAAATGCTTAGACAAGAACAAAATTAACACTTATAGCCGTCAACATGGTGGCGAACGGTATGTAAAGAAGTTCGATATGTGGTCTCACGTGGTAACTATGCTCTATGCCGTGGTGATGCGTTTCGACTCTCTTCGTGAGATACAGGCTTCTATGCTGGCAGAATCCCGTAAGCTACCTCATCTAAGCATAGATACTTTACCCAAGCGTAGTACGCTCTCTGATGCCAATAAGAGACGCCCTGAAGAACTCTTTTGGTTGGCTCTATATGGATGTCCTTGAAGCTCATCGTGACCTACTTTTTTCTCGGACAGCCAACGAGGCAAGGGGATTCTTGGCTTAACTCGTCTGAAAAATAATGGATTCTACCACTATTCCCTTGTTTTCGAATCTCGTCTTCAAGGGTGTGGGACGTAATCCCAAGCACGGAAAGAAGAAAGGAGGCATAAAGGTGCATACCATCATAAATGCCAACGAAGGAGTGCCTTACGATATGCAATTCACTTCTGCTGCCACACATGACAGTTTTATGATGGCACCGCAGGATTATTCAAAGAACGATATTCTAGCTATTGACAGAGCCTACATAGACTATGTTAAATTTGAACAGATGACTCATAATGGTGCTGTCTACGTTACAAAGATGAAGAAAAATCTTGTTTATCAACTAGAAATAGAGTATAATATTACAGACGATGATAGCCGTTTCTTATACAATATCAAGGAGGTAGTCCTTAAAAAGAAGGGGGTGGAACATCATGCACGAATCGTCACCTACATAGACCACAAGAAGACGGGAAAGAATAAGACAACGAAACTAATATCACTGCTTACCAACGACTTTGAGATGGATACGCAAGATATAGTGGCTATTTACCGGAAAAGGTGGCAGATAGAGTCACTATTCAAGCAAGTCAAGCAGAATTTTCCGCTAAGATACTTTTACGGAGAGACTGCTAATGCTATTAAAATTATTACTGTCCGCTAAACTTTTGTTTATTTTCACAAATTTGGGCTGATACTTTTTTCATAGTATCAGCCCATTTAATTACCTTTGCTTTTGCAACAAAACATAAGTAACATGAGCAAAAGTACACATTTTTTCGGACAGCCAGTATATGGTCAGTTAATAAAATGCTTAGACAAGAACAAAATTAACACTTATAGCCGTCAACATGGTGGCGAACGGTATGTAAAGAAGTTCGATATGTGGTCTCACGTGGTAACTATGCTCTATGCCGTGGTGATGCGTTTCGACTCTCTTCGTGAGATACAGGCTTCTATGCTGGCAGAATCCCGTAAGCTACCTCATCTAAGCATAGATACTTTTACCCAAGCGTAGTACGCTCTCTGATGCCAATAAGAGACGCCCTGAAGAACTCTTTTGGTTGGCTCTATATGGATGTCCTTGAAGCTCATCGTGACCTACTTTTTCTCGGACAGCCAACGAGGCAAGGGGGATTCTTGGCTTAATCTGTCTGAAAATAATGGATTCTACCACTATTCCCTTTGTTTTTCGAATCTCGTCTTCAAGGGTGTGGGACGTAATCCCAAGCACGGAAAAGAAGAAAGGAGGCATAAAGGTGCATACCATCATAAATGCCAACGAAGGAGTGCCTTACGATATGCAATTCACTCTGCCACACATGACAGTTTTATGATGGCACCGCAGGATTATTCAAAGAACGATATTCTAGCTATTGACAGAGCCTACATAGACTATGTTAAATTTGAACAGATGACTCATAATGGTGCTGTCTACGTTACAAAGATGAAGAAAAATCTTGTTTATCAACTCAGAAATAGAGTATAATATTACAGACGATGATAGCCGTTTCTTATACAATATCAAGGAGGTAGTCCTTAAAAAGAAGGGGGTGGAACATCATGCACGAATCGTCACCTACATAGACCACAAGAAGACGGGAAAGAATAAGACAACGAAACTAATATCACTGCTTACCAACGACTTTGAGATGGATGCGCAAGATATAGTGGCTATTTACCGGAAAAGGTGGCAGATAGAGTCACTATTCAAGCAAGTCAAGCAGAATTTTCCGCTAAGATACTTTTTACGGAGAGACTGCTAATGCTATTAAAATACAGATTTGGATGGTTTTTTTCTTGCAAATCTACTAATAACCATCGTACAGAGAAGGATAAAAAGGTCATGGAGTTTCTCGGGATTAGCCACAATGATAAGAATTGTACTGATGTACTATATCAATATGGAATCCTTTTTCGAACAACCTGAGAACGATTGGAAAAAATACTTTAGCAAACATGGTATTTCCCCTCCGCAATGTGAGGAAAATGTATAGAGGGGGCTTGTCTAAGAGAAAAAAAAGCTCATCCTAAATGCGTAAAGGGATGAGCTGAAGAAGTTAGAGGTTTAGCGGACAGTAATATATTAAAATACAGATTTGGATGGTTTTTCTTGCAAATCTGCTAATAACCATCGTACAGAGAAGGATAAAAAGGTCATGGAGTTTCTCGGGATTAGCCACAATGATAAGAATTGTACTGATGTACTATATCAATATGGAATCCTTTTTCGAACAACCTGAGAACGATTGGAAAAAATACTTTAGCAAACATGGTATTTCCCCTCCGCAATGTGAGGAAAATGTATAGAGGGGGCTTGTCTAAGAGAAAAAAAAGCTCATCCTAAATGCGTAAAGGGATGAGCTGAAGAAGTTAGAGGTTTAGCGGACAGTAATAAATTATTTCAGTTTTCTTTCTCCTTATTTATTGTGCTATCTTTGCAGAGTTATAACCAACAGGTCGACAATTGCAATTTATCTATTTCATTCGAGAGTGTTCTGCAAAGAAAAAAAGCAACCAAGTATTGCGCTCGGTTGCTTTTATATGAGATTAATCCTAATAAAGGATTATGCTTCTGCGACCTCTTCTTCCACAGCCTTGAACTGCTCAAGGTCTTCAGCATTGAAGGCTTTGATGTAAGCAGTGTGACCGATAACCTCTTCCTCAGCCATACGAACGAAGACGTGGGCAGACTTCTTGAAGAGGTCTGGTGCCTTAGAAGCATCTTCGATGAGGAGGAGAGAACCGATGATGTCAGCTGTCATGTTGTAAAGACGGCGTGCGAGGAAGTCATGAACATCCTGATTTTCGCTTGCGTTCACCTTCTCCACAGCCTCTTCATAGAGCTGGACGAGTTTTGCTACACGCTCACGCAGTCCCTTCATGCAGTCGCAAGAGAGTTCGCCCTCAAGCATTTCCTTCATGATAGAAAGGTAAGTGCCGTTGGTGATGTAACGTACAGCAGCAACAACCTGCAGCTGTGTTGTACCCTCATAGATAGAGAAGATACGTGCATCACGATACAGACGCTGACACTTATACTCCATGATGAAACCAGAACCACCATGGATAGAGATAGAGTCGTAGGCAGTCTGGTTAGCATACTCAGAGTTGATACCCTTTGCCAATGGTGTGAAAGCATCGGCAAGACGGTTGTACTTCTTCATCTCCTGACGCTCTTCAGCCGTGAGTTTCTGGTCACGTGCAATATCTTCCAAAGCCTTGTAGATATCAACATAGCGGGCAGTCTGATACAAGAGAGAACGACCAGCATCGAGTTTTGCCTTCATACGAGAGAGCATATCGTAGACAGCTGGGAACTTGACAATCTTCTTGCCGAACTGTGCTCGATCCTTAGCGTAAGCCAATCCCTCGTTGTAAGCCTCCTGCTCAAGACCGACAGACTGTGCTGCGATACCGAGGCGGGCACCGTTCATCAATGCCATTACGTACTTGATAAGACCCATGCGAACGTTACCACAGAGTTCTGCCTTTGCATTCTTGTAAACAAGTTCGCAAGTAGGAGAACCATGGATACCAAGTTTATGCTCGATGACGTACGTCAACACCGCCATCACGCTTGTCATAGATAAACATAGAAAGACCACGACCATCACGTGTACCCTCTTCTGAACGTGCAAGAACGAGGTGGATATCAGAGTCACCATTGGTGATAAAACGCTTCACACCATTCAAACGCCAGCAGTTCTCCTTCTCGTCGAAGGTAGCCTTAATCATAGCACGCTGAAGGTCGGAACCTGCATCAGGTTCGGTGAGGTCCATTGACATCATCTCTCCTCACAGATACGTGGGATAAACTTCTGACGCTGCTCCTCATTACCAAACTCATAGAGGGTGTCGATACAAGACTGCAATGACCAAATATTCTGGAAACCAGCATCGGCAGCAGCAATAAGCTCAGACATCATTGAGAAGACAACGTTTGGTAGGTTCAGTCCACCATAACGGCGAGGCATAGAAACGCCCCTACAAGCCAGCCTGACGAGTCGCCCTCAATGTTCTCTAAGGTCTTGCTGGCATAGTGCATACGGTTGTCGATGAGATGTGGACCTTCGAGGTCGACAGACTCAGAGTTAGGTGCAATAATGTTTGCTGTTATGTCACCAGTGATATCCAAGATGCGCTTGTAGTTTTCGATTGCATCATCATAGTTTACAGGTGCATCATCATAAGTAGAAGCATCAGCGTAGTTACGCTCTTTGAGTTCTACAATGCGTTTCATCAATGGGTGCTCCAAGTGAAACGCTATTTCTGGGTGGTCAGTATAATAATTTGCCATGATAAAAAAATGTAAGAGTGACCCCTCCCCTTACCCCTCCCCAAAGGAAGGGGAGTAGAATGTACTGATCCTTATGGTTAGGGTACTCTTTTTATTCGTTGTTTATAAATTCGGTTATTTGTTCTATCACATTATCAATGTCCGTGTATATCTCTTCATTGGTGAATCTAAGAACATTGAAACCCATTTCATTAAGGTATTCTGTCCTTGTTTCATCGTCTACCTCTTGTAGCAGTTGCTTATGGTAAGCACCATCTACTTCTATGACTAAGTTCTGTGAAAGGCATATAAAATCTACAATAAAGTCACCTATAGGATGTTGTCTTCTAAAATGAAATTCGCCTCTTGTACCTTTCAGTTCGTTCCAAAGAATCTCTTCAGCTAATGTCATCTCTGTTCGATTTGCCTTAGCGAATTCCTTTAGAATATGATACCTGTCAGGTGAAGCCGTCTTGTAGGTACATTTCTTTCTATTTTCTTTAGTCATAGGTCGGTAGTTAGTCAATGATTATACACGCTATGCCTCTTGTGATAATAAGTATTTAGCGACAGTAGTCCTCTTTATTCCCTTTTCGCATTTTACTCCCCTCCCTTCGGGGAGGGGCCAGAGGGGCCAGTTAGTTGTTCAGTCACGGGCTGGAGGTGAGGCTTTTACTTACTATTCTGCTTATAATACTTTATCAACTTCGGAACAACCTCCTCTACGGAGCCATTGATGACATAATCGGCAATGGCATTGATAGGAGCGTCTGGGTCGTTGTTGATAGAGATGATGATACCACTGTCCCTGCATACCAGCAATGTGCTGAATCTGCCCAGAGATACCACAAGCGATGTAAACCTTTGATGGACGGTGACACCGGTCTGACCAATCTGACGATCATGGTCTACCCAACCTGCATCAACGGCAGCACGGCTGGCACCAACCTCACCATGAAGTTCCTTTGCCAACTTAAAGAGTAAGTCGAAACCTTCCTTAGAACCGACACCATAACCACCTGCGACAACGATTGAAGAATCTTTCAAGTTGTTCTGTGCGGGCTCTACATGACGGTCAATGACTTTTACAACATAGGCTGCCTCCGGAACATACTTCGCTACATCCGGATAGACAACCTCATTCTTAGCTTCGCCTTCATAGACAGCTTTCTGCATAACGCCAGAGCGAACGGTAGCCATCTGTGGACGGTGGTCAGGGTTGACGATGGTTGCTACGATGTTACCACCGAAGGCTGGACGAATCTGATAGAGCAGGTTCTCATAGTGCTTACCAGCTTTCTTATCTTCATAATCACCAATCTCAAGTTGAGTACAATCGGCAGTAAGACCACTTGTCAGGGATGATGACACACGTGGACCAAGGTCACGACCGATAACAGTAGCACCCATCAAACAGATCTGTGGTTTCTCCTCAGTGAAGAGGTTAACGAGAATGTCTGTGTGTGGTGCTGATGTGTAAGGGAAGAGTCCCTCACCATCAAAGACAAAGAGTTTGTCTACACCGTATGGTAGGATTTGGTCTTCAACCTTTCCTTTGATGCCACTACCAGCAGCGATGGCATGGAGTTCCACACCTAACTCATTTGCGAGCTTGCGACCCTTGGTCAGCAGCTCCTGTGAAACCTCCTGTACGGTGGTTTCCTCTATTTCGCAATATACAAATACGTTGTTCATAGGCCTCACCCCCGCCCCCTCTCCGAATGGAGAGGGGAGTGAAATGCTTCACTTACTGGGGGATTTTCTTATGTTTATATAATACCTCCCCATAATGTTCAATCTTATGCTTAATAGAACATTCTACGCCCCTCTCTATTACTTCTCTCTGGTCAGTGACCATTGGTTCGGAGAGGGATTGGGAGAGGCTTTTAACCAATAATCTTCTCTCCTAACAGTTCCTTGATGAGTCCTTCTACATCCTCGTCAGATCCAGTGAGGGTTTTACTCTCCTTAGCTTGGAAAACGATATTCTGAACAGACTTCACCTTTGTTGGCGAACCACTCAAACCACACTGCACTTCATCACCATTAACATCAGCAACTGACCACTGGTTCAAAGTGAGGTAAGGACGCTCCTCATAGAGCTGCGCCCAAGCCTCATTACCCTTGCGTTCCATTGGACAAGTAGCATATTTATACTTCATTACGAGTTTAGCATTGCAAGGACGTGCTGGTGCAGCCGTACCATTCACTGTAATGAGAACTGGTAATGGAGCAACAACAGTCTCTACTCCACCATCAATATGACGACGGATAGTAGCTTTACCATCTTCTATTTTTAAGATTTCCTCAGCGTAAGTCACCTGATTGAGCCCTAACTTCTGTGCGACCTGTGGACCTACCTGTGCGGTATCACCATCTATAGCCTGACGTCCACCAATAACAATGTCTACATCACCAATTTTTTGTACTGCTGTCGCCAAAGCGTATGAAGTGGCAAGTGTGTCAGCACCAGCAAACTTACGATCAGTAAGCAACCAACCCGTATCAGCACCACGATAGAGTCCTTGTCGGATAATCTCTCCTGCACGTGGAGGACCCATGGTTAAGATTCCTACTGTAGAGCCTGGGTTCTGATCTTTCAGTCTCAGTGCCTGCTCCAAAGCATTTAGGTCTTCGGGGTTGAAGATGGCTGGCAGAGCGGCACGATTCACCGTTCCTTCGGCTGTCATCGCATCTTTTCCCACATTTCTTGTGTCAGGTACCCTGCTTAGCAAGTACTACAATTTTTCAAACTCATAAATATAATAATGTGTTATTTAATATTCAATTGTTTTGCTTGAGGGCAAAAGTACAGTTTTTTTGCAATATAAACAAAAAGTTCCACAAAAACAGCATAACTATGTTTTTCTTTTGAGGAAAGTCTTTCCATAACTCCTTTTACAACTCTATCAAAAGATAAAAATAACTATAACGACAAAGAAAAATAGAAGTATTCGTAAAATAAGCTTTCTTTTATTTGTACACCTCAAATCTTCCTTGTACCTTTGTTCTTACGAAGAAGTAAGTTTCTCAATCCTCGACAGAGAGTACAATAAGACATAGTTCATTATAATAATAAAAAAATGTATCACCTATTCCTTAAAACAATCATTTTATTTCTTTCCCTGATAGTTTTGCCTTGTCAAGGAAGTAAAAAAAGACAATATATTTCTATAATGGATAAACCCCTTATAGACAACAACAACAATACTATCTTGCTCAACCTATCATCTGAGCAAGATAACACTAAAAGGAAAACCTCAAAAACAAAACTGAGGTTGGAAATTCCTATTAGCAAAAAACAAAACCCTTCCTTGCTCCTTTACCGCGAAGGGTATACCACATCTTATAACCCAGAAACACGCACACCCAACTGGGTGGCATGGCACTTAACAGCAAGCCACACAGATGGTCCAGTCAAGCGTAATGGTATTTCTTTTCAAGCAGATCAGGATATACCCGAACCACGTGTTGACACCTACGATTATATGCGTTCAGGGTATGATCGTGGACACATGTGTCCAGCAGGCGACAATCATTGGAATCAAAAAGCAATGGAACAAAGTTTTCTCATGACGAATGTATGTCCACAAGTGCCTGCACTAAACAGTGGCTTATGGAACACTATTGAAAAACAATGTCGCACATGGGCAGAACAATATGGAGATGTCTATATCGTCTGTGGTCCTATCTATTTCAATCAAAAGCATAAGACTATTGGCAAAAACAAAGTACAAGTTCCTGAGGCTTTCTTTAAGGTTATTCTCTGCCTAAGAGACAAACCAAAAGCTATTGGTTTTATTTGTAGAAATGCATCAGCCAAAGGGCATAAAAAGAACGACTACGTCAACTCTATTGATGAAGTTGAACGTATCACGGGATTAGACTTCTTCTCACAACTGCCAGACAATATTGAACAACGAGTAGAAAGTCATGCAGATATTACTGAATGGTAAAATATTAGCAGAAAACGATTATCTCTCACCTTTTGAATCGACCAACGATGATAAATGATGAACTGAAACATAAAGTCTTACTGAACTTTGGATTTCAACCGACCACTGACCAACTTAAAGCCATAGAAGTCTTTTCAAACTTCATGACTGACCACGATGAACGAGCAGTAATGATTTTGCGAGGCAGTGCTGGTACTGGTAAGACTTCCTTAGCAGGTGCGATTGTACGTACAATGCAAATGCTACAACAAAAAGTAAGTCTTTTAGCACCAACGGGGCGTGCAGCAAAGGTGTTTTCTTTGAATGCTAATCAGCCTGCTACCACAATTCATCGTTCTATCTATCGAGAGAAAACATTTACAGGACTTGATGGCAAGTTTAATCTGAACGTAAATCTCTTCCGCAATCGACTATTCATGGTTGATGAAGCCTCTATGATTAGCCTGACGTCAAGTAATTCGACCTTCGGTAGCGGCTGCCTACTTGATGACCTTATAGAATATATTTATAATAATCGCAACTGCCGTATGCTTCTCGTTGGCGACAAGGCACAGCTCCCCCCCCTGTTGGCGAAGAAGAAAGTCCTGCTCTACGTGCAGATGTCCTTCGTGCCTATGGGCTAACGGTCTACGAATGTGATTTGAGCGAAGTTCTCCGACAGAGTCAAGACTCAGGTATCCTCTATAATGCTACCATTATCCGTCAAATGATAACCCATGAAGATATCACACAGCTACCAAAGATTAGATTTCAAGGGTTTACGGATATAACGATTGTATCAGGTGATGAGCTTATCGAACGACTTGCCAGCAGCTATTCAGAAGTAGGAATTGACGAAACGATGATTATAACCCGTTCTAACAAACGTGCTAACATCTTCAATCAAGGTGTTCGAAACATGGTACTTGGACGTGAAGAGGAACTGACAACGGGCGATATGTTGATGGTGGTGAAGAATAAGTATAAGAACCCTCCTTCCCCTAATCAAGAGAAAGAGAAGCAATCTGCACTTACTTTCATTGCTAACGGCGACCGTGCTGTGGTACGTCGTGTTCGTAATGTGCGAGAACTCTATGGATTCCGCTTTGCAGACGTTTCTTTAGAATTTCCTGATTATGATAACACTGAAGAAGACATGACCATCATTCTTGACGCACTAACAACAGAAGCACCCGCCCTGACACAAGAGCAAAACGAACAGCTATTCCAACGTGTATTAGAAGATTATGAGGATATACCCTTGAAGGCTGACCGCATGAAAAAGGTGCGAGAAGACGACTATTACAATGCCTTACAAGTGAAATTTGGCTATGCCATCACTTGTCACAAAGCACAAGGCGGACAGTGGGCGCACATCTATCTTGACCAAGGATATATGACAGACGAAATGCTTACACCCGATTACATCCATTGGCTTTACACTGCCTTCACCCGTGCCACAGAACATCTATATCTTGTCAATTGGCCCAAGACACAAGTGGAATAATAAATCTTCACAATAGTGTAAAGCACATTTTCTCCTTAAGCCCAAATCTGTTTAAGCTCCAAGACTGATTTAAGTTAATTACATATTTGTTCGCCTGTAAATTCATCTTCAGGCTCACTCATCATCTCATAAACTCGTCTACCCGTCAACTTTTCAACCATAATTCTGGCAGCATTATCTGGTGCCACGTCATTGCCTAAACAATTACGAACAAGCTGATAGTCAGACAACATACGTTCACGAGATGTCTGACCTGGCAGAATACGATATAACTCGTTGGCAATGTTACGAATAGAGAAGCGGTCGGCAAGAAGTTCCTGCACAATTTCCTTATCAGCAATAAGATTGACAAGAGAAATAAAACGCACCTTGATAATATGCTTGAAAGCAAAACGAATCAACTTTGGAACAGGTGTTTCATAACAGACAACCTGCGGAACATTCAGTAAGGCAGTCTCAAGCGTCGCTGTACCACTTGTTACGAGTGCCACAGTAGCATGGGAAAGAAGCTCATAGGTCTGCGTCTTCACCATCTTTGCATCGCTCGCCTCTAAAAACCTTTTATAATAGCTTTCAGCAACAGAAGGTGCGGCAGCAACCACCATCTGATAATCCTCAAAATGGCGGGCAGCCTCAAGCATTGAAGGAAGATTATCCTTTATCTCCTGTTTACGACTACCAGCAAGAAGAGCTATGATAGGCTTAGAAGATAATCCGTTACGCTGACAGAACGCTTCTTTTGACTCCGAATAGACATGACGGAAATTATCAATCTCCTCGGCAGTTGGGTTACCTACGTAATGTATTTTGTAATTATGTTTCTTCTCATAGAAAGGAACTTCAAACGGAAGGATTGAGAACATCTCTCTCACATCACGCTTAATAGCCTTGATACGCCATTCCTTCCATGCCCATATCTTGGGTGAGATATAATAATAGACAGGAATCTTTGTATTCTTCTTTACAAACTTAGCAATGTTAAGATTAAATCCCGGATAGTCAACAAGGATAACAACGTCAGGCTTCCAACGCATGATATCTTCCTTGCACATCTTCATATTCTTGAAAATCGTAGGCAAATGCAATAACACTGGAACGAAACCCATATAAGCAAGTTCACGATAATGTTTCACACATGTGCCACCAACTTTCGCCATCAAATCACCACCAAAGAAACGAAAATCAGCATCTTGATCGTACTGCTTCAACGATTGCATAAGACGTGAAGCATGTAAGTCGCCAGACGCTTCACCAACTATCAGATAATACTTCATAACATCAAAGAATTAAAGAGATTCCCACGCTTTCATTTTATCGAGCATTTCATAATCAGTGACATCAATCTTAGAAGGTGTGATGGTTACATATCCATGCGCTAATGCCCACTGATCATTATCGGTTGCATTAGGTTCATCATTGCGATAATGCCCTGTCATCCAATAATAATCAAAACCACGGGGATGCTTGCAAGGCTCAACTTCTCTCACCCAACTACCCCACCCCATACGACATACCTTCAAACCTGCGAACTTTTCAACCTTTGGGAAGTTAACATTCAGACAGATACCCTTTGGTAATCCTTCTGCAAGAACTTTCCTTACTATAAGTCTTACATAATCACGAAGATAAGAAAGATCAGCATGAGGGTCGTAATCGCAACTTGAAAAAGCAATCGAAGGGATATATTTCATACAACCTTCATACGCAATACCCATCGTTCCACTATAATGATTATTCACAGAAGAATTGTCTCCATGATTGATACCACCCAAGATAAGGTCAGGCTTTCGGTCAATAAGGAGCTGATCTAACGCTAACTTCACACAATCAACAGGTGTACCCGTACATGACCAAACCTCACAATCTGGAATATTCTGTTGCTTTTTTAACAATAGATATTCAACTGCAGAGAACGCACGAGAAAAGCCTGAACGAGCTCCCTCTGGTGCACAGACAATAATTTCTGCAAAATCGGATAGAAATGAGACAAGCATACGAATACCATTAGAGAGGTATCCGTCATCGTTAGATATAAGTATGAGCGGTTTCTTGGAATTCATAAATTTAACTTTGATTTCAATGCAAAAGTACGAAAAAAGGTTTATAATGCCCTCCTATCTCACATAAAATGTGTATCTTTGTAGCCTAATAAATGTATAGGAATAAATAGAAAAATGGGAAAGATTATCGCACTTGCCAACCAAAAAGGCGGCGTCGGAAAGACGACTACCACCATCAACTTGGCAGCTTCCTTAGCAACGCTTGAGAAGTCTGTACTGGTGATTGATGCCGACCCACAGGCTAATGCATCCAGTGGTTTGGGCGTGGATATCAAGGAGGTGGACTGTTCGCTTTACGAATGTATCATTGACCATGCCGACATAAAAGACGCTATCTACACAACTGATATAGAAGGATTGGACATTGTTCCGAGCCATATCGACCTTGTTGGAGCAGAAATTGAGATGTTAAAGCTCAATGGTCGTGAGAAAGTTATGAGTAATCTACTTGCTCCCTATCCGTGACGAATACGACTACATTCTGATTGACTGTAGCCCTTCGCTTGGCTTGATTACTGTCAATGCCTTAACAGCAGCTGATTCAGTGATTATTCCTGTTCAGTGTGAATACTTTGCTTTGGAGGGTATCAGCAAGCTGTTGAACACTATCAAGATTATCAAGAGCAAGTTAAATACGAAGTTAGAAATAGAGGGATTCCTGCTGACGATGTACGACAGTCGCCTGCGTCTTGCCCGCCAGATTTACGACGAGGTAAAACGTCACTTCCAAGAGTTAGTGTTCAAAGCTGTTATCCAACGTAATGTGAAGCTATCTGAGAGTCCGAGTCATGGACTTCCAGTAATTCTCTATGACGCAGACTCAACTGGCGCAAAGAACCATCTTAGCCTTGCAAAGGAAATTATTGAAAAGAATAAGAAATAAAGAAAGAAAATAGAATTAGCATAATGACCGCTAATTACACCTAACGCTTCACACCCTAACTCCCCAACAAAGACTATGGCTGTACAAAAGAAATATAATCGAAACGCAAAGACCAATGCCCTCGGTCGTGGATTAGACGCATTAATATCTACCGAGGCAGTCAGCACACAAGGTAGTTCGACGATTAACGAGATTGCCTTAGAACAGATTGAGGCCAACCCAAACCAACCACGCCGTGAGTTTGACCCTGTTGCATTGGAAGAATTGGCTAATAGTATTCGCGAATTAGGACTCGTTCAGCCAATAACACTACGTCAAGTAGACGAAAACCGTTTTCAGATTATTGCTGGTGAGCGTCGCTGGCGTGCAAGTCAACTTGCCGGATTAAAGGCTATTCCAGCTTACATTCGTACGATTAAGGACGAAAGTGTGATGGAACTGGCTCTGGTTGAGAATATCCAACGTGAAGATCTGAATGCGATTGAGATAGCCTTAGCCTACGAACATCTACTCGAAAAGAGTGGAATGACACAAGAACGTGTGGCAGAACGTGTTGGTAAAAGCCGTGCAGCCATAGCCAACTATCTCCGCTTATTGAAACTGCCTGCATTGGTACAGATGGGACTGCAAAAGAAGGAAATAGACATGGGACATGCCCGTGCATTGCTTTCTTTGGATAGCCCTTCACTGCAATTAAAGCTCTATCGTGAGATTCTAAAGAACGGATATAGTGTTCGTAAGGTTGAAGAACTTTGCCAGCAACTCAACAACGGAGAAGACATACAGAGCGCAAAGAAGAAGATTTCTGCTCGCACTCGCCTCCCTGAGGAGTTCAATATCCTCAAACAACGACTCTCAACATTCTTTGATACAAAGGTACAGATGAGTTGTAACGCTGATGGTAAGGGAAAGATTAGCATTCCCTTTGCGTCAGAAGAAGAGCTACTGCACATCATGGAAGTAATGGACAAGATGAAGTAAGACCTTACAAACTAAGAAAGGCAAGGTATTAGTAAATGGTAGTGATGAAGAATAGTATCCTCAAAGGACTGTTGATAACCATAATGCTCACAAGCATTACAATCATGCAGGCACAAAACATACCTCATGACACTATTAAGGTCGTTTATCCCAACGACTCTGCATCTGTTAATACACCGACTTTGAAGGACAAATATATAGAAGAGGAAGCCATCTTTACCCCAGATGACGAGATAAAACTCCCTTCTATTGTGCGAAAAGACAGTGTCAAGATGACGAAGAAGCAAGAACGCGACTGGACTAAGTGGCGACCTAATCCTAAACGGGCATTATGGCTTGCACTTGTTCTTCCTGGTGCTGGTCAAGCATACAACCGCAAATATTGGAAGCTACCTATCTTTTATGGAGGTTTTGTAGGCTGTATTTATGCTATGACCTGGAACAACCAGATGTATCATGACTATGCGCAAGCATATATTGACATTATGGACAATGACCCTTCTACACAGAGCTACAATAACTTTTCCTTCACCTTGGAGCAAAAATTACTCCCGCTAATGAAGAACGTTATAAGAGTATCTTCAAACAGCGAAAGGACCGCTTTCGAAGATGGCGCGACCTGAGTATTTTTACCACAATTGCTGTTTATGCACTATCTGTTATTGATGCTTATGTAGATGCTTCCTTATCTGACTTTGACATATCTGACGACCTTTCACTACATATCGCACCGACAGTCATATCAGATAAAACCATATCTACACCTAACAACCCCTTCCGCTCTTCAGCAATTGGTATAGGATGCAGTCTGACTTTTTAAGTAGAAAAATACTATATTTACACCAATAAAAACAAGAAACTTTCACCTTATTATAAATAATGGGAGGATGCACTATGGACAAGGAAAATATAGAAGTCAAAGAGATTGATTATGAGAAGATGGTAGATGATGCTTTTCAGCACCTTATCGACACCTATCTTGCCTCACGTCATCGAAAGAAAGTGGACATCATAACGAAGGCCTTCAACTTTGCACGACAAGCGCATAAAGGTGTGCGCCGACTCTCGGGCGAACCTTATATCATGCATCCTATAGCTGTTGCTATGATTGCCTGTAAGGAGATGGGACTCGGTGCCACGAGTATCAGTGCAGCACTCCTACATGACGTTGTCGAAGATACAGACTACACCGTGGAAGATATGGAGAATATCTTCGGTCCAAAGATTGCACAAATTGTTGACGGATTAACTAAGATTTCTGGTGGTATCTTTGGCGAACAAGCCTCAGCACAAGCAGAAAACTTCAAGAAACTTCTGCTCACAATGAGCGAAGATATACGTGTTATCCTTATCAAAATATGCGATCGCCTGCACAACATGCGCACCCTTGAGTCACAGCCTGCCAGCAAACAATATAAGATTGCAGGGTGAAACTCTTTATATTTACGCACCACTTGCCAACCGTCTGGGCTTAAAACAAGATTAAGACAGAACTGAAGACCTCAGTTTCCGTTACGAACACCCTGACGCATACGCATCTATTGAGAAAAAACTTGCTTCTACACAAGCTCAACGCGACACCCTCTTCGAACAGTTTACAGCCCCTATTCGTGCCGAACTTGACAAGATGGGATTTTAAATATGAGCTTAAAGCACGTGTAAAGAGTCCTTATTCTATTTGGAATAAGATGCAGAACAAACACGTCACTTTTGAAGAAATATACGATATCCTTGCCGTACGCATCATATATAAACCGAAGTCACCTGATGAGGAAATCAACAACTGTTTCCAAATTTATGTGGCTATCAGTCAGATTTATAAGAGTCATCCTGACCGTCTGCGCGACTGGGTAAACCACCCTAAGGCTAATGGTTATCAGGCTTTGCACGTAACATTGATGTCTTCCAAAGGTCGTTGGATTGAGGTACAGATACGTTCCGAGCGACATGAACGAACTGGCTGAACAAGGATTTGCTGCACACTGGAAATATAAAGATGGTGGCGAAATCACAGAAGACGAAGGCGAATTGAACGATTGGCTTAGTACAATAA
Source organism: uncultured Prevotella sp. (assembly GCA_916440255.1). GTDB lineage: Bacteria > Bacteroidota > Bacteroidia > Bacteroidales > Bacteroidaceae > Prevotella. Next base: position 813,920 of record CAKAIJ010000003.1, on the reverse strand, counting down.
AGGAAATCCTTGACGATCCACAGCCAGATGCTATGGACTTCCTCGATGCTATCAAACTCAACCTCTTTGCCTCTGAAATCTTTGTGTTTACACCGAAGGGGGAGATTAAGACTATGCCCGCAGGATGTACTGCACTCGACTTTGCTTTTCAAATTCACACATTCCTTGGTAGCCATTGTATCGGTGCAAAGGTTAATCACAAACTCGTCCCATTGAGCCACAAGCTTAATAGTGGAGATCAAGTAGAGATTTTAACCTCTATGTCTCAACACGTTAATCCTTCATGGATTAACTTTGTGTCTACGGCTAAGGCAAAAGCAAAAATACAAGCTATCCTACGACGAGAGAAACGTGAGCTGCAAAAAAATGGTGAGGAACAACTCTCTAAATGGTTGAAAGCTCACGACATTGATATGACTACTGCCACCTTAGATAAGTTATGCGAACTGCACGACCTTCATAAACATGAGAGTCTTTTCCTTGCCGTAGGCGAAAAAACTATTATCCTTGGTGATACTGATTTAGAAGAACTTCGTCGAAAAAACAAGTCTGAAAAAATTGCTAATCCACGTAACTGGCGTCGTTATGTTCCTTTCTTAAAATCGAATGAGAAAAAGACAACAGAAGCCATAGAGGCAAAAGACTCTGAATGTACAGAAGGCTTAATCGTTGTTACCAAAGAACTTAACAGGAAAAAGCCTATCTTTATCAGTGAAGAAAATATACATCGATATCTTTTCCCACATTGTTGCCATGCTATACCAGGCGATGATGTCCTCGGATATATCGACAACAAGAATCATATCGAAATACACAAACGTGCATGTCCAATTGCTGCAAAATTAAAAGCAAGCTATGGTAGCAGAATCTTAGATGCTAAATGGGATATGCATCGTCGACTCTTCTTTGACGCAACGATAGAGATACGGGGTATTGATCGTAGCAGTATGCTACACGACATCTCTGATGTTCTCTCCGACCAGTTGGGTGTTAATATCCGTAAGGTAACGATCTCCAGCGATAATGGCATCTTTGAAGGAACAATCGAGATGCAAGTCCACGACCGCAAGGATGTACAGTTTATCGTTAAAAATATGAAGAATATTAAAGACATGCAAGAAGTTTTGGAGGTTCTTTAACCGTATAGAACATAGACTCCAGCACTATCTCAAACTCTCTCCCCTCTTCTGTGCAAGAAGAGAGGAGAGAGTTTTTTTACTATAGTTTATAACAATCTTGTACCTTATATAGCCCCCAGCAAGCGTAAGATAGTCGGTGTGAGCAGGGCTGTGAAGATACCATTCAACGTAATACCCAAGCTTGCAAAAGCACCATATTTATTGCTATATGCCATCGCAGTCGATGCACCAACAGCATGTGAAGCAGCACCCATAGAGAGTCCTTGTGCAATAGGACTGCTGACATGCCCCAACGACAAAGTCTTAAAACCTACCAATGCACCGATAATACCTGTTATTACGACCACAGCAGCAGTAAGCGAAGGGATACCGCCGACACTTTGTGTCACCTCCATAGCAATAGGAGTTGTGACCGATTTACTTGCCATTGAGAGAACAATAATATCAGGTGCACCACAGAGTTTTGCTACCAATACCACACTCACGATACCAACCAAACAACCAACAAGTTGTGACAAGACAATGGGAAGCCACAGACGTTTAATAGCATCAAGTTGAAGATAGAGCGGAACACCTAAGGCAACAACAGCTGGTTTGAGCCAGAAGTCAATGAGTTGTGCCCCTTGTTTATAGACTTCAAAAGAAACACCAGTAACTTTAAGATAAAGAATTATAAGAACGATAGCACCCAAAATAGGATTAAGTAACATCCAGCCAGTGCGCTGTTGCAGTCGTCTAATATAAAAGAAAGCCGCAAAAGTTAATGTTAAGATAACATACTGGTTAGAGAAGATATCCTTACCATTTTGTATGAGATTAATTGTTTGGTCAATTGTTTCGTCTATTGGTGACATACTTATTCCTCCGTTTTCTTTATTTCACTCTGTCCATGTAGAACTTTATCTATCTCGCCCCGTTCCATTTCTTCTAATATCTCAGCCTTTTCCATATCCTTCAATACTTCCTTTAGTTTTTCTGTACGTCTGCGATGATGAAGCAAGTCCATTGCTATTAGTCGGCGCTCCAACTTTATGACAAGCTGGTGCATTTGTCCTGTAACAACTAAAACGAGAAGCGTACTGACAATTGTTGCGGTGACGATAGGGAACCATTGTGCTTTGATAAGATCAAGATAAAGGATAAGAGCTACACCAGGCGGAACAAAGAAGAAACCAAGATTGGAGATTAAAAGCTCTGATAGCTTCTCGACCCATCTTAATTTTACCCAACCTAACTTTAAGAAAAAAGTGAGTAAGAGCATCCCTATAATACTTGACGGTAGTTTTATTCCTGTCGCCCAAACAATAATCTCTCCTAATGCTAAACATCCGAAAATAACAAAAAACTGTCTTGCCATGTAAAAAATAATCTTATTCTACCATTGAAATGGTTGTTTGAAAGGTTCTCGCCTTCAATTAGTAGATGCAAAGTTATTATTTTTTTAGGTATCAAACACTATATTTTTTTGTTTTTAATACTTGAAAGAAAGCTATTCGATGATATTTATCAAGCAGATAACTGAAGTAATCGAAAAAAAATGCGTAAGTTTGCAGATGATAAAGTTATATAACGTTCGTAATGACAGAAACTGATAATAATATCTCCGATAAGAAACTGCGCCTTACTATTAGATTTAGCAGAAAGAATATGGCCTTTGCTGTGGGCGACCCACAAGAGAATGGGATGCTCGTCTATGAACCATACGAAATGAATATGGGAATTTCGATTGCAGCTAACCTACGTGAAGCCTTCAAAGTGTCAGAGTTATTGCAGAGTGGTTACAAACGTTTGCTGGCAGAGGTTGACACTCCCGTAATGCTTATGCCTATTGATGACTTTGGTACGCAGGACATAGAAACACTTTATTATCATACTTATCATAGAAAAGGTAATGAAGAGGTCTTATCAAGTATCTTACCTGATTTGAATGCTATTGCGGTCTTTGCGATTAACAAAGACCTCAAACTTGTTATTGACGACCATTTTAAGGATATTCGTATACAACCGATTATGCAATCGGTATGGACGCATCTCTATCGTCATTCCTATGCTGGACCACGTAGAAAACTCTATGCTTATTTTCATGAGAAACGCATGGAGGTGTTCAGTTTTCAACAGAATAGATTTCGATTCAGTAATTCATATAATGTAAATAATGAGGATGATGCTTTATATTATCTCCTTTTTATATGGAAACTGACAGGCTTGGATGTTGAGAAAGATGAATTATATCTTGTCGGTGACGTGCCTTATATGGATATTCTCATTGAGAATGTAAAACAGCATTTGAAGTATTGTAGGGTTATTAATCAAGAAGTTTATTTCAACAATAGTCAACTGGCAAAACGCACAGAGATACCCTATGACATGAAAGCTATTTATCTTGATTGAAATTAAAGAAGTTAGGCAACTATGCGAATTATAACAGGAAAATATAAAGGTAGACATTTTGATGTTCCACGCACCTTCAAGGCACGACCCACGACAGACTTTGCAAAGGAGAACATCTTTAATGTTATCAATGCTTATCAATATTGGGAAGAGACTGATGCGCTCGACCTTTTTGCAGGTACGGGTAGTATCTCTTTGGAACTCTTGTCACGTGGATGCCAACAGGTGATAAGCGTTGAAAAAGATCGTGACCATGCACGATTCATTAGTCAGTGTATGGAGAAACTGAGAGCAGATAACAACATACTGATAAAGGGAGATGTCTTCCGTTTCTTAAAGAGTTGTCATCAGCAATTCGACCTTATTTTTGCAGACCCGCCATACGCTTTACCAGAGTTAGAAACGATACCTGACCTTATCTTTCAGTATGACTTGTTGAAAGAAGATGGCCTACTTGTTTTTGAACATGGCAAGAACAATAATTTCTCTGCTCACCCTCGATTTCTTGAACATCGAAGCTATGGTAGCGTGAACTTTACCTTATTTAGATAGGTCAAGGTCTATTATTTCGCAATATTGGTTAGTATCTTTGCATTAAACCCAAATCTCTAAATTTACAATTCATATTGTAGACTTAGAGATTTTCGTTTATAGTATCGGGCTCAACAACCTCACCATAGATTCCCATAGACGTTGTAGGAAAGGACGATGTGAAAGATTTTGTATATCACTTAGCGAAACACACGCTTCCTGGTCTTTTAGGAAGATTTCCTTCACCTTTAATGCTGTTGATTTATCATAGAAGAAAGCATTAGCCTCAAAGTCATTTTCAAGACTACGAAAATCAATATTCGTCGAACCAATGGTTGCTATGCTATCATCAGCAACAAGAATTTTTGAATGATTAAAGCCTGCTTTATATAAATAAACCTTTACCCCTGCCTTCACGGTTGATAAGACATAACTACGCGAAGCCCATTCAACAATCTTTGTATCAGTCTCGTAAGGTATCATTAATCTTACGTCAACTCCTGACAAAGCAGCAGTGCGCATAGCAAAAAGAATAGGATCAGTAGGAAGAAAATAAGGTGTTTCCATATAAACATATTGCTTTGCACTGACAAGTATCTTTACATAGCCTTGTTCTATCTCAGGCCATAAACTTGTCGGATTACTTGTGACAATCTGAATAAGACAGTCATTGTCTGAAACCTTACTAATAGGATAATAGTTTTGATTGTTTATTAAGATACGACTTACAAAAAAACCAATCTATAAGAAAGGCACGTTGCAAACCATATACCGCAGCGCCTATTATCTTTACATGCGTATCACGCCATGCCAAGGACTTTATCCCCTTTACATAACGCTTAGCAATATTCATTCCACCAATAAAGCCAACTTCACCATCAATAACACATATCTTTCTGTGATTACGATAGTTCACCTTACTTGTAAAGAGAGGAAAGCGTACAGGCATAAAGGGGTAAACTTCTATCCCCTCGGCATGCATACGTTCAAAGAAGTATTTTTTTGTTTTCCATGAACCCACATCGTCATAGATGACACGTACTTCTATTCCTTGTCGTACTTTGTCTATCAACGCATCAGCAACAATCCGTCCTAAGGGGTCGTCAGAGAAGATAAAAGAGTCTACGTGGACGTGATGTTTTGCCTTCCCGATTTCCCTTAATAGAGCAGGAAAGAACTCATAACCTGAAATATAAATCTCGGCATTATTATTCTTGAACGGTAAAACCCAATTCTGATTGATAAAGAGATTAATGAGTTCTTTATATTCATTAGGCAGATGGAGTTGTTTTTGTTCAACAAATTCTAACATAGCATACTTTGTTAGTTTGTCCATGCTCTTCTGTCCTATTCTGCGTTCTTTACGTGTTGTCTTACCAAAGAAGAAATAAAAATAGCACCGAATATCGGAATAAACACTAACACCAATATCCATGCTATTGTCTTAGTAGGTTGTCGATTAGCCATCAATACACGCATCGTTACCGTGACAATGGTAATGACATATACTGATAAGAATACCCAATGAATATAAATCATTAATGTTCTCCTTTTAGCTAATTCTTATAGTGTCTGTTATCTTCTTATTAATCCTATCTCTTTAAGCAAAAATATTATTACCCGTTTCTTTTGCAAACCGATTTCGAAGATTTTGTATTCTTATGATTTCTTCCATAATCTCTTGCATCTCTTTTGGGTCTTTGACTTGAAGAAGTCGCGCATTGAGTTCCTTTAAATGAGAAGAAATATAATCTAAACGAAAGTCTGCGACAAGGTGTCTGACACGATCACGCAACATCTGTTCCGTTTCCTTTACTTGTAAACTTTCTGCAAGCTGAAAACGATCTACACTTAATTTAATAGACAGAGATGAGATTTCAATATCTGCATTCCGTGTGAAATATTCTTCAGCCTTAAAGTTCTCGTCCACAGAATGTTCCAAAGCTTCTTGTAAAATTCTCGTGTACAATTCGTTAGAAAAACAGAAATTGTCGCTTGCAAGGTCATAGGCTATGTATTGTGCAACCGTCAGATTAAACGTCTGGTCACTATTCTCATCCTTTATATTACGATAGATTATTTTCTCTCCGTCCTTAATTACAGCCTGAATAAGCAATTGTTCAATCTTCGACTCTGGCATCGGAGCAGTTACGACCCTTTCTTCTCCTTTCTCCTCTTCTTTTACTGTCGTGCGTTGCAATTGCTGCTCTCTTGTCTTCTGTTCCCTATTAGAATAGATATTACGATTCATCTGGTCCATCAATGTACGTTCTGACACACCTGTACGATTGGAACACTCACGGATGTAGGTGTCACGAAGGATAGGGTCTTTAATGACAGAAATACTCTGCACAATGGAACTCACTGCCTCAGAACGCTTGACAGGGTCAGTGACACCATTTAGTAGTATATTAATCTTAAAGACGATAAAGTCGGTCTGATTCTCTTCAATGTATCTTCTGAATTGCTCTGCATTATAAGTACGAGCCAACTCGTCTGGATCTTTACCATCTGGCAGTAAAAGAACTTTCACATTCATACTCTCTGCCAACAACATGTCCGTACCTCGAAGAGCTGCATGCTGTCCAGCCTCATCACCATCATAGAGTAAAACAATGTTGGATGTGAAACGATGTAGGAGTCGTATTTGATGGACAGAAAGCGCAGTACCGCTATTAGCCACGACATTCTCAATACCACACTGGTGCATAGAAACAACATCGGTATAGCCTTCTACCATGTAAACAAGATCATGTTTTGAGATAGCTTTTTTTGCTTGAAAGAGTCCATAAAGTTCTCGCTCTTTATGATAGATAATACTATCGGGCGAGTTGACATACTTCTGACTAACTCCTTTTGTTCGGGCATCCAACAGACGTCCACCAAAGGCGGTCACCTTTCCGCTCACCGAAATCCATGGAAATAAGACACGTCCATTGAAACGATCGATAAGTTCACCATTTTCTCGTTCAAGACAAAGTCCTGTCTTAATGAGAAAATCTCTCTGAAAACCAGCTTTTAAGGCTGCATCCGAAAAAGCATGACGATTTGACAGACAGAAACCTAATTGAAACTTATGAATAATATCGTCTCTAAATCCTCGACTCCTAAAATACTGCATACCAATGGCCATGCCATCTACATCGTTGCGCAAGATGTCGTTAAAGTACTTTGCTGCCCATTCATTAACTAAGAACATCGATTCACGTTCACTCTCTTGCTGCTTTTCCTCATTAGTTAATTCTCGGTCTTGTACCTCAATATGATATTTATTTGCAAGCCATTTCAGAGCCTCTGGATAAGTCAACTGTTCATATTCCATAATGAATTTCACCGCATTACCAGCTGCACCACATGAGAAACATTTGTAAAGTCCTTTCACGGGACTAACAGAAAATGAAGGGGTTTGGTCATCATGAAAAGGGCACAAGCCTTTATAGCTTGTTCCTGCCTTACGCAATGAAACGAAATCGCTGACTACCTCAACGATATTCGATGCATTCATAATCCTATCTACAGTTGGTCTATCTATCATTATGCTACAAAGTTAGCATAAACTAATGATATGACAAAGCGTGAAATAGAAAAAAATGGTTCTTCAGGAATTTAGAGTGATGATTTCCTGCAGAACCTCAAATTTTGAGTATCATTCATAGGTCATCACTCCAAACATCGGACGAACCTCTTTCACGTATTGAGACCTCTGCAAAACCTTCATTTATAGAAAAAATTTCCATTTAGTTGTGTTTAGAAGCATATTGCAACGTATATATTGGTATAATTGATGCAGCCAAACGATTATTATCATCTATATGTGTGTCCCATTTTCTTTTATTTGAGAGCATTGGACACAATTATCCCTCTCCGTCCACATTGGGATTGAGCTTCTCCTTGAGCATAGCTTTCTCGGATTTTAACCTACCCTAATTATTATTCTAAATTTGGCAAGTCCAATTTTTCTGTTTCTTAAGAATAGGTGTTTAATTCAACAATAATTTGCCATATACTCTTTTCATAATTCTCATTTGAACTAATCCAATCATAGTTGTTCTTTAGACTCTCTTTATGCTTTATCAAATTGTTGTATAATTTATTATATGGAATATCATATTTTCCATTCTCCTTAAAATCTATCATATAATAAAACTATAAGCCAACACCACTTTTTCGTCTTCACTCAATTTCATGAAACCCCTGTATGAGTTGTAATATATCAAAAGCGGGGAAATATGTTAAATAGTTAAATATAGTATAAGACACATCTACCGTATCAGTTGGTATTTCAGCATGTTGACATCGGATCTCATATTCTCCTCTACCGATCAAAAACTCAAAAATTTCATTTTTGTCTTATAGCCTTACCAAAAAGCTTAATATAAACATTGTCTTTTGATAGCATAGCAATTACAATTTTGTTATTATAACATTCATTTTGGAGACCTGATCTATAACCACTTCAGGAATACCTCCTAAAGTTTTGCCACCTAATTCAAATTTTTCATTAGCTCCTGACATATTTGCTATTGGAAGCCTTAAATTGAAGGAGGCTCCTTCGGTGGTCGCCCTAACGGTTTACAATATGAATGGATTTCAAAATCTTCAAGTATATCTCGGTTTGACCTGTTCAGATAAATCTTATCCGCAAGGTCGGTGAAGGAAGCAGCATTCGGATTCTCTGGTTATAGAGTCGGTGGTTCCTCATCAATCCTCTTCGCCTCTTCCTCCTCACGCTTGCGTTTCTCTACAAGAAAGCGTTTCTGTTTGTCGAGAATCTTGACAGTCATCTTGTTTAGTTCTTCCTCAGAGATTCGCTTGCGTATCGTAACGAACAGGCTTGGGTCGAATATAGGCTTGTCGGTGAATTCATGCAATCCACAAAAGTACTGCATGTAGGGACTCTCTCTGATAATCTCGATGGTCTCGGCATCACTTAGGTTTAGTTTGTGCTTGATAATCATTGCGCCGAGAATCATGCGTGCCGACTTGTTCCCTGCACCTTTCTTCTGATTTTCCAACCTTGAGTTGTATTCCTTCTCAAGTTCTGTCCATGGAAGAAGGTCACCGAGAGCCACCCATCGGCTTGTCTTGTCCAACTCATCAAGGGAGTTATAAATTATTCAGTAAACACTAATTATAATATGGTCTAATTCTTGTCTTAATCTTTTTTTTCACATTTTGCTGTTATATTCCAACTCTTCGATAATCTTTTCATCTATCTTTTTCCTCCCTCTGTATAGGAGCATAGCATCTAAATATTTTGCCATGTTTAAAAATAGTCTAATCTCCTCTATTTGAGGTCTTCGCTCAAAGGTGATAGTTACTCTTTGACTTTCCTTGGAACATCCCACACTTATGTCATAATAATTCTTTTTACTATTAAATTTGGCAAAAACACCGTACCTTATTCAACAAAGCAAGGGCATGCCTTTTGAAATTCTTCTGGAATATTTTTGATATTCTTTAAAATGTTTTTCCATCTTCTGTATCTTCATACCATACAAATATTCCCTGATTTTTCGTCAATGTAATTTACCCATTTTTGATAATCTATAGAGCCTTTAGTATCTGCCAGAAAAACTAAAACTCTTTTTATCTATATTCAAATATGTCAATTTCCCTATAGTAAACATGCCACCATTATTTTATATAATCCTCAAATATGTGAATTTCAAACTTTATCTTGGGATGAATGCCATCGAGTTTATTATGCCATATCTTTTTGTAAATCAGCAGTTGCATTCTCACTAGGGCATATGTAGAAATTTGTTTTTGAGGAATTCTACCATTGAAGAGCATATAAAATTGCACAAAATTTTCAGGAAGTGCTATTCCGAAACACTCTTGTAATTTTACCAAATCTTCAAGTGTTATATTTCTCGATGAATTGTATAATGGATTATTCATAAATGCGATAGTTTATCCTATACATTTAATTTTTCTCCCTAAACACAACTTGCACGAATAAAAAAAGATCATCTTTTTGAGCTTTTATGATTATTTCATTTAAAATATCCAAAGCTCATTCTTCTCTTTTCTAAATCCAACAGGCGCAAAGCCTTATTGAATTTATTTTTCTATATTAGCTACATCCATATTTTTCAAAATTTCTCGAAGATTTTGGAATATTGCAATCTTTCATCATTTCTTTTATTTGCTTTTTGTACATCTTTCAAAGTCTCTGTTTTTTTACTCCTTTTCCTTTTTGCAACAAAAAACGCTCCATTTGAAGCGTGTTTGTATAAAGATGTTTTTAATCTAATTCTGCTCTTAAAAATAAATCTTGTATTAAAGTTTTATTTTCGCAGGCTTCCTTAAATGCAATTATAAAAGATTTTAGAGCATCTGGATTAGATGAATAAACACAAAACATATCTGCTTCGGAGTCAAACTCTATGACTTCTATTAGTTCCGTTTTTTTGTTCCTCCAAAAATACTTTTTGCTAAAAGCCTCCCAATCATAACCGTTGCCCTCAACACCCTCATCTTCTCTTGCTTGGAAAATTTCTTCTTTGTATTCTCCTACATTCAAACATACCGAAACACTATTTTCGTGTTCGATCCAAAAGAATGGTTTTATTAACTCATTAAAATTTTTAGTGTCCATATTGTTCCAATTGTTTAAAGACCATAATTCCGTAGCATTATTTTTTTGAAGAAACTCCAAGTGTCTGAGAAACAAAGTTCTCAAATCACTTGGATATGTCAGAAATTTCACCTATCTTAGTGCTACCAACAAAAAATAAATACAATATCTGACATGGCAAAGGTAGCAATTAAAAACGAGAATATCACTTCTTTTGGTGGAATTTATCATATTATGGACTTTTTTTCAAAGTTGGCTTTTGAAAAAACTACCGAATCTGTATTGAGCAAACGTGGAAGTAGTGGCAAGGCATTCAGCCATGAAAGTATTTTTAGCTCCCTCATCTTCTGTTACCTTTGTGATAGAGAATGCCTTGAGGACATCAATGCGCTTATTGGGCTGTTTATGCAAAGACCTGATACGCTGTTACCCAGTGACGACATTGTGGGATGCGGACTAAAGGAGCTTACCGAGAAAAATATTGTTTATAATAGCGAGACCTTCGACAAAAATCTTTTCATATTAATTCACTGAAAAATTATGACAAAAGCTCTACTAAGATACCTGCAAACAAAGAACATAAATACGCAGAAAAAGAAAATCAATAAACAACAGTAAATCAGTTAGTTACAAACCCATACAAGAAAAGGTGCTTAATTGGACTTCAAAAGAGCATTAGTAAGACCTCAGAAGAGCATCTTCTGCTAATCAATCAAGCATCTTTTAGAAGCCAAAAGACCATCTGTTACTTTTGAGTTGTACGAAAATTATTTACAAAACACGACTAATATAAGTGTAAGACATTGTAGAAGTCAGAACGACATAATCTTTGTTTGACTTTTATACATTCCTTCCTTTTGTAAGCCCCTCTGATTTTGGAGGAACATAAATGTACATAAGTCCTTATCTTGTTTTCAAACAACATTTTTAACAGAAGAACCTTTTTTACACCTTATTATACAATAAACAGCAACCTTATTGCGTTTTATCAATTGTATATACAAAACATCTTACTTAGTAAGACTTATTTTGATTCTGAATTATGATTGAATATATCAAGGGTGAACTGGCTGACCTAACACCCGCATTGGCTGTTGTGGAAGCACATGGTGTAGGTTATGCGCTAAACATTTCGCTTAATACTTATAGTGCAATACAAGGTAAAGCGCAAGTAAAAATCTATGTGCATGAAGCTATTATGACTGGCGGACGCGATGACAATTATACGCTTTATGGCTTTGCCAACCAGCAGGAACGCTCACTCTATCGACTATTGATTACCGTTTCTGGCGTTGGTGCAAACACCGCACGAATGATTCTCTCTTCGCTAACACCAGCTGAATTATGTAATGTCATTGCGAATGGAGACGAGAAGATGTTGAAGACGGTGAAAGGAATCGGACTCCGTACGGCACAACGTATCATCGTTGACCTCAAAGACAAGATTATGCAAAGTGGTATTGCAGACGAACTACACGTTAGCAGTCAACCTAACACATCAGCTGTCAATACTGCTATTAAGGACGAAGCCGTAAGCGCATTGACTATGCTGGGATTCTCTCCAGCACCATCTGCAAAAGTCGTTGTGAGTATTCTCACAGAACAACCAGACCTACCAGTGGAGCAAGTTGTGAAGTTGGCGCTGAAGATGATTAAGTAAAACCTCACCCCCGACCCCTCTCCAAAAGAGAGGGGAGAGTGATTACCGCCTACAACTGCACTTCGCTGTATGTTAAGGCTTACCATTGGTTAGAACTATCCACCTACTCCAACATATCCCCTCCTTTAGAGGGGCTTGGGGAGGTATAGAACCACTTATCTTCTTGAAAAGAAAGTATTACATATCTATCCTTATCATCACACTCCTTGGCAGTATCGGACTGTTAAGCTGGGGACGCTCGGCACTTAGTTTTGCACCGATTGCAAAACTGGTATATACCGTAGCGCCACCAGATACGGTGAAGAAAGCGAAGCCTATTGAAGTAGAAATTGACGAGGAAACCATCCCTGACTCTTTGTTGCACCCACGATGGAAGGTGCAACGCACAACTCCTATCACCTACGACGACCTCAGAGAGAACTCAACCGACCTTATTCGACCAGAAAACATGCGACAGACCGTGGAATATAACGACTCACTCGATCGCTATATCATTGGTAATAAAATCGGCAATACTTACGTGATGACACCGATTATGATGACATCAGAGGAGTATCGAAAATGGTCCGAGAAGCGTAGTTTTGCCGACTATTACCGCTCAAAGAACCAAGAGATACTAAAAGAGAAAGGTAAGGAAAAATTTGATTTCACGGACATGCACTTCTCACTGGGTCCGGCTGAAAAGATTTTCGGACCTGGTGGTGTACGTATTAAAACACAAGGCTCGGCTGAATTGAAGTTTGGTGCGAATATTAAGAACATTGACAACCCTTCCCTTCCTATCCGTAATCGTAAGACAACAGCATTGGATTTTGATGAAAAAATCAATATCAACGTGAATGGAAAAGTGGGTGACAAGGTAAACATGAACCTTAACTACAACACTGATGCTACCTTTGACTTTGACACACAAAATTTCAAACTGAGATATGAAGGTAAGGAGGATGAGATTATCAAACTCGTTGAGGGCGGTAATGTGACCTTCCCTTCTAACAACTCTCTCGTACAAGGAGCATCAGCACTCTTCGGCATACGTACTGACATGCAGTTTGGTAAACTAAAATTACAGACTGTCTTATCTCAAAAAAAGAGTTCGAATAAAAGCGTCAGTACACGTGGAGGAAAACAACTAACCCCCTTTGAGATAGATGTGGCTGACTACGAAGAAAACCACCACTTCTTCCTCTCACAATATTTTCGCGACAACTATGATGCGGCAATGAAGTCACTACCTAACCTCAAAACTGGTGTGACCATCAATCGCGTGGAGGTGTGGGTAACAAATAAGACAGGAACAACCAGCAACACACGTAATATTGTTGCACTGACCGACCTTGGCGAAAACAAGAAGATAAGTCGTACTGACCTATGGGGTCATGGTAATGGAGCAGTTCCTACGAACACTGCCAATACGGAATATAGTACTATTACACAAACTATCCAGCAGCACGTAACATTGATCAAGTAACAAGTACGCTTGATGGTATAGGTCTTGTTGGTGGTAATGATTATGAAAAGTTAGCGAATGCCCGATTACTTAATAGCTCCGAGTATACCGTTAATAACGCCCTGGGGTATATCTCAATGAAAAGCGGATTGCAGACTGATCAGGTATTAGCTATAGCCTACGAATATACCTACGGTGGTGTGACCTATCAGGTGGGTGAGTTTGCCAGTGACCGCACAAACATTAATGAAGCTCTTTTTGTCAAGTCATTGAAGAACACCAGTAATAATCCTAAGCAAGGCAACTGGGACTTGATGATGAAGAATGTCTATTATCTCGCTTCTAACATTGAGCGTGATAAGTTCCGACTTGACGTGAAGTATCAGAGTGATACGACTGGCGTTTACATTTCATACATTCCTGAACCACAGGTAAAAAACCAAACACTCATCAAACTTCTGAATGCTGACCGATTGGATAACAACAACAATCCACATTCCAATGGTTATTTTGATTACGTCGAGGGTTATACCATCAGCAACGGACGTGTATTCTTCCCAATGACTGAGCCTTTTGGTAACGGACTTCGAAATGCATTGACAGATAAGGGAGTAACTGCTGCCATTGCAGATAAGTATGTCTTCGAACAACTCTATGATTCTACAAAGACCATAGCTAAACAGATTGCCGAAAAGGATAAATTCGTTCTTGTTGGGCAGTATCGTGGTTCAGCAGCGAATGTTATCTCACTTGGAGCATATAATGTTCCGCAGGGTTCGGTCGTTGTAACAGCAGGTGGCGTAACTTTGAACGAAGGTTCTGATTATAGCGTGGATTATAGTTCTGGTGAGGTGACTATCCTCAACCAAAGTATTATTGATGCAGGAACTGCTGTCAACGTTTCACTGGAAAGCCAGAGTGCTTATCAGCAAGAACGTAAGACAATGATTGGTGTCAACTGGGAGTACGACTTTTCGAAAGACTTCCAAGTTGGTGGTACATTCATGCATCTCTCTGAACAGCCATTAACAACAAAGGTAAAAATGGGTTCTGAACCACTCAACAACACCATTTGGGGACTGAACATCAACTGGAAGAAGGAGAGTCAGTGGCTTACAAATATGCTCAACAAGATTCCTTTCCTACACGTCACGCAACCATCCTACATCACCTTCTCTGCCGAGTTCGCACAGTTGTTGGCTGGCCAAAGCAAAGGAACACAGGACAATGCGTCCTATCTTGATGACTTTGAAGGAGCAAAGACAACTATCGATGTAAGTCAACCTACTTCATGGATTATCTCAAGTGTACCTTCCGACTTCCCTGAGTATGCAGACAGAACGACACTTCGTAGCAACTTCAATCGAAGTCTGTTAGCATGGTATACTATTGACCCACTCTTCACCCGTCGAAGTAGTTCACTAACACCTGGTCACATCAAGAGTGACCTTGAACAGCTCTCTAATCACTATGTACGTGAGATACCCGTGAGCGAGTTGTTCCCAAATCGTGACCGAAACTATAGCGGTTCTATCTCAACATTAAATATTCTGAACCTCGCTTACTATCCTTCTGAACGTGGACCGTATAACTTCAATCCAAATATGGACATCAACGGACACCTCACGAATCCGACTGGTACGTGGGGAGGTATGATGCGAAAGTTGGATATCAACGACTTCCAAACTGCTAACATCGAATACATCGAATTCTGGTTGCTCGATCCATTCCTCTATTCCAACCGTCTGCCGAATGCCAATCAGTATGGTGGTGATTTCTACATCAACCTTGGTGAGGTATCTGAGGACGTATTGAAAGATGGCAAGAAATTCTATGAGAGTGGTATGCCAGTAGATGGAAGCCAGTCATGGACGACCACACAATGGGGTAAAATCCCAACACAAAGTACGATTACATACGCCTTTGCAACCTCAAAGGGTAGTCGTGCGAAGCAGGATGTCGGCTTTAATGGTTTGACGGATGAAGAGGAACGGCAGTTTACTTCTTACCAGAACTTTCTTACCGCAGCTCGTGCTAATACCAATCAGGCGGTCTTTGACTCGATATGGGCTGACCCTGCCAACGATGACTACCACTATTTCCGTGGTTCAGACTGGGATGCGAAGCAGGCTTCTATCCTTGAACGATACAAGCGTATCAACAACCCACAGGGAAACTCACCAGACAATGACAATAATAACGAGCGTTATGACACCTCATACAAGACAACCCCTGATGTTGAGGATATCAATCAGGGACTATACACTGAACGAATACGAGAAATACTATCAGTATCGTATTAGTCTTCGTCCACAAGATCTTGTGGTGGGTCAGAACTTCATTGTTGACAAACGTGTAGCCGCAGCATCACTGCGTAAGGGTGGTTCTGAACCTGTTACTTGGTATCAGTTCCGCATTCCATTGGAGGAATTCCAGAAGCGAGTGGGTAGCATCAGTGGTTTTACCAGCATCCGATTTATGCGTATGTTCCTCACTGGTTTTTCAAAACCTATCGTACTCCGCTTTGGCACCTTCGACCTCGTAAGTGGTAAGTGGCGTCAGTATCAGCAAAACCTTACCAACACTGCCAGCAACACGGGTACAATGTCTGTGAGTGCTGTAAGCCTTGAAGAGAATAACGACAAACTTCCTGTAAACTATGTATTACCTCCCGGAATACGTCGCGGACAAGACCCTAACCAGCCACAGTTGGTTGAGGAGAACGAGCAGGCGCTCTCAATGGTTGTCAATAATCTTGGAACTGGCGAATCAAAAGCTGTATATAAGAATACAACCCTCGACCTTCGTCAGTACAAGCGTCTACAAATGTTCGTACACGCTAATGCCTTTGAACAGAATACGACTAATCTTACAGATAACCAGTTGGCTGTGTTCATCCGTTTGGGTTCTGACTACAAAAATAATTACTACGAGTATGAAATTCCTTTGAAGCTATCAGCTCCGGGACATTACGATATGTACACTGGGCAGCATCGCCGTATTGTATGGCCTGAGGAAAATATGCTTAATATTCCTTTAAAGCTCCTTACCTCTGTGAAGAAGCAGCGCAATCAGGCTCGTGGTGCGGGAACAGCAAGCTATAATCGTGCTTTCTCTGTCTATGACACCGACCGCCCTGCGAATAAGATTACGGTGATGGGTAACCCAACACTGGGTGAGGTAAAAACAATGATTATCGGTGTTCGCAACCTTTCCAGCAGTCAGAAGAGTGGTGAGGTATGGGTAAATGAGTTGCGCTTACAGGAATTTAACAACGAAGGCGGATGGGCGGCAAGAGGTCAGCTCAACCTGCAATTATCAGACTTCGGAACAGTAGATATTAATGCCAGTCATAGTTCTGACGGCTTCGGTGGTTTAGAACAAGGTACCAACGAACGACAACAGGAAACAAAGACAGATATTTCTGTCACAACAAGCTTTGAATTAGGAAAATTCTTCCCTGACAAGGCTAAGGTTTCTGCACCATTATATTACAGTGTCACAAAGAGTGAGAACCGTCCTAAATACAACCCACTCGACACTGACATGGAGTTAAAGAATGCTCTTGATGGTACTGCTAATCATCAGGAACGTGATTCTATCGAATCTATTGCCATCACTAAACGTTTGACAACAAACTTCTCTTTGTCTAATGTACGTGTCGGTATTCAGACAAAGAATCATCCAATGCCATACGACCCAGCAAACTTCTCATTCTCATATAGCCATTCTCACTCTCACACATCAGGCGAAACAACAGTCTATGAGAACGAAGATAACTGGCGCGGTTCACTTAACTATAACTGGACCCCAATATATAAGACTTGGGAACCTTTCAAGAAACTTATCAAAAGTAGGTCGAAATGGTTTGAAATCATCAAACGCTTTGGATTAAACTGGCTACCTCAGAACATTACTTTTAATACTGAATTACTACGCAACTACTACGAGTTGCAGGAACGTGACATGGAGGCAACCGAAAATAACCTTCTTCCTCTTACCTTCAACGAACAATTCCTTTGGAACCGTGACTTTGCCCTACGTTGGGACTTGACACGCAACCTACACATGAATTTCCAAAGTGCTACACACGCTGAAATCGAAGAACCTTACACACCTATCAATAAAGACCTCTATGCCGACCGCTATCAGGCATGGAAAGACTCGGTGTGGACAAGTATTAAACACTTTGGTACACCACTCGATTATCAGCAGAATTTCACACTCTCTTATCAGCTACCTCTTAACTTGTTACCGCTCTTCGACTGGTTTAATGCCGACGCAAACTATACTGCTTCATACAATTGGGTGCGTGGAACAAGTCTTGACGATGGCTCTTCACTTGGTAACACTATCACAAGTAATCGTGCGTTGAACATCAACAGCACACTCAACTTGAACGACTCTATAATCATATACCTTTCCTCAAAAAGACTAACGAAAGGTTTAACCGTACTCGCCCTACTCGTCCTACATTGACGGCAGAACAGAAGAAGGCTGAGAGAGAAAAGAAAGAAAAAGAAAGGAAAGAAAAAGATAAAGACAACGACAAGAAGAAAGCACTGCCTAAGAACCAGAAAAGCTTTGAAAAAGAAATCGTTATCAACGCCGATTCAGCTATTCTTGTACCACATGGCAAGAATACTAAACGACTTATCGTTTCTGCTAAAGACGAAAAAGGAAAGGCTATAAAAATCAAATATCGTAAGATTGGTGATACGCAATTGAAGATTTTCAATCGTACAGACTCTGCCATCCGTATGAAACTTACCGTTACACCTAAAGAACCTCTCGACAAAAAGGGATGGTACAAGACTGCACAATGTGTAGCACGTGTGATGATGATGGTACGCTCGGCAAGCATCTCTTATCGTGACCAATATGCAATGTCACTGCCTGGCTTTATGCCGACCGTAGGCGATGCCTTCGGACAGACACGAGGTACAGGTGCTTTATCACCTGGGCTTGACTTTGCTTTCGGACTTATTGATGATGATTATATTGGTAAAGCTCGTGACAACAACTGGTTGCTTATGAACGATAGTATAGCAACTCCTGCCGTAACAAATCGCACAGAGGACTTGCAAGTTCGTATGACACTTGAACCTTTCAAGGACTTCAAGATTGACCTTACTGCCAGTCGTATGCAGACAACCTCACGAAGCATCCAATATATGTATGCCAGCAACCCAACGACACAAAGTGGTTCCTTCACCATGACAACACTCTCGTTAGGTACTGCATTCGAAAGTCAAGGCAATGCTAACAATAGCTATCATAGTACAACATTCAATCATTTTGTACAATCGCTCGATACCTATCGTAATCGTGTAGAAGCGCAATATGACCATGCAACCTACCCCACCTCGCTCGGTGGTGGACACTTCAACCCTGCTGTTGGCTCTGTCAACAAGTATAGTGCTGACGTAATGGTTCCTGCTTTCATCAATGCTTACACCAGCATGAATGGAAATGGACTCAACATCTTCCCTACCTTGCGCAGTTTATTGCCTAACTGGTCTATCCGCTACAGCGGTCTTTCGCGTCTGCCATTCTTTGAACAGTTCTTCAAGAGTGTCAACATCAATCACGCCTACCGAAGTATCTTTGCTATCGGTTCTTATCAGAGCTATAGCACATGGCAAGAATACATGAACGGACTTGGCTTCATTGCCGATGCTACCACGGGTGTTCCTATCCCAAGCTCAATGTATAACATCTCACAGGTAAGTATCAATGAGGCTTTCTCACCACTTCTCGGTATTGACCTGACCTTACAGAACAACCTCACAGCACGACTGGAATACCGTCAGACACGTGTTCTATCGCTCTCTATGACAAGTATACAGCTGAATGAAGCCTCATCAAAAGACTGGGTTGTTGGAATCGGTTACAGAATCAACGACTTCAACCTCTTTAATGATGGTACAAGACGTGTTGCTAAGAGTAAAAAGAAGAAGAAGACAACAGAAGGTTCAATACAAGACTACGATTCTTCACGTCAAAACAATGGTATGAATCATGATCTTAACCTACGTCTGGATGTTAGCTATCGTCAGCAAGCATCTCTCACACGTGATATTGCATCACTTACTTCATCGGCTTCAAGTGGAAACACTGCCTTTAAATTCTCTTTCATGAGCGACTACACTCTGAGCCGTCTGATTACAGCCAGCCTCTACTATGACCTACAGATTAATACTCCGCTGCTCTCATCAAACAGCTATCCAACCACCACTCACGATTTCGGTGTGAGTCTTAGACTTAGCCTGACGAGATAAACACAGAGATTACATTTTTGCAATCACGATTGTAAAATATCGACCAACTTTTCTATTGTCATTCACTCAAAAAATATTATATTTGCACTACTATTATCACAAAATCTACGATTATGCATAAATACGCTAACTACATAGAAGAAATCGAGATTGACTCGCTTTGGAGTGGGAAAAAAACACATTCGATGGACATTAGACCATAAGGTGAATATTCTAAGCGGTATCAATGGTGTCGGGAAGAGTACCATACTTAATAAGGTGGTACGCAGTCTGTCGCAAGGGGGTGAGTTCCCAAGCCATTCTCTAAAAGGTGTACGACTTAAGGTAAGCCCTAATGACGCACGATGGATACGTTATGACATCATCCGCTCCTTTGACCGTCCACTTATAGCTTCTGATAGTATCAACAAACTTAACATCAACCTTGTTACGGAACTTGACTGGCAACTCTTCCAACTTCAACGTAAATATCTTGACTATCAGGTAAACATCGGCAACCGAATTATTGAAGCCTTACAAAGTGGAGAAACAAACGCTGCCGACATTGCATACCAAATTTCTCAACCCAAGAAACTATTTCAAGATACCATAGACGACCTCTTTACCGATACAGGCAAAAAGATTATTCGTTCTGAGAACGAAGTCAAATTCTCTTCATTTGGAGAAGAACTTACTCCCTATCAACTATCAAGTGGCGAAAAACAAATACTTGTCATCCTACTAACCGTCTTGGTAGAGGATAATAAGAATTATGTTCTCTTTATGGACGAACCAGAAGTGAGTCTACACATTGACTGGCAGAAACGACTTATCGACCTTATACTTGAATTAAATCCAAATGTTCAGATTATCCTAACGACACACAGTCCAGCTGTCATTATGAACGGATGGATTGATCGTGTGACGGAAGTTACAGACATTACTGACAACTGACAAGACAAAGGAGGATATGATGGGACGAAAACTAAGCGACAACCTGTCATCAGCATATTTCCATGCTGCCAACCAACTAAATGGTAAACGAGCAAGACAAAGATTATAGCCTACGTGGAAGCCTACGATGATATCTTCTTTTGGCGAACAGTATTGAGTGGGTTTGAGAACAAACAACGCTACTTTGAAGTGATGCTACCATCACGCCTAAATCTTACCAAAGGGAAACGCTCTGTACTAATGAACCTTCTTACCCATAATACTGGTACAAATATGATTGCTTGCGTAGATGCCGATTATGACTATCTACTACAAGGCTGTACCCCTTTATCTGACAAAGTGACACACAATCCATACGTCTTTCACACGTATGCTTACGCCATCGAAAACCTACAATGTTATGCACCAAGCCTACATGATGTCACGGTGGCTGTTGCTCTTAACGACAACCCTATCTTTGATTTTGAAGAATTTCTAAAATTATATAGCGAAGCCATACACTCCCTCTTCATCTGGAGTATCTGGCATTATCGGCAAGGTATCTATCAAAGATTTACCATCTCCGACTTTAATCGAGTTGTGGAAATCGGTAAATTCTCGTTGCATGATGCAAGCAAATGTCTTCAAAGACTGCGCCACAAAGTACAGATACGTGTAAGACAACTACAACAGGACAACCCTAACGCAAAAGAAAGCTATCTAAAACTCAAAGAAGAACTACACCACTTAGGTGTAACACCTTCAACAACCTACCTATACATTCAAGGTCATCATCTCTTTGACAACATTATCGTACCTATATTAAGACAAGTCTGCGACTGCTTATTCGCGAACGGGAAGACGAGATTAATCGCAATGCTGTACACGATACGCAACGTCGAAACGAACTCACCAGCTACGAACATAGCACAGAGACTATTGTACCGATGCTCCGAAGAAATGTAGGATACGTCAATGCCGAACCCTTCCTAAAATTAAAAGAAGATATCTCTAAATTCCTAAAAACTCCTACTCTGCAACCAACAGAATAATAAGGTAAGACTTCTTACATGAAATATTAAAGAAAGAAGAAGCCTATTATATCCTTAACTTTCATTATCTTTGCACACAGAAATCTAAACAATAAAATTCTTACATGAAGAAGACCTTACTTTTTATCGCAACACTGCTGGCAAGCTACGTCAGCATGGCACAAGAAACCTATCAACCTACGAGAGAGAATCTCAAAGCACGCGAACAATTCCAAAACGATAAATTCGGTGTCTTCCTACACTGGGGACTTTACTCAATGATGGGTACAACCGAATGGATTATGACCAATAGGGACATCAACTACAAAGAATATCCTAAGCTGGCTAAAACATTCTATCCTTCTGAATTTGATGCTGATGCATGGGTGAAAGCTATTAAAGCTGCTGGTGCTAAGTATATCACAATTACTACTCGACACCACGATGGCTTCTCACTCTTTAAGACGACTACCAGTACTTATAACTCTGTTGACGGTTCACCTTTCAAGCGTGATATCATCAAAGAATTAGCTGATGCCTGCAAGCGACATGACATAAAGCTGCATCTTTATTATTCACACCTTGACTGGGGACGTGAAGACTATCCAGTGGGTAGAACAGGAACAGGAACGGGTCGTCCAAAAGAGAAGGCTAATTGGCCAAGCTACTACAAATTCATGAACACACAGCTGACAGAACTACTCACACACTATGGAAAGGTAGGTGCAATCTGGTTTGATGGTTGGTGGGATCATGACAGCGATGCAAAACCTTTCGACTGGCAATTAGAAGAGCAATATGCTTTAATTCATAAGCTACAACCTCAATGTCTCATTGCTAACAATCATCACCATACTCCTTTCGCTGGTGAAGATATTCAAATCTTTGAACGTGACCTACCGGGCGAGAACAAAGCTGGTCTGTCTGGACAGAGCATCAGCCGCCTGCCCTTAGAAACATGTGAAACCATCAATGAACATTGGGGCTACAATATCACGGACACAAATTACAAATCACCAAAGGAGCTAATCCAAATGCTTGTTCGTGCTGCCGGTAAGAATGCTAACCTCCTACTCAACATCGGTCCAGAGCCAGGTGGTGCCCCTTCCTGAACTTGCCCTCAACCGCCTTCAGGCCATCGGTGAATGGATGAATAAATATGGTGAAACCATCTACGGCACTCGTGGTGGCATCGTTGCTCCACACGAATGGGGAGTGAGTACACAGCGAGGTAACAAACTCTACATCCACATCCTAAACTGTATGGACTCCAGCCTCTTCATCCCTACTGGCAATCACAAAATCAAGTCTGCCACTGTCTTTGGCACCAACAAGCGTGTCAACTTCACAAAGACTGGCAACGGCATCACCCTCAACTTCGACACCATCCCCACTGATATTGATTATATCGTTGAGTTGACGTTGTGATGTAGGCTTTTAGCTTATCATCTCCCCAAAACAACCCGCAGCAACCACTTGGTTGCTGCGGGTTTGTTTATATGTAAGTATCGTTTTTCTTCATCAAGCTTATCCTACACTGATTATCTGCGGATTACATTCTTATGGTACAAAAATGTTTCCTCAATTTGAGTAGTATTGATTAGAAATCATCTTGGATGTTATCGTCTTCTCTTATTTCATTTTGGAGAAGATATTTAGTTTGTTCTTTTGGCATTTTATCTAAAAATTCCTTTGCCTTAGGGAAAAGCATTACAAAAATCTCGTACTATTACTTGTTGAAATTTACAGATAGAATTGAGTATCATCAGTGCTCTTTCTTTATATTCATCAGAATTGTACATTTGACCAAACTGCAAAATCCCTAAGAAAGAAGGATGGGATTGGGAAGATAAAAAACCGTATAAAATAGTTAGGTCTTCTTTGGGAAATACTTCTTTAGGAGATGCACTAAAGGATAGTATCTTAAATTCTTTAATCTGTTGTGTTTGTGCATCCTTAATAAACTTATAACCCTTAATAGATGTATCAGATTTACTAATTTCTTTATGAAAAAGATAGTTTCGCATTTTCTGTAATATCAAGTTCCCCTAAACGACTTAGTGCTTTCTGTTTGAAATCTTTTATTTGCATTCTGCTTAAATTATATTTCTGGATATATTTCTTAGCTTCTTGGGGAGCCTGAGGCAATTTCATATTATGCAGTCCTCTTATTTTCCAGATGTATAAAAACAATTTCTTTTCTCTATGCTATTTTTCTTGTTCAACAAAAAGGTTATTAAATATAAAGACTTTTTCATATAAGCTTCTTAATATGGAAGCCATAGAAGGAATATCTATTATTGTTCTTTTTCAAATGTGGAATCATTGGCGTTCCATTGAATAGTATCAGAATAGAATTAATGTGAAGTATCTCCATTTGCAAAAATACATTGAGCTATTTCTGCAAATTGATCTCTATTGCCTTTTGTTCCTGACCAATAGTTTTTCCCAAAGATAAAATAAAGTATCTACATTTATTGTTGCAGTATTTTTCATCATGGCAATTTTTGATCAATACTTAATTGGGGAGTTTTATTCTGTGTCATTTTTTTATTTGGGCTTTTTGGATTAAATATAGGCATACATTATTGGGAATAGCTTTTTTTCTACTCGAAGCCATACCTACCATTTGATGTATCATCTATAACTTGTCCGTTTTCTTCTATACTTACTATTCTTGTTTTATGCCATCTATCGTTTTGCCTATAAGCAAAAATGATCCCCGACCTAATGATTAGATTTTTAATTTCTATACAGATAACGGTATTCTTCTTATAATAATTATAAGGTTCTCCCAGTTTCCGCAAATTAGTTGGAGGGAAGTCAACAAGTCCATACGCATTAATCAGGCTTTCTTGCTTCCGCTTTGGAAATAAAACCATTTTCTATATCAAAAAGATTAAATAATTGCCAAGTATAAGCTAATCCGCGCTTATCTTTTTGAGCATCTTTAATTTGCACGTCTTTGAATGGAGGACGCGTCCTTTTTAATGGTTCTATATTACGTTCGTTATTAACGATGTAAAGTGCATATACATCAAACGCATCCCTTTCTTCACATCTTCTAAATTTAATTTTTATGAATTTGAGAACATTGTGCATCGGTAGATGTTCCATTTATCCCTTTAACTTCTATAATAAGTAGTCCTGCGTCTCCTAAATTAACTTGTATATCTTCTTCGAAGATGTCTTCCTCCTTTTTGGTTGTATCTGCATCTACGATATTAGAAAAGCCTAGCCATTGCAAAAAATCAATTACTGCTTTTACAAGATTATCCCCTGTATCTGTTAGAAGAGAATGTAAGAAGGTATATTGCTTGCTATTTGCTTCTTTCTGCAATTCGATTTTAGATAGATCTTCTTGATATTTCTTCGTTAATTGCTTTTCCTTATCTAAAAGTTCTTGTTGATTTGGAAGAAAATACATTGGTGTATTTTTCCATGCAGCAGCTTCTATGAATGGAAAATATTCAGAAAAATTGATATATAGTAATTCATTAAAAGACATTTTTGAGTAGCTCTAATTTATTCTCACTTTGCGGAAGCATAATTGTAATATCATACTTATCCATATAAAAATATGAAATAATATCTCCAGCTCTAGTTGTTAGCAGAGGTATAAAGTGTTCATTTTTTCTAACACTATTCTCCCATGTTGTGGGATGGCAATAAATTTGTTGATAAGAGTATCCAACCGTAGTATTTCCAAATATTGCTTGAGTAAATGTGTTTTTGCATGGTATCACATCTCTACCTGAAAGTGATGTTTTACCACAATAATTCTGAATATGCTCATAATTTGTAAAGCAGCCACCGTCTGTTGTATAATTCTTCCCTGCATTATACTTTTTGTAGGTCACGCTATAAAGCTCTCCTTGAAAGATAATTTTTATTAGAGGGCGTTCTCTGGGCTTTTGTAGTTCAATGCTTAGAAGCTTAGAACTATAAGGAATCGGGTTAAACAATGTTTCAGGATATGAACTATATAAGTAAAAAGATATCAGTACCAGTAATATATTTTTTTACATGTTCTTCCTCTGAATACGGAACAACTTTCTGGTACCCCATATCTTGTATCAGAATATCGTATTCTTGAATATTTGCTGGAAAAATCATAATTTAGCAATAGTTTAACAGAATCATAACGATTAATCCTTTGAGAGGTATCTATTTTAGCTCCCATCGTTCCTTCAAAGACTTCAAAAATCTTTTTAGAAATGACAAAATATCGTCTTCTAAATCTATGGCACATATCTTTGTCTTCTTTATATCCATCACAATATCTTATTTAGAGAAATTTATAGTTACTTCCTTATCGTTTGCTATATTATCAATTGCTGAATTTAAAAATACTCTTTAGCATCTTTGTAGTTTTATCCAATTCATGGATACCAGCATCTTCATTATAGGCATTATCTAATACTAAGAAGTTGTCCAAAGTAAAATTTACAGTATTATAATTAGATAGTGAATTATGTTCACCATTTAAGAACATCTGCCACGCGTAACTTCCCATCAGGAGCTTCAAACTTGAAGCCGTGAGTAGCACTCACGAGTTCAACATCTTTTTGCTTCAGCTTCTTTTTAAGCCATCGCCAATAGTTACCTGCTTTAGTATAGTCCGGTTCATTGTTAATGGCACGAACAATATCTGTTGCTGAAAACCACCAACAATTTCTTTCTTCGTCCCATACGGCACGTACTTCACGGTCGTTGAAGAAACGAATTGATTTCTTATGTTGCTCTTTCTTCTCTTCCATAAATGGGAATTTAGTTGTTCGTTTTACTATATTTTTATATCCCAATAGCCATTGCGCCGACCGTTTTTGCGTTCAAGAATACCTTGTACAGATAATTTCACGGTCATCGTCTTTACCGTTCGTTCTGATTTACCAATATGCACAGCTATTTCTTTTTGCGTTGCATTCGGTTTCTCTTTAATAAAGTTGAGTAATGCTAATTCTTCTAAAGTGCAAATCAAAGTGCAAATATTGCACTTTGGGTCATTACCTGTTGCACTTTGACTTTCTGCCGACACGTGCAAGTATCTGTTCTTTAGTTCATTCTGCTCACCTAATATCAAATTGCGAAAGAATGCTTCAAGGTATTGCGTTGTAGCAAAGACGCCTTTAGGCATATTGTTATAGTTAGCTCGAACCAGTGCGTTACGAAAATACCACGAATAGTTAGCAAAGGTTTCGTTGCTGATGTCGAAACCAAATGTACGCAGATACTTAATGGTAAAAACTGCCGTTGTACGGGTATTGCCCTCCCCAAACGGATGAATTTGCCAAAGGTCAGAAACAAATTGTGAGATATGACTCACAGCTTCTGCTATATCATGATGCTTATAATCGTATTCTTTTTCACGGGCAAAGTCGTAATCCAGCGTTTCACGGATACTATCAGCACCAGCATATAGTATCGTTTCTCCATTCAATACCCATTCCTTTTTCGTAATGTTATAATCTCTTATCTTTCCTGCATGCTCATAGATACCTTCAAACAAACGACGATGAATTGAAATATATTCCAATGGCGAGAACGTAAAGCTCTGTTCAGATAGCAATTCGGTAATACGAGCCGAAACTTTATCAGCCTCTTCCGTCCTATTCCCGACCCCCTTACGAGCAGTCTTTGATTCATAATAGCTATTGACGAGCTGCTTCACCTCCTCAATCGTGATGTCACCCTCAATGTGCTGGCGAGCAGTTTCACGCAGATAATCAGAAGTCTTCAAGCCATCAACAGCCTGCAAGCCAATAGCCGTCTGCCACGCATAACCTTTTTCACGTTTATGCGGCTCGCTCTGTCGGATATACTCTTCAAAGTCGGTTATCATACTATTTATGAATTAAAATCAAATCGATTTCCTACTCTACTCTTTATGTCCTACCATAAGTAGGTTTCTTCATCACAAATCCTACAAGATAGAGTCTTACAAAGGTAGCAAAAAAATCTATATAAAGAATAAGAACAAGGTGTTTTTATAAAAATATACTTCCAACCTGAATATCAACAAAGCAAACATAGTTTTTGTTTTTTTAGTTGCTGTCACTTTTTAACACTTCACGCAACCAACAGATTATAAACTACTTATAACATATTGAAGTGTGACAGTAGTGACAGCAACTTAGAAAGTTTATTCGGATAATAACTAACGATTTAAGATGGAAGAGGCAGACTGGTCAAGACTACTGCGTACAGCGACCAAATACTCTGTGCCGTGCGAAGAATGTTTACTATGGAGGTTTGGGATATTGGCAAGAACACGACCGAAATGGGAAAGGCTTGTCAGGTTCAGTTGACTGCCATATCGCTGACGAAGTAGGCTGAAGATGGAAGCGGCTGTCATATAGGCACCCTTGGTCAAGTCCTTAGGGATGGAAAAGCACTCGAAGAAGAGAGCCTCAGCAGGGGTGCGCTGTTGATATTGCACGTTGTTTGCCATAATCTCTTGGGTGTCAGCCTCATCAAACCAGTATCGCCTACCGCTATCTAATTCAGCAACAGCCTGCGCATAGAGTTGCTCATAGTCTATGCGGTCGGGCAGACGGATTGGACCTGTCAACGTAACCGCAATGAAACGGCGGCAGCCACTGGGATCACTAAAGACGTCCGAAATATTCGCTGTCGCAATGAAAGAAGCAATACGTGACAACGTAACTTGCTGTTGGCGGTAAGGCTGACGGAGTTTGATATTTGCAAGCTGCATGACATTCTTCAAAAATCCGTCCTGTGTCTTGGCAGACAACGTGTTAAACTCATCAATATTGATAAGTAACGACTGTGTCATTGCACGCAACGTGTTCTGTTTCTCACTGATGACAAGGTTGTCATTATATCCCCACTGCAACGCATCGGGCAGCAAACGTTTGCAGAAAGTAGACTTCCGATAGCCCTGTCGTGAGATGAGTAGCGGTGCCACACTGTTTCCATGCGCATTATCCAAGCCCATCCACTGCGCCACCATTGCAAGAAACCACGTGTGGAACCAGTCTGCCCAGCGTGCATTGTCATTGGGCACACAGTCAGCCAAAGCCTTGATATGATCCTTTCCGTCCCATCTCCCTCGCAGACTATTGAGAAAGTCGTCCACAGGATTAAAAGCCTTGACAAATCCCGACTCCGTGTATCGTCGGATGTCCTTGTCCCACACATCAATACCATCGAGTCGTGCCTTGATGGCGATAGTATTGCGCATGCGTTCATCCGCTGGCACAAAAGGTTCGTTACTTCCTGCCTTTCGGATTTCCGTACAGCCTAAGGCGGTGTTATACCGCATTTCATACTTCCGCTCAAGATAGTCGAGCAGACGACGAGTAATATCATTTTTAAGTCTTTCAGACTGTCGCTTTCGCTGATTATCAGCTTTAATGTTCTTAAGATTCTTATATTGCATAAGGTTAAAGTTTTAAAGTTTACAAGTTGACAAGTTGACGAGTTAACAAGTTGCTTGTGAGAAAGGATAAAGAGTAAAAAAATTAATCTGTTATTATGTCTTTTCTTATCCTGTCTACCAGCACCACTCGTGCGGACGCTTAGCACAAGATGTGCGGAGCCTTAGCTACTAATATTCCCAACTCATTTGATAATTGTCATAAACACGTGGGGCGGCATAGCCATAACGCTGGAAGAGTTCGTCAACCCATTTCTGTTCGCCCTCACTCAGTTTATTAATTCCCCGATGGTAACGATAGTAGATAAAGCGACTTCCGAAATGGCTTTCCATAGTGCGACGCAGAGAACGATAGTCAGTGTGCTTCACATCATCAAAAAGATGTGAGAAGCCCCATGCTAATCGTTCCTTCTTCATGGTGCGAAACTCCCTACAACTATTGCCTGAGTGAGCAGAAGGGAGAACCGATAATGTTGATTGTTGGTTAATAGGAAGCGTTTTACCTGCATAATAGCGCAAGCATTGTTCTTTGAGAATACAATCGTGCATAAAGCATACTGCCCATTCCTTGGGCATGTTAGAAAAAACTGAACACATAAATAAAAAGATTTAAGAATAAAATTCAAAAGGAAGATACAATTAGTTTGCAGAATTTCACGCCTTGCGTGTCGTTGCTCTTCCGTGTTTCTGCCTGCAAAGATACAACACAGAGATACCCCTTGTCAAGTTTTTCACGAATTATTTTTATTTTGCTGTCACTCCCGTCACACACTTACCACCCATAACAAGCTATAAATCAACAAAATACAGCAAATGTTAAAAATGACAGCAAATGATTTTCAAACTTATTATAGGTATCAATTCTTGAATAACCCTATATTTATAATTCGTATTGCAAACTTAGAAATTAGGGATTAAGATATTGGCTTTCCCTCTTTTCATATAGTTCTGACGTATGCATATTCATTGCAAAGAGATAATTTCTTTTTGCTAAAAAATACTATTTTTGTATCTTTGCAATTGATTATGACTACATGATAAGATGGAGAAAGAAGTAGATAAACTGAATATGACAAAAAGAAAATCACTTACGTAGATTACTTATTAAAAACCGATAGAAGTAAACTCTCTTTTCTTTGTGTTTATGCTATTGGTTGGTGTTATCTTGAATGTAAGTCATCGCAACCCATTTGGTTATTTGGAACTGTTGGCAGACATATATATTGTCAGTTTTCTGTTAAGCCTTTGTTCCAAGATATTGCGTCAAGGGTTACAGATAATATTGTGCAGTATCATATACAGCATAGCCTTTGTCGATGCTTGTTGCAAAACACTTTTCGATACACCAATTACACCAACAATGCTGCTTCTGGCACAAGAAACGACAGGTAGAGAGTCCGAAGAGTTTTTCTCACAATATATTAAACCAGAGCTTTTATGTTCAACGGCAGGATTAATCTTATTGATAGCGCTGTTACATATTGTTATGGCTGTAAGGAAGCAGACGTTTCGTAGTTCATTCTTTAAGCAACCTATCATTGCATCAACCTTGTGCATCACCCTTTTGGTAGGCATAGCATTAAGTGTTTACGATAAGACGCAATTATACACAACACGAAACCTGTCAGAGCTTGAAGTAGCAGTATCGAACGGTTTTGCACATATTTATCATCCTGTTGAGCGTGTAGCGTATGGACTATATTCTAATCATTTAATAGCAAAGCAAGTTGATGGAGTGATAAAAGCAAACAGAGAGATAAAGATAGACTCATGTACATTCACATCGCCAATCATTGTTCTCGTGGTGGGTGAGAGTGCCAATCGTCATCATTCGCAGCTATACGGCTATCCCTTACCGACAACACCCCGACAACTTGCTCTGAAAAATGGTAAAGACTCCTTGGCTGTATTTACCGATGTTGTCTCGCCATGGAATCTTACAAGTAGAGTGTTCAAGCAGATATTCTCCTTACAATCAGTTGGAGAGAAAGACGATTGGAGTAACTATGCACTCTTTCCTGCGGTATTCAAGAAGGCTGGTTATCATGTCAGCTTCTTGTCGAATCAGTTTCCGTATGGGATAAACTATACGCCCGATTGGACGAACAACCTCACGGGAGGATTTTTCCTAAATCATCCACAACTGAACAAACAAATGTTTGATTACCGAAACACCGAAATTCATTCATTCGATGATGAACTATTAAACGATTATAAATATATCAATGTAAAAGATAAGAAGCCTCAACTGATTATTTTTCATCTATTAGGTCAGCATTTTCAATATACAATGCGCTGTAAAGACGAAATGAAGAAGTTCGGAATAAAGAATTATCTACATAGAAACTTGACAGATGATGAAAAGCAGACGATAGCCGATTATGACAATGCCACTCTTTATAATGATTTTGTGTTGAATAGGATTGTGGAGCTTTTCAGAAAGAAGGAGGCTATTGTCATTTATCTGTCTGATCATGGAGAGGATTGTTATGGCAAAGATGCACAGATGGCTGGTAGACTGACTGAGACAGAACAAATCGATATCAAGAAATATCACGAGGAGTTTGAGATACCCTTCTGGATATGGTGCTCACCTACTTACAGGCAAACATCATAAAATATTTATGGAAACATTGAAGGCTCGAAATAATAAGTTTATGACGGACGACCTTCCACACCTTCTCTTCTATCTTGCTGGAATAAAAACAAAAGATTATCAAAGAGAGAGGAACGTTATTTCTCCGCACTTCAACAATGCCCGTCACCGCCTTGTATTGCAGAATATTGACTACGATCGAGCTTTAATGAGATAATCCAGCGTGGTCAGCTATACTTATGATAATTACAAATCAATATGTATGGCGTAAATTATAGTGCTATCCTACGTACTGTTTCATATTGCTGAAATTCTATTTTTACACTGATGAAACTTGAGTTTCATAATGATGAAACAGCTGATACTGACCGATGGGACAGTAGTAAGGTTCCGAGAAGATATTTTATTTTATACACGTTTGTAGGTACGCATAAGTGTAGGGTATTGTTCTTCATAGCTGTCGAACTCAATTGCAGAGCCGTCGTAACCCATGTCTGTGAAGATGTCTCTTATCTCCTTTTGCTCATTTTCAGTCAGTACACGTTCTTTTCGTTTAATCCGATAATAGGCTGTGCGACCAAAAGTGTAGATAAGATTCTGTCGGATATCACTTAAATCAGCCACCCGCACGTCATCATAGATTCGTGATATTCCCCATGCAAAACGTTCCTTGCTGTTAGGGTCGAAGAACGGACAAGGCTGCTTGTCCGCAATCACTTTCGAGTTCACCATCATATACCGTTCCCGCCCACCCGACTCAAGCATCGTGTAGGCTGTATAGCGCAAACACTGGCTGGCTGGCTTGCAATGAGTGCCAGCGCAGTGCGCAAAGTCGGTGTCTAATCGGTTGTATTCTTCTTGGGTCATGGGGTTTTCTGTAACTATTTTGGATTCTTTGTTAGGAGGAAAGATATAATTCTTTATAGTTCATACTTCCCTCTACCTTGTATGATAACATTGTTTAGAATTGAAAAGAGTCCCAGTTGTTTATTTCAAGCCCTGTTGTCAAAGAGTTAATTTGAGAAATATCTTTTTTAGAATGTTTGGAAAATTGCCAATCAGCTTTAGGAGAAATTGAATCTTTAATTAATCTGAAATATGGTCTATCTATGTCAGATAGGGAATGCCCATACACTATAACGTGCTGTATATTAGATAATGATTTAAAGAAGCCCATATGTCTGCTCATTACACCCTTTACATCTTTAGCTAATTTATTCATTGCTTCAATAATTTGTATTTTTCCATTTTCTTCATAGAGCATCATATCTTCATCTTCAGATGAAACTGAACTAGGGTCAACAATATTGGCATGTCCTACAACTATATCTTCACCATTACTTGCGCAGCCATGAATATGTAATATGTTATTCTTCGAATCCCATATATATTTTCAAGTGTTCTAGTATAATTGAATGTAATATACTTAGATTCTGTATAGAGATTTAAATCCTTTTCTACTCCTTTTATGTTTATTGAATCTACCCACTTTGCAAATATTGGGCGTATATCTTCAAGTATATACCCGATTGCAGAAATAGTAGCATCTTCTTTTTGAGCAGCACATCTCATTGTATGGTCATAATCCATCTCAAACATATCAGCAAATTCATGATAAAGACTATTATGGTCATAAGCTCCTAATGCTATCTCAAAATTACTCCATAAATCTATATCTTGTGTACGTTGGAATATAAATTCCAGTTGTTCTGCAAAATGATGATGACCATTGTCTAATAGCCATTTACGAAAATCCGTATACTTAGATGATATTCCATGATGTAAGTCGAAACCATTTCCTATAATAAACAGCGTTTCTCTACTATCTTTTGTGTATTGGGGAGATAATGAATGTATTTGCATAGTAAAATTATCATAAAAAAAGTCTCAATAGTTCATAAGGCTATTGAGACATTTAAATCCTTTCGTATTATTACTTCACTTCCTCAAAGTCAGCATCTTGGATAGCATCATCCTGCTTGGCTGTTCCTGCTGACCAGCATCTGCGCCCGGCTGAGGACCGCCCTGTGTACCTGCTTGGCTGTACATCTGCTGTGATGCTGCCTGCATAACGGTGTTGAGGTTGTTGATAGCCGTGTCGATGGCTGCAACGTCAGCTGACTTGTGAGCGTCACGGAGTTGCTGGAGAGCAGACTCGATACCTGACTTCTGGTCGGCTGGAACCTTATCACCATTGTCCTTCAAGAAGTTCTCGGTGGTGAAGATCATTGAGTCAGCCTGATTCAGCTTGTCAATCTTCTCACGCTCTGCCTTGTCGGCTGCTGCGTTCTGCTCAGCCTCAGCCTTCATACGGTTGATTTCCTCCTCGCTCAAACCACTTGAAGCCTCGATGCGGATGCTCTGCTCCTTACCTGTTGCCTTGTCCTTAGCTGATACGTTGAGGATACCGTTGGCATCAATGTCGAATGTTACCTCAATCTGTGGCACACCACGACGAGCTGGAGCAATACCTGTCAGGTTGAACTGACCGATAGACTTGTTCTGTGCTGCCATTGGACGCTCACCCTGCAGAACGTGGATAGTAACCTCTGTCTGGTTATCAGCTGCGGTAGAGAACACCTCGCTCTTCTTGCAAGGGATAGTAGAGTTAGCCTCGATGAGCTTTGTCATCACACCACCCATTGTCTCAATACCGAGGGTAAGAGGAGTTACGTCGAGCAATACGATGTCACCCACACCGCTCTCCTTATTAAGGATAGCACCCTGAATAGCTGCACCAACAGCAACCACCTCATCAGGGTTAACACCCTTTGAAGGCTCCTTGCCAAAGTAATTCTTTACCAATGTCTGCACAGCAGGGATACGGCTTGAACCACCTACGAGGATAACCTCATCGATATCTGATGTCTGCAACTTAGCGTCACGGATAGCGTTCTGGCAAGGAACGAGACAAGCCTGAATGAGGTTGTGTGCCAACTGCTCAAACTGTGAACGGGTCAAGGTCTTAACCAAGTGCTTTGGAACACCGCCCTCAGCAGTGATGTATGGCAAGTTAATCTCGGTAGAAGAAGAGCTTGAAAGCTCAATCTTAGCTTTCTCAGCAGCCTCCTTCAAACGCTGCATAGCCATTGGGTCCTTTCTCAAGTCGATACCCTCCTCAGACTTGAAGCCATCAGCGAGCCAGTCGATAATTACCTGATCGAAGTCGTCACCACCAAGGTGAGTATCACCATTTGTAGAAAGTACCTCGAACACACCACCACCGAACTCAAGGATAGAAATATCAAACGTACCACCACCAAGGTCGAACACAGCAATCTTCATGTCCTTATTAGCCTTATCAACACCGTATGCAAGCGCTGCGGCAGTAGGCTCATTCACGATACGCTGTACGTTAAGACCAGCAATCTGACCAGCCTCCTTAGTTGCCTGACGCTGTGAGTCAGAGAAGTATGCTGGTACGGTGATAACTGCATCTGTCACCTCCTGACCGAGGTAATCCTCAGCGGTCTTCTTCATCTTCTGCAATACCATTGCAGAAATCTCCTGTGGAGTATATTTACGGTCGTCAATCTGAACACGTGGATAACCACCCTCATTAACAACCTTGAACGGAACACGCTCAACCTCTTTCTGGCACTGCTCGTAAGTCTCACCCATGAAACGCTTAACAGAGTAAACTGTCTTCTCTGGGTTGGTGATAGCCTGACGCTTAGCAGGATCACCCACCTTACGCTCGCCGCCTTCAACGAAGCCCACGACAGAAGGTGTAGTACGCTTACCCTCGCTATTAGCGATTACTACAGGCTCATTACCTTCAAATACAGCAACACAAGAGTTTGTTGTTCCTAAGTCAATTCCAATAATCTTTCCCATAATTGTATATCTTTATTTTATTATTATTTCTTGTTCTACTATTAGCGCAGTCTATTGCAAAACTATCAGACAATGATATCTACTATTGACAGCGCATTTGCCTATTATTAGACAAATGATGTGCCAACAGAGACAGACTGACAGAATGGCAGAGTGGAGGAAATATTCCTATGAAACGAGTGTCAAAATGTTATTGAAAAAGCAGTTCCTAATATAAACTGCGACATGTTTTGTTTCAAAGATTTAACATGAGGTGTCACGTATCTATCAGGGTTAAGAACAGAGTTCCCTTCGAAACTAACGTTACGTGCAGCATCCTTTAGAAAGGCAGAAGGATCATAATGCGTAAAATAAGTACGACAACAAAAGTCATAATCAAGGAATAAACGCCATGCCATAAGCGACTTATAGGCATAGTTAAAAGAAAGGCCTGTTCCAATGGTAAAAGCATTATTAGCCGAAATGCTAAGAAAGTCCCATGAAGTGGCGTAAGCCTTACCATTATCTTCTTTATCACCTAACACATTACAAACAAATCTTCCTTTCCACCATTCTTTTTAATCGAGAAATCAAGGTCACGTTGATGTCCACTAACCTCAGCCGTTATTTTCACACCTTGTACATAACTCCTTCCAAGAAGAAGTTTTGATCCTAATGACAAATAACGGGAAAGAGGAATGTTTAGATATAATCCACCAGAAGCAGAGAACTCTGCCATGTGATTAGATTCCACTGTTAGTGAATAATCATCAACGACTTCTTTAACCCGTGGTATAGACATCTTAAAGTCATATATCGAATATTGTGCAAGATCAGACCAATTTTTGACATTACGTGAAACGACACGCAATCTACCTCCAACTCCAATGTGCTGATTAAAAAAGAAAGCCCCTTCGCTTCCTACTGATAAGGCACGAGATAATTTCAAGGTTCTTATTCTATACCTCTCAAAGTCTTCCTGTAAGACTTCATTTCCTTTCATCACATTAAAATTCTGTTCTCCCAAACCTACT
This sequence comes from uncultured Prevotella sp., assembly GCA_916440255.1. Lineage (GTDB taxonomy): Bacteria > Bacteroidota > Bacteroidia > Bacteroidales > Bacteroidaceae > Prevotella. The sequence goes on along the minus strand of CAKAIJ010000003.1, from coordinate 777,100 downwards.
CCTATTTGTACACTAAAAAAAGAGGGTTGATTACTGAAGAAGGCTGTGTTCATAAGATTAGGACGCTGTAAACCTTTTTGTTTGAAAACTAAATCACCAATAGTATATCCCAACTCCGTAGATAATATACCAATACCAGCCCCCATAAAGGTGTCGCTAACCCAATGCCTATTATTCAAAACGCGCATACAACCTGTGGCAGTAGCAAGAAGATAACCACCGACACTATACCACGGACTACGTGTCAATCCATATTCTTTATGTAATATTGTTGCAGCAGCAAAAGCAGTAGCTGTATGCCCAGAAGGAAAAGAATTGTAAGAAGAGCCGTCAGGACGTTGCTCACGCACAGAATATTTTATACTATTTACCAGCAAAGCCATAACTGCATAAGATGCAGACGCACTAACTAAATATCTGCCCCAGTTACTACGTCCTTCAACACCTGCAATTTTCAAACCCGTAGACAGAAGGAGGGGAGAATATTGTAAATAGTCATCCGTTTCATTATGAAAATCATACTGAAATTTCTGTCGTATACTTTTTATTTGTTTCCGTTCGTGTCGTAAAGCTATACCCGTAGCAAGCCATGGAAGACTATACCAAGTCATGTCGGTTTTTAGGCTATGTGTCATTAATGAAGCCTTCACCGCCTCAACTTCATTTTTACAACTCAACTCCTTCTCTATGTTTGAAGCAGAAGATGTATTTATATGTACATTGTCCGCATTAGCCTCTACGGTCACATTACTATCTACGACTTGCAATATAGAGTCTGTAAGTATATCTCTCTTATGTTGTGTTGCAAAACATTCTGCTGACACAAAGAGAGTTATTACAATACCGATGATAGTTTTCATAAAAAGAGAAATCTTGCTAAACATAAGACACCATTTCTAATTGCATTGGTTATAGAAACCAAACAGTCCAACTAACACAAAGTAGCATAGATAGAACCTTAGTTTTCCTTCCAGAAAGCTGGTGAGAATAACACCAAGACTGTAAAAAGCTCCAGACGACCAACAAGCATGAGGAAAGAGCAAATCCATTTTGCAAAGATAGGCAGTTGTACCCATGACATCGTAGGACCAATCTCCATACCCAAAGTAGGACCAACATTACCTAAAGAACTTAATGTAATCGTAATAGCGTTCGTGTTATCTATACCAAAGGCAATCATCGTAAAAGCACAAAAGAGTATCAAGATTAGATAAAGCCCTATAAATCCTAAAAGTGTTACACGCTTTGATTGTGGAATATTCACACCATCAACCTTCATTGGAAGAACAGCATTAGATGCAGAATCTGACGAAATTCATTGCGCACTACTTTCAACAGCATCACTCCACGGATACTCTTGATACCACCACTGGTAGAACCAGAACAACCTCCGAAGAACATACAAGCAGCTAAAACAACCCAAGTAACGTGGGGCCATTTACCAGCATCATCACTAAAAAGTCCTGTTGTTGTTATAAAAGAAATCACTTGAAAAAGTGCACTTCTGATAGCATGTTCAATATCATAATTGTTGCGATAGACAAGTTCAAATGCTATGAAGATAACAAACGATAAAACCATAATAGTATAGAATCGGAACTCGCTATTCTTTAGTAACTTCTTAATATCCATTCCTATTACAGAGGCATATAGCAGCGTAAAGTTTACACCAGAAAGGAAACAGAATAATGCACAAACATACTCCTCAGCAGGAGAATGAAATGTTGTGATAGAACCACTCTCTGTTGAAAAACCACCCGTTGCAGTACTGGTCATCGAATAATTGAAAGCATCAAACCAACCCATGCCACATAACTTATAAGACAGAATGCAAGCAATAGTCAAGACTAAATATACAATCCATATCCATTTTGCACTTGTACTCAATCGTGGATGTAACTTACTTTTAATTGGTCCCGTTGCCTCAGCAGCAAACACCTTTACTGAACCACCCATCATTGAAGGAAGAATAGCAACAGTGAAGAATACTATCCCTAATCCTCCTATCCATTGCGTAAGAGAACGCCAAAAAAGAAGTCCCTTCGGAAGTTTTTCAGGATAATCTATAATCGTTGCACCAGTTGTCGTAAAACCAGACATAGCCTCAAAGAATGCATCAGTAAAACTCCCTATATATCCACTAAGCATAAAGGGTAACGTGCCGAAAGAGTAAAGAATATCCATGAAAATGTTACAACAAAATAAGCATCACGACGACCTAAGAGATTGTCAGCATGACGACCTAATAAGCGAAAGATAACACCAGTTCCTATTGTTATCAGAATACTCCAAACAAAAGGTATTATATCATCACCATAATATAGCAAAGACACAAATAGGCAGCTAATCATCAGCACACCCTCTATCCATAATAAAGAACCAAGAATCTTGGAAATAAGTTTCAGATTAAGCATGGTTAAATAAATAATTTTTCCACCTTTTTCATATCAACATTGTAACAGAAAACTACAACAGAGTCTCCTGCTTCAATCTGAGTATTACCAGAAACAAGCATACCACTACCATTTCTTACAAGTCCTCCAATAGTCACACCCTTTGGCAGATTAAGTTCTCTTACTACCTTTCGAGTAATCTTAGCATCGTTACTTGCCACAAATTCAGCAACATCAGCATTTATAGACATGAGGAATTTCACGTTTGCAACATTTGCATCAAGCATCATCTGATAGATATGGCTGGCAGCAAGTGCCTTTTTATTAATAATCGTTCCGATATCGAGACCATCCGCAGTCCCAACATAATCAAAGTTCTCCACCGATGCTACCGTTTTGCGTACTCCCAATCGTTTTGCAGTCAGACAAGCCAGAATATTTGTTTCAGCATTTGAAGTTAAAGCAACAAAGGCTTGCGTATGACGAATTCCTTCTTCTTGCAATAGACCAATATCACGACCATCCCCATTAATAACGAGTCTGTCCTCGTTAAATATGTCATTAAGTACCTCACATCGAGCAGGGTTCTGCTCAATAATCTTCGCATTCATATATTCGGGTAACATCTTTACGGCACGTGCAGCAGTCTTACCGCCACCCATAAAAATAACATTTTGAACATCAACGTATTGTTCCTTACCTACTATCTTTCGAATATACGGAATGTACTGTTTGTAGTCATGAAATAAGCCAAATCATATAATTGCAACGTATCATTACCACCAGGGATAATTGTCTCATTTCCTCGTTTGATAGCAACCACATGATATGGGTCGTCTGGACCACATATATCCTTCAAAGGACGATTAAGTATCTCACAGGTTTCACGTAACTTAATACCTAACATCACCAAAGCACCATCATACACATCCCAACGCTGACGTACCCATGACATTTTTAATCCATTGATAATATCCTTTGCTGCCAGAATTTCAGGATAGATAATATCATTAACTCCCATCTTTCGAAACAACTCCTTATTATGTTCTTCGACGTATTCAGGGTTGTCTACACGTGCAACCGTTTTCTTTGCACCTAACTGATGAGCCATAACACAGGCTGTAATATTGCTCGACTCGCTTGGTGTAACTGCAATAAACAGGTCAGCATGTTCGACACCTGCTTCTTTTAATCCTTTAATATTTGTAGCAGAACATTCCATCGTGAGCAAATCATATTCACTGCTGATTTTCTCAAGATTTTCGGCATTTTCATCCATTAACACAATATCCTGCATATTACGCGATAGCAATTTTGCCAAATAAGTTCCTATAGCGTATGCTCCTGATATGATGATTTTCATTTCAAAATTCTTTTTCTTTGAATTATATATGGTAGATAAAGACTAAGCTATCAATTTGTCTTTATTAGCTGTTTTTTTATACTTTCAATATCTATTCCACAGATTTCGCGTAACTGCTGTACCGTTCCCTGCTCTATGAAATTGTCAGGCATACCCATACGAATAATCTCCGGAGAATAGCCATGGTCGCTCATCCACTCTGTGATAGCAGTGCCTAATCCGCCGTTGCGAACACCATCTTCTATTGTTATGATGCGTGAGAAACGACTGGCCACTTCCATAAGCAGTTTATCATCTAACGGCTTTAAGAAGCGCATATCGTAATGTGCAACAGATGGACAACTTCCTTTCTCTGTTGATTGGAAATCATCTTCTATCAACTGAATAGCCTTTTCAACATCATTACCAATTGGGCCGATACTCAACACAGCAATATCACTTCCATCACGTAAACGACGACCAGTTCCGACCTCTATTTCCTTAAACGAACATCTCCAGTCTGTCAAGACACCACTACCTCGAGGATAACGTATTACAAAAGTTCCCTTTTCTGGCAATTGGGCAGTATACATCAGTCTGCGAAGTTCCCGTTCATCCATTGGGGAAGCAATTGTTAAATTAGGAATAGGGCGCAAGAAAGCCATATCAAAAGCACCATGATGCGTGGCTCCATCTTCACCCACTAAGCCTGCTCTGTCTAAGCATAAGACGACAGGAAGATTAAGTATTGCAGCATCATGTATAATACTATCGTATGCACGTTGTGAGAATGCACTATAAATATTGCAGAAAGGATGCAATCCGTCCTTTGCCATACCCGCAGAGAATGTTACGGCATGTGCCTCTGCAATACCAACATCAAAAGTACGATTAGGCATAGCAGCCATCATTATATTCATTGAACATCCTGTAGGCATTGCCGGTGTGACACCTACAATTCGAGGATTTTGTTCTGCAAGTTCTAACAATGTTTTTCCAAAAACATCCTGAAAACGAGGTGGTTCATTACTATTATCCTGTACAATACGCTTACCTGTTTCTGGGTCAAACTTACCCGGAGCGTGCCAAACGGTTGCACTCTTTTCTGCCGGTTTATAACCCTTTCCTTTCTTTGTATGCAAGTGTAGTAGCTTCGGACCCTTCATGTCCTTCAATTGACCAAGGATACGAACCAATTCTGCAACATTATTACCGTCAAAAGGGCCGAAGTAACGAATGTTCATTCCTTCAAACATATTCTGCTGATGCGACAAAGCTGACTTAAGAGCATTGTTAAATCGCAATAAGCCTTACGACGCTCATCGTTCAATATACCCTTCTCGTGTAACCATCGTGAAGCTTTAAAACGTAAACGATTATAAGTTTCATTGGTATCGAGCTTTAAAAGGTATTGCTCCATGCCACCCACTGCCCTATCAATTGACATATCATTATCATTCAGAATGATAAGTAAATCGTTTGGTTGACTGGACACATTGTTTAGACCTTCAAAAGCTAAGCCTCCGCTCATTGCACCATCTCCTATAATCGCAACAACATGACGTTTTTGCCCCGTTAGCTCGGAAGCCACCGCCATACCTAAGGCTGCAGAAATTGAATTAGAAGCATGACCGCAAGTAAACGTATCATATTCACTCTCAAGAGGAGAAGGGAACGGCATTAATCCTCCTAACTTACGATTATTACAAAAGCTATCACGACGTCCCGTTAGAATCTTATGTCCGTATGCCTGATGACCAACATCCCATACAATACGATCTTCTGGAGTATTAAATACATAATGGCAGGCAACGGTTATCTCGGTCGCACCTAAACTTGAACCAAGATGGCCTGGATTAACAGCAACCTCCTCTATAATATCTTCTCGTAACTGCTGACATAACCTTGGTAATTCATCCAATGATAAATTACGCAAGTCTGCAGGTGACTGTATCTTATTTAAAAAGGTCAAATCTATTTTCCTTTGACATTATTGAAAAACATGAAAAAAACTATGCAAAGGTACGCTAAAATGATTAAAGAACAAAATAAAAACAGAAAGGTATTGCGTTATTTTTCTATTTATTGATGGCTATCAAACTTTTCAAGGATTATCCTCTTTGCAGAAAAATTATAATAAATCATTATAAAACGATAGGAATATTAACATGAAAACAGGGACAAATCTCAAAGATCTGCCCCTGTTTATATTTTGTAACCAACTTATTGTAAGCCAGTTAAATGAGAGTCTAATTTACTTTACGTAAACAACTGCAAGACGGTTAGAAGTTACACTTTCAACACCCTTAGCAACAGTCTCATCTACAATAACACCACGTGCCTGAAGATACTTAGCTACTACGTTAGCACGATTTTCAGAAAGCCACTGGTTTCTATCCTTAGATCCCTCTGGTGAAGCTGTACCAACAACAGTTACATGACGACCTGGCTTGATAGCGTCAAGAGAAGCCATAGCCTCCTTGCTAAGATAGAATTTATCTACCTCAAACTTAACGAATACCAAGTTATCGAAAGCGATTGTCTGTGGAGCAGCTGGAACTTCCTTAACAACCTCCTTAACAACCTCCTTAATAACTTCCTTTGGCTTAGCATTAAGCTGATCGCGGAGAGAGTTAATCTCATCATTCAACTCACCAACGTTCCAAACCTTGAAGTTGTGTGTACCGTTAGAAGTCTTGAACTTGTAGTTAACACCTACGAAAAGACCAAGCTGAGCTGCCTGATTGCCGAATTGAATAGCATCACCAGGACCATGTGTAAGGTTCCAGAGAATTGCTGGCTCTACATAAAGCTGACATGCCTTCTTCTCACCAAAGCTATAAGCGAAAGTAAGACCAGTCTTAGCTGTCAACTCAGTATCATCACCATAATTATCTTTGCTGATAATTTTGTTGTCACCAAAAGTAATCCAGTAACCAATACCAGCCTCTGTACCTACTTCAAAACGACGCTCTGGATTATAACCACAGAAGAGGTTTGTGAAGTTGATTGTACCATTCAAACCGAGGTTTACGCCACGTACAAGAGTATGACTATTAGAGTAACCCAAAGAACCTGTCTCCCAACGGTTATCACCAAAGAATGCAAGACCTTCGAGGTTTGCACCATAAACTGGACTAAACTGCTTACCTACCTTCAAACCTGCTGCTGCGTTAAGAGGAGTCATGTGACTAAAGTTAAGAGGAGTCATAGCACCACCCTCTACACCGAGGTAAACGTTGTCAAATGCCTTAGCCTTTTCATAAGCTACCTGAGCTTGTGCACTTGTGATGCCCATAGCGAGCACTGACAATGCAATCAAAAACTTTTTCATAAATTCTAATATTAATACTATTAATTTTTAGCGACTTATTTATATTCGAGTTGCAAAGGTACACTTTTTTTTGAAACAAATGGCATGTTTTCATAAAAAAATAACTTTTTGTCCTCAAAAAAGGCCTTTAACACCATTTTGAGAGTTATTAATACCATCATATTGTAAATTAGCTGATGAATAACATACATTATTCGTTCAAAAATCTCATTACCCTTATCAATCTAATATTATTGAAATTCTGTCACGTGATAGTGACAAGTTATATCGATTATTCTTTTTCCACCTTATTTATATATACTACCTCACTTCAAGATGACACGAAGGTGAAACAAACAACGTCATGTAATGCATACCTGATGCAACTGCAACATAAATGATTATTTACTTGCATTTATCAACTCGAACAACATAGCATAATTCTCCCTAACCTGCTTATCATAAAGAAATTGGAAAATTGCTTTTGCCCCATTCGATAAGTAATAAATAAGCAAAGGTGTGTTTTGATTAGAAAATACTTCCTGCCATAATGTCTTATCAAAAGTTGATTCTAACCGCAGTATTCGCTTACTACCTTTGACATCTCTAAACAGCTCAATAGGTTTACTTAACATTACTTGCTTACCCTCTGTTCCAATAGCAATACTATCCACCTTTATTGCACTGTCTGATTTCAATGTAAATAAAAAAGTTACGTAAGAATTAGCCGACAATAGGGTAAAGTCAAACGAAACTCCCTTTACTGTGGTTGCATTGAAAGCGATTGCCTTCTGTGGGAATACAAAGAAGAGCGTACCTTGCGGATGTAACTTTTGCAAAGCAAACTTATTGAACCCTTTGCCTGATACGCAAAAGAAAACACTAAAGTAAAGAAATAATACAACAATAAATTAAAGAAAAAAATAAGATATTGTGAGGGAAATACATTTCAATACATAGTTTTACCAAATATCCGGATTGAGAATATGAATATAAACTTATTTGGGATTAATTAATCAGCTTATATAAAAATAGTTTATTTTACCTTGTGAATACTATTTATTTTGATTATATTTGCACCAAAATTTTAATCAACACAACATGTCAATAGAAATAAGATTAGAACAGAGTAAATTTAAAGACAAGAAAGGTGCCGGAAAATGGTATGCACGTACAGTCAGTACAGGTGTTGCTACAACTGACAACCTTGCAGACTCTATTCAGGAAAACACTTCTTTCTCACGTGGTGATGTGCGAGGACTCGTCATCGCCCTGGTAGATGAAATTTCTTATCGTCTTCGTCAAGGAGAAACGGTGGTACTCGAAGGGCTGGGACGCTTTCACCTTACCGTTGAAAGCGAACCTGTTGACAATCCCGACGATTTTGATATCAAAAAACACATAAAGAATGTGAAGTGTCGCTTTGTTCCTACCAGTACACGTAATGCTCGCACTGGAAAGAAGAATCAAACGCTTTCCTATGGTGCACGTGTGGAGTGGGCAGAGCCTGAATATGATGACGAAGACGATGATTAATCCCCTTTTTGTTAAAAGTTTGGGTTAAACTGCATTTTTATACCTTTTCTCCTGACTCAATATATAGCGTCAGGAGTTTTGTATTCTTATGAATTTTGAATAGGTTTGAGACTTATTAAAGTTGTTTGGTATTTTGGGCTTATTCATAAGTTGGGTGTAAAAAGACTAAAAGAGTTTTTTGTTTATTTGTCCCCCAAATACGTAGTGTATGCTCTTTATTATTCTCATTTTCGTAAGTTTTGTGCTGTTTTTCTTTGATGTTAAAAGTATTTTGTCTATATTTGCACCTGATATTTAAGCATTTCCCTATGTATATAGGCTGAAATAAGGTGTATATGAGCATAGTGGTTAGTGCTTCGTGGATATAATTTGAAACTAAAAAAATTGTTAGAGATAATATCTAAAAAGATATTTTTTTATTCATGTTTGGACATCTTCTTGATTTTAATAATTCAACTAAATCAAATGAAAGAAATTGTTAGGTCTTACAATCTTTTTCTTTGTCTACGTCCTCGATTAAATGAACTTTTTTTAACATAAAAAAATAAATTGAAATGAAAAAAATTATTACTTTTTAGTATGTGCTGCCGTTATGAGCCTTTCAGCTTCAGCACGGGCAGGCGATAAGGCAATTGATGCACAGCTTGTATTCGGTTCAGAGACTAACAGTTTCGGTCTTGGTGTTAAGGGTCAGTACTACTTCACTGATCAGCTGAGAGGTGATGCTTCTTTTGACTACTTCTTCAAAAATAAGGGACTAACTATGTGGGATATTAATGCAAATGTTCACTATCTCTTTGATGTAGCAAATAAAGTTAAGGTATATCCTCTTGCAGGTCTTGGCTATACAAACTGGTCATACAAGTATGAATATCCAAGGTATTGCTGATGTTGAAGGTACAGATGGGCGTCTTGCTGTCAACCTCGGTGGTGGTGTTGAGTATGCACTTACTGACAATGTAAGTGTAAATGCAGAAGCTAAGTGGCAGATTGTTAACAGCTACAACCAGTTGGTACTTGGTGTAGGTGTAGCTTACAAGTTCTAAATAAATAAGGCAGGTCCTAAAGGGTCCGTGTTAGACTATAGCCTCTTGGCTAAGGTCAACGGATGAGCTTTTAGGACCTGTCTGTTTTGTTTAAGATAAACGATAGTAGTGGTTTTTCTTACTCATAGAGGGGTAAGTTTTTATGCTTTTGGCTTTTCTATAGCAATATAGACATTTGAAAGATATAGTCCTTTATCTTTATATTGCCAATAGAATACTTTTCTTTGTAGGCTTTTGCTGAGTATGTCGGAGGTAGTATAGCTTTCTTCATTTTCCATTCTCGTCTTGGAAAGGATGATGAAAGGAGGCGTCCATTTATCCATTGTTCCTAAACTTAATGTGTCTGGAATAAAAGGTTTACGTCTGTTTTTCAGGGCAAAACCAATGTAAACGAATATGCGATAGTCTGTACTCCTGATATATTCAATACAGCTTTCAGCTATAAGAAAGCCCTTCTTTATCCATTCTTTTTTGGACATCTCCAGTTTTGAGCAGTCTGTAATGTGGCGGTCGGTAGTGTGAACATCAGCTGTCTGAAAACTGTCTATCCACTCCTGAAGGCTTTGTTTATATACCATCTCGGATTGAATTAGGTTTTATAAAAGAAAGAACCAGATAATTAATTATAATCATCTGGATCTTTTCTGTGCGCCTAACAGGACTCGAACCTGCACAACGTGAGTTACTAGATCCTAAGTCTAGCGCGTCTACCAATTCCGCCACAGGCGCATAACGAGTGCAAAGATACAGAATGTTTTGGATATAACCAAATATTTGGGAATATCTTTTCTGTTATCCACGCACCGCATATTAATTTTACAAAAAAACATTACGATTTTTGACAATAGACCATAATATTGTATCTTTGTGAACATTATTTGGCAGTATTAATAAGACATCGTTTTGAACTCTAAATGTTGTTGAGAATAACGAAAAGAGAGAAGCGGACTTATACATCTCCAACTATGACTTGAATAATATTTATCATTAATCCAACTAACAACTGAAAATGAGAAAGACTTTATTAGCAGTTTTATGTATGGGAGCGATGTATGCGTCAGCTTCCGTCTTCTATAATGGTGCAGCTAAGACTACCATAGTAACAAACCAGAAGACAATATCCGTCAAGGCTACTCCTACTAACAAGAAATTGAGTAAGGATGAACGTGCAGCTATTTCGCTCATTACAACTATGTACAACACAACAAGCTATGAGAACACCTCATACTTAAAGCGTCATTGTACGAAGAAGTTACTAAAAGTGTTGAGGGATGCGTATGAATATGACCCAGTTCCAGATGCATACGCTGTCTGGCTGTTCCGTTCGGGAGTTCAAGATGGACCGACAGATGAACACAAGGTTTTGCGAGTTGTAAGCCTTGGCAACAATTGGTATCAATACACCTTCTTTGACATGGGAATAAAATCTACCAATAAGATAAAGGTTATTAAAGTTGGCAATAAACTCCTATTTGACGAGATAAAGCAAGGTAAAATTTAGTCTCAGGACTTCTTCTAATCCTTTCCAGTCCCTCTTTAATTAGAGGGATTGAGATTAGGAGAAGTATTTATTAACTTTCTTGCAAACTCTATAATCGTATCCTTATTTCGTAAAAGGTCCTCTGAAGTAAGAGAAACCTTATAATCTGGTTCAATGCCAAACTCTGTCATGCGCTTATCACGATCGTACATCGGACATGCAGAGAAACGTACTGACCAGCCATTAGGGAGTTCAGAGGAGAAAGGCATACCGGCTCCGCCACCTGTGCGATCGCCCACAACAATAACATTCGGGCAACATTTCATAAAGTTAACAAACTCATTAGCAGCAGAAAAGACACTACGATTCGTTAAGACCACAACAGACTTCTGCCAGCGAACACCCTTCCCGGGTTTGAGATACAACGGTTGTAACGAAGAGAAATCGTTATGTCCTTTCCCGTCTTATGCTGCATATAACCAACAAGTAATTCCTTGTTCGTGAAGCGAGATGCCAACATTTCAGCACTTGTAATATTACCACCTCCGTTATTACGCACGTCAACAATCAGTCCATTGCATGGTTGTAAATGAATAAGAATTTCATCCAAATTTCCTTCACCAATAGCTTTCTGGAATGTTTCACATCGAATATAACCGACATTATCATCCAAAACCGTATAATCTAAACCACTTGCAATGAGATAATCGGTCCTTAAATAATGTCGTTGTAGTGAGTCTGAATAATTTTTTGGGTAATTCTCATGCCATGACCAATAGCGTCCTATATTGAAAGAGGTGTACAAATTCACGTGTCCATCTCTTAGTTCTGAAAGCATATTAACCATTACTTCAAACTGTTGCTTTGACGTCATAGAGTTGTCGAACTGACGTGCATAGCGGCTGTGCACCTCCTGCCAGTCTATTCCCTTCTGAGAAAAGAAGCAATAATGCTCATCAAGTATTCTCCATAATGCCTCAAAATTTCCTTGTGGACTATCAGGCAACTGTTCATTGGTAACACAACCTGTCATAATACTGAACATAATCAGTGCCGAAACAAACAAGTATAGCAAGGGTTGACATAACTTTCTCATGGAATGAACTTATTGATTGAAAACTTACGAACGACACCCACCACGAAGAGGTTACTCCACACGTGCTGACGAAGTTGATTAACCTTTGCTTGTTGATAATCACCAAGATAACCAACACGCAAGGTCATATGACAGAACGTGACATCGACCGTAAACAAATGACGGAGCGACGGAACAGACAACGGATTTGTGACAACAAGATTATGATCATAGTTACCACGAGTAAAAATTTCAAAATAACTCTGTCCGTAATTGGGCGAGAACATTAATCCAAGTAGTGGTGTCTGCACCTCATAACGCAACTGAAAAGGAATCCTTAAAAGACGAAAACGATAAGCTGCAATAGCATTTGATGCAATATTCAGCTGTACATAAGCCTGTGCAGGATTGTTAGAATTAGTCAAATGATAGAGAAAACCAATTCGAGAGTCAATTCCACCACCTACTTTTAGAACTAATTCACTCTTGTTGAACTTCCACTTCCCCACACCATATTGCCAATTATACTGAAAGTTATAAAAGCCCCCTAACTCGTTATTACTCCCTTTTTGATTATGTGTCGAGAATAGTTGCACTTGGTGTAGAAGTTCTCTTGAAAGCTTACCCCCATTCTCACGTACTGAATGAACAATATAACGCAACTCAGTACCCTTATATTCTTCGGGTGACAAATAGGTGTCGAGCGTGTTTACCGCACCTATTCCCAACATCTGGCTATTAGTAATTATCTTTTTACTACGCAGGGTGTCCTGTGCGATAACAGCTGTCGATAACGCAAAAAGGCTGACTGCTGAAATTAAAACACGACTAAACAAGGACCTCATTAAGTTCATAGGCATAATATGAAATATCAATATGAGCGTATACTGAACAGTTGATGATAGCAACTCTTTATCTCACTGCATACTAAGAATTTAGAATAAAAATTTGAGCGAGGGGATGTCCTAATGGTACATCCATTCTCTACTTCTTATTCGTTATATATCCTATTCATTATCGAAGAGACTCAACTGACCAGTAATTTCATCAATTACTTGCTGTTGGGATTTACCTGCATCTGGATCAAGGTTTTCCTCCTTTGCCGCGTCTGTCGACTTCTCTTTCTGCACGTCATCCTCATTAGAGCCATCCTCAGCTTTCTCCTCTTCTTGGAAGCGTGTTGGTTCTAATTCTTCAATCTTATCAACCACCCATGTTGTCAATCGCTTACCCTTTGCCTTAAATCCTTTCACACCAACAAATTGTTCAGCATCAACCTCCTCAGCACCTCGTGCAGCATCTACACCACCATAGCTAATCTGTATACGAGGAAACACCACATCTGTCAAGACTACCATTTTTGACTCTGGATTATCTCCTATGAAGTTTTGATGACGCTTACTTGCTTCCATCTGGAATCGTTTTAAGTACGGATAACCTTGATTATCAGCATCAAAAACAACAGCAGTCCACACCTTATCAGCATCAAATTTCTCAATGCGAAGAATGTTCTCTTCATAATGATTAGAAGCATCAAAGTTAGTAATATAGAACTCGCCATTCTTTAATATCACGAGGATATTATCTTGATCTGAAACTCTCCGATATAATAACCATGTTCCTCGTAGTTGATACGATTGACATCTGGGTCGAACCACACCTTACGTCCACCCAAAGTAGAGTGTCCATGACTCTTCAATGAAATGCGATGAATACTCTCCTTCGTCAGCAGATTACCTTTTGCAGCACGTCCCTTAATCAGAATACCAGCAAAGTCACGCTCCATAAAGATGTTTTGCTTCTTCTTATCTGACTTCGGATCAAGCGTTATCTTAATCAACTCAGCCTCACCATTAGGATTGGCTGTGAAATAATTAATCTTAGAACCCGCCGTACCAAGAGTAACATCATACTCCTTGTCACGTGTGACAGATGTCACGTTGAAGCGTTTGATATAATAAGGTCCTGTCTTTCCGTCACGATAAACCACATTATAAATTGTTCGTTTATCATTCTTCTTAAACACTTGTACGTGGAGAACACCCTTACCCACAAACACCTTGTCGGCAATTCGAATAACCTTATACTTTCCGTCACGATAGAAAATAATTACATCATCGAGGTCTGAACAATTCTGAACAAACTCTGCCTTCTTAAGACCTGTACCGATGAAACCTTCCTGACGGTCGATATATAACTTCTCGTTGGCATCTACCACCTTAGCAGCAACAATCGTGTCGAAACTCTTAATCTCTGTACGACGTGGATGGTCGCTTCCGTACTTCTCTTTCAGGTGTGTGAACCACTCGATAGTGACGCGAACCATCTCGCTAAGGTCCTTGTCGATCTCGGCAATCTCAGTCTTTATCTTCTGGATAAGTTCATCAGCCTTGTCCTTGTTGAACTTCAGGATGCGCTGCATCTTGATTTCCAAAAGTCGGATGATGTCGTCACGTGTCACCTCACGGATAAAGGTCTTCTTGTAAGGTTCAAGCTTTGAGTCGACGAAAACAACAACCTCATCAATATCCTTAGCCGTCTCGAATTTGCGCTCCTTATAGATGCGCTCCTCAATGAAGATACGTTCCAGAGAGTTATAGAACAACTGTTCCTCCAATTCATGCTTGCGTATCTCTAACTCTAACTTCAATAAAGCCTTCGTATGTTCGGCAGAATTGCGTAATACATCAGACACAGTGAGGAACTCCGGCTTGTTATCCCGGATGACACAACAGTTTGGCGAAATGTTTATCTCGCAATCAGTGAAAGCATAGAGGGCATCAATAGTCTTATCGCTTGACGTTCCCGGTGTGAGATGAAGTTGAATCTCCACCTCCGAAGCTGTCATATCTTCTACTCGGCGTATCTTCAACTTACCCTTCTCAACAGCCTTAGTAATGGACTCTTGGAGTGTGTTGGCAGTCTTAGTGAAAGGGACCTCACGGATGACGAGGGTCTTATTATCAAGCTTCTCTACTTTTGCACGCACCTTCAACACACCGCCTCGCTGACCATCATTATACTTTGAAGCATCAATACTACCACCTGTTGGGAAGTCTGGATAAAGATGGAATTCCTCACCACGCAGATAGTTGATAGCTGCATCGCAGATGTCGTTGAGATTGTGTGGAAGTATCTTGGATGACAAGCCAACAGCAATACCCTCAGCACCCTGTGCCAGAAGCAGCGGGAACTTTACGGGAAGCGTAATCGGCTCTTTGTTTCTGCCGTCGTATGAAAGTTGCCATTCTGTTGTCTTAGGATTAAAAACCGTCTCCAAGGCAAACTTTGACAAACGCGCCTCGATGTAGCGTGGCGCAGCAGCACGGTCGCCAGTGAGGATATTTCCCCAGTTACCTTGCATATCAATGAGCAAGTCTTTCTGCCCCATCTGTACCAAAGCATCACCGATAGACGCATCGCCATGAGGGTGAAACTGCATTGTGTGACCTACAATATTCGCAACCTTGTTGTATCGCCCATCATCCATTCGTTTCATAGAATGGAGTATACGGCGTTGCACAGGTTTCAGGCCATCCTCAATATGAGGTACAGCACGCTCAAGGATTACGTAGCTGGCATAATCCAAAAACCAGTTTTTATACATGCCAGAGAGGTGATGCACAGCAGAGGCATCAAATCTATCGGCAGGTTTATAATCAGAATGGGAATCCTGCTCTTGAGTTTCTTCCTCAAGAGTAAGTCCATCCAAGTCTTTTATCTCGTCATCCATATAATTCTTGTTTTATCACTTAAAGTAGTGAGCTTCATAAGACTGCAAATATACAAAAAAAAATATAAACAGACAAATTATACCTTATTCAAGTGTAGGATCTGAGTATCATTCTGCAACCTCGCAGAGTCAACCAGCAAGTGCAAAATTACAAAACGTGTTTAAAGAACTCGCACTTTGGAGTAGAAAAGTTTAATTTTTCTCTTGGTCTTTCGTTCAATTTCTTTTGTATGGACATAATTCTCTTGTCCGTATAGTTCTCAAACGAATCCTTTTTAGGTATATACTGCCTGATTAATTTGTTTGTATTCTCAACAGCTCCCTTTTGCCATGAACAATATGGGTCAGCGAAGTATACGGGCACGCCTAAGTATTTGGTGATGTCCTTATGTGCCGCAAATTCAGGTCCGTTATCTGTTGTAATTGTCTTCAGGCTGTTCTTGTATGGCAGCAGTAGTTTCCTAACCACCTTTGCCAGAGGCGTTGACTGTTTTCCAAATGGCAGTTTCTGCATAAACAACATATTGGTAGATTTCTCCACTATTGTGAGTATGGCGTGATGGGCAGGGTCGACGATTAAGTCCATCTCAAAATCTCCAAATCTCTTCCCGTCAACTTCCTTACTTCTTTCATGGATACTCACTCTGTCCTTTATTGGAAGATGTCCGCCTTTGGGACGATGCCTGTATTTCATCTTATGTCTTGTGTGCTCTGCAAGCTTCCCTGTTGTGTCATTGTGGATGATGTTATAGATGGACTGGTGGGACACCTCTATGCCCTCATTAATGCGCAGATACCCTGATATTTGTCTTGGAGACCACTGGTCGTTGGTAATATATTCTTTAATTCTCCAGACTAATTCGTCGGAGAGTTTGGCGTTAGTTACCGTGTTCTTTCTGCGCTGCATAGCCATATCATGCGCCTTCGTCCAGATATACTTTCCAGAAGGCGTGCTGTTGCGTTTGATTTCACGTGAGAGTGTTGACTGACTAATACCGACGATATCGGCAATTTCTTTTCTCGCTGTTTTCTTTTGGAGTAAGGCAAAAATTTGCGACCTTTGCTCCGAGATTAATTGATGATACATTTGCAATACAAAGTTAGTTAATCTTTGGGAGACTTCGGTCTCCTTTTTTTTATTTGTATTGCTGGTTGTTTCTTTTTCCTCTCCGAGAGATGCAGACAACCTCTCGCTACGCATCGAGAACGTCTGCATCTCTCGGAGAGGGACACTCTTTTATTGCACTTCGTTTTGGAACTTGCACCTACTCTTGTTTCACTTGCACCATAGCATTTTTTCAAGTCAAATCGGTTGTTATGATCTGAACAGATAAGTCTCCTTTATGATTGGAGTCAGCCTCCGCACCAATAGTGCGAAGGCTTAACAC
Source organism: uncultured Prevotella sp. (assembly GCA_916440255.1). Lineage (GTDB taxonomy): Bacteria > Bacteroidota > Bacteroidia > Bacteroidales > Bacteroidaceae > Prevotella. Next base: position 759,794 of record CAKAIJ010000003.1, on the reverse strand, counting down.
CATTCGTGTTGGGCATCAATATGCTTGTTAAAAAATACAAGAAAACGTCATGATTGTTAGCATAATACTGTATTCTAAGACATTGTTTACGAGTGAGTATAACATCAACCAAATCGAAAGATTGCCTCATGATTAATCGATTTGGGCGAAAGTTTCGCAGTAAACCTATTCTTATTCGACTAAAAAAGCGTAACTTTGCGACAAAAATTAAGGTATAAATAGATTATTATGGCACAAGAGGATGTTTTCAAGAAGATTGTGAGCCACTGCAAAGAGTATGGCTTCGTCTTCCCAAGTAGTGATATTTATGATGGTTTAGCAGCTGTTTATGACTATGGTCAGAACGGTGTCGAACTGAAAAACAACATCAAACAGTATTGGTGGCAGTCAATGGTACTGCTGCACAACAATATTGTTGGTATCGATGCCTCTATCTTTATGCACCCAACAGTGTGGAAAGCCAGTGGTCACGTTGATGCTTTCAATGATCCATTGATTGACAACCGCGATTCTAAGAAACGTTATCGTGCAGACAACCTCATTGAGGACCAGATTGGTAAGTACGAGGAGAAGATAGAGAAGGAAGTGGCTAAGGCTGCTAAGAAGTTTGGCGACTCTTTCGACGAAGCAAAATTCCGTGAAACCAATCCACGTGTACTTGACAATCAGAAGAAACGTGATGACCTTCAAGCTCGTTACGCTGAGGCTATGCAAGGACCAGACTTGGAGGCTTTGAAGCAGATTATTCTTGACGAGGGTATCGTTGACCCAATCAGCGGTACAACTAACTGGACCGACGTTCGTCAGTTCAACCTTATGTTCTCTACTGAGATGGGTGCTTCTGCTGAGGCTGCAAGTAAGATTTATCTCCGCCCAGAGACAGCACAGGGTATCTTCGTAAACTTCCTCAATGTTCAGAAGACTGGTCGTATGAAATTGCCATTCGGTATCTGTCAGATTGGTAAGGCCTTCCGTAACGAAATTGTTGCTCGTCAGTTTGTCTTCCGTATGCGTGAGTTCGAACAAATGGAGATGCAGTTCTTCTGCCAGCCGGGAACTGAGATGAAGTGGTTTGAGTACTGGAAGAAGCATCGTTTGGCTTGGCACGAGGGACTTGGTATGGGTAACGAGAATTATCGATACCACGACCACGAGAAGTTAGCTCACTATGCTAATGCTGCAACCGACATCGAGTTCCACATGCCATTCGGCTTCAAGGAGGTTGAGGGTATTCACTCACGTACCGACTTCGACCTCTCTCAGCATGAGAAGTACTCAGGCCGTCAGGTGAAGTATTTGATCCAGAACGCAATGAGAACTATACTCCATACGTAGTAGAAACCTCTATCGGTGTCGACCGTATGTTCCTTTCTGTTATGTGTCACAGCTATACAGAGGAGGCTTTAGAGAATGGTTCAAGCCGTGTAGTTCTGAAGTTGCCAGAGCCATTAGCACCTGTAAAGTGTGCGGTTCTTCCTCTGGTTAACAAAGATGGTTTACCAGAGAAAGCACAGGAGATTGTGAACAGCCTTAAATTCCACTTCAATACACACATGGAGGCTAAGGATTCTATCGGTAAGCGTTATCGTCGTCAGGATGCTATTGGTACTCCTTTCTGTGTGACAGTTGATGGCGACACTCTGACTGACAACACAGTTACACTGCGTTATCGTGACTCTATGAAGCAGGAGCGTGTGCCAGTTGAGAAGCTACGTGAGATTATCGAAGACCGCGTTTCTATCACAGCTCTGTTGAAGAAGATTGATATTGACTAATACAAAGAAGGGATAATAGAGTCGGGGTTTAACACTTATAGACTATTGAAGTTTTCTATAAGATGGTCATACTCCCACCCTACTATCCCTTTTCTATTCAAATAAAAGACTATGACAAAGAGAATTAAAAACCTTACTCGTCGTGTAGCAAATCTCATCTGCATAGGTGGAATGATACTTTCTGCCACCCTCCTTACCTCTTGCTCAGAGAAGGACAATACTGTTGAGGAATATGCTAATTGGCAATCGAAAAATGACACTTATTGGAACAACCTCTACACCACTACTCAGCAGAAAATCAAGAATGGTGATACTTCTTGGAAGATAATACTTAATTATACTTTCCAAAACCAGAAGCAGACTTCTGGTAATGCGCTGACTTACAGCCCAGAGAATTATATCATTGCGCATGTGGAAGAGGCTGGTAATGGAACAACAAGTCCATTATATACTGACGATGTGTCAATGCACTACATGGGTCGACTGATACCCTCAACAACTTATACATCAGGCCTTATCTTTGATAAGTCATGGTCAAGCAATACCTTTAATGCAAAGACCTCAATTCCTAATCACAGCAGCATTGGACTTAAATATGACGATAAGGGTAAACCAACAAGTCTTGTAGATGGTTTTACCACAGCCTTAATGTCAATGCACAAAGGTGACCATTGGACCGTCTACATCCCTTATCAGTTGGGTTATGGTTCTGCATCTGCGGGTTCAGTACCTGCCTATTCAACCCTTATCTTCGACCTTCGCTTAGTAGACTTTGGTCACACAGGTACGCTATTGAAGGATGCATAATTAAAACCTACTCTTTCTATAAGAATGTTATGAAGATTGTAAACTTCCAAGGAGGCTTGGGCAATCAGCTATTCATATATGTTTTTAGCCAATACCTATCACGGCTCTACCCACAAGAACATATTTATGGCTCGTATTGGTCTCGTTCTTTATATGTTCATTCCGACTTTCAGTTGGATAAAATATTCGACCTAAAGCTCCCATCTCATAACGTTATTACAGATAGTATTAGCAAGATAGCAAAGTTTCTTGAGCGTCTTCATATCATTCCTATGGAAGAAACATCAAAGAGTATATTTTATGATGGTTTTTGGTTGGATAAGAAGTATTGGGAAGGGGTAAATTTATTAGATATGCTCCGCTTTCGTGACTTCACCCTCTCTACTGAGACCAATGCTATCTTATGCATGATAGAGAAAAGTAATGCCGTCTCTGTCCACATTCGACGAGGAGATTATCAGGCAAAAGAACATATTAATAAATTTGGCGTCTTTTGTCCACCCTCCTATTATTACATAGCTATCAGATGTATCAGGCAACAAGAAAATAATCCTGTTTTTTTTTGTCTTCTCCGATGATATAACATGGGTAAAGGAAAATATGGATATTCCCAATGCAATTTACGTTGATTGTAATCATGGGAATAATAGCTGGATAGACTTGTTTCTCATGACAAAATGCCAACACAATATAATTGCAAATAGTACTTTTTCTTTTTGGGCGGGTATGCTCAATACGAATCCTAATAAAGTCGTTATATATCCACAACGATGGTTTTACTGGGCCACACCGGATATATTCCCAGATGCATGGTTGCCAATATCAGAAGAGGAATTAAAAGACTCTATCGTAAATACATATAACAATAAAAACTTATAAGTAAGAACGTATATTACTTTACTTGTTTTATAATATTTGAAACCGCAGATTAACTTAACTGTTTTATTTCTCTACTATTAGAATTTTGTTTTTTTATATTAAAAATTCATTGATTTTTGTATCTTCGTAAATCCTTTTCCGAACACCTACTTGATAAAAATTCGTAGTGGCGAGATAATGAGCAGGAATGAGAAATTTAACCTCATTATCCAACTCAGTATGCCCTCTATCTTGGCACAGGTAACAACGGTTCTGATGTTTTATATCGATGCGGGAATGGTGGGTTCGCTCGGTGCAGAACCATCTGCGGCTATTGGCCTTGTTGAACCTGCAACATGGCTCTTCTTCACTTTGGTGAATGCGGTAACGATGGGATTTTCTGTACAAATTGCACATTTCATTGGTGCGAACGACTTTGCAAAAGCACGTGCAGTAATGCGTCATGGCTATATTTTTGGTCTATGTTTCTCGTTACTTCTACTGTCTGTCACGATACTTATTGCCCCCTATCTTCCAATCTGGTTAGGCGGTGGTGCTGATATTCAACAGGATGCTACGGCATATTTCCTTATATTCTGTTTTATCACACCTTTCCACCTCATCGAATACATGTCAGCAGCTATACTAAAAGTATCAGGCGATATGCGACGTCCGAGTTTTATGGCAATATTGATGTGTGTATTGGATGTCGTTTTCAACTATTTCTTTATTTTCCCGACACGTACCGTCTCTTTCTTTGACATGGATATGACGATGCCCGGTTTTGGATTAGGAGCCTCAGGAGCAGCACTTGGAAGTCTCCTCTCCTTCGTCTGCGTCGCTATTCCGTTGGCTTATTATGCTATCTTTCGTAGTCCTATTCTGGCTTGGAAACAGGATGTTGAACGATTTGTGTGGCGTTGGCAATATATTTGGAATGCAATGAAGATTGGTGCACCAATGGCGTTGCAATATCTTCTGATGAATGGCGCACAACTGGTTTCGACAATGATCGTAGCTCCCTTAGGCAATATTGCTATCGCGGCGCATTCATTTGCTATTACAGCAGAAAGCCTATGCTATATGCCAGGTCATGGTATCAGCGAAGCTGCAACCACATTGATAGGACAGAGCGTAGGTGCCGACCGAAAAGACCTTCATCGAAGCTTCGCTTGGATGACAGTCATGCTCGGTATGATTGTCATGGCATTCATGGGTATCATCATGTACATTTTCGCACCAAAAATGATTGGTTTACTATCGCCCGTAGCTGAAATTCAATCCTTAGGAGCATCTGTTCTTCGCATCGAAGCCTTTGCCGAACCCTTCTTTGCTACTGCAATCGTTGCTTACAGCGTCTGCATAGGAGCAGGCGACACACTTAAACCTTCCATGATTAACTTAGGTAGTATGTGGCTCGTCCGTCTTACCTTAGCCTATGCGCTCGCCTCTCACTACGGTCTGCGTGGCGTATGGTTTGCTATGGCCATCGAACTTTCGCTCCGTGGAATTATGTTCTTACTCTATCTTTTCAAACGTCTGAAAAAAACTTGAACAACACAAGAATCATAACTTTACAACTCATTTATTTTACAAAAATATTAATAAATTAGCACAAAAGTTTAGAATTATCATTTTTTTATTTATATCTTTGCACAGCATGTTACTTAGTACTCTTTTAATTAGCAAGATTAATAAGTTAACTTCGTAACATGCCTAAGTTTAGAGCAACAATATGTTGCCCGTCACTTAAAAATAATAATAAAAAAATATTGTGAAATTAAAGGTTTTATGATTATGAGGAAACTTTTACTAATGTTATCTCTGTTTGTGTATTTGTTTACATTTGCACAAACTAATGGTGAAATGAAAATTGCTACTTCTACGGCAGTAGGGGCAAGATTTTACGTTTCGTGTGACCCAAACAAATGAAAAAAACAAGGTGTTTGTAGATTGGGGCGACGGAAAGAAACAAGAAGCCACCTTAGAAGGATGGAGCAGTAACAAAAAGGTTACAGGAAAATTATTGAAAGATACGATTATTGTCTACGGAGACTTCACCGCTATTGAAGTTTCCTATGCTAATGCTACGTATCTTGCAGTTAAAAATCAACCTAATTTGACACAGATAGAAGCAAAGCACAACACTCTGAACTATAGTGGACTCGACCTTTCTGGTACGCCTAATCTTATTTTACTGGACCTTAGCTATAACGACATCACACGATTAGACTTGCGTGGATTTAATAAGATGAGCACCTTCACAGCCAATCATAATCCCAGACTGGCTACGGTTTTATTCCCCGAAGGTAGCTCGGAATTACAAAACATTGATATATCTGACGCAGACATAACACACTTCTATCCTGTTAGCCTTCCTAAACTACGCTATCTTAATCTTGCAAATGGTAGTTTAACGGAACTTGAACTGGATAGTAATTACCCCGAATTGTGCGACATAAACATCACTGGTAATATAGGTATTACATCTATTGATGTTACAAAACAAAACAAACTGGAGAAACTCTACATAAATGGAACAAAGATAACAGAACTTAATCTTGTTAATAATCCAGAGCTAATCCTGCTTGATGCAACTAAAACGGATATCGAAAAACTTGATTTAACTAATAATAATAAGATTACAACTCTCGAACTTAGTGACACAAAGCTATCTCACCTTAACGTCTCTAACCTCTCGTATCTTCAAACCATTAATATTAATAACACCAAGATACAATATATGGACCTATCAAATCAGCGTTTCCTACGTAATGTAAGCGTACGTAACACTGGCATAGGCTTCCTTGATATGCATGGTGCCATCGGTACAAACCGACTTAACATGCTTGATATGAGAGATTGTAAAAACACAACTCCTCAATCACTTAACTTCACCTTCAAAGCTATGCCCTCACACACGGGTTCTTCTAATCGCACAAATGTCTTCTTAGCAGGTTCAAACTATGAACACGCCAAGACAGATTTATTAGAAGATGGATCAGACAATAGCTATAAATTGGATGTTCATGGTGATGGTACAGCCTCTATGGACTCTGTATCTATTACTATGCAACCAGCTGAAAATGGTATTAGTTATACACTGAGTCAGGTTCCTGACGACGGCTATTATGCATCTTATATACCTGTCACCAAGAAGGTTCTTCCTGGTTTCCCTATAAAACTCGATGCTACTATCCCTAATGGAACAAGACTTGTTGGTGTAGAGGTTAATGGAAAGTTGATAACCAACAACGTCTTCGTTGTTTCAGAAGATGCTGTTATCAAGCCTGTCTTTGACACATCAGCCGACAACGATTACCTTAAATTGACTGTTCCATCAGGAGCTGAGCAACAGTATTTCCTTTCTGTTGATGGTGAAGATAAGGAGATAACTATAGACTGGGGAAATGGAGAAACTGAAAAGGTTGTGGTTAAAACAACTCCTACAACTATTACAGGACAAACCTTTGGAAGAACAGTTACAATATATGGTGCTATCACCGGAGCAGACTTCTCAAGCTACCCAGGTGTTGGGGTGGACAACAAATAACATCTGTTGACTTAAGCCACAACAATCACTTGCGTTCTCTATCAACATATATGAATTCTGTATCAGAACTTGATGTTACAAGACTATTAGACCTTGAAACACTCGATTGTGCATATTCTGATCTTACACAACTTAACGTTAGCAAAAATTCAAAACTTGTTGATTTGCGTGCTTATGGTAACCAAATTGAACATATAGATGTTACTGGGGCTATTGATTTAACCCACCTTGATGTAAAGAACAACTGGTTACAAAACATAGACCTCAGCCATAACAAGAAACTTGTCTACCTGAACATTGATGGTAATGAAATCAAAACCATTGATGTGAAAGACATGTCTAACTTGGAAGAACTATATGTATCAAAGAATAAGCTCAGCAGTCTTGATGTTAGCAAGAATCCTGCATTAAAAACATTACAGCTTTCTAACAACGCTATTAGTTCATTAGACCTGAAGAACAACCCTCTTCTGGTTACACTTACTGTTGATGGCAATAAGCTGGAAGGATTAGACCTCACAGGGCATGATTACCTAACGTACTTGAATGTAGGTGGTAACAAATGGGATGCATGTACTTTGAACGCACTCTATTATAGTCTTTCAAATTATCCTCAACTTCCAAATGGAAAAGAAAAACGTGGAAACACGCTCTACGTACGTGGCGAAAAAGCTGAATTTTATAACGATGCTGAACATGCCGAATCAACTATCGCTAAGAAGAAGGGATGGACTATTGACTATGAAGGTGATGGTACGGGCTGCGACATGGCTTACATAACCATACAGGCTCCCGAAAATGGAACGCTAAAAGTATTTACAGCAGATGGTATTGAAGTACAAACTGGTACAAGAGTTGCCAAGAACAGCAACCTTACAATTATTGCGACTCCTGCATCTGGATACAAACTTTCTACAATATTGATTGACGATGAGGAAGTTGATAATACTACCCTCAAGGTTGCTTCTTCTGTAACTATTGGAGCGGAGTTTATCCCTTCAACAGGAATAGATACACCTACCGAAGAACCATTTACAATCTATGGCAGCAAGAACGCTCTCACCATTACCACAGCCGAACCTGTACAATTCCATGTCTACTCTGTAAATGGTAAACTTGTATTTGCTGGCACTGTTAACAATAGTAAGACGATTGCATTACAATCTGGCAACTACATTATTAAAACAAAGGGACTTGCTAAAACAGTTGCAATCAAATAAACAACTATTTGAAACATAAACAAGAATAATAAAACCTCAAAAGTCAAACAAAGACTTTTGAGGTTTTTAACTAAATTATTTGGCTTTTGCTTGCAAGAATAAAAAACTTTCTTTACCTTTGCACTCGCCTTACAAAAGTAAGGGGCGTTTAGCTCAGCTGGTTTAGAGCATCTGCCTTACAAGCAGAGGGTCGGCGGTTCGAATCCGTCAACGCCCACTAAGGGGTATTTCCCCGTAACCCTAAGGGGCGCAGGGGATTTTAAGGGGCGTTTAGCTCAGCTGGTTTAGAGCATCTGCCTTACAAGCAGAGGGTCGGCGGTTCGAATCCGTCAACGCCCACCTTAAACACTTAAAGATGATGACGACTTTACAACAATGTTGTGAAGTCTTTTTTTTATTATATAACGTTCTATATTTCACTATTACATTTAAACCTTCATTCTTTTTTTATTTTATTATTATTATTATTTACGTTATTAATGATTTTTATTCTTATATTTGCACCATATTAATTAATATCATTATGACTCTTGACACATTAACAGCCGTATCGCCTATCGATGGACGCTATAGAAGCAAAACAGAATGTCTTGCTGACTATTTTTCAGAGTATGCATTGATTCGTTATCGTATTCGTGTGGAAATTGAATATTTCATCACACTTTGTGAATTACCCTTACCACAATTAGAGAAATTCGACAGAACTTTTTTTGAGCAATTACGTGACATCTATCGTAACTTCAACGAGACGTCGGCTGCACGTGTAAAGGAAATCGAAAAGACAACTAATCACGATGTTAAGGCGGTTGAATACTTTATTAAAGAAGAGTTTGACAAGATTGGAGGACTTGACGACTACAAAGAGTTCATCCACTTCGGACTAACCTCACAAGACATCAACAACACGAGCGTCCCTTTGTCTGTAAAAGAAGCTCTCGAAGAGGTGTTCTATCCACAAGTTGAAGAACTAATTGCACAATTAAAGGAATACGCCGAAGAATGGAAAAATGTTCCGATGTTGGCAAAAACCCACGGACAACCAGCCTCACCTACCCGACTGGGTAAGGAAGCAGAAGTCTACGTCTATCGTCTAAGCGAGCAACTCGCAACACTACGCAACTGTAAGATGACTGCTAAATTTGGTGGAGCAACGGGTAATTTTAACGCACATCATGTAGCTTATCCACAATATGATTGGCGCACCTTTGGCAATCGTTTTGTTAGTGAAAAGTTAGGTTTAGAGCGTGAACAATGGACAACACAAATTAGCAACTATGACCACTTAGGTAGTGTATGTGACGCTATTCGCCGCATCAATACCATCATCATAGACCTTGATCGCGACTTCTGGATGTATATCTCTATGGAATATTTCAAACAGAAAATCAAAGCAGGTGAAGTCGGTTCAAGTGCTATGCCACACAAAGTAAATCCTATTGACTTTGAAAATAGCGAAGGTAACCTCGGAATGGCAAATGCCATCCTACAATTCCTTGCACAAAAGCTACCCAGTAAGTCGCTTGCAGCGTGACCTTACAGACTCTACGGTCCTTCGCAACATAGGTGTTCCCGTCGGACATAGTGTCATTTCTATACAGAGTACCTTAAAAGGTCTTCGCAAACTTATTCTCAACGAAGAAAAACTAAGGGAAGACCTTGAAGAGACATGGGCAGTTGTTGCTGAAGCAATCCAAACCATCTTGCGCCGTGAAGCCTATCCACACCCATACGAGGCATTAAAGGCTCTCACACGCACAAATGAGAAGATGACCGAAGAAACTATACACGCTTTCATACAAACACTCAATGTCAGCGACAGTGTGAAAGCAGAACTGATGGCCATCACTCCTTACAACTATACAGGAATTTAAGTATTCCGAAAAGACTAAACAAAAGTCAACACTAAACACTCCACATAAAAGAGTTAAGATTTTACTAACATTAAAAATAATAAATTAGCCGTGAGGCCAGTAATTTCAAATTAAAAGTTTAACAATTATGACAGAAGAATTCGAGAACAAAGAAGTTCAATCTGAGCAAAACGAGAATAGCCGCGATGGCTATTCAGCAGCAGCCGAACAAGGCAGCTATCAAAGAGAGTACCGTGGCACAGGACGCACACAGCGTCCACGTATTCATAGCCAGCGCGCTTATAGTAGCGACAGAACCAACAGTAGTGAAGGCGGATTTCGTCCTGAGGGCTTTGGTTCTGGCTTGCAGAATGCAGGACGTCCACAGCAGGGTGGTTATCGTCCACGTCAAAACAGTTTTGGCGGAGGATATAACAACAGCCGTGGTGGATACCAGAGTCGTCCACAACAGGGTGGCTATCGCCCACGTTACAACAATAACGGTGAGGAAGGCGGTTACCAACCACGCCCACAGAGTGGATACAACAATCGTGGTGGATACCAGAGTCGTCCACAGCAGGGTGGCTATCGCCCACGTTACAACAATGATGAGAATGGCTATCAACCACAGACCTATCGCCCACGTTACAATGCTAATAACGCTACCGAGGGCGAGGAGAATAACAGCTACCAAGCAAATCAAAGCGGCTATCAACCACGTCAGCAGGGCTATCAACCACGTCAGCAGGGTGCTTATCAGCCACGTGGTGGATACAACAATAATCGTGGTGGATACAACAACAACCGTAGCGGATACCAGAGTCGTGGTGGATACAACAACCGCAATAGTTACAACAACCGTGGTGGATATAACCAAGGAGGCTATCGTCAGCATAGTGCTGATTATGATCCAAATGCAAAGTATTCACACAAGAAACGTATCGAATACAAGGAGGAGAACTTCGATCCTAACGAGCCACTCCGCCTAAACAAATATCTTGCAAACGCTGGCGTATGCTCTCGCCGTGAGGCTGACGAATACATCCTTTCTGGTGCAGTAACTGTTAATGGCGAGGTTGTAAAAGAACTTGGCAGCAAGGTACTACGCACTGACGAGGTCTATTTCCAAGAGAAATTGGTTTCATTAGAGAAAAAGGTTTATGTCCTTCTCAACAAACCAAAAGATTATGTTACAACCAGTGACGACCCACAGCAGCGCAAGACAGTTATGGACCTCGTGAAAGGTGCTTGTCCTGAGCGCATCTACCCTGTCGGACGTCTTGACCGCAACACAACAGGTGTACTGCTCCTCACAAACGATGGCGACCTCGCATCAAAACTTACTCATCCTAAATTCTTGAAGAAGAAGGTTTATCACGTTTTCCTCGACAAGGCTGTTACAGCTAATGACTTGCAGAAGATTTCTGATGGTATCGAATTAGAAGATGGCGAAATCAAGGCTGACGCAATTGAATATGCCCTCACCACAAGACTTGACACAGGTTGGTATTGAAATCCATAGTGGTAAGAATCGTATCGTTCGCCGTATCTTTGAGAGCCTCGGCTATCGTGTTGTAAAACTTGATCGCGTACAGTTTGCTGGTTTGACTAAGAAGAATGTACGTCGTGGCGATTGGCGTTTCCTAACAGAGAAGGGAAGTTGACATGCTACGTATGGGTGCATTTGAATAAGAACTCCTCACAGCCCCTCAAAATATGGGGCTGTGTAAGGATAAATAAAAATCAATCCCAATAGCCTCTTAAAGTCATTCGCAAAAGAGAACTAATCTTAAAAAGAATTTTAATTGACTTTCTTTCTCATATTTCCTCTTTTTAAGTGGATTAGAGAAAGTCTAATTACAATAATAAAGATGAAAAGAACAAAAGTCGTCGATGCGCTTGTTTGCACCGACTTTGGAAAAGATATTAATGTAAAGGGTTGGGTTCGTTCACACAGAAGCAGCAAGGCTGTTGACTTCATCGCACTCAACGATGGTTCGACAATCAACAACATTCAGGTTGTTGTTGACCCAGCAACAGTTGATGCTGAAACATTAAAAAACATTACCACTGGTGCCTGTATAAGCGTTATTGGTAAACTCGTTGAAAGTCAAGGTGCTGGACAAACTTCAGAGATTCAGTGTAAGGAGATTGAAATCTATGGTCTTTGCCCAAGCGACTACCCTATGCAGAAAAAGGGACAGAGCTTTGAGTACATGCGTAAGTACGGCCACTTGCGTCTTCGCACTAACACCTTCGGAGCCGTATTCCGTATTCGCCACAACATGGCAATCGCTATTCATCAGTACTTCCACGAGCATGGTTTCTATTATTTCCATACTCCACTGATTACTGCCAGCGATGCTGAGGGTGCGGGAAACATGTTCCAAGTAACAACTCTCGACCTCAATCGTATTGCAAAAGGTGGTGAAGTTGATTACAGTGCTGACTTCTTTGGTAAGCGTACAAACCTTACCGTTTCAGGACAGTTGGAAGGCGAGTTAGGTGCTACAGCACTTGGTGCTATCTATACCTTCGGTCCTACCTTCCGTGCAGAGAATTCAAACACTCCTCGCCACTTGGCAGAGTTCTGGATGGTTGAACCAGAGGTTGCTTTCATCGACCAAAAAGAACTGATGGACCTTGAAGAAGACTTCATCAAGTACTGTGTTCGCTGGGCATTAGAACACTGTAAGGACGATCTTGAGTTCCTCAACAAGATGATTGACAAGGAGCTTATCGCTCGTTTGGAGGGTGTATTGAAGGAAGACTTCGTTCGTCTTACCTATACAGAGGGTATCGAAATCCTAAAGAAGGCCGTTGCTGATGGTGTGAAGTTTGAATTCCCAATCACTCACTGGGGTATGGACCTCAGCAGTGAGCATGAGCGTTACCTCGTCGAGGAACACTTCAAGCGTCCTGTCATCATGACTGATTACCCAAGCGAAATCAAGTCGTTCTACATGAAGAAGAACGAGGACGGCAAGACAATGCAAGGTACTGACGTTCTCTTCCCACGTATCGGTGAGATTATCGGTGGTTCTGTTCGTGAGGAAAGCTATGAGAAGCTGGTTCAGGAAATTGAAAATCGTGGTATGAAGCGTGACATTTACGATTGGTATCTTGATACCCGTAAGTACGGAACCTGCCCACACGGTGGTTTTGGTCTCGGTTTCGAGCGTCTCATCCTCTTCGTTACTGGTATGCAGAACATCCGTGACGTAATCCCATTCGCACGTACTCCAAAGAACGCAGAGTTCTAAACATAAGAAAAAAGCGACTATCCCCACAGATAGTCGCTTTTTATTTACACATAAGAATACTCCCGACGAAATCTAAAACATAAAACATACATAAAAAGAATTTATCATGAAACTACAAAAAATCCTATCACACCTCATCTTGGTATGTCTTATTTTCTTTGCAGGTTGTTCTGCAGATACTTTCCAAGATGATAACATATCATTACATAACTTGCACGAGGGTGACCTCATGTTTGTTGTGAAGGAAACAAGCAACCCTATCACAGATGCAACGCAAGGCATTAATGGATTAAAGATTGACCACGTGGCTATCTTCCATCATACGGATAGTGCTGATTACGCATTAGAAGCATACGGCAAGCCAGTGTCACTTACCCCTCTTACCACCTTCCTTAATCGTTCAAAATGGAAAGATGGAAAACCGCACATTGCTGTAGGTAGAGTAATTGTTGACTGTGACATGAATACTTCTATGAAGCAAGCATTAAGCTACCTCGGTCGACCATACGATCGTTTCTATATGCCTGATGACAAAGAAATCTATTGTAGCGAATTGGTCCAGAAATCATTTGTTGACCACCATGGCCAACCTATTTTCTCAACAATTCCTATGTCTTTCCACGATAGCAACGGAAAAATCTTAGATGCTTGGACTCAATTCTATGCTTTCTATCATCGTGAAGTACCAGAAGGAAAACCCGGAACTAATCCAGGCCAATTATCACGTGACAAAGCGGTAAAGGTTATGTACGAATTTGAAACTTCATCCGCCAAATAGATTATTCGTTGGGAGTGTTCTTTGTTATATCATAATACTATCAAAGAGTTAAGTTTTAACCCAAATCTGTCATTAGAGCCTAAACATATATTGTTATATTATCGAGTAGATTGGCTGCCTTTTTTATGTAGGCGTAGCGGGCTACGTCAAGTTACAAAGGCAGACAAGATACCGATAAGAAAATAAAAGATGTTAGGAAACAATACCATAGTAATAAAAACTATTATTACTGTCCGCTAAACCTCTAACTTCTTCAGCTCATCCCTTTACGCATTTAGGATGAGCTTTTTTTTCTCTTAGACAAGCCCCCTCTATACATTTTCCTCACATTGCGGAGGGGAAATACCATGTTTGCTAAAGTATTTTTTCCAATCGTTCTCAGGTTGTTCGAAAAAGGATTCCATATTGATATAGTACATCAGTACAATTCTTATCATTGTGGCTAATCCCGAGAAACTCCATGACCTTTTTATCCTTCTCTGTACGATGGTTATTAGCAGATTTGCAAGAAAAACCATCCAAATCTGTATTTTAATAGCATTAGCAGTCTCTCCGTAAAAAGTATCTTAGCGGAAAAATTCTGCTTGACTTGCTTGAATAGTGACTCTATCTGCCACCTTTTTCCGGTAAACTAGCCACTATATCTTGCGCATCCATCTCAAAAGTCGTTGGTAAGCAGTGATATTAGTTTCGTTGTCTTATTCTTTTCCCGTCTTCTTGTGGTCTATGTAGGTGACGATTCGTGCATGATGTTCCACCCCCTTCTTTTTAAGGACTACCTCCTTGATATTGTATAAGAAACGGCTATCATCGTCTGTAATATTATACTCTATTTCTAGTTGATAAACAAGATTTTTCTTCATCTTTGTAACGTAGACAGCACCATTATGAGTCATCTGTTCAAATTTAACATAGTCTATGTAGGCTCTGTCAATAGCTAGAATATCGTTCTTTGAATAATCCTGCGGTGCCATCATAAAACTGTCATGTGTGGCAGCAGAAGTGAATTGCATATCGTAAGGCACTCCTTCGTTGGCATTTATGATGGTATGCACCTTTATGCCTCCTTTCTTCTTTCCGTGCTTGGGATTACGTCCCACACCCTTGAAGACGAGATTCGAAAACAAGGGAATAGTGGTAGAATCCATTATTTTCAGACGATTAAGCCAAGAATCCCCCTTGCCTCGTTGGCTGTCCGAGAAAAGTAGGTCACGATGAGCTTCAAGGACATCCATATAGAGCCAACCAAAAGAGTTCTTCAGGGGCGTCTCTTATTGGCATCAGAGAGCGTACTACGCTTGGGTAAAGTATCTATGCTTAGATGAGGTAGCTTACGGGATTCTGCCAGCATAGAAGCCTGTATCTCACGAAGAGAGTCGAAACGCATCACCACGGCATAGAGCATAGTTACCACGTGAGACCACATATCGAACTTCTTTACATACCGTTCGCCACCATGTTGACGGCTATAAGTGTTAATTTTGTTCTTGTCTAAGCATTTTATTAACTGACCATATACTGGCTGTCCGAAAAAATGTGTACTTTTGCTCATGTTACTTATGTTTTGTTGCAAAAGCAAAGGTAATTAAATGGGCTGATACTATGAAAAAAGTATCAGCCCAAATTTGTGAAAATAAACAAAAGTTTAGCGGACAGTAATAAAAAACTATACATCTTGTGGTCTAATGACCGCATTTGGGTTAAACCCAAATATAAGTACAAATTCATTTGCTGTCATTTTAACATTTCTCATTAAACTGCTGTATACTAAGCATTTAAGAACTCACAAAGAGTGACAGAAATGACAGCAAATTTATTACAACACAAAACAAGATTTAATGAAACCTTGTAGTCTAATAATCGAATTGGGTTAAACTACCAAAAAGCAATAACAGAGTGTTTACTTGATAATAGGCGTTTGATTTGGACTAATATGCATTCTGATAGTTTCATAAATTTGCTCACCACGCAGCCCTTTTGCAAGGATATTACCATCTGGATCGACAAGCAAGATTTCAGGAATAGCAATAATATTATAAGATTCTAAAACACGCGAACGCTGTTCTTTTGGTAATAAGAGATGCCTCCACGTTGCCTTATCAGCCTCAATTGCTTTTAGCCACTCAGACTTATAAAGATCAGTAGACACACCCAACACTACAAAACCCTTAGACTTAAACTCATCGTATGCCTTACGAATATTGGGCGTTTCCTTGCGACACCACTTGCAACTTGAACTCCA
Source organism: uncultured Prevotella sp. (assembly GCA_916440255.1). Taxonomy (GTDB): domain Bacteria; phylum Bacteroidota; class Bacteroidia; order Bacteroidales; family Bacteroidaceae; genus Prevotella. Next base: position 743,448 of record CAKAIJ010000003.1, on the reverse strand, counting down.
AAAATCTATCAAAACATATTTACCACGGAAATCATATAGACTGATGTTTTTCCCGTTTTCATCTATACCGACAATATTTGGAGCCTTGTTCCCTACAAGTATTTTCTTTGCTTTCAACAGCTTCTGCAAAGCAAGATTATAATAATGCCCCCTTCGTAATTCAGGTCCATATCCTTGTAGCATACTATCAGCTTCTTCTATTCTTGATTTAGCGTCAAGTTTTGAATGCTGCAGCTTATAAGTATAATATAAATAAACGCCAAAAGCAGTACCACGTTGTACAGAAATCTGCTTATCAAACCAAGAACGTAATTGTTTGTAAGCATTCGCATAAATAGGTGCAGACGATCTCTTTATAACCTCCATTTCCTTAGTATCATTCTTGTCTCTTGCTGCATAGAACACTCGATCAAGCGAATCAAGAAGTTGCTTCTGTCCTACCTTATCACGCTCTTTTACAAACTGCTCATAACGCTGCTGTAAAGGCGAACTACTTACGTCTACTTTTAGTCTCTTTGCCAATCCTAATGAAAAGGTAAACTCATTCATCCCATCAGAAGGAAAGATATAACAGCCTTGCAAGAAAGCCGCCTCATTATCCTTCTTCTCTGACACAGGAGTAACAAAAAGAAGTTGCGAACGCAACGTGTCATTATGATAGCTAAAAGCCTGCTCTGCAACCTCTACCGAGTCGAGCGGCTGCAAATAAGTATTCTGCTCATCATAGACTGTGAATATATAAAGACGTCTGATTGAAGAGTCAGTTATATGCCCCGCAATCGTTATACCCTTCGACTGAACAAACAAGCTGAAGAATAAAACAAATAATAAAAGAAACTTCCTACGTAACATTACTTTATCTCTCATTTTGTTGGATTGTCTTACTATTAAATCTCATAACTTTTGCAGGAATAGGAAGTACGTAAAGAGGAGAATTTGGTTCTAACCTAAACGTACCATCACCCGTTATATGTGTTACACTCTTGGCAAAACGTACTTCTTGATTCAGTCGCTTAAGGTCAATATACCTCACCATACCCGACATGGCAAGTTCGCGTCTGCGTTCTTCAAGAACCTTCTTCAACGCATCATCCTTATCGGTAGCCGTAAGTGCTGTATTATTCTTTATACGATTATCACGCAACTTGTTGACAAGAGCCATTGCACGACCAACATCCCCTACTCTCGCTTCACATTCGGCTGCAATAAGATATATCTCAGGAGTCGACACGGCTAAATTAGCTCGTAAATAAGGAGCCCAAACATATTTATCCGTAGGAATATTACGGAAGTTCTTTGTAAAGTAGACTTGAAGTCGCATATCATTCTCTGAAAAGAGGCTAATAAGTTCGTCAGACCCAAAGACCTTGGAACTCAAACCATACACGTAGGGTGCAAACTTGATATAGATATTTTCTGGATTTTCAATATCTTGCGGAACATTGGTGCGACCGATAGAACTTTGCGGTTTCACTACTGCATACTTCTTCAAATCTAACAAAGAATTGTTTATTTTAAGAACTTCATTTGCAGCCTTTAAAGCCTCAGCATAATTACCCATATACAAGTATGTTTTTGCCAAAACACCATAGCCTGCAGCCTTCGAAGCTCTAAACGCATTACCTTTTGCTTGCACTGGCAAGTTTGGAAGTGCATTTTGCAAGTCAGACAAAATCTGTGCATAAACATCTTTTACACTCGCCCTTACGAGGTTCTTCTTTGCAATATCCTCATCCAAGATTAAAGGTACACCGGGATCTGTCTCTGCCGTACGCATATCATAATGTTTTGCATAGCCATTAACAAGGTAAAGATATTCCAACGCCCTACTTATCATCGCTTCTGCCTGAATAGAACGCTTTTGTTGTTCATTAGTTCCTTCTGCACCCATGATATTGTCAATAACCGTATTGTAATAGTAGATTCGGTTATAAGATGCAAACCAAAAACCATCATCCTGCGCTTCGCCAAAAACCTCTTTCTTAAAAAGATAAAGATTGCGAATAGACTGGTCAACACTATTTAATCCTGGTGTAGCAGTTCCTTGCGCGACATCTGGAAGATAGACATCGTCCGTTAAATACGCAGGATAGGTATCTGAAATTTTCTGCACACTTTCATCATTGAGCAACGTCTCAAAATCCGTCACTGTCTTTGGGATTTTCTCTCCTTTTGGCTTTATATCAAGAAAATCATTGCAACCTGTCATCATTACAGCGACGCAGACAGCTAATACTATTTTCATTCTTTTCATCATTTATTCCTTTTAAAATTTAGCAGACAAACCGATTGTCCATGTCGTTGGATTAGGAATACTTCTTTGTCCCCATCCATAACCAAATGTACCAAAGGCCTCGGGGTCAATTCCCTCATTATTTGCATGCCAAGTGAGAAGATTCTGTACTTGCAATGTAAGAGCCAAACTACCCATACCACATTTTTCAATTAACGCTCTATCAAAGTTATAAGTAACAGACAAGTCACGTAGCTTGATATAATCACCTTTATAACATGGACATCAGCAGCATACCAAGGGTGACGAACCGTTGTTGCGTCAAGGCTATATCCCGTAAAGGCTGGAGTGACATTAGCACGTTTCTCATCACCAGGCTGCTGCCATCTGTTAAGAATATCACGATTTACATTCGTTGTTGGAGGAACTGAAAGGAAAGGAGCTGCCTCACCTCTGAGAACGTGTCCCCCCATAATAAACAAACATAAGAGAAAGGTTGAAATTCTTATAAGTAAAGTTATTGCTCAAAGCACCATTATACTTTGGTATCCTTGTTCCTGAATAGACAATATCACTCAAAGCCGTAACTGTCTTTGAGACATTCTTACCACCATCAACATAATATTGTGGTGTTCCGTCCTTCCCATCCAGTCCTGCATACTGATAGCTAAACACTGCACCAAGTGGATAGCCCTTTACCGAAGCATTGCCAGAAGTAATACCAAATACATTAATATCTGAATCGTCTATATCAATCAGTTTATTCTTATTATAGCCAAAGTTCAATGTGGTAGACCACGCAAAGTCGTTTGTCTTTATGTTACTACTACTCAAAGAGAATTCAACACCACGGTTATACATCGTACCGTAATTCAATGTTACCTTGCGCCATCCCAATGTTGGGTCAGCCTCTCTATTCGCCAACAAGTCACTTGAATGTTTATTATAGAACTCTAACGTTCCTGTGATACGATTTCCAAGAAGGCGAAGTCTATACCAAAGTTTGTTGTTGCGGTCTTCTCCCATCGCAAGGTTGGATTAGGTGGATTCTTGATAGCTGAGGCAAAATCCCTACTCCATTGATTATAGCGTGCTGCTTCTAAAGTTAGATAAGGTCCTGCATCCTTAGGTACATTTCCACCTATTCCGTAGGTTAATCTTAAAGTAAGATTGTCCATCCATGACGCTCTACCTTTCCAGAACTTCTCTCTCATGATATGCCATGCGCCCCCAACCGACCAAAGCGGACGATATTGGAACTTAGGGTCTGTTCCGAAAAGGTTCGACTGATCAACTCGGATACTACCTGTTAAATCGTACCGATTATCATAGCTGTAAGCAGCATTACCATAAAATGACACAAAACGATTTTCTACATCGGTGATATAATTATTAAAGATAGACTGCCACGCATAAAAACCTGAGAGTGCTTCTGTGCGCATAAGCGAGGATAGGGTCAACGGATTAACTGGCTTGTATCCTAAACTACTATCATCGAAACCCATATAATAGATAGATGTGCCGGTAGATTTCTTTTCTCTACGCTCACCACCAGCAATAGCCGTAACAGAATGAAGTCCTAATTCCTTTGAGAAATTCAGCTGTGCACGTAACGTATAAGCTGACACGTCACTTCTATACTCACTCATCTGAGCACCCTTAGGAACATTGAGCGTCAGAACCTTTCTCGCAGCGTTGTATTGTGCAGCATCGTTTATCATGTTCCGCACATAATACGATTCTGCACTATGAAACTCTGTCGACTTACTTATGGTATTCTCTGTCTGAAAACGAACATCAAAGTTCAAACCCTTCATAATCTTAAAGTTGAGACCAAGCTGAACCTTATAATATTGGTCTTTTGTTGTGAAGTTCTCTTCTGCTCGATTTGTAATCGGATTAAAACTTTCGTCCATAAGCCCAAGTTCTTTTAACCTCTCCAATTCATAGTCCGACTTATATTTAGGGAAATTGACGGGTGTACCATCCTTGTCACGAAGCATTGTGTAGGATGGATTATTATGATAGATATCCGTAAACTGGCCCATTCCTGTGTCACCCTTGTCATGCGAGAAACTACCCGTCACACCGAGATCGGCTTTTAACCATTGGAAGAAGCTAATATTATCGCGCAGTGTAAAACCATAGCGATTAGATGAAAGATAGCGAGCATTATAACTGTTCCCATCATAATTCAGGCTTACAACGTAACGATTGGTCCAATTACCACCCGATATGCTAAGATTATGCTGATGGCGAACGCCTGTCTTCGTATAGAAATCTTCAAGATCTTTTCGATTATCAATGTTACGATAGACCTCTAAGCCTTTCTCCAGCTCTGCATTATCTATCATCCCTGCCCTATTCTTATAAAGAAGTTCCAACACGGGGTTTACCCTTTCACGTGGGTCAAGATAGGCATATTGTCCCGGATCATATTTGAAGCCGTCTTTTTGTAAATCAACAAGTTCCCTACTATTCAACCTGTGCAAACCACTCATATTAGGAGCTGGTGTAAACATCAAACTTGCATCGTATTGAACCTCCGTCTTTCCATTCCCATTACCATCTACGGTCGTAATAACAATGACTCCATTAGCTGCTCGAGCACCATAAATAGAAGCGGCAGCAGCATCCTTGAGGAAAGTCACATTCTTTATGATAGAAGGATTTATACTATTAATATTTCCCTCAAATGGCAGTCCGTCTACCACAAGTAAAGGCTCATTACGAGTTGGTCCACCACGTAATGTTGACATACCTCGTAGATAGAACTCACCATTTTGAGAAACAAAGCCCGGAACCATTCCTTCGAGCTTACTAATGATGTTTGTTTGCAACTTTCCCTTCAACTTATCCGAAGTTACCACATTAAACGAACCTGTTGACCTCTCACGTGATAAAGTTTGATAACCCGTGATAATAACCTCATTCAAAGGATTGTCATCGGCCTTCATAACAATCTTCAACGGACTTTCGTGAAGTGCCGCAACCTCCATCGTCTTCATACCCACGTATGAAATGACAAGCGTTGACTCGTTTGGATGTAGCCAGATATTGAAATGCCCCTCTGCATCCGTAAGACACATATTCTTGCCATTCTTTACCGCTACTGTCACACCGATTAAGACCTCACCCTTGTCGTCTACTATCGTTCCCGTGATGTGCCGCTTTTGCGAAACCTCTTGTTTCTCATAAAGACTTCGAGAAAAGACATCCGCATCGACAGCTTGATTACTCTGAAATAAAAGAACTGCCAAGACACTTATTGTCTTAACACACAGACTATTCATTTTCTTCATCAAGAAAAAAAACTTTTTGAACCTATAACCTTCTTCTCTCATAGTTTCTTTGAAACAGATTTTTAATTATTTACACACATAATTCTAAACGCAGAAATATATCACAGGGGCGAAGTTAAATATTATTTTTTTATAATAACAACACAATACCGCATTTTTTTATTACAAATAAAGACATTATTTGCGTCATACATAACAAATACTTACAACATAAATGATTAAAAATTATTACTGTCCGCTAAACTTTTGTTTATTTTCACAAATTTGGGCTGATACTTTTTTCATAGTATCAGCCCATTTAATTACCTTTGCTTTTGCAACAAAACATAAGTAACATGAGCAAAAAGTATACATTTTTTTCGGACAGCCGATGATATGGTCAGTTAATAAAAATGCTTAGACAAGAACAAAATTAACACTTATAGCCGTCAACATGGTGGCGAACGGTATGTAAAGAAGTTCGATATGTGGTCTCACGTGGTAACTATGCTCTATGCCGTGGTGATGCGTTTCGACTCTCTTCGTGAGATACAGGCTTCTATGCTGGCAGAATCCCGTAAGCTACCTCATCTAAGCATAGATACTTTACCCAAGCGTAGTACGCTCTCTGATGCCAATAAGAGACGCCCCGAAGAACTCTTTGGTTGGCTCTATATGGATGTCCTTGAAGCTCATCGTGACCTACTTTTCTCGGACAGCCAACGAGGCAAGGGGGATTCTTGGCTTAATCGTCTGAAAATAATGGATTCTACCACTATTCCCTTGTTTTTCGAATCTCGTCTTCAAGGGTGTGGGACGTAATCCCAAGCACGGAAAAGAAGAAAGGAGGCATAAAGGTGCATACCATCATAAATGCCAACGAAGGAGTGCCTTACGATATGCAATTCACTTCTGCTGCCACACATGACAGTTTTATGATGGCACCGCAGGATTATTCAAAGAACGATATTCTAGCTATTGACAGAGCCTACATAGACTATGTTAAATTTGAACAGATGACTCATAATGGTGCTGTCTACGTTACAAAGATGAAGAAAAAAATCTTGTTTATCAACTAGAAAATAGAGTATAATATTACAGACGATGATAGCCGTTTCTTATACAATATCAAGGAGGTAGTCCTTAAAAAGAAGGGGGTGGAACATCATGCACGAATCGTCACCTACATAGACCACAAGAAGACGGGAAAGAATAAGACAACGAAACTAATATCACCGCTACCAACGACTTTGAGATGGATGCGCAAGATATAGTGGCTATTTACCGGAAAAGGTGGCAGATAGAGTCACTATTCAAGCAAGTCAAGCAGAATTTTCCGCTAAGATACTTTTACGGAGAGACTGCTAATGCTATTAAAATACAGATTTGGATGGTTTTTCTTGCAAATCTGCTAATAACCATCGTACAGAGAAGGATAAAAAGGTCATGGAGTTTCTCGGGATTAGCCACAATGATAAGAATTGTACTGATGTACTATATCAATATGGAATCCTTTTTCGAACAACCTGAGAACGATTGGAAAAAATACTTTAGCAAACATGGTATTTCCCCTCCGCAATGTGAGGAAAATGTATAGAGGGGGCTTGTCTAAGAGAAAAAAAAGCTCATCCTAAATGCGTAAAGGGATGAGCTGAAGAAGTTAGAGGTTTAGCGGACAGTAATAATTAAAAATACCTTTTACCGCTCCGAAATGATTGTTTCTAAGTGCAATACTAACGAGCCTTACGACTTTTGTTAGTTATCGACACACTGACAACTAACGCTCCGCACCATGCGTGCTAAGCCTCCGCACCATGTGTGCTGGATAGGAATATCACAAGAACTGAACACAAAACTATGGATTAGAAACTCTCTTGCCTGATGTTATTTGGAACTAAGTTTATTCTATCACTAAATAGTCAACCAAAAAAAAGAGCGCATCAAGAAGTATTCAATCCCTTCGATACACTCTTTCCTTATATTCAGAAGCCCCCAAAGGAATCGGAAGGCCTGTTTGCTTTTTACTTCACATTTCCGACCTTAATCAAATACTCCGCAATCTGTACGGCATTCAGTGCAGCACCCTTACGGATCTGGTCGCCAGTGAGCCAAAGCGTGTTACCATTGTCCTCAGCAAGGTCCTTACGGATACGTCCCACATAGATGTCATCGTGGCCAGCACTCTCGAGCGGCATTGGATAAATATAGTTCTTTGGATCATCAACAACCGTAACGCCAGGAGCAGCCTTCAACGCCTCACGTATCTCCTCGACAGAGAGTGGACGCTCGGTTTCGAACCATACAGACTCAGAGTGGCTGCGAAGAGAAGACACACGAACGCAGGTAGCCGATGTGCGAACATCAGAGTGCATAATCTTACGTGTCTCGTTGAACATCTTCACCTCTTCCTTCGTATAGTCGTTTTCTGTCATCTTGTCAATCTGTGGAATGACATTGTAAGCCAACTGATGTGGGAACTTCTCGATGGTCTTCACCTCGCCCGTCTCAACAAGTTCCTTATACTGCTGCTGCAACTCTGCCATAGCGGCAGCACCTGCACCAGAAGCACTCTGATAGCTGCTGACATGTATTTTCTTGATATGACTGAGCTTGTCGATAGGATTCAATACGACTACCATCATGATGGTTGTACAGTTAGGATTGGCAATGATGCCACGTGGACGGTTCAATGCGTCCTCTGCATTGATTTCTGGAACAACCAATGGCACGTCGTCGTCCTGACGGAACTGGCTTGAGTTGTCTATCATGACAGCACCATACTTGGTGATAGTCTCAGCAAACTCAGCAGACGTACCGCCACCAGCACTGGTGAAGGCAATGTCTACATCCTTGAAGTCATCGTTGTGCTGGAGCAGTTTCACCTCGTACTCCTTGCCCTTGAATGTGTATTTCTTACCAGCCGAACGCTCCGAACCAAAGAGTACAAGCTCGTCCATCGGGAAGTTTCTCTCTGCTAAGATGCGTAGGAACTCCTGACCTACGGCACCACTGGCACCAACAATTGCTACTTTCATATCTTTTATTTTTATTAGTTTTACTTACCTTGATTTATAGTGTAGTTGCAAATTTAATGTTTTTCCTGCAATTTGAACTACAATTCGCTTTTCTTTTTCTTCTTTTCTTGACTCAGTTTGCTTAATTTCAACTTCTTTTGTAACTTTGGAGCTAAATTACATACAGTGCATCATGGCAAAGAAACAACAATTAGGATATAAGCAAATAGAGGCTAACCTTGCGCTCTGGAAGACGGCTACGCCTGAAGCTGCCGAAGTGGGCTATGCTATCTTGACTGCTTTTGGAAAGAGTGAGCGTGAGATAAAACGTTTTAAGGAAGGAAAAGGAATACTGAAAACATTTGACGGATTGCTTATTAAAGGCGAATTCTGTTATCGACCATCGGAGACAGCAACCTTAAATAGTACACTTGATGCCTTGAAGCAGGACGAAAGGGTAATGAAAGCAAAGCCAAAAATCATTTGTACAAGTGATGGCGAAACAGTGCTTGCCTACGACCTGCGCGAACAAGAGACGTATGAGAATCTCTTGCAAAGGATGTATTGCGACTTTGCTTTCTTCTATCCGCTGATGGGAGTCGAACGTGTGCACTATGTTGAGGAAAGTCCTGCTGACGTTAAGGCAGCTGAGAAACTGGCTAAACTGCACGACGAATTGCGTGCCTACAACTCCTTTGATAGTGACGACGACCTGCACGACCTAAACATCTTTATCACTCGCCTACTGTTTTGTTTCTTTGCTGAAGACACGGGAATCTTTGCCCCTAATCTTTTCAGTGATGCCATTGAACGTTTCACAAAGCCTGACGGCTCTGACCTGAGCGACTATCTTGGTCAGGTGTTTAACGTTATGGACCTGCGCCTGCGCCCTGACGATACGGCTGCAATTATTGTTCAGTTCCCATACGTCAATGGTGGACTTTTCGCTAAGCATATTCAGATACCAAAGATGGGACGAAGGGCGAGGAAGATTATCCTTGAGTGTGGAGACATGAACTGGAAGGATATTAATCCTGACATCTTCGGTTCGATGATACAAGCGATTGTCAACCCAGAGGAACGTGCAAAGGAGGGAATGCACTACACAAGTGTACCGAACATTATGAAGGTGATTTGTCCACTCTTCCTTGACGAATTGCGGGCGGAATATAACCAACAGGAAGCAGACTACAAACAGCAACAACAGCTACTGGACATGAACGCTATCAGCCAGTCTGACTTTTTGAAGGTTTGTAAACCCATCGTCAAAAAGTGTAATGCTTTGTTGCAGCGTATGAGCAGGATGAAGTTCTTCGACCCTGCCTGCGGTAGCGGAAACTTCCTGATTATTACCTATAAAAGTCTCCGACTGCTGGAGATGGATATTCTCCGCCTTATAGACAAATGCAACTTCGGACAACGAACGATGGAGTTTGCAGAAGGTTCGCACATCCATATCTCACAGTTCTATGGCATTGAGCTGCTCGACTTCCCTCACGAGGTAGCCATGCTATCCCTTTGGCTGGCTGAACACCAGATGGATAATAAATTCTTTGAAAACTTCGGTATCAACACACAAGCCTACCGCTTCGCAATATTACGCAAATCTATTGTGGTAATGCCTGCCGAATGGACTGGAATGAAGTCTGCCCACATTGCAAAGACGAGGAAGTCTTTGTGTTTGGTAATCCGCCATACTTGGGTGCACGCTTGCAGGATAAAGAGCAGAAAAGTGATATGGATGTTGCAATGGGCAAAGACATTGCCTTTAACAACTTAGATTATATTGCTACTTGGTTTTACAAGGGAACTAATTACATTGTAAATTCAAATGCTACTTTTGCCTTTGTAACAACAAATTCAATCTGTCAAGGAGAGCAGGTAGACCTGCTATGGAGTTATATTCTGAATAAAGGTGTTGAAATAAGTTTTGCTTATACATCGTTTAAGTGGACAAATAATGCAAAGAACAATGCAGGAGTAACTTGTGTTATCATCGGTATTCGCTGTTCCTCTAATATGCCAAAAGTCTTATATTGCGGTACAGAACGAGTTGCGGCAGACAGCATTAGTCCATACTTAGTAGCAGGAACATCTTCTATTGTTAAGAAAAAAGGAAGCTCAATATCAAATTTCCCCTCAATGAATTTTGGAAGTATGCCTAATGATGGAGGACATTTATTACTTGATAGTTATGAAAAGGAATCATTAATAGAAACTGCTCCAGATGCAATTAAGTTTATTCGTCCAATACTTGGCTCACAAGAATTAATACGTGGAGAGTTGCGTTATTGTTTATGGATAGAACAAAAAGATTTTGATGAAGCTTACTCTATCCCAAAGATAAGAGAAAGAATAGATGCCGTAGAGGAAGCAAGACTTAATAGTTCACGAGCAAGTACAAGAGAGTTGGCTACAGTTTCTTATAAATTTGGCGAAATTAGACATAAAGAAGGAGAATGTGTGATTTTCCCAAGACATTCTTCTGAGAATCGAGAATATATACCTATAGGCTTTTTATACAAAAAAGAAATAGTTGCCGATTCCGCCTTTGCGCTCTACGATGCTCCGCTTTGGCTCTTCGGCATCCTCACGAGTCGTATGCACATGACTTGGGTACGCACGGTGGGTGGAAGGTTAAAGACGGACTATCGTTATTCTGCTCAGCTTTGTTATAACACTTTCCCATTCCCAACCATCTCTTCGGAACAGCGTGAGGAGATAGCGGAGGCGGCAGAGGAGGTGCTTGGCATTCGCGAAGACTATCCGGGGCTTGCGCTTGCCAACCTTTACGACCCAGACCGTATGCCCGACGACCTTCGTCAGGCGCATAATAGGCTTGACGACCTTGTTGAGCGTTGCTATGCAGGTTATCCTTTTGCTACGGAGGAAGCACGACTGGAGTGTCTGTTTAAGCTGTATGAGAAGATGACGAAAGACGAATGAAAAAGTAACATTTAAAGAAGTTATTCTTTATATCAATGGGAAGAAAATATGACCTTAAAAGAAAAAGATGTTGTCGTTTCAAGATGGCACTGTAAATGACACTGTAAATGGCACTGTAAATGGCACTGTAAATGGTCTGTATAGAGAGAATGAGACTATAAGATTAAATAAGAATCAATACAGTGTTTTAAAATATATTGCCATAAACGAACATTCTACGTACGAGGATGTGGCTCAGAAATTACAAATTAGTAGGCGCACTATCTCACGCCACATATCGATTCTACGACAATTAGGAGTTGTTGTACGAAAAGGGAGTGATAAAAATGGATATTGGAAAGTACTTAAACCTGAAATGCTTAATAAGAAATAAAACAAATGGAAGAAAATAATATCGTAGACATTAAATACCAACAGACAGGGACATCAAGTGCTGTCAACGAACTGGGTATGCGTGAGATGCAGGCTAAGGTTTACGAACATCGTGCAGAGCGGTTCTTGCTGATAAAGGCACCACCAGCATCTGGAAAGAGCAGAGCATTGATGTTTGTGGCATTGGATAAATTGGCTAATCAGGGAATAAAACGAGTAGTAGTGGCAGTACCCGAGAAGAGTATCGGTCGGTCGTTTCAGAACACAACGCTTATGCCAAAGTTCTTTACGGACTGGAAGGTTGCGCCTTACTTCAACCTCTGTGATGTAAATAACGAGAAAGACAAGGCAAGTCGCTTTGCGGAGTTCTTTCATCAGGAAGCTGCCCAGATACTTGTCTGTGCACATGCAACGCTGCGTAATGGCATGAAACAGATTGAAGATCATCAGTTTGACGACTGTCTCTTGGCGATAGACGAGTTCCATCATACCAGTGCAGATGCCAATTCAGGACTTGGCGATATTGTTCGTAGGGTGATGAATAGCAGCACGGGACATATCATAGCCATGACAGGCAGTTACTTCCGTGGAGACGGCATCCCCGTGTTGCGTGCAGAGGACGAGGCACGGTTCTATCCTGTGACGTACAATTACTATCAACAGCTGAATGGCTATCGACATCTGAAGAATCTCGTCCTGGGTTATCACTTCTATCATGGCAGTTATCTGGATCATATCGGAGAAGTTTTAAATACGCATAAGAAAACGATTATCCACATACCAAGTGTTAATTCACGTGCCTCAAGCGGACTGGGAAAAATTGCGGAGACAGATGAGATAATGAAGATTATCGGTACGGAGGAAAAGAAAGACTATAACACAGGAATCTATCATATCCGCACGAAAGACGGCAGACTACTGAAAGTTGCCGACTTGGTGGAGGACGACATCAAGGAACGTAATCTTGTTCAAGGCTACTTGCAACGAATGAAGAGCAGAGATGATGTGGATATCATCATTGCTCTGGGTACGGCAAAAGAGGGTTTCGACTGGCAGTGGTGTGAGGAATGTCTGACGATAGGAGTACGTGGTTCGTTGACTGAAATTGTGCAAATTATCGGTCGATGTACGAGAGACTGCGAAGGAAAGAAGACCGCACGATTTGTGAATATGATTGGTATGCCAGATGCAGAGCAGTCGGACGTGAAAGTAGCAGTCAACGATTTCTTAAAAGCTATTACTGCCTCATTACTGATGGAGCAAGTGATGGCACCAAGTTGGCATTTTAAGACGACAAAAGAGCCAGAAGACGAGTCAGTTCCTTATGCTCGCACATTGACCGTAGAAGGACTGAAACCCTTGTCGAGTGAAAAGACAAGGCTCATCGTTCAGGAACAACTTGACGACTTGAAGGCATCAGTACTCCAAGACGACTTGATTGTAAAAGCTATCAGTGGTTCGACGACAGCAGAAACTATCACACAGAATTTGCTTCCAAAAATTATCAGGGAGAAATATCCAGAGCTTAACGATGAAGAGGTAGAGGAGGTTCGCGAACACTTTTTGCTTGACACGGTGATTAAAGGAAATAACATCGTCGACGAGCATGGGCAGTCTATTGACATAAAGAATATGAATAGCGAGGAAAGGGAGAGTGAAGGAAACAGATTGATAAAACTTACCAATAGGTTTATAAACATTGATAAATTGTCAATCAATCTCATAGACACGATTAATCCCTTCCAACGTGCATACGAAGTATTGTCAAAGCAGGTGGACGCTCCAACGCTGAAGGTAATACAGGATACGATTGCTGTGCAGAAGATAGAAATGAGTCTTGAACAAGCCATTATGTTGTTCAAGGGCCCTATGCAGGATTATGTAAAGAGTCATAATGGACAGCTACCAACGATGGAGGCTACCGACCCTAAGGTCAGAGAGCTTGCAGCAGCCTATCTTATGATAAAAAATCTGAAGATAAGGCGTGATATGGGACTTGAGTATGAAGATGAGAAAGGAGATAAGCAATAATGGAGTGGCCAAAGGAACTATTAGAACTATTTGAAGACCCACTGTTGGCAAATGTGCATCCTAAATCTCAGCGAATGACAGTAGACGGCAGACTGATTGCCAAGTTGGAAGAGATTAGTCGGTGGGTAGAAGACAAGGGAAGAGAGCCAAACGACAAGGGAGGCTTGAAGGAACGATTGCTTTGTCGCTCGCTCATGGCTATGCGACAGAAACATAAAGAAGGATTGGCTGCATACGACCGCTTAGGATTATTAGACAAATAAAGGAATATGGATATAGATAAGGAACTTGAAAATGTTTTCTCAGACCCATTGCTAAATCTCTCACATGAGGAGACAGAACTCTTTGATATGCCTGAGGACATGAAAACAGGTGTACGAAGAAGACGTGAACGGCCAGACTACGTCGCACAGCGTGAGGTTTGTCAAGACTTTGAAGATTATCGTTCTATGTTTTTGACTGTTCATAAAGACCTGAGTGAAGGGAAGAGAAGTCTGGTGAGAGTCACAAAGACCACTGACATTTTGCAAGGACATTTCTACTTGGTGTCAGGACAAATGCTGTTTCTTGAAAGAATTATCGATGAGAAGCGAAGTAGTAATGGACTTCAGGACGGACGTACACGTTGTATCTATGAAAACGGTACGGAGTCGGATATTCTTCTGCAAACACTTAGAAAAAACGTGGTTGGGGATGGATTTGCAATTACTGAAACAGAGGAAGAGACAGAAAAGGGTTTCTTTAACATGGAGGACTTAACACAGGAGGATAATGCGACAGGCTACATATACGTATTGCAGTCATTATCTGACAACCAAGAGGTTGCAAACATAAAAGACCTATACAAGATAGGATTTACGGAGGGGACGGTCAAAGAGCGAATCAAGAATGCTGCAAACGACCCTACTTATTTAATGGCTCCCGTGAAGGTTGTTTGTACATATAAAGTGGTAAACCTGAACCCACATAAATTTGAGACCCTTTTGCATCGAGTATTCTCTCAGGTTAATTGTGTTATGAAAGTGACAGATGATGCAGGTGTTGTGCATTCAGCCACTGAATGGTATGTCGTCCCCATTGGAGTTATCGATCGTGTTGTTGACTTGATTGCGACAGGAGAAATAATCCATTACACCTATAATAAGGAACAGAAGTGTCTTGAAAGATACCTGAAAGAAATAAGTCGAAAGTAGACTTGTCAGGTTTGAAAGTATTGACCTTAAATATAAAGAAACAGTTCTTTGATTTGATTATCAAAGGAGAGAAGAAGGAAGAGTATCGTCAATTGAAACAAACAACACAAAACAAATATACTTATCTGGACGAGAAAGATGGGAAAAGGCATTTGAGAAGATATGATGTCTTACGATTGTTTGTAGGTTATCATAAGGACAGGGAGAGTGCTATTGTTGAAGTGTTAGATATAACATTTGAAGAAGGGGTAGTCATCTATCACTTAGGACGAATTATAGAACTTAATACATAGTTAATGTTAGGTACGGCAAAAGTTTTTTCGTAACTTTGCAAACATTAATTTTATAGACACGCATGCTGAATTTATCTCAATATTTCCCAATCACCGATCCAACATTGATATTCTTTGTTGTTCTGTTAATGATATTGCTTTCGCCAATCATCATGGGACGACTGCGTATTCCACATATTATAGGTATGGTATTAGCAGGAGTGCTTGTTGGGAAATACGGATTAAACATTCTTGCACGTGACGCATCGTTTGAACTTTTCGGGCGAGTCGGGTTATACTATATCATGTTCCTTGCAGGTCTGGAAATGGATATGGAAGGACTGAAGAAAAATCGTAACAGGGTAATTGTCTTCGGTTTATTTACCTTTCTCATTCCTTTTGCATTGGTCTATCTTATGGGTATTAACCTCTTAGGGTATGTACCATTGGCCTCGCTTCTACTTGCGGCTATCATGGCATCTAACACACTGATAGCCTATCCGATAGTGGGGCGATACGGACTGACACGGCATACAAGTTCGACGCTGAGTGTGGGCTCGTCTATGATGGCCCTCTTTATGGCATTGATTGTCATGGCTTCTATTGTCAACTCATTTCATGGGAATGGTGGTATCGTCTTTTGGTTGCTATTCGTTGTGAAGTTCGTAGCGTATAGCATTGGGCTTATCATGGTTATCCCACGGCTAACTCGTTGGTTCCTTCGTCGGTATTCAGATGCAGTGATGCAATTTATTTTCATCCTTGCAGTGGTCTTCCTTTCGGCAGCCTTGTCAGATGCCGTAGGTTTGGAAGGAATCTTCGGAGCATTCATGTCTGGTTTGATATTGAACCGATTTGTGCCAAAGGTTTCGCCACTGATGAACCGCATAGAGTTTACAGGTAATGCACTCTTCATTCCTTACTTCCTGATAGGTGTAGGAATGTTGATTAACGTACGCTTACTCTTAGAAGGCAGCCAGATACTTTGGGTTGTATTTTGCATTGTGTTCTTTGGAACATTGGGTAAGGCAATAGCAGCCTACTTAGCAACTCGCACATTTCGCATGTCATGGTTATCGGGCCACATGATGTTTGGTTTGACCAGTGCCCATGCAGCAGGTACAATAGCCATGGTGATGGTAGGACGAAGTCTGAAAGTTGCACCGGGAAAATACCTCTTTGGTGACGAAGTTCTGAACGGAATTGTAATAATGATTCTCATCACCTGTATCATCTCAACTGTAATAACAGAATGGGCAGCACAAAGGCTTCGATTGCAAGAAAAAGACGATTTGGACATGATGAAGAACCTTGATGATGAGAAATCCTGATTCCTGTGAAATATCCAGAATATTCAGACCATCTTGTCACAATGGCTACATTGATGCGCAATCCACGACTGAAACGAGAATTGGTAGCACTGAATGTGGTGTATGATGATGTGAATATGCGCCATAACCAAGCAGAAGGTCAGCGTCTATTGGACCACCTCTGCGCTTTGGCTTCTGCGTCAGACGTACCCATGGTTTCACAATTACGTATAGCAGCCAATATTGCGAATGGTATCAAACATGCTTTTAAGGAGTTTCAGGCATCAGAGATTTTGATGGGTTTACACTTCCATAAAGAGATTAGTCGTAGTTTCTGGGGAGAGTTCACACGAAGTCTATATAATGGGTTAAGCCGTCAGATTATCGTGACACGTATTCTTCAACCATTGAATACCATCCGTCGAATACAAGTCGCAATTCCCTCTCGTGCAGAGTTTGAACCCGGTTTCTATCGCTGGTTAGAGCGACTGGCACGTATGGCAGGTAACTTGGAGTGTCGCATCACCTTCCATGGACGTAAGGAAACTCTGCAACTGGTGAATGAGTTTATCCGTAATCGCTTTTCAAGTGTTAGGGCTGAGTATGAAGAAATGGAGCATTGGAAGGAGCTTACCACACTCGGAGCAAAGGTAAGAGAAGATCATCTCTTTGTTGTGGTGACAGCTCGCAAGGGTACAATCTCTTATAAAAATGCGATGGAAAGACTACCTGAAGAATTAAACAAATGTGTTAAGGGTAAGACACTTATGATTATCTTCCCTGACCAATATGGTAACAGAATGGACGATATGACCTTCGCTCAACCACAACACACAGAAGAGCGAAGTGCATACGAAACCGTTAGAGAGTGGATTCATAATAAGGTGTAAGAGGTATTAGACTAATAAGGCCAATTAGGCTAATAGCCCCGATAAAAGAATAGAATATGATTGAAATTAAGAATATAACCAAAAATTTGGTTCTCTTCAAGTACTGAAAGGCATTGACCTGAGTATTGATAAGGGTGAAGTCATCAGCATCGTAGGTCCCTCTGGTGCTGGTAAGACTACTCTGCTACAAATACTTGGAACATTGGACAAACCTGATAGTGGTTCTATCGTTATAGATGGCATCAATGTTGGCAGCCTCTCTGCTGGAAAGCTGAGTGACTTCCGTAATCAACATTTAGGTTTTGTCTTCCAGTTTCATCAATTGCTTCCAGAGTTCACAGCTCTTGAAAATATTATGATACCGGCTTATATTGCTGGTAGAAAAAACAAGGAAGCGCACCAACGTGCCGAAGAATTATTGGAGTTTATGGGATTGAGCAATCGTGCTAATCATAAGCCAAACGAACTGTCTGGTGGTGAGAAGCAGCGTGTGGCTGTGGCACGCGCTTTAGTAAATAATCCTTCGGTTATCCTTGCCGATGAGCCTTCAGGTAGTTTGGATTCCAAGAACAAACAAGAGTTACACCAACTCTTCTTTGACCTTCGTGATAAGTTCGGGCAAACCTTTGTTATCGTTACACACGATGAGGGTCTCGCACAGATAACAGACAGAACCATTCATCTTAAAGATGGCTTGATAGAAAGCCTCCCCCAACCCCTCCGAAAGGAAGAGAGTGCTGCTATCAAAATAGAGAATAAATAGATTCTTAAAATGATAAGTCAGTTACTTAGAGAATGCTGTTCTTATGTTACTTTGTCTTATAAGAAATTATCTTGTCTTCAACAATAAAAGGTTATTATGTCTAAAATAAAACTTGGAGCATACAATAAGCTCACTGTACAAAAGGTTGCCTTGCGCGAAGGCAATGGTGACCCATTCGGACTCTACCTTGATGGTGGTCCAGCAGGTGAGATTCTCATGCCTCAAAAATACGTTCCAGAGGGTACAGAGATTGGCGACGAACTGGAAGTGTTCGTCTATCTCGATCAGGATGAACGACCGATTGCTACTACTGAGAAACCCTTGGCGCAGGTAGGCGACTTCGCTTATCTGGAATGTTCGTGGATGAATGAGTATGGTGCCTTCCTGTCTTGGGGAGTGATGAAAGACCTCTTCTGTCCATTCCGTGAACAAAAGAAACGCATGGTTCTTGGCAATAGCTATATCGTATATATTCATCTTGACGAAGAAAGCTATCGCCTTGTAGCCTCAGCTAAAGTGGAACATTATCTTAACGAACAACCTCATGATTATAAACGAGGACAAGAAGTAGACCTCCTGATATGGCAAAAAACTGACCTTGGCTTCAAGGTTATCGTTGACAATCAGTATCCCGGACTTATATACGAAGACCAAGTCTTCCAATATATCCATACTGGCGACAGGGTAAAAGGCTACATCTCAACTATACGTCATGATGGTAAGATTGATTGTACTCTTCAGCCAACAGGGCAAAAGCACGCAGAAGACTTTGCTGAAGTCCTACTCCAATATTTGAAAGACCATGATGGTGTATGCGACCTTGGAGACAAGAGCGAAGCAGAGGATATCAAACGTCGTTTTCAGGTATCGAAGAAGGTGTACAAGCGTGCTGTTGGCGATCTCTATAAACGTCATCTGATTATAATCGAACCTCTTTCGATACGCTTAGTAAAATAAGATAATCTCTCATAAATCATTTTTTTATTGTATCTTTGCAGTACAAATAAAGTATAATAAATTACGATGCAGAATCAATTTTCAAGAACTCAACTCCTCCTTGGTAAACCAGCAATCGACACTCTTAATGGAAGTCGTGTCGCAGTTTTTGGCGTTGGAGGCGTTGGAGGATATGCAGTAGAAGTCCTGGCACGTAGTGGTGTGGGAGCGATAGATGTTATTGATGACGACCGTGTCTGCCTGACAAACGTCAATCGACAACTTCTTGCTACCACACGAACAGTGGGAAAACATAAAGTAGACGTAGCAGAGGAACGTATCCTCTCTATCAATCCACGCTGTATTGTAAGAAAATACCAAACATTTTATCTGCCAGACAATGCTGATCAATTTGACTTCTCTAATTATGATTATGTCATAGACTGCATTGACACCGTAACTGCAAAGCTCGACTTAATCTACCGTTGTCATAGCTTAAACATCCCATTGCTCTCTTGCATGGGAGCTGCTTATAAACTTGATGCTACACAATTTCGTGTAACAGACATCTTTAAGACAATTAACGACCCATTAGCAAAGGTCATTCGCAAGAAACTTCGTAAGACGAAAATTAAACATCTAAAAGTTGTTTATAGTCCTGAAGAACCTCTTGAAAGCATTGAACAACCAGAAATTTCTTGCCGTTTCCATTGTATATGCCCAGACAAAGACATGCGTAAATGTACCGAACGCCATACAATCCCCAGTTCTAACGCTTGGGTACCTGCTACGGCAGGATTAATTGCAGGTGGTGAAGTAGTGAAAGACCTTGTCAATATAGCCCAAACAATGCGTATTCATCCAGAAGATGAAGCCAACAGTGAACCTGCTCGTATCGCACATGAACGAGCAACAAAGATGCTGGAAGAGCATAAACGCATAAAAGCCGAGAAAGCTGCAATGAATAAATTGAAGTGTACTGAAATATAATAAACAAAGAAATTATATAACTTACACAACCTCATGACAGAGGTCTATCAACATAATAAAGAAGGGATATAGAAACTTAATGATTATATAATTTATTAATTCTTTCTCTTATTGAGAAAACTAACTTTCAAAAGCGTATGATGAAAAAACTACTCGTTTTAGCTTTGTTATTAAGCTGTATGACAAGCTGTCGGCTCAAACTATTCCAAGTGAGCGTGTTGTATTAAGTATTTCCCCAAATGCAAAGGATGTTTCTTTTGCTGTTCGCACGGATGCCAATGTTCCTTTGGTATGTAACTTTGGAGAGAATGAAGGAATCAAGACTTTTGATGCAGCAACGGATGGAAATTTAACGACAGTTACATATAACTTCGTTAATCCATCAACAAATGAGAGAACAATTGAAATTGCAGCAGACAAGTTGCAGACTTTACGTATTGTACAGAAGAAGCAGGTAAATGGTGTGTTAGAGGTTAAGTCTGACGCATTGAAGAACTTGAATGTTGATTATGTGAATTTAGAGAAACATAGCAAGGTTGATGTATCACAGTGTCCAAAACTGGAAGCTATTACCTTGACCTCTACGGGTGTTGAGGAGATTGTTTTGCCAAAGAGTGAAGTGCTAAAGTCTGTACAGGCTTCATCAAATATTTTGGGTAAAGGCTCTTTGAAAAAAGTGAATAACTGGGATGCGCCAAACCTCACAGAAATTGGTTTTGTGGGTGCCTCTATTGACACATTAGATGTACGCAATAATATCCATCTAACCACACTCGCTTGTGCTTTACCAGCAAAGGGTAAGGGACTCCGTGGTATCAAGGGTGCAAAGATGCTGAAAGAACTGAAGATGCTTGACGTGCGTGGCAATGCTTTGGCTTTTAATCAAATACCTGATAAAGTCATAGTTGACACACCTTTGGAAAACTTTAGATATTCTGCACAAGGACCTTACCTCGTTCCCAAAAAGAACATTAATGGACTTACAGTAGACCTATCAGAACTTTTGTATGCACGTGGTATCTCACCAACAAATCAGGAAACTACATTTGAGTGGAAATACAAAGCAACAGAAAAAGATCCATACAAACCCGTTCCAAGCGAACTTATAACTGTACATAATGGTAAATTCACCTTTGACCCTCTACTTGTGCCAGAAGATAAGATTCTGCGCGTATATTGTACGATGACTAATGGAGGTTATCCAGACATTGCTACAAAAGATAAGCATAGTATCAGCACCTATATGATAAAATTAACTGATCCAACGGCTGGAATTTCAGGAGTAACAACAAAAGACGCATCATTCACTGTTACCACAACCGACAATGGATGTCGCATAGAGTCTGCAAAGGCTCAGAATGCCACAGTTTATAGTGTCGAAGGTAAAACTATTTGGTCTGGTAAAATACCTGCAACTATCGACTTAGAACATGGCATGTACATTATCCGTTCAGAGTCTGGCAATTATGTAAAAATTGATGCGTTAATATCAATATATTATTTCACAGAAAAAGTACAAACAGTAGAATGATTTTCATTCTGCTGTTTTTCTTTTTGCAGTAATTTGCTGCCCTTTACCGAGTATTTAACTTCTTACTGATGGCTATCTGCTTTTTATTTCGTAATTTTGCAGCGATAGCATAAAAGAAATAAAATATGTCAGAGTCAGATAATATCGTTGTACGTCCAGAAAATGAAGGAAGTATTCTTCGTACGGATAAGTTAGTGAAACGCTACGGCAAGCGAACCGTAGCCAATGGTGTGAGTATCAATGTGAAACAAGGTGAGATTGTGGGACTGCTCGGACCAAACGGTGCGGGAAAGACCACATCATTCTATATGACAACAGGATTAGTTGTCCCAAACGAGGGTCATGTCTATATTGATGATCAGGAAATCACTAACTACCCTGTTTACAAGCGTGCTCGTGCCGGCATCGGCTATCTTCCGCAGGAAGCAAGTGTCTTCCGTAAGATGAGCGTGGAAGATAATATCATGAGTGTATTAGAGATGACAAAGTTGTCAAAGCAGGAACGTATTGACAAGATGGAAAGTCTTATACGTGAATTCCGCTTAGAGAAGGTGCGCAAAAACCTTGGCGACCGCCTTTCGGGTGGTGAGCGTCGTCGTTGTGAGATTGCACGCTGTTTAGCTATCGATCCAAAATTTATCATGCTTGATGAGCCTTTTGCAGGTGTCGACCCTATCGCCGTTGAGGACATTCAACACATCGTATGGCGATTGAAATTCCGTAACATTGGTATTCTCATCACCGACCATAATGTACATGAAACATTAAATATCACCGACCGTGCCTACCTTCTCTTTGAGGGACGCATACTCTTCAAAGGTACACCCGAAGAGTTGGCAGCCAACAAGATTGTTAAAGAGAAGTATCTCGGTACAGACTTCGTTCTGCAGAAGAAAGACTTTCAGTTGCTTGACCAGCGTAAACGTGCTCAGGAAGAAGCATGTGGTTTATAAAACAAGTCTTTTTCTGAGTAAAGGTCTATCCAAAACTCTCTTTAACGCTTCTTTTATGTTACCAACCGATTTGACAATAAGCTGCGTTCCGTCAACGAAAAGTCTTTAAAAGAGGTTCTTACCAATGTAGCACTTTCAGCGAAGTACATGCGATATTACTTGATGTAGCCAAATAGGAACTTAAATGAGCGTTGCCAAAGAAAACTCTTATGTTCCTTCTTGACAATGTTTTTGGAGATAATCAGGTGTTAGACAAGTCCTATAGTATTTACAAATCATTTGCAAACTAATTATACCACAAAGCAGAGAGTCACGTTGTCGATAAAGTGGAAATTGCATAAACAATGGACATCAAGGTTTATAATAGAAACTAAGCATCAGTTCTCTTCCTCTAATGTCTTGATTACTAAAGCTACTTGAAAGCGTATTGTTAAGCCCATAGCTATAGCTTTTATTATTAAAGACATTGTTCCAAGCAAGACTCAGGTCGAAGTGTTTGGCTTTAAATATCAAAGTGAAGTCTTGAAAGAACATATCCTTAAACTTCTTTTGTGCTATCTCGTTATGATAGTATTCCGTCAAAGTTTCCAAACTTAAAACTTTACAAAGAGGTAGTCTAAGGCTTCCCTCATGCTTCCAACTATTTAGATTAGACGTTTTTCCGAAAGCAGGCATCTTCATCTGATGAAAGCCATAAGTAAGTTTATAATTTATATCGACACCCTTTATTAAACCTATATCAAGGTTAGAGGTTATATTTAAGTTCTTTGTGTCGTAAGGCATTCGTTGGCTATTCTGAACCAAATAACTATTCATGGCATTATATAAAGCCTTTACATTTAGTTTTCCTTTTAAGAAGCCTATGCCCTGCGAACCCATTAGGAACATACTCCAGCTATTGTATTTTGTTTCTTCTGGAGTCAATGATTCTACGATATAGTTGCCCACAAAATCTTGGGTTGATGTATAAGGAGAGTTTCCAAACGACTTTGTTATGCGTAATCGTATAGAAGTGCCTTTCAGAGCATCGCTATAAACAACTCCTATTCCTAAGCTTTTCTCTTTGTTTAGATTATAGCCTGCCAGACCTTTATTCATATATTGATAATCTTGCAGTACCAAAGTTGGATAAAATTGGGCAGCATTTATCTGCATTGTATTAATGGATGCATCAGCCGAGAATGTCCATGTTGCTGTGGCTTTCCATCTTATACGGAGGTTAGGGGAGAATAAAACTTTAGACTGACCATTATCTAAACTATACTTATAATGGTTGTACGACATATCACCCGATAACATAAAATCTAAGTCCTTCACTGTATATTCTATGCTTGGTGTGGCATAGAAACTCGCAAAGGTAAAACTACTTTTACCCATAAGCAGCCCTACGCTATCTGGAACTCCCACTAAATCAGAAGTGAAGCGGTGTTCTCCTGCATTTACTCCTATTTGTCCTGATAGAATAAATCTACCTATTCTAAAACTTCCTCTTATGTCCGTATTCGTTTCATAGTAATGTTGATTAATAGACTGCACCAGCGAATCGACATATAGTTGTTGCGGACGTATATCCATTATATTCTTTGATTGCAGAGTAACAAGGCGTTTGCCATATTTCTTCATTATACTGAAATTATCTTTTAATGTATAAATTGGAAGATTACCCATCATCGTGTGCGGATGAGTCCCTCTGTTCATTCAGCCAATGTTTGTTCCAAGAGAAGTCACCAGAAAGCTCATTTTTAAGATAATGATTTTTAGCGTTATTCTCGTATTTTATCTTTGCAAAGAGGTCATTACTTTTCTCCAAATACTGTTTTCTGTTTTCTATTGTCTTTATACCGTTATTCGTATAAAAGTCTGAATGGCGCAAAGAGGTAGCCTCATTGCAATCATTGGTAAACGTAACCTGCACGTTTACTTGAGAATTTTCGTCTATACGCTGTAGTGCATTCAAACTAACAGCATGTGAGCGGTTGAAAAGCGAACGCCCCTTGAGTAATAAAGGCGACGGTGAAGGAAGAGAGAGCATAGCTGACAAAGGACTTTGTAGCTCATCAAAACTTAAAAGTTTGTCCGTCTCTCTCCTTATATTCTTACCTATATTATTTGTCTTATAGGTGAGAATTGTCTGAAAATTAGGCTTCAGGCGCATGGCAAAGGTTTCATAATTCCACAATCCTCCATGACTCTTTAGTCCTATGCCACCGCTATAGGTCGTCATCCAGCGTGCCTTGGCTCCTTGTTTCATCTTAATATTGATAGCATTATCGTCAGAATAAGTAAAATCATCTAACACACGGATAGGTTGATGATGCTTCATTACTTCTACTGTTGCTACATCCTCTTGGGGCAGTGACTTTGTTGCCAAGCCATATTTCCCTCCCATCAGATTCATACCTTCTATATAGAAGTTACTGATAGACTTACCTTCGTATTGTATCTCGCCATTCTCTTTATTCACATCAAAGCCCGGGACACGTGCAAGAACATCAGCCAATGTTCGGTCTCCTTCTTTTTTATAGGTAGTGAGCAGATATTGAATCGTATCGCCTTTTATCTTAATTGGTTTTGCCTTTACAGTTATCTCCGATAACGTTTTCGTATCTTCCTCTAATGTAATATGCTGTGCAGGCATATCCATTGTAACCTTCAGTTCCTGCTTTTTATAGCTTATTGCTGAAATAGATAGGATATTACCTTCTTGTGCTGTAATGGTAAACTTCCCCTTTGTATCTGTCTGACAGAAATGTAATGTCTTTTTTGTGGTTGCATCTATAGTCTTGATAATAGCTGCAGACACAGGGTGTCCTCCTACATCAGTAACGACACCTTCCACAATCCTCTGTGCACTTATTGACTGTACAAGTAGGATAAGCAAACATAAGATAATATATTTCTTCATTAGTAATATCTTATTCTAACTCCATTTTGGGAAAAAAGGTTGTGTTCTTTGGATAGATTGTAGGGTCTGAAGCCTTTTTTAAATAAGAGAGTCGGTCTATATCCTTATACTTTTTCTCCCAGAAATTATAAAACTTGACAGGTGACAACTGTTCTCTTTTAATGTTACTTGCAATTATGTCTAAATAGCCATCGCAATGTGCAGCTAAGATTAAACCGGGTAGTCCACCTAATTTCCACGGACCGAGCGGTAAAGGAATCTCCTCACTGAACCACACCTTCCAGTCTCGTCCACGGAAATGTGTGGTCGCCATCGTGCAATTAAAGCCTATGACATTTCGTGTACTGTCTTCGTGAATAACCCATTCCGGTGTGGGTATGTCTTCTGTTATCTTATAATGAGAGTCCCATACCTGTGTGTAGGTTGTCATTTTTCCTTCTTCAAGATTTCTGTAAAGATAATCACCACTATTAGGACTTTCTACCTTAGTAGTTTGATTCTTACTTTCGAGTCTTTCTATCCATTCGTTAATTACTGCTTCAGCTGTTTCAGGGTTACTTCCTAAGGAATCGAAGCGCAAAGTATGATAGCTAAAGTATTCACTTACATTTTTCCCTATCATAAGTGCATAGTCATCATAACTGTTAAGATACTTTGTGTGATAACAGATTTCGAGAATGCTCGGTTCGATGATATGTGTCTCTTGTCCAAAGCAACTAAGCAGTGACAACATGAATGTGATACAGAAAGAGTATAACTTCATAATAATTAAAATTTTATTGATTTGCATAGGGGAGCCCCCCTATGCAAATATTAATACTAAATACAATCATATACATTAACAGTATATATCGTAAAGCTCACACCATTTATCCCATTCTTTCGTAGAAGCATGCTTCTCTGCAAGAGTACAAGCTAAAGCTTGAACAGACTTGCAATCAGATACTTGACCTCCCAAAATACTCATCATTTGTGATAGTTCTAACTTTTTCATATTCAAAAGTTTAATGTTAGTAATAATCCTAAACCATGCATACCAAATGTCGACTCTAAGGTACCATGATATTTAAAGAGGAATTAGGCTATTTCCTCTATATACTCCATGTGAACGAAAGGGTAGCTATGCCTTCTTCAACATATAGTTCTATTTTTTTATCGAAGTTGAATAATCTCATCTTGCATACACAGTAAATCTTTTATAGTATATTCTTTTTGGAAAAATATAATCGTTTACCCAGATATGAGGATAATGACTAATATTTTCACTTTGGAGCATTTCAAGCTGATGCCTATAAGCGGCTATTAAATATGCGTCTTTAATATTATTTCTCATAATATTCCATCCCCTTAATGCTTTCATACACTGTTTCTTGTCTTGGTGATATAGTCTTAACAGATTTAGTTGACGAGCATTGATTTTAGCAAATACATCTTCAGGCATAGCAGGGTGATATACCCCATCTATTACAACTCTCCAAAGGAAGCGTTTAGGGAATTGTGTTAATAAATTTATGACATCGTTCACAACATTCCAGCAATGAGTGCAATGCAGGCTAATGAAGGTTGTGATAACTATGTCGGCATTTTTATTACCAAACTCCATCATATCGCTAATAGGATTTCCCAAGTGTCTTTTAGAGAAACACTCAGACATAATTCTTTTATTTCGTTTTAATCTTAATAATTCAATCTCCTTTTCATCTAAGATACTATCAGCATATGCAAATTTATAAATTATTATGCTCAAAAGAACTGCTAATGAAAATGCACATATTAAGTTCGAAAATGTAACTAGTCTTATTGTTGCTAATGATGGCTTTAGCAGAAAAATCTTTATCATTACTATTATTGTTATACTCAAGCAATACACACAATATTTGCGAATCATGAACAATTGGTAACATGTTAGTATAAGCATGATAATAACAGCAAAAGAGTTAACTGTCCATAAGATAAAATTTGTGTATTGAGTTAGCATTAAATAGCTTATGCAAAAAATGAAAAAGAATAATCCTAAAACAGGCAAATCGAATGGAATCCAGCGCCTAAATGGATTTCGGTCAGAAACATATTTACAATCAAACTTAGTTCCCCTCATACAAAAAGGAATTGTATCATAGTTGTACATCTGCTTCTTAAGTAAAGTACCTGCAAGTGCCATCCCTATAATGTTCAGAAAAAAAAGAGCCTGAATCATTTTATCTTGAAGAATAGAGACACTACTAACTACCAATAAGAATAAAGTCGCAAAAAAAATGCTCAGAGTATGATTATTAGATGGGTGATAATCCTGATGTACCCTGTTTATTTTTAGAGTGACACCATTCCAAATAGACAGAAATTCTGATTTAGAAATAGTTTTGTCACTGCCATCATATAGGTATACATCATCTTTGCTGCATCCTTTTAATACATAAAAATGACCATTCTCATCTGTGGTATGAACAATAACATTTTTGAGACTTGCCAATTGATCCATATCAATAATATAGGATTCATTCTCAACGCCAAAAAAAGATAGTGTCTTCGAGATCGATACCAAACTAGGATAGGATGGATCTGACATGAGTTCTTTTATCAAAAGACTTCTATTAAATTTTGCGTTCGAAACCTTCAACAGAAAAGAAAGTTCTTTAATCAAATACATTCTATCCATATGACTTAACTTAAAAATTATTAAGATATTCTTAGATTTAGTGTCAGGCGAGGTAATAATACTTATGGTATTGACCATTGTTTGGCTTTTTCAACTCGTTCGGATACAAAGATAGTATTTATTTACTAATGTTATGTCAAGAAAATGAAAAAAATAATGGTTAATCACATACAGTCTCCGCCTTTTTATTTGAGTTTTTTTAAGAATTTGGAATGATAGTATATAATAGCTGATAATCAATAACTAAAGTTTCCCACCCCTTAAAACACTAACTTTTCTCATTTTCCTTTGTCTGTCTTCCCCCATATCCATTGACTGTTAACACATGCCTAACAGAAGTTATGCAGACTATCCACATACTTCGTCCCATTTTTCCAACGCTTCAGCCATTACAAGGATTTTGCTCATCTCTTTGTCGTTTCCGCTGATTGTAGCCATAAGGTATTGGGGCGTCATTCCAAGTATTTCTCCTAAAATGCGAAGAATGCGTTCGATGCAGGTAAGAACTCGCTTCCATAACGTGAGTGCCATGAGATCACCCTCCATATCCGAAAAGAGTTCGCCCATGGTTTGATATTCTGTGAATCTCTTTTCCAAAGCCATGACGGTATATGTAAGGTAACACAGCGTTGCGTCGGCTATCTGACCATTAAAGTCACAACCTTGATAACCTCCTAATCCGAGATATTGCTTAGTCTCCTTGTTCATCACCTCTATGTTCCATCTAATCTGATACACTTCAAAGGCTTTTACGAAAGACATCGTTGTATCCGTGGTGAGCAGAACGTTCCATGCGGAGTTTCTACCATACTTGATGAGGAAGATTCTGATAGGTATATCTCCTAAGTTGCCGTTGAGCTGAATATATCGACATTTGTATTTACGACAGTTCTTTCCTCGTTCACGTTCATAGGTGGCAATGAGTTCTGCAGCATTTTTCTTTTTGCCCGATATAGTGTATTTTGTCTTTCCCATTTTTGCAAGTCCAACAAAGTGCATTGCCCCTTTACCTATGCTTCTAACACATGTCATAAGTTGCTCGCAGGTGAACCAACTATCGGTAATCACATACTTCGCATGTAACCCCATCTTCCATCCACGGCGAAGCATATCCATGGCAACTTCCAGCTTAGACATCTTACACTCTTGAAAGCGCTTATAATCAGGATTGCCGGTGTTCCTCTTGGTGTGATATGCCTTTTTGAGTTGCTGTCTTGTCAGCCCGCAGTTGCCTTTGCTTCCCCCTTTTCTTGATGTAGTGAAAAATCAAAGGGTATAGTTGTCTTGCCGTCAAAGAAGGCACAAAGTAACAGCTTGTAGCCCAATACGCATCTGCCTTTCATATGGTCGAAAAACTGACTGATACCCTCCATCCTCACACCACTCTTCTCAAGTACGGTGTCATCTATAATGAAACATGTAGTGGTATCTGATTGAGGAACTTCGCCATACTTACGCAATAGGCACATATAACGCAGTGCAAAGTGGTTCATCAATCGTCTCCAATCCATCTGTGGGCGAATCATCATGCGATAGAAACAGTTCTTACCATGATTTGAAAGCTCATATATCTTATGTTTGCATATACTATGGATGCTCTCGCCCACAATGCGGAAGAGGCAAAGAGAGAGGAGCAACTCCGAAGCCGAAACTCCGTCCTGTTTCTCCAATGAAAGGCGAGATAATAGGTGACCGATGCCAAACTTGCCAAAAAGATGAAATAAATCATCACTCATTCGGGTTTTAACACTCAAAAGTTTGGATAACTCACTTATTTTCTCTATTTTTGCTTCCATAACAGTTTTGTTGTCTTGTCTTTAAAATCAGTTCTTTAGCGATTACTAATTTACAAAGAAAATTCGACAAACTGTTATTTTTCTATCTATTTATTTGGGTGGGAAACTTTAGTCAATAAGTTTTATAAGTTATATACTTTTTATATCCCTTTTTGTTTACTGATATTAAAGAATACAGAGTACTAATTTAAAGGTAACGAAAAAGTTGTTGTTGTACCACATGGGTTTCATACGTTACAAAACGTTTATAATGAATTATTTATAAATTTTATTTATTAACAAGTGGTATAAAGGACGATGTTTTAAGGTCTTATTTCATACAATCTTCGTGAATATTTATTATTCTTTGCAGTGGTATAGATACTTAACACATATGGTGCAGAGGCTTAGCACGTATGGTGCGGAGGCTTAAATTCACTATGATATAAGGATGACAGGGGATGAATTGTGAGCAAAATCTTGTAATACTAAGAATAAACAAGAGGTGTGTAGAAGCTTGTTTAGCTCAAACTCTCCCATACTTTGTAGATTAATTCGACTTCATCAGTTCAGTCATAAAGCCATTAAGCATAGTAACGCTGGCAAGGAAAAACTATTTACCCATACAAAACGTTATAGAGTCCAAATTATATGATACTTATTATTCTCTGAATAACTCTTTGAAGTATACTTTCGTTGCTTACAAGTATGGAAGCAGTACCTGTCATTCCACTGATAATCTTATACTTGCAATCCATTATCATTACTTCTGCCGTGAACACGCTGCCATCATCCGCTTGTCGGGGTGTCTGTGATGTAATTGCTATTATACCATTAGCAACTCCGTATGTTTCTGCATCATAACCCTCAAATTCGATGTTTGCCGTCATCCCTCTTGTTATCGTATGGACATATTTATAGGGAATAACGATAGTACCTTGATGGACACTTGTCATCTGCACCTTTGCACTAATGGTCTCAGGATAAGGTATAAAATATGCACCTATCAATAGTCCCAATATCACAAAGGTGATGAATGTGATACCATAACGGACAATTCTTGGCGGAATCTCGCCAATGATATGCCTTACTTTCTCACTGCGAAGTTCTATCTTGTTGTCTAACATAATATTCCTTTCTGCTGTTAGTTGCCTAATTCTAACTGATTTTTCACGAGGTTATAGTATGCACCTCGCTTTGCCGTAAGTGCTTCGTGATTACCCATTTCTACCACCTTGCCTTTATCCAATACCACTATCTGATCGGCATTCTTCACCGTACTTAGTCGGTGCGCTACGATAACCACCGTCTTACCTTTGTAGAACTCATCCAGATGTTCCACAATCATACGCTCGTTATTGGCATCGAGCGAGTTGGTAGCTTCATCAAGAAAAATATAATCGGGGTTCTTGTACACGGCTCTTGCTATCAAGATACGCTGTTTTTGCCCTTGACTCAAACCTACACCATCACGACCAATCTTGGTGTTGTATTTTAAAGGTAGTCCCATTACATAGTCATGAACACAGGCTATTTCAACTGCCCTTTGCAATCGCTCCTTGTCAATCTCTCCATCATCTACGGCAATGTTCCTCGCTATACTCTCGGAGAATATCACACCATCTTGCATCACCACACCACATTGCCTGCGCCACCACTTTTTCCTGAGCATGTTGATATCGGTTCCACCAATGATAATTTGCCCTCCCAGCACGGGATAATAGCCTAATATGAGTTTGATGAGCGTCGTCTTACCGCTGCCCGATGCGCCCACAATGGCAGTTACCTTACCTTTGGGGATTGCGAGGCTTACATCATCAATGATGGTTTTCAGTGCGTGTGGGTCGTACTTGAAGTTTACGTTTTCAAGATCTATACCTTTATCCTCTTCTTTCACTGAGGTTTCCAACCCTTGCTTTCCATTCTCATCATCCATACGGTGGATCTCATTGATACGTTCAAGGCTTATCTTTACATCTTGTATGGAGTAGAAGAAACTCATCAACTGTTCCACAGGTGAATTGAGTTGTCCAATGATGTATTGCACGGCAAGCATCATACCCAGCGTGAGTTGTCCGTGAATGACGGCTGTGGCTGCCACCACCGTGATGACAATGTTTTTCAGTTCGTTGATAAAAATGCTGCCTGCCTCTTGTGTCTGCTGAAGTTTCAGCGACTTCATCTGTACGTTGAATAAATCAGCCTGCACGTCCTCCCATTCCCAGCGTCTGCGCTGCTCGCAATCTTGTAGTTTTATCTCCTGCATGGAGGTGATAAACTCGTAAGTTTTGTTGTTGTTGATAGCTTGCTGCTCAAAGAGTTCATAGTCAAGTACCTTTCTGCGCCTAAGAAAGAGCGCAAGCCAACCGCCATAAAGCAGACTGCCGAACATAAAAATAGTAAAGACGAGCCAATTATAGGAAAGCAGCACGATACTGAATACCACAAAGGTAAAGAGGGAGAACACAATACTGAGCGTTTGTTGGGTCAGAAACGAGTTCACACGGCTGTGATCGCCCATACGCTGCATCAGGTCACCCATTAGTTTGGTATCGAAGAACGACATGGGCAACTTTAAAAGCTTAATAAAGAAATCGCTTACCAACGAAATGTTTATGCGCAACGAGATGTGGAGCAACAGCCAACGGCGGATAAAGTCGATGGCGGTTCGACTAATGGTCAAGACCAACTGTCCTAAGAGTATCAACCATATAAAGCCAATGTTCTGGTTTTTGATTCCCACATCCACGATAGATTGTGTGAGGAAAGGCAGAATGAGCTGCAGCAAGCTGCCAACGAGCAAGCCTAAAACAATTTGACCGAAATACTTGCGATGTTGCTTAATGTAACCAAAAAGGAACTTAAACGAGCGTTCCTCTGTTGGCTGTTCCTCCATCTGCTTTTCATAAAATGCAGGAGTAGGTTCTAAGAACATAGCAATACCCTTTTCCTCACCGTCCGATTGTGTGCTTACCCAATGCTTCTTAAAATCCTCAAGGTTGTACTTGACAAGTCCTTTCCCGGGGTCTGCAATGTAAAAGGTCTTACCTTTCTTAACCTTATACAGAACCACAAAATGGTTTTGATTCCAATGGAGGATGCAGGGAAGATTTTTATTCAATAGCTTAGTTATATCACATCTTGCCCCTATTGACGTGATACCAAGTCTTTCTGCTGTATGATGAATGCTTAAAAGCGAGACTCCTTCTGTGGTTGAAGAACACAAATAGCTAAGGTACTCCATAGAGTATCGCTTTCCAAAATATTCACATACCATTTTAAGACATGCAACTCCACAGAGCATGGAGTCAGGTTGATGTATATATGAGAATTTTTTATTCATTAATTTGTTACATTCTCGATTTCTCTGAATTGCCTGCTCCGCTTCCCTTGTAATCTTTCTTCGACAGATTAAAATTATAACGCAGGGTGATGCCAAGCTCGCGACTGTCGTAACGGTTTGTTTGCAGGACATTGAGGCGATTGCCGTAGAGGCGGTTGGTGTCCTTGCGCAGATATAAAAGGTCAGAGCCCTGAATGTTCAGCTCTAATGCACCCTTAAAGAATAGTTTGGTAACTGATAAATCGAGAGCATAAGTGGGGTGGGCAAGATATGCATTCTGGTAATTTCCCTTTGATTGATAGTTCATTGCTAAGTTTACCGTTATGTCATGAGGCAATGATACGCTGTTGTTGAAACCTATTTGCAGAACAGGTTTATTCAACGCAACCGCACCATAAGCGGTTTCCAACTGGAGCCATTGCTTTATTAAAGCCACGGAAAGCTGTGGATGCCACGGACCAAAAGCGGGGGCTACGGCAACCATTGCCGAGAGGCTGTTTAAGCAATGAAGATTCTTGTATTCAAGCTGTGTAATGGCTGAACTGCCGGGCACAGCTTCGTCCCAATTAATTATGGAATTGCTATTGTGCTGCCAACTTAACATGAATTGCAGTATTTTCCATACGGCCATAGCCGATACGTCGTGGATGTGCTCGGGCTTTAGCGTTGGGGTTCCCGTTTGAAGCGAAAAACGATTGATATATAAGATGTTACTCGACAGCTGGCTGTATGTTGGACGCTTAGTTTTAACCGTATAGCTGAGATTGAGCATTGTATTGCCTATTTTAGTTGCTAACGAAATAGGGAAATAAATTGCTGAATGAACGGCTCTGATCTGCTTCCAAAATGCCGTCGTTGTAATATTTAAAATCCACATACTCATAGCGGACTCCGATATTCATCTGTCCTATGGGCGAGTTTCTCTCATATTCGGCAAAAGGAGCAATCTGTGTTTCTTTTAATGTGCTATAAGTGTCTGAGATAACAGTTGTGCCGTCTATGGTGTAATCATCACAACGATTAGTGTAGATAGCTTCTACGCCAAGACGCAAATTTCCGCCAAACAGCTGCCTGCCAAACAGCAATTTCGTGGCTAACATTTTGTTTTTAATATAACTTTTTGAAAAAATGTTGCGTACTGTAGCCTCACTGAGTTCCTGGCTGTTTTGGCGGTTGCTGTTTCGACTAAGCAGATAATCAATGTTTAAATCTACACTCGTGCCCAAAACTGTTCCATTGTAAAATGCGGTGAGATTATGAGTGGGATTAGTATTATAATTCATGCATGTGTGGGTATCGAGATTTTCAAATGGCAGGTTGTCAGCTCGCATTGAAGTCGTTGTATGGGTATTTGAAACAAACGACGGGGTGAATGAGAGTGTATATTTCATACCCATGCTATGGTTGTTGTTGATGTCATAATTAAATCCTGCAGTGACGTTATGCCTATTCATACTGGTGTTTACTTCAAGCTGATCGTTTTTATTCCAAATCGTATCAGCCGTAACAGTCTGTTCTATCTGAGATTTTTGATAATTGTCAATTTTTGAGAATTTATAAGTGGCAAAACCATAAAATCCGTTTTTAAAGTATGTCAAATCCATTTGCTCGGTTAAATCGGTGTTCTGCGATTGCCAATAAGATGAGCGTATGCTTGCACCAAACCCCTCGCCACTGGGGCGAACAGTGCGAATTTTTATCACGGCACGAGTAGTTGCATCATATTGTGAGCCCGGATTTTGTATTACCTCGATACTTTTAATTTTATCAGAACTTAAACGGTCGAGATCTGACAAATCGTGCAGTTGCCTGCCATTAAGAT
This sequence comes from uncultured Prevotella sp., assembly GCA_916440255.1. Taxonomy (GTDB): domain Bacteria; phylum Bacteroidota; class Bacteroidia; order Bacteroidales; family Bacteroidaceae; genus Prevotella. The sequence continues at coordinate 708,232 of CAKAIJ010000003.1, read as the reverse complement.
AGAAAGTAGGCGTACCTTTGCCAAAGACATTGAAGCCTTCGTGATTTTTAGAAATGCCCGGTACGTATTTCAGCACATCCTCAGCTGTTCCCACCTTACTTAAAGGCGTATTAGAAACATTGGTAACAACACCTTCTTTTCCCATTTCAAACATCGTTCGATGACCGGTCACAACAACCTCTGACAAAAGACCTGAATCGGCCTTTAATATGATTTTTCCCATGTTGGGTTGAGCATCCAAGTCTATTGTTGCATATCCAAGATAAGATACACGGACAAATGCATTTGCATCGGGCTGTTGCATTGTGAAAGTACCGTCGCTGTTGCTTGTGGTTCCTTTGATGAAAGAACTGTCAGACAGTTGCAATAACACAATGTTAGCAAACTCCAAAGGTTGACCGTCGGCACCGATGATCTGTCCAGAAATGCTTTGTGCACTAACGGCAGTGGCAAAGCTTATATATAGCGACAGCATTAAAAGATATTTTTTCATAAGCATAATCCTTAGATGAGATTTTTGTTATTGCTATTTTATTACCAATTTTTTTCAGAAAAGAACGTTTCTGGCATAAATTATTTTATCCTCATGGGTTCTCTGCATTGTACATGTATTCTTATTCGCGTTCTCCAGTCTTTGTTGTGAACACCCTCCAACACAAATAGGTAATATTTCACATTTTCTGCACTCGCTATTATCAAGAGGTGTTGACATTATCCTTTTATAGTGTATATCTTTCCATTCTATTTCCCCATTCATTTTCAGAAGACCTTCATTCCCTTTGTCAAAGTCTCGTGCTGTACATTTAAAGATTTCTCCTGCTGGATTTATTGTGATTTGGTTTACTTTATCACTATAGCATGTATTCCATATAGAACTTGGGCTGCTATAGTAGGATACACATTTAAAGCCTCTTTTACGAATTCTTTCCACAATATTTAGAATTTTATTTTCTATCGTGCTAGATGCTTGCCAAACTTTTTGAATTGAGAAGAGTAAAAACTGCCTATCCTTTGAATTTATTGATGTAAAATTATCAAGGAAATCACTAATATTAAGGCATATCTCCTCTGATATATTAAGGCGGACTGTGACATGGACTCCTAAAGCTAATGCAATTTTTACATTATCTAAAATAATACTAAAAGAATCTTCTCCTTTATGTGAAAATCGAACGTCATTATGCCGTTGCTTATTTCCGTCGAATGTTATTTGAAGATTTTTCCAAATTATAACTACGTAAAAAGGAGAGATTATCTTTTGTAAAGAAGTAACCATTAGTAGTAAAACCGACTGTCAATTTTATTTTTAGCAGCATCTAAAAATAGGCTTTAAAAATTTCAAAGTTGGCTTTATTATCTTATGGTATCCTATCATTGGTTCACCGCCGAAAAATTGAATATCAAACGTTTTCAAATTATGTTCAGACTGTATAATATGGTGTACTAATGACTTGATTTTCTCCAAGTCAATAGCACTCATTATTTTTCTGCTCATGATTTTCGTAACAATACCAACACCTAAAAATTGCATTTAAGTGTAGGAACTATTATCATTGTATACCCAGATTTATCAAAATAGTCTGACTCAATTTTTCTTGTATTAAATTGATTTCATCTATATGATCTGAAATGATAACTTTTTCTCTTTTAATACATTTATAGAATCTACATCAATTACCGGAATCTTACTATTTTTACACTATCTATTCCCCAATCTTTTAGCCTTATCTTTTATGACAAGGACTGTATTCCATAGTGTATTATAAATAAATAATGCATTGTTATATGGAATAAAAACATTATATCTGCTAATTTTCATAAAGTCCTGATAAAAATGTGAACGTCAAAAGAGTTTTCCTCATAGAAGCATATATTATCTTAGATATACTACTTCAATAACATATTAAAGATTAATCTATTTAGACTATACTCTTTGACGCTCAACATATTAGATTTGATTATTATCTTAAAAAAGCATATTTACTATTTTGAGGAACTACTTTTACCGCAATGACATTGATAGAAATTCAGTTCTATACTTTTTGCCATCAAGTCCTGTAAGGGATGCAGATGTGTAACCTCCATTAAGGCAGTCAAGTTCATTCTCATTCAGAGAAATTAAGCTCATTCACTAAAGAATCTAATTTTTCCATTTTTTTATTTTGTTTATTGCCTTCTTATAGCTTCCGGCATTGATCCTTTTAACAGTGTGGTCTGCTTTATAATCTTTTTCGACTTAATTATTTCTGTTGCAAATATATGTATATCTCCAAAAATATATCGTTACACTTTTGTGTAATTTGGCATTTCTCTCTTGTTTTTTACACTTTTGTGTAATATTATTTCCGTATTCCGGATTAAAAATATACTTTTGTAGTGAAAAGTACCAAAGAACCTTAGCACATTTAACATATATGACAGACATAAAAGATTTTTTATAGTATCGAATACCGTACACAACGCACCTGACTATGATTCCAATGTACTCTCTACGTTGGTGCAAACCGTAGAGGCTTTTGCTCGTGTTACCTATCAGAGTGTTTACTTGATAGACTATTACAAGCAAGAATTTCTTTATGTGTCGGACAATCCTTTGTTTCTTTGTGGACATACGGCAAAAGAAGTCAAGGAATTAGGCTACAGCTTTTACTTGGAGCATGTACCAGAAGAAGAACGAAAAATGCTTGTTGAGTTAAATAGCAGTGGATTTAAGCTCTTTAAGACTTTCGATAATGTCGATAAGTACCAATGCTCTATATCCAACCACTTTCATCTGAAGAATGGTACAAAGAGTAAACTTATAAACCACCAGCTTACCCCCATTCTATTGACCGATGAGGGCAAGATATGGATTGCTATGTGTGTCGTATCACTATCTTCACATAAAACAGTGGGGCATGTAGAGTTTCACAAGAATGGACTCCGCAATTATTGGATGTACTCTTTTGAAAGTCATCGATGGCTGGAATGTGAAGGAGTGTCTTTAAAAGAAGAAGAACTTGAAGTGCTACGATTGTCGGCAGCAGGGCTTACCATGACGGAAATTGCAGACAGAATGTGCCGTTCGTTAGATTCCATCAAAACCTATAAACGTCACGCCTTTGAGAAATTAGGCGTGACGAATATCACTGAAGCTATTTTCAAGAGCTACCTTAAACAAACTTTTCTGAAAAGAATAATTTACTGCAAAAACGAAGAGAGATAGAAATTAGGAAAATAGTTTACAGGTTTTCCTGTAGCAAGATTATGTGAATTTAACAAGCAAGTGCAAACTTAACTAATTAGTAGACCCTATTTAGCGTATTTACACCTAAAAGCTACTATTGATAATCAATGAGTTATATTTATGATTTTGCTATCTATATGAGGTTTTGCAGAGGTCACAAAATGGTTTTTATTCCAATGGAGGATGCAGGGATGTTTAGTACATATCAATTTGGAAATATTTACTCGTCCACAAATAGACTGAAATCCATATTTCTGAGCGGTAACACTTAACGTGTAGAGTGAAACACTTTCCGAAGTCGTTTTATATTGGTTGGAAATGGCTTCCAATGTGTGTGAAATACCATACTCGTGAAAAATCATACTAAGGCATGCTGTGCCACACTCCATTGTATCATGTTGTAAAATACAATTCATTCTATATGTTTTTTCAAAATCTGTCTTTTTCTTTATTACCAGTTCCCTTTCCCTTATACTTCGACTTGATGGAATTGAAACTATAGCTAACGACACATTCTATAGCACGGGTATTTAAGCATTTCACTGTGTTGATTTCTCTTGCACCACTATAAAGTGTGAATTGATTTTTACGTGCCGTATTGAAAATGTCATTTAACAAAAACTTCGTCTTCCAGTGCTGTCCCCATTGCTTGGTTACGCCAGCATTGATTTGCCATGTTTTCCCCACATCTAAATTCTCACCATTACCTTTGCTTCGCCAGCTCAAATCGGCACTAAGCATACAAGTAGGACTTAATACGATGAGATTGTTGAAGCGAACAATACCCATCGGCTTGCTGAAATGCTTCGCTTCGCCTCTGTAAATTTCTTTGTAGAACGGTTTTATAATACCAACCATCAATGCAGGATAGTAGCGTTTGAATTGAGGTGCAAGTTGCATCATCAATTGCAACTCGTCCATACTATACTCTGAGTTTGCTTTCTTGAACAAGGTTGCAGTGCTTCCGTTAAAATTTACTGCCGATGTCATAATCTTGTCTGTTGTGTGCATATAGTTTACTATCAGCATTGCCCAGCGGTAGCGTGCATTGAGCGAAATATTGTCGATGTATGACGGGTGCAGCAATGGGTTGCCACTTTCGTAGAGATAGCGATTGACATACGAGATAGTACCGCTCAATTGTGAATACAGCGGACGATTGTATTTCTTGGCATAGCTTAGTTGTATCATACCCTTTCCTATCGGCATTGCCAGCATAGCCGTTGGGAAGAGTTTGTCGTAGATGCGAGATTGCTCGGAAATTCTAAGTCCGTTCTGATAATAGTTGCTGTTTATATGCTCGTAGCGACTGCCCAATTGGAAAGTAATTTTACCAATTCGTTGCATCAACTCCACATATACAGCTGTATTGTTTTCTTGTATCATTGGTAGATTGTCTGCCAATACATGTTCAATATTGATAAAACGTTCATTGCGACGACTATTAGAATACTCCGTTCCAAAACTGATTTGTCCTTTCCATAATGGTCTTGACAGATGTACCTCGCCTGCAAACATTCGGGCATTGTTATTATCGTTCAATGTGATGGCTCTATTGTTTGTGTTATGGTTTACCTCCTGATTGTGTTCTTCTGCTTTCCCTTTTTTTTTCCACAATACGTCGAAGCCTACGTTAAGTGTCCATTTGCCAATGGTATTGGTGTAATATCCATCAATATTATGCATCGTAGTGCGATTATCGGTATTGTGAACAATAGCACTCTCTTCTTCCAATACATTATCTATCCACGACTTCGTCTGATAGAAGTTCCAGGACTTACTTGGTGTGTGAGTTAGTTTATAATACAAACCCAGTGAATGAGTTGGCGAAAACGTATAGTTGAAGCCTATCCGCCCATCGTATGTCTGTGAACGCCCTATTGATTGCATATCAATATCTTGCCTGTATTGAGAAGCAAGCCAAGTGTTTTGCTGATTGTTACTTGTGCCTTTTACTTTTCTTCTCGAATATTCTACATCTGCAAAAATGTCAAGTTTGTTGAGGCGATAGTTCATATTGACAATTTCAGAACCATAAAGATAGTCACCATAACCTATTTTAGTGGTGTTGTCAAATGACAATCCTTCGCCTTGCTCCCTTTCTGCTGTAATACGTATCACCGCCTTTACAGTGGCATTGTAGCGTGAGCCAGGATTTGTTACAACTTCCACTTTCTTTATTTTATTTGATTTAAGTTGTTCCAACAAATTGTTGTTATTTACTTTACGACCATTGATATAGATTATTGGTGTACCTTTTCCGAAGACCTCTATACCACCTTGATTGCTAATCACACCCGGTAAACGACCGATGACATCGTTTGCATTACCCAATCGTTCAAGAATAGTTCCTTTTACCATCGTAACTAAAGCGTCTCCTTCAATGCGTGTTATAGGTCTGTCGGATTTTACGACTACTTCGTTTAAACTCACAGCATTACCTATCAGGGTTATACAAAGAGGTTCATCCGTTTTTGCACGGATTGTTTTAGTGACGTATCCAATGCACGACACTCTCAGTAATCCTTTAGCTGAATTCTCAATTTTAAACTCTCCTTTTTCGTTTGTTATAACACCTGTTACAAATGAAGAATCAGTGTCGTTGAGTAATTCTACATTCGCAAAAGAGATAGCACATTCTTCGCTATCAACAACTTTTCCGTAATAACTTTTCTGTGCGTATGTCGTAAAACATATACAACAAAAGAGAGCGATAGTAAATACACGTTTCGGCTTCATATTTCTTATCTTTATTTTATTATTGCATAATTACGAACTGAATGGAGTTTCTAATTCTTGGTTATATATGGACATTTAGTGTCTGGGTAATACCATTTATCCTTACCATATTCCATAACTATATCCCGATAACATACTTGTCTCCCTTTTCTGCACTTTTGAAAATCTTTAATCCCTTTTAGAATGTTACCAGCACCTGCCGCAGAAGCTCCTCCATTTAGGAAAACCAATTCATCTTTATCAAAAAATTCGATGTTAATATGTTTTTTCATAATTTCTTTCATAACACCAAACTTTTAAAGTTTATAGTTATATAAATTATATTCATATTCGCCTTAAACCTTTTTGCTTTTTATTATTTAACTTTAATAATCACCACTTGACAATTGAAGCCTCTGTACAACTTGCGAGCATGCTACATCGCATTGCATATAATCATATTGCAAGATATTAGGAAAAGACGTTGTCATTTTATCGTATATCTTTTATCTCATTGTATTCTTGATTACCTGTAATTTTCTTAATTGTAGAATGCTTACCTTTCTCGAAAGCCCATTTTACGGATAGTCCTATATATGGAAATGCGGTGGTATTATCATAGGTAGTCTTAAATAAATCAGTCTGTCTGGAGTATCTGCGTCCTTTTCCTGCAAGTCCAAATGACAACCCTAATTCTAATTTATCTTTGAAAAGTTCTTTATAGATATTTCCCGTAACATTATAGACGGTATAATAAACCCGGTCTAAGTTCTTAAATGTAGGTTCTACCATTACGTTCAACATACCGCCCCATCCTGATGGGAGGTTGAAACTATTATAAAGAGTATAATATTGTCGAAATCTATTTTTGTCATATTTTATACCATCTAAAGTTATATCCTCTACATGCAATTCTAATTTACCCATGGCTTTCATCATCCAACATTTCAAAGGGTGTAGATTTAGCTCCACGCTCATACCATACGCATTTATCCCATCAAGATTAACGGGACGAGTATAAACGTAATTTTTATTCTCCGAACTATTTTCGGTCTGCCAATAAATATTATTTTTAGAGTGAATATATACACCGGTTACTCCAAGTAAATTCTTAAAGAAAGAGAAAGAAGCCATCAACATATCATTCGTTGGAGCCTTCAAATATGGGTTTCCCACTGAATAATTCGAGGCATTTGACCATCTAATCGTTGATGATATTACGGAATAAGGAATGTTCTCCAAAATATGCTTAAAAGCAAAACGAAAGATACTGCTTCCATTTTTATTTAATGGAGTCATTACAGTAATGGAAGGACTTAATTCTCTTTGTATATTCTTGGAAAATACAGAGAACTCATCATCGCTATATGAAATATGATTCATTTGCCAATTTATACCAAAAGCATATTTTAATTTCTTGAATGCTCCCGCTAACTGAACATAGATATAAGGCGTAAAGCCCTCTGCTTTAGTTCTATTGTTGCTTACGAAAAAAACATCAGCCATATTGTTTACTATTATTGGCATGAAAAGCTGATTTACAAACTGAACAGCACCACCATAAGTCAGTAGATTTCTACCTATGGGTTGAGTGAAATCTAATGAAGTTTTCCAAAAGATTATTATGTTGCTTATCAGCTGCCTCTACATTTTTTTCGCTATTTCCAAAATAATTTGTAGCAGTATTTGCATGCCTGTTATAGTAGTCTATTGTCAATTCTACTATGATTTTACTCTTGCCAAGAGGAGTTGAATACTTTGTAGTTACTTCCTGTTCTAATATTCGCTTGTAAGTCCTTATATCTGTATAATCATCAGCATTATATGTATTTAAGTGTGAATGGTTGTGATTGGCTGAGATATAGTAACTAAAACTCAAAGACGATTGTTTGTTAAGTTGTTGAGTAAGGCTCAGTCGATTAGAAAAACTATAGCCTCTATTATAGTCTCTTTCACAACTCTGCTTCTCAATGCCCGACAATTTATTATAAAGAAATTGTTCACCAGTCTCTTTATACTGATACCAAGGCAGCGATAAATTATCATAAATATGCAGATTCTTATATCTATAGTATATCGTTCCTCCTACGCTTTCTTCTTCTATACCGTTTCCCTTGTGTACGGTTCCCTCCGCAGACAAACTACCGTAATAGTTCCTATCGGCTATTTTCTTTAATGAGATATTGATAATTCCACCACCAGTAGAAGCGTTGGCGTTACTTCCTGCAAGATAATCAACCTTCACAGAGCCTATCATATTGGCTGGAAACTTGTTAAGTTCTTCTGGCGAGGTGATTTTAATTCCGTTTACATATATTTCGCTAACAGGAAGTCCATTAATGTTAATAACTCCGTTTTTTTTAGTTATTCCTGGGAGGAATATCAAAACATCCGACGTTTTCTTACCTTTCAAGATAGGAGAGTCAGTTAAATTTACAGAGTACCCCATCGTGTTTTGCACAATTCTTGATGCCGATACAGTAAGTTCATTTAGACCAATAGCCTTTGGATATAGCGTAATTTTCATGGGATTATTGTCCACTTGCTTAGTTTGGAAAGTATTCTCATACGACATGTGAGATGCTCTCACTATCACATTTTTGTTTTTGTCGGGAATCTTAATCTTAAACTGACCATCTGCCGTCGTTATACAACCTCCGACCAATGTAGAATCAGTAGTTAAGATGGCTACTGATGCAAGCTCTACAGGCTTTCCTTGATTATCTAAAACATATCCCTCTACTTCCTGTGCATGCATAACACCATTGAAGGATAGCATTATTACTAAGAACAAAAATATAACTTTTTTTCATAGATTTCAAGTGTTTACATTTTTGAAATTCATAATATCATAAAAATACTTTCGGATATTAGCCTCAGCATTTTCTTTAAAGGCAACATTAGAACATTTATTTTTCCCTATCTCTCTTTTTCTTTGAATACATTCTGTGCATATAGGAAGTAAGCGGCATGCCTGACAACATTCTGCCACATACATATTCTCTCAACGTTCTTTGTGAGTTCCATAGCAAATGTTTCCATCATGAGAAAGTGAGCCTATTATATTAACCACATTAAAGTTTCATTTTTATTTATTTTGTCTACTCTTTTATAGTTTTTCGACATCCACTCCTTTTTATTTACGGTGAGGTCTGTTTTTATAATCTTGTCGACTTGATTATTTCTGCTGCAAATATATGTATATCTCCAAAATATATCGCTACACTTTTTGTGTAATTTGGCACTTCTCTTGTTTTTTTACACTTTTGTGTAATATTATTTCAGTATTCCGGATTAAAAATATACTTTTTGTAGTGAAAAAGTACCAGAGAACCTATAGTACGTTTAACATATATGACAGACATAAAAGATTTGTAAATTCAACAAGCAAGTGCAAATTTACTTAATTAGTTCGTAAAAGCACTCATGTGGTATTCTAAGTTCTAATTTCTTTCTTGGCTCATACTTAAATCACTATAAATTTCATGGTTAACGAAATTATAGACACTAATTCGTTGAGTTTATGTCAAATTATTTTCATCAAAAACAAAAACAACCACATGGTTTTCTGGCTTTCAAAAGAGCATCTTTACGTTTGTAAAAGACGCTCTTTAAGCATACTACTAACGCCCTTTTAAGGTCCTGTCAAGCACCTTTTCTTTAATCAACACATAACTAATTGATTTGCAACCGATTATAAACCTACTTTTAACACGTATTTTACATGTTTTTTACAGACAACTTCTACAAGTCATGTAAATATTTTTTTCAAAGAGTTATTAATGCCTTATTCAACATTCTTCCAAGAAAACAACTTATAGTAAAAACCAGATTATTAATGATTGATTTTGAGGCTTAAACATAACACAAGTAAGTGAGAATTGCGAAAAAACAAAGTATGTGCGTTAAAAAAACAAATTTCCATATAATATTATGAGGTTATGCTTTTTTTAAGTATCTTTGCACTTCAAAGTCTACAAGGGTTAATTGCGCCCTTTTGTAAACATATACTTTTGATAAAATAATAATAAACATAATACATAACATCAAAGATGAAAATTTCATTTGAGAATCCCGACAAAGTGAATGGCTTAATGACTATCACTATTGAGGAAACTGATTACAAGGCTGAGGTAGAAAAAACTCTTAAGGATTATCGTAAGCGTGCCAACGTTCTCGGTTTCCGTCAGGGTCAGGTCCCTGTTGGTCTGATAAAGCGTCAGTATGGTCCACAGGTAAAGATGGATGCTATCAATAAGATTCTTGGTGAGAACCTCCAGAAATATATCGCTGATAACAATATCCAGATGTTGGGTCAGCCAATGGGTTCAGAATCTCAGGAAGCAGTTGACTTGGAGAAGCCAGCACCTTACGAGTTCAAGTTTGATATTGCTGTTGCTCCAGAATTCAAGATTGAGTTAAATGGTAAGAACAAGATTGACTACTACGAGATTGCTGTTGACGACAAACTAATCGACCAGCAGGTTGAAATGTTCCAGAGCCGTTCTGGTCACTATGAGCAGGCTGAGGTGTTCGATCCAGAGCAGCGTGACTTGTTGAAGGGCGACATCCGTGAGTTGGACGAGAATGGAAACACACTCGAGGGTGGTATCACTGTTGAAGGTGCATCTTTGATGCCACAGTATATTAAGATTGAGGATCAGAAGAAACTCTTTGATGGTGCTAAACTTGGCGACATCATTACTTTCAATCCAACAACAGCCTATCCAGACAATGACATCGAGGTCTCTTCACTCTTAAAGATTAAGAAGGAAGAAGTTGCAGAACATAAGGGCAACTTCTCTTATCAGATTACAGAGATTTCACGTTTCGTTAAGGCAGAGAACAATGCTGAGCTTTGGAAAAGTGTTTATGGTGAGGATACTGACATTAAGGACGAGGCAGCTTTCCGCAAGGCAATTGCTGACGGCTTAACAGAGCAGTTGAAGGGCGATTCAAACTACAAATTCGTACAGGACCTTCGTGCATACTGCGAGAAGAAGGTTGGCGAATTGACTTTCCCAGACGCCATCTTGAAGCGCATTATGTTGGCTAACAATCAGGATAAAGGCGAGGAGTTTGTAGAGAAGAACTACGCACAGAGCATTAAGGAGCTGACCTGGCACCTGATTAAGGAGCAGCTGGCTAAGGATCATAACATCAAAGTTGATGACAACGATGTTCGTGAGAGTGCTCGCCAAGTAGCACGTGCACAGTTTGCTCAGTATGGTATGACCAATGTTCCTGAGGACTATCTGAACGGTTATGCTGATGAGATGCTGAAGAATCGTGAGAATGTAAACTCATTCGTTGAAACAGCACTCGACCGCAAACTCGCTGAAGCTATCAAGGAAGTTGTTAAATTGAACGTTAAGAGCGTAAGCCTTGAGGAATTTAATAAACTTGTAAGTGAGTAATATTTTTTAGAAAAATCTTCCTTTATATATAGAGGTTACCGATTTTTTTTCTTATCTTTGCTTAGGATATACAGCAAAAAGCCTTATTAAGTGGCATGACGTTTGTATAACTAATAACGATAAGAGAGGTCGATAACCTCTATTTTCGTCATACAACAATTATATAGAAAGGAAAAAAATGAACGATTTTAGAAAGTATGCCACAGGGCATCTTGGGATGAATGGTATGGTGCTTGACGACGTAATGAGAGCACAGGCACAGTATCTTAATCCATATATTCTTGAGGAACGTCAGCTGAATGTGACTCAGATGGATGTCTTCTCACGTTTGATGATGGAGAGAATCATCTTCCTCGGAACACAGGTGGATGACTATTCAGCCAACACCATTCAGGCGCAGTTGCTTTATTTGGACTCTGTTGATCCGGGCAAGGATATTTCTATATATATAAACTCTCCTGGAGGAAGTGTCACAGCAGGCCTTGGCATCTATGACACAATGCAATTCATCTCAAGTGACGTTGCTACACTCTGTACAGGTATGGCAGCCTCAATGGCTGCAGTCTTACTCGTTGCAGGCAAGGAAGGTAAGCGTTCGGCACTAAAACACAGTCGTGTAATGATTCACCAACCATTAGGTGGCGTACAAGGTCAGGCATCTGACATTGAGATTGAAGCACGCGAAATACAGAAGTTTAAGAAAGAACTCTATACTATCATCAGCGAACACTCTCACCAACCATTTGAAAAAGTATGGAATGATAGTGATCGTAACTACTGGATGACCTCCACAGAGGCTAAAGAATATGGCATGATTGATGAGGTCTTGGTAAGAAAATCAGAAACTAACACTTCTGACGAAACAAAGTAAAGGATAAATAATGCCTCAGAAGAAATGTAATTTTTGCGGCCGAAACGAGAAGGATGTAAAACTTCTTATCACTGGCTTGAACGGCTTTATCTGTGAAGAATGCGCACAGCAAGCCTATAACATCGTTATGCAAACAGGTGCTTTAACAGAAGCGCAGAGCGAAGAAGGTAAAGCTTTTAAGCTCAAGAAAGTACCTAAACCAAAAGACATCAAGCAGTATCTTGACGAATATATCATTGGTCAAGATGAAGCAAAACGCTATCTTTCCGTAGCTGTTTATAATCATTATAAACGTTTGCAACAACCAAAAGAAGAAGATGGTGTTGAGATAGAAAAGAGTAACATCATCATGGTAGGCTCTACTGGTACAGGCAAGACCTTACTTGCTCGCACCATCGCAAAACTTCTTGACGTACCCTTCACAATTGTTGATGCGACCGTTTTCACCGAAGCAGGTTATGTAGGTGAGGACGTAGAAAGTATTCTCTCACGCCTCTTGCAGGTTGCGAACTATGACGTTTCAGCTGCCGAGCGTGGCATTGTCTTTATTGACGAAATAGACAAGATAGCTCGAAAGAGTGACAACCCAAGCATTACACGTGATGTTAGCGGCGAGGGTGTGCAACAAGGCTTACTGAAGCTCTTAGAGGGAACAATGGTAAACGTACCACCAAAGGGAGGCCGCAAACATCCTGATCAGGATTACATACACGTAGATACACGTAACATACTCTTTATCTGTGGCGGTGCATTCGATGGCATTGAGCGCAAGATTGCACAACGAATGAATGCACATACGGTCGGTTATAACTCTGTGCAGAACATAGCAAAGATAGACAAGAATGACCTAATGAAATACGTTCTTCCACAGGACTTAAAGTCCTTTGGACTTATCCCTGAGATTATTGGTCGTTTACCAGTCCTCACCTATCTTAATCCACTTGACCGCAAGGCATTACGTAAGATACTTATTGAACCAAAGAACTCTATCGTGAAGCAGTATATCAAACTGTTCAGTATGGATGGAATCAAACTAACATTCACTGAGCCTGCTCTTGAATATATTGTGGATAAGGGTGTGGAATATAAGCTTGGTGCACGTGGATTACGTTCTATCGTTGAAGCTGTTATGATGGACGCAATGTTTGACCTGCCATCACGACGCCTTAAGTCGTTTGAAGTAACAGAAGAATACGTTAAACAACAACTGAATAAAGCCCATATTCAGAAACCAGATACAATCTCATAAAAGCAATATATCAGTCTGCTGACGTAAAGACAATTAACGTCGGCAGACTATACTATTTCTACAGAAAAAGAAATATACCCAATGACAAACGAAGTCAATCTTACCGAAAAACTAAAACATTATTTTGGCTTTGATAAGTTCAAAGGAGACCAAGAAGCAATTATCCGTAATCTTCTTAACGGACAAGATACCTTCGTCCTAATGCCAACAGGTGGAGGAAAGAGTCTTTGCTATCAACTTCCTTCGTTGATTATGGAGGGGACAGCAATTGTCGTTTCCCCACTTATTGCATTGATGAAGAACCAAGTAGATGTTGTCAATGGTATCAGCGAAGAAGACGGAGTTGCACACTACATCAATTCTTCCTTGAAAAAAGCAGAAATAGACAAGGTACGTGCTAATATCGTTTCAGGTCGCACAAAACTACTCTATGTTGCTCCAGAATCCTTAAACAAAGAAGAGAATATTGAGTTCCTTAAGTCTGTAAACATTAGCTTCTATGCCATTGATGAAGCTCATTGCATCTCTGAATGGGGACATGATTTTCGCCCAGAATATCGTAAGATACGTAATGCAATTGAGACAATTGGTTCTGCTCCCGTAATAGCACTTACGGCAACGGCAACAGACAAGGTACGCACAGACATCATACGCAGCTTAGGAATTGAGGATTGTACTGAATTCAAAAGCTCTTTTAATCGTCCAAACCTCTATTACGAAGTGCGCCCAAAGAAGAGTGATGACGATACGAATAAACAGATTATCAAGTTTATCAAACAACATACGGGTAAGAGTGGCATCATTTACTGTCTTTCACGTAAGAAAGTAGAAGAGTTAGCAGCCATCTTACAAGCTAACGACATCAAGGCTGCTCCCTACCATGCTGGCCTTGACTCAGACACACGTTCTAAGACGCAAGACGACTTCCTTATGGAAGAGTTAGACATTATCGTGGCTACCATCGCTTTTGGTATGGGTATCGACAAACCAGACGTACGCTTTGTCATACACTATGATATTCCAAAGAGTCTTGAAGGTTATTATCAAGAGACAGGACGTGCTGGACGTGATGGCGAAGAAGGTCTGTGCATTGTGTTCTACTCTAAAAAAGACCTCAACAAACTGGAAAAGTTTATGGAGGGTAAGCCAGTTGCAGAACAAGACATTGGTCGACAATTACTACAAGAAACAGAAGCCTATGCAGAGTCGTCTGTCTGCCGTAGAAAGATGCTATTACATTACTTTGGCGAAGAATATCCAAAGTGCAACTGCTCTATGTGCGACAATTGTTTACATCCTAAAATAAAGATTGAAGGACAAAAACAACTCCTCATCATTCTTCAAGCAATAAAAACCTTAAAAGAAAACTTCCGTCAGGAATATATTATCGACTTTGTACGAGGTAGAGCTACCGACGACCAAAAAGACCATAAGCATGATGAGTTAGAAGACTTCGGTGAAGGCGAAGACGAAAATCCAAAGATATGGAACCCCGTTATTCGTCAGGCTCTCTTAGCAGGTTATCTAAAAAAAGATGTAGAGAATTACGGCTTACTGAAATTAACCTCAGCAGGGAAACAATTCATGAAGTCACCAAAATCATTTATGATTGTCATGGATACCGAATTTAAAGAGGAGGACGAAGAGGACAATCAAATAATGGGAACAGCAGTTCTTGACCCAGAACTCTTCTCTATGCTAAAAAACCTTCGTAAGGATATTGCTCATAAATTAGAAATACCACCTTACGTTATCTTCCAAGATATTTCCTTGGAGCAGATGGCAATGATGTACCCTATCAATGAGCAAGAACTACAAAACATACAAGGCGTTGGTGCTGGTAAAGCAAAGCGTTACGGAAAAGAATTCTTTGAATTAATAAAACAACACTGCGAAACAAATAATATTGAACGTCCTGAAGAGCTACGTGTTAGAACAGTTGCTAAAAAGTCTATGCAGAAGGTAAAGATTATCCAAAGCATTGACCGCAAACTTCCTCTTGATGACATAGCCTCAGCAGAAGGACTTGGCTTTGATGATTTGCTTACAAAGATAGAAGAGATTGTTTATAGTGGAACAAAACTCAACATTGACTACTTCCTTGAAGATGTGTATGATGAGGACCAAATAGACGATATCTATGACTATTTTATGAGCAGCGAAACTGACTGCCTCAACACGGCAATGGAAGAACTTGATGGTGATTACAACGAAGAGGAAATCCGCCTTGTACGCATCAAATTCCTGTCAGAGATGGCAAACTAACACTTTACATCATTAATTAATGGGTGTATTGCGCTTTACCTGTGAGGGATACATGGTTTATGTGTCCCTACAAACTATAACTAAAAATCTTTTAATACCCTCTGCCTACATACAAATCTCCGAATATTAATCTTTTTGTTTAATATAACCCTTATAAATCTTAATACTGTAATCAATTCGTTCCATAAATTTGGATATATGTAATCTATTTATTACCTTTGCCTATGAAGTCCGATAGAGACATAAGGATGACAGAATCCTTTTTAGAGTTTCTTAAATCCTTAGAACTAAAAAGTTAGAAAAAGTATCTTTATGTAATACAAATTCTAAAAAACAGAAGCTGTTGTTAGTGAAAAAAATTTATTAAGCATTTAGAAAACAAGAACTTATACGAGATTATTACTGTCCGCTAAACCTCTAACTTCTTCAGCTCATCCCTTTTACGCATTTAGGATGAGCTTTTTTTTCTCTTAGACAAGCCCCCTCTATACATTTTCCTCACATTGCGGAGGAAATACCATGTTTGCTAAAAGTATTTTTTTCCAATCGTTCTCAGGTTGTTCGAAAAAGGATTCCATATTGATATAGTACATCAGTACAATTCTTATCATTGTGGCTAATCCCGAGAAACTCCATGACCTTTTTATCCTTCTCTGTACGATGGTTGTTAGCAGATTTGCAAGAAAAAACCATCCAAATCTGTATTTTAATAGCATTAGCAGTCTCTCCGTAAAAGTATCTTAGCGGAAAAATTCTGCTTGACTTGCTTGAATAGTGACTCTATCTGCCACCTTTTTCCGGTAAATAGCCACTATATCTTGCGCATCCATCTCAAAGTCGTTGGTAAGCAGTGATATTAGTTTTCGTTGTCTTATTCTTTCCCGTCTTCTTGTGGTCTATGTAGGTGACGATTCGTGCATGATGTTCCACCCCCTTCTTTTTAAGGACTACCTCCTTGATATTGTATAAGAAACGGCTATCATCGTCTGTAATATTATACTCTATTTCTAGTTGATAAACAAGATTTTTTTCTTCATCTTTGTAACGTAGACAGCACCATTATGAGTCATCTGTTCAAATTTAACATAGTCTATGTAGGCTCTGTCAATAGCTAGAATATCGTTCTTTGAATAATCCTGCGGTGCCATCATAAAACTGTCATGTGTGGCAGCAGAAGTGAATTGCATATCGTAAGGCACTCCTTCGTTGGCATTTATGATGGTATGCACCTTTATGCCTCCTTTCTTCTTTCCGTGCTTGGGATTACGTCCCACACCCTTGAAGACGAGATTCGAAAACAAGGGAATAGTGGTAGAATCCATTATTTTCAGACGATTAAGCCAAGAATCCCCCTTGCCTCGTTGGCTGTCCGAGAAAAGTAGGTCACGATGAGCTTCAAGGACATCCATATAGAGCCAACCAAAGAGTTCTTCGGGGCGTCTCTTATTGGCATCAGAGAGCGTACTACGCTTGGGTAAAGTATCTATGCTTAGATGAGGTAGCTTACGGGATTCTGCCAGCATAGAAGCCTGTATCTCACGAAGAGAGTCGAAACGCATCACCACGGCATAGAGCATAGTTACCACGTGAGACCACATATCGAACTTCTTTACATACCGTTCGCCACCATGTTGACGGCTATAAGTGTTAATTTTGTTCTTGTCTAAGCATTTTATTAACTGACCATATACTGGCTGTCCGAAAAAATGTGTACTTTTGCTCATGTTACTTATGTTTTGTTGCAAAAGCAAAGGTAATTAAATGGGCTGATACTATGAAAAAAGTATCAGCCCAAATTTGTGAAAATAAACAAAAGTTTAGCGGACAGTAATAATACGAGATGAGAGTTTCCCTTTCATCAAATGAATATAGGACTATTGTGTTTTCAGTAGATGCTGTAAATATCATCTCTACAACTAAGATTCTTTTATTGAATTCCTTTCTAAAGAAGGATACGAAGCAATATAGAAGCGAAATCAACAAAGCTGTAAAACTTTTAGAAGAATGGAGGAATGAATATGAAGAAGATTAATGAAGAAAAGTGGAAGCACTTAAAATCATTTGATGATATTCTCAAAGAAGAAATTGGTGCTGAAAAATCTTTTGAACGGGAAGAATTTGAGGCACGTGCTAAGGCTTATTATTATGCAGAATTGCTAAAGGAACAGCGTAAACTGCAGAAGATGACACAGCAGCAGTTGGCAGACAAAATTGGTAAGAAGCGAGAATACATTTCAAATATTGAGCGTGGAAATACTGACATTCAACTTTCTACTTTTATGCAGATTGCAAATGCTTTAGGACTTCGTTTTGCATTGGTTGTAGGATAGTTACACAGGTGAAAAGTGATAAGTTGGTCTTGTTTCGGTCGTATATTACAAGATGTTTAATGCTTAGCACCATTGGTGTTTATCAAAACACGATATGTGCGGACCATTCACATATTTCTTAAAGATGGGAATTTAGAGTCGTTATGCTTACTATAAGGAATGCTGTAAGTTGAAGAGGGTTAACTAAAATATAGGGAGTGTTTATGGAAAAGTTATAAAAAGGGTTCTCCCCCTTTTTATGTAAATAAATCAAGAAAGAGGCTGAATCAGAAAGTCGTCAATGGTTATTGAAGTGTGGTACAATCTTTTATCTAACCTTCAATTATCCCTTATGACAAATGCGTATGGCGCGCATTCTTACTTCCGAGTCAGCCCCTTGACTATTTGAATTTAATGTTTTGTATTATTCTGCACAACTTTGCGACTTTACAGCAACAAGCATCCAGACGGTCTTTTCCTGCTCTTTGAGGAAGTCACTCATCAATGAAACTGTTGTGTCATCCTTTGCATCAGAAGCAAGTTCGATAATTCGACGCTCACGTGCTATCAAGGTCTTGTAAGTCTCTAAAAGAATACCAAGAGCTTCATTGCTGCAGCTTATCGCATCAACCTCCTTGAGTTCAGCTGACTTTAAATAAGCACTATAACGACTCTCAGGCGTACTACCCAACTGAAGAATGCGTTCAGCAACCTCGTCAACCTTCTCTGCTGTGTCGTTGTAAAGTTCTTCATACTTATGGTGCATCACAAAAAAGCCATGTCCTTTCACATTCCAGTGGAAGTTACGAAGATTGCTGTAATATACTTGAAGGTCTGCCAATAAAACTGAAAGCTCATTTACTACGTTCTGTACCTTCTTTTCGTCTAATCCTAATAAATCTAATGTTCTCATTTTGAATATGAATTTTAATTGTTGTTTCTTGTTTACGTTTGCAAAGTTAGCGAGTTAAAGGTTCTGCCACAACAGATATTTTCTATACACTCATTGATAGCATCTATATACAACTATATTCATTTGATAATAAAGCACTTACCCATTACCTCATGGTTTGACAAATAATCAAGACAAAAAAACAAATGTTATCAAGTAATCAGCAAAAAGTATGGAATGAGTGAGAAGATAAATATTAAATACATTTAATAAGGTGTGAGAAAAAAACATAAAAAGTCAGTTCATTTAATATTTAATTACTAAATTTGCATGCAATAAATTTCTAAAAATACAATTATGTCATCATTTGTTGCAGACAAAATCATGATGGACGGCTTAACCTACGATGACGTCCTTTTAATTCCGGCTTATTCAGAAGTACTACCCAAAGAGGTGGTTTTGAAAACCAAGTTTTCACGTAACATTGAGCTTAATGTACCTTTCGTTACAGCGGCTATGGATACTGTTACGGAGAGTTCTATGGCAATAGCAATTGCACGTGAAGGTGGTATTGGTGTAATTCACAAGAATATGAGCATCGAAGACCAAGCACGTCAGGTAGCAATTGTGAAGCGAGCTGAGAATGGTATGATATACGACCCTGTTACAATTCGTAAGGGACGCACCGTACAAGATGCGCTTGCAATGATGGCAGATTATCATATCGGTGGTATCCCAGTAGTAGATGAGGCCAATCGCCTTGTGGGTATTGTCACTAATCGTGACCTTCGATTTGAACGTCATTTAGATAAACTTATAGATGACGTAATGACCTCCGAAAACCTTGTTACAACTCATCAGAAGACCGACCTTATAGCAGCGGCACAAATTCTACAAGAGAATAAAATTGAGAAACTACCAGTAGTTGATCGTGAGAACCGACTCGTAGGATTGATTACTTATAAAGACATCACCAAGGCTAAGGATAAACCAATGGCATGTAAAGACGAGAAGGGTCGTCTTCGTGTTGCGGCAGGTGTAGGTGTGACAGGCGATACGATGGAGCGCGCACAAGCACTTGTTACTGCTGGTGTTGATGCAATCGTTATTGATACTGCTCACGGACACTCTGCAGGTGTGATTGGTAAGCTACACGAAGTAAAATCAGCCTTCCCTAACCTTGATGTTGTTGTGGGTAACATTGCAACTGGTGAAGCTGCAAAATTCTTGGTCGACAATGGTGCTGACGCCGTTAAGGTTGGTATCGGTCCTGGCTCTATCTGTACAACACGTGTCGTAGCAGGTGTTGGCGTACCACAGCTGAGTGCTATCTATGATGTTTGCAAGGCGCTGGAGGGTACAGGCGTGCCATTGATTGCTGATGGTGGTTTGCGTTACTCTGGTGATGTTGTTAAAGCATTGGCAGCAGGTGGTAGCAGCGTGATGATTGGTTCATTGGTTGCAGGTACAGAGGAGTCGCCTGGTGACACAATTATCTTCAACGGACGTAAGTTCAAGAGCTATCGTGGTATGGGCTCATTAGAGGCTATGGAACAGAAGAATGGTTCACGTGACCGCTACTTCCAGAACGATGTTGGCGATGTTAAAAAGCTCGTTCCAGAGGGTATCGCTGGTCGTGTTCCTTACAAGGGAACAGTTCAGGAAGTTATCTATCAGCTGGTCGGTGGTCTTCGTTCAGGTATGGGCTACTGCGGTGCAGCTTCTATCGAGAGCCTCCATAACGCTAAGTTTACACGTATCACGAATGCTGGTGTATTAGAGAGTCATCCACATGACATTTCAATTACCAGTGAAGCACCAAACTATTCGCGTCCAGAATAATTCAATATGATAAATTGGTCACCCTCTTTCTTGTTTATCAAGGGAGAGGGCCCTGCGCTAAAATAACAACAATGAGATTCAAACTGTGCTTGTCTACTTTTCTGCTTTCAACAACAATAGCATTTGGGCAGACTAATCCGACAATAATGACTATCAACGGACAGCCCGTAAGTCGTTCCGAATTTGAATATTCGTATAATAAGAATAACACTGAGGGTGTAATTGACAAGAAGAGTGCGGAGGAATACGTCGACCTCTTCATTAATTACAAACTAAAAGTACAATCCGCACTTGATGCACATTTAGACACTCTCAGCTCCTTCAAAAAGGAATTTCTCAGCTATCGTAATCAACAGATACGTCCTACCTTTATTACTGACGCTGACGTTGAAGCCGAAGCACGAAGACTCTACCGTGAATCAAAACAACAAGTAGAGTCTAATGGAGGTATGTGGCAATGCGCACATATCCTCATTGGGTTGTACCAGAATGCTGAAAAAGAGGAAACTGAAGTAGCTAAACATTTAGCAGACTCTATCTACAATGCACTTCGAGGAGGAGCAGACTTTGCAGAACTTGCGAAGAAATATTCTACTGATGTTAATTCGGCTAAAGATGGCGGAACATTATTACATATTCAGAAAGGACAAACTGTCCCTGAGTTTGAAAAGGCTTTATTTGCTTTGAAAACTGGCGAGATAAGCACACCTGTGCTTTCTCCTTTTGGATACCATATTATTAAAATGATTGGTCCAGAGGACTTCCCAACCTATGATACACTCCGTCCTAACATCATGCAGTACATCGAGATGCGTGGACTACGTGAGCAACTTATTGACAACAAACTGGACTCTATTGTGACAAGTGAGGGAAAAGCAATCACCCAGGAACAAGTATTAGACAGAAAGCTGGCCTCACTCGAGGAGCAAGACATCAACATGAAATACCTTATCCGTGAATATTATGATGGCTTGCTAATGATTGAAATGAGCAATCGTGAGGTATGGGAAAAGGCTTCTAAAGACGAAAAAGCTCTCGAAGCTTATTTTCGCAAGCATAAGAAACAATATAAATGGACTGAACCACGTTTTAAGGGTATTGCCTATCACGTAAACAAAGGAGGATGTTGAAGCAGTAAAGGCCTGCATAAAGGACGTACCTTTCAAGCAATGGGCTGAAAAACTTCGTGATAAGTTCAACGCAGATAACACCATCCGTATCCGCGTAGAGAAAGGTATCTTTAGAAAAGGAGATAACACATTGATTGACAATGAAGTATTTGGAGAGAAGAAGACGGTGAAGCCTGTCAACGGATACCCGATTGATGCGGTATTTGGCAAGAAGATAAAAGCACCAGAAAGCATGGATGATGTGCGCGACCTCGTTGTTACCAACTATCAGGAAGAACTTGAAAAGAACTGGATAGAGGCATTGCGCAAGAAATATAAGGTTGTCGTTGATAAAAAAGTTCTTTCAACAGTCAATAAACACTAAGATAATATTGAATTTCAATGAAGATAAATAAGCGAAAGACTATTGTCCTACTTGCAGGAACAATTCTTACAGCAATGGGGCTACAAGCTGGTGCATTCCACGCAAGCGGTCCAAAGACTCTATCCGACTCTGTCAAAACCCAATCTACTAATCCCACCAATCCAAAGAGTATTGTTGATGAAGTTGTTTGGGTTGTAGGTGACGAACCCATTTTGAAGTCTGAGATTGAGATAATGAAGCTTCAAAATGAAGCAGAGGGTGTGAAATGGAATGGTGATCCCGAATGTATTATACCTGAACAAATTGCTGTACAAAAGCTTTTTCTACATCAAGCAGCTCTCGACAGTATCGAAGTAACAGAAGCAGAGATTGCACAAGGAGTGGACCAACAGATAAACTACTGGATTTCTCTTCCACAGATTGGCTCAAAAGAGAAGCTCGAAGAGTTTCAAAATAAGAGCATGACGCAGATTCGACAAGACCTACATGACGATTACAAAAATCGTCAGCTCGTACAGAAAATGCAGGAAAAGTTGGTCAGTGATGTTAAGGTTTCACCAGCAGAAGTACGCGAATACTTTAAGAAATTATCAGTAGACAGTATTCCTATCATTCCAACAACGGTTGAAGTTGAGATACTTACACAGACTCCAAAGGTTGAAATTGAAGAAGTAAATCGTATAAAAAACCTATTACGTGATTATACAGATCGTATAACAAAGAACGAAACATCATTTGCAACCTTAGCTCGTCTTTATTCAGAGGACCCAGGAACTGCTCGTCAAGGAGGAGAGTTAGGTTATATGGGGCGTGGCATACTTGATCCAGCCTTTGCAGCTGCAGCTTTCAATCTTACTGACCCAAAGAAAGTTTCAAAGATTGTAGAGAGTGAGTTCGGTTATCATATCATACAACTTATAGACCGCCGTGGCGACAAAGTGAATGTTCGCCATATTCTTTTGAAACCACGTGTATCAGCAGCTTCTATCGAAACAGCTAAGGAGCATTTAGACTCTATAAGTAAAGACATCAGAAATGGTAAGTTCACCTTTGAAGATGCAACAGCTTATCTCTCAGATGATAAAGACACAAAAAACAATCATGGTCTGATGGTAAACTCGACTGAGAATGCTCGTACATCACGTTTTAAGATGAAAGACTTACCTACGGAAGTTGCACGTGTTGTCGATACAATGAAGGTCGATGAGGTATCAATGCCTTTCCAAATGATAAATACTCGTGGTAAGGCCGTATGTGCTATTGTAAAGGTTAAAGCACGAGTACCAGAACACAGAGCAACTATAACCGAAGACTTCCAAACAATGCGTGATATTGTTACAGCTAAGCGCAGAAAAGAGGTACTACACGACTGGGTTGTAAAGAAAGTTAAGGAAACTTATGTGAGGATTAATCCTCGTTATAGAAATTGTAAGTTCCAATACGAAGGTTGGATTAAATGACAATAAACAATAAGTATATTGAAGCAATTTGTAGGCATAGAATATTGATAACAATAATTCTATGCCTTTTTGGGTTATGCTCAACTCAACCACTTCTTGCACAGAAAGTCAAAGAAAAGAAAGGGGATAAGTTCTATATAGACCACGCAGACAACCTCCGCCAGAACCAAATGGAGATGCCTGACGTGATGATTGCTAAGGGTGGCGTACGCTTTCGTTATAAGGGAATGACGCTAAAATGTGATAGTGCTTATTTCAATGAGAAAGCCAATTGGTTCAAAGCTTTTAGCCGTGTACATATCACTCGTCCTGGTGGCGTAACACTTGATTGCCAACGTCTTCATTATGACGGCTTTGGACAAATGGTTTATGCTCGTGGCAAAGTAGTTGTAAGAGAACCAGGTCGATCTCTCCGTTGCGATAGCTTGGATTATAACACCGCCTCTAAGATTGCCAACTACTTTGGCGGTCGTGGAACATTAGTTTACAACGGCAATACTGTTATTGCTGACCAAGGTGATTACAACACTGAAAACCACGATGCCAACTTCTTTGGAGATGTTATAATGACTACGCCTAAGTATCGTATTAAAAGCCCAGAAGCTCATGGTAACACTGAGACAGGACTTGTTCATGTTATCGGAAACTCTGTTATAAGAACCACTAAGGACGAGGTAATACATACAAATGATGGGACTTACAATAGCAGAACAGACCACATGGAACTTAACGGACGGTCTACCATAAAGTCTCCAAAACAAGATGTAGAAGGCGATAACATCATCTATAATAGTTCGACCAATGAGGCAGAAGGACATGGTAATGTGAAGATTGTAGACAAGGTAAATAAGCGCACAATTATAGGAGAACATGTCTTCTATAATGAAAAGACAGGGCATAGCAAAGCACGTGGAAATGTGAAAATTGATGACCGCAAGGAACAGCGTATTATTACTGGTGATGAAGTTACATATAATGCTAAAAGTGGTTATAGTGAAGGGCATGGAAACGTGAAGATTGTGGACAAGCTAAAACAACGTACTGTGACAGGTGACGAACTCACCTACAACAGTAACACACACGAAGGAACAGGCGAAGGAAATGTTTACTACATTGACCACAAGAATAAACATGCTTTCTACGGAGATTACTTACACTATACAGACTCCGCAGCAATAGCCTTCGGCGGTAAACCCGGTCCTATTGCAAAAGACTTCTCACAAGGAGATACACTCTTTGTTCATGCTGATACCATTAGCATGAAGGGATTTCGCATGAATACTCCACAGATGTATCGTGAAATATACGGCGTAAATAATGTTCGCATTTACCGCACAGACATACAAGCAGTATGTGGATTTATGGTTGCAAACACGAAAGACTCTTGCCTTACGATGTATGACTACCCTATCGCATGGAGCGGTACACGTCAGTTAGTAGGCGACTCTATCAAAGCCTACATGAACGACTCAACCATTCGTCAAGCATTTGTTCATGGCAATGCTTTCTCTATTGAAAAAATATCCCAGGATAAATATTATAATCAGATATCTTCTAAGAAGATGCGTGCCGACTTCGTCGATGGGGCTATACGCCGTGTTGATGCTTGGGGAAATGTTGTACTTGTCTTCTATCATACCGATAAAGACAGTACACTCATTGGACATAATTACACTGAGACCGACACACTTCGCATGTTTATCTCGCCTATGCGAAAGATGCAGAAAGTATGGATGTCGAAATCAAATGGTGTTATCAGTCCAATAACACAAATACCTCCCGACAAATTGAAACTACCAGGCTTTGAACTTTTCGATGATGTTCGTCCTAAGGACAAGAACGATATCTTCCGTGTTGCAGCACGTAAGACGAGTGAGACCACACGTAATTCGCAAGTGTCCTTACCTCCTCGTCAGCAGATTGAGTAATATCCAATAACTCTTGTGAAAGCCTCATCTGCCCCTTTTAAGACATATCCCATTATAATAATGCAATTCTTTCAATCATCACGTCCTCGCCGTTTCCATCATGAGTATATGTTTGTGGACGAACGTAAGGAACTTCTCCACGACATAGAGCAACAAGCACTCCACGAACTCAATAATGAGCAACATGCTAACAATAAGACTCGGGAGGAGTTACAGAAAAGACTTTCTAATTCATTTAAGCCTGATGTCTTGCGTCATCGTGGTAACCGCTATACGGCAATGTGGCTTTCGCTAATTCTTTCAGCAGGAGTCATAGCCCTACTTATCTTATTTTTATTCATAGCGTCATAAAGTCATTCATGAGTGATATTATACAACTTTTACCAGACAGTGTAGCCAACCAGATTGCCGCTGGCGAAGTTATTCAGCGTCCAGCGTCTGTAATAAAGGAATTGGTTGAGAATGCCATTGATGCTGGTGCTACCCGTATTGATGTTTTAGTGGTTGATGCTGGGCGCACCTCCATTCAAGTAATTGACAATGGAAAGGGTATGTCAGAAACCGACGCACGCCTTTCGTTCGAGCGACATGCAACTTCTAAGATTCGTAAAGCTGACGATTTATTCTCTCTTCGCACAATGGGCTTTCGTGGCGAAGCACTGGCATCCATTGCAGCAGTGGCCCAAATAGAATTGAAGACCCGTATGGAAAGCGAAGAGTTGGGTACTCATTTGTCTATTGCTGGAAGCCGATTTACGGGACAAGAACCATGTTCTTGCCCTGTGGGAAGTAACTTCTTAGTAGAAAACCTGTTCTTCAATGTTCCTGCTCGAAGAAAGTTCTTAAAGTCTAACACTACCGAACTCAATAATATCATCACTGCCTTTGAACGCATTGTACTGGTCTATCCAAAGATTTCTTTTACACTGCATAGCAACGGCACAGAACTTTTTAGTCTTCGTTCATGCAACTATCGCCAACGCATTGTAGAAGTGTTCGGTAAGCGGCTCAACCAAGACCTTCTTCCGATAGACGTTGATACAAGTCTTTGCCATATTCACGGATTCGTTGGTAAACCAGAAGCCGCACGAAAAAAAACACCACATCAGTATTTCTTCGTCAACGACCGCTATATGAAGCATCCTTATTTTCATAAGGCTGTCCTCACGGCGTTCGACCGCCTTATACCACAAGGCGAGCAGGTTCCATACTTTCTTTACTTTGACGTACCAGCCGAGAATATTGATGTGAATATCCACCCTACAAAAACTGAAATTAAGTTTGAGAACGAACAAGCTCTTTGGCAAATCCTACTTGCAGCTGTCAAAGAAGCCGTAGGACGCTTTAATGATATTCCTGCTATCGACTTCGACACAGAAGGGAAACCCGACATCCCTGTCTTCAATCCTAACATGGGAATGACAGCTCCAAAGGTTGATTTCAATCCTACATACAACCCTTTCAAACAAACGGCTCAACCTGTCAAACCATCTACTCCTAAGGGCTGGGAACAACTTTACACGGGTTTAGATTCTAACAACGAAATACAACAGTCAAAGCTTTTTGAACAAGATGAGGATATGATGGTTACAAGTAACCTGAATGACACAAATGGCAAATCAGAGGACGGTACATTTATCTCTTCTGCTGCTACACAAAGCGTTGCTGCCTCATTGATAGAAGACAAATCGCCCTCACACTATCAGTATAAGGGTTCTTATATTATGACTGCCGTAAAGTCAGGACTTATGATTATCGACCAACATCGCGCACATATCCGCATCCTATATGAAGCCTATCTGCGACAGTTAGCCGAACATAAAATGCATTCTCAAAAAGTTCTCTTCCCTGAAATGATTCAGTTTGCCGTATCCGACCAAATACGACTTAACCAAATACTACCAGAGATGAACGAACTGGGATTTCAACTTGACGACCTGGGTGGGGGCAGTTATGCCATTAATGGTGTACCATCTGGTATTGAAGGACTAAATATCCTTGCACTTATCAATGACATGGTAGCCTCAGCTATGGAAAGTGGCACCAGTGCGAAAACCGAAATCGATCAATCTTTGGCTTTGAGTCTTGCCCGCAACGCAGCAATTCCACAAGGACAAGTGTTAAGTAGCCTTGAGATGGACAATATTGTAAATGAACTTTTTGCATGCAGTAATGTTAATTACACTCCCTCAGGCGAACCAATTATTGCAATTATGAAACAAACCGATATTGAACATCTCTTTAATAGTTGAGGTCTGCAATTTTCGTAACCTACTTATTAGCCCTATTATGCCGTCTTTGCATAATAGGGCTAATTGTTTATCTGCTACTTCAAATCAGCTACTCTTATCCCTCTAAAAAGAACAAAAACGAGCCGATACGCTACCTTTCCTTCCCCACCCACCATAACCAACTTATTACCATACGCTCCGTGCTTTGTAAATTATTTTCGATCCACACAAAACCAATACATAAACTTTTAGCCTTGAAACGACGCTCTTTTGACTTTTAAAAGATGCTCTTTACGCATGTTATTAATGGTCTTTCGAAGTCCAATTAAGCACCTTTTCTTTCACCACGTCATAACCAGCTGATTTGCTTTTACTTACAAACTCCCTACAAACGTGCCTTATACGCTGTTTATAGATAAACTCTTTGAGGGTTTCCTGACATTTGTTCTAAACAATTACCAAGTCTCAACTACTTTCAGCCGCATGATAAGACGAACGAACAAGTGGACCACTTACCACATGTTTAAAACCCTTGCTTATAGCAATCTGCTTGTATTCGACAAACTGCTCAGGTGTAATATAAGCCTTCACTGGCAGGTGTTGCGCTGTCGGTTGAAGATACTGACCAAGTGTGAGTCGCTGACAACCAGTGGCAAGAATATCATCCATCGTTTCTAATATCTCCGCATGCGTCTCACCCAAACCGAGCATAAAACCAGTCTTAGCAATAATTCCACAGCGAGCAATCTCACGAAGTACCTCTAAACTGCGCTCATAACGTGCCACAGAACGTACAGAAGGTGTAAGTCGCCTCACCGTTTCCATATTGTGACCTGCCACATTGGGTTGAGTTGCCATTACCTGACGTATTAACTCGGTATTACCCATAAAGTCAGGGATGAGCAGTTCTATCTTTGTATTGGGATTTTCACGCTGTATCTCTTTGATAGTCTTTATCCAATGGGCTGCGCCGTAATCAGAGAGATCATCACGATCTACGGAAGTAATAACAGCATAACGTAAACCGAGTGCCTTTACCGATTCGGCCACAAGGCGCGGCTCATCAGGATTGAGTGGCTTCGGCCGTCCCCTTAACGTATTACAGAAACGGCACTTACGAGTGCATGTATCCCCTCCTATCATCAGCGTTGCTGTTCGTGCCATCCAACACTCCGAGCGATTCGGACAAAGTCCACTCGTACAGATAGTGTTTAGATGGTGTTTTGCAAGAATACCCGCCGTCTCACCTGTTGTCTTCTTTGATGTAAGGTCTATCTTAAGCCACGATGGTTTCATCACATGTGGTTCGCGTCCGAAGAGTAACCGTAGGAATTGCCGTTGTGTAAGATGACGAATAATCCCTGATAAATCAATATCTTTTAGTCGTTCTGAAACATTTTCTCTCGTGAAAATACAACCTTTTAGTAGACGCAAAAGTTCGTTATCAACATCACCCAGAACGAAATAATCGCCCATCATATTCATACTTATAATGAGCTTGTTTTTGATTTCAAGCTGCACCTCCAATGTTCCGACACCTTCAAAACGATGCTTACGAACCACAGAATATTTCGGATTATTACCATAGACAAATTTGTCAGATGCCAACTCTTTCTCTATCTCTGCTATTCGCTCCATATCGTCTATTGTCAAATCCAACGTCCTGTCTCCACACATCTCACGTCTTACAAAGTCCATAAATGCAGGAATTTGCAAGTCAGTATGACCTGCGATATTTGCTACTCGCTGTCTAACCGAGCTAATTCCCTTACTCTGCAACTTTTCTCTATTTGGTGTAAGTGCATTCGTCAAGTGTTCGAGCTGAGTATCAAAGAGTAGAGAATTGTGCAAAACACTCCGATTAGAAAGTTGATAGAAGGCACATCCCGACACTTTTCTATCATTAATTAAAATATCATTACGTCCAGACAATTCCGCCTTAATATTCAACCTTTGTAAAAGTTCCGCCATTTGTTTCATATACTTCGTAAAGGCTTCTTCTGCATTAGCGGTTCGTGAGATATAAGAAAATTGTATACATCCCATGTCGGCATAGATACAACCACCCCCACTCCGTCGTCTGAAAACATCTATTTTATGCTCTTTACAATATTCAATATT
Source organism: uncultured Prevotella sp. (assembly GCA_916440255.1). Taxonomy (GTDB): domain Bacteria; phylum Bacteroidota; class Bacteroidia; order Bacteroidales; family Bacteroidaceae; genus Prevotella. The sequence continues at coordinate 678,209 of CAKAIJ010000003.1, read as the reverse complement.
AACCTCATTTTCAATCAATTGATTTCGCCCTAACATAACTGTCGGATGAACTTGCCACCCAATAAAAAAATCATCATCGGTATAATGGCGTGCTACATATTCTTCCACAGCAAAATAGAATGGTAATTGACGAATTACATCTGGTTTAGGTAGTAGTATATACTTCATTACTGGTATTGATTGTTTATGAAAACAAATGTACAAATAAATTTATTAAAGCGAGAAAAGAACAATGGAAAAATTGCATTATTCTAACAAGAAGAAGTAAATTCCTGAAAATACAATAAATTAAACCCGCATCAATATTAGGCGACAAAACTCCAAGTGACAAATTTGGGATTATCCAATAATGAAATAAAGGTCATCAATTAACAAAACATCTCAAAATATTCTTTTTTTCATTCCCATTTCTGTGATATTTTAATTAATTTTGCACATATAAAAACAAAAAGGATAATCATGCTTTTATTCAATTGGCTGAACACCTTCGGCAATTATCTTATACTGATGAGGCGTACATTCAGTCGTCCAGAACGATTGAGAATGTTCTTAAAACAATATGTTAAAGAAATGACTCAATTGGGTGTCGACTCTATTGGTATCGTTCTTCTCATCTCCTTTTTCATAGGGGCGGTAATATGTATTCAGATTAAGCTCAACGTACAAAGTCCTTGGATGCCACATTGGGTGTCGGGTTATGTGACGAGAGAAATTATGCTCTTGGAATTTTCAAGCAGTATCATGTGTCTTATTCTGTCGGGAAAAGTTGGCTCGAACATTGCTTCTGAATTGGGAACAATGCGTGTTACACAGCAGATTGACGCCTTAGAAATTATGGGTATCAACTCCGCCAGTTATCTCATCCTACCTAAAATCTTAGGACTCATCACGATCATGCCATTTCTTGTCATCTTCTCTGCTGCAACAGGAATTATTGGTGCATACGCCACTGCCTATCTTGCACACATTATCACACCAGTGGATTTGACGGCGGGCTTGCAACATAACTTCAACCCTTGGTTTATGTGGATGAGTATCATCAAAGGGTTCTTCTTTGCCTTCACTATCACAAGCGTATCCTCATACATGGGTTATACCGTGAAAGGAGGTAGTGTTGAAGTCGGCAAAGCCTCGACAGACGCTGTTGTATGTTCAAGTGTACTGATTCTTTTCAGTGATGTCTTCCTTACACAGATGTTGAGTTAAACCTCCCCCAACCCCTCCCAAGGAGGGGAGTGCAGGAAAAAATCAACTTTTGAGAATTAATAGTAATTAATTAATAAGCCCATCTTCCCCCACAAGTAAGCAGATTGGGATCCCCTCCTCTCGGAGGGGTCGGGGGAGGCTCTATGATTGAAGTAAAACATCTCTACAAATCATTCGGCGAGAAAGAAGTGCTGAAGGATATAAACACCGTTTTTGAAAACGGAAAAACAAATCTCATCATCGGTCAGAGTGGTGCAGGGAAAACGGTCCTAATGCGTTCGCTCACAGGACTACTTAACCCAACAAAAGGCGAAGTACTCTATGACGGACGTAACTTTGTCAACATGACAAAGAAAGAACAAATCCTTATGCGCCGTGAGATGGGTATGATCTTTCAAGGAGCTGCCCTCTTCGACTCGCTCACCGTACTGGAAAATGTGCGTTTCCCATTAGATATGTTCTCTGACATGACAGCACAGGAACGCAACAAAAGAGCAATGGAATGTATTGACCGCGTTAACCTGACTGGTGCAGAAGAGAAGTTTCCTGGTGAGATTTCTGGTGGTATGCAGAAGCGTGTAGCCATTGCCAGAGCCATCGTGATGAACCCTAAATATCTTTTCTGTGATGAACCTAACTCTGGACTTGACCCAAAGACCTCGTTAGTCATCGACGAACTCTTGACAAGTATCACACGTGAGTTTAATATAACAACCATCATCAATACACACGATATGAACTCGGTGATGGGTATTGGCGAAAATATTATCTTCATTGCTGATGGTAAAAAAGAATGGCAAGGTGACAAAGACTCTGTTATTACATCGAAAAATCAGAAACTAAACGATCTCGTCTTTGCTTCTGAACTCTTTAAGAAGGTGAAGAATATTGAAAAGAATGCTCTACCATAAGCATAACCTACCATCATGCTGGTAAAATCGGGTAGGAGGTAAATGTTATTCATAAAAGGCATTTACCTCCTACTTTCACATTTACCGACCTCCCACACCACCGTACGTGCCGTTCGGCATACGGCGGTTTCGTACTTTTACACCTCACGGTGTGTGGCAAGTTGTTTTCAGCTATCCCTTTGAGTAACGTCACTTCTACCCTATTGTCGGATTCCGTCCTATCGTCTTGGATAGAGAGCTCCTTTCGGACATCTGACGAAGAAATTCGAAGGGTAGCATTCATTTACTATTGCACTGCACGATTCGGTCCTTCCCTGTAGGCACACGTACCTTGGGTACTATGACCTCTGCTGACTTCTCACGGCAAGCTTTACTCCGCTTCCTTCGTAAAAACAACTATTTGAAACGTCCGTGAGACCTCCTCGGATAAGAACATTATCTTTCCATCTTATACCTACTTCATTTACACCGACCATTCCGAATAGCTATGGGACTTTGATTTGTTTGGCAATCTTATCCATGGTCATATGCCTTATATGAAGTTTCTGTTCGTTAGGCCAGATGTTTGCCGCCGGCTTCCTTCAGATTTCACCTCACGATGAACACCCTTGCCTTTGGCTATGTAATTCCCGCTATTAGGGCTTACTCGGGACTTCCACCCGTTAGATAATGCTCATGCCGAGCGTACCAAAAAAGTCCTCCTACGTCTTTATTTCACCTTATTCAAAATGAAATAAATACGTAAGAGGACTTTTATACGTATGTCTTAATAATCTTACTTATTTACTCTCTTTATCGTAAAGAAACGCAGCATCACTTAATCTATAAGTGTTGGGCGCAACTTCTCAATCGAAGAAAAATCAAAAAAACAGACATTGGCAATTATGTGCTATCGCATTATCCAAACACCCTGCTTCTTCTGCATTGGTACAACAACCTGTTCTTTTTGTTTTATCGCCATAATGGAACAACAAGAAAACACTGGCAGTACTATCTTTTTCTGAGAAAACCGACGAAGCATACGATACAGATTTAATCCCGTTGTGTTCTGTCTTCTGTTGTTCTATAAACTGACGGAGATTCATCAAGAGTTGCTTTTGATAGCTATCAGGTAACTGTGCTGAACGATTCTCTCCTCGTAAGAAATCTTCGTAATGTCCTTCTATAAGTTGTTCATAATAGAGTTTTGCTGCATTACCCGCTAATTCGCCCTGATCAACCTCCTTCTTCTTACCACAAGCTATCAACAAAAAAGCCAAGGCAAAAAGAAAGGGCAAAACAATTCGTTTCATAGACATACTCCTACGACTACTTCTGACGTATAAATACATTTATTGGGCAACCATGCAAATTCCAATTCTCGCGTATCTTATTCTCTAAGAAACGACGATACTGCTCCTTAATATACTGTGGAAGGTTGGCATAGAACACGAAAGATGGTATCTGTGTGTTTGGAAGCTGTGAGCAATACTTAATTTTGATATACTTACCTTTTACTGATTGTGGTGGGGTTGCCTCAATGATAGGAAGCATCACCTCGTTCAGCTTCGTTGTACCAATATGTATGGTACGATTTTGATAAACCTCTTTCGCAGTCTCCAAAACCTTAAGATACGCTGTTTTGTCAGTGCTGAAGCAAAGATAATTGGAAAGTCAACAAATGGTGCCATACGCTTACGGATAGCATTTTCAAAGGTATCGATAACCTTCTGATTCTTATCTTCTACCAAATCCCACTTGTTCACAACCACAACAAGACTCTTATGATTACGCTGAATAAGCTGGAAGATATTCATATCCTGCGCCTCGATACCACGTGTTGCATCTAACATTAGAATACATACATCTGAGTTTTCAATGCTTCGGATAGAACGCATAACACTGTAAAACTCCAAGTCTTCACTCACCTTGTTCTTACGACGGATACCAGCAGTATCAACAAGATAGAAATCAAAACCAAACTTGGTATAACGGGTATAAATACTATCGCGCGTTGTTCCTGCAATCTCAGTTACAATATTACGATCCTCACCTATGAAGGAGTTGATAATACTTGACTTACCTGCGTTAGGACGACCTACAACAGCAAAGCGAGGAATATCCATATCAACAGTTTCTTCTGGTACATCTTTCAAATTCTCAAGCAGAATATCAAGCAAATCACCTGTTCCACCACCCGTTGCTGCGCTAATACAAATTGGCTCACCCAAACCGAGTTTATAGAACTCAGCTGCCTGATAATACTCGCCACTGTTATCTACCTTATTAGCTACAAGAAGCACAGGGAGTTTAGTGCGACGAAGAATCATTGCTACATCCTCATCCCAGTCGGTAATACCCGTTTCAGTATCAACGACAAAGAGGACGAGGTCGGCCTCTTCCGTTGCCACAAGTACCTGCTTGCGGATTGCATCCTCAAAAATATCGTCTGACTTAACAACCCATCCACCAGTGTCAACAATAGAAAATTCACGTCCATTCCACTGACACTTACCATACTGACGATCGCGTGTTGTACCAGCAGTATCGCTCACAATTGCGTGACGTGTCTGAGTTAATCGATTGAAAAGTGTGGACTTACCTACATTTGGGCGTCCAACAATAGCTACTAAATTTGCCATTTACAATTGGTCTTTTCCCTCCTCATAATTCAGTTCTAATACTGTTAAACCCATTACGAAAGGCGCCGGATGTGGTCAGGCATCCGATGAATATTTGCCGAGGATGACCATTCCCCAGCCCTCACATCGTGTGAGAGTGTACCCTACTAAGCAGTCAGGGCGAATTGTTTTCTTGTTATCATGGAAAGCCATAAGCCTTATTTGCCCAATGAGCCATATTAGCCCAATAAACCCAATAAGGCTAATAAAAATCTCTCCCCAGCCTATTCCGTTAGGCTCTTCCCTCCTTCGGAGGGGCTGGGGGAGGTTCCCCTTACTCCGGACTATACCCGAAGTGTTTCAATTCTTTTTGCGAATTGCGCCAATCCTTATCCACCTTCACGAAAGTTTCAAGGAATATCTTCTTATCGAAGAAACGTTCAAGACTCTTACGTGCCTCAGTAGACACCTTCTTGAGTGCCATACCCTGATGCCCGATAATGATTCCTTTCTGGCTGCTACGTTCCACATAAATAACTGCATTAATATGAATCTGACGATCATCCTCCTTGAAACGTTCGACAACAACCTCAACAGAATAAGGGATTTCCTTATCATAATAGCGCAGAATCTTCTCACGAATAATCTCTGACACAAAAAACTTTGCTGGCTTATCAGTCAGTTGGTCTTTATCAAAAAAGGCTGGACTTTCTGGCAATAGTTCGTGAACACGCTTTAAAAGGATGTCCGTTCCAAACTTATTCTTAGCCGAAATTGGAAGTATTTCTGCATTTGGCAGTAACCCATGCCACTTCGTTACGAGCTTTCCAAGATTCTTCTGATCGCTCTCGTCAATCTTATTAATAAGAAGAATGACAGGAATAGACATCTTCGAAACCTTTTCTAAGAAATCCATATTCTTCTCCGGGTCTTCGACAACATCTGTCACATAAAGCAAGATATCAGCATCTGCCAAGGCTGACTCGGAGAATTGGAGCATCATCTCCTGCATTTTATAGTTTGGTTTCAGCACACCCGGTGTATCTGAAAAAACTATCTGAGAATCCTCTGTATTGACTATTCCCATAATACGATGGCGCGTTGTCTGTGCCTTAAAAGTGGCAATACTGAGCTTTTCACCAACAAGTTGATTCATCAGCGTACTCTTTCCGACATTCGGATTACCAACGATATTTACAAATCCTGCCTTGTGCATATATTTTATTCTGTCCTAATCCCCCCATAAAGAAGGAACGTTTGAAAAGTTCTGCTATTGTTACAAGTAAGAGATACGAAACGGTGAAAAGCTATATTGCCAACACCTTGAAATCCCTTAAAGAAAAAACGCACCTATCTTATAAGAAAAGAAAGATGCGCTTTTATGTATAAAACTTTATGTCTTTATTTCTTAACCGCTGATGAGTCACCGTCGTAAGCCCACTTAAAGTAAGATGCGCCATTAACGAAACCTGCACCAAAGCCAGTGAAAATAATATTATCACCCTTCTTTAGCTGTGACTCGAAATCCCAAAGAACAAGCGGCATACAAGCAGCACTGGTATTACCATAACGCTGAATGTTTACCAATACCTTCTCCATTGGAACTCCAATGCGCTTTGCAACAGCCTCGATGATTCGAAGATTTGCCTGATGACAAACAACATAATCAACATCATCTTGTGTTAAGCCATTGCGCTCCAAAAGTGATGCACAATCTTCACCCATTGCTGTAACAGCATAACGGAAGACAGTGCGGCCCTCTTGGTAGGTGTAATGCAAACGATGATCAACTGTAAAGCTTGAAGAAGGACAAACAGAACCACCTGCCTTAATATGGAGGAATGGAAGTCCCTTACCATCTGTGCGATGATAAGAATCAATCATACCAACGCCTTCTTCGGTTGTACCCTCTAACATCACAGCACCTGCACCATCACCGAAAAGTGGACATGTAGCGCGATCACGATAATCGGTAATAGCTGACATTTTATCAGCACCGATAACAATGATACGCTTGTGACGACCACTCTGAATCATATTGCAGGCAACATCGAGAGCATACATGAAACCACAACATGCAGCAGCTAAGTCAAATGCGAAAGCATTCTTCAACCCTAACTTGCCTAAGACTATGGAAGCTGTTGAAGGATGCGGATAGTCAGGTGTCGTTGTAGCAACAACAACAGCATCAATACTGTCTGGATCAGCACCTGTCTTTGTCAACAGAAGCTTTGCTGCCTTACGAGCCATATATGATGTTCCGAAGCCCCTCTTCAGTGAGAATTCGACGCTCCTTGATACCTGTACGAGTGGTAATCCACTCGTCATTAGTATCAACCATGCGAGACAATTCCTCATTATTGAGGACATAGTCTGGCACATAACCTGCGACACCTGTTATAATCGCATTAATCTTACTCATATCTATTCAGCTGTTTCCTTTACAACAGCAACCATACCACGATAGTTACCACAAGTTGGACAAACTGTATGATAAACATAATAAGCACCGCAATTAGAGCATAATGCCAATGTTGGAGCTACTGCCTTATCATGAGTTCTTCTCTTGAGTGTACGAGTCTTTGACTGTCTTCTTTTTGGATGTGCCATAATTTTTAAAACGTTTAATATTTTATTTTTTCAATTTTAATAGAGCTTCCCAGCGCGGATCCATTACCTGCTCGTCTTCCTCACCGCTTCGGGCGGCAGAATACTCCTCAAGAGCTCGTACCATAGCAGGGTTGCATTTTCCAGGTGCATGCACATGCTTGATAGGGATTGCGAGAGCAATGAATTCGTAGAGGTACCATGTAACATCGAGTATTCCTTCGTCCTCGGCCACCGTCACAAGGTCGTCCTCTTCTGAGTTTCTGTTCCAAATCTAACTTCGAGACGCTGTGTGGTCTCTATGGGCTGCTCCATCTGGTCAAGACAGACGTCGCACGAAACCATTACCGCGCCTGCCTCATGGAAGTCGAGGGTAAAGAAATCATTTCCAGTGCGCACAATATCAAGAGATACATGCACACTGCCTTGACTCACCTCAGGAGCGTCAACTACCTTAAAGTAAGTGTCATCCGAGTCGAACTCAAAGTGATTTACACCTTCTTCCAGACCCTTCAAATCTATTTTAAGGGTTTCTAAGTCCATAATCGGTTTGCAAAGTTACGAATATTTTTCTGATTATAAACAAATTATAAGTAAAAAAAGTAAGAACATAAAGTATTAGACTTTTTAGATGCTGTTTCTACACCTCATATCAAATGAATATTTGCTTAATATAATCATGAGAAAATGAAATATCCTCCAAAAAGAATGAAAAATATAGTTTATTCTATCTCCTTTTTGCTTCTAATACTCTTTAACAGCCTATTCTATGAATATTGACAGGACTATCTATATTGTTCTTATGCAAAAAAGATTTATCTTAACTTAAGATTTTAACAAACAATTATTCTTATTCTTTACGAAGTTCAATACGGAAGGTCGTTCCCTTTCCTACTTCTGAGTATTTTACGTATATCCTACCATGATGATATTCCTCTACAATGCGCTTTGCAAGACTTAAACCTAACCCCCATCCACGTTCCTTTGTTGTAAAGCCAGGTCGAAAAACATTTCTTATATCCTTCTTCTTAATCCCCTTACCAGTATCACTCACTTCAACAATAGCACGCTTATAGGTTTCTTCCAAATGAAGAGTAATGCTACCTAACTTACCGCCCATAGCATCAACAGCATTCTTACAGAGATTTTCAACTACCCATTCAAATAAAGATGCATTCAAATTGATAATTATATCATCAGCAGGTAATAACAAGTTCATCTCTATCTTCTTTGACGTACGACGATCCATATAATCAACTACATGGCGTAAAATATCGTTAAGGCTGGAAGGAACAAGTTCTGGAACAGACCCAATCTTTGAGAAACGATCAGCAATGAGCTGTAAACGTATCACATCCTTATCCATCTCTGGTAGTAGCTCGTCGTCAGGATAAGTTTCTTTCAATATAGTTGTCCAAGCCATAAGCGAGGAGATAGGTGTCCCTAATTGATGTGCTGTTTCCTTACTTAAGCCTACCCATACTTTGTTTTGTTCTGCTCGTTTCGATGTAAGCAATGCAAAAATTGCAATAATAACAAACAACATTACAACAACCAATTGCACATAAGGGTAAACTGCAATACGCTTCAACATCAAAGAATCGTCATAACACACATCAATGTAATCATTATGAGTCTTACTCAAAGCAATACGGACAACCTGCCCAGAGGCCTTCATCTGTTGTCCTTGCAAAGTAACGTATTGTAAACTATCTTTTGCATTACGTGCTTCGATTTCAATATTACGAAATTCCGTTACAACACCTTCATTGTCTAAAACGACTACGGGAATTGTATGATTCTCATCTAAGACCTTCAAAACAAGATTTAAGTCAGTATTCTCATCCGCAGCACTCAACGATTTCACAGCTTCTGCCCACACCTCCATCTTACTCCGCTCTTGCACTGACAAGTCATGCGTCAAAGTTCGAGACACAAGCAACGAGGCTACAGCAATAAAAACTGCTGCAACAATAAGAAAAATCTTCACTTGACGAGTTCTGTCGACCCAACGCATAAAAAAGTAACGTATAGTAAAGGAAAATATTATAACGCAGACAACAATTATTGAGCCTAATTAAGCTTATTGACCCTATTAGCCTTATAAGCCCAATACAACTTTCCAACACATCATCAACACCCAACACTTATCACCCAACACCCATCACCTCAAAGCAAAAAAAAGAACCCCAAAGATTTCTCTTCGGAGTTCTTGTAAAAGAAGGCGGCCACCTACTCTCCCACATTGTATTGCAGTACCATCGGCGCAAGCGGGCTTAACTTCTCTGTTCGGAATGGGAAGAGGTGGGACCCCGCCGCAATAACCACCTAATAATTCGTTCGGTTGACTTGTTTTAAGTTTATAAGTAGACAAGATTTTACTTCTCTACTCAACTGTCAGCCGTATATGGTGACGTATTTTCACAAGCAAAACATATAGAACAAATATTCTTTCAGTAGAAGAATACACAGCTCAAAGTCTGAGTCACTGGTCCCCGCACTCCATAAAGGAGGCGGGAGACCCGAAGAAAGTTTCGGGCAATTAGTAGTGCTCGGCTTTGACGTCACCGTCTTTACACCTACACCCTATCAACGTCATCGTCTATGACGACCCTTATGAGGAGTTCTCATCTTGCGGCTGGCTTCGCACTTAGATGCTTTCAGCGCTTATCCAATCCAGACTCAGATACCCAGCGGTGCACCTGGCGGCACAACTGGTAAACCGGAGGTCTGTCCAACACGGTCCTCTCGTACTAGTGTCAGCACCACTCAAAACTCCAACGCCCACGATAGATAGAGACCGAACTGTCTCACGACGTTCTGAACCCAGCTCGCGTGCCACTTTAATGGGCGAACAGCCCAACCCTTGGGACCTTCTCCAGCCCCAGGATGTGACGAGCCGACATCGAGGTGCCAAACCACCCCGTCGATATGAGCTCTTGGGGGGGATCAGCCTGTTATCCCCGGAGTACCTTTATCCTTTGAGCGACGGAGTTTCCATACACGTCCGCCGGATCACTATGCCCCAGTTTCCTGCCTGCTCGGCATGTCTGCCTCCCAGTCAAGCGCCCTTATGCCATTGCACTCTATAAGGCCGGTTACCAATCGGCCCGAGGGCACCTTTGGAAGCCTCCGTTACGCTTTTGGAGGCGACCACCCCAGTCAAACTACCCACCAAGCAGTGTCCGCACCTCAGGCGCGTTAGACCTCAGACAGCCAAAGGGCCGTATTTCAAGGATGGCTCCACGAATGCTGGCGCACCCGCTTCAAAGCCTCCGGCCTATCCTACACATCGGATGACCAAGGTCAATGCTAAGCTGTAGTAAAGGTTCACGGGGTCTTTTCGTCCCATCGCGGGTAATCGGCATCTTCACCGATACTACAATTTCACTGAGATCATGGTTGAGACAGCGTCCAGATCATTACACCATTCGTGCAGGTCGGAACTTACCCGACAAGGAATTTCGCTACCTTAGGACCGTTATAGTTACGGCCGCCGTTTACCGGGGCTTCAATTCAATGCTTCCCATTGCTGGTGACATCTCCTCTTAACCTTCCGGCACCGGGCAGGTGTCAGGCTGTATACTTCATCTTTCGAGTTTGCACAGCCCTGTGTTTTTGTTAAACAGTTGCCTGGACCGATTCTCTGCGCCTCATATTGCTATGAGGACCCCTTATCCCGAAGTTACGGGGTCAATTTGCCTAGTTCCTTAACCATGAATCTCTCAACGCCTTAGTATATTCTACCCGACCACGTGTGTCCGTTTGCGGTACGGGTCGTATGAACATTAAGTTTAGCGGATTTTCTCGGAAGTATGATTACCTGCACTCAAGTCTTCCCGAAGGAACACCTGTACTTTCATGTTTCAGCTCGGAAGGTGGATTTGCCTGCCTTCCTCATAGCCTACGCACTTAAACGCCCTATTCCGTCAGGGCGCGGCAGTGTCACTGCTCCGTCTCCACATCACTGAACATACGAGTTGCGGAATATTAACCGCATCTGCCATCGCCTTCGCCGTTCGGCTGAGACTTAGGACCCGACTAACCCCGGGCTGATTGGCATCGCCCGGGAAACCTCGGTCTTTCGGCGAAAGGGAATCTCACCCTTTTTATCGTTACTTATACCTACATTTGCTTTTCCATAAGCTCCAGGATCAGTTACCTTCACCATTCGACGCCGATGGAATGCTCCCCTACCGATACTTTTAATATACATTACTATCCCGCGCCTTCGGTATCTGACTTATACCCGATTATTATCCATGCCCGGACCCTCGACTGAGTGAGCTGTTACGCACTCTTTGAATGAATGGCTGCTTCCAAGCCAACATCCCTAGCTGTCACGGGGACCAGACTTCGTTAGACTAACTTAGACAGAATTTCGGGACCTTAGACGGCGGTCTGGATTCTTCTCCTCTCGGGGACGGACCTTAGCACCCGCCCCCTTACTGCACGGCTGCGGTCCATAAGCATTCGGAGTTCGTCAGGTCTCGATAGGCGGTGAAGCCCTCTTGACCTATCGGTCGCTCTACCTCTTATGGATATCGCCGCACGCGGCACCTAAATGCCTTTCGGGGAGTACGAGCTATCTCCAAGTTTGATTGGCCTTTCACTCCTACACTCACCTCATCGGGAAGCTTTTCAACGCTTATCCGTGCGGTCCTCCATCCGGTGTTACCCGGACTTCAACCTGGGCAAGTGTAGATCACTTGGTTTCGCGTCTACCCCATCTGACTTGACGCCCTATTCAGGCTCGCTTTCACTGCGGATGCGCGTCTCATGACGCTTATCCTTGCCAGACATGGTAACTCGTAGGTTCATTATGCAAAAGGCACGCCGTCACTGCTTACGCGGCTCCGACCGCTTGTAGGCGCATGGTTTCAGGAACTATTTCACTCTCCTCATCGGAGTGCTTTTCACCTTTCCTTCACAGTACTCGTTCACTATCGGTCTCACGGGAGTATTTAGCCTTACCGGATGGTCCCGGCAGATTCGCGCAGAATTTCACGTGTTCCGCGTTACTCAGGATACCACTACGTCTCGTCATGCTTCGGGTACGGGATTATCACCCTCTATGATTGTTCTTTCCAGAACATTCTCCTCACAATCTAAGTACGACAACGTGGTCCTACAACCCCTGCTAAGCGTTGCCACAAAGCAGGTTTGGGCTCTTCCCCGTTCGCTCGCCACTACTAGGGGAATCATTATTTATTTTCTCTTCCTAAAGGTACTAAGATGTTTCAGTTCCCTCCGTTCGCCTCACTACGTTTGTAGTGATAACAGGTCTTCAACCTGCTGGGTTGTCCCATTCGGAAATCCTTGGATCAATGGTTATTTGCACCTACCCAAGGCTTATCGCAGCTTATCACGTCCTTCATCGCCTCCGTGAGCCAAGGCATCCGCCATGCGCCCTTTCTTACTTTCTTCGCCTTCTTTGTAATTACTTACAAAGAATGTAGCTCATACTTTCAGCTGTTGTGTGATTCTAAAGAATTTGAAGTTTTACTTCAATAATTAGAATTCTAATTCTTCCCTTTATAGAAAGAATAGTTCTACATTACAGTCTTGCTTGTGTCAATATGTCAAAGATCATTTGCTGTATGAACAGCATCGTGGAGGATGAGGACTTGAACCTTCATGTGAGCCTTAAACTCTTTTCTCCTATTTATATAATACAGAGTGCATGAGTACAAGAAGAAAAAAACAAACCAAAGGTTATTTTTTTACAACTTAATAACACTTTTTAACTTGTCAACTCGTCAACTAAATAACTTGTCAACTCGAAAAGCATTCTCTCCAGAAAGGAGGTGTTCCAGCCGCACCTTCCGGTACGGCTACCTTGTTACGACTTAGCCCCAATCACCAGTTTTGCCCTAGGCCGATCCTTGCGGTCACGGACTTCAGGCACCCCCGGCTTTCATGGCTTGACGGGCGGTGTGTACAAGGCCCGGGAACGTATTCACCGCGCCATGGCTGATGCGCGATTACTAGCGAATCCAGCTTCGTGGGGTCGGGTTGCAGACCCCAGTCCGAACTGGGACCGGCTTTCAAGATTGGATGCAATTTGCATTACACCGTCCCTCTGTACCGGCCATTGTAACACGTGTGTAGCCCCGGACGTAAGGGCCGTGCTGATTTGACGTCATCCCCACCTTCCTCACACCTTACGGTGGCAGTGTCTCCAGAGTGCCCAGCTCGACCTGATGGCAACTGAAGAGAGGGGTTGCGCTCGTTATGGCACTTAAGCCGACACCTCACGGCACGAGCTGACGACAACCATGCAGCACCTTCACAGGAGTCCCGAAGGACCTCAACATCTCTGTATCGTTCTCCTGCAATTCAAGCCCGGGTAAGGTTCCTCGCGTATCATCGAATTAAACCACATGTTCCTCCGCTTGTGCGGGCCCCCGTCAATTCCTTTGAGTTTCACCGTTGCCGGCGTACTCCCCAGGTGGGATGCTTAATGCTTTCGCTTAGCCGCTGATACCGGTACCAACAGCGGGCATCCATCGTTTATCTGTGCGGACTACCGGGGTATCTAATCCTGTTCGATACCCGCACCTTCGAGCTTAAGCGTCAGTTGCGCTCCCGTCAGCTGCCTTCGCAATCGGAGTTCTTCGTCATATCTAAGCATTTCACCGCTACACGACGAATTCCGCCAACGTTGTGCGTACTCAAGGAAACCAGTATGCGCTGCAAGTCAGACGTTGAGCGTCTACATTTCACAACACACTTAATCTCCGGCCTACGCTCCCTTTAAACCCAATAAATCCGGATAACGCCTGGACCTTCCGTATTACCGCGGCTGCTGGCACGGAATTAGCCGGTCCTTATTCGTATGGTACCTGCAAACAATCACACGTGATTGACTTTATCCCCATACAAAAAGCAGTTTACAACCCATAGGGCCGTCATCCTGCACGCTACTTGGCTGGTTCAGACTTCCGTCCATTGACCAATATTCCTCACTGCTGCCTCCCGTAGGAGTTTGGACCGTGTCTCAGTTCCAATGTGGGGGACCTTCCTCTCAGAACCCCTACTGATCGTCGCCTTGGTGGGCCGTTACCCCGCCAACAAGCTAATCAGACGCATCCCCATCCATTACCGATAAATCTTTACTTCATATCTGATGCCATCAACGAAGACCATGCGGTATTAGTCTGCCTTTCGGCAGGTTATTCCACAGTAATGGGAAGGTTGGATACGCGTTACTCACCCGTGCGCCGGTCGACACCCAAAGAGTGCAAGCACTCAATGTCGTTTCCCCTCGACTTGCATGTGTTAAGCCTGTAGCTAGCGTTCATCCTGAGCCAGGATCAAACTCTCCATTGTAAAATATGTTTTGGTGATAGATGATGGGTGATGGGTGGTGATGAATACCACTACGCCCAAACACGTCACCGAGTAATCTCTGTTTCAGAACGCTTATCCTAAAAGTATTAAGTAAAAAAAGAACCTGTTATTAATCTTGTCATACTATGAGAAAAACTCATAAGCAAAACAAAGAATTGATCGGTTTGTTTCTTTTACCCATCTGTTTAACTAAAAATTAAACAGACGCTTCTTGTACTACTTCTCTGTTTATGTAAATCTTTTCAAAGAACTCTTTCTTTATCGCTTTTTCAGAAACTTGCCAGAGGGCTTGTTTTGTAAAGCGAGTGCAAAAGGTATAGACTTTTCGCGAAACCTCCAAATGTTTTCAAGAAAAACTTTCAAAAAAAAATACATTTTCTTTTCATTTCGATGTTTTTCCTCCTTAAAAATAGTGATTACACCTTATATAATATATAGCAGCTTGTTAAACTTAAATCGACATTCGTCTGCATATTCAAGTTATCGCCTTGAGCATTACCACATATTTCTTCTATCTCACATTAAAATCTGAATTGCGATTATCCATTTTGCTGCAATAAGTTTGCCATCCTATCCAAGCCACATCATAAAAATCAAACCCTCGCGTATTCACATAGGGCTAACAACTCGTCTACTTGTCAACCGGCATCAACACCCACAAGACGATGTAAAGAAGAAATCCTGGAAATCCAGCCGTAAAGACAGTGAGCAAAAGCCAGACAATGCGTGTTGCATCTCTGTCGAAGCCCAAATAATCGGCAATACCTGCACAGACACCCGCCAACCAAATATTCTGTGTTGAACGAGTCAATCGTTTGTTGTTCATATTTGTAAGATTATTATAGATTGAAAACGTGAATATTACATGCGTCTATCCTATTTCAGGGATGACATAAGCCAATGCCGCCAACACCTGCCCACGAGTAGTTCCCTCAGTCAAAGCAATAAAGATGGTATCGTCGCCCGCAATAGAACCTAAGACATAAGATGAGTCTAAATTGTCAATATCGTATGCAAGCGCACTGGCATAACCGGGTCGAGTTTTGACAATCGCTAACTGCCCCGAGATATGTACGGAAACATAGCCACTACGCTGCATCATCTCAGTAGCCTTGCGTGGTGTGGTCACACGGCGATACATCGTTTCGTTCGGTAACACATAAACATATTTCCCATTCATAGAAGCCGCCTTAGCCACCTTTAATTGCTTAAGGTCGCGGCTTAATGTTGCTTGAGTCAATTTGAAGCCTTCTTGTTCTAACACTTTAAGAACCTCCTCTTGTGAACTAAGCTCCATACTTGAAATTAACATCTTCAAAACTTCAAGTCTACGGTTCTTTACTTTCATAATCGTATGTATATATAATTTAGCTTACAAAAGTATGCAAAAACATCAGAACCAGCAAACAAAAAAACACGCAAAATAACGATAAAAATAGTATTATTATGCTTTATGTCATACATACCACTTACAGATAAGTCACAATATGCTGACAAATTCTAAAACAAAACGATAATAAAGAGAATATTTGTCAAATTTCCATCCCTCTCTCATTATCCTTCGTAAAATGGCATAGCATTTGCACATCAGAAAGATGTAAGACGACGCTTAGAAGTCCGACAAGGTGTCAATAATAGAAAGAAAACAAACAAAGAATAAAGTATGAATATGAATTTTAATGATTTCACAAACGCAACAAGTAGTCAGGAGCGCGACTTAGAAATGTCACGTGTGTTCCCATCACTGATGCGCAAGGTTTATGTATGGATGACGATGGCACTCGCTATCACAGGCGTAATAGCTTATGGTGCAGGAAACTCACCAGCCCTCATTCAAATGCTCTACATGGGGCGTGGTCCACTGTTTATCGCAGGTTTGATAGAGGTAGGTATCGTATGGTATCTCTCATCACGTATTCAGAAACTGTCACTGGTATCAGCCACAATGTGGTTTATTGTCTTTGCCGCTATCAACGGACTCACCTTAGGATGGATTTTTGCAGCCTTCTCTACGGCAGTTATCGCTAAGACCTTCTTTATTACCGCAGGAACTTTCGGAGCAATGGCACTGATTGGTGCAACAACAAAGAAAGACCTAACCAAGATGAGAGGTATCCTCTTCATGGCACTGATAGGACTTATCATTGCAGGACTGGTGAATATCTTTTTAAGAAGTGAGATGTTCGACTTCATCATTAGTTGTGTTGGTGTTCTCATCTTCACTGGTCTCACAGCATGGGATGCACAAGTAATCAAGCGCAATCTACTGATGGCACCAGACGCTGGTGAGGCTGCACAGAAGATAGCTTTACTTGGTTCGCTGAGTCTATATCTTGACTTCATCAACCTCTTCATTTATCTTCTTCGCCTGCTCGGTAACAACAGAAACTAATCAAGAGTAAGTCAACACACATATAAAAATAAGGACAACCTCACAGGGGGTTGTCCTTATTTTTTATGACACGTCAGCAAAAAGACTATCTTATCGTTCTAATCTTTCAGAACTCATTGTGACCTCGATACGTCCCATATTCATCACAAACTGTTTTATAAACTCTTGCATTCTCTCAGGAGTTAAGCCTGCAATGCGTTCCTTATAATTATTATCATAATCTACGCCGTTATACAAATAATTGAATAACATCTCATCCCAATAATCATTGGTAAGTATAACCTCATCGTAAGTTTTTAATAAATACGCTTTTATTTTGTTTAGTTCTGCGCCATCCACACCTTTCTCTGCCATTTCAGTTAGCGCATCATCTACCAAAGGAATAGCCTCTTTGTATTTCTCTGGTGCAGTTTTGAACCCTACTTTTAATATCATTTGAGGAAAAGGATACTGACTTAAAGTACCCGAAACGCTCACACCATAAGCAGCCCCCTTGTCTTCTCTGATACGTTGAATATACAGTGCACGGAGTAATTGACTTAACACATCAGTCTTTATTTCATTGTATACGCTATAAGGAATTCGATTAGAATAAACAACAGACGTGTGTACAGATGGGGTCTTCTGTGGTACAACAAAATAATGCGTTTCTGTCTTTTCTTTCAAAACCACGTCCGTTTTATTACCCTCTTCACGCTGTTTCGTCGAAGGGAGTGATGCTAGTACTTACATAAGAGCGGTTTTAATTGCTTCTCTGCTATGTTTCCAGTGATAATAACATCATAATTAGCTGCATTCTTAAAGCACTCCTTATATATACTTAATGCCCGATTGTAATCCACTTTATTCAACTCAGAAGCCTTTACTGTTTTTACACGAGCATCATTGTCATATACAATATCTAACAAGCTGTCATTATATACAACATTGGAATTTACATCCCTTAAAGTCAGAAACTCCTTTTGACTACTCATTAACTTCTCAAAAGCCTGATTGTCTTTTCTTGGTGAAGTGAAATAGAGATAGGTTAGTTGAAACAGGTCCTCAGCATTTCTCACGGTTGAGAATCCTTTTAATCCCTGCATATCATTTCCCATGAAAGGAGTGACATTAACCGTTTTACCTAAAAGCATCTTTTGTAGAGTTGCGTCATTAAAGGTTCCTACTCCACCACACATAACACTTGCAATCATATAAGAAAGAGTTGGCATATCGTCTGCACGATATACACTCTTACCCCCCAAACCAAAGATACGCATATTTACTTCGTCGTTCTCAAAAGAAGTATTTCTATAGAACACACGCATACCGTTCGACAAAGTGAAAAGACGATAACCATAAGGAGCTTTTTCTTCTTTTATAATTGCTCCACTTGTTGGTAAATGCGTCATAAAATGTTTTGGAGTACTTTCTTCCTTATAAGGTGAATGTTTCCTTAATTGTTCCGACACAATGATGTGTTCAATCTCATTTTCAGAAGGCAAAACAAAGTCTTTCTGCTTAGGAACAAATAGTGTTGTAACCATATTCTTATTGACAACTAACTCCTTCACAAAAGCATTCACCTCCTTCAAAGTTATTATTTTATTCAATAACTTTGTCTGATTTAACACATACTCAGCATTGAGTATTGGTTTGTTTTCTAAAAAGTTGTTTAAGCAAATATCCACATATTCACTATTGCGTATATTCGTTCTATCATTAAACTTATTCTGTGCATCATTTAAGATTTCATCCTTTGCTCTTTGAAACTCAGATAGTAAAAAGCCCTGACTTCTGGCTCTTTCCACCTCTCCAATAAGAAGTCTTATCCCCTCCTTCAAATCATTCTTTGTCAAAGTAGCTTGAATAGAAAAAGCATCCTTAGTGGTAGAAATAAAGAAATTACCATCTTGTACAGAAGCCGATAAGAGTTCTTTGCTGTGCTCTTGTGTCAGTCTATCCAAGCGACTATTAAGCATCTGCAATAAAAGTTTCGTAATATATTCTTCCTTAAAGCTTTTCCACGACAACCGTTCTTCTCTTGGCGTAATATCTCTTTTCATATAAAGACTAAAACTTGCGACAGGCTGTTCCTCGTCTTTTGCCGTGAAAACAATCATTTTATCATTATTCTTTACAGGATAGTATGGTCGCTCAGCTGCATTTTGAGCCGTAGGAATAGCTCCAAACAAATGCTTTATCTTTGCTTCAACACTATCCACATTTACATCTCCAACAATGATAATAGCTTGCAAATCGGGACGATACCACTTCTTATAATAATCAGTCAAGGCGTTATAAGGAAAAGAATTAACGATATTCATGTGTCCAATAGGCATACAATCCTCATATTTCGTACCTTTATAAATAACAGAAGCAGAAGCTTCCATCAATCTTTGCATAGCCATTGAAGACGAACGAGTTCGCCATTCCTCTGTAACAACCCCTCGCTCCTTGTCAATCTCCTTAGGATCGAGTGTTAAGAAACCACTCCAGTCGTGCAATCAATAAACATGTATCTAACACTCCTTTTTGTTGTACAGGAACAGACGAAATATTATAAACCGTTTGGTCAATACTTGTGTAAGCATTTAGATTCACACCAAACTTAATACCTACACGCTCACACCATTTAACCATTCCCAAATTCTCCCCATTAGGAGGGAATGATTGAGAACCATTAAAAGCCATGTGTTCTAAGAAATGGGCTAAGCCACGCTGATGAGGTTCTTCTAATATCGAACCAACTCTTTGCGCTAAATAGAAGTCGGCTGTGTTGGGGAGAAATGAATTATGCTTAATATAATATGTAAGTCCATTCGACAATACACCCGTCCTGATGCTTTTATCTTGTTCTACATTCTGAGCTGTTGCAACAAATGTCATTACACATAATGCAACAGCCATAATATATCTATTAACTCTCATTCTTTTCACAAAAAAAAATCACTCACTTTTACACAAGGTAAAAGCAAGTGATAAGAAATTACAATATATGATTATTTGAAATAAGAAGGCACAGCAAATGCGTCAAAGTCCTGAGTAGAGTTATTCGTATCCTTCCAGTTTTTACCTTCTTTCTTACGTAACACAGCCTTACGATAGCTTCCCGCATCATATAATGTTTCAGCCCATGACGTAAAACCAGCATCCAAGGCTGCACTCACAACATTCCATTGATGGTCTGACGTAGTAGCTAAATTAACAGCATCGAGTACCCATACATTAGGAATCATCAAATGTGTTTCTGTATTTTCAAAGTTTGTAGGGTCATCAGCCTCAACCCATTTAATCTCATATTCATAGTTTTTCTTTAATAATTCAGCAGTCATAGGAATACGAACAAGCGCATAAGCTCTTACTCCGGCCCTATTTGGAGTCAATCGTCCTTCATCACTACCATACCAATGAAGTAACAAAGGAACCTTATCGTTTTGTACTTCTTTTTCTATATCTTCACCATTTTCATCCACGTCTTCTAACGTCATAGAGCTATACATTTGGAAATTAGCTTTTGAAAGGTCGATAGAATTTGTATTAAATTCCTTATGATTACGAGCATTCCAAGCGATAACGATTTCTTCACCCGGTTGCACTGGATGTTCTTTTCCTGAACCAGGGAATAACAAAGACGTCGTCCACTGTCATCGCACTATTCATCACATTAGGCTTATAATCATTCTTCATATTTGTTTGAAACAGACTCTGAACAATTGCAAGTCCATCTGCATACATCACTGTATCAGTGTTGTTAGCAATTTTTATGTACTGATCGTCGACATAATCCTTATTCTGTGGAGTTCTTGTTCCTGCAAAGAACACTTCCGAAATCACAAAACCAGCACCAGAATTAAAGGTATTCAATGGCAAAATAAGAGATGGATTAGCTCCTTCTGAAGCACCTTTATCCACTGTAACATTGCGTTGTGTAGCCTTCACATTGGTAGATAAATCCTTACCATTTACCTTATATGCAACTGTTCCATCAACAACAACATCGTAAATACCTGCAGGCAAACTAAAAACTGCAACATATTGTCCATCAGAAGCTTTAAACTCTGTAAACGAGAATGTTTCCTTTGTTTGCACATTTGTAAACACTGCTTTCGCATTAGACAAAGTAGGCTTTTCTATTGTCAATGGCATATCAAGCTTAAGACCATAGTTTACCATCGTTATTGTTTTCTCTTCATTGTCAGGCTTACAAGAAGCAACCATTAAACACATGGCTATTAAAGCCATAACTACATTAAAAATGTTTTTTTTCATACTACTTTTTTTATTAAATGATTATATAAATTAATTTATGCGTTAGAACACCACTCCCATCATGGCAATAACACTTTTTTTACAATAATTTTCGCTTTTAAGGAAAGCACTTTCTATCCCAAAGAAACATCCTTTTTTGTTCCAACTTTTAGGATAATACCATACAAGTCCCTGTCCCTTAACATGCAAATAATTATCTGTTAAATGATCGTACGTTCGATTTACGAGTTGAGTGATTGTCTCCGTCATTTTCAAATAAGGCATTATCATGTTTTTTTGAAGTGTAGCTTCGTAACCACCACTAATATAACATGAGAAAAAACAGCTTTTATTCAACACTTTTTGCCACTGAACATTCCCCTCTCCATATAATTTAGAAAAACTGATAGAACGTTCCTTTTGCTCGTAGGTTTCATTGTAATCCTTGTAACCTAATGTTATTTTCGTGGTAAAGGCCGATTGACGTCCTTTATGATATAAAGCATTCAACGCATAAGAGCGTACAACTTGATGATAGAGGGTTAAACTTGTCAATTGTTTATACTCACCACCTGAAGCATCACCAGCAATATGCTCGTCGCCTAAATGCTTTTGTTGCGACATTAGTCCATACACGCTCCATTGGTTGTGTTTATTATTTCTCCAACCCATCACCAAACTACAATTGCTAAAATGTAAAGTGTTTAAGGGCAAAGCGTTTAGTTTGGTTAATATCTGAGTATAGGGAACGTATTCATACACACCTGTCACAAACAAACCATGAAATTTCTTTGGGATTACATTCAAGTCAACTTGATAACCAGTCGCTTTATAGTAAAGTTCATTATTTCCACCAGAGAAGCGACCATTATATGTACCTAAGCCCGTAAATAAATATTCCTTATTACCACCTTCCTCACGATAGAAGTCTACATCATTTGTTTGTTTATAAAACACAGAACCAAACCCTAAGGCCACCTCGTTATACTTAAAAGCATATTTTGCTCCTACTTGCAACACAAGGTCAGTAACTATTCCTCGCATTCGTGGGTCCGTCTGCCTATATTCCTGCATCGCTCTACATCTGATAGACGCACCGAATGTCCATCGTTTCTTATGAAAAGCCGTTCCACCAGCAAACGAATATGTTTCAACATGCGTCTTTCCACCGATCGTATCGCCCAAAACATAGGGATAGATTAAGTTATAATCTGACGTAGAATTAAAACATATATCTTTATTTTCACCTCGTTCATAGCCAGCATTTCCCCATACTGTCATGTTAGAAGGCAAATAAAGGTAAGAAGATACCCCCGCAGTTATATTTTGTCTTGCTGTACCTAATTGATAAAAGAAAGGGCGATTAGCACTTTCAGAATGAAGAGATAACGACAAAGTGGAAAAAGAATGCGAATATAAAGAGTCATTAGCCACAGGGTTATCCCTGTGTTCTAACAATGCCAAACGCCATAAAGAATAATATTGAAGAGGAGCTATCGAATCCGTCCTTACTGCCCATAAAGAGGTAGTAAGACCTATGCAACACAACAATATGATAACTTTCTTTTTCATAACTATAACCAAATAATTGGTGCAGAGATAAAGGTTGACTGATTTAACACCTCACAATAGTCTTTTGATACTCTGAAATAACGGACAACCTCCTCGTCCTCAACAGTCTTATAACGCACAGTTCCTTCACCAGAAAGCGTATATGCTCCTTTCATCACCTGCACCACTGCTCTTAACTGACCGAGCTCTGAGGTTGTATACACCTTTTTATTATTCAAATTGGTTAGTGTCACAGTACCTTGTAAGCGAATAACTTTTACCGCATCAGGAAAAGACAATGTGACAACCGCAGAGGTATAATAGTCTGTTTGCTCCTTATGACAAGCATAAAGAACAGTTATTATCAATGGTATAATCAATAACGACAGTTTCCTTCTCATAGTTTTACATTCGTTTCTAAGCCAAAGTAAGGCGTAACATAACGTCTAAATGTCACATTATTACGTTTGTATTCAGGATATGCATCCCATAGTTTATTTATAAACAAAGCCACCATCAGCTTATTATTCCACAGCCTTTTTGTTGCTTTTAGGTTCACATTCATACTAAAAGGCACTACTTGACGTTCGAATGCGGCATCGCTTAATGAACGTTTTAAGGAACTTAAAATAACATCCTTAGCATCTGTCTCGGTGTAAGCATGCACCTTACCTTCTTCGTCTATATAACTATGGGGATATGCGTCCTTTGTCATTGACTGACTTGCTGTAAACCATAAACATTGTGCAGACAAAGAAATACCTAAATTTAACGAAGGAACAGTACTATCAAGAGTAAAGTTTGTATTCAACATCTCTTTTATATATCCTTCATCATCATTATAAATTCCAACAACGTTTATTGCCTTTCCATTTATAACACGCGAAGGCTTTTGTTCTACCGACATAGCGTTTTTATATAGAGTTTTGAACCATGCACCATTTATTGTTAAGCGTGTGTTAAACAAAGGCATACGAGCGGTTGTAAAAGTGTATTCAATTCCTCGCTTGAAAATTCTACTTCCATTACCTAACACATTATGAGCTTTTAATCGGGTTTTAGTAACATAAGGCAAAGCGTCTATATTAGGATTATTCACAAATTGCTCTATTGTCATATCCTTCATTATATAATGCTTATACACATAAGGTAAATAATGCTTCATCGCTCTAAAACCAGAAGTCATATCTTCCTCAAAATAAGTGAGTGTCAATCGATTTCCAGCAAAAACAACATCACCCCTCAATTCCCATTTCGTATTCCGTGCAGGTTCAAGAGCTGTATTCGTAGGGTCTATGACATAGGTTTGCAAACGCATACGTCTATTTTCTCTTTGCTCATGATAAAACGAGAACTCTAAAAAGTCAATGTACTGACGTTCTGGATACAACTCCTCTATCGTAGGAAATTTAGTATGCTGACCCCACCCTGCTGAGAGTGTGATGTCCAAAGTCTTGTTACCTAAGGATACTGGCGGTAGATTATAAGAAAGGTTCAATCGTGGGTCGACATAATACCTACCACTCATTGCATAGTGTTTATTTAAGCCCTGCATAGTTTGTAAACGTGTTCCCAACACCGTGTTAAAACGATGAGCACCTAAATTCCACTTCACACTCTCCTCTGCATAAAGATAGTTCCTTAGAAGCTGGCACATCACTGTATTTTCGAGGACGATTAAAGGTTTCGGGATATAGAGGAAACAACTTATTAAACCTTTGTCCTTCTCCGATGTTTTTATCTATTTGGTAATCAGCTCCTACCAACAAACTGTTTTCTACCTTCTCAGAAGGAACAGAAAAGGTAGTATTTGCATTAACAAACAAATTTATAGGTCGTCCATCCACCATCTGTGATGCTACGTAAGTATATGGATAGATAAAGACCGCATCGCTTTCGCCTTCTTTGTCCGTAACGGCCGCAGGCGTATCTCCTTGCAATTGAACCAATCTGGTGCGCTCTAATTCGTCTCTTTCATACGAGAATGAAGTTGAGAACTCTGCATTTTTCAACCATGAATTGGTATTGTCACTAACAAACTCTGCATGAAGCGCAGAGGCATATCTATTATATTTCGACACATATTTATCTACTCCGCCATAATTTAATTCTTCATCTTGCTTTTCATCATCAAAAGAACCACTATAATCTACATTAAAAGAAGTATTTAACGTGTAGTTTTTAAGACGTAATTGCTTATTCAAACGAGTAGAAAATGTTAGTCGCTTATAATTCTCCAAAAGATTTCTTGGGTCTACTTGAGCATCTAAATAATCGGCACTTATATTTAACGACAAATAATGCTCTTGCCATTCAAAACCTTTACCTATATAATATAGCTTACTACTCATATCAGCCTTAAATCTGGCAGATAAATCGTGTCCTCCTTTTTTACGCTTTATATTTACCAAACCACTGGTCAAGTCGCCATATTTGACAGAAGGAACGCCCCCTTATGATTTCCACTTCTTGAATATCGTCGGTAGATATGGAACGCATATCTACACCTGAATTCGTGAAATCACGACGCGTACTTGTTCTGTCTAAAGCACCCGATAAATATTGCATGTTTGCATTTGTACTCATCGGAGCACCATCTATAACAAAACGAGTTCCTAAAGACGATGTGTTATAATCACTACTTGCAATAGGTACTTGTCGAAGGTGTATGGTTTGTGGAGTAGCAATTGAGCTATTCGAAGCTCGTCCGCCTGGTAGTAACTCAAGGACATCTGCAAAGGTTGATGGCTGCAAATGCTCCATTGCATGCCGTTTTATAATAGAAGATGTGGCAAGTGTTTTTGCTTCTTGAGCAGTTACAACCACCTCTGCCAAGGAACGAATAGACGACTCGAGCTTATAAACAGCCATAGTATCTGCCATAACCGTAAGCGTTTTATAACCTAAATACGAAATCGACATTTGAGGTTTTACACTACTTTTATAATGAAAGGTCCCATCTACATTGGTTGAAATACGCTGAACGTGAGGTGTCTCTATGGTTATAATTGCGCCAATAATAGGTTCTAAGGTTGCCTTATCTACTACTTTTCCTCTATAAACTGTTTGAGAAAAAACAACAGAACATACAGTTAAAAACATAAATAAACACGCATATCGTAAATGAACCATGTAACCTAATATTGAAATTGCAAAAAGTAAAAACTTTCATTGAAAAAAACACAATACCTAAAAAAATAATGATACTGTAATTGCGCCCTCTCACAGAATCATTATTAAATCCTTTTACTCTACATAGCCATACAAAGAAAGATAAGCCACGCTCTGATATGTAAAACGACAACCCTTGCGAGCTGACTTACAGAAAAGACTTCAATCGCTACGAAACCTTAACGTCAGTAGATTGTAAATTATTTTCATGTAACACTAATCAAACAGATGGTCTTTTTAGCTTCGAAAAGAACATCTTTCAGCTTATAAACTATCCTTTGCTTACAGACGATTTTCTTAAAACTGCATAAAGATTTTTCAAACAAGGTTTATGTAGTTTCTAAAGCCATAAAAAGATTTTATTGTCTGATAAGCATAAAAAACAAACTCATTGAACCAACGAATAAATATCCACATAAAGGGTTATTAAAAAAAGTAAATAAGTTATGTTATTATAATTAAATTCATTATCTTTGCAAACGAATTATAATTCATTAAGACGAAGATAACTTGGCTTAACTGAATAAATTGATAATGACGGTAATACTAACAGTAAACTTATTATAAAAAAATGAAAAACAGTAAAATTACTCGGTTATTTATTCTTAGGCACGACTATGAGCTTAGGAACAGTTAGTTGTGGTCCTGACAACAACAATACACCTGAAAAGTCAGGAACAGAAATTGGTTCTGGTACTGGTACAGGTTCTGACTCTGGCTCTAAAACAGAAACAACCCTAAATCAAGAGGAGCTGAAGAATCAAATTGAGATTACAGGAAAGAAATTCGTAGCACAATTCAATGCTGACGATTTCAAGCCACTTCAAGATTTGGCTAAGCATATCGAAAAGAATTATCAAAACCAGAAGCAATTTGAAGAGGTTAATAAGTGGGCAGGAGATATACTAAAGGATTTGACCACTACTATCAGTAGAGCACACGAAACCGAAAGATTATACACTCTCGTTATAGATGCGTCAAAATTTAAGGGACACTTTGAGTTTAAAAACGATCGTTGGAAACGTACAAAAGACTCTGACAACCTCGAATTCCAGTTCCGTGATCAAAATGGCCAAGACTGTTTGATTAGTCTGGGAGTAAGTGGTAAGATGACGAGACTGAAATCAAAGTACTTCAACGATGAAGATTATAATTATGTTTACGATCCAATTTCGCATAGAGGAGAAAGACGCCTTCAGAGAACACGTGAGAATATACTCGTTGTACCAGAACACGTAACACTTCTTGTAAAACAAGGCAATAAGGAGCTTCTCACCACAACAGTTAATACAAATCTTACTACAAAAGGTGAATTAGACCTCACTGCTGACGCATTAGAAGTTAACTCTAAAACCGTTGTTCTTAATAAGTACGAAATCACTGCAAAGCGTGCTTACTATAAAGGTCCAGGCAACGCAGAGGCAGACGTAGAAATAAAGGCAGACGGAAAGAGTCTTTTAACAGCAAAAGCGAAAGCAAACGGGCAGTTCACCAAGGATGGCTTTAAGAATGTAGGTGCAGTTGATGTTGACGTCAATATCCTTAACGAAATCGAGCTTAAAGGTAACTGTAAAAACGGAACTTGGTTCACAGAGCTAGCAGACAGTGCTGACGAAGCTGGATATAATAATAATAAAGAGCTTTTAAATAGATGCTTAGCCAACGCAAACTCTCTTATAGATCTTCACCTTTACTATAAGAATAGTTCAAAGCCCTCAGCACAAATTTTATTAGGTTCTGTGCCAGTTGAAAAGCCTTATTACAAGGAGAGCTATTTGAGAACAGAGTTGATGATTAAATTCGATGATAAAACGACTTATGCTATCGGAGACTACTTCACAGAGAATAATTTTAAAGGGCTTATCAAAGAAGTTACAAAATTAGGTGACTCATTCAGTAAACTCCTTGACTTTTAGTATCTGAAGATTGTCGCAGACAAATAAAAACAACAGGGGGCTGTATCAAATAAAACAATATTGATACAGCTCCTTTCTCTTGATTTATTAGGATTTCACCTTTAAGCCAACAAATGATTACACATCGTTTCGACATTAATACCAACTGTTTACGTTTTTTGCAGTTCTTCTTTCTTCTATCCACTCTGCCTATCTACGCAAACCAAGCAGACACAACTAAAATAGAAGAACTGGAAGGAGTAGAAATAATCGGTAAACACATTACGAGTAAAATACGACGTGATAGTACAGGAGGAATGAATATAAATCTCTCTCTTCTTAACAACATGCCTCGAATTGCTGGTAATGCTGACCCGATACACTACACACAATTACTTCCTTCCGTGCAGACAAATTCAGAACTGGATGCAGGTTTATACATACAAGGATGCAGCAATGCACACAATGGTATTAGTATTGACGGCGTGACAATCTACGACATTCAGCATTTGTTAGGTATTTTTTCCGTCTTTAATCCCAGCCACTTCTCCAACATGAAATTTAGCAGTTCAGCATTCACAGCTGAGGCAACCAATAGGATAGGCGGATTTATTGATATGGCAAGAAAAGACAGCCTGACTAAGAACATAAAAGGAGACCTATCAGTCGGTCTGATTTCCTCACAAGGAACATTATGTTTCCCCATTGGGAAAAAGTCTGAACTCGTATTATCTGGTCGAGGTGCATATATCAACCTACTTTACGGCAAATGGCTTCAAGTAGAAGAGTCTACCATAAAATACTCATTCTATGATGCTAATATAACATGGACCTACAAACCCAATCATCAAAATACATTTTGGGTAAACTATTATAGCGGGAACGACAACATGTACTTTCAAGAAGGTGCTTATAACTACGACTCCTATATCAAATGGGGAAATCTCATGGCTTCTATCAATTGGGAATACAGAAGGGACAAGCTAAACCTACAACAGACAGCCTATATCACTCGATACAAAAATGAATTCTATATCGATAAGTCCAACTTCAAAATATACATTCCTTCAAGTATTTACGATTACGGATACCAACTAAAACTTAATAAAAATAGATTTTCAGCTGGCACCGAATGGATAGCACATGACATTCATCCACAACAACCAAAAGCAGAGGGTGAAATACAAACGAAAACTACCTCTGACCTCAAGCAAAAGAGTATTGAAGGGACAATATGGGGAGACTATCGATTGGCACTCTCTCCCAAACGGAATTACTTGCAGGAATACGTGCAAATCTTTACAAAATAGAAAAGAACACATTCCTCAGTGCTGACCCTATCCTCTCACTACTATGGACTCCTCGCTACGGTCATTTTAGACTTACTGCCAACATCAAGCATCAATATCTCTATAGGACAGGATTATCAAGAATAAACCTACCGACAGACTTCTGGCTGTCTGCTGACGACAGAAACCGTCCACAATATGCTTATGGTGTTTCAACTGAATATCGAACAGACCTCATTCCACAACTGTTACAGATTTCAGTAGGACTTTATTATAAACATCTATACAATCAAAAAGAATATATTGGAACACCATTTGACTTGACCTTCTCTGACTTCAACTTTAATGACAATCTTATAAACGGAGAAGGAGATAACTACGGGCTTAACCTTATGATTGAAAAGAGAACTGGTAAACTTACTGGTTGGATAAGTTATGCTTGGGGAAGAGCGTTCAGGCACTATCACGACACACGACTGAAAGGAACATTTCCTGCCAGTCATGAACGTATTCATGAATTCAATGCCGTCGCTATATGGGAACTGAATAAGAAATGGTCCTTTGGTGCAACACTGGTATGGGCAAGTGGAACACCTTTTACAGCACCACACTATTTCTACATACAGAATGGTAATCTCATGACCCAATATAACGAATACAATAGCAACAGACTGAGTACATATATACGATTAGACTTATCTGCAACGTACAAAATAAAAGTAAAAAACGGAAAAGAAAGTGGCATCAACTTGTCCATATATAATGCAAGCGGACGCCAGAACGATCTCTTTTGGAGTCTGAAAATATATAAGAACAAATACCAATATTCATCATTTAGTGCTACATCTGACAACTTTCCATTTCTTCCATCAATTAATTACTATATCAAATTCTGATTATGAATAAATCAATAATTATACTCCTTCTCATACTTGGATTATGTTCAGGATGCTACCAAACTGAAATAGACGACGTAGAACCTCAACTTGTCGTTGAAGGATGGATAGAAAACGACCGTCCACCAATTATCCAGCTTACAACTACTATACCCATCAGTAAAACTAAACGCAGTCTTGACTCTCTTGACCAACACGTCTTGAAATGGGCAAAAGTAAGCGTTTCTGACGGAGAAAAAGAAGTTATCATGACGGGTATATATAACAGAAAGCTGTTTCCACCCTACGTTTATACCACCACAGAACTAAAAGGAGAAGTCGGTAAGACTTATAAGCTGAAAGTTGATTATGCACAATTCCATGCCGAAGCCGAAACAACCATACCAGTCCCAACCAAGATAACGAACATTCACGTTATACCCGTAAAAGACAAAAAGATGTCGTATGTCGTCAAAGCAACCATCTTAGATGACGCAAATACAGAGGACTATTACAAAGTCTTTGTCCGTTCATCAGAGAAAGACATGACAATGCGAAGTTCATACTTTGGACTATTCAACGACAAGACTCTCAGTAAAGACGCTGTAATCACAATTTATAACGGACGCAATAATCTCGCACTTCCATATATTAAACAACATTTCCTCTTAGACGAAAAGATACTCATCAAGTTCTGCCATCTTGATTCCATTGGATATCAGTATTGGAAAGCCTTTGAGGATTATCATGTAGAAGGACGCAACCCTCTATTTAATACAATGCAAAAGTTGCCAACAAATATCAAAGGTGGATTAGGATATTGGTTGGGTTACGGGTCTACTTATTATCCTTTACTCATCACAGAAAAGTAAGGTATAAACTAATAAGAGAGGGCATCAGACGAGCCTTAGTCCATGCGGACTGGCTTCTGATGCCCTCTCTCCTATCCTATTCTCTCGAAGAGACCTATTCGATTTATCTTATTTGAACTGATTTTCTACAATATCACTCAACACATCCTTGATATCCAAACCTGCTGCACGCACCTGTTGTGGAATAAAACTGGTAACAGTCATACCCGGTGTAGTATTGATTTCAAGCATATTGATAACATCCTTACCATCCTTATCCTTTGAGATGATATAGTCGATACGTATAATACCATTGGCATGAAGAATATCATAGATGCGACTTGTCAATGCAGCAACGCGTTGAGCTGTTTCATCAGACATACGAGCAGGTGTGATTTCTTCAACCTGACCATTATATTTAGCATTATAATCGAAGAATTCATTGCTTGTTACAACCTCTGTTGCAGGGAAGACAACCGACTTATTCTTTGTCTTATAAACACCCTGAGAGATTTCCATACCATCCATAAATGCTTCTATCATAACCTCATCGCTCTGCATAAATGCTACACGAAGAGCAGGAGCAAGCTGATCTATATTCTTCACCTTTGACACACCGAAGCTACTACCATCAGCTGATGGTTTCACAAAACATGGCATACCAAGTCGCTTCTCTATCTCTGCCTCATCATACTCCTCGCCACGGCGTAACAAAACACTATCCGCTACCTTTATACCAAAGCCACGCAGATAATTATTCAACACATACTTGTCGAAGGTTAAAGCCTCAACCAAAACACCTCCTGTCGAATATGGAAGATGGATAAGGTCAAATATCCTTGCATCACACCATTCTCACCGGGCTGACCATGAATAGTAATATAAGCATAATCAAATTCTACACGCTCACCATTCATAACAAAGGAGAAATCGTTCTTATCGATTGGTGCCATACTACCATCTGGCAATTCAACATTCCATTCAAGTCCCTTCACGTCAACAATATATATATTATAACGCTCCTTATCAAAGAAAGAGTATAACCCCTGTCCTGAACGCATAGAGACATCGTGTTCTGATGAGTCGCCACCACAGACGATAGCAATTGTACGCTTTAATTCTTTCATTGTGTCTTATTATTTTAAATACCCGTTTCACCACTCTCAGAAACCTACTAACAGACTTTCTTCGTATGGTTTACACGGCCATGATTATTTCCTTTTCCGATTTAAATATTATCTAACAAGCTCATCAGCTCGACCACTAACAAAGCCCCTCCACTTCTCTATCAGTGCAGCAAGATCAGCTGGCTGTTCGCTGGTAAAATCCATCTGCTCGCCCGTAACAGGATGAACAAATCCTAAGGTCCGTGCATGAAGAGCCTGACGATTACAGAGCGAAAGACAATTACGAATAAATGCCTTATAAGTACTTGACCGCTGACCTCGCAATATCTCTGTGCCACCATAACGCTCATCACCAAACAAAGGATGACCGATATGCTTCATGTGCGCACGAATCTGATGGGTACGCCCCGTCTCAAGAATACATTCTATGAGGGTTGTATATCCAAAGCGTTCAATGACACGATAATGCGTAACAGCTGGTTTACCTATCTCCGTATCAGGAGGAAAGACTGTCATGCGCAATCTGTCCTTCGGGTCACGTGCAATGTTCCCTTCAATGCGCCCTTCATCCTCTGTGATGTTTCCCCAAACAATAGCATTATAGCTACGATGGGTAGTCTTATTGAAGAATTGTTTGCCCAAAGCTGTTTTCGCATCTGGTGTCTTCGCAATCACCAAGAGTCCACTTGTGTCCTTATCTATCCTATGCACCAATCCAACCTCTGGATCATTAGGATCAAAGGAAGGCATATCCTTCAAATGCCAAGCAATAGCATTTATCAATGTACCGTGAAAGTTACCTGCTCCGGGATGTACAACAAGCCCCGCAGGCTTATTGATAACCATCAGAACATCATCTTCATAGACAATATCCAAAGGTATATCCTCTGCTTCTATCGTATTATCATGCTTTGGACAATCGAGCATCAGGGTAATAACATCCTCTGGTCGTACCTTATAATTACTCTTTACTGGCACATTGTTGACATGAATATAACCAGCATCGGCAGCTTTCTGAATACGATTGCGACTGGAATGCTGCATTCGCTCAAACAAAAACTTATCGATACGAACCGACTCTTGTCCTTTATCTACTACAACACGAAAATGCTCATACAACTCTCCTTCTACCCCATTATTATGTTCCGTAGAAAGGAGGTCGTCGCTAAGCTCATCTTCAAACATTACTTCTTCATCTGTCATCATCGTAAACTATTCTTTTGTTCTTATTGAAGATGGGTCGGCTGGCAAACCCGACTGAGATGAAGGAACTGAACCACTTGAACCTGCCTTTCCGTGTCCGTCATTTAGCTCATTACCATTTTCATCAACAGGCACTTCTACATATTCTTCTACTTCTTCGTACTTTGGCACATTCTCTATAACTTCTATCTCTTCGTACTCGGGCTCTTTCAATCCAGAGGTGTCAGATATTTGACGAGTACCGTCACCTACCAGTAAGACAATCACCGCATCAGACGGTACATGATCGCCAGCTTTGACATGCTTGCCTCTTACCAAAATACCGTAAATCCAGTCTTTCTCACCCGGTATATACTCTGGTTCGCCTACCGTAAATCCCATAGACAGCAACTGGGCCTGCGCCTCACGTAAAGAATTGTTATCTATAATATCAGGAATGACAAGCGTTGGTGCACTGGCTGCATTAATAGTCACATAGACCACGTGAGTAGACTTTATGCGCTTTCCTCCAACTGGTGTCTGCTCAAGAATACAGTCTGCTGGAAGTTCCTTCACATATCCCGTATCCGTGACTTCTATTGTCAGTCCCACCTTACCCATGATGTCCACAGCCTCATCATATTGCTTATGAATTACATTTGGCACAACTATAGACTCACCATGAAGTGTATAATAGTCAAGTCCAAACCTAACTCCTATAGAAAGTATCAGCACAAGGATGACGATAGCAAGGATATTGCCCCAGATATATGTGCTATTAAATTTATGGAATAATTCTCTTGATGTCATTCAACTTCTTTACTTTACTTCTAACTCATCAACCTGTTAACTCATTAATTCGTCAACCCGTCAACTAAATTTATATGTGGCAAAGGTAGATAAAAAAACGGAAAGAAGCAAAGAATAATCTCTACTTCTTTCCGTTTTCGCACTAAATCCCTCTAAGGATAAGGCGTACTTTTTACTTTCCGTGATGTTCGTCAGAAACAGTTAACTTCTTACGACCCTTGGCGCGACGAGCAGCCAATACACGACGACCATTTTTGTTGCCATTCTCTCGCGGAAACCGTGCTTGTTTACACGACGACGGTTGTGCGGTTGAAATGTTCTTTTCATTTTCTTATACTATTTATTGTTATTATGCAAATAATAAAAAGCAAGCAGGACAAAAACCTGCCATTATGAGTTGCAAAATTACTTAATCTTTTTGAATTAACCAAGAAAACAATGATTTTTACGCTGATTATTTATGTTTTTTCTATATTTTCCGTAACTTTGCATCGTATTATTGAGATATTGACATATAAAAATAACAAATTAGATATTAACAAATTATGATTAATTCACAAGAAATTAAGATTGGTACATGTATTCGTCTTGATGGTAAAATCTGGACCTGCATCGACTTCCAGCACCGTAAGCCAGGCAAGGGAAACACAGTTATGATTACCAAGTTGAAGAATGTTTCAGATGGTCGTGTACTCGAGCGCACCTTCCAGGTTGGTTTCAAACTTGAGGATGTACGTGTTGAGCGTCGTCCTTACCAGTACCTCTATGAGGATTCAACTGGTTACATCTTCATGAATCAGGAAACTTTCGAGCAAATCCCTATCTCTAAACACCAGATTACCGGTTCTGACTATATGAAAGAAGGTGATGTTGTTGAAGTTGTTACAGACACCTCTGACGGCACTATCCTACTCGCCGAAATGCCTGTTAAGACTACACTGACCATCACACACAGTGAGCCAGGTGTAAAGGGTAACACTGCTACTAACGCTACAAAACCTGCAACGCTTGAAACTGGTGCTGTAGTTCGCGTTCCTCTCTTCATCAACGAGGGTGAGGTGATCCAGATTGACACTCGCGACGGTAGCTACTTGGGACGTGTAAACGCATAACTATTGCCAGTCAACAGACCGACAATCATAAAACAACATATAAATAGGATATGTCTGGCAAATGGCATATCCTATTTTTTATTCTTCCTATATATAAAATGCTAAAACTTTCGAAAGAGAGAGACTATTAGATTTCTAACAAGAATAGTTTTGTTTTAATCTGCGATCACTTTTAACATTTCATTCAACCCTACTGTAAACTAACAAGTTAAGCAATGATTTTATATGATAACAGTGACAGCAAAATCAAATTTAGCAAAACCGTCAGCTACATAAAGAAAGGGTTAGTTCCATTTGTCGTCATTATGCCTATTAACGTATTTCCGAAAGTTATACAAAAACTTGCATCCATAGATAAATATCAAACAACCTATGGTCTTCAGAAAAGCCGCAGTATATATTTTTCCTCACCTTTCAGTATTTCAACAAGCAAAAATGCTAAGAACATCAACAGAAAAAAAATCAATAGTTTGACAATCTTCTTATGATATAGCACGTGAATTTTTACTCATATTTCCAGTAAAGTTTACTATTTACAGTTACATCTGAAATTATCATTAAATCCCTCTTCAATTTAGGACTCAAATTAGCATCTATGATAGACTTGTTTACCTGATTGGCAAAATCTTTGATTACAAAATCATCGTCTATATCAAGGAGTGACTCCATTATTATATTCTGGAAAACATTCAGTCTTCTCCAAATTAGATTCAAGATTAATCTTTTCCTTATATAATGTGTTAATACGTTTCAAGGCTTCCTCCTTTGTAATCTCATTTTTCCCACAACTTGTGAAAGATTCTACTACGCTTTTTGACAAATCCATATAGGATTCTGCATTTTGCTCGTCAACTTCGATACCATACTTTTTTGCAAACACAACACAATCTGATAGAAGAGCCTGATAATCAAACTCACCTTCATCAGAAACATATGACTTTCCTGAGCGTGCAATTTCTTCTAATATAACATTGTGATAATATCCAATAGAATCTTCCCTTGTAGGATTTTCTTTAAGAACAACATATCCTATATCCGTTGGAATATCCTCTGAAAGAATATTACGATGTACCTTAATAGCCATTCCACGTGTACAATGTTCCCAATGTTCTTCGAATGCCCAAGAACAAAGTGGACCTACAAATATCCCCGCAGGTCCAGCAACATAGCCGGCAAGTCCATCTACCGTAGTAGAAAAAACTCGACCTCCCCACTTTTTCCAATTAACACCTCTTGTGGCTGGAGGAGAAAACTCTTTTCCTATCTGCTCTACCGTATTACAAAGCTTCCCAAACTCAACACTTTCAACACTATTGCCTTTAGAAACGTCTACGTTGTCTTCGTGAGAACAGCTAGCGAAACTCAAAATCGCAACTCCTATTACAAAGAGCAAAAAAAATGTTTTTTTCATAATCTGTAGGATTAAGTTGATAAATTATTACATGTCGATGCAAATATAAC
Source organism: uncultured Prevotella sp. (assembly GCA_916440255.1). GTDB lineage: Bacteria > Bacteroidota > Bacteroidia > Bacteroidales > Bacteroidaceae > Prevotella. The sequence goes on along the minus strand of CAKAIJ010000003.1, from coordinate 641,586 downwards.
AAAAAACATGAACACAAGTCAAGTAATTCGGGCTTTATTTTTAGGATTTAAAAACGGATCTTTCAAGTAAAAGGTCGTGAATTCAACAAGCAAGTACAAATTTACTTAATTAGTTCGTAACCTTAATTCCGCAGCATTATTTCTTGTAAAAACTCCAAGTGCCTGAGAAACAAAGTCCTCAAAACACTTGGATATGTCAGAAATTTCACCTATCTTAGTGCTACGGAAATAAAAAGTAAGCAAAAATCTGACATGGCAAAGGTAGCAATTAAAAACGAGAATATCACTTCTTTCGGTGGAATTTATCATATTATGGACGTTTTTTCAAAGTTGAGCTTTGAAGAACTTACCGAATCTGTATTGGGAAAACGTGGAAGTAGTGGTAAAGCATTCAGCCATGGAAGTACTTTCGGATCTCTCTTCTTCAGCTATCTTTGCGGCGGAGAATGTCTTGAGGATATCAATACGCTTATAGGTCAGTTCAAACAGAGACCTGGTACGCTACTACCCAGTGCCGATACGGTGGGGCGCGGACTAAAAGAGCTTGCCGAAGAGAATGTTGTATATACAAGCGAGACATCTGGTAGGTCTTATAGTTTCAACACAGCTGAAAAGCTGAACACCTTACTTTTACGAATGATACGGAGGATGGTGCTTATAAAGGCGGGCAGTCATGTTGACTTAGACTTTGACCACCAGTTTATTCCTGCCCACAAGTTCGACGCAAAGTATTCCTATAAGCAGGATTTTGGCTACTTCCCTGGTTGGGCTTCCATTGGGGGTATCATAGTTGGAGGTGAGAATCGTGATGGAAACACCAATGTAAAATTCCATCAGGAGGACACACTTCGCCGCATTATGGACCGTGTGACCTCCGAACTCGGTGTTGTGATAGAGCGTTTCCGTGCTGATTGCGGGTCGTTCTCAAAGGAAGTCATCCAAACCATAGAACCACGCTGCAACACGTTCTACATACGTGCTGCCAATTGTGGCAGCCGACACGAGGAGTTCCGCCAGTTGAAAGAATGGAAGAGCATTGAAGTTGGTTATGAGAAATGCGATATCGCCTCTGTCAGCATGGACAACCTCATCGAAGGAAAGTCATACGAGCTTGTCGTACAGCGTAGTCCCTTGAAAGACAAGCACGGCAGGGGAACAGACGGATATGTTCGGAGAAATATACATATATCGCTGTATCCTTACCAATAATTGGACATCTACCGAGAAAGACATCATTACATTTTATAATGAGCGTGGAGCGAGCGAAAAGAACTTCGACATACAGAACAATGACTTTGGATGGTCGCATCTGCCATTTTCTTTTATGGCTGAGAATATGGTTTTCATGATGGTTACCGCCATGCTGAAGAACTTCTATCTTTATCTCATCCGTCATATCAGCGAGAAGGTTAAGCCGTTGAAAAGACAAGCAGGCTGAAAGCCTTTTATTCTGCATTTTGTCAGCGTGCCAGCAAAATGGGTGCGAACGGAAGGCGGAACATTCTGAACCTATACACAAATAAAACCTACTACTCAGAAGTCTTCCTTGAATAAACAGCATATCTTTTACGATTCTCATATTCCCCATTAGTTTGGGTGGGGGATTTCATGCTTAAACAAGTCCAAAAACATCGAAAAGTCTCATATCAATGTATAGAGTCCCAAAATGTCACATCAATATATAAAAATTTTCTCACAAGAAATTATATTGCGGAATTATGGCGTAAAAGCACTCATGTGGTGTTCTAAATTCTGATTTCTTTCTTGGTCTCATATTAATTTTCTTTGAATATTTTGTAATTTGCTGATACTTTCATATCGATTTAGCAGAAGAATCGAACTCACCTATTAAAGAATCAGCTTGAAAAATAATGACATCATTTAGCGTAAGACGTCTACAAACAAAGACAAAATTACGTGTAACAAACAAACCAACAACCATCAGTAAACCAACCAGTTGCAAAGACGAACAATAAAAGATGCCTAACTGGACTTCAAAAGAGCATTGATTAAACCTCAGAAGGGCGTCTTTTCAAAGCCAATTAGGCATCTTTTCAAAGCCAAAAGAGCATATATTGACTTTGAACCGCATGAAAATAATTTACAAATATTGGCAGATATGGAAATAAGTCTTTACTATTGCATGACCTTAATAAGAATACCGCCTTGTTTTATTATAACAACATGACCTACTGGTAAAGACACCGAAACCTCACCATCAGCATCTGTAAGTCCAGAGGCAAGAACCTGACCAGACACATCATAAATAACATAGCTTTTCTCAGCTTGCAACCCCCCTAACAACTATATTACCATTATAGCGTTCAACCCTCACAGACGCTGCATGAATACTACGAACACCATTAGTCCCTTCAAAAACAGCTGCTAAAACTCCATATTGACTAATTCTGAACGTATTACCCGTAAGCTCTTTACCATCAAGCATTGCTTTTACAAATTTATAATCAGCTATGGGTGTTGCTTCAATCTTCACTTCTTTTCCTTTCACAATAGGTGTCCATTCTGGAACATTCAAATCATCAACCAATGTCTTGAAACTACCCTGAGCATTATCCTCGAAACGTAAACGCACGGTATTACAACCAGTGCCATCACCAATAACATTTACCGCCCAATTCTTTCCAAACAAAAGTAAATTATCACAAGTAGTCGAACCAACATTGCCTCTTATCTGCAAAGTTGCCTCGTCCTCTTTATTTGCCATAGGAACCGTAAAGAGTATGTCATTAATACTACAAGCATCAAGTTGGTTATTATCCAAGTCAAGCTTACGCAATAAAGGATTTTTTGACAAATCAATCCTTGTCAACTGATTACCCGATAAATCAAGGAATTTCAGCTTAGGGAACATTGAGACATCAAATTCTCTTATTCCACAATTCTCCATATCAATCCACTTTAATGAAGGTTTATTACCTAAATCAGGAATTGAAGTATAGGCATTCGTTCCTGCCGTAATATTTTCGAGCTTGGTGTTCTTACTTAAGTCTAACTCCTTCAAACCCAATCCTGCACATGCTAACACCTCAAGATCAGGATTTGCTCTTACATCTAATTTACCGAGCTTATTATAGCTACAATAGAGTTGTTGTAATTTAGACAACTTACTAAGATCCATGTTGGTAAGGTTATTACCAGTGATTGCAAGTTCCAGAAGGTTAGGTAGTTGAGACAAGTCTAACTCCGTAATTCTGTTCATCATCAAGTCAAGGACCCTTAAATGTTCATTCTTTCCTAAGTCACAAGCCACCAGCTTACTTGCCTGCGCCTTGAAAGCAGTCAAGTCAGCATATACTTTAATAACATCGCCCGGCTCTACCTCTAAACGTATTGAACCAGCAACGTCTTTTATTTAGCGTATAATAAGTCTTTTCTCCACTGTGATCTCATTTGAATATGCTGCCCATCCTCTACACCTGTCAACTCTAAACTTAAATAATTAGGAAGTGGGAAATCCTCCTCATCAAACTCTACCTTCATTTTCGGATCTATCCTCAAAGTGAAGTTTGGCTTGTCTTCTGAAACTTCGCCACTCGGCTGTGGATTTCCTGTTTCATAAACATTCATTAGCTTTCCGTGTCCGATTTCCTTTTCAAACCTAAACTCTGTACCTTCCGATTGAAATAACCATCCTGTACTATGAGCCAACGATACAAGAACACCTACAAACAAAAAAACATAATAGCCAAGTAAAACTTTCTCATAATCTAATACTTTAATTAACCCTACTACAATTTATTACAAATCAATAGTATTTTTATAAAATTATCTACTAAACTGTTAAAAACAGACGCAAAGATACGAATAATCTATCTAAACAACAAAACATACACTACACTTTTTCAAATTATTATTCCCAACGAAGTCTTCCGAAAGATGCAATATAACAATCCCATACATCAGCTGAAATTAATAAAATTATTAGAAAAATAGAAAAATGTCTAATCCAAGTCTAATATCATCGCATAACATACCTCAACCATAGAAACTCATAAATGAAAACAAAGCATAAAATTATATTCCAGCATTAATAAAAAAAACTCGCCCCTGTCACCAAGAATGGTGACAGGGGCAAGAAAACGAAAATTAAAATACAGTGTGCGCAGCGACAGGACACGCATCCCCCATTAAGCACCCCCTCCACTTTCAGGAAGGGTTGGGGTGGAGCTTTTAGGACTACTGAAACCCTTCTAAACTGAACCCGTATGCGCGAGGGCCTCTACCTACATTGAGGTCACTTTTTCTAAAAAATATATAGTACGCTTGGTTATTGTCCACAGGGTTAAGAGTTGTCGACCAACAGAAGCCCTGAACACCAAGGTTATTCAGTTTACCACCATAATAGTAACCCAAGGCGGGCACGTAGAAATACTTGTCTACATCGGCTAGGGAAGGAAGAATAGCTGAAATTGGTTTCCAAGTCTGAGTTGTTTCCTTGTTACTCCAATCTACTTTGTCGAAGGTTTCATCACTACTGTAACCATTTATAAAATCCTTCTTTTTAAACCACATACCGCCTTTATATAAATGACCCATAGTAGTCCATAACTCGTTGTCATCCCAACGAGGGTCGGCAAAGCAGTACCAAGTCATTTCGATCAAATCGGGGAGATTTACACAACTATTGGTAGCAGCTTTACGCCTTTTCTTAAAATCTGTCATAGGTTTGATCGTGTTGAAGTAACTATCGGAAGACTTGGAGTAGTTGAGATTGATATCATTATTCTTCACTGGCTGCCACTTATCACCGGTACTATTCCATTCATGGTCTGCCCAATAATTCTTCTTGGCATCCCACATGTAATATTTGTTGCCCGCATAATCATGTGGATTAAGATTAGCTGTTATATCATGAATAGAACCTGCTGTACAGTTAAGTGTAACAATCTTAGACACGGTTCCCTCTATGCGACCATCAGAGTTGTCCGTTTCGTTGCGAAGCCAGTAGCGAATACGGAAAGTATGAGTACCCGGAGCAACGACTGCGTAGGTTGCATTCTTGCTCATGTCATCTGCAGCATTATCTATATCAAAACCCGAACCTGTTGTTACGATAATCGTCTTAGAACCACCTGAAGCAAGGGTAAGAGTGCCATCCTCTGCAATATTATAAGTTCCAGCAATATCATCATCGCTCATAATCTCAACCTTAAACAACTTGCTTCGCTTTACATATTCGTTACTGGTACGAGGAATGAAGCAAAGATAGGAAGCTTTATGGTCAAGAGTGAATTTATAATCACTACCTACTTTATTAGCTTTGGCTATTCCGCAATCTCCCGATGCGCCAGCATGATCAAAGTTATTTGGGGCAGACTGATTTTGTGTTGCTTTAATCTGAACTTGTGGTTGAGAGCCTGTAACAGACACATTGGTGTAAACAATATCATGTAAATCACCTGTATAAGTACCAGAAAGAGCAAACGCTCCTTGCGACTTATTAGTTTCAAAAGAGTAGTTTACAGCTCCACTCTGCCGCCAAGTACCAGCATTATCTTTTACCCATATCTTGTCACCACTGCTCCAATTCACAGAAGCACCAGCACCCTTTGTATGATTAAGAATTGCCGTACGTGTTGTTGCGTTTGGCTGAGAAGTACCTGTAAAGATGGTTGCCCCCGTAGGAATGTCAGCTTTCTTGTGTTTTTCCTCCTGCACTGTATCACCATTGGCACAGCTGGTTGTAAGCAATAAAGCTGCAAAACCATAACACATGCTTTGTGTTACCGAACTTATAGTTAATCTCTTCATAAAATAATTCATTTTCTTTTCAAACTGTTATTGGTTCTTTTCTGTATTATTCCAAGAAGCATTATCAAAGTCTTCTTCACTAAAAAAGTTATGTTTTGCATCTCCTGCCACCGTACCGAGTTTAATTGTTCCTGCATTACCACTGGCACTATTTAACAAGAAATCTGTTTCAGTGCAAACAATCTCGCATTGTGGTTTTTGATAAACCATTCTTTTATTCATCATCATTTCTTTTTTTTGGCTCTATAACGAATCGTGTGGGTAATCATATAAATTTCAGATAAAAATATTACCTTTGTTTTATGAATAGTACAGAGATATTTACAATGGCTTTTAGGCCTGTCAGAACCATGGTATGTATCCAAGGTTGAGTTTATAGAAGGCAAACACTCCACCAAAGAACTCCATATTTGGTTGAGCTTTAATCGTGGACATCGTTTTAAGCTTAATGAAAATGAGTACACTGCCTACGATACCATAGATAAGACATGGCGTCATTTGAACTTCTTTTTGAACATCTTTGTTATCTTCACGCCAGCGTTCCCCGTATTAAAACAGATGACCACCGAACAATCATGGTAGATGTTCCGTGGGGACGTAAAAGCAGCGGTTTCACATTGCTTTTCGAAGCCTACTCAATGCTTCTCATAGAGCGTGAAATGCCTGTGAAGAGCGTTTCCCGTACCATTCATGAAACAGCTCCACGTATATGGCGTGTTTTTAATCATTGGGTTCGCAAAGCCGTTAAGAAAATTGACATGTCCAAAGTACGTCACATCGGAGTGGATGAAACCTCTAAACGAAAGGGACACAACTACATAACGCAGTTTGTAGACTTGGATACTCGTAAGACTATTTTCGTCACTGATGGTAAAGATGCAAGCACTTTCGAGGCATTCAGCAAGGCATTGGTTGCGAGCCATGGAAAGGTGGAGAATATAGAAGCTATCAGTATGGATATGTCTAAATCTTTCATATCAGGTGCCTTAACTCACTTCCCCAATGCCGGTATCATTTTCGATAAATTCCATATATTTAAGGCTCTCAACGAGGCTGTTGATATGGTACGTAAGGAGGAACACAAAGAAACCAAACTACTTAAAGGACACCGTTTTACGCTGCTATACAACAAGAAGAATCTCTCACCAAAAAAAATGATGGAACTGAATACCCTCCTGATGACCTACCCAACAATTGGAAAGGCTTATAGCTTTAAGGAATCTTTCATCGATATATTCAATGAGTGCGCTAAGGATTCTGTGGAAAAACTTGATTTATGGTGTGAGATGGTAGAACAATCGGCAATCAAGCCTATGCTTAATTTCGTTGCAATGATAAAATCGCACATGTACGGCATCAAGCAGCTATTTGCCATGAGGGATGTCAACAACGGAGTTCTGGAGGGATTGAACTCACAGATACAACTTGCAAAAAGGAGGGCAAGAGGATTCGTAAATACAGAAAACTTTAAGTATATGATCTATTTCATAACAGGTGGGCTTGAACTGGATTACCCACACGATTCGTTATAGAGCCAAAAAAAAAGTCGTTAATATCCCATCATACAATCATGAGATACTAACGACATCTTTATATTAAAAACTGCTTCTAATAAAGTGTTATGTGAAATTAAGCGTTCACAAACACAATTAGAGAAATTCTTTTTACTTCTTCAATTCCTTGACAAGATCCTGCGTGTCACGAGCAATAACAATCTCTTCATCGGTTGGAACAAGTACGACCTTTACCTTAGAGTCGTCAGTTGAAAGAACCTTCTCCTCGCCACGACACATATTACGCTCCTTGTCAAGTTTAATTCCAAGATACTCCATATCCTGACAAACATCCCAACGAAGTCCTGTTTGGTTCTCACCAACACCAGCCGTCCAAACAATGATATCCACACCATTCATCGCTGCAGCATAAGCACCAATATACTTCTTGATGCGATAGCAATACATCTGTAAAGCGAGGTGCGCCATCTTATCACCAGCATTGTCAGCATTCTCAATATCACGCATGTCCGAACTAATGCCCGTCATACCGAGAACTCCGCACTCCTTATTCAAGAAGTCTGCCATTTCTTGTGGTTTCTTACCGAGTTTCTCCATCAGATAAGTCACGGCAGATGGATCAATATCACCAGAACGTGAACCCATCATCAAACCAGCCAATGGGGTCAGACCCATAGAAGTATCAATCACCTTACCATCCTTGATTGCTGCAATAGAAGCACCATTACCGATATGGCAAGTAATAATCTTCTGTGTCTTAATGTCTACACCAAGCATCTCACATACACGTTCCGACACGTAACGATGACTTGTTCCGTGGAAACCATAACGGCGGACATGATACTTCTTGTAGAAATCGTAAGGAACAGCGTAAAGGTAAGCATAGTCAGGCATTGTGCTATGAAAGGCATTGTCGAACACTGCTACTTGTGGAGTATTTGGCATAAGCGCATTTACCGCACGCAAACCACGTAAGTGTCCCGCATTGTGAACAGGTGCAAGGTCCATCAGACTCTCAATACCATCTTCCACTTCCTTTGTCACAATACAACTCTTCTCAAAGAGGTCGCCACCCTGTACGACACGATGACCAACAGCATCAATCTCGTCAAGACTCTTCAATGACCCAATCTCCGAATCAAGAAGAACCTTAAAGACAAGTGCAACACCCTCCTTATGAGTAGGAAGGTCCGCCATAATCTGTTTCTTCTCGCCGTTATCAAGTTTCACCTTAATAAAAGCCTCATCTAAACCGATACGCTCTACAATACCTTGAGCCAATACAGACTCATCAGCCATATTGTACAACTTATATTTAATAGAACTACTGCCGCAGTTCAGAACTAATATCTTCATATAAAAAAATATTATTTGAGAGGGATGATATAGGTGATTATAATCAGCATGTTGTTCTTTCCAAGAATTCCTATCGCCCTATTATAACACCCCAGTCATCCAACTATAACCAACAATTATTTCTTAGAATCCTGTGCCTGACATGCTGTGATAGCTACCATATAATAGATATCATCCACACAACAGCCACGAGAAAGGTCGTTTACAGGGCGTGCTATACCTTGAAGAATCGGACCAATAGCCTTCGCACCACCAAGTCGTTCAATGAGTTTATAGCCAATATTGCCAACTTCAAGATTAGGGACAACGAGTACGTTTGCCCTACCTGCAATATCTGAACCAGGTGCCTTCTTTGCTGCAACAGCTGGAACCAAAGCAGCATCAGCCTGCAACTCACCATCAACTTTCAGCTCAGGGAACTTTTCTTTGGCAATCTTTGTAGCCTCAACCACCTTGTCAATAATATAAACACTTTTACCCGTTTCACGGTCCTTAGCATCTTGTGCAGAACCCTTCGTAGAGAAGCTCAGCATAGCCACGTGTGGATTTTGGAAACCAGCAACGCTCTTTGCTGTCTCTGCCGTAGTATAAGCAATCTGTGCTAATTGATCAGCGGTTGGGTTTGGTGTAACAGCCACATCACCCATAACAACAATACCATTCTCACCATACTGTTCCTCATGCGTAAGAATCAGCATAGCACCACTCACGCAACTAATTCCTGGTGCACATTTGATAATCTGCAAAGCAGGACGAAGTGTATCTCCCGTAGTTGAAAGTGCGCCAGAGATTTGTCCATCCGCACCACCTGTTTTAATAATCATGCAACCAAGGTAAAGATTATTTTTCGTAACCAGTTCGCGAGCTTGCTCTAACGTCATCCCTTTCTTTTGGCGAAGTTCTGCCAATTTCTCAGCATATTCCTCACACTTTGAATTATTTTCAGGGTCAACAATGGTAGCCTTGTCAATATTCTTAAGCCCCCATTCTTCTGCAAGCTTATGGATGTTGGCAGGGTTTCCAATGAGGATTAGATTGGCAATATCATCAGCCAACACTCTGTCAGCAGCCCTTAGGGTACGCTCCTCTTCCGCCTCGGGGAGCACGATACGCTGCTTATCGGCTTTCGCACGTGCAACGATTTGCTCTAATAAGTCCATATATGTTTCTTAAATGTTATGATTTCGGTTTTGCTATGCAAAGATAGCAAAATAAAGTTATAATCGCAAACATTATTATTGTTTTCTCCGATAAAAAAGATTGCTCTTAAAAACTGTGAGCTATTTTCTTACTCCAAGAGAATATTGTTCTCTATGCTACGACCATTTCCTTTGTAAGTATACTCTCTAACTGCTCGGCAGAAAGTCGAAGTTGGAACTCGCCACGCAAGGCAACACTAATGCGTCCCGTCTCCTCTGACACGATAATTGCTAATGCATCTGACTCTTGAGAGATACCCATTGCTGCACGGTGACGCAAACCAAGCTCCTTCGGTATATCTTGTTTGTGACTTACTGGAAGGATACATCCTGCTCCCTTTATACGACGTTTAGAGATAACCATTGCACCATCATGAAGGGGAGAATTCTTAAAAAAAATATTTTCTATAAGACGTTGGTCAATACGAGCATCTATCAAGTCGCCTGTCTCTACAACATCCTCTAACTTCTGCCCACGTTCAATAACAATTAGCGCACCAACCTTTCCACGACTCATACTCATACATGCCATTACTATCGGCATAATCGTTTCCTTATCAACCTCACCCTTATCTCCTTTATGCGTAAAAAGCTTCATTATATTATTTATTTTCCTATGAGCACCAAGACTATAAAGGAAGTGTCGAATATCTTCTTGAAACAGAACTATAAGACCAATGACTCCCACCGACACAAGTTTATCCATAATGCTTCCCAAAAGGCGCATCTCTAAGACTTGGCTCACGATAAGCCACATGATTACAAACACCATAATACCGATAAAGATGTTCAACGAGCGAGACTCCTTCATCAATCGGTAAACATAGTAAAGCATCAGTGCTACAAGCACGATGTCGATAATATCTTTTATACCAAATGGAAAAAACATAATATTAAATCAACTACCCTCGTCACAATCCTGAGCTCACCATAAGAATAAGTTCCAAGACACGAACAATGGGTAAAAAAATGAGGTATATATAGGGTTACAATTTATCTTTAAATCATTCTTACTGCTCAGTGTTCTGACGCATTGCTTCAACTATTCTCACCGCTTCAACAGCTGCACGAACATCATGAACACGAAGGATATTAGCTCCTTTCATTAGGGCGATAGTATTAAGAACGGTTGTTCCGTTTAGGCTTTCATCTACCGTTATTCCTAAAAGTTGATGTATCATGCGCTTTCGACTAATGCCTACAAGTATAGGAAGCTCCAACACCTGTAAACGTTCCATCACACTTAACAATGTATAATTGCCATCTACGGCTCCTTTTCCAAAGCCAAAACCAGGGTCAAGGATAATATCTTTCTGTCCTAAGGCACGCAATGCTTGCACCTCACGTGAGAAATTGATTAGCATATCATGCAAGTTAGCAGCTGTAGACATTAATATATAAGGTGTACCTAATTCGGCGACAGTAGGGAACATGTCAACATCTTTTCCTTCGCCCACATCATTAATTATGTCTGCACCAAACTCTTCTACCATCCGTCTGGCAATCGAAGCGTGAAAGTATCAATCGAAATGATTGCTTTTGGCTCCGCTTCTCTGATAATAGGAAGGGCAAATGCCAAACGCCGCATCTCTTCTTCAACACTAACAGCCTCGCTACCCGGTCGAGTAGAACAAGCTCCCACGTCTATTATATTTGCCCCTTCTGCCATAATTTCATGAGTGCGTTGACGAATAGCCTCCTCGCTCTGCACTCGACTATCAGCAAAGAAGGAGTCTGGCGTCACGTTCATAATACCCATAACGAGCGGACGACTCAAATCAAGAAGTCGTCCTCTCACATTAATCGTATAATCAACGGGATTAACATCATTCCCATACTTCATCGTTTCCATACCCACAAAGGTAATGTAAAAGTAGCATATAAATGAATTTTGAATTAAGAAATTTGATATTGTAGAGGACAAGGTAATATTAAGACAGGGTAATGAAATCGCAGGAGACGCATTGAGACAAAGTAACTCTAAGTTTGCAGCAAGAAACTTAAAGAGGGTAAAAAATCCTCAAGAAAATAAGGTTGATTCATTACCTTTGTTGTCAAAAGGAAGAACCAAAAGAACAAAAGCATTTTCTATGTCAGATGAACCTAACTTCATCCCTGACCTAAGTATATATTAAATCCGACGAGGCAAGTGTGATATGTCTTCACCTTGTCCATCGGACTTTTTAGTTCACCTATACTCACTCAAAGACTATTTCTTCAACTTCTTCTGCTCATTCTTTTTCTGAATAGAATCAGCTTTTAGATCCAGTTGTGTCTGTCGATAAGCCTTGAGTACAGGGTCTTCTTTATCCTCTAAGCCATCCATTTTCTTGAAAACTTCACGTAGTTTCTCCACGTGCTTACGATCTCTGCGTAATCGCTTATCAAGCATAAGCCCAAAATCAAACTCTTGAAGAGAATGAGCTGGCTTCTTTTCCAAGATGTCTCGCTTCGGCATCTTATTCAGCAATTCACGCCCGTCAACACCCTGCTTTCCTATCACCACCACCTCATCCAAATAATGTTCTGCAGGGAAAAGAAAGACCGTATCACGCAATACTTCACTCCGAAACAACTTCTCTGGTGCATAGCCTTTCTTCTTAAAAGAGGCCGTTTGAAACGAATCTGGTAAATTAACGAATCCTTGCCATGTAGTTAGTCCCACATTCTTCCCATCCACGCTGACCAACACATTACGTATCGGAAAACGTGTTGCCCCATCACATACCAGTACTTTCTGTGCGTGAAGTGGCAAGAATGGTAGCAAAAACCACAAGAAAAACAGGAATAATCGTATATGCATAGCAATCAACTCTCTAATGCAAACTTACACAAAAGTTTTCTTATTCGACTTTTTCGTAATTATTTTTATCATAAAAGCAGATTGTTGTAACATTGTTTAAGAGTGATAGATTTCATGTTTTATCAACGTACGGACGATGAATACCAATGATGTGGACGATAAACACATACGAAGCCATTTAACGTAAGAAAATCTATTGGACACAAAAAAAACAAAAGAGAAGCAGAGCTTTATGCCATAAAGTTCAATAGTTGTATCTCTCGGAATGGCGGATAAACTAAAAAGAACACTCTCTTTCTTTATCAAATCATGTTATTCAGCCTATTAAAAAAGGCATCTGTGTAGTAACTTTACGACAGATGCCAAATAACATTCGTGAAAATAAATCGAAAAGAACACCTTTCTATCTTGCTCTCATCGCATTAAGAACGGCAAGTACCATCACACCAACATCAGCAAAAACGGCCAAACCCATGCTTGCCATTCCAAAAGTAGCAAGAAGAAGAACTGCAACCTTAATACCGATAGCAAACCACGCATTCTCCTTCGCTATAAATAGTGCGGCGTGAAAGCTTAATTGCAAGCGCAATCTTCGAAGGTTTATCGTCCATCAAGACTACATCGGCTGCTTCGATAGCTGCATCACTTCCCAAAGCACCCATAGCAATACCAACATCAGCACGTGCCAACACTGGTGCGTCATTAATTCCGTCACCAACAAAGGCAATTGTTTCACCTGTATTTTTCTCTGCAATGAGACGTTCAACATGACTTACCTTATCAGCCGGGAGCAACTCTGCATAATAGTCCGTCACCTTTGTCTGCTTAGCTATTTGCTCAACAACTTCCCTCTTGTCGCCGCTCAGCATAATCGTCTTACTTACCCCCAACTGCTTCAAACCTTCTATCGCCTTAACTGCATCTGTCTTCAACTGATCAGAGATAACGATATGACCTGCATATTCACCATCAATCGCCACATGAACTATCGTACCTGCATGACGTGTACAACGTTCGCAAGCAGGGTGCACTATACCAAGTGCTGCCATCAAACGATTATTACCAGCACTCACCTTCTTACCATCAACAATTGCCGTAACACCCAGGCCGGCTACCTCCTGCACATCTTCAACAACATCACCTTTTTCTTCATCACATGCTGCACAGAGAGCAAGGGCAATAGGGTGAGTAGAATAACGCTCTACATAAGCTGCCAAACGGAGCAACTCCTTCTCTGAGAGTTTTTCTGGATGGATTGCCTCAACATCAAAAGTTCCCTTTGTCAATGTTCCTGTCTTATCGAACACCACCGTAGAAAGTTTTGCCAAAGCATCCATATAGTTTCCTCCCTTAATGAGAATACCCTTATGAGAAGCACCACCAATACCCGCAAAAAAGGTAAGAGGAATAGATATAACCAAAGCGCATGGACAACTTACAACCAAGAAGGTCAATGCACGATAAAGCCAAACACCAAAAGCCGATGCATAACTATCATAGAAGAATGGCGGAATAACGGCTAACGCAAGGGCAGAAATCACCACGATAGGCGTATAAACACGAGCAAAACGACGAATGAACGACTCACTTCGCGACTTATTATCGCCTGCTTCTTCGACAAGCTGAATAATCTTAGCCGCAGTTGACTCACTATAAGGTTTTGCAACTTTTACCTTCAAGACACCCGAAAGATTAACACAACCTGAGATTACCTCCATCCCTACACTTACATCACGTGGCATACTCTCACCCGTAAGGGCTACGGTGTTAACACTGGACGTACCCTCTATCACCACTCCATCCAACGGTAACTTTTCTCCGGGCTTAACGATCAACGTTTCACCAACCACTATATCTTCTGGTCTCACACCTCTACCCTTCCGCTTCGCTCAACGAAAGCAACATCAGGACGAATATCCATCAGTTCTGAGATAGAGTCGCGTGCCTTATCTTCCGCATAATGCTCAAACAATTCTCCTAACTGAAAGAACAACATTACAAAAACTCCTTCAATAAACTGTGGTTCAGCACCGGGCAGAAAACCAATGAGTAGCGCACCTATGGTAGCAAGACTCATCAAAAAATCCTCATCAAAGGGGTCGCCCTCCATAATCCCCTCAACAGCTTCGCCAAGTACGTCGTAGCCGATAACGAAATAAGGAATTAAATAAACAAGCAACATCTGCCACATAGGGAGTGCTGCAAAATGCTCTACCATCCACGCTCCTACAAGAAGTACGACCGTGAGAATAATCCTTAAAAGTTTCTTTTTCATAATCTCAAACCTATTACTGTATTAATATTCTGCTACAAAGATAAAGATTAAGTTTTGCAACTGGAGTGCAAAGATGGAGTGTCTTAAGAAAACAACTGGTATTGGTAGTTTTGCACTTCTTCATATCATTGGTATTCATTATATTTATTCATACGTACTCTATAAAGAGAAGGTTTTATCATTAGGTTTGATTGATAAAGATCGACTTCATACCCTGTGCAATCATTATGATCGGTTGTACATTTCTTATTAGCTGCGTTATTACCTTACTTCGTATATCTTTGTCGAAAATGAGTGAAACAACTGTCGTTTGCTGCTATTGCCATGACATGAATGACGATTCAAACACGTAGCTTAATTTACGAATGGTTTGAATAATTACAGACGATTGTCATGACAGCAGAGGAAACAGACTGCTATAACAACTAGCAAGAAGACATATAGACTACGCAGAAGAATATGACATTGACAAAAATGGGTTCAACAATAGAATTATTCCGATTCTATACGCTCCATAGTGTTTTCAGGAGAGGCTGATAAACAAATTTTGTTGTGCTTGTATATTTAGAGTTGCCCTAAATCCATGGAATATTATAGTATGCCTCAACGCTTTCAGATACAATTACATTATCCGATATGGATATTATTTTATTTTTCCAATCGTTTTAGATATTCCCATCGAATTTTAGTATCTTCTAATTCAATCCTTCTTGATCTGCTCATTATCAAATATTCTTCCTCTTTTTCTAAGCCAAGATAGCTTCTACCCAATAGGTTTGCTGCAATCCCTGTTGTTCCACTTCCACTAAAGGGATCAAGAATCCAGGGCATTAGGTTCACAACTTGCTTGAATTAATCTCGCTAATACACTTAATGGCTTTTGCGTAGGATGCTTCCCACAGGTTTTTTCCCATTTTCCAATTGCTGGCAATTGCCAGACATCTGTCATCTGCTTATTTCCATTTAGCTCCTTCATTAAGGAATAATTATAATAATGAGGTATTTTGGGAGATTTACGTGCCCAGATGATAAACTCTGTAGAAAATGTAAAATAACGACAAGAAATATTAGGTGGAGGGTTTGTCTTTGCCCATGTTATCACGTTCAAAATCTTAAATCCTAATTTTAACAACTGTTGTTGTACACTGAAAATATTATGATGTGTTCCAGAAACCCATATCGTAGCATTGTCTTTCATGTGTTCACGTACAGCTAAAAGCCAGCGTAGGTTGAATGCGTCTAAGTCTTCAGGAGTAGTTGGTATGTCCCAAGCTCCCTTATCCACACAGACTATTTTGCCACTCTGACAGCTTATACCACCGCCAGATAAAAAGTAGGGAGGATCCGCAAAGACCATGTCAAAGCCAAATTTAAACTTCGACAAAGTTTCCACACAATCACCTTGGATAAGTGTGAAATCATTGTTTGGAGATTTATAAAAAGGATGGAATCATTCTACATCATGTAAATTTATAGTATTACTTACTAAAGTTTCCCACCCAAATAAATAGATAGAAAAAAATAACAGTTTGTCGAATTTTCTTTTGTAAATTAGTAATCGCTAAAGAACTGATTTTAAAGACAAGACAACAAAACTGTTATGGAAGCAAAAATAGAGAAAATAAGTGAGTTATCCAAACTTTTGAGTGTTAAAACCCGAATGAGTGATGATTTATTTCATCTTTTTGGCAAGTTTGGCATCGGTCACCTATTATCTCGCCTTTCATTGGAGAAACTGGACGGAGTTTCGGCTTCGGAGTTGCTCCTCTCTCTTTGCCTCTTCCGCATTGTGGGCGAGAGCATCCATAGTATATGCAAACATAAGATATATGAGCTTTCAAATCATGGTAAGAACTGTTTCTATCGCATGATGATTCGCCCACAGATGGATTGGAGACGATTGATGAACCACTTTGCACTGCGTTATATGTGCCTATTGCGTAAGTATGGCGAAGTTCCTCAATCAGATACCACTACATGTTTCATTATAGATGACACCGTACTTGAGAAGAGTGGTGTGAGGATGGAGGGTATCAGTCGTGTTTTCGACCATATGAAAGGCAGATGCGTATTGGGCTACAAGCTGTTACTTTGTGCCTTCTTTGACGGCAAGACAACTATACCCTTTGATTTTTCACTACATCAAGAAAAGGGGAAGCAAGGCAACTGCGGGCTGACAAGACAGCAACTCAAAAAGGCATATCACACCAAGAGGAACACCGGCAATCCTGATTATAAGCGCTTTCAAGAGTGTAAGATGTCTAAGCTGGAAGTTGCCATGGATATGCTTCGCCGTGGATGGAAGATGGGGTTACATGCGAAGTATGTGATTACCGATAGTTGGTTCACCTGCGAGCAACTTATGACATGTGTTAGAAGCATAGGTAAAGGGGCAATGCACTTTGTTGGACTTGCAAAAATGGGAAAGACAAAATACACTATATCGGGCAAAAAGAAAAATGCTGCAGAACTCATTGCCACCTATGAACGTGAACGAGGAAAGAACTGTCGTAAATACAAATGTCGATATATTCAGCTCAACGGCAACTTAGGAGATATACCTATCAGAATCTTCCTCATCAAGTATGGTAGAAACTCCGCATGGAACGTTCTGCTCACCACGGATACAACGATGTCTTTCGTAAAAGCCTTTGAAGTGTATCAGATTAGATGGAACATAGAGGTGATGAACAAGGAGACTAAGCAATATCTCGGATTAGGAGGTTATCAAGGTTGTGACTTTAATGGTCAGATAGCCGACGCAACGCTGTGTTACCTTACATATACCGTCATGGCTTTGGAAAAGAGATTCACAGAATATCAAACCATGGGCGAACTCTTTTCGGATATGGAGGGTGATCTCATGGCACTCACGTTATGGAAGCGAGTTCTTACCTGCATCGAACGCATTCTTCGCATTTTAGGAGAAATACTTGGAATGACGCCCCAATACCTTATGGCTACAATCAGCGGAAACGACAAAGAGATGAGCAAAATCCTTGTAATGGCTGAAGCGTTGGAAAAATGGGACGAAGTATGTGGATAGTCTGCATAACTTCTGTTAGGCATGTGTTAACAGTCAATGGATATGGGGGAAGACAGACAAAGGAAAATGAGAAAAGTTAGTGTTTTAAGGGGTGGGAAACTTTAGTTACTTATTTGATCTGGAACAGGCAAACCTAACTCTTGTAAAGGAATATAATTAAAATAATATTTACACCCGATAGTATTACCGACACCTTCTTTAATCATTACAAATTAGCTTCTTTTATTCTTGAGCAAACTCCATTATAATGTCCTAAAGTAAAAGTAGCATGAGGGCTTTTATATCTTTGTGCATCAGTCTGGCTTTCTTCAAGATTTTCCAGAACAGAATTAATATTTAATTTCCATTCAAATTATAGCCTACGTCGTAAACACATACTGCACATTTACGTCTACCAACTCCTTCCTGTTCAATAGAGATGAAATTTATAACGCTTGGTGATACAAGATAACTTTTATTACATGCCATACCTAATTCCTTTTATAAGATTAATAAATTCATCTATATTCGTCAGATTGTAAATTTTGGGAATAATATTATATGCCTCTTGAAGTTTGTTCTTTGCACTCTTCCAGCCTACTCCATCTGTAATCCATACAAACTCAAAGTTAGGAAGAGAATTAATCTTTGGGGCAATATCAGAATATGAACGTGCGACTTCATTTAGTTTTGAACCACCTCCACTGTAGAAGTTTACCTCTATAAGATAAGTCTTTTGAGTTGTTTCTACAACAAAGTCAAAACGTTTTTCATCATCTCCTAAAACCCTTTTAATATCTGCCCATTCCTTAGAGTATACCTCTTGGCGATAAGTAATATTGTTTTCATCGAACACCCCTGAGACCATCTTTTCCATAACATGCCCACTTCTGTTTTTACGAGCATTGCTATCAAGTCCTGTTTCAATTCCGAAGACATAGTCAACAAGATTCTTGATCTTACCTTCTTTTAGGATATATGCAAGTCCTGTGTTTTCTAAATATTCAACAACACCATCCACGCTTTCAAAGAATTTGTTAAGAGCCACACATTCCCCATTAGAATCAAGTACTTTCTTTAGTCCATTGCTACGAACAGCAATGAGTATATCCATGATGTTAAAGGCAGTTCTGTCTCGTTCCCAAATAGCCTCAACACTGCGTCGAAGATTGGCTGTTCCAATGAGACTGTTCAACATACACAGGCTAATCTTTATATTGTCAACATTATTAGATATTTTTCATAATCACAGAAGAAGTCTAATGTTTGGTTTGTTTCTTGAAGTTGAGATATAAATGTTTCAAAATTCCTCTCCATATTTCCATTATAGTTAAGTTAGACAAAACGAGTAAGTATATTCTCATTTCCTACATGCATCATATAATTCCCATTGAATGCTTTTGCTTTTGTGTTTAGATAATTGTGTACTAATATCTCTGTCAGTTTTCCTCTTTTATGTGGATTTGAGTTAATACTTCTTGACGCCACTAAACGTTCTATTTGGTATGAGCTATAAAGATTATCGAAGAAATTGTCTTCTTTGTTCCTTCCTTTACAATCAGAGTTACTAAGCATAAATTTATGACCTGCTCTGTGGATTTTGTCACAATATTCTTTTAATCGAATCTGAGCATTATCATTAAAATCATCTTTCGTGTAATCATTAAAACTTGAAGTGTTGCTTAATGGACGATATGGAGGATCAAAATAAAACAGGGTATTGTCGTGTGCATAATCGAACGTTACTTCAAAGTCTCCGTTGAGAATTTCTACTCGTTGTAATAATTCACTATCTCTTCGTATTGTATTAGGATCGCAAATAGTAGGATTAACGTACTTTCCAAAAGGAACATTAAAAAGTCCTTTTTTATTTACTCGATATAATCCATTAAAGCAAGTTCTGTTTAGAAAGAAGAATAATGTCGTGTTTTCAACAGCATCTAGATCTTTTTTGTTATAGCGCTCACGCACATTCAAGAAGAACAGTTTACGTTCTTCCTCAGTTTTAAGATTATGATAAGTATTTTCTATATCGTACAATGCTTCAATCAGTAGTTCAGGTTCGTTTTTGACCGTTTGATAACAAGTACAGAGGTCTGTGTTGATATCATTAATAATTGCATGCTGAATGCAAGGATAACGCTGTAACATATAGAAGAGCATTGCGCCTCCACCTACAAATGGCTCTATATATGTCGCATTCTCCCAATTGTCAAAGTCAGCTGGAAGTTCTGCTTCAAGTTGTCCAATAAGTTGTGTTTTTGCCACCAACCCATTTGATAAATGGTTTTGCTTTTATACATATTATTAATAATTTAATTTGGTGAGACAAATATACAAAAAAATCTATGAAGAACCCATATTATTTATATTAAAATTAGAATTATGTATATTGAGAAGAAGTGAATAAAAGGAAGTTATTCAACCTTAAATAATATTTTATTATTTGATTTTTGGATAATGATTAACAGCATTTTTATTTTTCACATAGTATATTTCCTCAATATTCTTTAACCCTACAATGTTATAAATGGGAAGCAATGCTCTAACGTTAGATTTAATAGTGGGAGCTCTTGCATAAAAAAGGACAATCTTTTGAGTAATAATAGTACAGCGAAGTTAAAAGGACGCTTAAGGTAGTTTAGAGTAAAAGTGTAGCATTCTTGTTAATTCTGATTGTGGAGGTGTAAAAAAAGAGGCATATTGCCACTTGTGGATAGCATTTAGATATAATTAATGCGTGTTCTCTTGGCAAATCAACCTTTTTTGATTACCTTTACACCAAATTTGAATAATGAACATTATGAGTTACAACTTATTAAAAGGTAAAAGAGGTATTATTTTTGGAGCCCTCAACGAGATGTCTATCGCATGGAAGGTTGCTGAAAGAGCGGTTGAGGAAGGTGCAATGATCACTTTGTCAAACACTCCTATTGCAGTAAGAATGGGTACAGTAAACGCACTTTCAGAGAAACTGAATTGCGAGGTTATTCCAGCTGATGCAACAAACGTAGAGGACTTAGAGAATGTGTTCAAGCGTTCCATGGAAGTTTTGGGTGGTAAGATTGACTTCGTTCTGCACTCTATCGGTATGTCTCCAAACGTACGTAAACATCGTACATACGACGACTTAGACTATAAGATGCTTGATACAACACTTGACATTTCTGCTGTTTCATTCCACAAGATGCTTCAAAGTGCAAAGAAACTTGATGCTATCAACGAGTATGGCTCAGTCCTCGCACTCTCTTACGTAGCTGCTCAGCGCACTTTCTACGGCTACAACGACATGGCTGACGCCAAAGCCTTATTAGAGAGTATTGGTCGTAGCTTTGGCTACATCTATGGTCGCGAAAAGCACGTACGTATCAACACTATCTCTCAATCACCAACAATGACAACAGCTGGCTCTGGCGTAAAGGGTATGGATAAGCTCTTCGACTTCGCTGACCGTATGTCACCATTGGGCAACGCAAGTGCTGATGAGTGTGCAGATTATTGTATCGTCATGTTCTCTGACCTCACCCGTAAGGTGACAATGCAGAACCTCTACCACGATGGTGGTTTCTCAAATGTTGGTATGAGTCTTCGTGCTATGGCAACATACGAGAAAGGACTTGATGAATATAAGGACGAAAATGGTAACATTATCTACGGATAATCTTACTTTCCTTCTTCTCTAAAAACAACCGAAAATACAAAGAGAAAAAAAATAACATATTCAAGTAGGAAGATTACAAACAGGTATTCTTCCTACTTTATATTTTCTACATACTGACAATATGAAATATACTCTATGACTTGAAAAAGGAATGTTTCTAACAGCAAACTAAAAGACATAAAAAAAGGACTACCGCTGTAGTCCAACCTTTGTTAACCTTAAATCTAATACTATGAAAAACACGATGCAAAGATAAACAGTATTTTTTTCATATTTGCAATTTTTCCAATACTTTTTTTCTGCATAATATTACTTTTTTGACTTACATCAATCAAAATAAGTGACAAAATTACAATTTACAACACAATCCTCATACATTTTTGAGTTACAGGGATGATACTCCTACACAAAATAATTTATAAACCAACATCAATATTTAAACAAGTTTATTATGCAAAAACAAAGACTTATAACAAAGACAACCATAAATTCTTTTACGCCTAACACGCATTCATTGTACTATCAATACCATCAATAATTGGACAGATATATCATACGGATATATTAAGCTGTTATTCTCTTCTCAACTTATGAATTAAAAAATCAGATTACACTTACTTACAGAATAAATCCACTTCATTATAAGAAAAAACAGCAATAAATCACATTAAAAAGCTATTTTTTTATCCGATAAAAACTTTGTTATGTCATTTTTTTAAGTCTACCTTTGCAAAACATTAAGGCATTTAAGGATATGGGATTCCGGCAATCAGTGAATATGATGTTGGAATTCTATCTTTTTTATGTCTATTGAAAAACGATTAATTTTTAAAAAAGATATTATGGCATATATGTCACAAGAAGGTTACGACAAACTCGTAGCCGATTTGCAGTATTTAGAATCTGTCGAGCGTCCCAAGGCCTCAGCTGCTATTGCGGAAGCTGCAGACAAAGGTGATTTAAGTGAGAATTCAGAGTATGACGCAGCAAAAGAGGCACAACGTCATCTTGAAGCTCGTATCTTAGAATTGAAAATGACGGTTGCACAAGCAAAAATCGTCGATGTATCTCGATTGAGCAATGACGCTGTGCAAATTATGTCTACGGTTGAAATGACAAACGTACAAACCAAAGCTAAAATGAAATATACGATTGTTAGTGAAACCGAAGCTAATTTGAAGCAGAATAAAATTTCAATTAAGACACCTATTGCACAGGGATTGTTGAACAAGAAAGTAGGTGACGAGGTTGAAATAACCATTCCTCGTGGTAAGATTACACTTCGTATTGATAAAATTTCTATTGACGCATAACAAGATAACAAAAAGCTTTGTATGACAATATTCAGTAAGATTGCTGCGGGTGAAATTCCCAGCTATAAATGTGCAGAGAACGAACAGTTCTATGCATTCCTTGATATCGACCCTGTCACAAAAGGACATACACTTGTTATCCCTCGTAAGGAAGTAGACTACATCTTCGATATGGAAGACGAAGAACTTGCTGCCTTTGAGGTTTTTGCAAAAAAAGGTTGCACGGGCAATAAAGACTGTTTTCCCATGTAAAAAAGTTGCACAGATTGTTTTAGGTTTGGAGGTGAATCATGCACACATCCACCTTCTACCAATGAATAGCGAGGCTGATGTAAACTTCAAACAGCACGTTGAAGTAGAAGCCGATGAACAGAAAGAAATTGCAGCAAAGATTTTTAAAGCCTTCCAAGAACTGGATTAATTCTTGCCTTCTGGAATAAATGTTAACAAAACGGGGATATACGACCATCGTATATCCCCGTTTTATTATCCCTCTTAATATAAAAAAACGCTTAAACTAAAGGAGGTTAGTTACACAAAATCTTCTCCCTTCTTTATCTGAACCTCATTAATATATTTCCTTATCAACGCAGACGAATCTTCCTTTTTACAAATCAACAACACATTATCTTTTTCTGCAACTATATATCCATCAAGTCCGTTGATAACAGCTAATTTACCTTTGGAAAGCTTTATGATATTATTCTTTGCATCTTCAAGAACAACATCCGAATCAACAATAACATTATCTCCTTCTCGCTTACTTAAAGACTCATAGATGCCATGCCACGTTCCAAGATCAGCCCAACCGAAATCACATCTCATCACATAGACATTTTCAGACTTTTCTAAGAGGCAATGTTCTAAGGACATATTCGAATATCGGGGAAAATTATCACGTATAAAGTTTTCTTCTTCCTCAACAGTTGTTATCCGACTGCCAAACTCCTCCTTACATATAATGGAAGGAAAAAGCGCACCGAAGCATCGACATAGATAGTCCGTGTTTGAAAGGAAAGTCCTGTATTCCAGTACCATTCCTTACTATCCATAAACATTTGAGCAAAGTCTCGTTCAGGCTTCTCTATAAAAGCTTGAACCTTATAGATATCCTCGCTTCCTGTGTATCCACCCTTTTGTATATATCCATACCCAGGCTCTGAGCGAGTAGGAGCAATCCCCATCGTTAATATTGCATCATTATTCTCGACGAATGATAATCCTTCTTTAATATTATGAAAGAAGACCTCATCATTAATAATATACTGATCAGAAGGCGATATGATAACATTAGCCTTAGGAATAAACATCATAATTCGGTGTACCGCCCAAGCAACACTCGGTGCAGTGTTTCTATGTATAGGTTCAGCCATAATATGATCAGCAGCCACCTCTGGCAACTGTTCTCTGACGAGATCAAGATATTCATAGCTGGTGTTTATAAAAATATTCTCCTTTGGAAGAATATGTGTAAAGCGGTCAAAAGTTTGTTGAAGCTGAGTCCGACCCACACCAAAGAAGTCTATAAATTGCTTTGGGTATCTTTCTCTACTACAGGGCCACAATCTTCTTCCTTTCCCTCCTGCAAGAATCACACAAAAGTTATTTTGTTTCGTAGTCATTGTCTATTCAAGCTAACCTATTTCTACTTCAAAGATACCTTATATAAGTCATAACTCCAAATCTTTTCATGTAAAATACCACAATTACACACTAATCTCTTCATCATCATTAAATAATTCCTTAAAAATTTGCCACTTTCAAAATTTCTATCTACCTTTGCACCCGTTGTTCAAACAACAGCCAAGCCCAGATGGCGGAATAGGTAGACGCGCTGGTCTCAAACACCAGTGGGGCAACCCATCCCGGTTCGAGCCCGGGTCTGGGTACTATAAATCCCTTGTAAATCGCTGATTTACAAGGGATTTTTCTTTTTCAACATGTACTAAAAGTGTACTTTAAAAGAAAACTATAAGAAACGTGTACTTTTATAGTTTTTCGATACTCAAATTTACATTTAGAGACCTCTGCAAAACTCTTAGTTTAGAAATTTGCTTATATCATTATTTTTTCGTACCTTTATAGTATGAAACAGCAACTTTCCTCTCCCAGCTTTGCCGACTTATTAGTCGGTCAGCGTAAGGCCACGCAGACCTTCTTTTCTCAGATAGACAAGATTATCAATTGGAATCCAATTCGTAGTATTATTGAAATCGCCTACACTAAAGGTAACAATACAACTGGTCGCCCGAGCTATGATAGTCTTGTTCTTTTTAAAATCGAACTTCTCCGTACTTGGTATGGTCTTAGTGATGGTGAGGTTGAGGATCAGGTTAACAATCGTTTGTCTTTCAGCCGCTTTGTAGGACTGGGCTTGGAAGATGTTGCTCCTGACAGTACGACGGTATGTCGTTTCCGTAACATTCTTGTAGAGGCAGGCCTTTATGATATGGTACTGAACGAGATTAACCATCAATTAGAACAACAAGGTGTTATTGTCAAACGTGGGGCTATCGTTGATGCCAGCATCACTGATAGTCCTCGTCGTCCACGTGGTCGCAAGGAGTATGAGATTGTTGAGGACAGGGATGAAGAAACGGGTAAGTTAAAATCCGAGAAAGCTATGCTCAAAGAGAAACTCAATCCCAATGTGGACGGAGAGGCACGCTGGATCAAGAAAATGGGAAGGCTCCACTTTGGATACAAACGGCATTCTGTTACAGATGAAAACGGATTGGTTCTTGCAGAGAAGACTACTGCTGCTAATGAGAGCGACATCAAGCATTTGGAAACGCCCCTGAAAAAAGCAAATCTTCCGAAAAAGACTCTCGTATATGCTGACAAGGGTTATGACTCGGCAGAAAACAAAGAGGCACTTGTTCGAATGAAACTAAAAAGTCACATTATGCATAAAGGAACAAGAGGGTATAAGATTACAGAAAAAGTGAAACGCATCAATATGGCTATCAGCAAAATTAGGTACAGGGTGGAACGCACTTTTGGCTTCATAGACAGATGGTTTAGAGGAGGAACGGAAAGATATGTAGGACTTGCCAAAACACATGCACAGCATATTATGGAAGCTGTTGCCTACAACTTATATCGAATACCAGGGATAATTGTGTCCAATACTCTCACATAAAAGAAAATGGGACACAAATATAAATGATAATAATCGTTTTATGGCATCAATTATACCAATATATACGTTGGAATATGTTTCAAAACACAACTAAAAGGAAATTTCTCTATAAATGAAGGTTTTGCAGAGGTCTCAGATTATCAAGCTAATCAAGGAAAAAGCAGACGGATACGACTTGCAACTAAAATCTAAGACTGATAGCTTGATACAGAAGAAATTGAAATAATACTCTACGAAGCAAGCCCAACCAAACGAGATGTAGGTTGGGCTTGTTATATCACCATATTATTCTATGATTTCCCAAAAGCCACCATTATCTGGTCCAACACGACGGAGATATCTGCCACGCATAACTTCAATATTACGATAGATGGAAGTTTCACTAATTCCTATATTTTTAGCCAAATCTGCCCTCGATATATAGGGATCTTCTAACATCAGTTCCAATATCTTGATTCGGTTAGCCGTTAATCTTTCTCCATGAGCATTAGCCTTTTCAATTAATCTTTCTGTTACCTTTTTATTTGCTTCTGCCACCTTTTCTGCTACTTTATTGCTGTTTTCTGCTACCTTTCCTGCTACTTTATTGCTATTTTCTGTCACCTTCGGCACTGTAATCTTCAGAATGAAATCATCAAGATGGAAAGATAAATGTGGTGTACCATTAGCTTCCAACTCTCTGCACACTCGATCCACACCTTCACCAAATTCCTTCACGAAGTCGTATGCTTTAAGGAATTGAGCAATTTTCGGATTGCGTGAGAAATGCGTATGACAGATGTTAGAGGGTTTGACCATTCCGGGTAACCTACCGGGCGACTCGAATACAAGGCGATTATCAAACATCTTAATTTGGATTTCCGTACCCTTGATATTGTAGGCACGGTGACAACAAGCATTAACTACCATTTCTTGTATCACAAACTTTGGATAATCTCTATGGGTTACAAACTGCCCATGTTGTCCAAGGAATGTATGTTCCTCTACTTGGGTTTCAAGATAAGCTATCGTGGCTTTCACTTGATCAAGTATCGTTTCTTCAAAAGTTACGTCCTTAATCACGTTCATTTCTGCACCCACTCTCTCTTCTGTACCTTTATAACGGATAAAGCGAGTACGCCCACGAGGAAAGAACTTTTGAGGATATTTACCAAACAACAGAATACAAGCCACACTAACTTGCTCTTCTCCCTTTGCATTGGTTGTTATGAAGCTATTATTCTCATGTAGATATTGCTTGGCAGATTTGGTATAACCAATCAATTCTGTATATTTTTCGACAGCAGCCATATCAATGTCATCAACCGTAGCACCATACACAGCCGTATCTTCATAGTAGCGCTCGCCTTTGTCGTACATCAACTGTATGCGCTCTTCAAAAGACAATTTTCTACTTTTGTCACCGACACGCATAAAGGCTTCATCAGCTTGATTGACATGCAATTCAGAGCTGGCAGGAATGTGCATCAATAAAATATGGTTCTCGTTTCCATCCTTATCCGTACATGGTAACAACTCGCTGGTAATAGATACGGTTGGGTTACAGAAATCCAAAGGAACACGCAGCAGCTCATTCAACTTTTCCGTATGCTGGTCAACCCCCTCTATCTTTCTTATCTTATCAGACACACCAATTGCAATAACACCACCGTCAGCATTGGCAAATGCCACGATAGTAATAGCCAATGCCTTCGGTTCAATTTGAATGCTTTTGCAGTCAAAAGTCTGGTCTTCCTTGTGAAATGTTATTTCTTGTATAGTCATATTACAATCCTTCTATAAGGTTAGATGTTTTCTCCTTATTTTCAATAACACTTTTTATTTTCTCCATTTCCTCAATACATCTATTATAATCAAAATAGAATGATGGCATACTATGTATTTTGGCTAAATAATAGTTATAATATAAATAATCATTTTCACAATGTTCTCCTATGTGAACATCAATAGTAACGACTTTATCATACTCTGCTACGTCTTTTTTTAATAAGTTCTGGACGAATGAATGTCCCTAAATAAAGATGGTTGCCTCTTTGCTAATAATGGCATTAGTTTACTTTTTCGGATCACTAGACAAAAATAAAAAAATATTATCTTCATGAAAAAAGTGTAACAGAAGTTAACTTTCCATTTAATTTATCCTTTCCTCGTTCACGAACATATTCAAAGGGATCTTTGTCTATCGGTACTAGAGTTCGCAAAATACACACTTCTTTAAAAAATAAATGGCCAATTCTCTTCTATCATATCTTTACTTATAGATTCTGATGCATAAATAGAATTTCTATAAAAATTTTACGAACTCTTCACATAAAAGGAGCTACTATATTCTTTTTGAATCCCCAATTATCTATATCATAATATAGGTCTAATAAATTTAAGTACTTATCCATATTTTCACTACCAAACAAAGTACCTAAAATAGCATCCTGACTATTCTTTGAGTCTTTATAAATAAATTGAGCCGCAAAAATACTCTTGTAAAGACTTATGCATCCACCTATAATACTGCCCATCTTGACAAAAATAAAGGCACAGAAGATAAAAAGATCATTTAAATAATCTGAAGTTGTAAAATCCAAATCAGGACAAAAAAAGATTTTGCAGCATCAATTATGTGAAGTAAAAGCATCTTTTTCATACTCTATTTTCTGTAACTTTAAGCAATTAAATCCAACAAAACGCAAAACTCTTTTCAAAATCATCTATATCTAATTTAGAAAAATTTTTCATGGATATAATGATCACCTTTAGAAAGGTCATGAGAGTCAAAGTATGCATCATAAACTTGTCGATAAAATATATGTTTTTTTCAATGGAATAGCTTTCTTATAATCAAATGCTACAAAAAGTAAAGAAACCAATAATGGATTTTGTAGAAAAATCATTTATCATTTCATACTGCCCACTTCTAAGTTCTTCTATCAATTGTTTTGAAGTAATTCCTTGGTTATCATATCTACGCAATAATTCAAAAGCTTCTTTCTTTGTTAAGGGATTTATTGAAAACATTTGGAAGTCTCCAAAAACTAGCCAAAGCTTGTTCTGGTCTGAAGTCATTACAAAAACATTATGTCCAGCTTTTAGATATAAAGTTCTGTATATCTGATGTCACAAAACTTCTTTCATTTAGAGAAATCTCATCATATCCATCAAAAAAAAATATGAAACCTCCAGTTTGAATAAACTCTAATAACAATTGAGGATTGAATTCTTTAGTTAAGGAATTAACTTGCTCTTGAATCTCCATCAAAACGGTTTTGCCTTTAGACAATCTTCGTAATTCTATATAGATTGGAATTCCATACCCATTTTCTATGACGTCTAAGAAAGCCCTGTTTAGTTAAAGTAGATTTACCCATCCCAGCTGTGTCTGTAATAAGTATACTACTATATTTATTCAATAACTCATAAGGATAAGCATCTATTTTATATGTATTATTTTTTTAGAGTGTATCTCTTCTGAAATCGTTAAAGGTTGATATAAGTCAACTAACAATTTCTGTTCGTTTTTTTAGAACAAGAGTATTAATAATACTATATTTTTTTATATGTCCTATAGAGATATTCCTCAAAAATGCTCTCCTCGAGGAATAAGTAGTTTATTATATTCTATTTTACACTTCTCTGCAAAAACATTTTATTTTTGGGAGTTATAATCTCTTTTATTAAATTATCAATAGCAGGTTTGGCTGCATTCATCAAAATTGCCTCTGGTATCATATTTTTATTTTTTTATATTTTAAAAATTATTATCATTGTAAAGGTACGTATATTTTGTTGTTATCTATAAAAAAATATCTTTTATTTTTAGCATATAATGCCTTTATAACTTCAATTCTGGCAAACTATTGATTGCCTCCGACTTCAACTTATCCCCGCTCGAGTATATTTCTCTGTGTGCTTTAATCCTCTATGCCCCAATAGGCTGGCAACGGTTTTGATGTTAGCACCATTATTCAGGATGTTCACGGCAAAGCTGTGGCGAGCACAATGCCAGCTGATGTGTTTGTTAATGCCAGCACCTTTTACCCATCGCTTTACGGATTTGCAACAACTCTCATAAGAGGGAAGGTTGAATATGGAGGTATTCAAATCGTCAGGTACTTCACCCGCAGAGTCAACCAGCAAGTGCAAAATTACAAAACGTGTTTAAAGAATTCGCACTTTGGAGTAGAAAAGTTTAATTTTTCTCTTGGTCTTTCGTTCAATTTCTTTTGTATGGACATAATTCTCTTGTCCGTATAGTTATCAAACGAATCCTTTTTAGGTATATACTGCCTGATTAATTTGTTTGTATTCTCAACAGCTCCCTTTTGCCATGAACAATATGGGTCAGCGAAGTATACGGGCACGCCTAAGTATTTGGTGATGTCCTTATGTGCCGCAAATTCAGGTCCGTTATCTGTTGTAATTGTCTTCAGGCTGTTCTTGTATGGCAGCAGTAGTTTCCTAACCACCTTTGCCAGAGGAGTTGACTGTTTTCCAAATGGCAGTTTCTGCATAAGCAACATATTGGTAGATTTCTCCACTATTGTGAGTATGGCGTGATGGGCAGGGTCGACGATTAAGTCCATCTCAAAATCTCCAAATCTCTTCCCGTCAACTTCCTTACTTCTTTCATGGATACTCACTCTGTCCTTTATTGGAAGATGTCCGCCTTTGGGACGATGCCTGGATTTCATCTTATGTCTTGTGCGCTCTGCAAGTTTACTCGTTGTATCATTGTGGATGATGTTATAGATGGACTGGTGGGACACCTCTATACCCTCATTCATGCGCAGATACCCTGATATTTGTCTTGGAGACCACTGGTCGTTGGTAATATATTCTTTAATTCTCCAGACTAATTCGTCGGAGAGTTTGGCGTTAGTTACCGTGTTCTTTCTGCGCTGCATAGCCATATCATGCGCCTTCGTCCAGATATACTTTCCGGAAGGCGTGCTGTTGCGTTTGATCTCACGTGAGAGTGTTGACTGACTAATACCGACGATATCGGCAATTTCTTTTCTCGCTGTTTTCTTTTGGAGTAAGGCAAAAATTTGCGACCTTTGCTCCGAGATTAATTGATGATACATTGACAATACAAAGTTAGTTAATCTTTGGGAGACTTCGGTCTCCTTTTTTTTATTTGTATTGCTGGTTGTTTCTTTTTCCTCTCCGAGAGATGCAGACAACCTCTCGCTACGCATCGAGAACGTCTGCATCTCTCGGAGAGGGACACTCTTTTATTGCACTTCGTTTTGGAACTTGCACACCAATCAATGACAATAATCCATCGTTCAGAGGAATGACGACACCACTATGCGCCGAATGCCCTTTGGTTTTATTCTGCTCAAATTTAAGTAAATGGTTGGTATAGTCGATGTTCTTATAGGTTAGCTCTTTCACATCGCAGAAACGCAAACCGCAATACAAACAAAGGATAAAGGCACGCCTGACATTAGGATTCTCATAATGACATTGAATCAGTGCTTGTATTTCGTCCATTGAGAGTACATCTTTGCGTAACACTTGGTCATCTACCTTGCACACAACACCCTTGCAGGGATTTTTCTGCATCACTTCATGGTCTATGGCATAACGCACCACTTTCTTGAAACGCTGATAGATACTTTTTGCTCCTTCACCAACACTTCGTAATTGGAGATATTCAACAAAGTGTTCCATCATATCTTTGGTTATTAGTTCGGGCTTAATACTAAACTCATAGAGTGGGTATTGCTCTTTCAGAAAATCCTTAAAACGATTCAAGGCTATCTTTATCACTAAAGTTTCCCACCCTAACAAATAGATAGAAAAATAACAGTTTGTCGAATTTTCTTTGTAAATTAGTAATCGCAAAAAAACTGATTGTCAAAGACAAAACAACAAAACTGTTATGGAAGCAAAAATAGAGAAAATAAGTGAGTTATCCAAACTTTTTGAGTGTTAAAACTCGAATGAGTGATGATTTATTGCATCTTTTTGGCAAGTTTGGTATCGGTCACCTGCTATCTCGTCTGTCATTGGAGAAACATGACGGAGTTTCGGCATCTGAGCTAATCCTTTCTCTTTGCCTCTTCCGCATTGTGGGTGAGAGCATCCACAGTATATGCAAGCATAAGATATATGAGCTTTCAAATCATGGTAAGAACTGTTTCTATCGAATGATGACTCGCCCGCAGATGGATTGGAGACGCTTGATGAACCGCTTTGCACTGCGTTACATGTGCCTATTGCGTAAGTATGGCGAAGCTCCTCAATCCGATTCCACGACCTGTTTTCATTATAGATGACACCGTGCTTGAGAAGAGCGGTGTGAGGATGGAGGGTATCAGTCGTGTTTTTTTGACCATGTTAAAGGCAGGTGCGTATTGGGCTACAAACTGCTACTTTGTGCTTTCTTTGACGGCAAGACAACCATACCCTTTGATTTTTCACTGCATCAGGAAAAAGGGAAACAAGGCGACTGCGGACTGACAAAACAGCAACGTAGAAAAAGCGTATCATACCAAAAAGGAATACTGGCAACCCCTGATTATAAGCGTTTTCAAGAGTGTAAGATGTCTAAGATGGAAGCTGCCATGAATATGCTTCGCCGTGGATGGAAGATGGGTTTGCATGCGAAGTATGTGATTACCGATAGTTGGTTCACTTATGAGCAACTTATGAAATGTGTTAGAAGCATAGGTAAAGGAGTAATGCACTTTGTTGGACTTGCTAAAATGGGAAAGACGAAATACACCGTATCAGGCAGGGAAGAAAAATGCTGCAGAACTCATTGCTACCTATGAACGTGAACGAGGAAAGAACTGTCGTAAGTACAGATGTCGATATATTCAGCTCAACGGCAACTTAGGGATGTACCTATTAGAATATTCCTCATCAAGTATGGTAGGAACTCACATGGAACGTCCTGCTCACCACGGATACAACGATGTCTTTCATAAAAAGCCTTTGAAGTGTATCAGATTAGATGGAACATAGAAGTGATGAACAAGGAGACTAAGCAATATCTCGGATTAGGAGGTTATCAAGGTTGCGACTTTAATGGTCAGATAGCCGACGCAACGCTATGTTACCTTACATATACCGTCATGGCTTTGGAAAAGAGGTTCACAGAATATCAAACCATGGGCGAACTTTTTTCGGATATAGAGGACGACCTCATGGCACTCACGTTATGGAAGCGAGTTCTTGCCTGTATCAAACGTATACTTCGCATTTTAGGAGAAACACTTGGGATAACGCCCCAACAGCTTATGGCTACAATCAGCGGCAACGACAAAGAGTTGAGCAAAAATCCTTTGTAATGGCAGAAGTGTTAGAAAAAATGGGACGAAGTATATGAACAGACTGCTTAACCTCTATTATACTTGTGTTAAAAATCAATGGATATGGGTAATAACAGGTAAAGGTGAATAAAAAAAGACCAGTGTTTTAAGGGTGGGAAACTTTAGTTTATCATTCGCAGGTCTTTCTTGGGGTAACTGTCAATATAAGTCTCATAATAGTACAAGAAATTGATATTTCTATCCTTCCTTAAACGATAGCCAAGCATACTCTCCTTAAACTGCTGTTCACGTTCCGCACGAATTTTGGTAGCCAGTTCAAGTGTTTCTTTGTTCTTTTGCCGTTCCACAGGGGTACGGGGCTTGGCTATCAAATACAACTGCAAATTCTCTTTTCGCCTATTGTGCTTGATGTGAACTTTGAGCTTACCCATCATCTTACCCATTTCATATAAAATAGGATTGCCAAAAGCAACAAAGCCTCTATTTTGAGGTTCTTCCATTAAATGGATAGACATATCCCATTAGGTATAAATTAAAAGAATAAACTACAAGATATAACGTAGAAAAGGCAAATAAAAAAAGTTCTATCCATTAGCATATCTTCTTGTCTTCTACAAACAGCTTATTATCTTATTAATCGATATTTGTAAACTATTTTTCATGCGGTTCAAAACCAACACATGCTCTTTTTGAGTTCTGAAAGACGCCTGATTGACTTGCAAAAGATGCCCTTTTGAAGACCAACCAAGCACCTTTTCTTGCACGATTTTTTAACTAACTGATTACCTGTTAGTTGCAAACTTGCTTTTTACACGTGTTTTTGTCTTTATTTAGAGATATTATATTCGAGATTATATAATGATTTTTCAAAACCTTATCTACATTTATGAAGTATTAAAATGAAAAAAGGTGGCGATGTTGGAAAGTGATAATAGAACAGACTATTGACAGTCTTGACTATAGTTTGTTGTATGAACGACCTTGGTTTCTCTATTAAAGCTATAAGAAAAGCATCTACGCATTTAACGGAAAAACCTTTTTCTATTTTTAAGCATTGCTTGTTGATTTTCCACTCATGGGGTCTGCTCACCCCCCAAACCCCTCGGTGTTTTCTGATATAGATTATTAACCTACGCCTACACTCGAAATTACAGTTCTACGCTAAACTTGCATTTTCTAATCCATTATAAGCAACCTGTAAACTTTAGAAAACAAGATAACACCATTATTCATAGTTATACGAGGGAAAACAAAGGTGTAAATTGCGATTTAATATCTATTTTATTTTCTGCTTTGCGGATAAATGTTTATATTTGCAAAAAATAAGAATCAATAAACTATGTGTACAAAGGTTGTTTAAGGTCTTGTGTATACAGAGTTGATGAAGATAAATAAAGAAATAATGAAAACAATCGGTCACCTTTCTGTTCTTATTCATGAACAAGCAAAAAAATATGGTACGAAACCTGCTATCACTTTTCGTAACTTTGGTAGCCTGGACTGGAAGACAGTGTCATGGAACCAGTTTTCAACACGTGTAAAGGAAGTTTCTAATGCACTCTTAAATCTTGGTTTGAAACCTCAGGACGCAATTGCTGTATTTTCACAGAATTGTATTCATCATCTTTATACAGATTATGGAGCCTACGGGGTACGTGTGATTAGTATTCCGTTTTATGCGACAAGTTCTGAGCAACAGATACAATACATGATTCAAGACGCCAACGTTAAGTATCTTTTCGTTGGTGAACAGGAGCAGTATGACAAGGCACGCCGTATTCAGTCTCTATGTTCGTCATTAGAGAAAATAATTGTTTTCGACTCTACCGTACGCCTTAGCCAGCATGACCCAAACACAATTTATTTTGAAGACTTCTTAAAGTTAGGTGAGGGTTTTCCACGCGAATCGGAGTTAAAGGAACTTTGGGCCGACGCACGTTATGACGATATCTGCAATATCCTTTATACGAGTGGAACAACAGGTGATAGTAAGGGAGTTATCTTAACATACAAGATGTATCAGGCTGCTATGGATGCAAATGCGAAGAGTGTGCCTATAAACGACAAAGATCGTATTATCAACTTCTTACCGTTTAGCCATGTCTTTGAGCGTGGTTGGGCTTGTTTAGCACTCTCAGTGGGTGCAGAGTTGATTGTAAATACCAATCCCAAAGAGATACAACAAAGTATGCGTGAGACACATCCAACAAGTATGGCTTCAGTTCCTCGCTTCTGGGAGAAGGTTTACGTGGCTGTAAAAGAACGCATGGAAAATTCAAGTGTCGTTCAACGAAAACTATTCTATCATGCTTTGAATGTTGGAAGAAAGCGTAACATACAACATATTGCACGAGGGAAACGTGTTCCTTTGGCTTTGGAGATGGAATACAAGCTTGTCAACAAGACCGTATTGAGTCTTGTGCGCAAGCAGTTAGGATTGGAAAATCCAAATATCTTCCCGACAGCAGGCGCATACGTATCCCCTGAGATTGAGGAGTTTGTACATAGCATTGGTATTAATATGATTGTTGGTTACGGCTTGACAGAGAGCTTGGCAACAGTTACCTGTGACCATGTAGGACAGCCTTACACGGTCGGCTCTGTGGGTAGACCACTCGAAGGGATTGATATTAAGATTAGCGATGAGGGCGAAGTCATGTTGAAAGGTCCTACAATTATGCCGGGTTATTTCCGCCGTGACACAGCCAACGCAGAGGCTTTCGACAAGGATGGTTACTTCCATACGGGTGACGCTGGATACTTAAAGGATGGTGAGTTATTCTTAAAAGAACGTATAAAAGATCTCTTCAAGACATCAAATGGTAAATATATTGCGCCACAGATGGTGGAAGCAATGTTATTGGTTGATAAGTTTATTGAGCAGGTATCTGTTATTGCAGACCAGCGTAAATTCGTCGCAGCCTTGATAGTTCCAGAGTTTTCTGTATTGGAAGATTGGGCAAGGGAGAACCATATCGAGTTTAAGAATCGTGAGGAACTATGCGAAAACAAACGTGTTAATGACATGATGCGTGAGCGTATCGAAACATTACAGCAACGTCTGGCTTCATACGAGAAAATTAAACGGTTCACTCTTCTTCCTCACCACTTCTCTATGGAGAGCGGAGAGTTGACAAATACCTTGAAGCTAAAGCGTTCGGTTGTCAATCGACGCTATCAAGACGTAATTGAAAAGATGTATGAGGAGTAGGGAGTAAATGAATTGATGAGTTGACGGGTTAATAATTAAGATGGCTTAGGCTATGTTTTACGACTCTACTAGGCTTACTATTTCTGCCAACTCTCCTAATCCCACTCCAACGATAAAAGAATAAAGATGATAACAGCAGATCAGTTAAAAGATATCCAAGAACGTACAGAAGCATTGCATCGTTATCTTGATATTGACAAGAAACGAATAGAGTTTGAGGAGGAACAACTCCGCACGCAAGCCCCAGACTTCTGGGACAACCCTACTCGTGCGCAAGAACAAATGAAGAAAGTCAAGGATATTGAGAAATGGATCAAGGATTATGATAAGGCTCGTGCATTAGCTGATGAAGTACAATTGGCCTTTGACTTCTATAAAGACGAACTTGTTACAGAAGAGGAAGTAGATGTTGCGTATGGTAAGGTTCTCAAGGTAATCGAAGGCTTAGAGCTTAAGAATATGCTTCGTCAAGAAGAAGACCCGATGGAATGTGTGATGAAGATAAACTCTGGTGCTGGTGGTACAGAAAGTCAGGACTGGGCATCAATGCTTATGCGTATGTATATGCGTTGGGGCGAAGCACAGGGATATAGGGTGACTATTTCTGACATACAAGAAGGCGATGAAGCGGGTATAAAGAGTGTCACAATGAAATTAGAGGGTGGAGAATATGCCTATGGCTATTTGAAGAGCGAGAATGGTGTTCACCGATTGGTACGTGTCAGTCCGTTTAATGCCCAAGGTAAGCGTATGACAAGCTTTGCCAGTGTCTTCGTTACGCCATTGGTAGACGATACTATCGAGGTATATGTCGACCCAGCTCGTGTTAGTTGGGACACCTTCCGTTCGAGTGGAGCGGGTGGACAGAATGTCAACAAGGTTGAGTCTGGTGTTCGTCTGCGCTATCAATATGAAGACCCAGACACTGGCGAACAGGAAGAAATCTTGATTGAGAACACAGAAACACGTGACCAGCCAAAGAACCGTGCTAAGGCTATGCAGCTTTTGAAGTCACAATTGTATGACCGTGCGATGAAGAGGCGCATGGAAGAACAAGCCAAAATTGAGGCTGGAAAGAAGAAGATAGAATGGGGAAGTCAGATTCGCAGTTACGTGTTTGATGACCGACGTGTAAAAGATCACCGCACGAACTATCAGACTTCTGATGTAGATGGCGTAATGGATGGTAAGATTGACGATTTCATAAAAGCCTACCTAATGGAGTTCCCTACCGAGGAATAAAACTCCTTATTAATGATAAACAACCTTTTAAAATAATATAACTATGAGCGAAAGAAGTAAAATCCATCGTAAAGAAAGAGAGATTAAACAAGAGAAGCAAGCTAAACGAGTTATTGCATGGCTTGCCGTAATTTTGATTGCGTTGAGTGTCCTTACACTCGTTATAGCGTCAAACATCTAATCATAACGATATCATTGATAATAAGCAACTGATATATAATTAAGATTTAATCCAAATCAGTCATTAGACCACAATGCTTCAAGAATTCTTGTTTTTGTGTTATTTCCTGACAGCTATTAGGTTCTAATGATTGATTTGGGTTTAATAGTCTATTATTGATTAATAATGGGAACTCATGAGTGGATTAGAGATTGAAAGAAAGTTCTTAGTCCATAAGAAGGTGGACTGGAAAAGGTTTGCAAGCAGTTGTAGTCATATACAGCAAGGCTATTTTTCAGCTGTGAATACCGTCCGTATTCGTATCAGAGACGACAAGGGTTATCTAACAATCAAAGGTCCGTCACGCATGGGTGGGCTAACACGCTATGAGTTTGAAAAAGAGATTACACTGGAGGAAGCACAGCAGCTATGCTATTATGCGAACCCGGTGTAATTGACAAGCATCGTTACCTTGTTCCTTTTGGTGAACATACCTTTGAGATAGACGAGTTTCATGGTGATAACGAGGGACTTGTCTTAGCCGAAGTAGAGTTAAGTAGTGAAGATGAGTCATTCGAAAAACCAGACTTTATTGGTATAGAGGTGACAGGTAATCGCCACTTCTACAACTCTCAGATGCGCCGTAATCCATTTAAGCTTTGGAGCGATAGCGTACCAGAAGAATACCGATAACCAAAGCAATTGTAGAACCCATAGCGTCAGCAAAGAAGTCGAGCCATTCGCCACTTCTGTTTCCATTTGTACAATTGGATTGAAGGATTTCTATGAGTCCTCCCATAATGATAGGTAGCAACCAGACCCAAATAAGAACAAATTTGAGACTGGCTTCCTTTGTTGTGCGTAAGTATTCTATACATACACTAAGTCCTAAAATTAAATAAATAAGACTATGCGTCCACTTATCAATAAAACTAACAGAGCTTAGCGGAGTCTCTGGAATAGTCATAAAACACAATATCCATGTTATAAAAACGATAAAACAGCTAAATGGATATTTTATAAGGCTGTGATATATTAAATTCATATTTCACTTCTGATTTAATACAAAAGTAGAGTTTTTTTCGTAATTTTGCACATATATTCAAGTTAAATTTATATGAGTGAGCAAAAAAGAGTAAAGTTTGGAAGTAAACTGGGAATGATTCTTGCCACAGCAGGTGGTGCTGTGGGATTGGGTAATGTATGGCGTTTTCCATACATGACAGGTCAGAATGGCGGTGCAGCTTTTATTCTCATCTACGTTGCTTGCATCTTATTATTGGGCTTACCTTGCATGATTAGCGAGTTTATTATCGGTCGTCATGCAGCCTCTAACACGGCACGTGCCTATACAAAGCTATCCAATGGAAATGCTTGGAAGTGGGTGGGTTATTTAGGAGTCCTTACAGGTTTCCTCATTACGGGCTATTACGCTGTGGTAGCAGGATGGTGTTTACAATATAGTGTTGCTTCTGTAATGAACCATCTTCATGGTACGCCAGACTATTTCAAAGCGTATTTTACCGACTTCTCCACCAATCCGTGGAAGCCTGTTCTATGGACAGTTATTATTCTACTCTTCACACATTACGTTATCATTCATGGTGTTAGAAATGGCATTGAGCGTGCTTCAAAAATTCTGATGCCAGCACTCTTTTTACTATTGGTAGCTATTGTTGTTGCCTCTTGCTTACTTCCAGGGCGCAAGTAAGGGAATTGAATTCTTATTAAAACCTGACTTCAGCAAGGTTACTGGCGATGTTTTTCTTGGAGCTTTGGGGCAGTCATTCTATTCGATGAGTATAGCAATGGGCTGTATCTGCACCTACGCGTCTTATTACAGTCATCATACAAAACTATTAAACTCAGCCGTACAAATTGGTATCATTGATACCTGCGTGGCTATTCTTGCAGGATTAATGATTTTCCCCGCTGCTTTCTCGGTAGGAGTAAGTCCCGATAGCGGACCTTCCCTTATCTTCATCACACTGCCTAATGTATTTGAACAAGCCTTTGCAAGTATGCCAGTCGTGGGATATATCATCTCGATGGCCTTCTATCTGCTTCTTTCGATGGCAGCATTGACCTCCTTAATATCCCTACATGAAGTGAGTACAGCCTTCTTCCAAGAGGAGTTACACATCAGTCGCTCACGTGCTGCAATGATTGTCACTGTCGGCTGTTCACTTATTGGTGCAGTTTGTTCCCTCTCCTTGGGTGAATGGAATTTCCTCAAAGTGGCAGGCGTCGACCTCTTCGATGTATTCGACTTTGTAACGGGACAGATATTCCTTCCTATTGGTGGACTCCTTACCTGCTTCTTTATTGGTTGGTACATACCCAAGAAACTGGTGAAGGACGAGTTTACTAACTGGGGAACTACACGTGGCATCTTCTTTGGAACCTATTACTTCCTTATCCGCTTCGTCTGTCCGCTGGCTATTCTTGCTATCTTCCTACATCAGTTAGGTGTCTTTTAGTTCATCCAACAAAGAGAGCTTTCATTCTCAAATCATCCTTTTAAGGATTTCCAAAAACTTAAAATCTATACACTATGAACCTAAAATCTATTTTCTACCTACATCGCTCTGACCGGAAAGTGTTCTTGGTCTTATTATTTTTATTGCTATTTGTTTTGGATTTATAATTATTGTTGGCAATGACACAACAACCACCGCTGACGCTACGAACGATAGTGTGAAAGTACAAAAACGTAGTTCTTTCTCGAACAAAGAGCAACTTCCTGAGGTTATAACAGCTGAAGGAAAACATCTGTTTACATTCGACCCGAATACAGCTTCGGCAGAACAATTACAGCAATTAGGCTTAGCTCCCTACCAAGTGCGCAATATCATCAAGTATCGTTCCAAAGGAGGGGTCTATCGTTCGCCAATGGACTTTGCCCGACTCTACGGTCTTACACGCAAGCAATATCGGGAGTTAGAACCCTATATTACGATAGGCGATGACTACGAACCAGCCTCAACACTTGCCTCCGTACAAGCCTACATTGCCAAGAAGGAAGCTGACAAGCAGGCTGCCCATGCAGCTTACGAAGCCTATAAGATGCAAAACACGTATAAGCCCTACAAAGGCAATGACCGAGACACTCTCCGTTATCCATTGAAACTAAAAATAGGTGAACATATCAACCTTGCAACGGCCGACACAACCCAACTAAAAAAAGTACCCGGTATTGGTCCCGGATGGGCTCGTGCGATTGTCAATTACAGCAAACGCTTAGGTGGATATGTAACTGTAGGACAGTTACAAGAAATAGATGGTTTCCCTGAGGAAGCCTTGCCTTATTTCTCAATCACAAATCCACAGACAGAAAAGATAAACCTTAATACTGCAACACTCGCTCAACTTCGCAAGCATCCCTATATGAACTTCTATCAAGCAAAAGCTATCTGCGATTATCGACGATTGAAAGGAAAACTTACCAATCTCTCACAACTTCGCCTATTAAAGGACTTTACACCCGAAGCTATCGAACGTTTACGTCCCTATGTTGAGTTTTAGGCGTTATTATTTCTCGTTTTTCATTATTGCGTTAATGCTCCGCACATGTGGTGCTAATGGTTAGCACATGTGGTGTTGAGCGTTAATCTCCATGCGATATGTCGTTAGTTATACCCTAACTCATATCGTACCGCAAACGTATTACTTGTTCCAGCCTTTTAGTAACGTTGTTTCTAACAGTCACGGCTCTTTCATTTAAAAAATGAAATGAAGACATAGCTTCCCTTACCCGACTCATGTACGAATCAGGAGAAACATTGTGTCTGTATATCAATAAGTTATACCATTCTCAAAAATTTGATTATTTTTCATTTTTGATACAGAAAATGCAATAGTTTTGTGAAACCCAATGAAACATGTCTCATCAGTTCTGCCATACCCTTTCTTTTGTCGGAATTCTTCTTTCTCCGTCCTCGCCATATTGAGAACACGGAGTAGACAATTCTTTGTATGGTATCTAAATTGCGAGCTGCCCTTGCCGACTTTCGTTTTATCTTGTCTTGTAACAAAGGTTACGATCTAGCTTCCAGATGCATACTTTCTATCGACCAGTGATTACGCACCAATGTCCCTAATCTTGGTGTGTTCGCTGGCAGGTTGCTTACATACAGCCTTTTTCTCAATAGTGCAGGCTCCCGTTGACTTTTTTTGATAGTTTCGCACTCATATTCTATGATGGTCAGGTTACCGTTCCACTTCTCCTTATTTGCAATGAGGTCAGTCCCCTTAAACACACGATAGCTTCTCGTCTCAATTCTCCCATGCCCGAGTTCCGGCTTGCCACAATAGGAGTTAACAGGAGACAGTTCTTTGATTTTATCCTCTACACCATAACGCAGTGAACGCTGGTTTGATTTCAGTTCTATGATGAAGTCTCCATTTTTCTCTCTGATTTTGTTAATGATATCTTTCTGCATAGACATGGCGTCTGCCGTGACTATTTTCTCTGATATATCAATTTTATCAATAAGCCGTGGAACTGCCTTTATTTCATTGCTCTTCTCTTCGCAGGCCTCGGTTGCTAACGTGATATCGGTGTTGAATGAATGAGCAGATACGATATCTGGGTTTTCGTCCATTATTCAAAACAGTGCCGCACTCTGCCTTTCCGTCTATGCAGATGATTTCTTGGGCGCAGCACATCCCCAACAATTCCTTGTGAAACGTCTCGGCAAAGACCTGTAGCTGGTTAGCCATTGCCTTATCATCAATCCCCTCTTCCATGCGACAAAGAGTTGGCTCGGATGGAATGCCGTTAGCTAATATGTCCAATTTACGGAACCTCTTGAGGTTGTGTTTACCGAATTCTATGATTTCTGCTCTGCTGACACAATTTGATACTCGACCTAATATTAGTAACATAATGACGTCGCTCAACTTGTGACGTATGTTTCCCTTCTCTGATCTACGGAAATCGGGTATTGAGGAGGAAAACTCGTAAAGTTTTTCTAAGATACTACCTTCTAATTTTTGTTTTTATTACCTTAGCGGTGTGGTTGATTGTGTTAGCGACAATCCCATTAGTTTGGTCGAGTGACTGTTTCCTTTCATGATTATCTATTTTTTTACTATAAAGGTACAAAAACAGCTCACTTAACCAACTTTTATTGTCACTTATTTTGTTGATTTTCAAATAATTAGACAAAGAATTAAACCTGTCATGCCACACGAATATCAATCGCTAAATACCATACGATTATGGTAGTATTTTTAGAAAAGAACAGCTTTCACTATGTTACTGGCGTGCTATAAAATAATGATATTTAGAATAAGAACCAAAACTTCTTAAATGAAAGAGCCGTGTCTAACAGTAAAAAAAAGACATTCATTGTTTTGCATTGTCTTTCATTTAGCTTACCTTTGCACTAAGAATAAAGTAAACACAATGGATATACAAGAGATTTACAAGATATATCAAGCGCATCCCATCGTGACCACTGACAGCCGTAACTGTCCCAAAGGAAGTATTTTCGTGGCACTGAAGGGAGTATCCTTCGATGGTAACAAGTTTGCAGAAGCAGCTTTGGAAAAGGGCTGTAGCTATGCCATCATTGACGAAAAAGAATATGCAAAGGCAGGTGACGAGCGTTATATCCTCGTTGATGATGCACTTGTTACATATAAGGAATTGGCACGCGAGCATCGTCGTCAGTTCTCTATCCCTGTGATTGGTATTACAGGCACTAACGGAAAGACAACAAGCAAGGAACTTATCTCTGCCGTATTAGCTGAGAAATTCAATGTTCATCATACAGAGGCAAATTATAACAATGATGTAGGCGTTCCTCGAACCCTGCTTGATATTCGCCCAGAACACGATATAGCAGTTATTGAGATGGGTGCTTCTCACCCCGGTGATATCGAGAAACTCGTTACATACGCAGAGCCAACCTGCGGTTTGATTACTAATGTTGGACGTGCGCATCTGCAAGGATTTGGAAGTTTTGAAGGAGTAAGCAGACAAAGGGCGAACTCTATGATTTCCTTAAAGAACACGGTAGTTTACTGTTCCTCAACGAAAGCAACCCAGACTTGACTGAGATGGCAGAGCAGCGAGAGTTTGATCGTATCATCACCTACGGACAAGACGATACAGCTGACGTGCAAGGAAATGTTGTTAGCTGTGCGCCATGTTTGAAGTTTGAATGGCAGTCATCAAGCCTTAATACCCAGCAACCATCATCTACTACCTACGAAGTCCAGACCCATCTCATTGGTTCTTACAACTTAGATAATATGTTGGCTGCCATTGCAATTGGTCTTCACTTCGGTGTAACACCACAGCAAATCAACCATGCGTTGGAGAATTATATACCTCATAACAATCGTTCACAGCTGACAGAGACGGCACATAACAAACTTATTGTGGATGCTTACAATGCTAATCCATCCAGTATGGCTGCAGCGATAGAGAACTTCCAGTTGATGGATGTAGAAAACAAGATGGCTATCCTCGGTGATATGCGTGAGCTTGGAGAGTCGTCTGATAAAGAACATCAGAAAGTTATTGAGCTTTTGATGGCAACAGACATTCGTAACATTTGGTTGGTTGGAGAAGAGTTTGCTAAGACACAAACTGATTTCCGCAAGTTCAATAACATTGATGAAGTAAAAGCAGAGA
The DNA here is from genome assembly GCA_916440255.1 of uncultured Prevotella sp. Taxonomy (GTDB): domain Bacteria; phylum Bacteroidota; class Bacteroidia; order Bacteroidales; family Bacteroidaceae; genus Prevotella. The sequence goes on along the minus strand of CAKAIJ010000003.1, from coordinate 596,990 downwards.
TAGTGCGTCAGCGTCCTGACAACCATTACATCTTAATAAAGGTAGTAACGGAATTAGGCTTTTTGAGCTTACAGACCTACTCTAAAAGGCAAGAAAAAGAAGAAAAAAGCTAACGATAATTCTGAAAAAATAATTATCTTTGCACTTACTTGTAGAGCATCGGGATGTAGCGCAGTTGGTAGCGCACTACGTTCGGGACGTAGGAGTCGCCAGTTCGAGTCTGGTCATCCCGACAGAAAAGGGAAGAAACCATTTGGCTTCTTCCCTTTTCTGTCCTTATTGGGTCTATTGGGCTAATGAGGCTAATTGGCCTTATAAATTATTCCTCCCTAAGCCTTTCTCTGCAATCTTCAAGAATAGCCATCAACTCATCCATCTTTGTTGTACGCAACATGGCGATACGTGTCTTCTTAAAATCTGGTATACCTTTGAAGATTGGCGATGATGCTAAGTGTCGACGCGTATGTAGGATACCACGATGCTCGTCGATACGTTCCACATTTATACGAAGCATCTCTTCAAGAATATCAATCTTCTCATCAATCGTCAACTGCTTCTCACTTTGATTGAATATCCATGGGCAGCCAAAAGTTGCACGTCCAATCATCACAGCATCAACACCATAACGCTCGAACTTCTCATGTGCTTCCTCGACACTTGCCACATCTCCATTACCAATGATAGGGATATGAATGCGTGGATTATTCTTCACTTCACCAATCAATGTCCAGTCAGCCTCACCAGTATACATCTGCGCACGGGTGCGTCCATGAATGGTCAAAGCCTGTATACCGCAGTCTTGCAACTGTTCGGCAAGGTCGGTGATAATCAAGTTGTCGTTATCCCAACCTAAACGAGTCTTCACCGTGACAGGTGTCTTAACAGCTTTCACCACCTCACGTGTAATATCAAGTAGCAGTGGGATATTCTTCAACATACCAGATCCAGCACCCTTGTTTGCCACCTTCTTCACCGGACAACCAAAGTTAATATCAATCACATCGGGATTAACCTGTTCTACAATCTTAGCAGCTTCAACCATCGAAGCCACGTCTCTGCCATATATCTGTATCCCCACAGGACGCTCACTATCGTCAATTACAATCTTTGAAAGTGTTGACTTGATACTACGGATAACTGCATCAGCTGACACAAACTCCGTATAAACCATAGCTGCACCAAAACGTTTACACATATTTCGGAAGCCAATATCCGTCACATCTTCCATTGGTGCCAAGAACAATGGGCGTTCCCCTAAATCTATCGTTCCTATTTTCATGAGTGCAAAGGTAAGGAAAAGCGATTGAATTGTAAATAAGTAATGAGGTAAAAAAAAGAGGTTCTTCTATTAAAATTTCACGGAAACCATCCAAAATTCTAACAGAAGAACCCTTATATAAGCAGTTATATCGACTTTTTAATGCCTGTCAAACGAAGTCGTGTATGCCTCATCCCACAAGACCATCATCTCTAAGAATTAGTTTTGAACATCCTTCGGCAAGGACTTTTTAATCGTATCTACGAGCATACGAAGTAAAGTCTGACGAATGAAGCTGGCCGAAGTCATCAGTATTATCTCACGAGAAGGCACAGGGTGAGCAAACGGACGAACTAAACGATGCTGCTCCGTAGTGAGTTGTGAGAGTGCGAGTTGCGGTATAAAAGTAACCCCTTTACCATTCTCTACAACACGCATAAAGGTTTCGATACTTCCCAGATTATAACTCTTCTTACTTAATGCAGCCGATTTCAAATGGCAAAACTTCACCAACTGGTCACGAAAACAATGTCCCTCATCAAGCAACCATAAGTACTCTCCCGACAAGTCGGCAGGACGTATAAACTCCTTATCAAACAAAGGGTCGCCTTCAGCTACATAAGCAAAGAATTGCTCACGATAAAGTGGCGTACAATCCATCTCTTCCAAACCATCAACACGTGCTAATATCCCCGCATCTATATCTCCTCGACGAAGAGCCCGACGCATCTCTTCAGTCTTCATCTCCGTTATCCTTACGTCCATCTCAGGATGTTCATTCATCAACTGAGGAAAGAAACGAGGAATAAGATAAGGTGCGATGGTTGGTAAAACACCCACCTCAAAAGTCCCAGTTAGCAATTGCCGTTCTTCTTCAATTGTCTGCCTGAGCTTCTTTGCACGATTTAGCACCTTCCAAGCCTCCTCTATCACTTTCATTCCTGCATGCGTTGGCTGTATGGGCTGACGCTTTCGATCAAAGATTTTTACACCTAACTCGTCCTCTAACTTTTGTATCATTGAACTAAGTGTAGGCTGTGTGACCTTACAGTCATCGGCTGCCTTTGCAAAGTGTTTCAACCGATAAACTGCCATTACATATTCTAATTGTTGTAGTGTCATTCTTCTAATACAATGTAAAGACTATGGCAAAAATAGATAAAAAAAGTCAAATAGCCATGTTATCATTGCCTTTTTATGAATTATATAGGTCTTTTTCATCCTTTTATGATGACCCGACTCCTCTCTATCACTATAAATTAGTATTATATAAGTATATGAAGTGAACAAGCATAAAGTGCATTTGCTGCTAAAAATAAGACTTACTAAACGCTCAATTAAGTCTCTGGAATATTTTTTTACTATTAGCATATAGATTTTACATCGACCACAAACAACTCTCAAAAATACTGATAATCAACACATATAACAACCTTAATAGATTTTTATTAATCATCAAATAGATTTTTATCTATTGGCTGTAACAATTACAAATAGTACCTTTTGCATTGCAAACAAAAATAGAATTTATCACATAAATATTTTAAGTAAGATATGGAACCAATTATTAATGCACACGCACCAGAGTTTACCGTTCAGGCTTTCCAGGACGGACAGTTTAAGACCGTTTCAAGCAAGGATATCGAGGGCAAGTGGGCACTCTTTTTCTTCTATCCAGCTGACTTCACTTTCGTATGTCCTACAGAGTTGGAAGACTTGGCTGACAAGTATGAGCAGCTCAAGGGTCTTGGTGTAGAAGTATACTCAGTAAGTACAGATACTCACTTCGTACACAAAGCATGGCACGATGCTTCTGAAACAATCAAGAAGATTAAGTACACTATGCTTGCTGACCCAACTGGCGTATTGAGCCGTGGTTTCGGTGTATACAAAGAGGACGAGGGTATGGCTTATCGTGGAACATTCCTCGTAAACCCAGAGGGTCTCGTTAAGATTGCTGAAATCCAAGACAACAGCATCGGCCGTAATGCTGATGAGCTCGTTCGTAAGGTTGAAGCAGCTTTGTTCGTAGCATCTCACGAAGGTGAGGTTTGCCCAGCTAAGTGGAAGCAGGGTGGCGAAACTTTGAAGCCAAGCATCGACCTCGTTGGTAAGCTCTAAGACTTAATTTCTGTAATAACAGACATAAACATTGCAGTGGTTATTGTGGGGAGATAGGTCTCAGACTTTATCTCTCCACTTTTTATATATTAAAAGGACAGAAAACATATAAACCCATGTTAGATTCAAACATACTCGAACAGGGTGAAAGGAGTATTTGCTTCTCTCTCATCTGACATCACACTTAGCGTAATGCGCAACAACAACGACGAAAACTCTGCTGAATTTTCTTCCTTCGTAGAGGACATCGCCTCTGCATCTGATAAGATTAAGACTGTTTATCAAGAAGGTGACCATTTCTCATTCAGCATTCTTCGTAATGGTGAAGAAACTGGTATCAGCTTCCGTGGCATACCTAACGGACACGAGTTTACCTCGTTACTCCTTGCAATCCTCAATACTGACGGACAAGGCAAGAACCTTCCTGACGAGGCGATAGCAGCACGCATCAAATCATTAAAAGGCGAAATCCGCCTTCAAACCTACGTATCATTGACCTGTACTAACTGTCCTGACGTTGTTCAGGCACTCAACGTTATGTCACTTATCAACCCAAACATCAGCAATGAGATGGTTGATGGCGGACTATGTCAGGAAGACATACACCGTTTGAACATACAGGGTGTCCCTTCTGTTTACGTTAATGGAGAGCCATTGCACACGGGTCGTGGCGACTTGGGTATCCTTTTACAGGAATTAGAGGACAAGGTTGGTACTAATCATGACGAGAATGCAGTACAGACGGTACGTGAATATGACGTTATCGTACTCGGTGGTGGTCCTGCTGGAGCATCTTCTGCCATCTACTCTGCCCGCAAAGGTTTACGTGTAGCTATTGTTGCAGAGCGTATCGGAGGACAGGTAAACGATACAACAGGCATCGAGAACCTTATCTCTGTTACCAAAACGACAGGTACTCAGCTTGCTGCTGACCTCCGCACACATATCAATGATTATTCAATTGATATATTCGACAACCGCAAGGTGATTTCAACCAATCTGAAAGAGGCTATTAAGACTGTTTCTGTTCGTGGTGGTGAGACCTTTACTGCACCTGCTATCGTAATCGCAACAGGTGCAAGCTGGCGTCGTCTTGGACTACAAGATGAGGACAAATACATCGGTCATGGTGAGCATTTCTGCCCTCATTGCGATGGTCCTTTCTACAAAGGTAAGGACGTAGCAGTTATCGGTGGTGGTAATTCAGGTATCGAAGCAGCCATTGACTTGGCGGGTATCTGTCACCACGTGACCGTACTTGAGTTCGCTGATGCTATGCGCGCCGACGAGGTTCTGCAACAGAAAGTAGCCAGCCTACCTAATGTTGAAGTCTTCCTTTCTACACAGACAACAGCTCTCTTAGGCGATGGTCAGAAGCTATCGGGTATCAGGGTGAAGGACCGCACCAATGATGAGGAACGCGATATTACCTTAGACGGTGTCTTTGTCCAGATTGGTTTGTCGCCAAACAGCGATGCTTTCAAGGATGAAGTAGAGGTTACTCCACGTAATGAGATTGTTGTTGATGCTACCAACCGCACCAGTCTGAGTGGTGTTTATGCTGCTGGTGACGTCACAACAGTACCTTACAAACAGATTACTATCGCTATGGGAGAAGGTGCAAAAGCTGCCCTTTCTGCCTTTGACGACCGTATCCGTGGTGTGATATAATCATTGTATCTTCTCTTAAATAAATATATTTTAATCCCAATGTGGCAAGAGTGAAAGTCTATCACCTTGCCACATTCTTTTTTGTCTATCACCAACCTTATATTACAAAATGGTTTTCACCGTTTGAAAAACATCAACTGTACTATTATTTTGAAAGATTATTTCATCAATTTTACTTGTCATTTACGAACAAAGTGTTATCTTTGCAACATTATGAAGTACAGCATCATTGTTCCCGTATTCAACCGCCCAGATGAGGTTGACGAACTATTGGAAAGCCTGACTATGCAGGAAGAGAAGGATTTTGAGGTCATCATTGTTGAAGATGGTTCACAAATCTCATGTAAAGAGGTGTGCGAAAAATATACTGAAAGTCTTAATCTATCCTATTATTACAAAGATAATTCAGGACCAGGGCAAAGTCGCAACTATGGTGCTGAGCGTGCAAAAGGAGAATACCTACTCATCCTTGACTCTGATGTTGTACTTCCCAAAGGCTACCTTCTTGCCATAAATGCAGAATTAGAACATCAACCTGCTGATGCCTTCGGCGGTCCTGATTGTGCGCACGACTCTTTCACCGATACTCAGAAGGCTATTTCTTATTCTATGACCTCATTCTTTACAACCGGTGGAATACGCGGAGGAAAAAAGAAACTTGACAAGTTCTACCCTCGTTCGTTTAATATGGGAATTCGTCGTGAGGTCTATCAGGAATTAGGTGGCTTCTCAAAGATGCGCTTTGGAGAAGATATAGACTTCTCTATCCGTATCTTTAAAGCTGATAAACTCTGCCGATTGTTCCCAGAGGCATGGGTATGGCACAAGCGTCGTACAGACTTCCACAAATTCTGGAAACAGGTCTACAACTCTGGAATAGCTCGTATTAACCTATACAAGAAGTATCCAGAATCTCTGAAACTCGTACATCTCTTACCTATGGTCTTCACTGTTGGAATTACCATACTACTCCTCATAATCCTTGCAGGGCTGCTTATGCTATGTTGTCCTACGCTAAACATCCTTGGAAATATCCTTATTACAATAGGAATACTTCCCATCTTGTTATATGCATTCCTCATTTGCATGGACTCTACCCGACAAAACAACAGTTTTAAAATTGGTATCCTAAGCATCCAAGCTGCCTTCATTCAGATCACAGGTTATGGCTGTGGCTTTATCAACGCATGGTGGAAACGCTGCGTGCGTGGTATGAATGAGTTTGCTGCATACGAAAAAAACTTCTATAAATAATGATAAATTGACAATAAATAAAAACAGCATCAATCTCTCAAAGAACTAATAAATCAACGACTCTCACCCATTCTTTAATGACAAAAAGAATCGAAGAAAAGAGAGTGAAACATCTTAATACTATGGAAAAACTATCTATCTCACATTGGGCAGAAGCTGATCGCCCACGTGAAAAACTTGAAAGACTGGGAGCTTCCGCACTCAGCGACGCCGAATTGCTTGCTATCCTCATTGGCTCAGGAACCCCTAAAGAGAGTGCTGTGGACTTGATGAAGCGTCTCCTCAACGATTACAATAACAACCTGAATACTCTCGGGAAACTCACTATCAAAGATTTAGTACAATACAAGGGTATTGGCTCCGCAAAGGCTATCACAATTCTTGCAGCCTGCGAACTGGGCAAAAGACGTCAAAAAGCGACTATAGAAAAGATACCTATACTAAACAGTGCTGACAATATTTATCAGTTCATGCATACCTCCATTCAGGACCTTGACATCGAAGAAGGATGGATTTTAATGATGAAACAGAACTTCCGACTCATTGAAGCCAAACGCATTTCAGTGGGTGGACTAACGATGGCACCCGTCGACATCCGACTTATGATGAAGGAAGTTCTCATGAAAAACACTACCGTTCTGGCTTTTTGTCATAATCATCCCAGCGGTAGTACTATTCCAAGTCGTGAGGACGACCGACTCACTTCACACATTCAAAAAGCTTGTGAAATACTTCATATTCATTTTGCCGACCATGTTATCCTCACCGATGGTGCCTATTTTTCTTACCGTGAGGAAGGGAAATTGTAACTTCCATAAGTCATAATGTTTACATACCATAAGAGAACAACCTTTCTATGCGTGAGCAAAAACGAATATTATCTTAATTCCAAGATTAAACAGAAAACTTGTTTACATAACCAATAAGTCCCTGAGGAACAACAAGTTCCTCAGGGATTTGCTATTCACAGAATTATCACTAAATTTATATCGTCAAACATCATTCTACGAAGCATAGCAAAAGTAGCAATAAAATATGAGAATATCGTTCCTTATGGCGGTTTTTTTACGTGATGGATGAATTTACGAGGAGATAGCTGCCGTAAAAATACCTTCAAAGCTGAAGTTCCCCAATGAGCATGGCGAAAAGCTGTTTTATAATCCATACTCTCAAAAATCCAGTTGGAAATTAAATTTACTTCAGCGGACACAACAAATATATAAAGTGTAAAGTTATCCGTATCGTGGAAGGTAATTCCCTGCGGCGCCCCATTGATATACACGCCATCCATCGTACCGTAACTCTTCATGATGCGTTCACCAGCAGCATTGTAAGTGTAATGACTCGTCTTAGCACTACTCGTAAACCATTGTCTCATTTAGATTTGCCATCTTTTGTAGCAGTTGTCAATTCATTAATAAATAAATTAAACTCTTTTTCTGCTGTTTTTTTTTGAGAATTGCACCAATAGAAAGACTCTCCATCATTACCCATCTTAAAATACTCTATTCCCGTTTCCAATAAATCTTCCCACATGTTCGAAATATCAGAAATCTTACTTCTTGTGAAAGTCCCTATAATAATCAGAAGATGTCCCAAATAAAAGCTTTCATCTTCAACTATCATAGATATTATTTTGTTGCTTAAATTTAAATTTTAGTATAAATTACTTTTTTTGAGTTAATAGTATGATATTCACTTTCTGGGTCTATATCATAAAGAATTGATCTCTTCGTAGGACTCATCTCAAAAAGGAAAAACTGAGCTTTCTTGCACTTGACGGAATATAAAATCAGAAATATATTTTAAACTTTGAATATAAAAATTACAGTATCAAATTCATTAATAAAAATTTAGACTCAAAATTTGATATTTTTCTATATACTAACATAGCTTACTCTATTTAATCCCTTAATTCCGCAGTATAAATTCTTGTGAGAACTCCAAGTGTATGAGAAACAAAGTTTTCAAAACACTTAGATATATCAGAATTTTCACCTATCTTGGGGCTGCAAATATAACAGGTAAACAAAAAACTGACATAGCAAAGGTAGCAATTAAAAACGAGAATATCACTTCTTTCGGTGGAATTTATTATGGACGTTTTCTCAAAATTGGGCTTTAACAAACTTACCGAATCTGTATTGGGTAAACGTGGAGGTAGCGGCAAAGCATTCTGTTATGGAAGTATTTTTGATTCTCTCTTCATCAGCTACCTTTGTGGAGGGGATTGCCTTGAGGACATCGATGCGCTTATTGGGCAGTTCAAGCAGAGACCTGACACGCTATTACCCGGTGCCGACACTGTGGTCATAGGAATTTTGATGTTAGGCAGTTATTTTCTTATAATCCTGTGATGTCCTTCCATATCTGGTCCCCAATAGCTTTTCCCGTCTCCTCCCAAGTCCCAGGAATCCATAAGTTCTCGTGGACTTATTGGAAGTTCCTTGAAGTCCTTCAGGTTCGTTCGGCTAACTCTCCTGAATAGTCGATTATTCTTCTATTTGCCCCATTTCTGCGATTTGCAGACTACATTCAGCGTGTAGGGGTGTTTCTTTCTGCTTCTGGTCATGGTTCTTAAATGAAAGGCTATATAGACTCAGGTACAATCCTGAAATAGCCATATTTCCTACTCTTTATCACAACATCTTCTCCTTTGTCCACAATATCAAGGTACTTATTTATGTAATTTCTAAATTCACTTGCACTAATTATTTTCATAAAACATTATTTAACTTTTACCTTAATTCCGCAGCATAAATTCTTGTAAGAACACCAAGTGTTTGAGAAACAAAGTTCTCAAAACACTTAGATATATCAGAAATTTCACCTATCTTGGTGCTGCAAACATAACAAGTAAGCAAATATCTGACATGAAAAAGGTAGCAATTAAAAACGAGAATATCACTTCTTTCGGTCGCAGAGTCAACCAGCAAGTGCAAAATTACAAAACGTATTTGAAGAATTCACACTTTGATGTAGAAAAGTTTATTTTTTCTCTCGGTCTTTCGTTCAATTTCTTTTGTATCGACATAATTCTCTTGTCTGTATAATATTCAAATGAATCCTTTTTCGGTATATATTGTCTGATTAGTTTATTTGTATTTTCAATAGCTCCCTTTTGCCAAGAACAATATGGATCAGCAAAGTACACGGGCACTCCTAAGAACCTGGTAATGTCCTTATGTGCCGCAAATTCAGATCCGTTGTCTGTTGTAATGGTCTTCAGACAGTCCTTGTATGGTAACAGCAGATTCCTAACTACCTTTGCCAGAGGTTTTGACAGCTTTCCAAATGGCAGTTTCTGCATAAATAGCATATTGGTGGATTTCTTCACATAACCTGATATTTGTCGTGGAGACCACTGGTCATTGGTAATATATTCCTTGATCCTCCAAACTAATTCGTCGGAGAGTCTGGCGTTCTTTACCGTTCTTTTTCTGCGCTGCATAGCCATATCGTGTGCCTTTGTCCAAATATACTTTCCCGATGACGTACTATTGCGTTTGATTTCACGTGAGAGTGTTGACTGACTGATGCCGACGATTGTGGCAATCTCTTTTCTCCCTATTTCCTTTTGGAGTAAGGCGAAAATTTGCGACCTTTGCTCCGAGGTTAATTGATGATATTTCACAATACAAAATTAATTAATCTTGGGGAGACGGAGGTCTCCCTTCTATTTTTTTGTATTGCTGGTTGTTTTTTTCTCGCCGAGAGATGCAGACAACCTCTCGCTACGCTTCGAGAACGTCTGCATCTCTCGTAAGGGCTACTCTTTTATTGCACTTCGTTTTGAAATTTACGAATTAGTAGATCCTATCTAGTAAATGGTTATTCTTCGCCGTTCAACTTCTCCAAAGCTTTTATGTCGCTATTGAAATTGTCAATAGTATTTTTCTCATCTTCTGAGAATACTGCAAGATATGCTGGATTAATAGTCCTTGTAGTTTTATCCATATATTGCACCTTGATGCTCACGATGCTCACTTTATCAATGGTATGAGAATACCAAACGTCTTCAAATGAATATGAACTGGAAGCACCAGGCTCTATTGGCCCGATGCCCGTCAGGGTCTTGGTGGCACCATTTACGGGGTCACCAACAGCGTTCTTTGCTCGGAAAGTTACATATACATATTTAATAGTCTTCTTTGATGAATTGTAGAATTCTATATCAATATTCTGGAAATCGGAATATTCATTTTTACTACCCCAACTCCATGAATAAACGGAAACAGGGTATTTCTTGTAATAATCGAGAATCTTACCTACATTTTTAAATTCTAGATCGTAAAAAATCTCTTTACCGAAATCTTTAGTCCAATGAGCAAAATAGGCACGGGTGATTCTGTCGGAACGAATTAACGAGTCCAATCTTATCTGAGCCTCATCTTTTAATTCTACATCTTCCTTATCTACATAGAAGCTACGACCAAGAGCGTATGCTTTATAGTATTCTCTTACTTTATCGGTGTCAAATGAATACTTCTTGGGTATTACCTTTTTATAATAGCCAGCTATCAAAATTGGACGTTTATTAATACATTCCTTATTGTCACCGAATTTACTATAACTGTCATCAGACATCTCGGAACCTACTTGCGTGTATCCCTTTGTTTGACCGATAATAAATCTAAACGAGAAAGGATAGTTATAACTTGCCGCCATCGTATCCTCTTCAACAGTTTCAACGGAATCGGCCACGAACTCATTCCTCTTCCTTATGGAATCTTCAACGAAACGAACTCTTGTTATGGAGTCGGAGATATGCCTTTCACGGGCTGCTTTTATCGAGTCGATAACAAAATAGTGGCGGTCGAGTTTACGCTTGATGGCCACGACTTTCTCGCTATATACATCAGCCTTCTTCTTCTCAATATCCTTGATACCATGTTCCTTCATTACGTCCTTGAAAGATTCTGGCAATTGCACTTGTGCAAGGAACTCGTCACAATACACCCATGCGAGGGATGATTTCTTGTCGTAGGAGAAAGCTGTAACCTTTCTGTCATCGCGAAACATTCCTCTATCAGATGGATAGAGGTGATACTTCAGAAAACTTCCGAATATGGTTATCTCATATTCCTGCGCATTCACATGCAACCAGAATAAGGATACAAACAATAAAATCAAAATCCTTCGCATGGTGCATAAATGTTATTGAACAGAACCTACCTTTTCTGTAATTAATTGTTTGGATTGCTCAAGATATCCGATAAATTCGTTAATCTTATCAGCCTTAATTGTAGACATCGAGCGCGAGGTATATGACTTTGTTTGAACATAAACCTCCCATGTGCCATCAGAGGTGAATGCTCCAATCTGCATGTTGTCTCTTGTACTATATTCAACCTCGGTATAAGTTTCAGGTGATGTAGGAACAAGGGTCTCTGCTATATATTTTAATGATTTTATAGCTGCATCAATCTCATCAGAATCAAGAGTTCCTATATATGTGTCAGTTCCAATACTTGAAAAATATAGTTGGTTTCAAGTCGCAAGCATCCACTTTTCTTGTTATTAAGAATGTTTGTTAAGATGAGAACTTGGCAAGTAACGCCATATTTGTCTTTATGTATATCATAAAAATCCTTTCTGATAAGTGTGCCACTTTGGCTCATAAATTCAACAGCCTTACTTTTTGACTTTTCACCTTCCGCTTTGTTCTGCTGGGCAAAGCAAGGTATGCTCAGAATGAGCATTAGCGTAAATAGAATATTTTTCATAATTACATCTTTAATAAGTTGTTAGTTTCTACAATCTATCATTAATGTCCCCGCTTGACAACGGTATACACTATTCACACGAGAATCACCTTTGTAATGGTTTTCCAAATCTTGGCGTAGATCCTCGTAATCATCATCGGAGGCTACATCCATGATTTTCACATTAATCAATCGCCCCACCGGCATAATTTGATATTTGCCGTCAGGGGTCAATTGTTTGTAATCCGTTCCGCCGAGAATTCCATAACTCTCATATTCCGTTTGGAGTGACGAAACAAGTCCATCCGTAATCTTATACAAATCAGGATGCTGGTTGCAACCAACAAAGAAAATAACGAATAGAATTAATATAATTTTTTTCATAGCTCAGCTATTTAATCTTGGAAGGATGTCATGACACCATCTTCAAAATAAAGATAGGAGCTTCCATAAACCCATTGTTCATGGGTTCCAAAAGATCCTACTGTGCGATTAATATCGTCCGGACTCCCCCAAGCAGCGCGACATTGTTCCGTTGTCATACCTATCTGTACTTTTTTGCGTAATATCATTCTTGCAACATCCTCACTACAATCGTACTTTTCCATTATACGTTTGACCGGAGCCATTTTTGCAATTCTCTCTTTTTCTGCTTTAGCAGCTTCGGCTTCAGCCTTTTTTCTTGCGTCTTCCTGATCTTTTACAGATTGTGTATATATGCTTCTCGCAGATTCATATTCAGGTGATTCTGGATGATATTTTTGCAATAAATCAAGATTCGTTTTGATCTGAGAATATTGTTGTTTTTCATAGTTCTGCTTAATATCCGCAAGAGCTTTTGCCGGACTATACTTATAACCTTCGAGTTCATGCTGGATTTCAGAATTTACTTTTGTAAGGCTATCTACCTTCGCAACTTGGGCGTCGTATTTCTTTTGATCAACGCCGCAACTGGTTAGCAATGCTAACGTGATTAAGAACATGCAAATTTGTTTCATAATGCGACTTGTTTATTCTTAACTCCGCAACACTATTATAAATTAAACTTTTTAAGTACCTGAGCAACAAAAAGTTACTTAGGATTTTGCTATGTCAGAATTTTCACTTATCTTAGTGTTGCAAAAAACAAGAGAATCCGACAATAGATATGGCAAAGATACAAATTAATTCTGAGAGACTCACTCCTTTTGGAGGATTATTTTCAATCATGGGGTAATTTGACTTCACATTATCATCTTTAATCGACTCAACCCTCGGTTTAAGGTGTAGATCGTTCCATTTCATGGCACGTTTTCTCGCCATAGCAGAGCTTAAGTAAACTTAGCCCTGCTCATCTGGCTAACGAAAACCTTCGGTTATCAGTACAGCGAAATCATCTGTTCTCTCATGAGTATCTACTTCTGTGGCGGTTCATGTACTCAAGGATAAGACCTACGATTTCAATACGGCTGACACTCTCAATACTTTCTTGCTCAATTGTATATTTGCATCTGGCTAACTGAAAGAGGGTGAGATGTATAATGTTGATTTCACCCACCAATTCATAGAGACAGAGAAATATGATACAAAGCCTACATACAAGAAGTTCCTTGGCTATCGCCCTGGCATGGCGGTTATTGGCGATTTGATTGTCGGTATAGAGAATAGCGATGGTAACACAAATGTTCCATTTCATGACACGTTTTCTCGCCAAGGCATAACTCGATCAAGCTCGGTTCTGCTCATTTGGCTTAACGAAAACGTTCGTTTCCATCAGAAGGACACGCTGAAGATATTCTTTGAGAGATTTGAACAGAATGAACTCACTATCAATCGCTTCAGAGCTGATTATGGATCATGTTCCGAGGAAATCGTGGAGGAAATAGAAAAACACTGCAAGTCCTTCTATATCCGTGCTAACCGCTGCAGTTCTATCTACAATGACACCTTTGCTCTCAAAGGCTGGAAAACTAAGGAAATCAATGGCATTGAGTTTGAATTGAGCTCTGTCCTTGTTGAGAAGTGAAAAGGTAAGGCATATCAACTTGTAATTCAAAAACAGAAACGGATGGATAGTGTGCAGGATTTTCGGGAAGGGGAATACACATACCGTTGTATCCTGACTAACGACTATGATTCTTCCGTAAGAGAGTCACATTGTGAGGTAAGGGGATATTGTAGGCAAAAGTGGGTTCTTCAAGTTCAAATTATCTGCAAATTCAGTAATGAGAGGATGTGTACACGCAAGAAGGACGTTGAAAGGCTTAGTTGCGGATTTGAGGCTATACTATATTAAGTTTCATCTTCACCCCTATCTCTGCCACCTTCGCAGCATCATAATCGGCCTTGATGCGAGCATAATCTCTGCCGCCATACGAGCTTGAAACAAGATAATATAATGGCCCACACTTGTCCGGCACCACATCGATATATAATATCTCTCCTGTCAGCAGGCGCATCATGGGCAGATGGTCGTATCTGAAGCGTACCTCCATCACTCGACAGTTATACTGACGTGTCTCCTCCCAAAGGTCAAACATGCTCAGATCCGTCGTAAAGTAGGCCTCGTCAATACCGCAAAACAAGTGGAATTTGCCCGCAAACAGGGTGAAGACTACGCCTTTGAACTTATTGTTTTTATACGCCATGTAAGAACCATGATACGCAAAAGGCAGGTGGGCGTAAGAGGAAAGTGCCTCTAAATACTCCGCCTCGCTGATGCGTTGGCAGTCTTGGAAGTCGTACAGTCGTGCCACAGCCATCGCCTCATCTTCATGGTACACACTTCTTGCCACACCCTCTTCTTCTCTGAAATCGTGCACCACCTGTCCACCTCTAAGATAGGCATATTCTGGCCAATCATAGCCGTGAATGAGCAAATACGAGTCTAACAGATGCAGATCCCGACGTATGATAATCTCGTGAAGTATATCTTGCATGGGCTTCAACGCTTTCACGGCGTGGGCTACCGGCCCGCAAGCCTCTATCTTGAGCATCAGGCTGCTCTCTGACAACGCATGCGCTGTCTCAAAAACATAGTCTTGCCACAGACACCTCCATACCTCTGCGAGCCTTCTCTCTCTATCTCTTCCTGCTCCGTCTGCCAGTTGCTGCGACGCAGCGGAATCACCACCGAGAAGCGCATCTGCTCTCCGCTTCCCGTGAGCAATCCTACCTCCGTCAGCTCATAGGCGTACACCATCGAGTCTTCAAAAGCAAGCACTCTATTCTGCCCTGCGGCAATCTCCTGATGCGTCAGTGCCTCTATGGCTGTGGAAAAATTGTCTTCCCGTTCGATGCGATAGCTCTCGGTCGGTGCTTCCTCGCTCGCTGGCAATGCATCCGTGCCGTCCTCCGCCTTATCTGCCGACATTTCCATCTCCAGCACGTCACGCTTCTCGGCCCGCTTCTTGGTGTAATGCTCTGCCCAGATGAGCGCCCCACCGATGAGCAGACCTATCACTGTCGGCCCCTTACCGCCATCGGCAACGACCCCTAAGACCAATGCTCCGATTGCTGTCAAGACAATAGCAATGAGCAGCCATTGAAGTATAGAGTTGATAAAATGATGGTTCATATATGGTTTACCTTACCTTAATTCCGCAGCATAAACTCTTGTGAGAACTCCAAGTACCTGAGAAACAAAGTTCTCAAAATACTTGGATATGTCAAAAATTTCACCTATCTTGGTGCTGCAAACATAACAAGTAAGCAAAAATCTGACATGGCAAAGGTAGCAATTAAAAACGAGTATATCACTTCTTTCGGAGGAATTTATCATATTATGGACGTTTTCTCAAAGTAATCCTTTGAAAGACAAGGATGGCAAGCAACAGACAGATATGTTCGGTGTAATATACACATACCGCTGTATCCTTACCAACTACTGGACATCTATCGAGAAAGACATCATTACATTTTATAATGAGCGTGGAGCAAGCGAAAAGAACTTCGACATACAGAACAATGACTTCGAATGATCGCATCTGCCCTTTTCTTTTATGGCTGAAAATATGGTTTCATGATGGTTACATCCATGCTGAAGAACTTCTATCTCTATCTCGTCCGTCATATCAGCGATAAGGTCAAGCCATTGAAAAAGACAAGCAGACTGAAAGCCTTTGTTCTGCATTTTGTCAGTGTACCAGCAAAATGGGTGCGTACTAGAAGGCGGAACGTTCTGAAACTATATACAAATAAAACCTACTACGCTGAAGTCTTCATTGAATAAACAGTATTTCTTTGTGGTTATCATACTTCCCCATTGGTTTGGGTGGGGGATTTTATGCTTAGAAAAGACCCAAGAAACACCGAAGCACCTCATATCAACATATAGAGACCCAAAAAGACATCTCAACATATAAAATCTTCTCACAAGAAAAAATACTGCGGAATTAAAGTGTTACTGATAGTACATTCAACTCCTATAAAACTTTTCTGACACCTTAAATTTGCACATACTGCTCCTTGAAAAAAATATTTACATAATTTCAAAAACTACCCACAAATAGCCTACAAAACATAAACAGAAAAGTGAGATTATAACCAACTGCAAACCAACCAGTTACGGCATACAAAAAGTAAAAACACTCGTCAAGACTTCAAAAGGGCGTTAGTAACATACGTGAAGGGCGTCTTTTGCAAGTCAAAAGACGCCCCTTACAAAGCTAAAAGACCATGTATTGATTTTACACCTTATGAAAATAATTAACAAACTAACAAAAAAATATAGGAATAAGTTGATTATGAAATATAAAGGCTTATGATAATCATTAGCCATGCTTTCATTTATCTTTTCTGCATTTCAAGATACATTTTACTTACCATATTATCCCATCTCTTTTTGAAAATAATCATTTATTTCCTTCCAAAATCAGCAGGAATTTCCCCCCACTGCCTTGTTTCCCACTTTATAATAGGTGTCGTCACCTTATGCGTCCGCAGCCAATGTTCTGCACGTTCTATAATCTGGTGAAGTTCTTCCGTTTCAGCATTACGAACAAAAGAAGTCTTACAACGCTTTTTGTTAACCCATAAGATAGCATTGTAAGAGTCACTATAAATGACTTTATCCTTAATCCCTTGCTTCTCCATCAGTGCCAAGGCATGAACAATGGCAAGAAACTCACCAATATTATTTGTGCCCTTCACAGGGCCAAAATGGAAGACTCTTGTACCTGTCTGCAAGTCAACACATTGATACTCCATCGGCCCCGGGTTGCCAGAACAAGCGGCATCAACTGCCCAAGCCCCAGCCTCCCTCAATCCCCCCGAAAGGAGGGAAGCCCCAGTCTGCTGTGGTTGGATAGCTGACTGAGTGTTTGTTTGAGAACTCGTCTGTGTGTTTGGCTGAGCACCACCAGCTTGATTCGTGTTATGTGCGTCTATTGCCATTATGGTTTCTTTAATCTTCTTGATAACTTCTTCCCGATGGTTGAAGATTTCTTCATTAGTAAATCGGATGACAGTGTAACCCCATTGCTCAAGGTCACGAGTCCGTTCCTCATCCTTTATAATCTGTTCATCATTACAATGATACTTACCATCTATCTCAACAATAACTTTATACCTAAGGTTGATGAAATCAGCAATGTATTGTCCGATGATATGTTGTCTACGAAACTTGTGACCACTTTGTTTTCCTTTTAGGTATAACCAAAGTAGGTTTTCTGCTTGTGTAGAGTGCTGCCTGTTCTTGATAGCATTCGCTTTCAGCAGTTCATACTCTATCTCATCAGCCGTTTCATAGATATACATAATCTCGCCATATAAAATCCTTATCCCACCTTATCCTATTTGTCTCCCTCCCCCTTTGGGGAGGGTCGGGGTGGGGCTACATCCTCTCAGGCACTTCGATACCGAGCAATGCCATACCGTTCTTGATGACTTTAGCCACATTCTTGGCAATCACAAGGCGGGTAATCTTCTCAGCTTCGGTGTCAGCGTTAAGGATGCTGTAGTCATGATAGAACTGGTTGAACTCCTTGGTCAGCTCATAGCAGTAGTTTGCAATACCACTTGGGCTATAGTCAATACCAGCTTGTGCTACAGCGGCACCGAAGTCGTTGAGCTTCTGAATGAGTGCAATCTCCTTCTCGTTCAATGGAGCATCGTCATTGAGTAATGCTGGTAAGATGATGTTCTGCGCCTCAGCCTTACGGAGAATACTGCGAATACGTGCGTAAGTGTACTGAATGAATGGTCCAGTATTACCATTGAAGTCAATAGACTCCTCTGGGTTGAAGAGCATATTCTTGCGTGCATCGACCTTAAGGATGAAATATTTCAGTGCGCCCATACCCACGATACGTGCAATCTCGTTCTTCTCTTCCTCTGTGATACCTTCGAGCTTGTTCACTTTATCCTCGCTAAGACTCTTCGCATTCTCAATCATTGAAGCAACAAGTTCGTCAGCATCAACCACTGTTCCCTCACGACTCTTCATCTTACCGTTTGGCAATTCAACCATACCGTATGAGAAGTGTACGAGGTCTTTACCCCACTTGAAGCCTAAACGATCCAAGAGAATAGAGAGAACTTGGAAGTGATAGTTCTGTTCGTTACCTACAACATAAATCATCTTGTCGATAGGGAAGTCGTTGAAACGCATCTCTGCCGTACCAATGTCCTGTGTCATATATACTGACGTTCCGTCCTTACGCAGCAGAAGTTTTTGATCCAAGCCCTCGTTGGTAAGGTCGGCCCATACAGAGTTGTCTTCCTTACGGATGAAAAGACCCTTTTCAAGACCTTCTTCCACCTTCTTCTTACCAACAAGATAAGTGTTTGATTCGTAGTAAATCTTATCGAATCCAACGCCCATAGCCTTGTAAGTTTCGTCGAAACCAGCATATACCCAGTTGTTCATCTTCTCCCACAAAGCACGAATCTCTGGGTCGTTAGCTTCCCACTTCACGAGCATATCACGTGTTTCCTTCATCAACGGAGACTCTTGTTCCGCCTTTTCCTTTGCCTCATCGGCCGTCAAAGCCTCCTTTTCGTATTGCTCCTGCAGTTGCTTACACTCCTCTTTGAAGTGCTTATCGAAGAGAACATAGAAATCACCTATTAAGTGATCACCCTTCTTTCCAGCCTGTTCTGGTGTGATACCATTGCCCCATTTCAGCCAAGCCAACATAGATTTACAGATGTGTATACCACGGTCATTAACGATATTTGTCTTAACCACCTTGTTACCATTAGCCTCCATAATCTGTGCTAACGACCAACCGAGTAGGTTATTGCGAACATGACCGAGGTGAAGTGGCTTGTTAGTGTTAGGTGAAGAGTATTCAATCATCACCAATGGACTCTCGTCTGTCACACGCTTCTCGCCAAACTTCTCGTCAGCGTTGATATCATTCAACAGACCTGTCCATGCAGCCTGCGCAATAACAAGATTAAGAAGCCCTTTACTACATTAAAGTTAGCAACGGCCTGGCAATTCTTCTTTAGGTATTCACCTAAATCCTGTGCAGTATCTTCAGGCTTCTTGCGTGAAGTCTTCAGCAATGGGAAGGTGACGAGTGTGAGGTTACCCTCGAAGTCGCTGCGTGTCTTCTGCAGCTGAATCATCGTTTCAGGAACTTCTGTTCCATACAATTCCTTGACAGCTGCAAGTGCAGCAATGGTAATTTGCTCTTCTATCTTCATCTTTTATTTCTTTTTTATCTTTCTGCAAAGTTACGGAAAATCAGCCAAATTACGGAAGAATAAAACGGCTTAATTCATAATTCTACTCATTTCTACTTCACTTTTCTCTATGAAAAGATTTATAAAGATTAAGACTCCTTGATAATGCCTCTAATTGACTAAATGTAGATTTATAGACCTTTTTGAATACTACACAACACGAAAACATATCATATTTGCATTTACAGAATTGTATTTTCCATCACACCACGAAACTACAAACCTTCTGTTTTGAGTTCTATATTTTTCAGATATTTGACTTTATTACATGATTTTTACACATCGTAATTATGAGTAATATTAAAAAAATAATGTAACTTTGTAAGCTAACATTCATTTGATATAAAGCTAATATGATAGATTTAATACTTCGTTCTAATAATAAAAGAACTGCACTTTTCATGCATAAGAATACGTTAAAAAGAGGTTTTCTCATTCTATTCCTCTTATTTTCAGTAACATCAAACTATGCAAAGGAAATCAACTTCAATACCGCTTTGCATATTGCAAGAACATACATAAACATCAGTCAAAAGACTGCCAAGAGTCTAAAAACTCGTGCGTCAGCTGCAACAACACAGCAACCATACTACGTTTTCAACGATGATGCTGGCAAAGGGTTTGTTATCGTTGCAGGCAATGACAAGATGGGTGAAGTCTTGGCTTATAGCAATGAGTCTTCGATTGATATGGCTAACCTCAATCCCGAAGCACGTTATCTCCTCAATGCCTACCAAAAAGTTTATGAAGAATTAGGTAAAAACAAGGTTCTAACCACACGTGCAGAAGCTGCAACAAACACTTCTGACGAAGTACAACCGCTATTGAAAAGCAAGTGGGGACAACTTTATCCTTATAGTAAACAGACCCATTACGTAACGGGTTGTGTAGCTACGGCAATCGCACAAGTGATGTATTACCACAAATGGCCAGTGCAAGGAAAAGGGCAAGAAAGCTATACTGTGAAATTTGATAATACCACACGCTCAGCAGATTTCACAAAGTCTCATTACGACTGGAACAATATGCTTCCTGATTACAACCGCTTTGGCATCACACCACAACAAGAGGATGCTGTGGCTTTGTTAATGAACGATGTGGGTATTGCCACCAACATGCAGTACACCGATGGTGCAAGTGGAACGCAAAGCTATATGGCAGAGCGTGCATTGCGCAATCATTTTGACTATGACGCAGCAATGGTAACAAGAGCGCACGAGGGAGTTGCCAACTTCATTGAGATTGTCAAAAAAGAGTTACGCAATGGTTTTCCTCTCTATATCTCTGGTGACTCTAAGAATGGAGGTGGTCATGCGTGGGTTTGTGATGGCTTTGACAAGAACAATAGATTTCACATGAACTTTGGTTGGAGTGGCCAGGCAGATGGATTCTTCTCACTTGAAGCCTTAAATCTCACAACTACGGGTAGCGAATTCCATGGCGCACAACATAGCTTCAACCTCCGACTTCACGTTATAGCGATACATCCTAACAAACCTGGCACTCCAAAGATTAATGCTGACATTGCCTACGGGTCACCCGACATCAACTTTGATTATGGTAGTAATATGGGCTTCGTAGGAGATGCTCCTACCACTACATCCGGAACAGCAAAGGTGATGTATTCAAGATTTATCAACCAAGCCCAGTCTCCGCTTGTGGGTGACATCGGTATAGGAATCTATGACGCAGAGGACAAGTTGATAAAGGTAACACCTTATGGACAAGACGGAAAGGAAATCTTCTCCAAAGAGAAGTTCCCTACCTATGAAGGAAAGTGGATATCGGGAGGTGTGATTGTAGACCCTATCACCTTCACACTCGACTTCTCTACACTGACCGATGGTACCTATTCACTCTACCCTATTGCAGCAAGACAACAAGAAGATGGAACTCTCGGAGCTTGGGCACGTATGAAAAAGTCACCGCGAATTGTCATGAAGGTCGAGAATGGGAATATCACTTATTCAGAGCTACCATCAGAAACAGTAGCTTTCCAACTTACATCCGATCCTACATTTGACAACAAACTGATGCCTGGTGAACCAAATACCCTCAATCTGAACATCCGAAAATTAGATGCAAATTTCTTCAACGGAACGGTAAAAACAGAACTTATAAATAATGAAAATAAGGTCGTTTTTACTACACAAACAAAGGATGTTGTAGAGTTTGACGTCTACACAACAACACGTGTCAGACTCCCGTTCAACCTTCCTTATGACGTTGCTTCAGGCATCTACCATCTGCGCACAACCATAACCAATACCGATAATGAAAGCTGTCAGGTACGTGAAAGCACTTCACAAGCCCCCTATACCCTCACGATAGAGGAAAAGAGTCAGGCTGGTATATTCTCAAATGCAATTGTTTATGCGCAAGATGACGAGGAAGGGAGTGTACAAATGGAGAACTTTGATGTATCAAGAAGTCCAACCTTTAGAATCACATGTATTGCATATCCTGCAAAGGATGCACAATACAAGGGAGAACTAAGGCTCTATCTTATCGACACCGTTACAGGTATGTCTATCCCTGTGATGAAGAAACCGCAGCAAGTAAACATTACTCAGACTGATGATACACAAGTGATTACCAGTGATTGGATAGATCCTAAAACCGAGAAACTCATCAACAATCGCCGCTATCGACTGGCATTGTTTGGTGTGGTAGATGGAAAGAACGTTGACTTATTACCAACGTCTACAAAGTCGCCATACCTTTCTCTCATCAATGGACCATACGACAGATACCCTGATGATGTGACAAATAGTGTCGAAGAAGTGAGCATCAAGCCTATATTACATTTCGTTGACGGACACCTACACGTACAACAACAGGGATTAAAGCGTGTAGAAGTGTATAACATGAATGGTATATTGGTAGCAAGTAGTGCTGCGAGTGGCACCGACAACCTTAGCCTCTCCATTCCAAAGGGAACCTACGTGGTACGCGTCGTCACACAAAGAAGTCGTTACACAAGCGTTATCCGATAAACAACTATCCAATAACAAAGAGCGAGTACCTATCCCGGCACTCGCTCTTTTTCTATCTTTTAATAATCTATTCGTACTCCGCACACATGGTGCTTACCAACAGTACCACACGTGCTGACGCCAAGCACCAATGGTGCTGACTACTAACCAGTGTCTACAAGTAGACTATTTCAATACACCAAGTTCCTTACCAATCTTGATGAAAGCATTGATACACTTGTCAAGTTGCTCACGATTGTGACCAGCTGAGAGTTGAACACGGATGCGAGCCTCGCCCTTTGGCACTACTGGATAGTAGAAACCAGTCACATAGATACCCTCTTCAAGAAGCTTAGCAGCATATACCTGTGACAACTTAGCATCGTAAAGCATTACTGCACAGATAGCACTCTGAGTTGGTTTAATATCAAAACCAGCAGCCATCATTTTATCACGGAAATAGTTAACATTCTCGACAAGCTTGTCATGAAGTTCATTACTCTCCTTCAACATCTTGAATACTTCGATACTTGGCACCAATAATACAAGGTGCAAGTGAGTTAGAGAAGAGGTATGGACGACTGCGCTGACGAAGCATATCAATGATTTCCTTGCGACCAGTAGTGAAACCACCGAGCGCACCACCAAATGCTTTACCAAGTGTACCCGTATAGATATCCACACGATCGTAGTCTTGCAGAGTTCGCTTACACCATGACCAGTAGCACCCACAACACCAGCAGAGTGTGACTCATCAACCATCACGAGCGCATTGTACTTCTCTGCAAGGTCGCAAATCTTATCAACAGGAGCTACGTTACCATCCATTGAGAATACACCATCAGTAACAATGATACGAAAACGCTGTTCTTGCGCCTCCTGTAAACAACGCTCCAAGTCAGCCATGTCGGCATTTGCATAGCGATAACGCTTTGCCTTACAAAGGCGTACACCATCAATAATAGAGGCATGGTTGAGCGCATCAGAAATGATAGCATCCTGCTCGGTGAGCAATGGTTCAAAAACACCACCATTAGCATCAAAGCAAGCAGCATAGAGAATGGTATCCTCCGTCTTAAAGTAGTCAGAGATGGCAGCCTCAAGCTCCTTATGACTATCCTGGGTTCCACAGATAAAGCGCACAGATGACATACCAAATCCACGCTTATCCATCATTTTCTTAGCCCCTTCAATCAAACGAGGATGATTAGATAGACCAAGATAATTGTTGGCACAGAAGTTCAAAACCTCTTTACCTTTCACTTCGATTGCAGCACTTTGAGGACTCTCAATAATACGTTCTTCCTTGTAAAGTCCTGCTTCTTTTATCTCAACAAGCCCATTGCTGAGATGTTCTTTCATCTTACCGTACATAACATTAGATTTTTTTATTATTTGAAGACAAAGTAACTTATAAAAAAATGAGAAAAAGGACGTTTGAAAGTGTTTTTTTACGTGGCAACCTGATTTTTTTAATAATTTTTAATACGTAATAATGGTATAATCCATAAAAATATACTTACTTTGCAATCAGTTACACAAAAGCTTAACAATATTTATGAAAAATGTTTTGGTCATTGGCTCTACTGGTCAGATTGGCTCAGAGCTTACCAGAGAACTGAGAAAACGTTATGGAAACGACAACATCGTCGCTGGTTACATTAAAGGAGCAGAACCTACGGGTGAACTGAAAGAAAGCGGCCCATCAGCAGAAGCTGACGTTACTAACCCAGAGATGATTGCCAATATTGTCAAAAAACACAATATTGACACTATCTACAATCTTGCAGCCTTACTCTCAGTAGTTGCAGAGAAGAAGCCTCAACTGGCTTGGAAAATTGGTATTGATGGTCTATGGAACATCTTGGAAGTAGCACGTGAAAACAATTGTGCAGTCTTTACCCCAAGCTCTATTGGTTCGTTCGGACTAAGCACCCCTCACACACTGACACCGCAAGACACTGTTCAACGTCCTGGCACAATCTATGGTGTTTCAAAAGTAACAACAGAGTTGCTCAGTGATTACTACTTCAAGAAGTATGGTGTTGATACTCGCTCTGTGCGCTTCCCGGGATTGATTTCATACGTAACTCCTCCCGGTGGTGGCACTACGGACTATGCCGTAGACATCTACTATTCGGCTGTGCGTGGCGAAAAATTTGTATGTCCTATTAAGAAAGGGACACTGATGGATATGATGTACATGCCAGATGGTCTACATGCAGCTATCTCTTTGATGGAAGCAGACCCAACACGATTGGTTCATCGCAATGGTTTCAACATTGCATCTATGAGCTTCGACCCAGAAGAAATCTTTAACGCTATCAAGCGTCACAAACCAGACTTTGAGATGGAATATGACGTTGACCCTCTCAAACAGGGTATTGCCGACAGTTGGCCTGACAGTCTTGATGATAGCTGTGCACGTACTGAATGGGATTGGAAACCACAGTATGACCTTGACGCTATGACTATCGACATGCTGAAGAACCTCGAAGCTAAGCTAAAATAAATATATGTGATAGTGTGGCAAAACATTAGAGTTGGCTAAACTACACGTATTTTCTATCGTATTTACCGATAGTTGAATACTCACATTATTGTAAATGAAAAAAGATGATTGCCGATGACGCAATCATCTTTTTTCATATCTTATTGACTTCTGTTGAATGATAAAATATTTATCTTACCTCATCAATCACTAAACAACCTTACCTATTTAATCTCTAACGATCAATTTTGCTTAAACGATTGACAAGAGGCAATAAAAAAGTCCAGAGTAATGATAAATATGAAATCATCTATCATTACTCTGAACTTAACAAGTCAATTACTATGATTATAAAAGCATAGCTATATCATCAGCGCAACCACTGCTCTGGATTTAATTTTGCGGTCTCCTTACGCAATTGGAATTGAAGAATACCACTCTTACCTACTGTTCCAAGCGTCTGACCCGTACCAACCTTCTGACCCTTGCTGACACCAACAGAACCTAAATTGGCATAAACAGAAATATAAATACCATGACGAACCATCACGACACTCATACCACCTGCCATGAAAACACCACTGACCTCACCCATAAACACACTGCGAACAGCACTGCCAGGAGTTCCTTTGATATTGATACCATCATTATTCAAACGAATATTCGACATGCCCGCTACGTTATATTGACCAAAGTGACTCACTATCTGCCCCATCAACGGCATTGGCAATCTACCACGATTATTAGCAAAATTACCCGTTATTGCACGGTCCGTAGAACTAAGCATATCATTGTTTTCAGAGGCCGATGCCCTCGCAGCCTCAGCCTCACGAGTAGCACGCTCACGGTCGATTTCTGCCTTACGCTCAGCAGCCACACGGTTTGCCTCAGCCTCACGAGCCATTTGTTCGGCACGAGCCTTATCAGCAGCAGCACGAGTCTCAGCCTTCTCTTGTGCCGCCTTAGCCGCAGCCTCTTGTTCTTCAACCTTACGTATAGCACGCTCACGAGCAGCGGCACGCTCTTTCTGTAAAGCCTCCTGACGAGCCTTCTCAGCGGCAGCATGAGCTGCAGCAGCACGAGCAGCAGCCTCCTGACGAGCCTTCTCTGCAGCCTCAGCAGCAGCACGAGCTGCCGCCTTAGCCGCAGCCTCACGTTCTCTGGCCTCAGCAATACGACGAGCATTCTCACGAGCAGCAGCTTCTGCTTCTGCACGTTTACGTGCCAACTCCTCTGCACGCTTCTTAGCCGCAGCAGCACGAGCTGCCGCCTGTGCCTTTGCCTCTGCTATTGCACGTTCACGAGCTTTCTGTATTTCAATCTGAATAAGTCTATCAATCTGTGCATTCAACGCTTGTTGCTGTTGGCGACGCTGAGCAATCACACCCTGCAACACTTTCTGATCCTTCTGCAAAGAACTGACAACCGTTTGCTGTTCAACACGCTTACGTTCCATCTGTGCATGAACCTGCCTATCCTTGTATAAGAGGTTACTCTTATTGATACGCACATTTTTCAGCTGTGTATGCTTCTCATCAACCTGCATTTGCTTAGCTTTGAGTTGTTCTCCCTGCGCTCTCTGATAAGCAGCATACTCACGTACGAAACGAAGACGACGATACATCTGTGTTAGACTCTTAGCTGAAAAGACGAACATCAGTTTATCTTGGATGCCACGATGACGTGCCATATAGCGCATAGAACGTATGAAACGCGCACGACGCTCGCCCAATTGTGCTTCAAGCGACGTAAGTTGCCCTTTCAAGATTCCAATATTTGTATCAAGACCTTTGATATCCGTAGCAATAGTATCAATCGTTCTCTTGTGCTGACCGATTTCTGTATCAAGACGAACAATCTTCTGCAGACGATTATCAACATCCTTCTGCTTTGCCTTCATCTCTTCCTCATGCTCTGATATCTCCTGCTGCAACTTCTGGTTTTGCTGTTGTAAACCTTTAATCTCCTCTGTTGTTATATAGGAAGGCGACTTTCCTCCTTTCTTAACGTTATGAGAAGTGTGACCAGCAGCTTTACCGCGTCCAGCCTGTTGTAACTTATCTTGCTGTTGTTTACCCTTTGTCTGAGTTTGAGCATACTGTTTTTCGGCGGAATACTTCTGACCATTCTTAACATCTGTAGTTGTAATCGTTGAATGGTTACTCTTTACTTTTGCACTTTTTCTATCCTTCCCCTTTTCAGTAGTTGTAACATCTACGGTTTGAGAAACATTTGATTTATGCCACTGTCTATGCTTTCCTGAATGTTGAGCAGAAGTTGACAGTATCCAGACAAAAGACAATATAAAAATAAAAGAAAGACGTTTCATTTAAAAGTTCATTAGTTTAGCGAGGATATCTTCTACACTTACTTTTGTATACTTATCTGATGGAGTGGTAAAAGCCTCCCAATCACTGGTCTCACCGAAACCATCAAGCTCAAAGTTAGCTTTTAGTGTCTTTGCAGGCTTCTTACCAAACTTTGGTGTATTAATTGTCAAAGACTGGCTTGCAGGAAAGAGTTTTGCACCAAAGCCCTTGAAATCTCCATAACTCCATGAGAGTTTTGAAGTAGTCTGCGCACTGCCGTTATAGGTAACAGTCGTAAGTAATATCTGATTTCTTTTAGAATTAACAGTCCATTTATAGTCCATCTTTCCATCTTTAAGTCCGATGAGCGTTGTACCCTCACTCTGCAGCTTACTTTCGTCAACAGAGAGTTGTGAGAAATCAGCTTCACTTATCCTTTGTTTACGAGGAATGAAAATCTGGTTCCAGAAGAGTGACTGAAGCGAGTAAAAATTGATACCATTGTCGCGCAAGAATCCCACTTCGTCATAATTTGCCTTTACATATTGTTTATGAATACGATCGATGAAAAGAACGTAATCCTTTGTAAACTCAATGCGTCCCACTTCACTGCGAAGAATAGGAATCAGTAATTGTAAACGAATAACCTCATCCTTACGCATACGCAAAATACCAGGAACTGTAATATCCTTACTACCATCATTGATGGCGAAAGTAAGATTTGAGACAAGGTTCTTTTGATAAAGTGCATTATCAGTTACACGCTGTATAACAACGTAATTCTGCATATTGTTTGCCTTCTCTACTGAAGACACTTTCTCTACTTGGCGTTTTCTTCTGAACAGGTTTCTGTTCTACGAACGCCTTCTTTGTAGCACATGACGCCAACAAGAGTACTACCATGCCTACAAATAATATCTTCGTTCTTTTCATTCTACTATGTATTTCTTTTGTTCTATTTTCTTTCTTAGTATTGCACTACTATTTCCTGCTTCTAAGGCTTTCTGCCAATATTCAACAGCCTTATCAGTATTGCCCGTCTGCGAATAGATATCACCAATGTGTTCCAAGACAACATTACTCAGCGTAGAGTCATTACGAATAGCCTGTTCAATATAGATTTTAGCCTCTTCGTACCGTTTCTGCTGGAAAAGAATCCATGCGTATGTGTCAAGATAAGTGCTATTATTGGGTTCTGCCTTAACCGTTTTATAGCTCATCTGCTCTGCCTTCGAAAGGTTCTTATTCTCGACACTAAGGTAATAAGCATAATTATTCAATGCTGTAATATTGTCTGCTTTCCACTGCAAACAACTATCATACGCTTGAAAAGCCTCATCATTGTGACCCTTCTCATGAAGAATGTCACCCATTATAGCGTAGAAGTCTGACACAATAACAGGATTACTATCAGGCTTTATCTGCCCAACTCCCTTACGAAAGGTTTCTAAAGCAGCGTCGTTGTCACGCTTTTGAAATTGAGCCATACCTTGAAAGTAATAGAATGCCAATTCGTATGGATTGTACTCAATGGCAGGCTGACAGATTGCTATAACCTTATCATAATCTTCTTTTAACCAAAGGTTCTCGATAAAAGACAATCTTGCCGTCAGATTATCAGGTTCAACCTCAAGAGCCTGCTCATAGACAGAGTTGACTTTCTCCTTTGGCAATTTGAGATAATTCATATATGCAGCTTTCAACATATAGATTTCAGCATCCTCTTGTGGAGTAGCTAAGGTCAAAGAGAATAGTCGCATTACCTCGGTGCTATCAGGGTTATTGTCTCTCTGACTGCTTGATACAATCTGCCGAAGTAGCTCCTGCTTAACAGCTTTTTGGGTTTTGGGAGACTGCAACACCTCATGTACAATTCTTCTCGCTCTTTCTTTATCTCCTATATTTTCATAATAGTCTATTAAAGAAATCTTAGCAAGAGAATTATCTGGGTCCTCTTTAAGCACTTCTTGATACGTTTTAAAGGCTTCCCTCTTTCTTTCGTTCTGTAAGAGCCAGTTTCCTAACATCACACGATAGTTGAGTTCAAGCGGATGACTGTTAATAAGCGCTTTCAATTCCTCGTACCCCTTACGCTTTTCTCCCATCTGTTCGTAGATATACATCTTATCCAGCGACGTCTGCTCGTTAGTTCCCTCTATTACTTCCAGACGTTCCAAACAAATTAACATCATCTTGAACTCATTTTGTAAGCCATAAAGTTGATAAAGCAAACGCAACACATCAGAACGTGTTTTGTTTAACTCATAAAGACGTTCTAAGGATTTTATCGCACTGGGATAATCCTTCTGTGATATATAAAACTTAGCTAATCTCTCTTGATAAGCCATATTCTTGGGAGCAAGGTTTGTAGCCTTCTCAAGGTACTCACGTGCCAATGAGTCATTCTTTATTTCCGCAAAAAAAGTTGCCAAATGATAACAAACTTCCGAAGATTGTGGATTAAGATCTTGTGCATGACGAAGAAGGTCAAAAGCTGCCGTAAAATTACCCATTTCCTGTTGTCGTATCGCTTCGAGAAAGAAGTAATTATAGTTTTGAAGACTATCCTTCGGAGTAGCCTTCATAGCCAAAGATCCTCCCAGTAAAACAAGAGCAAAGAGGACATGACGCATCTTTATGACTTTCGACATAATGTTACTAAACATTTAAGTTTCTTTTCTTTACCTTTACTTCACACCCGTATGTCCATATCCTCCTTCACCACGCTCGGTCTCATCGAGTACTTCTACCTCAACGAACTCAGCCTGTTCATGACGAGCAACAACCATTTGTGCAATGCGTTCACCATCATTGATTGTAAAAGGCTCATTAGAGAAGTTTATAAGTAGCACCATGATTTCGCCACGATAGTCAGCATCAATCGTACCAGGAGAGTTAAGAACTGTAAGTCCATGCTTCAAAGCAAGTCCACTACGAGGTCGCACCTGTGCCTCAAAACCCTCAGGAAGTGCAATATAAAGCCCTGTCGGAACAAGTCTTCTCTCCATCGGTTGTAATATTATCGGTGCATCTATATTAGCACGAAGATCCATCCCCGCACTCTGTGAAGTAGCATAAGCAGGGAGCTGCTGATGCCCTTTATTAATTACTTTTATCTGTGTCATTGTTATATAATAAGGTACAAAATTAAGCATTAAAAGCCACATTCACACATTTTATGAAGTAAAAAACTTGTTTTTAGCCAAATTTAATTACTTTTGTGTTTAGCTTTAATCTCTCAATAAATCATAAACAGAATTCATCAACACCCAACACCCAACACCCATGAACTGGCAACAACTCATATCAAACAAACGTCTTGGACAAGAAAAACGTCACGAACTTCGACATGATGATCGCTCTGAATTCAAGCGAGACAGCGACCGATTGATATATTCTGCACCATTCCGACGACTGCAAAACAAGACCCAAGTCTTCCCACTTCCAGGCAGTGTCTTTGTACACAACCGATTGACTCACTCTTTGGAGGTAGCCTCTTTGGGTAAATCCTTAGGTGATGACGTGGCAAGAAGACTTATCGAGAAACATCCAGAGTTGCGTGGTACACTCTTTGAAGAGATTGGAACCATCGTACAGACAGCTTGTTATGCACATGATATGGGTAACCCTCCGTTCGGCCATAGTGGAGAGAGAAGGCTATTCAAGCGTTCTTCACAGAAGGACCGGGTGCTTGTTTGAAGGAAAAAGTTAGTCAACACTTCTGGGAGGATATCACACACTTTGAAGGTAATGCCAACGCCTTCCGCCTGCTAACCCATCGTTTCTTAGGTCGAAGAGAAGGTGGATTCGTGATGACATATAGCACCCTTGCCAGTATAGTAAAATATCCTTTTAGTTCTACCTACGCAAGCAAACACGGTAAATTTGGTTTCTTTGCTACCGAAGAAGAAACCTACCAGAAAATTGCTGACGAATTAGGTATCATACAAAAGGATAGTTCCAAAGATGGCATCTGTTACGTTCGCCATCCACTAACCTACCTTATGGAGGCTGCTGACGATATCTGTTATGAAATTATGGATATTGAAGACTCTCACAAACTCAAACTTCTTTCTTTTGAAGAAACAGCCGAAATGCTCCTTGGTTTCTTTGATGAATCCACAAGAAAGAGTATCCGAAAACGTATAGAAGACGAGGGGGTGACCGATCAAAACGAACAAGTGGTTTACTTCCGTGCTTGCGCCGTTGGACTGTTGGAGGCTGAATGCGTCAATGTCTTTGTTGAACACGAAAAAGAAATACTCAACGGAACTTTGAAGGCTCACTCATTAAGCATATATCTGAACTGCCTCGACAGGCTTACAAGCGTTGTACCGAAATTTCCAAAGACAAGATTTACCGAAGTAAAGCTGTTCTTGATGTTGAGCTATCAGGTTATAAGATTATGGAAACACTAATGGAAGCACTCATCGGTGCTGCCGTTGAGCCAGAACATTTCCATAGTCAGCAGCTTATCCGACGTTTCTCAAGCCAATATGACATCCAGAGTCCGTGCCTTGAAACACGTATTATGGCTGTTCTCGACTTTATCAGTGGTATGACGGATATCTATGCCCTCGATATCTATCAAAAGATAAATGGTATCAGCTTACCGCTGATATAAAAGCCTCCCCCGACCCCTCCGAAAGGAGGGGAGGCAAAGAGGGAAAAAGAGTGATGCTATTATCTCTGTTATTCACTCTTTCAGAGGAACTTAAAGAAATTCTCTGAGAGAAAATTTGGAAACAATTTTAATACGAGAAAGCAACACAAAGACACCCCACAACACATTTGTCTTAACTCCATTTCACTCCTCCAACTCCTAAGTATCCTTCCCTCCCTCTCACTTCTTTAACTTCCAAATAGCAACAATGGAAAATCAATATAAGAAAACCTTTCCTGACCTTATGGTAGGAAAGAAAATAATCTACGTTCACGGATTTATGTCATCTGGGGCAAGCCATACTGTACAGATACTGAGGGACTATATGCCCAAAGCAACAATCATTGCACCCGACCTTCCCATACATCCTCAAGAGGCAATAGAGTTATTGCGCAACCTTATTGACTCTGAAAAGCCCGACTTAATCATTGGCACATCAATGGGAGGTATGTATACCGAAATGCTTTATGGTATTGACCGTATCTGTGTAAACCCTGCTTTCCAGATGGGAACAACCATCAGCGAGAGTAATATGATGGGCAAACAAGTGTTTCAAAATGAACGACAAGATGGTGTACAGGAGATTATCGTAACCAAGTCTTTGGTAAAGGAATACAAAGAAATCACCGAACAATGTTTTTCGCATGTGACGGAAGAAGAACAACAACTTGTCTTCGGACTCTTTGGCGATGCTGACCCCGTTGTCCATACCTTCGACCTTTTCCATGAACATTACCCTCAAGCGATTCGCTTTCATGGTGAGCATAGACTTATCGAAAAAGTTGTCTTCCACTATCTTATGCCCGTTATCCGATGGATTGACGACCGACAAGAAGAACGTGAGCGGCGTACAATACTCATCGACCAAAATACACTTGCTGATGGATATGGTAAAGCGAAATCGAGCCTGAACAAAGCCTACGAGTTCTTACTTGATAACTATAACGTCTTCTTCGTCTGTACAGCACCTACCAACAAACCATCAGCCATCACCGAATGTCAGGCATGGATTGAAGACATCTTCAGTGCACCAGCGTGGAACCATACCATCTTCACCAACCAACCTCAACTTCTCTATGGTGATTACTTCATCAGTAGCACCAAACACGATGACTTCCTCGCAACAAGTCTACTTTTCGGGAGTGAAGAGTTCAAGACATGGGAGGATATTATCACTTTTTTTGAACGCTTAGGAGGACAATAAGTCCACCCAAAACATAACCCAACGAATTAGTCCCCACGCATAGCAAAACGGCTATCCCTCCACTTCGGGAGGGTCAGGAGTAGACATTCTTTATGGCACACGAACTTTTCTCACGTATCGCTGACATACTTTCAGCACCTTCGGAAGCACAAGCACTCATCATGCACGAAACACTCGTCATTGCTTGTCACGAAGGATTGAAAAATACCCGACATGGTTTCGGCAATCTTTCGTCACAAGTAGAGTCACTATGCAGACAGCATAATATTGCCTCACAAGAGATTGTGGCAATTCATAAAATGCGCCGACATAGTAATTCCAACGCACCTATCCTGCCAGAAGATATTGCCTACGACTGCCGTGCCTTGGCTATCTTCGTTTCTGCCGTCATTCAAGAAGCCATCCCCTCCTTCCTCGTTGAGAAATTCCAGCACGTAGACGAATAACAGAAAATATACAAATTACGAATTATCGCTACATTCGTTGTATCGTAAGAGAGTGGGACGATAATATCATTCAGGTTTCTGTCATCAATCAGGATAGTAGCGAAGAACTCTTAGTCGTAGACTATACGAACACACCCGACTATATTGACTTTAGCTATCTATGCCCATTGTTACGCGAAGGAATGCAGCTTAATCTTCTTGACTGTACTGTCACACGAAAGAAGGTTGTACCACGTCTTATCGTTGTAGAGCCAGACTACCTGATAGACATTTCTACTATTGCTAATTGTTTTGAAAGTTACGGACATCATCCCTTACTCTTCACCACCAACAGACTCGGACAACGCCTAAGTAACAAACACTTTATATTAGGAAACTTTGCAGGTTCTGCCCTCGACGATATCATCAATCATACCGCTGAATATGACATCAAAGAAACCTTCCGTTCTAATTTTAGAGAGAAAGCATTAGACTATGCTACCTGTCCTGACTTCGATGCAGCTTCTTTCAAACAAGATGCTGTGAAACAAGTAGAAAATATTAAGGGAATTGTTAACGAAATATTCCAAACATACGACCGAGACAAAGCTATTCTTGAACCGTCTTTCGTTTGTGAACAATTGGGAATACAAGGACGTGTGGACATGATGACAACCGACCTAAAACTGCTTGTTGAACAGAAGTCGGGAAAGAACATCTTTATTGAACGTAAATATAAAAATCCGCATGGCTCACTCCATGTAGAGAAACACTACGTACAACTGTTGCTCTACTATGGTATTCTGCAATATAATTTTCAGCTTAACCCAAAGAATGCACATATCCAACTATTGTATTCTAAATATCCCTTACCCGACGGACTGCTCGAAGTGGAGCCGCTACAAACACTGATACGTGAGGCAATCCGCTTCCGTAATCAAGCCGTAGCAACTGAGTTTTGGATGGCTGAAAATGGCTTTGAGAAAGTCTTACCATTACTCACACCACAAACATTGAACGTTGAGAAACAAAACGACGATTTCTATAATAGGTACCTCTTACCACAACTTATTGAAAAACTGGCACCTCTCCATCAACTCAACGAACTTGAACGAACATATTTCACACGTATGATGACCTTCGTTATCAAAGAACAATTAGTGTCAAAAGTGGGTATGCAAGAAGGTGTCGGAAATAGTAATGCAGACCTGTGGAATATGCCCCTTACTGAGAAAAAGGAAACAGGAAATATCTATACAGAACTTACAATTACAAAAAAAGAGCGTAGCAACTCATTCAACGGCTACGATACCATTACACTTACTGTACCCTTACAAGGCGAAGATTTCCTCCCAAACTTTCGACGAGGGGATATGATTTATCTCTACACGTATGGAAAAAACGAATCGCCAGACGTAAGAAGAAGTATTCTTTTCAAAGGTTCACTGCAAGAAATACATAGCGACCGACTTGTCGTACACCTAAATGATGGACAACAGAACCCTGACCTTATCAGCGGAGATTACTTGCCATTGAGCATGCTGGTAGTGACATCGGTGGCACATCAGCTATCCGAAGTCTCTATACCTTCATTACCTCTAACGAAGAAAGCCGTCAGCTACTTCTTGGACAGCGTGAACCCAACGTTGACAAGTCGCTCTCCCTATCTCAAAGCTATCATCCTGACTACGACGAAATAATCTTGAAAGCTAAGCAAGCACAGGATTATTTTCTCCTAATAGGTCCTCCTGGTACAGGCAAGACTTCGCAGGCTCTACAATTCCTTGTACGTGAACAGTTGGCAGAAAAGCCTAAAGTTCAAAGTTCAAAGTTCAAAGTTCAAAGTTCAATCCTCCTCTTAGCCTATACAAATCGTGCTGTTGACGAGATTTGTAATATGCTAACAGAGAACGCACTTGACTATATCCGCATCGGTAATGAGTTCAGTTGTGACCCAAAATATAGTAGCCATTTGTTAAAGGAAGTGTTAGATGAAAATACAACGCTCAACAGCATAAAGTCTACCTTAGCAGATGCTCAAATTATTGTTGCCACAACATCCACCATGAACAGCAATGCTACACTCTTTAATATCAAGCATTTTGACCTTGCAATTATTGATGAAGCAAGCCAAATATTAGAACCGAACATCATCGGATTACTAACGAGTCAGCACCAGCAAAAACAAGCCATAGACAAATTCATACTCATTGGTGACCACAAACAGTTACCTGCGGTTGTACAACAATCTGATATTGAGATGATTATTGAACAGAAGATACTGAAAGACATTCATCTTCACTCTTGTGCTAATTCTCTCTTTGAGCGTCTTATCTTGACTGAACGTGCTGCTGGACGTACCGACTTTATTGGTACATTACACAAACAAGGACGTATGCACCCTGACATTGCAGACTTTCCTAATAGAAAATTCTACGTAAGAGAACAACTTGAATGCGTACCATTAGCACACCAGCTGGAAAAGACCTTGGAATATAATGAGATAAGCGAAGACGCAATAGACAATCATTTGAAGAAACATCGTATGGTTTTCATTCCTTCAAAACCATGCCGACAACTAAATATTTCCGAGAAGGTCAACACCGATGAAGCACGTATCATCACTAATCTTCTTAAACGCTTATATCGACAAATAGGAAAAAACTTCAGTCCCCAGAAATCTATTGGTGTCATCGTTCCCTATCGCAATCAAATTGCAATGATACGAAAGGAGATTGAGAAACTACAAATTCCTGAACTCGAAGAAATAAGTATTGATACTGTCGAACGCTATCAAGGTAGCCAACGTGACATTATCCTCTATTCATTCACCATTCAAAGCCGATATCAACTTGACTTCCTTACAGCCAACACCTTCTACGAAGACGACCAACCCATCGATCGCAAACTGAACGTTGCTATCACAAGAGCTCGTAAGCAATTGATTCTAACAGGCAATGAATTGATATTAAGAAAAAATCCTCTCTTCGCTGAACTTATTGACTATATCGAAGAAAAAGGAGGTAAATTTCAGATGGAGAAGGTAGAAGATAGAAGGTAGAGAAAAGTTTGAAAATAAAGGTATGCTTAGTACACAAAGCGTTTACTAATCTTACCTTTATAAGTATTCATATCCAAACAAATAGAATCATTCTGTCTAAATTCATTCAAAGGAATACTTGTAAAGACACGTCGACTATAATATTCTGGTACTTTATTCTGATGATGCATCAATCGAAGATACACAATGCGACGACCAGACGATAAAGACTTAATAGAGTCACGTATAACAGCTAAACTCTGAACAGCCTTCTTATCCTCCGTCTTACCAGTCTTTACAATAAGTGTGAGGTTTAGATACTTTCGATTTTTACTCATCCATACACTTTCAAAACCAATAGGGTCGTTATATGAAGATGATGAGCTATTGTCTAAACGTGAACGTAAAACAACAACAGGATTAATTACAAAAGAGGATGTAACCCCCTTCTCTACCTTATTATAATATAGTAAGGCTCGATAGGTTGTGTCAGCCTTTGTAGCCCATAACTCCTTTACAACTGGCTTAAGAATTAGTTGTCGACCTTCATCCGTAACAGCAGACACAAATGCAGACATCTCATCTGTCCTTGCTTCAACAAATCGGTATGTAGATAAGATAATTCACTATCACCCGTTTCGTAGAAATTATGCTCACAAGCACTGACTATGAGTAACGACATCAATGCCGTTATCATAGCCAATATATTGTAAGTACTCTTTCTTATCCCGTTCACTAATCGTTATTTTTTGAAGGTGAGACGATTAAGAAGAGATTTGAAACGACCATTCTCAGATACAGCTGCAATATAATTCTTTGCAGGATAAGCATATTGTGTTAATAAGCAAGTACGCAAGAACTTGTCATCTCGATTCTCAATGTCAATCTTCTCAATCTGACCAACAAGATACTCCTCAAAGTGCTGATAATCCTCAGCAGTGTAATACTCTTCGTAAACACGCGTATCCTGAATCATATCCAATGCCACATAATTGATTGGATAAAGTTTATAATTACTATGAATTTCGTGATCAATATGCGATGCTATAAAATCGAAGAGCTTGTTCTTTGGCAACTCTTCATCGACGGTATCAAGCCAATTATCAATGCAAGGAGCACATTTATAGTAAATATGTCCTTTATAACCCTTGATGCCAACCAACATACTCTCAAGGTCGTCTTCAGCAGTCTTCTTCCAATATGGTATATCACGACGCAATTGATACTCGCGCGCTTTAAGATAGTCGCATGGATCATACTCGTAAGAAATAGACAACGGAACGATATGCAACTGTTTTAGGCGTTCTATAATCGTACCTTCACCGCCCATTGCCATCATTTTCAAAATTGCAGGTTGAGTAAGGTCGTTTGAATTCTTTGCTCTACCTTGTCGCTGCGCAATCCATACGTTCTCGTTCTTCTTATCAATTACAAAATGAATATACTCCGACATACGTTTGCTGGCACGAAGCATCTCTACCGAATGAAGTGTGCGCTCTACGGTAAACGACTTGTTTATACGCACCAAGTCACGTACCCAATCTTGCGACAAAAGATTATCGCCAATAGCAATCTCGCATGTAGTAGTAAAACCAACATCAATAAGTAGTTTGTCAAGGAAAGCTGAGTCAAGTACAATATCACGATGGTTGCTAACAAAGGTATAGCGTTTGCGGCTATTGATATTCGACACATCCATACTACATCCTAAGCTCAATTCCATCACAAGACGCTGAAGAAATGGATGACAAAAGACTTTCTGAAATTCATAATTTGTCTTACAAGCGTGCATCTTCTTTGCAATTGCCTCTACTGGAACATCAGGATAAAGATATGCCAGTACCTGCTTAAATTGCTTATCAGCAAGAATCCGATCATATACTTCTGGCAACTCCTCTGGTTCAAACGGACGAATAGGATCAAACTCTGATGGTATTTTCATAATCGTAAATATTTAATAAGTTTTTATTTTATGTCTTACAGCTTGCCCTCCAAGAGCCTGCAATGATTATACTATCACTATTTATTAGCCTTATTGACTATTGAACGCTGCATACTGAGAGTAAATCCTATAACGAAAAAAACGTATAAGTTCTTAGGGTTTTCTTTTACACATTTTTCTTACATTTGTCAATAGATATCTATCACATCTTGCCGCATTAAAATAGTTTTGTACAAATATAGTTAAAATAAACCAATGGATAAGAACGATACTCTCATTTAACAGAAGATTAACAATTCCCCCTTTCTATACATCTTACCTGATGCTATCCGCTACATCTGCATTATCTTAGAAATCAATCTCTTCAACCAAGAAAATAATAGATGTAAAAGTTCTTATATCTTATACTTGCATATTCAATGGCTTCTCTCACCCACATTCCAAAAGAAACAAAAAGAAGGTATTAACTTCGAAGCTGAAAGTCCGTCCTACATTCCCAATAACAGACGAGAAAACAAGTGAGCGACGACAAACCTACCAAGAAGAGAAAAGGCAATTAGAAAGTGTGAATATCCACACTTTCTAATTGCCTTTAAAAGTTATATCAACAAGTCTCTTAGCTTTATTTTACCCCACTTGACTACCAGGTTTCACCTCACCCATAGTAGTTGTAACGGTAAGTGAGCCATCGAAGTTGACAGCAGAGAGAATCATTCCCTGACTTTCGATACCCATCATCTTACGAGGAGCAAAATTGGCAACGAAGAGAACATCCTTACCCGTGAGTTGCTCTGGCTCGTAGTAGGCTGCAATACCGCTGAGAATAGTGCGCTCAACACCTGAACCATCGTCGATAGTGAACTGCAAGAGTTTCTTACTCTTCTTCACCTTCTCGCACTTGATGATATGTCCAACACGGATATCAAGCTTCTCGAAGTCTTCGAAAGGAATATCCTTCTTTATCGGTTCAGCCTTAAATGATGCAGCTTCATTAGCCTTCTTGGTTTCTTCCAGTTTGTTGAGTTGAGCATTTATAGCATCGTCTTCAATCTTCTCGAAGAGTAGTTCTGGTTCGGCAAGCTGCTTACCAGCAGTGAGGAGTTCGGTAGAACCAAGTTCACTCCAGTCATATTCCGTCATGTTTATCATCTCACGAAGTTTCTTACTACTGAATGGCAAGAATGGTTCGAAGGCAATACTGAGGTTGGCAACGAGCTGAAGCGAGATATTGAGAATGGTCTCCACGCGCTTTGGGTCGGTCTTCCAAAGCTTCCAAGGTTCTGTTTCAGCAATGTATTTATTACCGATACGGGCAAGGTTCATCGCCTCCTTCTGTGCCTCACGGAACTTGAAGATGTCGAGGTAAAGCCTCTACCTTTGCCTTAACATCCTTGAACTCTTGGATAGTCTGGCGATCAATCTCTTCTAAATCACCACAGGCAGGAACCACACCATTCCAATACTTCTTGGTCAATTGCAGTGCACGGTTAACGAAGTTACCATATACAGCAACGAGTTCAGAGTTGTTGCGCTCCTGAAAGTCTTTCCAAGTGAAATTATTATCCTTAGTTTCTGGTGCATTAGCGGTCAGTACATAGCGCAGCACATCCTGCTTTCCTTCAAAGTCACGGAGATATTCGTGAAGCCATACAGCCCAGTTCTTACTTGTAGAAATCTTATTATCTTCAAGGTTCAGGAACTCATTTGAAGGAACATTGTCGGGAAGAACGTAATCACCATGAGCCTTCAACATCGTTGGGAAGATAAGACAGTGGAACACGATATTGTCCTTACCGATGAAGTGAACGATGCGTGTTTCTGGGTCTTGCCACCACTTCTGCCAATTGCCGAAGTGCTCTGGATCCTTTTCGCAAAGTTCCTTAGTGTTTGAAATATAGCCGATAGGCGCATCAAACCATACGTAAAGAACCTTGCCCTCGGCTCCCTCTACTGGTACAGGAATACCCCAATCAAGGTCACGAGTCATAGCACGTGGCTGGAGATCCATGTCTAACCAGCTCTTACACTGACCATAAACGTTTGGTCGCCACTCCATGTGATCCTCCAAAATCCACTGCTTCAGCCACTCTTGATAGTCATTCAAAGGCAGGTACCAGTTCTTAGTACGCTTGATGACAGGCTGTGAACCAGAGATGGTTGAGTGTGGATTCTTCAGTTCCATAGGGCTAAGGTCACTACCACACTTCTCACATTGGTCGCCGTATGCATTCGGGTTACTACAATGAGGGCACTCGCCCATGATGTAACGATCGGCAAGGAACTGGTGAGCTTCCTCATCATAGTACTGCTCACTCTCCTGTTCAACGAGCTTACCATCATCATATAGCTTACGGAAGAAGTCAGAAGCAAACTTGTGGTGGGTCTCACTTGTCGTACGACTGTACACATCGAACGAAATACCGAACTCCTCGAAAGAGTCCTTAATCATCGTGTGATAGCGATCGCATACGTCTTGTGGAGTAATTCCTTCCTTCTTTGCACGGATGGTGATAGGCACACCATGCTCGTCACTACCACCAATG
Source organism: uncultured Prevotella sp. (assembly GCA_916440255.1). Lineage (GTDB taxonomy): Bacteria > Bacteroidota > Bacteroidia > Bacteroidales > Bacteroidaceae > Prevotella. The sequence goes on along the minus strand of CAKAIJ010000003.1, from coordinate 555,718 downwards.
AAAGCAACTTCACGCTTCTTCAATCGGAGATAACGAACGTAGATATCGGCAGGAACATATACACCAGCAAGGTGTCCTATATGTACACCACCATTCGCGTATGGCAATGCTGCGGTAACAGTGGTGCGCTTAAATTTCTTTTCTTCCATATCTGTTTGATTATTTATTATCTACTGCAAAGTTACAGTAAATAAGAGAAACGACAAAAGAAATATAGATAAAAGCCTTAAGAGAGTTATGCAGTTATCATGATTTTGTTTACCTTTGCATCCGTTTTAAGATATAATAAGAATGACACGGGATAACAATTGTAGTAATTCTGCACGCCATAAGCTAAGTTTAATGGGCGTTATTGTAACCTTAGGTATTGTTTTCGGAGATATAGGTACATCTCCTTTGTATGTGATGAAGGCTATTGTTAGGGCTGGAAACCCTGTTAATGCTGAATATATCATCGGTGCAGTGTCGTGTATTATATGGACATTAACCCTTCAAACGACTGTTAAATATGTCTTAATAGCCCTCCGTGCGGATAATAAAGGAGAGGGTGGAATACTCGCTTTGTATGCTTTAATACGTCGACATAGTCGTAAATGGTTTTATTTCTTAGCGATTATTGGTGCCAGTACGCTGATAGCTGATGGTGTAATAACGCCTTCTATTACGGTTCTCTCTGCTATAGAGGGATTGAAGGTCTATGAACCAGAGACCCCAGTTGTACCTATTGCCCTTTGTATTGTTACAGTTTTGTTCTTCATTCAGCAATTCGGAACGAATATGATTGGCAAGTTGTTTGGTCCATTAATGCTCTTATGGTTTTCAATGTTGGGTGTGTTAGGAGCTATGCATATCGGTGATTATATTCCTATTCTGCAAGCTTTCAATCCCTTACATGCTATCCGCTTGCTGACGAGTAACCCTGAGTGGTTTTTAATCTTGGGTGCAGTGTTCCTCTGTACGACAGGTGCTGAGGCCCTATATTCCGACTTAGGGCATTGTGGAATTAATAATATCCGTACGAGTTGGGCATTTGTTAAGATTATGCTTATCCTTAATTATCTTGGTCAAGGGGCTTGGATCATTGCACATGTCAATAATCTTACTTCTGGGTTGAACCCTTTTTATGCCATTATGCCCCACGGTATGCTCTTTTTCGGTATCGTTATGGCAACGATAGCAGCAATTATTGCAAGTCAAGCATTGATTAGTGGCTCGTTTACTATCTTCAGTGAAGCAATGAACTTGAAGTTTTGGCCACGTCAGAAGATTAAGTATCCGACAGATGTTAAGGGACAACTTTATATCCCATTTGTCAATATGTCGCTCTTCATTTTATGTGTGATTGTGATACTTTTCTTCCAGAGTTCGGAACGAATGGAGGCTGCTTACGGTCTTTCTATTACGATAACCATGCTCATGACTACCTTCCTCTTGAGTGCTTATCTTACTATTCGTCGGGTAAATCGTTGGTTCACACTTCTGTTCCTTATCGTCTTTGTAGGTTTGGAGAGTATCTTCTTCGTTGCAAATATGGCAAAATTTATGAATGGAGGTTGGGTTACCATGTTCCTTGCCAGTGTGATGATAGCAATCATGTATGTGTGGTATAATGCCACAACCATTCGTAATTCGCAGATACAGATACGTGATGTTCGTGAATCGTTCAGTATTATTTCCGATATTAAGAACGATGAATCAATCCCTAAGTATGCGACAAATATTGTCTATCTAACCAAACTTGGGGGTAAATACAACATCGAACAGAAGATTCTCTATTCAATTATTAACAAGCATCCAATGCGTGCTGACCATTATTTTTTGCTGCATATAGACTATCAAGACAGTCCATCAACGCTGGAATATGACGTTACCACGCTTGTTCCCGATACTCTTTATCGTATCAATCTACGGTTAGGATTCCGCATCCACCCACTTGTCAATCGTTATTTTAGGCAGATAATAGAGGATATGGTGGCTAAGAATGAGTTCTCTCTTGCGTCGTCCTATCCGTCATTAGCTAAGCATAATGTGATGGGTAACTTCGTTTTTGTTCTTATAAATAGAATTTATTCTACCCTCACTTCTTTCTCTTTTAAGGAGCGTCTTATCATGGATACCTATGAATGGATTGATCATTTGAAACTGAATATGCCTCGCTCTTTAGGGTTAAACACAAGCAACGTCTTAATAGAAAATGTTCCACTCACGGTGAAGTCACATGCTAAAAAGGCTGGAAATGGTATTCCAAGGGTTGAAAGAATAGAAGAAGAGGAGGAGTAGATGGTTTCGATACTTATAAAGGAGTATCGATGTTCATCCGCTTCTGAGTAATAGGATGAGTAAACGCAAGCTGAGCTGCATGTAGCCAAAGACGTTCTTCCCGTTGTCCATAAAGATTGTCGCCAATGATAGGAGTGTCCAGTCCGTCTGAATGAGCGCAATGAATGCGTAACTGGTGGGTACGCCCCGTCAGCGGACAGAGTTCAATCTTCACAGCCTCCAATGATTCCCTACCATATACGACCTTGCCCATAACTCGATACACCGTAATGGCTGTTTTGCCGTTTGAAGTATCAACACGTTGCCGAGGACGATCATTGGGATCGGGAGAGAGTGGCAGTTCTATTCGTCCTTCTACTGGTAAATGTTTATCAAGGATAGCAAGTGGGAGTAAAGCGACATACTTCTTTTTTTACAGTACGACCTACAAACTGAGCCTGCAAAGCCTTATGAACTTCAGAAGTGCGTGCTACAACCAACAAACCGCTTGTCGCCATATCCAATCGGTGTACCATAAAGGCATCACTCTTTCCTTTCCATCGTTCACTTAGAATACTATAAACGGAGGGTTCGCTGCCTTTACCGGGAACAGAAAGCAATCCCGACGGCTTGGAAACTACTGCAAGATAATCGTCTTCATAAAGTATTTTCAATTCTTCTTGAAGTGTGTTTTTAACTTTATTGTCAGCCTTATTATGTCTAACTTTTTCAAAGTCTATACCCTCCAACATCCACTCCAGAATAGGCTTACATTTCCCATTGCAGGCAGGATAATAGTTACCATGCTGACGAATCTCGGTCTTTGGTGATGGTCCCCACCAAAACATAGCCATACTAATTGGCTTATATCCATGTAGAAAAGCGTATTGCAATAGTTTCGGTTCGCAACATTCGCCTGCTCCTGATGGTGGAAGTAGCAAAGCCGCAAGACTTTCCTTGACAGCTTGTTCAGCTACGTTTGTACTTGCCAAATGGGCTGCTTTCGTTCGTGCTGGGCTATTCTGTAGATAATAATCACGAAAGATATCGAGTAAGTTTTTATACACTCCTCGTGAATTGAGCAGTGAAAACTGAGAGAAAAGCCAACGTTGCAAACGGTCAGACTTCATTTTTCGTTCTCGTCCCCATGCTGTTATCTGCTCCTGATAGTCGTTTAAGACAGCTTGAATGGCAGTAATTTGTGTTGCGTATGCTTTTTTCTTGCGTTGTAATTCAGCTTTCAAATACTGACTTTGGCGTGTCATTTCCCTTTGTTCTACCTCTGAAACAAAAGTTTCCTTACGGCGTTTATCACGTAAGTTCTTTGCCTCCCGCATCACTTTTCGAGCTTCCTCTATAGCCTTTTCGGCTTCCTGTCGAATAGTATGATAGCTTTCCTGTGCCTGTCGGTAGACTGCTGAATCTTTTAATTGTGCAATCTGTCTGTTTAAAAGGGTAATCTCAGCCTCGTGAATTTTAAAGTAACCATCAGGTTGAAGATAGTCGAAAACAGCAGGGACAAAGTCTTCTCCCTCGTCTGCCATCTGCCCTGAAAGGCTTGCAAATAACCGACCTCGCCATTTCGCTCAACAATCAGCACTCCATACATCTTTCCTTCGATTGGCTTCGATGGAAGTCTTGACTGCAACTGTTTGACTGCTGCACGACAAAGAGCGTCTGGTTCATAATCGAAAGGATTATTAAACCGAACGGGAAGGGTGTTTGATTTGATAGAATGAAACTTCACAATGCAAAGATAAGGAAAACTTACGAAGTGAACAATTAGCTTGTTCAGAAATTCTTATTAAGCCTAATCGCTGTACAAAACGCTTAGCACACATGGTGCGAAGGCTTAGCACGCATAGTGCGGACGCTTTCCACCAAAGAAGTATATCATTACATGAAGCAAAGAATACTAACGGCAAGTTTTTACTCAATATAGTTATTAGACTCTAAACGGATTTTGTTTACGAGGTATTTGAAAAGTATTGAAATTCAAAAATATCAAAAGGTGTACTATATTTCTGTTGCCTTTTCGATTATCCCTAAAAGATGCATTTCTTTATCGAGTTTATGAAATGTACTCCGACCGGGAATCGAACCCGGATCAAAGGTTTAGGAAACCTACGTTCTATCCATTGAACTATCAGAGCGAGTTTTTCAAACATTAATTAGCCTCCGATGGCAAGTAATGCAAGAACTCTTGTTTGCAAAGATAGAAAAAAAAAGTTATATACTTATTGAGTAATGGCATATTTTTAGCTTTTTCTCACGGCTCTTTCATTTAAGAAGTTTTGGTTCTTATTCTAAATATCATTATTTTATAGCACGCCAGTAACATAGTGAAAGCTGTTCTTTTCTAAAAAAATACTACCATAATCGTATGGTATTTAGCGATTGATATTCGTGTGGCATGACAGGTTTAATTCTTTGTCTAATTATTTGAAAATCAACAAAATAAGTGACAATAAAAAGTTGGTTAAGTGAGCTGTTTTTGTACCTTTATAGTAAAAAAATAGATAATCATGAAAGGGAAACAGTCACTCGACCAAACTAATGGGATTGTCGCTAACACAATCAACCACACCGCTAAGGTAATAAAAACAAAATTAGAAGGTAGTATCTTAGAAAAACTTTACGAGTTTTTCCTCCTCAATACCCGATTTCCGTAGATCAGAGAAGGGAAACATACGTCACAAGTTGAGCGACGTCATTATGTTACTAATATTAGGTCGAGTATCAAATTGTGTCAGCAGAGCAGAAATCATAGAATTCGGTAAACACAACCTCAAGAGGTTCCGTAAATTGGACATATTAGCTAACGGCATTCCATCCGAGCCAACTCTTTGTCGCATGGAAGAGGGATTGATGATAAGGCAATGGCTAACCAGCTACGAGTCTTTGCCGAGACGTTTCACAAGGAATTGTTGGGGATGTGCTGCCCAAGAAATCATCTGCATAGACGGAAAGGCAGAGTGCGGCACTGTTTTGAATAATGGACGAAACCCAGATATCGTATCTGCTCATTCATTCAACACCGATATCACGTTAGCAACCGAGGCCTGCGAAGAGAAGAGCAATGAAATAAAAGGCAGTTCCACGGCTTATTGATAAAATTGATATATCAGAGAAAAATAGTCACGGCAGACGCCATGTCTATGCAGAAAAGATATCATTAACAAAATCAGAGAGAAAAATGGAGACTTCATCATAGAACTGAAATCAAACCAGCGTTCACTGCGTTATGGTGTAGAGGATAAAATCAAAGAACTGTCTCCTGTTAACTCCTATTGTGGCAAGCCGGAACTCGGGCATGGGAGAATTGAGACGAGAAGCTATCGTGTGTTTAAGGGGACTGACCTCATTGCAAATAAGGAGAAGTGGAACGGTAACCTGACCATCATAGAATATGAGTGCGAAACTATCAAAAAGTCAACGGGAGCCTGCACTATTGAGAAAAGGCTGTATGTAAGCAGCCTGCCAGCGAACACACCAAGATTAGGGACATTGGTGCGTAATCACTGGTCGATAGAAAGTATGCACTGGAAGCTGAATCGTAACTCTGTTACAAGACAAGATAAAACGAAAGTCGGCAAGGGCAGCTCGCAATTTAGATACCATACAAAAGAATTGTCTACTCCGTGTTCTCAATATGGCGAGGACGGAGAAAGAAGAATTCCGACAAAAGAAAGGGTATGGCAGAACTGATGAGACATGTTTCATTGGGTTTCACAAAACTATTGCATTTTCTGTATCAAAAATGAAAATAATCAAATTTTGAGAATGGTATAACTTATTGATATACAGACACAATGTTTCTCCTGATTCGTACATGAGTCGGGTAAGGGAAGCTATGTCTTCATTTCATTTTTTAAATGAAAGAGCCGTGGCTTTTTCTTCTTTCTATCTTTATTCGTTATACAGATTGAGGCTGTATTAAGTGGTAAAAACACCTTTCAATACAGCCTCAATAATTGTTATAAACAAAAGTGCGTTATTCTATTTTAAGCACCATGGAAGAGATATTCCTGCTGAATATCCTGAGTCATCAGTGTAAAAAGTTTCTCTTGTAGACGATCTGCAAGTTCTAATGCATTGTTTAGTATTCTGTCAGAGAATGCCTGCAACATATCTTGTGCATGGAGAGGTTGCGTTTTATAGATGCGTAAATATTCTTCTTCCATCTCACGCTGACGCTGGTCAGTCTCTGCCTCAAATTTCGCATACGCCTCCTTAATAATCGGAGCATACTTATTGTAGTTAGTCATGCCCAGAGCCATCACCTTGCGGAACTTCCAATAGGCAGAGTCGGCACTTGACTCATTAGTACCCTTTGTGTAAGCTTCTGGATAAGAGGTGATACCCTGATAATGAGGTAAGAACACTCCGAGGTCGGCCATACCCATTGCAACATAATTGACACAACCGATAGCCTGTGGCAATTCTGGACGCACCTGTAAGAGGTGGGTTTGTGTGGTACGGAAGATAGAAACAGGACGATAAGGTTCCTTAGGGTTGCTATTGAGATAAGGGTCGTGCTCCGTATTGTCGTAGTGGAAGCGGAATGCGGTGCGGAGTTCTGTCAGTGTGACCTTATGCGCAGCCTTTGCAAAAACAGGGAAAGTGTTTTTTTGTTACATCATTCTTGATTTCTGGTGAGAAGAACTGCTGTAACCCCCATACACGTGGATAATTATAAGTAGTGTCGAGTTTAATGTCACGTGCGTATGCTTCGTGGAAATCGAAAGCACCTTGTGCTGGATTATAAAGCCCATGCTTCTCTGCAAACTCGATGAGGTCGACTGACGCAAGGTAATTCTCCTTGTCGTTTGGGTCGTATGTACGGAAACGACTCTGGTTACCAGTCACGAAGTACTGGTCTTTTGGCATACGACAAGCCAACCAACGATGACCGCAAGCAGTCTCCAAGTACCATATCTCTTTACTATCAACAAATCCAATACCGAAGCCTTCTGCGGCACCATATTTCTCAATAAGCATTCCCAGTCGTTCCACTCCTTCACGAGCCGTATGAATATATGGTAGGGTAATATTGAAAACAGAGTTCTCTGCCACACCGTTTTCTACTAATGGGTCATACCTTAACACCTCATCGTTACTGAAAATACTCTCCGTAGCACTCATACCCACACCCGCTGTATTGAAACCAGCACTACCCCAGTGTCCTGGAAGACTATAAGGAGAAGGGCTGAATAGCCTAATGCCTTCTTAGGAAGTTCACAGCGGAAAGGACTATCCTTTGCAACGAACTCACATGCGCCATTCTCTGTATCCTCAAATATTTCGTAATTCTTAGCTTCCATAGCGTCCCAATCTTCTGAGCGCGCTACTATCATGGAACCATCAGCCGTCTGTTCTTGTCCGATAATGATGGTTGTACACTCTGATGGAAGACCTTGTTTTATTTGTTCTTTATTTGTTTTCATAATCTTAAAACTTATAATTCTTATTGTAAATTCCTGTTGACAAATGTAGTAAATAATTAGGAATTGAGAGAAGATTGTAAAGCAAAAAAAATGAAACGATGCCGATAAAGACCTAAAATACCTATATCTAATGACTAACGAGTAGTCTTTTAAGATGTTTAAGATTGTGAATAGCAAGAAAAGTGTTACTTTTGTAAAGTATTTCATCATTTACAAACAACTTATTCATTATCATCAATTATCAAAAGTAATGCTTCAGGAAAGTCCTATACAACTCTTACAGCGTCAGCGTCTACTGCTTCAAATGGAATATTATGCCGAGAAGGAAGCTTTTAGAAAGCAGACAGAGGCTACTGGTATGCAACGAAAAGTGAAGCGGGGCGATGCTTGGTTTCCATTAAGAGTAGGTAAACGATTTTATAATGGACTGAATCAACTGTGTATAGAAGTATTTCGCACACAGGATGGGGATGTTGAGCATAACTTTGAAAGTGGTCGTCCGCTCCTTTTCTTTAAGTTTGTTGAGAAAGAACAAGGGACACCTAATAAGAATGTTCAACTGAAATACTATGGTTTTACAGGTACTGTTTCGTATGTGGAAGGCGACAGAATGATTGTTGCTGTCCCTGACTCTGCACCGTTATTAGATCTTCAATCGAGTCCAGAACAGATTGGTTGTCAATTAGGTTTTGATGAAACGAGTTATCAGATGATGTTCGATGCGTTGGATCGTACGATGAAAGCAAAAGGAAATAGGTTGGCTCATCTTCGCGACTTGTTCTATTCACGACAAAAGGTTGAGAAGTTCTCCTTTGCTCCCATTCGATTACCTTGGCTGAATCCAACACAAGAAAAGGCTGTTAATGAGGTGTTATGGGCAAAGGATGTGGCAGTGGTTCATGGTCCACCGGGAACGGGTAAGACGACAACATTGGTCGAAGCTATCAACGAAACCCTGATGCGAGAGAGTCAGGTGATGGTCTGTGCGCAGAGTAATATGGCTGTTGACTGGATTTGTGAGAAGCTTGTCGACCGTGGTATCAATGTCCTTCGCATTGGTAATCCTACCCGAGTGAATGATAAGATGCTTGGTTTCACCTACGAACGAAAGTTTGAAGCACATCCAGATTATCCTCAGTTGTGGTCGATTCGGAAAGCTATACGTGAGCTGAGAAACAACAAAAAGAAAGGCTCGGAGAGCTATCATCAGAAAATGGATAGATTAAAGAGCCGTGCTACGGAGCTTGAAATACGTATCAATGCAGAACTGTTTGGAGAAGCACGTGTCGTTGCTTCTACCCTCGTTGGTGCAAACAGCAGGATAATGGAAGGTCAGAAGTTTACGACTTTGTTCATTGATGAGGCTGCACAAGCCCTTGAAGCGGCCTGTTGGATAGCTATTCGTAGAGCGTCAAGAGTAGTCTTTGCAGGTGATCATTGTCAACTTCCACCAACGGTGAAGAGTATTGCTGCACTACATGGAGGCTTGGGGAAAACCTTGATGGAACGCATTGTAGAGAATAAACCAGAGGTTGTTACGCTGCTAAACGTACAATATCGTATGAACGAAGAGATTATGCGTTTCTCATCTGATTGGTTCTATGGCGGACAAGTGGAAACCGCTCCGCAGATTAAATACCGTGGCATTCTCGATTATGACAATCCGATGGTATGGATTGACACATCAGATGAAACTATCGTTGCATCGTATGATTTGACGGAAAGTAACGCTAATTATGGTCCTTCCCATTTAAATAATGACAAAGAAAACGCCTTTCATGAGCAGTATGTCGGCTCTTCTTTTGGACGAATTAATAAAGGAGAAGCAGAGCTAACACTCAAGACTTTGAAGGATTATTTCACAAAGATAGGCAAGCATAGAGTGTTGGAAGAACGGATAGACGTGGGAGTTATCTCTCCTTATCGTGCTCAAGTGCAGTACCTTCGCAGTCTGATTAAGAAGCGAGAGTTCTTTAAGCCTTATCGAAGTCTTATCAGTGTGAACACCGTTGATGGCTTCCAAGGACAGGAACGCGACGTGATTCTTATTTCTCTTGTACGTTCCAATGATGATGGACAGATAGTTTCCTACGTGACTTACGTCGTATGAACGTGGCTATAACACGTGCCAGAATGAAATTGATAATCCTTGGCAATGTCCAAACAATGACCAAGCACGAGTTCTATAATAAGCTGTGGGAGAGTCTTTCGCAGTCCTGAAAGTGTCTGTTCTATTAGCCCAATTAGTCATATAAGCCTAATTAGGCTAATTCTTTATAAGCCCAATTCTAAAACTTTTTCATTTTAAGACTTCGAGAAATATGTAAATATGGGTCTGAAAAATCATTACATAATTTCAAAGAAAACATCTATAACTAACGGCAAATATATATATATAAGGAGCAGGCTCGCAACCAACAGGAAATCAATTAGTTACAAAATGGCAAAATAAGATAATATCTAAAATACAACTTATTGAAAATAAAGAAGTTACCTTGTTGGTAAAACTGAATAGGTAACGATTTGGAAACGAGCGAGCTACTTGGCTTTGCTGTTTTCTGCCTAACAAAGAACGCTTGTTATTCTGTCTGCAAAGATAATACTTTGTTACCGAATAACAAGCGTTTATGCTAAGAAATTCTTTGTTTTGCGTTTTTTGTAAACTCGTGTGGCTTATAGTTTTCTCCCTCGTTTCTTACTGTTCGCTTGGTATCTGAGTTTGCGCTGCCATGCTGCTTCGGCATAATCATCGCCCTGTGCGGTTGGTGTAATCACCCCACCTAAGCCTTCCAACACTTCATCGACTACGCTCATGGCAGTATCAGCCACTGCGTCAATGGGACTTTGCATTTGTGGGATGTCATTGTCTCGTGAGATAGAGGAACGGCTTTTGGGTACAAGTTGATAACCTGTATCAGGCTGTTCGTTCTTTTCTATCGGTTCCTGTATCGTTTGGTGTGGTCTTTTTAATGCTTCTTTGTTAGTTGGTTCAAAGTTCTTCTTCAGGGAACGGTAGCCGAATTCCCTGCCAATTTCCGACGCCTTGAAAGATTGTCCTCCGTATGAGAACTTCAAGCCATAGACCTTTCCCTGCTTGTTCTTCACGCGCTCTATGGTAATGCCGTTCTTGTTTAATTTGTAGAGGAACATGGAATGTCCCGTGATGCCTGTACATTTGTATTTATCAAGTAGGGTATAGCATATTCTTTGCAGTTCTTTCTTTGCTTCCTCCCTTGTGGGATTGGCTTTTGACTTTTGGTATTTCCTTTCCGCCTTGACCTCCTTTGCGATAGTCAAGCCTTTCTCCCTGCTGATGTCCTCCGCCACCCTCGCTGCCCTGTTGCTCACAAAAGTGGTGTCATATACTTCTCCACACAGACTGATGCGGTTGGCAATGATATGAATGTGTCTGTTGTCGGTGTCCTTGTGCGTTACCGCCACCCATTGGTGGTTGTCAAGTCCCATTCGCTTGGCAAACAGATGGGCTATTCCCATAAGCTTGGATACAGGCAGTCTTTTCTCGTCCTGCGGTGCGATGCCTATTTCGATACGGAGAAACTTGTTCCTGCAACGGCTGTTATAGTCGCTGACCACTTTCATTTCCTCGTAGATAGTCTTTGGCTCCCTACTGCAAAGGTTGTGGAAGGCAAGCCGACTGCCAAGTTTACCCTCTCTGAAAATATAGTCTAAAGCCGTGCTGCCATGCGCTATTGCCTTACATTTTCCTATCATTTCTTGTTAGATTTAATACCTTATATACCTCATCGTCCACATGAAAATGAGGGTCGTAAAATCGCTTAAATGCCTCTTTGGCACATAGCGAAAGGTTCTGTGTAATATGTACCCATCTCTCATCTTTTACTTTGATGAGGTTAGAAATCTGCCCGTAGAACCTTCCTGTATGCTGAAGTATGGCAATGGCTTCCCTTTCATTTTCGGTCATCTTGGGAACGGCTGCCACCTCTCCATTTAGAGTATCTCACGGCAGTAATCTGAGAACTTACGTCCCGCACTTTCTGCCTTTGACTTAATACGCTGCTTTTCTTCTAAGGTGCATCTTACCTTGATGAACTCTGTCTTGTTCATCTTCTGCTCTTCCTTATTCTGTTGCTGCCATCGGGCAATCTTTTTATTATATCTATTCATATAAGTTTCCTTGAAAGTTAATCATTGCAGATGATTCGTTGTTGCTTAATTCCCGAACACTGACCGATGAGAACGGAGTGATTACGGTCTAATCTCCCCGACAGTCCGACGAGGGGAGCAAGAGCAGTTTGTGGGTACAAACTGACGTCTTGCAATGCTACCGAACTAATTATTTACGCTTAAAACATTTTATAGCTTAAAAACGAATGCCGTGCATTCTATGACTAACTGCATTCGTGGCATTCTCATAGAGAACTAAGCCGAAGAAGAAAGGGTAGACCTTTTTCCAGAAAACCGTCTACCTTTTCTTACGGCTTACAGTCTTCTCCATTTCTCTATGTCCTCACCATATTCCTCCAGATGCTGACGCACGATGTTCTCAACGAAGCTTGAAAGGTTGCTGCCCCTGTCGCCTAACCTACGCACAATAAAGTCGGCACGCTCCTGTGTCTCCCTGCTCAGATAGACAGCCTTGCGATTGGTTAACTTAGTCGGCACAAGATAGGCTTGCTTGTAGGCTTCAAGTGTTTTCATTCTCATCTTGGCACTGATACGTCTTTGAACAGTTGCACTCTCAGTGTTCCGTGCAGGCTCGGAGTGCATGGTATTCTCTGTGTCCTGCTTGTTTGTTGGACTTTCTCTTTCAGGAACCGCAGTCGCTTCTTGTGAAGTAGATTTGTTCTCTGTTTCATCTTCCACACCCAAGAACCATGAAAGGTCTTTGTCGCTCATCATAGTTTCCTTTTCCATTTCTATTTCATTTTAAGTTTGACCTGTTTTGATTTCTTGTTTTGTCCTGTAATTGATATGTGTGTCTGTTCCTGCGCTTTCCGTTTCTGCTGTTCACGGGCACAGCTGACATGATATTCGTTGAGATCCTTGAAGTCTTGGAAATGTATGTTCATGTCCTCAACATGGAAGCCTGCCTTTATGAAATCTTGAACAGCCCTCCGTCCTGCTTCATCATTGTCAAGGAAGGTACGGATATGGGTTAGGTGTCGGTCATTCAAATAGCGGATAGTCCTTGCCACGTTGCTCACGGAGTTCATCACAAGGCAGTGGTTGGTAATCTCTTCTTTCATCGAAAGGAAGGAGAGGAAGTCCATGAAGCCTTCAAAGATACATACTGGCTCCGCTCTATCCGTGAATATCGGAGTAATGTCTTTCGGGGCTATCGTTCCCTTGAACGTCTTGTCGTCCCGAAGCTCATAGCCTCCAGAGAGATTGGCAAAGCCGATGGCTTGGTAGCGCCTGCCCCTTACCTCATAGCTGATACATTTGAGGAAAGGCATAGCCTTTTCTAAGTTGATGCAACGCACCTTTGTAAGATATTCCTGTAAATGTGGCGGTAGGGTGTCTGATATTTCTATCAGTCTCCTTGCTCCATTTACAGCCATCACAGGCTGGGTGTTGTTTGGTGCGAAGCTATTACAAGAACTATAGGTACCATCATCGGGAGCGTTCTGCCCCAAACGACGGATGGCTTCCGATAGCGTGCATCCCTCCATACGCATACAGAGGTCGATTATGCTTCCGCCCCGTCCTTCGCCATAATCTATCCAAAGGTTCTTCTCTGTGTCCACCTTGAAGCTCGGATGTGTTTCTTCCCTAAGCGGTGAACGGTACAGCGCATAGGAAGGTGTCCTACGCACGGGCTTGACGCCTTTCCTTTCGAGATACTCCACTATGGGGTATCGCTTGATACGTGATAAATCTTCTTCTTTCATTGTTTTGATACTTTAATGGGTTGAATGATAATTATTTATGTTTGTCTGTTTTTGGGGTTTTACCTTTTCCAAAGTTTTTCCCCACCAAACTTTTTCATCTTTCTTCTTACTACATACTATTTTGTGATAAGTAATTGATAATCAGTATTACTTTGTAGTATAAGGTAATACTACACATTCTACTACATTTGGCTACTACAAGTTTGAAGGAGTGGGCAGGGCAAGATTTTCCTAATCTTGTAGACATAGATGGGGCTACTACCGTTTCTTCGTTTGCTCACCTTTATGTATCCTGCTTTCTTCAAGGCTTCGCCCATACGCTTGGCAACAAGTGGCTGGTGAGTATAAATACCCAAATAAGTGAGTATCTCCGTAGTGGTCATTAACGAATAACTTTCATCCTCCGTTGGCTTTTCAAAACAACGCAACAAAAGCTCCATCTCTGCAGTCTGTACTTGAAAGTCTTCACTCTCCCTATATAGCTCGGCTATCTCATCATCGTCAAACCAATAACGAAAGCCTGACTTTAACAGGGCTTTGGCTTCCGCATAAACATTGTTCACCGAGATAGCTTTTGCTCTCTCAATATCTATGGAAAGCACTTCAAAGGGTAGGAACCGTCTGCTTCCCGTAGGGTCTGTAAGAAAGTCATTGCCGTTCACCGATGCCACGAAGCTTGCCAAGTGGGGATGTTCCTCCACATACTTGTCGTAGGGCATACGGTATTTAACCATCGGGCAGGTTATGAGGTTCTTCAGTTCGTTCTCATCCCGTTTGTTGAGGGCTTTGAGCTGGTCGTCAATGTTTACAATGAGGTTTTGTCCGATATAGGTGAGCGTGTCCTTCTCCTGCGGATATATCTTGCCGGTATAACTGTAACCGTGCAGTTTGGGTGGACAAAGTAAATCGAGAAACGTTGTCTTGAACTTTCCCTGCTCACCTGTGAACACAAGGCAGGTGTGGTTACGGCATTCACGGTCGTCCATTGCGTTGGCAACCACTGCCACGAGCCACTTGGTGAGGTACGGTAGCCATTTGTCGGAGTTGCGCACGACCACGCAACTTGCCAGTTCGGGAATGGCTTTCAGTGAAAGAGAGGAGATATTACTATTACCTTCATCATAGCCTATATCCACCAATGGCAATGCCTTGAAATACTCCTGTATGGGATTGATACGTGGAGAAACTGCTCTCGATGGTAGAGTATAGATTATCCGACGAGGTTATTATCCCGATGTCATTGTCTATCTCTCTGCGGAGCGTATTGATTTCATAGCGACCCACCTTTGAGAAATGAGCATCATTCTTGCTTCGGTATTCGGTTCTTCCCAATACCGTATTGTATCTGAACTCGTAGTGAGTGGAGAGATAGGCTTCTATCTCCGAGTTCTTGGAGGAAATTCTTCTCGGTCTGGGCATATTATTACCGCCTTCCGATTTGCCTTTATCTGCGCTTGTTTTCATTATATGCTTGGTTTTGTTTCCAAGAACGAAGTTATTAAGAGAACGGATAAGTTCCAAGCATTCGGAGAGAGCTTGCATAATATTGCGTTCATTAGCAATAAAGTTCGCACAGATTTTTCTGGAGACAGAAAAAGAAATGACTGATTTAAACACGAATTAAGTCAAAACTGGGTATAAAATAGCAAGGAAAGACAGAGATAGAAGTGTACCTTTTGCGCACGTTTGCAGTGTTCTGCACCGATATTGCAAACAATAGAATCAGCACAGAAATAGGGTATCGTTTGTCCACACTAAGAGTGTTACAAGGTGTCACTTGAACGAAGAATGATTGAATAGGACATGCACCGTCCTATCTTTGCACCAAACGGACGGTGAAAGAAGAAAACAGGGTAAGAATGCGCAAACCGCTGCCGATAAAATGCGTTAGTTTTTCCTTCAACCTCCCGAAGTTTCCCTGCTGTTCCCTACTGCTTTGAAGTGTGATAAACTCATCATACTTTTGTAAGCAGAAATGTGCGATGAAACGCAGAACAGACAAAGGTGTTGTCAATACCAATAAGACAGAATTACAAACAAAATAACAATAAAACTATGGGATATTTTATCATTACGGATTCAAATTGGGCAAAGCTGAGGAACGCAATACTCAATCTTGCCAAGACCTGCCACAAGGCATTTGGAGAACAGAGTAAGCACACCGATTGGCTACACAATGGTGATGTGTGCAGGCTGCTCAACATCAGTAAGCGAACCTTGCAGCACTACCGTGATACGGACGTGCTGCCATTTTCCCAAATCGGGCATAAGTGCTATTACAAGCGTGAGGATGTGGACCGATTATTGGAAACCAAATCAGTGAAATCAAACACAAACAAATCCAAGAGTAACTAATAAGACAAGAGAACTATGGAACAGGTAAGAGATTTGAACATGGAGGCTGACGATATGCAGGTGGTGCTGTCCGCTATCAGCGAAGTAAGCAAGAGAATTAAGGAAGTGGCACAGACACACAAACCGCTCTTTGGCGGTGAGCACTTCCTCACAGGTAAAGAGGTATGCGAGCGGCTGTATATCAGCCCTCGTACCTTACAGGATTATCGGGATAGGAAGATTATACCCTATACACAGTTCGCAGGAAAGATACTCTATAAGGCTTCGGATTTGGAAAGGTTGTTGGAGGATAACTATAAGGAGTAGCAACGCAAACATGTTATCTTCTGAATATGTTATAAAATCTAAAATAATCAACAATATGATTGATTATTACACTTTTGTGTAGAGTATATATGCTTTATTACATCTACTTTTGCCTAAAATAATTATTTCGTTATGGAAGAAAGATACAGTAGAAACAGGCTCTATGTGAGCGAAAGAGAACAAAGCGTCATTAAGGATTATAAGATATTCCTTGGTGGTGCTGGTATTGGTAGCATTATCGCTGAATGCGCTTTAAGATTTGGTTCGAACATATCACTATTGTTGATGGAGACAAGGTGGAGGAAAGCAACCTTAATAGGCAGAACTATACAGAGAATGATGTTGGCAGATACAAGACGGAATGTTTGGCTGAGCGTTTGCAAAGTATCAATCCTGATGCACATATAGATTTCCATACAGAGTTCTTGACTCCTGATAACATTGAGAAAGTATTGAATGGACATGATGTGGCTATCAATGCATTGGACTTTAAGGACAAGACCCCATTCGTCTTTGATGAAATATGCAAAGAAAGAAAAATTCCAGTACTGCACCCATACAACTTTGGTTGGGCTGGCTTTGTTACGATTGTAGACCCATTGGGGCACTCCTTGTCTGAACTGACGGAAGAGCCTAAAGGGTTTGAGTTGAAAGTGGCTGAATATGTTACAGGACATGGGTTTTTCTGGAATCAGCCAAAGGAATGGTTGGATAAAATTGTTACTCAATACAGGGAAGAAAACGAAATGCTCCCACCTCCGCAACTGTCCATAGCATCATGGATTGCAGCAGGATTATGCACAACGGCGATGTACAATCTTGCTACAGGAAAACCTGTGAACTATTTTCCTAAATTCTATCTCTCTTCGCTTTTGCCGTAAGTTATTATTTTCAGAAGAGTTTGTTTAAGGTCGCTCTTGAAATAGCTTCGGTGATATTCGTCACGCCTAATTTGTCAAAGGCGTGGCGTTTGTAGAATTTAATGGAGTCTATTGAACGATGCATTCTGTCTGCAATTTCCGCCATAGTAAGCCCCGATGCTGACAACCGCAGCACTTCAAGTTCTTCTTCTTTGAGTGATATTCCATCACATTCTTTCCACCGATGCCCCTCGAAAGAATATTTCCAATAGTTAAGATTACCCTTTTTGTGAAACTCTACATGTCCCACTGTTTTATGTGAAGATAATGATACGACACACATACCAATCCATATCTTGCCTTCATCTGTCAATAGAATGGGAGTAAGCTGGTGATTAATCAACTTACTTTTTGTTCCACTCTTCAGATGAAAATGATATGACATGGAGCATTGGTATTTATCAACATTGTCGAAAGTATCAAAGAAGTTAAAACCACTTTTATTCAGCTCAACAAGCATTTTTAGTTCTTCCTCTGGTACATATTTCAAATAAAAACTATACCCCAATTCCTTCACCTCCTTTGCTGTATGACCACAAAGAAACAAAGGATTATCTGATACATAAAGAAACTCCTGCTTATAATAGTCTATCAAATAAATGCTCTGATAGGTTACACGTGCAAAGGACTCTACTATATGAATCAATGTTGACAATACATTTGAATCGTAATCTGGTGTATTACGCACGGTGTTCGATGCTATAAAGAAATCTTTTATGTCTGTCATATATGCTAAACGTGCTAAGGTTCTCTGATATATTTCACTACAAAAGTACATTTTTAATGTGGAATACCGCAAAAAGATTACACAAAAGTGTAAAAAACAAAGAGAGAGAAGCCAAATTACACAAAAGTGTAATAGGTGATATTTGGATAAGAAGTATTTTTGCCGTATAAATCAAGAAACAAAAAGCATTATGGAAAAACAGATTGCAACATTTAAGGATTACGCTATCTTCATGGCAGACAAAACGAGTCTGTTGGAAATAGCACAGTTTGTAGTCAAGGAAAATTACTCCCATCATTTATCTTCATTTACAGAGAAAGAAGTAAATGAAGATATCAAATCAGTGCTTGAAGAAGAGGAATATCTGTATGATAACAAATCTCATATCTATATTGCAAGGGATGCCTTTGGGAATATAATTGGCTGCATCAGGAGTTTTCATTGGGATAAACACAAGATTCTTCCTATCGAAAAAATATATGGGATAAACCCACTAAATGCTATTCACCAGGAAAGTAAATATAGTTTTTGGCATATCGGACGCTTTGCCGTTGCAAAGGATTCGGGAATATCAACATTGACATTGTTCAAGAGATTAATGGCATTAGCAGTAAAGCCGATAGTTGAGGACAAGTACAGCTATATGATTGCAGAGATTGACAGCAAACTATTGAAAGTAATGAAAGCCTTGGGATTTGGTACACGTCAGATCGGAAAATCCATAGACTACCTTACATCAGAGACCATTCCTGTGTGTTCCAGCAAAAGAGGTATTATGGGCTTCTTTTCTAAGTATGGTGAACTTTGTAAGGTTGCATGATTACACTTTTGTGTAATATTTCAGACAATAGACTTAGAATTACACTTTTGTGTAAAGAAGAATTTTGGGAAAACAAATATTTTTTTGCCACGTCAATATTCATAAATATAAATGACGCTAATCAAAAGCTTGTAACAAAATAATTAATTATATGAAAAAAATTAACGAATAAACATTTGTGGTTGATAGTGGGACTCTAACTATATCTATGCAGGGTATGGGACAAAAAGTAACACACAATATCACAGGCACTCTTATCTCTGATGATAATAACAAACCCTTGGAGTCTGCAGAAGTACTAATTTCTGACATTTCGAACAACACTATAAAAAGTGTCCTAACCGATGAAAAAGGTACTTTTTCTATAGATCTGGAAAAAGGAATGTACATATTGAGATATAAAGAATTAGGTGAAATCTTGAAACAAGATACCATTGATTTTACAAACGACAAGAATTTAGGTATAATTAGACTTCCGATAGTTAATAAAAAACTTCAGGAGGTGACCGTAGTTGGGATGAAAAGAATCATCACCTTCAACGAAAACAGTTTGGTATATAACGTTCGAAACAGTCCGTATGCCAATGGCTTCAAAGCAAATGATGTAATCAAAAATGTTCCAGGAATAAATCCATCCAATCCTGAAGAAATATCGTTGGTAGGTAAAGATAATGTAATTGTTTTGATAAATGGACGCAAGACAAATCTCAAGGGCAGGGATTTGGTGAACTATCTGAATAGCATTCCTTCAGATGATTTAGATAAGATTGAAATTGTAACCAATCCATCATCTGCGTTCAGTGCATCGGGAAATACTGGCGTTTTGAATATCGTTCTCAAAAATCGAAAGAATTTAGGTCTTGACGGCTCTCTAAATATAGGTTATCTCCAGAGGCGCAAAACAAGCTTTGAGAAAGGTGGAAATATCACTGTCTCAAACAATTGGCTCACGGTAGAATATGGATTGGACTATTGGAAGGAAAAGCGTATGCATGATGTCAGAAACTGCTTTGAATATATTGATTACACAAAACTTATAAACAATAAGACATACCAAAAGTCAGACTACATTAGTCAAAATCTGAACACGAACATCTTTCTGAACAATAAAATGAACATTGGCTTTATGTCTTCATTTAATTATATGGACGAAGATGGAATGTCGGATGTATATCAGGAAGAATTCGGAAGCAGGAAATACTTTTCCTCAGAAAAAACACGCTCAAATAATAAATACAAGGGCTTTTCATTTTCGCCCTACTATGAATGGAACATTGACAGTTTAGGAAAGAAGTTGTTGATAAACTACAACTATAATCTAGCAAAAAATATGTCAAACAGTAATTACACATCGGATAATCAGCTGGAATTGTCCAATAGCCTGTATGATAACAGCTATTTCGTGAATACACTGAATATGAATCTCACGTTACCCTTTTCGTGGCTTAGATTTGAATTGGGAGGAGAATATGCTCATTATCATGCAGATAATTACTCTCGTTACAACATTGTTGATAGCTTTCTCTACAAAGAATCCATTGGTTCTTTCTACGCAGACATCAGTAAGACTTGGAAAAGAATGTTCCTTAAATTGGGAGTACGATATGAGCATACCAAATCGGGAGGCTTTCCTCGCGAGGAGACTAATCACTTTTCAAAGAGCTATGCCAACTGGTTCCCATTTATTGATATTAGTTACAAGTCCGGTGGCAATAGTGTGTTATATTTAGGTTACAGCAAAAGAATTAACCGTCCAGAAATGATGCAATTGAATCCTGCGAGGACATATTCCGATGCCTACACTTATTTGGCTGGTAATTCTCTCTTGAAGCCGTCTTTAATGGATTATTTAGAATTCAGATATCAATACAAAACGTTGAGTATCGGAGTCTCCTACATGCATACATCTGATGGTATAGGACTTCTTGTCAATGATAACGAAAATTCACAGATAGAGCAGACGTACAGTAACTGTATTTCTACAAATAGCCTGATGGGTAATGTCAGTTATAGTTATAGCCATAACAGATGCAATGCTGCCATACAGCTTTCTGTGAACTATAATAAGTCTAAATCGTCAGACCTATCTCTGAATAGTGGGGCTTTAGAAGGATTCTGCTCTTTTGTTACCACGAATCTATCCTATAGGATTGGAAGTAAGGGGTTAGCTTATGCAAGATATTTATACTATTTCCCCGGACAGGAACAATATATTCACTATAACTCATTCCAGAATCTCTCAATAGGTTTCAATTGGGTACTCATGAAGAACAAGTTTATATTGGATGTCAATGTTAATGACTTATTTGGAACATATTATAATCGCAATCATGTGGTATATGAGAATTGTGTGTTTAACAATCGGAATGACTATGATAACCGGTGTCTAAACATAAAACTTACTTATAAATTTGGTAACCATAAGGTCAAGTATAACAATGTTGATATCAATATTAGTAATAATCGATTGCCAAACATAAATAAATGAAAATAGTACAGAGTTTCTGGTCGGGTAATAAGGACTGCCTGAAAGATAGTTACGGTTGGTCAAGTCCGATTTATCATTATGCAAGTTGGATATTGAGTTGTAATCAACTTCGAAAGTATTATGACGATGTGATTTTGGTAACGGATAAAGTTGGATATGATATACTTATCAATAGATTACATCTCCCATATTCTGAGGTTATCGTTTGTCTTGACGAGTTATCTAAATATAATTCTGATATGTGGGCCTTGGCAAAGATAAAAGCTTATGATACATTAGATGAACCTTTTATTCATGTTGATGGTGACGTATATATATGGGACAAGTTTGATAGATGTTTGGGAAATCATGACCTAATAGTTCAAAACATAGAAACGACATCTGATTATTATCGTTCGATGTGGAATGAGATACGACCTTCTATTGATATTCTTCCTGAGATTATGGAGAAATATGACCAAGGTACAAGCCAAAAAGCATACAATATGGGTATCTTTGGAGGAAACGACATCTCATTCATAAAATCTTATTGTAAACAGGCTGTTGATTTTGTAAATCAGAACCTGGAACAAGTTAACAAACTTAAGGGAATTAACTTTAATATCTTCTTTGAGCAGGTACTGCTGCACGAATTGTGTACTCGTTATGGCAAAGATGTTGCAACATACATTAATGAGGATATTGGTGATAATGAGTATCAGGGATTTGCCGATTTTGACAATGTACCAGAGGACAAAACGTATCTTCACTTACTAGGATTCTATAAGAGAACACCTACGGTATGTAATAAAATGCTGGCATATGTTATTAAATACTATCCCCAATATATGGTTTATCTTGAAAGCTCCTCGCCCTTAAACCATCAATAGCAGGTTATATAGTGAATGTTACCCAAGATAAAATGGATTATGAAATTACATCCTATAAGGACTCTCTAATGAATGGGAAACTAGACGCGAAATTTAACATCAAAAATATGGTGTTACGTAATATTTCTTCTATAGGAGCATCTAGAGAACTTGAATCATATCTGAAATCCGGAAAAAAATTCATGATAGTTCCGACAAATAGTTTCTTTTTGGCAAAGAAATACATCAGAATCAAAGAATTATATGGGCATGATATGACTGTTCCTGCATTATCTGTAGATTCTGTGATTTTTGACATTATCGGCAAAAAAACAGATAATGAGAAATTCTGTTACGCAGCAGAAGGATGTTTGGATATTAGCTTTCCTTTGGAGAAAAGAAAAGATTTTATCAAATTCCTATGGAAAAGGATTTCTCTTCTAATGTCGTATGGTGTGTTAGTACCTGTCAAATGTAGTCTATAATTATCGATAATATAGAAAGGAAAAAAAGTGGAGGCCTTAAAGAACACATCATTAAAAATAATTTTTAATTAAAAATGGAAAAAGATTAATTTAAAAAAATTTGAGAATGACAGTATGGCTCTTAATGACTTAATGGAAGTACGTGGTGGTAGTGGTAACACTTGCACTGGATTTTTTTCTACCTCAAGCAATTCAAGTGACCACGATTGTAGTTTTGGAGACTGTGACTAATTTTGCAGTCAAAAACTCTTTATTATCAGTAAACAATTTAAAATGATAAAAAAATGGAGAAAATTAATTTAAAAAAATTCGAGAATGACAGTATGGCTCTTGATGACTTGATGGAAGTACGTGGTGGTAGCGGTAACACTTGCACTGGAATTCTTTCTACCTCAAGCAATTCAGGTGACCATGATTGTGGTCTTGGAGACAGCGATTAATAATAGACAAAAGTAAAAATCAACATTTTGGCTGTGGCTATATGCCACTGCCAAAATGTTGACAGATGAAAAATAGTATGATTATAATTTTTTCAAGCGGAGATGATATTTCAACGCGAGATGTTAAAAATAGACTCACGAACATGTCGCAAGATGTAGTTGTCATAGAACCAATAGCTGCTCAGGAATGTTTTTCTGTAATAAGCAACGATGCCATCATCTTTGAATCTTCAGATGGAAAGCGATACAATCTACTTGATGCAACCGCTTGTTGGTGGAGGCGAACAGGAATTGGTATGAAAAATCTTGTTAATGAAGTCCCTAAAAAAATGGTAGCAGGTGGACGCGACATATCAAAGATTCTCAATGGATCGAGAAATCATTTAAATGAGGAATTTAAAGATTTAAGAGATTACATCTATCAAACGATGTATAAAAAATGTCCTATACATATTGGTAATCCTAACCGTATGGGACTAAACAGGATGTACACATTAGATATGGCAAAAGAGATTGGACTGAATGTTCCTGAATATGCAGTTATCACAAACTATAATCAATTGGATATGTTGGACAAAATAACTGATAAGTTTGTTTCAAAGCAATCAGTAATGGCATATATGACATTGGAGGACATGATGCATTCTATACCTATACAGAAGCTCGAGATAAGGCTGATTTTGCCAACAAAGATATTAAATTGTTTCCTTCTTTAGTCATGAGTTTGGTTGAAAAAAGTTTTGAGGTACGTTCGTTTTACTTAAATGGAGAATTCTATTCTATGGCTATATTTTCACAGAGAAACAAACAAACTTCTATTGATTTCAGAAAGTATTGCTCTGAACTCCCAAATAAGAATGAGCCATTCAAACTTCCTATTGATGTTGAAGAGAAACTTGACAAACTATACAAGAAATTGGATTTAAACACCGGTTCTGCTGACTTTATAGTCGATAAAGATGGGAAATTCATATTTCTGGAAATTAATCCAGTTGGACAGTTCCAGATGACCAGTTTGCCATGTAATTATAATTTAGAGCAAAAAAATAGCAAATTATCTAGTATATGGATCTTGAAAAAAATAGTTTTTAAGTGACAAAAGAAATAGAGAATCTTCCTTTATTCTTTAAAAACGATCTATCATAATCTTTTGATAGATCCCAACCTCGAAGATAAATTGATGATGTTTAATCCTGAGACTAAATTCAAAGAAATGAGATCGGTGGTTCCCAAAAGAAGTCTACCGTTATTTTATAATTACGAAAAGAGCAAGAAAGATGGACAAGTATAATAATCAATATTTTATTCTTTCCTCAAGTTGTGCATTGACAAAAGGCGCAAGTAGGACACTTATACAAGATTTTCAAAGAAGTTATGCGGATTTTGTACCTAACGACTACTATAGCTTATGCAACTTGCTAAATAGGCATAAGATTTCCGATATTGCCAACAAAATAGAGGATAGTTCGCTAGTAGATTATTATCAATTCGTTGATTTTATGATAGAAAGAGAATATGCTTTCGTTTCAGACAATCTACAAGTATTCCCTGAGATATCGCAGGAGTTGTATGAGGATAAGGACAATATCTATGATGCAATTATTGATATTGATGAGAATGATATCAAAACAGACAAATTGGACATATTTCTATCTGATGTAAAAAAATTGCATTGTACTGATCTTCAAGTAAGGGTCTATAATCATTCAGATCCATGTCGCCTCCATTCTATTCTAAGAAAAATCTGTGCTTATATCTTTTATTATGTAGAGCTGCATTTGGATTCTTCAAAATATATCACCAATAAATATTGTTACGATATTATATTGAACTACCCTCCGATAACAAATATCTATCTATACAATGCTGTTTCAAACAAGAGCATAAACTATAGTGAGAATACTGAGGGATGTTATCCTCTTAAGATGGGAACTGTGTATTATGTAGCTGCAGAATTGAATGACAATAATTGTGGTTGTATTTCTGATTATTCTAAGATTTATAAAAATGCTAGCTTCTATAGGATGAGTCAGAGGCACAATTCTTGCCTATATAAGAAAGTTTCTTTAGATAAAGATGGGTATGTAAGAAATTGTCCATCTATGTTTGAGAAATATGATCTGTCTGACGGATTGGAAAAAATTATACATTCTCCAACGTTTAGGAAATATTGGAATATTACTAAAAAGAATGTCGATGGTTGTAAAGATTGTGAGTTCCAGTTTAATTGTCTTGATTGTAGAGCACATACAAAAGGGAATGGAATATTCAACAAACCCATTGCATGTAAGTATAATCCTTATATAGCAAAAGAAGAACGATGAAAATAATAAAAACGATGATAAAAATAAGGGAAAAACTAAATAGATTTCCTTGTTACATCCAATTTGATATGATGGATTGCGGCCCAGCAGCGTTGGGTTCAATCGCTTCATATTATGGTAAGGATTATAGCATTCCTGAACTACGAGAATATTGTTATCTTTCTAAAGATGGTGTAAGTCTTCTAGGAATAGATGATGCTGCGAGAAAAATAGGTTTTGAAACGCTACCAATAAAAACTTCTGTCACAACGCTTTGTAGGAAAAAGCCTTTTCCCTGTATTCTTCATTGGGATAATGTTCACTTCGTTGTGCTTTATGACGTAAAAAAATCACTGATCACCAGACATAAATATTTTTATATCTCAGATCCGAGTTATGGTAGAGTGAAAATTAATGAAGATGAATTCTGCTCGCATTGGTGTGGTGCCGATGGTGAAGGTGTGGCATTACTCATGTCACCAAAGAAAGATTTCTATGAAACGGTACCTAAACATAGTGGAGGTCATTATAAAAAGAATTTTTCTTTCATTTTATAAGAATTTTAAGAACGAATACTCTATACTCTTCTGGGGTATGTTCTTTAGTAGTATTTTTTTGCTCTTATTTTTTTCCTTTTTTTAACCCAAGTTTTGATAGATATTGGAATTGGAAGAAAAAGATATTCATATCGTCTTTATATTTCTTCTTGCCCAATTATTTCTTTTTTTATTGGTTCAACTTTTATCATGGTAGTTCGGAATTGGACGCTCTTATATAGCAACTCAATTATTAATATTGATATCATCCATGATTTTTTTAGCAAAAATCATTAAACTTCCATTCAAGTTTTTCGATACAAAACAACTTGGAGACTTTACGGCACGAATAAACGACCATAATAGAATTCAGATTTTCTTGACATCTAGTAGTATAACAGTCATCTTTTTCTTTTCTGACATTCATTGTATATTTTATACTATTAACATATTATGATGTAAAGATACTGTTGGTTTATCTCTGTATAACAGCAATTGCAATAGTGTGGTCTATTGTCTTTGTAAATAAAGAAAAAAAAATCGATTACTCGAGATATAGAATAGATAGAGAAGCGCAGCAGAATGTATATGAAATTATTAATGGAATTTCTGAAATTAAGCTTAATGGGACAGAGGACTATGAACTCAATTGCTGGAGAAATAGCCAAATCAAGCTGTTTGGCATTGATATTGATATTCTGAAACTCAGCCAACTGGAAAGTATTGGATTTGAATCCTTTAATAA
Organism: uncultured Prevotella sp.; assembly: GCA_916440255.1. Taxonomy (GTDB): domain Bacteria; phylum Bacteroidota; class Bacteroidia; order Bacteroidales; family Bacteroidaceae; genus Prevotella. Next base: position 529,166 of record CAKAIJ010000003.1, on the reverse strand, counting down.
GCTAAAGGATATAGTAGTTGTATTTATGGCCGCCTATGATGTGATTATAGGCTCTATGACGCTTGGTACATTACTTGCAATCTCTTATATCATAGGATCTTTGAATCAACCCATCAGTCAGATTATCGAATTCATACGTAGTTTGCAATATGCCAAACTGAGCTATGATCGACTTACTGATGTTCAGGCATTGGAAGAAGAGGATATTGATACCACTATTGACATCAATAGTGATACATATAAATCTTTTGATGGAATTCATTTAAAACATGTAGATTTTCATTATTATGGTCCACGATCTCCCAAAGTTATCGATGATATGACATTAGATATCCCCTTTGGTAAGACTACTGCTATCGTTGGAGAAAGTGGAAGTGGTAAGACCACTCTAATGAAACTGTTACTTAAATTCTATGATAAATATAGTGGAAGTATACTTTATGGAAATGAGGAGTTGAAGGATATTTCAGTCCAGAGTCTTCGTGAGTATTGTGGTGTTGTCATGCAGGATGGTTATATCTTCTCTGACACTCTTGAAAGAAATATTGCAACGGGTAAACAGCCCATTGACCAAGGGAAACTGAAGAATGCTATTAACATTGCACAATTGACGGAATTTATAGAAAATCTTCCACAAGGACTCAAAACAAAGCTGGGTACAGGTGGAAATGGCATATCAGGAGGTCAACGTCAGCGCATTCTCATAGCCCGTGCTATATACCAGAATCCTCCGTTCGTCTTATTTGACGAAGCAACCTCTTCATTGGATGCCAAAACAGAGAATAAGATATATCATAATCTGGACAAATTCCTTAAAGGTAGAACAGTTCTTAAAATAGCTCATCGTCTAAGCACAGTTATGAATGCTGACCAAATTATTGTCTTGCATGCTGGAAAAATTATAGAACATGGTACCCATGAAGAGCTTCTTGCTCAAAAGGGATTTTATTACGAATTAGTCAAGAATCAATTAAATTTAAGCAAGTAATTATGGAGCGAATGAATTTAAAGAAAATGCTATTTATAAGATATGGTCTCCTCATCATTTTTCTTTCAGCAATCATTGTTTTTTCCCTGTTATGGGCATTAAGAGTGGATGATAAATCCTTGCTGAATATGATTATTGCGTATTTTCTAAATCAGTCTATAAAATAAAATGCGGAATCACAAGGAGATATCGGACAGAAATTCATACATGTCTGTATGTTAAGTGGGTATAAAAGTCCATTCTTACAACGACGTTATAAAGTTTATATAGTTTTTTTTAATAGTCCAACAAGAGTACTCGTGTCTATAGCATAAATGTGCAACAAGGAGTATATGAATAGTACGAGATGTGCAACAAGTCTGAAGTTATAATTACAATATTCCAGTCTACTAGCAATAGCAGATAGATTTATGTTGATATCCCTGATATTCATAAAAAAAGCAAATATGAGTTTATAATAAGCTAAATAAGTACATAGAATCTTTATAAGTAAATAGTGGAGACGAATTGTAAAGAATCTCTGATGAATAGCATATGTCGAATAAACCTCCTTTAGAGCAGGCTAAAAACAATGAAGGAAGACAAATGTAGTTACTGCGTAGTACAATTGTTTAGAGACACAACTACATCGTTAATCCTTTTTTTCTTCCACCACTTTAACTCTTATTGTAGTAATGTAGTAAGATATAATCGGTGAAAGAAAAGGAAATATATTCATCAGTTCTTGGTATTGTCCAATAGGAAGATTGGCGTTACAATGGAAGCCTCTGTTTGCAATCTTTTATTGATGTGCTTTCTGAATAAACGCGCTTCTGTGCTGTTCAACTGAAAAGACAGGGCGATGATGATAGGAAGGGGATAAAGTGGTGAATAACTTACGGTCTTTCCCTTCTTGATAACTTCCTCACCTGCAACCCTCTCATCGAGATATAGGTTGGAGGATTTTATTATCGTTTGCATCCTATGGTTGAGTTTCCTCCATGTTACCCCGAAGAACCTCACAAGTTCACTCTCTGTCATGGCTATCTCTCCGTTTCCCTTGCGAATGACTTGCATATTGCAGCCCCAATCAAAATAGCTACGATGATTCTCCGTGCTAGTCATTGTCCTTTGTTTATAGTTCGTATTCATGCCGTTTCTTCCATCTTACAGGTTACAATATCCGAAGATTCACAAGCCTCTCTCTCCGCTATTTCTTTCTGCTTTGCCGATTGTTTGGCTATAAGCCTGTCCATATCCTTTGAAATCTTGTTGTCTGTTACCTGCGCATAAATCTGCGTGCTTGATATGGAGGCATGCCCCATCATCTTGGCTATGCTCTCAATAGGAATACCTGCGCTCAGGCTCATCGTGCCGAAGGTATGCCTTGCAACATGGAACGACAATCTCTGTCTGATACCGCAAGCCTTACCCAAGATGCTTAGGTTTTTGCCCATTACACTACGGCTGCTATGAGGTTGGAAGAAAAGGCTGTCGCCTTTTTCTTTCACTGTCTGTTGTTCTTCGTTTCTTTCCTGCGCGTTCCTGCAATGACTGATGACGGCTTCCGCTATGGGATGCAGCGGTATGACAAACTCAACCTTTGTCTTCTGACGCTCCTTGCGTATATACTTCCGCCCATCCGCTGCCGTTTGGATATGCCTGTATTCCAAATTTTCCATATCGGCAATTGCCAACCCTGTGAAGCAGGAAAAGACAAACATCAGCCGTGCCAACTCAGATTCTCTGTCGTTCATTTTCATTGCCATAAGTTTCATTACATCGCTCTTTTGCAGGAAGCGTATCTTCTTTTCTTCATTCTCATACTTGGCGTTCTCAAAGGGATTGCAGCGGATAATCCTCCTGCTGACCGCACGAAACATCAGTCGGCTCAGCCAACAGAGATTAGTATTGACAGTCGATGCTTTCAGCCCACGCTTTTTCAGGAAGAAACGGTATTCCTCAAACAAGCTCTCCGTAATGATGGCAATAGATATGTCTTGTACTCCTTTATTTTCGATAAATTCACGGAGGTTTCTATCAGAATAGGATAGGTTCAGATAAGTCCCCTCTGCCCTTGACTTGCCCACGCTCTCCTTGACGGATATCAGTTCCGCCTTGCTCATTGCAAGGAGCGTGGTGGGGTTAGTGGCAATGCCTTGCAAACTGTTCTTGATAAGTTCCACACTTACCACTCCTTCCCTCGTCAGTATGTCCCGATAGGTTTTTTCTATCAATTCCCTGAACTCATAGATTCTTTGGTTGGTTTTCCTATTGGTTGTCAAACCCTGTTTGGTGTTCCACTCGGAGACTTTACACTCTTCTCCTGTGGTAATGGCGGTGCTCTTTCCGTCTATGGTGATACGGCAGAGAATGGCGGTATTGCCGTCTGCCTTAGTTTTCTGTCTGTTGATATAGAATAGAGTCTTGAATGTACTTCTCATAATGATTTTAGTTTTAATATGTCTATTGCTAAATACTCATCTGCATATCCTCCGTGAAAGAAAGGAAACGATTAAACTCCTCAAAGAGTTTTTGGGGTGTAACCTTTGCATAACGCTCGGTCATACTTACGTTGCTATGTCCGAGCATCTTGCTCACCGTTTCTATTGGCACTCCTTGCTCAAGCGTGATAAGCGTGGCAAAGGTGTGTCTTGCCGTATGTGTGGTAAAGGGAAACGGGATACCAGCACGAAACCGTAGGGCTTTCAAGTATGATTGGTAGTTGGCATATCCCATGAAAGGAAGCAATGTTTCCCTTCCATCTCTGTGGAGCTTCTCCATCAGCCTTATGGCTTGGGGCAGCAGTTTGATACGGCATAATACGCCTGTCTTGTGGCGGTTGAACTTTAACCATAAACTTCCCTCGTCATCACGGAAAAGATGCTTCTTGCCAAGTCCCATCAAATCACAATAAGCAACACCTGTATAACAGGCAAAGAGGAAAATATCCCTTGCCGTTTCCAAATCCTCCTCCAAGTACTCAAAGTTGAGAGCCTTCAAAATGTCTAATGCTTCCTTGTCCAATGCCTTGGGCAGTCTCTTGTCGCCCTTGCTGATTTTGGCTTTGTCAAATAGAAGAACATCAGCCAATCCCTCACGGTAAGCCAACCTACATACCGTCTTCAAATGCGTGGCTGCATTATAGAATGTGCTTTCTTGAAAACCGCACTCACCTAAGAAATACTGCCCAAACTCATAGATAAAGTTCTCTGTGAGCTGTGAGAAAGCTAAGTCTGTTACCTTGTATTTCCGTTGAATAAACTTCTGCAAATGAATTCGGGTAGAGTGATAGCCGTGTATGGCTCCTTTCTTGATGTCTATACCAACATGGCTTTCCTTCTCCTTAATGAGCATGTCCAGCCTTTCAATGAGCATGCATCGTGTCTGTACGCTCCCTTGGAACAGATCTTTCACATCGGCTGCATCAAATGGGCAACCTTTGGATAGCAGAGATTGATAAGCCGACTGAACAGACAACAGCAGATTTCCAATTTACCGTTTATCTCCACCGCCTCACGACTCTTGCCGTCCATTCTGCTCTCTCGTGGATTCCACAAGTTGGGGTTACAGGAGAGTTTACAACTGAACTGTGCAATACTCCTTCCAAGTGTAATACGTCCCATGATGGGAGCCTTGCCCGACTTGTCAAGACCGCTCTTTTTGAGGTAGAGCAACACCTTCATTTTTTCTGTTTTCATACGCTTTGATGTTTTGTGGCAAAATTACCAATTTCAAAGCGTTCCTCACTTATGCAGAAAACTGCCGACCGCAGCAACAGCCACACGAGCGAAAATAATTCAGTTACCGAATATTACTTCATCGTTACCTATGACGAAATCGGGTAACGCTTTGGTAACTGAACTTCTGCCTAAATCTGCATATTCCTACTCTTTACGAACTGTGCAGTATTATGCAAATAACTCCGTTTCCTGCTCATTATCAGTTAGTTTACACCAACTTCGATTTTTCTTCCTTTTCAAGGATTAGTTGCACGCTAAAAGGTGCTTAATTGGACTTCAAAAGGGCGTTAGTAAGGGTCTTAAAGGGCGTCTTTTGCAAGTCAATTAGGCGTCTTTTAGAAGCCAAAAGAGCATGTATTGGTTTTAACTGAGTGAAAATAGTTTACAAAAATCAATAGCATGGGAATAAATTGTTTGTAAAAGACAAATAGATATCATACCTAATCACATTTATTACATAGTTTATCCGCAGTTCTAAAACCATCTAATTGGGAGTAGTCATACCATGTATGTGGATTAAACTCATTCTATTAACAGTCTACGCATTTAACGGAAGAACTATATTTTTTTGTTTGTATCCAATCAATTTACTGTCTTAAAAAGTAACAGTACAATAGTCTGACCCAATCTTATGGATACATCTTAATATCTCTTTTTCCCTTTCTTTAGATGGCTTCTTGAACCCATTGATGTAGTTACGCAGTAGGGAAGCGTTGATACCAATGAGTTTTGCAAACTCAGCAATGTTCAGTTCCTTATGTGTAAGGAAGAACTTTTGTAACGCCGTAGGCTCAGCATCCTCATAGCTGAAGCTCTCAAAGCTAATATCTTCATCTAAGTTTCGCCAGTGAATACCATCAAATCCGATTTGATAGCTTTCCCGCTCTTTGTCAGAAGCCGCAGCAAGGCGAGGGTACCATAAAAGAGATTGACGAAGTGTATGCCCCTCTTCATCCTTACCATATATATATTCTTGGTCGAACCAAATCTTTTTAATATCCATATCTACCTCCTTAATCTTCAAAATACTCTTTCCAACGTGAGATAATTATATCTTTATTCTCGTCTATTACAAACTTAATCTTTTTCAATTCGTTATTTTTCAATCCTTTACTGATAGCTAAAAACAAAGTTATTTCCATCATAATTATACTTTGCAAAGCCTTCTGCACCTTCCACATGTACGTGGATTGGTTCGTGCTCTCGGCTATAGAAAAAGAACGAAAAACCGTAAAATCGAAATATCTCTGGCATAGTTTTATTAAGTTTAGTCCGTTACAAAGATAGGTATTAGATTTGATACCTACAAGTATTTTTTTGTTTAATTACACACTGAAAAGTGGATTTATATCATTTTTTTATTTACTTTTGTGTCATAAATAGAAATCTACTATGTTACAACGAGATTATTTTATTCGCTTGATAGAGGAATTCAATGCAGCAATTTCGCGTTTTCTTTCAAAGAAAGAAGATGATTTGAAGCGTGACAAAGACCTAAAAGACCTTTATAGGCAATACGTTGGAGCGTATGACGACTTACGTAATCTATCAGTTGACGAGTTACTGAACTATGCTAAAGAGCAGTGGAACGAAGACGAGCGGATAGACAAAATCAATATGGTTGCAGAGTTGTTATATGCCGAGGCAAGCTATAAGGTACAGCCTTTGCGTCAGATTTTACAGGAGAAAGCATACGCTTTGTTCGACTATATTGAGGGAAAAGGCTCAACTTTCTCTATTAATAGGCGTCAGAAGATGGAAGCTATTCGAAAAGAGTTAGACAAGTTACTCGCTCAAGGGCAGTAATGTTTTGAGTGAGAATAATAAAGAATATTCTTTTGTTATGGTCATAATATCAGGCTAAACCTAAACCAATCATCATGCTTGAGAAGAACATTAGAGAACAGATTATCGAACTGATACACCAGCAGGTAGTTCCTGCCGTTGGTTGTACAGAGCCAATGGCTGTGGCATTATGTACTGCACGTGCTACAGAGTTGTTAGGTAAGAAACCAGAACATATTAGCGTGTTGCTCTCTGCTAATATTCTGAAGAATGCGATGGGCGTTGGTATTCCCGGTACGGGAATGATTGGCTTGCCTATTGCCATCGCCCTCGGTGCTTTGGTGGGTAAGTCAGAATATCAATTAGAAGTTATTAAAGATCTCACACCTGACACATTGGAAGCAGGAAAAACCTTTATCAATGAGAATCGGATAGATGTCAAACTAAAAGAAGGTATTACAGAAAAACTATATATCGAAATCATCTGTGAGGCTGAGGGTCATCGTGCGACAGCCATCATTATCAGTACACACACGAATATTGTCTATGAAGAAAAAGACGGTACAGTCCTACTTGATAAGATGCAACCCAGTGCAGCAACGATTGAGAAAGCACCATTATGCCTGAACCTCAGTACGGTATGGGAGTTTGCAATAACTACTCCTGTCGATGAGATTGAGTTTATCCTTGAAGCAAAAACGTTATAATCTCCGTGCTGCTGCTGAGGCTTTGAAGGGAAATTACGGACATTGTCTGGGGAAAAAAATAATGGACCGTCCTTTGAGTCGTGGAATCTTTGGAAACAGTATCTTCTCACACGTTATTGCGAAGACTGCTTCCGCCTGCGACGCTCGTATGGGTGGTGCTTTGATTCCTGTGATGAGCAATAGTGGTTCGGGTAATCAGGGTATCTGTGCAACCAACCCAGTGGCTGTCTTTGCTAAAGAGAATGAGAATACACGCGAAGAGCTTACCCGTGCACTTACATTAAGTCATCTCACAGCTATCTATATCAAGCAGAGTCTTGGCGCACTCTCAGCCCTTTGCGGTTGTGTGGTAGCAAGTATTGGTTCCAGCTGCGGTATTACTTATCTGATGGGAGGCGATTATATTAATGTCTGCCATTCTGTAAAGAATATGATAGCCAACCTTACGGGTATGATTTGCGATGGTGCGAAGCCAAGTTGTTCACTAAAGATTTCTTCGGGTGTGTCGACCGCTATCCTTTCTGCAACACTTTCAATGGAAGGGAAACACGTGACGTCAGCCGAGGGAATTATTGACGAAGACGTTGATAAATCTATCCGAAACTTGACAAGTATAGGTAAGGAAGCGATGTGTATTACCGATGACATGGTACTGAACATCATGACACATAAGTGCAATTAACAAGCTATCACAGCCTATATCAGCATTACTTCTGAATTGTCCTCATGGAGAAAAAATCTTTTTCACCATGAGGATAATTTGTTTTTAGATGTTTCATATCTTCTGATTATTAAAGTATTATCTTATTCCCGTTCGTAAGTAACAATCGTATTTACGTACTTCTCAATCTTTGTAACACGTAAATTCTCTGGGAGTTTAGGAGCCTCTACACCTTCATCAACCGTAAAAGGGGCAGTTTCTATCCGTATCTCGTCCCATAGTCCTGTATCCAAAAAACTCTGTAAGGTTTTTGCACCACCTTCCACAATAAGACTTTGCTTCTTTTCTGCATAGAGATGCGACAGCACTTCAGTTGGTGTTGCATATTCTCCCTCCTTTGTCGGCAGACTTGTCAGTACTAATTTCTCAGGACTTGGACCACTCCATTCCCTTACTGTCAACTGTGGCTGTTCTAATTCTTCCGTTGTTTTGCCAATGAGTATAGCATCATTCTCAGCCCTCATCTTATGTACTAACATCTTTGTAAAGGGTGTAGAGATAATCAATGGCTGATAATCTTTACCGGACAAGTTGCCAATGTAAGCCACAGAAGAATTATTAGTACAAGTAGTTACATCATCTTTGCTACCATTTATAATACTCGCATCATCAGGGGAATATCGGTGATTACTCCCCTCCCTATGGGGGAGGGGTAAGGGGAGGCTGGCTGGTGTGTTGAATGGCGTGTTGGTTAGTCTACTTTCTGTTTCTGCCCACTTCAATATCACATACGGTCGTTTATGCGTATTGTAAGTAATAAATCGTTTATTAAGTTCCAAACACTCCTTTTCCAAAACTCCTACAGTCACCTCTATCCCTGCTTCGCGAATCTTTCTCACTCCGCGTCCTTGTACTTCTGCGAAAGGGTCGATGCAACCACATACCACACGACGCACACCTTTACTGATAATCAAGTCGGCACAAGGAGGAGTCTTACCATGATGAGAACAAGGTTCAAGACTAACATACACCGTTGCTTCACGTAGCAAAGGCTCGTCCTCTTTCCTTACAGAGGCAAAAGCATTCACCTCAGCATGTCCTTCCCCACAACGCACATGGTAACCCTCACCGACTATCCTACCCCCCTTGCTCACTATGACTGCACCAACCATAGGATTAGGCTTGGCAAGTAGCTGTCCGTTACGTGCTAATTGCAAGCAGCGACGCATGTATATTTCGTCTATTTCTTCTTGTTTCATTTCATTAAATTTCCTAACTTTGCAACTATGACATACCAAGATTTATGGCACAGACTCACACCCTTGTACGATGACGGTGAGGCGCAAGCTATCATTCGACTTGTACTGGATGTACAGTTTGGCATCACACTGACCGATATTTACACAGGCAAAGTTAGTGAATTATCCCGAGAAGCGGAGGAAGAATTAGAGAAAATCATCTCCCGTCTGGAACACTCTGAACCCGTACAATACATTCTGGGACGTGAAACATTTTGTGGACGCACATTCCATGTGGCTCCGGGAGTACTGATACCGCGACCTGAAACCGAAGTACTTTGCCACTGGATAGAGGAAGATTATAATCATCCTTATTGTGCCTTACAACCTCCAATACCCCTACAAATATTAGACGTAGGGACAGGCAGTGGCTGTATTGCTGTCACACTGGCTGCCGATGTCTACAACTCGGCCGTTACTGCATGGGACATCTCGGGTGATGCTCTGCTCATCGCACGTGAGAATATACATCAATATCAACTTCGTGTTGAACTAAAAATGGAGGATGCTCTTCATCCTTCTGACGTAGCTATGCAACAGAAGTTTGATATTATCGTGAGCAATCCGCCTTATATCTGCAACAAAGAACGGACAGATATGGCAGGAAACGTACTTTCGTATGAACCAGAAACAGCCCTTTTCGTACCAGATAATGACCCACTGCTGTTCTATCGAGCGATAGCCGAATATGGTGTACAAGCCTTGTCTACCGATGGAACACTCTACTTTGAGACCAACCCATTATATATTGATGACGTAAAGCAGATGTTAAGCGAACTGGGATATAAGCAAATAGAACTGCGAAAAGACCAGTTTGATAAGCTTCGTTTCACAAAAGCCATTCGACCATGATACAAAAACATCCAATGTTAGAACTGCAAGCACTGAAAAAACTTGCCGATTTGTGTGCAAGAGGTGAACATTGCTCTGAAGAAATGTTAGAGAAGATGCGTAAATGGGGGCTCTCAGAAGAGGCGCAGGCACGTATAATGGAGAAGCTGATAACGCAGCATTATGTTGATGACAGTCGCTACACGGAGTCTTTTGTGCATGATAAAATCCGCTACAACAAGTGGGGACGACGAAAGATTGAGCAGGCGTTATGGATAAAGAAGGTCGATAGCACCATCTCTTCGCCTATCCTTGATGCAATAGAAGATGAAGAATATCTTGAAATATTGCGTCCGTTATTGGCAAGTAAATATCGTACTATCAAGGCTGAGAGCGACTATGAGCGTTCCATGAAACTAATAAAATTTGCTATGGGACGTGGTTTTACGATGGACTTAATTCGTTGCTGCATAGACGAAGGGATTGTTGCCTCAACTGACGATATAGACTTTACTGACAATGACACAGACGATTAGTTTACTTGCTCGGCTGATAGACACCCTTGCTCCCCGTTCATGCACAATGTGTGGAGGACGTTTAAGTATTACGGAAGAGGTGATGTGTGCCTGCTGTAACCATCAACTCCCTCGCACGGGCTATTCAAAGTCAGCGTATGACAACAAACTCGTACGACTCTTCTGGGGTAGAATTCCAATAGAAAAAGGGACAGCCTTCTTCTTTTATAAAGCTCACTCAAATACCAGTCGTTTGATTTATCAACTTAAGTATGGTCATCATCCAGAGATAGGCGAATGCCTTGGTCGTATTGTTGCTGCCGAGTTAGCACAAGAAGCTTTCTTTGATGAAATCACAGCTGTGGTTCCTGTACCGCTTGCTCGCCAACGTGAGAGAGAAAGAGGATATAATCAAAGCAGAGAGATAGCCCGTGGAATCAGTGCTGAAACAGGGCTACCCGTCTTAGACAAAGTAATAGAACGTATCAGTTTTCATGGCAGTCAGACACAGAAAGGACGTTGGGAACGCAATGAAAACGTCGAAAAAGCCTTTCGACTCCTCGATGCTTCCCCACTAAACAATCAACACATCTTATTGATTGATGATGTCATCACATCTGGTGCAACCCTTGTTGCAGCTGCCAAAGAAGTCTTGAAAGGAGAGAACACCAAAGTCAGTGTACTCTCATTGGGCTTTGCGAATAATGAATAACCTTATACTACATGTAAGTAATGATGTTATCCTTTAACTCAAATCTATTGTTAAAGCCTAAACATCTTTTATTTTCTTATGACGTATAACAGCCCCCGCACCAATGGTGCGGATGCTTAGCACCAATAGTGCGAAGACTTAACACCTTTAAGAGATGGCATCATAAAAATTAGGCTTATTGGTTGCAGAGAAGACGTATACAACTAAAAAAACAACTAATATAAATAAAAAGCTCTTCAAGAAAGTACATTTGAATAAAAAAATCACTTTGTGAAAAAAAGAAAAAAAGAACGATAACGTAGTCTAAGCTCTCTAATGAAACCTCCGACAAAAAAATGATAAAAAAATATCACTTTTCAAGACAGACTCAAAATTATTACTACTGATAACAAATCTACATTTGATGGACATAAAAAGTATAAAAGTAATTTAAGACATGGTCAATAAACCTAAATTTACTTGCATACAATACAAAAAAATAAAATACCTTTAGCGTCGTAATAAAAAAATATTACATAGGATAATTTTTTTCTATATTGCAGATTGATGATTCAAAAAGGATAATTCAGTAAAGACTTCTCTTAAGAAGTTTCCTTAAAAATGGTGTCTACGCAACTTTTTTTCTATTATTAAATAAAAAGAAATAAAACAGAATTTTTAAACATAGCTATGCAGTATGTAGCCAAGATACGTTAAATCAACGTATAAACTTTTTCACTTAGATTTATGCAAACAATAAAGACTAATTTATGAAGAATTTATTTCAAATGTCTTATCTCGCAATCTTGTTTCTTCTCTGTGCTTGTCATTCTAAGAAAGAAACAGAAGTAAAACCAGTTTACAAAGCGACCAGTCCATTGGTAGAAAACATCACTCTACCACGCTCGTATGTAGCAAACATTGCCTCGCAACGAAACATTGAAATCCATTCTCAGCAAACAGGTATCCTACAAGACATCTATGTCAGCGAAGGACAGTTCGTGAGAGCAGGTCAGCCACTTTTCCGCATAACTATTTTTGGTGCTAATGAAGAGATTAATAAGACAAAAGCATCTGTAGAACAAGCAAGTATTGATCTACAAAATGTCACTAATCTAACGGACAATAAAGTACTCTCAAATAATGCGAAACGTATGGCAGCAGCAAAACTGAAAGGTGCTGAGGCTGAGTATCAATTAGCAATATTACGTAAACGCCTTTCTCTTATCCGTGCTCCCTTCTCAGGCGTCTTAGGACGTATACCTAATAAAGCTGGAAGTTTGATAGAATCAAGTGATTTACTTACCAGTTTATCAGACAACAGTAAGGTACTTGCTTATTTCAATATATCTGAAACAGATTATTTAGACTTCCGCCTCCATCCAGAACGCTATTCACAGACCCCGCTACAACTCGTATTAGCTAATGGAGACATTTTTCCTGCAAGTGGAAAGATTTTAGATATTGGTGGACAATTTGATAGTTCAACAGGTACTATCGCCGTTCGCGCAATCTTCAATAACCCCAAAAGCCTTTTACGGAATGGTGAGATGGGAACAATAAAGCTCTTCATTCAGAAGAAAAATGCAATGTTGATTCCACAAGAGGCTGTTTATGAATTACAAAATCAAAAATATGTATTTGTAGTAGATAAAAATAATATTGTACACCAACGTGCTATCAAGATTGATGCAGAGTTTACTGGTGCATACGTTGTGTCTTCAGGTTTACAAGCTACTGATCGTTATCTTCTTGACGGTATACAGAAAGTAAATGATGGAGATAAAGTATGCATATCAATGGTTTCTCCACAAGTAGCAATGAAGTTGAATGAACTAAAGCAAATTAGGTATGTTCAAGATCTTTATTCGTAGACCCGTGCTTTCAATTGTTGTTTCACTGGTCATTGCTTTTATTGGACTTCTGTCCCTGTCCAATCTGCCTATAACACAGTTTCCATCCATTTCTCCTCCAAAAGTAAATGTAATTGCAAACTATCCAGGAGCCAATAATGAATTATTGGTCAAATCTGTGATTATTCCTTTGGAGCAGGCTTTGAATGGCATACCTGGTATGAAATACATTGAAAGTGATGCAGGAAACGATGGTGAAGCTGCATTAAACGTCGTATTTAAGTTAGGAACCGATCCGAATGTCGATGCCGTGAATGTTCAAAACCGAGTGTCATCAGCTACGAATAAATTGCCACCAGAAGTCATCCGAGAAGGAGTTAAAATCTCACGCGAGGAACCAAATATACTTATGTATATCAATCTTTACAGTGATGACCCTAAAGTTGACCAAGGTTTCCTCTATAACTATTTTGATATTAATATATCTCCAGAGTTATTACGTGTCGATGGCGTTGGTGACCTTGATATTCTTGGTACACGTAATTATGCAATGCGTGTATGGCTTCACCCAGACAAGATGACTGCTTACGGATTATCGACCGATGATGTTAGTGATGCACTTGAAGATCAGAATTTAGAGGTTTCTCCTGGAAAATTAGGAGAAAGTGGAGGTTTACGTCCACAAGTCAAAGAGTATGTCTTAAAGTATCCAGGACGTTACACAACAGAGGATGAATATAAGAATATCATCATCAAGAGCAATAAAGATGGTAATATCGTACGCTTGAAAGACATTGCTGATGTACACTTAGGTAGCGAGGTATACGATATCTACTCAACCTTCAATGGACGTCCTTCAGCTGCTGTGACCTTGAAACAAGCTTATGGTAGTAATGCTCGTAACGTTATCACCAAGGTGAAGGACGCTATGGCTCATCTGCAAAAAGATATGCCTAAGGGGATGCACTATGAGATTAGTTATGACGTTAGCCGCTTCTTAGATGCAAGTATTGAGAAAGTAATACACACCTTGTTTGAGGCTTTTATCTTAGTAGCAATAGTTGTGTTCATCTTCTTAGGGGATTGGCGTGCCTCTATCATACCGATTATGGCTGTACCAATATCACTTTTGGGCAGCTTTATTGCAATGATGTTGTTCAACATAACGCTCAATATGATATCCCTCTTTGCCTTAGTCATGGCTATTGGTATTGTGGTGGATGATGCTATTGTGGTGATTGAAGCGGTGAATGTTGAGATTTCTCGCAACAAACTTTCACCTGTTGAAGCTACGGAAAAAGCAATGAAAGAGATTAGTGGAGCGATTATTGCAATCTCTTTAGTTATGGCTTCTGTATTCATTCCTGTAGCCTTTATGGGTGGTCCAGAGGGTATGTTCTATCGTCAGTTCTCAATCACGATGGCGTCAAGTATCCTCTTCTCTGGCTTTGTTGCCCTAACTTTGACCCCAGCCTTGTGTGCCCTTATCTTGACAAAAGAGCAAGAGAATCATGTTAAATTAGGATTTATTGGACGCATCCTAAAACGCTTTAATGCTAAATTCGATAGTGGTAGCCGTAAGTACGAACGCCTCATACAACATACAATAAAGAAGAAATCTTTAACAATAATATTGATATTGGTGTTCTGTGGATTAGCATATTGGATCAATATGGGACTCCCTTCGGGCTTCATTCCACAAGAAGATCAGGGTATGATTTATGCCGTAATAGAAACTCCTCCAGGGGCTACTATCGAACGAACTAACGCTGTTGCGCAACAGCTTCTTAAGATAGCAGAGAAAGAAGAGGACGTTGAAAGCGTGTCTTCTTTAGCTGGCTTTGAAATTCTTTCTGAGGGAACAAGTGCCAATTCTGGTAGTTGCTTGATAAACCTCAAAGACTGGAAACATCGCAAACGTACCGCAAAGGAGATTATTAGTGACTTGGAACAGAAATGTAAGAATATTACACAAGCAAACATAGACTTCTTTGAACCGCCATCAATTCCAGGCTATGGAGCTGCCAGTGGATTCGAATTACGTCTCTTAGATAAGACTGGTAAAAACGATTATCATGAGATGGAACGGGTGAGCAAGGCGTTCGTTAAAGATTTAAACAAGCGTCCCGAGATTGGTAATGCGTTCACTTTCTACTCTGCGAGCTTCCCTCAGTACATGCTTCATGTTGATGACGAGAAAGCCTTACAAAAGGGAGTTAAGCCCGGAAAGGCACTGAACAACTTGTCAATCTTAGTAGGTTCGGATTACCAAACAGGCTTTATTCTGTTCGGAAAAGCCTTATAAAGTAATTGTACAAGCTGCTCCACAATATCGTGACTTCCCTGACCATCTATTAAGTCTTTACAGTAAGAACGAGGATGGACAAATGGTACCATATTCCGACTTTATGTCGCTTTCAAAGACATACGGTATGAGTGAGATTACTCGTCATAACCTTTACAACTCTTCTGAAGTGACAGGAGCACAGGCTTCAGGATATTCAAGTGGACAGGCATTGCAGGCTATTCAAGAGGTAGCACAGCGTTCTCTTCCTAAAGGATATGACTATGACTGGGCTGGTATCTCTAAAGACGAAGCAGAACAAGGTAATACGGCTATCGTCATCTTCGTGGTTTGTCTCGTATTTGTCTACCTTATTTTGGCAGCACAATATGAGAATTTCCTACTGCCATTACCTGTGATTATATTCCTACCTGTGGGTATATTCGGAGCATTCCTCTTCTTAAAAGCTTGTGGATTAGAGAATAACATCTATGCGCAGATAGCCTTAGTGATGCTCATCGGTCTGTTAGGAAAGAATGCCGTACTGATGGTTGAGTATGCCGTTCAGCGTAAGAATGCTGGCGAACAGATTTCTCAAGCAGCCATCTCTGCCGCTATTGCACGCTTCCGTCCTATTCTTATGACGAGTATAGCCTTTATAGCAGGTTTGATTCCATTGGTTTTTGCCTCTGGTGCTGGTGCTATTGGTAACCGAACCATTGGTACTGCTGCTGTTGGCGGAATGATTATTGGTACCTTAGGCGGTTTATTACTAATTCCTGGTCTGTACTATATCTTTGCTGGAATGACAGACAAATTGGTACATTATCAGAAAGATAAACCATTGAGTGAAGAGAAAGATAAACGTTATAAGAAAAAACAACTAAATGAAAGTACTCATGAAGACAAAGAGTAAACTATATTATGCTATTACTATTCTTGTAATCCTTATGAGCATTGTTGCCTGCAAAACACCGCAGGCAACAATGCCCAAAGATACGCTTAAGGACTCTTTACCACCCTTATCTAAGGATAGTAGCGTAACCATATCACCTGCATGGAGAGAGTTCTTTCAAGATCCAATGCTTCAGAAGCTGATTGAAACAGCCTTACAAAACAATCAAGACCTCAAGATAACATTGCAGGAACTGGCAATAGCAAAAAGTGCGATTAATGCTAACAAGCTGCTCTCCTACCTTCTGTTACAGCAAATATTGGTGCGGGAGTTTCTAAAGTTGGCCGCTACACAGCAGAAGGAGCTGGTAATGTTGGCACAGAGATAACTCCAGGACATAAGATTCCGACTGTTATCCCAGACTTGGGTCCATCGCTACAAATAGACTGGACCATAGATTTATGGAACAAATTGAATAGTGGTAAAAAGGCTGCTGTAGAACGATATTTAGCTTCAGAAGCAGGACAACGTGCTATCAAAAGTCAGTTAGTGGCAGATGTAGCCGAGAATTATTATTTATTGTTGGCTCTTGATTACAAGTTATCGGTTATGCAACAATACATATCGCTACAGAAGGATGCAGTGAGAATCGCTCGTATTCAGAAAGAAGCTGATGCTGATACGCAATTAGCTGTCGAGAAGTTCGAAGCTGAATTGGCTAAAGCACAGGCTGATGAGTACCTTCTACGTCAGTCTATCGTTGAGACGGAGAATAATCTAAACCTTCTGTTAGGTAGATTTCCTCAAACCATACAACGCACAAAGGTTGACTTCTTACAACTGCCAATGCCTACAACTGCCCATTCCTTATCTACTCAACTCTTATTACAACGTCCTGATGTTATTCAAGCTGAGCACCAGCTAAAGGCTGCTAAATGGGATGTGGAAACTGCACGTAAAGAGTTTCTCCCTTCGTTTAATATCTCTGCGGCTATTGGATTAAACGCTTTCAACCCTAAGTACTTATTCAAACTACCAGAGTCTTTGGCGTTTAATGCCTTAAGTGGACTTACCGCTCCTCTCATCAATAAGAAGGCTATTCAAGCCAACTTCGAGCAGGCTGATGCATTACAGATAGAGGCACTTTATAATTACGACAAAACATTGCTTACTGCTTTTATAGAAACAAGTACGCTGCAATCTAAGATTTCTAACATTAAGTTGCTCCAACAATTTAAGCAGAAACAGAACGATGCTTTGGCAAGAGCCGTTTCAGCTGCTCAAAAACTATATCTTAATAATAGGGCAACCTATTTAGAAGTTATAGATAGTGAACACAGCCAGTTAGATTGCAAAATGGAACTTATTGATGCAAAGTCACAACAACTCTCAACCCTTATAGAAATATATCGTGTATTCCTGTAGATTAACTCTTAATTACGCAGTCGTTATTTCTTGTGAGATTTTTAAACATTACTTATTATAAAATAAAGGCAATATCGAGGAAATAGGGTATAGAATTCTACTTGAAGTTTTTTTCTTGCATTTGTAAAAACTAAGTTGTATTTTTAAAGTTAAACCCTCCATTCTTTTTTTATCATACTTTATCTCTCAATCTCGGAAAAATGTGTAAGTTTGCAGTTAATATATAACCATAAACTATCAAGATGGAAGATTTAAAGAAAGTCTTTGCAGGCAAACTGCTCGGAATTAAAGCTATTAAGTTGCAACCTAACGACCCATTCACATGGGCAAGTGGCTGGAAGTCACCATTCTATTGTGACAATCGCAAGACCTTGTCGTTCCACGATGTACGTTCGTTTGTAAAGCTCGAGTTAGTGCATGCAATCCATGAGAATTTCCCAGAGGCTACCGCAGTAGCTGGTGTTGCAACGGGTGCTATCGCACAAGGAATGCTCGTTGCTGATGAGTTGGCATTGCCATACGCATACGTTCGTCCAAAACCAAAGGACCATGGTATGAAAAACCAGATTGAAGGTGAATTGCCTGAGGGGTCAAAGGTAGTAGTAGTAGAAGACCTTATCTCTACTGGTGGCTCTTCTTTGAAGGCTGTTGCAGCTCTTCGTGAAGCTGGTTTTGAAGTTGTGGGTATGGTTGCCTCATACACCTATGGTTTCCCCGTTGCTGAGGAGGCATTCCGTGAGGCTGACGTAAAACTTGTCACCCTGACCGATTACGAACACGTTGTAGAGAAAGCTCTCGAGACGGGTTATATCAAAGAGTCAGAGGTTTCTATGCTACATGATTGGCGAAAAGACCCAGCTAATTGGCGAAAATAATCTTTAAGATTTCAACGATTTTTAGAAAGATAAAATTCATTAGATTTTATGTGATGCGAATGTAATGGACGCATGACTTAAGCGTCCTTACATTCAGAAATCACACCTAATTATAATATAATTCTATTCTCATTCATTTTCAAATAAACTTCCTCAATAAAAATACTCTATGACAAAGTTTGAAAGTAGTATAAAACAAATCCCTCATTCTCAGCAAAGCGTTTACAATACGCTAAGCGACCTGAATAACATACAACGCTTAAAGGATCGTCTTCCTGATGGTCCTACGGGTAATGACGATATTGATAAGGTGAAAGACAAACTACAGAACCTCACCTTTGATAAAGACTCATTGTCTATAAACGTTGCTCCCGTTGGTCAGGTTTCTATGCGCGTAATAGATCGTGATGAACCAAAAACAATAAAATTTGAAAGCGATAACTCACCCTTGTCATTTAGCTTTTGGATTCAAATTCTTCCCGTAACGGAAACAAGCTCAAAGATAAAACTTACGATAGATGCTGATATTCCTTTCTTTGCAAAAGGAATGGTATCAAAACCCTTACAGGAAGGTATAGAAAAGATTGCCGATGCACTTTCTATGATACCATTCGAATAGATGGTGACTTGCTTGTAATGTGACTCGTATTGACAGAGTGATTGAAGATGAAATATCATTCAGACTTTCCTATTCGTATTTGTAATCCTATTGTCAGCTTGTGGCAATTCGGTAGATTATGAGTATAGTAGCCATCGCAACTTCTTCACCTTTCATAACGAGACACATCAAGACCCTATCCTTGCCTCTGCAATGAATCAACTGTCACCTGGTGTATATTGTACCATAAGAACAAACTTTATTAATGGTCGTTATTGCTTCTTTTTTGAGAATAATCAAGGAATGAAATCGAACACACCAGTATGGTTTGACGGAATCGATTATAGACTGGAAAGTTGGAAACGTGTGGGAATGAACAATGGACTTATTGTAGGTTATGGAAATTTAGACAACCCTTCTCCTTTCTATGCATACGACTTACAATGTCCTAATTGCTTTGGAACAAAAGAACCTCCTTTACATTCATACGAGTTGAAAATAAATAACATCGGATATGCTTCATGCAATAATTGTCATCGTAAATATAATCTTAATACAGGTGGGAATGTCGTGTCGCATGAAGGGGGAAAGAAGTTGACACGATACAAAGCAAATAGTACAGCTCCCTATGGTTTGCTGAGTGTGAATTAATCGTTTTTAGGCTCGATAGAAAATGTTAGTCTACTTGATTCTATGAATTAATTAGCCTAATAAATAAAAAAAACTTATAAAACCTTTGCCAGTTTGGAGATTTAGCCTTATCTTTGCAATCGGTTTGCCGCAATGGTGGAATTGGTAGACACGAGGGACTTAAAATCCCTTGGCCAGTAATGGCTGTGCGGGTTCGAGTCCCGCTCGCGGCACTTCTTTCTTAAATCTCAATGCGCATGAAGCGAATAGCATACTTTCTTTTATTGTCCTTGCTGTTAGTTTCTTGTGGTGCCAGAAGTGGTTACTTCAAGATGGAAGGACGCTTCTTGCACATGAATCAAGGTGAGCTTTATGTTTATAGTCCTGATGGTGATATCGATGGATTAGATACTATCAAGATTGAAGCAGGACGCTTTTCTTACGAGAAACCTTGCAACAAACCTTCTACCCTAATTATTATCTTCCCTAATTATTCCACACAACCTATCTTTGCCGAATCTGGCGAAGCAATTGAGATTAAGGCTGATGCCTCTCACTTGAAGGAGATGGAGGTAGAGGGTACGAAGGATAATGAGCTCATGACAAAGTTTCGTAAACAAATAGCAAAATGCGTCTCCCCAGAGGAATTAAAGTATGCACTTGCATTTATCAACGAACATCCTGAGTCGAACGTAAGTGCCTATCTTCTTAATCGTTATCTTATCCAGACAGAGTCTCCCAACTATAAGCAGGCTGCGAAACTCTTACCTCTATTGATAAAAGAACAACCTGATAACACCAAACTGATACATCTTCAACGTCAGTTATCAGAGATTGGTACCCTATCAATCGGTAATAAGATACCTACGTTTTCAACTAAGGATGTAAATGGAAAGACGATAAACAATTCGACTTTTAAGGAAAAGAACATCCTAATCATTAACACTTGGGCAACATGGAGTTATGAAAGCATTGAAATTCAGCAGGCCTTAAACAATGCCGTAAAAGCGAATAAAATTGCAGCGTTGGGTATCTGTGTAGATGCAAATCCTAAGGAAGTGAAGCAAACATTGGAACGTGACGATGTCGTATTTCCTAATGTTTGTGATGGAAAATTGCTTAACACACCGCTGCTCAGAACTTTTGGACTTAACACAATACCAGATAATATTGTCATTCGTAACGGAAAAGTGGTAGAAAGAAATATCACAGCAAATACCATCCGCCAGCGTTATGGCATTGACTAAAAACTAATATCGTGCTTGTAAAAACATTCTGTGCAGCTGTTAACGGAATGGAGGTCACCACCGTAACAGTTGAAGTTAGTATTACGCGAGGCGTATTATTCCACCTTACCGGTCTGGCTGACGGAGCGGTAAAGGAGAGTCATGATCGTATAGCAGCTGCACTTCTTAATAATGGTTATAAGTTTCCAGTAGCCGACATAACGGCAAATCTTGCTCCTGCTGACCTTAAAAAGGAAGGTTCCAGCTTTGACCTTCCATTGGCAATAGCCATTTTGGCTGCTAACGACAAGATGAGTTGCGACCATTTGCGTGAATTTATGCTTGTGGGCGAATTGAGCCTTGATGGTACGCTACAACCTGTGAAAGGTGTATTACCTATAGCTATTAAGGCACGTGCAGAGAAATTTAAGGGTATCATCGTACCGAAAGCTAACGAACACGAAGCGGCTGTGGTTGATACGCTGGAAGTTTATGGAATGGAAAACATCCTTCAAGTAATCGACTTTCTTAATGGTACATCAAATCCTAAACCTTGTTTCTTCGACACTCGTAAAGAGTTTTACGAACATCAATATGCCTTTGACTTAGATTTTGCAGATGTTCGTGGGCAAGAGAATGTAAAAAGAGCCTTAGAGGTAGCCGCTGCGGGGGGACATAACCTCATTATGGTTGGACCACCTGGAAGCGGAAAAAGTATGATGGCTAAACGTCTTCCTTCTATCCTACCGCCTTTATCACTTTCAGAAAGTTTAGAAACAACACAAATTCACTCTATTGCAGGTAAACTACATCGGGATACCGGCTTGATTACGCAACGCCCTTTCCGTAGCCCTCATCACACCATCTCTGAGGTTGCACTTGTAGGCGGTGGAGCCAACCCGATGCCTGGTGAGATAACACTTGCACATAATGGTGTTCTCTTTTGTGACGAATTACCAGAGTTTAACAAGCATACCTTAGAAGTTTTGAGGCAACCTTTGGAGGATAGACAAATAACCATTTCTCGTGCAAAATATACCGTCACTTATCCTTGTAGCTTCATGTTTGTGGCAAGCATGAACCCTTGCCCATGTGGATATTTTGCTGACCCTACGCACCATTGCGTTTGTAGTCCGGGACAGATTCAGAAGTATCTTGCGAAAATATCTGGTCCACTGATGGATAGAATTGATATTCAATGTGAGATTGCACCTCTTCCTTTTAAAGATATTTCTCAGGCAACCCCAGGCGAATCAAGTGCTGCAATTCGCGAGAGAGTTATTCGCGCACGTGCTATTCAGACAGATCGCTTCTGTAACTTTCGTAATATTCATTGTAATGCTCAGATGACTGAACGTATGATTCATGAGTTTGCAGAACCCGACGAGGCTTCTATCAAACTTCTTCGTGACGCTATGGAACGTTTGAAATTGTCTGCCCGTGCCTACAACAGAATACTTAAAGTAGCTCGTTCTATTGCCGACTTAGACACATCGGAATCGGTTCAGGTTCAGCATATTGCAGAGGCAATTGGGTACAGAAACTTGGATAGAAGTGATTGGGCTGAGAGATAAATGATAAGTGACGACTCATTCATGAAATCGTTCATAAATTCTAATAACCTATTTGTTATAAAACAAAGTTTGCTGTCACTTCTTTCATTCGAGTTAAGTTTATAACTATCTGAATTATAGAATATTTGGCTCAAATGTTAAAAAGTGACAGCAAACTGATTTAAAAACTAAAGTAGGTGTATTACAGTATTATTTCTTCACGCATTAGATAATGTTAAGAAACAAGAATTCTTGAAACATTATGGTCTAATGACCAAGATTTGGGTTTATTATAAAAAGTTGCCGCATTATTTATTCAACAATGCGGCAACAATTTTAATATTAAAATAATTCAGAGAGTAACTTAAATCTTAACACTGAGACCAACATACCATGTTGCACCATAAACAGGAGCATACATAAAGGCTGCGTCATCTGTGTGTTTCTCATCTTGGATATAACTAAAGATGTTCTTACCACCTGCATAAACAGTACATGCTCCGAAGCGTTTTGCTGCACGACAGTTGAAAATCATGAAGGTGTTAGTCTTCTTAATCTTTGATGTTGCACCATTGTCCTCTGAGTTGTAGTCGATGTACATACTTCCCTGCAACGAACTTGTAAGAGAGAAAGTCCATGTACCTGGAGTGTAATCGAGATCGATGTCACCAGTCATTGCTGGGAAACGAGAGATATTACGGCTATCTTCTGCATACTGTAGACGCTGTGGGTATTCTTTTACATCCTTATCCTCAGGATCTGACCATTCTGCACGCTGATGCTTGAACTTACCCTGATTGAAGGTCCAATTAATACCAGCATTGAAGTTACGGAAGAGGTTTGCCTTTGCACCTAATTCTATACCCTGTACATAGGCGTCATCAACATTCTCCCACTGGTAAGAATAACCAAACTTCTTAACCTCATTGTCTGCAGGAGAGAACTGAATCTTATCCTGCAAGTTAGTACGGAAGAGGTTGATGCTGAACTGATACTTCTTTGCATAGTAGTCGGCTGAGAGATTATAGCTGATAGCACGCTCGCCCTTGAGGTTAGATGACTTCCACACACGTGGCGAACCACTACAGAGGTGGAGGTCCTCAGAGAAGCCGTATGGAGCACGGAAACCTGTACCAATATTAGCACGAAGAACAAAAGAAGGAGTCACTTCATACTTGATAGCAATACGTGGATTGACGGTTGTCTTGCTAAACTTTGATGTAGGGAAGGCTGCATCTGAAACCTTTACGCTGGTAGAATATTCCTCACCAGAGCTATGAGAGTCGATACGGATACCCGGTACAACAGTCAGTTTTGGAGTTACGTTCCACTCATCTTGTACGAAGAAACCAAGTTCATTGGCATGCTTCTTACCGATAGAAGTATATGGAACGCCATAGTAAGAAGTTCCCCTTCTCGTCCTCAGCAGAGATTACATAGAGTCCTGTCTCACGCAAACGAGTGAAATAACCCTGTACACCACCGAGCAATGTGTGGTTGCCAAGGATTGAAGTGAAGGTGAGCGATGGTGTCACCGTATTCTCCTTAGCAATGTATGGGCGCATCATAGAAACTGGAGGTTCTGCACCATCCTCATCTGGATGTGCTGGATCCTTGTGAGAATCCATGTAGTCATGGAGGAAGGTATCGTTAGTTGCCTGACGCTTGTGATATACATAAGCTGTTGTAAGGTTCAACTCAGAATGCTTACCAATAGGAAGTGTATAAGCGAAATCGGCTGAGAGGCGATTGGTACGAATATCCTCTGTTTGATCAGTATAAGGATTTAAATATTGATCATCCTTCATAACACCACCGAAGCGATGCTCGTCAATAACCTTACCACGCAAAACAAGTTTATCATTCTTAGCAAAAGGCTGATAAAAATACAGACTGAAACCAATATTATTCATAGTTTCATTTACGCGATCAGAGATACTATCCTTATGATTTACCTCATCACGTGTAAGACCATTCTGTGTACGATCGATAGCATCCATCTGTGTGTGTTGTGCGAAAACACTAAGACCGATATTGTTATAACGCATAGAACCAGAACCTTTATAGCTCTTGAAGCCAAAGTTTCCGAACTGAATATCACCATTAACAGATGGCTCAAAAGTTGGTTCCTTTGAGATAATGTTGATAGCACCAGCAACGGCACTACTACCATAGAGGGCAGAACCAGCACCCTTAACCACTTCAAGACGATCAATGTCGTTGGTACCAATCTGCTGAAGACCATACACACCAGCAAGACCAGAGTAAATTGGCTCACCATCAATGAGTACCTGTGTGTATGCTCAGCACCCAAGCCCTGCATACGAACCTCTGAGAAGTTACAGAACTGACACTGCTGTTCTACACGGATACCCGGTACACCTTCAAGTGCTTCATATAAGTTCTGTGCATTCTTCTTTGTGATAGCCTGTGAGGTCAAGACCTCTGTACGGATTGGCACATCCTTAACAAAGTGACTGGTACGAGTACCTGTTACAACGACCTGACTCAACTCCAATGGGTCTTTTTCTAATTCAAAGTAAGCACTAACTCCCTTATTAGTAGTCATGTTTACTTCGATTTCCTTTTGTTGATAACCATCAAGTGAAGCAATAATAACCTGCTTACCCACAGGCAAATTGCTTAATTTGAAGTGTCCAGTTGCATCACATTGAGTCTTAAGGTTTGTACCTTTAACTCGAATTACGGCATGAGCAAGATGTTTTCCACCCTCTTTAGCCTTTACATCACCGAAGAGCATTGCATCGGTGTTTTGCGCCATGCTTGCAAGAGAGCATAAAATTGCTGCGAAAATAAGTAAATACTTTTTCATTTGTTATTATGATAATTTGTTAAATAACGTGACAAAGGTACACTTTTTTTCACAATCCACAAATACCTATTATTAGGTAATTTATAATCCACATATAAAAGGTATGAATACCTTTCCTATAACCCTAACTGAAATCCTAAGTTATTCATAGAGTATCATCAAGTCCATTTTATTGTCTATTTCTTACCCTCCTCACCTCAAAATATGTCACTAACGAGCAAAACTAACCTAACAGACATATAAACCAAAACACATCTAACTCCCCTATAATAAGTCAGAACTTTAGTTTTTCTTGTCAATTTAGGAATAATTCTTGCAGGTTTCAATATTTTCTTTTTACTTTGTATGCTAAATAATCACCCATAAAAGTTGAAGACAATTCTCACCATAACAGGTTCCGACAGCACTGGTGGCTCTGGGGTTCAAGCTGATATCAGAACGATAGCAGCATTAGGAGGCTATGCAGTATCAGCAGTAACATCCATCACTGTACAGAACACGTTGGGTATTCAGGCTTTTTATGACCTTCCATCTGAAATTGTCAGAGGTCAAATTGATGCTATTATCAATGACATGCAGCCCGACACTGTGAAAGTGGGAATGATAAGAACCATAGAAACCTTAGCCGTAGTGGTGGATGCACTACTTAAGTATCGTCCACACCATATTATATACGACCCAATTGTAACGGCAAGCAATGGCGACAGATTATTATCAGATGACGTAATTACACAGATACGTTGCCGCTTACTTCCATTATGTTCGCTTGTAATTCTGCGAGAAGGTGAGGCTGAAAATATTTTCGAATGCACTTCCACTAAGGTAGAAGGACAACAAGCCATACGCTCCTTTGTGTTAGACGACGCTTTGCAGCATGGTCTTGCCAATAGTTTCTCATCATCTCTTGCAGTCTATCTAAGTCAAGACGAGCCAATGGATTTGGCTTTGCAGCATGCACGAGAATATGTAAAAACCCTTGTTGCCAGAAAGAGTGACCTGAGTGGGAGGAGTAGTCAATTATACAATGAATTTTTAGAAGCAGTGCAGCAGCATTATCACACCAATCGTGATGTAGCCTTTTATGCTGACTGCTTGAATGTTTCTCCACGTTATCTCTCGCAGGTGGCACACAGAATATCGGGAAAGTCGCCAAAGAGTATCATTGACCATACACTTGCAGACGCACTTGCTTGTCAGCTTCGTACAACGCAAAAGACAATACAAGAGATTGCCTACGAACATGGCTTTACCTCACAAGCACAGTTCTCAAAGTTCTTTAGAAAACAAGTGGGGCAGACTCCCAGTGAATGGAGAAGGGCGTAGGGGGACCTCCCCCAACCCCTCCAAAGGAGGGGAGAGCCTAACGGAATAAAGTACAGGACAGCATGTAGGCTTTTAAAGCTCATAAATCCGTGTGTTGTTCTTACGCTTTTCTCATCGTTTTAAAAGGAATTTCTAATATTAACTAACACATATAACATATATAACATCTTCATGTACACTCATTCGTGAGTGAAACATGGTAGAAATCTAAAAAATTAAAGTAATATGGCAAATAGACAAGAACTAAACCGCAACCTCGCCCAGATGTTAAAGGGCGGTGTAATCATGGACGTAACAACACCAGAGCAGGCTCGTATCGCTGAGGCCGCAGGTGCTTGTGCAGTAATGGCCTTGGAACGTATCCCAGCAGACATTCGTGCAGCAGGAGGCGTTTCACGTATGAGCGACCCTAAGATGATTAAGGGTATTCAGGAGGCTGTTACGATCCCTGTAATGGCAAGTGTCGTATCGGTCATATCTCTGAGGCACAGATTCTGCAGGCTATTGAGATTGATTACATTGATGAGAGTGAGGTACTTTCTCCTGCTGACAATATCTATCATATTGATAAGACACAGTTTGAGGTTCCATTCGTCTGTGGTGCACGTAACCTAAGCGAGGCTTTGCGTCGTATTGCAGAGGGTGCAACTATGATTCGTACAAAGGGTGAGCCTGGTACAGGTGATGTTGTTCAGGCTGTTAGTCACATGCGTCTGATGCAAAGTCAGATTCGCGAACTCGTTAGCAAGCGTGAAGATGAACTCTTCGAAGCAGCCAAACAGTTGCAAGCACCATACGAACTCGTAAAGTATGTACACGAGAATGGTAAGCTGCCTGTAGTGAATTTCGCTGCTGGCGGTGTGGCTACTCCTGCCGATGCTGCATTGATGATGCAACTTGGTGCTGAGGGAGTCTTCGTTGGTTCTGGTATCTTCAAGAGTGGTGATCCAGCTAAGCGTGCTGCTGCTATCGTTAAGGCGGTTACAAACTATAACAATCCGAAGGAGTTAGCACTCTTGTCAGAAGACTTGGGTGAGGCTATGGTTGGTATCAACGAGCACGAGATTGAAGTGCTCATGGCTGAGCGTGGACAATGAGAATTGCCGTTCTTGCACTGCAAGGAGCGTTCTTAGAGCATGAGTTAATGCTCCGTAAACTGGGAGTGGATTGCTTTGAGGTGCGCCGATTGGAAGATTGGCAGCAGGAGAAAGATGGATTGATTATTCCGGGTGGTGAAAGTACCACACAAGGGAAACTTCTTCGTGAACTTGGTCTGCTTGAACCTATTCGTGAAGCTATCGAAGCTGGTCTACCTGTCTTTGGTACTTGTGCAGGCTTGATACTCCTTGCTCATGAAGTAGAGGGAAATAGTACGTCTGCACCTGTTCCTCCTCGATTGGGTACAATGAATATGACAGCAGCTCGTAACGCCTACGGCCGTCAGTTGGGCAGTTTCCATACGGAGGCTTCTTTTAAGGGAATCGAAGGCGATATCCCAATGACTTTTATCCGTGCACCTTATATTAAGGAAGCATCTGAAGAAGTAGAAATACTTTCAGAAGTTGATGGTCATATCGTTGCTGCTCGTCAAGGAAGTCATCTTGTCACTGCTTTTCATCCTGAATTGGATAGTGATACACGTGTACATGAATACTTCTTAGAAATGGT
This sequence comes from uncultured Prevotella sp., assembly GCA_916440255.1. Lineage (GTDB taxonomy): Bacteria > Bacteroidota > Bacteroidia > Bacteroidales > Bacteroidaceae > Prevotella. The sequence continues at coordinate 500,805 of CAKAIJ010000003.1, read as the reverse complement.
GAAGTGATACTTTTAATAGAAAAATTAAAAACAAACGTAATACAAATAGGCTGTCATAGGCATTTATAAATGCTTATGGCAGCCTTTTTCTTTGGTAGTTTTAATGAATTGAGGAGAGGCTTTTGTTATTCCTTTTTATTTCCTTAAAATTCCAGTCATATTCAGGATTATTTCTGCTTATATCCATAACTTGGAAATAATCATCGTAAGCCAGAATAGGATGGGAAATCATACCAAAGACGAGTTGATTATTAAAGTTGATGATGCCATATTTGTTATCTTTGTTTACCACAAACTTGTCACCCCCAACTTTGTACAGCTCGCTGTCGTACATATATGGAATAACGACTTTGTCGTCTTTATCAACAATACCATATTTGCCGTTCAGTTTTACGCAATAAAGACTGTCTTCTATTGCTATTGAAATGTCTTCATATTTAAAGGGGAAGAGCAGAGCGAGTGTTTGCTTATTTAAAAAGGCTTTTTTTCCTCTTTTCTCAATGACAGCATACGGACCTTCTGCTTCTCTTATATTGTCGAAATGCAACGATTGAAAAATGCTATTGTCTTTCATAGAGCAAAGCATATATCCCTCTTCGTCTTCTAAAACAAAGTAATCGCGTACGTAAATCTTTGAAAATGACTTATATTTAAATGGGACTACAACCTCGTTTGAAAGATTTACTACTCCATAGAGTGAGTTTTGTTTTACGATAAGATAGTCCGTTTTACCGCTTGAAAAGTTATAATATGAATCCATAGACTCATATTGCGACTTTATCAGTACACTGTCTTCTTCATTTAATAAGCCTAACTTACCTTCATTATCTTCAAATATAAAATAAGAAAGTTGTTTGGAATTACCATTTTCATTCACCCAATTGGTTATTGGTTCTTTTATTGTGATACCTTTAAGCAACGTTTGTCTGTCTCTCTTCAGATAATCTTTCTGTTCTCCTTTTAGGAATACATAATGATCATTGTAAAATCTTACGTCATCATATTCTGACTTTATCAGACGTTCGCCCTCGCCATTGAACATACCATATTTATTTTTTTCTTTTACTATAAGACTGGGAGACTTTTTATATCCTCTGTCTATATGAGATATATTTTCGTATTCAGCAGGTAGCACTTGCTTCCCTTCGTAGGTGTAGAGACCTTGTCTTCCATTCAAGTACACTTTCCAGAAGCTGTACCAATAATCGCCAAAAACTTCTATTTTGTCGTATTTAATGGGTATTAATTCCTTCCCTTTGCTGTCGTAAATCCCTTTCTGGTTATTCTTGGTGACAACAAACACGTTCCTTTTCAAGCGTTTAATGCTATCAAGATTATCTAATAGCACTCTCCCTTCTATGGTGTAAATTGCAAGTTTCCCTGTCTTTTCATCTTTTTTAGTAGTCCAAACGTCTTCCTGCGTAGTCACACCGACTTGCGCCTTTACGCCCACACAACAGAATAGGGAAACAATAACGAAAAAATGTTTGTAGTGAACTCATTCCTTGCTAAATATTTATGACACAAAGGTAAAGATAAAAAAACACAATAAATGATAATTTATCATAGCTTTCTATTTAACTCTCACCTTATTTTCCTTTTTCATCATAAAAAGTTACACCCTATTTTGTCGCAAATTATAATCCCCAAATAACAAGTGCAAATCACTTTATAATTCGTAATTACAACGACTCTCAACATTAAAACCGCCAACGAAGTTGAATATCAAGTCCACTTAACGTTGAAGAATGGACTTTCTGAAGTCCCGAAGATATTTGGTTACGGTCGAAAAAATGAGTGGTAGAACTTCGAAGGATACACATGAGATGGTTAGATAAATCAGCTCGCGCAAAGAAACTATAACGCATACCTCTACCAAAGAAGGCTGGAAAGCTGAAAGAATAGAGTGGACCACGCTCATAAACATAAATGCGTGAGGCAAAATCGGCTGTATGGAAATAACCTATTGAAGCATTGATCATTAACCACGACAGAGGTTTCCATGTTCCTGACTCACAGAACATATAACCAAAACTACTTTTGAGATAATTGCTTGTAGCAATATCCAACTGACTTTTACAACTCCAAGAAGTGGCAGAATAAGCCAAAGAAAAGCGACCACGCTGCGTGAGTTCGTTTACAAGAGTAGTCTTATTGGTATTATCCTTCTCACTTATCCTAACACGATAACGTGTCAAAACCGTCCAACGTCGCCGAGAGTAAGTAAGCATTATCAGGTTATCCCATGTCTTACTGGCTATATGTGCGCCAAAACGAGGATGTGAGAAATAGGCAAAATCTGTATAAGCCATAAGCGATAAACCACGTTTAACATTCCAATTCGCACCAACGAGTATTCCACTTTCATTCTGAACAGTCCCATTATTAGTCAACCCACGTGCGAAAAGAGCAGTGTATTGATAGCTATAATAACGCTGAACAGCAAGTAAAGAGAGGTTGGAAGTAGGCTGACACGTAAGGTTATTCATCATTGCTACACTCCCCTTGCTATCCAATGCAGCCTCACCGACCAACGACCAACGTGGATGCTGATAGCTATAATCTGCACCAATATTCCAAAAGTTATTACCAGAAGGCGCATACTTGCGGTAATATAAACTTGTGTTAGGAGTTAAGTCCTTATTAAAACATGAATAAATAGCTGTCAATCCCATACGATACGCACCAGAGGACCATGCTAAATGGGTTCCACCAGCAAACTGCGTGGCAGCATCCTTACCCCTCATCTCACGCTCCGTGCGGTGATAACCCGTCCTGAGAATTGTTCTTATCGTACCACTTTCCGTAAGACTTGCGTCTATACTACGATAGGAAAGGAAAGCTGTAATATCTATATGCTTTGCAAGTTCTATCGTTGCAGCCCCTCCTTGCAAATAATTGACCGACGAACGAGAGGAATGTGCATGAATACCTGACGATTGTCTGCCTAATGTTGAGAGTATAGCCAGTTTTCCAAAGCCAAAGGAATTATTGATTACAAGTCCTTGACCGAAGTTTACTTTATAACGTCCTACAACAAGACTTTTTAATCGTCCCATCTTTCTTAATAACAAGTAGAAACTATAATGATCGTAACCCAAACTATTTCTATGGGCAAAGAAGGGTTCACCAGCGTCTTGTGCGCCTACTAATCCTGCTTGAACATAATCAGCATAACGAAAGGAATAACGAAAGAATGGGTATAGGGATAGCCAAGATAGCCATTGCGATCGCCTGCACGTTGATAAAAAGGAAGATAAGCGGTGAATAATAAGGTCTGCTTTCCTCCCTTGACAATCGAACTAAGTGTAGGAAACTGCCGTTGTTCATCTATGGGAGAAACATAGACAAAATAAGGGAGCAACTGCCGACGAAGAGCATCTAAGGACTCAATCATTGCCAATTCGCCCAACGATTGCATACCATGATATTGATACACGTATGCTTGTATATCCTCTATCTGTTCTGCGGTAAGAAAGGGAATACGCTCAAGTTCTTCCCGACTTGCCGTATTGAGGTTTAATGGATGTTCTGAAAGGTCGGCTAAAAGTTCAAAAGTTTGCTCCTTTGCATCCGTATTTTCATCATTACTTGCATAGAGTTCTTCGAACAATTCTTCCCATTCATAGCTTTGTTGTGCGGCAGAAGTGAGACTAATAAACCCTAACAGAAAGGTCAACAATAGATTTTTCATTCGATTAGACTTTCCATGTATTAAGGCAACAAATATAATCTTTATAACTGAAAAAAGCAAACAAAAAAACAAGAAAAGTAAACAAAAAACCTCTCAACTTTCTTTAGCACATGAATAATGCTAAAAGAGAAGCAATGAGAGGGTTATGTCTTATGCTGTTAAGCCGTAAGAATAAGAGAGGTTCTTTACTGAATTCTCACACTCTTTCCATCCTTATAACAAGCGATAGTGCGGCTACCATTGGTATATATATCCTCGCTACCAGGCATATCCAAGGTAAATCCAGCAGCCTTTACCTGAGCCACAAGGTTGTCGTATGCTGGCTGATTGAACACTGCGATAATGATAGCTCCATCCTTAAATGCCACATAACTTGAAATTCCCTTACGCATAGGCTTTGGGTAATCCTCATACATATCACCTGTAAGAATCTTTGCAAGCACACAATTCTTATAATACATCTTAGAGAATTTATCCAATCGATAAACCTCATAATTTGTCTTTAATTTGTAACCATACTTCTTCGTAATCGTATCTACCTTATCTGGATGCTGATACATATCCAATGCTTCAACAATACTAATTACGTCCTTCAAAGGCTCGACGGCAACAACAGTATCTTTAACAACTGCTGTCACTACTGACTCCGCTGCCTTCTGTTGCGTAACACAACTATTCAGGACTAACGTAAGCATAAGAACAATAGGGGCTAACCATACTTTCTTTTTCATAAGTTCTTTCTATTTTAATTTTAATTTTAATGTTTTACTTTACGTATTAACTTGAAGAAGCAAGCAAATGACTCGCAAATAAAGGTTTCATACATCAATGATAGCACGCATAGAAGTCCTTACATCCGCTGCTGAAACTGCCATTAACGCCCCCTTCTTCACCTCCAACAAACTATCAGCAAAGCGTGCAGCAAGATCTAAGTCATGAGTTGAAAGAAGAATCAACTTATCCCTTTCGTGCGCCATATTCCGTAAGGACTGAAAGGTGTCAACCTTAGAAGGGAAGTCAAGAAACGCCGTTGGCTCATCAAGTAAGATGACAGAAGTCTCTTGTGCCAATGCTTTCGCAATCATCACTTTCTGTCTTTCGCCATCAGAAAGAGTCTGAATCATTCTCCCTCTGAGCTTTTCTATACCCATCGCAGCAATGGCATCATCAACGACCAAGCGGTCTTCTGCACGTAAGCGACCAAAGAAGCCTGTATAAGGCGACCTCCCCAACCCTATTATCTCTTCTATCGTAAGATTCTGTACGTCAGGCTTCTGTGTCAAAACAATACTCACCTGCCGTGCAAGTTCCTGCTGAGAGAACGATTCTATGTCACGATTATCCAATAAAAGACGACCTTTCAACTTAGGAAGAAAGCCTGTAAGTGTCTTCAAAAGAGTCGATTTACCAATACCATTCTCCCCTATCAAACAAGCAAGTTGCCCGCTATGTAACTCGACACTAATATCAGAAATAACGGGATGGGAAGACGAATAGCCTACTGACAACTGAGACAAACTGATAATCATTGTGACACTAAGAACCTATCAGACAAAGAACATTACCAAAATCTGTGCTATAATCACTCTGGCAAACATACCCAAAGGATAGACCGAAGCATAACTAATATTACTGGTTTCACCCTTTAACGTATCGTTTGCATAACCCAATGCCATTGGATTAGCCATCGAACCACAAAGAATACCACAGATTGTACCAAAATCAAACTTCTTCAATCGTAAAGCTATCAAGGCAACAATAACAATAGGAACAAATGTTAGAATAAAACCTAAGCCTATCCATAGCAAACCCTCTGGACGTAAAACGATATGTAAGAAATCCTTTCCAGCATCTAAACCTAAACACGCAAGGTAAAGAGATAGTCCCAATTTACGAAGCATCAATGAAGCACTACGCGTCGTATAAGCAATGAAATGTAAACGAGGTCCAAAGGCACCTGCAAGAATACCCATAATAATTGGACCACCCGCAATACCCATTCTGATAGGAGAGTCCATACCGGGGAGGGTGATAGGAATAGTTCCCAAAGCTAAACCAAGAAGCATTCCGAGGAAGATAACAGCAAGATTTGGTTCATTAAGTGTCTTAACAGAATTACCCAAGAATGTTTCTGCCTGATCGATAGCCTCTGGCTGACCTACTAAGGTAAGGCGGTCGCCATAACGAACAACAAGATCTTGTGTTGCAAGTAGTTTAATATCACCACGAAGAACACGACTCACATTGACATTATAAGCATCACGAAGATGAAGCTGTCCGAGCTTCTTACCATTCAAAACACCCTTTGACAAACGATGACACGACTCTCTACCTTTGTATCAAGATGGTTCCAATCCACTTGTTCCTTATTCAAATCACGCTTTACCTTCTGTCCAAAGAGTATCTCCATCGCTGGCACTTCATCGCGTTTTGTCGCTACAAGCAGATTATCATTGGTTTTCAGCACCGTCGAACTCATCGGAACAATTACATCATCACCACGCCATATACGTGAGATAATAAACTTTCGATGTGTCCCTTGTGCTATTTCTGCTATAGTCTTACCATTAACAGCTGGGTTAAGAACCACAAACTGCCCTATGTATGTATGATCATCTTCTGCACCTGAATGAACAACTAAGTCTGAAGGTTTGACAAAGAACTTCCTAATAAATATCATTGCAAAGATAACACCAACCACACCAAGCGGATATGTTACTGCCGTTGCCAATGCTGCCGTACCACCACTCATTCCTATATGTTGTAATGCTTGCTGTGCAGCACCCAATGCGGGAGTATTGGTTGTTGCACCACAAGAATACCAATCATATCTGGCATTGGTACATTCATGGCATACGAAAGAACTACTGCCATCAAAGTTCCCAAAAGGATAACTCCCAACCCCCAAAGATTGAACAATGTTCCTTCATGTCTGAAAGAACCAAAGAAGTTCGGTCCTACACTCAGTCCAAGTGTATAGACAAAGATTACCAAACCAAACGTTTCGCAATAGTTGAGCATTTGCTCATCTACAAGCAAACCAAAGCTACCCACAGCAATACCAAAAAAGAACACAAAGGCTATTCCAAGTGATATGCCAGCTATTCTAATCTTACCTAAGCCTAAACCAACCGTACAAACAAGCGACAAAACAACAACTGCCTGCAATGCCGAAGGAATGGCAAATAGTCCGTTAATCCAATCCATAATTATATATTACAAGACGTCAAGATACTTTTCCAAAGGTATTCCTCTGTTTTTATCTTTATTGTCTTTATTGAGGTCAATTAGTTTGTACACACCATCAATAGCCTTCTGCGTACTGGCTATCAGCTGTTCGCCATTCAACAGATGACCAATAAGAATTGCCGAAAAAATATCGCCTGTACCAGGGAAATGTACAGGAATTTCGGTATAAGCCAACCTGAAATACTCGTCTATCACGTGATTATATCCTACCACTGAAGGAGTACCTTCTACAAGAATAGAAGTAATCATTGCCGATTTCGTACCAATCAAACGCAAAGCATCGAGCAGCCTTTTAGCCTCATCAAAGCTCACTCCCTGCTCATCATATTTACTTGACGTAAGAAAACAAGCCTCTGTATAATTAGGATAAGTTAAGTCGGCTACGCTAATCATCTCTCTCATAGAGTTGATGGTTGCAGCCGTCACTCCATTATAGAGCTTTCCCTCATCACCCATAATAGGGTCCACGAAGATTGTCGTACCACGTTCAGCCTGCTCACGACAATAGTCTGCTACGAGTTTTGCCTGTCGTTCTGAAACCATAAACCCTGTTGCTATGGCATCAAAACAAAAACCAAGTTCCTTCCATACAGGAAACACTCCCTTGATATAGTCTGTTGTTTCAAGAATATTGAACTTACCATAATCGAGCGTATTAGATACCAACGCCGTAGGGAGATTATAAACTGGATGTCCCATGTAGGACAAGATTGGGAGCATTGCTGCCGTTGCAACCTTTCCGTATCCAGCAATGTCGTTGATAAGAAGTATATTTTTCTTATTCATTATTACTTTCTTAATTGGACTACAAAGGTAGTGCAAACCACATGAACAACAAAATAAAAAGCCATAAATCACCAATATTATCCTTGCTTTGCGTTTTCCGCCGCGCTGTTGCAGTCGAACAAAAGTCTTACGGACACCACACATATATTGTAAGGATAGTGAATAGCAAAGGAAATAATGGCTATCTCTACAAAAGTTTATTAACAATGACACATGGCATACACCATTAAGTTCTGAAACCTTATTTAGCTTTAACCAGAAAAAAACAACCCGCTACCATTGTTGGTAACGGGCTGTTATATATAATAAGGTGTAAACCTTGATCAGGCTATCTTATGATTAAGCCTCAACTGGTGCCTCTGTAAGTTCCTTTGAACGCTGCTCAATCTTCTTACCCAATACAAGGTAAGCAACAGGTGATGCGATGAAGATTGAACTCAATGTACCGATAACAATACCAATAATCATTGCAAATGAGAAGCTACGAATACTTTCACCACCAAGGATGAAGATAGACACGAGTACAATCAATGTTGAAACAGATGTGTTGATAGTACGTGAGAGGGTCTGATTGATAGAATCATTAAAGATTTTCTGAATGTCAGCCTTAGCAAGATTATGCTTGTGCTTACCCAAGTTCTCACGGATACGGTCGTAAACAACCACTGTATCGTTGATATCATAACCGATAACTGTCAAGATTGCACCAATGAAGGTCTGATCAATCTCAAGCGAGAAGCCTATCCAACCATAGCACAATGAGAAGCAACCAATAACGATTGTTGTGTCAAGTGCCAAACCAACGATTGAACCAACAGAGAAACCGATGTTGCGGAAACGCAAGAGGATATACAAGAAGATGAAGAAGATTGCCAACAATACGCTCATAATAGCATTGTATGTAATGTTCTTAGCGATTGAAGGACCAACCTTTGCACTCTGAATAATTGAGCCACCCTCACGAATATCTGGGTTCTTGAACTTCTCAACACTTGCCTGACTTACAAAGCCACCCTTCTTTAATGTGTTGTAAAGGATTGTCTCTGCCTTGTCGTCCTCTGCAGGATTGTTTGATTCGATATTGTAGTTGGTTGATACACGGATAGTCTTACCATCTGTACCAAGTGCAATAACTGTTGTTGTCGCTGGCTTACCCGCATTCTCACCAACAGTATTTACGAACGCACCATTCATCACCTTACGAACATCCTCTACATGAGTAGGTTTGTTGAGTGTGACTACATAGTTACGACCACCAGTAAAATCAATACTACGACTCAAACCACGTACAGCAAACTTACAATACATACCAAAACAGCAATACCCCAAACGGCGAAAGTTGTCTTATAAGTACTTAAGAAATTGTAGTTCTTATCCTGCATAAAGTTCTTAGACAAACCTGTTGTAAAGTTCAAATTCATCCACTTATCCTTACCTACACGGTTCTCAAAAACAAGACGTGTGAGGAACACTGCTGTGAAGAATGAGATAACGATACCAATAATCCAAGTTGTAGCGAAACCGCGGATAGGACCCGTACCAGTCACAAGAAGAATAACACCCGTAATAAGTGATGTCAAGTTAGAGTCAAAGATAGCTGAGAAAGCATTACCATAACCTTCCTTCAAAGCCTGCTTCATACCCTTACCGAGCTTCAACTCTTCCTTAATACGCTCGTAGATAAGCACGTTAGCATCCACTGCTGTACCCAAGGTCAATACGATACCAGCGATACCAGGCATTGTCAATGCTGACTGGAATGACGCTAAGACACCCAATGTAAAGAAAAGGTTGGCTATCAAAGCGATGTTTGCCATCATACCAGGAATGAAGTTGTACATTACAATCATGTAAAGCATCAAGAGTACGAAAGCAATAGCAAATGAAATAAGTCCCTGCTCAATAGACTGTGCACCCAGTGTTGGACCAACAACTTCCTCCTGTACAATCTTTGCAGGAGCAGGCATACGACCTGACTTCAATGTGTTTGCCAAGTCTTTTGTATCTTCAATCGTGAAGTTACCAGAAATAGATGACTGTCCACCTGTAATCTCACCATTGACACGAGGAGCTGAATAAACAACGCCATCGAGTACAATTGCAATTGCTTTGTTTATATTCGCCTTTGTCAAAGCAGCCCATTCACGCGCACCCTCAGAGTTCATTGTCATGCTTACCTCTGGACGACCATGCTGGTCGAACTGGTCCTTAGCATCTGTAACAACATCTCCTTCAAGTGGAGCACGCCCGTCAGAAGTTGTCACTTTCAAAGCATAAAGCTCATAAACATTCTTCTTGTTAAGACCTTCGGCTGGCTTTGCACCCCAAAGGAGCTTTAAGTCGCTTGGCAAGATTTGCTTAGCTACTTGACTATGAAGCACCTTGTTAATGGCAGCAGTATCACGTACGCTTGCATAACCTACAAGGCTAAGGGCTTCACCAGGAACAGTCTGCAACATAGAGAGTAATGGATGCATCTTCTTTAATGCTGCCATCTGAGCGTCCTCACCCTTTACAGCATTATTCTTGTTGAGTACGAACTTTGGAGATGCAACAGATGCAGTCTGAACCTTCTTTGTAGAATCAGTAGCCGTAGTATCTGCCTTTGTGTCACCATTAGCCAAACGCTGATCAAGCTGATCAAGGTAAGGAGTAACTTCCTGGTTGCTATATGTCTCCCAGAACTCAAGGTTAGCAGAACCCTGGAGGAGCTTACGCATACGCTCTGGCTCACGAATACCAGGCATTTCAACCATGAGTCGTCCTTCCTGACCTTCCAACTTCTGAATGTTTGGCTGTACAACACCATACTGGTCGATACGATTTGTTACTACATTGTAAGAGTTATCGATAGCTGCAGACACCTCTTCACGAAGTGCTTTCTCAACTTCCTCATCCGAACTCTGTGTGCTAACCTTACCTTTAAGCTGCTGTGTAGCGAAGATTTCAGCAAGTTTATGACCTGGAGCTACCTTGTGATAAGCCTCTACAAAGAGTGTGATAAAGTTCTTTTGACTTGTCATCTCTTCTTGTCTTGCCATTTCCATAGCCTTCTGATAAGCAGCATCCTGCTTATGATCTGCCAAGAAATCAACAACATCAGGTACTGAGATTTCGAGTACAACGTTCATACCACCCTTCAAGTCAAGACCGAGACCGATCTGTGTTTCAAGGCATTTTTGGTAAGAATAGACTCCCAAATACTTTACAGAATCTTTATAATCCTGTTGTGCAATAGGGTCCTTAATCTTTGCGGCCTGACCATCATAGTAGTTTGTTACTACTGAAAATGACAGGTAGAAGATACTTGCAAGCGTCAAGAGAACGGCTACGCAAATTACTAATCCTTTGTTTTGCATTTTTATTTGATTGTTTTTAATTATTATTTCGCTACACTTGATAGACGTGCAAAGATAAGCAAATTTTCACACTTTGTGAAATTTATACCTTATAAATGTGTGTTTTTTTAAGGTTTTGGACGATATTTGAGCCAACAATAGATAGGATAATGGTCGGAAGTAGCCACACTATTGTCGACCTTTGCACCATAAGGCTCAAAATCGTCTGAACATAAGATATGGTCTATACGGAAATACATTCCACTCTTATGATAACTTATTCCCGGTCCATTACCACTCTCTACAAAGCAATCATTCAGCTCTCTTGACACCACTCTATGTGTATAACTTATAGGACTATCATTAAAATCTCCACAAAGAATAACAGGCACATTCCTGTCAAGATATTTCTGAACATAACGGGCAACAACCTCTGCCTGCGGTGCACGTCGTGCAGACACTTCGCCTAACTTATTAATAAGATGAGCTGACTTCCTCTTAGCTTGACGAGACTTCAACTGTCCTTTTACGAGTGTCTTAAACCCAAGTTTGTCATCGTTACTCAATCCGAAACTCTCGAAATGATTATTCACAACAAGGGCATTCGTTCCTTTAACATCTAACATATAAGCCACACTTTGATTGCTACTTGACCCGTATGGTATCGTATCTTGCCAAAGTACAGGATATTTGCTCAGTAACACCATATAATCTGCACCGGGTCGCTTTTTCTTCATCAACTTAAAATAAGGATAATGTTTTTTTAATGTTGCATAGATATTGTCACTACCTTTATCATCAGCCTGTGCCTCTTGTAAACAGACTATATCAGCCTTACTCTTTACAATATACTCTACAATTGAATTTGTCGCTGCCTTTGGTTCGCTCCATGTAGAGAACATGAAAACATTATAAGATAACACCTTTATACTACCATGTGGCTTTTCATTAGGAAGATTGAAAGGTGAGTAACTACGAATAGGACCATAACAAAGCAGAAAACCCAGTAATGGCAACCATATTGTACGCAAACGAAGAAAACACCAAAAGACAAGAAAAAGAGATTAAAGGCAAGTAGTATAGGAAAACCTAATCCTAAATTGGCCAACTTTGGATAATCAACAGGACTGAACCTATCAACATTTCCAACAAATAACATTAAAAAAATCAGAACGACATTGATGAACAACAATATTCGATATGTGTACGTCTTTATTTTACCAAACATCATAACATCTAATTCACAGACTATATCCCTTATTTATACACACGACCTTCCTCAACTCATCATTGTTTTATCACTTACTACTATCAAAAAGCGACTGCTTCTCCTCCTTTGTTAAACTGTCATAACCACTCTTACGAATCTTGTCAAGAATACGATCTATCTCTTCTTGCTGCTGCTTCTTTTGAGCATTATAGTCCCAATCACTATTATTATCAGCTCCATGACGCTGAGAACTATTCGACCAAAAACCACTATTATCATTCGTCGTATTACCAGTGCCACTCCCGTCACGTTGCCCCCATGTATGCTTCATTCTATTAAAGAACTGACTCCCTCCGTTCATCCCGAAACCTCCATAACCAGAATTAGGATGCCTCTTCCAATAACGAATAAGAATGAAACCGAAAAGCATACCACCTAAATGTGCTAAATGCGCCACCCCATCATTACTTGTATCTATTGCAGAGAATAATTCTACTGCAATAGAACCCATCACTATCCACTTAGCTTTAATCGGAACAGGGATTGGAATGATGAACATACGCTCCTCGGGAAACAACATTCCGAAAGCAAGCAGCACACCATAAATGGCACCCGAAGCACCAACGGTGTTCATCATATTCAGATAAACGTCCATAGGAATAATGCTTGTTCCTATTTTTACTGATTCAAAATGAGCCAATCCATTCACAAGATACGTGCCATATTGTGCCAACTCTTGACAGAGTCCAGCACCAACACCACACACAATATAATAAAAAAGAAACTTCTTTGCACCCCATACTCTCTCAACAACCATACCGAACATCCACAACATAAACATATTCATCAAAATATGCGTAAAACCGCCATGCATGAACATATAAGTAAAAAACTGCCAAGCACGAAAGTCGGGAGCTAAAAAGAAATGTAAACCAAGAAGTTCATTCAAGTCTATATTTAAACTTCTCTCTATAACGTATGTAGCTATAAAAAAACCAAAAATATTTATAATTAGAAGATTCTTTTGTTACAACTGGAATATTTCGCATTTGCCTTAATTTTATTCTATTTAGTTTATCTTTTAATCAATGCAAAAAATACGAAATTCTCTCGTTATTAAGCAGAAAAATAAGCGAGATAAAGACTTTTTTTATAAATTTCTACACTTTTCCTCCGATTTTTATTTGTTTTATAAAAAGTAAACAAGTATATTTTGCAACAAAAAACATAGACAGTAAATATAAAAGTTATCAATAAACAATTCAAAATTATGAACAAAACAGAATTAATTGAAAAGATTGCAGCTAATGCAGAGGTAAGTAAGGCTGTTGCTAAGAAGACTTTAGATGCTACAACAGAAGCTATCAAGGAAGCTCTTGCTGCTGGTGATAAAAATACAGCTCGTAGGGTTTTGGTACATTCTCAACTTCTGAGCGTCCTGCTCGCGAAGGTATCAACCCAAAATCAAAAGAGAAGATTCAGATTGCTGCTAAGAAAGTTGCTAAGTTCAAGGCTGGTGCTGAGTTGGCAGACGCAGTAAACAAATAATATTTAAAGATATTACATCACATAAAAGGCAAGCTGTTTGGCTTGCCTTTTATGCTTTTTATAAATGCTCAAAAAACTTCTAATCAGAGCCTTAAAAGGTTCTTACGTTAAAAACATAGAGAAAAATATAGATAAAGACTCATACGCTTACATGGTATGACTACCCCAAATTAGATAGCCTTACAAAGGGGAATAAACAATAGGAGAAAGAGTAAATTAACATAATGTTTACCCGTCTTCTACAAACAGTTTATTCCCATATTAGCCAATACTTGTAAACTATTTTCGCTCGACTCAAAACCAACACATGCTCTTTTGGCCTTGAAAAGATGCCTAATAGACTTGCTAAAGACGCCCTTTTAAAGTCTTACTAACGCCCTTTTGAAGTCCAATTAAGCACCTTTTCGGACACCACTTTATAACCAACTGATTTCCTTTTAGTTACAAGCCTACTTTTTATTCCTATTTCTGCCCTTACTTATAGATGTTTCATTTGAATTTATGTAATGATTTCAAAACCCGAACTACCTTCCTCGAAGTGTTAAAATAAAGAAAGACTTCTATATCGGAGGAGGATATATAGAATAGGAAGACCTTTTCCACCAATGAGATAGATTGCATTTTCAATAACCAAAGAGGATACCCCTGCAGCTATCCATTACAAAATTCCGGTCTGTTTATTCCCTTCATGCTGCACTTTCTTGTCTATTTCCTTATAGCTTTTACCCTTTGATAACTTCCAACTGAACCTAAGGGTTATCATGTTACCCAAATCTCTACTACGATAAATATTCTCTTTATGGAGGTTTTCATTCAGTACTTTACCACGCTGTATAGCGGGATCTTGTTGGAAAGGATGCTGCAAAAAGAGCGAAACATTATACTTCTTCCATCTGTAACTGGCACCTAAATAAACCGTTGCCCCATTCCTTCCCTCATGCTCTCCTTCAACAAACCGCCAACCATTATCGGCATATCCCGTTAATGTCCAGCGTCCAAGATAAGCCTGAATGTTACCACCATAGTTGTAACTTGTAAGATAATGACGATACAGATTGCTGATGTTAAAGAAACGATTGATACCTCCGAAAAGTGTTACAGACAGACGCTCTGGCACTACATCATACCTCACATAATTCTGTACAACAAACATCATGACATTACCAATGTTCTGTTGTGAATAAAGGAATTCATCCGTTGCCGTACGTTCATACACACTCATATTGCTCCCAAGAACACGTCGGTACTCCATATTCATACCACCGCTCACACGCCTACCATTATAACTGACATCAACAATATTCTTAATGACTCTTGAAGGTTGCAAATTAGGGTTTCCAACCTTCCATTCACGGCTATTTTCTCTGATTCTTGCATCGCTCACCATTGCGTATGAAGATTCACGACGATAGGTCTCAAAGGTGTAACGTGCATTTAATCCTGCCAAAATCTCATAGCTCAACGTAAGTTTTGGACGGAAGGTCCAGTAGTCAAAGCTATAGTTTTCTTGCGAATAGGTCTTGTTTGCCATACCGACACCAGCCGAATACCCTAACTGCTTCCATCGTCCTTTCACCTCAGAGAATAGATAAAATTCTCCTCTCCGCATCTTGTTAAGAGCAGATACATCACCAGTATATTCATTATTTGTAAACGACACCGAGTGTTCCAAACCTGCAGAAAGGGTGAAAGGCTTGAGTTTATTCTCATAAATAGCTTCACTCTCCAGCGAGCAAGTACGCCCATTTACCTCATAGGCATAGTCTGCTACTTCTCCATTATATCCTCGCTTGTCCGTATAAATACTCGAACCAACGACATTTGCCGTGATACTCTGATGCTTACCAAGCTGATGAAAGAAGTAAAGGTCAAGTGTAGGGGCGAAACTACTTGCCACATCAATCGTCCGAAAAGACTTTTCTATCGTTCCATCCCGATACACAAAATCAGCATAATTACCGGGTGTATTGCTTCCCTCCGTTGACAAACTCGCTTGGAAAACATAGGTAGCCGAGTCTGCAAGACTGTACTTTATCTCAAACTGATTACCAAAACGACGACTCCTTCCAGCGGTCTGATTACGTGAAACAAGATAATGACTTCCATTGTTTAAGGTATAGTCAGCCGTTTCTGAAGACCGAAAACCACGATGGTCATTATAAGAAGAATTGAAGGTTAAAGCAAGTTCTGAATTCTTATGATTGAGCTTTGCATAGACCGTATTATCACCATTCAACGTTGTGACAGCATTCGATAAGTCAGTCCCAAGCACGTAACCAGTGGTGTTACGCTTCGTCCGAATATCAATGACATAGCCTATTCCGTCACCATATCTAACTCCCGGATTATCGATGAAATCAATGTTTTTCACAAGTTTTGGGTCCAGTGAAAGCAGGTCTTCTTTACTTGCCAAAGTTCCATTCAGCCTAAGTTGAACACTTCCATTATTCGTCAAAGGCACAATGGTACGCATCACCTCGTCTACTCTGATACGTGGAAGAGACAGCTTTCCAAGCAGACTATAACCGTCCGTTGCTGCTTCTCTCTGTGCATCAGACGGTATAATCAACATGCCATCAAGCTTTTTCGTCACTCGTGCAGCCTCAACTGTCACCTCTTTCATCTCTACACTCTTTGCTGTCTTGTCGCTTTCTTTCTCATTCTGTGCACCAACTGGCAGCGCAAGGAAGCATAACAGCAATAACCATAAACCTTTTCTCATAGTCTTTGTTTTTTGCTACAAAGATAGAATCCACCTACTATTAGGGCAAAAATAGACACTGACAATTACCTGACAATAGCTTTAAACTCTAAATAACCATATTCTTTAAGCGATAAACTTCCGCATAATTCAAGAAAGTTCATTAAGCTCTTATACGCATATAAATGTAGTATTAACTAAAGTTTCCCACCCTTAAAACACTGGTCTTTTTTTATTCACCTTTACCAGTTATTACCCATATCCATTGATTTTTAACACAAGTATAATAGAGGTTAAGCAGTCTGTTCATATACTTCGTCCCATTTTTCTAACACTTCTGCCATTACAAAGGATTTTTGCTCAACTCTTTGTCGTTGCCGCTGATTGTAGCCATAAGCTGTTGGGGCGTTATCCCAAGTGTTTCTCCTAAAATGCGAAGTATACGTTTGATACAGGCAAGAACTCGCTTCCATAACGTGAGTGCCATGAGGTCGTCCTCTATATCCGAAAAAAGTTCGCCCATGGTTTGATATTCTGTGAACCTCTTTTCCAAAGCCATGACGGTATATGTAAGGTAACATAGCGTTGCGTCGGCTATCTGACCATTAAAGTCGCAACCTTGATAACCTCCTAATCCGAGATATTGCTTAGTCTCCTTGTTCATCACTTCTATGTTCCATCTAATCTGATACACTTCAAAGGCTTTTATGAAAGACATCGTTGTATCCGTGGTGAGCAGGACGTTCCATGTGGAGTTCCTACCATACTTGATGAGGAATATTCTAATAGGTACATCCCCTAAGTTGCCGTTGAGCTGAATATATCGACATCTGTACTTACGACAGTTCTTTCCTCGTTCACGTTCATAGGTAGCAATGAGTTCTGCAGCATTTTTTTCTTCCTGCCTGATACGGTGTATTTCGTCTTTCCCATTTTAGCAAGTCCAACAAAGTGCATTACTCCTTTACCTATGCTTCTAACACATTTCATAAGTTGCTCGCAAGTGAACCAACTATCGGTAATCACATACTTCGCATGCAAACCCATCTTCCATCCACGGCGAAGCATATTCATGGCAGCTTCCATCTTAGACATCTTACACTCTTGAAAACGCTTATAATCAGGGGTTGCCAGTATTCCTTTTTGGTATGATACGCTTTTTCTACGTTGCTGTTTTTGTCAGTCCGCAGTCGCCTTGTTTCCCTTTTTCCTGATGCAGTGAAAAAAATCAAAGGGTATGGTTGTCTTGCCGTCAAAGAAAGCACAAAGTAGCAGTTTGTAGCCCAATACGCACCTGCCTTTAACATGGTCAAAAAAACACGACTGATACCCTCCATCCTCACACCGCTCTTCTCAAGCACGGTGTCATCTATAATGAAACAGGTCGTGGAATCGGATTGAGGAGCTTCGCCATACTTACGCAATAGGCACATGTAACGCAGTGCAAAGCGGTTCATCAAGCGTCTCCAATCCATCTGCGGGCGAGTCATCATTCGATAGAAACAGTTCTTACCATGATTTGAAAGCTCATATATCTTATGCTTGCATATACTGTGGATGCTCTCACCCACAATGCGGAAGAGGCAAAGAGAAAGGATTAGCTCAGATGCGAAACTCCGTCATGTTTCTCCAATGACAGACGAGATAGCAGGTGACCGATACCAAACTTGCCAAAAAGATGCAATAAATCATCACTCATTCGAGTTTTAACACTCAAAAGTTTGGATAACTCACTTATTTTCTCTATTTTTTTGCTTCCATAACAGTTTTTGTTGTTTTGTCTTTGACAATCAGTTTTTACGATTACTAATTTACAAAGAAAAATTCGACAAACTGTTATTTTTCTATCTATTTGTTAGGGTGGGAAACTTTGGGTATTAAATTAGAAAAGGATGTTTGTATTTTTCAAAATAATCATTTATATTTGCAGCACAAGTCATTAGTAAAAATGAATATTACTTACAAAAAGTCGTTTGAAAAAAAGTGTAAAAATCCAACAAAGGTCGTTCAAAAAGTGAGAACTTTAAAGATTTATTATATAAGTAAAAACCAAACTGGAATAAAAAAATATCAATAAACTTACTTAGAATAAAACCATCTATCACAAACAAAAAGTAAAAATGAATGTGTTCTCGTTGAAGTAAAAAGCATCTACTGGAAACACAAAAGAGTACTAAGACGATTTTTACAACATCCCGACAAATACCATGTACATCGAGCTATAAAGTTAGGAGATTATAATATAGGAGAAAAGGGCGGAGTTCTCACACTTCCTTTATATATGGCTTTCCTTTTGAATGAATATTAGTTGGAGTGAAAACTATTAGGATTATTCCAGCCGATACCCATCACCCCTATCAGCCACAATCTTTAATCCGCAACGCTCACTGACAATTGGTTTCAGGCGACGGATAAGTGTATAGAGTGTTTCGCTTGCATCGGGTTTCTTTGGCCAAAGTGTTTCACAGATAATTGCCTTCGACAGTTTATGATCAGTTGCATTTATAAATAGCTCCATGAGCTGTTGTTGCATTGGAGTAAAGGCAATCTTTTCTCCATGCCAGTCACGAAAGCTATGATCAGAAGCGGCATATACCATCCTACCTAAAACGAAACGACCCTCACGATGACGACGAAAATACACGATAGATGTAACCATCCAAACCAATGATAACAATAGGAATGAAAGCGATAGACGCTGGTCGGATAATCCCCATACCGTAGCAAAGGAACAATCAGCATAGCTCTGGAATAAAAGCGAATGGCCACCCGACTGCCATTTCATCTGTCTACTGCGTAACGAATGGCTATCATCACCCAACGCGTATGACATAAACGAACGACTTTTGAGGTCGGCTATCTGTAAATGTTGCCGATAGCTTTGTATGGTATCGGGAGTAATCCACGCCTCACGTTTCCCTGCAAGCGTCTTCGATAAAGCCTGATTCATATCCTGTACAATAGCTATTTCTGCACTATGATAGCTGTCAAAGCCTGCCCATACTGACGAGCAAACAAGCAACAGGAATACGATAACTGACGATATAGGTTTCATAAACTTGTATAATACAAAGTGATAGAAAGTTCCGATTTATAGTATGTTGCAAAGATAATATTTTATCTTATCAACACCAAACAGCATAGAAGAAATATCAGAAAAATGGGAGTAATTTGCATATATTTGCTGCACAAACACAGTAGATACGCAAAATTATACAGCAAAATTTGGGTATTTAATTAAAAAAACACTATCTTTGCACTCGCAATTGTCCTATGGTGTAATGGTAGCACTACAGTTTTTGGTTCTGTCAGTGGTGGTTCGAGTCCGCCTGGGACAACACAAATAATCCGCGGATTCTTTATGAGTCTGCGGATTTTTCAGTATTAGCTAATTCCTAAACTATAATAATAATGATCCAAAAAATCTCTAAACTCCGTAAATCACTATTGCTTTTTGCAGCCCTTCTGCTTACCTCACTGAGCACAATGGCAACCAATCGTGACTCATTAGCACTGACTCCTCCAATGGGTTTTATGACCTGGAACAAATATAAGGAGGACATTAACGAACAGCTTATCCGACAAATTGCCGACAAGATGGCGGCTGATGGCTATGCTGAAGCTGGATATAAATATATCTTCATTGATGATGCATGGCAGGGAGGACGCGACAAACGCAATAACATTATCCCTGACCCTAAGAAGTTCCCAAACGGGATAAAGGCTCTCGCAGACTATGTTCACTCAAAGGGTCTACTCCTCGGCATCTACTCTGATGCAGCCCAACTCACCTGTGCTGGTTATACCGCCAGTTACGGTTTTGAAGAACAAGACGCCAAAACCTTTGCTCAATGGGGTATTGACTATTTGAAATACGACTATTGCCACGCACCTTCTGATAGTGCTGCTGCACATGAACGCTATAAGAAAATGGCTGACGCTTTGCAGAACTCAGGACGAAAAATAACACTCGGAGTATGCGAATGGGGACAACTTAATCCTGAACAATGGGCAGCACAAGCTGGGAGCTCACTCTGGCGTGTAAGCTATGACGTGCGTGACATGTGGAAAGACATTGTTAAACAAGGCGGAATGGGTATCATCGACATTATCAATATCACAGAACCACTCTATAAACATGCTGGACCTGGGCATTGGCTCGATATGGATATGCTCGTCGTTGGACTTGACGGAAAGGGAGGACCATCAAGTGATTTAGGCGGTATTGGTTGTAGCTATCCTGAGTATCAAACCCAAATGTCTATGTGGTGTATGTTTGCTTCAACCTTAGCTGTCAGCCACGACATTCTGAACGAAAATGCAGCGACAAGACGTATCCTACTCAACAAAGAGATTATTGCCATCAATCAAGATGCGCTTGGAGAGGCAGCTCATAGAGTTGACTTCCCTTGGTCAGTGCCGCATCTACCTCCGTTGTCTAAGCGGAAACCGTCAGGCAATTGCCATCATGAACCCTTCTGACAAACCAGAGCGTATCTTACTGCCTCTTTCTGTCCTTGGAAAGGAAAAAGAATACTATTTCAGAGATGTATGGGAACACACTACAACTCGCCAACGTAAAACATGGCAGGCTACCATTCAACCTCATGAAACAAAGGTTTTTGTGGTGACAACACGATAAACCACAAATTATTTTCCAGTATTTGTTTGTACTGACACACAAAGAGAAAAGTTTTATTTCACTTGCTGATATTATGCTTTTTGCCTATTTTTGCATATTGTAATAAATTCAAATTAAGTTAATTCAACAGATATATGAAAGCAATAGAAGTGATATTTCCCGTCTTTTTCATGATGTTTCTCGGTTGGTTGAGCCACAGAAGAAGATGGGTAACAACAGATCAAAATGAGGGTGCAAAGTCGTTAGTATTCAATATTCTTTTCCCCTTACTGGTCTTCCATGTTCTTGTAAAGGCAGAGCTATCAACGAATTTCATTTTCGAGATTCTCTTTTTAGATGCAGCATGGATACTTATTTATTTAATAGGTAAGAGCATTGTAAAGCCTATTAGTGGTCGTTATGCCCAACTGGCACCATTTCTATTGATGACCTGCGAGGGAGGAAGCGTAGCATTACCACTTTATATTGCACTTGTAGGAGCAGAACATGCAGTAAATATTATCACATTTGACGTTGCTGGAATTTTGATTAACTTCGGGCTTGTTCCAGCTCTTATCACCCGTCAGACCTCAAAAGATGTAGCATTCCTCCCTATGGCTAAACGAATACTTACAGCACCATTTATCATTGCGGTCATCGTGGGTATTATTGTCAATCTATTAGGGCTATATCAATGGATGACAGTGAGCAACATTCACAAGATTTATGATAGTACGATGAACCTTGTAATGACTCCAATTGCAAGTATTATCCTGTTCACACTTGGTTATGGTTTCCACCTACGGGCAGCACAGCTCAAGCCACTATTAGCATTAACATTGGTACGCCTCATACTGTGTGGAGCTATCGTATGTGCTTTCTTCCTATTATTCCCTGAATTAATGGTAATGAAGATATTCCTTGTTGGTGTACTACTTTACTTTGCCTGTCCGACAGGATTTCCCGTACCATTACAGATAGAAAGTCTATGTAAAGACGAGGACCACAAGAGTTTTATGTCGGCTTTCATTTCTATCTTTATTGTTGTAGCAATGATAGTTTATACGTTGATAACATTATTCTTGATATAAATAAACATGAACGATAACATAAAAAGTCCGTGGCCAGGACCAGCGGGAATGATACCCGTAACAAGTGGCAAGGCTGATGATGCAAATGTATTTAATCGCAATTACTTGGACTCCATCCATATTGAAATGCGTGTCATTGATGCTGTTGAGCCAACATTGAAGACGGCCATCTTTGGTGAAGACTTCGATTCACCAATTATGATGCCAGCCTTCTCACATCTTAATAAGGTGCTGAAAGATGGGAAAAAGCCCATGCAGGAGTACGCTCGTGCAGCCAAAAAGCTGAACGTAGTGAATTGGGTGGGTATGGAACCTAACGAGGAATATGCTGAAATCGCAGCTGAAGGAGCAAGAACAGTGAGAATTATTAAGCCTTTTGCAGACCATAGTATTATCCTTGACGAGATTCAGTTTGCCATCGAACACGGTGCAATAGCTGTTGGAGTTGACATTGACCATGTTCCAGGAACAGATGGGAGATATGATGTCGTAGATGGTATTCCACTCGGACCTGTGATGCTTTCCGACCTCAAAGAATACGTAAAAGCAGCTGGCGCAGTTCCTTTCGTAGCTAAGGGAGTACTCTCCGTTCAAGACGCATTAAAATGTAAGGAGGCTGGTTGTGCCGCTATTGTAATCTCTCATCACCATGGTCGTATTCCTTTCGGTATTGCACCACTAATGGTTCTACCTAAGATTAAGGCCGCATTAGAAGGAAGTGACGTGACAATCTTCGTTGACTGTGGAATAGACACAGGATATGACGCCTATAAAGCTCTTGCATTAGGTGCTGATGCTGTATCAGTGGGTAGGGGTATTCTCAAACCATTATTGCAGCAAGGGGCAGAAGGAGTTGAAGAAAAGATAACAAATGAATGAGCAACTTTCAGAGCTAATGATGTACACTTGCGTGAAAGACACCCATTCATTTGATGCGTCAGTGCTTTATATATAAACGCCAATCAGACATTGGACTACGATATTCATATTTCCTTCAGGGCCAATTTGAGATAAAAAAAGCATCTATAGAAACTCGATAAATTCTATAGATGCTTTTAATACTTGCCTATTAACCTTAATGTGTAGCCTTATAATAAGGGCTTTTTGCAAATCCGTTAAGCACTTTCCTATTACTTGATAAGTCAGAAATCGTTATACCAGAATAAGTTTTTATAGGTATAACAGCCCCAACGCCAGGATTTCTCACCTCTGTAAAATAAGAAGGTGTATTGCGTTTATAGGGAACGAGGAGATTAAGCTGACGTTCAAAACGAGTTAAGAGGTCGGTTTCATTCTTTGCTATTTTACGGACATAGTCGCCCATATCAAAGAAAATAGCAGGTTGATAACCATCCATTATCTGCACATCATCTTCTGACACATTCACAAGATTACGTGAATGATTAATTTCTCTCATAATGTTTGTCATACCCTCAACCTGCGAACAATCTATAACGCTAATTGTTCCGTATGGATAATCATATTTACTATAGAAATTATAGAATGTGTCACAGACACGAGCATAGTCGGGATTACTTTTTGAAAGTTCTGTCCAAAGAAGGTCGTAAGGCATACCATGCGCCATAATCTCAGTAGGACAAGATATGATGTGATTAGTACTGTGTCGAAGTTCATAAGCCACCTCAACCGTCGACATATAGCAGTCGTCGAAGAGAATATACTGCATCTTACCGATGCCTGACTGCTCAATTCCCTTGTCCAAGGTTGAGATGTTTGTCTTATAAGTCTCACCACCGAACCATCGTGTCAAAGGAAGTCGCTCATTATCATCGTCAGATATACTGAAAGTGCTGTATCGGCTACGTGTTTCAGAGTTTCCAGGAAGCCATCCCATACCATGACACCCCACAATCATCGAGTAGCTGCGAGCGGGTGCGTACTCTTGTACACGTCTTAACAAATCAGCAATCCAATCGACCGAGTTTAACTTTTGATTGTCAAGTGTGTTATCAAAAACGGCAATGGTATCGTCTACACATGCTTCTGATTCATACTTAACATTGATAAGCGACCCCTTAGAAGGTGAGTCAGAGATAAATATCATCAAGTGTTTATCACCCAATCCTCCCTGATCTACAACAGCTTGCTTTATATCCGTAAGATTCTTTTGAAAGAAAGTATAAAGATTACCAGGGCTACCCGACCAAGGCATATATACAAAGATAGTATTCTCTGCGCCAACTGGAACAGATGGTAGTGGATATGGTATAGGGACGTCTTCTACCTGACAAGAACTAAACACAAGAAGTATTATTAACTGTAAGAGAAATAGAAGTTTCTTCATCATATATCATTAATATCCCTATACGCTTTGTGTAGGGTGTGAAATTTTAAGTAATAAAAAAGTCTTGCAGCACAACATTGAGTGCAGTAAGACTTTTTTCATAGTTATGTAATAAATGCGTAAATGACCTACTTCACTATAATTAGGAAGTAATTCTTCTTACCCTTTTGTACGAGAAGATATTTGCCATCGATAAGGTCGTCAGCAGTTACAGGCTGATCAAAAGCCGCAAGTTTCTCCTTATTGAGAGCAACGCCACCACCCTTAACGAGCTTACGCATCTCACTCTTACTTGGGAAAATCTGCATACCTTCTTGGTTGAAGACATCAACAGCAGGCTGACCAAGTACCTCCTTAGACACTTCATAGTGTGGAACATCCTTGAAGACATCTGCAAAAGTCTGCTCGTCTAACTGCAACAAGTTCTCCTTTGTACTCTTACCAAAGAGGATGTTAGAAGCAGCAATAGCCATATCGAGGTCTTCCTGTGAGTGAACCATACGTGTAACCTCCTCTGCAAGACGATACTGAAGCGTACGACGTCCTGGATCTTGACGGTGTTCTTCTACAAGATTATCAATGACTTCCTTCTCCAAAGAAGTGAAGATTTTAATATACTTCTCGGCATCATCATCGCTCACATTCAGCCAGAACTGATAGAAAGCGTATGGTGTTGTACGATTACGATCAAGCCAAATATTACCGCTTTCAGTCTTACCAAACTTCTTACCATCAGCCTTTGTAATCAATGGACAAGTAAGACAATATGCCTCTGTTTCATTGGTTAAAGTACGGCGAATAAGCTCGGTACCAGTAGTCATGTTACCCCACTGATCATTACCACCCAACTGCAACTTCACGCCAAACTTATCATAGAGATAGAGGAAGTCGTAACCTTGCAGGAGCTGATAAGTAAACTCTGTAAAGCTAAGACCATCGCGAGCCTCACCACTAAGACGCTTCTTGACACTATCCTTAGCCATCATATAGTTGACCGTAATATGCTTACCTACCAATCGAGCGAAATCAAGGAAGGAAAAATCCTTCATCCAATCATAGTTATTAACCATCTCAGCCTTATTCGGCTCATTGCCATCAAAGTTAAGGAACTTACTAACCTGCTTCTTGATAGCCTCTTGGTTATGATAAAGTGTCTCTGTGTCAAGGAGATTACGTTCCTGACTCTTACCAGATGGGTCACCAATCATACCCGTAGCACCTCCCACGAGGAGATATGGTTTGTGACCACAACGCTGCAAATGACGCAACATCATGATACCGCAAAGGTGACCGATGTGCAATGAGTCAGCTGTTGGGTCAGTACCCAAGTAAGCTGAAACCATTTCTTTCTGAAGCATTTCCTCAGTACCTGGCATCATCTGAGCCAGCATACCACGCCAACGGAGTTCTTCTACAAAGTTTTTCATTTATGTCTTTATACTTTAAGGAGTCAAGGAATTGAAAACTTTAACAACATTCTGTCTCTTCTTCATGAGCCTTAACTCTGTATTAATATTCTATTTAATGTGATGTTAGGGGACTGGGTCGTAACCACTGCCTCCCCACGGATTGCATCTTAATATTCGCCAAATGGTAAGCAAAAGTCCCTTAAATGGTCCGTGCTTAAGAATAGCTTGCCTACCATACTCCGAGCATGTAGGAGTGAAGCGACAAGAAGGTGGTGTAAAAGGAGAAATAAATTGGCGATAGAAAAGTATCAGGGAGTATCAATAACCATGATAAACCACGAGTAAAAAGATGCCACAATCTGACAAAAGACATTCTGAGATGATTCGCCCTTTACCGCATTCTCGTTTTTCTCCTTCTCATTCATCATATCCGTTCTCCTATTCTCTGTAGCAAGTTAGAAACCCGCTTTTCTACCATAATAGAGTCTGACAACTCGTCTGAAAGCCATATAAAAAGCAATCAATAACTGCATATCTGATAGTTCGTTCACACGAAGAGAAACAAGCCTCTTGTGTTTTCGATAAGCTTCGCGTACCCTGCCTTTTGACTCTATTACGCTTCACAGCACGCTTAAAGTGCTTCTTTGGAACACTGACTAACACTTGCACGTTTGACAAGGCTGTCATTTCATCCAACGTAGAAGTCGTAGACTTACCATCAACCAGTCTATAAACAGCCTTCAAGGGAAATGCTGTCATCGCATGACTTCCACCAGTCCGAAGACCGTCTCTATGAGCTTCTTGCTACATAGACGTTCTTCTTTTCTTAGTCTTTTTCATGCTTTTCCATTCCTTTTCAGCTCATATTAACCTTATATTCTATAAGAATAACAGCTCCTACCTCACCTTTTAAGATGAAGCTGGAGCCACACTATTATTTATTCTTCTTTTCTTTCTCCAAGAAATCACGCAGTGCACCAGTCATAGAAGGGTATTCCCGAGATGGAGCCTGAAGGTCAAGTCTTAATCCTTGCGCCTCCACTTCCTTTGCAGTTGCAGGTCCAAAGGCTGCAATCTTAATATCTCCTTGCTTAAAGTTAGGGATATTCTCCTTCAAAGCCTTAACTCCCGTTGGACTAAAGAAGATTAGCATATCATAGTCAAAGTTCTTCACCTCTTCTTCGGTCAAACCATTGCTCACTGTACGATACATCACACATTCCTTATGCCTTAGTTTGTTAGTATCCAAGAGCTTAGTCAAAGAGTCTGTATGAACAGAACTCTGTGGAACGAGGTACTTCTCTGTCTTATGCTTAATCATGGTCGGAATCAGACTATCAATCTTTCCCGTATTGCCAAAGAACACCTTACGTTTGCGATACTGTACGTACTTCTGAATATAAAGAGCAATGGTTTCAATCACACAGAAATACTTCATATCTTCAGGGATAGTAACACGCATTTCCTTTGCGAGATTAAAATAATTATCTACCGCATGACGAGAAGTAAATACCACTGCTGTATAATCCAACAAGTTTACTTTCTGCTGACGAAACTCCTTCGCCGAGAGTCCTTCTACCTTAAAGAAAGGTCTGAAAACCAGTTCCACGCCTAAGTCCGATGCTATATCATAATATGGTGATTTTTCACTTGACGGCTTTGGTTGTGAAACCAATATCTTTTTTATCATTGTGTCCTAAAAGTTTATTATCAAATAGTTATCTGTAATGAACAAAACGCCCCACAATACCATCAACGGCATCAATTCGAGCGTACAAAAGTACAAAAATATTTGCAGACTGACACCCATTCTCTTGAAAAAGATGGTATAACTCTTATAAAAAGCAAGCATTTTGATAAATAACATAACAATTAGTGCATAAATCAGTGCTGTTTGAAGTGACAAAGAGAAGTAAACTTGCAACAATACAATTGGAAACAACAGAACTCCTTCCAAAGACGAAAGGAAGGTGTGGCTACGACGCCATTGTATATTATTATTCCTATCAAAAAAGACCCAATTAACTAATCCATAAATCAAATATTTGAATAGGAAATAAGCAATAAACACACAAAAAAAGCACCCTATAGCCCCTGTTTGTAAGTCGTTTGATAGTCTTCCACCTCCCAGGTCACGTGCAAAAAAATAGTAGAGAATACTTCCCAGCAAAGAAGTCTGTGCTATCAAAATACTTTGAAAGCGTACCTCTCCACTCATTTCTGCAGCCATATCCTTACTACGCTTTATGCGAAAGAATCCTTTTATCTGTCGTTCAATGAAATTTCTCGAAAGAGAGAATGCTATCATAGCCATCACAAAACAGCCTAAAAGCATTGCTGCAATAACATTATCGTTACTTACAGCACATGGAGCAAGAACACCTAACACTCCATTAGAATGACTATTACCACGTCCCAATTTGAAATACTTATTCCCCTTAAAATAGCCTTCCTCTGCAAACTTGAAGTCTGTCAGCTGAAACGTCTTCTGCTTCTTAGGGCGCAATAAGAGTGACGAGTCAGTCTTCTGACCCACCTTACACACAGAATCTATATTCGCCTTCTTCACTGCTGATAACCTTGTTTTCAGCAGAAGAGAAGGGCGAACAATGGAGTCAGTTGTCGGCATTGTCTATTAAAGTCCGAATGTCTTTTTAATATCCTCTACTCGATCGAGCTTTTCCCAAGTGAAAAGTTCAACATCAATCGTCTTTTCATCATGATAACGACTTTCAAAGGTCTTCTTTACAACCTTATTCTGACGTCCCATGTGACCATAAGCAGATGTTTCCAGATACATTGGTTGACGAAGTTTCAGCGTCTTCTCAATAGCCTTTGGACGAAGATCGAACAATTTCTTCACCATCTCTGCAATTTCACCGTCAGTAGCCTTCACATGCGAACGACCGTATGTATTCACGTAAACACTAACTGGTTCTGCAACACCAATAGCGTATGCCAACTGTATGAGTATTTCATCACTCACACCTGCTGCCACAATATTCTTTGCAATATAACGTGCTGCATAAGCAGCAGAACGATCCACCTTACGTGAGTCCTTACCAGAGAAGGCACCACCACCATGGCCACCTTTACCGCCGTATGTATCAACGATAATCTTACGACCAGTCAAACCGGTATCACCATGAGGGCCACCAATCACAAACTTACCCGTTGGATTAACAAGATACTTGATATTGTCGTTGAACAAGGCAAGTACTTTCTCCGATGTAATTTGTGCCTTTACACGTGGCATCAGGATTTCAAGTACATCCTTATGAATCTGCTCTACCATCTCTTTATCAGCCTTCAACTGTGCCTCACGTGAGTCATCAACAGGCCGAATAAAATCGTCATGCTGTGTTGAAACGACAATTGTATCAATTCGCTGTGGGATATTGTCATCGCTATACTCTACTGTCACCTGACTCTTAGAGTCTGGACGAAGATAAGTCATCTGCTTACCTTCCTTGCGGATGTCAGCCAATGTAGTCATAAGGAGGTGTGCCAAGTCGAGTGTTACGGGCATATAATTGTCTGTCTCGTTACATGCATAACCAAACATCATACCCTGATCACCTGCTCCCTGGTTCTCTGCATCTCCATTATCAACACCTCGATTGATATCGTCACTCTGCTCATGAATAGCAGAAAGAACACCGCAGCTATTGCCATCAAACTGATACTCAGCCTTTGTATAACCGATTTTGTTAATTGTCTTACGAGCAATTGTCTGAAGATCAACGTATTCCTTAGACCGTACCTCACCCATAATCACTACCTGACCTGTAGTATTAAAGGTTTCTATAGCGCAACGTGCATCCTCATCATATGCCAAGAACTGGTCGAGCAATGCGTCGCTTATCTGGTCGGCAACCTTATCTGGATGTCCCTCAGATACTGATTCCGATGAAAACAAATATGCCATATATTTATCTACTTTTTTATTTTATTAAACTACTTACTCTTTGTTTAAGAATGCAAAGTTACTGCAACTTAGTGGGATAACAAAATAAATGCATAAGATTTATAGATTATTGGGTGATAGATGATGGGTGATGGGTGGTGAATGTTGGGTGATGATGATTAGTAGTATTCGGTGTTAAAAGATGAATGATAAAGAAAATACAATCAAAGATTACCATTTAAAAATCTACTTTATCTGAGAAGCTAATAAACTTTGCAGAACTACTTTAGTATTATTGTCGCATGTTTTTGCGACGATATAAGCCATAAATCGTCGCATAAAAATAAGAAAGCATTATGCTTATACACGAAAGAGATACAAAACTTAATGCTGACCGTTATCTGAAAGGTGATTTTTTATTGAATAATTTACTCAATAAATGCTGTTCGTATATGGTTGCAAACGATTGAGACTTATAACCCTTTATCTATGCAAATTATCCACAAATACAGTTGTTTTAATATGCTTTCTTTTTCTTAGATAGACTAATTGATATAGAGAGATAATATGAAAATAACCCTAACTAAAAAAGACTATAAAATGTTCTGACTGAATAATAGGGGGCGACACTGCCCCTATTATTCAGCCAATATAAAAAAACACATATCTTCTTACATATCTTACACTCGTCTAATTAAGTGTATATATAAGAGTCAAATATGACGGTAAAGTTTACAGAATCATTCTCCTTTTTACTTTCAAATATAACATTTTATTCCTCACCAGTAGCTTTCTTTTTTTATACTTTTTTTGCTTCTTTGGGACTGGCATCACAACCTTGTCCATTTTCTAACATATACGAGGTCAATTGACATGCACGAGGATTGCCAAGGTCTGCAGACTTCTTTGCATAAATAAATGCTTGTTTAAGATTCTTTTCTACGAACTTAGACCCACCATAATATTGACAAGCTAAATTATACATCCCCATATGATTTCCTAATTTTGCAGAAAGAAATAAATATTTTTGCTTTTTAAATAATTATTTTTTTCCCATTGTAATACACAAAAGCATTATTTGCAGCCTCACCGCTCCCAAGATCTGCAGCCTTTTCCCATATCTCTACTGCTTTCGTCATATTCTTCTTACAACCAACTCCCGATTGATATTTTAAGCCTAACAAAAAGCCTGCATAAGCATTACCCTTTTCAAATGACTTCCTTGCATAATTGATACTTTTTTCATCATCTTTATCTACATTTTCTCCGTTCTCATAACACATAGACAAATAATTCATCGCATCTGTGTTTCCAAGTTTTGCAGCATTTTCCAATAATTTAATACCACTGTTTACGTCACGATACTTTTCATCTGTAGAACAATAAATTTGTCCAAGAGCACGCATACAACCTGCCTCCATTGCCTGAACTCCCTTTTTAAACCATTCTACACTTTTATCCATATTCTTTTTAACATTGTGACCGCCATTATAATAGATTCCACCACAGCCATAAGCACCAGGAAATCTACCTCTTTCAAACGCTTTAGAGAAATATTCCAAAGCCTTCTGATAATCAACATCATTATCAATACCATTATAATATACAAGCCCCATGTCATACAAGTAGAAAGGGTCGTCTGTATCAGCTACTGATTCCAGTATTTTTATAGCTTTCTTTTCATTTTTTTCGTATGCAGGGTTTCCAAACATAAGCATATTTGCATAAGAGCTTAAAACAAAAGCGTTAGTAGATGTTTCAACAAGACTATCCATCATTTTCTTCCCTTTTGCACTATCGGGTTTAGTAGAAAATCCACCAATATAACAGTATGCCAACTCAGCTTTAGCTTCCTCAAGACCTGCATTTGCAGCTTCTTCCAATAATCTAAATCCTTTTCTTTCATCAACTTCTACTCCTTCACCCAAAAAATATGCTCCCGAAAGTTTCCACTTAGCATAGGCATCACCTTCATCTGCAGCCTCTTTATATAACTTAGCAGCTTCCTCAAATTCGTACTTAAGACGCAACTCATCTGCTTTCTTAGCTTTATTTTGACATGAAGAAAAAAAGAACAGTACACTACAAACAAACATTAATAGCAATCCTTTTTTAGGTAATTTGTATTGTTTCATAACTCATATATGTAATAAAAAGGTTTATAATTTTTATTTTATCGAGCAAATCGTTAGCAAATGCAAAAAGTAATATATATATTTATAAAGAACAAAGATTTACACCTGAAATATGCTATCCCTTTTCAATTCTGTAGTATTATAATCAGTAAAAGCATCAAAAAAATCGTTATCTTGTACTACTTTTTATATCTGTTCTTACACTATACATCACTTTGCTAATAACAAAAATAGATATTTATAAGATAAAAAAATCAAAGTAAGTTTAGGTTCTTCCGCTAAATGTGTAGATTCTTAATAGAATGAGATTAATCCACATATAATAGTATGATTACACTCAATTAGATGGTTTTAGGACGGTGGATTAAACTACATGAAAAATATAATTAGGTGAGATGTCTATCTTCCTTCTACAAACAACTTTTCCCCTTATCAGCTGAGTTTTGTAAACTATTTTTACACAACTCACAACCAATACATACTCTTTTAGCTTCTAAAAGACGCCCAATTGACTTGCAATAGGTGCCCTTTCAAGGTCTAACTAACGCCCTTTTGAAGTACAATTAAGCACCTTTTACTTTACTATTTTATAACCAACTGATTTCCTGCTAATTACAGACCTACCTTTTATATGTGATTTTGCTGTTATTTATTGATGTCTTATTTAAAAATTATGTAATGATTTTTCAAAAACCTTATCTACATATTTTCGAAGTTTAAAAAGAAATGATTTTCAATGAAACTGGATGATAAAAATGATAGAAAGTTGACTGTCTTAGTTATGTTTTTGTTAAATGAGTAACTTCGGTTCTTCCATTAAAAGCAATACGAAAAGCGTCCACACATTTAATATGAAGAACCTAAGTTTAGTCCATTTATTACACTTTGAAAATCTTACTCCTAATCTCCTACAAAATCTTTTCACGAAGATAAAGATTTATTTTCACGACAATAAATATTTATTTTCATGAAAATAATTCGCAGTTGATAGTCTATTGAATGAAAAAGGACCCATGAGAGTCCTTTTTCAAACATAGAATACACATTATTTTGCTGGTGTCATCACCACTTCGGCATGGTTACCAGCTGCCACAATCTGCTTCAAATGAGCCGCAAGCTTAGCTGGCGTAATAGCCTCAACCGTCTTCTTGTAGTTGGTATGACTATCCACACCTGTCCAGATATAATCATTAAGAATGCCCATCCAATAGCTATTGTTCTTTGCAGAAAGATCAGCATTCTTTAACATCAAGTCCTTAACTTTCTGAACCTTATCTGCATCCATCTTAACAATATTATCCTTCATTCCCTCAGCAAGAAGATTAACAGCAAGGTCGGCTTTCTCTGGATCCATCGGACAATAAGCCTGCATGATGACAGTAGAGTTATTACCAAGACGACGTAAAGTACCACTTGCACTTACAGAGTAAGCTGCACCTGCATCTTCACGAATACTCTTTAAGTAAACCATAGATAACACCTGACCTGCTGCATCTGTAAGAACATCGTTCTCAAGAGTATAAGCCATTGGTGCATGCCAGAATTCGAAAGCTATTGCCTTAGGTGTTTCAGACTTATTAGTGAACTTATTAGTAACCTTACCATTCACGTAGCTTGGAACTTCCTTCCAGTTCTCAACCTTACCCTTTGGCAAAGAGGCAATGTATTTCTTAATCAATGGGAGGAGTGTAGCCTCATCAAAGTTACCCACGAAGTAGTAAACAAACTGACCAGGATTAGCATAACGCTCCTTCCAAATCTGTAAGATGCGGTCATAGCTTACATCCTTTAATGTGTTCAATGTCATTGGAGCGAAACGTGCTTCATGACCATAGATAGTATTGCTGAGCGAATCGCCAAACACGCTCTCAGGTGAGAGGTCCTTGTTCTTCAACGCCAATTCCATCTGTGCCATCATTGCCTTATATGAATTCTCATCCTTAGCAATATTGGTAAAGTTGAGGTAAAGCAACTGCATCATTGTCTCGACATCCTTTGGAACACATGAACCAGCTAATGACTGATAGTAGCTTGACATACTGCATCCCATTGAAGCCTGCTTACCAGAGAGAGCTTTTTGCAACTCCTGACGTGAGAAGTTACCCAAGCCACTATAACCAAGAACAGCATCAAAGAGTTGCAAGTTGCTAAAGTCAGCCTTGCCATAAAGTCCCTTACCGCCCTTAGCCGTTGCCTGGAACTGAATTTCATTATCCTTGAAGTCGGTCTTCTTAAGGATGACACGTGCACTATTGCTCAAGGTCAACTCCTTATAACCAAGAACTTTATTCTCCTTTACACTTACAATCTTACCAGCCTTAGGAAGTTTCTTCTCGTCGAGGAGTGGTTCCTGCTTCACATTATCAACGTATGCCTCAACCTTCTCAACACGTACAGCATTGATAGTCTGAGCCATCTGCGCCTCTGTTGGGTAAGTAGCACCAGCCTTCTCTTGTGCAAAGATATAGGCAACAAAGTTGCTATCCTTATCAGTAATGAGTTCCTGAGCATACTTATTGATAACGTCAACATTCAATGCTGGCATCTCCACCAACTGCTTCATAACCTGATAGTCGTCCTCCTTACTTGGAATAGGCTCGTTAGCAAGGTAGTGATCACGAAGTTCATCGCCATACTGTGAGTTTTTAATCTTATTACGATTAACGTAAGCAGACTCCAACTGAGAGAGGTATTCAGACTTCATACGATCAAACTCGCCTGCTGTAAAGCCATACTGACGAACACGCTGTGCCTCACGATAGATAGCCGCGAGTGCTTCGAGATCCTTGCCTTCCTTTGCATCTGCTGCCATATTAAAAGCTGCCTTTGGCTTAGAAAGCATGTAATCACCATCATAAGAATAAGCACCAGTGAAAGGACAATCAGCCTTCTGTGCCAACTCTGAGAGACGCTGATTAAGCATCATCGTGATGATATTCTTTGCGTAAGAGTCTACATAATAGTACATATCGCCCTTCTGTGCGTCAGGGAAGGCGTCATGCTTCATGCAGAAACCCACCTGACTGTAAGGCATCTCCTTATCCTTACCGAACACACAGATAGCATCTTTGGTGTCTGGAACAACTTCCTCTACCACCTTGTGCAGCATTTGCAGGAACAGTAGCGTTAGCCCAAAGCTTCTTAATCTCATTCTCTGTGTGGTCTACATCAATATCACCAACAACGATGATACACTGATTATCTGGACGATACCACTTCTTATAATAGTCGCGGAGGTCCTGATAAGGGAACTTGTCAACAATACTCATCAAACCGATTGGCATACGATGACCATACTTTGACCCAGGATAGAACTTAGGCAAGACGTCATCGTAGATTCGCATCACTGGTGTACGGCGCAACTGCCACTCCTGATGAATAACGCCACGTTCCTTGTCAATTTCCTTATCAGCAAGTACAAGACCATTTGACCAGTCCTTGAGAATCAACAGACAAGAGTCGAGTGCTGTCTGACGAGTAGTAGGCACGTCGCAAATGCGATAGACCGTCTGATCAATACTGGTATAAGCATTCAAGTTGCTACCGAACTCAACACCAAGTGAACGGGTGAACTCGAGAAGCGTAGAGTCTGGGAAATGCTCTGAACCATTGAATGCCATGTGTTCAAGGAAGTGAGCCAAACCACGCTGGTTGTCGTTCTCTTGAATAGAACCAACACGCTGTGCAATGTAAAAATTGGCTACACGCTCTGGCCATTCATTGTGAAGGATGTAGTAAGTTAAGCCATTGCTGAGCTTACCTTGTCTTACGTTCTTATTCACAGGAATAGGACCCATCTGCTGTGCAGAGACCATACCTGTAACAAATAGTAAGACGATTAAGAATAAATGTTTGATTTTCATCTTAAACCTTGTTTGTAATTTAATATTGTTTTTATGGCACAAAGATACATAAAAAATCTGTTACGCAATCCGTTTTTTTTATTTTTTATATTATTTGGTGAAAGGTCTATAAAATTTATTCGATCAATAAATCCAATTGCTGACGCTCGTCATACTGAATATTACGGGGGTGATGTTCCAGTATTTCCTGTCGTAGTGTCGAGGTGTCGATATGAGTGTAAATCTCTGTTGTACCGATACTTTCGTGTCCTAACATTGCTTGAATAGCACGCAAATCGGCACCTCCTTCGAGCAAAGATGTAGCAAAAGAGTGACGAAGGGTGTGTGGAGAGATGGTTTTCTGGATACCTGCATCAAGCGCATAACGCTTTATCATGATAAGTATCATCGTACGAGTAAGATGATGCCCACGACGATTAAGAAAAACATAATCCTCCTCTCCGGGTTTGATTTTCATCACATTACGATCAGCAAACCAATAATTTAGCTCGTCTAAGGCACGGGGCGAAATGGGAACCAATCGTTCCTTCGACCCCTTACCCATCACTCGAATATACTGCTCTTCGATATACAGATTGGAAAGTTTTAAGTTTGTGAGTTCTGAAACACGTAGTCCACATGAGAACAAGACTTCAATAATGGCACGGTTACGGTGTCCTTCCCACTTTGAGAGGTCTATTGCCTGCTCTAAAAGGTCTACTTCTGCTGTGGAAAGAACTTCTGGCAAGTGGTCAGGTTGTTTCGGCGACTCTAACAACTCGGTCGGGTCTACTTCTAAATATCCATCAATAACAAGGAAACGATAGAACTGACGCACTCCACTGAGAATGCGTGCCAAAGAGCGAGGACCAATACCAAGATCGAAGATAAAAGCCGCAAAGTGTTCTAAGTCTTCTAACTTTGCATCTAAGATATCAACCTGTTCCACAGCAAGATAGCGCAAGAGCTTATCCACATCACGCATATAAGCATCTAACGTATTTACCGAATAACCCTTTTCTAACTTTAGATAACGGCGATAACAGCTGACAATATCCTTTGATTTCTTGCCTGTTTCCATTTAATTTCTTATTTTTGCATATTGCAATTTACATGCAAAGATACATCAAAAACGATATTTGAGAAGAAAGAGATATGAAAGTAATCATTATTAATGGTCCTAACCTGAACCTCTTAGGGGTGCGTGAACCTGAGATATATGGTAGTCTGTCTATGGATACGTTCCTTTCACAACTGCGTGAAAGCTACCCTAATAGTACCATTGACTATTATCAAAGTAATGTTGAGGGCGAATTGATTAACAAGTTACAAGAGTGTGGATTCTCGTATGATGGAATTATCCTCAATGCAGGTGCTTACACGCATACAAGCATTGCCCTTCTCGACTGTATTCGTTCATTACAAACACCAGTTATAGAGGTACATATCAGCAATATTAACGACCGTGAGGACTTCCGTCGCCATTCTATGATTGCCCCAGCCTGCAAGGGAACAATTCAAGGCTTTGGACTTAATAGCTACAGACTGGCTATGGAAGCATTGTCGCTCCTATAATCTTTCGATACTCATCATTGCAATCATCACCTATGCCAACAACCAACACATATACTTCTCTCACTGACGAAGCTGGCTGCGATACCTATCTTGCCTCACATATCGACCCAGAAGGCGATTATCTTTACCGCCTTTATCGTGCCACCAACATCCATACCATTCACGGACGTATGGCAAGTGGGCATCTGCAAGGACGACTCTTAAAGATGCTTGTACAGATGATACGTCCTAAGAATATTCTGGAAGTGGGCACTTTCAGTGGTTATTCAGCTATCTGTATGGCAGAGGGATTAGAGGATGGTGGCAAACTCTTTACCTTTGAAATCAATGACGAGATGGAAGATTTCACCCGTCCTTGGATTGAAGGATCGCCTGTTGCCAACAGGATTGATTTTCGTATCGGTGACGCTGCAGAAGAGGCTCCAAAATTAGGGATTATGTTTGACATGGCTTTTGTCGATGGTGACAAGCGCAATTATACAGAAGTATATGAGAAGTTGTTGCCCATCATCCGGCCTGGTGGCTATATCCTCGCTGACAACACACTGTGGGATTGGCACGTCATTGACCCTGCCTACAACCACGACCACCAGACAATTGGTATCCGACATTTCAATGACTTCATTGCCAAAGACGACCGAATCGAGAAGGTTATCCTCCCATTACGCGATGGGCTGACACTGATTAGGAAGAAATAAAAGCTACACAAAAACCTCACCCCCAACCCCTCTCCAAAGGGAGAGGGGAGTAATCACCGCAAAGGGGTAACTATAAAGAGTTTATTATCCTTTCGTTGCATTTGGTCTCATAACCGACAGCAATTTGTTTAACCCTCAACACCACTGGTGCTTACCATCCGCACCACATGTGCGGGGCGTTCGCACAACACGTGCGGAGCATCAATACCAAACATTAAAAAGCCAACTTTTATTCTCGAACACCCACATTTCATCACCACTCAACACCCAACACCTATCACCCAAAATCATATTTCATCACCACCTAACATCTATCACCCAAAATCACATTTCATCACCACCTAACACCCAACACCTATCACCCAAAATCACATTTCATCACCACCCAACATCTATCACCCAAAATCACATTTCATCACCACCTAACACCCAACACCCAACACCCAAAATCACATTTCATCACCACCTAACACCCAACATCCACCACCCAACACCCAACACCCAAAATCACATTTCATCACCACCCAACACCCAACACCCAACACCCAACATAAAAGTTTGCGTGTTTTTCAAACTTTCAGTACCTTTGCAGGATAAAACAAAATAATAGATAAGACAATGCAAGAAACAAGACAAAACCGCATATCACGCCTTCTTCAAAAAGAGTTGGCAAGTATTTTCCAGACACAGACACGCATGATGCATGGTGTTCTGGTTAGTGTAACACGTGTAAAGGTAAGTCCAGACCTCAGTATCTGTACCGCTTACCTCAGTATCTTCCCATCTGAAAAGGGCGACGAAATACTGAAAAACATCAATACAAACGAGAAGACAATCCGCTACGACTTAGGGCAACGTGTGCATAACCAATTGCGCATCATCCCTGAGCTTCGCTTCTTCATTGATGACTCCCTCGACTACTTAGAGCGCATTGATGAGTTACTAAAGAAATAAGTGATGGGTGTTGGGTGATGGGTGTTGATGATTAGCCTTTTGGGGGAGTAATATCCACTATCACATTTCATCATCACCCATCACCCACATCCACACCCATCACCCAACACCCACATCCATCACCCAACATCCAACACCCAACATCCAACACCCAACATCCAACACCCATCACCCAACATCCAACACCCAACATCCAACACCCAACATCCAACACCCAACATCCAACACCCATCACCCATCACCAACATCCAACATCCAACACCCATCACCCAACACCCATCACCCAACACCCATCACCCATCACCCAACATGAACTTCCCATTTTTCATTGCTCGCCGTTACCTTTTCTCAAAGAAGAGTACAAATGCAATCAATATTATTAGTTTGATTTCCATTCTTGGAGTATCCGTAGCGACAATGGCGTTAGTCGTTGTTTTAAGCGGATTTAATGGTTTTTCTGACCTAATAGCATCCTTCTTTACAAACTTTGATCCACAAATAAGAATTGAAGTAGCAAAAGGCAAGGCAATACCTGCTGACGACCCCTTACTCTTAAAAGTAAAACATCTACCAATAGTAGAGGTTGCGACAGAATGTGTAGAAGACCAAGCACTGGCTATCTATCAAGACAAACAAGCCATGGTAAACGTGAAGGGTGTAGAAGACAACTTCGACTCGCTGACACATATAAGTAATATCTTGTATGGAGAAGGAGAGTTCAAACTTCATACAGCAAACCTGCAATATGGTGTTCTCGGTATAAGATTGGCACAAGACCTCGGCACAGGTGTCGAGTGGCAAGACTATTTGCACATCTATGCGCCACAACGTGAAGGACAGTATGACGCTTCTAATCCAACAAATGCTTTCGTACAAGACTCATTAATCTCACCGGGAGCACTCTTTCAAGTGAAACAAATGAAGTATGACAAGAATTATATCATCACCTCTATTGAGTTTGCAAGACGCATATTTAATCGACAAGGTGAGATAACTTCACTTGAATTACGTATGAAACCTGGTGTTGATATAGACAAAGCAAAAGATGAAATAAAAAACCTTCTCGGCGAAAAATACAAAGTGTTGGATCGCTACGAACAGCAAGCTGACACATTTAATATTATGCGCATAGAGAAACTTTTTGCTTACATCTTCCTCACATTTATCTTGATGGTTGCGTGCTTTAATATCGTTGGTTCTCTCTCTATGCTCATCATCGACAAGAAGAATGACGTTATCACCCTTCGTAACCTCGGTGCTACAGACGGACAGATACGACGCATCTTCCTCTTCGAAGGTAGAATGATTTCCGCTGCTGGTGCCATCATAGGTATTGCACTCGGTTTATTACTCTGTTGGCTGCAACAGACTTACGGACTCATACAGCTCGGCGATCAAGCTGGAAACTTTGTTGTCAATGCCTATCCTATTAGCGTTCATCCCGAAGATATTATCACAATCTTCCTCACAGTTATCCTCGTTGGCTGGCTTTCCGTGTGGTATCCGGTGCGCTATATGAGCCGTAAACTGACAAAAGATTAACACATCCCTCGCCCATTGACGAATAACTATAAACCTAAACAATATGACCGAAAATCTAAACGACAAAATTATCATCTATCAAAGTGAAGATGGTAAAACCCAACTTGATGTGAAGTTGGAACACGAAACAGTATGGCTAACACAGAAACAAATAGCTGAACTATTTGGTACAAAGAGACCAGCCATAACAAAGCACTTAAAGAATATTTATGCTTCAGAGGAATTAACCGAAGAAAGCACATGTTCCATTTTGGAACACATGGGTAATGATGGTAGACAAAGTTACAATACGAAATATTATAACTTAGATGCTATCCTTTCTGTAGGCTACCGTGTCAATAGCAAGAATGCTACTCGTTTCCGTCAATGGGCAAACTCTGTTCTTAAGCAATATCTTGTCAAAGGCTATGCTATCAACGAGAACATTCGTAAACATCAGATTGCAGAACTGCGCCAACTCATACAAGTATTAGGAAGAGCCATCCAGCAACAACCCGCAAAGACGACGGACGAAAGCAATGCACTCTTTGACGTCGTTGTAGACTATACCTACGCACTCGACACACTCGATAACTATGATTACCAGCGACTCCATATCGCCAAGACTACCAAAGAAGAGCCCTTCCATGCCACTTACGAGAATGCTATGCACGAGATAGATATGCTTCGACAGAAGTTTGGTGGTTCTGTACTCTTTGGTAATGAAAAGGATGAGTCCTTCAAAAGTTCTATCGGACAAATCTATCAGACCTTTGATGGCACAGAACTTTATCCGAGTGTGGAAGAGAAAGCAGCTATGCTTCTCTATCTTGTCACTAAGAATCACTCGTTCAGCGATGGTAACAAGCGCATTGCAGCCACCCTCTTCCTATGGTTTATGAACAACAATACCATCCTCTATCGTCCCGATGGCACCAAACGAATTGCTGACAACACCCTCGTTGCCCTCACCCTAATGATTGCCGAGAGCAAGACTGAGGAAAAGGACATAATGGTGAAGGTAGTGGTGAACCTTATCAACCAAGCTAACTGACCCACTTTCCTAAAATAACAGATAACCACAAAAAGCCATTCCCAACCCTTTTCAGAGTTTAGGAATGGCTTTTTATCATTGTTTAGTCCTTAGACTGTTCTTATCCGATCCACTTTACATAAGCGAAGTCCTGACGATGTGG
This sequence comes from uncultured Prevotella sp., assembly GCA_916440255.1. Taxonomy (GTDB): domain Bacteria; phylum Bacteroidota; class Bacteroidia; order Bacteroidales; family Bacteroidaceae; genus Prevotella. The sequence goes on along the minus strand of CAKAIJ010000003.1, from coordinate 459,025 downwards.
TAAGAGGTCGTTCTTAGGATACATACGGACAGCGCACTTGTAAGCACCAGCCTCTGTTGCATCAAAAGTAGCCTCAAAAGTATAATGATTACCCTCTGTCTTGACTAAGTTGAATGGAATTACTTTGTGAATATTGACGTCTTCAACAGTGCATTCTTCAAGAATACAAGTTCAAGACCTACTGCATCGTTCAAGCCCTGCTCGTCGATAGTGTAAGTAACCTTAAACTTCTTACCAGTGGAAATATCGTGCAAAGCATCCTCATTCTTAGAAACAACATAGATATTGTCCCAACGCTCAGCTACAGACTCCTTCCAAAGAGCAATTTCCTTGGCAAGCTTATTGTCATTTGCTTGGAGCTTGTTTGAACGCTTAGCCTGATTCTCATAGAACTTATCATAGTAGTCGTCAAGCTGACGCTTCATTGTATAGTGAGGAGCAATAGTTGCGATAGAGTTCTTCACAACCTTTACCCAATCCTCAGAATAGCCCTTCTTTGCATCCTTGTTGAAGTAAAGAGGTGCAATCTCGTTCTCAAGCAGACTATAGATAGTTGCTGCATCGAGCTGATCCTGGTAACCTTGGTTCTGATAGGTACGCTTTTCTGGCAATGCCCATCCTGCACCCTCACGGTAGCCTTCAACCCACCATCCGTCAAGTACTGAGAGGTTTACAACACCATTCATCTCAGCCTTCTCACCAGATGTACCACTTGCCTCGAGTGGACGCGTTGGTGTATTCATCCAGATATCAACACCTGACACAAGACGACGTGCCAACTGCATATCGTAGTCCTCAAGGAAGATAATCTTACCGAGGAACTGTGGCATACGTGAAATCTCAAAAATACGCTTGATAAGTCCCTGACCTGCGCCATCAGCTGGGTGTGCCTTACCTGAGAAGAAGAACAGAACAGGATGTTCTGGGTTGTTTACGATCTTCTCCAAACGCTCAAGGTCTGTAAAGAGTAGGTGTGCACGCTTGTAAGTAGCGAAGCGGCGGCAGAAGCCAATCATCAATGCGTTAGGATTGATACGCTCAAGGATTGAAACTACCTTAGCTGGATCTCCCCTGATTGCGAAGCCACTGCTTAGTGAACTTATCACGGATATACTTAATCAGCTTCTGCTTCAATGCCATACGTGTTTCCCAAATCTCTGCATCTGGAACATTATAGATTGCGTGCCAGATAGACTCATTGCTCTGGTCGCCCATGAAGCTCTTATCAAAGTACTTATCGTAAACCTTACGCCACTCTGTTGCGGTCCATGTTGGGAGGTGTACACCATTGGTAACATAACCTACAGCGTTCTCCTCAGGGAAATAACCCTTCCACAATGGTGCAAACATCTTCTGGCTTACCCAACCATGGAGCTTTGATACACCATTGATTTCCTGACAAGTGTTACAAGCAAAGGTACTCATACAGAAACGCTCACTGTGATCATCAGGATTAGTACGACCCATGCCAATGAATTCATCCCAAGAGATACCAAGTTTTGCAGGATAATCACCCATATATTTACCGAAGAGTTCTTCATCGAAGTAGTCATGACCTGCTGGTACAGGGGTATGAACAGTATAAAGTGAAGAAGCACGTACAAGCTCCATCGCCTGATTAAAGGTCAATCCACTATCGATGTAATCACAAAGACGCTGGAGGTTGCAGAGTGCAGCATGACCTTCATTACAATGATAAATATCCTTCTTAATACCAAGTTTTTTCAAGGTTAGCATACCACCGATACCCAGCAAAATCTCTTGCTTCAATCGGTTTTCCCAGTCACCACCATAAAGTGAGTGAGTAATAGGACGATCGAACTCTGAGTTCATATCGTTATCAGTGTCGAGCAGATAAAGCTTTATACGACCAACGTTTACACGCCATACCAGTGCATGTACCATATAGTTGCGGTAAGGTACGTCTACAACAACCTGATTACCATTCTCATCAAGCTCACGCTCGATAGGAAGAGAATTGAAGTTCTGAGAGTCGTACTTTGCAATCTGCTGACCATCCATTGAAAGGCTCTGTGTGAAGTAACCAAAACGATAGAGGAAACCTACTGCACAGAAATCAACATTAGAATCAGAAGCTTCCTTAATATAGTCGCCTGCCAAGATACCAAGACCACCAGAGTAAATCTTAAGAGCCTGATTCAAACCAAACTCCATACAGAAGTAAGCAACAGAAGCACGCTTAGCATTAGGCTTAACATCCATATAAGTACGGAACTTCTTGTAAACATCGCTTACCTGCTTCATTAATTTCTTGTCTTTTACGATAGCTTCCTTACGGTCGTAGCTAAGACGTTCAAGGAGCTGAACCGGGTTGTGACCAACCTCTTCATAAAGCTCCTCATCGATAGCCTTAAACATGTTACGTGCTTCGTAATTCCATGCCCACCACATATTGTGAGCAATCTCATCAAGACATGCCAGTTCCTTTGGCAGAGTTGACTTTACAGTTACCTCTTTCCACTGAGGTTCATTGGAATAATCTGATTTAATTTTCATAACTTATTATAGTTTGACTGTTATATCTTTATTTCGTTATTGAGCTATTATTTCTTACCGCAGCATTCTTTAATGCAATGTCATAAGCACGTTCATAATAAATGATAAACTCACTCCAAAGTGCCTTACGAGATAGCTGCTCCGCATTAGAACGACACTTATTTATCTCTGTTTTCGTAAAGGTAGAATAATGTACAATGGTATCTTTTATGCCTTCTACAACCTCCGTATAGTTATAATCGGTACGATGTAAAACCTTCACACCATCTTCTATCTCACTATATTTTCCTTTCTCTGTATTTGCCCATAAGCCGAAACCAGCAAGGTCCGTTGTAATACAAGGAACCTTAAAAGCTACTGCTTCTAACGGAGTATAACCCCATGGCTCATAATAAGAAAGGTAAACACAAAGATCATGACCCAATACGAGATCATAATAACTCATATTCATAATACCATCATCACCTGTCAGATAACATGGTAGAAGAATGATTTTCACTTTATCATCCTTAGCGTTATTCATCCCCAGAGAATTGAGCATATTCAAAACACTATCATGCTCCATGTTGTGAAGCCAATGTGTGATTACGGGTTTAACCAATGGCGTATCAAACTGCTTACCACTATCAAGACGTTCTACAAGATCCTGACGAGGTTCAGCAACCCAACCTGGTACTTCAATAAAGGCAACTACCTGCTTTTTTAAGTTTTCATCAAAACGCAGGCGGTTCATTGACTCAATGAACACATCAATACCTTTATTACGGAATTCATAACGTCCACTGGTTGATATGATTAATGCATCATCTTTTATATCATCACCTATTAGCGCATTGGCTACATCAAGCAAACGCTTACGTGCAGCTTTACGCTTCTTTGTGAAAGTAGCACCCTTTGGTACAAAGTCATTTTCAAAACCATTTGGAAGAACTATGTCTACAGGTTTATCAAGCAATTCTTTACATTCTATTGCAGTTATATCACTCACCGTCGTGAAACAATCAACATGGTGAGCAGTCTGCTTCTCAATAGAATGCTTGCTCTCCATATTCAGCTCAGAAGCCATCTGGTCACCATTATAAGCCCAAAGGTATTCATATAAAGGCTTATTATTACCCGCAATGCTGCGGCCAATACCCGTTGCATGAGTTGTAAATATCGATGCAATCTCTGGCAAACGTTTCTGTAAATCCAAAGCTGCAAAACCAGTTTGCCATTCGTTAGCATGAAAGACTACTTTATCCTTCTCACTGAGGTAGAATTTATAGAAACTCTCTACAACAAGTGACGACGCATACGCAAACATAGCAGAGTCGTCATAATCACCATAAGCATGAAGACTATCAACACGATAATCCTCCCACAACTTACCATAAAACGACTCTCTGTATTCAAAACATGCCTGAAAATCAACAAGAAGTGCAATTGGTTCACCAGGAATATCCCAACGTCCTACCTTTACAGACAATCCGTCCATAGCAATCTTCTGCTGCCATGCACTAAATAAA
>CAKAIJ010000003.1:0-450000 GCA_916440255.1 uncultured Prevotella sp. | reverse complement strand
GGTCCTACAACCCCTGCTAAGCGTTGCCACAAAGCAGGTTTGGGCTCTTCCCCGTTCGCTCGCCACTACTAGGGGAATCATTATTTATTTTCTCTTCCTAAAGGTACTAAGATGTTTCAGTTCCCCTCCGTTCGCCTCACTACGTTTGTAGTGATAACAGGTCTTCAACCTGCTGGGTTGTCCCATTCGGAAATCCTTGGATCAATGGTTATTTGCACCTACCCAAGGCTTATCGCAGCTTATCACGTCCTTCATCGCCTCCGTGAGCCAAGGCATCCGCCATGCGCCCTTTCTTACTTTCTTCGCCTTCTTTGTAATTGCTTACAAAGAATGTAGCTCATACTTTCAGCTGTTGTGTGATTCTAAAGAATTTGAAGTTTTACTTCAATAATTAGAATTCTAATTCTTCCTGTATAGAAAGAATAGTTCTACATTACAGTCTTGCTTGTGTCAATATGTCAAAGATCATTTGCTGTATGAACAGCATCGTGGAGGATGAGGACTTGAACCTTCATGTGAGCCTTAAACTCTTTTCTCCTATTTATATAATACAGAGTGCATGAGTACAAGAAGAAAAACAAACCAAAGGTTATTTTTACAACTTAATAACACTTTTAACTTGTCAACTCGTCAACTAAATAACTTGTCAACTTGAAAAGCATTCTCTCCAGAAAGGAGGTGTTCCAGCCGCACCTTCCGGTACGGCTACCTTGTTACGACTTAGCCCCAATCACCAGTTTTGCCCTAGGCCGATCCTTGCGGTCACGGACTTCAGGCACCCCCGGCTTTCATGGCTTGACGGGCGGTGTGTACAAGGCCCGGGAACGTATTCACCGCGCCATGGCTGATGCGCGATTACTAGCGAATCCAGCTTCGTGGGGTCGGGTTGCAGACCCCAGTCCGAACTGGGACCGGCTTTCAAGATTGGATGCAATTTGCATTACACCGTCCCTCTGTACCGGCCATTGTAACACGTGTGTAGCCCCGGACGTAAGGGCCGTGCTGATTTGACGTCATCCCCACCTTCCTCACACCTTACGGTGGCAGTGTCTCCAGAGTGCCCAGCTTAACCTGATGGCAACTGAAGAGAGGGGTTGCGCTCGTTATGGCACTTAAGCCGACACCTCACGGCACGAGCTGACGACAACCATGCAGCACCTTCACAGGAGTCCCGAAGGACCTCAACATCTCTGTATCGTTCTCCTGCAATTCAAGCCCGGGTAAGGTTCCTCGCGTATCATCGAATTAAACCACATGTTCCTCCGCTTGTGCGGTACCGTCAATTCCTTTTGAGTTTCACCGTTGCCGGCGTACTCCCCGGTGGGATGCTTAATGCTTTCGCTTAGCCGCTGATACCGGTACCAACAGCGGGCATCCATCGTTTATCGTGCGGACTACCGAGGTATCTAATCCTGTTCGATACCCGCACCTTCGAGCTTAAGCGTCAGTTGCGCTCCCGTCAGCTGCCTTCGCAATCGGAGTTCTTCGTCATATCTAAGCATTTCACCGCTACACGACGAATTCCGCCAACGTTGTGCGTACTCAAGGAAACCAGTATGCGCTGCAAGTCAGACGTTGAGCGTCTACATTTCACAACACACTTAATCTCCGGCCTACGCTCCCTTTAAACCCAATAAATCCGGATAACGCCTGGACCTTCCGTATTACCGCGGCTGCTGGCACGGAATTAGCCGGTCCTTATTCGTATGGTACCTGCAAACAATCACACGTGATTGACTTTATCCCCATACAAAAGCAGTTTACAACCCATAGGGCCGTCATCCTGCACGCTACTTGGCTGGTTCAGACTTCCGTCCATTGACCAATATTCCTCACTGCTGCCTCCCGTAGGAGTTTGGACCGTGTCTCAGTTCCAATGTGGGGGACCTTCCTCTCAGAACCCCTACTGATCGTTGCCTTGGTGGGCCGTTACCCCGCCAACAAGCTAATCAGACGCATCCCCATCCATTACCGATAAATCTTTACTTCATATCTGATGCCATCAACGAAGACTATGCGGTATTAGTCTGCCTTTCGGCAGGTTATTCCACAGTAATGGGAAGGTTGGATACGCGTTACTCACCCGTGCGCCGGTCGACGCCCATTGAGTGCAAGCACTCAATGTCGTTTCCCCTCGACTTGCATGTGTTAAGCCTGTAGCTAGCGTTCATCCTGAGCCAGGATCAAACTCTCCATTGTAAAATATGTTTTGGTGATAAGTGATGGGTGATAAATGATAATGGATACCATATTAACCCAAACGCTTCACCGAGTAATCTCTGTTTCAGAACGCTTATCCTAAAAGTATTAAGTAAAAAGAACCTGTTATTAATCTTGTCATACTATGAGAAAAAACTCATAAGCAAAACAAAGAATTGATCGGTTTGTTTCTTTTACCCATCTGTTTAACTAAAAATTAAACAGACGCTTCTTGTACTACTTCTCTGTTTATGTAAATCTTTTCAAAGAACTCTTTCTTTATCGCTTTTTAGAAACTTGCCAAAGGGCTTGTTTGGTAAAGCGAGTGCAAAGGTATAGACTTTTTGAGAAACCTCCAAATGTTTTTCAAGAATATTTTATAAGAAAAGCTGTTTTTTCGATTAAAATTGACGCAAATCAAGCATATTGGTAAAAAATGATTATATTTGCATATAAAAACAGGATTAGAACGATATGAGGCATAAGAAAGAGATTATAGAGATAGGAGAGCATATTTGCATACTACATAAGGAGGAAAATGTAAGATTTTTCATAATTCAACCTGTAGACAGTAATGACACTGAAGAGTTAGGACGACAGATAAGCTATATAGAAGAAAACTCGGAAGCATCATTCATTCATATTGCTATTCGCATAAACAAATGGAACACAGAGCTTACACCATGGGCAGCACCCCCTGTCTTTGGCAAGACACCATTTGGAGATGGAGCCGTCACCACCTTATTATATATAAAAGACGAACTTATTCCAACCTTAAAAGAACGTTATCATTTGGAACTAAATCAAAACAACACCCTTTTAGGAGGCTATTCATTGGCAGGACTTTTTACGCTTTGGTCATCATATCAGTCAAATATTCCTTTTTATGGTATTGTATCAGCCTCACCTTCCGCATGGTATACGGGTTGGTTAGACTATGCTGAAAGTAATCAGCCTCAAATAAGAAATGCTTATCTGAGCCTTGGCGATAAAGAAGAAAAATCAAAAACAAAAATGATAACAACCATCAAAAGGGATATTCTCCGACAAGAGCAAATTTTTAAGGACAAAGGAATTAATTGTATGATGGAATGGAATGAAGGCAACCATTTTCAAGACAATGGAATTAGGATAGCCAAAGGCTTTGTTTGGTTAATGCAACAAATATAACATCACTTCTCAGTTATTAGACAACAAGATTTATATTCTGTACCTTATTGATTGTATCCAACATCTTAGTATTTTTCTTGTAAAAATCTTGTCTATCTTTGCAACGCAGACATAGCCACTACGCCTGCATTGCAAAGATAGTCCAATCTGCACAATAAAATAAGTTTAGGTACTAATTTAGCGATTTGAATTGAAAGAGCTAATTAAGTCCCACCAATCTCCGAGCCTTAGGTGAAAGATACTTTCCTATCTTACTATAAGGCACCGTAAAGGTAGGCATACCAATCGCGTAACATCCAGCCTCATACTCCCCATAAATAAAGACAACGCCTTCTGGCGAAAGACTCACACCATTTTCTGGCAGAGAGATAATCTTATGTTCCAGCAAGAGGTTATCCATATTATCCTTAACCTCGCTTTCTATATTGCGGCTACCATTAGACTTAGCCATTTCTCTAAAATAACTTCTAAAACCAGTTTTTAGCATTGGTTGTAGTGCCTTGATATGTTTAGGACTTAATATCCTCTGAACTTTCTCTCCTGTTTTTTTATTATTACTGTCCGCTAAACCTCTAACTTCTTCAGCTCATCCCTTTACGCATTTAGGATGAGCTTTTTTTTCTCTTAGACAAGCCCCCTCTATACATTTTCCTCACATTGCGGAGGGGAAATACCATGTTTGCTAAAGTATTTTTTCCAATCGTTCTCAGGTTGTTCGAAAAAGGATTCCATATTGATATAGTACATCAGTACAATTCTTATCATTGTGGCTAATCCCGAGAAACTCCATGACCTTTTTATCCTTCTCTGTACGATGGTTATTAGCAGATTTGCAAGAAAAAAACCATCCAAATCTGTATTTTTAATAGCATTAGCAGTCTCTCCGTAAAAAGTATCTTAGCGGAAAATTCTGCTTGACTTGCTTGAATAGTGACTCTATCTGCCACCTTTTCCGGTAAACTAGCCACTATATCTTGCGCATCCATCTCAAAGTCGTTGGTAAGCAGTGATATTAGTTTCGTTGTCTTATTCTTTCCCGTCTTCTTGTGGTCTATGTAGGTGACGATTCGTGCATGATGTTCCACCCCCTTCTTTTTAAGGACTACCTCCTTGATATTGTATAAGAAACGGCTATCATCGTCTGTAATATTATACTCTATTTTACAGTTGATAAACAAGATTTTTTTCTTCATCTTTGTAACGTAGACAGCACCATTATGAGTCATCTGTTCAAATTTAACATAGTCTATGTAGGCTCTGTCAATAGCTAGAATATCGTTCTTTGAATAATCCTGCGGTGCCATCATAAAACTGTCATGTGTGGCAGCAGAAGTGAATTGCATATCGTAAGGCACTCCTTCGTTGGCATTTATGATGGTATGCACCTTTATGCCTCCTTTCTTCTTTCCGTGCTTGGGATTACGTCCCACACCCTTGAAGACGAGATTCGAAAACAAGGGAATAATGGTAGAATCCATTATTTTCAGACGATTAAGCCAAGAATCCCCCTTGCCTCGTTGGCTGTCCGAGAAAAGTAGGTCACGATGAGCTTCAAGGACATCCATATAGAGCCAACCAAAGAGTTCTTCGGGGCGTCTCTTATTGGCATCAGAGAGCGTACTACGCTTGGGTAAAGTATCTATGCTTAGATGAGGTAGCTTACGGGATTCTGCCAGCATAGAAGCCTGTATCTCACGAAGAGAGTCGAAACGCATCACCACGGCATAGAGCATAGTTACCACGTGAGACCACATATCGAACTTCTTTACATACCGTTCGCCACCATGTTGACGGCTATAAGTGTTAATTTTGTTCTTGTCTAAGCATTTTATTAACTGACCATATACTGGCTGTCCGAAAAAATGTGTACTTTTGCTCATGTTACTTATGTTTTGTTGCAAAAGCAAAGGTAATTAAATGGGCTGATACTATGAAAAAAGTATCAGCCCAAATTTGTGAAAATAAACAAAAGTTTAGCGGACAGTAATATTTTTTTATCAAAAGTAAACCCAACATCGCCAGCCATTCCATGCGCACCGCCTGAATATATATATGAAAAAGAGCGATAAGTCACATAACTTTTCGTTTCGCATTTTTTCATTACACAAGTTGAAAGTTCTGAAGCCAAGATACACTCCGCACTATCAGCATCATCGTTAATACCACACAAATTCTTATAAGCCAACTTTGCATAGTAGTTTATCATACCTCTGCCATTAGAAAGATTTTTATAAGATTTAATCTTTGAGGTCGTGCTGGAATAAACACCCACAGTCCCTTCTAATTCAGTCCTAAGGAAAGCTCTAAGCGAGTCGACTAATGGTTGCGGTCCAGACACAGGAAAGGAATAAGCAAGATCCACCTGAATATTACTTGAATTAAAAGACTTTCCGATAGAGTCAACTACCAAAGGTACATCTTTTTCCGCCAAAACAGAGTCTGTAACAACAGAACTGGAATCAATAGAATCTTTTATCATTCCAGTATTTGACGATTTCTCCCCTTTACATCCAATAATGAATGTAATCATTAAAAGAGCAACTAAAAAAAGAGTAAAGTAACTTTCTTATTCATACAGAATTATGTTTATTGTTTGACAACAAAATTAGTATTTTTTTCCTTTTAATTGTAAGATTTTTAGTACCTATAGCTCATTTTGCAGGCTGAAAAGTATCATGCCCTTTGATATATACTCATGTTTCGTCCATCCAAGATACCTTCAGCACTAAATTGACGGTTCAAATTGCTCAATAGCTCATTTTGCAGGCTTAGACATTTCTATCTTTCCGATGTACACTAACTTTGTTGGCATTTAAGGTGCCTCAAAATTAAAAGTTAGTATGTTCAAAATTAGATGTCGCATGTGTGGCAGTACACACACGAAAAAGAATGGTGTTCGTAAAGGAGTACAACTGTATAAATGTCAGAATTGCGGCTATCAGTTTCGCTCTGGCTTCCAAGTAAGCGATGATGAATTGTGGACGGCTTATCAACAACAAAAGCAGACGATTAAAGAACTATCATTGCACTTCAAGATAAGCATCTCGACAGTCAAACGCAGGTTACATGACATCAAGTGCGAGTGGGTGCAACCTCCCTTAAACGGAGGTGGGTTTGTCCATCTGGACGTAACGTATTGGGGGCGAAACCTCGGAGTGTTGCTTGCATTGGACACGGAGAGTGGAAAGCCTCTCTATCTATCCTTTGTAAAGAGCGAGACGGTGAAGGATTATGAAGAAGCTGTCGCCTGTATTGAAAATCGTGGATATACCATACGCGGTCTAATCATTGACGGCAAAAAAAGTTTCTTCAAGTCTTTCTCTGAATACCATGTACAGATGTGTCAGTTTCACATGAAGCAGATTGTCAGAAGGTATCTCACTCTGAACCCAAAAATGCAAGCCAGCCGAGATTTAAAAACACTTGTGGATAAGCTACACCGAATCCATGAGGCTGATTTCAGGAGCGAATATCAAGCATGGAAGGAGAAATGGAAGGACACGATAGACCGCCGCAGTCTACACAAGGATGGTAGACTGCATTATGTACACCGGCGGTTGAGAGCAGCTATGAATAGTCTTGATTTCTATCTTCCTTATCTCTTTTCCTTCCAGCGGGAGGACTGCCAGGGAATGCCCAAGACCACCAACAAGATTGAGGGAACATTCACTGACCTAAAGAAGAACCTAAATAATCATAGTGGACTTACGCAAGAGAATCGAAAAAGGTTTATTAATGGGTTTTTTTCTGGCATTAATAAAAACTCTAAGTATGAAAAAGCAGGAATCACACACATAGCGGTTCCTGCTCATACTTGTCGTTTTATACAATCCTATTCCTCATGGAGTTGCTCCCCAGCAGAGCTCCACTATGCTTCAGACTGTATAGCAAAGGTATATAAACTCTTTGAGTATTCCGAATAAAACCAGCCTGCAATTTGAGCTATGGAACATCTAATACAAAAAATAGCCTGCAAAATGAGCCATACGCCAAAAAATTGATATGCTGGTGTCCTACAAATCAGATTTAGTCCGTATTTAGAAAACGCTATGCCTGATTATTAAGTACTTAGAAAACCTGAAACCTTCAAAATACACTGAAAATTTATGAAAAATAATTTTGCCCGTTAAACTTGGGTTAACTCCATAATTTATTGAAGAAATTTGTGTTTGACGAGAATTGTTTCTTGCTTTTTGAGATTGCTTAATTCTGTTGTGAATACCTATCTTGTATCCTATCGCTCCACCAGAAATTAAGCCAACAATAAGCGAGAATATTTCGGTACCCAATCCATCAAATATCCAACTAACACTTTCCATACCTTTCTTTTTATATTTTTAAAATGCATACAAAGATACATAATATACACGACTTTACGTCATTTTTTTGATATAAAGAACAATAAATAGCTGTAAACACTATGTTTTTTGCTCTAACCACACAGCTATTACCTCTTTTTATTGTAACTTTGTATCCAAAAATTGGATTTATAATGGCAAAACTTAATAAGATAAAAGTCGTTCTTGCTGAACGAGATTTAAACAACAAGTGGCTATCTGAAAAATTAGGGAAGGATCCCGCAACGATATCCAAGTGGGTTACAAATAAAACACAACCAAGTCTTGAAACGCTCATATCAATAGCTAATGTTTTAAAAGTTTCCGTACAAGATCTTATTAGACAGGATTCTACTGAATGAGAAATACGAATTTATTGTTAACTGTTTGCAATATGAAAACGAATCACACAATATATATACATGCATCACAACATATGATGCAAATAGAAGATAATTCTATCGACTTGGTAGTAACCTCACCTCCATATCCAATGATTGAGATGTGGGATGAGATTTTGGGTAAACAAAATCCTAATATCTTAGAATGTTTGGAGAATGAACCAGAAAAAGCATTTGAAATGATGCATCAGGAATTAGACAAAGTTTGGAAAGAAAGCTTCCGCGTAATTAAACCCTGGAGGTTTTTTGTGCATCAATATTGGCGATGCGACAAGAACCATAAATGGCAAGTTTACTCTCTACAATAACCATAGCCGCATAACCAAAGCTTGTATTGACTTCGGATTTGTTGGCTTACCAAATATCATTTGGAGAAAACAAACAAATGCGCCAAATAAATTTATGGGAAGTGGTATGCTACCTTGTGGGGCCTATGTAACTTTAGAGCATGAATGGATTCTCATTTTCAGAAAAGGAGGCAAGCGTATATTTAAAAGTGCTAACGAGAAATTGGCGCGCATGAAGAGTTCTTTCTTTTGGGAAGAAAGAAATGTGTGGTTTTCAGATGTATGGGATATCAAGGGAACGAAGCAGAATTTACAAAAATCGAAAATAAGAGAAAGAAGTGCAGCTTTCCCATTTGAGATTCCATACAGACTAATAAATATGTTCTCACAAAAAGGTGACATGATTCTTGATCCATTTTTAGGAACAGGCACAACTATGCAAGCTGCTATCGTTTGTGGAAGGAATTCTTGTGGATATGAGATTGATGCAAACTTTGAACAGATAATTCGAGAGGGCATCAATAATCTTGATATAGACCTTTGCAACAACTCTATAAAAAAAGAGATTTGACACACATATTGAATTTATAACAGCCAGAGAGAATGCAGGAAAGATTGTTAAACACTTCGACAATACGCTCAATTGCAAGGTCATGACTAAACAGGAATCTGAAATAGAATTGAACTATTTGACAGCTATCACTTTTAATAAAGGAAATGGAGTATACACGGTGGAATATAATCCTCATTCGGATTTATCAGTTTTGCCAAACATCAAGAATTTATTTTCATCTATCCAATAATGGCAACTAAGCATACCATCATTTATGGCGATAGTCGTAATATGTCATTGATTCCAAACGAATCAGTGCAACTTATTGTGACTTCACCTCCATACTGGCAACTGAAAGACTACGGCGTAGACAAACAAATTGGGTTTGATGATTCATACGAGGACTACATTAACAATCTGAATTTAGTTTGGAAAGAGTGTTTTCGTACGCTTGAACCAGGGTGCCGCCTCTGCATTAATATCGGTGATCAGTTTGCTCGTTCCGCATACTACGGCAGATACAAGGTTATTCCAATTCACTCAGAGATAATCAGATTCTGCGAAGAGATAGGTTTTGATTATATGAGTAGCATTATATGGCAAAAGCCGACAGCAATGCATACTACTGGTGGTGATACCGTAATGGGAAGTTTTCCATATCCACGAGGAGGTATTGTTAAAATAGACTTTGAACTTATTCTTCTCTTCAAGAAAACAGGAAAAAGTGCGTCAGTTTCCAAGGAAATAAAAGAAGCCTCAAAACTTACGCGTCAAGAATGGAATGAGTATTTCTGCTCACATTGGAATTTTGGTGGAGCGAAGCAAGATAAACATATTGCAGTATTTCCAGAAGAGCTCCCCAAACGATTGATACGAATGTTCTCATTTGTTGGCGATACCATCTTAGACCCATTTATGGGAAGTGGAACAACTGCCTTGGCAGCAAAGAATCAAAACAGAAATTCTATTGGCTACGAAATCAATCAGAAATTTCAGAAGTTCTATGAAGAAAAGGTTGTGTTAAGCAATAGGGAAGATAATCATATTTTTAATGTAAGGGAGGATACCTCTGAATTTGATTTACAAAAATCCATTGACACCTTACCTTATCACTTTATAGATATACATAAACTTGACAAACAGATCGATGTCAAGCAGCATACATATGGAAGCAAGTTTGAAACTGATAAGTCTGTATTAGATAATAAATCAAACATATTTAGTCATATTAAACAAAAAGAAGAACAGATAGATGCGGAGCCTATGGTTATGGTAAACCATACTCGCAGAGAACTTCGGCAAATCATGATTCAAAAGGGGATTTGTTACCTACGTGCAGGTGACTCGAAAGGTTCAATTTTGGTACAAACTGGATTTGAACGAATGCAATACCTATTACTTCATACTGGTGGCTCTGAACCTCAGTTGTTCAAGCTAAAAACTAAAGGTATGTTTCAAATTTGGACAAAGGAAACACTCCTAAAAAATGGCTTCAATCCTCAAAGTGCTCCATATTACATTGTTTTGCATTTTGACAGCCAACACCCCATACCCATAATCAAAATGCCCAAATTGAAAGAAGACAAATACACATATCGAGCAAAGATTAAGAAACTCAGTGAGTTTGTATAGAAGCAAGAAAGGATAGGCTTTATACCTATCCTTTCTTGCTTCTATTGGATATCTTCTGGGTTATAATCAAACAAGATGCTTTTGGCCTTTTTAGTGTATGAAACAACGACACATTGTAATTCTTCGTTATGGAGTTTTCCTGTTCTATCATACGTTTCTGATTTAATTTGCACAGGGTGGTCGTTAATAAAACCATCAATACCTTGTCTTTCTTCTTCAGGTGTTGCCAAGCGAAAATTTTGAGAGCCAATTTCATTGGCAATTTTCGTTATAATGGCATTCTGTACCATTAAACCATCATATGTTTTAGAATACACAAAGTCTTCTTCCCATTTTCGTATATCATCTTTGGTGACAGTATTAAGACTATTACGCATATTTACAAACATTGCCCATGCTTCCTCTGTAGCCTTTTGAATACCATTAGGATAATGATTCTGATGCCAATTAATCCAGTCTTGATTTGAATATCCAGACATAGTTTCATCATCTCTGAATCTTTTTATATCTTCAGACACTTGTCCGACATTATCAGGTCGTGACGCTTTTGCATAGCCATTCGCAAAGTTTATAACCTGAGACGAATATTTAGGAAGCGAGACTTTTTGCGTTCCATTTGCAGATGAAACGTCATCTAATTTGATTTTCGAACTTACCATTCATCTTAGAAGTCTATTGGATTATACTCAATGTTTATACCATCCTTCTTCTTGTCATAGTATACAATAGGGACATTGATGGTTTCAGAAAGGCGTGCTTCCAATTTGTAGGTCGTAGACTTTATTTGAAGAGGTTTTTCACCTATAAAACCATCTATGCCTTTTGCTTCTTCCTCTGGATTTGCTTCACGCCATTCTTTGCCTAATTGGTTGGCTATGGCTGAAATAATTGCAGTTTGAAACTTTAAGCCACAAAATGTCTTTCCGTACACGAGGTCTTTGACCCAATTCTCAACCATATCTTTGGTGATAGCATTGAATGCGCCCTTCATGGTTTCATACATGTCCCAAATCTTTTCTGTGGCATTGTCAACAGCATTAGGATAACGTTCAGAGTACCATTCTATCCACTCAGTTATTGTCTTTCCGTCAAATTCCTTTATGAGTTCAGACATTTGCCCAACAACTTTTGGACGAGTGCCTCCTGCATTACTATTTACAAGATTGATTACTTGCGTTACATACTTAGGAAACTCATAGAGTGGTGCATTAGACAACTCTGCGATTTTGTCATTAGATATCTTGAATTTCTTCATGATGATATAGAAATTGTGTTATATGAATAATTGAGAAACATGTACTCCTAACCCATTTGCAATCTTATAGATGCAAACAAGTGATGGATTTCGTTCGAGCCTTTCTACCATTCCTATATAAGTACGGTGAAGTCCAGCTCTTTCTGCAAGTTTTTCCTGAGATAGCCCCCTGCTGTTCTCTAAGGGTTCTAACTTTATGTGCGAATATTTTTAGATAATCTTTGTCTTCCATATTAAGCATACATTAGCATACAAGTGTATAACATACTATTGTAATCAATATAATATGGTGTCAACATACAGTTGTCTACTTTTTGCACAATCTTGCTTTATATGTGTAAAATATTAATAATTATTAACTTTTATAAATACGAATATAGTGATATTATTTACTAACTGATTGCGCATTTCACATCAGAGAGTCTAATTTCAAATACTCCTTCTTCAAATTCTCATCTTTAATGACATACTGATAAAACATACGATTGAGCCTGTCTCGTTTCATTATGCGCTCTTAACCCAAGTTTAACGGGCAAAATTATTTTTCATAAATTTTCAGTGTGTTTTGAAGGTTTCAGGTTTGCTAAGTACTTAATAATCAGGCATAGTATTTTCTAAATACAGACTAACTCTGATTTGTAGGACACCAGCATATCAATTTTTGCTTTTTATGTCAAAAAACCTCCAATATTTCTTATTTTAACTATTTATTTAACATTTACACTTTGTGTTGCCACGCAGATGTTGTCAGGTTGATACATGCAACTATTTCTGACCATTGCAGTTATAATGGCAATCATCTTATTCTTGACATTATTCAGTGCAACCATAGGTTTCTTTCCTCGTTCTATAAGCCTTTGATAATGCTTTGCAATCTGTGGACAAGTTCGTACAGCGGCTAATGCAGCCTGTGTGAGGAGCGATTTGAGCATCTTATTAGCTATAAAGCCCACTCGTGGATCAGTGTGTACGCTTGTGCCAGAATCACGTCCAAAAGGTGCTATACCATAGTAGCAAGCAATCTTTCTTGGGTTGTATGCGAACTTAGTAAAGTTGTTCGTATATACCATTAAACTGACAGCGTTGATAGTCCCAACACCAGGCATAGATGTGACAATGGCAAAAATACTATAGAGTTGGTCATCTGATTCGATATATTCCTTTATCTTTTCATCACACTTGGCTATTTCCTTATTTATCTCTGTAATGATATGTCTGGCACTCTGAGATATAGTATTCTTGATAGGCGATTTCTCTTGTGTAAAACGTTTCTCAATTCGTCTTATTTGAGAGCTGCACTTGTGACGTACAAGGTGATGACGATACAAGAAAAGTTCCCGTAAGCGACTCAAAGCAGGGCTTAAGGGTTCATATAACTGCGCCTTATCCTCAAAGCGGAGAGCATACTCAGCAATCATAAATGCGTCAACAGCATCATTCTTTATACGCTTCAAAGGGAATGTGCGTTTGATGGTTAGTGCATTCTCTATCCACACGTCATACCCCTGAGCATATAGCCAGTCGCTCATCATACGGCTGTATCCACCTGTAGTTTCGCCACAGAACAACCAAGAGGAGCATGTTTTTTCCTCAACCACAGACTTAATCCACTTAATCATTTTACGATAGCCGCTCACTTTATTGTCGAACACTGCATGCACTTGCATAGATGTAGACTTAACGATGATAGCTACATCGAATTTTTCTTTTGAGAAATCAATGCCAATTAAAACTTTCTTCATAACTTTGCATTTTATGGAAGGCTAGCCAATAGTTGTTGGACTCAAAACTCTAAATAGGCTCGGAGCCTAGACTTTCTATCAGGTCTTTGCAACTATACAGGATGGACTAAAGCAAAAGCTGGATTTGAATTCCTTGTTACTTTAAAGTTTCCCTATCCTGTAGGCTGGTTCTTCCTTTTGACAACAAATTTACATAAAAATCTCGATTTATAAGCCAGTGTAGATAAAAAACTGAAAAGAAATCTCCCCACACAGTTCCGTTTTGTAACTTGCATTCGAGATTGAAAAATGTCAAGGACACTACCTTCTTTCGCCTATTATCGTGCTCTTACGTCACATTTTTGTATCTTTGGGGTGATAAATTCATGTTTAACCCAAAATATTGAGGCTTATGAGAACGGTATGTGCCTTGACGCTACTAAAGATAGTGTTTATCTTTGTATTTTGAGTAGCACAGGTGAAATTTACGAGAAGAAATTTGGTGTTTTAACAACAGAACTAATTGAAATGCGTGATTTGATGCTCTCACATCACGTTTTAGAAGTCGGTATGGAAAGCACAAGTGTGTATTGGATTCCTATTTGGAGAGTTCTTGAGCCACATTTCAAGTTGAAACTCATCAACCCTTATTTCATTAAACAATTGCCCTGGTCACAAGAGTGATGTAAAGGATGCACAATGGATTGCAGAGTGCATGCTAAAGGAATTGGTAAACGGTAGTTTTGTTCCTCCAGAACGCATCCAACAGTTGCGTCAGTACGACCGGCGTATCTATGATCTTGATGATGAGATTATCCGCAAACTTGCCAAGTTGGACGCAGCCGTTCAACGGTGTAACATCCGTCTGAGCAACTATGTATCTAACACGGATAGTGTGAGCTACAAGGCAGTGATAGATAAAATCTGCGAAGGAGTTACTGACCCCCAATGTACCGTGGAGGAAATCCACGGACGTATTATCAATCACCATGGAAAGAAAACTATAATCGCTTCGCTTCTCGGCAGCATTACAGAATGTGACATGAGATATCATGCGGCAGCTCAAGGCAGAAATAGACTTAGCAGAGCAACACAAACAGCAATGTATGGACAAGATGCTGGCCATTTGCGAAAAATGAGTATTCGACACAGTTGCACAATTTTACAGACAATTCCAGGAGTGAAGATGAGGGCCGCTACATCATTGATTGCAGAAATCGGTACCGACATGAGTCATTTTTGAAACAGCCAACCATCTCGCTTCCTGGGTGGACTGAAGCCACGCAATGATCAGTCTAACAAGACTATTAAATCACGCCGCATCACTTGTGGAAACCGATACCTTCGACGAACCATCATACAATGCTCATGGGGTGCAAGTCGCACCAAGAATTGTTTTTAGCCGATTCTCCTACCACCAGACACAAGTCAGAAAGAAAAAAACAGAATGAAAGTTCAAGTAGCAATAGCAAGGAAAAATGCTTATTTGTGCATGGAACATCTTGAAGGACAGTGTATCCTATAAGGATTTCAACAACATAATCGAAGCATCCGTAATAAATGGATGACGCAATATACCAGTCATGGAAAGGCTACTACCTTTGTGATGGCATATGACCTCGTCATGACAAATTAACCAACGACATGACTGGCGATGGAACTCAGTGTGAGCGTTAAGCTCGAAGAGGAAAGTATCATTTTTCATGCAGGTCAGCAAATGACTTGCATAGTCTCGTTATGTACTATAATAAGCATAGCCTTTGGTTTAAGTTACTTCTGTGACGATTTCTTTTCGGTTTTATAGAGGAAAGGTAATGAATCAACCTTATTTTCTAAAGGATTTTTATACCCTCTTTAAGTTTCTTGCTGCAAACTTAGAGTTACTTTGCACCCATGCACGCAAATGTACAGATACGTTTTAATCCGGCAACTGGTGAAAAGGCTCTTTATTATAGACTAAAAGAATCATATCGTGACGTGGCTGGACACGTACATTCGCTCATCCTGCTCAATATCGGTTTTGAACCTTCTCTCACAGCCTTGCAGGTGAGAAGGATTGCCTTTGCACTTACAGAGCGTTTTAAGAACAGAGGAACTAATTCTTTGTTTGGCAAACAGTTGGAGGGACTTACTGAACTGGAACAGACAAAGGCGGATGAATGGTGGCAGCGGATGAAAGAGGAAGGTGGAATTGACAGATTCGATAAGAAGGAACAGAAGGCAAGAAAGGAGTCTGAACGTTATATCGATCTTGCTACGGCAGAACATACTGACGCAAGGAATGTCGGTGCAGAATGGCTTTGTAAACAGACCATTGACAAGCTGGGACTGGAAGAATTCCTGCGTGACCAAGGATGGAGCAACCATTCTATCCACACCGCACTTTCTGCACTCATCATCCGGACTGTGTATGCCGTGTCTGAACGTTCCTCGTATTATTATCTCAGGGATAATTCGGCTGCCGCTGAACTTTACACAGGTTCGCAAGACTGGACTCCGGGTATCAATGCCCTGTACAAGGTAACGGACAAACTCTATGACTCAAAGAGAAGATAGAACGTCACTTGTGCAATGTAACAGACAACCTTTTTAATATAGATAACAAGCTGATGCTCTTTGACTTGACAAATTTCTACTTTGAGGGTAGTAAGCGTGAAAGCAAGAAGGCACAGTTCGGTAGGTCAAAGGAGAAGCGATCAGATTGTAAACTTCTCGTCCTGGCCCTGTGTATCAATAAGGAGGGTTTCATACGCTATTCTTCTATCCTGGAAGGCAATACGACTGACCCTAAATCACTGCCTGACATGATAGATACGCTGGCAGACAGGAATCCTGCACAAAAAGAAAAGTCGCTTGTCGTGATGGACGCAGGCATTGCAACCGAAGACAACCTGAAACTTATCAAGGCAAAGGGCTATAACTATCTCTGCGTATCTCGCACTAAGCTGAAAGATTACACGCTCAGTGAGGACCACAAGAGCGTGATGGTAAAAGATGCCCGAAAGCAAACGATAACGCTCAACAAAGTACACACGGAAGGTGAGGACTACTATCTTGAGATAACCTCTCCATCTAAGACCATGACCGAATCGTCAATGAACAAACTCTGGCGTGAAAGGTTTGAAACAGAGCTGAATAAAATAAATGATGGTATTGCAAAGAAAGGTGGAACGAAACTCTACGAGAAGGTTGTAGAGCGTACGGGACGAGCCATACAGAAATACCCCTCTATCGCAAAATACTATGCGATAGACTACGTTAGAAACGAAGAAAGCCAAAGGAAATGCTACGTGTAGCCTGGAAGCTCAAAGACCTCTCAGCTATAGAATCCGGACACGGCGTATACTTCCTACGGACCAATGTAGAAACACTCGATGAGCGTACTACGTGGGACTATTACAACCTCATACGAGAAATCGAATGTACCAACAGGCAGTTGAAGACCGACCTGAACCTCCGTCCTATATATCATCAAACCGATGACCGGAGCGATGCGCATCTTTTCTTCGGTCTGCTTGCCTATTGGGTGGTAAACACCATCCGCTGCCAGTTGAAGCGAGAAGGCGAATCCTGCTATTGGACCGAAATCGTGAGGAGGATGAACACCCAGAAACTCGTAACCACGGAAGGCAGAAACCCATTGGGAGACATCGTACAGATGCGACAATGCAGCAATCCCTCAAAGCAGGCAACTGCTATATACGATTATTACTGTCCGCTAAACCTCTAACTTCTTCAGCTCATCCCTTTACGCATTTAGGATGAGCTTTTTTTTCTCTTAGACAAGCCCCCTCTATACATTTTCCTCACATTGCGGAGGGGAAATACCATGTTTGCTAAAGTATTTTTTCCAATCGTTCTCAGGTTGTTCGAAAAAGGATTCCATATTGATATAGTACATCAGTACAATTCTTATCATTGTGGCTAATCCCGAGAAACTCCATGACCTTTTTATCCTTCTCTGTACGATGGTTATTAGCAGATTTGCAAGAAAAACCATCCAAATCTGTATTTTAATAGCATTAGCAGTCTCTCCGTAAAAGTATCTTAGCGGAAAATTCTGCTTGACTTGCTTGAATAGTGACTCTATCTGCCACCTTTTCCGGTAAATAGCCACTATATCTTGCGCATCCATCTCAAAGTCGTTGGTAAGCAGTGATATTAGTTTCGTTGTCTTATTCTTTCCCGTCTTCTTGTGGTCTATGTAGGTGACGATTCGTGCATGATGTTCCACCCCCTTCTTTTTAAGGACTACCTCCTTGATATTGTATAAGAAACGGCTATCATCGTCTGTAATATTATACTCTATTTCTAGTTGATAAACAAGATTTTTCTTCATCTTTGTAACGTAGACAGCACCATTATGAGTCATCTGTTCAAATTTAACATAGTCTATGTAGGCTCTGTCAATAGCTAGAATATCGTTCTTTGAATAATCCTGCGGTGCCATCATAAAAACTGTCATGTGTGGCAGCAGAAGTAGATTGCATATCGTAAGGCACTCCTTCGTTGGCATTTATGATGGTATGCACCTTTATGCCTCCTTTCTTCTTTCCGTGCTTGGGATTACGTCCCACACCCTTGAAGACGAGATTCGAAAACAAGGGAATAATGGTAGAATCCATTATTTTCAGACGATTAAGCCAAGAATCCCCCTTGCCTCGTTGGCTGTCCGAGAAAAGTAGGTCACGATGAGCTTCAAGGACATCCATATAGAGCCAACCAAAGAGTTCTTCGGGGCGTCTCTTATTGGCATCAGAGAGCGTACTACGCTTGGGTAAAGTATCTATGCTTAGATGAGGGTAGCTTACGGGATTCTGCCAGCATAGAAGCTCGTATCTCACGAAGAGAGTCGAAAACGCATCACCACGGCATAGAGCATAGTTACCACGTGAGACCACATATCGAACTTCTTTACATACCGTTCGCCACCATGTTGACGGCTATAAGTGTTAATTTTGTTCTTGTCTAAGCATTTTATTAACTGACCATATACTGGCTGTCCGAAAAAATGTGTACTTTTGCTCATGTTACTTATGTTTTGTTGCAAAAGCAAAGGTAATTAAATGGGCTGATACTATGAAAAAAGTATCAGCCCAAATTTGTGAAAATAAACAAAAGTTTAGCGGACAGTAATAATATACGATAAACTGAAATTGAAATATGCACCATTCAGAAAAATAAAAATTTGTAGGACACAGAGCCCATAGTCAAAACCAAAAAAGTATGATAACAGCAAGATTCTACAATGATAGGTGTTAAACTTGGACTAAGACCAGAAAATCATCCATATCGCTTTGCTAATTGCGTATAAAAACGAAACACTTTCATAATATGAAACTAAAGTAAGAATTAAAAGATGAAGTATATGGACATAAGTCTGTTAGTTGTGATTTTCGTGACATCCATGATAAACGTAGAGATTGTCAAAATGAAAATAACATTTTGATAATCTTATAGTTTGAAATAATTCATTAAAAGACCATTTCTGTACTCGATTTTTGAG
Source organism: uncultured Prevotella sp. (assembly GCA_916440255.1). Taxonomy (GTDB): domain Bacteria; phylum Bacteroidota; class Bacteroidia; order Bacteroidales; family Bacteroidaceae; genus Prevotella. The sequence continues at coordinate 430,939 of CAKAIJ010000003.1, read as the reverse complement.
TAAAGGAATGGTCTTTTTCTTTGCTTTTAGGAAAAAAACTACAGTTAGAAAGTTGTCAAGTTATTAATTTGTATTTTGACGCACCCTCTTTTCGTTTATATTACGACACGTCTGCTACTCATAGTTATCAACTAAACGGTAAGTAGCATCAATGAAGAAACATTTACTTTCTGACGCACATACGAGCTTCGCCCACATTAACAATAAAGTCGCCAATCTTCTCACACTCCTGGACAATATCCATATATAATGTTCCAGCAGAATAGGTATACTTATGCTCGTTGATATCATTGATATTCTGTGTACGTAACAGTGCTCGATAGTTATTGATTTCATTTTCAATGGTAAATGTCCGAGTCAAATCAACGTCACGCTTATGCTTTACAAGCACAACATTCATTTGCGTTAAGGCATCATCGGTAAGTTCAAACATCTGTTTGATATTATCGTATAGATCCTCCGTAAACACTTCCTTACTACTACGTAGTCGACTGATTGTTCTTGCAATATTAAAGCAAGCGTCACCGATACTCTCAATTTCGGTAATTTCACGAAGCATATCACGTACCTTCTCTTTGGTGTCATCACTCAGATGCGCATCGCTGACTTGATCAAGATACTTCGCAATTTCAACCTCCATATTGTCAGAAATATCCTCATATTTCTCAATACGCTCATAAAGTTTCTCAAAGGTATCGTCCTCTTTTGTTGTAAGAAGTTCGCGAACCATCGAGAACATACGGTGAGTGCGTTCAGCGTAAGAGTGTATCTCTTTCGAAGCCTCAAAGACTGAAAGTTCGGGAGTCTTCATGATACCCGCATGAATAAAGCGCAAACGGAAATCTTCATCATCCTTATTCGTTTTTGACTTTATAATCCAGCATACCACTTTCTCCATCTGTGGAATAAACCAAATGAGCAAGATTGTGTTGCAAACATTGAAACATGTATGGAACATTGCCAAAACGATTGGCAAGATAGTAGCTTTTTCATCAGCAGACAACACATTGCTTACAGGATCGTAACCAACAAGGCGGCAGACAAGATTAACGAAAGGATAGAATAGACACATCACCCATGCTACACCGAAGACATTGAAAAGTAGGTGAGCAAAGGCGGCACGTCGTGCCTGAGTATTAGCTCCAAGAGCGGCAAGGTTGGCAGTGGCCGTTGTACCAATATTCTCGCCCATCACCAAAGCAACACCGAGATAGACTGGTAATACACCCGTTGAACAGAGTAGAATGGTAATAGCCATTACCGCCGCAGAACTCTGTACAATGCAAGTAATAATCGTTCCGATGAGAAGGAAGATTAAAATCGTGAAGTGACTGCTTGTATCAAATGAAGAAAAGAATTGAATTGCAGCAGGATTATGTTCTAAATCAAGGTCCTTACCACCACTACTTAATAATACAAGAGCAAAAAATAAGAAGGCAATACCAAAAAGGAAGTCGCCAATATATCGTCTTTTCTTGTTGTAAATGAGAATAATTCCGATAAAGAAAGCAGGGAAGACAACCAATGTTAGGTCGACATTAAATCCCAAAGACATAATCCATGCCGTGAGAGTCGTACCTATATTGGCACCCATGATGACCGAGATAGCCTGCGCAAGAGTTAGCAGTCCCGCATTAACAAAGCTCACCGTCATCACCGTTGTTGCTGAGGACGATTGTACCGCACAAGTAATAAAAGTTCCAGTGAGCATTCCGGTGAAACGATTAGTAGTCATTGCTCCCAGAATATGTCGGAGTTGCGAACCCGCCATCTTCTGTAATGCCTCACTCATAACCTTCATTCCATAGATTAAAAGGGCAAGAGAGCCCATAATCTTCATAAAAATAATTGAATAATCGCTTGTACTCATATATTTAATTTTAAAAGCTTCATTATTTTTAAGACAAGTGTTCATCTTTATTGCGTTCTACAAACAACTCGATAAATAAAAGGACTTATTTATCAGTAAAAGTATACCCATATTGAACATACAAACCTGTATGTTCCTATAAAAAACTCTAATACCAACAGAGTGAAAGTTATCCCCAATCATTCTTTACTATGCTTCTTATACTTTATGGCTATATAAACACATAATTCACTATGCCACAACACTTTTTTATTTTCGACTGCAAATATACGAAAAGACCTCACTATCCAAAAGGAAAGAGAGGTCTTTTATTTTGCATTATGCGTTTTTTAACTAAAATAACCAGCAACTTCTTTATGCTCCTTGTTGACGAACACCCATACGAGCCTCAACAACATTGACAACATAATCGCCCAGTTTCTCGCATTCTTGAATAATATCCATATACATTGTACCTATAGCATAAGTGTACTTATGGTCATTGACATCATTGATATTCTGCGAGCGCAATTGACTGCGATAGTTATTGATTTCAGTTTCGATATTGAATGATCGATTCACATCATTGTCCTGACGATGACCGACAAGAATACGATTCATCTGCGTTAGAGCATCATCGGTCAACTCAAACATCTGATGCATGTGGTCATATTGTTCCTGGGTGAAATCCTCCTTACCCTTAACAAGGCGGCTGGAAGTACGTGCAATGTTATAACAAGCATCTCCAATACTCTCCAGCTCAGAAATCTCACGAAGCATAGAACGTACTTTCTCTTTTGTTTCATCACTCAGGTGAGCATTAGAAACTTGGTCAAGATACTTCGCTATTTCAATCTCCATATTGTCAGAAATACCTTCATACTTCTCAATACGGCTGTAAAGTTTCGTAAACTTCTCCATATCTCGTTCTCCAAGCAATTCACGAACCATGCCAAACATACGATGTATGCGTTCTGCAAACGACCTTATCTCTTTTGAAGCCTCCAGCACAGAAAGTTCTGGAGTCTTCATGATACCAGTCTGAATAAAGTGCAGTCGGAACTCGTCTTCGTCTTTATTAGCTTTTGGTTTGATAATCTTACAGACAAGTTTCTCCAAGTATTTGATTGGTCCAACAAGGATAACAGTGTTGGCTACATTGAAAGACGTATGGAAAGCAGCAAGTACAAAACTAAGCTTAGCAGCATTGGCAGCAAAGCCAGGAGTTCCTTTTGTTATACTGACATCATAACCAACCCAATCACATATCATATTGATGAAAGGGTGGAAGACACACAAGATCCACAATACACCAAAGATATTGAACACCATGTGGGCCATAGCGGCACGACGAGCCTGCGTGTTTGCCGTCAAAGCAGCAAGGTTTGAGGTTACAGTAGTACCGATGTTCTCGCCCATAACCAATGCTATTCCTTGATAGATAGGTAAGACTCCAGTCGAACAAAGTATCATCGTAATTGCCATAATAGCAGCAGAACTCTGCACACACATGGTCAGCACACTACCAATAAGTAGGAAAACGATAGTTGTGACGAAGCTTTGTGGGTCGAAGTTACTAAAGAAATCGAGTACTGCCTGATTGTGAGCGAGGTCCATATCAATACCCGTCTGACGCAAAGTACCCAATCCAAGGAACATAAACGAGATACCAAACAAAAAGTCACCTATAAGTTTGCGCCGCTTAGAATAAATCAATACGATACCAATAAAGAACACTGGCCAAACAAAGTCGGTAATGTTAAACGAAAATCCCGCCGACATAATCCATGCCGTAAGCGTTGTTCCGATGTTCGCTCCCATGATAACAGAGATGGCTTGGACCAATGTTAGCAATCCAGCGTTCACAAACTGACCGTCATCACCGTTGTTGCAGTTGAGGACTGAACGGCTGCTGTGATAAACGTACCCGTTAGAATACCCGTAAAACGATTAGTTGTCATTGCGCCAAGGATATGGCGTAACTGTGGACCTGCCATTTTCTGCAGTGCCTCACTCATTGTCTTCATACCGAACATTAGCAGTGCTAATGCACCAATGAGTTTTAAGATAATCCAAATCGACATATAATTACTTAATTTGTGATGTCTGTTTCTTGGATATTTGCAAAACTTTCTCTAACTTTACCATCCTATTTACAAAAGGGAAATATCGTCCCCCGAAACACTCCTAACCAATGGCAATTATGAGACAAGTATTACATATCCGTTGCAAAAATAATAAAAAAACTCAAGAAGTCCCAATAGGAAGTACACTTTCTGACATTTATCAAGAAATTAATCTTAAAATGCCTTATGGACCCGTAAGTGCTAAGGTAAATAATAAGGTGGAAGGACTTCATTATCGTGTCTATCATAATAAAGATGTAGAGTTCCTTGACTTACACACACCATCGGGTATTCGCACCTACACTCGCTCACTCTTTCTCGTTCTCTGTAAGGCTGTTCACGACTTATTTCCTAATAGTAAAGTAATCATAGACACACCTGTTTCAAATGGTTACTACTGCAACCTACAACTCGGACATCGAGTGACAACAGAGGATGTAGACCGCATTCACACAAGAATACAACAGATTATTGATGCCAAAATGCCTATTCAACGCTGTGAAACGACAACTGAGCAAGCTATTAAGATGTTCACCGAATTAGGTGACTTACAAAAGGCTAAACTCATGGAAAGCAGCGGTAGCCTTTATTGCGTCTATAACATTCTTGACGATTATAAGGACTATTACTACGGCTCTATGCTAACAAACACTTCGCAACTCCATCTCTTCGGATTAGAACCCTACTTCGATGGAGTCCTCTTGCGTGTCCCTTCCACACAAGACCCTTCTAAATTAGGCGAATTGATACGCCAAGACAAGATGTTTGAGGTGTTTAAGGAGCATCATAGATGGCAAAGTATCTTAGGCATTAAGACGGTGGGCGACTTCAATGAAGCGGTAAAGAATGGACTGGCAACCGACCTTATCAATGTCAGTGAGGCTCTGCAAGAAAAGAAGATATCGCAGATTGCCGATACGATTGCTGCACGAAAAGAGATAAAGGTAGTACTCATAGCTGGTCCATCATCAAGTGGTAAGACAACATTCTGTAAACGTCTTTCTGTCCAACTATTAGCAAGTGGTGTGAAACCAGTACAGATTTCCTTAGATGACTACTTCGTTAACAGGACTGAAACACCAAAAGATGAGAACGGAGAACTTGATTACGAGAGTATCTATGCACTGAATATTCCACTTATCAATGAGCAGTTTAATGCACTTTTCCGTGGTGAAGAGGTGGAACTGCCAAAGTATAATTTCCAAACAGGAATGAGTGAAAAGAGTGGTAAAAAACTGCATCTTGGAGAGAATAACATACTCCTTGTGGAAGGTATTCATGCCCTCAATCCTCTGCTAACAGAGCAGATTTCAGACGATAAGAAGTTCAAATCTACGCATCTGCCCTTACTACCATTCTGTTGGACGACCATAACTATATCCCAACAACCGACAACCGACTGCTTCGTCGCATTGTACGCGACTATAAGTATCGTGGCTGTTCAGCACAAGAAACCATTCATCGATGGGCAAGTGTGCGGGCAGGTGAAAACAAATGGATTTTCCCATACCAAGAGCAGGCAGACGTAATGTTCAATACCGCCCTACTCTTTGAGCTTGCCGTCATCAAACCACAAGCGGAAGAAGTGCTGGAACAAGTGCCTGAGAACTGTGAGGAGTATGCCGAAGCCTATCGTCTGCGCAAGTTCCTCAAGTATTTCGCATCGTTACCTTTCCGTAATCTCCCTCCAACCTCCCTACTCAGAGAGTTCTTAGGAGGTAGTTCGTTTAAGTATTAGATACACTTCTTCTATATAAAAGGTGCGCTTTTGAGAGTCAAAAGCGCACCTTTTATTTTATTAGCTATCATCAGTTACTCATTGTTCATAGGCTTTAGTACACAAAGAAACAAAGCTATTACTTTATTTTACGTTCCAACACTTTCAACAAATCAAGAGGGTGTCTCTTCATGTCTTTCAGTGAGAATCCATCACCCTGCAAGTACTCATCCATCTTTGGGAAACGATCAAAACACATACGAAGTGTTTTCTTAGCAGCCATACGTGTGCCCGTTTCAGGAACATAATAAGTCACAACAACTTCGTCATCTTTAAGACAATAAGTATAAGCCAATGACTCTTCAGTATAAAATGTAGTCCATGTACTACTATACCATACTGTTGGAGATAAAAAACCAAGTACTTCTTTTCCCTCATAAACCAGTTCCCAAAAGTACCGATGATTTGTTGGCTTCAAATTTTTAGGTAACGTAAATACCTTGCATGCATATAAAGACAAGTATTTACGTTGTTTCCCATCTACTGTTAACTCCATTTCTTTTGCATCATCTGCCACATATTTGGTTCCCTTACCCGTTGGTGTAGGTGAAATAAATAAAGTCTGCATATTAATAACGTACTGACCATACATACTTGCCATAACCTTTGCATTCTTTACGTTAACCAAATAGCCTGACACTTTGCTACCATCTTTGAGTGTAAGGACGCATGGTAAAGGTTTGAACTCCTCTTTTTTAGCACTTACTGAGACAATGCCAATCAACAACATTAGCATCATCAACATGATTACATTAATCTTTTTCATTACTCATTTTATTGTTTTAGTTAAAGTTCTTTCGTTAACAATGCAAAGATATACATTAAATAGGAAACAGAAAAAATATCTAAAGTTTTGTAGCTCTTTTTTTAATATTGCTATCCAATAAAAGTGAAATCCTCATTGAATGTTCTGCGTATAGAATGTTTACTTCCCATTTTGATTTTTAAATATTAAACCGATATGAGGTAAATCTGGTATAAGACAATTAAGAAAAAAATATTTTTTTCTCTTCAAAAATATTTTGTTTTCTCAATAATATTTTGCACTTTTGCCCACAGAACATACTAACGTAAACAAAAAGATAACCCAAGAAGGGTAAAGCTACGTTGCCTGATGATAAAGCATGAAATATAAACACATAGCATTCAGAAGGCAAAGAATACAAAAACAATTATACTAATCTAAACAAGGCATAATCTATGGAAGGACAAATCGAAGTGCAAGAACTCGACAGTGTTGTAATACACTTTTCTGGTGACTCTGGTGATGGTATGCAGCTTGCGGGCAACATATTTACCACTATTTCGGCTTCTGTCGGCAATGGTGTATCAACATTTCCAGACTACCCTGCTGATATTCGTGCTCCACAAGGTTCTCTGACAGGCGTGAGTGGATTTCAAGTTCACATCGGTTCTGGTAGAGTTTACACTCCGGGCGACCGCTGCGATGTTCTTGTGGCTATGAATGCAGCAGCCTTAAAGATGCAATATAAACACTGTAAGCCAAACGGTACGATTATTATCGACACAGACTCCTTCGGTCAACGTGACCTTCATAAGGCTGAATTCCGTAGTGACGACTATCTGAACGAGATGGGTATTGACCCCGACCGCGTAGTGGCCTGTCCAATAACAAAGATGGTGAAAGAGTGTTTAGCTGATACGGGCATGGATAACAAGTCTATGCTTAAATGTCGTAATATGTTTGCCTTAGCCTTGTATGCTGGCTCTTCAACCGTGACTTAGACTTAGTAAACAACTATCTTACAACGAAGTTCAAGAAGAAACCTGCCATTGCAGAGGCCAATATAAAGGTGGTGCGTGCAGGCTATGACTATGGACATAACGTTCACGCTTCTGTTCCTAATACTTATCGTATTGAGTCAAAGGTGAAACAGCCTGGCCGATATATGGACATTACGGGCAACAAGGCCACTGCCTACGGACTGATGGCAGCCGCTGAGCGGGCTGGATTGCGTCTATTCTTAGGCTCATACCCTATCACTCCTGCAACAGATATCTTACATGAGTTGTCAAAGCATAAGTCAATGGGGGTAACAACCGTACAATGCGAAGACGAGATTGCAGGTTGCGCATCGGCTATCGGTGCAGCTTTCGCAGGTGCATTGGCTGCTACTTCAACCTCTGGTCCGGGTATATGTTTGAAGAGTGAGGCAATGAACCTTGCTCTTATTGACGAGCTTCCCTTGGTAATTATTGACGTACAACGTGGTGGACCATCAACGGGTATGCCTACAAAGAGTGAACAAACCGACCTTCTTCAAGTGCTTTATGGACGTAACGGAGAGAGTCCGATGCCTGTCATTGCTGCTACAAGTCCTACCGACTGCTTCGATGCTGCCTATAATGCTTGTAAGATTGCCTTAGAACACATGACACCTGTTGTACTTCTCACAGATGCGTTCATTGCTAATGGTTCCTCTGCTTGGAAGCTTCCAAATATCGAAGAGTTGCCTGAAATCCATCCACACTTCGTTACAGAAGATCAGAAATATAAATACACTCCATACAAACGCGATCCTAAAACATTGGCGCGCTACTGGGCTATTCCGGGTACGGAAGGCTATACTCACATCCTTGGTGGACTGGAAAAAGATGGTGAGACGGGGGCTATCTCTACTGACCCTGAGAACCATGATAAGATGGATAGACTTCGTTGGGACAAAGTGGCACGTGTACCTGTACCCGACCTTATTGTTCATGGCGATGAGAATGATGCCGACTTGCTCATCGTTGGCTTCGGTAGTACATACGGTCACCTATATTCTGCAATGGAAGAGTTGCGTAGCAAAGGACACAAGGTTGCGTTGGCTCAATTTAAGTATATAAACCCATTACCAAAGAACACAGCAGAGGTGCTTAGCCGATACAAGAAAGTTGTTGTTGCTGAACAAAATCTCGGACAACTTGCTGCACTCCTTCGTATTCGCATCAACCACTTTGCTCCTTATCAATATAATCAAGTTAAAGGACAACCTTTCGTTGTCACAGAGTTGGTTACTACCTTTGAGAAACTTCTACAAGCTCCTCTACCTGAAGAAGAAACAGGAACTTTCTATACAAAGATACTTGTGTAGGAGTGGACGAGTTAACAAGTAGACGAGTTGCTTGTAATAATCCAAAGTGAATTGCAGAACCACAATCGTGGATAATGAATTCCGAATTAAATAAAAAGTCATGAATCAATATACAGCACAAGACTTCAAAAAAAGGACAGCCACGTTGGTGTCCGGGTTGTGGCGACCATTTCTTCCTTGCCAGTTTGCAGAAAGCGATGGCAGAGTTAGGTGTTCCACCTTACGAAACAGCCGTTATCAGTGGTATCGGATGCTCAAGCCGATTACCTTATTATGCTAATACATACGCTATGCAGACCATTCACGGTCGTGCAGCAGCCATCTCTACGGGTGCAAAGGTGACCAACCCAAACCTTACTATCTGGCAGGTTTCGGGCGATGGTGACGCACTTGCCATCGGTGGTAACCACTTTATCCATGCGATGCGCCGTAATGTGGACCTGAATATGATTCTTCTGAATAACCGTATTTACGGTCTTACGAAGGGACAGTATTCACCAACCAGTCCACGTGGCTTCGTTTCTAAGTCAAGTCCTTATGGCACTACAGAAGACCCATTCCACCCAGCAGAACTCTGTTTTGGTGCTCGTGGCAACTTCTTCGCACGTAGTGTTGCCAGCGACAATAATGAAACTATTGCCATTCTCAAAGCTGCTTATCAGCATAAGGGAGCTGCCGTGTGTGAGATTTTACAAAACTGTGTTATCTTCAATGATGGTTGTCACAACTCTGTTTACACATCACAAGGTCGTAAGGAAAATGCAATCTACGTCAGACATGGCGAACCATTAATCTTCGGTGCAGACAATGAGTTTGGACTTGTACAAGAAGGCTTCGGCTTGAAGGTGGTTAAAATCGGAGAGAATGATATTACTCGTGATGACATCCTCGTACATGATGCTCACTGTCAAGACAATACCTTGCAGCTGAAACTTGCAATGATGAGCAATGAGGACGGTTTTCCCGTAGCCCTCGGAGTTATCCGTGACGTTGAAGCACCTACCTATGACGCTGCAGTCAATCAACAGATAGAAGAGGTGAAGGCACAGAAGCATTATCATACCTTTATGGAAATGCTCGAAACCAACGATATTTGGGAGGTTAAGGAATAAGAATTTAAGACAAAATATACTTACTTAGAAAGAGGAAAAGATGTAACTTTGTGGACAACCAACCATTTAAGACATCATGAGTAGACTAACCTCATTTCTACATAGCAGGTATACGATACAGACAAATGCCACTTCCTGACGCACAAGTGTTGCGTTAGGAGTTGGCATTTTTTTGTTTCTTTACCTCCTACAACCCTTTGGAGTCATCCAGTATCGGGGTAATACATTCCTGATGTGTATTGGTTTTTGTGTCATGACTATCTTCGTCCAATGGCTTTGTGCTTTCCTTTTCTTCAAAAGACCATTACGAAAAAATGTCCCAATTACCAATGGTTATGTAATTCTTTATAGTGTTGCTATTGAGTTGGCAATGGCAATCTCTGTGACGCTCTATTCAGCTTTCTTCTTCCAGATGCCATTAACATGGCAGCTATTCAGTATATTCTTTTATTGGACTTTCCTTGTTTGGGTAATCGTTACAGCTATTTTTACGTTGGTAAACTATAACCGTATGTTGAATAGTAGACTGGAAGAAATGATAAAGAAGACCTCTGATGAACAGGAAGGTATTCTTATCACGCTGCACGACCAGAACCTGCGGGGAACCGACCTAACCTTACCTATCAACAGTCTACTCTATATTGAAGCTCGAAAAAACAATGTCTGCGTATGTTATATAAAAGAAGGTAAAGTGGTAAAGGCTGAACTCCGTTCGACGTTGATAGCCTTAAAAGATGACCTTCCTTACGATAATATCTTTCAGTGTCATCGTTCCTTCCTTGTGAATATCAATAATATTACTTCTGCAAAAGGCAACTCCAACGGTTATCAACTTCGTCTTTCGGGTTGTGATGACTTCATCCCTGTTTCTCACACCTTTGTTCCCGGTCTTCGCCACTTCGTTGGATAATCTCTTATTTTACTACAATTGTAGTTCTTCTTAGGTTCTTCCGTTAAATGTGTGGACGCTTTTCGTATTGCTTTAACGCAAGAACCATAGTTATTAATTAAACAAAAAAAATGGCTAAGGCGGTCATCTATCTATCCTATTATTATCCTCTACCATTGAAAATCATTTCTTTTCAGACTTTGAAAATCTGTAGATAAGGATTTGAAAAAAATCATTATATAATTTTTGAATAAGACATCTATAAATAACAATAAAAAAACACGTATAAAGAACAGGTTTGCAACCAACAGGAAATCAGTTAGTTATAAAGTGGTAAAGCAAAAGGTGCTTAATTGGACTTCAAAAGGGCGTTAGTAAGAGTCTTAAAGAGCATCTTTTGCAAGTCAATTAGGCGTCTTTTAGAAGCCAAAAGAGCATGTGTTGGTTTTGAAGAGTGTGAAAAATAGTTTACAAACTTTAGCCCAAATCAGAAACAACACCATAGTAATAAGAATCATACATATTGTGGTCTAACGATCGATTTGGGTTTAATTAATAAGGGAATAAGTTGTTGGTAGAAGACAGATAGACATCGGACCTAATTACATTTTATTCTCATGAAAAAGTATTGGATATACGTAAAAATTATCGGTTCATTAGACTCTGTATAAGTCTGAATGAACCGATTTAAACTTAAAAAACTATCGAATACAATAGCTGTTCTTATAAATCTTTCTTTTTAAAGATGCGTAAAGAAATAGAATATGGAACTATTATCCAAAGTAGTAAAAGGATGGCTGACACGATGATACCACCAGTTGCACCGAGGAACTCTTTGAACGCAGCCCCTCCATAACCCATCATTGCTGCGACATCCATTTGTAGTATTACTTGGAAGCGGGTCAAGTCGAGAGGATTAAGCATAAGTAATGTGAGCAGAGGAGTCTCTAATGGCCAATCACTTAACAAGAATATCGCATAGAGAAGGATAGCATCGTAAATCATTGTAAGCAAAAGCCAAATGAGAATAGACACACCCGTTCCACGTGTCTTATCGCTTGTAAGCATAGTTGTTAGGAATGCTAACGACACAAAGATAAGCGTGTTAACACATCCCATGAGCACAAGGATGAGTCCTGTCGTAAGGTCAGTGTACATAAGCATAGGGATGCCTGCTCCCAACAAAAAGGCAATTAGCAGACTTGACGATACACCCATATACAGGCTCTGCCAAATCTGTTTTCGCTTAATAGGCTGACTCAAAAGAAGCACTTGGAAGTCGTGCGAGTCATACAAGTAGGTGACTGTATAAAGTAATGACATCAACGGAGTGACAAAAAGAATGATATTAAGCACAGTCAATGCCCCCTTCGACTCATTATCTTGTAGCAGCAATGAAGTCCAAGAAAGCAATGCGAGTAAAACAAAATATACAATAACAACCCTACTTTTGATATTATCTAAGAAGATGATTTTCGTTATCTTTCCCATAATCTTTATGCTTGTTTTCTGCTCTTCTTTAAGTAATACATAACAGCCTGTGATACATTGTCTTGTTTAGTCTCCTTTAATAGTTCGTCAACAGGCTTAAAGAATAAGATATGTCCTTCTTCCATAAATATGATATGGGTGACAATACCCTCTAACTCACTTAGGATGTGCGAAGTGATAAATACTAACTTATCTTTCTCTTTGACTATCTTTTCTTTTAAGATATTTGCAGCAAGAGGGTCAAGACTGGCTGTTGGTTCATCGAGGATAAGGATGTCTGGATTGAAGAGGAAAGCCAAGGCGGCATTAACTTTTTGACTTGTACCTCCCGAGAGTGTCTTTGTTTTCTTCTCAGCAATTCTATCTATAGCGTATGCCTCATAGAGTTCCTTATCCAATGTAACGTCAGTACTACGCACATCCTCAATCGTTTTGAAGGTTTCTCGTACGCTCATATTCTCAGGGAAGCAACTGTTTTGTTGCATAAATCCGATGTGCTGACGATAAGAAGGGCTATCCTGTACGTTCACACCATTGACAATAACTTCTCCAGACTGAGGTGTAGCCAATCCAAGAATACATTTCATTAATGTCGTCTTGCCACATCCATTCGGTCCAACGAAGCCTATACACTGTCCTTTCTCTAATTGTAAGTTGATATTGTGTAGTACATGCAGTTTGCCGTATGACTTATTGAGATTCTTTATTGTAATCATAACTTATAGGGTTTCATGTGTGGATAGTTATCTACATAATTGTCTGGTGTGATGGATGGGAGCACTTTCTCGGTGGCGTCAAGGAGGTTCATCAAGAAGCTATGGAAGAAGAATAGAACGTTCTCGTTCTGTTCTGCCAACATAGAAAACAGACTTAATGGATGGAAGGGTACGTCTCCGTGTCCATCCTTATTGAGATCATATCCCTCATATTTATCCCAATAGTTACCATCAACGGTATTACGATTGTAGCTAACATTGGTTGTCATGTCAAAAGTATTACCGAGGAAGTTATTATGATAGATAGTATCGTTTGTACTGGCTGATATTAGGCGCATTCCCCAACCATTGCTCTTAATCGTGTTATGGTGTACATTCAAGTCGGAACCACCGTCAATTAATAATCCTACAGTATTGTTCAAGAAACGATTCCACTTGATTGTGCTATATTGCAGTTCCTTGATGAGCAGTCCGTAAGATGATGTTCCGCGATTGAATTCGAAGGTGTTATTAATCATCTCCACGTGATGTGCAAACATAACAGCTACTCCAGCCTGGTTATGAAAGAAGTGATTACCATTATAAATATTGAAGTGTGAGAACATGAAATGAAGTCCATAACGTGCACAACCACTGACAGAGTTATGGTCGATATGAGAGTTATTGACAAATTCTAAGTAGATACCATCTCTGTTATGTCCAATCTTATTGCCAGTGATGTGCATATTATCGCTCTTCCAACAGTGTACGGCATTACCCATGATAGGGTTATATGTGATGTCGCTTGAAATGTTGTTGTTTGCAATAAGTCCGTTTTTACAATTTTGGAACATCACACTAAACTGGTTCTTACGGAAGATACAGTTTCTGACAACAACCGAATGTGCATCTTTAACATGTACTCCACAATAGTCAACCTCCGATGATCGGGCAGAGTTCTGTACCTGTAAACCTTCTATAACGACGTTATCTGCATTCACTTTTATGACGTCCCCCTTCTGTCCACCATCTATAATAGGAGTCTCCACACCCTTTAGTGTTATCGGTTTGTTGATTGTCAGACGTTCCTTATAAATCTTTTTACCATAGATGCATACCACATCATGAGGCTTTGAAACGCTTATAGCCCCTGTTATAGTTGAGAAAGCCTTACCTTCTCCTACCTCTATTGTCCGAGCAGACAATATTGTGGTAGAGAAGATAAGGCTAACGAATGTGATTAATCTTCTTAATGTTGTATTTTTAATCTTTCCCATGAGTCAAGGAGAATAGAATGAGTCTTTAATGCAAACGCTTGTGCATGACTACGATTGCTGAAGGCTGCTACGCCTCCGTTCATAGGACTCTTTATGTCATTTCCAAGTACGAGACCAGCATTCTTGATGTCTATAAGAGAGTCAGGATGCTCATAGTCCGCTACATAAATCTTCGCAACTGTACTGTCCGTGAGGTTCTGTTCATTCATATAATGGAACAAACAAGACACATCATCAAACTTAAAGCATTTCCCTTTGTCGGAGATTATCTCACAAGCAAACTTCGGTGCCTCTATCGTCATACCGCAACCAGTACATTCATCTTTACCAAGATTTACAGCTTGTGGCTTATCATTAATTCCACAGGCAACCAAGGTAACGAGAACGAAAAAGAATGCTGCAACTGTTAAAAGTTGAATCTTACGATTTGAATTCATTGTTTCGTTATTATTTTTTACGAGTAAAAACGCCAACTTCTTTCAGTACTACAAAAGCGAGCAGGAGGCCTGATACAACAAGGAGATATCCTCCGAGGTCAGGTTGTGACAGTGAGTCGAAACTCAAGAGCTGCTTTTCTCCGATGATAGGAGGCTGATAAGACATTCCTGGGACTTTGATTGGTGCGTCTGGAGAAAGGTTATGTCCATACACATAAGTCCAATGGAAGAAGTCTACGAAACCAAGAATACCAAAGATTCCAAAGAGTATCAAAGAGGCAATACTTAGTTTCTTGCTCTTCATTACAGCAGCAACGACAAACAAAACACCGAAGACACAAAGGATGATTGGTAATGCTGTGAACTCCCAGAAGTCACCAGGATGAATCTGAGCCATACCAACGTAGTGGTTCAACTCATTAATCTTATAAAGGTCATTACCCTCGTCACCACCAGAGACACCTTCTGTTCCACCAATATAAAGTACCATTCCTTCAGGATATTGAGGTGCAGTTAGGTCGATACGCCACACAGGAGTGAAGGCACTTGCAACCGCAAAGACTGCTGCAACGATAAGCAGTATCATGCTTGACTTGCTTATTTTACCAGAAAAATTTAATTTCATAGTCATGATATGTTATAGACCTGTCATCGCTTTTGGGGTGTATAATACTCTCCCCAACAACGAAAACAGGCCGTTTTAGTTTACTTTAATCTATCTGATTACTTTCTCTTGTGACCCGTTGGAGCTGTACCAGACTGAGTTGTTGGCTTTGTAATCATATATTGTGATGGCAACTTGTCATCAATAGTGAACTTCAATGGGGTGTTGCTACCCTTTGGTGATACATGAGCATAGCCCTGCATCTCCTGGTGAAGCGCACTACAGAAGTCTGTACAATAGTATGGTAAGATACCAACACGGTTTGGAATCCACTTCAGCGTACATGTCTCACCAGGCATAATAAGAATTTCGGCGTTGTTATTACCCTTCACTGCAAATCCATGAGGGATATCCCATTCTTGCTCAATGTTCGTTACATGGAAGTAAACCTCATCTCCTAATTTGATACCCTCAATGTTATCAGGAACTAAACGAGAGCGGATAGCAGCCATATATACGTCAACACGATTTCCATTACGTACTACACGTGCCTCTTGTGCGGTGCTAACCTTATATGGATTGTGGTTGTCAGCAAGTCGTTTGAAGTACTGCATGTTAGGCTTAAGCATGTCTGCTGCAATAGCACTTGCGTAGTGAGGCTCACCAATCAATGGGAATTCAAGAAGGAGTTTCATCTTGTTTCCACTGATATCATAGAGCTGTGCAGCCTGACAAAGCTCAGGACCTGTTGGGAGGAAGCAGTCCTTTGTAATCTTATTGTATGCTATCATGTACTTTCCGTAAGGCTTCTTTGTATCTGCACCCAGTACAGATAAGTGGCCTACAGAGTAGTAAGTTGGGATGCGATCTTCTATCTGACAGTCCTTTAGACGCCACTTAACAATCTCTGAAGAGATGAAGAAGCTTGTATAAGCATTACCATCAGCATCGAACTCAGTGTGCAAAGAACCCAAACCAGGACTTTGTACTTCGCCATGCAAAGCATCTTCATATTTGATAACATTGATACCATTCACCTTGCCAGAGAACTTATGATCTTTGATAGCCTTCTCAATCTTAGAGAAGCTAAATACAGGGAGGTTGGCGCTCAACTTACCATTACCTACGATATATTCACCTGTTGGGTCAACGTCTACACCATGTGGAGACTTTGGACATGGGATAAGGTACAAGAAGTCATTGTACTTCTTTGTGTCAATTACCTTCACCTTATCCAAGATTTCAGAAGTAGCCTGTCCTGTATCATCATGCATTACGTTATGTGCATACTTACATGGTTTCCAGTCGAAGTCACCCTTAGCAGCATGCTCTGCAGCCTTCTTCCAGTTGATAGCAAGGATGTAATCCTTATCATTCTGAGATGCATTCACCTCCAACAAGCTATGTGCCTCCTCAGTGTTATAGCATGTGAAGAATGACCAATCGGCAGAGGCATTCTTACCACTGTGGCTCAAATCATAGTTGTAAGGAGGCAGAGAGAGCTGGAAGTCTAAGCTAAGACCACCTGTTTGGGTCTACCTTTATATATGAAATGGTTCCATGGAAATCTTTCTTATAGTCTTTAATAGGCACATCACCATTCTCATAGTCAGCAGGAACACTGAATCGAGAACCTGCAACGATATATTCTGTGTTGCTTGTGATGAAAGGAGAAGCGTGGTTACCTGCTGTGTTAGGCAACTCTATAATCTCGGCTGTACGGAAATCCTTGAGGCTGATACGCGCAATACGTGGTGTATTGTTAGCATTGATAAACAACCAACGACCGTCATACATGCCATCTGTCTCAGAAAGCTGTGTGTGGTGTGAGTCATCCCATGGAACAAATCCAAAGGAGGTGTTCAACATTGGCTTGGTGTTTTCATCATAGCCATAACCGTTCTCACCATTTTGTGAGAACACAGGAATCACCTTCAATAAGCGTCCTGATGGGATACCATAGACGGAAACTTGTCCACTGAATCCGCCTGAGACGAAGTTGTAGTACTCGTCATAATGTCCTGGAGCGACATAGACCTGCTTAGCTGCATCGTCGTCAACGGCAATATGCCCAGCCTTCTTTAGTTTGCATGACTGTAGTATACCCCCGGCAGCAATGAGTGTAACTAATGAAAAAATAAAAGACTTTCTCATAAATTAATAATAAATGTGAGTATGTTTTCGGTATGTAAAGGTATATTTTTTTGAAGATAAACAAAAGAAACATGCGGTATGATGTTATAGCTGTTAAAATTATTTAACGCTTAGCGGGATAATAACCCTCACAAATGAGGATAAAATCAAGATTTTACCGTTAGATGTGTGCCTGCTTTAAGTATTGCTTAAATCTCATTCGTACGTTAGCCTACAAGATGTATAATTCTTAATATTGTGTGGTTCTCTGATATCCTTTCTTTTCTTCTTGACATCTTGCTTGTCTTTGTAACTTGACGTAGCCCCACTACGTCTGCATTGCACATACGCTTCAAAATCAATCCATGATTTTTTGGCTTCTAAAAGACGCCTAATTGACTTGCAATAGGTGCCCTTTTGAGGTCCAACTAACGCCCTTTTGAAGTTCAATTAAGCACCTTTTCTTCTACTACCTTGTAACCAATTGATTTTTTGTTGACTATGCCTAAATTTACTTCACACTTTTTTGGTTATTGTTACTGAATTGGTTTACACATTTTTTACTTGCTTCCTGAATAGCTTTATACTCCATGGAAACTTTACTGATTCGCTTTACATAGTCATAAATTTTGACAATGAAGTCCAAACGTGTGTAGCACATGTTCAAAGTTAATATTTTTCCTTCAACTTACAAAATTTAATACCATGAAAAGCATAGAAACCCTTATGCCACATTGCAGTGCCTTTCTCTCATTTGTCTTGGCGTAAGCATGCCGTTGCTCATGTGGGGTCTCTTATTGTTGTAGAAGTCTATGATACCGGTAATAATGCATCGTGCATCATCGAGGTTCTTGGGTCGTTTCATGTGGTAGAGCCACTCTTGCTTTATTATTCCGTTCACTCTTTCGGCGATTGCATTATCAGTAGGGTTGTAATCTTCTGTCATGCTTATGCACGAGTGTATACTCTCCAGTCTTGCCACATAGGCGTTGCTGCAGTATTGAACCCCACGATCAGAGTGGTGTGTCATCAGAGAGAGATCCATACCCTGACTTAACTTATTAGTTTACAGTAGGTTTGTGCGAAGTGTTAAAAGTGACAGCAAAGTGATAGTAAGATAGACTATTTTAAGATGAAGTAATAAAGTGTTAACGATAAGGGGGCGCAAGGATTAGTATCCCCTACTCTTGTAATGCCTTTTTAGAGTTTAGGAACTATGCTAATTGATGCTATAATTCATCATGTTGAGTTTATAAAACAGAAGATAACGAGGATAGATTTGCTTCCTTTAAGAAAAAAATGTATCTTTGAAGCCTAAAAACGGATATTATTGAAAACAAAAAAAAAAAAAAATAGATTTAACTATGGCGAATTTATTAGACGAAGTTACAGGACCTGTGAATGATGCTGGTCG
This sequence comes from uncultured Prevotella sp., assembly GCA_916440255.1. Classification (GTDB taxonomy): domain Bacteria; phylum Bacteroidota; class Bacteroidia; order Bacteroidales; family Bacteroidaceae; genus Prevotella. The sequence goes on along the minus strand of CAKAIJ010000003.1, from coordinate 412,037 downwards.
TGACGTGCATGTAATAGACAAGCAACTCCCTGTTGAAGTTGGTTTTGGTTCAACCCTTTTCCAGATTGCTTTGTGGGTAGTTGGTCCGGTGTTGGTATTGTTATTTGTGCTGTTATTGGGTAGTACGATGACAAATCCATTGCTTGTAGGTGTTGTAGGCTGTTTGGTGGGAATTCTTCCAGGTGTTATCTTTATCTTTATGAAGATATCAGCACGTAACTATTTCCAGAAGTTAGAGCAGCGTATTCAGGCTGAGGCATCTAATATAGACAACTATTTGGAACAGCGTGTACAGATACTGCAGAACGTAGTTGGATTGGTAGAACGTGCTATCGACCTTGATAAAGACGTGATGAAGGCTGTTGCTGCCCTGAGAGGTGGTGGTGTGAACGAAGGAAATAGAAGTGATGTGAATGCACAAGTAAACACAGCTTTTGGACGACTCTTTCCACAGGTTGAGGCTTATCCAGAGTTGAAAGCACACAATGCTATTGCTGATGCGATGCAACAGAATAACTACTTGCAGCGTGAGATTACTGCAGCTCGTACTGTATATAACAGTCGTGTGACACAATGGAATACTGACATCTTCTCTTGGCCAACAAAGATGATTGTTGCTGCTCAGCAGGGTTACACAACTCGCATACCATTCACGGCATCGGCAGAGACACGTGAGGCAGCAAGAGGTAAGTTCTTCTAAGACAACAGAAGTAAATGGTAGAGGATATCTATGATCCACTAAACGAATACATCAGCACCTTTAAGGAAAAGTTTAAGAAGGTGGCTGATGAAACCTTTAATGCACTTGCTGAAGAGGCTCAGGTTGATGTTGAGGCTAATTGTGAGACGTGTCGACAAATCTATGCAGGTGAGAAGAAACTCACGGATGTGTCTGGTCGTATCACGATGTGGACTATCCTATGTGTCATTCTGTGGATAGCTGTGGTGGCAGGTGATGCTATTGTTTATGTGAAGTGGAATGAGTTTCCAATGGAGCATCTCTTGATGATAGGTGGAGGAGTAGTCTTACTGCTTGTCTTTCTATTACTCAAGGTACATCCAAAATTGAAGTCCTTACGTACTCAGCACAATGAATTAGATAATAAGGTGAAAACTTTGAAGAAACAGGCGTGGAACCAAATGATGACATTGAATAGGCTCTACGATTGGGATGTCTTTACGCGTATGATGTCGAAGACCATACCCAGACTGGAGTTCGACCCTTATTTCAGCACACAACGACTGGCAGACCTTCGTAAAACATACGGATGGAACGACTCCTTTAATACCGAGCGTTCTGTGCTTTATTCCCATTCTGGACTTATTAATGGTAATCCTTTCGTCATCTGTCGAACACGAAAGATGGAGATGGGAGAGAAGACTTATCATGGTCAGAAAACCATTTTCTGGACAACGACAGAGCAAGATTCAGATGGAAAAACACGTATCGTGCAACATTCGGAGACGCTGCATGCAAGTGTGACTGCGCCCTATCCTTATTATTTCGAGCGCACAAGGCTTATCTATGGTAATACAGCAGCACCCGACTTGACTTTCTATCGTAAGCCAAGTGGATTGGCTGGAAAGGAAGATTCATTACGTTATAAATGGAATCGGTTTAAGTTGAGGCGTAAAGCACGTAATCTTGATAGAGATGACTTTGCTATGTTGACCAACGAAGAATTTGAGGTTGCGTTCAATACGAGTAATCGTAATAACAACCAGCAGTATGCCTTACTCTTCACGCCATTGGCACAACAGAGTATGATGGCACTGTTGATGGACGAGAAAGAGGGCTATGGTGATGACTTTGATTTCGATAAGCATTACATGATTAATACTATCATGCCAGAGCATCTACAAATGTTAGACCTTGATATGAATCCTGCTCAGTATCGTAGTTTTGACTTTGAGAAGGCTAAGAAAGACTTTTACGAAATCAATGCGAGATACTTCCGTGCTATCTACTTTAGTTTTGCACCCTTGTTGTGTGTACCGATGTATCAGCAGATACGACCACAGAAGGATATTTACGAACATGACATGGAGCAGAAGAGTTCGTTCTGGGAACATGAAGCATTGGCTAACTTCTGGGGACAGGAGAATTTCCAGCATCCTAATTGTGTGACTCCTTGTATTATGAAGACTTCTTCTGCGGCACAAGGAGATGGCAGTACGCTGATAAATGTTACAGCTTACGGCTTTCGTTCAGAACGTCGTATGTCATATATCAGTAAGTATGGTGGTGACGGTTCATGGCATAATGTGCCAGTGGAGTGGTATGAGTTCTTACCCGTTGAGGGCAATGGCCGAATTATGATGCAAGAGGATAATCATCAAAATAATACTGATATGAGCCAGAAACAGCGTATGAGCCATATCAGTGACGTCTTACAAAAATCGCACTTAGATGTATATAGAAGGCATATCGCATCTAAGGTATAAGTCTTGAAGGAAATGAATAAAAAGAAAAAGGACGATAAAAGCATCTCACTTTTATCGTCCTTTATTATTTAGAGGTTATCTTATAACTTCTCACCGTAGCACAAGTCACCAGCATCACCGAAGCCAGGAACAATGTACTTATGTTCGTTCAGTCCTTCATCAATAGCTGCACACCAAATGGTTGTTGAGTCCTCTGGGAAGGTCTTGCGGATATGTGCGATACCTTCTGGTGTAGCCAACAAGCAGGCAACATGCACATGACGAGGATTTCCCTTTGAAAGGATAGCCTTGTAGCCAAGTTCCATAGAACCACCAGTAGCTAACATTGGGTCAGCAATGATAAGTGTCTTACCATTGATGTCTGGTGTAGCAAGATACTCCACGTGAATTCCAACCTCATGATGGTCGGCATCTGTATACTCGCGATAAGCACTAACGAAAGCATTACCAGCATGATCAAAGATGTTAAGGAAACCATTGTGAAAAGGCAATCCAGCACGGAAAATAGTTGCCAAAACAATCTTGTCAGTTGGTACATTAACCTGTGAAGTACCTAATGGTGTAACAACATCCTTAGGCTCGTAGTTCAATGTCTTAGAGATTTCAAAAGCCTCAAACTCACCGATACGCATAACATTGTTGCGGAAGAGTAAACGATTCTTCTGATAATCCTTATCACGGATTTCTGCTAAATACTGATTAATAATAGAGTTCTGCTCCGAAAAATTAATAATATCCATTTTCTATCTTAGGTGTTACTGATAAGCAAGTTAGCGACCTGCTCTATAAAATTTCGGCAAAAGTAAGAAATAAATCTGAAGTTTTGCAAAGTCTAATTTGCAAATATAGCCACACTTGTTGTTTTTTTTATTTCTTTAACCATACACAGAAATACTTTGATACATTTTTCTTCTCTATTTTTTTGTTTGAAATTAATATTTATATTACCTTTGCGGTGTCTTTATAAAGAAGACACAAAAACATTGTATAAAATTATTTTCAACTAAATACATTTATAAGAAATGGCAAAGTTTGATAAGAGCGTACTTGAGAAGTACGGTATTACAGGTACAACTGAAGTTGTTTACAATCCTTCTTACGACGTATTGTTCGAGGAAGAGACAAAAGAAAGCCTTCAGGGCTATGAAAAGGGTCAGGTAACTGAGCTTGGTGCAGTAAACGTAATGACTGGTATCTATACTGGTCGTTCTCCTAAGGATAAGTTCATCGTTGATGATGCAAGCTCTCACGATACAGTATGGTGGGATTCTGAGGAATATCACAATGACAACCACCGTGCTTCTCAGGAGGCTTGGACTGTTGTTAAAGATATTGCTAAGAAGGAGTTGTCAAACAAGCGTCTTTTCGTTGTTGACGGTTTCTGCGGTACACACGCTGACACACGTATGAAGATTCGTTTCATCGTTGAGGTTGCTTGGCAGGCTCACTTTGTAACAAACATGTTCATCCGTCCTACAAGCGAGGCTGACCTCGCACAGGAGCCAGACTTTATTGTTTACAACGCTTCTAAGGCTAAGGTTGAGAACTGGAAGGATCTCGGTCTTAACTCAGAGACTTGCGTTATGTTCAACGTAACAACTAAGGAGCAGGTAATCGTTAACACATGGTACGGTGGTGAGATGAAGAAGGGTATGTTCTCTATGATGAACTACTTCTTGCCATTGAAGGGTATGGCTTCTATGCACTGCTCTGCTAACACCGACATGAACGGTGAGAACACAGCTATCTTCTTCGGTCTTTCTGGTACAGGTAAGACTACTCTCTCTACCGATCCAAAGCGTAAGCTCATCGGTGATGACGAGCACGGTTGGGATGACAATGGTGTCTTCAACTATGAGGGTGGTTGCTATGCTAAGGTTATCAACCTTGACAAAGAGTCTGAGCCAGATATTTACAAGGCTATCAAGCGTGACGCTCTCCTCGAGAACGTAACTGTTGATGCTAACGGTAAGATCGACTTCAACGATAAGAGCGTAACTGAGAATACTCGTGTTTCTTATCCTATCTACCACATTGAGAACATCCAGGCTCCTGTTTCTCAGGGTCCAGATGCTAAGCAGGTAATCTTCTTGTCAGCTGACGCCTTCGGTGTATTGCCTCCAGTATCTATCTTGGATTCAGAGCAGACTAAGTACTACTTCCTCTCTGGCTTCACAGCTAAGTTGGCTGGTACAGAGCGTGGTATCACTGAACCTACTCCAACATTCTCTGCTTGCTTCGGTCAGGCATTCTTGGAGCTCCACCCAACAAAGTATGCTGAAGAGTTGGTTAAGAAGATGGAGAAGAGCGGTGCTAAGGCTTACTTGGTTAACACTGGTTGGAATGGTACAGGTAAGCGTATCTCTATTAAGGATACACGTGGTATCATCGATGCTATCTTGAACCACTCTATCGACGCTGCTCCAACAAAGCAGATTCCTTACTTCAACTTCACTGTTCCTACACAGCTCGAAGGTGTTGCTACTGAGATCCTCGATCCACGTGACACTTACGCTGATGCAGCTCAGTGGGATGAGAAGGCTAAGGACCTCGCAGCTCGTTTCATCAAGAACTTCAAGAAGTACGAGACAAACGAGGCTGGTAAGGCTCTCGTAGCAGCTGGTCCACAGCTCTAATTCTTTCGGAAATAATTCTGAATATTATAAGAACAACTCCCATCTGCAGCAATGCGGGTGGGAGTTTTGTTTCTCCTTTTCTCAAGGTTGGTTAATGAAACTCTAAGGTAGGGTTTCTTATTGCATTTTACGTTTCATTTTTCCTCATGTTTATCGTTCCTTTGGCAATACTTCCTAAACAAACCTAAAAAAAGTAGTTATTTTCAATATTTTGCATAATTAACCTCATCAAAAACATTGATTCTGAAGAATTCTGATTAAATTTGCAGTTAAATTCAATTATTAGTATCTGATGCGTAATAAGATATATTCATTCATAGCTTTATTGACAGCTACCCTCGCAATGACTTCTTGCCTTAAAGACAACGAAGAGAAAAATAGTACAACCTACAAAGACACGGCTATACTGAACTTTTCCTTAGGAGAAATGACACAAGTACGTGACACAGTTTTGAATAACGAGAAGGACAGTACTTTCACAACTAAATTCAATGCGTCGAAGGTTAAATTCTATATAGATCAAACACAAGGTTTAATCTATAATACCGATTCATTGCCACATGGAACAAAACCTTCAAGCATATTAGCAAATATCGTTACGAAAAATCAAGGAATAGTTGTTATAAAGTCTACAAAAGACGAAACCTTCTCATTCTATAATAAAAATGATTCTATAGATTTTAGTATGCCTCGCATCTTCCGTGTCTATTCAAGCAAGGGAAGTGAGTACAGAGACTATAAAGTTACGGTGAACGTTCATAAACAGAAAGGCAACGTCTTCGGATGGCAGTCACTGCAGGAGAATAGCAACTTTGCTGCGTTTACAGCAATGAAGGCTGTTAGTACAGGTAGCAAAGTGTTTGTCTTTGGTACGGACGGCAGTCAGACTGTTGGATATGTTACGAATAAGGATAATGGCAACAACTGGACAATACTTAACAAAACCTTTACAACTGATGCGTATAAAAGTGTAGCTGTACAGGGTACTAATCTCTTCGTCATCGACAATGGCGTTGTATATAGTTCTAACGATGGTAGCAGCTGGACAACAGTTGCAACAAATAGTAGTTTGAAGCAGTTGGTGGCAGCATCACCTGTAGAATTATTTGCTCTCTCTAATACGGGTATGCTGATGGCGTCAAAAGATAATGGTGTTACATGGACTGAAGAGATCTTAGACAATGACAAAACGCTCCTCCCAGCAAATAACATCAACTCATCACTCACAGCCATTGAAGCTGATTTACATCGCATTCAACTCGTTGGAACATTAGCAGATGGCAAGAAGAATGTCTCTTGGACAAAACTTTCTTACCGCAAAAATGAACCTTGGAGCTATGTTGAAAACAATGCGGATAACCTCCAGCTCTCTCTCTACAAGAATCTTTCGGTTGTAAGCTATGACAAGGCAACACTTGCTTTATGTATCGACAATAGTAATCAACCTGCCCCTATGTTGATTTCGCATGATGGTGGTATTACTTGGAAGAATGATAAAAGTTTCACCTATCCGACAAACATAGAGTTGTCACCAACATTTACCGCCACTGTTGATAGTGATGAATATCTATGGATTATCAGTGGTGCAAACGTTTGGCGTGGAAGACTCAACAGAGTAGGATGGGACGTGAACCTCGGTCGCATTCAAAAATAAAACCTTACAATAAGGAATAATTATGAATCGTTTCATCATCAGCCTACTACTCCTAATTACTTCTACACCTTTTTGGGCGCAGTCAGACCCAGAATACAAGATGGAGTTTGGTGCAGGAGTCGGTATGATGGGTTACTTAGGCGATTTCAACGAATCATTCATAAAAAATCTACAACCAATGGGAACGGTACTGGCAAGATACAATCTAAACCCATACATGGGGTTGAAAATGAACTTCTCATTTGGAAAAATGAAAGGTTCGTCAGCCGATGTCAAGACTTACTATCCACGCCTTGCCTCTAATCCCTATAAATTTGACAATTCACTGGTTGATATAGGCCTTGCATACGAACATAACTTCTTGCCTTATGGAACTGGACAAGATTATCGTGGCGCACAACGCTTATCACCATACGCAACAATAGGACTGGGAGTCACGTACGTTAATATTAAAACCACCAACCACAAGTCAGTGCTTACAGCAAATCTGCCAATTGGTTTGGGTGTGAAGTATAAGATGAACGAACGTATGAATATAGGATTAGAATGGGCTTTACACTTTCCATTCAGTGATGAGTTAGATGGACAAAAAGACCCCTACGATATTAAGAGTAGTGGACTCTTTAAGAATACAGACTGCTACACAAGCATGCAGTTGACATTCTCTTATAGTTTTATGACAAAATGCAAAACTTGCCATAATGAAGACGAGTAAGAGAAAAAGCTCGAACCTTATTATATAAGGTAACATTCAAAAATATGCAGACGTATGTGTTGCAAAGAATAAAACAAAGTTTATCTCTTCAAAAGATATGGTAGAAGAATTAGATATGACACGAATACCCCAGCACGTTGCCATCACAATGGATGGCAACGGACGTTGGGCAACAGAACGGAACAAGCCACGTTCCTACGGCCATCAAGCAGGAGTGGATACCGTTCGTCGCATTACTTCAGAGTGTGTACGATTGGGTGTGAAGTATCTCACACTCTACACCTTCTCAACAGAGAATTGGAATCGTCCTACTGATGAGATAGCGGCATTGATGGGGCTTGTACTTACATCTTTTGGAAGACGAAATCTTCATGAAGAATAATGTGCGTTTCCGTGTTATTGGTGATATGGCACGTCTACCAGAAGAAGTACAAAAAAATTGCGTGAAACCGAAGAGCATACTGCAAAAAAACTCAGCTATGACAATGGTTGTTGCACTTAGTTATAGTCGCTCGTTGGGAGATAGCAAAAGCAATGAGGGAAATTGTCATAGAACATCAAGCCAATAGTTCAGAACCAATATATCCTGAATTGATTACAGAAGAAATGATTAGCAAGCATTTGGAAACAAACTTTTATGCCTGATCCAGACCTCTTAATCAGAACAGTGGAGAACTTAGAATCTCTAATTACCTCTTATGGCAAATAGCATATTCTGAACTCTATTTCTGCGATACTTATTGGCCTGACTTTAATGAGCAAGACTTACAGAAAGCCATTGCAAGTTTCCAAAAATAGACAGCGTCGCTTTGGAAAGACAGAGAAACAAATAGAAGAAAAACGAAAACAATTAAGTTACTCGATAGATGACTAAAATAAATAAAATCCTGATGCTCCTTGCACTCTCTGGAGTTTCACTTACAATGAGTGCACAGCATAAGATTATAAATCCAGACATCACATATTCAGGTTCTCCTACCACCTACAAATTGGCAGGCTTAACCGTTACTGGTATTGATGGCTATGAGGATTATGTACTTACAGGGTATCTCTGGCCTAAGTGTTGGACAGGAATTGGAAGTACCAGGTACGGCTATCACTGATGCAGTGAAACGTTACTGGAAGCACGGTCTCTTTTCAGATGTTTCCATCTCTGCCGACTCTATTGTTGGAGATAATATCTATCTGAAAATACATCTCGAGCCACGTCCTCGTATATCTACCATTAACTATAATGGTTTGAAGAAGACAGAACGTGAGGATATGGACAAGAAGCTCGGACTCTTGAAGGGCGGACAAATTACGCCTAACATGATTGATCGTGCAAAAATACTTGCAAAGAAATACTTTGAAGATAAAGGTTATAAGAATGCCGAAGTCTTTATTCGTCAACGCGACGACATTGCTGCCAAAAATCAGGTTATCCTTGATATTGATGTAGATAAGAAAGAGAAATTGAAAGTTCGTTCTATCACTATTGAGGGTAGCAATCAGTTAGGCGAAAAGAAGATTAAGGGTTCCCTTTTTAGCAAGGGAGCCTTTGCAAAGATACACGAGGCAGGCAAACTATCAAACATTTTTAAGTCTAAAAAATTCACACCAGAGCGTTGGGCAGAGGATAAGAAGAACCTTATCACAAAGTACAACGAACATGGGTATCGTGATGCTGTCATCTTAAAGGATAGTGTTTGGAATGTCGATTCAAAACATGTCGGCATCTATGTAAAGGTTAATGAAGGTAAGAAGTATTATATCCGTAATATAAAATGGGTGGGTAATACCGTTTACACCACAGACTATCTATCTCGATTACTTGAAATGAAAAAGGCGATGTCTATAATCAAACTTTCTTGAATAAACGACTTTCACAAGACGAGGACGCTGTGGGTAATGCTTATTGGAACAATGGCTACCTTTTTTTACAACCTTCAACCAACAGAGGTGAATATAGTCGGTGACTCTATCGACCTTGAGATGCGTATCACGGAAGGACAGCAGGCACATATCAATCGTGTGAAGATTAATGGCAATGACCGTCTTTACGAGAATGTTGTGCGTCGTGAATTGCGTACAAAGCCAGGCGATCTCTTCTCTAAGGAAGCTCTACAACGTTCTGCACGCGAGTTGGCATCAATGGGACACTTCGACCCAGAAGCTATCAATCCTGTACCAGAACCAAACTATGAAGATGGAACAGTTGATATCAACTACAACCTTAAACAAAAAGTCTAACGACCGGTGGAGCTTTCACTCGGTTGGGGGCAGACGGGTGTTATTGGACGTGTTGGTGTGAAGCTGACAAACTTCTCAATGGCAAACCTCTTCAATAAGAATCGTGAACATCGTGGTATTATGCCTATCGGTGATGGTGAGACTCTTTCTCTGGGTGCTCAAACCAACGGTACTTACTACCAGTCTTACAATGCACAATATTCTACAAACTGGTTAGGTGGCAAACGCCCTATCCAGTTTAACGTGGGTATGTCTTATTCAAAACAAACAGACGTATCAAGCAACTATTATAATAGTGCTTATCTGAACAATTATAACAATTATCGTTATGGCTATGGTAACTACAATTACAATAGCTACGAGAATTTCTATGACCCGAATAAATATGTGCAGCTATTGAGCGTATATGCTGGTTGGGGAAAGCGTCTAAACTGGCCTGATGACTACTTTACATTGTCACTCCAGCTGCAATACCAGCGTTATATGCTTCGCAATTGGCGTTACTTTATCATGTCGAATGGTTCAGCAAATAACTTGAACGTCAATATTTCATTAAATCGCACATCAACAGACAACCAACTCTTCCCTCGTCGTGGCTCAGAATTTACCACATCATTGACAATTACTCCACCTTGGTCAATGTGGGATGGAAAAGACTATGCAAACCTTGCAAACGACCGCAACTCTCCTACCTTCTCACAAGAACAACAGGAGAAATATCGTTGGGTTGAATATCACAAGTGGAAGTTTAAGGCTCGTACCTTTACAGCACTTACAAATGGTCAGAAGTGTTTTGTCTTGATGACTCGCGTAGAACTTGGATTATTAGGCAGTTATAATAAGAACAAGAAGAGCCCGTTTGAAACCTACTATATGGGTGGTGATGGTATGAGTGGATACTCTACCGGTTACGCTGAAGAAACAATTGGTCTTCGTGGTTATGAGAATGGTTCGCTTACTCCATACGGTGCTGAAGGTTATGCTTATAGTCGTATGTCAATGGAACTCCGCTATCCATTCCTTTGGGTAATACGACCATTTATGGTCTTGGTTTTATTGAAGCAGGTAATGCTTGGACTGATACAAGCAAGTTCAATCCATTTGACATGAAACGCTCTGCTGGTCTTGGTGTTCGTATCTTCCTTCCAATGGTGGGTATGATGGGTATCGACTGGGCCTACGGCTTTGATAAGGTATATGGTACAAATGGTGGCAGCCAATTCCACTTTATACTTGGACAGGAGTTTTAAGCGCAAGTGGACAAGTTAAGCAAGTTGACGAGTTGACGAGTTGTTTGTATCAATAAACCGAGTGACTATCGGTAAGGAGAATTAAGTGTTATAAAATTTGAATTAATTAAGGATGAAGAAGAATATTTTTAAGAGTGTATTGCGATACGTTTTACCTCTTTACCTTTTTACTCTTTTACCTTTAACAGCTTCTGCACAGAAGTTTGCACTAATTGACATGGAGTATATCCTCAAGAATGTGCCTGCTTATGAGCGTGCAAATGAGCAGTTAAATCAAGTAAGTAAGAAGTGGCAAGCTGAGGTTGAAGTACTCAACACAGAGGCATCTACCATGTACAAGAATTATCAGAATGAGGTAGTCTTCCTTTCTCAGGAACAAAAGAAGAAGAAGCAAGAAGCTATCATGGCAAAAGAAAAGCAGGCATCTGACCTCAAACGAAAATACTTCGGTCCAGAGGGCGAACTCTTCAAGAAGCGTACCAGTCTGATTACTCCTATACAGGACGAGATTTATAATGCTGTTAAAGACATCTCTGACCAACGTGGTTATAGTCTGGTAATTGACAGATCAAGCAATGCTTCGGGTATTATTTATGGTTCGCCAAAGGTAGATATCAGCAATGAGGTGTTGCAAAAACTTGGTTATTCTTATTAGTAAAGCTTAAAGATAGAGTAATTGAGACAATTAGAAAACAATAAACAATTAAACAATAAAAAGAAATGAAAAAGTTATTTTTGATGTTAATGCTCAGTGCATCAATGACATTGTTCGCACAGAAGTTTGGTCACCTTGACTCACAAGCACTCCTCCAGTCGCTTCCTGAGGCAACAGCTATTCAGAGTAAGTTAGAAGCAAAAGGTAAAGAGTATCAGAAGCAGCTCGAAGACATGCAGGCTGAATTGCAGCGTCAGGCTGAGGCATACGACAAAGCTAAGAGTACAATGAACGCTACAAAGCAGGCTGAAACAGAGAAGAACTTGCAGGACATGTACAGCAAAATTCAGCAGACCGCTCAAGACAACCAGAAGGCTTTCAATGAGGAGCAGCAGAAGCAGCTCGGCCCAGTTCTTGAAAAGGTTCGTAACGCTATCGCAGCTGTCGCAAAGACTGGCAACTACGTTTACATCATGGAAAAGGCTGCAGGTCAGCCATTGTATATCAACGAGGCACTCAGCAAGGATATTACTGCAGAGGTAAAGGCTCAGTTGGCTAAGATGAAGTAAAACATTACGGGTGCCTTTGCCCCGTGGTTTATTCTCCTTAAAACACTGTCTTAAAGGAGAAAAAGGGTGAGGTCACCGCATGAATATCCGTTCTTGCGATGATCTCATTTTTGTTTACATACATTGTTGAGATAATAAAAGACATAATGAAAAAACTATTCTTTTCCTTCGTTTTCATGCTATTGCCTCTATTGGCAGCAGCACAACAGAACGTTCCAGCATTTAAGTTTGCTTACTTTAGCTACGACAAAGTGTTTCATACAATGGCTGACTATGTCGCAGCAACCCGTACTTATAACGAACTAAAAGCAAAGTATGATGCAGAAACAAAACGTTCAGTAGAAGATTTCAATAACCGATACGAAGACTTCCTTGAAGTACAACGTAAGTTGGAACCTTCTATCCTCCGTAAGCGTCAGGCTGAATTAGAAGAAATGATAGAGCGCAACATTACCTTCCGCAAGGAATCAGAGCGTCTATTGAAGAAGGCTGAAGGAGAAATCTACGCACCTGTTCATGATAAGCTGAACAATATTGTTCGTGAGATGGGCAAAGAAAAAGGCTATGCCTTCATACTTAATACAGATAATAACGGACTTCCATTTGCTAATACTACAATGGGAGAAGACGTTACAGAGGCTTTGATAGCTGCCTTGAAATAAAAGATTTTACCCGCAGAAAAGGCTTTGCCTGGATGGTGCGAATGCTCAGCACAAAGCGTGCTGGGCGTCCGCACAGGATGTGCGGAGCGTCCGCACCACTCTATATGTGGTGCTATCGGACAGCAATTAATTATACTTAAAAAGACTAATGACAAAGTATTCTAAACAGCCGGGACCTATCGGTATTTTCGACTCTGGTTATGGCGGACTAACCATTTTGCATGGTATTCACCAGCTACTCCCAGAGTACGACTATCTTTACTTGGGTGATAACGCACGTGCTCCATACGGTTCACGCTCCTTCGACGTGGTCTATCAGTTCACACGTCAGGCTGTGATGAAACTCTTTGAATTGGGTTGCCAGTTGGTAATACTGGGTTGTAACACTGCTTCAGCTAAAGCACTACGCACAATTCAGCAGAACGATCTACCTAATCTCGACCCAGATAGAAGAGTGTTGGGTGTCATTCGTCCTACGGCAGAGGTAATCGGAAAACTTACTCACTCGCGTCACGTGGGTGTGTTAGCTACGGAAGGAACCATCAAGAGTAATAGTTATAACCTCGAGATACAAAAGCTGTGGGAGGATGTAAAGGTTACGGGCGTTCCTTGTCCGCTTTGGGTACCTATCATTGAGAACAATGAGGCAGACAGCCCCGGTGCTGATTACTTCGTGAAAAAACGTCTTGACCATATCATGCGGCAAGACCCAGAGATTGACACCCTCATCCTTGGTTGTACGCATTATCCTATTCTCATGCCGAAGATTTTGAAGCATGTACCACGAGGGGTGCGCATTGTGCCACAGGGAGAGTATGTTGCAGAGAGTCTCCAAGATTATTTTCGTCGCCATCCTGACATGGATGCACGTTGTACGAAGAATGCAACAGTAAAGTATTATACTACTGAAAATCCTAATAAGTTCCAAGAAGCGGCTCGTATCTTCCTACATGAACAAATTAATGTTGAGCATGTAGACTTAGAATGAACCTGAATGGGCAATAAAACAGACTTTCAAGTCGTTAGGTAAGAACTAAAAAGTGAATAATGAAAAAGTTATCTATATTATTTTTTTTTCTCAGCCATTATGATGATGGCAGCCTGCTCTGATGATGATACTTTCACAACATCACGGAGCAATCTACTATCTTTCTCTACTGACACCCTACGACTTGACACCACATTCTCTAACGTACCGACTCCTACTAAGATTTTCTGGGTGTATAATAAGTCGGGCGATGGATTGCGACTGACCAATGTTCGTCTGGCGCAGGGTAATCAGACAGGGTTTCGTGTGAATGTAGATGGTGTTGAACTCTCAGCTGCCAATGGCTATCAAGTTGGTGACTTAGAAGTGCGCAACAAGGATAGTATTCAGGTGTTTGTCGAAATGACGTCGCCTTTTAACAACGCAACGACACCGCAAGAGGTGGTTGATAATCTTTTGTTTACGCTCGAAAGCGGCGTACAACAGAAAGTAAACCTGCGTGTTTATAGCTGGGATGCAGAGCTGATAAAAGGAAAGAAGATTACCACCAATACAACTTTGAGTAGTACGAAACCAATAGTTTTACAAGATACATTGAAAGTGGAAGCAGGTGCGACACTAACAATACCATCCGGAACAACCATTTACTTCTCTCAGAAAGCAGCACTCGATGTTTATGGAACACTGCATTGTGATGGTACAGCTGACAAGCCTGTGACGCTACGTGGCGACCGATTAGACAAGATGTTTAAGTATCTTCCTTACGACAGGGTTAGTGGTCAGTGGCAGGGAGTGCGCTTCCATAAGGACAGTTACGATAATGTTCTTACGCATACGGATATTCATTCGACCTATAACGGTATTCTCTGCGATACGGCAACAGCAGCTCGTACGAAGCTGACACTCGCTAATTCTACCGTACATAATTGTCAGGGCTACGGCCTACAAGCTATCAACTGCAAGATAGTGGCTTATAATACTCAGTTCTCAAATACGCTGATGGATTGCGCATCCTTTGTTGGTGGCGAAGTAACACTGACGCATTGCACCTTTGCACAATTCTATCCTTTTGATAGTAATCGTGGTGCAGCTTGAGATTTGGTAATCATATCAACAACAAGGATTATCCACTTCAGACTTTCCATGTTGTCAACTCGCTTGTCACTGGTTATGCTGATGATGTGTTTATGAGCAGCAATAAGGATAGCATAACAGCCAACTATCAGTTCTATAATTGTATTCTTCGTACGCCAAAGCCTAATGATACAACCCTTTTAGCACGTTTTACAGATGTTATTTGGGAGAATAATAAGGACTATCCTGACGCAGGTTCAAAGCAGTTTTTATTAATAGATGGTGACAAACAGAAATATGATTTCCGTCTAAAAAAAGCAGAGAAAACTGAGAAATACCCTGCAATCAATGCGGCACTTATCCTTAACGATTCCCGTTTTACGACAGATCATGATGGCAAACAACGTGATAGTAAGCCAGATATTGGTTGCTATGAGCTAATTACTAATTAAAGATATTGGACTAATTAGCCTAATAAGCCTAATGGGGCTAATTAGCCTAATACCCCCATCAATAATAATAAATATCAACAATGAAAACAATAGACATAAGCATCAAAATTGGTTTTTGCCAGGTAGAGGAACTCTCAACGGCTGACCAACACCTCATAACAAGGGCTATCGAGGCTACTGGTAATAGTTACTCTCCTTACAGTTCCTTCCGTGTTGGAGCAGCATTGATGCTTGCTGATGGTACAGAAGTTATCGGAGCAAATCAAGAGAATGCAGCTTTCCCATCAGGCTTATGTGCTGAACGCTCCGCTATTTTTGCTGCTCAGTCTGTCTTTCCAGACCAAGCAGTGACCACACTTGCTATTGCTGCAGCTAATGAATATGGTTTAATGCGTGACCCAATAGTACCTTGTGGAGCCTGTCGACAAGTTGTTTTAGAAATAGAAGAACGCTATAAGCAACCTATTCGTATCCTTCTCTATGGAACAAATGGTGTATATGTCATCAATAGTATAAAAGAACTCTTGCCCCTACAATTCATAGGAGAGTCAATGAAGTAATTTTCATTCTACAAAAAATAATAAATATGGAATATTTACCAAAAGAACCCGCAATATTAGTAAGCAGCGTAAATATGCTGCTACGCGACGAAGAGTTCGACACTTTGGAAGCTCTTTGTTATAACTTCGATGAAGATATAGAACAACTTAAGACCTACTTGCATGATGCTGGTTATGTATACTGCGAAGAACAACGTCAGTTTCGCCCCATTGGATTTGATGAAAAGAGCATCTAAACAATTCTGTTTATTGGTTTAGTATGCTTTATTGAACTAATTATTTCAATCAGAAATCCTAATTAGCATAGCTATAAAAAGTCTGTACAACAGTAGTACGGATAATAATTATTTTGTACTTTTGTATCATTAAGAAACAAACAACGGATTATGCAAAACTTAGTTATATACAACACACTGCATCGCAAGAAAGAACTCTTCCAACCGATTGCAGCACCTAACGTAGGCATGTATGTCTGTGGACCAACTGTTTATGGCGACCCACATCTCGGACATGCACGTCCTGCCATCACCTTTGACATTCTCTTCCGATATCTCAAACACATAGGATATAAGGTTCGATATGTTCGTAATATCACAGATGTCGGTCACTTAGAGCGACGATGCTGACGAAGGTGATGACAAAAATCGAGAAGAAGGCACGTCTTGAACAATTAGAACCAATGGAGATTGCACAGCACTATACCAACCGCTATCATGATGCTATGCGTTCGCTCAACGTTCTACCACCAAAGCATAGAACCTCATGCTACGAGGCCATATCATTGAACAGGAAGAAGTTGTTAAGCAAATTCTTGCCAACGGCTATGCCTACGAAAGCAACGGAAGTATCTACTTTGATGTTGAGAAATACGACAAGGACCATCACTATGGCACTCTTTCTGGTCGTAACATCACCGATATGATTAACAATTCACGTGAGTTAGCAGGTGTTGGAGAGAAACGTAATCAGGTAGACTTTGCTCTTTGGAAACGTGCAATGCCAGAGCATATCATGCGTTGGCCATCTCCATGGAGTGATGGTTTCCCGAGGCTGGCATTGTGAGTGTACAGCTATGGGACGCAAATATTTGGGCGACCACTTCGATATTCACGGTGGTGGTATGGATCTTATCTTCCCTCACCATGAGTGTGAAATTGCACAAGCCGTAGCGTCACAGGGTGACGAAATGGTGAAGTATTGGATGCACAATAACATGATTACCATCAACGGACAGAAGATGGGCAAATCGCTTGGCAACTTCATTACGCTCGAACAATTCTTCACTGGCGAGCATGACACCCTCACACAGGCCTACTCTCCAATGACCATCCGTTTCTTCATTCTCTCTGCCCACTATCGTGGAACAGTCGACTTCTCTAACGAGGCTCTACAAGCTGCCGAAAAGGGTTACGAGCGTCTTATGAATGGTATTGAGGACTTAGAGCGCATTCAGACTGCTACCGCATCTGATGAGAACACAAAGAAATTCGTTACTGGCTTCCGACAGAAGTGCTATGATGCAATGAACGACGACCTGATGACCCCTGCGGCCATCTCTACTCTCTTTGAGGCTTGCCACTTAGTGAACATCCTCATCGATCATAAAGCACAGATTTCAGCAGACAACCTCAAGGAACTCAGCGAGGTGATGCAACTCTTTGCCTTCGACATCCTCGGTCTTCAAAGTGAGCGTGGTGCTAATAACGATGCTCGTGAAGAGGCATACGGCAAAGTTGTTGATATGGTTCTCGACTTACGCTCAAAGGCAAAAGCAGAAAAGAACTGGGCTGTCAGCGACCAGATACGTGATGCCCTCGCCGAAGCTGGATTCCAAGTAAAGGACACTAAGGATGGTGTTACATGGAAGTTGGATAGATAAGAAAATAAACTTCTTACATTTGTTATTGTTATAGTAATTGATAATTTTATAGTAAAATTTCTGTTAAACATCATTCATTTACTACAAGAAGTAAACAAAAAAAGGAAGACAATGATATTATTAAGTTTCGACACAGAAGAATTTGATGTACCACGTGAACACGGGGTAGACTTTTCGATTGAAGAGAGTATGAAAGTATCTATCGAGGGTACAAATCGTATCCTCGACATACTGAAAGCAAACAACGTCTGTGCTACCTTCTTCTGTACTGGCAACTTTGCAGAACTGGCACCAGAGGTCATGAAACGCATCAAGGACGAAGGACATGAGATAGCTTGTCATGGTGTTGACCACTGGCAGCCTAAACCTGAAGATGTATTCCATTCTAAGGAAATCATCGAACGTGTGACAGGTGTGAAGGTTGCTGGTTATCGTCAGCCACGTATGTTCCCCGTATCGGATGAGGATATAGAGAAGGCTGGCTACCTTTATAACTCTTCCCTAAACCCTGCTTTCATACCGGGTCGATACATGCACCTCAACACTCCACGCACTTGGTTTATGCGTGGTCCAGTCATGGAGATACCTGCCAGCGTTAGTCCACACCTTCGCATTCCGCTCTTCTGGCTGTCCATGCACAACTTCCCAGAGTGGTTTTATCTTCGTTTAGTACGACAGGTATTGCACCACGATGGCTACTTCGTGACTTATTTCCACCCATGGGAGTTCTATGATCTCAAGTCACATCCAGAGTTTAAGATGCCTTTTATCATCAAGAACCATAGTGGACACGAATTGGAACAACGCCTCGATCGTTTTATCAAGGCAATGAAAGCAGACAAGCAGGAGTTTATTACCTACGTAGACTTTGTCAACCGACAGAAGAAATGACTTAGTTTCCTTCTCTGAATAACAGAAAGTAGGAGCAGAAGCTCTCCCTATAATCACCTCAACAGGCAGAATATAATATATGATAAAACTTGCAACAGTCTCTCCTTGTTACAACGAGGAAGAAGTGTTAGAACAGTCGGCAGCACAGCTTATGGAGCTATTTGACGAACTCATCAGTCAGGGAAAGATTTCCAATGACTCAATGATTGTGTTTATCAACGACGGAAGCTGTGACCAAACATGGGAGATTATCCAACAGCTCCACAGCCAGCATCCACGTATAAAGGGTATCAACCTCGCTCATAACGTGGGTCATCAGAATGCTATCATGGCTGGTATGATGACTGCAAAAGACTGGGCTGATGCCGTTATCACACTCGATGCCGACTTGCAAGACGACTATCAGAAATGTATTCCGCAGATGGTTAAAGCCTTTGAGGAAGGTAATGAGATTGTCTATGGGGTGAAGGTTTCTCGCAAAGCCGACCCAATCTTGAAGCGTATTTCTGCACAGGCATTCTATCATCTACAAGAGAAGATGGGCGTGAACAGTATCTTTAACCATGCTGACTTCCGTCTGATGAGCCGTCAGTCCTTAGAGATACTCTCTGGATATAAGGAACGTAACCTCTATCTGCGTGGTCTCATCCCTTCTATTGGACTCAAGTCTACAACTGTTGACGACCGCATCAGCGAACGTAAAGCTGGTACTTCTAAATACACTTTGCGCAAGATGCTTAGCTTGGCATTGGATGGTATCACATCATTCTCCGTGAAACCAATCTACTATGTCATCTACCTTGGTATCGCCTTCTTGTTCGTCACTTTGTGCATTGGTATCTACGTCATCCACGCTTTCGTCAATCATACAGAGGTAGCGGGCTGGGCTTCACTCATTCTTAGTATTTGGCTCGTGGGTGCAATGCTGATGATTTCTATCGGTGCGGTGGGAGTTTACATTGCCAAGATATATGAAGAGGTTAAACAGCGTCCACTTTATAACATCAGTCAAATACTCGATTAATCCCTTCTCACATGGCGATACGCATTAAAGAGCTTTGGCAACGCTGGCGAAAAGACTTCTGGCGACTCTTCCGTTTTGGTATAACGGGCACTATATGTTCGCTTATCCATTATGGAATCTATTGTCTCTTTCTACTCTTTACGAATACTACCATAGCTTATACAGCTGGTTACGGAGTGGGACTTCTTTGTAACTACGGACTTACAACCTACTTTACTTTTAAAGGAAAACCGTCAAAGAACAACGTTGCTGGCTTCGTTGGTAGCCACATACTCAACTATCTTTTAGAGATAGGATTGCTCCATATCTTCCTATGGTTAGATGTTAGCAAATGGCTGTCGCCTATCCTTGTGATGGTGATAGTTGTTCCTATCAACTTCGTTTTACTACGTCTTGTGTTTGTAAAAGGGAAGAAGGGTGATGGGTGATAGGTGTTGAATGGTGGGTGTTGATGGTTTGTGAGATTCGTATTAGGCATCCGCACCATTGGTGTTAGGCGTCCGCACACATGGTGCGGAGCGTTCGCACGACTGGTGCGGAGCAGTAACACAGCAATAGAAAAGGGAAGAAAAAACTCATCCCCAAGCTCTTTATGATAAGAAAAGGGCTTGGGGATGATGCTTTATACCTTTTTATAGACCTCAAGGACTTGTGAGGCTACATCTTGATTTTCGAATCGTTTTACGTAGCGTTGGCTCTTGCTGACCATTTCCTTACGATGCTCTATCGCTGAAAGGATAGCAGCAGCATTGCCGTCGACATCGTCTGGACCTACATAAAGGCAATCAGGACCACCCGCTTCCTCCAAACAACTACCCGTAGCAGCTACTACTGGCAATCCACTTTGTATGGCTTCGATGATAGGAATACCAAATCCTTCATAGCGTGAAGGATAGATGAAAGCCTCAGCCTGATTGTAAATAGCTGCGAGAAGGTCGTTAGGTACACCTTGAAGGAAATGGATTCGGTCGCCAATTCCTAAACGTTTGATTTCTGCATCGAGCTTTTTCTGATACTTGGTCTGCCGCCCTACGATGACAAGATGTAAGTCGGAAGGTAGCTTTACCATTGTACGAATACCTAAAAGGATGTTCTTACGCACTTCTACCGTTCCTACATTTAATATATAACGTTGTGGGAGTTGATACTTACGGCGGGCTTCCTCTATCAGTGAAAGACTTACTGACTGATTAAAGTGGGTGCTACAACTCTGGTAGACGAGGTCTATCTTGTCCTCTGGAAAGTCACCATAATATAAGATGTCACGCTTCGTACATTCACTGATAGCAATGATGCGCGTAGCTTCCTGCAATGTCTGATAGAACTTCCGCTTATAGAAGAAAACATCAATAGCAGGATAGAACTCTGGATGACGTAGGAAGATAAGGTCATGAATCGTAACAACACCGGGGATTCCTGCTGCTGCCAAGCCTGAAGGAAGTTCTCCCGAAAGACCATGATAAAGTTCTACTCCATCCGCATTCAAGTCTTTACAATCCCTTTCACTCGCCACCAGTCACGCTGCAGACGAAAACGAAGGTGGTCGGGATAGCAGAACTGTACGTTATCTCGCAATTCAACCTGATTACGAAGGTCGTCACGTCCAGCATCAGGAGCATAGAGTCGTAAGTTTGTGTCAGGCATCAACGGAGCAAGGTCGTTGATGAGCGTACGCCCATAGCTACCAAGTCCGGTGCCGTTTCTTACGATACGCTTAGCATCATAACCTATTATCTTCTTATTCATGGGCTTCAACCTTTTCTATTGGGGCATAATCCTTTGTGCATAACTCATAACAAAGCCACAACCAAAGAATACTGATTGGCAACGCACGGAGAGCGTATGGCTGAATATAATCATGACGTATCCACTTTGGAATAAGGTCACTGTTGCCCATACCCGATAATAAAAAGACAAAAACCATCAGAGCCACAGCCCATCTCCCACGCTTCCATGGCACAATAGTATACCATATACAAGCACCTATTAATGCTATGATGTATCCGCTTGACTCGCTACCAGTACTGAATAAAATGACAAACATAAGAACAGAAGCAAGTATTGTTTCACGGAAAGCAAGGTTCTTATACTGCGAGAAACGCAGGTAAGGAATAGCAAAGAGTAACATCCCTGGTAGGATGAGCCATAGATCAGAATACTCCATGCAACCTGTCGTACGACGAACCAATCCCAATAAAGAAATATTCTGTGCAATGGAATGAATGTTTTCAGTATTCTTCGCAACAAGACTGCCGAACCATTCATGATATTGGCCAACAATGTAATCAGGAGAACTAATAGCCATCGGAGCAAGGAAAAGAATAATTGACCAGACGACAAGCCATACAATTAATCGCAATTTATGGCGTGAGAAAAGGAAGAACGCCAGTCCAACGATACCGTATAGTTTTATCAAAGTACCCAATATGATAAAGAATGCTGCCCAGCCTTCATGCTCCTTTTCAATAAGGAAGAATGACGACAGAATAATAGCCGCAATAGCAATATTAAACTGCTGCATGAATAGTGCCGTTAGAAGTGCTAAACTGCAGAACCAATAGAGAAATATCTGCTGCTGCTTCCTTAAACCTGACCAGTAAACAGCAGCAAACAACCAGCCCGATAAGAACATGAGCCACAGAAGCATACCAATCCACTCGGGAAGAATGGCAAAAGGTGCTATGACCAAAGAGAATAGAGGACCATAATGGTTCATATCCCAATATTCCATAGGATAAGGTGCATAGAGCGAAGTACCATTTATTGTGTGCCAATAAACACCTCTAAAAATAAGATAGTTATTATAACTGCGATGAAATTTCAACATACCAACCAACGACAAAATAGCCCATATACCAAGCAGTACACGGCGGTCGGAAAGTAATGGATGACTAAAAAGACGTTTGACTTTTTCACTCATATTGTCTATTTTTATTAAGTGCATTAATATCCATTTCGTTAATGGTAGTACAAAAGTAACAATAAAGTATGATATACGTTGGGCTTTTTCATTATTATTTAAGATGAAGCTAAAGTTACTAATTTTGACCACATTTATTTTTATCATTTTATATCATGACATTAGCACAGATAAAAAAATAATTTGTATATTTGCGGATATGAATGGTACACAACATATTTCAGTAGTCATTAATACTTACAATGCAGAAAAGCATCTAAAAGACGTACTCGAAGCAGTAAAGGACTTCGATGAGATTGTCATTTGCGACATGGAAAGTACTGACCGGACACTTGACATAGCTCGTTCCTATAACTGTAAGATTGTTACCTTTCCCAAAGGTAATCTGCGCATTGTTGAGCCGGCACGCCAGTTTGCCATAGACAAAGCGAGTTCGCCATGGGTACTGGTAGTTGATGCCGACGAGGTAGTTACTCCCGAATTACGCAAGTATCTCTATGATGCCATTCAGAAAGATGATTGTCCTGATGCTATTGCTATCCCACGGAAAAACTACTTCATGGGAAGAATGATGCACAGCAGCTATCCCGACTATATACTCCGCTTCCTACGACGCGACAAATGTAGCTGGCCTCCTGTCATTCATGCTGCCCCAAAGGTAGACGGAAATATCCAGAAAGTTCCTGCATCGCGCATGGAATTGGCTTTCGAACATCTTGCCAACGACAGTGTTGCCGACATTATCAGAAAGAACAACACTTATTCTGACTACGAAGTCCCACGCCGTCAAAAGAAGAACTATGGCTGTATGGCTCTTATCTATCGTCCTGCTTTCCGCTTCTTCAAGTCTTATTTCATCAAACGAGGCTGCTTAGATGGCATCCCAGGACTGATTCATGCTGTTTTAGATGCAGGATACCAATTTGCTATCGTTGCCAAACTCTTAGAAGAAAAGCAAAGGAACAAGTAATATTCTAATGATTGAATGACAAATAAGTCATGAAAACAAATCGACATTCTTTCTACTGCGATGGAAAGAGAATACAGCTGTCCCTCCTACTATATGCTTGAACAGTTTTAAGCTCTTACAAAGCAATGTATAACGCAAATAGTACTTAAAACCTAACATTTTATATGGAGAAGGAAGTTCTATGGTTCGAATTTCGGCTGATACATTCTCCAAAATTTTTTGTTTAAAGTCATTATCATAGGGAGAGCGCACAATATCTTTTAGTCCCTTCACTAACGAGTAAATATAAACAGCATTAAATTGAGAGATATTATCTTGCAAAAAAGAGGATTCCTTAACCAACTCATAACGAGTTATAGTAGCACCTATATAGTCTGTCAAGTTCTGTTTCATGTTACTGTGAAGACAACTATAGGCATATTGCCTATAATGATAGAGTGGTGTATGCAACAGAACAACTCTATTTGCATGGAACATCCAGGCAAACAAAGTAGCATAATCTTCAAATGCGCGATAAGGAGCAAACCGTTCTTGAGCAATATCTCTTCGAATAAGCATTGACCACAGATAACTTGTTATCTTGTCCTGAAAAGTCAAAAATAAAGCATCTTTTCTATTTAAGACAATTACATCACCATCATCCTTACTTCGCATAATGGTCTTTTGAGGATACTCTACATAGAAATCAGACACTACAATATCAGCCTCCTGCTCCTTTGCTGTCTTGTATAATCGTTCTAACCAGCATGGCTCCACCCAGTCATCACTATCAGCAAATGCTAAATACTCACCCGTAGCCATATCCATAGCTTGATTACGTGCTGATGCGACACCTCCATTGGCTTTATGGAAGACACGTATTCTTTTATCTTTACGAGCATAGCAATCGCAGATTTCTGCTGAACCATCCGTACTACCATCGTCTATCAGCAGTAATTCCCAGTCATGATATGTCTGATTAATAATGGAATTAATCAGAATTTCTAAATATTTCTCAGCTTGGTAAATAGGAGTTATTATACTTATCATATCGTAGTCTTATCTTATCGTTGAACATTAAGGGTACTTTTATTTATCATTTGAAAAGGCATGGATAGTAGCCTCCAACAGCCCTTAAAGCCTCCGTACGATAGAGGAAATCACCAATAAACGTGCTGCGACGACCATAGCAACAAGCCCACATAAAGACATAGACCGACTCATATTCTGTTGCCTCTCGCTGTAATCTGATAGTCTTCCCATGCTCGTCAATGAAGGCAACGCGCGTGTGATAGAGGTCAAGACACGGATATTTCCTCATCAAATCAAGGTAATCAGACAAACAATTGGGCATAAGTTTATCATCATCTCCCATATTTATAACATACTCTCCACGCACATACCGTAAGCAATCATTCCAATTTTGTACCAGTCCCTTAGCTCCAAAGCCTTGCTTACGCTCATAATATCTTATCCTATCATCCTTGAATTGCTCCACTATCTGTTTTATATTATAAGGTGAGGCATCGTTGACTAAGATAAGTTTAAAGTCTTGATAGGTTTGGGAAAGAATGCTTTCTATACATTCTTTTAAGAATATTTCTTTATAACAAGGGACTATAATGCTGAACTTAGGCATATCTTAACAGGGTATATCAATATTCATATTTAATGTAAAACCTTTGTGAAATAAACCAATCGAAGTAGGTTGCGGGCTGCCGTAAGTCGCACAGCCTTCTTTTGATAGCTTGGTATAGCTTCTATCTGGTCAACGTTTGCACTATAATAAGTACTGTCCGAAACGGACGTATCTAAGAGGTTCTTACCCATCTTGAAATACTTTGTGTCACGGAACGCAAAAGGAGCGACCGTTGCTAAAATATCGTCATGGCTTCCCCATCGATTAGTTAGCTTGTTATAAGCCTTCTTGCGTAGGTAAGGTGGAAGATATATGTAGAGTGGAACAGAATGTTCGTACCGCTTATCAATTACATCATAATTAAGAATAACACGCACATTATGGTCACCCGTGATGACAAGTATCGTATTCTTTGCTGCTGCTGAGACCTTAAAGCGATTGAGGAAATCATTCAGAGCCTTGTTATAATAACGGAACCCTGTGAGATACTTATCCAAACCTTACGATTATGCTCTGCAAAACACTTCTTACTATAGAATGTATCGGGCAAAGGAGGAAGTTCTAAGTCATCAGGATACTCGAAAGGAGGATGATTGGTCGTCGTCATCACGGTTATCATCTTTCGCTTCGCTGACGGTTTCTCTAACTTATCTAACAACGCTTGGAAGAGATATTCGTCGTAAACACCAATACTATTGTAAGTCGCATGAGGGTAGTCCTTCAATATGAAGAACTTATCGTAGACAGCATCAAACTGCTGATGAGGCAATGCCTCTGCACAGTTCTCCCATGCAGCATCCATTCCAGACATAAACATCGTTGTGTAATTACTGTCCTTAAAAGGTAAAGCAATAGACGTAGGAAGTGTGTTAAAACGATAAGATGAAGTAAAGAAATGTGGAAATGGTGTAGAAACAAAGAGGTTTTCGAGCGAATTTATCGTACCATTCTGAACCGATTGGAAATTACGGAAGAGTAAATCTTTTTTGAAATGACGCTCCAAACCAAAGTACATTTCAGCATCCTTCTGTTGAAGATTGAACAGATAATTACTCCAACTCTCGCTATAAATAATTACCACATTAGGCTGTGGTTGCTTCAAACTGTCTCTAACCTCTGCAAATAATGCACGCTGTAAGGCTGCAAGTGTATCATTATTTACGATCTTAACCTTACCATCAGTATAAGTATCTAATGCTTCCTGCAGACTGTCAAACTTATACTGCGATAACAATTCGTCCGTACTCTCCACTTTGAAGGCTTTGATTTTCTCCTTGCAAGCCTTCTTGAGCATATATGCAGCATTCGGAACAAGGTCGTTAAGACTCTTCTGAACCGACACAAAAGTATCCTCTATCTGCAAAGGAAACTGCCATACCGAACCACGCATTCCTATAACTAAAGACTATGTACAACAAAATTATAGTGGAAATCTTAATAAGCTGACTATAAGAAGTCTTCTGTTTGCTTGATGAACAATTCGATTGACAAGAGAACAACCTATCTGTTTCGATACGTCGAATGACAAAAAGGATTAATAATACCAGAAGAAGGAAGGCTAAACCTTCATAAACACAATGATATTCTTCCCATATAGCCTGTATTAAACTCATTGGTCCTTCATTGAAGAAGTCAAAGAAAGTAAGGTTGATATGGCTATTAAAATTAGAATAAAAGCCCAAATCAATCCCGCTAAGTGCCAATAAAAGAATGTTGACAATAGAATAATAAACCTTACGGAAACGGCTCAACACATGGTCAGTCCAAGGCTTACGCAAAGCTGCAAAGACAAAAGTTAGGACCGTTGGCAGTAACAAAACGTAACATACAACCTGCATATCAAAACGCAGGACATTGAAAAATAGACGTGGAAGAACTGCCAAATTACTGCTGATAATATTTATCGGAACGAACGCAATAGCAAAGCAAAGGCGCACGAAAAGCAGAATTACAAGGATTACAGCAGAATGTTTGATTAAGTACTTTAAGTTCTGATACATTATTTATTTTTCTTATTTACGTTTTAAGATAGTATGAAAGAAGTATTTACAAAGCATCTACATTGTTTGACTTCAACGTTACCTCTACTCACAAAGTATGCAAGAAGCATTTCGATTGTACAGCATATCCCAAATTATTTTCATGAAGATATATGTTATTTATGGCTTCAAAGACTATATGATATTGCGGAAAAGATTATCAAAATAGTCAAAACTTTCTTTCTGCAATGGCTTGTCAATATCCTTAATCCAATATAATGGAGTATTATGATACATTGATGCAACCAATGTAAAGGTACTCGGTGGTCCGATTAGATAATCACAATGAGAAAGAAGACAAAGATCCTCCCCTGGATTTCCTTGTGGGAAGACAACATTCTCTTGTCCAAAAACCTCTATGTAAGCCTGCTTATTGAGTTTTGGATCATTACCACAGATATAGATTACAATGTGTTTATTAGGATGAAGAAGAATAAACTGGCGGATAATATTAATCATCTGCTTATCGTCATAGAGATATCTACCTTCATTCCATGTGGCATAATCTCCACGGCGGATATGTACACCTAAGCTAATAAATCCATCTTTATTCGACTTTTCCAAAATCGAAAGCGTTTTCTCTTCTATATGTGCTTTAAAGGCAAATAACGATAATATTTCTGATTTATATTGTAAGAAAAGGTCATACCAGCGAGCAAACCATCCCTCAGCAACAAGACATCCATGAGTCATTGCCTTTTCCTTTTCGGTAAGGTTCACCTCCGGAGTATCGAAATCAACGATGGGTATCAATCCTAACTTAGCTGAATACTTTGCCAAGAAATAAACAAAAAAATTATGCCAACGAGTACTGCAGATATGAAAGTATTGATACTTATAAGCAAAACGCATTGATATCGTCTTCCGATTATTCGCCCTTGCCCAAGCATACAGATGTCCATATTGCAGATGTTATTACACATCTGTCCTTTATCTCTTACAAAAATCATTGCTTATCTTTTTTTCTTATAATCTCTTCCAATGGCTCCAAACTTACCCTTCCAGTCTTAGCGTTATAACGTAAATTAAACTCTTCACGTGTACGTTTCCATCGTTTATGACTCCAAAGATAAAGTTCAGGCTGTCGATGGATTGTTTGTTGCAGCAACTTAAAGTATTCATCAGTTATTTTCCAATCCCTTATACATTGCTGACTCGGTAGTTATCAGCTTGAATTCACACTGATAATGTCCTCTGCTCACACGTGAAACATCACCATAGAAAACGGCTTGTCCTGTCTTTTTATGATACGTTCACTACCAGTCAAGACGGGCGTATCATGATTTAGGAAGTCTACCCAATGGTGAATATTATTCCAGAAAGGGGCTTGATCAGAGATATACCCAATAACAATCGGTTGTTTCTTCTGACGGTAGGATATAACTTGCCTTAATGTTTCAGCCATCGGAATACAGAGTGATTGATGCTTTTCACGTACGTACCTGAAGAGTTTATCAAATCGATCGTTCTCTAACGGATGATAAACCTGACAGCATTGTCCTTTTTCTGAAACCCATAAGGGTAGTGATGTTATTAATTCCCAATTACCATAATGCCCTAAATAGATAGCACATGACACTCCCTTATCCAGCAATTCGTTTATTTGTTCTATACCCGTAAAAATCATCCTTTTGCGAAGTTCACGTTCGCTCATATTAAGGAGTTTGATTGTTTCTACAAGATAATCACAAAAATAATGATAGAAACCACGCTCTATACGATGCAATTCAGCCTCATCTTTATCTGGGAAACTCTCCTTAAGATTCTTCCGTATAACTTTACGACGATAGCCTATCAGCTTTCCAACCAAAAGATAAAGACAGTCAGAAAAAACATAAAGTAGGCTCATTGGCAACAAAGACATCGCATACCAAAAGGTATATGAAAGCGCGTAAGCAATATTAGAAAGTCCTTTTTTCATTCTACAAGAAGTCTCTCTATCTTCAATGAAATTATTTATATCTCCTGCATATCATGCAACCTCTTATAATATCCTTCTATGTTCATCAACTCATCATGCGTACCTCTTTCAACGATTTCGCCTTCATGTAACACACATATTTCATCGCTATTCTTAATAGTAGATAAGCGGTGTGCCACGGCAATGGTCGTACGAGTCTTCATGAGTTTGTAGAGAGCATCTTGTACAAGGCGTTCACTCTCTGTATCGAGTGCTGAGGTTGCTTCGTCAAGGATAAGGATTGGAGGGTTTTTAAGAATAGCACGAGCAATGCTAACACGCTGACGCTGACCACCAGAGAGAGAGACGTCCGCCACGATCACCGATATTCGTATCATATCCATTCTCACTACCGAGAATAAACTCATGAGCATTAGCAATCTTCGCAGCTTCGACTATCGCCTCGTCTGTGGCATTGACTCCAAAAGAAATATTGTTCTTGAAGCTATCATTAAAGAGGATTGCTTCTTGATTAACATTACCTATGAGCTGACGAAGGTCGTGTACTCCCAAATCCTTAATATTAATTCCATCAATGAGTATTTCTCCCTCCTGCACATCATAGTAACGAGGGATAAGATCGAGCAATGTTGACTTTCCGCTACCACTCTGTCCAACCAAGGCAACTGTTTTACCCTTTGGAATCACGAGGTTAATATCCTTCAATACCCAATGGAGTTTCGTATTGCCTTTATCATCCTTACCATCAGCATAGGCAAAGCTGACGTGACGGAACTCTATCTCGTGTTCAAAACTATCAATATGTATAGGCTTCTCCTTTTCTTGTATCTTTACTTCTGCTCTAAGTATCTTATCAATACGCTCCATTGAGGCAAGTCCTTTAGGAATATTATAGCCTGCACGAGAAAATTCTTTCAGTGGATTGAGAATGCTGTAGAGGATAACAAGATAATAGATGAAAGTTGGTCCGCTGATAATAGGAGATTCGCCCAAGACGAGTGTACCACCAAACCAAAGAACAACTACTATCATTACCGTACCAAGAAACTCGCTCATAGGGTGAGCCGACTGCTGACGAATATTCACTCGCATGATATCATTGCGATATTCTGAGTTAATCTTGTCAAAACGCTCATTCATCAATCTTTCAGCACAGAAAGCTTTGATAATTCTTAATCCACCTAAGGTTTCTTCTACCTGACTCATCGTATCACTCCAGAGCTTCTGTGCGGTCATACTACTTTTGCTTCAACTTTCTACCAACAAAAGCCCATAAACCACCCAAAAATGGGTACGAAGATAAGCGTGAAGAGTGTCAGCTCCCAAGAAATAATAAGTAGAGTGGTAAAGTAGATAACAACAAGAACAGGGTTCTTGAAGAGCATGTCAATTGACGACATAATAGAACTATCGACCTCTTGCACATCGCCACTCATTCGGGCGATGAGGTCACCCTTTCTTTCCTCACTGAAGAAACCCAACGATAAAGATGTTATCTTCTCATAAAGTTGGTTACGTATGTCACGTACAACACCTGTTCGGATAGGAATGATAGATGCAGAGGACAGGAAGTAAGCCCCAGTCTTCAAGAAAGTCATGAAGGCAAGAAGCAAACCGATAACCAATAGGACCGTTGTTGGACCCCAATTGGTGATATATATCTGTGTGTAATAGTCCGCATTGTTCGATAACACATCCTTAAAAGAACCTTCACTCCATGACATTACGCGCACTGCTCCCGTTCCAGCATCCACCTTAAAAAGAATCTGCAAGAGAGGTATTAGCGTTGCAAAGGAGAATATATTAAGAATGGCCGACAATATATTAAAAATAATTGACAGCACAAGATACTTTTTATATGGTGGGACGAACCTGCGTAAAACTTGTATAAATTCCTTCATAGGTATATTATCTACTTATCCAATTTTCTATTTCTATATCTGGAATCCTGCTTAAATGTTTCACATTATCCGTAACGAGTACACAGTTATGTGCTACTGCAGTTGATCCTATCAGTAAGTCAAAGTTATCTATCAATAAACCTTGCCTACGTAATATAGCCTTATTTTTTTACCAAACAATGATAGAGCATTAAATACTGGAACTATCTCAAATAATCTCTCCAAAGTATTAATTTCTCTGAAATGCTTCTGTAGGTTAGCATTATAAGCCCCATAATAAAGCTCTGCTATCGTAATCTCAGAAAGCACACAATGCTCTATTCCTATCTCTTCTATTTTATCTGAGATATGATAACGACCATGCAATAATTCAATGCAGATATTGGTATCCAACAAATACTTATTTCTCATCAAACATCATAATCTTATTCATATCATCGGACTGGCGCCCCTCCTGTATACTCAACTTCATAGTATCAATATCAACATCAGACCATGAACCAGCAAGACTACCGAGCAAACCAAGTTTCTCTTTATGCTCCAGCTTTGCTTCCTCTTCTTTTGCTTCATGAATAAGTCGCTCACCCAGCCAACGTTTGACCCTCGGAGAGAGTGACATTGAGTTGACGAAGTTCAGGAAACTTCCAATATTGATAACTGCATCCATACTACTTCTTATTTAAATTCCTATGTGCAAATATAAGTATAAATAGTAAAAACCGCAAAATTGTTTTGCGGTTTTATCTTTTTATATAAACTATATTTACACTTCTTCTCCAAAGAGTGTGGCACTGGTTGAGCCTGTAATGCGTACGCGGACCGTCTCACCAATATGATGATTTCCACGTGGCATAACCACAGCCTTGTTCTGTGGAGTACGTCCCATCAGCTGTTCACGGCTTCTCTTTCCAAAGCGTTCGATAAGTATATCAAACTCCTTACCCTCGTCCTTCTTGTTCTGTTCTGCCGAGATTTCTGTCTGCAAGCGAATCAACTCATTCAAACGACGAATCTTCTCTTCCTCAGATACATTGTCAGGGAGGTGCTTTGCTGCGTATGTACCTGGACGCTCTGAATATTTGAACATAAAAGCCGAATCAAAGCTCACCTCACGCATCAACGAAAGTGTTTGCTGGAAGTCTTCTTCTGACTCATTATGATAACCAATAAAAATGTCAGTTGTAAGTCCACAATCAGGAACAAGCCGACGAATAGCAGCCACTTTCTCAAGGTAGTCCTCACGTGTATATTTACGATTCATCACCTTCAGCACGCTATTACTACCGCTCTGTGCTGGGAAGTGAATATGATTACAGAGGTTAGGCTCTGTTGCTACTGCCTCGATAATATCCTCTGTCATATCTTCCGGGTTTGAAGTCGTGAAGCGCACACGCATATCTGGTACGCTCTGCGCCACTTTATGCAATAGCTCTGCAAACGAAACACCATTCTCAGGACGCTTACCATTTGGCAACAAACCGTATGAATTGACATTCTGCCCCAAGAGTGTAACCTCCTTAAAGCCCTTATCGTGCAAGTCCTTCACCTCCTTCAAGATACTTTCCACATCACGTGAACGTTCACGGCCACGTGTGAAAGGTACGATACAATAATGACAGAAGTTATTGCAACCACGCATGATACTTACGAAGCCCGACACTCTATTACCACCGATACGCTGTGGGATAACATCACGATAGGTCTCAGTAGTAGAGAGTTCGATATCCATTGCGTTCGTACCATTCTCACATTGCGCAATCATATCAGGCAAGTTGAGGTAGGAGTCTGGTCCACACACAAGGTTGGCATGGTGATTTTGAATTAAGTCGTCTCTTACTCGCTCTGCCATACATCCCAACACGCCCAAGATAAGGTCACGACCTTTCTTCTTTTCTGCGTGCAATGCTTCCAAACGATTGTATATCTTGTTCTCTGCGTTCTCACGTACAGAACAGGTGTTGAGGAAGATTGCATCTGCTTCTTCCTCAGTTTCACATACATCATAGCCTGCCATTTTCATGACAGAAGCCACAACCTCTGAGTCTGCCACATTCATCTGACAGCCGTATGTCTCTATGTATAGTTTCTTCATTCTATTGTTATCTTGAAAAAAATAGCATGCAAAGATACTAATTTTATCGCATAAAACCGAAGAACGTTCTGACTATTTGACTCTTAGAAGGAATAGATACGTTTTTCATGCTAAAAAAGACGACTCAACACTCAACAACCAATAACCAACACCCAACACTCAACACCCAACACCCAACACCCTTAGCAATCATTAGAACCGAAACAAAATGTATTTCTATATCAAGCAGATTGAACTATCTTTGCAACTTTCTACTCTTCATTTATCAACATAGGAGAGTTCAGCACACATGGTGCGGACGCTTAGCACACATGGTGCGGATGGTTAACTCCATGCCTACTGATGGTAAAAGAGATAGCAATATATTGCCATGACACAAGTAATTTACAAAACTTACAAACTTGTTTACACCCTTTATCGGATATTTTCCTTACCTTTGCAGAATAAACAAAGGATAGCGACTTAGCAATTAACATATAGGGATAAGTCTACGAAAAAAGCATTATCCTAATTGCTGATGAATGCTGAGCAATGAATAAGAATAATGAACAATAATACAAACGACTTTGAAATAATGGCACCTGTAGGCTCACGTGAGTCATTGGCAGCTGCTATAAAGGCAGGAGCAAACTCGGTTTACTTCGGTATCGGACAACTAAATATGCGTTCGCACTCTGCCAACCACTTCACCATTGACGATCTCAAGGAGATTGCCGAGACGTGTAACGAAAAGGGTATACAAACCTATCTGACTGTAAACACTGTCATCTATGGCGAGGATATTGAGACTATGCACGAGATTATCGATGCTGCTAAGGCTGCAAATATCACCGCTGTCATTGCCAGTGACGTTGCTGTAATGGTGTATTGTCGCCAAGTAGGTGTTGAGGTTCACCTCTCAACACAGCTGAACATCTCTAATATTGATGCCCTAAAGTTCTACGCTCAGTTTGCGGATGTAGCCGTATTGGCACGCGAGCTGAATATGGACCAAGTAAAAGAGATACACGAACAGATTATCAAACAGAATATCTGTGGACCAAAGGGACAGCCTGTTCGTATCGAGATGTTCTGTCATGGTGCGTTCTGTATGGCGATTTCGGGCAAATGTTATATGAGTCTTCACGACTCTAACCGCTCTGCTAATCGTGGTGCTTGCACCCAGATATGCCGCCGTAGCTATACCGTTACAGACAACGAGACGGGCAACCAACTGGAAATTGACAATAAATACGTCATGAGTCCTAAGGACTTAAAGAGCGTTCGCTTCATTGACAAGATGATGAATGCTGGTGTACGTGTGTTCAAGATTGAGGGACGTGCGCGTGGACCAGAGTATGTTCACACTGTTGTCAGCTGCTATAAGGAGGCAATAGAAAGCGTACTCGATGGTACCTTCACCGAAGAAAAGAAAGACAAGTGGGACGAACGTCTCTCAACAGTCTTCAATCGTGGCTTCTGGGATGGCTACTATCAAGGTCAGAAGATGGGCGAATGGACCAAAGATTATGGCAATAAAGCTACGGAGAAGAAGGTACTCATCGGTAAGGTGATAAAGTATTTCTCTCGTCTTGGTGTAGCTGAGGTGGCTGTTGAGGCTAACACCTTCGTAAAGGGAGAGAAACTTTCTTATCACTGGTAACAGCACTGGAGCTATGTTCCTCAATGCTGAAGAAATCCGTTACGACCTCAATCCTGTTGATAAAGCAGAACAAGGTTGGCGCGTTTCTATCCCTGTACCGGACAAGGTTCGCCCAAATGATAAACTGTTTAAGTTAGTAACAAAGTGATTTTAAGTAGACGAGTGGACAGGTAGACAAGTAGACGAGTTACTTGCTTATAAAACTCTACTCACAGAAGTTTTCATAATTCTGAATAGAACAAAACATTTATACAATGACAATAAACGAAGCACAAGATGCTGTAATCGGTGAGTTCGAGGACTTCACTGATTGGATGGATAAATACCAAATGCTCATTGACTTGGGTAACGAGTTAGAGCCATTAGAGGAGCAGTATAAGAACGAGCAGAACCTTATTGATGGTTGTCAGAGCCGTGTATGGCTGCAGTGTGACAACGTAGATGGTAAACTTATCTTCACTGCTGACTCTGATGCACTCATCACAAAGGTATCATTGCCCTTCTGATACGTGTGTTAAGCAATCATACTCCACAAGAGATTATCGATGCTGACCTGTATTTCATTGATCAAATAGGTCTCCGCCAGCATCTCTCACCTACACGTAGCAACGGCTTGCTGTCTATGGTGACGAAGATTAAGGCGTACGCAGTAGGGTTTAGTTTGCAGTAAAAAAAAGCCTCCCCCAACCCCTCCGAAGGGAGGGGAGTGCAGATAATAAAAGGATAATACTACAGGGATGCTTTGTTGAGATATCTATAATATTTAGCATATATCCCTATTCTATAATAATATTCTACAACTATAACCCACACACAAGCTAAGACTCCTCTCCCTTTGGGGAAGTTAAATGGGGTTCTACAAGCTAATATTCCTCTCTTCGGCGAGGTTAGGTGGAACTTCACAAGCTAAGACTCTTCCCCTTTCGGGGAAGTTAAATGGGGTTCTACAAGCTAATATTCCTCTCTTCGGCGAGGTTAGGTGGAACTTCACAAGCTAAGACTCCTCCCCTTTCGGGGAAGTTAAGTGGGGTTCTACAAGCTAATATTCCTCCCTTCGGACAGGTTAGGTGGAACTTCACAAGCTAAGACTCCTCCCCTTTCGGGGAGGTCGGGTGGGGCTTTTCCTTATGAGAAAACTACGCACAATAGAAATGAACAGGCTTTCCCTTGAAGAGTTCAAGGAAGCTGATAAACTACCACTCATCGTTGTATTAGACGATGTGCGGTCGTTACATAATGTGGGAAGTGTCTTCCGTTCGGCTGATGCTTTCCGCGTGGAAGCTGTCTATCTATGCGGTATTACCGCCACACCTCCTAACGCAGAGATTCATAAGACCGCACTCGGTGGTGAGGACTCAGTTGACTGGCGTTACTTTGAACGTACAGAGGATGCCATCGAAGAACTCCATCGTCAAGGCGTATTCGTGTATAGCGTAGAACAGGTGGAAGGCTCAACAAAGCTGCAGGAGCTCAACACAGAGAACCCAACCAACCATCAACACCCAACACCCAACACCCATCACCCATCCCCCCACTACGCTATCGTGCTGGGCAACGAGGTGAAAGGTGTAAAACAAAGTGTCGTGGATATGAGCGACGGCTGCCTTGAAATTCCACAGTTCGGCACCAAACACTCATTGAATGTTAGTGTAACAACCGGTATTGTCATTTGGGAGTTTGCGCGTCAGCTACTTATAAAGTAGGTTTCAAACAACTGGCAACATAAGATATTGGGGGCAAATATGTCCCCTTTTTAATTTTAAATCACATGAAAACAGCCTGCATAAGTGGGAATAAAGCAGTAGTAGAGTTCACCTTCTGCGAATTATTTTTCATGAAGAAAAATAATTATTTACGTGAAAAGAAATATTTATTTTCATGAAGAAAAAGAATTATTTTCATGAAAAATACATTATAAAGCCTTGCAATGTTTGACCGCTTATTATTGTGAATAGGGTTTGTTAATACGCATACTTCCACTACCCTTCATGGTGTATAAATCCTTAAAATCATGTTTTTACAAGCAATCTTCTTGCTTGTTTTTCAAATATTACATACCTTTGTGAAATCGAAATCAATATAGAAGGATGGTATCATATTAAAGCTATGATATCTAAAAACGACTTAACGTAAACCTAAAAACGAATGGATTATGAAGAAGGTATTATTGTATCTACTTGCTTTACCAGTAGTTATGTTGCTATTGGCAAGCTGTCATTCTGAAGAAGATGACTTTATTGATAGGCCAGATCCTAAGAGTTTGATTATTAAAGGGGTTGCTAAAACACCAGACGGACAGCCTATTCCTAACATAGAAATAAAGTTGGATTATATGATTATGTCTGGTATTTTTTCTACTAAGGTATATCATAAGGCCAAGGTAACGACGGATAAGGATGGTGACTACATAATGTTTTTCAACTTAAACGACAAAGAAATAAAGTCTTTGACCACTGATTCAGCTGAAGTAGGCACCGACTGCTCTCTACAGATGACGTTGGATTTGAGTAAGTTGGATGATAAAGTGTATCTATTACCTACTGATATCACAGCAGTACATCCGTTGAGTGAGAAAAAGATCTTCTATTCGTATTATATAGTGCCAGGTCGTTTACAGAAAGGACAGGTGTATGAGCAGAATATATTCATCCCTCGCAAGCAGCTTGTGAAGGTAAGGATAGAAACGAATGGGACTATTAACGAGAAGGATAGCTTTGCCATTTGTAATAAAGTCTGGTATGGTATGGAGAATCAAATACCGGAGGATTTTAATCAAGCAAGAGGCTATTTAAACTTTTACCAACCCGTGAAACTGAAGAATACACATAGTCAGACGGTGGAGATCTCATGTGCAGTTGAGCAGAACAGTAAGCTTAGCTTGTATCGTCGACCAGATGGAGAGTATAATTATAGGGAGTATTCTTCGGTGGTTGAGGTCCCTGTGATGCAGACAGGAGGTGAGTTGATACTTAGGATGCATTAGGCTTATTCTGTGGCTGTTAAGGCTTAGTAGGGCTGCTCTCGTGGGTATAGAAACAAAAATAGGGGCTGAGTGCTCAGTCCCTATCACCTTTGTATTGTATTCGTCTTAAATAGCTCGTAGCACCGCGGCAATGGTCTTCATGCGCACATAGTTCTCACTTAAGAACATAAAACCATGGTAGCGATTGGCTGTTCCCCAACTATTCTTGCAGAGGAAGAAGCGTCGACCATGTTGGTCGTGAGCCAATCCAACGATTTCCATAACGTGGTCATCAGTTGTGCGATGCGCTTCAAAAGAAGCCTGTCGACGCTCTGCTGTCACCTTTTTGTCTTCATGTTTCAACACAGCAAAGCCATTTCCAAATAAGAAACCGGGCTCTGATATGTCGCCTTCCCAGCACACAGGATGTCCTGAACGTAAACTCTGAACAATGCGATTCATCATCGTGTCGAGTGGAACATTGAGGAAAGTGTTATGAAAGTAATTATCAGGTACTTCCAAAGAGAAGCGTTGTCCGTATGGATGATGTGTGAAACTCGTTAATGCTATGTACTCATCATCAGTACATACGCTATGTGCAAACTCTAATGGAGTGTATAATGCGCCTAACATAAAGACCTGATTGGGTAGCGGACCGATATACTTATCCAATAGTTTCTCCGTATCATTGTCCTTATCCAACTTACGACAAAGAACGTTATAGTCCATATCAGGCTTATGACGATAGGCATCATAATGCTGCAAACCGTAGGTTTGTATAAGGTCGAGTGCCATAGTACACATTCCACGCGTTGTGATACCAGCCTCCTTTTGAACAATCTTATTAGGGAGTAAACGACGACGATTTGCCTGCTCACTAAGGTACATACGTGCCACATAGTCAGGACTTAAGTTTACAGAATCACCCCGCATAATATGCTCTGTCTCAAGGGTTGCAAGCATTCCATAGACCCAGCAGAGCGAACTCGACCCTTGATCCTTCACTGGGGTAGTAGGAAGACGCAGATCAATAGTGAATTTCTCCTTTGGAATATCCACCTTACTCCGTTGCTGCCCACAGCTTACTAACACTAAACATACCAAGAATATAAAGATACTTTTCTTCATTCTTCAATCCAATATTACCGTTTCTGCTTTGTACTTGGTTGTAGATAATTGTGCATTATCCCATAACCAGTACTAAAAACAATCGCTAAGTTAACTATAGAACATTTGTCTTAACTCCTTTCACTCCCTTTCACTCCTTAACTCCTTAACATCCTCTCTTGCTCAATACTCCACCATCTTAGTCCAAGCCTCAGCCACTTCCTTGTCTAATGGTGGGACAATAGCAGGGATAGAGAATGTCCAAACGCTGTTCTTCTCTTTCTTAATACGTTTGAGTTCACTCTCAGTGATAGTCATACGGTCCGATACATAGAACTCACTCCATACGTCAATTCGTTCGTCATCATCCTCTCCACGGTAGTGAGCAAAGAAAGTTTGATGCTTCTGTGAGGCAAGGAGAAGATTGTTAGAGAGGTAACTCTCGCTCTCATCATACTGAGTCATCCGAGCCACGATACCATACATACGCAGCTGACTCATGTCTATTTCGTGCTTTGGTTGTCCGACAAGTTCGTCCATCTCAAGGGTTGTAACGACCTCTGTCTTCCCGTTAATCTTCCGCTTTTCCTTGCTTATCTTACCGCATTTATCAGCCCATCGGTACACGTCCCCATTGTTACGAGTGGAGTATTCCTCGCTGTTTATACTTGTTAGGAGGGTCTGACGTTCCAGATTAGGGAGTGAAATGCGTGCAAAAGTATCATCGCCATTGGCTTTCGGAGCCTTACGACGACGTTCACCGAGGAACTTCCGTTCTACAAAGGGCGAACCTTTCTTCCCTTCTGAAGCTACATCTGTCGAGTCAGAAAGAGGAATATAAAACTCCATCATACCATCAATGAAATAGCTAAGCATGGAGTTTGTGGTCTGATAGACACGATAATAACCTTTCAGACGAGTGTATTGTCGTTCCTGCGCCTGCGTATTCACGATTGCAAGAATGAGTATTATAGAGAGCAAGAAACTACGTTTCAACATTTCTTTTAGGGTTTATATGAGTGCAAATCATAGGTATTCCATTAGGATTCCCCACACAGCTATGATATGACAAATGCTACCTGCAAGTACGAAGAAGTGGAATACTGTGTGCATATACTTACGCTTGTTAAGCGAATAAAACAGTGCACCAGTAATATACATGACTCCTTCTGCAAAGATCCAGACGAGCGATTGTGTTTCTAAAGCATCGACTAATGGTTTGAAGGCAACCAATACTGATAGCCCCATACCGATGAATGTCAACGTTTCTAAGTTACTATGGTCACGCAGTTTACGGAAGGATGAGATGGTGCCAAGTATTGCACAGAGCCATACAAAAGCAAACAAACCCCAGCCCCAAGCACCTTGATTGCGCAAGGCTATCAGTGTTATGGGAGAATAAGAACCTGCTATATGCCAATAAATAGCAGCATGGTCCCACTTCCGCAACCGTTCTTTCCATACAGAATGGGCAGAGAGGGCATGATAGACGGTCGACGTGATATAGCTGAAAAGCATCCCGACAAGATATAATATCACACCCGCTGTTGCCCAACCAGACCGTTCCTTAGAGCACCAAACAAGGAAAATCGTACCGAACACTACGCCCAGTACGATTCCTCCACTATGACTCCACGAGTTCCATAGTTCCTCTTTGTGTGAAAAGAATATCTTTCGTCTCACCTTGATAACTACTTTCTTCTGCGGCTCTTGCTACCACGCTTGCTGCTCTTTCGGTCGCTCTTCCTATTTACAGCATACTCTGCAGCGGTCTGCTTAGCTTTTAATGGGCGACCATCATCAAGTGCGAAGTCGAGTTGTCTACGCTCTAAATCGGCCTTAGCCACCTGTATGCGGATAGGATCACCAAGCTGGTAGACGTGGTGACGACGACGACCAACAAGACAATAGTTCTTCTCATCGAAGTCGTAGTAGTCATCATCGAGGTCACGCATTGGTATCATACCCTCGCAATGGTTCTCATCTATCTCCGCATAAATACCGAAACTCTGAATACCAGATATGTGTGCATCATAGCATTCACCGATATGCTCGCTCATAAACTCAACCATCTTGTACTTGATAGAATCGCGTTCTGCATTCTGTGCAACGAGTTCCATATCTGAACAATGCTCACAAAGCTCCTCGTAATGTTCCTTATTAGCCGAGCGACCACCGTTCTGGTAACGTGTTATCAAGCGATGAACCATCGTGTCGGGATAACGACGAATAGGCGAGGTAAAGTGGGTGTAATAATCAAAAGCAAGTCCGAAGTGACCGATGTTATGCGTAGTATACTTCGCTTTCATCATCGAACGGAGTGCAATCGTCTGTATCACCTTCTCTTCACGTTTGCCTTGTACCTCGTCCATCAGCTTGTTCAATGCCCGAGCAGTAGCTCCCTTCGTGCTTGCAGACTTGAGTTTATAACCGAACTTGGCTGTAAATTCACGTAAGTTCTCGAACTTCTGCGGGTCAGGATTGTCATGAACGCGATAAGGAAGGGTCTTTGCTTTCTTGCCTTTCTTCACGATTCCGACGCTTTCTGCTACTGTCTTATTAGCCAAGAGCATAAACTCTTCAATCAACTTGTTGGCATCCTTTGAACGCTTAAAGTAACAACGGATTGGCTTACCCTTCTCATCAATGTCGAAGTGGAGTTCTTCTGAATCGAACTTCACGCTTCCTGCCTTCATACGACGACCACGAATCAACTTTGCAAGACGGTCGAGTGTAACGATTTGTTCAGCATTCTCGCCTTTATATCCAGCCTTTCCTGGGTCAGGAGCAGGCTCACCTGTACCATCAACAACGCCATTGTCTTCTAATATTTGCTGTGCCTCTTCGTAAGCATAACGACGATTTGACTTGATAACCGTGTGCACAATGCGGTAAGCCTTTACGTTTGCTTCATCGTCAAGATTGAAGATACAACTGAAAGCAAGCTTCTCTTCATCTGGACGGAGCGAACAGATAAAGTTACAAAGGCGCTCTGGAAGCATCGGGATAGTGCGGTCTACGAGATAAACTGACGTCGCACGCTGTTGCGCTTCACGGTCGATAATATCTCCTTCCTTGACATAATGCGACACGTCAGCGATATGTACACCCACTTCCCACAGTCCACTCTCTAACTTTCGGATAGAAAGTGCATCGTCAAAGTCCTTCGCGTCCCTTGGGTCTATCGTACAAGTCCATACGTCACGGAAGTCTTCACGTTCCGCATAGTCCTGCGCTGTAATCTCAGCACTTATCTTCTCGGCAGCATCCTCGACACGTTTAGGATACTTATAAGGCAATCCATACTGTGCAAGGATGGTATTCATCTCTACATCATTGTCACCAGCTTCACCCAAGACGTCCACCACTTCGCCCACAAGGTTCTTGTGATCGGCATCAGGCCACTTGGTTATCTTCACCAAAGCACGGTCATCTGTCTTTCCGCCCTTTAGTTTCTTCTTAGGGATAAGGATGTCATGAATAAAGAGATTCTCCTGCGTTAC
Organism: uncultured Prevotella sp.; assembly: GCA_916440255.1. Classification (GTDB taxonomy): domain Bacteria; phylum Bacteroidota; class Bacteroidia; order Bacteroidales; family Bacteroidaceae; genus Prevotella. The sequence continues at coordinate 369,676 of CAKAIJ010000003.1, read as the reverse complement.
AAGAAAGGCAATGTCCTTCTCGACCCGCAACCTTCCAACGAAGGTGTCTTTCTTCCGTTGCAGTATCGCGATGACCATTGCCTCTTTTATATGATTCTGACGGCGTGCCATGAACTGAACTCTTACTTGGTCGCCATTCAAAGCCGCCATAGAATTACGCTCAGAGACAAAGACTGGTGTACCACCATCCTCTGGCAGGAATGTATTTTTACCATTCGCCTTGCGGATAAAGGTACCTTCCTGCACCTGTCCTTTGGTATTCAACGTGTAAGCACTCTCTCCAACCTTTGACAGGGAAGTCGTCCCACGCCAATTCCTCCATCACATCTATCGCCAACATTTTTGGCTGGATGGGTGGTCAACTTGAGTGCATGAAATATCTGTTTAAAGCTAAATGTCTCGTCGGGTTGTGTCTGAAAGAAACTCATGAGTTTCTCTGCAAGCTGCTTCTTAGTCAATCGCTTGCTGCTTTTCTTTTCTTTCCTCATAGTGGAATTAGTTGTTTTGAACTCAAGTAAAGGTTATCCTAAGCAGTCTTAAACGCCATCGGATATCATTGTCCGAGGGCTTCGGACAAGTTGTCCGAAATAGCCGTAGCACATGTCCGGTAGACCGAGACAAAACGGTTTGATACTTAGTTGCAATGTAGTTCATTACATACAAAACATCTAAAAACCGAAACTTGAGTTTTGTTATTTTCCACAAAGTAACGAAAAAGTTTGTATCTTTGCAAACGTTTGCAACGAAATTTTTAATGAAAAAGATACTTATAACAGGCGCATCGGGCTTCATTGGCTCCTTTATCGTGGAGGAAGCACTGCGCAGAGGTATGGAAACTTGGGCGGTAGTACGCCGTACTTCTTCACGAGAATACCTCCAGGATGAGCGGATTCATTTCATAGAATTAGACTTCTCATCTGTCGATAAACTAAAAGAACAGCTCTCTGGACATCAGTTTGACTATGTTGTTCATGCCGCTGGTGTAACAAAATGCTTAAACAAGGAGGATTTCTTCCGTGTCAATCGAGATGGTACGCGCAACTTCGTACAGGCACTGCAGGAACTTAATCTGCCTTTGGAGCGTTTCGTTTTCCTCTCAAGTCTTAGCATCTTCGGTGCTATCAGAGAGCAACAACCTTATAAGGAGATTGAGCCAACAGATACTCCACAGCCTAACACGGCTTACGGTAAGAGTAAGTTGGAGGCTGAACAGCTGTTGCCTTCGTCCTTTCCTTATATCATCTTGCGCCCAACTGGCGTGTATGGACCACGTGAGAAGGATTACTTCCTGATGGCAAAGAGCATCAAGGGGCATAGCGACTTCGCTGTTGGTTATAAGCAGCAGGATATCACCTTCGTATATGTTAAGGACGTGGTGCAGGCTACCTTCCTTGCACTTGACCACGGAAAGATAGGCAGTGCCTACTTCCTAAGTGATGGAAAGGTCTACCAGAGTACTACCTTCAGCGACCTTATCCACGAGGAATTAGGTCGTCCTTGGTGGATTCGCATCACAGCTCCGATATGGATATTACGTGTTGTCACGTTCTTTGGCGACCTTATCGGACATGCAACAGGTAAGATTTCGGCTTTAAACAACGACAAATACCAGATTCTAAAGCAGCGTAACTGGCGTTGTAACATCCGCCCAGCGATTGAAGAGTTAGGCTATAAGCCTGAATATGACCTCAAACGAGGCGTGAAAGAGACAATTGAATGGTATAAAAAAGAAGGCTGGCTGTAGGATAGCTAATTATTATTAGCCTTATTGGCCCAATTAGGCTAATAAGGCTAATAGGCCTAATAAGCCCAATAACAACAAACAATGAAACAATTCATCATAGACTTATTTAAATTAGAAAAGAAACCCGTAAAGGGACTTATGGCATACGAATGGGTGGTAATGGCTTACTTGGTGCTGACACTCATCGTCATCTTCTTTATGTACACCACCATTAACAATCCGCAGGCAATGATCTTCGGGCGTCTACGCATCGTTGCTTTGACAGCTGCTATGTGGGTGGTTTATCGCTTAGCTCCCTGTAGAGCGACTCGTTTCCTACGTGTTGGCGTACAGTTAGGACTACTTGCATGGTGGTATCCTGACACCTTTGAAATCAATAGACACCTGCCCAACCTCGACCATCTCTTTGCGCAATGGGAGCAAGACCTCTTTGGCTGTCAGCCAGCCCTACTCTTCTCAAAGGCTTTGCCGGGTCCTATCTTTAGCGAGTTGTTCGATATGGGCTATGCAGCCTACTATCCAATGATAGCCGCAACGGCTGTTTATTACTTCGGGTGGTACTATAAGGAGTTTAATAGAGCTACCTTTATCATCCTCTCTTCCTTCTTTATTTATTACATCGTATTCATCTTCGTACCTGTAACAGGACCAACCTTCTATTATAAGGCGATTGGTTTACAGAACGTGACAGCGGGTATCTTCCCTAATGTTCACGACTATTTCAACCATCATCAGGAGTGTTTACCAAGCCCAGGATATACCGATGGAATCTTCTATCACCTCGTTGAGGATGCTAAGGCAGCTGGTGAGCGTCCTACTGCAGCCTTCCCAAGCTCACACGTTGGTGTCAGCACCATCTGTATGTTGCTCCTTTGGCACGACCGCAACTATAAACTTTTAGCTATCCTTGCACCCTTCTATCTTTTGCTTTGCTGTGCCACAGTTTATATTCAAGCGCATTATCTCATTGACGCCATCGCTGGTTTCATCACTGCAGTTATCCTCTTCGCCATCCTCCTACGCATATCACGTAAGATGATAACCGAGTAATGTGACACTTTGAATAAGAAATAAGACTATAATAAAGCCAATAAAAGGAGTCAAGTCAATAGTTTCTTCGTATAAGAAAAGTATGTAATACGATAAAAACTATTGACTTGACTCGTTTTATTTTATGCCTCCTCTGATTCTTAAAACATCATTTTCCGTTGAAACCACTTGGCAAACACAGGGTCAGTAATAGCCAACTCTGCCCCACGCTTTTCTATCAAGTCACGCTCAAGGAGTGCTTTCTGCAATCGGTTGATATTCGAGTAACTACCCAATTGATATTTCTCTCGTATCTTTGCAAGTCCAAAGTCCTTCGTAACACCAGAGCATAAGGCACGCAGAAAGTTAAGTTGATACTCCGAGAGGGGTTCAACCATCTGCATAAAGAGTACCTCATTCGTTGCTAAAAGGTCGTCTGTTGCCTGCTTGATATCGGTTTCATCCACTGTCTCTCCTTCTTCCTTCTGTGTATAAACGAGCCAAGATAACTGCTGAACGTATGCTGAATAGTTGTCTGTGAAGCTACAAATCTCCTCCGCAAGGGTTGGACTGATAGTCCTCTTACCATCTGCAAAATGGCTGACAATATACTCCACCCACTCAGCTGATGGTATCTTGTCGAGCACTATCAAGTCACCAAATTGATAGAAAGGCATACTGCGGTGTAGGAAGATACTACTCATCAAGTGATGCTTACTACCGAAAAGACAGTAAGATACGTGCTTCTGATGTTGCCATACACTCCTTAATCGTGCCTGTACATGCTTACTATCAGTCATCTCACCTATCTGTTGGAACTCATCAATACAGACAACAATCTGCTTTCCTTTCTTTATGGCAATCTTTTCAGCCATCTCAAGCACTTCTTCTGGCGTATGTGTCTTCGGAGTTATATCCAAAGAAATAGCAAAATCACTGTTCGGTTCTGGACTGAATGATATCTTTGGCGTAAGTCTATACAAGAATTCCTTTGCCTCCTCGAGCCACATACTCTGCTTTGATGCCGTCTGCTTCAGTACTTCTGACGCCAAACGGTTGTAAAAGTCATACTCGCTCTTACATCCAAAGATGTCTAAATAAATCGTTATAATATCTTCTGACTTCAGCTTTTCACACACACGCATCACCAAGGAAGTCTTTCCCAGTCGACGAGGAGACATCAGAATGGTATTGATACCACCTCTGAAATTATTCATCAATCGCTTTGTTTCCACTTCTCTTCTATGAAGTTATAATCGGAAACAGCTACTCCATAAACAAATTTCTTGCACATAACGATTACGTTTTAGCTTGTCTTACGACTGCAAATATAGTAATAAAATAGCAATCACACAAGTTTGTGTCACACAAGTTTGTGTGATACAAACTTGTGTGACTATTAAAACACTTGCTAACAAATAATTACAAGATATAAGAAAAGGAAGAAGCGATATCAAAAACACCTTGATATCGCTTCCTTTTTTATGCTTTTTATACGTAGAATCAACATCTGGTAAACCTATATTCTACGTATATTCATCGTACAGAGTGTCTACATTCCACTGCCAGCACCCATTCCAATACCATTCATTTGCTGATCGTCCTTCTTCTCTTGGAAGTCATTTGAAATATTACTCTTGTGTGTCTGGAACCGCTTCTTGGTATTTCCAAAATTCCAAGTAATGGTCAATGATATTTGCTGTGCTGGAATCGTGATATTCATGTGGTTCTCAAAGTCAACTCCATGGCTGTATTGCTCAATGTACATCTTTCCTGTCAAAGGTACAGAGTACATCAAACTGAGGTTGAGTTTGTCCTTGATAAAACTCTTTGAAAGAGTTGATGTGAACATATTGAAGCCACCATTATAACCCTGCAACAAATATTTCTTTGTCAGTCCACCCATATACATACTCCAATTTATCTTCCATGGGAAGGCTTGCTGTACACCCAAGAATGCACTTGCTTGCCATCCGTGATTATATTCACCCAACTGCTCTGAACGAATATCTCCATAGTCAAAGCCGCCATTGAGCATGATGCGTGTCTTAGGGGTGACAGCATAATTCATAAAGGTGCTAAAATTGGTCCAACGACTACGCACGATATTGCCGTAAGTTGTGTTCAACACTGTTCCGTTCATAAACGAATACTGCTCAATCTGGTTGTTAGCAAAGGCTTCACCAAGCGTCATATTTATCATAAACTTCGGTGTGAAGTAATTGAATACCAAACTTACATTGTGGCTCTTCTCAACTGATAGGTTTGGATTACCATAACTCAAGACCGTTGGGTTAGAACGATCTATATACGGGTTGAGGTAACTAACACCCGGGCGGCTGATACGCATGTTATAATTCAAGCCTAAATTGACACCACCAGAGATGTTATAGCTAAAGCTGGCAGAGGGGACAAGACTTCCATAATTCTTCTTAAAGTCAGCACCAGAACCAACGATAAAGTTCACCTTCTCCCACGTATGCTCATAACGTAAGCCTGCCTTTGCACCAAACTTACCCATTGTCGCATTGTACTCAGCATACTCAGCCAAGATACTCTGTGTGTTCTTGTAGTCCACACTGTTAGTTGCATTATAGACCTCTGTACTGCCTATGATGTCATAGAACTTAGAATCCGATGTGTTGCGATGAGAGATAAACTTCAAACCAGTATTCAATGTCTGCCCTTTTGCTAATGGAGTAGTAAAGTCAACCTGCATAGTATGCTCCGTTCCACGCATCTTTGCAGCCGAATAAAGGTCGGATAAAGGAATCGTCACACCTTCCGGTAGTGCATCATAAATGCGTCGATTATTGTTTTCTGCAGGTGAGGTTGTGAAGAGATAACTCAATGTCAAGCTACTTGTACGTGCCTTATTAAAGAAACGTTGATAGTCAACACTTCCATTGAACGACATGTTTTTATTCTCCATCGTCATCTCATTTCCATACGTGAAACCACTTCCATAAGCTCCACCTGAGAAGGTTGTCGTAGGATGACCATCATTCTTCATTGTGTGAGAGGTCAAACCAAAGGTAGCACCGATATTACTCATAGAATCGAGTTCATAGCCTAAGCTGATGTTGGCCATCGTAAAATTGATGTTTGTATTGCCCTTTTGCCAATAAGACATAGTAGACCCATCAGATGAAGTACGGCGTATCTCGGTTTCTGTTCCGTTTGTCTTGAATTTCGTTCCCATGACATTGGCACTGTAGGTAAGCTTTCCTTGCTGTCCACTAAAGAAGGTTGTGGTGCGAGAACCATTGTTGCTTAAGGTAAGAGCTACACTACCATTATATCCATTCATCTTTGTCTTGCTCTTTCCATCACCGCTATTCATAATGATATTCAGCACACCTCCGACTCCTTCTGCATCATATTTTGCACCAGGATTTGTGACCACTTCGATTGATTTTACAGCCGAAGCAGGCATCGCCTTGAATATCTGTGAAGGATTGGAAGAGAACATTACGTTAGGTTTTCCGTCCACATAGACCTTGAAGGAACCTTGTCCATTGACGGTGATGTTGTCCTGTCCGTCCACTGTTACCATCGGAACCTTACGCAACATATCAAGTACGGTGTTTGTCTTGACATCGTTGTCGCTCTGAACATCGTAGGTCATCTTGTCAGTTTCCATCTTTACAAGCGGCTTCTGTGCCACTACTTCCACGCCCTTCAACTGCTTTGTATCGTCTTGTACAAGGAGGTTTCCAAGCTCAATAGTACCGCCCGTTGCCGTAAGTTGTACCTTACGCAGAATTTCCTTACGTCCCATCGAAGTGAAGGAGATAAAATAGTTACCCTGTCCTGTTATCTTTTTGAGAAAACCTTCCATCCTGCCCCGTTATCGACATAGCCACTGGTTTGTCAGTTTTCTTTCCTTTATATACTCTGACTGTGGCGTATGGTTCTCCCTCGTGGGTAAGAGAGTCGAGCAATACACCCGATATCATTGATGTCTGGCCATGTGCGGTTAAGGCAAAAGACATCAGCCCTAACGTAAAGATTAAACAATTAACTTTCATATTTTCAATGCTTTTACAGCACAAAGATAATATAAATATGAAGATGTAACAAGTGTTTTGGTATTTTTTGAGAGTAAAACAAGCGTTTACAGAAGATAGTGAGCGTAATTTTCTATTACCACTTACCATCGGCTGCAAACGCCTGTCTTTTATTCTTCTATTCCGCTGTTTCTTTATCTTCAAATGCTTCTGCCTCAGCAGCAGCAATGATAGCTTCGCGATCAATAGGCTTTGAGTGAGAGATGTCCGAAAGGTCAAAATCTCCATTATTAGCCTTTGTTACTTCATTTACAGAGAGATTTGTTTTCTCCTCATTCTTATCATCAGCAGCCAATGACTTATCGTCATAGACTTCTGTTTGGAAAGTGTTTTCGTGCTTTTCAATCTCTGATTCAGAACTTTCCATGAGCTTCGTATCCTGTGATGTTTCAGGAATATTAAGTCCTAACTCCTCCTCATTTTTTATACGAATTTGCTTAGAAGCAAAAATCTCATCTATAAACTGAGGTTCACGACGCAATCGCTGTAACGTAAGTTTAGATGCCTCTTGCTGACTTTCCTTCTTTGAATAACCATGTCCCTCACCACATGGAATATCCTCCATAAAAACTTGGTAATGGAAGACAGGACTACCTTGCTTGTCCTTTTGGTTCTCAATCAGTTTGAAGTCCATCTTTACTTTGTACTTCTGACTCCATTCGATGAGCTTTGACTTGAAATTAACTTCTTTATAAGCTACTTTATCAAGGTTGATTAGTTTTCCAAGAACCTGTTGCTTAATAAATTTCTTAGAAGCGTTGTAGCCATGATCAAGATAGAGTGCCCCAACAAGTGCCTCAAAAGCATTACCACCAAGATAACTGTTATGAGAATACGTATGTCCGTTAGAGAGTATCAACTGATTAATTCCCATCTCCTTAGCCAGACGATTTAGCGTATCGCGTTGTACTAATTTTGAACGAGTATTAGTCAAGAAACCCTCACGCTTACCAGGGAAGTGTGTATAAACGATGTCAGCTACAATAGCGTCAAGGATAGCATCACCAAGAAACTCAAGTCGTTCATTGTTTACTGGCTTACCCTTTGCATTTCGACGCGCTACACTCTTATGCAAGAGTGCTGTCTTATAAAAAGTGATATCGTGGGGAAGAATGCCAATGATTTGGTACAAAGACAAATAAAGCTCCTTCTCCTTACGGAAAGGGAGCTTTATTCTATCAATTTATATTATTCAGCATACTTCTTGAATACAACACAAGCATTGTGACCACCAAAACCGAAGGTATTGCTGAGTGCAGCACGTACCTCACGCTTCTGCGCCTTATTGAACGTAAAGTTCAGGTTGTAATCCAACTCTGGATCCTTGTCATCATCCTCATGATTGATTGTTGGAGGAACGATGTCTTCCTTCACTGACATTACACAAGCCAAAGCTTCTACAGCACCAGCTGCACCAAGAAGGTGACCTGTCATACTCTTTGTAGAAGAGATATTCAACTTGTAAGCAGCCTCACCAAACAAAGCCTTGATAGCCTTTGCCTCTGAGATGTCACCTACAGGAGTTGATGTACCGTGAACGTTGATATAGTCGATATCCTCTGGCTTCAAACCTGCATCTTCAAGTGCTGCCTTCATAACGAGCTTAGCACCGAGACCCTCTGGATGAGAAGCGGTAATATGATGAGCGTCAGCTGACTCGCCTTCACCAACCATCTCTGCATAAATCTTCGCACCACGAGCCTTTGCATGCTCAAGTTCTTCAAGGATAAGACAACCAGCACCCTCACCCATTACGAAGCCATCGCGGCTTGCTGAGAATGGACGTGAAGCGTGCTCTGGATCATCATTGCGTGTAGAAAGTGCATGCATAGCATTGAAACCACCTACACCACAAGCGCAAATAGCAGCCTCAGCACCACCACTAACGATAATATCAGCCTTACCAAGACGAATCTGGTTGAATGCTGAAGCCAAAGCGTTGGTTGATGAAGCACAAGCAGATGTTGTTGTATAGTTAGGACCGTGGAATCCATACAGCATACTAATCTGACCAGAAGCGATATCTGCAATCATCTTAGGGATGAAGAAAGGATTGAACTTAGGACCATTCTCTGAATGCTGTGCGTAATAACCCACTTCATCCTCAAATGTCTTAATACCACCAATACCTACACCATAAATAACACCAACACGGTTCTTATCTACCTTCTCCAAATCAAAGTTAGCATCCTTAACACCCTGGATAGCACTAATAATAGCCAACTGAGTGTAACGGTCGAGCTTACGAGCTTCCTTACGATCAATGTAATCATTGATATTAAGGTCTTTTACCTCACAAGCAAACTTTGTCTTGAACTGGGTTGTATCGAAATGTGTAATAGGAGCAGCACCACTCTTACCTGCCAGCATGTTCTGCCAGGTCTCCTCTGGATTGTTACCCAATGGAGTAACGGCGCCAAGACCTGTTACAACTACTCTTTTTAATTCCATGCGTGAATTATAAATTAAAAAAGTAAAGTAAAAAAAAAGCCAAGCAAAGACATAACGCTCTGCTTGGTTCTTTTATCATGAGCAAACCTTACTTAGCGTTCTCCTCAATGTAAGAGATAGCATCGCCTACTGTAGAGATTTTCTCTGCCTTATCGTCTGGAATAGAAATACCGAATTCCTTCTCGAACTCCATAATGAGCTCTACTGTATCCAAAGAGTCAGCACCAAGGTCGTTTGTGAAACTTGCCTCTGCCTTTACCTCAGCCTCTTCAACGCCGAGCTTCTCTACGATAATAGCCTTTACTTTTGATTCAATTTCTGACATAATTATAAGTTTTAAAATGTTTTAATATTGATTTCCAAATTCAAAAATGCGGTTGCAAAGGAACTGCTTTTTCCATGTATGCAAGTTTTTTTATTAAAAAGCACTATCTATTGCACAAAACCATATATCTTTGTGCAGATTTTTGCCTTTTTATCATTTACTACACGATAAATCAAACAATTATATAAGATTACTCAAAACTTTATTTATGTATCTGATATCTTATGAATTTATTTTTATAAAGTGCTAAACCTTAATTATTATAGCGGCTAAAAACAAATATTTCTCATTTACTGATATATCGGATGTTAATATACAAACAATTGTAACCTTCCTAATAACCTTTTTCACCATAAAATAAAAAGCCTTCTTTATAAGATTGTATACCATCCGCACCATACGTGCTAAGCATCCGCACAAGATGTGCGGAACCCTCATACGTTAATAAAAAGGGAAGAAAGGATACTTGTAAGCCATCCTTAACATGAAATAAATTGGTAGATTGATAAGATAAACCAATGCTGTAAAGTAAACTTTACTATTCCAAATGATTTTACTCCTATTTTCTACCTAATACATACGATGAATGTTTGAACGTTGAACAATGAAAAAACAAGAGTTTTTATTTTGTATTTTGAGGAAATTGATATATATTTTGCAAAAATAAACAGAAACAGAAAAATAAAAAAACCGAATGTCATTTACAAAAACATTGTAACGAGATTTTTTTAATCAGGCTATCCGTGATTATCATATTACGGACAACGTAGATACACAAATTAATAACCCTTACGACAGAGATTCTATTGAAAACCGTCTCTATCTGAAATGCTGGATTGACACCGTACAGTGGCACTTCGAGGATCTTATCCGTGATCCACATATCAACCCAGAAGAAGGAATGAGTCTTAAACATCGTATTGACCGCTCTAATCAAGATCGTACAGACCTTGTTGAGCAGATTGACTCTTATTTCCGTCAGCTATACTCTGATGTGACACCACTCCCTGAAGCGACTATCAATACCGAGAGTCCATCATGGGCAGTTGACCGTTTGTCTATTCTTGCATTGAAGATTTATCACATGGCTGAACAGACAGAACGTACGGATGCATCAGCTGAACACATTGAGAAATGTAAGTCAAAACTGAATATTCTACTCGAACAGCAGAAAGATCTCAGTCTTGCCATCGACCAATTACTTGATGACATTCAGCAAGGTCGTAAGTACATGAAGGTTTACCGTCAGATGAAAATGTATAACGATCCTGCAACTAATCCGATTCTTTACAACAAGAAATAAAACACTATCCCTCCTTCTCTATAAAAGAAAGGAGGGACTGTATCCTAATTGAAATAAATAACAAAAACGTTATTAGTTATTGAATAACCATCAGCTATTATTTATCCTAAATAATAATGTGAGTTTTGCGAATATACCTTCCTGAATTACTTCCCTATTAGGCTATGAAAACCCCACATATTCTAATTATTCGATTTTCAGCAATGGGTGATATTGCTATGACTGTTCCTATCGTTTACTCGCTTGCTAAGCAGTATCCGGATGTGAGAATTAGTGTGATTTCTCGTCCATTTGCCAAACCATTCTTTGATGATTTGGCTCCGAATGTCGAGTTTATGGCTGCCGACCTGAAAGAGGAATATAAGGGTTTCACAGGACTTAACACACTTTATCGTCGCCTAATAGCAAAACAATTCACAGCTGTAGCCGATTTCCATAACGTGCTCCGCACACGTTTCCTACGCTTACGCTTTCTCCTTAGTGGCTATCCTGTGGCACATATCGACAAACATAAACAAGGAAAAAAACGCTTATGTCAAAAAGAAAATAAAGTCCTTAAACAGCAACCTACTTCCTTCCAAAACTATGCCGATGTACTCGAAAAAATAGGTTATCCTATCAAACCCGAATTTACAAGTATCTTCCCAACTGAAGGGGTAACCTGCAAAGTCTTCCTAATATAATAGGTGTAAAACAACCTAAGGAACGTTGGATAGGTATAGCTCCCTTTGCAGCTCATGCAGGAAAGATGTATCCACAAGAAAGAATGGAAAAAGTGGTACAAAAACTGACCGAAACACATCCTTCTTGGCGTATCTTCCTCTTCGGTGGTGGCAAACATGAAATTAAAGTATTGAACCAATGGGCAGCACAATATCCACAATGTCTCTGCGTTACTAACGTGATGAAAGGACTCGAAAAAGAACTTATTCTCATGAGTCATCTCGACACAATGGTTTCAATGGATAGTGCTAATATGCATCTTGCCTCCCTTACTGGCACACGCGTTGTAAGCGTATGGGGTGCAACCCATCCTTATTGTGGCTTTTTGGGTTGGCAACAGAAAGAAGAAGATGCCGTACAAATCAATACGCTCTCTTGCCGTCCTTGCTCAGTCTTTGGTAATAAACCTTGCCATCGTGGCGACTTTGCATGCATGAATAATATCCTTCCTGAAGAGATTATTCAGCGCATTGAAGAGGGATTGTTATAAAGAAAAGCAAACAGAAATTGCTTTATCAAGTTTTATAATAAAACAATTTTCTGACACAACAAACACCATAAAGAAATAGAATAAAAAGTACATTTTATCCTATAATTACACATCAATATTCATCTGATCATTGATTTTTTTGAGAAATTGTATACTTGATGATAATTCATTGTAAAACAACAATCAAAAAAATAAAAGAAATAATGACAAGATAATGAAATAAAAACCTATAAGAAGTGATGAAAGTCTTTATTCTTAATTTAATAGAACCTTGAACAGCATTTTACAAACTAAAAAAAGTATTCTTTTTGAACTGAAAATAGAGATTTATAATACCTAAAATTATATATTTTTGAACAAAAAAATAAGCTATCTATATCTTTCAAAATCTGATAATAATTAAAAGTAGGTAACTTCTAAAAATATTCCATTTTTGGATAACAATCATATCACTTTTTCTTAACTTTGTCCATAATAAAAACCTGATAAAAAGGCATAAGTTACTAATAATATGTTGTTTATACATAAATAAGTAAATCTCAATAGAGAATGAATAAAGAATAAAAAGAAAAACTATACATAACAAGTTATGAATATAACAAAACGCAATGGAGAAATAGAAGTCTATAATAACGAAAAGATTTCAATAGCCATTAAAAAGAGTTTTATCAGCACCGGGAAGGATGTCTCTGACAGTGAGATAGCCGGAATGGTCAGTGAAGTAGAGCAGTTCATTACCGAAAATCCTGAATTGCGCACTGTGGAGGATATCCAGAACCGTGTGGAGAAGTGCCTTATGGCACATGGCTATTACGATGAAGCGAAGAATTATATTCTCTTCCGCTATCAACGTAATGAGCAACGTCAGGCTATCAACTACATTGTGTGGTCGGTTGACGATCGTCAATTGGCTGATGTGCTACATGGTGTAGCCCGTCAATACCGCGAACGCTCTTATAGTATGGTAACACTTCAAGAGAAATTCGCAAGCTTCAGTAAGCCCGGTATGTCACAAAAGGACTCTATTGAAGCTCTTATCAAGGCTGCTGTAGAATTGACAACACCTGAGGCTCCAGCATGGGAGATGATTTCAGCACGTATTCTTTCATATAGTTCTGAAAAGAAAATCACTCGTTTGGAGGAAGAAATGGGACTCAAAACATTCTATCGTAAGGTTAAATACATGACTGAAGAAGGACTTTACGGTGATTACATTCTACAAAATTATAGCGAAGAAGAAATCAATGAAGCTGCTACCTTTATTGATTCTGAACGCAATAAGCTCCTTAATTATTCAGGTCTTGACCTACTTCTAAAGCGTTATGTTATAAAGAATTACTCTGGTAAAGTAATAGAGCGTGTGCAGGAAATGTTCCTTGGTATTGCGCTTCACCTTGCTATGCCAGAGAAGGAAGACCGTCTTATGTGGGTACGTCGCATCTATGACTTGCTTAGTAAGTTGGAAGTAACGATGGCAACCCCTACCCTCTCTAACTCTCGTAAGCCAAGTCATCAGCTGTCAAGTTGCTTCATTGACACCGTTCCAGATAGCTTGGATGGTATCTATCGTAGTTTGGATAACTTTTCACAGGTGAGCAAGTTTGGTGGTGGTATGGGTATGTACTTCGGAAAGGTACGTGCTACGGGTGGTAATATTCGTGGTTTCAAGGGTGTAGCAGGTGGTGTTATTCGCTGGATGAAACTTGTTAATGACACTGCCGTTGCTGTTGATCAGTTAGGAATGCGCCAAGGTGCTGTTGCTGTTTACTTAGATGTATGGCACAAAGATTTGCCAGAATTCTTGCAACTTCGTACCAACAATGGTGATGATCGTATGAAAGCACACGATATTTTCCCAGCTATCTGTTATCCTGACCTATTCTGGAAGATGGCAGAGGAAGACATGAATCAGAACTGGTCACTCTTCTGTCCTAACGAGATTATGCGTATCAAGGGTTATTGCCTTGAGGATTGTTACGGCGAGGAGTGGGAACATAAGTATCTTGATTGTGTCAACGATCAGCGTCTTTCACGTCGTGTTATTAGCATAAAAGATATTGTTCGACTTGTTCTTCGTTCTGCTGTTGAGACTGGAACACCATTTACATTCAATCGTGACACAGTGAACAGAGCTAATCCTAATGGACATAAAGGTATTATTTACTGCTCTAATCTCTGTACGGAAATTGCCCAGAACATGGCACCGATAGAAACTATATCAAAGGAAGTTGAAACAAAAGATGGTGATACGATTGTCGTTACAACTACTCGTCCGGGTGAGTTTGTTGTATGTAACTTGGCAAGTCTTTCACTTGGTAGACTTCCATTGGAGGACGAAGAGAAGATGAAAGAAAAGGTAGCAACAGTTGTTCGCGCACTTGACAACGTTATCAACCTCAACTTTTATCCTGTTCCTTATGCACAGCTTACCAACCAGCGTTATCGTTCAATTGGTTTAGGAATTAGTGGTTATCACCATGCTCTTGCTAAACGTCGCATCAAGTGGGAGAGTGAAGAGCATCTCGAGTTTATGGATAAGGTGTTCGAAACTATCAACCGAGCAGCTATTCTTGCCAGCTCAAACCTTGCTAAGGAGAAGGGAAGCTATCAATTCTTTGAGGGAAGTGACTGGCAAACAGGCGCCTACTTTGATAAGCGTGGTTATGATAGTACTGAATGGCAGGATGTTCGCAAGACAGTTGCATTACAGGGTATGCGTAATGCATATCTACTTGCAGTCGCACCAACCAGCAGTACAAGTATTATTGCAGGTACAACAGCTGGCTTAGACCCAATTATGAAGCGTTTCTTCTTAGAAGAGAAGAAGGGAAGTATGCTACCACGTGTTGCACCTGAACTTTCAGATGAGACCTACTGGATGTATAAGAGTGCTTACCTTATCAACCAAAAGTGGAGTGTTCTTGCTTCTGGTGTACGTCAGCGACATATCGATCAGGCACAGAGTATGAACCTATATATCACCAATGACTTCTCAATGCGCCAGATACTCGATCTCTATTTACTTGCATGGAAAAAAGGTGTTAAGACAATCTATTATGTACGTAGTAAGTCATTAGAGGTTGAAGAGTGCGAGAGTTGTTCATCATAAAACAAAGAATTTAGCAATAGCTAAATGAAAAAGAAAGTTATAGGAATAAAATATAAAAAAGATAAAGAGAACATATAAATTATGGAGAATCAATTAAAACGTAATACCTTATTCAATCCTTCAGGCGATATAGACCTACACCTAAGACGAATGATTGGTGGTAACACTACTAACTTGAATGACTTCAATAATATGAAGTATTCATGGGTGAGTGACTGGTACAGACAAGCAATGAACAACTTCTGGATTCCAGAAGAAATCAATCTCTCACAGGACTTTAAGGATTATCCACGTCTTGAAAAAGCTGAACGTGTAGCCTACGACAAGATTCTTAGTTTTCTTGTCTTCCTTGATTCACTTCAAAGCAATAACCTCCCTACCCTCAGCGAATACATCACTGCTAACGAGGTAAATCTCTGTCTACACATTCAGGCTTTCCAAGAGTGTATTCATAGTC
Source organism: uncultured Prevotella sp. (assembly GCA_916440255.1). Lineage (GTDB taxonomy): Bacteria > Bacteroidota > Bacteroidia > Bacteroidales > Bacteroidaceae > Prevotella. The sequence goes on along the minus strand of CAKAIJ010000003.1, from coordinate 353,975 downwards.
AGAGTTACAGCTACATGCTCGACACAATTTGTAGTCCTGAAGAGCGTAACGACATTCTTTATCAATGGAAGACTGATGAGCATCTCTTAAATCGTAATAAGTTCATCGGTGACTGCTATAATGAATTCCATGATAAAGAGATAAGTTCAGCCTGATGAAAACGCTCATTGCTAACTTTATCCTTGAAGGTATATACTTCTACAGCGGCTTCATGTTCTTCTATAACCTCAGCCGAAATGGTAAGATGTCGGGTTCTGCACAGGAGATTCGCTATATCAACCGAGATGAGAATACTCACTTATGGCTCTTCCGTAGTATAATTCTTGAACTCAAAAAAGAAGAACCTGATATGTTTACTCCTGAGAAGATAAAGGTTTATGAGGATATGATGCGTGAGGGTGTACGTCAGGAAATAGCATGGGGACAGTATGTTATCGGTAATGATGTACAAGGTCTTAACGCTCAGATGGTATCTGATTATATCCGTTATTTGGGCAATCTTCGCTGGTCTGGACTCGGCTTCGGCTTCCTCTATGACGACAACCAGAAGGAACCTGAGAATATGAAGTGGGTAGGTCAGTATTCAAATGCTAATATGGTGAAGACCGACTTCTTTGAAGCTAAGAGTACAGCATACGCTAAGAGTACAGCATTGATTGACGACTTGTAAAGCGTAATTCAGCATTCACAATTCATAATTAATATTACTTAATTTGGCTATTATAAAAGGGGAAATTCTAAACTTTATAATACCAATGAATAGTGATTTTAATTCTGAATTGTGAATTTCTTTTTCTATCAATACCTTCTATAAACATGAAAGACACTAACTTTATCTTATTTACTCATGGTAAAGTAACTTATCTATAAAAGTAAATTACTTCTTTTTCAACATTAAACAACTATGTAACTAATGCTTAGCACCATTGGTGCGGGAGCATCAGCACAATATGTGCGGAACATCAATACAACACTAATAACTGTTGATAACTCTGTGGAAAAAAATCAGTTAATAACTCTTTTATAACCCACTTGTTATCCACACCATCATAAGAGAAAACACTTATATGTGGATATCCACAGGGTTATTAATATGGTTTTATAGAAGTTTTACACAACTTTCCTATCAAAAAGTTATAAACTTATTATCTTTTGCAACAATTGTGGATAATGTTGATAACTCAGTTTAATTACTGATAATCAAACAGAAAAGAATATAATAACTTGTTGATAAGAATATCTCTAAGTTTAATAACCATTCTACCAAGAAAAACAGAAAAAGTTCTGCACTAATCCACAGCCTATCATACTTAAATATTCTTTTTTCTTTAAGAAGAGAAATAAATAATAATATTAAAATTGAATGGATAAAATCGAGAATATGAAAAAGTTGAAGATTTATATCGTTTGTCTTTTTACGATGATGAGTGTCATGATGAATGCCCAGTGTACATATCATAACACAGCTTTCAGCAGCGGAGAGTATCTTACGTATAACCTTTATTACAATTGGAAGTTTATATGGGTGAAAACAGGTACGGCTTCATGGTATACTGTTTCTTCTAATTATAAGGGAATTCCAGCTTATCGCGCTTCACTGACAACACGTGGTAATGGAAAACTTGATAATTATTTCGTTTTGCGTGATACCTTACTTGCTTATAACTCAAAGCAAATGGAACCACTCTACTTCCGTAAGGGAGCAAGAGAGGGCAAACGCTATACGGTAGACGAGATATTCTATACTTATCCAAATGGTAAAAAGTAAATTATTACAACATAGAATAAATAATGAAGGAAAACATCAATGGACTGAGTCCATGCATGATGAATGTTCTTTTGATATGATGAGTATTTTTATGCGTGCAAGAAGTTTTAATCCAGAGAACTGGAAGAAAGGGGAAGTGGTAAAATTCCCTATTGTAGATGGAAATAGCCGTCATTCTGCACGTATAGTATATGGTGGTAAAGAGGATATAAAATCCGACAATAATAAAAAGTATCGTTGTCTTCGTCTTACCTATTACGAATATGATGATGAGAAATGGCGTGAAATAGCCAATTTCTATGTTACTGATGATAATAATCATGTTCCAATTCGTCTTGATATGCATTTGAAATTTGGTTCAGCTAAGGCTTTTCTCGTCTCAATGAAGGGTGTCAAAAGTCCTATCACAGCAGAAATAAAATAAGTATTCTACCTATTTATAGATAGCACATTAATTCTTTCAGGTATAGGATAAATATTTTCCTTGATACTGATAGGGGTATGACATAACATCTTCTTCATACCCCTATAATCTTATGAAAGAGTTGAGATAGAGTTTATTTGTATGCAACCTTATTTCCACTTCTTCTCGCTTATATCGAATTAATTATGTAATTTTGCAGAAAATAAGTTGTACATGGTAATGAGTAAGAAAACTTCCTTTACACTTGTTTTATATAAAAGAAATAAACGTTTATTTTAAGATATGGCATTAAAATGTGGTATTGTAGGACTGCCAAACGTAGGTAAGTCTACACTTTTCAACTGCTTGAGCAGTGCCAAAGCACAAGCAGCTAATTTCCCTTTCTGTACAATCGAACCGAACCTTGGCGTTATTACCGTCCCAGACGAGCGTTTGAATAAGCTCGCTGAGATTGTTCATCCGGGACGAATCGTACCTGCTACCTGTGAGATTGTCGACATCGCAGGACTCGTTAAGGGTGCTTCTAAGGGTGAAGGATTGGGCAATAAGTTCCTTGGTAATATTCGTGAGTGCGATGCTATTATTCATGTAATCCGCTGTTTCGAGGACGATAACGTGGTACGTGAGGGTGGTATGGCAGTCAATCCTGTAGAGGATAAGGAGATTATCGATACAGAGTTGCAGCTCAAAGACCTTGAAACTATCGAGGCACAGCTTGCTAAACAGCAGAAAGTTGCTGCTGCAGGCAATAAAGATGCTAAGGTAATGGTATCTGTCTTGGAGGCTTATAAGGAAGTGTTAGAGCAGGGTAAGAATGCTCGTAGCGTTGAGTTTGAAAGCAAGGAAGAACAGCAAGCAGCGCACGACCTTTTCCTTTTGACAACAAAACCTGTACTTTATGTTTGCAATGTTGATGAAACAAGTGCTAAGACAGGTAATGAATACAGTCAGATGATTGAGAAGATTGCAGCTGAGGAAGGTGCTGAAGCAATGATTATCGCTGCTAAGACAGAGGAAGATATTGCTTCTTTGGAGAGCTATGAGGATAAGAAGATGTTCCTTGACGAACTCGGATTGGAAGAAAGTGGTGTGAGCCGACTTATTAATAAGGCATATCATCTTCTTAACCTGCAGACCTTCATTACTGCTGGTGAGATGGAAGTAAAGGCATGGACCTTCCATAAAGGTTGGAAAGCTCCGCAGTGTGCGGGTGTTATCCATACCGACTTTGAGAAGGGTTTCATTCGTGCAGAGGTCATCAAGTACGACGATTACATTAAATATGGTTCTGAGGCAGCTATTCGTGAGGCTGGCAAACTCGGCATAGAAGGTAAGGAATATGTTGTACAAGACGGTGACATCATGCACTTTAGATTTAATGTATAAGTCTATCCACCTACCCCTCTCTGATTAGAGAGGGGACGATTAATTCTGTTATTTTTAACTTTTTATATCGTAACTATGAACAATCTACTTTATGTTGTATGGCAACCCTCTGAAATAATATTTCAGCTTGGTTCTTTACCTATTCGCTGGTATGGAATGTGCTGGTTGGTAGGTCTTGCTTTGGGCTATCTTATGATGCAGTGGCTTTTCAAGCGTCATAAATATCCTGCAGAGAAGTTTGAACCACTTTTTCTTTATGTTTTCTTTGGTGTACTGATAGGTGCTCGCTTGGGTCATTGTCTTTTCTACGAACCAGACGAGTTTCTCACTTCATGGAAAGGAATCTTATCAATCATTGTTCCTATCCGTGAAATGGCAGATGGCTCATGGAAATTTGTGGGTTATCAAGGACTTGCATCACATGGAGGAGTGTTAGGTTTGCTCATTTCTCTCTTCCTTTATATTCGTAATATGAAGATGAATACATGGGTTGTACTCGACTTCTTCGGTATCGTTTCAGGTATTACTGCTTGCTTTATTCGCATTGGAAACTTGATGAATTCTGAGATTATTGGTAAGGTAACAGACGTTCCTTGGGCCTTTATCTTCTCTAATGTGGATAATAATCCACGTCATCCCGGACAATTATATGAGGCAATTGCTTATCTGATAATATTTGTTCTGATTTATTTTATATACAGAAAGTATCCAAGAAAAGTGGGTACAGGACTCTATTTCGGACTTTGTCTTGCACTCATATTTACCTTCCGTTTCTTTATTGAATATGCAAAGGAAATACAGGTAACCTTTGAAGCTGGTCTACCAATCGATATGGGACAGATTCTAAGTATTCCTCTTATTGGTCTCGGTGTATGGTCGATATTGCGTTCAAGAGGTAAGGAAGGAAAAACTTCCATAATAAAGTTATAATAAAGAATTACTATAATAGCACGAATAATCCATATCAAAGGATATTCGTGCTATTCGTTGTATATAAGTTAATTCATTAAACTTATAGATTTGGGTTAAGCGTTATTCGTAGTATCGATATAACATTTATGAAAATAATCTAACTCTTACTTTTTTTATTGACAGAACTTATATTAATAGTACTTCCTTATTTTTCTGTGGTAAGAAATCAAAAACAAAAATGAAAAGTAAGGGAATATTTGGGCTTTCATCCTTATTTTTGTAATTTTTGTAAATCTAAGGATAAAATAGAAATAGACTTAATAAGGAATAAAAGATATGGCAAAAGACGATAAGGGACTTACCCCGATGATGAAACAGTTCTTCTCAATGAAGGCGCAACATCCCGGAGCATTGATGCTATTCAGGTGTGGCGACTTCTATGAGACGTATGGTGAGGATGCTGTGGAGTCGGCAAGAATACTCGGTATTACCCTTACACGTCGTAATAATGGTGGTAATGGTGACTCGATAGAGATGGCTGGTTTCCCGCATCATGCCCTCGATACCTATCTACCTAAGCTCATTCGTGCTGGGAAGCGTGTGGCTATTTGCGACCAGTTGGAGGACCCAAAGAAAAAGCGTGAGGCTATTAAAGGTAAGAAGGGTCTGTCGGCAATGGACAAGATGGTGAAGCGTGGTATTACAGAACTTGTCACACCGGGTGTTGCCATGAGCGACAACGTGTTGAACTATAAGGAAAACAACTTCCTTGCATCGGTACATTTCGGTAAAGGTGCTTGTGGTGTCAGTTTCTTGGATATATCTACTGGTGAGTTCCTGACCGGTGAAGGTACCTTTGACTACGTAGAAAAGTTATTGGGAAACTTCCAACCAAAGGAGGTTCTCTTCGACCGTGCGAGGAAACAAGACTTTGAACGCTATTTCGGTACACGCCTTTGTACGTTTGAGATGGACGATTGGGTGTTTACTGATCAGACGGCACGTCAGAAGCTACTAAAACACTTCGGTACTAAGAATCTAAAGGGTTTTGGTGTTGACCATCTGTATAATGGTGTTATTGCAGCAGGTGTTATCCTTCAGTATCTGGAGATAACACAGCATACACAAATCAATCATATCACTTCTCTGGCACGTATTGAAGAAGATAAATATGTGCGTATGGACCGCTTCACCATCCGTTCTCTGGAGCTGATTGCATCAATGAACGAGGGAGGTTCTTCGCTTTTGAATGTCATCGATAATACGGTTACGCCAATGGGTGGACGTATGTTACGCCGATGGATGGTTTTTCCATTGAAGGATGTGAAACCTATTAATGAGCGTCTGGACGTGGTTGATTATTTCTTCCGTGAGCCTGATTTTCGTGAATGTATCAATGAGCAGTTTCATCGTATTGGCGACTTGGAGCGCATTATTTCAAAGGTTGCAGTAGGTCGTGTGTCACCTCGTGAGGTAGTGCAGTTGAAGAATGCCCTTATGGCTATCCAACCTGTTAAGACGGCTTGCCTTTATGCAACGAGTGATACGCTGAAGAGAATAGGTGAACAGCTGAACCTTTGTGAGTCTTTGCGTGACAGGATAGAGAAGGAGATACAGCCTGATCCTCCACAGTTAGTCAACAAAGGTGACGTGATAGCCTAGGTTTTAATCAGGAACTCGATGATTTGCGTTCTATCCGTGACAATGGAAAACAATATCTGTTGGAAATTCAGGAGAAAGAAATTGAGCAGACGGGTATTAGCTCATTGAAGATAGGATTTAATAATGTCTTCGGCTATTACTTAGAGGTGCGCAATACGTTCAAAGATAAGGTGCCTGAGAATTGGATTCGTAAGCAGACACTGGCGCAGGCAGAGCGTTATATTACACCTGAACTTAAAGAATACGAAGAGAAGATACTTGGTGCTGACGAAAAGATATTGGCTTTGGAAAATCAGCTTTATATGGAGCTGGTACAGGATATGCAAGAGTTTATTCCTCAGATACAAATCAATGCTAACCTTATTGCCCATCTCGACTGTCTGCTTTCGTTTATGAAGGTGTCACAATTGCAGCGTTATGTGCGTCCAGTGGTAGACGATTCGGAGGTATTAGATATTAAGCAGGGTCGCCATCCAGTGATTGAGACACAGCTACCGATAGGCGAACAATACGTACCTAATGATGTGTTGCTTGATACGGAACGCCAACAGATAATGATGATTACGGGACCAAATATGGCGGGTAAGTCTGGCCCTACTCCGCCAGACGGCTCTCATCGTACTACTGGCACAGATAGGATGCTTTGTTCCTGCTGAACAGGCACGCGTGGGAATGGTGGATAAGATTTTCACACGTGTGGGTGCTTCGGATAATATTTCATTGGGAGAATCAACCTTTATGGTTGAGATGACGGAGGCTTCTAACATCCTTAATAACGTCACTCCACGCTCTTTAGTACTCTTTGATGAGCTGGGTCGTGGTACAAGTACCTACGATGGTATTAGCATTGCATGGGCAATTGTAGAGTATCTGCATGAATATTCACGTGCACAGGCTCGTACTCTCTTTGCTACGCACTACCATGAATTGAACGAAATGGAGAAGAATTTCCCACGTATCAAGAATTTCAATGTTTCTGTTAAGCAAGTAGATGGAAAGATAATCTTTGTCCGTAAGTTAGAGAAAGGTGGTAGTGAGCATTCTTTTGGTATTCATGTAGCTGAGATATCGGGTATGCCTCGTTCTATTGTTAAGCGTGCAAACGTTATTCTTAAGGAGCTTGAAGCAGATAATGCGCAAGTGGGTAATGTTGGTAAGGCTGCCGTTGAGCGTATTGATCAGGGTAGAGAAGGTATGCAACTCTCCTTCTTCCAGTTGGATGACCCTGTTCTAACACAAATTCGTGATGAAATCCTCGGTATTGATGTTAATAACCTTACACCTGTTGAAGCTCTCAACAAACTGAATGATATTAAGAAGATATTGAAAGGGTAAGACTTTATTAATCTTTTAAATATTTGATGTAATGAGCATTTGTTAGACTAAAAAAAGTTCCAAATGTTCGTAAGGAATAAATGGTAGGCTGGTTATTTCCAGCCTACTTTGTTTTTTATGGATTCGTCAATGTTTTTTTAACAGCTTTGTTTAACTATCTTTTTTGTAAAAAAATCTGCACATAACCAATTAAGCATTGGTTATATGCAGATTGTAGTGATAAAAATAAGTATTAAAGGATTGTTTCAGTCCTTTTTGTCAATACATATTTTTTTAATTAACACGAGATAGTATCCTTATTAGAAAACAAATTGTACACGTGCTTGTACAGCGTGCATGTTCTTATCGTATGGATACATATCCTTATTTAAGTGATGGTAGGTATAATCGAGCATTACCTGCGCAAACTTGTTAAAGCTATAATTCAAGCCAAGAGTGTAAGAATAGATGTTACCACCACCAACACTTGTTGCACCAGTACCAGGCCAATCCTGCATGTAACCAGCAGCATAGTAATGACCACGACCAGCGTTGAAGTATTCACCCTCAGTAAGGTCGTTCAAGCCTGTATAGTTGAAACGAGCTACTACTTCAAGTGATTTACCATCAAGTCCGCCAAGAAGACCTTCTTTACTATTATACTTGTATGGATTACCAAAAATCTTATAGCCAGCCTCTACGTAACCACCATGGAAGTTGTTAGAACGCAGTTTGTTAGCATTAAGCCATAAATCGTAATCACCCCAACCATCAATATTGTCCTGTGCATCAGTAAAGAGTGATAGGCTATTACGCTTCTTGGTTACGTGCTTGTATAGGTATTCACCACGTACAAAGACTTTATCATTGTGATAAAGAGCTTCTGCACCGAAATCTATAACGTTGTTAGCCCAAGGTAACTCGGCAGAAACAAACTGTTCGTCGTTATCAACGTAGGTTTCTAAGCTCTGACCAAGCTTCAATGTCTTCTTCAAAACATTCTTTGTAACCTCACCGCCTCCTAAGTGTGCAAATCGAGCATTTACACCAACGTGTAATGTTTGGTTCTCATCTGCAATAGGACGATACAAGTAACGACCAGCAACTGTTACACCATTGTAACCTGCTTCAATCTTATTATACTGGTTTTCTGTAAAGACACCTTGGTAAGCCATAAATCTCTTACTATTGTAACGATAGCTTATACCTAACTCACGACCTTCACCCAGAGCATTTGTAGAACCTGGGCGTGAGATGAAGTGGTAGCTTCCTAATGAGGTGTTACGTGCCATAGAACCAGCAGGATCATTATAGTAACCAACTTTTACAGAGTGAGTATCACCAGAGTTAGCTTCTTTGTTATACTCTAAAAAGATATTCTTCTGGCTAAACTTACCACCACCGAAACCAAAGTCAGCATAGAAGTACCAATCTTGATATTTTAATGAAGTACGAATACGTGAATCAGTGATAGAACCACCTGACTGTAGAGGCGTAAAATCAGAATGATAATACGCACCATCTGCCATAAAGCGAGCACCTACTGTAAAATGTAAATCCTGTTCATCCTTATCAATCGTAAGGTTTGGTTTGGTATCAAAGTCTTGCGCATTAGCAGTAAAGGCCAATAATGCTGCAATAGATGTTAAAAATATTTTTTTCATACTTGAATATATCTATCTATTTTTTAATAATAATAATTACTTGGTATAACCTAAACGATCGAGTGTAGCAGCTGCATCAGGTACTTCTGAAGGAGCCTGTGAGTTATCGTATGTTTTACCAGAATGGAAAGGATTAGGTAGTTTTGCATTACAACGGAAACCACTTTCAATCATAAACTTCAAAGAGAGTTCAGAACGATTGGTAAAGAAACCATCCATATAGATAGGTTGATCAGATGATTTGCTGAATTTTGTGTATTTTGTTTCTGGAACAGTTATACGCAATAGGTCATCAAACTCTGTTTCAATACCATAGTTATATGTACCGAGATACTTTGCCATCTGTGCATGTGAGTCGAAAGAATATGGATGGTTCATCATACCACTCTTGCGAATCATATAAGCTTGCCAAGGAGCATTCATTTCTGGGTAGTTGTTAGGTGCACCAGAGATTGCAGGACCGATAATGTGTGCGCCATTGTCTTGTGTCCACTTGATAAATGCAGCATAACCTGTAGGGGTATCGTAGGCAATATCGGTTGCGTAAGCTGGTTTGCTAATCCATAAGAGATAACACATTGGTATTTTACCTTTAAATATTTTATTAGCACGAATTAATGCGTCAAATGAGAATGTTTGAAGGATTACCTTACCATTGGTGTTACCAACATTTACCTTACCATTCTTATAGAATTCAGTTTCGGTAGCAGGCTCGGTAATGATGTTCCAATGTTGTTCTGCAAGAACATCATAAACACGCTTCTCCATATTGCTTGGGTTAATCCAGCTCTCCTTAAACTCAATGTAAATACCAGGACGGTTACCTGTGTCTTGTGGGTCTTTTACATAAGCGTCAGCAAAATCGTACTCCAAGAAGTCCATATATTTGGCATTGTATTCACCCTTAGCCTTGATAGCATCGTAAATCTGCTTTAGAGTTTTACCTTTATATTCTTCTTTTATCTTGTAAGTAAGAACACGCTCGTTGTTTTTATCACGCTTTAGCATCATACCCTTAGCATAAGCGATTTGGTCTTGAAGAGCAGATACATACTGGTGCTGATTCTTGAAAGAAGCACGTGCTTGCTCTAAACTTGTCTCATTAAACCATGAACCTGCATCAAGCTTTAAAAGCTCAGCATAGTAATAAGACATTGTATAATAAGGACGGAAAGAAGCAACGTCACGTTTATACTGTTCAACAGCATCCTCATGTGTAAAGCCTAAACTCTCATAGAATTGAATACGAGTATCAGGTACTTTCTCACTGTACACGTTTTCGATGTTTGTAGTGCGTTTTAGATTCTCATCGTGATTGGCAAGTACAATACCATCTTTGGTACATTGCATGTCCGACTCGAGGTAGTCTACACCCATCTCACGTGCCCAACGCCATGCACTCTCTGTCTCTTCTGGTGTCCAGAATGTTGAACCACGATGAGCAACAACAGCATACATAGGCACGTAGTCACGTACTTTTGCAAGATCATCGTTTAATACTTGAACATCAATGCGTTTAGCATCTAACTTCTGATTTGTGAACTGCTGTTCTTCTGAACATGATGTAAATACTGTTAGAGCTGTAAGCCCTAAGAGTAAACCTGTCTTTAGTTCTTTTTTAGTCATAAAATAAAGAGTAATTATATTATTTATTTGATTGTTTTGTAAGATATTGCTCTTCACGATAGGTTAGTCCCATGAAGATAATTGATAAACCACATGCAATGAGTAACAAGATGAAGGTAATATCCCATCCCCATGCATCAGCTACGTAACCTATTACGATATTAGCAAGTAAGGCTGTACCAAGAACATAACCCATAAATCCTGTTAGTCCTGCCGCTGTACCTGCTACATTCTTTGGAGCTAAGTCTAAGGCTTGTACACCAATCAACATTACTGGACCATAAATGAAGAAGCCAATAGCAATTAAGCAGGCTATTACGATATTGACATTGTCGAGGAATTGCCAATAGAAAACGATAGCAACAGCAACCAGTGCCATAAAGATTATGGTAGGTAGTGCACGACGACCCTTAAAGACTTTATCCGACAACCAACCGCAGATAATTGTACCAGGAATAGCTGCCATTTCATAAGCAAAGTATGCCCAACCAGCACTCTTGATGTCAATTCCTCTTTCGGTGAGAATTGTAGGTGCCCAGTCTAAACAGCCATAACGAACCATATAAACAAAGGCATTAGCAAAAGCAATATACCACAGGAATTTATTGGTAAGGACTGTTCGGAATATTTCTTTGGTAGAAAGTACTTCTTCGGCTTTTGCATTATAACTCTTTGCTGCATCGCCAGACCATTCTTCAATAGATTGAAGTGCACATGATTGTGGTGTGTCGCGAATTAAGCAGTAAGCCAAAATAGCAATTATACCTGCTACTGCTGCTGGAAAGGCATAAGTACCAATGAGGAAATAGCGTGATGTATCAGAACCATAGAATAATGAACCGAACCACATAGCACCATATACAGCCATAGGTCCTACTAAGGCTCCACCTACGTTGTGAGCACAGTTCCAGAATGACATCCAAGTACCACGTTCTTTAATAGAGAACCAATGCGTCATAACACGACCACATGGAGGCCATCCCATACCATTAAACCATCCTACAAGGAAGTTTAGTGCTGCCATTAAAGCTATTGCTAATGTTTTATGTTCTGCACCCAACCATTGTACTGGTACAATCATAAACAGCATTGAAACAGCAGATAAAAACAAACCTAATGGTAGGAATGTTCGAGCATTACTTCTGTCGGAGATGCTCGCCATAATAAACTTCGAGAAGCCATAAGCAATTGCATTCATCGAAAGCACAATACCTAACTCGTCTTTGTCGAAACCAAATGGTGCCAACATTGGTATTGCCATAGAGAAGTTCTTACGAACAACATAAAAGCCAGCATATCCTATGAATATACCAATAAAAACTTGCCATCGTAGCGAACGATAACGTGCATCGGCTTCTGTTCCCGTTTGTGCCTCCTTATAAGCAGGAGGATTTAGAAAATTCCACATAACTTAAAATATTTGTTTTTGTTATTTATTTAGATGTCGGAATATAGATTCTTAATTTTTAGGTTGCCAATAATATCTTATTCGTAGATTAATTATGTACGCCCTATTAGGTGTATTTGTTTTTATATAGTATAATTATATGGCAAAGATAAACATTAATTCCATTATTACAAAGGAAAATGTATTTTTATATTACCTAACGAAGTTCTTTTCTTTTCTTATATTAATATGCATTGAGGTTTAATATTTTGAAATGAAAAGTGTTACCTATGTTATATTTACAAAAAAGATAGATTTTGTTATTAAATAAAGTTTAGTCCAATAAATGGCTTTATTTATTAAGTTCTATCGTTTTTTCAACATCTAATGCATCGGCAAGTATAGTAATAGGATTCAGTACTTTATATCCTGATGACATTTCTATTTGCCACTTACACGTTTCACAATCGGTAGAAACATAATCGGGGTTTAATTCTTTAATTTGTTCAAAAAGATCATGTCCAATTGCTTGAGAGTTAGCATAGTTCTCTTTCTTAAAACCGTATGTTCCAGCTATACCACAGCATTGTGAGCTAAGCATAATCAGGTCTAACCCAGGAATCATGCGTAGGAGTTCGGTACTATAAATAATCCATCCCATTCGTTCCATGTGACAAGCAGAATGATAGGCAGCTTTCATCTTGAAGTCGTTTCGGAACGCTAATTTTATCTTTCCTTCTTCAATAAGTTGATATAAGAAACGAGTGGCCAAAGTAATGCCTTCGCGTATATCATCATTATCAATATGCAGGAGATGTTTATATTCGTCACGCATGGTGAATGTACAAGTAGAACTGGTTGTCAGAACCATACGTTTATCCTCTTTGTAGGATTTGCGTATGCTTTTCATATTAACTTCTCCTTGTCTTCTTGCTTGTTTTGGTTGTCCGTTCGCAATGAGTGCTACACCACAACACTTTTCTTTTTCTAATAGGTGTACACCATATCCACAAGCGTTCATTATCTTAACAAGGTCTTTTCCTAATTGAGGGAAGTTGTAATTGACATAACATCCATGGAAGTAGCTGACATGTTTTTTTGTAAGAATTCTGTTTGCTTGCTGCATTTTTCTTAAACCATGTTTCAAATTTCTGAGTTGTATATGACGGGAACTCACGATGCTTATCCACTCCCAATACAGTGTGAAGAATAGCCTTTGTTGGTTTCAGACCTAAGGAGAAGTTGACAATAGGAGCAACCATATTCGACATTGTTCCAACGAAGTCGGTGTTAGCCAACATCATGTCACGTAGTTTTGGACGTTTAGTACTATACTTAATACGTGAACTTTGGATAATGTCAGCGATACGAACGCCATGTGGACAAGCTACTTCACATCGTTTACAATTGAGACACATTTTTAGAGTTTCTTCAAAATACTTCTCATGTTTCAAACGATAACGCTCCACGTCTGGACCAGAGTGTTTTGGTCCAGGGTATTTTGGTTCAACAGCAGATACAGGGCAATATGCTGTGCAAATAGAACATTTCAAACACTGTTCTAAGTTATTTTCACTTATATTTTTTAATTGAATACCTTCCATTTCGATTAGCTTATTACTTTAAGATTTCCTTTGCTACTGCAAGGCTGTTAATAATGACACACCCGTACTGTCAGCTTGTTTGATGTGGTTATGTCCTTCGAGTACGGAACCTATTGCATACATGTTAGTTACAGCTTTACCATCCTTAAGAGGATGGAATGCTGTGTCAGTTGCAACACCAAAGTTCATGTATGGTTGTGGTTCGAAAACAGACTCTTCCATCCATTCATCACGATTATTAGATGCATGTATGTCAAGATTGAGGATAGGCTCAAACACGTGTTCGTAATCGCTCATTAGCCCTTGACTCATAAATGAACCGGTAGCAAGGATGTAATTCTCAGCTATTAATTTATCGTTAGGAAGATGATTAGCTGTAAGATATTGTACAGAACCATTTTCTATTACACCTCCATTAATTTTGTTACTGATGATTTCGATACCGCCATTTGTCTTAAAATGATTCATCATCAACATAGCCACACGTACGCCCATTACAGAAGGGGGCATTGGAGTTACATAATATAAAGGTGTATTGACACACTTGCGAAGCAATTTGTCTTCTTTTGCATTACGTAGTCCGGCTACTGCTGGAAAGAGTATTGCGTCGTAACCAGTCAGTTTATTTAATTCTACTGTAATGGTTTCTACAAGTTTTTTGTCATGTATTACTTTTGCAATATTTGTTGCTCTCATCTCAGTAGGATTGCGTCGAGCATAATCAAAGGCGTCTAATCTTATTGTTTTTAGTTCGATATCTAAGCCTTGCTCTGCTAATCCTGCCAACATGAAGTTGGTTGGTAGGTCTAAGAAGCCCGCAATATTAACTAAGGCTACTTTTTTCCACGCAAATTTTTCGTCAATACCACATGTAGCCATACCATCAATACTCAGCCATGTGGGTTTCAGTGTACCCATTGGAGTGATGCGATAGTGGTTATTGTCAGCACTTCCAGTGGTATGAATACCACAGTCTTTGAGGAGTTCTTGTGCTTCCTTTGCTAAGCATGCAATCTTTTCGACGCCTAATTTTGTATATGGATGGGTTGCGCCAAGTGATGGAATAGCCTGTAAGGGGCTTTTTACTAATTTATTATCGTTATCGTAGCCTAATAAGTCGAATGATCCAGATGCAAAGTGTAGCGTACTCTGTCCGTTACTAACAATCGCAACGCGTTGTCCTTTTTTTGCCAACACATTAGCAGCTGTTAAGCCACTCAGCCCACCTCCTATAACAATTGTATCAAATTTCATGATTTCTCCTCCAAAGATGCTTTAAGTTTGTCTAATCCACATAAGTCTTGATAGATATGAGCTGATAGCTGTGCTTCGCTAAGTGATTGTCCCCAAGCTACTGGGCGCATACCTTTCCAACGTTCATCTACAAATTCGAGTAAATCTTTCTCCGACTTCTTTACGTTCTTTTCGCAAATGAAATTGGCTGCACGACACGTACAAAGTTCTCCTTGACAGGTTCCCATTCCTACACGTGTACGACGACGGAGGTTGAGAAGGTTATGTATATGTAGTTTCTCAATTGCAAATTTTACTTCTGCCACACTCACTTCTTCACATTCGCAGATAAGAGCAGAGTCATCAACAGTGTCTAATTTTAAGTCTTTTGCAAATAAGCCATGTCTACCTTCTGCTGCATTTACAGATGTACTATATATCTTCCCATGTGAGTCTGCTATCATTGCTTCAGAACCTGGCAATGGGGTTGTAGCCGTTTCGCAAGGCTTATCAATATGTAATTTCTTACAAGCAAGATTGGTGGCTTCCTCTGCCATCAAGCGATAAGTCATCATCTTACCGCCAGTAATGGTGATGAAACCTTCCATGCCGTCACGTGTTGCATGATCTAAGCAAACAATACCACGACTGATATTTCTTCCCGATGGGTCATTGTCTGCTGCAACCAGTGGACGTACACCAGCGTATGCACGTAGTATACGTGTAGTAGCAAGGCTTGGAGCAAGTTTCTCACCTTCCTTTATAAGCAAGTCTACCTCTTCTTTAGTTATCTTTAAGTCGTCTATCGTATCGAATGGTACACGATCACTTGTTGTGCCGATTACGCATACAGCATCGTCTGGTACCAATATATCTGCATTGGCAGGTTTACGGCAACGATTAATCACCATGTTATTAACACGGTGTCCGAAGATGAGCAATGTACCTTTAGCTGGGAACATATTTATTGTTATTCCTGCTTGTTTAGCGACGAGATGACCCCATATACCTGCTGCATTAATAGTCAATGAGCCATGCACATCGTAAGTCTCTCCTGTAAGATTGTTACGAAGTGCTACTCCTATAACCTTGTCTTGTTCTACAAGCAAGTCTGTCACTTCATGATAGGTCAATATGTCTGCCCCATGATTGCGTGCGTCTAATACATTGGCTACTGTTAATCTAAATGGGTCAACAGAAGCATCTGGGATACGCACTGCTCCAATCAAGTCTGGATTTACTGATGGTTCTATACGGCGAGCTTCTTCTGGGTCGATGATGTCGGCACGAATACCAGCCTTTTGACAAGCCTCTACAAAGGTCGCTTGATAAGTTAGGTCGTCTTCTGGTAAGGTAATAAATAGTCCGTCTGTTTCTTCAACACAATGACGTGCTACCTTACGAAGGATAAAGTTTTCTTTGATACATTCTGTGGCCGAAGCCTGATCGGTTACAGCATAACGTGCACCACTATGGAGTAAACCATGGTTGCGACCTGTTGCACCATTGGTAAGGTCATCTTTCTCAACCAGTAACACTTTCATACCACGCATAGCACAATCACGAGCTGTACCTGCACCAGTGATACCACCACCAATAATGATTACATCATAATGTTTCTTTGTAAAATCCTTCATCTTAAATATGTCGGTTACTCAATAGATTTCTGTTCGCATTCGACGAATATGAAACGTTTTTCTTTTCGGTACGAAATTCGTTTTCTTTCTTTCTGAAACAAAAATACAATTAGGTATTTGTTTATCCAAATATTATTCTTTTTAACTATTTTTTTAATAAAAAGCTACACTCTTTTTCTTCTTTTTCTATATTTCGCAATTGAAAAAAATAGAAGTTTACGTTGTTATGGAAATCATATAGATAACATCTTTTTACTCGTCCAGAAATTCTGGATTATATGTTCTTTTAAGATATAAATGTGACTTAGAAGTTATTAACCTCTTAAAAAATCAATAAAAAAAGCATTGTCATATAAAAAAAGTAGATAATTTTGAAATGATTATTAACTTTTTCGTATCTTTGAAACGATATAAGCAAAGTATTTGCAAATAAGGATTTTTATAATAATTTTTCTTCACATGACAAAAAGAGGATAGACACAACATTATTTTAGATCAGCTCATGAAAAAGGAGTCAATTCTTGTGACTGATCTGGCATCAATAATTAATGTAACATCTGTAACTATTCGTAAGGATCTTACAGAGTTAGAGATGCAAGGTAAATTGTATAGAAGCCATGGGAAGGCTATTCTCATTGACCCGTTTACCAGCAATAGGTCTATAAACGATAAGGAACGTTTGTGCCAAGAAGAGAAAATAAGTATCGGACATGAGGCTGCTCATCTCATTGGTAAGGACGACTCTATTCTTATTGCATCAGGTACTACCCTACATAACTTTGCACGTTGTATTCGTCCTCAGCATCACTTGACGGTGATGACGGCTTCTATTCCTGTTTCGCAAATTCTCTCACAGAATGAAGATATAGACATCATTCAGTTAGGGGGCACATTGCGTCATAGTTCGCAATCGGTAGTAGGTGATTTTAGTAGGGTCATGCTTAGCGAATGTTCTTTTACTAAATTGTTTATTGGTGTTGATGGTATTGATTTTGATTTTGGTATCACCACGACAGATATGCGTGAAGCTCGACTAAACAAGGCTATGATGGACGCATCACAGAAGACAATTGTTTTGGCTGACTCTTCTAAGTTTGGTAAACGTGGGTTTGCAAAGATTGCTAATTTGGAGGAAATTGATATTATTATCACTGATGAACATATTAAGAAGGCCGATGCCCTACGTATAGAGGAATTAGGAATTAAACTTATTATTGCTAAAGGCTCTTTTCCAATAGGTAGTAAGTAAGACGTGATCTTACTTACTATTTCTTGTATATTATCCTTTTATCTGAAATTTCTTTACAATATAAATCATCATTTGCTTATAATCGCTTCAAAATTACGTTTATTTTACACCTTTGTAATTACTTGTTATTTAAGATGTTACAAAGTGTCTTTTAAAAAGACCATTAACAGGATTTCAAAAGACCATTAATTGAACGCTTAATAATGCTCTTCAACTGTCCTATTAATGCTCTTTACAGATGTAAAAGAGCGTATGTTGAAATCAATAATGTGAAAAAAATAGGACAAAAGATAAGTGACAAACAAACTGTTACAGTGAGTTTCTGATTGATATTTTTTTATTTGAAAAGGAATATTACTTGTAGAAATAATGGCTCTATAACGAATCGTGTGGGTAATCCAGTTCAAGCCCACCTGTTATGAAATAGATCATATACTTAAAGTTTTCTGTATTTACGAATCCCCTCGCCCTCCTTTTAGCAAGTTGTATCTGTGAGTTCAATCCCTCCAGAATTCCGTTGTTGACATCCCTCATGGCAAATAGCTGCTTGATGCCGTACATGTGCGATTTTATCATTGCAACGAAATTAAGCATAGGCTTGATTGCCGATTGTTCTACCATCTCACACCATAAATCAAGTTTTTCCACAGAATCCTTAGCGCACTCATTGAATATATCGATGAAAGATTCCTTAAAGCTATAAGCCTTTCCAATTGTTGGGTAGGTCATCAGGAGGGTATTCAGTTCCATCATTTTTTTTGGTGAGAGATTCTTCTTGTTGTATAGCAGCGTAAAAACGGTGTCCTTTAAGTAGTTTGGTTTCTTTGTGTTCCTCCTTACGTACTGTATCAACAGCCTCGTTGAGAGCCTTAAATATATGGAATTTATCGAAAATGATACCGGCATTGGGGAAGTGAGTTAAGGCACCTGATATGAAAGATTTAGACATATCCATACTGATAGCTTCTATATTCTCCACCTTTCCATGGCTCGCAACCAATGCCTTGCTGAATGCCCTCGAAAGTGCTTGCATCTTTACCATCAGTGACGAAAATAGTCTTACGGGTATCCAAGTCTACAAAAATGAGTTATGTAGTTGTGTCCCTTTCGTTTAGAGGTTTCATCCACTCCGATGTGACGTACTTTGGACATGTCAATTTTTCTTAACGGCTTTATGAACCCAATGATTAAAAAAACACGCCATATACGTGGAGCTGTTTCATGAATGGTACGGGAAACGCTCTTCACAGGCATTTCACGCTCTATGAGAAGCATTGAGTAGGCTTCGAAAAAGCAATGTGAAACCGTTGCTTTTACGCGCCCACGGAACATCTACCATGATTGTTCGGTGGTCATCTGTTTTAATACGGGGAACGCTGGCGTGAAGATAACAAAGATGTTCAAAGAAGTTCAAATGACGCCATGTCTTATCTATGGTATCGTAGGCAGTGTACTCATTTTCATTAAGCTTAAAAACGATGTCCGCGATTAAAGCTCAACCAAATATGGAGTTCTTTGTTGGAGTGTTTGCCTTCTATAAACTCAACCTTGGATACATACCATGGTTCTGACAGGCCTAAAGCCATTGTAAATATCTCTGTACTATTCATAAAACAAATTTACATAAAAATCTCGATTTATAAGCCAGTGTAGATAAAAACTGAAAAAGAAATCTCCCCACACAGTTCCGTTTTTGTAACTTGCATTCGAGATTGAAAAATGTCAAGGGCACTACCTTCTTTCGCCTATTATCGCGCTCTTACGTCACATTTTTGTATCTTTGGGGTGATAAATTCATGTTTAACCCAAAAATATTGAGGCTTATGAGAACGGTATGTGGCTTTTGACTGCATAAAAGATAGTGTTTATCTTTGTATTTTGAGTAGTACAGGTGAAATTTACGAGAAGAAATTTGGTGTTTTAACAACAGAACTAATTGAAATGCGTGATTTGATGCTCTCACATCACGTTTTTAGAAGTCGGTATGGAAAGCACAAGTGTGTATTGGATTCCTATTTGGAGAGTTCTTGAGCCACATTTCAAGTTGAAACTCATCAACCCTTATTTCATTAAACAATTGCCTCGGTCACAAGAGTGATGTAAAGGATGCACAATGGATTGCAGAGTGCATGCTAAAGGAATTGGTAAACGGTAGTTTTGTTCCGCCAGAACGCATCCAACAGTTGCGTCAGTACGACCGGCGTATCTATGATCTTGATGATGAGATTATCCGCAAACTTGCCAAGTTGGACGCAGCCGTTCAACGGTGTAACATCCGTCTGAGCAACTATGTATCTAACACCGACAGTGTGAGCTACAAGGCAGTGATAGATAAAATCTGCGAAGGAGTTACTGACCCCAATGTGCTCGTGGAGGAAATCCACGGACGTATTATCAATCACCATGGAAAGAAAACTATAATCGCTTCGCCTACTGGCAGCATTACAGAATGTGACATAGATATCATGCGGCAGCTCAAGGCAGAAATAGACTTAGCAGAGCAACACAAACAGCAATGTATGGACAAGATGCTGGCCATTTGCGAAAATGAGTATTCGACACAGTTGCACAATTTACAGACAATTCCAGGAGTGAAGATGAGGGCCGCTACATCATTGATTGCAGAAATCGGTACCGACATGAGTCACTTTGAAACAGCCAACCATCTCGCTTCCTGGAGTGGACTGAAGCCACGCAATGATCAGTCTAACAAGACTATTAAATCACGCCGCATCACTTATGGAAACCGATACCTTCGACGAACCATCATACAATGCTCATGGGGTGCAAGTCGCACCAAGAATTGTTTTTTTAGCCGATTCTCCTACCACCAGACACAAGTCAGAAAGAAAAACAGAATGAAAGTTCAAGTAGCAATAGCAAGGAAAATGCTTATTTGTGCATGGAACATCTTGAAGGACGGTGTATCCTATAAGGATTTCAACAACATAATCGAAGCATCCGTAATAAATGGATGACGCAATATACCAGTCATGGAAAGGGTACTACCTTTGTGATGGCATATGACCTCGTCATGACAAATTAACCAACGACATGACTGGCGATGGAACTCAGTGTGAGCGTTAAGCTCGAAGAGGAAAGTATCATTTTTCATGCAGGTCAGCAAATGACTTGCATAGTCTCGTTATGTACTATAATAAGCATAGCCTTTGGTTTAAGTTACTTCTGTGACGATTTCTTTTCGGTTTTATAGAGGAAAGGTAATATTTTTATCTGAAATTTATATGATTACCCACACGATTCGTTATAGAGCCGAAATAATCAATGTTGGATGCTTACTTATTTTCACTATCAGAAAGAAAATTTTTCTATTCTTGTTCAACGACAGAGTCCGCCGACTGTATATCTTTTTTTATTCTCCAAATATTAGGTGGGTTTCCTCTAAGTTCAATTAAGTCCAGATACCAATGCTACGAATCGTCCCAAACGGCTGTTACGGCAGCCATAAAGCAGTTTGTAGACAAAGAAAGGACCATAAATGCCTGTTATGATAGCGAGGAACGTATAAATGTAGTGGTTGAAATGGGTGAAGTGCATCAGTATTTGGATGCTCAAGGCCTGAAATATTCCATGATAAAGATAGATGGTGAAAGAAGCAGGGGAGAGATAATTGAGGAAACGACACTTATTTCTTTTGTATAAAAGTGCTATTGATACTGACATAAGAATACCATTCAGGGCAAGCAATAATTTAATTATAGGTCCTTCGTTTGCGTGTAACCCGATGAAGGAGATTGATAATGTAGAAAGTAATAATATGATAGATGTTTTTCTTTTATCAATAAGCTCTATCAACCTATAATGGCATACGTAATATCCTAATGAAAAATAAAAAGCATAATAGATAGCTCCATTAATGTTTAAGATAATGTCTCTCGATGTGGGAAGTAAGATGTTTGTCAGAAAAAGCAGAGAAAGTAAAAGGCAAGACATCAGTTTTGCTGAAAGATATGGTCGTCTCTGTGAAAGAGAAAGGACTGTCACTGCAAAAACGAAAGTCAAGAATATGGTTGGTAGGAACCAATAGGAACCATTGACGTTACGATAAGGATAGACGAGCATCAATACATATTCGCTCCAACTGGCTTGTATCGGACGTACCATAAACTGAGAAAAGAGAACTTTGGGGACAAAAAGTAGTGTGCTCAAAACAAAGTAAGGCAGTAGCAAGCGCACGGCTTTACGACGTAGGAAAATACGTGATTGGAGCGGTTTTCCTTGTACTGAAATATGGAAAAGATAACCCGAGACGAAGAAGAAAAGGGGTACGTGGAATTGATAAATCCAATCAACAATAAGACTCTCCGTCTGAAAAAAGGAGTGTCCGATGACTACCAAGAGAATAGCAAACACGTGGAGAAAGGATATTTCAACTATTTTTTGTTTCACTTTATGCGCTTTATCTGTTTGTCTTCAGCATACCATACACCATCACAACCTGCTTTCGCAGCTTTTGAAAGCAAGGATTTCAACTGAAGTTTATCTGTTATTTCTTCATTAAGAATGGTTTTGGGCCATTGATAGCCTGTTTGTTGACGAACGGAATAACCCCATCCGAAAGCCTCAAAGGGAATTACCCAAAAGGAAGAATATTTTGTTTCGCCTTTATCTAAATGTATGACCATCACCTTGTTTACTGGTCGGTCGCATTGACTGACAATGCTCTTTGCCATTTGTTCACCTACTTTTCCCGATAGGAAAGAGGCATATCCGTGATGGAGTAGGGTGAAGGTTGTAGTCAGAAGATAGAGTAATGCTGAAACAATCAATACTCGTTTGTTCTTTATTTGTTCGCAAAGTAGGGCAATCATCAGTGCTATAAAGGGCAGGACTGCATAGCAATGCATCATAGAGAAGATTGTCATAAGATTGACAAAGGCTGCAATAAAGAAGGATATAAGCAATATTACAAGCGGTTTCTGCAATTTGTAGGAACGCAGTAGAAGCCAGAGAAAGGGTAAGGGAAGTAGTCCTGTAATAACAATAACTATAAAATGGCGGTGCTGTGGATGGATAAGACTGGCATAATCAGTAGGATAGAGTGTCATTCCTAATAGCACACCAAGATTACGTAAGATTTGTATTACTGTGAAATTCAAATAAGCATTGTGCTCTAAATCAAATCTTTCTGTCAGTAAGAATCGGCAAACAAGATAGAGAATAAATAATAAACAGCCACAAAGAAGATGCCTTAAAACATGATTAAAACGTTCTTTTCCTATGCTCCACACGATGAATGGCGGACATACAAACCAAACGTAACCAGACTCTTTGGCAAAGACGGATAGCAAAGAGCATAACAACCATAGTATAAGTTTTCGGTATCCTGATAGGCTGATGTAGCTATATAGGGCAAGAAGTCCCCATAAAAGGGAGTAGACTTGATTAAGGGAATCGATATTCAGGACTGTTCCCAATGTGCCTGACGATAGATAAAAGAAAACAACGGATAGGTTACGTGATAACTTGCTTACCTCAAACCATTTTAGAATTTTATAGACTAATAATGTGTTAAGGATGTGTCCCAGTAGGATGAAAAGATGGTTTAAGAATGGGAAAAGCCGATAATTGAGTCCGAGAAGATGACCGAAAAGTACATCAAAGGGTCGCCAATAATTACCATCAGGTAGCAGACTTTGAAGCGTCAGTGGCTCCGTCTGCGGTATAGTATAGTATGTCCAATCGTCAAAGGTAGGCTGAAGTTGACAAAGCAAGAATAATGCTAATGGAGCTGTTAGTAGTATCCAAAAGATTGGGTTACGACTAAATGATGGTTTCATAGGTTAAATTAGTTTATAATAGAAAGCTTACACACGGTGCCATTGTCACCATTTTCATTGGCACTTTGCACCATATAAACACCTGAGGCAACACGTTTCCCGTTTTTATCCTTGCCATCCCAGACAAAAGTACCACCATTACTTGTTCCTTCAGCGACGAGAATTCCGTTTGTTGTTACAATCTTCACATTCGCATTCAGTGATAAACCAACAATCGTGATAGGACCTGTATAACCCGGTTTTACAGGATTTGGATAAGCGTATGTAGTTTCGTTATCTGGCGAATCTACTGCCTTTGTGGCATCGCTCATATAAGAACAGAGTCCTTTATCGGTAGCAAAAAATACTTCACCGGTGACATCATTGATAGAAATAGATTGTATGTTATCGGACAATAATTTGCTATCAGTGGAAATAAAGTGCTGTAGCTGTGTCATATTATCTGCACTAATGAGGTAGGCTCCATTGCCTTTTGTACCAAACCACTTACGTCCTCCGCCATCAACAGCTATAGCGGTAATATCGAGTCCAGAGAGAAGGTAGTCTGCAAGATTTGTCCCATCGTTGCGTGGTACTTTGACTTGTATGAAGTGGTAGTTATCTTTCTCGTTCATTTCTGAGCGTTGAAGGAGAAGCGGTCCAGCTGTTGTTCCAATCCAAATGTTGTGGTCTAAGTCCTCTACCCAGCAATGAACAGCTGTGATTTCAATGTTAGAGCCGTCTTCATTAACAAAACGTGTGTAGGTATTAAGTTTATCAGTCTTAGGGTCATAAGAGAATAGTCCTGGTTGAATCCAGTGATCATTACAGAACCAAAGAAGGTTATGACTATCCAAACGCATCTGTGATAAGCCAGAAAGTCCTATACCATCTTTCATCAGTTCTGGCTTACTGAAGGAGGTCATCTTCCCATCTTTCGACACACGGATAAGGTTTTCTTTCTTCGTCTGGTTATTAAGTACCCATAGATTACTCTCTCCGTCGTATGCCAATCCATTGACAAGAATATAATCATTTCCCAGTTCTCGGCCTCTGTCTATGGCTCCTTGAAGGATACTATTATCCTTGTTATAGAAGGCTACCATCTTACCAGATAGGAACTCATAGAGGCCTGTTCGTGCTCCTACATATACATGATTGCTATTGCGAGGATCTATTGCTACCGCCTTTGTTCCTATATAAGGATAACCCGTACGAGTTGAAAAATCATCCTCAAAGAACTCCCAGTTATCACCCTGTAATACCTGTACAATACCCGGATTCTCCCAGTTATTAACGGTCGGATTGTAGATACCTCCGGTACCATAAAGACGGTTATTAAGGAAAGAAGTCCATACAAAGGTGTTGCGTTTTGGACCATCGGGACTCAATGATTTTACCTCTTTCATGAGTTCGTTATTCACATTTCGTGGTCGTTCAACATATCCTCCAACATTCGTCCAGTTGTTTCTATCGAGAAGATTTGTTGTCAATGCAGCACGATACAGACCATTACTCTGACTGGCAGCATAGATGTAATTACCTTCAATATAGCTATAATTAACGGGGAAGGAAAGGTTATAACTGTCGCTTATCTCTGCCTTAGCAACATTAAGTTTTACAAGTCCGAAATCTGTAGAGAGGTAACAATAAGTGCCAGACATATCAATACCATTGACAGTTTTATCTGCCATTAATGTTTTTAGATAGTAATCTGGCTGATTTATTATATTTCCCTTATCATCAAGTAGGTCGATGTTATTGTCAGAATAGATGATAACCAACCTACGTGCCGTCTTATTCCAGGCAATAAATCGGATATCCGTATCACTCAAACCATTAACTTTGTCGTAGGTTTTTATACTCTTATCGTTTCTATTATAAGAGTATAGGCTATTGGAAGCAAGTACATACAGTTTGTTACCTCCTTCTTCAACCCATTGTATATCATTATAAGAAAGATAATTTTTCCATGTTCCTACACCGCCAGCAACGACAGATATAGTAACAGATAGCAGAAGTAAAAGTGATAGTAAATATCTTTTTATCATCATATAGTGTTCTTTGTGTAATATAAATAACATAACAATTTATACGCATTAAACAAAAAAACACTCGGTTTATTGCCTATAAGGCAATTCTTTATAGGAGAAGATAGGATCTTATAGGCAATTATAAAGAGTGGAGTTAAGTGTAATGTTTCAATGCGTTCGGCTTTATCAAGCAGACGAGAGTAGCCTTTGAGTTCTTTTCTAAATGCAAAGAGTGTACGTAATGACTCTTCTGTCTTAGCGAGATAACTTGTGTTCTCTTCAAAGTTGCAGAAGAGTACGGGGTTGTCTATATGTTTTATAGCTACCTGTTGCTGCTGAAAACGTTTGCCTAAGAGTACGTCTTCGTATCCATAACGGCTAATATCCTCATTGTATGGCTGCTCTCCTAAAACCGAACGATGGACAAGGATATTGGTTGCTAAGTGTTGATAAGGATGACTTTGACGACTCTTTACAGTGTTGAGTGTCTCACATTGCCGTTCATAATGGTATCTAAGGTTACCTTTCCATTGGTCAGAACTACCGCCGATAGTTATTCCTCCCACTACAATATCACCCTTTGTTTGTAGATAATTGCTAATAAAAGAAGGGTTATCCAAGGATAAATCGCCATCAATAAAGAGAATCCTTTCCCCCTTTGACTGCGATACAAGGAAGTTACGAATAGCCGAACGCCCCACGTTCTTCTCTCTGATAATATAGCGTACTCTCTTCAAATGCTCAATTACCTTGTTCTCATCTATAAGATGCTGATATGTTGTTTTCGTATTAAAAGCACCCGATAATGAGCCATCATCTGCCACAATGATTTCAAAGTCAGCTTCTGCTTCTACGCATTGTCGCTGTAACTCTGTCACCAAAGCTACACAATTACATCTATAAACAGGAAGAAGAATTGACAACATAGTAGATGGTTAATGGTTGTTTTTATTATGTAAAACAGACGAAGACTATACTACAAAACTTTTTAATTTATGGGTTTAAGTAGACTTTTTCCCCCTCTTACAATGTTTATTCTTTTATTTTTTATCTTTTCCAAGTATTCTGCCAACTTCTTCACAGCCCTTGCACGGTGAGAAATCTGGTTCTTTATCTCTTCACCTAACTCTGCAAAGCTCTTGTCATAGCCCTCTGGAATGAAGATAGGGTCGTAGCCAAAGCCCTCAGAACCATGTTTCTCAGTAGCAATTTGACCCTCTACCTTACCTTCAAACTGATGTTCTACACCATCAATGATAAGAGAGATAACCGTACGGAAACAAGCTTTACGATTGCTCTGACCTTCCATTTTAGCCAATAACTTACGCATATTAGCCTCGCTATCATGGTCGGTTCCCTCTGCATAACGTGCAGAATATACACCGGGTTCGCCACCAAGAGCTTCAACCTCAAGCCCTGTATCGTCAGCAAAACAGTTCTGATTGTAATGCTCAACGACGTAAGTGGACTTCTGGCGTGCGTTCTCCTGCAGTGTTGACCCTGTCTCTGGTATATCTTCGTGACAACCAATCTCAGTCAGAGAAACTATTTCAAAGTTTTTTCCAAGAATATCTTTAATCTCCTCTAACTTATGTTTGTTATTTGTAGCAAATACGATTTTCATTTCATTATCAATGATTAGAGTACAGCTTTTGTTGGTTTATTTGTTATTGTCGGTGGTCTTTTGCATGGCTTGTGCCAGTTTCTCTTCCTGCTTTTTCATTTCCTTTTTAGCCTTAATCTTAATCTGATCAAAGCCCTCACCATAAACACCAATAACCGAACTCTGGCTCACAAAGGCTGTTGGATCAACCATTTTAATGATTCGGAAGATAGTTTTACTCTCGTTACGTTTAGCCAACAAGCAGATAACCTTCATATCATTGCCTGTATACCAGCCGTGTCCGTCAAGAATAGTTAGTGCATGATCAGTCTCTTCGACAATGGCATTGGCTATTTCTTCATGTTTCCAAGAGAAAATCATAAACTGAACAGACTCGCGTCTCATATTCATTACATGATCTAACATGAAGCATTCAATGAACATCGTACAATATCCAAAGACCATTTTATGTAGTCGTTCCATGATATCACCAAACTGAGGGAAGAATAAACAACTACCCACAATCAGTATGTCTACGCCCATTAGGACTTGTCCTAACGAAATGTCGTGATATTTGTTAACACAAGCTGCTATGATATCAGTACCACCCGTGCTTCCATTATTGAGAAAGACAATTGCCAGTCCCGTACCTGTAAGGCTACAACCGATGATTAACGACATAAAGTCTTGACCCTCTCCAAGCATCTTCACAAACTCTCCATTTGCATCTCGTGGCATAAGGTCCTGTGCAAAGATTAGCATGAAATAAAGGGCAAAGATAGCATAGATGGTTTTCATTAAGAACTTAAAACCCAGAATTTTCAGTGCTATTATCAACAAGGAGATGTTGATAATCATGTAGGTGTTTTGAATCTTAAAGTCTGTTGCATAGTAGATGACAGCTGAAATACCTGTTACGCCTCCTGTTACAATCTCGTAAGGTAAAAGGAAGACAGTGAATGCAACAGCATAAAGAAGTAAGCCAATGGTTAGAAAAAAGTAATCTTTGGCTTCAGATCGGATAAGTTTCTGATCAATAGTCATAGGCTTATTGAATGGTTTAAAAGAAGAGGATGTATCGAAACGTTGCTGTGAGTGATAGTTATATACAGACTTCATTTCTCTTGTCAGTCATCTCTGTTTATGAAATGAAGTGTACAGAACAATTTCCATACAGCCTCTTCTGTGTTTTGTTTTACGATTATTTACAAACGATGTTGATAATTTTCTTTGGTACAACAATAATCTTTACGATTGTTTACCATCGATATAGTGCTGGCTTCGTTCGTCTGCCAGTGCGCCCTTCTCGATATCTTCCTTTGTTGCATCAGCTGGGAAGGTCATTTGGAAACGTGCTTTACCATTGAAAGACACTGTCAGCTGAACCTCATTCTCAACGAGATAAGACTCATCCCATTCAGGCCATTCTGCATCGAAGACACTCTTTGTCTCTCCACTCAACTGCTCCCATAGTTCTTCTGCCATGTGAGGTGCGAATGGAGCGATGACAATAACCATCTTCTTCAATAGTTCACGATTAGCGCACTTCTGTTGTCCGAGTTCGTTAACACAAATCATAAACGCTGAAACAGCTGTATTGTAAGAGAACTGCTCAATGTCGCCTGTCACCTTTTTGATAAGCTTATGAACGCTCTTCAATGAATCCTTTGAAGGCTCATCATTGTTGAGTTCCTGCTGATAAAGCTTCCAGAACTTCTTCAAGAAACGGAAACAACCATCGATACCGTTCGTGTCCCAAGGCTTACTTGCTTCTACAGGACCGAGGAACATTTCGTAAAGACGGAGCGTGTCTGCACCATACTGTTCGACGATAACATCTGGATTGACAACGTTGAACATAGACTTTGACATCTTTTCAACCGCCCAGCCGCATTTGTAGGTGGCGGGTGATGAATTTTGGGTGTTGATGAAATCTGATGATGATGTGCCATCTTCGAAGATGAATTCAGCATTGTTATACTCTGGACGCCATGTCTTGAAAGCCTCAACATCAAGTATATCAGCGTGAACAATGTTGACATCAACATGGATAGGAGTTGTTTCATACTTGTCTTTCTGCCCTAAGCTGACAAATACTGGTGCCTTTGAATGGTCGTCAGAGTTGATACGATAAACGAAGTTAGAGCGTCCTTGAATCATTCCTTGGTTCACCAACTTCTCGTATGGTTCTTCTTTACAGCTGCAACCGCAGTCGAAGAGGAACTTATTCCAGAAACGACTGTAAATCAAGTGACCTGTAGCATGCTCTGTACCACCGACATAAAGGTCTACATTCTGCCAATACTCGTCTGCCTTTTCGCCCACCAGTGCTTCGTCATTGTGTGGGTCCATATAGCGGAGATAGTAGGCTGAGCTACCAGCAAAGCCAGGCATTGTGTTCAACTCCAATGGGAATACGGTTTTATCGTCAACCAATGACTTCTCAACAACCTTACGCTCAGCCTCATTCCAAGCCCAAACTTTTGCACGACCCAATGGTGGTTCGCCGCTTTCAGTTGGTTCATACTTGTCGATTTCAGGCAATTCGAGAGGTAAACACTCCTCTGGTATCATGTAAGGCATTCCCTGCTTGTAATAGACTGGGAATGGTTCACCCCAGTAACGCTGGCGTGAGAAGATAGCATCACGCAAACGATAGTTCACCTTCACACGTCCGATACCCTTCTCGGTAACGAACTGCTTTGTTTTCGCAATAGCCTCCTTCACCGTAAGACCATTGAGAGAGAAACCGTCCATACTCTCTTTACCTTCCGCAGGAGAGTTCGTTACGATTCCTTCCTTTGCATCAAAGCTCTCCTCTGAGACATCCGCACCCTCAATCAATGGGATGATTGGGAGGTTGAAATGCTTTGCAAAAGCATAATCACGACTGTCGTGAGCAGGCACTGCCATAATCGCTCCTGTTCCATATCCAGCCAAAACATACTCTGAAATCCAAATAGGAATCTGCTCACCAGTGAATGGATTGATACCATGAGAGCCTGAGAAGACACCTGTCACCTTACGGTCTGACATACGCTCCAGCTCTGTGCGCTTCTTTACATACGCCAAATACTCCTCTACCTCAGCCTTCTGAGCCTCTGAAGTAAGCTCTGCAACGAGTTCTGACTCTGGTGCCAATACCATGAAGCTAACACCAAACATCGTATCAGCACGCGTTGTGAAGATAGTGAAATGACCCTCCTTTACCTCTCCATCTGCTACTGGAGTCTGGTACTTGAATTCAACCTCTGTACCCTCAGAACGACCAATCCAATTCTTCTGTGTTTCCTTGATAGAGTCAGACCAGTTGACAGTTTTCAAACCATCAAGCAATCGCTGTGAATAAGCAGACACACGAAGACACCACTGCTTCATCAACTTCTGTACGACAGGATAGCCTCCACGCTCGCTCACACCATTGACAACCTCGTCATTAGCAAGCACTGTGCCGAGTCCCGGACACCAGTTTACCATCGTCTCACCAAGGTAAGCAATACGATAGTTCATCAACTTCTCCTGCTGTTCCTGTTCGTCCATGCTCGACCAGTCACGTGCTGAGAAAATCAGTTCTTCGCTCTGTGCGATATTAAGGTTCAGTGTTCCCCTCTTCCTCAAAGTGGCGAACAAGGTCCTCAATAGGCATTGCCTTCTGCAGCGTGTAGTCATAATAAGAATTGAACATACGCTCAAAAGCCCACTGTGTCCAGTGATAATAACGTGGGTCGCAGGTGCGCACCTCACGATTCCAGTCGAAGCAGAAACCAATCTTGTCCAACTGCTCACGGTAACGAGCAATGTTCGTGTCAGTTGTCAGCTGTGGATGCTGACCCGTCTGAATGGCATACTGCTCAGCAGGAAGTCCGTAAGCGTCATATCCCATAGGGTTCAACACGTTGAAACCCTTTAGTCGCTTATAGCGTGCATAGATGTCACTTGCAATATAACCCAAGGGGTGCCCAACGTGTAGTCCGGCTCCTGATGGATAAGGGAACATATTAAGCACATAGAACTTTTGCTTGTTCTCGTCTTCAACAACTTTGTAGGTTTTATTCTCAACCCACTTCTGTTGCCATTTTTTTCTCAATGTCTATGAAGTTGTATTCCATTCTTATTTTCTATTATAACTAATGTGCAAATTTACAAAAAGTTTCTGTAATCAGACTCGTTTCGGCAATAAAATAAAATCTCTTTAGGTTCTGATGATCGCTTTGGGGTTAACAATTTTGTGGATCTGAGTACTTTCTGTAATTTTTAATGATTACCAAATGTGTTTTTTTCTGTTCTTTTTTTGTTTTGTTTGAAAAAAATGTTTACATAATTAAGGATTATTTGTTCTCAATTACCTTCAAATACTTCTATTCTGTTCGTGTTTGTAACTATTTGAAATTCTGATAGTTATAAAGTGGTAAGAAAAAAGGTGCTTAATTGGACTTCAAAAGGGCGTTAGTAAGGCTTCAATTAATGCCTTTTACAAGGGTAATTAAGTCTTAATTCGACTCAAAGAGAGTGTAGTTTCAAAAGAGTGTTATGAAAAAACTTAACAAGTTGGTGTATGTAGGTGTGTTTTTCAGTTATAATATACGGATAAAGATAATCTTGTAGAGGCAACCTTTTAGGTGAGGTTACGATGGTGTGGAAACGTCAAACTAATGCTATGTAATGTTTGTAAGAATAGCCAATCATAGAAACTTTCTGTCTTGATAGCACAATTAAAGGAATATTTCACTTGATTATACTTGTTTTTTAGTACTTTTGTAGCACAATTCAGGTAAACAATGGCACAGGAACAAATACAAATTCAAAACCAGAAACAACAACAGGTGCAGCGTCTGTCACAACAACAGATGTTACAAGTGAAGTTGTTGGAGATGCCACTGACAGAATTAGAGGAAAGTGTCAATGCCGAACTCGATGATAATCCTGCCTTAGAAGTTGGCGGAGAGGAGAATGATAGCGTTGATAATAATGACACCTTAGACTATTCTGAGGATGTTGATTTTGATACACAGCAGGAACGAGAAGAACGTCAAGATGCGCTCGACTCGGCACTGGAGCGTATGCGTTCGGATGATGATCTTCCGACATACGATTCAAGACAGCAACGAAATAACGCTGAATATGAGGAGATTGTGTATGGAGACACAACTTCCTTCATTGATAAACTCAATGAGCAGGTGGGCGAGAGAGAACTTACTGAAAGGCAGAAGAGTATCTTGGAGTATCTTATCGGTAGTCTTGATGATGACGGACTCTTGCGAAAAGATCTTGATAGTATCAGCGATGAGTTAGCTATCTACTATGGGATTGACGCGTCTACTAAGGAATTAGAAGAGGTACTGAAGATTCTGCAGGACTTTGACCCAGCTGGTATCGGTGCAAGAGACTTGCAAGAATGTCTCTTGTTGCAGATAGACCGAAAGGTTGAGAATGGTGAGTGGGAGAAAGATAGTCATTTGTATAAATACATCTACAACATCCTTTCGCACCATTTTGATGCTTTCAAAAAGAAGCATTGGGATAAGATTCAAAACGCCCTGTCGCTGTCTGATATTCAAGTAGAGGCTCTTCAGCGTGAAATTCGCAAACTAAACCCGAAGCC
The DNA here is from genome assembly GCA_916440255.1 of uncultured Prevotella sp. Lineage (GTDB taxonomy): Bacteria > Bacteroidota > Bacteroidia > Bacteroidales > Bacteroidaceae > Prevotella. The sequence continues at coordinate 321,091 of CAKAIJ010000003.1, read as the reverse complement.
GGGGTCGTCAATGGGTGAGACGCAAGGGCGTAACCTGCAACAGATAACTCCCGACTTTATCATTGATACAGAGGATGATGGTACGGTGACTTTCAGCTTAAACCATGGCAATCTACCAGAGTTGCACGTTTCGCAGACCTTCAACGATATGATGGAGACCTACCGCAACAACAAAGCTGGTATGAACCGACAGGAGAAAGAGGCGTTGCTTTATGCGAAAGAAAAGGTGGAAAAGGCACAAGGATTTATCGAAGCGGTAAAGCAAAGACGGCATACATTACAAGTGACGATGAAGGCTATCATCGATATTCAGCGGAAATTCTTCCAAGATGGAGATGAGGCTGATCTCAAACCAATGATTCTTAAAGATATTGCCGACCGTACGAGGCTTAGACATCTCTACCATATCACGTGTGAGCAACATCAAGTATGCACAGACACGTTGGGGTACATTCCCTCTGCGTTTCTTCTTCACTGATAGCTATACAACGGAAGATGGTGAGGAAATGTCTACTCGTAAAATCAAATTGGCACTCAAAGAAGTAATCGACAAAGAGGACAAACGCAAGCCGCTCAGCGATGATGCACTTGCCAAAGTGATGAAAGAAAAGGGTTTCCCAATAGCCCGTCGCACCGTTGCCAAGTACCGCGAACAACTCGGATTACCTGTGGCAAGGCTGAGGAAGGAGTGATGGGTGTTAGGTGATGGGTGTTGGATGTTAGGTGTTAAAGTATGAACGAAAAGAATATTATATTAACAGCAAGGGTCGTGAGTATGGTACTCACACCATTCTATTTACCTGTTGTGGGCATATTAGCTATCTTCTTTTTCAGCTATCTCAGTATGTTCCCATGGCAGGCGAAGCTGTCATACGTCTTCTTAGTTTATGCCTTCACGGTGCTTATCCCTACCTTACTTATTCATCTTTACCGCCAATACCACGGCTGGACACTGATTCAGTTAGGGCAGCGAGAGCGAAGAATGGTTCCTTACGTGATTTCTATTCTTTGCTACTTCACGTGCTTCTATATCATGAACATCCTACACCTGCCTCACATGCTGACGTCAATACTTATGGTGGCATTGGTGATACAGATTCTCTGTGCTATCATTAACGTGTGGTGGAAGATATCAACCCATACTGCAGCTATCGGTGGTGTGACGGGTTCTCTACTTGCCTTTTCGTTGTTATTTAACTTTAATCCAATATGGTGGCTTTGTCTGACGCTCACCGTTTCAGGCATGGTAGGGAGTAGTAGAATGATTCTTAGACAACATTCATTAGAACAGGTTGCCTCGGGTTTCTTCTTAGGTATCGTCTGTTCATTCATTACGATTATCCTTGTATAGCAATGAGAAGGAAACAGAAGACTACTGATTGGAAAAGAACAGACAACAGACTGACTGAAAATCGTATCTGTCTCGATAATATACATTTACAAAACAAATAAAGAATACACATTTAATATATTAAGAGTATGAAGCCATTAGTTAGTATTATCATGGGTTCGACAAGCGATTTACCCGTAATGGAAAAAGCTTGTAAGTGGTTGGAAGAGCAGGAAATTCCCTTCGAGGTGAATGCACTCTCTGCTCATCGTACACCTGATGCAGTAGAGTCTTTTGCGAAGAAGCAAAAGGTCGTGGCATAAAAGTTATCATTGCTGCAGCAGGTATGGCTGCTGCGCTGCCTGGTGTTATTGCTGCTTCAACATCACTTCCAGTCATTGGCGTACCAATTAAGGGTATGCTCGACGGACTTGATGCCTTACTTTCTATCGTTCAGATGCCTCCTGGCATTCCTGTTGCTACTGTTGGTGTTAATGGTGCACAGAACGCTGCCATCCTTGCAGCTGAGATGATTGCACTCGGTGATGAGACTATCGGAAAGAAGATTGACAATTGGAAAGCTTCATTAGGTCAGAAGATTGAGAAGGCTAACAAGGAATTGGCTGAACTGAAGGATTATAAGTTTAAGTGCTAAGACTCTACCTTTATTTCTTCAAAGAAGGAGATGTGTCTACGGAAAACAGTAGGGTAAACATCCTTATTGCTTATTCTTTCTAATTATTTTCTATAATCTCCATCGCTCGATGGAGCTAAGGAAAACTTGCTTTATAATACAAGAAACAATGATCGATTTATTCAACTTTGAGAGAAGGAAAACCTCTGTCACACATGTTGGCGCACTCAACATTGGTGGAGATAACCCCGTGCGCATACAGTCAATGACAACTACTTCCACTGATGATACTGAAGGAAGTGTTGCACAGCTAAGCGTATCATTGATGCAGGAGGCGAACTTGTGCGTCTTACAACGCAAGGTAAGCGTGAAGCAGAGAACTTAAAGAATATCAATGCACAACTTCGTTTCGATAATTATATGGCTCCTCTCTGTGCAGACGTTCATTTCAATGCGAATGTTGCAGACGTTGCTGCACTCTATGCAGAGAAGGTTCGTATCAATCCGGGTAACTATGTCGACCCTGCTCGTACGTTCAAAAAGTTGGAGTACACCGATGAGGAATATGCTCAGGAACTACAGAAGATTGAGGATAGACTGGTTCCGTTCATTAATATTTGTAAGGAGAATCATACGGCTGTACGTATCGGTGTGAATCATGGTAGCCTCTCTGATCGTATTCGTAACCGTTATGGTGATACGCCAGAAGGAATAGTCGAGAGTTGCATGGAGTTTCTCCGCATCTTCCGTAAGTATGACTTCCATGACATTGTTATCTCTATTAAGTCGTCTAACACGGTTGTGATGGTTCGCTCGGTACGCCTTCTTGCGGCTGAAATGGACAAGGAAGGTATGACATATCCACTCCACCTCGGTGTTACTGAGGCTGGTGAAGGTGAGGATGGACGTATCAAGAGTGCCGTCGGTATCGGTGCACTGCTCGCTGATGGGCTTGGTGATACTATCCGTGTGTCGTTGAGTGAAGAGCCAGAGTGCGAGATTCCTGTAGCTAAACACCTCACATGGTATATCCGTCGACACGAGAAACATCTTCTTATTCCTGCCGAACAATATGCTGGTTTTGACTATCTCCGCCCTAACCGACGCGAGACAGTGGCCGCAGGGAATATCGGTGGCGAGAATGTTCCTGTTGTTATTGCCAATAGAAAGGCTGATCAAGCAACTGCCGAGGTGTCATCACCAGAGCTACCAAAGCCTGACTACATCTATGTGCAGGGCGAACTGCCAGAGAAACGCAGTAAGAAGCAGAAGTATATACTTGATTATGATGCTTATATGGACCTTGCCAACAGTGGTAAGCAGTCCTTAGAGAACGTCTATCCAATCTTCCCTGTGACGGGAATGCCTTTCATCAGTGCTATAAACAGTGATGTAAAGTTTCTTGTCTTGAAGTATGGTACACCTTCTGAAGAGTTTCTTGCTTGTCTGAAAGCCCATCCCGAGGTGGTTGTGGTATGTATGACAAGCCATCAGAACCGACTTGGCGATCAGCGTGCATTGGCGCATCAATTGATGATAGCAGGCGTAAAGAATCCTATTATCTTCGCACAGATGTACCAGCATTCGACTACAGAGGGAAAGGAAGAATGCAATAATTGTCAACGAGCAGAAACCACTACGGCTAAGGAGAAGTTCCAGTTAGAGGCTGCTGCGGATATGGGTGCACTCATGATGGACGGATTCACAGATGGTATATGGCTGATGAATAATGGTAACCTTTCGCAAGAGGATGTTGAACAGACTGCTTTCGGTATTCTCCAAGCTGGTAGACTACGCATGGTAAAGACTGAATACATCTCTTGTCCGGGCTGTGGTCGTACGCTCTATGACCTTCGCACAACGATAGCCCGTATCAAGGAGGCTACCAAGGGAATGACAGGTCTGAAAGTAGGTATCATGGGTTGTATCGTAAACGGACCGGGTGAGATGGCTGATGCAGACTATGGTTATGTGGGGGCAGGCCCTAAGAAGGTGAGCCTCTACCGCAAACAAGTATGTGTTGAGCATAATATTCCAGAGGAAGAAGCGGTTGAACGCCTGCTTGCATTAATCAAGGCTGATCAGAATAAGGCTTAAATCATTGATTAGGACTTAATAGACGAAGTTGTTTACCTGCGTCTTTTGTTATTAAATTAATGATGGTAACGCCTCTTAATGGTCGTTTTCTATTGTGGTATTAATACTCCGTACGAGTGGTGTTTATGCTTAGCACACTATGTGCGGACCGCAAGCACCAATGGTGCGGAGGTGTAATTCGATAACAATAGATACTGGGATTGAATGATGAAAAATAAATAGCAAACAGAGTGTAATCAGTCAAGTTTAAGACAATTAATCGGATGGTAAGATTGTACCAATGGGGCTAATTTGTCTAACAAGTGGGGTAATATGCCCATGTAACCTATTGATTTACCGATAATTATTCGTTGATGTTAAAACAAGAAAAAGTAAAAAATGTAGTATAAAATCCGCTTGCTTCTTTTCCTTATAAAAGACTATCTTTGCAACATGAAGGTATTGGAGGAAATAAAGAAGTTATGCAGCATTCGCTACAACCTGTCCGTTCTTGGTGTACAGGTAGGTATTTATGCGCTACTTGTTTTCATCTGGTCATTGGTTATTATGCTATTTGAACATGATATCAATACTGTCAAAGAATCGATGCGAATTAATGCTTTCGTCCTTTTTTTGCTTTTGATGGTCTTCATGGTAAACTTTTATGTGCTTGTACCTTACTTCTTTGAGTCAAATAACAAGATAAGGCAATGGCTCTTTTGGTTAATCAATCTGCTATTTGTTGTTCTGTGGAATCATAATATCTTCAGCATTTATAAGGCTGATTTACCTAAGACACCGATACAAATTGGTTACTATCAGTTTGGTGTGATGTGGATGATTCTCAACTATGCAATGGTTGTTGCTGCCATCTTCGTACGTTACTATATTCGTCATAAGACACTGAAAAGGCAGCTCAGAGAAGAAAAGCAGAAGATGATCGAAGCTGAATTGGCGTGGCTGAAGAACCAGCTTAACCCGCATTTCCTCTTTAATACGCTCAACAATATTGCTTCGCTTACTCAGACGAATCCAAACAATGCTCAAAAGGCAATAGGTCAATTGTCTGAACTCCTACGTTATGCACTCTACGAAACGCAGTCAAAGGAAGTGAACCTTAAAGGTGAGATAGCCTTTATCAAGAACTACATCAACCTGATGAAACTTCGTTCAGGTCGTAATGTAGACATTAAGAGTGATTTTACCATTCATAATACGCAGTTGGTTATTGCGCCGTTGGTATTCCTAACTCCTATTGAGAATGCTTTTAAGCATGGTATAAGTGCGAACAAACCATCGTTTATACACATCTCATTAACAGAGAGTAATGGTAAAATTGTCTTCTTTTGTGAGAATAGTAACTATCCCAAAACGGATAAGGACAAGAGTGGTAAGGGTATAGGATTAGAGAATATGTTTCGCCGTTTAGAGTTGATTTATCCTGAAAGATACCATATCGAGCAGCGTATTAGCACAGAGGTTTATCAACTAAAAATCATCATTAATTCGTGATTTACTGGTATGTAGTAGCGTTTAATAACCATAAATTATTATTTTTCAAACATCAACATCCAAACACCAATACATGGAACTATACAATCGTGAACGTGCCATTCAACGTATGAATACACTGGCTAAGGAGGATAAAGACTTTATCTTTATCATTAATTATAAAGCCGATGGAGCTTACGTCGAGGAATATTCGGATACCAACCCAGATGAATTGCTTTTTGCCTTTCCAAGCCTTTCTAATCTTCTTGTAAGTGAAAGCGATAAGAGTGAGGATGTCGAATGGCATACAGAGCCGCCAACAAGAGATGACTATGAACGTCGTATCAATCTGTAAAGCAAAGAGAGTGCGAGGGTGATAGCTATTTGGCTAACCTTACCTGCAAGATGTCTGTCCGTACAAACCTCTCTTTGCATGAAATCTTTCTGCGTTCAAAGGCTTTATATCGCTGTTGGTTAAAAGATAAGTTTGTTTGTTTTTCGCCCGAGATATTTGTTCGTATCAACAAAGAAGGGGTTATCAGTTCCTTTCCGATGAAGGGAACGATTGATGCCACACGTCCTGACGCTGAGAAGGAACTGATGGAAAATAAGAAGGAGGCAGCGGAACATGCAACGATAGTTGACCTTATACGTAATGATTTGAGTATGATAGCAGAACAGGTACAGGTGAAACGCTATCGTTATATCGACCATCTGACAACAAATAAAGGTGAAATCCTACAAACAAGTTCGGAGATTATAGGACAACTGCCTGTGGACTATCGCAAGAATATTGGTACACTGCTGTTTCGTTTGCTTCCAGCTGGCTCGATTACGGGTGCACCGAAGTCACGTACTATGGAGATAATTGATGAGGCTGAGGGGTATGAAAGGGGTTTTTACACGGGTGTAATGGGATGTTATAGTAAAGGACAATTGGATAGTGCTGTGATGATTCGCTTTATAGATCAGGACGATGATGGACGACTTTACTATAAGGCTGGAGGCGGTATTACGGCTCAAAGCAATAATGATGATGAATATCAGGAAGTAATAGAGAAGGTTTATGTGCCAATTTATTGAAACAATTAGGGTGGTAGATGGCTGTATCTGCAACCTTGCTTATCATGAAGAGCGTTTGAACCGTACACGTAAAGAGATGTTAGGACTGACAGAACCGCTGCATATAGCTGACTTTCTAAAGGCTGTTAGCTTACCGATGGAATGCTCGAAGCTACGCTTTGTCTATGATAAAGAGGGCATCCACGACATCACTTGTACTCCTTATATATGTAAGGAAATCAACTCCTTGCGCCTTGTCTATGACGATAACATCAGCTATCCCTACAAGAGTACTGACCGTTCTGCACTTAACGAACTAAAAAAACAGCAAGGCGACTATGACGAAATACTTATTGTTCGCAACAATCACCTTACAGATACATCCTATACTAACATTGCACTCTATGATGGAGAACAATGGTTTACACCCTCTACGCCACTTCTTTGCGGTACGATGCGCCAACGACTGCTTGATTGTGAATGATTAAAGAACGAGAAATCATGGTTTCTGAACTATCCCTTTTCCAATATACCTGTCTGTTTAATGCAATGATAACATTTGGAGAAGTTATACTTCCTGTTAGTAATATTAAGTAGATTGCAGGCGTTTGTAAGGTTTTAATGTAAAAAAAGTACTTTACTTGTATGATGTAGAGTAGGGTAGTAGGGGTTAAAAGGTTCAATCAATAGATATGAAAAAAGCTGGTACAATGTCATTAACTGTACTCAGCTTTTTTACGATTATAAATGTTTATGAAGTACCTTTATAATTCTAATTCTAAACCAATCATCAGTTCCTCAGGTGCAAAACGTAGTCCAAAACCAGTAGTTCCGATATGTGGTTCTTCGCCGCCATGGTAGTTATTACGGTATCCCATGAAACCCATTCTTAGGCAAAGGCATAATCCTTCTGTAAGGTCAATACAAGCTCCAGGACGTATTCCCAGCTCAAAACCATGTCTATTATACTTTTCTCCTGCGTTTTCTATCTTTCCCCAATCAAAGCCTACACCACCATCTAAGAATAAATTGAAGGGTCCTTTATGTACATAATACCAGCGTGCAAAAGGCGATAGCTTAAATGAATTTGTTTTATTTTCCTTTTCTTTTTCATGCTCATAGCCTAATAGTATTCCAACACCCCAATTCTCATTAAATAAGTAACCTACTTCTGGGCACAAATCAAGTTTGAATTCCTTTTCTTCTGGGTTGCTCCATAATGACACGGCACCACCAACAAAGACCTTAGAGTTATGGTCTTCTACGTGTTGTTCAGTCATTTTTGGGAAATATTCTTGTGCATTAGAAACTATTGTAAGGCATAAGAGTAATGCCAAAAGTGTAATTTTTTTCATATTTTTACTTTTTGTATGTTTATTATTCTTCTCAATTATATGAAAGGTAATGCAAAGTTATCAATATTATGTCAGTGTTGCAATACTAAATAATAGGTAATTTTATCCTTGTTTCATCGTCTAATAAAGTCCTCAACGAGGTGGTAGATTCCAGTCGATGTATATGAAACGTAATGTTTATATCAATAAGTAGTGTGCACTTGTCTGTTTATTATTCGATGTGAGAATAAGTCTTCATTGCCGCTTGACTCTACTTGTCTGAATTTAGGAGTTCGGTAGGTAGAGGGATGTCAAGACTATTAGCACGTTCAAGATTACGTCGTTTTATCTTGCGTTGAGTGTCAGCCTTTTTGCTTTGTTATAGCTGCAGGTTTCTGCTTGTAGAGAGGTAGTTGGTGTGGATTCCAATTACCTTGTACATCTCTTTTAGCCTTACACTCGATAGCCTTAGGGTAATAGTATACGGCTTCTGGCTGTAGCTGACAGGTATAATCACCCGTATCCCATTTTCCGTTATCGTTATCATCAACGATAAGACGAAGGTAGTATTTACCCGGTTTTACGTAATGAAAGGTTGCTTGATTGTTTTCAGCATAAACTTCCTTTACGGGGTTGTCGCTTTCATTGAGCAATTGTAGTAGGCAGTTCTTACCATTCATATTTTGCAAGGTCATTACCAACGTGCTATATTCGTCCATTGATGGGATACGTATACCTTGTTTGTATTTCGCAGAAACCTTACCATAAATATCCGTAAAGGCTGCTGAGTCAACTTCTAAACTATATTCGTGTCCCGGGTTCCATGTACTTACAATCTTCATGGAACGTGCTTTACCAAGTATAGTACCAAACTTAAACTTTGCCCGATACCATAGTGTGTCGATTTTCTCATAGAGATGTATTTTAGAAGTATCTGAGTGTGCTATTGGTGTTGGGAGTTCGAATGTAGGATTTTGGTCAGGGTCCATTTGCGAAGACACATTGTATCTGACTTCCAGAGGAGCGACAGGCATTGTTGTTTCAAAGTTTTTTCCACGTTCTTTTGCCTTTTCTTGTTTCTTAAACCATTTGTTGTACTCTTCTTGCTGATGCTTTAGTCGTTTTGTGTATGGTATCTTTGAGAGAATTTCTAACGTGTCTGTTTTAGGAACAAGTTTACCCAAGCTGTCTGTCATATTATAAGCATCTCCATGCGTAGCGTGTCTTGATTGACGAGTGCTGTATCACGAAGCCAGTAGGTGATAGTGTCTCGATTCAGACTTGGCTCTGTTATGAATGCATCTTTGGTGCTGAAATTTAGCCCTTTGAGCTGTGGAAGATTTGCATCACCATAGCTGAAAAAGAGTGTAAAATGGTTAGCTTCTTTGCGTTCAGACTTAAGGAAGAAACGATCGGTCTGTGTCGCTGTAAAAGAATTTAGCACCACGTCGTCTGGTAGGAAGTGCGTGTAAGGCACTTGTTTGATGTCTTTGATATGTAAGGAGTCAATCCAAAGCGTATCTTGTCTTATGTCTGGTTTCCACGAAGGCATAATAACTTCGGGCGTGAAGGCTAACTTTTCACTCTTTTGGTTGTACATATAGTTGCCGTCCATGTCCTGTAAAGCGTAGATGCGATAGTCGCCTTTGGCAACACCTCGTATGATGAAACGACCCCGACTATCGGTGCGCGAAACACGAAGCATAGGTTGTGTCTTAAAGGCGGTGTCGTTTTGATTACTATAAAGCCCGACCAGAATTCCTTTAAGTGGTTCAAGGTTCTCTGCTTCCAGTACATAACCAGAAACTTCCAAAGTGTCAATGTGTCCGCCTGTTGAGAAACTATAAGTGTAATTTCCTAATGGATTTCCCTCGTTGTTATCAGAGATAGCGTCCGAGAAGTCAATGGTATAGGTAGTATTTGGTTGCAACTTGTCTTGTAATGTTACGGTGATATGCTTACCATTAGCCTTTATTTCTGGAGCTTCTATTTGTGGCGGAGATACTACAACTTTTTCGGACGCATTCTCCAATTTGACAAACTCGTTAAAATATATTGTTGCCTTTTTGCTGTTTACATCTGTTGCTCGTTCTGCAGGTGAAGCACCTATCACTTTTGGAGGTATTTCGTCATACCATCCACCATCTGGTTGTCCCATCTTTGCACAGGAAGCAAGGAAGAATAGTAAGAGTGCGAAAAGGTAAAACGGTAAAATGTTTGGATGGTAAAATGCCGATAGGCTATGGCTATTCTTTGCTGAAAAGCCCTCCTTTCTGCCTATTATTTCTTGGCAACATCTTTGTTTTTTCTTCTTCATATCGCTGTTTACTATTTTACCTTATTTACTTTTATTTGTCGTCAAAGGCTTCTTTCTACTGCGAGATTTTAGTGTTCTATGCCTTTGTTTTGCGTTTATTGGTTCATGCTTAGCAATTCTTCAAGGGTATTACGGCTATTAGAAAGTCGTGGAATCTTATGTTGTCCGCCGAGTTTACCCTTTATCTTTAGCCAGTCATTGAAGAGGTTTTTGCGTGCAACGATAATTTCAAGCGGTTGAAGTGTAATATTGTGAAATCGTTTTGCCTCATAGTCAGAGTTTACTTCTTGTAATTTACGGTCAAGAATCTTTGCAAACTCTTCAAATGAAGAAGGTTCCTTCACAAATTCAATGAGCCACTGATGACGACACTTTGCCTTTGCATCCATATACATTGGGGCTGCTGTATAATCAGTTATCTGTGCACCCGTTGCCTTACAAGCTGCTGCAAGTCCTTTTTCGGCGTTGTCCATAATAAGCTCTTCACCAAAGGCATTGATAAAATACTGGGTTCTACCAGTAATAACAAACTTATAGGGATTTGTCGAGGTGAACTGTACGGTGTCTCCAATCTCGTATCGCCAGAGTCCGCAGGCGGTACTGATGAGCATGGCGTAATTGCGCCCAATCTCTACACCTGATAATGGGACAATATTTGGATGTTCCTTATCAAACTCGTCCATAGGTAAGAACTCATAGAAAACTCCATAGTCGAGCATGAGCGACATACTGCTGTCTGATGGGTCATCTTGTATTCCGAAGAAACCCTCAGATGCGTTATAAGTCTCCATGTAGTTCATTCCTTGTTTTGTAATTAGTTGTTCGTATTGCTCACGATAAGGTGTAAAGGCTATTCCTCCATGGAAGAATACTTCCAGATTAGGCCATACTTCTTCCAAATGTTTCTTACCACTCATCTCCATTACTCGCACTAACACGGACAGCATCCACGATGGAACACCAGATAAGTTTGTGATGTTCTGTTTCAGAGTTTCTTGTGCAATTCGGTCGCGTTTTACCTCAAAGTCACTAAGAAGTGCTGTTGCCTTTTTAGGTACACGACAAAGATTAACGAGTGGATTTATATTCTCAATAAGAATAGCACTTAGGTCACCAACAAGTGAGTTATATAAATTGTAATTTGGTGAATGACTACCACCTAAGATGAGTCCTTTACCATTGAAGATTTTACTTTCTGGATGATTGCTAAGGTAGTATGCACTAACGTCTTTACCACCTTGATAATGAATAGTATGTAATCCCTCGTGGGATACAGGAATAAACTTGCTCTTATCGTTGGTTGTACCAGATGACTTTGCATACCACCTCACCTGACCAGGCCATAGAATGTCACGTTCGCCATGGCGCATACGGTCGATTTCTCCTTTTAACTCTTCGTATGTGTTGACTGGAATATTCTGTGCAAAATCCTCGTATGACTTTATCGTTGAGAATAGGTGTTTACGACCGTATTCGGTGTCTTTTGCCCGCTCAATGAGGTATTGCATGACCTCTCGCTGGATAGTCTCTCCGTCCGTAACGTAGCGATCGAGCTCCCTACGGCGCGGCTGGAAGTACAACTTGTTTACTATGTCAGTAAGACTCATTCAATTTTCTCTGGTTGATTAAGTTGCAAAATTACGCCAAAAAAGCTAAATGAATAACCTTTTTCTATATTTTAACACTGCTTCTTGCCTATTAAAAAGTGCTTTTTCGGTATTCTTTGCATGGTAATTGAGCGCATTTCCTCTCTCTGTATATATAATCTTTTTCATTCAATTCCTATTCTTTTTATCAATAACTGATCTTCATACAGATTAATGGTTGTAAATATTTTTCTTACTCATCAAAACCAATACATGGTCTTTTGGCTTTGAAAAGATGCTTGATTGACTTGTAAAAGATGCTCTTTTAAGGGTTTATTAATGCCCTTTTGAAGGCTAATTAAGTATCTTCTTTTTATTGTTTCATAACTAACTGGTTTACTGTTAGTTGTAAACGTGTTCGTTGTGCGTGCTTTTATCTTTATTTTCAGATGTTTTCTCGTAGTTATGTAAATATTTTTCAAAATTCTTGTCTATACACATTCGAAGCGTTGGTATGAAAGGATTTTCTGTTTTAGAGTTGAATAAAATGTCTATCATGCAGTCCCGGCTATGACAATTTATACTCTGATGCGCAACACTTATAGTCTGAATTATTTTCTTTCATCTAAAACAATTTTTGTACAAAGGGGGAGGGTAGTTGTCTTTTAATCTCCTGTACCAGTCTTGTTGTCCATCTCTTTGCATTCTATTTCTACATGTAAGCATTTTTTTGTCGATGTTTTATAGAGATGAAATCTACCCTTATTTTTTACACCCTTATAGAATTTATAGTTTATTTTTAATTAAATTATAGTCTATAAACCAATTGTTAATAGATTCTCTACCTATCTTCATTCTTCTATTTATCTGTACTCCCCTCCTCTCGGCTACTCTTTATACACATCTTTTAGACTCATATAAAAGGCAACTTGATGTTCAAAAATCTGTAGTCCTTTCTTTATTGTAATGTATCCTGGTCTGGTGTCCTTTCCCATATCACACCAGCCTTGAAGACGTGCGATAATCCACGTAGCCCATGGTAGAGATCTCTCTTTGAAGGGGTTTCTACCATCCTTGGCTCTTGGACTCTTTGAGTGTATCATCTTCATTAATACCTGTAACACGACGACCTGAACGTCGGTAAAAATAATACTGGCTGATACATCTTCTCTTTTTGTATCGTAGGATTTCTTCAGTGCCAGACATTTAAGTGCTGCAAGAAAGGTTAGGGCAATCAATTTCTTTGTACTCTCTCCATCCTCCAACTGTACGTTTTCTATTGTAAAACCCTTAGATTTTGTAACTCTAAAAAGCTCTTCAATGAGCCAGCGACACTTGTACCATCTCGATACATTGCACGGCTTTGGGTAAGATTGGTTACTTCATGCGAAGTCACCAAACGCCACTCTATTGGCTCTTCTGCTGACGGGACCGAGTCGGCACGCTCCTTAACATGTACACAATAAACATCCAGTTTCTCTTTTCCGCCTGCATTTGAGTGTGGTGCATGGATAGTAATGGGTATAAAACGTACTTCCATAATTGCAGTTCTATTCTTACGACCTTTCCGCCCGTGAGTGAGAAGCTATATTCTCCCATTGGTTTACGCTTGATTAAGAGTTCTGTAAGCATCTCAAAATCATCGTCTACGAGCACACTTGCGGTTATGGCTGATCGTATCAGGAAATCACATCCTGCTTCCAATGTCTCTTCCATAAAGGCATAGATATCATTCTCACGATCGCCAACAATAGTCTTGCGGACATCAGATGGAATACATGCTACACTTTCCTTTGCGGCTAATGCCCATCGGTAGGACTCTTTATCCTTATAAGGTAAGGTGGCTCGTCTGTTGGTCTTCTTCCTACCTTCTACCCGCTCACGATTCCATATCCTCAGTGAAGAGAAGCCTAAAGGTAGATAGGACGTAGCATCTATGAGCAAAGTGGGATGCACAAAGATTGAGTATTTCTTTAACGACATTGAACCATCCCCGAAATCAGGATCTTCCCTTTCAAACGTCCTTGGATATGGTCGTAAGAGAGTTCTGTCGTATCTTGGATACACAATACATGTTCCTGACCAATACACTTATTTCCAGAGTGTTGTCTTATTCTATCTATAAGTTCATCCATATCCCAACTCTTATTATGTAGCACCCTATATGCACCTATTTTATCTGTCAGTTCTTCAAAGCACTGATTGATAACTGCACTCTGTTTCTCTACCATTTTTGTGAATAAACTGGCAATTCTACGCCCTGATTCTAATATCTCCTCCAAGAGATTCAAAAAATATTAAGTATACATATACAAAGATACTAAAAACTATGATATACACAAATAATTAACTGATTATCAATGTATTATAATGTTAAAAAGATGTGTATAAAGAGTAGTCCTCTCGGAGGGGAAGGGGGGAGGCTTTTTTTTAATATCCTTTACCATGTCTTGTTGTCCATCTCTTTGCATTCTATTTCTACATGTAAGTATTTTTGTCGATGTTTTATAAAGATGAAATCTACCCTTATTTTTTATACTCTTATAGCGTTTATAGCTTATTTTTAATTAAATTATAGTCTATAAACCAATTATTAATAGATTCTCTACCTATCTTCATTCTTCTATTTATCTGTACTCCCCTCCTTTCGGAGGGGAAGGGGGGAGGCTTTTTTTTAATGTGCTTCCAGCCAGTTTTTACCCCATCCAGCGTCAGCTGTCAATGGTACATTTAGCGGATAAGCGTTCTGCATTTCTTCAATCACAATGCGTTCAACTATTTCACGCTCTTCTGGATAAACAGAGAAGTTAAGCTCGTCATGCACTTGGAGTATCATCTTAGAGCGAATACCTTCTTTCTTGAAACGTTCCCAGATGCGAACCATTGCCACCTTGATAATGTCGGCTTCTGTTCCTTGTATTGGTGCATTGATAGCGTTACGCTCTGCAAAACCACGTACAGTGGCTGTATGGCTATTGATATCTGCAAGATAGCGGCGACGATGGAAGAGTGTTTCGGCATAACCCTTAACTCTTGCTTCCTCTTTAGCTTGTTCCATATAGGCTTGTACCTTTGGGAACGTGCGGAAATAGTCTTGTATTAGCTCTTTTGCTTCAGTATTTGTAATGTCCATACGCTGCGCAAGTCCGTAGGTAGTGATACCATATATAATACCGAAATTGGCTTGTTTTGCCTTCTTTCGCTGTGCATCAGTCACCTTGTCTATCTCTTCATGCCATATCTTTGCAGCTGTTGCACGATGAATATCATGCCCCTCACGGAATGCCTCCATCATATTCTCATCTTCGGAAAGGTGTGCCATGATACGTAATTCAATCTGACTATAATCGGCTGAGAAGAATAAGCATCCTTCTTCAGGTATGAAGCACTTTCGTATCTCCTTACCATCATCTGTGCGTACTGGAATGTTTTGCAGGTTTGGGTCGCTTGAAGAGAGTCGTCCAGTGGCTGTAAGTGCCTGATTGAACGATGTGTGGATGTGCCCTGTTTGCGGGTTTATCAGTTTTGGAAGAGCATCAATATAGGTGCTTAGAAGTTTCTTCATACCTCTGTAATTGAGGATATTACGTACGATTGGGTGCTTTCCTTCAAGACTTTGTAGTACCTCTTCGCTCGTAACATATTGTCCTGTCTTTGTCTTCTTAGGCTTGTCCATAATCTGCATCTTACCAAATAGGATATCACCCACTTGTTTAGGACTTGATATATTAAACTCTTCGCCCGCTTCTTTATATATTTCCTGCTCGTATTGTTTCATGCGTTCAGTGAATATTTTAGATGTATCTTGCAGTGCGTTTGTGTCCAGACATACACCTGTTAGCTCCATGTCAGCCAATACACGCACTAAGGGCATCTCTATATTCCAGAAGAGATCTTCTACTCCAAGCTCCTTTAATTGTGGTTCAAGTACATTTTTCAGACGTAAAGTGATGTCGGCATCTTCGGCTGCATATTCATAGATTTCAGCAGGGGAGAGGTCGCGCATATTCTTTTGCTTCTTTCCTTTTGGACCAAGCAGTTCTTCTATATGGATTGTTTGATAGCCGAGTAAGGTCTGAGCCATATAGTCCATATTGTGATGTAACTCTGGTTGAATGAGGTAATGGGCGAGCATTGTGTCGAACATCTTACCTTGTAGTGTTACACCATATCTACTTAACACTTCGTAATCATATTTGATGTTCTGCCCAATTTTCATTATTTTGTCGCTTTCGTACAATGGCTTGAATATCTGTATGATTTTTACCGCTTCTTCATGGTCGGCAGGTATGGCAACATAAAATGCTTTGTTTTCTTCGACTGAGAAGCTCAAACCCACCAATTCAGCACTAATTGCATCCGTTGATGTGGTTTCTGTATCTATACTGATAAAATCTTTTGTAAGAAAAAAGTCACAAATATGATGCAATTCCTCCTCATTATCAATGAGTTTATATTCGTGTTGGGTCGTTTTTATGCTCTCAAATTTCGCATTTTTAGGTTCATCTGACTCGTTGGTCGTATTTTCTGCAAATAAATCGAGCTGATTTTTGTCTTTTTTTGGACTCGTTTCGCTTTTATTAAGGAATTTGTTAATTAGTGTCTTAAATTCTAATTCCTCAAATAATGCACGTAATTTTGTTTCGTCAGGTTGTTCAACCTTGAGCTCATCTAAATCAAGTTGTATTGGAACATCTGTCCGAATTGTTGCGAGGAATCTTGATATTTTTATATCTTCAATAGCATTCTCAACTTTCTCACGTAGTTTTCCTTTTATCTCATAAGTATGTTCGAGCATATTATCAATGCTTCCAAACTCATTGATTAGCTTGGCTGCTGTTTTTTCTCCAACACCAGGACAACCGGGAAAGTTATCTGCTGTGTCGCCCATTAACGCAAGTAGGTCGATGACTTGGGCTGGGGTAGCAATGCCATATTTTGCTGCAATCTCTTGTTCTCCTAATGTTTCATATCCTCCACCATGACGAGGGCGATACATAAAAATGTTAGGACCAATTAGTTGGCCATAGTCCTTATCAGGTGTAAGCATAAAAGTATCGATTCCATCGGATCCAAAGCGGGTAGCTATTGTACCTATGATATCGTCTGCTTCAAAGTTTTCTACTTGCAGAATAGGGATATGCATCGCCTCAAGCACCTGCTTAATAAGTGGTACGGAAAGCTTGATGTCCTCTGGAGTTTCCTCACGTTGAGCTTTATATTCTGGGAATGCATCATGACGAAATGTCTTTCCATGGTCGAAAGCAACACCGATATGTGTTGGTTCTCCTTTGTGAGTACCTCGTTCAGTGTATTACAAAAACCCATAATAGCTGATGTATTCAGTCCCTTTGAGTTTCTGCGTGGATTTTTAATGAATGCGTAATATGAACGATAGATTAGCGCGTATGCGTCAATAAGGAAGAGTTTTGCCATAAATAATTATTCTAATTTTAGTTGTAAAATTACTAATTTTCTTCCATAATCTCCGACAAAATGAGTAAATTTGTATCAAATTATATTTCAATAATGGATACTCTTTCACTCATAAAACAACCGATTGAGGCAGAATTAGTCGATTTCATCGACCTTTTTAACCGTTCGCTCAACCATGAAGATGGTCTGTTGTGTACAGTCTTGAACCATATCAAGCAGCGTGCAGGTAAGCGTATGCGTCCTATTCTCATACTCTTGATGGCTAAGAATTTTGGTAAGGTTTCTGAGGTAACGCAGCATGCTGCTGTTGGTTTGGAACTCTTGCACACTGCCTCACTTGTGCATGATGATGTTGTTGATGAAGCTGCGGCTCGTAGAGGTCAGGCGAGTGTGAACGCTGATTATGATAATAAGGTGGCTGTACTGGTAGGTGATTATGTCCTTTCGACTGCTTTGCTTCATGTTAGTTACACTCGTTCAGAAAAGATTGTACGCTATTTAGCTGAGTTAGGGCGTACACTGAGTGATGGTGAGATACTACAATTATGGAATATTCAGAATAAGGAAATCACTGAGGAGGTCTATTATAAGATTATTGAACGTAAGACTGCGGCACTTTGAATCGTGTGCTGCTATCGGTGCGGAGTCGGCTAATGCAAGTGCTGAAGCAGTAGAAGCTGCAAGACTATTCGGCAAACATCTTGGTATTGTCTTCCAAATCCGTGATGATATATTTGATTACTATGACTCTGAGGCTGAAATTGGTAAGCCTACGGGTAACGATATGGCTGAGGGTAAACTCACTTTACCTATTATTTATGCGTTGAATTCGACAAAAAATACTGAAATGTTAGCCCTGGCTCATAAGGTGAAAGCTCACGAAGTTACTCGAAATGAGATTGAACAGTTGGTTGAATTTGCTAAGACGAGTGGTGGTATTGAGTATGCTGAACGCCGTATGTGGGATTTCCATGCTAAGGCTTGTACTTTTCTTGATTGCTATGTGAAGGACGAAAATATACGTACAGCTTTACAAACTTACCTTGATTACGTTATTAAAAGGAAGAAGTAATTGTATGTTTATAAAGTAAATTTCCCTTTTCATCGTAATTATTATTGTTTTTGCTTTTTAATAAGATTCTCTTTATGTTGATGATTTGAGCCTCACATATAGAGAATTTTGTTTTTAGACCCTTTTATGCTATCTTATGTGTCAAAGACGCTTGGGTTACATGTCAGCTCACGTAGTGTTGTCCATTAGCACATTTGGTGCTGTACGTTAGCACATGTTGTGCTGTATAGATTTATGTGTTTTGCTTGTCGACTATTGTTTTTTTGTTTGTTGTTCTGTTTTTGCTGTAAATGGCGTATTCTATTATCTTTATTTTCTTTTTAGCTTGTCTTTATGTTCTACTGTTTTATTTTTTTCATTATAGTTATGGTCGGTTTTAGTTGTTTATTTTACTTAATTTTTGCTTTTTATTTTATCATTCTTTTTCTTTATGTTTATCTGATTTTCGTGTTTGGCTATAATAGTCGGCTTTTTGTCAAAAATTTTAATAATATAATCTATATTCTCTTTTATTATAGTCTATATTATGTAAAACTTTTCTCAACTCTTCATTTTTAATTACAAAGTTAGTTTGATTTATTTTTACATTTTAATAAGAAAAAGGGGCATACATAGGTATGCCCCGTACATGTTTTGAATATCGTATTTATCAAGTTTATCTGTTTTGTTTTTTACCGATTTTGAAGAGAAGATTAGAAGAAGTTTGTTTCTACTCCAATACTTCACTCAAGAGAAGGTTTGTAAGTCGGCTTGTACCCATTCGGAACCAGTAGTTAGTGAGCCATTTTTTTCACCGAGTACCTCTTTTACAATGGTATAATATATAACTGCATCCATGACTGTATTAATTCCACCAGCAGGTTTCAAACCAATCTGAATACCTGTTTTTTCATAATACTCCTTGATTGCTTGACACATGATAAAGACAGACTCTGGTGTTGCACTAATTTTTTCTTTTCCTGTACTTGTCTTTATATAATCTGCTCCAGCATACATTGAAAGTAGTGCTGCTGTTTTTATCGCACGTGCATTGCCAAGATTACCTGTTTCAAGAATTACTTTCATTGGAACATCGCCACATGTTTGTTTTAGCTCGTTAATTGTGTCACAAACGCCCTCGTAATCCCCAGAAAGGAATTTGCCTACTGGCATTACGATGTCAATGTGTGTTGCACCATCCTTAATTGCCAGTGCGGTTTCTATTGTCTTTACCTCTAAGAAGGTCTGTGACGAGGGAAAGTTACCTGTTACGTTTGTTATATCTACACCATCAACTTCAAGACTATCTGCCATTAATTTTGTAAAACAAGGATAGGCGCAGAGGGCTGCAACGTGAGGTAAATCTGGGTATTCGGTATCGAAACGATTTACTTTCTCAACCATTTCGAGAACCTTCTCTTCAGTGTCTGATGTGCTAAGTGTCGTTAACTCAACACTACCTAAAAGGAATTTCTTTACCTCAAGATTATCATTTTCGTTCACTTTCTCTGCAATAATCTTTGTTACAGCTGCCTTTACTTCCTCGTCTGTAATGTTGAGATTGTACTGTGATAATGCTTGTTCGTACTCACTTTTTTCAACGATTCCAACGGACTTTTGTACTTGGATTTCTTTTGAAACGGTGTCTTTTTATTGTTCCCATGATTAGTTTTAATTATGTTGTTTATTTTTATTTCTTATTTATGTTTGGTATGTGTTATTTCATTTTATTGTTTTTGTCTTCTTTTTTTGTTTATCTTTTTAGAGATTGTTCATCCCTTCTTGCATTTTTATTTTTGGGGTTTATTTCATTCTAAATAGAATTTTTATTCTTTATAGTCTATTTTATGTTGTTAAATAGCCTTTATTTTAATTTAGGATTGTTCTGGTGTCTATTTTTGTCACGTTTGGTTTTCTTGTCAAAACTCTTTTGTAACTCTTCTGTGAGATTGATGCCAGTTTGATTGGCAAGACAGAGTAAAACCCAGAGAATATCAGCCATTTCTTCGCCTAAGTTCGGTTTTTCTCCTTCTTTAAAGCTCTGTTCTCCGTATGTGCGAGCCATCACACGAGCCAATTCACCTACCTCTTCTGTGAGGCAAGCCATGTTCGTTAACTCGTTAAAATAGCGTATGCCATTCTCTTTTATCCATTTGTCTACGGCTTGTTGTGCTTCATCAATTGTCATAGTTTTGGTCGTTTTATTTCGTTTAATAGTAGAATATTGTCGATTTTATCGAAACTATTCCTCTTTTCAATCCTCTTTTTTGTTTATTTTTATCTCTATTTAAAATGTTTGGGTTATGCGTACTCTGTCTCTATTCCTTGTTTTTGGTGTCCATACAAATGGTAACAGGCCCATCATTTAATAGTTCTACTTTCATATCAGCACCGAATTCTCCTGTTCCAATGGGTTTTCCCAGCATTTTACTCATTGTTTCACAGAAATGGTTATACAGTGGGATAGAAACTTCGTGTGGGGCAGCATGAATCCAACTTGGTCGATTACCTTTCTTATAGCTTGCCATAAGTGTAAACTGAGAAACAACGAGTATTTCGCCATTCATATCCAAGATATTTCGGTTCATAATACCTATTTCATCGTCAAAAATACGTAGGGATATAACTTTATTTACCAACCAGTTGGCATCTTCTTCTGTATCTTCTTTACCAATACCAAGTAGTATTAGGTATCCAGGACCTATAGAAGACTTCACTTGCTGATTAATTGTAACGGAAGCTTTACTAACGCGTTGTATGACAATTCTCATATCGCAAATATACAATTTTATTTTGATTATCTACTTATTGTCATGAAAATAATTGTAGAGAATTGTAGCCTTGCTCCGTCCTATTATGTCTGTAAGTTCTTGTAAATCAGTTTCTTTTATTCGTTTTACGGTTTTCATTTTCTTTAATAAAAGCTCCTTAGTCTTTGGACCAACTCCTTTGATGTTGTCTAACTCGCTGTGTAATTGTGATTTAGAGCGTTTGTCACGATGGAAAGATATAGCAAATCTATGCACTTCGTCTTGTATTTGTGTAAGAACTTTGAAGAGTTCGCTCTTTACGTCTAATGCTATTGTTTGCTGTGGGAAGCCAAAGAGGAGCTCGTTGGTACGATGTCGGTCGTTTTTGGCAAGTCCCGCAATAGGAATATTTAGGTTTAGTTCTTCTTCAATGACCTCTCTAACGACCTCCATTTGTCCTTTTCCACCGTCTGTGATAATAAGGTCGGGTAGGGTTGTTCCTTCGTTCTGCATTCGGCTATAACGACGTCTTACAACTTCCTGCATAGACGCATAGTCGTCAGGTCCTACTACTGTTTTAATGTTATATTTACGATAATCTTTTTTAGAAGGCTTCATTCCTTTGTAAACAATACATGCGGCGACTGCATCAGAGCCTGAAATGTTAGAATTATCGAAGCATTCTATATGATAAGGAATTTTCGATAATTTCAGTTTTTCTTGTAGTTCTCGCATTAGACGTGTCTGCTTTGTTCTGGATTTAGCTTTTCTGTCTGTTTTAATCGGTCAAATTTGTATTGTTTTGCATTCATCATAGATAGTTCTAAAAGATGATGCTTGTCACCTCGCTGTGGTATAAAGAACTCAGCACCTTTTACCTTAAAGTCAAGTTCACAGGGTACAATAATCTCTTTTGCAGTGCTTTTAAAGCGTTCACGTATCTCTATAATAGCTTCATTAAGTAATTCTTCATCGGTTTCATCGAGTTTTCTTTTATATTCATAAGTAAAACTTTGATTGATAGCACCATTAGTGACGTGGATATAATTTATAAAGGCATTTTTTCTATTTTCATCGCTAATAATAGAAAATACATCAACATCTGTAATCGTATAGCTCACGATTTCACTTTTAGCGGCAAAGTTATCGAGAGCCAAATAACGTTGTTTCGTTAGTTCAGCTTCCTCAAATCGTAGTTCTTCTGCATATCTCTCCATCTCCTTTTTGAGATGTTTTTGTACGTTGCGAGTATTACCTTTTAATACCTCTCGTGCTTGTTTGATAGCTTCTTGATAGTCTTCGTAAGTTTGTTTATTGATGCATGGTGCGCCACAATTATGTAGATGGTATTCTAAGCAAGGTTTGTATTTCCCCTGTTCTATACCTTCCTTTGTAATAGGGTAGCGGCATGTGCGCGGTTTGTATACCTTTTTTATAATATCAAGAACAGCATACATGCTTCCAATATGACTGTAAGGTCCGTAAAATGAACCAAATCTTTTATTGATAGTGCGTGTTTTGAAAATACGTGGAAATACTCGTTTGTTACGCAAATACTGGGATAAGTCTTTCCATCTTTAAGTAGCACATTGTATTTAGGCTTATATTGTTTAATAAGTTGGTTTTCGATAAGAAGAGCGTCTTCCTCAGTTTTTACAACAGAGTAGGTGATATCATAAATCTTTGATACCAATACTTTTGTTTTGAAGCGATCAACCTCTTTATGAAAGTATGAAGACACACGTCTTTTTAGGTTCTTTGCCTTACCAACATAGATGATTGTTTTCTCATTATCATAAAATTGATAGGTGCCTGGTTTCTCAGGCATATTGAGTACAATGTTCTTAAGATATGCAGTTCGCTTCAAGTATTCTTCTTTATTCATTTTGTGTAACTCCTTTGTATAAAAGGGTTTTGAGATATTTTGTTTCACGTGAAACGTTAAGTCTGTTTCACGTATATGTACGTAATGATAGGTGTGTGTCGCTTCAATCGTATGTACACCAGTTGTTTTTTTTGTGTATGTGTGGAGGTATTCTGAAAGACGTTTTATAAAATAAGAGGAACGACCTTTTAGCTTGGTTGCTCCTCTTCTTTTTTTATTTCAATTCATTCTCACTTTCATAATAAGATGGTGTAGGTGAGAATTGTGATTGTCACGTTTTCTTTTTAGAATTGGAGTAAAGAACTAATTTCAATATCCTCATCAAATTGTTTGCGGCTGTTAGGGAATTCCGTGTTAAGTTCGATAATGAAGTTACAAAACACTTTCTTAGGTTTGAATTTCTTAACGAGGTCGCATGCAGCTTTCATTGTACCGCCAGTAGCGAGGAGGTCGTCGTGAAGAAGGATGACATCGTTTTCGTTGATAGCATCTTTATGAATTTCAATTGTGTCTACGCCATATTCCTTCTGATAACTCTCTTGAATGGTCTCACAAGGAAGTTTACCGGGTTTACGACAGAGTACGATTCCAGCTCCTAAACGAGTAGCAATAGCAGACGACATAACAAAGCCACGGCTTTCGATACCAACAATCTTAGTCACACCTTTATCTTTGTAGAGTTCAACCATTTCGTCAGTAATCTCTTGAAGGGCTTCAGGAGACTTAAATAGGGTAGTAACATCACGGAAGTTTACACCCTTAATAGGCCAATCTGGGATACATCTAAGATTGTCTAATAATAGTTTTTTATTCATTTTCAGATTGTTATATAGTTTTGTTTTATATCATTGTTTCACGTGAAACGTAAAGGTTTTTGTACCATGTTGACTAATCTTTCGATTGGCAATTATGGTTACTTCAATCTAACGAAACTTATCTCCCCATAAGAACAAGCAGTACATTAATATCGCTTGGACTCACTCCGGGTATGCGACTTGCTTGTGCGAGCGTTTCTGGTTGGATTTGTTCTAACTTTTGTCGGCACTCTGTTGAGAGATCGTGAAGTTCGTTATATTTAAAGTGTCCCTTGATTTTTATATCTTCAAGACGGTGCATTTTTTCTGCAAACACACGTTCACGTTCAATATATCCTTTGTATTTTAGTTTTATCTCTGCCGCTTCGGCAATTTCTTCTTGACGATTAGGAGAAGCATTTATGGCTTCTTTTAGGCTGGGGATAACGTCTGATAGGTTTTCAAAGTTTATTTGGGGACGTGCCACAAGGTCTACTATCTTCGTTGCTCCCTTGATAGGAGAAGTACCCAAATGCTCCAAGAAGCCATTGACAACGTCAGGTTTGATAGAGGTGTTGTTACAGAAGTCAAGAATACGATTAATGTTTTCTTTCTTTTGCAGCCACCAGTCATAACGTTCTTGTTTGGCTACACCTATATTATATCCACGCTCTGTCAGGCGAGCATCAGCATCATCTTGGCGTAACAAGATGCGATATTCTGCACGCGAGGTGAACATACGATAAGGTTCATCAACTCCCTTCGTTGTAAGGTCGTCAATCAGAACACCGATGTAACTCTCATCTCTATTCATTATGAAAGGTTCTTTACCAGCACAGAGTAGTGCGGCATTGATACCTGCCACTAACCCTTGTCCGCCAGCTTCCTCGTATCCAGTGGTACCGTTCACCTGACCGGCAAAGAATAACCCCTCGATGACTTTCGACTCTAATGACTGCTTAAGTTGTGTAGGGTCAAAGTAGTCATATTCGATGGCATAGCCAGGTCGAAATATTTTAGCGTCACGTAGGGCAGGAATTTTGTGTATAGCATCCAGCTGAACCTCCCAAGGCATACTTGAAGAGAAGCCGTTCAGATACATTTCGTTTGTATCGACTCCCTCAGGTTCGAGGAAGAGTGGATGGCTATCTTTGTCAGGGAAGGTGACAAGTTTGTTTCAATCGAAGGACAGTAGCGTGGACCAGTACTCTGAATTTGTCCATTGAATAGGGGAGAGTCAGCCACACCACGACGGAGCACCTCGTGTGCTTCTTCATTAGTGTTGCACGTCCAGCAAGGTAATTGTGGCAGATGGCGGTGTGGACCATAGAAAGAGAATTGGTGATAATCCGTTTCTCCCGGTTGTGGTTCCATTTCGTCAAAGTGAACCGAACGGCGGTCTATGCGCACAGGAGTACCCGTCTTCATGCGATCAGCACGAATACCATGGCGTGTAATGCTCTCTGTAAAGTTGTGAACAGCAGGCTCTGCGCATCGTCCACCTTCCACTTTTCGTTTACCGATATGCATTAGTCCGTTAAGAAAGGTTCCCGCAGTGATTATCACTGTACGTGCGTAGATGTCAATTCCCCATATTGTTTGACCCCCAACACCTTACCATTCTTTACCAGCAATTCGTCAGCTTGGTCTTGAAAGATGTCGAGGTTGTCAGTATGGTCGAGTATAGTGCGCCATTCCCAGATAAATCTACCACGGTCACACTGCGCTCGTGGACTCCATACAGCAGGTCCCTTTGATCGGTTCAGCATACGAAACTGAATCGCTGTAGCATCGGTAACCAGTCCCATATAGCCTCCAAGGGCGTCTATCTCTCTGACTATCTGACCTTTGGCTATACCTCCGACGGCAGGATTACAGCTCATCTGACCGATTTTATTCATATCCATTGTTACCAAACAAGTGTTTGCACCCATGTTTGCAGCTGCTGTTGCAGCCTCGCAACCTGCGTGTCCACCGCCGATAACAAGTACGTCATACTTGAATTTCATCGTTTTTTACAAAAGTATAGGGGTATAATACCCCTAATTTATAACGTCACAAAATTAAGAAATAAAATCGAATTATGAATAAATTATAGGTAGAAAAGTTCCTTGATGAATAAGCTCCCTTGGTTAATTCAGCAACCACGCAATGCCAAAGCCGATGTTATTGTATCGGGAAAACTCATTAAAACAGATGTCGCTGTATGCGTTTAATTGCAGTCGTAGCGTAAGCATATAAGCCAGTCCGAACTCACTCATACAGTTGAAATGGCTGCTGCGTCCCGCTTTTGCCCAGTCGTCCTGTCGCTGAGAGTTGTAGCGGTTATAGCTTTCGATGAAGAAGCCCACTTGTCAGTAGGCTGATAGGTTAGGTTGATACCAAAGAAAAGGTCGGGATTGTTCGTGTTGCCGCTCCAATCACTCCCCACTTCATAGCCCAGTGTGAACTTACTGCTCAGCTCGTTCTCAAATAGCAGATGCGCCTGAAAGCCGACATGACTGGGCAGGTAGCGTGCATGACTGCCTCCGGGAATGAGCAATGTACCCATAAAAGCAATTTTCGGCAAGCTCTTTCCACCCTCATAAACCTTGATTTTCGTTCCAATAGCAGCATTGGCGATGCCTCCGTAGTTTCCTTCCGATGTGTGGGTAAGACATTCGTCTATCTGCAGTCTCAACTCAGCCTGTGGAGTCAGTCCAAGGCGAAACATAGATGTATTGATAGTGAAAGTACGTGCGTGTTCACCGTTTCTTCTGTCCCATTCAAGTCCGATACCAGTTTCCCAGTCAATCTTTCCTTGTGGCATAATACCGACACCCGTCGTAGCACCAGGTGTATCTGGCGAATAATCTTCAGTGTCTTGTGCCATTGAATGAACAGAAACGAACGTAAGGAGAGATAGGCAAAAAGTTCTCCTGAAACCACTTCTAAGATAGGCTATCATAGTCTTCTTACTTGTTGATAATGTTTTAGTTTGTTTAATTATGGATTACAGTCCCTTATCCGTACTATTATCTTTTTACGCTCATCTTCAAATAGGGGAATGTCATATCAGCCACAAAGATATACATTAATCGTTTGAAAATGCGTATTTTATGGTTAAAGTCTTCTTTATCTGCGAAAACCAATGGTGTTTTGCTATCTTTTTTACAACTAATAGCCATCCATTCCATCCTTTTTTATAGTCGTACTGATACTCCGCACATGTTGTGCTAACGCTCTGCACATATCGTGCTAACGGCTCGCACGTGTGGTGCGGAGGCTCTACACCCTATAAATTAATGCTGATTCCACAAAATGTAAATAATCTCGTAAAACTGAACTGTAGCTTTATAATTTTAAAGTCTATATTCTTTATTGATAAAGAAAATAAGTAATTTTGCATATTCAAGGATAAAAAACAGAACCAATGGAGAATTGTAATAAGGTAGAAGAAAGAAACGAAGAACGCACAGTCTTAGGTATTTTACTCACGATAAGTTTTTGTCATCTATTAGATGACACAATGCATTCGATGCTCCCAGCAATTTATCCAATGTTGAAAGAAGAGTTTGGATTATCCTTCTTTCAAGTCGGAATCATAACGCTGGTACTACAGCTAACCTCTTCCATCATCCAACCCTTCGTTGGACTTTATGCTGATAAGCATCATGGTTGGTGGCAGTTACCTGTGAGTATGGTGTTCACGCTTATAGGAATCTTTATGTTGTCGTATGCCGATAGTTTCCTCGTAATCTTATTATCAGTATCGTTGTTCGGCTTAGGCTCTTCTATTTTCCATCCGCAGGGTTCGCAAGTAGCACAGCAAGCCTCTGGTGGTCGTAATGGTTTAGCACAAAGTATTTTCCAGGTAGGAGGTAATGGCGGCTTTGCTGTTGGTCCATTGTTTGCAGCCCTGATAGTGATACCTATCGGTCTGAGTGGTGTACGATGGTTTGCGTTTGTAGCCCTTCTCTTAGCCGTTATATTGGTTTATATAGGGAAATGGCATGTAAAACAATTAAAGGTCGTTCGTAAACGCAGCAGGGCACGATGGACAACTGCAAAGCCATATACGCGTAATCAGATTTATGGTTTTGTGTTTATTCTCTTCGTCTTGATGTTCTCCAAGAACTTTTATACAGAGAGTATGATTAGCTATTTCACCTTCTTCCTGATAGAGAAGTTCGGGGTATCTATTCAAACATCCCAACTCTGCCTGTTTGTTTTCTTAGCAGCAGAAGTTGTCGGAACCCTTCTTGGAGGCTGGATAGGCGACCGCTACGGACGTAAATACGTGATATGGTTCTCTATCTTTGGGGCAGCGCCCTTCACAATCATGCTCCCATACGTGGGTAGTCTTGCTGGAACAATCATCTTGTCAGCCATCATCGGACTCATTATAGCGTCAGCTTTTTCAGCAATATTGGTTTATGCAACCGACCTTATGCCCAATCATATCGGTACGATAGCTGGAATCTTCTATGGACTTTCATTTGGTCTTGGTGGACTTGGAAGTACCTTCTTTGGTTGGTTAGCCGATCAGACAAGTATTCTCTTTGTCTTTAAGGTAAGCACATTACTCCCTTTGTTAGGTATTATAGCCGTCTATTTGCCAAAGATGAAGCGTGAGTAAGCTGCATCTTTGATTAGCCTTCGCTTTTAATAAATGCACCTTGTCAGCAATGTGAGGGCTATTTTAGGCAATGAAAAAAGCAAAGAATAGTTTGGAAAGGCTATAGTTAGAGATTCACCCTTTAGCCGTTCTTTTGCTTGCACATGCAAAATAATTCTATTACCTTTGTACTCTTCACAAGTGCATTCATGGGTATAAAGACCCCAAGCATGATATAGGAAACTGCTGTTCATATTTCTACATTTGTTGTTGCATATACAGATATACAATATTTACAGCGGTTTCTTTTCTTATTATATTAATTTATCACTCCAAATGCCTGAAGAACCATAAATTTGAGTATAGCCATAGTGGGGGCATCCGCCTGTTAGTATTAAGACTTTGGGAAAAGCTTCGCATTCATCACAGATTCTCCCAACTCATATAAAGCTCGAGCTATCTGAAAAGACTCTTCCCTCACTCATATATATGACAACAAGTACTATGGCATCCCGAGTGCTTTCCAAGAAGCAATGCTTTTGTCAAGTTCTCCTCTTGTAATACCTCCATACTCATCGAATGAAGCACCGACCTCTTTGACGAATTCTTCTCGCGTTAGATTGTACTTCTTCTTATTTGGAAACCAGACATACTTTGTAGAGTTACATTGAAGCAGGGGGCGCATATCACAGTCAAAGACATCCTCTAAGTAGACGAACTTCAACTTAGGCAGTTCAGGCAAGAAGGAGATACTTTGCACCTGATCCAAAGTAATGCGAGCAATCTCCGTTGCTCCCACCAGAGTCGCTATATCGGCAATGTACTTGCACTTCTCAATACAGAGCTTGCGAAGCTTTGAGCAGGTACTTAGAGCTTGCACCTGGGTAAGGTATCTATTGGATAAGAGGTATAAGCGCTCCAATGATGGATGTTGCGCCAGAGGAGATAAGTCTGTCAGGCCCTTGATCCGAAAGAGATCCATATCCTTTAATCTTGTACACCGCTCAATGCCAGCTAAACTCGGCACATGACTATCCCAAAGGACAAGCGTATGCAGGAGGGACAGATGAAACAGAGCCTCTA
Source organism: uncultured Prevotella sp. (assembly GCA_916440255.1). Taxonomy (GTDB): domain Bacteria; phylum Bacteroidota; class Bacteroidia; order Bacteroidales; family Bacteroidaceae; genus Prevotella. The sequence continues at coordinate 291,665 of CAKAIJ010000003.1, read as the reverse complement.
AGTTTGCCGCCTTATAAGCCGAAAGTCTTAACACCTCCAGCTCTGTTAATGACTCTAAACCTTGATAATGGCTGAACCAAGCACCACTGAATTCCTTCAGCCGAAACTTGGAAAAGTCAATCAAATAATCCCTACCCTCATAGATATTCACACTCAGACTATGGAGATTGGGGAGTTCGGATAGGATGGTCAAGTCAATAGCTTGAGCAAACTTCGTAGCATAGCCAGCGATCCTGATACGCTCAAGAGCTGGATAACGGAGTAAGGACTTCAGTGCTTTGGTAATGTCGTCATAGTTTTGACGAGTCACGTCAAGCACTATCGATTTACAAGGAATGCCTGCTTGCTCTATCTCCTCCCCGATGAGTTTAAGGTCCTGGACTTTAATTATATTATTCCTATAGGTTGTCATCTTATTAGTGCTAATAGTTATTACAAGTCTTCTTCCTCTAAATCATCCAGTCCGTTTAAGAAATCTGATAGATTAGGAGCTATTACTTGAATAGCATTTGGAGATGAGAATGAACTCTCATGAATCCAAAATGCGACCTCTGAAGTATGCAAATCTAAGAACAAGTAATTTCCCCCCCAATCCGTAGCGAAGGGTAGATAGTGTATGGGAAGTCCTATTTCTCTCAAGACAGCTAAGGTTTCTTCTATCTCATCATCTCCTAACTCCGAAGATGGATACAGTAAAGGCAAGAACAAACTAACCTCAATGTAAGTTTCCTCAAAATCAAAAGAAGGTTTATTCGGAACTCCTCCATTATAACAGAGGTACAGATCTCGAAACTCCTTGCAAAGCTTGCCACCAATATGCTTTTCGACATTATCCAAATCTATATTGGACAACTTCTTGGATGACAACGATAGTTCTATCATACTAAAATTAATGGGTTTTAGTTTCCTCTTTGGCTTCTTCCTACTATTCCCTGTTTGATAGTCTTATACTTCTCCGTGTATTTGGACAACGAGCTTCGAGAGTGAGTGTTGTATTAACATTAGTGGCTAATCCAAATACTCGCTGAAGCCTTGAAATAGCTCCACTAAGAGCTGAGGATTAGCACAAGCCTCCTTGAATGACTGCGCAAAGAGCCTAAGATCAGACTCATTCGAAGAGTAGATGCAGAACATACTACTCTCCGAATCAAAATGCACTTCATCAGTCATTGCCACTCGCCCTGTCTGCAAGTAGCACTTAACCAAAGCATCCCAGTAATAGCCATCTAACTCGAAGTCTTCCTCCAGTTCCAACTCGTCTGGATTGACGGAAAATAGCCTCTGTGCATCGTCATCCATCTTTAGGATAAGACTCCAACTATTGTCATCGTGGTGAACCATCTCAAATGGTTCTATTCCTTCTTTTCTCATAGGTTACTTATTCTGAAATCACATTACTCCTGACAGTCATTAGTCGAGCACATTACTCCTGACAGCCATTAGTCGAGCGAATAGATTATCCGCAGACTCCTTGATGCCGGCCCGGTACTTAGCTGGTATCTTCTTCTCATTTCGTTCCCACCAAGCATCCCAAGTCTCCCGTAGTTTTTTGCGCTTAAGCTTATAGATGGATCCTGCGACTGTATTGGGATAACGGTCACAGATACTTAGCAGAAACTCTAAGCGAACCAGCAAAGACTGGCAACCATCATCATACTTAGGGTCATTCAAATATGTTGCACACTCCTGAATCTCCTTAAGGATTTGAAGAAAGTACCTGCGTGGAATTATATCCGCCTTGGTGTTATTCTCCGGACGAACACCCGTTACTTTATGATCACTCATACTGTTGTCTATTTTCTATATGATTTTTTGTACTACAATCTGAATTTACGTCCTCTGGGGTATCTAACAACGGTTGCGCCTATCTTTTAGGGCGCGCTGCGTGTGAGGCGTATGGCCTCAGTCGAGGGCGTCACGTAGGTCCGCTAATTGCTTGCGTATCTGGCGCAAGCGCAGGAGCGTATCGGCACGTGACTCCGCACTCGTGGCACGCTGGCGAAGCTCGGCACTCGCTCCCTCGATGGTCATCCCCTTCTCACGCAAGAGGTGCTGTATCCTACGGAGCATCTCTATGTCCCGCTCCATCCCACTCGTACGTCTAAGTCTGAGGCTCGGTGAAACGCTTACGCTTGATATAGTTGTAGCGTTCGACTACAACAGACTTGGAGACGCGCTTGAGGAGGAAGCTTTCTTCATTGAAATCTTTGTTGGTTCTGTTATTCTTGTTTTGCTCGGAACTCCACAAGTTTCTTTTCGATGAAACGAAAATCGTTTATTGCCTTATAGGAATCTTTAGCTCTGTCATATTTGGCTCGCCATCTTGTAATCCCATACGCATAAAATTCTATCCCTTCGGGGGTGAAGTCCCCCCAAAGCAATTCGGTGTCATCATTTGCGAGTTCTTCAGGCCCCAAAACCTCTCTTGTTAACATTCCGTTGTCCTGAAGAAAATGAACTATATTTCCAAAGAATATTCGCTGGATAGTATTATATTCTTCACCTCTAGAAAATTACTAGCGGTAAACCATCCACACTTTACTACGACAAAGTCTGGATCCATTTGATTACGTCTATTCATATTAGTGAAAGCTAATTATATTATTGTCTAAATCTACATCGATTCGAACTGTTTGCACATTCGAGATGTTATATTGAATGTTCCTATTCATAGGATTTATTGTTTTATGGTGATTCTTATTCACCCAAGATTAGAGTCTTTTGCGTGAGCAATCGCTTGCACACGCAATAATCCCACTTTGTGATATCGCAGGTCTTCTCGGCTTATGCGTCGCCAAATAGCCTACTGCGTCATGTGCAAAGATACACACTTCTCCTGATATGACCCAATCTTTTCCGCGATTTCATCAAACTTATTTACAGGAAGCCTCTTGAGTTGGATTAGAGACTTTCCACCATTCCAGTCGCCAAGCTCGGTCGATGAGTTTATACTGAGCAGATAAGGAAATGTTCTCATCAATATCCCACCGCAAGTCTTGCTCCTTGACGCCATCAACATCTGCAAAGGTCTTTAAGTTCGGTGGACCAAATTGTGCCATCGTTTGCTCGTAGGTGTAGTTTTCAATAACTGATAGCCTCAAGCAACCATCCTCATCAGGTAACCAAAGATGCTCTATGAGGAAGAGACGCATATCTTCAATCAAGTCTTCCAAGACTGGCTCCAAGGTCGATAGCTTTTTCTTGTATCTCCTGAGTTTATCACAGAAGAACGGAAAGAAGTATCGCCCCATAATCAGTCGTTGCATAGATTTATTGCCTTTGTAAGGCTTAAAGTCATCCAAAGGCATCATTAGATCAAAACCTAACCAGCGATATTGTTTGTAGAACTGGACATGAGAGCGAATTCCTATCAATGTATACAAAGCCCTAAAACAGAAGAGTAGATCAAAATCCAACATAGGATATTTATCAATCAAGATCCTAGAGAAAGCTTCGCATTCATAACAGATTTTTCCAACCTCAATAAAGCCAGGGCTATCTGATGTAACTAAAGTTTCCCACCCTTAAAACACTGGTCTTTTTTTATTCACCTTTACCTGTTATTACCCATATCCATTGATTTTTAACACAAGTATAATAGAGGTTAAGCAGTCTGTTCATATACTTCGTCCCATTTTTCTAACACTTCTGCCATTACAAGGATTTTGCTCAACTCTTTGTCGTTGCCGCTGATTGTAGCCATAAGCTGTTGGGGCGTTATCCCAAGTGTTTCTCCTAAAATGCGAAGTATACGTTTGATACAGGCAAGAACTCGCTTCCATAACGTGAGTGCCATGAGGTCGTCCTCTATATCCGAAAAAAGTTCGCCCATGGTTTGATATTCTGTGAACCTCTTTTCCAAAGCCATGACGGTATATGTAAGGTAACATAGCGTTGCGTCGGCTATCTGACCATTAAAGTCGCAACCTTGATAACCTCCTAATCCGAGATATTGCTTAGTCTCCTTGTTCATCACTTCTATGTTCCATCTAATCTGATACACTTCAAAGGCTTTTATGAAAGACATCGTTGTATCCGTGGTGAGCAGGACGTTCCATGTGGAGTTCCTACCATACTTGATGAGGAATATTCTAATAGGTACATCCCCTAAGTTGCCGTTGAGCTGAATATATCGACATCTGTACTTACGACAGTTCTTTCCTCGTTCACGTTCATAGGTAGCAATGAGTTCTGCAGCATTTTTCTTCCTGCCTGATACGGTGTATTTCGTCTTTCCCATTTTAGCAAGTCCAACAAAGTGCATTACTCCTTTACCTATGCTTCTAACACATTTCATAAGTTGCTCGCAAGTGAACCAACTATCGGTAATCACATACTTCGCATGCAAACCCATCTTCCATCCACGGCGAAGCATATTCATGGCAGCTTCCATCTTAGACATCTTACACTCTTGAAAACGCTTATAATCGGGGTTGCCAGTATTCCTTTTGGTATGATACGCTTTTCTACGTTGCTGTTTTGTCAGTCCGCAGTCGCCTTGTTTCCCTTTTTCCTGATGCAGTGAAAAATCAAAGGGTATGGTTGTCTTGCCGTCAAAGAAAGCACAAAGTAGCAGTTTGTAGCCCAATACGCACCTGCCTTTAACATGGTCAAAAACACGACTGATACCCTCCATCCTCACACCGCTCTTCTCAAGCACGGTGTCATCTATAATGAAACAGGTCGTGGAATCGGATTGAGGAGCTTCGCCATACTTACGCAATAGGCACATGTAACGCAGTGCAAAGCGGTTCATCAAGCGTCTCCAATCCATCTGCGGGCGAGTCATCATTCGATAGAAACAGTTCTTACCATGATTTGAAAGCTCATATATCTTATGCTTGCATATACTGTGGATGCTCTCACCCACAATGCGGAAGAGGCAAAGAGAAAGGATTAGCTCAGATGCCGAAACTCCGTCATGTTTCTCCAATGACAGACGAGATAGCAGGTGACCGATACCAAACTTGCCAAAAAGATGCAATAAATCATCACTCATTCGAGTTTTAACACTCAAAAGTTTGGATAACTCACTTATTTTCTCTATTTTTGCTTCCATAACAGTTTTGTTGTTTTGTCTTTGACAATCAGTTTTTTTGCGATTACTAATTTACAAAGAAATTCGACAAACTGTTATTTTTCTATCTATTTGTTAGGGTGGGAAACTTTAGTAACTTTTACCATATTCGCTTACATTACAATTAGTGGAGACACTTATTACCAGGAAGTTTCATCCCAAATCTCATCAAGGTAGAGATTACCGATGCGGTCGGCTACCTAGGGACATTACTCAACAACTCAATCATATATTCCCCTGTATGAATATGAAATGCCTCATCTTGGTCAGAAATAAAACATCGAATACCAACATCCCTAACTATATTTAAGTTTCTCTCTATGGATGTTTTCTTCACTTTCATCCAGAAATATATCTCACAATGAGCAGCTGCAATATATATAAACTGACTAGATTTCATAATACGTGAACTTATTATATCAAAATACGCTCGCAGGACTTTGCTCTCATCTTGAGAAACAGGAGTGGCATAGAGAACGTTCTGAGTGGATTCAATTATCTGGAATAACTCTTTATAGACTGGAGTCCCAGGATCATACACATCAACAATACTAAGATAGTTGAAGCTCTTCAGAACAAAGCCTCTTGCATTTCTAATCTTTAGTATCTCAAGCTTATTCATATCTATGTCTTAATGTTTTTTCACTCTTCCTTAGGACAACTTCTCCTTCTTCTGGCATATCGTCCCACAGGAAGCGTGTGACACGGTGGAAAATGCTTTGTCTCCAAACGCTGATTTTTGTCGTACGACGACCGAGGGCATCATACTCGAAGCAAAGATGTACGGGCTTGCCACCAATATGCTTTTCGACATTATCCAAATCTATATTGGACAACTTCTTGGATGACAACGATAGTTCTATCATACTAATATTAATGGGTTTTAGTTTTACTATTTGGCTTTTTCCTCCATCCCTACATATAGGATTTCATTTTAGCTTCATAGATATGACCCAATCTTTTCTGCGATTTCATCAAACTTATTTACAGGAAGTCTCTTGAGTTGGATTAGAGACTTTCCACCATTCCAGTCGCCAAGCTCGGTCGATGAGTTTATACTGAGCAGATAAGGAAATGTTCTCATCAATATCCCACCGCAAGTCTTGCTCCTTGACGCCATCAACATCTGCAAAGGTCTTTAAGTTCGGTGGACCAAATTGTGCCATCGTTTGCTCGTAGGTGTAGTTTTCAATAACTGATAGCCTCAAGCAACCATCCTCATCAGGCAACCAAAGATGCTCTATGAGGAAGAGACGCATATCTTCAATCAAGTCTTCCAAGACTGGCTCCAAGGTCGATAGCTTTTTCTTGTATCTCCTGAGTTTATCACAGAAGAACGGAAAGAAGTATCGCCCCATAATCAGTCGTTGCATAGATTTATTACGCTTGTATGGAAGAAATTCTTCTTCTGGCATCATTAAATCAAATCCTAGGCAATTATCTTCTTTATCAAACCGAACCTTTGATCTAATTCCTATCAAAGTATATAGTGCCCTAAAGCAGAAGCAAAAGTAAAAATCCAGATGTGGGTACTTGACATTGAGTATCTTAGAGAAAGCCTCAATCTCCTCATCTATTTCACTAACCATCAAGAAACCAGGCGAATCTGATGTAAATTTTACCATATTCATAGTTAATGGAAGCATTTATTCCCTGCTGGTATCTTGCCAAACAACGCTTAAACTTTAAAATGTAATTCATTTCGATATTCTGATTAGAGTAGGAGTCATATCGCTGTCAAAGTAGGATTTGACGCTCCTATTATTACCAGCTGGTAATTGGGCGATGGATATTCTCCCAATAAACCGCTATCCTTTTATCAAATCCTATAATTTGTTTAATATCTCTATCTATGGATATTCCCAACTTGGGGAAGACATAGAAGAAACCTCGCTCGATTACCTGCTCTGAGTTTCGTAAAAATTGCACTATATCCCTTGCTTGTATCAAAGTGCCTCTAATCTTAATTTCTGTATCGTGACGCAATTTGATATTCACCTGCCCCAATGTACCATCATAAAATGACAGTAAAGCGGAATCAGTCTTGATTATGTTTTTGCGAATATAATTCTCCACCAAGAGACCTGTTCTTTCCTGAAATGCATATTCTGTATCCCCAAAAACAAAGCCGTTAATAGATTCATAGGGAACTACGCATATTGTATTTTTTACCTCAAACTTACAAACAAAAGAATTTACATACTCTCTTTCGTAATTATCTTTTAGATAATTTGCGTATAGTAACACCTCGGAGAATTCTTGTTGATCTTGGGATACCGAAAGAAACAAGTTAATAGAAGGAAATATAAATCCATCTACTACTTGATAGCCATTATGTGCTTTTGCAAATTCATCTATGCATTTAGGTGAAACGAGTTTACCTAAAAGTTCTATGTGGTCTACTGCCTGGGTAGATACTGTTGCGACTCTGTTGTTCTCTCGCTCAATATAGTATGTGCGTCCATTGAGATTTTTCTTTGAATAGGAGTGGATACGACCCTTCCCTTCCTGTACTAAAGTTCGAGCATCTTCCTCTATGAAGAGCTCATCCATAGATATCGACTGAATCTTAATCATAATCAATGAAAATATTTTCTTGTCAGACGTTTGACCTCCTTATTTGTAACTTGCTCAGCTGTGTGTAGCCAAAGAGCCTACTGCGTTATGTGTACACACACTCCTCATGATATGACCCAATCTTTTCCGCAATTTCATCAAACCTTTTCACACCGCTCTTTTGTTTAGTATATCCTCTCTCAATTGAGTTAAGATGAAACCAAGGAGATTTTCTCCCTTCCATTTAGAAGGGATATACAATTCTGGAGTATCTAATTCCATCCCAACTCCCCAAATCTTATCAGTAGGACTTGCTTCTACAAGTAGTGTACCTTGAGTAGCAAGCAGAGTTTCAGGCAATTCTGCATTCTGAGTAAATTTTAGATAGTTCCCTTTATATACTATGCTCTTCTTCTCTTCATCCCAAGTACTTTGATTAAACCCCTGTATCTCTCTACCAAGTTGTTTCTGCTTCCTTGGATTTGAAGTTTTGAGTATTTGCATCGCTGTTTGATTATCTCCAAATAGGATTGCTTTTTGGAACATCATATATTGCTTAGCAGAACTAAACCTATATTTTTCATCGAAAAAGGAGACTTTATGCCATTGAGAGAAAGGGTGAGCTGTATGATAAAAGGGTGTGAGTTTGTGGAAACGCACTTGCTCCCCCCAAACATTATAAAAGGCTTCTTGTGCCTTACTATCTACGAATGACCTAACATCGTAAAAATCAAATAAGCAAACGACATCCTCCATTTTTGCTTGATAGAAGGGTGTAAGCATATAAACCTTATCACAAGCACTCATCATTGGGGATGCATGAGCATTGACAGCCGCACCATAGCATAGTAGCCCCCAGCCATCTTGAAGTAACTGGTCTCTTAGAATTTTAAAGACCTCAAAGAGATGCTCTCCAGAAGCTGTAAGGCTACAGAATGAGCTTTCGACCTTTAGGCAACTTATATCCACCTCTTCATCATCCCATACGGAAAAAGTAACAGGCAGACTTTCATCTGTAGACAGGTTTACTGCTGTAACATCATATACTTCCATATCATACCTCAATGTAAATTACTAACCTAGTCTACCCCTTTGTACTTCTTGTACTGAGGAATACTCATAACTATTCCTTTTTATCTCTTAAACATACCACTATAATCAATCTCAGATAAGTCTCTAACATAAGAAGATGGTATCTCTTTAACTGGAGTTAGGTGAAGGAAGAAGCCATATCTCCCTATATAACGACTTTGATCTCGATTTTTTGCTCCAATTATCTTGAGAGCATAAAGTCCTCTTTCAAGGTTAAGACGAATACCTTTACTAGATTCGACCAATTGGCCATCCAGAATATAAGATGATGGCAATGAGTCTTGATTTGCATACAAAGAGTAATTCCATTCTTGCATGGCTTCAATGCTCAATACCCAAACATCGCCCTTCAAAACATCTATGTAGAAGTCTTCCCATTCTCCTATAATCTCCCAATCGGCTAAACACTCTTCATTCCCATCCATGAGAATACTAATGTTATAATCATACATGTGAATATGTGGGATTGGAATAAAAAAGCCTTTTTGAGTGAACTCATAAAATATCGTGGGATTCTTATCAAAGCGTGAGATCATCTTCTTGCTTCTTATTTTGAGAGATTTTCTCATTTCTTCAAACCCTAATACAGAGACTATCGCCAATCCATAGCCCATCGCTTCAACGTGTGTGATATTCATTTCTGTGACATTAGTGTGTAATATTTAAATGCTTCTTTACTTCTTTAATGGTTCCAGCAGAAGTAAGATTATCAAATCTAACTCCATCTATTAAGAGGAATCCATTATGCTCCAGCTTATTAAACTGAGAATATGCTTTTTCCATTGAGTCTAAAGCATCCTTAATTCCTCAGCATAAATTCTTGTAAGAACTCCAAGTGCCTGAAAAACAAAGTTCTCAAAACGCTTGAATATGTCAGAAATTTCACCGATCTTAGTGCTGCAAACATAACAAGCATGCAAAAATCTGACATGACAAAGATAGCAATTAAAAATGAGAATATCACTTCTTTCGGTGGAATTTATCATATTATGGACGTTTTTTCAAAGTTGGGTTTTGAAAAACTTAGCGAATCAGTATTGGGAATACGTGGAAGTAATGGTAAAGTATGCTACTCAGAGGTATTCCTTGAATAAACAGCATGTCTTTGTGGTTCTCACATTTCCCATTAGTTTGGGTGAAGGGATTTTATGCTTAGACAAGTTCAAAAAACATCGAAAAGTCTCAGATCAACGTATAGAGTCCCAAAATGTCACATCAAGACATAAAATCTTTCTCACAAGAAATTATGCTGCGGAATTAAGGGATAAAAAGAAAAATAGGGTAGAAGGCGTTCAATTTTCTTAAAATCTTTGTATATTTGCGTACGAATATAAACCAAGAATCTTTTATGGAACAACTGATCCATTACGTATGGAAACACAAGCTGTTTCCGTTGGTAGGCTTAAAGACCACAGACGGACAGGACGTGGAAGTCATTGATCCTGGATTACATAATCATGATGCAGGACCAGATTTTTTTAACGCAAAGTAAAGATTGGTGGAACCATGTGGGTGGGCAATGTAGAGATACATGATCGTTCGTCCGACTGGTTTTTGCATCGACATGATTGTGATGTAGCCTATAATAATGTAATATTGCATGTTGCCGAGGCTATTGATGTAGATGTTAAGACGCAACAAGGAGAATATCCGCCACAGATGCGGTTGCAGGTACCAACGGATGTGCGAGAACATTACGAAGAGTTACTCGCAACAGATGAGTATCCCGCTTGTTATCGCATTATTCCTCAGCTCTCACGTCTAATGATTCACTCGTGGATGAGTGCTTTGCAGACAGAAAGGTTGGAACAGAAGACGGAGTCGATAGCTCAGCGAGTTAAGGAGTGTGATGGTTCTTGGGAAGCGGCTTACTTTGTCACACTTGCCCGCAATTATGGTTTCGGTATCAATGGTGATGCCTTCGAGTTATGGGCAAAGCATATTCCTCTTCAAAGTGTAGCCCATCATCGTGATAATCTCATGCAGATTGAGGCATTATTTTTGGGACAAGCAGGCTTGTTGGAGGCAGTATCTCTTCCCGAGCGTTATCATCATCAGGCGTTGAGTGATAGCTATTTCATCGAATTGAGAAGCGAATATCAGTATCTTGCACATAAGTTTGGCTTACAGGCGATGGATGTTAATCAGTGGCGTTTTCTCCGCTTACGTCCACAGAACTTTCCGCATATCCGCATAGCACAACTTGCTCGGCTTTACTACGAACAGCGTGCAGGATTGTCGCAATTATTGGAGTGTGAAACGATTAAGCAGGTGCGCCAACTATTGGCAACACAAGTAACTCCTTATTGGGAAACACACTATCTCTTTGGAGAGGAGAGTACCAGAAGTGAGAAAAAACTATCAGTAGCGTCTTTGAATTTGCAGGTTATCAACACGGTTTGTCCTATTCTTTTTGCATTTGGCAAGCATAAGAATGCAGAGAAGTACTGTGAACGTGCCTTCGACTTGCTTGATAAATTGAAAGCGGAGAATAATCACATTGTTAGGATGTGGAAGGAAGTGGGACTGAAGGTGGATACGGCAGGCGATTCCCAAGCTCTTATACAGTTGAAAAAAGCATATTGCGATAGGAAAGATTGCCTGAGATGTAGAATAGGATATGAATATTTGAAAGGAAATTCTTCTGTTAGATAGAGATGTTGGGTTAATTAGGCTAATATGACCAATAAGCCTAATATCCCATTAAAACAACATAGATTATGGAAAATAAGAAATATATCTTTGAAACAAGAATGGAGGTTCGCGACTACGAGTGCGACATCCAAGGTATTGTAAATAATGCAAACTATTTGCATTACACGGAACACACACGTCATAGATTTCTTAAACGTTAGGCGTAAGCTTCTCAGAACTGCATGATAAAGGTATCGATGCAGTTGTAGCACGTATGCAGCTCACGTACAAAGTACCATTTACTTGCGATGACGAAATTATTTCACGCATGTCATTAAAGAAGAACGGGCTACGTTGGGTGTTTTCTCACGACCTATTCCGAGCCAGTGACGAACGTCTATGCTTTCATGCAGATGTAGACCTTGTGACGCTCGTTAATGGTAGGTTGGGAAGTAGTAAGGAATATGACGAAGCATTTGCGTCGGTATTGTAAAAACTATTCACGCTCCCCAGTGTTTCTCATCTGTTGTGAGAAATAGGGGGAGTATTCTCTCATTACTTACGACACCATGGAACCCTTAAATTCAATTCTATTAACGCGACTCAGCCGTTTTAATCTTACAGAGTTGGCAGAATTATACAGAAGGGCAGGCTCTGCAACTACCATAATAGAACACAGACGAGACATCAGGGTTATTTTTCCTGATGCCTCAACACAGCTCATACAAGCACTGAAAGGCATTGATGGACTTAGAGAATGGGCTGAACAAGAAATGGAATACGCTCGGTTGCATCATATTGACCTAATCTGTATGAATGACGAACGTTATCCGCAGCGACTCAAAGATTGTCCTGACGCCCCAATCTTACTTTTTTATCTTGGTAATGCAGACTTGAACAAACGACACGTTATCAATATTGTTGGTACACGTCATTGCACTACTTACGGACGGGATATTATTCATTCGTTTGTGAGAGAACTGAAAACACTTTGCCCTGACGTGCTTATCCTGAGTGGTTTGGCGTATGGTGTTGATGTTTATGCACACCGAGCAGCCTTAGAGAATGGCTTTGAAACCATCGGAGTTTGGCTCACGGACTGGATAGCATCTATCCACGTGGACACAGAGATACGGCCTTGAAAATGATAGAACAAGGAGGTTTGCTGACAGAATATGCTACCCATACACAACCCGTTGCACGCAACTTCGTACAACGTAATCGTATCGTAGCTGGTTGTGCAGATGCAACAATCCTCATAGAGTCGGCCGCCAAGGGTGGAGGACTTATCACTTGCGGTATTGCTCGTAGTTATAATCGGGAGGTGTTTGCCTTTCCCGGTTCGGTATACTCAGATTTTAGTGAGGGATGTAACAACCTTATTCGTGATAATGGGGCAGCTCTGATGACGTCGGCTACCGATTTTCTGAAAGCAATGGGTTGGGACGATGATGTCAAGTTGGGGCAAGCACAACAACGAGGAATTGAACGAACGCTTTTCCCTGATTTGTCTTCTGACGAGGAGGCGATTGTTCGTGTGCTTACTAAGAACAACGATTTACAGATTAATATCTTATCCATTCAAGCGAATATCCCAATCTCTCGGCTCACAGGTATCCTCTTTACATTAGAAATGAAGGGAGTCATCAGAGCTATGGCTGGCGGTTGTTATCATCTTCTTGCATAATGTCTTAATAGCATAAAAGAAGCTTATAATGAAAAAAAAGATATTTCTTTGCCACAAATTGTTTCTTTCTTCCGTCTCTATAAATGTGAACAATTAAAGATTTATCAACTTAATAAGAAATCAAGACAATGAAAACAACAATCTTTACTATCGTATTCGCTGTAGCTATTCTATGCTCAAGCTGTACCGCACAAGCTAATCCAGCAACTCTCATCACACAGCCTACGAATGATGAGGTAGAGTCTATTTTCAAAGAGTTTAAGAGTGGAGATAACGTCACTTATGTCAACTTGCCTAAGACACTCATAAAGCTTGGACTGAAGGCTGCCAACGACGAGACAGCTAATGCACTCGCTGAGCAAATCGACGGACTGCAAGTTTTAACTTTCAATAAGGCTAATCAAAAGACAAAGACGGCTTATATAACCGTATCAGTAAGTTGGAATCAAAGGGGTATGAGCCTATGGTAAAGGCAAATGAGGACGGCGAAAAGGTTAGAATATTCATTAAGGGCAACGAGAAGGAAGTGCAGAGTCTTATTGTCTTCGCTATGGAGAAAGAAGAATGCTCGCTCATCAATATTGTTGGACATATCAATCCAGCTTACATTGATGATATCGTAAAGTCACAGACAAAGTAAACAAGGACAATACATGAAACGGATTCTTATTTTATTTGTCTTTTCTATTAGCGTATTAGGGTCTTCTGCGCAAAGCGTAGAAGCGCTATTCAGACAATACAAAAGTGAGAAGAATGTGGAATATATACACATTCCACGTTTTATAATGTCAATGGCTAAGATGCTTACAAAAGCAGAGCTTGAAGAAGCTAAGGCATTAAAAGCAATCTCTTCTATTCGGGTTCTTAGCTTGGAAGAATGTTCTCCAATCGTTAGACAGAACTTTCAAAAGACACTTCAGACCTTTCAGCCAAGTGGATATACGCCAATCATCTTCAGTAAAGAGGCTGATGAGACCAATTATATCTATGTAAAAGAAAAGAAAGGATATATCCGTGAACTGCTCATTCTTTCTGCCGACAAGCAAGATGGAGCTATTGTCCATATTAAAGGCAGGATAAGTCCCGACGAGGTGAACACTGTTGTAAAACAGAATACAAAGAAGAAAATGAAAGAACTATAAGGTGTATTGCGATTTACCACGTACACTATAGTTTCTTATTGCCCACAGTGCACATCTATTATCTATGCAAGCAAGTGAATTCAAACAGTTATTCCTACCCTGCCATCGGAAACTCTTTTCGGTGGCATATAGGCTGATGGGGACGCACAAGCAGCTGAGGATATGGTGCAAGAGACTTTCTTAAAACTCTGGATGCAGCGTGATAAGATGGGAAATGTGGATAATCCTGAGGCTTATAGTATAACGGTGCTGCGCCGACTATTCTATGACAGAATGAGGACAGGACATTTACAAGAAGTCGACAAAGATGTGGGAAGTCTACAGGTCACTTCCTCACAGAATATCAGTAGACAGTTAGAGGCTGCCGACGAATATCAACAAGTAAGATTGTTGATTACCTGTTTGCCCGAACCACAGGCTAAAATCATGCTGATGCGTGATGTGGAAGACCGCAGTTTTGAGGAAATCAGCATTGAAACAGGGCTTACGGAGGTGAATATAAGAAGTGTTCTCAGCCGTGCCCGAAAGAAGATTAGAGAACAAATAAAAGCAATGAGATATGGTAAAGACTGAAGATATAAAGCGTTTACTTGACCGATACTACGATGGAATGACCACCGAAGAGGAGGAGAACACGCTGCGCACTTACTTCAATGGTAATGACATTGATGCCAGTTTGACGGAGGAAAGCATCTTCTTTACGGCTCTTCAGTCTTCTGATTGTTCTACACCAGTAGGAATGGAGGAACGGCTCAGCCGTCAAATCAGCCAGTGGAACACCTTAGAGGTCACCACTCGCCGTGCGACAATGCATATTAATCTGCGCTGGATAGTAGGGATTGCAGCCACTCTGTTGCTTCTCTTCACTGTGGGAGCTATTGTTTTCCAAAACGAGAGAATATCTCCACAGACAGAGCAGGATACTTACACCAACACAACGGATGCCTATGCAGAAACCTCACGAGCACTGATGAAATTCTCAAAGTCGCTCAACAAGGGGATTGATGCAACTGAAAATATCACTAATAAAACAAGGGATTAGATTATGAAGAGAATTATTTTAACGATTTGTTTATCAACAATTGCCTGCTTAATGACATTTGCACAAAAGGCATTATTTGAAAAGTATAGTGATACGGATGGTGTGAGTACTGTTTACATATCACGCAATATGATGCGTATGATGGGAAATGTGAGAGCAGGCAACAAAGATATTAGTAAGATAGCGAGCCGTCTGGATTATCTACAGATACTCTCTTGTGAACGTCCTTCTCTGATTTCTTCTATAAAGAAGACAGCTCAAAGCATCTTCAACCAACAGAAATTTACAGTTATAATGCAGGTCAATGAGGGAGGCGAACATACTACTATCTACGAACGACATCACCCGAATGGAAAGAAGGAGTTTGCCCTACTTGCCATTGAACGCAACGAGATAACTATTATCAACCTACTTGGTAATATCTCGTTACAGGATATTCAAGGAATAGCTGGTGGGAAATAATCCCCCAGCTTTTTTGGTTATGTAACAGAAATAGAGTACTTTTGCAGAAAATAAGGAGGTGTAATTATGAATAGGACCATAAATATTCCAAGTGCAGACAACGCCTTCTTGGAGATGTTAGCACAAAAGATGGGATGGACAATAAGTCAAATCAACTCTCATACAGAGAAGTATAAAAAACCAGACTTAAACACACCAGAGAAAAAGAAAAAAGCAATAGAGTTGCTTCAATCCATCGCTGGTAAACTGCCAAACAGTCATTTAGAAAGCTGGAAACAAGCAAAAGAAGAGTATCTAAGAACAAAACACTTATGAGAATCTTCTTAGATACCAATATCCTCATAGATCTTCTTGAGGCAAGAGGTGAGTTCACACAGAATGCACTGAAAGTGGCAAGTATGGTTATTAACAACGGAGACGAACTTTTGTTGAGTGGCCTATCAGTTGTAAATGCTTGTTATATCGAAAAAAAATCCTTAGGGAATAGGGGCTTTATAGCAACATTCTCTGCTATTAGAGATTGCTTTGAAATTATCGGTATGGGAGCACCTGCGATAGATGCTGCAATCACTGCTAATTGGAATGATTTTGAAGATGCAATGCAATACTTTGCTGCTCTTAATGCAAATGCTGATATCATTGTCACAAGAAACAAGAAAGATTTTGTTACCAGTGAGATAAGTGTTGTAACTCCTTTGGAATATATAGAAGGTAAAATCAAATGAAAATAGGTATATTTGTTGGAAGCTTTGATCCATTTACAATAGGACATGACTCTATTATACGCCGTGCACTGCCCCTCTTTGACAAGGTGGTGATAGGCGTAGGTGTCAATGAGCGGAAGAAGTATATGCTCAGTACGGAGGAACGGACGGAACGTATAGCACGACTCTATGCTGACGAGCCAAAGATTGAAGTAAAGGCATACAGCGACCTTACCATCGACTTTGCTCGGAGAGAGGGAGCCGAATATATCATTAAGGGTATACGTAGCGTAAAAGACTTGAATATGAGCGCGAACAAGCTGATATAAACCGACGATTGAGTTCTATTGAAACCATCTTATTCTACGCAGAACCACAATTAGAAAGTATCAGCTCAAGCGTTGTTAGAGAGCTGAAAAACTTTGGAAGAGACATCACTGAGTTTCTACCAAAGGGATATTAACGATTAGAAAGATGCTCACAAGGCACATTGATAAAACAAGAACACGATGATAACATATAGTGCAGAAGGCGTTAAGATGCCAAAAATCAAGAAACGAGAGATTACTCGTTGGATTAAAGCAGTTGCAGCAACCCATGGTAGAAAGGTTGGTGAGATTGGTTATATGTTCGTTGATGACGAAAAGATACTCGAAGTTAACAACGAATACTTAGGTCACGATTACTACACCGACGTCATTACTTTCGACTATGATGAGGATGATATTCTCAATGGCGACCTCGTTATCTCGCTTGATACAGTCCGTACCAATGCCGAACTGTTCAATAAGTCCTACGAAGACGAGTTAAATCGTGTTATCATACATGGTATTTTGCATCTCTGTGGTATCAACGATAAGGGACCTGGTGAGCGTGAGATTATGGAAGAGAATGAGAATAAAGCACTCGCTCTACTTAAAGAAATGAGTAACGAATAATATGTGTCCGATAAGACTCGGTAAGCTTTTATCATTTTTAAAGAATAAGGGACTAAAAACCCAACTATGGGTTTTAGTCCCTTATTTTCTATATGCTCTTGTTTGTTAAAAGTCGTTTCTCATTCCAAATCGATTATTAGACCACAATATTCATATATGTTTATATTCTGATAACTGATTCAGATTAAACAAAAGGAAGACATAGTGTTAGAACTTGAACTAACGTTTTCTTTCCATGTTATCCGTTGCAAGGTCAATAGCCTTATTGACAATTGCACTCTGTACGTTCCAGACACGGAAATATTCGTTCATATCCCAGAGGTCACGGGCGGTGAGGGCTTTTAGTTGTAGGGCTATATGAGGAAGTGTAGCCTTAAACTCAGCATCATCCTTAGCTTCTATCTTTTCTTTCTTTCCCTCAGTCACGATTTCATCAAGTAATGACTGTGGCGTTACATACGAGTTATTAAACGCGTCAAACGAGCTGTATTGTGCCTTTAAGGCTTCGATGGATGTCAGCATATTTAATGTAAGCATTAATGATAATACTCTTGGCTGCCAATCTACGATGGTATCGAGTAAACTTTGCTGTGTCAAGTGGAACAAAGTAATCAGGCATAATACCACCCCCACCATAGACTACACGATGTTGACGGATGGTGTGATACTTCAATGAGTCAGAGAATTGAATACTGTCAGGATTGGTCAATTCGCCATGTTTGAAGCGTTTTTCGAGATCCATTTCATAATCTTTCAAGTCGCCTTTCTTATAAGGTTTCTGTATGCATCGACCACTTGGTGTATAATAATGTGCTATCGTTAGCCGAATCATACTACCATCTGGGAGATCCAAAGGACGTTGTACAAGTCCTTTACCAAAGGTTCTACGTCCAACCACCACACCTCGATCATTGTCTTGTATAGCTCCAGTAACAATCTCAGCAGCTGAGGCTGAAAATTCATTCACTAATACATAGACCTTTATATCTTGTAATTGTCCATTGCCAATAGCCTTGTATTCTTGTCGACTAACACGTCGTCCTTCGGTGTAGACAATCATATCATTTGCTTTAAGAAACTCATTCGAGATTTGTACAGCCGACTGGAGATACCCTCCGCCATTGTCTTGTAGGTCAAGGATGAGGGTCTTCATTCCTTTCTTTTTCAATGAATCGGCTGCAGCGATGAACTCGTCATGGGTCTTCTGTCCGAAACTTTCTATTTGGATATATCCTACATTAGGACGAATCATGTAAGCGGCATTGACGGTGTGAATAGGTATTTTGGCACGTGTTACAACAAAGTATAACACACCTTTCACGCCACGTCGTACGATTCCCAGTTTCACTTTTGTACCTTTCTTGCCACGTAGTTGTTTCATAATGTCGATACGGGGCATCTTTACACCAGCGATTGCTAATCCATCCACACTAATGATACGATCACCAGGCATGATACCGACTTTCTGAGACGGTCCGTTAACAATGGTTTGTACAACAACAAGTGTATCCTCCATCATATTGAATTGTACACCAATGCCTTCGAAGTCGCCTTGTAGCGGTTCGGTCATCGCCTTTGTTTCTTTCGCATCGGTGTAGGTAGAATGTGGATCAAGCTTCTCAAGCATACCCTTAATAGCGTCCTCCACTAATTTCTGTTCGTTCACAGAGTCCACGTAGTAGCTGGCAATAGCTATCTCTGCAAAATGCAACTTACGCAATGGTGAATCATTCTTTTGCTGTGCAGACACGGGTAAAAAAGCGAAAAGGTGAAACAGTAAAAGATAAATATATTTGCTCATATCCTAATCTTATAATTTAATAGTTTTGTTATATGATTGAAGAAGGCAACAAAAAGTCTCTATTAAAGACTTGTATTTTGCCCTTCAATCTTATTTATGTTATTCACTGATGTACTACTAATCGTACGGACATCATTTGAGAAATCTACTTCTTTTATCGATTTATATTTTATTTCTCCACGTCAGGAAGGTCCTCTTCGATAACAAGGTTATCAATAATGAAGTTCTGACGCTCCATAGTGTTCTTACCCATGTAATACTCCAAGAGTTTGGCTACTTGGTCGTTCTTATGCAAGGATACTTGTTCCAAGCGCATTTCTGGACCAATGAAATGGGCAAACTCGTCAGGTGAAATCTCACCAAGTCCTTTGAAGCGGGTGATTTCTGGGTCTGGACCAAGCTCTGTGATGGCAGCGATACGCTCCTCCTCTGAGTAGCAGTAGCGTGTAATAAAGTCGTTCTTTTTTTCTCTCCTTTCGCACGACGAGCATCTGCTTCGGCAATAACTTCCTTGTTCTTTATCTTTGTTCTACGATTACGAACACGGAAAAGTGGGGTTTGAAGAACGTATACGTGTCCTTTCTTGATTAGCTCTGGGAAGAACTGTAAGAAGAAAGTTATAATGAGCAAACGGATGTGCATACCATCGACATCGGCATCCGTTGCCACAATTACCTTGTTATATCTGAGTGAATCGAGTCCATCTTCAATGTCCAGTGCAGCTTGAAGGAGATTGAACTCCTCATTCTCATACACCACCTTCTTTGTCAAGCCAAAGCAGTTTAGCGGTTTACCACGCAATGAGAAGACTGCTTGTGTATTGACATCACGACTCTTCGTGATACTTCCACTGGCCGAATCACCCTCTGTTATAAAGATAGAACTCTCCTCCTTTCGATTATTCTTTACGTCACAATAGTGTACACGACAGTCACGCAACTTGCGGTTATGCAGGTTAGCTTTCTTCGCACGTTCGCGTGCTAACTTCGTAACACCTGCCATTGCTTGCGTTCGCGTTCGGTTTCCTTGATTTTATTCTCAAGGATATCCGTAAAGTCTTCTTTATGTATATGAAGATAGTTGTCAACGTTCGTCTTGATAAAGTCGCCCACATACTTATTGATTGACTCACCATCAGGCGACATCTGAGTAGAACCTAACTTAATCTTTGTCTGTGATTCGAACACAGGTTCTTCCACATTTATGGCAATTGCTGCCACGAGTCCATTACGTATATCGCCATACTCATACTTACCAAAGAACTCTTTTATTGTCTTGGCAATATGTTCCTTGAAGGCTGTCTGGTGTGTACCACCCTGCGTTGTGTGCTGTCCATTCACGAAAGAATAATATTCTTCGCCATACTGGTTGGTATGTGTAAAAGCTATCTCAATATCCTCACCCTTCATGTGAACGATAGGATACAATGGGTCAACAGTCATATTGTCAGTCAAAAGGTCCTTCAAACCATGTCGACTAAGTATACGACGACCATTGTACATAATCGTCAATCCTGTGTTTAGATAGGTGTAGTTGCGGAGCATCTCCTCCACGATATCATCATGGAAGGTGTAATTCTTGAAGAGAGTGGCATCTGGCTCAAAGTAGATGTAAGTACCATTCTCGTCCGCAGACTTCTTTGTCTGATCGCTTTGTATATTACCTTTCTCGAACGAAAGTTCACGTACCTTACCATCACGGAAACTCTTTACCTCAAAACGAGCACTAAGCGCATTAACCGCCTTCACACCGACACCATTCAGACCGACACTCTTCTTAAACGCTTTAGAGTCATACTTACCACCCGTATTCAGTACCGATACTGCCTCAACGAGCTTACCTTGCGGAATACCACGCCCATAGTCTCGCACACTAACACGTAGGTTATCCTCCACATCAATCTCAATGCGGTCGCCAGCATTCATTTTGAACTCGTCAATAGAGTTGTCAAGTACTTCTTTCAGGAGTACATATATACCATCTTCTGGCAACTTTCCATCACCCAAACGACCAATATACATACCCGGACGGGTACGTACATGCTCCATATCCGATAGGTGTCGGATATTATCGTCGGTGTAAGATACGGGTGTTGGGTGTTGGGTGTTGGGTGTTGATGAATTGTCCATGTGTTGGGTGTTGGGTGTTGAGTATTGGGTGTTGATGAATTGTTAAAATGTTGGGTGTTGGGTGTTGAGTATTGGGTGTTGATGAATTGTTAAAATGTTGGGTGTTGGGTGTTGGGTGTTGATGAATTGTTAAAATGTTGGGTGTTGGGTGTTGGGTGTTGATGAATTGTTAAAATGTTGGGTGTTGGTGGGGTGTAATGATACTAATTGAAAGATGTCATGATGCGTTTATTTGCTGATGAGGGATGAAGAATTAGAAGACTGCAACAGTGACCTTCTTAATCCTGCAATTTGCTTTACGATAGAAAGGATTTGACTATCAAAATCCTCCCGCTGTATAGTAGAAATATAATGATAGGCTTCAGCTAATTCTATTTGACTGGAAACCTCCATTAAAGAACCATTAGCTATATCAAGAAAATGTATCCTCTCCTTACTACCATAGCGTCCAAAGCCTTCTGCAATATTAAACATAACAGATGTAGAAGCACGCTGCAATTGATTTGTCAACGCATATCGTTCTTCTTTTGGAAATGATTTTAAGGCTTCATTGACATTAATAGCCAACTGCTTAGCGTCCTTATAAACATCTAAACGCCTGTAATAAAATAATTCCATAGGTACATCCTTTTACATTCAAATGGTCTTTAAGTGTCTTAATGTTAGGTGTTAATATAGAAGAAACATGTGAAAATATAGAAAGAACACATGATAAAACTATTCATCAACACCCAACATTCAACACCCAACACCCATCATTCATCACCCATCACCCAATAGCTTTCCTATAACATCTACGCTTCTTATGCATAGTTGGATCTAATGGTCCCCACTGACTCTGTACGCTTTCGTTGGTTTCCATCTCGACGTGTGTTTCACCCCACTTAAAGCCATACTTAACATAACGTGGAATGAGATCGGCAAAGACAAGGGAATTTGCTCCCTTTGAGCGATATTCAGGTAGGACGCCTATTAAAAGAAGGTCTACCACTTCTGTCTTGTGGAATTTAATTGCACGTAACAAATGCCACCATCCAAATGGGAATAGGCGTCCGCGGCGACACTTCTGCAAGGCACGTGTCAGTGATGGAATCGTAATAGCAAGACCAACTAACTGATTATCCTTATTGCCATCCTCGATAACCGTGATGAGGTCAAGGTCGGCAAATGGAAAATACATCTTTACATACTGGTCTATCTGGCGGTCAGTCAACTCTGAGAAGCCATATAAGTGTGCATAGGTTACGTTGATTAGGTCAAAGAGTTTCTTACCATAACCACCCTCAAAGATTTCTTTCTTCGTCAGTTTACGTGCATGGAGATTATATCGTTTCTCCACCATCTCAGCAATTTTCGTATACTTCTCTGGTGCAGTTTCTGGAACGTCAAGACGATATTCGACATAGTCGTTATCTTTCTCCCAGCCACCAAGTTTATCCATGTGCTTTGGATAATAGTCGTAGTTGTAGAGGGTTGCCATCGTGCCAAGCTGATCAAAGCCCCAAGTCAACATACCCTCTGGGTCCATATCGGTAAACCAAGTGGACCAACAATAGAGGTCATGCCCTTCTCTCGGCCGTAGTCTTCAACAGCCTTCAGCAAAGCACTCGATACTTCGATATCGTCAATGAAGTCTATCCAGCCAAAGCGAACATCCTTCTTCTCCCACTTCTCGTTAGCTTTGTTATTAATGATAGCTGCTACACGTCCTACCACTTTTCCTTCTTTCAAAGCAAGGAAATACTCGGCTTCGCAGAAGTCAAAAGCAGCATTCTTGTCTCTTGATAGCGTATTCAACTCATCGCTATAGAGGTTTGGGGCATCATACTCGTTGCCCTCGTAGAGGTCGTAATGAAACTCAATGAAATCCTTTAAGTCTTTCTTTGTTTCGACTCTCTTTATCTGAACTGATGACATTTGGTATTTTTAATTTCGTTATTTTCCTAATCTTAAACGTACAAAAGTACTAAAAAAAAGATAGATTGGCAAATTTACGCTTCTTTTTATTGACTATCCCTATCCTTCGATTCTATAAGCTGGTCTTGTGTCAGGCGTCATTACTATGATTATTCACCCTTGTTATCTTTGCTGAATATAATTATTTGTATCCAAAAAAGGCTTCATAATTCCCTTTTGATAAGGAATTATGAAGCCGCTCATTATCAATAAATTTGTTTTTTATTTTGGATTATCTCACAATGAACTTCTTACCGCCACGGATATAGATGCCCGGTGCGAGTTGTGCATCAGCTGGCATACGAACACCTTGTAAGTTATAAACAGCCTCATCAGTGGTTGTTACAGTCCATACGGTTCCAATTCCTGCCGTTGTATCCTCTACGTAGAGCATTGGATAGATACCCTCTGGGTTCGCAGGATTATATGCTCCGAATGACTTAAACTTCTTTGAATACTGGACAATATGGTCAGAAGGACTCGCAATGCGGAAGGTTCCGTCTGCATTTGGCGTTATTGTCCATACCGTTGCATCATCTTTTGAGTTGACAACGTTGAAGTTCTTATATTTTCCGTCCTGATACAGATAACGTCCTTCAGCATCTTAATATAATAACCACTTGCTGCCTGCTCTAAATTAAAGAACAGCTTATCATCAGAGGTATTTATCTTCTCTGCTGTTTGTGTCACTGCAGAACCCTTCAAATAATCGTACTTTTTCTTCCTTTGAACTGTCTTTCCAGCAAAGAGTTGACCATCAACACTTGCAACAAGAAGATAACGCTTGCCTGCTACGGGAGCCGTTGTTGTCTTTACGAAAGTAACACTTTGTGGTGTTACCACTGGTTTATCTGGTGTTACCACTGGCTTATCTGGTGTTACCACTGGTTCTTCATTTACAATCACACCAGTATATCGTTTATCGTCAGAAGCAGTTGTTATGGCAAAATCAGGGTTGAACTCTACGTCCATACTGTCGCCCCATACGTATTCAGCAAGGTTAGGGTAGTCAATGAAGAGGTTACGATTGCTTTGAATCTTGTATACTGCTTCGTTACGTTTGATTTCTTGCTCGTCAACACGGTCATTTTTACTCCACTGGAGATATAGTTTGTAAGCCCACTCTTTCAGTGTTGGCCAGTTCTGGTTTTCAAGACTTTGTAAGCCTACCTTTACCCAATTAAGATTTTGATAGGTGGTAGCCATATACATATAGCTGCGTGAGAACTCACCTTTAAAGCGGTCGCCCGGTTCCCACATATTCACAAGGTTCCCATCAGCATATCCCGTTCCGACCTTGTCATAACCTGCACCATCCTGCTTTTTTACTTCGGTAACAATTCCCATTGGGAAATTACTCTTTGAACTATTAGCCTTTGAGTCAGATGGATAAAGATTATAAAGGTCGCACCAAGCATTATTTTTCTTCTTTCCCCACCAGCTCTTTGGGAAAGAATGCTCAATATTCATACCAGCAATAGCTTCACCAGTATTTGTATCTCCAAACGAGAATTTCTTATCGCTATAGCGGTTGTAGCACTCGTTGGTCTTTGGATCACGGTCAGTATACCAGAAGCCATACCACGTGAAGCCAGGTCCTTTGCCACCATAGTCCAGCACAGTTTTCTTGTCCATCAGCTTGTGTAAAGCATCTTTGAGTTCTGCTTTCTTTAACCCCTTTAACGAAGAAGCGTACTGTGCCAACGTCTTACGATCAATAGCATTGGCTGATGTTGTTAAACCAATTAAAGCTACTGCGATAATCAACTTAAAATACTTGTTCATTGCTTAAATGTTTTATAGGTAAATATTTGTCATATATTGATATCTAAGTTTTTAGATTTGTCCTTATCTAATGTCTAATTAGGCATATTATGAGGTTATAAACCATATTTTTATATGCTTAATGCAGAGATGACAAAGTTAGGTAAAATTATTGATAAGCGCAAGTTGATAACTCGATTTTCTTACAAATAAAGAGTAGATGATTATTATCATTATCGGTAGATGCAAAGAGGTAGATGTCGCCTCCTTCTTTTATCTTCAGTCGTTTACGTAAATCGGCAACACTCATAGGGAAGTTGCGCACGGCAATATTGGCTTTTTCTATCCCTGACAAACTGCGCCGTAATTCCTTCTTATTAAACGATGAAACTGCTGTTATCACAAACTTTCGTCTGGGAAATCATTAATAGCTTCGTCAGAGACAAAAAGATGAGAATTAAGACTTAGTGCTGAAAGCGGATAACGAGCCGTAAGGAGTGCAAAGCAACCCGCCTTCATTAAGGAAGCGTTAGGTTCATAGAGATACTGGTCACGTGTAGGAAGTGTTGAAAGAATGCGCTGTGATATACTTAAAGCCTCGTCAAGCGTGTATGAAACGATGTTGTCATCATTCACGCAGTACACTTGTATGGCTTTCCCCATCGTTGTTTTTCCCTCTGTCTTACCCTTTACTTTCTGCAAAACCATCAAGAGTTCTTTACATTCATTACGTACTGAGACGATGTGAACCTCACGAACAACATTGTCTAAATGGTTCAATTCCTCCACAGCATGATGCCAGTCGAGCATTGGTGATAGTTTTATAATGACTGAGTCAGCCTTTTCCAAGAGCTTCTTTTCTAAGGCCAAGACGTCAGGTGTACAATCACTTATCAGTACTGTCTTACCTCCTTGGTCATTACGACGGGCAGGATCGAGGAAGATAATAGATACGTGTTTAAGCTGATCAAGGTAGAGTGTACCGTCTCCATTTACCACTTCGGCTTGTGTTAATCCTAAGGCATGGAAGTTATGACGAGCCAATTCGCATAGTTTCTCCTGTTGTTCTACATAAACGGCATGCTTAAATTCCTTTGCAATAAAGGAGAAGTCAACGCCAAACCCACCAGTAAGATCGCAGAATGTTGTTTCTGTTTCATTTTGAACATTGGCTTTTTCTGTAATGTAGTTATTACGTTCGTTATCGGTAAAACAAGATTTAGGGAAATGTTCGATACCAGCAATTCGTTTAACGAGCTGTGCTTTGTACTCTGCTGTCTGCTGACTTGAACACTGCTCCATAGATAAGTGTGGCGGATAAATGATGTCCTTATTTCCAGCCCATAATGGCAGTTTCGTGCGTGCAGTTCGCCATCCTTCAAGTTGATTGATAAGGAAGTGCATATCAACATCGGGATAACGATGGGTTTGGAGAGCTAAATGTTTCACTTCTGCTGCCTCTCCAAGTGGAGAGGGAAGTGAAATATTGTGTTTGCTGAGAATATCCTGTACGTATTGTGGTAGCGGGAAGTCCTCATGCTTCATATTGTCTGTTTTCTTCATTTTGATGGTTCGAAGTTATTTGTTTACCCTTTTAGACTTACTTTTCTTCTTGATGATAAAAAAAACAAGGGATAACACCGTCTTATCCTCATATCTTTTTATGTGATAGAAAAAAAGTCCAGTTTCAACCCCTGTCATCAATCAAATACTTATTTGTTTGTCTAAATAATATGGGATAGTCCTTAGCTTATAATGTTTCAAGATGTCGGTATATACTTATTTCATTTCTTCTTTTTTCAGTTTCACGTAGTCGCCAAATACCCGATCCACCTCTGCACGTTGTTCATTGTCGAGCGTATCGTTTACGTTCATTAGACCGCGATAATAAGCCTTAATAGCCTTTGTTAGCTTTGCCTTATTAGAAGAGTGCTTACTGAAAATCTTATCAAGGTCTTTGTAAAGTGCTGGTTTCATCTTGTTCATAAAGGCAAATTTCCCCGTAGATGGTTTCTCCGTCCTGTTAGAAAGAGTGTTTATCGGTTCCTTAGTCTTTGTTCTTATCGTATCCTCTGAGGCTTTAATAGCGTCAGAAGTAAAGATAGAGGAGAGGTCAATCTTACCTGCTTGCTCAATGATAGCACCACCATAATTGTAAGTTAAAAGTCCAATTCCAATAGCAAGGGCAATTAGCAAACTTACCAAAACCGTTCCTTTGCCAAGCGTTGGTAGGTGTAGAGACGATTGTTCGTGGTTCAAATCAGTGAGAAACTCTTCTATATTTGCGTAGCGGTCGCATCGCTTAAAGGCGCAACAACGTTTTATAATCTCGCTATAAGCCAGTGTTAATCCCATTACTTTCATAATGGTCCCCAGTGAATAGATGTCGGCAGTAGCATCGGCAGACATTGTCTCGTCTTTGAGCTCTGGTGCCATAAATCGTGTTGTGTCGGCTGTTGGCTTCACTTCCTCTGGTGATAAAACACTGAAATCAATGAGTTTACGTAATTGCCTTGCTTCGTAATAAGTATATTTGATGGTTTAATGTTACGATGGGTAATACCTTTTTGATGAGCGCAACGCAATGCATCAGCAATCTGATTAATGATACTGATTTTCTCTTCATCTGTATGGTTTTCTTTAAGATAAGCCTGTAAGTTACGTCCTTCGACATATTCTTCCTCGATACAAAGTCCGTAATCATCAACGTCTACCAAGCCTTGATGGCGTACAATACCTGAATGGTTGAGTAGTTGACATTGCTTAAATTCGCGCTTTAAGGCATTACGAAGTAACATACGTTCGCGGTATTCTACCTTCAACGTTTTCAAAACAACAGTTTGATCGCCTTTACGACACTTCACAATCATACAATATCCCATTGATGGGATGACCTTGTACTCGGTATAACTCGCCTTTACAGGAGCATCGGCAGTCTGTGCCTGTTCGTTAGTGGAAAGTTTGTTCTCACTCATTAATATCGTAGGTTTTAATTCACTTTACGTCTTTTGTGTACAAAAGTACTAAAAAAAACGAGAAAGAATAGAAAAGTAGGGCTTAAAATGCTGTATTATAATTCTTATCATTTCAGGAATAAAGAAGTGCAACCATTATTATAAGCTTATTCTTTATTCTAAATCAATCATTATCTCTTAAACAGTTTTTGTTTCAGTTGCTGTCACTTTTAACATTTGTCGTAAAGCGAACATTATAAGGTATTTATACTAAACATTAGGCTGACAGGAGTGACAGTAATCTTGAAATATTGTAGTCTAATGTCTGAGATTTGGTTTAATATAAAAACAAGCCATATTTACCTTGAACATGGGTAAATATGACTTGTTATTATCGTTGTTTCAAACGATTACATTTATGAATGGGTATTTTATTTTTTATATACCCTCTTTTCTGTTAAAGAATAAGCCTTGGCAGCAGTCTTGATAACCACTGCCTATTGCTTATGATTAATCTGCAAACTTTGCCTTGATGTACTCACGGTTCAGACGTGCGATGTTAGCAATCTTCTCGTTCTTAGGACAAACAGCCTCGCAAGCACGTGTGTTAGTACAGTTACCGAAGCCAACCTCGTCCATCTTAGCAACCATTGCCTTAGCACGCTTAGCCGCCTCAGGCTTACCCTGTGGCAAGAGAGCCAACTGGCTAACCTTAGATGAAACGAAGAGCATAGCAGAACCATTCTTACATGCTGCAACACAAGCACCACAACCGATACATGTTGCGCAGTCCATAGCCTCATCAGCATTGTCCTTAGAGATAAGAATAGCGTTCGCATCTTGTGCCTGACCAGTACGGATGGTTGTGTAACCACCAGCCTGAATAATCTTATCGAAGGCTGTACGATCTACCATACAGTCCTTGATAACTGGGAAACCAGCTGAACGCCATGGCTCAACAGTGATAACATCACCATCGTTGAAACGACGCATATAAAGCTGACAGGTTGTTGCACCACGCTCAGTCTTACCATGTGGAGTACCATTGATATAGAGTGAACACATACCGCAAATACCCTCGCGGCAGTCGTGGTCGAAGACGAATGGTTCATCACCAGCAGCAATCAACTCCTCATTAAGGATGTCAAGCATCTCAAGGAATGAGGTGTCATCTGGGATATTCTTCATCTCATGTGTATCGAAATGGCCCTGATCCTGTGGACCATTCTGCTTCCAATACTTAATTGTGAATGATATATTCTTTGCCATTGTGTTATGTTTTAGTTGACAAGTAAACAAGTTATTTGTCTTGAAGCTTAATTAGTAACAAATGTATCGGCAGAACAAGCCAACAACTTGTCAACTTGTCCTCCCGTTAACTCGTCAACTAGTTTTTATAATTACGTGTTTGTACCTTGATTGCCTCATACTCGAGAGTTTCCTTGATGAGCTCTGGAGTCTTGGTGTCATCACCCTGATACTCCCAACAGCCAACGTAGAAGAAGTTCTCATCGTCACGCTTAGCCTCACCTTCCTCTGTCTGGTGCTCCTCACGGAAGTGACCACCACAACTTTCCTCACGATGCAAAGCATCATAAGCAATGAGTTCACCCATGAGAATGAAGTCACGGAGGTGGATAGCCTTGTCAAGTTCGATGTTCAAGCCTTCCTTCTTACCAGGAATGAAGAGGTTTGTGTTGAATTCTTCACGAAGAGCCTTCAATTGCTTGAGACCTTCTTCGAGACCTTCCTTGGTACGACCCATACCTACATACTCCCACATGATGTGACCGAGTTCCTTGTGGAGTGAGTCAACAGAACGCTTACCCTGAATACCCATCAGACGATCTGTTTCAGCCATAACAGCCTTCTCAGCCTCCTCGAACTCAGGACGGTCGGTTGGAACCTTGCCCCAGAGTGCCTGGTCAGCAAGATAGTTCTGAATAGTATATGGCAATACGAAGTAACCATCAGCAAGACCCTGCATCAAAGCAGATGCACCGAGACGGTTAGCACCGTGGTCAGAGAAGTTACATTCACCGATTGAGAACAAACCTGGAACGGTTGTCATTAACTCGTAGTCAACCCAGATACCACCCATTGTGTAGTGGATAGCAGGGAAAATCATCATTGGGTTGTAGTATTTCACGCCGTTAATCTCATTGGCAAGTTCGCCTGGGTTAACGTCTGTAATCTCCTCATACATGTCGAAGAGGTTACCATAACGCTGCAAAATAGTATCAATACCGAGGCGGTTGATAGACTCAGAGAAATCGAGGAACACAGCAAGACCAGTGTTATTAACACCAAAGCCCTTATCGCAACGCTCTTTTGCAGCACGTGAAGCCACGTCACGAGGTACAAGATTACCGAAGGCTGGATAACGACGCTCCAAATAGTAGTCACGATCTTCCTCAGGAATATCTGAGCCCTGCTTTGTGCCTGCCTGCAATGCCTTTGCATCTTCGAGCTTCTTAGGAACCCAGATACGACCATCATTACGCAGAGACTCTGACATAAGGGTCAGCTTAGACTGCTTGTCGCCGTGTACAGGATACAAGTTGGGTGAATCTGAACGTAAGATGGGTTAGCCATGTAAGCACCCTTACGATAGCACTGGATAGCTGCTGTACAGTTACAACCCATAGCGTTGGTTGAAAGGAAGTATGCGTTACCGTAACCACCAGTAGCGATAACAACAGCATTTGCTGTGAAACGCTCCAACTCACCAGTCACGAGGTTCTTTGCAATGATACCACGAGCGTGACCGTCAACGATAACTACATCCTCCATCTCATAACGAGTATAGAGCTTCACCTTACCAGTTTCTACCTGTGCACTCAATGAAGAGTAAGCACCGAGCAACAACTGCTGACCAGTCTGACCCTTTGCATAGAAAGTACGGCTTACCTGTGCACCACCGAAAGAGCGGTTTGCAAGCATACCACCATACTCACGTGCGAAAGGAACACCCTGTGCAACACACTGGTCGATGATGTCGTTTGATACCTCAGCAAGACGGTAAACGTTAGCCTCACGAGCACGATAGTCACCACCCTTTACTGTATCGTAGAAAAGACGGTAAACAGAGTCACCATCATTCTGATAGTTCTTTGCAGCATTGATACCACCCTGTGCAGCGATAGAGTGTGCACGACGTGGTGAGTCTTGGATACAGAAGTTATATACGTTGAAGCCCATCTCACCGAGAGAAGCAGCAGCACTGGCACCAGCCAGACCTGTACCAACAACGATAACATCCAGTTTTAGTTTATTCTTTGGGTTAACCAAACGCTGATGAGCCTTATAGTTGGTCCATTTCTCAGCTACTGGTCCTTCTGGTATTCTGGAATTTAATGTCTTAGTCATGATTGTTTTGAATTTAATTGTTCAATTATGATACTTACTTATGCTGCACAGCAAAGGCTTGGTGCACAACCGAAAGCAAATGCAAGAACTACAACGAGGAAGCCGAGCATCAACAGTGTAACATAGATGTTACCAATAGTCTTCCAACGATTGAACCATACCTTACCATTGAGACCCACTGTTTGCATAGCACTCCAGAAACCGTGAGAAAGGTGGAACCACAATGCAGCAATCCAAATAACATAGAGAACTACGTAAACAGGATTATCAAAAGTGTACTTAATGTAAGCAAAAACCATCAGCAGGATGGTAAGGTACTGCCATACCGAGTAAGCTCTGCAAACATCATATTGTACCAGAAGTTGAAGAGGTGAAGTCCAAGACCGAGCAACACGATAATACCGAGAACAAGCATATTCTGACTTGCCCACTCTACTGTTGCAGGCTTCTCTGTAACAGCATAGCGATTGTTACCACGTGCACGGCGGTTCTGTGCTGTAAGAATGAATGCATAAACGATGTGACAAACTGCCAATGCGCCAAGACCTGCAGTAGCAGCTACTGCATACCAGTTGGCACCCAACAGCTCACAAATCATGTTGTAAGCCTCTCCTGAAAAGAGAGCAACAAGATTCATACAGCAGTGGAACGTCATGAATAGGATCAGGGCCATGCCTGTCACAGACATAATCACCTTTCTACCAATAGATGAATTGATTAACCACATAAATGTTTTGATTTTAAATATTTAAACTGTTAGAATTATTATTCAATATATAGATTAATACGGCGGAAAGGCATGCTTTGCCTCCCCATCGAATTTATGTTTTATCAAATTAGATACCAAGATGTTGGTATAATGGCGCATGTAATGCACTGCAAAAATACTATATTTTAATGATTTGTCAAAGCGTTTTAAACAAAAAGTATAGTATTTAGACTTAAAATAAAGTAGGCTGAGTCTGTCCTAATAAATGAGGATAGTTTTAGAAGACACACAAACCTTGAAAGTTAAACAAAAACTTTCTGTGTTGTATAGTAATTTAAAGTCATCCGTGAAGTGGTAAAAAGATGAATACTACTTGGTAAACCATTCTCATATTAGTTAGCCATTAGCATATTACTATTTATCATCAAGCCTCTCTTTTCCTGTTTTTAGCCGATGTGTTAGTACTCAGCACATGTCGTGCGATTGGTAAGCACCAATGGTGCGGAGCGTTAACACCAATGGTGCGGAAGGCTAAATATCTTGCTATATGTTATAGAAGTGGAGGCAACTTGTTGTTAGAAAGTACCGAAAACTAAGTCAACCTATTTAATTTCTCAGTTTATCAATTACTCGAACATATCACAAACAATAGGAACAAACGCCATTATCTATCCCTATTTCTATTTATTTGTTGCTTTTCAACAATCAACTTTTAATCTCATTTTGTTTGTCAATTCCTTTTCGTTCTTGCCGTGGAAATAAGTAGAGATGCGTAAATCTTAAAAGCCATAAGCAGTACTATATCATCATCTTACAACCATTTTTCTATTTTTATCACCCACTCTTACTTTCTTTTTAAATGAAAACAACTATCTTTGCAAGGAACAAATAACTTTTTAATTATAAAACATAAGATTCAAAGTATGAGTAAACCTATATATTTCTTACCTTGGGCTATGAGGATGGTTATTATACTATGCTTGGTAATAACTCATATCCAACAAAACAGCCTTATTTACATACTATCTGCTTTTACCTTTATATTGATTGTTTTCTGTATCTGGGGATGTTCGAAAAGTAAGACACAGAACATTTTAAAAGCATTGACTGGTAATAGAACACAAAACATCTTTGATGTCGTGATGTCTGCACTCTTCATAATAATAGGCTTGTACAGTAAAGACACAACTACTGTTATAGAAGGTGGTGCACTATTAACAATATCGGTAATCAATATTATATCACTTATCAAATACCAAAAGTCATAATGTAAAACGAGAGGGTATAAAAAGTAATTGCACTTTTATACCCTCTCGTTATTTTGACACCTGTACTACTTCATACAATAATCTAATTCCTCAACATCTTACTTCTTCGGAATAATCTCAAACACTTCTGCCTCACCAATGAGTTCTATGCGTGTTGCTTTCTTGGCAACATTAATGGTAAAGAAAGGTTCGTTAGAAGTGAACTCAGCCTTCAGCTTGTTACGTTTGTCGTACTGGCAAACACGAACAGAACCACCCTCTGGCAATGAAAGCATGAAGGTGTAAGAGGTTATGCCCGTTGGTACTTCAAATGATGTAGCACCAGTGTTCTTGAATGATGTACCTGGCTGACGGTCGAATGCACGAAGAATATCACTTGCACCAGCCTTAGAATTAGCAAACTCAAGCGATGCTGAACCAGCAGGTACCACTACAAATGAACGAATAGCAGCCCAATTTTTACGCTCTGAGTCAAGACGACGCAAACGGATGTAACGTGCCTGCACTGGCTCACCCTGCCAAAGGATGTCGTACTGATTCTTCATGTCAGCCAGCATAGGCTGCCAAGTCTTGCCATCGGCAGAGTATTCGAGTGTTGCATGGTCGTAGAAGTCGCAATCATCAGTAGAGTTACGTCCTTGAAGGATGTGTACCTCACGGATAGACATTGGTTCGGGGAGGGCTACACCCATCCAGTCGCCAGCTTTCTGAGCTTCGCCAGAGGTGTAGTGTGTCGTACTGTCTCCGTCAAGCATGAGTCCAGCCTGAGTTGTTTTAAGGCTCTTGTAAGAACCGATACCACGCAGTGTGAAGGCCTTTTCGCCAGAGAGTTTCTCATAGAAAGCATCGCCGAGGTCGTCCATTGCGAAGTCGAAGAATGGTTGCAACTTCATAGTACCAGACTTGTGTGCTTCGTAAGCATTCTTGTCTTCCAAAGACATGCGAGTCTTAACGTACTTGCTCCAGAACTTCTGATTCTCACCATTGCGGTAGAGGTCCATTAGTTCGATAGCCTTCTTGCCACGTTCGCCAATCTTACCAAATTCTACCAGCCATGGTTTCAACTCTTTTATGAGTAAATCGTTAGTACATCCAGCCTCAAACTCGGTAGGAACTTTTGCCACACGTTCGAATTCCTGATAAAGTTTATCACGTTTCCTTATTGTAATTAGCAAGACGGAAGGTTTCTGTTTCCCAAGACTCGTCACGACGATAACCAGTTTCGGTATCGGCAGAGTGGATGGCAAAGGTGCGGTAAGCGTCCTTTGCACGTGGCATCATTACTTCCAATCCACGTTCCCAGCTGTCAATAGGGTTATAATCAGATGGGTTCCATGTGTAGTCGGCTACGCTATAAAGAGAGAGTTTTGAGGCTTCTCCGTGTTCCATAGGGTTGCTGACAAGACCGCACATATCCTTCTCTGTGAGTGAGGTTTCCAAGCCATAGACAGGACCCTGTAATACGATGTTGCGCACGTAGTCGGTGACGGCATAGTTCCACCAGAAGAAGGCTGGTCGTTTGATACGGCTATCAACCCAGTCGAGCGTACTCTTAGTGACGTCGCTACAAACAACGTCGCCAGTCCAGAAGACCCGTACAGATGGGTCGAGTGTCTTACCATAGATGTTCAAAGGACCATTCTCACCAGCCTGAGCCCATAGTTTCGTATAGTCAGTAGGGCAGATAATTAGAGGAGCAACATCCTGCTTTGTTTTGACAAACTCGTTCGATAGTCGGTTTAATAATTCGACTTGTCGGCTTGGGTTAGTTCCCTCGCCAGAAATGTCGTCAAAGAAGATGGCAAATGATTGTACACCATTTTTATACATAAACTCGAGTTTATGCAGAAGGTTTTGATAATCTTCCTCGTTCCACTTGATATCTTTACCTGGATGGATAGCCCAAACGAAGTCTACACGGTTCTTCTTACAGGCAGCAACAAGTTCTCGGATATCCTTCATCTCGTTCTCTGGATAAGGCAAGCGCCAGTGAGGAGAGCTGTGGTAAGGGTCGTCCTTTGGACCATATACGTAGGTATTCATCTTGTACTTACCATAGAAGTCAATCAATGAGAGGCGTACGGCATGTGACCATGGAGTACCATAGAAGCCTTCGACAACACCACGATAAG
Source organism: uncultured Prevotella sp. (assembly GCA_916440255.1). Lineage (GTDB taxonomy): Bacteria > Bacteroidota > Bacteroidia > Bacteroidales > Bacteroidaceae > Prevotella. The sequence continues at coordinate 256,249 of CAKAIJ010000003.1, read as the reverse complement.
CGAATACTGGTGCATCGTTGATTTCCAGACAAGGGAGTTTCTTACCACCTTCGACAGAGGGGTTTTCCATAATCTGTCGCAAGGTTTGGATGGCATAGAATACTCCTAAGTCATTAGAAGCCTGAATAGTGATACCTTTTGAGGTAATCTTTAAAGAGTAGGCTCCCTCTGCGTTAGCAACACCATTATTGTCTTTGTTTGCAGTTGCAGTAGCTTTCGTTAGTTGTATCTTCAAAGGAAAACCCTTATCAGCACGAGAAAGGAAGTTGAGGTCGGTCCAATAGTCTCGGCTTTGTTTACTTTTAGAAGATGGTTGACTGAGGGTGATACCCGTGCTGATGTCTACCGTACCTTCGTTAGTCAGTTTAACGTAACGTGGTGTAGGGTTAATAACGAGTCCCTGATGGTCAATTTTCTTACCAGGAACAGGATTGATTAATTGTACTTCCGAACGTTGACTACCTAAGTCGAAGTCATTGTTCTGCGCATGAGCAGCTGTAAGGGGACACATACCCAAAGCGAAAGTAACTAAAAGTTTCTTTTGTTTCATGTAGGTTTTTAATATTTGGTGTTGACCAGTATGCTGTATAAGCCCAGTCGATTATAAATTAGTAATATGATTGCTTCCTCTTCTAATAAGAAGGATTTCTATCTGCAAAGATAAGTAATAAAAATGAATTAATCTATCAACTGTTATTAAAAACAGAGCTATTTGTACAAAAGATGAGGATAATAGTTTCGTAATGTATTCGCACATTCAGCTTGGTAAGGTTTTTTACTTCGATAAAGAAGAATGAGTTCTCTAACTTAAAAATAGGAGGATTAAAATACGTCAACTTATTTTGTTTTATGCCACAAATCAGCTACCTTTGCAATGTTTTAATTCAGATTAATTATGAAAATAGCATTAATAGGCTATGGCAAGATGGGGCGTATGGTAGAACAGATAGCCCTTGAGCGTGGCCACGAAATCGTAAGTATTATTGATGTTGACAATATAGAGGATTTCGATTCTCCAGCCTTTGCATCGGCTGATGTAGCTATTGAATTCACAAATCCTACGGCTGCCTTTGCCAATTATCAGCGTGCTTTTGCGCATAATGTGAAGGTTGTCAGTGGTTCTACGGGCTGGATGCAAGAGCATAAGGCAGAGGTTGAGCGTATGTGTACAGAAGAAGGACAGACCTTGTTTTGGGCAAGTAACTTCTCAATTGGCGTTGCTATATTCTCAGCAGTCAATCGTTACTTAGCAAAGATAATGAATGGTTTCCCACAGTACAGCGTTGAGATGGAGGAAGTTCATCATGTCCATAAACTCGATGCACCATCAGGAACAGCCATAACCCTTGCAGAAGAGATTCTTAACGACCTCGATCGCAAGGATAAGTGGGTAAAGGGACTTCAACTTGCAGCTGATGGTACGGAGTCGGGTAGCAATGAGGTTGCTCCTAACGAATTGCCAATTGCTTCTGTTCGCCGTGACGAAGTGCCAGGTATTCATAGTATTAGCTATGACTCTGAGGCTGATAAGATTACCATTACTCACGATGCTCACAATCGCAGGGGCTTTGCCCTCGGTGCTGTCTTGGCAGCTGAATACACCAAAGAACATAGCGGTCTGCTCACAATGAGCGACTTGTTTAAGTTTTAATGTTGGGTGTTGGGTGTTGGGTGTTGATGATTACTTATAGTTTTTATAGTTAATAGTTATTCATTATACACCATCACATATCTCGTTATCCAACATTTCATCACCCATCACCCACCACCCAAAACTATCACCATTATGATTGATAAAGAAAAAGCAGCCCTAAATCCAAAGAAACAATGGGCAAAGTTTATTTGTGTTCTCGTACTCTACCTTCTTTTCCTACTCTGGGTAAAAAGCTGGTGGGGATTGTTAGTAGTTCCATTTATCTTTGATGTGTATATCACAAAGAAGATACGTTGGCAATGGTGGAAGGAGGCAGAAGGTCCCGTCCGCTTTGTTATGGGATGGGTTGATGCACTGGTGTTCGCATTGGTAGCAGTGTATTTCATCAATCTTTTCTTCTTCCAAAACTACGTTATCCCATCTTCTTCGCTCGAGAAGTCACTCCTTACGGGCGATTATCTCTTTGTGTCGAAGCTAAGCTATGGTCCTCGTATTCCTGAAACGCCATTAACAATGCCGCTAACACAGCATACTTTGCCAGTTTTCAATGCCAAGAGTTATGTTTCTTGGCCACATTGGGACTATCGTCGTGTAAAGGGTTTGGGTAAGGTTCAGTTGAATGATATCGTTGTATTCAACTTTCCAGCAGGAGATACTATTATGAGCGAACCAGCTTATCAGGGCAATGATTATTACCATGATGCTTATACGTTGGGAATGAATTTCCTTGCACAACAGAACCCTAATATCAATCTGTCGGCGATGAACACAATCCAGCAGCGTGCATTCTTTGATAAGGCATACGCTACGGGTAGAGCTTATATTGTGAGAAATGCAGGCACTTTTGGGTCGTTAGATTGGCGTCCTACGGATCGTCGAGAGAACTATGTAAAGCGTTGTGTGGGACTTCCTGGACAAACATTGCAGATTAAGGATAAGGTTGTTTATATCGACGGGAAAGCGAATAAAGAGCCAGAGAAGGTGCTTTACACCTACTTTGTAAGTTTTAATAACATCAAAGTTACTGACTTTATTGGTGAGCGTTACGATGAACTTCGCAAGGATTTGGAGATTAGTGATGAGGATGTAGAGAGTCTTAGTCGTCTACATGGGTATGACCTTAGTCAGGGTTACATACTCAATGATGCTGTAATGGCCTACGATGGTTATATGCCATTAACAAAGAGAGCTGTTGCAGAGTTGAAACGTCAGGGACTTATTAAGTCTATCCGTCCTGTGACAGATAAAGATATCTACTCAGGACCAAATTATCCACTCAATGCCTTTACCGGATGGACACGTGATAACTATGGTCCTATATGGATTCCGGCGAAGGGTAAGTCGATTAATTTGACATTAGAGAACCTCCCTATTTATGAGCGTTGTATCAAGGTTTATGAGAATAATGACCTACAAGTTAAGGATGGAAAGATATATATTAATGGTAAAGCAGCTAATAGCTACACCTTCAAGATGGATTACTATTGGATGATGGGTGATAATCGTCACAACTCAGCTGACAGTCGTTATTGGGGTTTTGTACCAGAAGATCATATCGTAGGAAAGCCAATCTTTATCTGGTGGTCAAGCGATCCAGACCGTAAGGGATTTAGAGGTATACGTTGGCAAAGACTATTTAACTGGGTGGACAATATAAAGTAATCCCCAACAACCTCCCCAAGCCCCTCCAAAGGAGGGGATGTGCAAGTTACCTGTGTTTGGTAAACGTTACACATCCCCTCCTTTTTTTGTCATCGTTCAAGCATATTATACGTAAAACTGTTATGGCATATTCTGATAACAATAACATTGTCAATTCAAATAAGACCAACATCGGTAACTTGACATCCCCTCCTTCGGAGGGGCTTGGGGAGGTCTTACTCTCCTCAGCTTACTTCGCTCCCATTCAATGGTACCAGAAATTAAATCGTTATGACCATTGTCTAATTGAGCAATATGATAACTTCGTAAAGCAGACCTATCGTAATCGTTGCGTAATAGCTTCGGCAAATGGTCCTCAGGCACTTTCTATTCCTGTTGAGAAGTTTGAGAATACGAAGTGTCCGATGAAGGATGTGCGTATCAGCGACCATGACAACTGGCGACATCAGCATTGGAATGCTTTATTGTCGTCTTATGGTGAGAGTCCGTTCTTTGAATATTATGAAGATGATATTCGTCCGTTTTTTGAACGTAAATGGGATTTTCTCTATGACTTCAATTGGGAGATAACGCTGAAAATGTGCGAACTCATCGACATTATGCCTTGTATGCGTCCCACAGATAGCTATCAGATGGATACCCCCGATGGAACCGTGGATTTCAGAGAGATAATTCGTCCGAAGCATCCGGGTGCTGATACCGACTTTGTTCCTCGTCGTTACTATCAAGTTTATCAACAGAAGTTTGGCTTCCTACCTAACCTTAGTATTCTTGACCTGCTCTTCAACGAAGGGAATGAGAGTGTTTTATATTTGTAAGAAGCCGTAAAAGCAGAACTTACTCAGCAGTAGTAATCCTCTTTTATTTCTCTTCTTGAAGTCTTGAAAGGCGTAGAGTTGTTGATTATGACAGCTCTACGCCTTTTTGTATTTAGTCTTTTTGTATCTTACTTCTCTCTTTCTAAAAGTGAAGGATATGGTGTGTCAGATTATAATTGTCCAGCCTCAACTTGCAGGACAATACGTTCAACAAGTCTATCAGCTCCCTTCGGGTCATAGTGTTTCTTCAAACTACTTCCAAAAGCCCAAGCAAAAGCCTGATAGAAGCCCGCTCGTACAGGACCAAGGAAAGCTTGTACAAGTTCGTAGAAGTCGAATTACACTCACGGTCGATAAGCTTGATAAGTAGTTTACCTTGTGTGAAGGTCAGTTTCTTCATACGTGGTTTATAGGTATTCCAGATTTCCTTTTCCACCTTCTTCATGTGTTCGTCACGTTCTTTCTTTGACGGAATTGTTTCAAGATAAGCACCCGTTTCGAGAATAATCTGGTTACACTCCTTGGCTATTGGCAATACCTTTTTGATGTTATAAACCAATCGATAGTAAGCTGTTTCTTGCGATTTATTCTTGAATTCAAGGGTTGGGAAGATGTAAACTTTGCTCGTTCTGACATATTGAATGCTGTCAGCTCCCACCTTTGCCTTGCCAATATGAACCATAGGGACAAAGGTTGGAGAGTCCATATCTACCACACGATCTTCGGGGTTGATATGGTCTTGTGCTGTTGCTGTTGTAGAAAGTAACAGTAGCGTTCCAAGTGTGAAAAACAATTGTTTACTCATAATCAAAGTGTTACACATTTTTTTTGAAATGTGTCGTTTGTTATCTGCAAAAGTAGCGATTATTTCTGAGGTGTGTTAGGAATTTAATAATTATTTGTTATTTCCTTATCTAATATCTCGTTTGTAAACATATATCCCGTCTTTGCATGAGTAAGTATCTTCTTAGGTTATTCCATGTTCTGTTTTTTTGTTTTACTATCAAAATGTTATTAAACTGTTTGTTTTTAAGGTCTGTCACGCATGCGCTGCTTGCTATATGCCGCTAAATAAAGTTAAACTCTTTATTTTTGTTTGTTGAGATTTTATAACCTATCAACATTTTTTTCTACTTTTGTGGTACACAATTGTTGTACTGAAAAAAGCAAAAAATAAGCTTTTAAGGATTAGAATAAACAAACCACTCTCTTCTCTATAATGAAAGGGAGTAACGCTAACTTTATAAATAGAATCATGGAAGAAAAGAAATTTCGTGTAGAAAGCGACCTCTTAGGCGAACTTCAAGTGCCAGAAGAGGTTTATTATGGTGTACAGACACAGCGTGCTATCAATAACTATCATATTTCTCGCAAACGAATGTGTGATTATCCCGACTATGTTGTTGCAATTGCTTACGTCAAACTTGCTGCGGTAGAAACTAATCGTCAGCTTGGCGAAATCACGGACGAGGTTGCCGACGCAATGGCTCAGGCATGTCGCGAACTTATTGATGGCAAGATGCACGAGAACTTTGTAACCGATATGGTGCAAGGAGGAGCAGGTACATCAGTCAATATGAATGCCAACGAGGTGATAGCCAATCGTGCCTGTGAGATAATGGGACATAAGAAAGGTGAGTTTCAGTATTGTTCGCCTAATGACCATGCAAACTGCGGTCAGTCAACAAATGATGTCTATCCAACGACTATCCGCCTGACTCTTATCCTTCTAAATAAAAAACTTATTGCCTCTTTGAGCGAACTCATTGCAGCCTTCCGTAGAAAGGGTGAGGAGTTTAAGCATATTATTAAGATGGGACGTACTCAATTGCAGGACGCTGTACCAATGACAAGTGGTCAGGAGTTCAATGCTTTTGCCAATACTTTGGAGGAAGAAATTGCCAACCTCAATCGTAATGCGGCTCTGCTACATGAAATCAATATGGGTGGAACAGCAATCGGAACGGGTCTGAATGCCGCTCCCGGTTTTCCAAAGATTTGTGCAGAGAAACTAAGTGAACTGACTGGAATGGACTTTGTTGCAGGTACTGATCTTGTTGAGGCTACGCCAGACACGGGTGCGTATGTAAGTTATTCAAGTGCTTTGAAGCGTTTAGCCGTAAAGCTCTCTAAGATTTGTAATGACCTTCGTCTGTTAGCATCTGGTCCTCGTTGTGGTCTGAACGAGATTAATCTTCCGCCGATGGCACCGGGGTCAAGTATCATGCCGGGTAAGGTGAACCCTGTTATCCCAGAGGTAACTAACCAGACTTGTTTCAAGGTGATCGGCAATGACACGACCGTTATGATTGCTGCTGAGGCAGGACAATTGCAGCTGAACGTTATGGAACCAATCATCACAGAGTGTCTTATCGAGGACCTCACATGGTTGCCAAATGCTATGGATACCCTACGTGAGAAGTGTATTGATGGTATCACGGTCAATAAGGATCGTTGCCTTGAGATGGTGAAACACTCTATCGGTATCGTTACAGCACTCAATCCATACATCGGATATAAGAATAGCACAAAGATTGCCAAGGAGGCGCTTGAAACAGGTGGTTCTGTTTACGATCTTGTTCTCGAACACAACCTACTTTCTAAGGAGAAGCTCGATGCTATTTTATCGCCAGAACACATGCTTGCTCCAGAAGAAAGAGTTAAGTAGAAAGGTTTTTATAGTGATGCCGTGTAACTGAATAAAACGGTATATTAAATTCAAATCAGTCATTAGATTATACTATTCAAAGTGAAAATAATGAAAATAGTAGTCTAATGACTGATTTGGATTAATACTTCTTTCATCTAATTTATCATAAATCGACAACTTTGTTTTTTTAGACTTAGTTATTAGGATAACCATGTTTTTTTCCCAGTAGTCCTCCCACCATGCTGCATCATGTAGTTCGCCATCATCTTCAATCTCGCCATTAACATCTCCTTCTGTAGGACCTGTTGAGCGCTCAAATCCTGCCGTCTGTGCTTCAACTGCTAATGCGTATATACTTGAAGCAGGTTTGATATATTCTTTTTCTTCATACTATCAAAAATATTTATTATATAAATGAATTATTTCATTAAACAGTCTACAAAGTTACATAAAACCTCCCCGAATTTTTTTATTGATATTTAACTTTGAATGCTGTTAATTTAGGTGTTTAGTAGAAGGATGTTAATGTTTTCTAAGATATTTAGTGGTTCGCACCATTGAGTGTTGAGCCTCCGCACGACATGTGCGGAGCAATAACTTCTCGGTCAAAGATGGAAAGATTGATTATTTTGGAACGTTATTACAAATAGAATAAGGTGTTAATGTTTACCACATACTACACAAAAAAGGAAACCTCTGTTTTATGAAGAGAAAGTATAGGTGAATTTATCTTCCAAAATAGAAGTCTATCTTATAGGTTAAACATTTTTTTCCAATGATGCTACACCTGTTGAGAAAAATGGGATGTTCTTTACCTTATTCGAGTCAATAATTATCATTTGGTTAGGCGATAATATGTTAGATAGTCTTAAATTAAAAAGGTTATATGAGAAAATAACCTTACCTTTGCCAAATAATAAAGAAATAAAGTAACAAAGAAATAAAGTAACAAGGTGATATGAAATATTTATTTGTGTCAGATATCCATGGATGTCTACCAGCACTGGAGAAGGTGCTACAATTCTATGATCGCGAGCATTGTGATATGCTATGCATACTCGGAGATATACTGAATTATGGTCCACGTAATTCTATTCCTGAGGGAATAGATGCTAAGGGAATAGTAGAGGCATTGAACAAGCGTGCTAATAAGATTGTGGCTGTGCGTGGTAATTGTGATGCAGAGGTAGACCAGATGTTGCTTAATTTCCCGTTGATGTCAGATTATTTACTGTTAGTTGATGAGGGGAGAAAACTCTTCCTGACACATGGACATATATATAATAAATCCTCTATGCCTAAGGGTGATATAGATGCAATTGTTTATGGACATACTCATCTATGGGAATTGACTCAGCAAGAGGGTACGCTTGTTTGTAACCTTGGGTCAATCACTTTTCCAAAAGGTGGGAATGTCGCAACTTTTATGACCTACGAACATGGTGTCTTTACGGCTTATACCTTAGATGGAACACCGCTTAAGCAGGAGAGAATATAACGGAGGTAGTCTTTTATCCTAATTAGTCTTATTAGGCTAATAAACAATTCCTTTCTTTCCAAAGAAGAGTTTGGAAACCCCGCTTTTGTCCATTATCCAAGTTATTGAGTATGATCCTGTAATGGCAAATAGAACACTAATAATCATAAAGGTTATTCCTGTTGAGTCTACACGAAGTAGAAGTGATTGATAGCTTTTGGCAAGAATTGTAAAGATAGGTGAAAAGAGTAGGAGCGGTAAAGTGTTGCGTCCGATAAAGAGAAAGGGTTTGCGTAATGGATGAGGAATACCCAATTGATAAAGCCATAGTAACGAACCAATAACTAAGAAAACCATACACGCACCTGCAAAAGAAGCCTTATCATAATGTGATGGGTCAATACACCATACAGCTAACAGTCCCACTGTCCACCATTGAATAGGAAAAGCCTGACGGAAGTTTCCCACCACGTGGCGTATAATCACACCTATAAGAAAGTAGGCTGCATTGGCTATTGAGAGTAGTCCGATGCCGTGAGAGAGCAACCAAAGGAACAGAGCAAGAAGGGTAAATCTACCTAATAACACCTGATTTTCCAAACTCAGCATTTTGAGGGGTAGCAGAGGTTTTTCTTGTTTCAATACCGATGAAAAGCGTCCTTCTGGTTTCTTGAATGCAATATAATAGAAGATACCGCAAATCATTAAGGTATGTAAATACCAATAAGGTCCCATCGGGTGAAGGAAGATATGGTCAATCAGTACTCCTGCGGTTAGATGGTCAATGTGTTCTCGGATGGGAAGCAGCGAAGCCATTACGGTATAGCCGCTTTCCATCACAGCGTATGGAATGAATATCCAAATTATTGTTTTCCTAAAAGCAGCCCACGACTTATTTACATTAAAAAGATAACCAGACACTAAGAGAAAGCCCGGCATGTGAAAGTGTAGACTAATCGTTTGGTAACAGGGTAGGTGTCGCCAATATAAGTGAGATGGAAGGCTATCATCAATGTAATGAAAACGAACTTTAGAAAGTCAAGTTCTTCCACCCTTGCTTTTGGTTTATGTAATTGAATAATCATGGCGACAAAGTTAGGAAATATTTCTCTATAAGGAGTTGTATTTTCGGATTTATATGTACCTTTGTATGTGTCAATTACTTAGTTGTGCTTTTTTCTCGGCATTTATTAGGAGAACTATGCAAGACGATAAGTGCATCTAAGAGAGTAGCGTTGCTTTTGATTTTTTGATAAGAGTCGAGTGTTGCTGCATAAAGAATTGTATCTTAAAATGAAACTTACAAGAATATTTCAGTTATTAATTGTTTATTTGATATGGACCTTATGGTTTATATTGCAGAAGCCTTGCTTTTTGTTTTTCAGCAAGAACCTGTTAAAGGGTATAAGTAGTACTGATTGTTTGCAGGTTATCTACCATGGTCTTCCGCTTGATTTCTCAATGGCGGGCTATTTTTCTATTATTCCATTTCTTTTGATTATAATTGGAAATTGGTTTCATGGGACAATTATCAATTGGACTTATAAAGGTTATAATGCCGTAGCATCGCTGATCTACTCGCTGACGCTATGCCTTAATCTTGCACTTTATCACTATTGGGGCTTTCCTTTAGACTCTACGCCTATCTACTATTTCCTATCCTCTCCGGCGAGTGCTATTGCCAGTGTAAGTGCTTTGACTGTGGTTGGAGCTGTAGTTGTTGTACTACTAATAGCAATGGTTGTTTATCTTTCTATGTGTTATGTCGTAAGGTTCTTTGATACAGAGGTCGTTATAAATAAGAAGCGTATAGGTAGTGTTTTTCTTCAAATTCTCTTGTTTGTTTCATTGATTTTACCAATAAGGGGCGGGATAAAAACCTCAACGATGAATACAGGAGTGGCTTATTTCAGTAATGATGTACACTTAAATCACGCTGCTGTCAATCCAATTTTCAGTCTTATGGAGAGTCTTTCAAAGCAAGTCGACTTTGCTTCACAATATAGGTTTATGACTGATGATAAGGTCGCTAAGATTGTTCGACCTATGCTATATACGAAGAGTGATAGCGTGTTGCAATTAATAACGACTAAGCATCCCGATGTTTATATCATTATTTTAGAGAGTTTTTCTCGTGAATTAATGAAAACAAAGGCTGTTCCTAATATGAATAAACTCGCTAAGGAGGGTGTCTTTTTCAATCATTTTTATGCGAATAGTTTTCGAACAGATCGCGGTACGCTTGCGATATTAAGTGGTTATCCCGCACAACCCACGACAAGTTTAATGAAGTTTCCTCGTAAGACAGCTCATCTGCCATCTATATCAAGTGCATTGAGTCAATATGGTTATGGCTTGAAATACTATTATGGAGGTGATATTAATTTCACTAATTTAAGAAGTTATATCACAGAGATGGGCTTTGTTGACCATGTTTCAGATGTCGATTTTCCATTAAGGGAACGTTTGAGTAAGTGGGGTGTACCAGATCACTTGTTGTTTGAAAGAGTGAAAGCAGATTTACAAAAAGAAGTAGAACAAGAGCAAGTAAAACCAATGTTTAGAGTCATTCAGACAAGTAGTTCGCATGAGCCTTTTGATGTTGACTTTCATAAAATGAACGATAAGGTGCTAAATGCTTTTGCTTATACCGATTATCATTTGGGTCGTTTCATTGATTATCTCAAGCAGCAAAAGCGTTGGGAACACTCATTGGTTATTCTCGTTCCTGATCATTTAGGTGCTTATCCTTCGAATATAAGTGAGTATAGATTAGAACGTTATCATATTCCTATGATTTGGTTAGGTGGAGTTGTGAAGTCTCCATATATAGTGGACAGTTATGGTTCACAGCATGATTTAGCCGCAACCTTGTTAGGACAGTTAGGCGTATCTCATAGTGCATTTACTTTTAGTAAGGACATGCTTGATAATAGAGCACCTCATTTTGCATTCTTTACCTATCCAGACTTGTGGGGGATAGCAACAAAAAATCAACAAATGATTTATGACAACGTTTCGGGAAAGGTTATGCTTCGTCAAGGTAGCCAAGCTAAATCGTCTATGGAACAACAAGGTAAAGCCTATCTTCAAGAACTTTATAATAATATATCACGTCTATGATTACTTTATTAACAGGTTTACTACCCATATTACAGGCAACAGATGATGCTGTATTATTAAAGGTGAATAGTTTGCATAACACTTATTTTGATAGTGTAATGTGGCTAATCAGTGGTAAAATAATATGGGTTCCCATGTATTTATCATTGCTTTTCGTGTTGTTGAAGAATTACTCGTATTCTCAGGTTCTAAAATTTCTTTTAGCAATGGGAATAGTTTTCTTTTTTACAGACTACTTTCGTCCCAAGTAATTCGTCCCTTTGTTTGTCGATTAAGACCGAGTAATTTGGATAATCCAATATCCTATATGGTACATATCGTAGATGGTTATCGGGGTGGAGCTTATGGCTTTCCTTCTAATCATTCAAGTAACACGTGGGGATTAGTGTTCTTTATGACTTTCTTGTTAAGACGCTTTTATTTAACGTGTTTTCTGACTCTATGGGCATTGGTGGTTTGTTATAGCAGAATGTATTTAGGCGTGCATTATTTGGGCGACCTTTTGATGGGTTGTCTTCTTGCCTTTGTCGCTGTTTTAGCCGTCTTTTATTTCCTAAAAGTTAAACAGGAGCGACCGCTTGAAGCTAAGAAATATTTATACGTTCCGGTATATGTTGGGTCATTTATCTTCTTATTCATTATGGTGTTTTCGTCTTTCTATACGATATAGTCCAACAGCTTGGTGTAGTAATACTTACGGCTAAACATACATTATGAAGATGTCGATAAGAACATAAAAGATATTAGGACACAAAATGTTGAGATAATAGAAACTCCATTGCTTTTGTTTGTGATGAACATTAGCAATGGAGCTTTTTTTTAGTCGAAAAGTCCTGGTTGTAGGGGAGGTGCTTGGGATGAGTTCTTTCCGAGATGGTCGTAAGCAAGCTGTGTCGCTACACGACCACGAGGGGTTCGTTTGATAAATCCTTCCATAATAAGGAATGGTTCATAAACCTCTTCCACCGTACCAGAATCCTCACCGATGGCAGTAGCAATGGTTGAAACACCTACCGGACCACCATAGAACTTGTCAATGATGGTGAGTAATATCTTATTATCAATTTCGTCCAAACCATATTTATCAATGTTCAGTGATTGCAATGATATTGTGGCAATTTCAGGTGTTATCGTACCATTTCCCTTCACTTGTGCGAAGTCGCGAACACGGCGGAGCAGTGCGTTACAGATACGAGGTGTACCACGTGAACGGCGAGCAATTTCGTTTGCAGCTTCGTCAACGATAGGAACTTTTAGTAGTGCAGCTGAACGTTTGATGATGCGTTTCAGGGTTTCAGGGTCATAATACTCTAAATGGAGGTTGATACCGAAACGAGCCACGGAGTGGGGCTGTGAGGAGTCCACTTCGTGTTGTTGCACCGACGAGGGTGAATGGGTTGAGGTCTATTTGGATAGAGCGTGCAGATGGACCCTTATCAATCATAATGTCGATGCGATAGTCTTCCATTGCAGAGTAAAGATATTCCTCAACAACAGGAGAAAGGCGATGTATCTCGTCAATGAACAGAACATCATTTGGTTCTAAGGAGGTAAGGATACCTGCAAGGTCGCCCGGTTTATCGAGTACAGGACCAGATGTTATCTTGAATCCTACACTAATTCGTTGGCAATGATATTACTCAGGGTAGTCTTACCCAGTCCCGGAGGACCGTGAAGGAGAGTATGGTCGAGCGGTTCGCCACGGAATTTTGCAGCTTCAACAAATACTCGTAGATTTTCGACAACTTTCTTCTGACCACTAAAGTCGTCAAACTTTGGAGGGCGAAGTGCGTTTTCGAAATCTTTTTCAACCGAGTTGACTCTTTCTTCATGTATGTCAAATTCTTCTGGCATATTGCTAATTTACTGTAAAAAGATATATGTGATAGAGGGGTAGAATTTGGTTTTATACATGGATAATATGTTTGATAAGCGTATTCTTAGATAAACATATTATATGGTAAATCTTCAGGATTTCTCATGTATGACGGCTCTTCTATATCCTCAGAGTATATATAATTTTCTGCAAAGGTAGTCTATTTTTTCTGTGCAGGTGCTTTGTTTCAGAAAATTTATCTAAATTTGTAGCGTCATTTCACTCATATCCTTAAATGTATGATTAACAAGATTAATAAGAAGGTCCTTTATCGGGAAATCTTAGACTATGTTATGATAGCAGTAGGTATGCTTTCCTATGCTATCGGCTGGATGGTGTTTTTACTTCCAAACCACATTGGTAATGGTGGTGTAGCTGGTGTTGCGTCTATTTTGAATTGGGGTCAAGGTATTCCGGTCAGCAATACTTATTTTATTTTAAATGCTATTCTGTTAGCTGTTGCGCTGAAGATATTAGGATTGAAGTTCTGTATTCGCACAATCTATGGTGTGGTTATGCTGACGGCACTCACAAAGTTTGTTGGTATTGTTTTTCCTCATCCAGGACTTCTACATGGTCAGCCTTTTATGGCAGCCATCATTGGTGCGTCGTTTTGCGGAGTCGGTTTAGCTTTTGGTCTTTCCTATAATGGTAGTTCAGGTGGTTCAGATATTGTTGCAGCGATTGTCAATAAGTATCGTGACATTTCTCTTGGACGTGTCATCTTGTTAGTGGATATGACAATCGTAACGGGTAGTTACCTCGTTCTTCATAATTGGGAGCAGGTTATCTATGGTTATGTAAACTTGATAGTTACTTCTTTCGTACTCGATCAGGTTATCAACTCAAGTCGGCGTTCTGTGCAGTTCCTTATTATTTCCGAGCGTTATAAGGAAATCTGTGATATGATTTCGCAAGATCAACCTCATCGTACAAGTACGATTATCAATGCAAAGGGTTACTACACGGGGAACGACATAAAGGTTATTATTGTGGTAACTCGACAGCGAGAGGCATCATACGTCTATCGAATGATTGATGATATCGACCCTGATGCTTTTGTCACACAGAGTCAGGTGATGGGAGTCTTTGGTAAGGGCTTTGATAAGTTTAAGGTGAAGAAGAAGTCTTCTAACAAAAATAAGCAGAAGACGATAAAATTTCCTGATTAGAAAATAAGCTGAAACCGATTGATACAATCTTTGTATTAGTCGGTTTTTTGTATACGTAATCCTTGTGATTTTGTCTTCGTTGTGATTTTGAAAAATATTTACAAAGATTTAGTCAGAATGTCTATAAAAGGCTGAAAATGTACAGATAAAATCAAGTTTGCAATTCTCTGTAAATCAGCTTTTTATAAAGTCGTGTGTAGAAAGATGCTTAATTAGACTTGAAAAGATGCTTACTTAAGCTTCAAAAGGGCATGTTTTGAAAGCTCATAGAGCCTCTTTAGGATGCTAAAGGATGATGTGTTGGTTTTGAATTGCTTGAAAATATCTTACAGTTGTAGGCTGTTACGTGAATAACTTGTTTGTCTTGTACGAAGAAAATAGTGGTGGGTAGGTTTATTAATCCCGAATTGGTCCATAAGACCATAGTAATAATGCTCGAATACTTGATTTGGCTTTAACTTGCATCGTAATCCTCTGCTCTCTTTGACAAATTTAGTAATTTTAATTCGATTATTGCAAAACTATACCTTAAAAATAGTATCTTTGCACATTGATTATTAATAATATAAAGTACGATAATGGACAAATTAAGCTATGCACTGGGAATCGGTATCGGTTCACAGCTCGCAGGAATGGGCGCAAAGGAACTGAATATTGATGACTTCGCACAAGCTATCAAAGATGTAATTTCAGGTTCAGAACTGAAAGTAGACAATGCTGAGGCACAGACACTCGTTCAGAATTTCTTCCAAGAACAGGAGGCTAAGCAGCAGGCGGCAGCCGCTGAGGCTGGTAAGGCAGCAAAGGTAGCCGGTGAGGATTTCCTTGCTGAGAATGGTAAAAAGGATGGTGTTGTTACCTTGCCATCAGGTTTGCAGTATCAGGTGTTGAAGGAAGGTGATGGTAAGAAACCATCAGCAACCGACCAAGTAGTATGTCATTATGAGGGAACACTGATAGACGGAACAGTTTTCGACAGTTCTTATCAGCGTAATCAGCCAGCAACCTTCGGCTTAAATCAGGTTATTGCAGGCTGGACAGAGGGTGTGCAGCTCATGCAGGAAGGTGCAAAATATCGCTTTTTCATTCCTTATAACCTTGCGTATGGTGAGCGTGGTGCAGGTGCACAGATACCTCCATTCGCAGCACTTGTATTCGACGTAGAGTTGATTGAGGTGAAGTAAAGAAACAAGTATAGGCGGATGTAGGCGGAGGGTAGTATTCGTTATAGCCTATTCTAATGATATTAGAGAAATTAAACAATAAAAAGATAATGAAGAAAATTAATTTATTAGCCGCTATGGCTATCGTTGCTGTAGGTTTTACAGCTTGTGGTAAGTCTGCTCCAAAGGAGAATTTGAAGTCTGACGTTGACTCATTGAGCTATGCTTTTGGTATTGATCAGGGTCAGAGTGTAAAGCAGTATCTCCAGCAGATGCAGATTGACACTGCTTACATCGATGAGTTTGTCAAGGGTATGAACGATGGCGCAAAGAATGCTGAAGATAAGAAGCACGCTGCTTACAATGCAGGTATTGGTGTAGGTATGCAGATGAACACGATTATCAAACAGCAGATTAATCGTCAGATTTTTGGTGAGGATTCAACAAAGACAATTTCTTTGGATAACTTCCTTGCTGGTTTTGCTGCAAGTGCAAAGGGTCATGGTCAGAAGATGACAGTTGAGCAGGCTCGTAAGATAGAGCAGATGACTTCTAAGGCTATTCAGATGAAGGCAGCTGAGAAGACATACGGCGCAAATAAGAAGAAGAGTGATGCTTATATGGCTGCTAACGCAAAGAAACCGGGTGTGAAGACTATCGGTCAGGGCGTACAGGTGAAGGAGTTGAAGGCTGGTTCTGGTGCTACACCAAAGGCTTCTGATGTAGTTAAGATTAATTATGTAGGAAAGACTATCGAAGGTAAGATTTTCGACCAGCGTAATGGTGCAACTATGCCTGTAGGTGGTGTTATCCCAGGTTTTACAGAGGCTTTGACAAAGATGCCAATTGGTGCAAAATGGGAGATTACAATACCTTATACAGCAGGTTATGGTGCTGAGCAGCCAAGTCCTGAACTCAAACCATTCTCAACACTTGTGTTTACTGTTGAGTTGCTCGGTATTGAGAAGGCACCAGAGGGTATGCCAGCTATGTCACAGGGCAAGCCAGCTATGTAATTAGGAAAGGCTTGATAAAGGTTCGATGAGTCTTCTTTTTTTAATTAGAAGAGTGGCTATTGCAATCGACTTTCACGATGATTGATGAATTCTTTGTATGAAAAGAACGATTTTCTAACCGTGAAAATAAATATTTATTCTCATGAAGATTCTTTATTTTCATGAGAATAATTTAGTAATATATCGCTCTTGTTTTACAGGAAAGGAAGATATTGATATACTATTATAAGTGAAGAAATCGTCGAATCTATATCCTTTTTAATTTTGAAAAACCGATTCTTTAAAAACGACAAAACAATGAAAAAGGTAATAATATTAGCACTACTCATTGCAGCTGGTTCAGTTTTCAATGCAGCAAGTGCGCAGAGTAAGAAGAAAGGAAAGCAGACAGCAAAGTGTCCAGTTCAATGTGTAGAAGGTCCAGTCGTACTGACTACTCCTTCTGACACGTTGAGCTATGCAACGGGTATGGTAGTTACTCGTGGTTTGAATGAATATATTGCGCACCAATATGGTGTGAAAGAGGCACAGATGTCAGATTTCTTGCGTGGCTTGCGTCAAGGTATTGCCAGTCGTAAGGATACTGCTTTCGCTGCTTATGTAGCAGGTTTGATGATTAGTTCGCAGGTAAACAAGACAATGTTGCCTAACATTACATCAAAGTTTGAGGGTACATCAGCTCCAATTAATCCAGATTTATTCTATAAAGGCTTCTTAGGTGCTTTGGTAAATGACTCAACCATTCTCAAGCAGACGGTTGCAAACCAAATTGTTGAGAAGAAAGAAGCTGATTTAAAAGCAAAGAAAGAGGCTGAGTTAAAGGCAAAGAATGAGGCTTACTTAGAAGAGAATAAGAAGAAAGAAGGAGTTGTTACACTTCCTGATGGGCTTCAGTATCGCATAATTAATAAGGGTGATGGTCCAATGCCAAAGGATACTGATCGTGTTCAAGTTGTCTATGAAGGAAAGACAATTGATGGAAACGTGTTCGACGCAACTTCACGTCATGGTGTTGAGTTTGATACCTTTAATGTTAGCGGACTCATCAAGGGTTGGACAGAAGCACTGATGCTTATGCCTGTTGGTTCAAAGTGGGAGATTGTTATCCCACAACATCTTGCGTATGGTGAGCGTGGTGCAGGTCGTGATATTGCTCCTTTCTCAACGCTAATCTTTACTTTGGAGTTGAAAGGCATTGAGTCTAAAACTGAAATAGGGGTAAAGGTGGTAGATGCTGCAAAACTTGTTCCAGCAAAGAAAACTGCTACAAAGAAGGTAAAGAAGAATGAAAAAAAGTAAGATAAAGGAAGAGTAAATACTTTACTTTAACTTATAATAAAGACAAAATGCGCCCAAGTGGCGCATTTTTTATATCATTTTGTTGTTTGTTCCATATTTATTCCCTACTTTTGCTTATCATCAATTTGATGGTTCAGGTAAAAAGATTAAGTATTAAAAATTTAATTATAAAATATGGAGAAAGTAGATTCTTTGGATAAGAAGATATTAGGTATTCTGTCGCAGAATGCTCGTTTACCTTTTAAGGACGTAGCAGCACAATGCGGAGTGTCACGTGCGGCTATTCATCAGCGTGTGCAACATCTTATAGAAAACGGTGTAATTACGGGTAGTGGTTTCGATGTTAATCCTAAGAGTTTAGGTTATACAACTTGTACATACGTCGGACTTAATCTTGAACGTGGCTCTATGTACAAGAAAGTCGTTGAACAGATTAGTGCTATTCCTGAGGTTGTAGAGTGCCATTTCACAACTGGTCCTTACACGATACTTGTGAAGTTGTATGCTAAGGATAACGAACAATTGATGGACCTTCTTAACAATCAGTTGCAAGGTATCTCAGGGGTTGTTTCAACAGAAACGCTTATCTCTCTTGAACAGAGTATCAAACGAGAGATTCCTATAGCGGAAGACCTACTTTAATGGTGATAAAGATAAATCGAGCTTTTATAAAAGTATAAGAATGCAATACAATCTTCAGTCACATCTTGATAAGGTGTATGCAACCTTCCCTGAGGCAAATCGTAAACCGATAATTGGTATTACTACAAATTATATGAATGGTGATGCTGCTATAAGGGAGGTTTATTATAAACAAGTGGTTGCAGCCGGTGGAATACCAATGCTCATCCCCCCGGTGGCAGATAAGGATGTACTAATCAATACACTTGACCATCTTGACGGACTTCTACTTACGGGTGGTGCCGACATCAATCCTCTATGGACTGGTGAAGAACCGTCAATAAGGTTACATAATATCAATGCTGAGCGTGATTTACCCGAACTGATGCTTATTCGTTTGGCTTTTAATCGTCAGATACCAATGCTTGGTATTTGTCGAGGAGTGCAAGCTCTCGCTGTCGCTTTAGGTGGAAAAGTACAGCAGGATATCTATGAAGACTATATTAGGGAGGAAGAAACTGTTGAAAAGAAACAGAGTAAAGAAAAGGCGATAGCAACCTATCGTGCTGCAACGTTAAAGCATTCGCAGGATGCCGAACGTTGTGAAGCAACCCATAGTGTGAGCATAACGAAGTCGTCTATCCTTTATGCGCTCTACAAAGAAGAACGTATAATGGTTAATAGTTTCCATCATCAGGCGGTAAAAGACCCTGGAAATCGTTTTCGTGTGACTGCATTGTCGTTTGATGGGGTTATTGAGGCTATTGAGAGTTGTGAGTTCAAACCAATTATGGGAGTGCAATGGCACCCTGAATGGATGGGTGAAGAGGGAGGGAAACTTTTCCAATGGTTGGTCGGACAAGCTAATAACTTTTATCTTGCCAAGCAAGTTCATCAGCGCATCTTGACGCTTGATACACACTGTGATACGCCGATGTTCTTCCCACAAGGTGTTCATTTTGAGCAGCGCGACCCACGTCTTCTTTACGATCTCCATAAGATGACGGAGGGAAGGCAGGATGCCGTGACAATGGCTGCTTATCTTCCACAACCGAGAATTGGCGAGTCTTTCTCGTCAAAGATTGATGTTGAAGGATTGAAACGATATAATCCTGACCTTGTTGAGACGTTAGACCATCTTTCGCCAACTATCTATGCTGACCTCATATTCGACAAAATAGAGGAAATTGTCAAGCAGAACCAACGATACATCAGTATTGCTCGTACTCCTTTCGATCTTTATGAAGATAAGCGCAAAGGGCGTAAGAGCATTATGTTTGCCATTGAGAATGGGCTTGCTTTAGGGCATAAGCTGGAGAATGTCAAGCACTTTGCGCAACGTGGTGTTACTTATATAACCCTTTGTCATAATGGTGATAATGATATCTGTGACTCTGCACGAGGTTGCAATACCCATGGTGGCGTAAGTAAGTTTGGTGAAGAGGTAATCAAAGAGATGAATCGTAATGGTATTATGATTGATTTGAGCCATGGTGGTGAGAAGAGCTTTTATGATGCTTTGGAACTCAGTACGATGCCCATCGTATGTAGCCATTCTAATTGCAAGCACTCTGTGATGTTCCTCGTAACCTTACTGACGACCAGATGCGAGCATTGGCAAAAAAAGGTGGAGTAGCACATATCACGATGTATCAGGGCTTCCTAAAGAAAGGTAGTGAGGCTACTGTCATGGATGCAATAGCTCATCTCGAACATGCTATTAAGGTTATGGGTATCGAACATGTTGGTATTGGAACCGACTTCGATGGTGATGGGACAGTGCGTGGTATGGCTGATGCAAGCGAAATGATAAACTTCACCCTTCATCTTTTACGTCGTAAGTATAGCGAAAGGGATATAGAAAGGATATGGGGAGGTAACTGGTTACGTGTAATGACGCAGGTGCAGAGTGTTAGAAAGTAAATAGAAGGTTTTTCTCAGTGACCCTTTTATTGGGAGGAAGAGAAGATTTTAGAAAATAATCAACAATGAAAACAAATATAAAATTTATCTTTGGCTGCCTTTTTGCAGTGTCTCTTGCATCCTTCACCTATGGTTGTAAGGGAAAAGCAAGCAATGGAGAGAATAGTTCTGACTCTGTGAATGTTGCAAAACCAGTAGGTCCTACGTTTAATGCCGACTCTGCATACGCCTTTACAGCAGCACAATGTGACTTCGGACCACGTGTGATGAACTCTGCAGCACATGATGAGTGTGGTAAGTGGATAGTAAAGAAATTTAAGGAATATGGTTGCGAGGTGCAGGAGCAGAAGGCTGATATAAAAGCATACGATGGTACGATCTTGAAGTCAACAAATATCATTGCACGCTTCAATCCACAAGCTAAGAAGCGTATTCTAATATGTGCACACTGGGATAGTCGCCCTTGGGCAGATAATGATCCAGACTCGGCTAATCACAAGAAACCTGTAATGGCTGCAAACGATGGTGCCAGTGGGGTGGCAGTAATGCTTGAGTTAGCACGACTGTTACAGGCAGATAAGAAGCTAACAGTAGGTGTTGACTTTGTTTGTTTTGATGCAGAGGACTGGGGGATACCGCATTGGGAGACCCGTTATCAGGACTCTGGTGACTCTTGGGCATTAGGAGCTCAATATTATGCAAAGAACTTTCCAACCGCAGTTAAGCCTGAGTTCGGCGTTCTTCTTGATATGGTAGGTGGCGAGGGAGCACAGTTCTATCGCGAAGGAATGTCTGTTCAGTATGCTTCTGAGGTTGTTAACCGTGTGTGGGAGGCTGCTAAGGCAGCTGGTTTTGGTTCTTATTTCCCTGATAATGTTGGTGGAATGATTACCGACGACCATATACCAGTTAATCAGTTTGCAGGTATTCCTACTATTGATGTCATTCCTTACTATCCTGATTGTCAGCAAAGTTCTTTCGGGCCAACTTGGCACACCATTAATGACACGATGGAGCATATAGATAAGAATACGTTGAAAGCAGTGGGACAGACTGTTATTCAGGTATTGTATACGCTGTAAAATATAAAGTCTCATATAAAGAGGATGTGTTTAAAACAGATACATCCTCTTTTTTTTTGTCTCTTTTTGACGCTCTGACCATGATATAAAAAATAGTAAGCATACTATTCCGCACAAAGTGTTTTTATTTTATAACTTCAAAAGTATGGATAAGGTTTTGAAAAATAATTACATAATTTCAAATTATTACTGTCCGCTAAACCTCTAACTTCTTCAGCTCATCCCTTTACGCATTTAGGATGAGCTTTTTTTTCTCTTAGACAAGCCCCCTCTATACATTTTCCTCACATTGCGGAGGGGAAATACCATGTTTGCTAAAGTATTTTTTCCAATCGTTCTCAGGTTGTTCGAAAAAGGATTCCATATTGATATAGTACATCAGTACAATTCTTATCATTGTGGCTAATCCCGAGAAACTCCATGACCTTTTTATCCTTCTCTGTACGATGGTTATTAGCAGATTTGCAAGAAAAACCATCCAAATCTGTATTTTAATAGCATTAGCAGTCTCTCCGTAAAAGTATCTTAGCGGAAAATTCTGCTTGACTTGCTTGAATAGTGACTCTATCTGCCACCTTTTCCGGTAAATAGCCACTATATCTTGCGCATCCATCTCAAAGTCGTTGGTAAGCAGTGATATTAGTTTCGTTGTCTTATTCTTTCCCGTCTTCTTGTGGTCTATGTAGGTGACGATTCGTGCATGATGTTCCACCCCCTTCTTTTTAAGGACTACCTCCTTGATATTGTATAAGAAACGGCTATCATCGTCTGTAATATTATACTCTATTTCAGTTGATAAACAAGATTTTTTTCTTCATCTTTGTAACGTAGACAGCACCATTATGAGTCATCTGTTCAAATTTAACATAGTCTATGTAGGCTCTGTCAATAGCTAGAATATCGTTCTTTGAATAATCCTGCGGTGCCATCATAAAACTGTCATGTGTGGCAGCAGAAGTGAATTGCATATCGTAAGGCACTCCTTCGTTGGCATTTATGATGGTATGCACCTTTATGCCTCCTTTCTTCTTTCCGTGCTTGGGATTACGTCCCACACCCTTGAAGACGAGATTCGAAAACAAGGGAATAGTGGTAGAATCCATTATTTTCAGACGATTAAGCCAAGAATCCCCCTTGCCTCGTTGGCTGTCCGAGAAAAGTAGGTCACGATGAGCTTCAAGGACATCCATATAGAGCCAACCAAAGAGTTCTTCGGGGCGTCTCTTATTGGCATCAGAGAGCGTACTACGCTTGGGTAAAGTATCTATGCTTAGATGAGGTAGCTTACGGGATTCTGCCAGCATAGAAGCCTGTATCTCACGAAGAGAGTCGAAACGCATCACCACGGCATAGAGCATAGTTACCACGTGAGACCACATATCGAACTTCTTTACATACCGTTCGCCACCATGTTGACGGCTATAAGTGTTAATTTTGTTCTTGTCTAAGCATTTTATTAACTGACCATATACTCGGCTGTCCGAAAAAATGTGTACTTTTGCTCATGTTACTTATGTTTTGTTGCAAAAGCAAAGGTAATTAAATGGGCTGATACTATGAAAAAAGTATCAGCCCAAATTTGTGAAAATAAACAAAAGTTTAGCGGACAGTAATAATTTCAAATAAAACATCTATATATAACGGCAAAAATACGAATAAGAAGTGGGTTTATAACCAACAGGAAATCAGTTTGTTATAAATGAGCAATTTAGAAGGTGCTTAATTGGGCTTCAAAAGGGCGTTAGTAATGTTGCTAAAGGGCGTCTTTTGCAAGCCAATTGGGCGTCTTTAAGAAGCCAAAAGAGCATGTATAGGAATTGAAGCGTGCGAAAATAGTTTACAAAAAGCGGTCGTGAAAAGATAATCCGATTATGGGCAAAAACTCTTGCAACCATAATCGGAATTTATTTGGATTGATATTGTGAATCCTATTTCAGACGTTTAGATACGCTTTAACGACTGTTTAACGCCAGAGATAAGTAAGCCCATTTCCGCAGCATTCAATCCTCTAATTAAGACGTTAGGCTCTCTATACTCCACAGCGTAGTTGGATAAAGCGGGTACACAATGAAAGAAAGGTAAGTCAACCACCTCTCCTTGCTTTGTCGTACTTACAAATGTAAGACGAATGTCAGAGAAGTTTTCTTCTTCGCTTTTATATAACTCGTTGGGATACATCGGTAGAATTGTGTTTACTCCTTCAGTGATAACAAAATTCAGAAACTTTTCTTTTCCCTCTTTTTCGTAACATTGGGGTTCTGCAATATAAGCCTTCGACCATAAGTCTGTGTCTTCGGCCTCATTTATATTTAAGAAACCTTGAGCGTTTTGCTGAGACACACGCTTATTCTTCTTAAAAAATTTGAATATACCCATATACTCCTAATAGTTGTTAACTTTATTCGTAAGTTTTTTACTTTGGTAAAAAGTGAACTGAAATAGTTAAAAATGTTATCAAAAAGACGTTTGCAAAGATAAATACTTCGTGTAACATATACACAATTAAGTATGTTAAAAAGATTAAACTTTGTGTGTAACGTGGCTAAACTATCGATAAAACCTTTAAGAAGGGGGCGTTATAAGGCTTGTTTTGCAAGTGTTTGATGAATCCTTATACATAGTTTTTTCATTAAAGTAAGAATAAAGACAAGATGTCGAAACATCTTTTTAGTTTATTATGCTGTAGGTTCACATAGAATTGTTTATCTTTGCATTGGGAATGAATGGTGCCTTAGAGTGGGGCAGTTGGTCCCCACTTCTGATACATAACAGATATATAAATAGTTATAAAAAGCGATAAATGGCACTGAACTATATTTGGATAGGATTCTTTTTAATCTCATTTCTCTTTGGTATCCTCTCTCTGTTGATGGGTGATACGGCGATATTCCAGAAGATGGTAGACTCTACTTTTGAGTCATCTAAGACTGCCTTTGAGACTTCCTTAGGCTTGACAGGAGTCTTGGCTCTATGGTTGGGGATTATGAAGATTGGCGAAAAGGCTGGAATAGTCAATGTTCTTGCCCGTTTGCTGAGTCCTTTTTTTACGAAACTTTTCCCAGATATTCCAAAAAATCATCCCGTGATGGGTTCGATTTTTATGAATATAGCGTCAAACATGTTGGGGCTTGATAATGCAGCTACACCAACAGGTTTGAAGGCGATGGCACAGATGCAGGAGCTAAACACGAAGAAGGATACAGCAACAAATCCAATGATTATGTTTTTAGTGCTGAATACTTCGGGCTTAACTATTATCCCAACGTCTATTCTTGCTTTCCGAAGTTCTTACGGGGCAGTGCAGCCTACAGATGTGTTTATCCCTATCTTGCTTGCCACTACTATTGCAACGCTTGCTGGTATCATTCTTACAGCAGGGTGGCAACGTATAAATATCTTTCAACCAACACTCCTTGCGGGACTTGTAGGACTGATGGCTTTTGTGGGACTGGTTATTTGGGGCTTTGGACAGATGGATAAAGAAACAATGGGAACAGTAACTTCTATTGCCTCAAACCTGATACTTATGACAATTATTGTTCTTTTCATCGGTGCTGGTTTGTTCCGAAAGGTTAATGTCTATGATGCTTTCATTGAAGGAGCTAAGGAGGGATTTCAGACGGCAGTACGCATTATTCCTATCTGGTTGCTATCCTTGTGGCAGTAGGAGTGTTTCGTGCGTCAGGTGCAATGGACCTGCTAATACGGGGAGTTAAGTGGCTTGTAGAACAGTGTGGATTAAATTCCGACTTTGTGGGTGCTCTCCCAACAGCCTTTATGAAGCCGCTTTCGGGTAGTGGAGCACGTGGGTTGATGTTAGAAGCAATGAAGACTTACGGTGCAGACTCGTTTGTTGGTCGATTGAGTTGTGTCTTCCAAGGTTCAACGGATACCACCTTCTACGTCTTGGCAGTTTACTTTGGAAGCGTCAGCGTAAGATATACTCGTCACGCATTGACCTGTGGATTATTAGCCGATTTGGCTGGTGTTATCGCTGCAATTGCAATCTGCTATATTTTCTTTTAGAAGTTAATTGAGTCTATTAAGCTATTGGGCTATTTGCCCTTTTAGCCTTATTAGCCTTATAAGGCAAATAAGCAAAATAACAATACAACAATGGCAAACTTAAAATCACTTGCAAAAGACACTGCAATCTATGGATTGAGCAGTATCATCGGAAGGTTCTTAAACTATCTTCTTGTACCCCTCTACACTGCAAAAATAAGTGCGGCGAGCGGTGGTTATGGTGTTATTACAAACATCTACGCCTACACAGCGTTGCTATTGGTCGTTTTGACCTATGGAATGGAAACGACTTTCTTCCGTTATGCCAATAAGAGTGAGCAAGATCCGAAGAAAGTTTATTCGACGACTTTGTCCTTAGTAGGACTTTCGACGCTGCTATTTATAGCAATGGTTTTCGTCTTCTTGCAACCTATCTGTGATTTCATGGGCTATTCAGAACACCCCTCTTTTGTGTGGGTAATGGCAATTACAGTTGCAATAGATGCTTTTCAGGCTATTCCTTTCGCCTATCTCCGATACAAAAAGCGTCCGATTAAGTTTGCAGCTTTTAAGCTGTTATTCATCGCATTGAACATTGTTTTAAATCTTGTTTACTATCTTTTCCTTGATGGTCATGAAGTGGGTTATGCCTTTTATATCAATCTTGTATGTACAACAACTATTACCTTCTGTTTTTGGAAAGAACTGAAAGATGGCTTCTTTGCAGGCGGTAAGCTTCTTGATATGCCTTTGGCAAAGAAAATGTTGTCGTATTCTTGGCCTATTCTCATACTGGGTATTGCAGGAATTCTCAATCAAACGGCAGGTTATATCATCTTTCCATACGTTTATAAGAACAGCGATGCGCATACACAGTTGGGTATCTTCGGAGCTGCAAGTAAGATAGCAATGATTATGTCGATGATTACGCAGGCTTTCCGTTACGCTTATGAGCCATTTGTCTTTGGTAAGGCACGTGACAAAGACAATAAGGGAAACTTATGCAAGAGCAATGAAATTCTTTATCATTTTCACGCTCCTTGCTTTCTTGGTGGTTATGGGATATATGGATGTTTTGCGTCATATCATTGGTCGTGACTACTGGGTCGGACTAAGGGTTGTTCCTATCGTGATGGCAGGAGGTATTATGACGGGTGTTTACTTCAATCTAAGTTTCTGGTATAAGCTCATTGATAAAACAATTTGGGGAGCTTATTTCTCAGGAATAGGATGTGCCGTAATCATTGGTATCAATGTGATTTTTGTTCCAACATACGGTTATATAGCATGTGCTTGGGCTGGTTTTTTGGGTAATGCAACGGCAATGGTACTCTCGTATATTGTCGGTCAGCGTAAGTATCCGATAGATTATCCATTGAAGAGCATCTTTGTCTATTTGCTGATTGGTGGCCTTTTCTTTGCTATCATTACTTATACTAATGCAAACTTATCAGTTCCTGCAGCATTAGGAATTAATACATTGGTGATAATCCTCTTCATTGCTCACGTGCTTTATCACGACTTTCCGCTGCAACAATTACGTAGTCGGTTTGCTAAGAAATAAATAAATATCAATCAATTAATAATATTAAAATGAAGAAATCTACATTAATTATTGCTGGACTTCTCGCATTAGGTAGTACGTCTATGCGTGCTGATGAAGGTATGTGGACACTCTACAACTTGCCAGATGCTGTCTATCAACAAATGGTTGCAGAGGGCTTTCAGATGCAACACGATATGCTTTATGGTTCACCTAACGCTATCAGTAACTCTGTTATCAGCTTTTCTGGTTTTTGTTCGGGTGTAGTAGTATCGCCGAATGGTCTTGTTTTCACCAATCACCACTGTGGCTTTGGGGCTATTAATGCTCTGTCTACTGTTGAACACGACTATATGAAGGATGGTTTTTATGCCAAAAGCTATGCAGAGGAATTACCAAGCAAGGGTTTGTTTGTATCTTTTATGAAGAAGCAGGAGGATATCACTCCTCGTGTAAATAAGCTGATTGCTGGTAAGAATGCTGAACAAACAGAGGCTATTATCGATTCTCTTATAAATCATCTGACAGACTCAATCAAGACAATTGATAAAACTTTGCATATTAATATTGATGCTTTCTACGAAGGAAACAAGTATTATGCAACTACTTATCAGGACTTTCAGGATGTGCGTTTAGTCTTCACTGCTCCAAAGAGTATGGGTAAGTTCGGTGGTGAAACAGACAACTGGATGTGGCCAAGACAGACAAGTGACTTCTCTGTTTTCCGTATCTATGCCGATCCTAAGACTAACGGACCAGCTACTTACTCAAAGGATAACGTACCTTATCATCCTGCAAACTGGGCTCCCGTAAGTCTTGACGGTTATAAGGATAAGGATTTCGCAATGACAATAGGCTATCCTGGTTCTACAACTCGTTATCTTTCGTCATACGGTATACAGCAGCGTCGAGATATAGAAAACGCTATTCGTGTACAGGTTCGTGATATTAAACTTGCAATCATGAAGAAGTACATGGATAAGGATAGGAAAACTCGTATCCAATATGAGAATAAGTATGTCACCTCTGCCAACTATTGGAAGAATTCTATCGGTATGAATAAGTGCATTGATTCTATCGGTTTGATTCGTCAAAAGGCAGAATACGAGGCGAAGATACAAAGATGGTTGGACGAGAAGACGGTGAAAGACTCAACGGTAAATGTAGACCTAAAGAAGTTGGAAGCTCTTTATAAGGAAATTAATGAGCCTGCTTTGGTGCTAAACTACTGGAACGAGTCGTTCTGGAATGTGTCAGAATTATTACAAAGAGCGTTGAATATTATTCGTGATGCTGTTGACTCATATGGTCCAAAAGATAATGAAGCAGCGCAATATATGCAGTTTAAGGATAATAGTAGCGAGTGGAACTTGGCACTCGACAAGGAGATGACTGCTGCAATGTTAAAGAATTTTGCCGAACAAGTACCTGCTTCTTATCTCCCAGAGGAGTTTAATTTTATCAAAACAAAGTTTGGTAACGACTATAAGAAGTACACTGACTGGCTCTATTCTAATAGTAAGCTCCTCGTAAAGGACTCTAAGTTCTATCATGATGAGAAGACGCTCAAAGACCCGGGTGTAATGCTTGGAATGCAACTCGTAATTCTTTACCAGTCGGTTATGAGTCAGTATGCTAAAAATGTTGAGGCTATTAGTAGGGAAGAAAAGAAACTTTGCGAGGCAAAGGTACAGATGGAGATGGATATGCCACATTATAGTGATGCCAACTCTACGATGCGCTTGTCTTACGGACAAGTAGGCGGCTATATGATTGGTGGCTTCGATAGCAATTATTACACTACGGCTGAGAGTATTGTTGAAAGATGAAGTTGGGCAAGAAGATTGAGGATTACAAGGTGGAGCCTATTATGATGAATCTTATGAGTGCTAAGGACTTCGGGCGTTATACTGATAAGCGAACGGGTAAGATGCAGCTATGCTTCCTTACAAACAATGACATCACTGGTGGTAACTCAGGTTCTCCAATGTTTGATGGTAAGGGTCGCCTTATTGGTCTTGCTTTCGATGGCAACTGGGATAGCCTTTCAAGCGACATCAACTTCGATCGTAAACTCGCACGTTGTATTGGTGTTGACATCCGCTTCGTCCTATACTTGATGGATAAGTGGGGTCATGCTGACCGCCTTTTGAAGGAAATTAACCCACAGTAAGGGTTATTCTTAATATATTAAAAGAGGTGTATTCAAATTATGAATACACCTCTTTTAATTTTGAGAATTTGTATCGTAAGAATATTAATTGACTTTTTACAGCATGCATGCAATATCTTTTTAGATAATAGAGAAAAAGGATAATCATTAATATTATTAGCAACAAAACATAACAGAATAGTCCCAGTTGATATTCTTTCTTTGTTAGTAATGCCTCTTGTTCTTTCATCTTTCGTTCGGGAAACATACGAAACATTAAGAGGTATAAGGGAACGACAATAACTGCACCTATCAGGTAATCCCCTCCTTTTGAGCCTGTATGCCAAAATTTTAATATACTCTGCATATTTAATAAAACAATTATTATAAAGAAACAAAGTGTAAACAGTGCGAGAAGGTTTGTCAAGGTAGCAAAATAAGGAATGCTTCTGTTAGACCCTCTCATATTAAAACGGTATAAACTGGCTATGATTTTGTACATAGTTATTATTGGAAAGGTGTAATATAATACTAACAGCAGTCGTCTTTTCCCCTGTTTAGCCATTGTGTTGAGGCTCCGCACCAATGGTGCTGAGGCTTAACACCACTCATGAAGATAGCAATGCGCTATACAATATATGATTGATGTATAGCCTATTTATCGAAAGTCTCTCCAACGTTATACGCTAAGTCTCCCTCCCCTTCGGGGAGGGTCGGGGTGGGGTATTTACTTCTTTGGTCTACGTCTTGCCCAGCCTTCCTCTGAAAAGTCAGGCTCTTCGCCTTTCAACTTAGCAGGACCACCCTTCATAAGTTCCTTCCAGTCGTCCTTCTTGAACTTATGCTGTCCGCCAAAAGGATTATCATCAGACTGACGACGACCACGACCCTTACGCTCACGAGACTCCTGACGGCCTTCGCCACGGCTTCCGTAACCGCCACGTCCACCAGCAGAGCGACTGTTGTCACCTGCTGAACGACCATTAGACGAACGACCGTGACCACCTTCTTCTGCATCGTTACAACGCACCTTACGACCTTTATAGGTTGCACCGTCCAGCGATTGCATCACCTTCTGAGCGTCCTGCTCTGGCACTTCGATGTAGCTCTGCTTAGCAAGGAGGTCGATATGTCCTACTGCCTGCTTGCCATGTACATTCTTATTGATGAACTGCATCACCTCACCCGGATAGAAACCATCTGCCTTACCGAGGTTGATAAAGAGTCGCTTGTAGCCACTCTCAGCCTTACGTGGCCCACGGCTGCGGTTTCCTCTACCTTCACCTCTTGCACCACGGTTTTCCTCACGAGAACTACGTGATGATGGCTTCTCAATTTCTTGGGCATTCTTATAATAGTCAAGGAAACGACCGAAGGTTGCAGTTACAATTTTCTTGATGACAACCTCCTTATCGATATACTCAAACTGGCGGTTGATATCCTTCATGTAAGGTGCAATTTGGTCCTCATCAACGTCAGTTTTTAGAATACTATCCATTGTCTTGAAGAGCTGTTTCTTACAGATTTCTTCTGGTGTAGGCAGTGTTCCATCAACAAAGTCCTTACTGATTTCGCGTTCGATATTACGTACCTTATACTTCTCACGTGAGTGGATAATCGAGATAGAAGTACCCTTCTTGCCTGCACGACCTGTACGGCCAGAGCGGTGAGTGTAGTTCTCAATATCATCAGGCAAACCATAGTTGATAACGTGTGTCAAGTCGTTCACATCCAATCCACGTGCAGCAACGTCTGTTGCCACGAGAATCTGTGTGAGATGTGAACGGAACTTCTGCATCGTAAGGTCACGCTGCTGCTGTGAGAGGTCGCCATGCAATGCCTCAGCATTATATCCGTCCTTAATCAATTTGTCGGCAATCTCCTGCGTTTCAAGCTTTGTGCGGCAGAATACAATTGCATAAATCTTTGGATAGAAGTCTACCAGTCGCTTCAGCGCAAGGTACTTGTCGCGTGCATTCACCATATAATAGATATGGTTAACACTCTCAGCTCCCTCGTTACGGCTACCCACAACAATCTCTTTGTAGTTGTGCAGATAACCCTTTGCAACACGCTCCACCTCACGACTCATCGTAGCCGAGAATAACAAAGTGTTACGATCTTCTGGTACACCGGTCAATATCTCAGTGATACTCTCTTGGAACCCCATGTTAAGCATTTCGTCAGCCTCGTCCAAAACAACGTTTCTAACTTTGTCAAGACGAGCCTTACCACGGTGCATAAGGTCAATCAGACGTCCCGGTGTAGCCACGATAATCTGTACACCATGACGCAACTGACGAATCTGTGCGTCAATAGATGTACCTCCATAGACGGCAGCGATGTGTAGATGAGGGATATACTTACTAAATTCCTTCAAGTCATCGGCAATCTGCAAACACAGTTCACGTGTAGGGCTAAGCACGATAGCCTGAGTGTCTTTGCTGCTTGTATCAATACGTTGCAGCAAGGCAGACCAAATGCAGCCGTCTTACCCGTACCAGTCTGTGCCAGTGCGATGACGTCGTTACGATTACCAAGTAAATAAGGGATTACTTCTTCTTGTACAGGCATTGGATTTTCAAATCCAAGCTCACTAATGGCGCGACGAATCTCTTCGCTCACACCTAACTCTTCAAATGTCTTCAAATTCGTTTGTTTATAATTTATTATCCTATATAAAAGGTAAGCTCACCACCAAACGAACCCACTAAAAAGACACTTGCCTGCGCCGGGCTTCAACCAGTCAGTACGCAAACTCTCAGGTGGTATGTTACCTTTAATTGTCAGCAAAGGTACGTTAATAAATTGATATGAGCAAATAAAACTGCTTATAAATCAATGAGATGTGTGAGAAAGGTGTGAAAGTTGTTTAGAACGAGGTGTGTGGTATCTTGAATGATAAGGGGTTATGATTAGCGACCTACATCAAGTTGAAGAGTTTGTCAAGCTGTTGAATAGAAGGTGCAAGTTATGGTAATCAATATAAAGAAGGAAATCATCATTCTGTGTTCTATCGCCCGATTGCGGAGAATTAATTGTATGTAAAGTTACTTATTAACGATAGAAAGTTTCTCTTTTCCTTTTTTTTTATATCTTTGCAGGGAATACATGAAATATTAATATAATATCACAATACAATGAACAAAATTAGTATTGCTCTTATTGGGTTATTTATGGGGATAGTAGGGACTGTAAATGCTCAGACCGTAAAATCTCCGAATGGAAATGTTGCTATAACATTCTCTTTGACAGGACATGGAGTTCCGACTTATGAGATGAGTTACAAGGGGAAGGCTGTTGTTAAGCCTTCGCATTTAGGTTTGGAGTTAGCAAAGGATAAGCATTCCAGTAAAGGAATGGAAGAAAGCAATCTTATGGATGGTTTCGAGCTGCTCGGTAGTAAGATGACTACGTTTGATGAGACGTGGAAACCTGTGTGGGGCGAGACGGCTACCATTCGTAACCATTATAACGAGTTGGAGGTAGGACTTAATCAGCCTTCGAGTAAGCGTCATATAGTAGTTCGTTTCCGTGTTTATGATGATGGTATGGGACTTCGTTATGAATTTCCACAACAGCCAGAACTCAACTATTTCGTTATAAAGGAAGAGCATACACAGTTTGCTATGGCTGGTGACCATACCGCATGGTGGCTTCCAGGCGACTATGACACTCAGGAGCAAGAGACACAGGAGTCAAAGCTGTCAGAGATACGTAAGCGTTTTCATGATGCCGTAAACTGGACAAACTCGTCAGTTTCTGTTTTCTCAGAAACGGGTGTACAGACTTCTTTGCAGATGAAGTCAAATGATGGTCTTTATATTAATATTCATGAGGCAGCATGTGCTGATTATGCAACAATGCACTTAAACCTTGACGACAAAACGATGACTTTCGAATCATGGCTTACACCTGATGCTACTGGCTTAAAGGGTTTTATGCAAACTCCCTGTACAACGCCTTGGCGCACGGTGATGGTGAGTGATGATGCACGTGATATGCTTGCAAGTAATCTTATTCTTAATCTCAACGAACCTTGTAAGATTGAGGATACTTCTTGGATACATCCTACGAAGTATTGTGGTGTATGGTGGGAAATGATAGCTGGTGGTAAGTCATGGGCTTATACAGATGAGTTTAGTTCTGTAAGGCTTGGTCAGACTGATTACGTACACGCAAAGCCTAACGGGCGTCACTCGGCTAATACTGAGAATGTGAAGAAATATATTGATTTTGCGGCTGCCAATGGGCTTGATCAGGTTTTGGTGGAAGGCTGGAATATCGGTTGGGAGGACTGGATCGGTCATTGGAAGCAGGATGTGTTCGACTTTGTTACGCCTTACCCTGACTTTGATATTAAAGGACTCAATGAGTATGCGCACTCAAAAGGTGTGAAGTTGATGATGCATCATGAAACATCTTCAAGTACGCTAAATTATGAGCGTCACATGGAGGAGGCTTTTAAGTTGATGAATAAGTATGGTTATGATGCCGTAAAAACGGGTTATGTAGGTGATATTATCCCACGTGGTGACTATCATTATTCTCAATCAATGAACAATCATTATCTGCGTGTTATAAAAGAAGCAGCTAAGCATCATATCATGGTGAATGGACACGAGGCAACACGTCCAACAGGACTTTGCCGTACATGGCCTAATCTTGTAGGTAATGAGTCGGCACGTGGAACAGAGTATGAGGCCTTTGGAGGAAGTCATCCTAATCATACGGTTATTCTTCCGTTTACTCGTCTTCAAGGTGGACCGATGGATTACACACCTGGTATCTTAGAAACACAACTCTCTACATGGTGCGATAATAAGAGTTACGTTCATACAACGCTCGTTGGTCAGCTTGCACTTTATGTAACGATGTATAGTCCACTTCAAATGGTAGCCGACTTACCAGAACATTATCAGAAGTTCAATGATGCCTTTCAGTTTATAAAGGATGTACCTTGTGACTGGGATGATAGTCGTTATCTTGAGGCTGAACCTGCACGCTATGTCACTGTGGCTCGTAAGGCAAAAGGAAATAGTGATTGGTTCGTTGGTGGTAAGACAGGACTTATACCTCACCTGAGTACTATCAAACTCGACTTCCTGGATAAGGGGTGTAAGTACGAAGCAACCATATATGCTGATGCAAAGGATGCTGATTATGAAACGAATCCAAAGGCTTACACAATAACTAAACGTGTTGTTAAGAAGGGGGATGTACTTAAACTTCAACAGGTTCGTGGTGGAGGTTTTGCAATCAGCTTAATTCCGCTACATAAATTCTTGTAGGAACTCCAAAGTGTCTGAGAAACAAAGTTGTTTTGTCGAACAGATTAGACAATTATTGTCATTAATGAACGACATGGTTTTCAAAGTTGCTGTCACTGCTGTCAGCCTAATATGTAGTATAAAGGTCTTATAATATGCATGTTATGGGAAGTGTTAAAAGTGACGGCAACTAAAAACAAAAATTGTTTAGGTTCTAATGAGCATTTTTGGATAAGCACGATGAATAAAAACAATAATCCCAGTGTTTGGTTAGGTAATTACCAGACACTGGGATTATTATTAGAGTAGGAGAATTATAAATTGTTTATATCTTTTATTTCGATATAGTCATAGAGGTCTCCACGTATCATACCTTTCTGTTGATAATCTTTCATCAGAGCAATAAGATTATCCCAAAAGCCTTTTACGTTGCAAAGTATTACCTTCTTTCTGTGATAACCGATGGTTGCTGAGGCTGCAACAGTAAACACTTCGTCTATTGTTCCTATTCCACCGGGAAGAGCATAAAACTCATCTGCACGCTCCATGATGATGGCTTTGCGGTCAGAGAGGTCTTCGCAGGGTATTTCAACATCAATAAAATCACTCTTTCGTCGTCCTTCTTCCATAAGGCGAGGGATAACTCCGATGGTGCGTCCACCTGCTTCATGTACCGTCTTACCGATACATTCCATCAGTCCGCTATTGCCTCCGCCATAGATAAGGCTGTGTCCATTCTTAGCAATCCATAACCCTAACTCTTCCGCAGCACGGAAGTAGTCAGGGTCGATGTCGTTGTTTGCCGAACAAAATACCGCAATGTTCATTTTACTCCGCTAAGAGTTTTGCAGCCATCTCACGACTAAGCGGTTACACTCTTCCTTAATCTCAGGTGTCAGTGCCTGCTTCATCTCTACTGGTTCGCCAACCTTCTCAAAGTGGAGGTGGTTCTCGTTCCATTCTCCGATAGCTGCTACGGCCTTTGATGCCCATGAGTAAGAGCCAAACCAACCGATAAGGTGATTCTTTATGTCACGATTTGCAACTTCTTGTAAGAGTACGTCCATCTCATGATAGAGTCCTGCATTGTAGGTAGGCGCACCAACGATTAAGCCACGGAAGCGGAAGATGTCTTGAAGAATGTAGCTGTGGTGAGTCTTTGAAACGTTGTATAGACGGATGTTCTTTACACCCGCAAGTGAAGCAGAGCGAGCAATCTGTTCTGCCATACGTTCTGTATTGCCATACATTGTGCCGTAACAAATAACCAGACCGGGTTCTGTTTCGTATTTAGACATGCGATCGTAGAGTCCGATAACTTTGTCAACATACTTATGCCATACTGGTCCGTGGGTAGAACAGATGTAGTCGATGTGAACCCCAGCGAGTTTCTTTAATGCGTTCTGAACAGGGGTTCCATATTTACCAACAATGTTAGAATAGTAGCGTACCATCTCTAACCAGCACCAGTCGGTGTCTATCTCTTGGTCGATGAAGCCACCATTAAGTGCGCCAAAGCATCCGAAGGCATCACCTTGTAAAGAGGTGACTAACCTCGCCTTTGCATAGGGTCATCATTGTTTCTGGCCAGTGAACCATTGGTGTCATAAAGAATTGTAGGGTATGATTACCTAAGCTCAACTCTTCACCATTCTTCACTTCTACTACATTCTCCTTCACCCCATAGAAACCAGACATCATGTCAAAGGTCTTTTTATTACCGATTACCTGAATGTTTGGATAATATTTACGAAGTAAGGCGAGTGAACCAGAGTGGTCAGGCTCCATGTGATTGATGACTAAGTAGTCAATCTGTCGGTCGCCTAACACTTCATGTAGCTTCTCAATAAACTGTGTGAAGAAGTCTACCTCAACGGTATCAATAAGACAAACTTTATCATCATCAATAAGATAAGAGTTATAGCTGACACCGTATGGCAGGGGCCATAATCCCTCAAATAGATTCTTATTACGATCGTTTACACCTACGTAATAAACTTTATTGGCAATTTCTATCATTTTATATTTTATTTTTGTGTGGTTGCTTTTTATGAATTTATTGAACCAATTAGGCTTGTTAGGCTAATTAAGCTCATTATGATTACAGCACATCTTCCTTCATCTTCTTTCCAAATTCTTGCTAACATAATTGAAGATGTCTTTGCAGCAGTCCGCAGAGAATGTTAGTGCATAGTCAATGAGTTGGTCCCATTGCTCCTCTGTTAGTCCTCTTTCGAGGTCGGAACGAGTGATGTTGTGTTTCAACATACCGAAGATAAAGCCTGCATTAAAGTTGTCGCCTGCACCAATGGTACTGACAACATCTGTGTTGTGGACGGGGTAAGACTTCTTGATGTCTTTCCGCCGCGTATCTCAACAGGTAGACTTCCTTGTGTATAGATGAACTGCTTGCAATAGAATGATATTTCTGCGTTATAAACCTTGTCGGCATCTTCTTTCTTATATAGCGTTGCAAAGTCCTCATGGCTGCCACGTACCACGTCTGCGTAGTCAAGGTTTTCTAAGAGGTTAGGCGTAATCTTGATAACCTCGTCTTTATGGGCAGGTCGGAAATTCACGTCATAGTAGATGATTGCACCACGTGAACGAGCATAGTCAAGAAGTCCTACCACCTGCGGACGAATGACGGGATTTACTGCATAGAAAGAACTAAATAGCAAAATATCGTCGGGTTGTATGTCGGGGAAGTTAAACTCTAAGTGGTCGTGAGGATGGTCTTTGTAGAAGATGTATTCAGCATCATTCTTCTCGTTAAGGAAAGCCAATGATATAGGCGACTTAGAGTCAGGGAAGGTAGAAATGTCTTCTGCATTCACACCATTGTTGTTTAAGAAGTCAATGATGTATTTCCCAACGCGGTCGTTACCTGCTTCTGAAATAAACGAAGTGTTGATGCCACAGCGTCCTAATGATGTGATGGCATTAAAAGCAGACCCTCCCGGAACGGCTTCAACGGGTTTATTATCCTTAAAGATGATGTCTAAAACGGTTTCTCCTATACCTATAACTTTCCGCATTTTGTTGTGAATTATATTGTGTCCCACTTTGTTTGTGCAAATATACGGTAATTTGAGCGGACTACAAAATGAATTATGTTTTTTTTCTTTGTGCCTTATTGTCTACTACTTTTCATTCTTTTTTCTTAATTTTGCAAGCTATGAGAAGTTATCAAACTGCAGTTTTGGAAAATGGACTACGTGTTATCGCATTGCCAATGGCTTCGCCTGTGGTCTATTGTGGCTATCAACTGAATGTTGGGACAGCCCATGAGCTACCAGACGAGGAGGGGATTGCGCATTTCTGTGAACACGTCAGCTTTAAGGGGACGACTCGTCGCACAGCAATGGAGGTTATTCAGTGTCTTGAACAGGTGGGTGGCGACCTTAATGCCTTTACAACAAAGACTGAAACGGTCTATTACTCTGCTATCTTGAAAGATCATCTTGCTCGGGCAATCGACCTACTTACTGATATTGTTTTCCATAGCGTCTATCCTCAGAAGGAAATCGAAAAGGAGGTGGAGGTTATCTGTGACGAAATAGAGTCTTATAACGATAGTCCCTCTGAATTGATTTATGATGAGTTTGAGAACATCATCTTTCGTGGTCATCCATTAGGGCATAGTATCCTTGGCACGGCTTCTCGGGTCAGGAAGTTTACTACGCATGATGCGACTCGCTTCACAAAGAAGTATTACCGCCCTGATAATTCGGTGTTTTTTGCCTATGGCGATGTGGATTTTGATGGTTTACTCCGTCTTTTAGAGAATGAACACCACACTAAGGTTGCGATGAAGGGCGATATAGGAGAGCCTAATGAACGTGCGCTTCCTCCCCTTAGTCCTTACAAAGCTCAGATTGTCAGAGTTGATAAACATACGCATCAGGCGCATGTTATGATAGGTAATCGGGCATATAACATACACGACAAGCGGCGAATAGTTCTCTACCTATTGAATAATATCTTAGGCGGACCGGGTATGAGTACTCGTCTGAACCTTGCTCTTCGCGAACGGCGTGGACTTGTTTACACTGTTGATAGTTCGATGGTGAGCTATGCCTCAACTGGGATTTGGAGTATTTACTTTGGCTGTGATGCAAAGGACTTAGATGAATGTTTGACGCTTGTTCGTGCTGAACTCGACCGCTTTATGTCTGTCAGATTGTCAGATGAAGAACTAATGATAGCAAAACAGCAGATAAAAGGACAGATTGGCATTGCTTGGGATAATCGTGAAAACATTGCCTTAGATTTTGGTAAGGGTTTTCTTCACTATGGGTGGAAGAAGAGTATTTCTGCACTCTATCGTGATATAGATGCCATTACTGCTTACGAGATACAGCATGTTGCTCGTGAACTCTTCCCCGAACATTGCCTTACAAAATTGGTTTATTGTTGAAATAGTCGTTTATTTATATTTTGACGTGCTACTTTGGCATAATAATTTCTGAATTACTACAAGTTGATTGATAAAGAATAAAAATGTAAAAATTAATATAGCAGGATAATGAAGGCAAACATTGAACGAACAGAGAAGAAGAGGGTTGTTATCGTTGGAGGTGGACTGGGAGGTTTGGAACTGGCTTTCAAGTTAGTAGACGATGATTTCCAGGTTGTATTAGTTGATAAAAACAATTACCATCAGTTCCCACCATTGATTTATCAGGTTGCTTCAGGTGGACTCGAACCGAGTAGTATCTCTTTTCCTTTTAGACGTCTTTTTCAAGGGAAAAAGGACTTCTTTTTCAGAATGGCAGAGGTGAAATCGGTGAATACATCAAAGAAGCTAATTGATACAACTGTGGGCGAGATAGAATACGACTATCTTGTGTTGGCTTTCGGAGCTAAAACCAATTTCTTTGGCAATAAGGATATTCAGGCTTCCACTCTTCCAATGAAGTCGGTTGGTGAGGCGATGAGACTTCGTAACACGATTTTGCATAATCTTGAACTTGCCTTAACCGAGGAAGACCCTGCTCGCAAACAGGCTTTGATGAATGTTGTTGTCGTGGGCGGTGGTGCTTCTGGTGTAGAGATTGCAGGGGCTGTGGCTGAGATGAAGAAGAATATTATTGCTCGTGACTATCCCGACCTCGATTCTTCGCAAATGCACATCTATCTTGTTAATGCAGGAGATAGGCTCCTTGCTGGTATGGACCCGATGTCGTCAAAGCGTGCCGAACGTGACTTGAAGGAACTACACGTACATATCCGTCAACCTCAGTTTGCCACGGAGTATAAGGATGGTTTGCTGAAAACCAGTGCAGGACTGGAGATTCCTGCACAGACAGTGATTTGGGTCAGCGGTATTTGTGCGAACACAATCGATGGATTTCCCGCAGAGAGTCTTGGTCATGCTGGTAGGTTCTTGACCGACAGATATTGCCGTGTGAAGGGTGTCGAAGATGTCTATGCTATAGGTGATGTGAGTCTAATTCAGGGCGACGAGCAATATCCTCTTGGGCATCCGCAATTGGCACAAGTGGCAATGCAGCAAGCAAAGATGGTTGCAAAGAACCTTAAAGCAGTCTTAAAGGTAAGGAGTTAAAGCCATTTAAGTATAAGAATTTGGGGGTTATGGCGACCATTGGACGTAATCATGCTGTTGCCGAAATTGCTGGAAGAAAGTTTGGCGGTTTCCCAGCTTGGGCATTATGGCTCGTTGTTCACCTTCGTTCTATACTCGGCGTTAAGAACAAAACGTTTATTCTGCTTAATTGGGTGTGGAATTATATTAATTATAAGCAAAGCCTCCGTTTGATATTAAAGGCGAAGTAATTCTTTTGTCTATGCTCTCTATGAATGATGGGAGCATAGATTTTTCTTCCGTAATATTGGATGATAAAATCCAATTGTTCATTAGAAGCATAAGAAAACTGGCTTTATTATTGTGCAGATGATGCTATTTTTGCTTGTTTTGAGTTAATTTCGCCTCAATTTAATTTTTATTTAGTATTTATGAGAATCTATTTATTAAATCTCTTTCGCTATTTATTTGTTTTTTTATTAACTTTGCAGTCCAATTTTCGAGATATTAATTGGAAAACGAACGAGATTTATGTCTTGTGTGTTTGTTTTTGGCTCTTATATATTTAATGTATAGGGGCATCCTGATGGTGAAGATGGGAAGGGTTTTAGACTATCCTTTGTTACCATTTTCAGAGAGTGATGTTTCAAACATTTATAATGTTATTGCTTTATGATTTTGATTGGAGGAATACACATTGTTTTGATACGTCTATGGATTGATGGTGTTCGTTACTTACGGCACTGATACTCTTGGTAGCTTAATTATCACAAAGAAACTAATAAAAAAAGATATTATAAAAGTATTTATTATAATTTATGAAGAAAATCTGTAAAAGCGTAAAACAATTTTACGTTTGTCCATCAATCGAGATGGTAGAGGTCGAGGCCGAAGGATGTATCCTTGCTGGAAGTCCTGACGTGCGCCCTGGTGGTGGCGGAAATACTGACAATGGTAGTGGAACTTCTGGTAGTAATGGACAAGGTGTTAATGTTATAGCACCAGTATACGAAGATGGAGGTGATGACGATAACCTCGAAGGATAATCAACTTTATATATAAGGTGTTTCCTTACAGGATAAATGAAATTCTATCGGAAACACAATGAAGTAGATATTAAAACGAAAAAACGAAAAAAAATGAATAAACTGTTTTATTATGCCTGCTCGGTACTCCTTGCCAGCAGCGCAATGTTTACTATAAGCTCTTGTGCTGACAAGGACTTAGACGATAACAACGGGGCAGAGGGCAAGGATGTCCCTGTAAGTTTTACCGTGAACGATATTCAAGAGGGGGTTATCAGTCGTGGCGCAATGACACGTGGCGCAATCACCCCTGGACTGACTGCAAGCGACCTCGCTGGTGGCAAACTCAATGCTACTAACAACAACGAACTATGCCTCATCGAGACAACCGTTGAAGGTATTAACCCTATAAAGGCAGATGCTCGCACACGTGCTAACATCGTAGACCTTTCTACCTTGAGCGACTTCTCAAGCTCTGGTGTTCGTGGTACTGAGGCTTCAAATATGCTTGCTAATGGCGAGTGGTTCCATTTGGCGAAGACTAAGAAGAGTGGCGAACTTTACACTCCTATCTTTTGGGCATATACAGAACGCTTTGCGCGTTTCTATGCTGTCTCACCAGAGAAGGACCAGTATTCAAAGATGACAATTAGTGCTACCGATGCTACCAGTGGACGTCCTAACGTTGAGTTTGAGATCGAAACTGATGTAAAGAAGCAGGTAGACCTTATGACAGCTTGCACTGGTGATGTTGAATACAAAACACAAGGCGTGCACCCAACAACTAAACTTGACTTCCGTCATGCGCTGACAGCCATTCGCTTTGCTGTTGGTCAGAACCTTCCTTGGGGTAAGACTATCGACAGGGTGGAACTTAGAAACGTACTGCTTAAGGGTAAGTATAATCTTCCTACAAAGGCTGATGGTTCAGATGGAGAATGGATACACGAGGGCTATACTCAGCGTGGTAATGCTGTTCTTGAAAATATCAGTGTTAATGCCAGCGAGAAGCCTAACACGGTTGTTATGGGTAAGGACAACGATAATTATATCTTCTATATGATTCCACAGGATTTGACGGGTAATAATGTCATCGCTAATATTAGTTTTACTGATGGTTCTGCAATAACTGTACCTTTGAAAGGTAGATGGAATGCAGGTACAACTCGTACTTATAAGTTGAGCATGAGAAACTCTGACTGGGTGTACACACTTACAAGTACGGACCCATCACGTGCTGCAAAATTCGATGAGGCAAATTCTCAGAATTATACTGTGACAAGTTATCGTATAGATCCTGCAACAGGCACAAGCAGGCTGTTTCATGGAAGGTTGTTGGCTATGATGCTAATAATGATAATACATTTGATATGTCAGAGAAGCCAGATTGGCTCAAAAGTCTTAGTTCAGATACGGGTACTGGTGACGACAATGGTGTAGCTGAGGCTGGTACAGCAAGTTTCAACAATAATGCTATTATTGACTTACGTGAAAAGCGTAATAACCTACTTAGGAATTCACCAGAAAAGGGTAGTGCAGGTAGCCCTTACGATCTCTCAACAAAGGGTGGTACTGCTCAGCGTAACACCGCAAACTGCTACCTTGTTTCTTCTCCTGGTCACTATCGTATTCCTTTAGTTTATGGTAATGCTATTAAGGATGGAAAGACTAATGAAAGTTCTTATAAGTCAAAAATAAAGAAATATAATCAATATACCAAGATTCTTGAAAACTTTAAGGACCACATGGGCGCAGATATAACTGACCCATGGATTGAAAAGACGAATAATGGTGCGAACGCTGGTATTAATGGCGCATATTTAGTATGGGCTGATAATATTGATTTGTTTAATAATTTTAACGCTCAGGATGCATTAACAGTTAAGGACGTTGATGGTGACAAATACCTTGACTTCGTTGTAAAAAAGGAACACCTTGTAAGTGGTTGTGCTGTCCTTGCTGTAAAGAAGGGTAATACCACCGTATGGTCATGGAATATCTGGTTTGCACCAGAAGATGCTTTGAGTAAAATTGAAGTAACCAACCATGAAAATAAAAAATTCAAACTTACAAAGGAGTCTTTGGGTTGGAATCCTATTGTATGGGAGGGTACCTCTTACGACACACCACGTACTGTAAAGGTAAAGGTTGAGCAAGAAACTTCTAACAAAGGAACGACGCTTTCTACCGTGATTACAATTACACAGAACCCAGGTAATGCTAAGTTATTTGGCTCAACCACTCTCTATCAGTTCGGACGTAAGGATGCTTTCCCAGGCTTCCATGCTCTTAAAGATGATAAAACATATGGAGGGGTGACTATTGAAGGTCCAAAGGGTTATTACTACAGTGTTAATCGTAAGAATCAAATGTCTTTCCAAAATAGTATTCAAAACCCTGGCGTAGTTTATCTTAAGGATAATGGCGGAGCGTATACTAGTTGGCAAAATGAATACAATCAATGGAATCTTTGGTCTGCGAATGCCTATCCGGGTTATGTAACTGAGTACGATAAAAAAACCCCTGTTGTTAAGACCGTTTATGACCCATGTCCAGCAGGTTTCCACATGACTGAGATAGATGCATTCACAGGATTCACAACAACAGGTAAGAGAACTGAATCTTGGAAAGAATGGAATGCAAAAGATGTCAATACGGAAAGTATTATACAAAACTTTGGTGTTAATTTCTGGACAGATGAAACCAAGACAAAGACAATTTTCTTCCCAATAGCACCTTTTATGAGTGAAGATAATGTTATGGTTCATCATCAAGCAGAATATTATACTATGGGACGTTGGTACCATAATAATTCTACTACGTGTACTTTTGAGTTCTATCAAGATTACTCAATAATTAAGCCTGATTATGGTCTAAATACACCTTCTGCATGTTCTATTCGTCCATCAGCAGATAATTAATTTCAAATTTATATAATAAAGGGGATGTGTCATTAAGGCACATCCCCTTTTTGTTATAAGCACATGAAGTTTGGGTTAATAGCTGTAAATTCATGATAGTGAAGGAGGGCTTAGGATAAAGAAAAGAGAGGATATGACAAATGGGTCATATCCTCTCAATGGTTTAAGTG
Source organism: uncultured Prevotella sp. (assembly GCA_916440255.1). Classification (GTDB taxonomy): domain Bacteria; phylum Bacteroidota; class Bacteroidia; order Bacteroidales; family Bacteroidaceae; genus Prevotella. The sequence continues at coordinate 212,079 of CAKAIJ010000003.1, read as the reverse complement.
TTTTGTTAAGTAAATAAACTTTGCTTATTTTACCTTTAAGTCGTAGTTCATGTCCTTTGTGTTAACTGCTGGCTCCTCGAAGTCAGTATTAACAAGGCGGAGTGTAGAGTCGTTTACAACAAGGAAGTTAGTCTTGTTGTCTTTGCCCAGTTCGAACTGATAATAAGTATTGTCCTTACCCTTAACATTCTTCTTTACAACCTGGTATGTACCTGTGTAGTTGTAGACAGTGTCAGCCTCAGTAGCTGACTTCATGTAAGCCTCTGAAACGCTGAAGCCGTTAGTAGAGTCCTTTGCCAATGCAACACGATACTTAATACCAACAACGTCGGCAGCTGGGGTCATGCCCTCGTATACAGTAGAGTCACCAACAACGGCAGAATCTTGTGTAGTAGAGTCTGTGCCTTCATTGTTTGCGGTTGTCTTACCATTCTGGCAAAGCAACCATAGCTGCGCATGCAGCTACCATAAACATAATCTTTTTCATATTTACTATTACTTTTATTTGTAAGCTCTGAATTAACTTACGAAGTGCAAAGATATTGTATTTATATTTATAATACATCATGTTTTAACTTTTATTTGTCTTATAACGTCTGTTTTATTGTCTTTTTTCTAAAAACAGCGTGTCGAGTGGAGGTTTTTAGTTGCCAATCATGGTTTGCTTGATTATTATACGTTAATGACTGAATTGGGATAAAGGACTTAACGGGTAGCGTCAATAGAAAGAAAAAACCCCATCAAGCATTGTGTAGCTTGATGGGGCATATTGGGATGAATAACAATCTTAGTTGTTATTGTCAAAGTCATTGTTCTCACGGCGAGGACGACGCTCGTCAAAGCGGCGTTCGCCATCACGGCGTGGACGGCGGTCGCCACGTGGACGACGTTGTGGCTCAACATAATCCTCTGGTTTGTCGAGAAGAACACGGTGAGAGAGCTTATACTACCCGTCTTAGGATCGATTTCAAGCAGTTTCACCTTTAGCTTGTCACCCTCTTTAATACCAGCCTCTTCGACAGTCTCAAGTCGTTTCCAGTCGATTTCAGAGATGTGGAGTAAGCCATCCTTACCCGGTAAAATCTCAACAAAGCAGCCGTATGGCATAACTGAACGTACGGTACCTTCATAGACTTCACCAATCTCAGGAACAGCTACAATAGCCTTAATCTTACCAAGAGCTGCATCGATTGAATCTTTATTAGGAGCAGAAACCTGTACTTTGCCTACACCATCAGTCTCTTCGATAGTGATAGTAGCACCTGTGTCTTCTTGCATCTGCTGGATAATCTTACCGCCAGGACCAATCACAGCACCGATGAACTCCTTAGGAATTTCTAACTGAACGATACGTGGAACCTGTGGCTTCATCTCGGCACGTGGCTCTGCAATAGTCTCAGTCATGATGTTGAGGATATGCTCACGAGCAGCTTTTGCCTGCATAAGTGCCTTTTCGAGAATTTCGAATGACAAACCGTCGCATTTGATGTCCATCTGAGTAGCAGTAAGACCGTCCTTAGTACCAGTTGTTTTGAAGTCCATATCGCCTAAGTGGTCCTCATCACCGAGGATGTCGCTCAGTACGGCATACTTCTCTTCTCCTGGGTTCTTGATAAGACCCATAGCGATACCAGAAACAGGCTTCTTCATCGGTACACCAGCGTCTAACAATGCAAGCGTACCTGCACATACCGTAGCCATAGAAGAAGAACCGTTAGACTCGAGAATCTGGCTAACCAAGCGAACAGTGTAAGGGAAGTCCGTAGGAATCTGACCCTTCAAACCACGCCATGCAAGGTGACCATGACCAATCTCACGACGACCAACGCCGCGTTGTGCCTTAGCTTCACCTGTACAGAATGGAGGGAAGTTATAGTGAAGGAGGAAGCGTTGATAACTCTTCTCCAAAACGTTGTCAACCATCTTCTCGTCCATCTTAGTGCCAAGTGTACAAGTAGAGAGAGACATTGTTTCACCACGCTGGAAGAGAGAGCTTCCGTGTGGCATAGGGAGTGTATCAATCTCACACCAGATGTTACGGATTTCGTCAGTTGCACGACCATCCATACGCTTGCCTGTGTCAAGAACGCTACGACGCATAGAGTCACGCTGAACATCATCAAAGTAACGATCAATCAGTGAGTGCTTCTCTTCCAATTCGTCCTCAGACAGTTCGGTATGAGCAGCATCGTAAGCCTCAACAAAGTCAGACTTAATCTTATCGTAGGTTTCTCCACGATGCTTCTTGTCGTTGTCACCACTCTGTGCTTGTGCATAACAAGCATCGTATGTAGCCTTATGAAGTTCTTCGCGCAAAGCTTCGTCATTAACCTCGTCTTCGTAGGTACGTTTCACATCTGTGCCACAAGCCTTAGATAACTCTTCTTGCATCTCACACATTGGCTTGATTGCTTCGTGTGCCACCTTTAAGGCTTCGATGAGGTCCTGTTCGGTAACCTCGTCCATTTCGCCTTCAACCATCATGATGTTGTCTTTTGTTGCACCAACCATGAGGTCCATATCAGCTTCCTTCATCTGTGCGAAGGTAGGGTTGATTACGTATTCACCATTCACACGTGCAACACGAACCTCTGAGGTTGTATGCTCGATTGGAATATCTGAAGCGGCAAGAGCTGCTGATGCTGCCAAGCCTGCAAGTGCGTCAGGTTGGTCAACACCGTCAGCCGACAGCAACATAACCTGTACATAAACTTCGCAGTGATAGTCAGAAGGGAATAGTGGACGAAGAACACGGTCCACAAGGCGTGATGTTAGGATTTCGTCGTCATTGGCTTTACCTTCGCGTTTGGTGAACCCACCAGGGAAACGACCTGCTGCGGCATACTGCTCGCGATAATCAACTTGCAAAGGCATAAAGTCTGTTCCCGGAACTGCCTCTTTAGCTGCACAAACAGTGGCGAGGAGTACGGTGTTTCCCATACGGAGAACTACTGCACCATCAGCCTGCTTTGCAACCTTTCCGGTTTCAATTGAGATGGTTCTTCCATCTGGCAATTGAACTGTTTTCGTAATTACGTTCATCTAATTTTTAAAAATACTTATTGTTTTGACCAACATCTTGGGAATCTAAAAGTGTTTATGGTGACAAGGTTTTGACACCTTGATGTTAACCTTCTCACGCTTCCCTAAAAAAATTAATCCGTGCAAATTTACCTAATATATATGTAACAGACAAATAATTACGGACTTATTTTAGCTTAGGAATTTATTAGCTGCTAATTCTTTTCTTTTATGCATAGTCTGCCTGAACAACAACTTTCTATTCTTCGCATCATTTGATGTCGTTGTAATTATCATAAATAAATTGCCTTTTCAACGAGTGTTTTCTCAATGAAAGGCGATTTTATGCACTTTTGGTAAATATTCTTTATTCCTTCTTTACACTGCGCTATAATTGCTTCAGGTTGTTTGCCTGTTATTTTCTTTTTATAGGCAATGTTATTGGGAACAATGGATTGTCTATATGTTCCTGATAGATGATGTTTATCATCTTGTCAACAATCTCTGGATGTTCTTGTGCTATATCCTTATCTTCATGTAAGTCTGTTGCAAGGTTATATAGATGTGGAATTCCACGAATGATAATAAGTTTCCAATCATCCATACGTACGGCTATCTGATTGGTTTCAGCAAACTCCCAGTAAAGGTGTGAGTGCTTCTTTTGTGCCTTCTCATCGCTCATCAAGGTTGGAAAAATAGAGATTCCATCGAAATAATCGACAATCTTCTTCTTGTTGACATAGCGTTTTAGAAAATTGCGTACACCTGCCACATCACAGAAAGTTGGCATGAGGTCATAGAATGCAAACGGCAAGTCGTTGGTCACTCCTTCCTTAACACGTCCCTTCCAACGGGCAATAAACGGAATACGAATACCTCCTTCGTAACACTGGCGTTTAAGTCCTCGCAGTTTCCCATCACGATTGAAGAAGGTTGGGTCGGCTCCGCCCTCCTCATGAGGACCGTTGTCACTGGTGAAGATGACGAGTGTGTTTTCTGCAAGTCCTTGCTCATCTAAGGTACGAAGGATCTCTCCAACATACGCATCAAGGCGAGTTATCATCGCAGCAAACTGTGCGTGGGTATGCTCTACGGCATTATATCGTGAGCCTTCCTGCCCTCCCCAAGTCTTATCTTCAAAGAACTTCTTTTTATAGAAAGCCACGAGGGAGTCGTTGGGTTGTGTCAACTCGGCATGGGGAAGCGTATAAGTGAACACACCAAAGAAGGGTTTGCCCTTTTGTTGATGCTTCAACCAATTCAAAGCGTGCTGATGTATGAGGTCGGCTGAGTAGTCTTTACGTTGTGCATACTGCTCACCAAACATCGGATAGTCAATATTGTTCTGCATCACAACACGCTTTACCGCACTATCTCCACGCTCTCTGCTATATTCATTGAGAAAGTTTGGGTAATAAAGATGTGCTTGGAACTGACAGATATAACCATAAAAATCATCCACCCCACGCTTATCTGGAGTTGACTTAGAGCCTTCATAACCACCAGCCCACTTACCGAACATACCCGTACGGTAGCCATTGTCTTTCATAATTTCAGGTAGGATAACATGTTCTGGGTCGTAAGGATGTTGTCCAACAACGCTGAAATCGCGGTTTTTTCCATAATAGATAGGCTTACTTGGTGCCCAATATTCCTTGTTCCCTCTTACCTCCGTATGTCCAGAATGCTGTCCTGTCATAAAGCAGGCACGCGATGGAGCACTCACTGGTGCACCCGCATAAGCTTGTGTAAAACGCATACCTTCCTTTGCCATACGGTCAATATTCGGTGTAAGGATGTATTGCTGACCATAGCATCCAAGGTCGCCATAGCCCATATCATCACACATGATATAAATGATGTTCGGACGTTGTTGTTTTTTCTGTGCTATCGCCTCAGTCTGTCCACAAGCCAATGCTGCAATAGGCAGAAGTACCTTTGTTAGGTTTGAATTCATAATGATGATATACTTAGGTATTTTTGATTTATCTGTACTTGGTCTTTAGGTCTTGAAAAGCCAATGAGCATACAAACTTACATAAAAAAAACGAAACAACAAACACTAACTTTGTAAATCACTCGAGGAAGCTATAAATGCCAATAAAATCAGCTTTTCCTTTCCTACTTTATTGTACATTTTAGTTGCTAAAAATCCTCTCCTAATAGCATGATAAGTCTTTCTGAATCTCATAAAGTTTGAATTTAAACACAATCTACACCAACTTACGAATTATTTTCATGAAGGATAAGAATTCGAAGGATAGGCTTTGTTAAGCGTAAAAAGAGGGTCTGTTGGTGGTTGAAAATAGATAGAAATAATAGAAAAGGCCCGAATTAATCGAAGAAAATGAAGATTTCTATAATTAATTCAGGCCAAAACAGTCATCCTAAAATCTTTTTATTCTAAAACCTATTGAGATCTATTTTATAATTATTTGTATTAAACGAATTTAGAGTCTCGAATGATAATAAAGCTTATTTAATTTTATGCAACAATTCCTTTGGTATTCTTGGCATAGCACCATTCTGCGTACAGACGTATGCACTTACTTCTACTGCTAACTTATGAGCATCGGTGATTGGCATACCTGCAAGGATGGCTGAAGTGAAAGCACCCGTAAAGGAATCACCAGCACCAACAGTGTCAGCAACTTCAACCTTTGGTGTTTCTTGGAACGACTTGAGGTTTGGAGCAAACACGTATGAGCCATTAACACCGCAGGTTAGCACGAGCATATCGAGGTTGTACTTCCCTAAGATGAGCCAACACTTGTTCTCTATATCAAGACCAGGATAGCCAAAGAGGCGACCGATGGTCACAAGTTCCTCATCATTAATCTTAAGAATATTAGCATGTTGAAGTGAGGACGTGATGACCTCCTTTGAATAGAAGTTCTGTCGAAGATTGATATCGAATATCTTTAGACAGTCTTTGGGTGTTGCTTCGAGGAACTTTTGTATTGTCTGACGGCTTACACTACTACGCTGTGCAAGTGAGCCAAAGCATACTGCACGACAATTCTTGGCTGCAGCTTCAATCTCTGAAGTGAAAGGAATATTATCCCAAGCTACACCTTCCTTAATATCGTATGTAGGTATACCTTCACTGTCGAGTTCCACCTGCACCGTTCCTGTTGGATAATCCACCTCTGGCATCAAGTACTTTACACCTTTTTTATCGAATTCATCGAGTGTTTCCTTACCCAAAGCATCATTTCCGACAGCACTAATAGCCAACGAATCATGCCCAAACTGTCCTGTATGATAAGCAAAGTTTGCTGGTGCACCACCGAGCTTTCTTCCTTCAGGAAGACAATCCCATAATGCCTCTCCGAGGCCAACGATTAACTGTTTCATATCCGTATTATTTATTGTTCATTCTTGGTATATAAGTAAAGAGGTAGAGTACGCCCACTGCCATGACGATTACAGCACCGAGCTGTTGCGCCATTGCATCGCTTGCAAAGCCCATGAAGAGCGGGAAGATCGTACCTCCCCAAAGAGTCCCATTATCATCAGTCCGCTTACTTCGTTCTGCTTGTCAGGCACACTCTGAAGGGCTCTGGCGAATACCATAGAGAATATATTGCTATTGCCATAACCGACAAGTGCGATGGCTACATATACTGCTCCAACACGTGTTCCAACGCCTAACCAGACCATAGCCGCAGCCATCATCAATACCGAAATGGCGAAGAACAGCTTATTATTCATTACTCGCAAGAAGAATGAACCAGTAAGACATCCAAGCGTGCGAAAGATGAAGTAGAGTGAAGTAGCAAATGCTGCATCATTCAGAGTCATGTTGAATCGCTCCATAAGTATCTTTGGTGCAGTGGTATTAGTACCTACATCGATTCCTACATGGCACATGATTCCAAGGAAGCTAAGCAATACGATTGGTTTACCCAATAGGCTTAAACATTGTATGAAAGAACTTGCCTTACCTTCAATAGGCTCTTCCTTGATAGGAGTTGAGAAGAGCAAGAGAGTGGTAAGAACACCTATTACAAGATAAATAGGGAATAGAACACGCCATCCAAGACCAAAGGCAGGAATGCTTGCCTGTGCTCCCCAAATAGCGAGATAAGGTGCCATAAAGGATGCGATAGCCTTGACAAATTGTCCGAAGGTAAGTGTTGAAGCTAAGTTTCCACCCTTCATAACCGTTGAAACCAACGGATTCAACGATGTTTGCATCAAGGCATTTCCTATTCCAAGCAATGAGAACGATACAAGCATTAAACCGTATGTCTCTCCGAAGATTGGCAAGAGAAGGGAGAATAGGGTAACGATAAGACTGATAAGTACCGTCTTCTTACGTCCAATCTTATTCATCAGCATACCTGTTGGTACAGAAAAGATGAGAAACCAGAAGAACACCAGTGAAGGAAATATATTGGCTGTGGAGTCATTAAGGCTTAAGTCTGCCTTTACATAGTTTGATGCAATACCTACGAGATCCACAAAGCCCATCGCAAAGAAGCAAAGCATTACGGGCAGTAGTGCGAGCTTGCTATTTTTTTCATTATTATTCATAACCAGATATTTATTTATTAAATGGATAAACTGAGTATTTGACTTTCTTACTGACTATTATCTTTTTATATGGTTCTGTTGGGAAGACGATGTTTGTCATTGCCACCTTACCATCGGCATCAAACACCTCGATACTTGAACGGTCGACGAAGATTCGCAACATCTTTACTTTACCATAGGTAGGAGTTGTTGTGACAATAGGAAATTCCTCGCTAAAAGCTGTCTCATCACTCTTGCGACGGTCCATAGCGAGAGTCTCAGCTTGTTCATCATAAGTCAGCACAACCTGTTCGCCCTTCTCATTTGACAGAGTCACCGAAGAGTTACCCTTGAGCTGCACGTCAATACGACAAGCATCTGTAAGCTTTTCAGACGGCTTCTGAGCGAAGGCACTTAAAATTTCCTTACTCGGTTTAACCGATAGATAGGTTTCACCCTTGTAAGTAAATGAACCAAGGTCACGTGGCAGACCATTTGCAGAACGATACTGTTTCGTAGGAACATTGTTGGCATACTGCCAGTTGCTCATCCAAGGCAGGACAACGATACGTCCATCAGGAGCATTGCTGAAACTTACTGTAGCATAGTGATCTTTACCGTAGTCGAGCCATTTTACTTCAGACTTGTCGTCCTCACAAGTAAATTTATGACCATCGAATTGCCCCACGAAATACTGTGTAGCTGAGCCACCAAAAGGTCCACCGGGATTAATATTACAGAGTAAGAACCACTTGCCATTGATTTCAAAGAGGTCAGGACATTCCCAAACACCAGAATGATTGCCATACTCCTCACCAAAAGTACTTTCAAAATGCCAGTCCTTGAGGTTGGCTGATGAGAAGAACTTCATGTGTTGACTCTCTGAAATAATAAGAATCCATCGCTGTGTTGCCTCATGCCAGAAAATGTTAGGATCGCGGAAGTCTGGAATATTACTGGTGAGAACTGGATTATTCTCATACTTTGTAAAAGTCTTACCATTATCTGTTGAGTAAGCCATACTCTGAGTCTGTGATTGACCTGCAGAGGTGTAATAAGAGATGATGGCCCCTTCTCCAAATCCGGCAGTGTTTTTATAATCAACTACAGAAGAACCAGAAAATATTGTACCTAAGGCATCAGGCTCTATTACATCGCCCTGATATGTCCAGTTCACAAGGTCAGTAGACGTGGAATGTCCCCATGTCATATTCTCCCATGTTGAGCCATAAGGGTTATATTGGAAGTAGAGATTCCACACGCCATCCTTATAAACATACCATTAGGGTCGTTCATCCATCCGTATGTAGGGGTATGATGATATATAGGACGCCAGCGTGTCTCACGATTGACCGTATCTATCTTATCTGTATAATCAATTTTTGTCCAGCATACATAGTTCTTTATATCACTATGTCTTCTGTTGCGGCCATCCCCAAAGTCCACGTCAATGAGTGCATCCTTACCATTAATTACTGAAATGTCAACAGGCACATAATAGTCCACCTTGTTGACAGCAAGACGAACATTGAATTCCTTGACAATTTTGTTATTATAAATTATCTTTACATGTGCCCCTTCTTCGGCCTCTTCGACAGGCAACATAAGATAATTCTTCTGCCCAGAGATACGCTGCATAGCATGGCGCTCACTAAGAACTTGTACCTGACTCTGGGCTACCGACGAGACGCATCCCATGAGTATAAGCAAAGTTGTTATAAATATTTGCTTCATAACTTTTGATATAGAATGTTTTGTTAGCGAGTTTTGAGATATTCGATACTATTTTTAGCCAACTTGAGGATTGACTCCTGGTTGACGTTGTTCTTTGGATGGGCACTTACATCTGCAGAGCCATCAGCATTACGCATAGAGAATTCGCAACCACCATTACCGATACAGATTGCTGTACCCTTGAAGTCGCTGTTGCCCTGACGGCATTCCCAGACATTGAGTTGTGAAACTGACCTTATTTGCGAATCCCATACGCCAAGAGGATATATGCCGTAAGTCTCTGTTATTGTAGTATAGGCAGAGAGTTTGTCATTTGCTATGCCAGACAGTACAGAAGGGATGTTGAAGTATAGACAGTTATGATCCTCTGTCCATCCAGGTCCCTTCATATCAATGAGTTTGATGCCGTTAGAAATACGTACTGGGATCCCCTTATAGATAGGTGAGTAGTGAAGTCTATGAGACTTCCTTCGATGTTCAAACATGCACCCATACTCCAGTTATCATTATTGATACCACCACGTCCAATACCGATAGTATGGTCATTTCCTCGGAATAGGCTTTGCTCAAAGCGACCAAGGTTAGTGAGGTAAGCTGTTGCATGCTGCCAGAGCAGTATATTTCCACCATTTTTGTACCATTCAGAGATGTAAGGTGTTGCTGAATTCACAACCGCAGGAAGACTCCATACATCATCCTCTGTACCTTGCTCAAGGTCACGCAACCAAAATGCCACACGATAAGGCTCCATGTCGGTAGCCGACTTAATATTACCGAAATAAACGAACTGTGCGTTAGGATATGTTTTATGAAGCCACAGCCATGCAGACGCTTCGTCATCATCACCATTAGCAATGAGTTCCTCTGGCGTAGCATATATGCTGAGGAATGCGATAGCCGTCTTACCGATCTTCAGGCTTGACGTTGTTGCCATTGAGGTTCCTTTATCGTTGATAGCACGCAGAGTAACGTTCCATGTGTCGCCATATACTACGTTAGGAATTGTATAGCTATAAACAGAACCTGAGAGGGTCTCATGAATAGTCCGTGTGCCATTGGTAGCTATTAAGTCGATGGATGTGGCATCAGTAGTTTTATTCCATGTGATGGCAGCGTCATATCCACGTCCCTTCTCAACCTGTGACATAGAAAGACCTGTAATCTGTGTTGCACCCTCACGTGTATAATTCTTTACTGCACCAGAAGAGACATTATTACCATCGGTGACTTTGAAGACATAAATAAAAGGAACGTTGGTCTGAACACTCTTGTGCGTAAAACTGTTACCTGTCACAGTCTCCGAAGAAAGCAATGTACTTCCTTCATAAACCATAACATACATTGACTGGCCTGGTGTTAGCTGTGGCCATGTCCATGTGTAGTCATCACCTGTAAGGTTACCTGTTATCTCTTCAGCATTGATAGCCTGAAGACGCATTGGTGCTCTTTCGATATCCTTGTCCTGACAAGCAGTAAAGATAAGCGCAACCAATACCGTTAATATGATTGATATCTTTTTCATAATTTCTGTCTATTTTACTTCTTTTCTCTAACTTAGTATCCTCTGTTCTGAGAGTAAAGTCCTGGGATGTAATACAACTGTGGATAAGGTACAGGGAAGTACTCGTTCTTGCCTGGCGTGAAATGTGCACTTATAATACTGCGCATACTTCTGTCCATTGTATTCATCATTCTGCTCCTTCTGAAAGTAATTGTTGAGAGTTGTTGAGAGAAGACTCCAGCGGCGGAGATCAAAGAAGCGTTCATGCTCCATACCCATCTCCAGACGACGCTCCCAGCGCAGACACAAACGAGCCTTCTCCTTATTCTGGAAGTATGTATCAGGATAGAGACTTATCTCACACTGATTAGCGGCATAAGAGATATGCTTATTGATGGAGTTGGCTGCACGTTGACGGATATCGTTGATAATCTGGCGTGCCTCAACAAAATGGTCCAATTCGATAAGAGCCTCAGCGCGGTCGAGCATTGACTGGGTATAGCGAATTACATAGTCATTCATTGCGAAAGACTGCCATGGGCTGTTGTATGTCTCTCCCTTTGAACGCTGTGGAACCTCTTTCATAGAGCAATAATAACCATAGGTGTTAGGTGTACGTGAGTTCGCAGTTGTCAGAGTGTAGGCTCCCTCGTACTTATAAGGGAATGAAGGCATACCCACTGTGTGGAACAATCTTGGATCCCATTTTTGAGATGATGGTGCTCCATTTACTGGGTGGGCATTTTCATCCGCATAGTCATTAAACTGTGGAAGTCCGTTGTGAGTTTTGAAAGCATTTACGAAGTTCTGTGATGGCTTATGGAAATCCCATCCGCATGACCATATACCCCATACACCATTAAGAAGATTTGACCAGTTGCCACGTCCGTAAGTTGTGTGGTCATCCTCGTAATTAGAGTGTTGTACTGCAAATATACTTTCCTTACTGTTATGATGCTCTGGAAGGAATATGTCACCATAGTCCTCAAGATAGCCATATTGTGAGTTTTTCACTACATCAGTGTATTCAACAACCTTCTTCATATCCTCTTTATTGACAAAGTTGGCACCAGTGCTACCCTCGTAGCCGTCACCCCATCCTTTCTCAAGATAACATTTTGCAAGATAAGCGGCAGCAGCAACTTTATTGACACGTCCGCCCTGAGACTGCGTTGCTGGAAGAACATCATAAGCCTCCTTAAAGTCAGCAATGATTTTCTCCCATAGCTGTTCTGCAGTATACTCATCATTCTTAATTTGCTCCTGACTGTTATTACGATAAGCATCCTCGTCAATCCAAGGCACTTTATTGAACACCATCTTAAGTTTGAAATAGAAATGAGCACGAAGGAACTTACCTCGGCAATACGCTGTTTTGTTGTCTCAGCGCCGAGTTTCGCCTCACCATTATCCTGCAGTGCCACGAGAACACGATTACAACGGCTGACAGCAATATAGAGATGATACCACAACTCGTCAAGATGTCCTAATGTAGGGGTAAGAGTTGTGAACACTTCCACCTGATGATAATCAGTATCTGTTGTACCTGAACCACCCTTGAGAGCATCATCAGATGCCACATCACCGTATGCCCAGAGATTGAAAGGGTATCCATACCAGTCATCCCCCAGCATGGCATAGGCACTATTCACCATCTCATCTGGGTTTTGGAATGCCTGCTGCTCATCGACAACAGCTGTTGGCTTATACTCCAGATAATCGTTACAACTTGCCAAGGAACCAACCAGGCAAAGAGTCATACAAGCCTTTTTGATATTATTATATATGATTGTTTTCATTGTTATAAACTTTTATGATGAACATATCGTTTTATCTTTAGAATCCTACCTGCAGACCAAACGAAATAGATGTGGCCAATGGATAAGCCCAACTTGGATTCTCTGGATCTGAACATGTCAGACTGGAACTCTTGAGTGTCAGAAGATTCTGACCTGAGATATATGCTCTGAGGCTGGACATCTTGAGCTTTGAGATAAACTTCTCAGGAACGTTATACCCAAGTTGCAGTGTGCGGAGCTTCAAGTAAGATCCGTTTTCAACATAATACGTAGAAACACGACCTTCGTCAGCAGTATTGTTAGTTGTCAGAGCTGGGATTGAAGAATCAGTATTATCGGATGTCCATGCATTAAGCATACGGTCTCCCTTGTTTGAACCTGCATCAGTTATACTCCAGAAATCTGTCTGGTATTTCTGATTGTTGTAGATATCCTGATCGGCTACACCTTGCCAAAACATACTGAGATCAAAGTTCTTGTAACTCACCGCAACATTCAGACCATAAGAGAATGCAGGTACGGGATTCATAATCCATGTCTGATCATCCTGATTGATACGTCCATCCCCATTCAGGTCAGCATATTTCAGACCACCTACACGAGCGTTAGGCTGACCTGACGCATAAACCTCCATACGGTTTTGGAAGAGTCCGTCAACAACATAGCCTACAATACTACCATAAGGTTTTTTTGCCTCAACAATATTCTGCTTTGAGGTGTGTGCATAAGCACCTGTTGTTGTCTTTGGAAGAGATGTAACACGATTACGGAAGAAATCAATGTTACTATTAATATCGATACCTAAGCCATTAGAAAAGTTCTTACGGTAACCTAAGGTAAGTTCCATACCCCAGTCGCGAAGCGATGGACCGTTCTGCCACTGGCTTCCACCCTCTCCCTTTGCTGCAAGGTATCCTGGATTGATAAGCATGTCTGTAATGTTCTTGATATAGAAATCGGCTGTTCCATAAAGACTGCTGCGGAACAGACTATAGTCAATACCTATATTATATTGTGTGGTTGTCTCCCACTTCAAGTTCTCATTAGCTGTCTGTATTGCACGATAGCCTGATGGGAAGGTACCACTACCTGCAAGATTGAGGTCGTAGGCTGTTGATGTAGTACGGTCAAGACCATAGTCGGCAACATACAAGCCATAGTGGGCATTATTGTCAATGCCTTGATTACCGGTCTTACCCCAAGAAAGACGAAGCTTCAGGTCGTCAAGCCAGTCTTTTTTAAGTAGCTGTGAGATACGGAAACCCAGTGATGTTGCAGGGAAATTACCCCAACGGTTGTTCTTTCCAAAACGGCTTGAACCATCATGACGTAGTGTGAAAGATGCAAGAAGCAAGTCGTTGTAGTTATAGTCAACCTTACCAAAGAATGAAGCCAGACGGTATCCAACCATTGCACCAGTGTTACGAGCTGTACCAGTTGCTGCATTTGGGTACATATATTCTACTGACTCCAGAGCATATCCCTCAGAAATAGCATGAAAATCAAGATAAGTTTGCTTATTGATTTCTGAACCAAGAAGTACATTGAAATGATGAGCATTCTTTATATCAAAGAGATAGTTCAGAGTGTTAGACCATGTGTAATTAGTATTGTTGGTCTGACCAAGGTCGGTTCTTGCTGTATTGTTATTCACGACATCTGACGCAAAGGTATGCGTCAGTGCATTAATGAATGATGTAGTATAGTCGACTCCGAAATTTGAGCGAAACAACAGCCCCTTGACAGGGGTAATGTCAACATACATATTTCCGAACACATGCCAATAGTCAAGATGATTATCCTTATTATGATACAGTTCGCGCATAGGATTCTGTCGGTCGCTCATACCACCAACAGGACCACCAAATGTAACACCGTTCTTTTCATAGACAGGTACTATTGGACTTATCTTTAGAGCATTCTCCATAGGAGCACCATCAACCTGTTTGTTGTAGCTTATAGTGAAGTTCTCACCAACTTTGAGGATGTTATTGAGTCTATACGAGTTATTCATACGAGCTTGAATACTTGAGAAGTTTGTGTACTTCAGGATACCATCATTTTTCTTATAGCCCAAAGAGAGCATCGACGTTAACTTATCTGTAGCAGAAGAGATAGATACGCTGTAATTACGGGAGAAACCTGTGCGAGAAATTTCTCTGATCCAATCTGTATCTGAGAACATCATGGTACGCTTAGTATTGATAAAACCGTCATAGAGACCATTTTATAGTATAGTTTACATACTGATTTGTTGTAGGATTCCATACCCTGATTCCCACACCTTCTGCAGCATTGAGGTTCAGGCCATAGTTGCTTGCGTACGCTACAGGATCTATACCATCATTAAGTGCAGCTTGAGCCATTGCGGTAGCATAACCCTTCGTGTCAAGAAGTTTCATCTTTGACTGCTTTGTATAGAACTGAGCAGTAAGATTAGCTGTAAAGTCTACTTTTATTTTGTCAGCCTTCTTTCCCTGTTTTGTTGTAATGATAATAACGCCATTAGCAGCACGTGAACCATAGATACTTGCTGAAGCTGCATCCTTCAGAACCTGCATGCTCTCGATATCGTTAGAGTTAAGTGTATTGATACCGTTTGTCATTGGCACACCATCTACAATAAAAAGAGGATCCTGAGAAGAGTTGAATGACCCGATGCCACGGATACGAATTGTTGCAGTACTTGACGGCGAACCGGTGTCTGTGATAGTCATACCAGCCACACGTCCCTGAAGTGCTTTCATTGGATCAGCATCTGGAGATGTCTTGACAGCATCAGTCTTCACAACTGATACGGCACCAGTAAGGTCTGCCTTACGCTGAGTTGTATAACCAGTTACGATGACTTCGTTCAATTCATTGGCTTCTTGCTTCAGTTGGATATTCATCTTAGCTGCAGCCTTGGCTTCAATAGTAGAATAACCAATGTAAGAGATTTTGAGAGGTGCACCCTCATTTGTACTTAAACTAAAGTTACCGTCAATGTCAGTTACCGTTCCATTGGCTGTACCTTTCTCCATTATTGTGGCACCAACGACAGGAGAACCAGTCTCGTCAACAATTGTACCACTGACAGTTACCTTGTTCTGAGCATATAGAAGCGAACAGAACATAAGCAATACTGCACTCGAAATAATTTTCCTTAGGCTTTCCATTTAGAAAATGATTGATGTTAGTAATTCTGGATTTATAAAATTTCTGCCACAAAATTACTATTAACAAGGAGAATGCTTATAAAATAATCGTTCCTTACATATAACAAATGTTTCGTCAATAAAAAATCCTTATAATAAATGAACGATTTGTGAGAAGCCTCCTTTTCACTTAAAAAAGAAGATAATGAGGCGTTTTTTAGTTCTTTGGACTCTCACCAAACTCTTCTTTATAGCATTTCGAGAAATAGCTTGGAGTAGAAAAGCCCACTGAATACGCTATTTCTGATACCGACTTATCTGTTGTTCTCAGCAGATGACGGGCGCGCATAAGACGGGCTTTACGGAGCATTTCAACAGGGGAATGTCCAGTCAGGGCTTTTACTTTCCGATAGAGCTGGACACGAGAAAGTCCGATTTCATCGCCAATTCTCTCTACATTAAACTCACTGTCACTAAGGTTTTTTTGGATAATCTTACGCAATTGAGTAATAAAAGTTTTATCCGTTTCATTGGATAACTTCTCAAAAACGTCGTTTTCATCGGTGTTTGAAAATAGCTGACTGAGCTTCTTTCTACCTTGAATAAGATTGTCAATGCGTGAAAGAAGAAGCTGCAGTGAGAAGGGCTTAGATATATAAGCATCAGCACCATGTTCATAGCCTTCTACTCGTTGCTCGTCTAAACTACGTGCGGTTAAGAGGATAACAGGGATATGGCTGATAGCCTTGTCTTGTTTCAGCTGACTACAAAACTCTAAACCATCCATAATGGGCATCATTACATCTGAGATGATAAGGTCGGGAATTATTCGTCTTGCTAATGCTAAGCCACTCTTACCATCTGCGGCTTCATTCACCTTATAGCAAGAAGATAAGGTTGTTCGGAGGTAAGAACGTATGTCGCTGTTATCATCTATAATCAATAGCTCTGGTAGTACTACATCATCTGGTTGTATAAGGTCGTTGATATGACGTGCCTGATTAGGAATGTCCGACTTTGTTACACTCTCTATCTCAGGCAAAGAACTTGTTGTGACTTTGTGCTGTTCAACTCTCCATCTTGGCTGAGTGGTAACTGTATAGTAAACTGGCTGCCCTCTCCCTCCTTGCTCTCAACCATTGCTTCGCCATGATGCAGTTCGGTAAAGGCCTTCACAAGGGCTAAACCTATTCCCGTACCATATTCTGCATTCTTTGCTTGATAGAAACGATTAAAGATATATGGCTGTTCGTTAGACGCAATACCTATACCGTTGTCCCTAACGATTATTCTCACTTTGTTCCCTTCAACTGAAGCAGAGAAGATTATTTCGCCCCCATTGGTGGTGTATTTCATAGCATTGGTCAAGAGGTTATAACATATACGTTCCACCTTGTTATAGTCGGCGCGCATTATTATTGATTCAGCTACATCAAGGCGCAAGGTGATATTCTTTTTCTGGGCTGAGGTTATAAATAGGTTAAACCATTGTTGCATACTCTCGGCTAAATCAAAATCGGACAGACTTAATGTCATTTTACCATTCTGAACTTTACGAAAATCAAGAATTTCACTCACCAATTGGCTCAATACAGCTACGTTGCGTTTAACGATTTGGAGCATATCTCTCTGTTGCACACTTAAATTACTGTCGTGGATAATATAGTCCACTGGATCAGCAATCAAGGTCAGAGGTGTACGTAACTCATGACTGATATTTGTGAAGAATTGAAGCTTTGCAGCTACTGCCTCTTCTTCTATTCTGTGTCGACTCACAATGGTACGATAAACATATACCATAATCCCCACCAAGAGTAAGACGATAATACTGAAAAGAACAAGGTAGACTTTCTGGTGATTATATTGTGCCAAATAATTATCTACCTTACCATGTAGTGTTTGAAGGCGAAGCGTCTGCTTCATAATCTCTTCATTTTGTAGAAGTAAGGCGTTTGCATTATGGTTTGTAATGAGTGTTCCTTTTAGATAATTATCTCTATGAAACGGTTTTTTTTCTAAGATGTTTAAGGCTAATTGCATAACAAGGTCGCCACGAGTTGGATAAATGTAGGAAGCTGATAAACGACCATCACGAACGTCTTCCATTCCCCCGCCAGGAACAGAAAGTGCATCTATTCCCACAAATTTTAGGTCATTCTTCCCGTATTGCTTTGCTGCCAGACGTGCTCCTGCCGCCATACGGTCGTTTTGTGCAAACACATAATCAACCTTTTCCCCGCTTTTCATTATACTGTCCATAACCACTTTGCTGCGTTCTTGTAGCCAGTTGGCATAACAACGTGTTACGATTTGGATATCGGGATAAGCTTTTAGAGCATCTGTGAAGCCGCGATCTCGTTCAATGGCGGGTGATGACCCTCTTAGACCAGCTATCTCGGCTATACGACCTTTCCCACCAAGCTGTTGTGCAATATATTGTCCTATCTCGTGTCCAGCCTCATAGTTATCTGCTCCAATAAACGCGGTGTACTTCTTAGAGTCGGTTTTTCTATCAAATAGAATTACGGGTATACCTGCATCGTAAGCTTTATCAATGACCGATGAAATGGTGTGAATTTGATTTGGTGATACGATAATAAGACTAACCCCTTCTTTTATAAATTGATTAATCTGTTCTTTCTGTAACTTGTCGTTATCATTAGCTGACGCAAATTTCAGCGTGATGTTATCATGCTGATAGGTACTCATTATTAATTCATTGTTGAGCTTCTCTCGCCAGACATCTTCTGAACATTGAGATACACCTATAACATACTTCTTTCTGTTATTGTTCGAACATGCTGAAAATAACAATAATAGAAAAAAAGATATATATCCATTGTTTCATCTGCATAATTTATCAAAAGATGTTTCTGTTAATATAAACTTTCGACTGATGTGTCTGTACACATTGTCTACTTTCAAGCGATGAGTTCACAGGGAATTCAATCTAAAAGAAAGTAGAGACTCGTTTCACAACGAATCCCTACCAAAACTAACTAATTATCTATAACATATTTTTAATTTCTTGTTCAAGATTCTTTATCTGTGATGGGTTCTTCACAATGTTATTACCTCGGTCAATGAGGTAAATAATAGGGAAAGACTGAGCTGGTGCGGTGTAAACCTGGCTAACACCTCTATCATCATAGACATTAATCCAAGGAAGATTAGCTACTTGCTCCTTCCAGAAGTGTGCATTGTCGTCCAATGAAACCATATAAATTTCAAGTCCACGCTCATGGTATTTGTTGTAAAGTTCACGCAACTGCATGATATATTCTGCTGACCCTTTTGCAGCAAAGACGTGGAAGTCGAGCAAGACCACCTTGCCCTTTAAGTCTGTCAGATGACGTTCTATGCCTCTGTTGTCACGCAATGGAAGTTCCACAACACCTAATTCCTTTGCTTTTATCTCTACAGGCTGATTTTGTGCCTTCATAATTCGTTCGTCCTTCATGCCTTTAATAGTAATGTTGTGAAGGTTCTGTGTACGTTCCGAGCCAGGGTAATAAGTGTCCCAACTTGTTGCAACTGCACCAAAGACCTTGTTGTCTGCTACCTCTCTTGATGGGTCGAATATCAAATGAGCTTCATTACCAATCACGATATATTGAAATAAGGCAAAGTAGCTGTAAGCACGCATAGGCTCCTTAAGATGTAATTACGTGTCACGTCTTGTTTGTAGTCGTTCAGCATCGTTTTGATGATTGAGTCTGCAAGCTCAGGACGCTCTGCAAGGACTGACTGACACTGACTCTGCAAACGAATTTGTTTCAGAGCTAACTCCTTTATTTTCTCATTGTCGTATGATCCTTTTACGGTATAGTCGGTAGCCATCTGTGGATAACTTGCTTTCACATCAACCGTTTCTGTAGAATCAATACCGATATTGATAATCTGACCAGCAATGCGAAGGCGATAGAATTCAGGATTACCTACTTTGTCGCCAGAAAATGAGAATGCGCCCTTTTCATCAAGTTTTACAGAGTCGACGGTTGAAAAACCGTCCAGTCCGTTATGCTCAAAATAGAGTACAGAGTCTTTGGCATTGGCAATAGAACCTGTTACATGAAACTGCTCACCTGAACAGGCTGCCAGTATTGCCATACTGACAATTGCCATTCCTGTTGCTAATATTCTTCCCATTTTCTGTTTCATTGCTTTATAGAGATTATGTCTTTATACTTTTGTTTTCTGCAAAGGTAACGTAAATTGATAAATCTGCAAAACAATTATGTGCAAATGTTGTCACAGAAACATGCAACTAATAGGGCTTGTTGTCCTTATAATCTAAAATGGTCCTTAGATCACAATGTTTCAAAGTTTGAGACTGATACTTTCAGCAATAGGGTAAGTTTGGTTTATCGAGATAGTATTATAATTTGCGAAAAAAGTTTACATATTTTCAAGGTTCAGGTCTTAATATAAGCCGAAGAATACGTGTTGGAGTTAAGTTTGTATGTGTCAGTAAATCAAGGTGTTATAATTTCATTTTTGAAAAGGTGCTTAACTGGATTGTAAAAGATGCTTGTCTGGGCTTCAAAAGGGTATCTTTCGAAGCCCAGACAAGCATCTTTTAGAGTCTAAAAGGTCATTAGTTGGTTTTTGTATGGTTTGAAAATAGTTTACAAACGTTACCTTTTGGTAATCTCCAAGTTCATAGTTTGATTAAAAACTCTTCAGCCACGCTTTTAGGTCCATCATCATTTCCTCGTGGTAACGGAAGCCTATTTTACTTCCCCAACCATGTCCGCCACCGGGATAAATGTGAAGCGAACCACGCACATCGTTGCGGTATAGTTCTGTATAAAAGTTTACGCCGTTTGCGGGTGATACAGAGTCGTCATCATCGCTAAGGGCGATGAAAGTGCGTGGTGTAACACGGCTAACGTTCATGTCGGCACTATATTTTTTTTCGTCACGCTTACTTGGATTTTTACCAAGAAAGTTGTGGCGACTTCTGTCGTGTCCGTAGCCTTCCATCATTGAGATGACGGGATAGAAGAGGATTTGGAAGTTAGGTTTAGCCTCGCCTTGACTTCTTGTAGAAATTGTTGCGGCAAGATGTCCACCAGCAGAAAATCCCATAATTCCTACTTCGTTACGATTTATTTTCCAGCTTGTAGCATTGAGTCGAACAAGTTTCATGGCTTGTTCGGCGTCAGAGATTGGAACTTCGGGTTGCCCATGTGGCATACGGTATTTTAAGACAATGGCAGCTATACCTTGGTTTTGGAAAAATTCTCCCCAGTCATATCCTTCTTTCTCCATAGAGAGAGATTCGTATGCACCTCCTGGACAAATAACAACGGCACGTCCGGTAGCTTGGTTTTCGATTGGAAGGAAGATGCGCACCTTTGCAGTGTCGCTTTCGTCACCATTGCTGTAAGTGTGGTTGCCCGTTGTAGAGTTTAATGTCAAAGACGCTTTGGGCTGATGTTGCGATGGTAGCAGTTGTCAAAGCGAAAAGGAGGAAAAGTTTTCTAAGATTCATTCTATGCCTTGTTTAGTTGTTTGGTTCGTTTATTCTCTCTCTTCCAGCTATGTTTTTGATAGATGGTTGATGTTCAGAAAATAGCACATTAATACGATAAGAGGAGGAATAAAGTATATGATTTTAACCTTATATTTGCAAAGTTAGCAAAAAGATACGATTTCGATAGTAGATGTTTAGAGTTTTTAGTATATTTGCAGGCAGAAATAATAAAAGGTGCAGCGTATAAACGATTTTTAATAAATTCGTATTACCATTAACAACTACCTTTAAGTAAGTTGCTGAAACAGCACTTTTATGATGCTAAAATTATACACAACATCAAGATGCATGTATTAGATAAGTTTCGCTATTGCCCTGTATGTGGAAGTAAGCACTTTGTTGAACAAACAGAAAAGAGTAAACATTGCGAGGAATGTGGCTTTGAGTACTTCTTAAATCCAAGTTCTGCTGTAGCCGCTTTTATTCTAAATAAGCAAGGAGAACTTCTGGTTACTCGTAGGAAGTATGAGCCAGGAAGAGGAACATTGGATTTGCCAGGTGGCTTCTGTGATATAGGGGAAACCATTGGTGAGGCTTTGATACGTGAGGTAAAGGAAGAAACAAACCTCACGATTAAAGAGAAATGTTATTTTTGTTCGTTGCCGAATAAGTATCGTTATAGTGAATTTGATATTCCTACACTTGACGCATTCTTTGTTTGTAGTGTAGAAGACGAAACCCTGCTTAAAGCAGCTGACGATGTAGAAGAGGCTTTATGGATGCCTTTGTCTGATGTTCGTACGGAGCAATTTGGATTACGTTCTATTCGTCAGGCATTACATGATTTTCTACAAAAGAGAGTTGAAAACTTAAAAAAGTAGAAATATTCCCTATTATATAAGGTGTAAGCAAAAAGTTTAAGTACTTTTGCGTCCTTGAAAAAAAGTACAAGATTGATTATGCAAGAAAACTTGGTAATAGTAGAGAGTCCAGCAAAGGCTAAGACTATTGAGAAGTTTCTCGGTAAGAGTTATAAGGTGATGTCTTCTTATGGACATATCCGTGACTTGAAGAAAAAGGAACTTAGTATTGACCTCGATACGTTAAATCCTGACTACGAAATCCCAGAGGAGAAGAAAAAAGTAGTCGGTGAGCTGAAAAAGTGTGCAAAGGCCGCTGAAAAGATATGGTTGGCGTCCGATGAAGATCGTGAAGGAGAGGCTATTAGCTGGCACCTTTGCGAAGTGTTGGGTTTGGACGAAGAGAAGACAAATCGTATTGTTTTCCATGAGATTACAAAGCCTGCTATATTGAAAGCAATCGAGTCGCCACGTCGTTTGGATATGAATCTTGTGAACGCACAGCAAGCACGTCGTGTACTTGATCGTTTGGTTGGTTTTCGCCTTTCACCAGTGTTGTGGCGTAAGGTGAAGCCCGCATTGAGTGCAGGGCGTGTGCAAAGTGTCGCAGTTCGATTGATTGTAGAGCGTGAACGTGAGATACAGGCTTTTCATTCTGAGCCTTACTACCGCTTGAATGCTATCTTTGCTGTTACCAGTGAGGATGGGTCAAAGAATGAAGTAAAGGCTGAGTTGAGCAAGCGTTTTAAGACTCATGAGGAGGCTTTGGAGTTCCTTGAACTATGTAAGACTTCACAATTTAAGGTTTCTTCGATAGCAAAGAAGCCTCTGAAACGTACTCCTGCACCTCCGTTTACTACCTCAACGCTACAACAAGAAGCAGCACGTAAACTTGGTTTTACGGTAAGTCAGACGATGATGGTTGCACAGCGATTATACGAGGCGGGTCGTATTACCTATATGCGTACCGATAGTGTTAATCTTTCAACATTGGCAATCAATACTTGTAAGGCGGAGATTGAACGACTCTATGGTGAGGAATATGGTAAAGTAAGAATGTATCAGACGCATAGCAAAGGTGCGCAGGAAGCACACGAGGCT
This sequence comes from uncultured Prevotella sp., assembly GCA_916440255.1. Taxonomy (GTDB): domain Bacteria; phylum Bacteroidota; class Bacteroidia; order Bacteroidales; family Bacteroidaceae; genus Prevotella. The sequence continues at coordinate 188,929 of CAKAIJ010000003.1, read as the reverse complement.
ATTCGTCCAACTTATATAGACAATGTTTCAATAGAAGGAACAAGTCAGGAAAAGCGTTTGTACGACCTTATCTGGAAGCGTACGATAGCTTCGCAGATGGCTGATGCACAGATAGAGAAGACCACGGTAAATATTTCGCTTGAGTCAGAAGATGGTAAGAGTGTTACTGATTTGCAGTTTGTTGCGAATGGTGAAGTTGTTGCTTTTGAAGGTTTCTTGAAAGTATATCACGAGTCAACTGACGATGATGAAAACAGCGAGGAGTTCTCACATGCACTACCAGTTATGCATGAAGGCGAAGAGTTAGAGCGTCGTGAAATCGTGTCAACAGAGCGTTATTCACAAGGTCCTAACCGCTATACGGAAGCAAGTCTTGTACGTAAACTCGAAGAACTCGGTATAGGACGTCCATCAACATACGCTCCAACAATTTCAACTATTCAGCAACGCGAATACGTGCAGAAAGGTGATCGCAAAGGGGAAGAGCGTAAGTATGCTGTTGACTCATTGTTTGGATTGAAGGTCACTTCCAAGACAAAGAAGGAGATGGCTGGTGCTGACAAAGGTAAACTTATTCCAACAGACATCGGTATCGTGGTAAATGACTTCCTTATGAATAACTTTCCAGATATCATGGATTACAACTTCACTGCTAAGATTGAGCAAGAGTTCGATAAGATAGCAGAGGGTAAGGTAGAGTGGAATAAGGAGATGAAGAGTTTCTATCAGGGCTTTGAGCCAGAGGTTGAGAAGGTGATGAATGCTCGTTCTGAACATAAAGCAGGTGAGCGTGAACTTGGTCTTGACCCCAAAACAGGTAAACCAGTGTTTGTCAAGATTGGACGTTTTGGACCTGTGGTACAGATTGGTAGTGCTGATGATGAGGATAAACCACGCTTTTCACAACTCCCATCTGATAAGAGTATGGAGACTATTACGCTTGATGAGGCTTTGGAGTTGTTTAAGTTGCCACGCAATCTTGGACAGTTCGAGGGTTCTGATGTCGTGATTGGTGCAGGTCGATTTGGTCCTTACGTTCTTCATGATAAGAAGTATACATCGTTGCCTAAGGAGGAAGACCCACTTACAATCAGCCTCGATGCAGCTATTAACCTCATTCAGTCAAAGCGTCTGCAAGATGCACAACGTCACTTAAAGACCTTTGACGAGGATGCTAAGATGGAAGTGATGAATGGTCGTTACGGTCCTTATATTGCTTATGATGGCAAGAATTATCGTATGCCAAAAACGCTTCATGATAAAGCTTTCGGAACTTACCTACGAGCAATGTCTGGATATTGTCAAGAATGCTCCAGAGCCAAGGCGTAAGAAATAATTGGACGAGAACTCACTTGTAACGAAAAGGACGATTTTCATTACGTTGCCTACTTATACCATACTATAAGGTGAATGACAAAGATATCGTGAGTATGACAGAATATGCAGTAGAACATAAACCGCTTCGTATTATTCTTATAGGATATATGGGGGCGGGAAAGACAACTGTCGGTCGAGCTTTGGCAAGGGAATTGAATGTTCCTTTCTATGATTTAGATTGGTATATAGAGAGTCGAATGCGTAAGACTGTAAAGCAAATCTTCGATGAAAAGGGAGAAGAGGGTTTTCGTAGGATAGAGCAGTCAATGCTTCATGAAGTGGCTGAGTTTGAGAATGTCATTGTTTCATGTGGTGGAGGAACTCCGTGTTTCTTTGATAATATGGAGTATATGAATGGGCAGGCTGAAACGGTTTATTTGAAGGCTGAGGCTGATGTTCTTTATAAACATCTACTTATGGGGCGGTCTGTTCGACCTCTGTTACTCAATAAAACTCCTGATGAAGTAGATTCGTTTATTCGTGAACAACTGAAATATCGTGAGTCATTCTATACAAAGGCAAAGCACATCCTTGACGTGAGTCTTATGGACAATTACGCTAAGATAGATATTTCTGTAAATCAACTTTGCCAACTATTGAAGTTAAATAAGGCTAACTATCAGAAGTGAAAACCGATTATTAAAAGGCTTCGGTTATAAGCATTCAACGTAAATAATTGATTAATTAAAGATTACATATAGGGATAGAAGAATTGAAATGAAAAAGTGGACGATTGAAGATTCGCAAGAACTGTACAATATCTCAGGATGGGGTACATCTTATTTTGGTATAAATAACGAGGGTAATGTGTTCGTAACACCATGTAAGGACAATACTGAAATTGACCTACGTGACGTTATGGATGAACTTGCCTTACGTGATGTTACACCACCTGTGCTACTCCGTTTTCCTGATATTCTCGATAATCGTATTGAGAAAACATCCTCTTGCTTTGAGAAAGCAAGGAAAGAATATGATTTCAAAGCTGAGAACTTCATTATCTATCCGATTAAGGTAAACCAGATGCAGCCAGTCGTTGAAGAGATTATCTCTCACGGACGTAAGTTTAATTTGGGCTTGGAAGCTGGCTCAAAGCCTGAGTTGCATGCTGTGATTGCTGTACAATGTCAGAGCGATTCTCTCATCATCTGTAATGGATACAAGGATCAAAGCTATATTGAATTGGCCTTGTTGGCACAGAAAATGGGTAAGCGTATCTTCATTGTTGTTGAGAAACTCAATGAAATCGACCTAATTGCACGTGCTGCAAAGAAACTAAATGTAAAGCCAAACCTTGGTATTCGTATTAAACTTGCATCAAGTGGTTCTGGTAAATGGGCTGATAGTGGAGGCGATGCATCTAAGTTTGGTCTTACTTCTTCTGAACTCTTACAAGCTTTAGAAACACTCGATAATAAGGGACTACACGATTGTCTGCATCTTATTCACTTCCATATTGGTTCGCAGATAACTAAGATTCGTCGAATCCAGACAGCTCTTAATGAGGCTGCACAGTATTTATGTGAACCTTCGTAAGATGGGTTATAATGTTGATTTCGTGGACTGTGGTGGTGGCTTAGGCGTCGATTACGATGGTACTCGTTCTGCAAGTAGCGAAAGTTCTGTGAATTACAGCATACAAGAATATGTCAATGATTGCGTGTATACCTTTGTTGAAGCAGCCAATAAGAATGATATTCCACATCCAAACATCATTACTGAGAGTGGTAGAAGTCTTTCGGCTCATCACTCTATCCTTGTGATTGATGTACTCGAAACGGCTTCTTTACCAGAAATGTCAGATGACTTTGAGGCAAAGGATACAGACCATCAATTGGTAAAAGACCTCTATGATATTTGGGATAACCTTGATGCTCGTAATATGTTAGAGGATTGGCATGATGCTGAACAGATACGCGAAGAGGCGTTAGAATTGTTTTCTCATGGTATGGTTGACCTGAAAACGCGTGCTGAGATCGAAGCTATGTATTGGAGTGTATGTCATGAAATCAATAATCTGGCAAAGAATATGAAGCATGTACCAGACGAGTTGCGTAATATGGATAAGCTTCTTGCAGATAAATACTTCTGTAATTTCTCACTCTTCCAGTCCCTTCCTGATAGCTGGGCAATTGACCAACTCTTCCCAGTAATGCCTATACAGCGACTCAATGAGCGTCCTTCACGTAATGCAACCTTACAGGATATTACTTGTGATAGCGATGGTAAGATCTCAAACTTTGTGGCAATGGGACGCAGTAGTCATGTCCTTCCTATTCATGCATTAAAGAAGAACGAACAATATTATCTTGGTGTTTTCCTTGTTGGAGCCTATCAAGAAATCTTAGGTGATATGCATAATCTCTTCGGAGATACTAATGCTGTTCATATTTCTGTAAAGGATGGGCGTTATCATATTGACCAAATCTTTGATGGAGAGACAGTCGAAGAAGTGTTGGAATATGTGCAGTATAACCCAAAGAAACTTGTTCGACAGCTCGAAATATGGGTCACAAAGAGTGTTAAGCAAGGTAAGATTTCACTTGAAGAGGGTAAGGAGTTTCTTAGTAACTACCGAAGTGGACTCTATGGTTACACTTACTTGGAATAATCTATAAATCTTTTGTTTAGTAAGATTAAACACAAGGTATAATAAGAATATCATTGATATATGGTAGGGACATACAGCTCGAGCGTCTACTCTGAATATTTCGCATCGGACGCACGAACTCTATGTCCCTATATTTTAATCAGAGCGGGATTAAAAGCTGGTTATCAAGAAGATAAACACATGTGTTGTCTTAACGAAGGTTAAATAATAGGTTTTTTATCCCATGTTTGTAACTTTCCACCATAGATAAACGTCATTAATATAGAGAGAAGATGAAGAAAGTCAGTTTCCGTAACGATGTATTGCCGTTGAAGAACGAACTCTTTCGGCTTGCACTCCGTGTCACGCTCAATAGAGCTGAGGCTGAGGACATTGTGCAGGATACGCTGATAAAGCTGTGGAACCGCCGTTACGAGTGGGAGAATATTGAGTCTATTGAAGCTTTCAGTCTCACCGTATGTCGAAATCTATCGCTTGACCGCATCAAGAAGAAGGAGAATAATAATGATTCTTTAGAAGATGTGAAGGTCGCAGAGCCTTTTACTTCATCCACTCCACAAGATCGAATGATAGAAGAGGACAAGATTAATCTTGTAAAGCAGATTGTAGACAGTCTTCCTGAGAAACAACGGAGTTGCATACAGCTAAGAGATTTTGAAGGAAAGACATACAAAGAGGTTGCTAAAATCCTCGAAATAACAGAAGAGCAGGTGAAGGTCAATATCTTCAGAGCTCGCCAAACGGTCAAAGAAAAATATTTGAAATTAGACAACTATGGATTATAAGTACATCGAACAATTACTGGAACGCTACTGGCGTTGCGAGACCTCGTTACAAGAAGAGGAAATCTTGCGTATGTTCTTCTCACAAGAGGATATACCAGCTTCGTTGTTGCCTTATCGCCATCTGTTCGTTTATGAGCAGAACGAAAAGGATATGGATATTTTGGGCGATGACTTCGATCAAGGAGTTCTCAATTTGATACAGGAAGACGAACCCGTTAAGGCTCGTGTAATCACAATGCGTCATAGGCTTATGCCTCTCTTTAAGGCTGCTGCTGTGGTTGCAATATTCCTTACTTTGGGAAATGCTATGCAGGTTGCTTTCTCTGATGATGATGTTCATCAGGTTAGTCCAGGTACAGCAGCTATTGATAAACCAAAGAGTGGTCCATCTGTTGCTAAGGCTGACTCGGTAATGAGTGACACCTTGCAGCATAAGATAGACTTGCCAGTATCAACAATAACAAAATAAGACAATTTCTAAGCTTTCTCTCTATAAATAATCATTTTAAGTAAAACAACATCGAGACTGTGAAGTCTCATCTCTCTCAATTTTTTCATAATATTTAATGGTTTTGAGCCGATACTCTTATTGAGTGTCGGCTCTTTTCAATCTAAATCTATATGTCTGCAACTTGTCAGACAAACTTTGAGCATTGGGTTTAAGAAGTCATTTGTAATGTTTTGCGGTTAGTAAATAAATGACTACCTTTGTTGGCCGAAACAAGATTAATATGAACACCATAGTCCCTTTTAGTCATCCAATGTATATCATGCTTAAGCCGGCTGGTTCACTTTGTAATCTGCGGTGTAAGTATTGTTATTATTTGGAGAAGAGTAAATTATATGATGATAAGCAGAATCATGTAATTACCGATGCATTGCTTGAAAAATTCATTAAGGAATATATCGAGGCACAAACTACACCTCAGGTGCTCTTCACATGGCATGGTGGTGAAACATTAATGCGCCCGATATCATTCTATCGTCGTGCGTTAGAATTGCAACGTTATTATGCTTGCGGACGCCAGATAGACAATAGTATTCAGACAAATGGTGTTCTTCTAAACGAAGAATGGTGTCGTTTCTTTAAGGAAAACAACTTTCTTGTAGGTGTTTCTATTGATGGTCCGCAGGAGTTTCATGATGAATATCGCCGTAATGCTATGGGTAAGCCTTCCTTTCATCAGGTGATGAAGGGTATTAATCTGTTGAACAAGTATGGTGTAGAGTGGAATGCGCTCGCAGTAATTAATGACTTTAACGCAGACTATCCACTGGACTTTTATCATTTCTTTAAAGAGATAGGTTGTCGTTATATTCAGTTTACTCCAATTGTCGAAAGAATTGTAAATCGAAACGATGGATTGACCTTGGCACCCGGTATGCAGGAAGAAGGCAATCTTGCTGACTTCTCAATAACTGCTGAACAATGGGGCAATTTTCTCTGTACTATCTTTGATGAGTGGGTACATCATGATGTTGGAGAGTATTATATACAGCTTTTTGATGCTACATTAGCTAATTGGGTGGGGGTTGCACCTGGTATTTGTACGATGGCAAAGGAGTGTGGACATGCTGGTGTGATGGAGTATAATGGTGATGTTTACTCTTGCGATCACTTTGTTTATCCAGAGTATAGACTTGGTAATTTGTCACAGCACACCATCTATGAGATGATGAATAGTAGTCGGCAAAAGGAGTTTTCAAAATGAAGTATAGGCTTCTTCCACAGCAGTGCAAGGAGTGTAAGTTTCAGTTTGCATGTCATGGGGAGTGTCCTAAGAATCGTTTTATTCGTGATTGTTACGGCAACCCTGGTTTGAACTACCTTTGCAAGGGTTATTACCAGTTCTTCGAACATGTAGCTCCTTATATGGATTTCATGAAGAACGAGCTTGCCAACCAACGTCCACCTGCTAATGTGATGAAACAGGTATTTGGTAAATAGATGTTTGGGTAAAATAAAATCTTCGTATTGTGGCTAATGACCAATAGATGATGACAAACAGAAACAGCTCCGATAGACGATGTCCATCGGAGCTGTTTTGTATAAGGATTTTAATCTTTACTTAGTAATGGATAGTAAATCTCCTTCGTTTACATGAGGAAATTTGCCTAAACTGTTTTGGCGAACCAATTGCTCAATGGTAACGCCATATTTCTTTGCTATTGACTCTAAACTTTCACCATTGGCAACCCTGTGGTTGATAATTTTTCTGTTGTCTGAACTTAGGTCGGCACGTGGTGTGCGGTTTGAGAAATCTGTATTATAGTTCTTTTCTTGTCGTGATGCGTTGGTTGTTTGGTAGCCCTTTCCTTGAATGTTCTCACGAGAATATCCAAGGCTTGAAGATGTTCCACGAGCGGCTGTTGCATGCTCAGAGTCCTGTGCTACTGTGCTACGACGAAAGACGTAGTAGTCTCCTGTAACGTCTTGGTTAGCAAAGTCGAAGAATAATGCAGGATTTAGTGCGACACCTGCAAGACGGGTTTCAAAATGGAGGTGAGAACCCGTTGAACGTCCAGTGTTACCACCCAATCCGATTGGTTGACCTGCACGTACAGTCTGGTTGGCAATTACAATTTGTTTTGACAGGTGACCATAGATTGTTTCGAGTCCATTATTATGGCGGATAACAATATATTTACCATATCCGTTTGCATCATATTTTACTACACGCACCTTACCAGAGAAGGCTGCGCGGATGGTGTCACCGATATACACCTTAATGTCTAATCCTTGGTGACGACGACCCCAGCGGCGACCGAAGTTACTGGTGATAACACGGCTTGGGGTTGGCATGTGGAATCCACGAAGGTCTATTTTGTATACATCAGGAAGGTTACCTCCTCGATGTGCATAGTTGTTGTTCCAGTCGTTGTAGAGCTCTGATGATGGCTCCTCAATCTCTTCAGCCTCACGAAGGCGGTTGACAACCATTGTATCCAATGCTTTTGCTCGGCGGTCTATAGGTGCTTGACGTGCAAGTAGGTCTTGGGCGTTTGCTGAATGAGATGTTAAGGTTAAGAGAGATGTTAGTGCAATAGTTCTAACTATTTTCTTAAAAGTCATAATCAAGTTATTTTATTCATAAACTCGGATGCCTTTAAGGCACGGGACTGATTTTCATATCCCTTTCTAACGGTTGTTCGTAAACATATTTCTGATAATATGTGTGTATTTTGACCGAAAGACTTCGCAAAGATAATAAAATAACTTGAAAAATAGAGTCGCTTTTTGTTGTTTTTAGCCCTGTTTAACAAAGAGACAGCTTGATTTTGAGTTATATAACCAGTGGAATTATTGTTTTTTTTGTGTTTTTTGAAGTGTTCATTCGAGAATATTTATTCCATCTTTGTTTATCAAGTTTCTGTGTTTGCTTACATCGATGAAACCAGTATTTTTTGTGAGAGAAAATGCAGAGAGCCTGTTTGTTTACATTTAGCTATGTTTTACGAAAATATCAGTTTGTAAATTATTTTCGAGTGATTAAGAAGCAATACACGATGTTTTGGCTCTTAAAAGATGCTCTTCTCGACTTTAAAAGATGCTCTTTTGAAGCTCAAGTAAGCACCTTTTGGAGTCTTGCTATGCACCTTTCCTTTTGTCGTTTTATAATCCGCTGATTTTATGATGGTTATAAACTTGTCTTTTAAGCGTGTTTTTTGCTTTTTTATAGACAATTTGTATGAATGTATGTAAAGATTTTTACGCAATAATAGAGCTTCATGAGAAAAATTATTAAGTTCTTTTTGACTTCTATTCAATCATTTGACCATAGACTGACCATCTTTGTTTTAGGAAATGGCAGCCCAATTTATGTTTGTTTTTCTTAAAGCTTTAAGTCTGTCCCATAGGATGTTATATTCCATTTTTTGGCAGTTAGGGTCGTTATCTATAATTTTTTGTGCTTCTTCTCGTGCCATTTGCACAATTTGTCCATCTCTTGCAATGTCAGCAATTTTGAGGTCAAATGCAATACCACTTTGTTGTGTACCCTCCAAGTCGCCCGGACCACGTAGTTTGAGGTCGGCTTCAGCAATTTCAAAACCATCATTCGTATCGCACATAATGTCAATACGTTTTCTTGTTTCTTTGGAGAGCTTGTAGTTTGTAACAAGGATACAATAGCTTTGTTCAGCACCACGTCCCACACGCCCACGCAGCTGATGGAGTTGTGAGAGTCCGAAACGTTGAGCGTCGAGTATAACCATTACACTTGCATTAGGTACGTTTACACCTACCTCAATTACTGTTGTGGCAACAAGAATTTGAGTTTGTCCACTGACGAATTTCAGCATTTCAGCTTCTTTCTCCTTGTCTTTCATCTTTCCATGAATCTTACTTAATTGAAATTCAGGGAAGATATTGCGTATAGTCTCAAATCCCTCTTCGAGGTTTTTGAGGTCCATACGTTCACTTTCTTTGATGAGAGGATAGACGATATACACTTGTCGACCCATGTTAATTTGCTGTCGAATACCGCTATATAGACTCGCCATCTGGTCATCATACTTATGGATTGTTTGGATAGGTTTACGTCCAGGAGGCAATTCGTCAATGATAGAGACATCGAGGTCGCCATAAATGGTCATTGCAAGTGTGCGAGGTATAGGAGTGGCGGTCATCACTAATACGTGTGGTGGTTTGTCACCTTTACTCCATAGTTTGGCACGTTGTTCTACGCCAAATCGATGTTGCTCGTCAATGACAGCCATTCCAAGATGGTGGAACTGAACTTTGTCTTCAATAATGGCATGGGTTCCCACGATAATATTGATTGAGCCGTCAATGAGTCCATCTAATACTTCTTGTCGTTTCTTCCCCCTTTACGATACCCGTCAGCAGTACGATGCGCAGGTTCATACCTTTAAGAAAGTCTTTGATTGTTTGTAGATGTTGTTCTGCAAGTATTTCTGTCGGTGCCATCATGCAAGCCTGAAAGCCATTGTCAATGGCGATAAGCATTGCCATTAGTGCAACGAGTGTTTTACCAGAACCAACATCACCTTGTAATAGACGGTTCATCTGCTGGCCACTTGCCAGGTCGTTGCGTATCTCATGCATTACTTTTTTTCTGTGCACCTGTAAGTTCAAAGGGCAGGTTGTGAGAGTAGAACCAATTGAATTGTGCGCCAATCCGATTGAAAACATAACCTTGAAACTTTCGTCGGTGGTCGCTGGCATAGCGAAGAATGTTAAGCTGAACGTAGAAGAGTTCTTCAAACTTCAAGCGCACACGAGCACGTTGAGTGTCATCAACCGATTTCGGATAATGAATCTTTCGTAGTGCTTCGTTACGTGATATGAGGTGTAGGTGGGTTGTGATAAAAGGGGGGAGAGTTTCTTCTAAGGGTTCTGTGAGCTTGCTAATCAATATCTTTGTTAGTTTTTCAACAGCACGAGAAGTGATACCAGCTTTCTTCATTTTCTCCGTTGTTACGTAGAAAGGTTGCATCCCCATATCATTGAGTTTCAGTTGTGAAGCATCATCAAGGTCGGGATGTGTAAACTGAAATCTACCATTGAAGAAAGTAGGTTTCCCAAATAACATACTCTTTGTTAAGTTGATAGTTCTGATAGATATACTTCGCACCATTAAACCACACGATGTCACAAATGCTATGTCCATCGGTGAAATGGGCAATAATTCGCTTTTTACGTTTACCCATCTCCATTTCTTCAAAGCTGAGAATTCTTCCTTTAATTTGTACGAAAGGCATATCTTGTGATAGCTCTGAGATGAGATATAGCTTTGTTCGGTCCACGTATTTGTAAGGGAAGTATTCTAATAAGTCACGATAGGTATTAATACCAAGCTCCTTGCTTAGTATTTCCTTACGATGTGGTCCTACACCAGGCAGGTACATTATGTCTTGTGAAAGTATATCCATTAATTATATTCAGAATTCTGAATGAAGTAAAACTTCTGCTACTTTTAAGTCGAAAGGTGTTGTGATCTTAATGTTTTCACGATTACCTTCCACCATGGTTACGTTTTGTCCGAGTTGTTCGACAACGCTGGCATCATCGGTGAAATCGGCTTTTTCTGCTTGTTCGTATGCTTTTTTGATAAGTTGAATATCAAAGACCTGAGGCGTCTGAACTGTTTTGTAATTGCTGCGTTGTACGTTCTTGCCACTTGGAGAGTCGCCTGTAAAGCGTAGCGTGTCGGTGACGGGCAATACTGGGATTACTGCCTTAGTGGTCTGTGCAGTGTTAAAACAACGTTCAATAGTTTCGATGGAAGCAAAAGGACGTACACCATCATGGATTCCGACAAGTCCAGTGGTGTCGGTAGATATCAACGAAAGCCCATTCTTACATGATTGAAATCGACTTGCACCACCATCTGCTAACTGATATTCTTCATTGAAATGATATTGTTCGCATAATTCCTGCCAGTAAGATTGTTGCTCTTTGGGCAGAACGAGGATAACTTTCAAATCCTTGTCGTATGCATGGAAGCGACTGATGGTGTGCATGAGGACAGGTTTTCCACCAACAGGAAGGAACTGTTTTGGAATGTCTGCTCCCATTCTCAATCCTTTTCCACCAGCGACAATGATGGCATATTTAGATATTTTAAGCGTCACAATATTGATTTGTATATAATGGGTTATGAATTTAGAAGTTTGTCGTAAATCATTCCTTTACGTATCTCTTCCACTTTTTCTATCGGTAGGAAATAGCTTAACAGTTTGTAAGCGTATGGGAAAGAAGCCGCCGGTCCTGCTCCAGTGGTTATGTTTCCATCTTCCTGAACAAGTGCTTCAGTGTATTCAACATCCTCGCCTAAGTAGCTTTCCATACCTGGATAGATTGTTGCTTTCTCTCCTTTGAGCAAGCCAATAGAAGCTAAAACCAATGGTGCAGCACAGATAGCTGCAACATGTTTACCTTTATTAAAATGTTGTTGGAGTACATTTCGTAAGCCTTCGTGTTCGTTTAGGTTCTTAGAACCAGGCATTCCGCCAGGTAACATTAGAAGGTCGGCGTCAGAAAAGTCGTTGATGTCTTCAAAAAGAAGGTCGGTTTTAACAATTACACCATGAGAAGACTCAACGAGAGGGTTTTTGGTTATGCTAACGGTTTTTACATCTATGCCTCCACGTCGTAAGATGTCAACGGGTGCCAAAGCCTCAACTTCTTCAAAGCCTTCAGCAAGAAACTCATATACTTTAGCCATAATTATTTTTTTGTTTTTAAGTAATAAATCCAATAAAAATCTTTAATTTTGCAAGTGAATAATGTCTGCAAATATACTAATTATTCATGGTATCGTGAGGCTTGTAAGACTAAAAGAATTAAAAAAGACACGTTTTATGGTAGAAAAGAAACTCTGTTTTGCTATTTTTGGAAATACATCCAAGGCTTTTGATACGCTTCAGATTGTTGATATCTTAGATTATTTGGCTGTGCGTGAGGCTGATGTATATGTCGAACATGGCTTCTATCATGTCTTAGAAAAAGAACTAAAAAAATGTTTTTCAGTAGCTGGTCTTTTTGAAGGGGTGAACTTTGATGTTGATTACGTTATCTCCTTAGGAGGCGATGGAACATTTCTTAAAGCTGCAAGTAAGGTTGGTCCAAAGCAAATCCCAATCATTGGTGTGAATATGGGACGCTTGGGTTTTCTTGCAAATGTTGCTCCAGAGGAGATTAGGAGAGTTCTTGATGATGTCTTTGAAGGACGATTTGAAATCGAGGAGCGTGCTGTAATAGAACTTAAAACTGATGGGGAAGTTCTGGAGAATTGCCCTTTTGCATTGAATGATATTGCTGTTTTGAAACGTGATAATGCTGCGATGATTTCGATAAAAGCAAGTGTGAATGGTGAATATTTAGTGACTTATCTGGCCGATGGACTCGTTATTAGTACACCAACAGGCTCGACTGCTTATTCGTTGTCGGTTGGTGGTCCTATTATCGTACCACAATCGGGTATATTAAGTATGACAGCAGTAGCTCCACATAGTCTAAATATTCGTCCGATAGTTATCAGTGATGAATCGGAAATTAAGTTGGAAGTGCAGAGTAGAAGTCATAATTTCCTTGCAGCTGTTGATGGTCGATCAGAGAAGTTATGCGAGGGTGTTACACTGACGATAAAGAAAGCTGCGCATAAGGTTCGTATAGTGAAAACTGATGGACAACGTTTTTTCTCAACATTGAGAGAGAAATTGATGTGGGGAGCTGATACACGTCAGTTTTAAGAAGGTTGTTAGTTGGTGGGTAAGACGGTGATTAAGAAGCTGATTAGTTTAGTTTTCCTTAGCAAAGATTAGGTAAGATAGCCATCATAGAGTAGCTAAAAAAACTATCAAATTAAGGTTTTCTATATAACAAATATAAAAGAATGAGATGATAAGCAAGATAAAGAAACTCTTTCAAATGCCCAAAACGCATTATACAAGCAAGGAGATATTCCGTTGGTTGTGGGTAGCTTGGCAAGGTAATCGTAGACAAGCATTTTTGAATGCTTTGATAGGTATTCTTAGCGTTGTTGTTTCTTTGGCGACAGTATGGGCTATTCAGCATGCCATAGATGTGGCCTCTCATGCCAAAGAAGGTAGTATCTATGTGGCAGTGAGTATCATGGGGACTTTAATTCTTTGTGATTTTGCCTTGAGTATAGCCTCGGTATGGGTGAGAAATATATTGGGTATCAAGGCGCAGAATCGTATGCAACAGCGTATACTCGACCATATTTTACGTTCGGAGTGGCATGGTAAGGAGCGTTTTCATAGTGGAGACGTGTTAAATCGTTTGGAAGCAGATGTTGTCAATGTAGTAGGTTTTCTCACAGAAACAATTCCCAACTCGCTATCAACATTAGTACTGTTTCTTTGGTGCATTCTTTTATTTAATGTCGATGGATTGGCGACTTGCTTTAATTATAGTCGTTATGATACCTCTATTTGTCGTCGTAAGTAAGGTTTATGTACGACAGATGAGGCGATTGACACGTGAGGTTCGCGACTCTGATTCAAAGGTTCAGAGTGTTTTACAAGAAACGATACAGCATCGTATGCTCATTAAGACGCTTGAAAGTGATGATATTATCGTAGGGAAATTAGATAAAACTCAGTCAGAATTACGCCGTAGAGTCGTGTTGAAGACAAGGTTTTCAGTTTTCTCAAACTTTGTTCTTAATTTTGGATTTGCCTTTGGATACCTTGTAGCTTTTACGTGGGCTGCAATTCGAATGTCAGTCCATACGTTGACATTTGGTGGTATGACAGCCTTCTTACAGTTGGTAAATAAAATTCAGAGTCCCGCTCGTCAGCTAACAAAGTTAGTACCCGCATTCGTGTCTGTGTTTACAGCGGCGGAGCGTTTGATGGAGTTAGAAGAAAATCCTTTGGAGGAACAAGGAGAGGCGATAGAGTTAGATGGGGCATTAGGTGTTCGCTTAAATCATATTTACTTATCGCTATTCTGATGCTGAATGTGACACGTTGAGGGGACTTGACTTTGATTTCTATCCAGGTTCTTGTACGGCAATTCTTGGTGAAACCGGAGCGGGAAAGACAACGCTTGTGCGTATGTTGCTTGCTTTGTTGAAGCCAAATGAAGGTTCAGTCGAGGTGTATAATGAAAAAGAAAGTAAGGAGTTGTCGCCGTTGATGCGTACAAACTTTGTCTATGTCCCACAAGGTAACACACTTCTTAGTGGCACCATTCGTGAAAACCTCCTGCTTGGTAAGGTTGATGCAACAGACGAAGAGTTGATAGCTGTACTAAAAAAGAGTTGTGCCGATTTCGTTTTTCAGCTTCCTCAGGGGCTTGAAACCCTCTGTTCAGAACAAGGCGGAGGACTTAGTGAGGGTCAGGCGCAGCGTATTGCAATAGCTCGTTCGCTCTTACGTGACCGTAGTATCATGATATTTGATGAGGCAACATCTGCGCTTGACCCACAGACAGAGTGCGAACTTTTGAAGAATATACTTTCAAATCATAATAAAACAGTGATATTTATTACTCATCGTCCTGCTGTTGTTGACTATTGCGACCAAACATTAACCATAGAAAAAATGCAATAATGTATTTGCGTTATTCAAAATAAGGTCGTATATTTGCAACTTAACAAATGATGATAATAAAGAGTGTAAGGAATCTCAAAAATCATCTTGGATTACTATTAGATTTAGATAAGAAAACAGAATTAGATTAGATATGAGAAGAATACTTTTAGCAGTTGTATGTGCATTATTTGTGTCAGTTTCAGTAACTTTTGCGCAGACAACAAACGTAGAGCAAACTAAGGATTTAGATGCGAAGTATGCTACAAATATGCTTAAACCAGGAACACGTGCACCAGAGTTTAAGTTGAAGACATACGATGGTAAGGATATAAGTCTGAGTCAATATCGTGGTAGTTACGTAGTCTTAGATTTCTGGGCAAGCTGGTGTCCCGATTGTCGTCGAGATATTCCTGCCATGAAGGCTTTGTATGAGCAGTTTCGCGACTATGGGGTGCAGTTTGTAGGAATATCTTTTGATACTGATCGTGAGCTTTGGGCGAAAACTTATTGGGAGCAGTATCAGATGCATTGGACACAGGTAAGCGAGCTTAAAAAGTTTAAGAAGAATACGCTTATCGATCAATTATATAAGATTAATTGGATTCCATCAATGTATCTTGTTGATCCAGAGGGCAGGATTGTTATGGGGACAGTTGAAGTAAACAAGTTGAAGGCTAAGTTAGAATCTCTTTCGCTAACTCCACAAGTAAGTAAAACGGACGTGTTTCCAACTTTTGAAGGTGGGCAGGACGCAATTGCTAATTACTATGCAGAGAGTCAGTATGGTAGCCTTACGTCGATGCTTTCAAAGGCTCATGTAGAGATGAAGGTTGTCTTCAATGTCGAGATGGATGGCAGTGTTACGGGAGCTCGTGTCGTTGAGGTAAAGAATGTGAGAGGCGATGGTAAATTCTTTTTGAAGATGAAACTGGAGATGCAGAAGCGTATGTTGGATAAAAGTGTTGAGTTTTTTAAGCAACAGGCTGTGCGCCTTACTAATAAGATGCCAAAGTGGAAGCCTGCTATGCAGAATGGTCATCCCGTTAAGAGTAAGACAACTGTGAATATTACCTTTCAATCGTAAGTAGTTGAGCTAATAAAAAAAAGTAAAAATATGTTTATGAGGGTGTGTCATTAAAAAGACACATCCTCTTTTTTTATGTCACTATGAAACGATTGGAGTTCTGTAATGTAGAGTAGGTATGGATTGGAGAAGCTCTCGGAATAAGTTCAAATCGGTCATTATAACCTAAATAGTTTTTGTTTTTAGTTGCTGTCATTTTTAACATTTCTTGTAATATGTAGATTATAAGGTGTTTATGCTGCGTGCAATGCTGACAGTAGTGACAGCAACTTTTAAACTCATGTTTTTCATTCGTGAATAAGACAGTCTAATTTGTTTGAAAAAAACAAAAGTTCAGCGGACAGTAATAGTAAAGTATGAATGATGAATATTGTGGTCTAATGATTGGTAAGGAATAAGCAAACTCGAAGGCTGTAAGTAATAGATACTTTTAGTCTTCGAGTACTTATGTATGGTATGAATAAACGCTGAAATATGATTTTATTACTTTCTAATCATACTACGTACAACAACCAAGCATGAAGTAATAAGGTCTGTATGTATCCATAGTGTTTGCACATTATGTTGAAACGTTCACGGAGCGACTCTTTATGATGAAGAGTTGTCTGACCTTCTCGTACATAGTTTGCGACAACAGCATGAATGTTACGTAAGAGAAGTTGGTTGCGTTCACCCTCTTTCATCACTCGTATACACCAATCAACATCTGCCGAGTAGTGATAGGTCGTATCATATAGTAGTGAATGGGCTATGTCCAAGCGTGCATAGAAGGCTTGATGGCAAACTAACATGCCATAGCGAAACGAACGCCATGTGAGTCGTTCTGAAGGACTTAAACGGCGATGGCAGAGGAAGTTGCCCTTTTCATCAATAATGTCGGTATCGCCAAAAAGCACTGCCGGACGTTCCTCGTCGTCACCGACAACAGCTGCAAGGACAACTTTGTCTAATGTGTCAGCCGTTGGAAAACGATCACCCGCATTCATAAAGACAATATAGTCGCCCGTTGCCTGCTGTAAACCTTTGTTCATTGCATCGTAGAGTCCATCGTCAGGTTCGCTTTGAATACGTACGACATGTTCGTTCTCGGCTTCTTCTGATTGTTTTTGATAGGCTTTAGCAATCTCCAAAGTGTTGTCTGTTGAGGCTCCGTCAATGATGATATGCTCTACATGTGGATAGTCTTGCATGAGTACACTATCCAGTGTTGGTTGCAGAACCGATGCTGCGTTATAGGTTATGGTGACTACTGAAAATGTTATCATAATCTGAAATTCTTATAGGCAAGTGCCTCATTATATACTTCGATATATTGCATTGCAACACTACGTTGCGAATAGCAACGCAATACTTTTCTTACAGCAGCTTCTGAAAGTGCAGTATAGTCTGTTTCGTCAAGTATCCAGTGCATACCTTTCGCAAGGTCTTCTGCATTTCGTTCTATTGCAACGTATCCATTCTTAAGGTGGTCAATCATTTCTGGTATACCTCCAACCTTAAATCCAACGCATGGCACACCGCAAGCCATAGCTTCCATGATGGTGTTGGGGAGATTGTCTTCCAGTGAAGGGAGTACAAAGATGTTAGCAGCATTATACACGTCGCGAATGCGCTGTTGGTCGCTCACGTAGCCAATAGGATAAACGGGTAAAGCCAGTTTTCCTTCCAGTTCTTCGGCGTGTCCGCCAAGAATAGCAATACCCGTATTCTCTTTCATTTCAGGATGCTGGCTAACCATTTTGTCAATTGCTTCAATAAAATAGTCCATTCCTTTACGTTGGTCGGTTACGCGTTGTGATACAAAGAGAATAATTCTTTGTTTTTCAGGAAGTTGAAGGTGCTGTCGAACCAACTGTTTGTCTTGTGGCTCGAAGAGGTGTGTATCAATCGGGTTAGGAATACTAGTGACACTAAGTCCGCGAAGAAGTCCGCTTCGTTTTGCTTGTCGAGCAAGCCATTGACTACATGTAACAAACCAAATGTTGCCATGCTGATAAACGGTTTTTTTGCGTTTCCATACTTTTGCAGACAAGTCGCTCAAAGTGCGTCTACCAGGGAGAAGTGGGCAGTTGCCACATCCGTTTTCGTAGCGATAGCATCCGTGTGCATAATGGCAAATGCTGGAAGCAGGCCACAGGTCGTGCATTGTCCACACAACGGGCTTGCCAGAACTGATAATCTTCTTGATGCTATTTAATGAAAGCATACCTTGATTAATCCAAGAAAGATGAATAATATCAGCCTCCTTAAACTCACGTAGCTTTGTAATGTCAGCTCCTGCATTTGCTAAGTCTATCTCAAATAAATGAGTACGAGAAAAATGAAGACTACAAAAGACGCATAAACGCTCCCATAATAAGTGCCATTGATTTCTCCACTTATGGCCAAGACTGACTACCGTGATATCGTCTGTTGTCTTATCACGCACTAACATCTTTGCCTTAACGCCACTATTATTGAGTGCATCTTTGAGTCGGTTGGCTGCAACAGCAGCCCCACCCGTTTTCTCACTGGTATTTACAATCAGTATTCTCATTGATATGTCATTTGCAGCAAAGTTACAAGAAAAGAGATAAAATGCCAAGAAAACTAATCATTTATTGATTGTTTGCGCACACAGAGGGTTGATTTGTGTCAAGAAAAGGCTGTTTTTGCCTTAAAAAAACATAGAAGTGTTGTGAGGAATCTGAAAAACTTCTACCTTTGCATTGTCAAAAGGTTAATAGATTGTTTAGGTTAGTAGTAATAGATTTAGGTTTTTAGTTATTTTATTAAGGTATAAGTTTAACAATTAATCATTAATGACAATGGCGACCGTGAGGTTACCTTTCATTTGAAAAGATTTTTCGTTAAGCATACTAATAACGCCGAAGCTCGATGAGAGTCTCGGCGTTTTTTTTGTTTCATTTACTATTTTGTTTGATGGGAGAGAGCTGTGTTTGGGTTTAACAGAGAATAGGATTGATGCTTTGTTTGTAAGCTCTTTCTTTCCCATATTATCTATTAATTGTAAATTATTTTTATGTAATTCAAAGTCAATACATGGTCTTTGGGCTTTATAAAGATGCTTTTTAAGCTTTCAATAGACGCTCTTTTGAAGCTCTATTAGGTATCTTTGAAAGACTAATTAGCTACCTTTTTGTGAAGGTTTTGTAACTATCTGTTTTTGTGTTTGTTACAAGTTTACTTTTTAGAATATGCTTTTGTGTTTCTTACGTCTATTTTGTTGTAGCTTTGTAAACAATTTTCAAAACAAGGTTTGTGTGTATGTAGTGTGAAGATTTGAGATTTATCGGTATGATGGAAAGTGATAGTTTCAAAAAAAGCATATAGGTCAAATTGCAAACAATCAGACCTATATGCCAAAACAGATGTTATCATTAAGTGTTTCGATAGCCTTGTTTTCTCAGTCCTCAGAACTGTTAGTCTTCTTTTATGTTGGGTAAAAGGGGAGGATTATGACTTTGTGATAAGGCATACCGCGTATGCGGCTATACCTTCTTCACGTCCAACAAATCCCATTTTTTCGGACGTTGTAGCTTTGATTGAAACGGCATCAATATCACAGCCAATTATTTCAGCCAAGCATTCACACATGGTAGGTATATGTGGATTAATCTTTGGACGTTCGGCACATACGGTAGCATCAATGTTGCCTACACGATAACCCTTTGTTGCTAATAGGTCAATGGTTTTACGAAGGATAATTTTAGAGTCCATATCCAAGGTGTCGTCAGCAGTGTCAGGGAAATGATAGCCAATATCACGCATGTTTGCAGCCCCAAGTAGTGCATCACAGATAGCATGAATAAGAACATCGGCATCACTGTGTCCGAGCAGTCCGAGAGAGTGTTCTATTTTTATTCCACCTAAGTATAAGGCACGTCCTTCAATGAGTTTGTGTACATCGTATCCCATTCCTATACGGAAAGCTGGAATAGGTTGAATATTCTTTGTCATAATGTTTTATCTTCGATTAAATAGGTCTTTGATACCATCCATGTCAAACGTGAGTGAGAGTCGAAGAGTTTGATCAAGCGGATTGTTTCTGGCTGTGGCAATTACATATCCTGCATCCAGAGAAAAAACATTCATCTTAAATCCTGCACCTACAGTGAAGTATTTACGGTTACCTTTGTTTTCGCTTTCGTGGTGATAACCAGCACGGAGTGAGAATTTGTCATTGTAGGTGTATTCAGTTCCAAGGCTCCATTGTATTTCTTGTAATTCCCTCAGAGGCTCCATTAGGTGCATCGCCAAAACTCTTGAAGATACCAGAGATAGACGAAACGTCATAGTATTCTTTTTGTAGTCGATTGTCATAGTCGACCTGAGATTCGTCAGTATTGCGTTTCGGATAGGTAGGAACCAAGAGCTTGTTTGCATCAGCTGAAATTGTAAAACGATTAAATTCGTCAACAGGTATCATCAATGATGCACCTACACGGAGGTTGGTTGGGATGAATTCTGAGCGGTTGTCGCCACCAAAGGTAATCTTTGAACCGATATTAGAAACATTCAAACCTAAACCTAATTGGCACTCACGTTCGCCAAGATTAACATAGTTCTGATAATAGCAAGACAAGTCGGCTGCAAAGGCTGAACCAGGACTTGTGTCGTCCTCATAGTTATAGGTAAGGTCTGAGTATATCCAACGCACAGCAGCACCTAATGAGAAATGTTCACTAAGCATCAGAGAGTAAGCGACATCCATTGACATTTCGTATGGGTTAATGGTCATGTTTGTGCCATTTGTCATCTGAACTTCTCCCAAAGAGAAGTAACGCATAGAGGCTGATACTGCACTATAATCACCAATACGATGGTAACCAGCAAGGTAAGCCAAGTCAATGTCGCTCACCAACTGGCGTAGCCAAGGTGTATAGTTCAATGAAACACCAGCACGAGAAATATTAAAAGGATATTTTGCAGGATTCCAATACTGTGAATTTACATCTGGGTCAGTGGCTGCACCAACGTCACCCATACCTGCTGAGCGAGCATCAGGAGCGATTGACTGTGAGGTAACTGACGTATTGACAGGATTAAAGATGTCCTTTTTGTCCTGTGAATAAGCTGCTAAGGATACAAACATTATAAGTATAAGGAGGCTTAATCGAATTCTATTTATCATCTTTGTTTGATTGGGTGCTTGTAAATGTTTTTTATATTGAGAGAAACGTTCATTCGGTTTTATTTATTGTCTAAGACTATTAGTTTCTTAGCTTTTGATACCTTTGTAGCACCATCGCAGCTGAGGCATACTCGATAGAGGTACACACCGGCTTGAAGCCTTATACCATTGTCAACGACGAGATTCCAGTCAGCTGTTATGGCACTGCCTGACGTTACTGAATTTTCGTTACGATGCCATATCAATCTGCCACTCATGTCGAATACTTCTATGTCAAGATTTACTTCTGAGCCAACGTAATTGTGTGTAACAATAAAAGTTGTTTCAGTCTTGGCAGGGTTTTTAGATGCATTCACACACACTATATATTTCTGGTGCCAATCCTTTGACAACCTTGAATTGAAGTGTGACGGTAGACGGGTTGTTCTGTATGTCCCATGCACGGAATTGCAGTGTGTGTAAGCCTTCTGAAAGTTCTGGTAGACTGAAACCAGTTGTTCCTGAGGTGTAGCTACCAAAATCGTATCTGAAGTTGTCATTCAAGATGTAAGTCTGTGTGAGCTTACCATCAATGGTCAATTGCAGGTCATGTCCGATACCATTGCCTGAAGCGTTGATACCATCTTTGTCTGTTATCTGTGCAAAGAAGTAAGGTGTACTATTGACTTTGTCACCATTGGTGAAGTTTGGAGTGTTGAGATAAGCATGGATAGATGGTCCTATTGAGTCGTTGTATATCTTCTCTGAGCCATCAATTGTGAAACCTTCTTCATGTCCTTGTGCCATGAGTGTATGTGTGTCGTTGATAGCGGATAGGTTCATCAAGCCTGTCCCCGAGGTGTAGTTGATATCGCGTGGTACGGCAAAGGTGAAGGTGAACTCTCCGTTTCTAATGCTATCGGTACCATTGTAGAGTACCTTTTGACGATCGTAATATTGGAATGCGTCGTTAGACGTTTCCTCTTGTTTCTTACAAGTAATGAGTTCCTTGGTATCGCGTACGGTTGCAGTAAGCAATCCCTGAAAGTCTGTTTGTTTACTTCCATTCTTGCTATATAACCTTTGACGGTTACAGCAGTGCCACCTTTGAGAACTACTGATTGTGTTGTACTTGGTGTTTGCCCATTAATCTTTTCGATTTTAACTTCTAATGTTGGGAGATTAAGTGATAGGGCAGGGTCGCCTAATAGTGCATATTGCAGTTTGTTAGGGGTAAGGTCGCTATTAGAGTTAATTAACTCGCATTTTGCAAGACGTTGTGCTTCGCCCAATGTGGTAGGCTTTCCGTTCGTATGACTAAGTGCATGCTTAAGAAAGGCGGTGTTGATAGCCTTATTGTAGTAGGCATATACGGTGCGAGTTGTACCCCAGAATGCAACAGAGCCACCCTTGTTATTAAGCATAGCAGCTTCACCAATGGTAGGAATAGTACCATCGTAGGGCATAATGTCACAGCTGGCTGTAATCCATAGAGGTAGATGGTTGTTTGTGAAGTTGCTATAATCATTGATGCGGAGAACCGCTTCATGAGAGATTTGATCTTCCCTTCCATGCCTGCATAGTCCATGATGAGTGCGCCTTGTGCTTGTTGTTGTTTGATGATTGCACTTGCTTCTGGATATGTATTGCCTGTGGCAGATGAGGTTCGGACAAAGGAGTCCCACATCACTTTCTTCACATGGTAGCTTGGATAAAGTCGCATGATGGTTTCAGCTGTCTCGTTGACATCGTGCATGTGGAGGTTGTTATTGCCATCGTCTCCCATAAACATAATGGTGTTTTCCCAACTTCCGCCATTCTTATTCTCAGCATACTGTATGGTTTTATCTACTAATGTCTTTGCATCTAATATATCTGTAACTGGGAAACGACCTACTCCGAGGTCTTCTTTGTCGTGTCTTAGCAGGTCGCCGCCTTCGCCATCGTCCATTAAAGTAAACCATCCATCATTGATGTAGCAATCGGTTTCACTGAATGAGTTTTCACTCTCGTATGCAAGAAGAAAGTCGTCTGAATCGAGATTTCGACACGCACTTGTCACCATACGATTGTCCCATACGCAATCGCCAAATAGTAAGAGTGATTGCGGAAGATTGTTAGTGGTTGTGCGATCGTAAAGCATCTTCATGTAACGTCGATATGCCATTGCGTCAGGTGTTCCACTGGAGAATTCATTGTATAGCTCGTCAGCTGGAACAATACGAACAGTAATATTGTCGTGCTTACGATGGAAGTCTGCTAAGCGTTCAGCTTGTTTCAATAGCTTCTGACTTGTTGGAATGATGATTACCATATCGACAGGCTCGTCAGCATGATGATTTTGATTTGTTATGTTGTATACGTATTCAGGAGTAGGGAAGGTTGCCTTTAACGAAGGTGCTGATGCAGATGTGGGATAGGTCATGATGAGATAATCAAGACGTGCGGGTCCACCCGAGCTTGTTGTTAGTTTGATACTATCAACAGCGTTGAGCGTGTTAAGCGTATAGGTTCTTATTTCTTCATATCCCTTATCAAACGAATCGTGGGATGATATTTTAATATCACCAAGTTTTTTCCCATTGACTTCCACTTCCACAGTTGAGGCATACGTACCAGTTGTTACTGCAACCGTTAATTTTGCATTTGTAGCTTTTGCTTTATTAGGCAAGGTGAAGACCTTACTTTCATTTAGTTTTAATGGTGTATCCTCAAAGAGGTTTCGGCCTCCATGATACCAACTGAAATTGTCTATCTCATGTAAGGAATGATAGTCGTCAGCTGATGGATAGAAGCTATTGAGGAAGGTTATACTGTCTTTTATCGTTGTGGGCTTACTATTATTATCCTCTGTTAGAAAATAATAACCATAGTTTGAATATGGATTACGTATTCTTTTTACCGAGTTGTTACTTTCCCAACTAATAGGGCCATGTGCGTAAAACAATCTTTTGCCATTGCTATTATAGGTTGGAACTTCCTTCAAGTCATCATACAATATGATGTGCTCTGCCGTCAGATTCTCCTTTTGTAAGTGACCGCCATATCCATATATCTTTACGTTATCAATATTAGAGAAGCCTGCACGGCGTATAAGTTCGGGTGTTAACTGATAGACACCGTTAGCGGGAACACGTATCTTTGCCCATTTACCTTTGGCAAGAATAGAGTTCTCTGCATAACGATTTGCAGCCGTATATATTGACATTCCTCCTGTGCGTGTTCCAACGCCTTTTGTACTCTTGGTTATTGTTTTCTTAGGACGAGATGTAAGAGCAATCATAAAGCTGACAAGAAACTGCATCTTATCATTTCGTTGAACAATTGGTACCAATGATATCTCTAATACACCTCGCTTGCGTTCGACAGTCATCTGTTGATTTATCTGTGGTAACGTTGGAGGTGTTATACTTGTGAGGCTTTTATATCGTTTGATGTCGTCTTCGTTCATGTCAATAAACTCTGGATAACGTATTTCCAGCTCATAGACAGAGTCACTATACTCTTCACCAATTGGTATAGCATAGTGAAAATGTGGCAACATAGAGTCTATTGTAACGTCCTGAATCGTAAGATTGAAGAACCTTTGCTGTTGTGCAGAGGCTTTTATACAACCAAATAAAATCAAGAGATAGAGTATTGCTGAACGTTTCATAAGCTGTTTATTGATACCTTTTCTTATTTTTATTAATGTAACCCGTCCATATTGTTTCCTGGCAAGTAACCTGCTTCTTGTATATGTTTATTTGCAATGGAAGTTCAGAACCTTTCTGTCTTCAAGGTATCCTTCCAGATGATCATTGATATGAACTGGTCCACAACCTGATGGAGTGCCTGTGTATATGATGTCTCCCGTTTTGAGAGTGAAGTAACGACTGATGTAACTAATGATTTCGTCCACTTTGTATAACATGTCACTTGTATATCCCACTTGTGCGGTTTGACCATTGATGTCAAGATGGAAGCGTAGTCGTTGTATGTCAAGAAACTTCTCCTTTGGTATCCATTCACCTAAGGCAGCTGAACCATCAAATCCTTTGCATAGATCCCATGGTTGTCCTTTTTCTCTTAATTTTTGCAGTAACTCACGTGCAGTGAAGTCGATTCCTACTGTCACAGCATCGTAGTATCTGTGGGCGAAACGCTCCGAGATAGTTTTACCCAGTCGACAGATTCGTATAACGAGTTCTGTTTCATACTCAATCGTTCCCAAGTCATCGGGAATAAAGAAAGGTTTCTTATCTTTCAGTAGCGACGAGTCTGCTTTGGTGAAGATAATTGGACTTTCTTTGTAGATAACGTATTGTTGAGCGAATTATTATGTTCGGCATAATTCATGCCTACTGCAAAGATTTTCATTCTTGATGAATTTGGTGTTTTATGGGACTAATTAATCTAATTGACCTTAATTAACCTAATTGAGCTAATAAGCCTAATAGTCTATTAAGAAAAAGAGTTGCAGAAACCTTGTGGTTATCCTGCAACTCCCATATCATTCTTCTTACGAAGTCTTTTAATTATTCTGCAGAGAGTGTGAAACGCTTGTAAGCAACAATCTTGAGATCTTTGCTCTGAGTCTTAAGCCACTCAGAAACGCTCTGCTTGTCGCCGTCACCAAACTGGAACTCCTGATCAACAAGACAGCTCTCCTTGAAGAACTTGTTCAGACGACCCTTAGCGATATTCTGAATCATATCTTCAT
The DNA here is from genome assembly GCA_916440255.1 of uncultured Prevotella sp. Lineage (GTDB taxonomy): Bacteria > Bacteroidota > Bacteroidia > Bacteroidales > Bacteroidaceae > Prevotella. The sequence continues at coordinate 163,228 of CAKAIJ010000003.1, read as the reverse complement.
TGAGGTTTGCAGCCTTCTCAGCACCAACGGTGTTGCGGATTTCAATAGCCTTGTCAGCCTCCTCGCGAGTCAACCAACCTTTCTTGATGTTAGACTCGATGTGGTCATCGCTGTCAACGAGGTTAGCGTTAATGCCAGCCTTCTTGATTGCAGCAACAACAGCCTTCTCAACCTGCTCTTCCTTAGTCTTCTCAACAGCAACCTTGAACTCCTCGTCTTTTACAGACTGTGGGATTGAACCCTCGTCAAGAGCTACTGGCTTCATAGCAGCAACCTGCATAGCTATCTTATGACCAGCCTCCTCGTTATTCTCGCTGAGCTGAACGATAGTAGCAAGAGTGTGCTTGTTCATGTGGTCATAAACAGATATGTTTCCGCCTTCAAGGAAGTGGTAGCCATCAAGTTCCATCTTCTCACCGGTTACACCTGAACGCTGCTGAACAGCAGTAGCTGCATCCTCGCCATTAGCGAGTTTCAAAGCCTTAACCTCATCAAGGCTCTGGCACTTGTTAGCAACGGCAGCATCGAGAATCTCCTGAACGAGGGCAATGAAGTCCTGACCATTAGCAACGAAGTCAGTTTCACACTTAATAGCAACCATAGCAGCAAAGTCATCCACCTGCTTAACGAGTACACAACCATTTGATGTCTCACGGTCAGAACGCTTAGCAGCAATAGCCAAACCACGCTCACGGAGCAGTTCCTTTGCTTTGTCAAAGTTGCCTTCAGCCTCTGTGAGTGCTTTCTTTACGTCAGCCAGACCTGCGCCAGTCATAGCGCGGAGCTTCTTAATATCTTCAATAGATATAGCCATTTTTTTGTTTCCTTTCTAATATTATTAAATATTGTGGGCGTTGATGAGGGATAATAAACTTCAAGTAAACTAATACGAAGAAGGTCATTAGCACTCACCAGCGCCCACTATGTTTCGATTAATTATTCAGCAGCTGGTGCCTCGTTTTCAGCTTTTGGAGCCTCTTCTGTCTTACGAGCAGCACGCTTTGGCTTTGCCTCAGCAGCCTCTTCAGCCTGCTCTGCAGCAGCCTTCTCGTCAGCCTTCTCAGCCTTACGCTCCTCAAGACCCTCTGCAATAGCACCGCAACAAGCAGCGAGGATTGCTTCAACTGAATCCTTTGCGTCATCATTTGCTGGAATGATGTAGTCGATGTTCTTAGGGTCAGAGTTGGTATCAACGATACCGAATACTGGAATACCAAGACGATTTGCTTCCTTAACAGCGATGTGTTCCTTCATTACATCGATAACGAAGAGTGCTGATGGGAGACGAGTCAAGTCAGAGATAGAACCGAGGTTCTTCTCGAGCTTAGCACGCTGACGTGAAATCTGGAGGAGCTCACGCTTAGAGAGGTTAGAGAATGTTCCATCGTTCATCAACTTGTCGATGTTCGTCATTTTCTTTACAGCCTTACGAATTGTAGGGAAGTTGGTCAACATACCACCAGCCCAACGCTCGTTTACGTATGGCATATTTACAGCTGCAGCCTTCTCTGCTACAACTTCCTTAGCCTGTTTTTTAGTAGCGACGAACAGAATCTTCTTGCCGCTCTTAGCAATACCTTTAAGAGCCTCTGCAGCCTCGTCAACCTTAGCTACTGTCTTGTGAAGATCGATGATGTGGATACCATTACGCTCCATGAAGATGTAAGGAGCCATTGCTGGATTCCACTTGCGACGGAGGTGGCCAAAGTGACATCCTGCCTCCAATAATTGGTCAAAATTTGTTCTTGACATTTTGTTTGTTTTTACTTGTTTACTTTCTTTTTAATTCTTTCTTGGCGAATGAGCTTCACCACGCTTTGTTAGAATCAACTGACGGGTAGTCCCCCGATAAGGAATCGCGTCAATTTAGATACTAAACCCTTTTCCTTTGAACTTTGAGCTTTGAAATTTGAACTTTAGCCTTTCAGCTCTTAACTTTGAACTTTGAGGTTTGAACTAATCCTTTGAACTTTGAGGTTTGAGGTTTGAACTTTTTCCTTTGAGGTTTAACTTTATTCTTTTTATCGAACAAAACATATCATAAAGTTCAAAGTTCAATATTCAAAGTTCAATGTCAACTGTTCAATGTTCAATGACAACAGTTCAATGTTCCAAGGAAAATTTTAACGCTTACTGAACTGGAAGTGAGCACGAGCCTTTGGCTGACCTGGCTTCTTACGCTCAACAGTACGGCTGTCGCGTGTAAGGAATCCATGATCCTTCAAGTTCTTCTTGTCCTCAGCGTTAACTTTAACCAATGCACGAGCGATAGCAAGACGCAGTGCTTGGCTCTGACCTGTAAAACCACCACCATCGAGGTTAGCTTTAATGTCATACTGACCTTCTACACCGAGCAACTGCAGTGGCTGTTTAACCACGTACTGCAAGATAGCTGATGGGAAGAATTCAGTTAAATCTTTCTTGTTAATAGTGATCTTGCCGGTTCCCTCTGAGAGGTAAACACGCGCTACTGCGCTCTTGCGGCGACCAATTGCGTTAATTACTTCCATCTTTCTCTTTATTATTTATACTGGTTAATATCAATTGCCTTTGGCTTCTGTGCCTCGAGACCGTTGAGTCTCTGTACCTTCGATAACATAGAGGTTATCCAAGAGATGACGACCTAAAGGACCCTTTGGTAACATACCCTTAACAGCATGACGAATCATCTTGTCAATACCATTCTTACGGGTACGAAGCTGTGCTGGCGTGTTGAAACGCTGACCACCTGGGTAACCAGTATAACGTGTGTAAACCTTATCTGTCTCTTTCTTACCAGAGAATACAACCTTAGCTGCATTGATAATGATTACGTTGTCACCACAATCTACGTGTGGAGTGAAAGTTGGCTTGTACTTTCCGCGAAGAAGTTTAGCTACTTTAGAGCAAAGGCGACCAACTACTTGCTCGCTTGCGTCAATAACGACCCACTCTTTCTTAGCTGTTTCCTTGTTTACGGAAATAGTTTTGTAACTTAAAGTGTCCATTCTTAAAAAAATAATAATTTTACTACTAAAAAACGTTTTCTATTTTACGACTGTGCTTGACCTAACCATGCTGTCCGGCCAAAGACAACACTATTAACACGTGTCGTATGGGGGCCTAAGAATTCCCCCACTAATAATCGGACTGCAAAGGTACTTATTTTCAACCTTATATATGTATGTTGTGTTATGAGATTACTTGACATTTAGATATATTTAACTAAAATTGGGCGTTAAGTTGTCGAGTCTTTGAATTTCATGGTTTAAGTCGTTTGGAGATTATTTATAGATACTTTTCGATAATTTGAGTGACAATCTTGGTGTGTTCTATATTCCTTCCATAAACACTTTATTTGTTGTTTGTAAAATATTTTCGTAAGATTGAAATCCAATACATGCTCTTTTAGGGTCGTAAACATGCTCTTTTGGCTTTCAAAAGATGCTCTTCTCGCATGTTACTAATGCTCTTTTGAAGTCCAATCAATCATGTTTATTTGATATGATTTGTAACTTATTGATTTGTTGAGTGTTACGAACTTAGTCTTTCTGCGTGTTATTCGCTTTTATGTTAGTTTTTATTTCTGAACGATTGTAAATATTTTTTTAGGTTCACATAAGTGTTTTCATCCCTATTGGTTATTATTGCTTAAACATATTTTGTTTTGTTGTCGAGTTGATTTTAGACTCTATGCAGCGAAGGGATAGTGGGATGTGTCAAGTCACAAAGATAGATAAGAAGTCGACAAGAAGATATAAGCTGTAAGGAAACATTTTGCAGAGTATGAATAATGAATATTGCGGACTATTGTCCGATTTGTATTTAAGGTAATAAGCCCATGTGTTTTTGCGAAATGAATGTAGGTTGTTTGTGGTGTTAATATTTCTTGTTTCTATATGATATAATAAATAAAGGCTATCGAAGTTTTCGATAGCCTTTGTATAGAACTCTCATGTTGTATGTAACAAGTTACTTATTTTGATAAAAATATTGACTTAAATAAGTCTAAAAGCTGAGCACCATAGCTTGTCGTTGTCCCAAAGGAATGTTCTTGGTGAGGTCTATGGTAGCACCTGTGAGGATGTCGGTTGCAGTGGTATGTGAACCAATTACCTCAGTATATCGAGTGATGTCGACTTGATTGTCGGCTTTTTTACCATTGAGGATGGTAAGTACGTTTTTCCCGTTATACTGACGTGCAAGAACATAAACGCCATGGTGAGGAATGAATTGTGTCTGAGAACCTTTAGTAATCACGTCGTTGTTCTGTCGCCAGTGGAGTAGGCGGCTGGTCCACTCAAACATAGCATTCTCAGCTTTTGTACGTCCTTCACGTGTGAACTTATTAATTTTATCGTCAGGGAAACCACCAGGGAAGTCTTTTCTGACGTTGCCGTCAGTAATCTCTTTCGTACCATTCATTAATATTTCCGTACCATAGTAGAGTTGTGGGATACGTTTCATTGTTAGCAAGAGAGCGTATGCCTGTTTCAGGCTGTTGAGTCCTTACCATTACCAAGGAAGCGGTCGGTGTCGTGGTTTTCGATAAAAGCCATTACAGAAGATGGGTCTGTGTAGAGGTAGTCAAAGCAGAGAGAGTTGTATATGCGGTTCCATCCCTTCCACCAGTCGTCTGTTTCCTCATTCTTAGCCAGTGAAAGGCGATCGAAGAAAGCGAAATCCATCACAGTTTTCAAGTAGCTATTCGTGTCGGATAGTTTACTGTCTTTCTGCCATGCTGCTGTATAGGCTGGTTCTGTTACCCAAGTTTCTCCAACGGTGTTGAAGTTTGGATATTCATTATCGAGAACCTTCATCCATTGCGCCATAGCCTTTCGGTCAGCGTAAGGATAGGTGTCCATGCGAATACCATCAATGCCTACGGTTTCAATCCACCAGATAGAGTTCTGAATGAGGTATTTGATAATGTGTGGGTTGCGTTGGTTAAGGTCGGGCATAGATGAAACAAACCATCCATCAACGGTTTCTGCCATATCCACTTTGCTGGCGTATGGGTCGAGAACGGGTGTGAGCTTATAGCTTGTTTGTAGTCCATAGTTAGGGCTATTGAACCAGTCTTTTGAAGGATAGTCTTTGATTGTTTTGCCATTCTCATCAATGCGCGTACCTTTAGCCCAAGGGTGATAGTCGCCGCAATGGTTAAAGATCATGTCCATTACCACTTTCAATCCTCTTTTGTGGCACTCATTAATAAGATTTTTATACTCTTCGTTGGTACCGAAGCGAGGGTCTACACGATAGTAGTCGGTTGTGGCATAGCCGTGGTAAGTACTATTCTTCCCATTGTCGGCAGGGCGATTATTCTCTAATACGGGTGTAAACCATAGAGCCGTAACTCCAAGCTCGGTGAAGTAGTCGAGGTGTTGGCGGAGTCCTTCGAGGTCACCGCCATGACGAAGACTTGGCTCGTTGCGATTGCAGAGTTGGTCTTCCATACCTTTGATTACATCATTCTGTGGATTACCATTAGCAAATCGGTCGGGCATTAGCATGTAAAGAACGTCTGAGTTGTTGAAGCCTTTGTGTTCTGTGCCAGCCATCTCACGTTGCTTTAATAGATACTTTTTTGTTGTTTTTTTTCCATTCTTAGTCGAGAATGTCAGGTTAATCTCTCCTGCCTTTGCACCTTTTAGGTTGAGGTAGACAAGAAGATAGTTCGGAGAGTCAAGTCGTACGAGCGAGTCAATTTTTACGTTTGGATAGTCTACGGATACGTCTGAAAACTTGATATCCTTACCATATACCATCAGCTGTAGCGTTGGGTCTTGCATGTCGGCATACCAGTTGGTTGGGTCTATGCGTGTGACATTGGGTGTCGCTGTGCGGCTGTTGCCTTTCTTAGGTGCGGCAGTACTGTTGTGAGCTATCATAGGTGTTGATAGAAGAAGTAAGACTAAAAGAAGTTTCCAGTTCTTTTGAAAGAGTGGAAGATTAGAATAGTTGGTTATTTCTTTGAGTTTCATTATAGGTGAATTGTTCTGCTGTGCGTTTGGAGTGGTTGGGCTTATTAGACTAATAATTCCAGTAAGCCCAATCTTCCTTGACAGCTATTAATAATCTGCTAAATCGTTTACACTCCTCCCTTTGAGAGAGGAGTGGTGAAGGAGTTGGCTTTTTAATCGTGTAGGATAAGGGCTGATTGTCCATCAATCATAACCTCTCCACCTTCCATATTGCCTAATCCTGCTTCGTTCACCTCGCCATTAGCACATACGATAGTGTATTGTCCTTTTGGAATGTTTACTGTTCGTAGTTCTTTGTTAGCATTGAGGATGACGTAGATATTCTTCCACTTGTCACCGCCAGCGTGGTCTTTCAGACAGAAAGCTACCAGACAGTCTTGTACAGGAAGGAACTCGAGATGCTTGCGTACGAGGTCGGCTTTGCCCAATCGGAAAGCTGGGTGCGCTTTGCGAAGGTTGATGAGTCCACTATAATAATTGAATACTTGTGGATAAGTTTTCAGATTATTCCAATCGAGGTGATTAATACTATCAGGTGAGTTATATGTGTTATGCACACCTTTCTTATTGCGAAGCATTTCCTCACCAGCGAGCATAAATGGTACACCTTGTGATGTGAAGACTGCGGTCTGTGCAAGTTCGTTTAATCGAATAAGTTCGTTTTCATCGTATTCTGTTTCTGGAATAGATGCTTTGAGGCGGTCTACAAGACACATGTCATCGTGACAGCTGACGTATGAAATCATCTGTGTTGGTTCTAAGGCGTATGGTTTTTAGAATAGTTTACCTTAGAGTAGTCTACTTGTGGATGTGCAATCATTCCTGCAATACCTGCTTTAAGGCTCTCTTCTAAGCCTTTAACACCTCCAAGGAAACCTGGTTGGTGGTCGTCAGAGAATGGTCCACGCAATGCGTCACGTATATCGTCAGAGAAGGCTGCTATGCCTGGCATTTGTGGAGCAGCGGCTTTCACAGCCAACTTCTCATGTGGATAAGCACACGCACCAGCACTCCATCCTTCTCCATATACGAATATTTCTGGGTCGATTGTGTTGAGCTCATGACGAATATCGTTCATTGTCTGTATGTCATGAACTCCCATTAGGTCTACGCGGAAACCATCAATATGATATTCGTTTACCCAATATTTCATTGACTCCAACATGAAGTCGTGCATTAAGGGTTTATCGCTTGCAGTCTCATTGCCGCATCCAGAGCCGTTAGAAGGTGTACCATCAGAATTGTATCTGTAATAAGCCTTAGGGAATGTACGCTCAAAGTTGCTGTTAGCAAGGTCGAAGGTATGGTTATAAACAACATCGAGTATAACTCTGATACCAGCTTTGTGCAATGCTTGTACCATTTGTTTGAATTCCAATATACGTCTTGTTGGCAGATTGGCATCGTATGAATAACTTCCTTCTGGTACGTTATAATTCAGTGGGTCATACCCCCAATTGTATTGTGGTACGTCTGGTTTTGTTTCATCTATTGAAGCATAGTCGAAGGATGGGAGGATATGTACAGCGTTAATCCCCAACTTCTTTAAGTAATCAATAGCTTTTTTCTCCGTCAATGCAAGGTATTTACCTTTGTGCATCAGTCCTGAAGAGGCATCAATAGAGAAGTCTCTGTGATGTAACTCATAGATAACAAGGTCTGCTGGACTCTTTGTTGGAACTCGGCGGTCGGTTTCCCAACCCGTAGGATTGGTTTCTTTCATGTCAACGACAGCACCACGACCGCCATTGCATCCTACTGCTTTTGCAAAGACACCAGGTGTTTCACCATGTCCGATATCAAAGGTATAGAATTTACCTTTAAGGTCACCTTTTATGGTTGCAGTCCAAGTGTTATTGCCACTTGAAGTTAGTTTTACCTTCTTATAGGCTTTTCCACCTCTTCCATCTTCATAAAGTCGAAGTGTTGGTTTAGATGGAGCATTGAGACGGAAGGTTGTTTCGTTAGGAGAATACTTTATCTCGTTAAAGCGTTGTTGTGCTGTAATATTTTGCGAAAGTATAAGTGCTGCAACAGAAGCCACAAGTTTGTATTTTATTTTCATTGAGTGTTGGGTGTTGGGTGTTGGATGTAGAGTATTGGGTGTTGAGTGTTGGATATTTAGGAGATGGGTGGTGATGGATTGTTATAATAAGAGTTATTATCCGTCACCACCCTTCTATTTATCGACCAGACTGATAAATCAAGTCCGTTATCTGCTCATTGAAGTCCTTGTTCTTCATGAGTTCTTCAATGCTAACGTGCATACGGTATCTCCAATAGTGCTTTGGATTAGCAGGAACATTGATGCGTTCAGCGTTAGGGTCGTCCAGCCGAAGTGCTTCGTCCATACTCATCCAGTCTTGAATACCGAGGATACAGAGCATACTTGGTGAGGTGAGGTGGCGACTAACCACGTCTCTTGCCAACCAACCTGGTAGTGGATGAGGTGCTGGGCCGCCACGATGTAACATACTATTGAAGTAGTCTTGCGTACGCGCCCAGTCTTCGTCCCACCATTGACGTAGTGTTGCCATGTCGTGAGTAGAGATTGTGCTAACACTTCGGTAAGGGTTAGCACCAAGGTGTCCGAAGCGCACCTTAGGGTCTTTTGGCATACTCTGAATTTCAAGACTAAGGATACGAAGTTCGTTCATAACCCATGCTACGCAATCAGGAACCATACCCAAGTCTTCTGCGCAAACAAGCATACGAGTTGCATTGACCAGTTTTGGTAGTTTCTTCATCGCTTCTTGATACCAGAATTGGTTGTTGCGACGATAGTAGTAGTCGTTGTAGAGTTTGTTAAAGATAGCCTTATCACTGTCATAGAGGCTTTCGTATATAAAGTCAAACTGTACACTAATACGTGGATGGAAGCGATTAGAGTCTTTGTGATCACGAACAAATAGTACATTGCTAATCAATGAGTAAAGTCCGTCACGCAGCCAGATGTCTACGTCAGAGTCTTTACCAGCAAAAGCCTTCTCCACCTTTCGCTGTGTATCATACTCAGGACGCATTCTGTATCTATCGCCCCATGTGTGTTCCACGTATTTTTGCTTGACTTCGTCAGCGTGTTCACGGAAGACGCGGTCAAGTACCCAGTCTGTAATAAATGGTTCTGTAAACAGTTCCTCTTGCCAGTGTAATCCATATCCCCTCTATTTCTTCACGGCTCATACCGAGTGATGGAGAGAATTGACCGAGGAGTCCATGTACTGAATGTACAGGTATTTCCCAGATACGGAAGAAGCCCAGTACGTGGTCGATACGGTAAGCATCAAAGTATTTTGCCATGTTCTGGAAGCGTCTTACCCACCATTGGCAGCCATCTTTTATCATCTCATCCCAGTTGTAAGTAGGGAAGCCCCAGTTCTGACCATTCACAGAGAAGTCATCTGGTGGCGCACCTGCTTGACCATTGAGGTTGAAGTAGCGTGGTTCTGTCCATACGTCACAACCATAGCGATTAACACCAATTGGAATGTCACCTTTAAGTATAATTTTATGTGCTTGTGCGTATTCGTGTACCGCTTTAAGCTGACTACTCAGGATAAACTGTACATAATAGAAGAATGCAATCTCTTTATAAGCCTTATCTTTTGGGTTAGAGAGAGCTTTTCGGTCGGCTTCATCCCATTGTTTATGGTCTGGCCACAGAGAGAAGTCGGCTGTTCCGAACTTATCTCTCATGTATGAATATTGTGCGTAAGGAACGAGCCAATTTTCGGTTTCAGCAAAGAATGCCTTGAAAGCAGCACTTTCGAGTACCTTTTCACCTTCTTGTTCAAAGAGCAGGCGGAGGTATTCTGTCTTCGCCTCATTCACACGCTCGTAGTCAATCTGAGGTAGAGCGTTAAGTTCTTTGCGTAGGTTTTCAAACTTTTCACTCTGTTTCTTGTCCTTCAAAGCAGGTAGTGCTGTGAGGTCTGCATATTGTGGGTGGAGTGCAAAGATTGATATACAGCTGTATGGGTAAGAGTCTGTCCAAGTGTGCGTAATTGTTGTGTCATTGATAGGAAGAATTTGTAGCGCACGTTGATTGGTCATATTTACCCAGTCAATCATCTTTTTCAGGTCTCCAAAGTCACCGATACCGAAGCTTGTTTCCGAGCGTAGTGAGAAAACGGGAACTAATGTTCCTGCAACGCGGATAGCTGGAAGTGGGAAGTTTGCCTCTGGTAATTCATAGACAAGTACGTCACCTTCATCCATCGTTGGCAATGTCAGGGTTCGGTTGTCGCTCCATTCCCAGATGAGATTTTCATTATCGCCATTGCGCTTGATGAAGAATTTTATTTCTGCTGGCTCATCGGTTAGGTTCGTTGCGTCTAAGGTAAGGCACCACTCGTTAATGTTGTGCTGTACCATTTTCATTGCCTTTTTCACGTTCCAAGCACCAAGTGTCGGTGCAGCACCCACGAGATAAAGTTCGTCATTAGCCCCTAACTGCGGAGCACGTACTTTCAGTGTAACGGCTTTGTTGTAGTTGTTCAGCTTATTCTTTGCTAATGTCTTGCCTGCAACACAGTCGGTAACGGCTGAGGTGTAGAGGTAGGCATTGTCAGGAATGTCACTCCAGTGATCATAAACACGATAATTCAGGCTACGCTCTGTGTCAAAGTCTAATTGATGGTGCATTACGCCCCATTCTCTTCGCTGTTCGTTATCTCCACAGAAAATACTGTAGAAATACTCGATATGCGTTCCAGGCTTGAGTCTTTCTTGACTTCCACCTCCCAGTGATAGCCGTCGGCAGTGCGCATTCTGTACTGTGAGGCCTCTGTAGCCCCGTTGTGCTGACCTGTAATAATGTTCAGGACAAGGTCTTGTCCGTAATAGGTCTGATAGTCTATGTGAAACTGTATGTTCATAGAATTGGGATAGTTATTTTTTTCGTCAAAGATAAGAATTTTTATCATAAGATGCAATTGCCTTTTTATATGATTTAGGTCAATTGTTGTGCAAACGATTGCACTTTTAATTTATAGTACTCTCTTTCTTATGTTTTTCTTCACGTATCATGGTTGTTTCTCTGCTATATAAATAATGTGTAAAAGCATACTGTTTCTTTCTATGTGTTGCGTTGCTGGAAAGGTTTTCATGGCATTGAAATGAACGTACGGTACGAATAGTTTGTATTTGGATTTAATTCTTTTCCGTTTTCTTAATAATGCTTTTAGTTTCTCAGATTAGTATGTCTTAGTCTAATTGTTATGATGTTTTGTTCGATTTTTTGACATTGTCTTTTTCAAACTATGGTCTTTTCGAGTTGTAAAGGGCGTTAATCGGAATTGTAAAGGGCGTTAGTAAGACTTCAAATAATGCTCTTTTTGAAGTCTTATTCAGCATGTCTTGTTGGGCGATTTTGTAACTTGCTGATTTAATGATGATTGTCGTCTTTGTTTTTATACGTTGTTCTTTACTTTTCTTCGAGCGTTATGTTTGAATATTTGTAAGGTTTTTTCAAATGATTTATCGATGTTATGAAACCGATAGGAAAGTACAAGAAATTAGGAAGTTGTTATCAAATAAAGCATAATGTGCATTGTTGTCTAATCACTGATTTAGATTGAAATGAAAAAAGGTGTACTGAGATATAGTTCAGTACACCTTAATAAGTTTAGTTTATGAAAAAAATATGCTTATTCTTTTGTTGCAGAATGATGTAGCTTGATAATGCTGACCGAAAGAGCACCAAGGATAAGTGACACGCCCGCAACAATCATCATGTTACTCTGTACAGAGCCAACCAACTGAAGTACTAAGCCGCCGATGGCAGCAGCAATAATCTGTGGAATGCAAATAGAGCCATTGAAGAGTCCGAGGTAAGTACCCATGTGACCGTAACCTTCGAGGGCATTGGTTACTAAGGTGAATGGCATTGCAAGCATAGCAGCCCATGCACATCCAATGAGGAGGAAAGGAACGAACATTACGTACTGGTCGTGGATGAAGGCTGCAAGGATAAAGCCGATAGCACCTAAAACAAGTGAGAATGCGTAAGCCAATTTTGCATTCTTGAATTGTGGCAGAACCATTGCCCATAGTACAGAGCCGATGGCTTGTACTGCAAAGAGAATACCTACCCAGTTGCCCGCTTCTTGATAACCCTCTGTCATGGTGGCATCGTGAGAAAGCATATCTACTCCCCAGCAGTTGGCAGCTATCGTACCATTGGTGTAGGTCCACATATACATAAAGGCAAACCAACTGAAGAATTGTACCAAAGCGACTTTCCAGAAAGTTGATGGAGCATTCTTTAAGAGGGTAAATAAATTTGCCTTTGAGTTCTCTTCTACATTCTTAACACTATGATATTCTGCATATTCTTTTGGTGGCATCTCCTTTACCTTAGCCGTCGTATAGAAGACGCAGAGGATAAGAATAGCTGCACCAATGTAGAAAGAATATACCACAGAGTCTGGTACGACTCCCGATGGTGCTTGGTTAGAAATTCCTATGAATGTGAAGAAGAAGGGGAAAACATAACCTGCAATAGAACCTGCATTACAGAGAAAACTCTGAATAGAGTAGGCGAGTGTCTTCTGTTTTTCGTTCACCATGTCACCCACGAGCATCTTGAATGGCTGCATTGCCATGTTGATACTCGTGTCAAGGAACATCAGTGAAACCAGACCGAATACCATTGCTGTTGATACTGCCATTCCCAACGAACCAGCATTTGGTAGTAGGCACATTACGAGAACTGCCATAGCAGCACCGATAAAAAGGTAAGGGATGCGACGACCGAAACGGGTCCAAGTCATGTCTGAAAGTGATCCAACAATCGGTTGTACAACAATTCCCATTAATGGAGGAAGTATCCAGAAATAACTTAGATTATGAGGGTCTGCACCCAAAGTAGCAAAGATACGTGAAATGTTGGCACTTTGCAGTGCGTAGGCAATCTGCACTCCGAAGAAACCGAAGCTCAGATTCCAAAGCTGCCAAAAGCTTAAATTTGGTTTTTGTTTCATTGTTATATCGTTTTTAGATTTTTATTGGGTTTATAGGACTTATTGGATAAATAGGATTTGTTATGCATATTTGGTTGATTGGGTTATATGAACTCCCTCTTTTGAAGCAGTTGGGAAGTGTTTATTTTGTTGTTCCCCTAATAATCAGCCTTGTTCTTACCACACGTTTCTCAACTCTGTCTTTTGGCAATCTGCCTTCGACTTGGTCGATAAGTATGCTTGCAGCCTCTTCTCCTATTAAAAATCCCCGTTGCTCTACGGTAGTAAGCATAGGGTCGCACGCCATAGCACGCTGTCCGTTTGTAAAGCCGCAGATGGAAATATCCTCTGGTATATGATAGCCCATTCGTTTACAAGAATATAGAATACCAATAGCGGTGTCATCGTTGACCGCAAAGAAGGCGTCTGGCGGGTCGGCTATACGCATCAATTCGGGCGTGATTACTTCTGCATCTTCTCGATTGTCACAATTCTTTATTAGTCTATTGTCAGGATGCATACCATGCTTTAATAGTGCGTCACGATAACCATTATAGCGATTCTTTCCTATCTCCATTGTTAGCGAAGTACCATAATAGGCAATACGCTTACAACCACTATTAATAAGGTGGGTGACTGCTGCATAGGCCCCCATATAGTCATCGACTACTACTCGGCTGGCATTGATTCCAGTGCAGATACGATCGTAAAATACTAATGGTATCCCCTTATTTAATACTCTTTGAAAATGGTCGTATTGAACGGTGTTCTTTGATTGAGAAACAATAATCCCACACACCTTACTCTCTGTGAAAGAACGACAGATGTTTACTTCATTCTCATATTTTTCTAAACTCTGTGCCACCATGACACGATAGCCTAATGAAGAGGCTTTTTCCTCAATACCTGAGAGAATCGATGAGAAGTAGAAGTGCTCGAACTCGGGAATAATGACGCCTATAATCTTAATTGGGCGTACCTTACTCTTTCGTAAACTTTCTGCAATGATATTAGGAAGGAAGTTGTGTTCTTTGGCATACCTTTTAATTTCTTCTCGTTTCTCAGCGGAAATACGCGGACTATCTTTAAGTGCACGAGAAACCGTAGCAACCGAAACACCTAAGTCTCGTGCTATATCCTTCATCGTTATGTTGGGTGAGTCACTCATGCTATATTGCTTGTTTTTATGTCTGTCTATGTATTATATCGCAAATATACGCATTTTTAACAAATCCTTTGACCTATGTCAATTTATTTATCTTGTAATTAATTGTGCAATCGTTTGCATAGATTAAATAACAATTTCAAAGCAAAAAAAGTGTAAAGTAGATTTTACTCAACTATCTTTTGCATCATAAAAGCCTACAAAAAGGCTATTAACCGACCTTAGAACAAGTAAGATAAATATAACTTTAATCAATTTATAAATTCTTTAATAAAAAAATGATGAAGCAGGTAAAATGCAAATTTCCTGTTAGGATTTTGACTCTGATATTGGGTCTTTTTCCTTACAGTTAGTGCCTTTGCACAGTCTACTATTACTGGACAGGTGAAAGATGCTGCTGGTGAGCCTATCATTGGTGCTTCTGTCCTTATTAATGGGACATCTAATGGTACTATGACAGACCTCGACGGTAACTTTTCTATTAATGCAAAACCAGGTGCTACTTTGACAGTTTCTTACATTGGTTTCCAGAAACAACAAGTTGCTGCTGCCAATGGAATGGTAATCACACTTAAAGAAGATCAAGCACAACAAATGAACGAAGTTGTTGTGATTGGTTATGGTGCCGTTAAGAAGAGTGACTTGACCGGTTCTGTAACAGCCTTGAAGCCAGACTCTAAGAACAAAGGTTTGGTTGTAAATGCACAAGACATGCTTTCTGGTAAGGTTGCTGGTGTGAGCGTGACAAGTGATGGCGGTTCTCCTGGTGGTGGAGCTAATATCCGTATTCGTGGTGGTTCATCATTGAGCGCATCTAACAACCCACTTATCGTGATTGATGGTGTGGCAATGGACCAGACTGGTATCAAGGGTGTTAGTAATCCATTGTCTCTCGTTAACCCACAGGATATTGAGTCTTTCAACGTTTTGAAGGATGCGTCTGCTACAGCTATTTATGGTTCTCGTGGTTCAAATGGTGTAATTATCATCACAACCAAGAAAGGACGTCGTGGTATGCAGGTTTCTTATAATGGTAGCTTTACAGTAAGTAGAAACTCTAAGAACTATGACGTGTTATCTGCGGATGAATATCGCAGTTTAATTGGTAAGAAGTTTGGTACAGAGCTTTATACGCTTGATGCAAATGGAAATAAGGTTCCAACAGTTTACTCTCGTCTTGGCAATGCTAACACTAACTGGCAGAACGAAATCTTCCGTACAGCTCTTAGCCATGATCATAACATTGCTGTTTCTGGTCAGGTTGGTAACTGGTTGCCTTATCGTGTCAGTGCAGGATATACAAATCAGCAGGGTATCGTTAAAACTTCAGAGTTTGAGCGTTTCACAGGTGCTGTGACATTGAGTCCTTCTCTCTTGGATGATCATTTGAAGCTTACTTTGAATGCTAAGGGTATGTGGACAAGAAACCGCTTTGCAGATGGTGGTGCTATTGGTGCCGCACGTCAGTTCGACCCAACACAGCCTGTATATGCCTCTGGTAAAGAGTATGAAAACTTTGGTGGTTATTTCCAGTGGCTTTCTGATGGTTCTGCTCTGAATGATAAGACTTGGCCAATGACCTATTATAATTTGGCAACAAAGAACCCTGTTTCTATGCTAAATTTGAAGAACGAACGTTCTATAAGTCGTGACTTCCTTGGTAGTGCTGACC
Organism: uncultured Prevotella sp.; assembly: GCA_916440255.1. GTDB lineage: Bacteria > Bacteroidota > Bacteroidia > Bacteroidales > Bacteroidaceae > Prevotella. The sequence continues at coordinate 147,463 of CAKAIJ010000003.1, read as the reverse complement.
TTGATTACAAGGTTCATGGCTTTGAAGATCTCCGCCTTCATGTCACAGCTGGTCTTGATATTGCAAAGGGACGTCAGACAACAGATATTGACCCTGCTTCTCCGCTGGCTACCTACTATGGTTTTTATGGATGGGAAACACAATTGAAGCGTAATATGCAGCTTTCTGCATACGCTCAGTATTACCATGACTTCAACGATAAAGCAAAGAATCACTTTGATATCATGGCGGGTTATGAGTGGGCTCACTTCTGGCATAATACTAAAAATGCTTATTGGAGTTATTATCCATCAACAAACAATGATGCAGCACTTGCTGGCACACAACGCAACTATCAACCTTTTTACTCTGCAACAGAGAACTATCTTGTATCCTTCTTCGGCCGTGCAAACTGGTCTTTGATGGATGGTCGTTATATGGTAACAGCTACCGTACGTGATGATGGTTCTTCACGCTTTAAGTCGCATTGGGCAATGTTCCCATCATTTGCTTTTGCATGGCGTATTAATGAAGAAAATGAGTTTAAGAAGATTGATTGGTTGTCAGATCTTAAACTTCGTCTTAGCTGGGGTATGACTGGTCAGCAGGAAGGTATTGGTGACTATAATTACTTCGCAGTATATAAAATGAACTCTGGTGTTGGTTCTTATTATCCAGTTTCTGGTGATGGCTCTATGGGTGTTCCACAGGCTTATGATCCAGACTTGAAGTGGGAAACAACAACTTCTTATAATATTGGTGTTGATTGGGGAATTCTTAAGCAGCGTTTTACTGGTAGCGTAGATTGGTATTATCGCAAGACTACCGATCTTCTTAATATTGCTGATGTTCCTGCTGGTTCTAACTTCCGTAATAAGGTTACAACCAATATCGGTTCTATGTATAACACTGGTGTTGGAAACAAGTTTACACTGGTTGGCAGTTAATACTAAGGACTTCAATTGGACTATGGATTACAATTTCACCTATAACTATAATATTATTACGAAACTTAATGGTGGAAATGATCCTGATTACTTTGTGGCAACAGTGGAATTTCTGCAGGTGTAGGTGGCGAAATTCAAGCACAGCATGTGGGTAGCACTATAAAAATCTTTCCATGTATTCCAACAGGCATACGATAAGAATGGTAATGCATTAGAGGGTGTTGTTGTCGATCGTAACGCTGATGGTAAGATTACAGATGCTGATAAGTATTATTATAAAGCACCAGCAGCTCCTGTTACTATGGGCTTTGCGTCTCGTTTTGAATATCGTAATTGGGATCTTGGATTTGCTCTCCGTGCGAGTCTTGGTAACTATGTTTACAATGATGCATTTGCGGGTACTTCTAATATGTCTAATTCAGAACTCTATGCTAAGAGTATGTACTTTGTAAATCGTCCAACAGATGTTATTGGTGCTAACTGGGTTTCATCGGAGCTAACATCTATCCAGACAGATTATTGGGTACATAACGCATCTTTCTTAAAGATGGATAATGTAACCTTAGGTTATAGCTTTGCTAATCTTCTTAAGCAGGGTGCATGGAATGGACTAACTGGTCGTGTTTATGGAACAGTTAATAATGTATTCTGCTTAACGAAGTATCGTGGTCTTGACCCTGAGGTGTTTAATGGTATAGATAATAACCTTTATCCACGCCCAATTTCATTTATCTTGGGTTTAAACTTGAATTTCTAAATATATAAAAGAGTAAAAAATGAATACTAAATTCAAATATATATTCTCTGCATCAGCCCTTTTGTTATCATTGGGACTATCTTCATGTGTGGGTGATTTGGATGTTAAACCAATCGATCCAAACCTTAAGACGAATGTGAATGTTCCTGCAGAAAATTTATTCAATAAGTGCTATGCTCATATTGCTGTAGCAGGTAATGGCGGTGCAAATGGCGATAGTGATGTTGATGGTATCGATGGTGGTACAAGTGGTTATGTGCGTCAGTTGTTCAATTCGCAAGAGTTGACTACTGATGAGGCTATTTGTGCTTGGACTGATGAAGGTATAGGTACCTTAAACTTCAATAACTATGATTCATCTCATAAGATGTTGAAAGGTTTTTATTATCGACTTTACGCTGGTATTAATTTCTGTAATCAGTATCTTGCAGATTATGGAGGGTATAATGAACAAATGTCAGCAGAGGTTCGTTTTATTCGTGCTTTGAACTATTATTATCTTTTGGATGGATGGGGTAATGTTCCTTTCACAATTGCAATTTCTTCTGAAAAGCCTTCTCGTATCAAGCGAGCTGATCTTTATAAGTGGCTCGTTGATGAATTGCAGAAGGAAGTTGAGCCTAAGCTTAATGAGCCAGCTCCAAAGACTTCTGCAACAAAGGGATATGGTCGTGTTGATAAGGCTGCTGCATGGATGCTTTTGGCTCGTCTATATTTGAATGCTGAGGTATATACTGGAAAAGCTGATTTGGCAAATGCTAAGACTTATGCAAAGAAGGTTATAGATTCTCCTTATAAGCTCTATACTAAAAAGAATGGTCAATGGAGTGCTTATCAGCAGCTCTTTATGGGTGATAATGGTGAGAATGGTGCTTCTGTGGAGGCTATTTTCCCTCTCCTTCAGGACGGTAAGTTGACGACTTCTTATGGTACAACTCTGTTCCTTATGGCTGGCTCAAATGATAATCACGAGTTGGTAAATAGTGAAGGTATCAAAGGCAACAATACTACAGGTGGATGGGCTGGTAATCGTATGCGTCCAGACCTTGTACAGAAGTTTTTCCCAGACAATGATGCTCCTAACAAGGAAGCATATAAAATGCCTGGTGTTGCCAAAGATGATCGCGCCCTTTTCGATGGTAAGGGTCGTAATGTAAGCAATGGTGATAATGAGAAGGATTTGTCTAAGTTTACTAATGGTTTCTCTGTATGTAAGTTTAACAACTTCAAGACAGATGGTTCAGCAGGTAAAGATCCATTGTTCCCAGAAACAGACTTCTTCCTGATGCGTTCTGCTGAGGCTTACTTAATATTTGCTGAGGCTGATGCTCGACTGAATGGTGGAACGACAACAGCAGAGGGTGCATCGTATATCAACGCTCTTCGTGATCGTGCTCATGCTGCAAAGCAGACGGCTTATTCTCTTCGTCAGATTTGTGATGAGTGGAGTCGTGAATTCTACTTTGAAGGCTTGCGTCGCACAACACTTATTCGTTTTGGTTACTTCGGTGGTAATGTCAATTACAACTGGAGTTGGAAGGGTGGCGTGAAGAATGGACGTGATTTCGATTCTTACCTCAACCTCTTCCCAATTCCTACAAGTGATATGGTTGCTAATAGCAATTTGATCCAGAACCCTGGATATTAATTAAGGTCTAATTAATAGTTTTCATATCTGATGTAAATAGAGATTGAATATCTTGAAACTCATTACGGCAAATTCTTTTTAGGACATAAAGAGTTGTGTCATGAAGATAATAACCTGTTTCATGAAAAGAATTTGCCGAAAAGACTTCTCCGAAGACAAATGAAGAGAGGTTCTTTGGATTGAAAATATTGATGGACAAACTATTGAATAATAGAAAAAACGATTAAAGAATAATCAATATGAAATTAATAATTAAGTCATCGTTGCTGTTGTGTGCAGGTGTAGCTTTGTTCTCAGCCTGCAACAAGGACTTGGATAATAATCCAACTCTTCAGACACCAGAGACATTCGTTCTGAATACACCAGCTTACGCTGCGCAAACAATAGATTTGAAGGTTGCTGAGGGCTTAAACTTTACATGGTCTCAGCCTGAATATGGTTTCCCTGCATCAGCAGAATATGGTATGCAGTTCTCTGCTACTAATAAATGGACAAAGTCAGTAGATGTGGATGCTGATAATGGTAATTATGCTGCTGTTGGTTCTCCAACATATACCACTTCTGTTTCTGTTCCAACTGCTGAGCTTGCAACTGCTGTTCAGAAGTTGGCACGTTATGAAGAAAACAAAGTGCCTTCATCACAGGAACTCTATGCTCGTGTATATTCTTTACTTAACGGAGATACGATATATTCTAATCCTGTAAAGTTAAGTGTTGCTCCTTATTATGTAGAGCTTTCTGATGCTCCTGTTGAGACTTGGTATCTCATCGGTGGTTCATTTGGTGATGGTTCGTGGTCTTCTGTGGTTCCATTGCTGCCTATGGAGGGTCAAGAGTACGATAAGAAGACTGGTAAGGGTATTATCTCTTGGACTGGTTACTTGTCAACTGCGGGATTTAAGCTTAGACAGAACGCTGGTGACTGGAATGGAGGTCAGGTTGGTCAAGGTACAGGTTTTGGCGATTTCGTTTACAATGATGGAGGATCTGGCAATATAAGTGTTCCTGAGGCTGGCTATTACACGATTACTTTCGATACAAAAGAAACGAAGATTAAGATTGAGAAGTATACAGGTGATAAACCTTCTGTTTATAACTCTATGGCTTTGCCTGGTAAGCATGACGGATGGAAAGCTGCTGGTGGTACGCCACTAACTGCACAGACAAGTGTTGTTGAAAATCACGATTGGAAGGGAACTGTAACCTTCACAGAGAAATCTACTGGTGCTGATGGTGAGGGATGTAAGTTTGCTGCCAACGGTGCTTGGGACGCAAACTGGGGTTTTGCTACATTCCCTTATGGTGTTGGTAAAGCAGGTGGTGCTAATATTCGCAATGGTAAGGGTACTTATGTCGTTTACTTCAATGACATTACAGGTCAGTACTCTTTCGTAAAGCAGAAATAAATTTATTTAAGTTGATTTTGAGGGTATGCTTATAGGCTTATCCAATATGCATACCCTCGTCACATAACAAGAAGAATCGAAATGAAGAAATTAGTTATCATGGCAAGTGCCGCATTGCTCCTTGCTTCTTGCGGTAGCGATGAATATGTTAAATGGAATGATCCGCAGGTAAATGGAGAAGAGGTTTCACGTGAGGTTAAGCTTACTGTAAATGAAGCAGGTGCTATTAACTTCAACACCGAAAAGAGCGACTCTGTTCAGCTGTTTGTTCCAATGATTGAATCAAAGGACTCTGTTGTTTCTCAAGTTTTAACTGCAACACTGGATAATAATGGTAAAACTATTACTATTAATGCAGACGTGAAAGGTAAAGTGAAGAGTACAGAGCTCGTAACAGCGGTAGAGAACCTTTATGGTAAGAATGGTGATTTACACGAGGTTGCTTTATTGGTAACAGATAAGGTGAAACTGCTCCGTGGTGAGGGTTTCAGTCTTATGCAGAAAGTAAAAGCGAGTGTAACTTGTGTTGCACCTAAATTCAAGCAATTCCTTTATATGTCAGTGATGCAAATGGCTGGTCATTTAGCAATCCACTTTATAGTGCAGCAGCTGATGGTAAGTACACTGGTTATATGTATCTTAATCCGAACGGCTTTAAGTTCTCTACTCAGCAAGATTGGAATGATACGGATTATGGTGTTGATCTTGTAGAGAAAGCAGGAAATATTGAAAGACCAGATTTGGATGGTTTCTATAAGGTTGATTTAGACCTTACGAGCAAAGAACAGAAATATACTAAGATTACTCGTATCGGCGTTATTGGTTCTGCAACAGATGGCGGTTGGAGTAGCGATCAGGAAATGACCTACAATGCTACTGAGAAGTGCTGGGAAATTAAGGGTATCACATTGAAAGATGGTGAAATTAAATTCCGTGCTAATAATGGTTGGGACTTAGATTGGGGCGGTTCATTGTCTAATATTACTTTCAAGGGTGGTAATATCAAAGTTGCTGCTGGTAAGTATAATATTAAGCTTAACCTCTTGTGTGACACAAAGTCTATTTGCACAATGGAGATTGCTCAGTAAATACATTATTTAAGATCATTATAAAGGTGTGTCAGCATATAGTCTGACACACCTTTTTTTATATTGATTAAGGTGATAAGAGTGTTTTGTTATTTTGAATGCAAACGATTGCACTGCAAATTATAGATGTACCATAGTCTTTACAATTCTTGTGTTTTTTTATTTACTATCTTTGTAGTCATATATCGTAAAACTAAGAAAAGAAATCTATATGAAACGTAAACTTTTATTTTTATTAGCATTAGGCTTCTCGCTTTGTACAATGGCACAGCAGGGTTGGCCTTCGGCTTATGGTGGTGTAATGTTACAAGGTTTTTATTGGGATTCGTTCGATGATTCCCAGTGGTCAGTCTTAGAAAAGAAGGCGAATGATTTCTCTGGTTATTTTGACCTTGTATGGGTGCCTCAGAGTGGTAAGGCATCTGGTTCTAAGTCAATGGGATACGACCCACTTTATTACTTTAACCAAAACTCTTCTTTTGGAACAGAAGCAGAGTTGAGAAGTATGATTACGACTTTTAAGAATCATAATATTGGTACGATTGCCGATGTGGTTATCAACCATCATGGAACGAATAATGGTTGGTTTAGTTTTCCAGCAGAGGTATATAAGGGGGTGACTTATCAGAACGTAGCAAGTGATATTTGCGCTAATGACGATGGAGGCAAGGCTGCTGCAGAGGCAAAAAAACAGGGCGTTCAGTTAAGCCAAAACAATGATGAAGGAGACAGTTGGGATGGTATGCGCGACCTTGACCACAAGAGTCTTAACGTACAGAAGATTGTGAAGGCATACGAGGATTACCTACTCAACGACCTCGGTTATGCAGGTTTCCGTTATGATATGGTGAAGGATTCTCTGGTCAGCATATTGGAGATTATAATTCAGCTGCAAATGTAAAATTCTCGGTTGGTGAGTACTGGGATGGAAGCGCAGAAAAGGTTAAGTCTTGGATTGACGCAACGGGTAAGAAGAGTGCAGCTTTCGACTTTGCTTTCCGTTATTCTGTGAGCAAAGCTATTAACTCTAACGATTGGAGATTGCTTGAGAATTATGGCTCTACTGGGCTTACTGTGGATGCTGGTGCTTATAAGCAGTATGCAGTAACCTTTGTTGAGAACCACGATGTTCAGGATAGAGGTACAACTAATGGTTATACCCCAGACCCTATTCGTAGGGATACGCTTGCTGCTAATGCTTATCTATTGGCAATGCCAGGAACACCTTGTGTTTTCTACACCCACTATCTTACTTATCCAAAGGAAATAAAGGCAATGATTGCAGCCCGTAAGTTGGCTGGCATAACGAATACGAGTAAATTTGAAAATAATCGTAAGTCTGCAGCTTATTATGCTAATGAAATTACTGGTTCAAAGTGTAAACTATTTGTAGCTGTTGGTAATGATGCAAATCAGCGCACTGTAAATGATGATTATGTGAAAATTCTCAGCGGTTATCATTATGCTTATTATCTTTCTAAGAGCGCTGAAACAGCATGGGTCGACAAGGCAGACGGAACGTATGAGGGTGAGAACTTAAGGGTTAAGCTAACCGCAGTATCTACCGTTTCGGATGCAAAACTTGTTTACACAACAGATGGAACTACGCCAACGGCTAATAGCACACAGGTTGCTTCTAATACGGAAATTACTCTTCCAAAGGGCGAAACAACCTTAAAGGTAGCATTATTAAAAGGTGGTGTTGTTAGCGAGGCGATTACCCGTAATTATAAGGTTAGTCCAGTCGAGGCTTATACGCCGGAAACAATTCGTGTCTATGTGAATACTGATCAGGTGGGTTGGAATTCGTATGTGAATTTCCACTCATGGGGCGGAACTCATAAGGATACAACATGGCCTGGTGATAGGGTTACAGCAAAAGAAACAGTTAAAGGTAAGACATGGTTCTATAAAGACTATACACTTAATAAAGCTGATGATTATGTTAACTTTGTGTTTAGTATTGGTACATCGTCTAATGCAGGTCAAAATCAGACTTTGGATGTTGAGCGTGTAAAGAAGACTTCTTATTTTGTCATTTCATCAACAAAAGAGAATGGAAAGTTCACTCTTAATAATGTGACCGCAGAGGTAACTTCTATCGATGGTGTTGAGGCAGATGTTCGTCAGAATAAGGCAGATAAGTATTACTATACGTTATCAGGAATGCGACTTTCAGAAAAACCAACACAGCGAGGCGTATATATTCACGCAGGCAAGAAAGTTGTTGTAGAATAATGTCGTTTATTGTCAATGTTTAAGTAGTATAAAACGATATAAGATTCTTGTTTTTTTGGTTAATAATTGGGTGGGTTGATTCGTAAGTGTCAACTCACCTTTCTTTGTTAAACGCAAATAGATTGTCGATAACAAGATTGATAATTTAATTTGTGGTTTGTTTTCTAACATCTTTTTCTTTTTGGCGTTTTTGTCTTTTGCAAGTTGGTTTTGCTTGTGCAAAAGAAAACGCAGTCCGTTTGATAATAAAATGAAATCTGTTTAGCTTTAACGATTGGATTGGGTTAAAGATTGTAAATTTTGTAATGTTTACAAGAAGAAGTTTTGTTACTTTCGGTAAAATGATATATCTTTGCAGATATAACATTAAGGAATAATTTATTATGGCAAAGAGAAACGAGTTATATAAGTGTTCAGAGTATGGTCACATCGTCGAAGTATTGGTAGGCGGTGAGTGTGGTGTTGCTGGTATGGAGCATGTAGTTGAGAATACTACCGACGCAGCAACAGAGAAGCACGTACCAGTTGTTGAGAAAATCGAAGGCGGTTATCGTGTTACAGTAGGTGAGGTAGAACACCCAATGACAGAGGCTCACTCTATTCTTTGGATTGAGTTGGTAACCAATAATAACGAAGTTTTACGCAAGTATTTAGAGCCAACAGATCGTCCAGTAGCAGAGTTTAAGACAGATGCAACTGAGGTGTATGCTCGTGAGTATTGCAACCTTCATGGTCTTTGGCGTTCAAAATAAGGATAACTTTTTTTTTAAGATTGATGTATATTATCAGATGTATGTTCTTCCTTTTAATAGGAGGACATACATTTTTTTCTTTATATAAATGCAAATCGAAGATGAACGCATAGTGTTCTTTGATTTTGCTCACCGATGCTTTTTCGTGTGTCAGTACTATGATTAATCGTTACAATAAAAGCAATCTTAGTGTTTGTTTCATAAAATAAATTCGAAAAATCTTTACATAAATTCAAGGAGTTTATCTACAATCAGCGTGTAAACTATGCGAAAAGAGTAAGTTTGTAAGTGTTAGTAAGTCAGGAGTTTACGAATTGCTGTGCGAAAAGGTATTAAGTTCGATTTCAGAAAGGCGTTAGTAGGATGTGTATAGAGCGTCTTTAAAGCGTCAAAAGATGCCCTTTTGGTGGCTAAAAGATTATGTATTGTTTTCGTTCTGTACGAAAATAATTTACAAACTGTTTATGGTATGATAATTAGTTTGGTTGCTGCATTATTATCCTTAGCATTATTCTCTCAGGCTGGTTTTGGTTAGAACTGCCCTTGATTTTGTAGGGTCAGTCCTTGTGTAAGTTCTTTTCGTGCGTCTTAAAGTAGATAAAACAAAAAGGAATTACTTTCGTAATTCCTTTTGATGCGCTCCAGGATGGGCTTGAACCAACGACCCCCTGATTAACAGTCAGCTGCTCTAACCAACTGAGCTACTGAAGCAGATGTTTGCTTGTTTCTTGTAAGCGGTTGCAAAGGTAGTGAGTTTGTTTGAAACTACCAAATGTTTTTCGAAAAATTTTCAATAAAATCACGAAAAACTTTATTTTCATGGTTAATTAGGGCTTGTTTTCCATTATAATAATGTACTTTTGTCTTGTTATAAGAAGAATAAACAATAAAGAAAGAATTAAATAATGAGAAATTTATTTTTGTCTATCGCACTTTGTCTTTTCACTTTCAGTAGCTCGGTGATGGCACAGAGTCCATCTGATAAGGAACACAACTTTAAGGTAGCAAAGAATCTTGAAACCTTTTCGGCTATTTACAAGTATCTTGATATGATGTATGTTGATACTCTAAATGCAGATGAGGTTGTTAAGGCAGGTATTGACTATATGCTTAACACGCTTGATCCTTATACGGTTTATTATCCAGAGGAAGATGTGAAAAATCTCGATATGATGATATCTGGTAAGTATGCGGGTATAGGCGCAACAATTCGTTATAATTTCTTGTTAAAGAATGCGGTTATAAATGACCCGTACGAGAATATGCCTGCTGCGGAGGTTGGATTAAAGAAGGGTGATATTATTCTTGCTATCGGCGACTCGTCGATGGTGGGCAAGAATGTTTCATACGTTAGTGATCATTTGCGTGGCGATGCTGGTACAACTTTCATTCTTACTATTCAGCGTCCAACAACAAATAAGAAGATGAAATTTAAGATTACTCGTCGTGCCATCCAACTACCAGCTGTACCTTATTATGGTGTGCAAGATAGTGGTGTAGGGTACTTGAACCTTAGTTCCTTTACTAAGGACTGCGCAAAGGATGTGCGACGTGCATTCCTTGATATGAAGAAGCAGGGTATGACTTCGCTTGTCCTCGACCTCCGTAATAATGGTGGTGGTAGCTTGCAGGAGGCAATAAATATTGTAAATATGTTTGTACCGAAAGGTATTACGCTCGTGAAGACAGTAGGTAAGTTGGAGTCTGCTAACAAAGAATATATGACAACTGTTGAACCTATTGATACGCTTATGCCTATCGTTGTGTTGGTAAATGACGAGTCGGCAAGTGCCAGTGAGATAACTTGTGGTAGCTTGCAAGACCTTGATCGTGCCGTTGTTTTGGGTACACGTACATACGGGAAAGGGCTTGTGCAGGGTTCGATGGACCTTCCTTATAATGGGTATATAAAACTTACAACAAGTAAGTATTATATTCCAAGCGGCCGTTGCATACAAGCCATTAAGTATAAACATGAAAATGGCGGATATACAGAGCATGTGCCAGACTCGCTGACCCACGTTTTCCGTACAGTAAACGGACGTGAGGTGCGTGATGGTGGTGGAATTAAACCCGATGTGGAGGTGCAGTCAGATTCTTTGCCGAATATAGCATTCTACCTTACTTCTACGGGGCGCGACTCTACGGAGGTGATGTTAAACTGGGAGTTGCAATATATTAAGAAGCATGCTTCTATAGGTCCTGCAAAAACATTTTTTATATCAGATGCCGACTTTGAAGACTTTAAGCAGACGGTGTTGAAAAGTGGATTTAAGTATGATCGCGAAAGTAAGAAATACTTAGAAAATCTTGCCCAGTTAGCCAAGTTTGAGGGCTATTATGCAGATGCTGAAGCAGAATTTGACGCTTTAAGAAAGAAGTTAAATCATAATCTTGCGAAAGACCTTGAGTATAATAAGTGGATATTGAAGAAATTGCTAACGAGCGATCTTGTGGCAGTTTATCATTATCAGAAGGGTGCAATGGAGAATGCATTGCAATTCGATAAGCAGTGGAAGAGGGCAGTTGAGATTTTGCAAAACCCGGCAGAGTATAAGAAACTTCTCCAGCCTGTCGTAAGTCAGCCATTGGTCAAACTTGAACCAGCTATCAAAGTAGCAGTTGATGATAAGAATAAGACAATGGCAAAATAAAGGGAAGATTGATAGAAACGAGATAAGGCTTATAAGTTCGATTAGGACTTATAAGCTTTTTTCTTGTGATTGTAATTTTACGCTTTTTATTTGTACTCTTGTTAGTTTTATCTTACTTTCTATCTTTGTGTTGATAGTTTAGAACGGTTCGCTTCTATATCTTTATTTTTCTAAATATAATTTATTAACATATTGTTATATGGATGTTATACTTCTATTTTAAAGGTATAGATGTATGGTTTTGTTATGAAATATCAGAGTATATTAAATAAATGTTATACTTTTTCTCAAAAAAAGTGTTTGTAAATTTTACATTATAGCAAATTATTGTTATCTTTGCAACATATTTTAGAAGATTGTCTACTCTATAAAGGCATTCTTTAAGAAATATCTCATCCGCCACGTCCCTGTTAAATAAAACAGGTAAAATAGAGATGAAGTTAAGCGTTCAAGATATACTCACTAATAAATATTTTATAAATGAAGCAGTTTTATCATTTTCTATTCTTAATGTTGTTGATGTTATCATTTGTTGATGTAAAGGCGGATACGCCAGTAAAAATCAGAGTTGATGATGTCAATAGGGTTATGGTAAAGGTCAATTATGTTCCTGTATCCAATCTTGTTAATGGGTTGAATGATGTTGTGGTGCCACAATATGGTTCTTTGACTATTGAAGCGAAGCAGGGGTTACTATCTAAAAAGCGTTTTAAAGACAATTTCAGAGGAAAATACTGTAACACAGAATATTACTAATCTAACGAGTTGTAATATATATCTTTCTGATGCAGACAAGAATAAGGTTTTTACAGTTAGAAGTGGTGAGCTTGCTTCAGCTCGTACTGCGTTATGTAAGGTTAGAGTTGACAAAGCTGCAAAAGTCAGAATGGCGCGTTACGAATCACAGTCGGTAGTTGAGCTGCAAGATGGTGATAATAATTTAAAATGGATTCCAAATGTTGAGAAAACGCTTGTTATTAGTAATGCAAATTATGGTGATGCACCAATTTATAAAGTAGTTCAGGATGGTCAAGATGTGGTTGCTTCAGGTAATCAATATTTTATAACCCTAAAAGAAGGAAGTACGATTGAGGTGAAGGCTGATTATCCCGATGTGTCTTATCCTGTGAAATTTAATTTTTCTGATGAAACGGCAAAGGCCGTCTTGTCAAAGGTTACAGTTGATGGAGTCGAAATTAGGGACTATACAGATGCAGCTTTTAAGTTAAGGGCTGGAACAAAGCTTTCACTTACTTTCGATCAGACAAAATATGCTTTAGATGCTTTTAAGGTAAATGGCGTTCCCGTTTCAGTATATGGTACCTACAACTGTTATGTAAAAGACGAGCTTGTTTTTGATATTCAATCTCATAAATATGCAATCATAAAGGCTACTCTAAATATTGATAAGGCTGCAAATATTATGGTCTATGAAGGATATAGCTATAATAACAAGGTGATAAACTTAGGTGATGGGGTTAATAACATTGAATTAGGTGAGAAGAGTAATCTCATTCAGATAAAACCAAATAGCGGCTGTAAGATAGAGTCATTGAGAGTAAATGGTATTCTTGCGACGGCTAATTACGAAGGAGTTTACGAGATTATGTTAACTGATGGAATGAAGGTGGATGTTACAACATCAGCTATAGTACGCGATCAGAAAGCAACGGTATTCATTGATGATATAAGTGTTGCGAATTATGGCTTAAACTTCTATCGTTCTGATCACTCTATGATAAAGATGCAGACTGGTGAGAATATTGTGCTTTTTTTCGGCAGATGATCATCATTTTATGTTTACAGCATACGGTAATGATATGAGTAGGATGGTGGTGAAGCTCAACGGGGATAAAATAGAACCTCTCTATAATGGAGGTTCGAGCTTTGAGTTTGATTTGCATAACAATGACCGTTTAGAAGTGTTACTTAAAGGTGATACAAATGGAGTAAAAGCATTAGAATCAACGAGAGATCGTAAAGTTGAAATCTATCGACTTGATGGAAAGCGAATAGAAGGCAAAGAATTACTTAATGGAGTATATATTATTAATGGTAAAAATGTTTTAGTCAATAACCGATGAGAAAAATTCTACTTACTGTATTTTGTTTAAGTATGGCAGGAATAGCGTTCGGACAGTCAAAGATTGATTTGCAAAGTCAGTTGGAGCTGTTTAAGCTACGCAACACGTCCATTCCTACATACAATAGTCGTACACGTTCGTTCGAGCAATCAAAGAGTGTTCCAGAAAACACGATGGCAATGATTGAATTGAAGAATGATGATGCCAGAAAGGAACTTGAAGAGCAAGGTGTAAAAATCCTGAGAGTGCGTGGTAATATTGCTATTGTGGTTGTTCCATTAGCAAAGGTTGAACAAGTATCAGAATTAAAGAGTGTTCGACGCTTAGAGCTTCCTCGTCGACTTTACCAGAAGATGGATGTCGTACGTAAGGAAATTGGTGTTGATAAGATTCATCAAGGACTTGATTTACCACAGGCTTATACTGGCAAGGGTGTGGTAACTGGTATTGTTGATGGCGGTCTTGATCCTAATCATGTAAATTTTCTCAAGCCAGATGGTACAACTCGTTTTGGCTATATAAGTAAGATTACAGCAAATCAACAAAATAAAAATGGTTATCAATATGATAATTATTACCCACGTGCTGTGCTTGACACATTAAAAGAACGAGATAATACTTATGCTATCGAGGACTTTACAGCTGACTCTTATACAACCTTTCATGGTACACATACAGCTGGAATTATGGCTGGTGGGTATAGAGGTGATATAACCTATGCAAAAAGTGATAATAATGATACATCTTATCCTGTGACAGCTCCCAATCCTTTCTATGGTTGTGCGACTGAATCAGAGATTGTAGCATCATGCGGTGACTTACGTGATCAGTTCATTGCATTAGGTATTGAAGATGTTGTACAATATGCACAATTGTCAGGGAAAAAGCCCAAACCATGTGTTATCAACCTTTCCTTAGGTAGTAATATCGGTGTACACGACTCTACAAGTGTAATGAATCGTTTTCTTGCAGAGGAAGGAAAGCATGCTATTATTTGTGTTGCTGCGGGTAATGAGGCAAACAAGGCTATTGCTTTGAAGAAGGATTTTAAGGCTGTGGATGAAATAGTTAAGACCTTCCTCACACCAATGCAGCCAGATACATTGCGTTCTGGGAATAAGACTTATTTAATCTTCGCAACGGGCAGTTAGCTATTTATAGTAACGATTCGACTGAATTTGAGATGCAAATACTCGTAACCAATACGAAACGTGGTAACCGTCCTATTGCGCGTATTCCATTACAAAAGAACTCTAATGGTCAGCCTATTACTTATGCTTCGGGTGGAGATTATTCAATGCAAGGTGCTGTTATAGATCCTAATTTTGCTAAGGCGTTTGATGGTTATGTAACAATGGCTTCTGCGATAGAACCAGAAACAGGACGTTATTATGCAATGGCTCAAATAATGGCCAGTGATAATCAGAAGACTAATCAGGATGGCGGTTATAAACTGGCTTTAGAAATAAAGAGCAAAAAAAGCGGGACAGCGTGTTGAAATCTATAGTGACGCTCAGTTTATTTACTTTGATGACAATAAGCAAACTGGATTTGTAAGCGGAACACGTAATGGTTCAATTAGTGATATGGCGTGTGCTTCTAATATCGTTACAGTTGGTAGTTATAATGTGCGCAACCACTGGGCGTCGCTTGATGGTTTTGTTTATGGTTATAACAAACGTGGTAATGATGATGATTTCCCAGAGGGAGAGGCTTCTCGTTTCTCTTCTTTTGGCACATTGGCTGATGGAAGAAATCTCCCACATGTATGTGCGCCGGGTGCATCTATAATTTCTTCTGTAAATTCTTTTGCAGTCTCTAATCCCGATTTAGGCTATACAGACGTGGCTTTACAAGGTAAGTTGGAGAGAGAGAAGAAAAAATACTATTGGCATCAATCTCTTGGTACATCAATGGCTACACCAGTTGTAGCAGGGGCTATTGCTCTCTGGCTTGAAGCAAATCCAAGTTTAAAAGTCAAAGATGTAATACGCATTATTCAGCAGACAGCTCGTAAGGATGAGTTTGTTACAGGAACGGGCGATCCAGTACAATGGGGTGCAGGCAAGTTTGATGCTTATGCGGGTTTGAAACAAGTATTATTGGAGAAGAATACCACCGGAGTTGATGGTGTAAGATATGACAAAGAGAAGAACCTCCCTATCATAACAATGACAGGTAATCGTTCTTTTACGGTTTTCCTTGCTGGTGCTGATCAGCTTACTCTACGTGCTTACTCTCTCAGTGGACAATTAGCACATACTTTCTCTATGCAAGGTAACGAACTAAATGTTAATGCCTCTTCATGGAATAAGGGTGTATATCTCATTCAGGTTAATGGAGAAAAAGCACAACGTATCGTAATCTATTAATCCCTTTATCCTATAGTTAGAATAGAAATCACAATCAATAACAAATTAAAACAAATGAAGCATAAGTTTATTTTCTTGCCGTCATTTATTCTTTTAGTGATAGCAATGCTATTGACCTCATCTGCAATTCATGCACAAGAGCAGCAGTTGATAAGGTTCCATACTAATATGCCTGCAAAGGCTAAGGGTAGTGGCTTACCTGCGCAAGTTTCTTTTGTCTTGGGTGCGAAGTATGATAATGAAACGGTCTTTATTGACTATGGCTCAGGTGAAACTGAAGTTGAAATAAAGAAAGCCATTGTAGAAAACGATAACGGCGAACAGACTATTAAGGGTACTCTCTGTACCAGTGTGGTATCTGATAATGGTTGGGTAACAATTACTGGTAACCCTGAGAACTTATATTTTTTCAACGGCTCAGGTAATGAGATTGATCAGATTGAATTTAGTAAAGACTTGAAGTTACATGTGTTGAACTTAGAGCATAATGTTCTAAATACGCTTAATGTTGACCATCTACAGAGTCTGAATATTATCTATTTGCAGGATAATCCTTTCTCTGCAACAACTCCATTGATGATAGGAAGATTGCCTAATCTTATGGTATTGGAGGTGCCACAGGTTGGACATATTTCTCCAAGTTTTACGCTTCAAAACTTCCCTAATCTTGTTTCATTTGATGCATATCATACTCTCAGCCTCAAGTCGGTAGATCCAACAGGTTGTCCAAGGTTACAACGTTTGAGTCTTGATATGACAAATGTTGAAAATGTAGACCTTTCAAAGAATCCATTATTAGAGATTCTCAACGTGGGTGACTCTCGTGTAAAGACGCTTGATCTTAGTCATAGTCCTAAGATTACGCAGTTGTACATCTCATTCTTCAGGAACTGTTAATACTGATGTCAAGTTCGATAATATTGATATTTCACATTGTCCTGAACTTTATTATTTCTATTGTGGTGGTAATAATCTTAAGAATCTTGATCTTAGTCACAATCCTAAACTCTTTACACTCTCTTGTGATCGGAATTTATTGCGAAGTCTTGATGTAAGTAATAATCCAGAGCTGTATAGTGTTAATGTGCGATACAACTACATGGACTTTGCAACACTTCCTTCACCGGGCAACTGGTTTGAGTATTACCACGAGCAGAACCCTTTGGAACTCAATGATACCTACAAGGTGGGTGATGTTATAGATCTTAGTAGCCGTGTGCTTCGTAAAGGTACGACTACTCAGGCAAGACTTTTCCGTGTACCTAAGTCTGATCCAACAAAGCCAGTTGAGTTAGATGAGAGTTATTATTCTTACGAAAATGGCAAGGTGACCTTGAAGAAAGCACTTGAAGATGAGGTTTTCGTTCTTTTTAATAATAGTTTACTTAGAGATTACCCTATCCGTACTGAAAACTTCCGTGTGAAGTCGGTTGAGTCCTTCGGCAAGGATGTAAAGGCTATTCAGCTTTCAAGCCTTGGTTCAGTTGGTGCCCCCGTAAATGTTTCAGTAGGTATTCTTGGTGCCACTATGACCAATCCTATAAAGGTAAATGTCGACTTGGGTAATGGTACAACACAATCTTTCCAAATTACAGATGAACGCCCTGCAGCAGCCAATATTGTTGCAAGACGTACTGGCGACGCTGATATTATTGTATATGTTCCACAGGATAAGTACGTAACAAGCTTAGAAACTGATGGTCTTTTTATTAATAGTATCGATTTGTCTGCACTTACAGAACTCCGTACACTAACGTTGAAGAATGCAGGTTTATATACTATTGACCTTTCTTATAACAATAAACTTGAGAAACTTGACCTCTCACACAACATGCTTAGACGTGTAGACTACGTGGACCGTCATCTTATTTCAATAAGAGTAAACTCACTGATATCAATGTGAGTCACAATAATATTGACTCTCTTCTTTACAACGATGTTTATGCTGTACGTAATCTCAATGTAAGTTATAACCAACTTAACAAGTTGGATTTAAAGAATGCCGATAATCTGCGTTCTCTTGATATATCGCATAATAAGTTTACACGTTTATTGCTCAATCATAGTGAACTTATTGAGGATGTCAATGTTTCTAATAACGAACTTACAGAGATTGGAATTCAACCTGTTGCGCCTATCAAGAAGCTGAACGTTAGTGGTAATTACTTCACTTTGGCAAACATGCCAAGTGATTTCGGTTTGCCTCAGGGTAAATTTATCTATGCTCCACAACGTGTGTTACAGATTTCTACTTCTTCGCCAGGTATTGATCTCTCTGAACAAAATATTACAAAGAATGGTTCAACCACTCAGTTTGTGTGGAAAAAGAAAGATGGTCAACCACTATCCGTAGGAACAGACTATACAATAGATAATGGTTCTGCAAAGTTCCTAAACCTAAGCGTAGACTCAATCTATTGTGAGATGACACATCCAGCTTATCCTGATTTCAGTGGAAGTAATGTCTTCAAGACAACTTGTGTTCGTCCAATCACTTTCCCACAATACGAACTTGCTTCGTTTACGACCATCAATCAGACTGACAGCGTGAGACTTTCTTTGTCAAGTTATGTTCCAGGCAAGTCGGTTTATTTTGAATGGGGTGGTAATGGAAACGTAACACAGTACACTCTTGAAACAACTTACAAGGTTTTTCAAGCTAAATCAAAGCCTAACACAAAGGTACGTGTGCTCGTGGCTGATGCTGATGATAAACTGAAAGTCTTTAGCATTGCTAATGTTAAGATGAAAGATGTAGACCTTACTGGTTTGAAGGATGTAAAACTCATTGCAGTAACGAATGCTGGCTTAACATCAGTAAAACTTCCTGTTGCAGCAAATCTTACCGACTTAAATCTTGAAGGAAATGAGTTGACCGATGTCAGCCTGTCTAATTTCCCAAATCTGAACTTCGTTTCACTAACGGGTAATAAGATTAAGAAGTTTGACTTGTCACAAGCTCCAAATCTTGGTATAGCTTATCTTTCAAGTAATAAGATGAAGGATATAACACTTAATAATCCTAAGTTGTGGAATCTTGACCTTAGTGACAATGAACTTGAAAGTGTGTCACTCGACAAACTCCCAGAACTTGAGCAGTTATGGTTGAATGCCAATAAACTTACTAAGGTAGAAGTTCCTGAAAATGCTAAACTTAGAGTCTTAAACATTGTTGGTAATCGCCTAAAATTCTCTACAATGCCTTTACCAAATAATAATGGTAAGGTCTTTGATAGATACTCTTACAATCTTCAAGCTCCTATTGAGGTTAAGAGTATAAATGGCAAAGTAGACCTAAGTTCTGAGGCTGTTGTAGGAGGTGAGTACACAACCTATCGTTGGTTTAACGGTAATGTGAAATATATTGATGGTAATTTGCAAGGTGAGGAATTTGAGGTTAATGATGAGTACACGGTTGAAAATGGTGTTACGACCTTGAAGCTCAATGCAACTTTCAATAAACTTGTTTGTGTGATGTCAAATGCGAATTTCCCTAATGCGCTCATTTATACAAATTACATTGAATTCACACCTGATCCAACAGGCATTGAAGCAGTTACCGATAATAAAGAAGTAAAAGTTCAGTTCTTTGATAATACGATTAACATTCTTGATGCAAAGAATAGTTCTGTTGCAGTCTATACAATAGATGGTAAGATTGTTTATCAAGCAAAACTTGCTGACGATAATACTCGAATCTCTCTTGCACGTGGTACCTACATTGTACGTGTTGGTAACAAGGCTGCAAAAATTAACATCAAGTAAAAATATCATTAATATTTAATCCATTCCTCTTGTTTGTTCCCGTTTTTCGGTTAGCAAACAAGAGGTTTTTTTATACTAACTTGACTGTCTGAAATTCTTATTTGTAAGGTTCCTCTACAATTTGTTAGCTTCATTTTGTAGTGATATATTGTAGCGATGTGTCCTATTTTCCATTAAGTAGATTATTATATCAAAGGAGTTTGTAAAATATTTTCGAGAGTTACAAATGTAATACATGTCCTTTCGGTTTCTTAAAGATGCTTTCTTGACATTCAAAAGATGCTCTTTAGCAGTGTAACTAATCAAGGAAAATGAAGAAATATCGAAAGATATGCAAACTAATTGGTAATGAGGTGGAAACGAGGCAATTTGCATAAAACTGCTCTATTTGTAAAGGGTAGAAATATGCAGATATAGGCAAAAGTTCAGTTACTAAATCATTACCAAGATTTGAAGTAGGTAACTAAATGCAGATGTAGGTAACTGAAATTGTTTCTCTCGTGTGTTTGTTGCTTTGGTCGGCAGTTTTCTGCATAAGTGAGGAACGCTTTAATTCGGGTAAATTTGTCCATAAAAATTAAAGCGTATGAAAACAGAAAAGATGAAGGTGTTGCTCTACCTCAAAAAGAGCGGAAAGGATAAGCAGGGTAAAGCTCCCATTATGGGACGTATCACACTTGGAAGGAGTATAGCACAGTTTAGTTGCAAGCTATCTTGCGATATAGATTTGTGGAGTCCTCGTGAGAGTAGAATGAGGGGCAAGAGCCGTGAGGCGGTGGAAGTGAACGGAAAGCTGGATAGTTTAGTACTTTCCATTCAGTCCGCTTATCAAACATTGCTGTCCAAAGGACAGACATTTACTGCCACAGACATCAAGGAGCAGTTTCAAGGGAGCGTACAATCTCGGTGTATGCTTATAGAACGCCTTGATAGGCTTATCAGGGAGAAAGAAGAACACGTTGGAATAGATATTAAGAAAGATACGCTACCTAATTATCACTCTACACGAAGCAATCTTCGCACATTCATCGAAGAGAAATATAAGGTAGAGGATTTAGCTTTCTCACAACTATCTGAAAACTTTATTTTTGATTTTAGGGATTTTTTCTTGGGGACATTAGGTTTTCAAGAGAGCAGTTTCTATGGTGCAGCTTCCCAAATAAAGACCGTATGTAGGGTTGGCATACCGTGAGGGATTGGCTGACACCTTGTTGTTTGCTAATGCAAAAATAGCAAGAGGAGATAAGAAGCTACCCAAAGTTCTTGACAGGTGTTCGCTTGACAAACTAATGAACATACAGTTTGGAGAGTTGGAGGAGGAAATGGAAACAGCAAGGGACTTGTTTGTCTTTGCCTGCCATACGGGTGCAGCCTATTGTGATTTGATGGGATTAAGAAAGACACATCTTGTCCGTGATGATGAGGGAAGTCTTTGGCTGAAGTTCAATAGGCAGAAGACAGGCGTACTTTGCCGTATCAAGTTGTTGCCCGAAGCCATCAGGATAATAGAGAAGTATCGAAGCGATGAAAGAGAAAGCCTATTGCCACCAGATGAAATATGCCACCTATCAATCGTATCTTAAAGCATTGCGCTTAAGAGCTAGCATAGCCTTTCCTTTTACCACACATACGGCAAGGCATACCTTTGCCACACTCATTACCCTTGAACAAGGCGTACCGATAGAAACGGTAAGCAAGATGTTGGGGCATAGCAATGTGAGTATGACCGAGCGATATGCAAAGGTTACGCCACAAAAACTATTTGTGGAATTTGAGCGTTTCCTTTCTTTCACGGAGGATATGCAGATGAGTATTTAGCCATAGAATAGAAGCATTAAAACTAAAATCATGATGAGAAGTACATTTAAGACACTGTTTTATATCAACAGACAAAAGACCAAGGCAAATGGTCTGACGTCCATACTCTGCCGTATCACGATAGATGGCAAGAACTCTGTCATTACCATAAACGAAGAATGTAAGCCTGCGGAGTGGAACTCAAAGCAGGAGACAACTACGGATAAGAAAATCAATCTTCGACTGCAATCATTCAGACAACTGGTAGAGAAGACTTATCGGGAACTGCTCCTAAAAGACAGAGTAGTAAGCGCTGAACTGCTTAAAAACAGATTGCAAGGCATAGCAACTTCTCCTACAACTTTGTTGAAGCTTAGTAATGCAGAACTACAATCGGTAAAGGAAGGTGTGGGCAAGTCTAAGGCAGAAGGTACATACACTAACCTTTGCTATGCAAATAGGATGTTATGCGAGTTTATAAAGGACTTAGGAGGTAAGGATATAGAAATCCAAAGCGTAACGGAGGAACTGTTTGAAGAATACCGATTCTTTCTTAAAAAGAAAGGGTTGAAAGGGTCTTCTATCAACAATTATCTTTGTTGGCTGAGTCGTTTGATGTTCCGTGCAGTAAGCCGGCGCATCATTCGTTATAACCCATTTGAACATGCGGAATATGAAAAGGTGGAAAAGGCTATCCGCTTTCTTAGTAAGATTGATGTAGCAAACCTGATGACAATAAAGATGTGTAATAGCGATGCCGAACTTGCAAGGCGGATGTTCATCTTCTCCTGCTTCACAAGTTTAGCCATTACGGATATGGAACACTTGACGTTTGGGCATATCAAGAGCGCAGCGGACGGGAAGATGTATATAAGAAAGGAGCGTCAGAAGACTAAAGGTGGAATTTGTTGTGCCGTTACACCCCATAGCCAAGGCGATTATCGAGCAACAAAGGCAGCTACAAGCGGTGAAAGAAGAAAGCAATAACACGAATATGAATAATCGTCTTATCTTTCTGTCTTGTTGCAGTAGAAGTGTGTTAGCAGCAAAGCTAAGCATCGTAGGCAAGGCTTGTGGTATCAAGCAACGTCTGTCCTACCACATGGGAAGGCATACCTTCGGCACGATGTGCCTAAGTGCAGGTATTCCCATTGAGAGTATCGCCAAGATGATGGGACACGCTTCTATATCCAGTACGCAGATTTATGCGCAGGTAACGGACTGCAAGATTTCGGAGGATATGGACAGACTCATCGCCAAACATCAGGAAAAGAACAAAGAGGATGATAAGGTAATGGTAAAGGAAACTATTACCATAGGGACAATGGCTATTGCCAACACAGGCAGAAACAAAAGCATGGAGGAAACGGCATGAATACGGAAGATGGAATAAAGACCAAGGCTGCAATCCGTCTGGACACGGAGCGCAGCTACTTCGAGTGGGAAAATGGTATGCAGGTTATCCGCAGGGGAAAAGGCAAAGTAGCTATGACCGAGGGCGAGCTTGCAAGGTTCTTCGGAGTTACATGGAGAAAAGTCAATGGCAGACTTCGGACGATAACCGAAGAATCCGTCCTGCATCCAGAAGAAAGGGGCCAGACGAAAGGAAAATAGTCACGGATAAGGAGATAAGGAGCTACGCACTGCTCTACCCATTACCTACAATTATCGCCCTTTCCTTCTTGCTTGACAGCGTAGAAGCCCACCTGTTCAGAAAGCATGTGTGCAGTGAGTTGATGCGTCCAAGGAATGCACTTACCCCAATCATCATATATGGCAAGGATGTCAATAACTGAATAATGTATCAATCCTTTTTCTTTCATTGTTGTCTTACTATATCACTACAACACAAGATAATACGGTGAAAAAGAAAGGAATACGTTGTAGCTGATGGTTACTTGTGCGTATTACTACGACACGACTACGTACAACTAGTACTACCAACATATGAACGGAATGAATACGTTTTGTTTGTCGTGAGATGAAGTTAGAGAGGGAAATGAATATTCCTTGCATCTCCTTGTATCATAGTTCTTTATAAACTTTCTTCTTTTCTGTGTAGCCAAATTGTAGCCATAACAGAGTATTTTGAGAGTACACGTGGATACTGCTGCTCGAAACACGCTCTTGTGTTTCTTGAGTTCAAAAGTACTAAAAAATGAACATGCTCCAAATATTTGATAGAAAATGTTTTATAGATTCTTTGGCTACAATTTTCAGTGCAAGGTGCAAGCCTATATATATAGACAGATCTTGCACCTTGCACTGATGAACTCTACTTTATATTTTATACCGTTGATTATCAATACGTAAAATGGTATTATACTACCAGAAAATGGTATTTTAATATTCTATCTAAAGCCTATTTCATTAGGAACTTTGCAGCCATAATCAACGAGTATAAGTTCATTATGAGCTTAAAAAGCAAGCTGATTAGGGTTAAATATCAAAAATCTGTAGAAAATAAACAATAAATGAGTATTTTTTGCCGTTTTAATAGAAGGAATTCAGAAGAGAATATGAGCGTTAAACAAATACCCAATAGATTAAAAGCCGCATTGGCAGATAATCACAAGACAAGCAAATGGCTTGCTGATCAATTAGGAAAATCAGATATGACGGTTTCTAGATGGTGTACTAACCGCTCACAACCTTCTGTCCACCAATTGATAGAGATCGCTAATCTCTTAGATGTTGATGTATCAGAACTGCTTAATAAAACAAAATGATTAACGTATGAAGTACAGATTTATAGATTTGTTTGCAGGTGCTGGTGGGCTATCAGAAGGTTTTATCAGAGCTGGTTATGACCCCATAGCACATATTGAGATGGATCACTATGCTTGTGATTCATTGAAAACTCGTGCAGCATTTCATTATTTAAAGGAGAACGGAAAACTTGAAATATACGAAGAATACCTCAAAAATAAGAAGGAAAAGACAGATGGAAGTTGGCTTTGGAATAAAGTTCCTAAATCTGTGATTGACTCTGTAATTCAAGAAGCTATAGGGAAAGAAACATTGCCAAGCCTTTTTGAAAGAGTTGACAAACTTTGTAATGGGAAGCCCGTTGATATGATAATTGGAGGTCCACCGTGCCAAGCATATTCTGTCGCTGGCCGTGCCAGATTAGGAAAGAAAATAGAAGAAGACCCTCGTAATGACTTATATAAATTCTATGTAGATTTCCTTAAGCATTATAAGCCCAAAATGTTTGTATTTGAAAATGTTTTGGGAATTCTTACTGCTAAAGGTGGAGAGCCATTTAGGGATCTTATTCGATTGGTGCGTGAGTTGGATTAC
The DNA here is from genome assembly GCA_916440255.1 of uncultured Prevotella sp. Taxonomy (GTDB): domain Bacteria; phylum Bacteroidota; class Bacteroidia; order Bacteroidales; family Bacteroidaceae; genus Prevotella. The sequence continues at coordinate 122,673 of CAKAIJ010000003.1, read as the reverse complement.
AATATAAATTTTCGTGAACAGATAGCATCACAGCATGGCGTTTTACAAAAACGTCATAGGGTCATTATTGTTGGTTGGCAAAATAAAAGAGACACACAAGAAGATACCTCGTATCACTATCCGTACCTTCTTGAAGAGCAAATGCCATACAAAATAATGAGGGATTTGTTTTGTGATTTGCCTATAATCAAAGCTGGTGAAGGTACACTTTGTGGAATTGTTCATTACACAAAGCCTTTAAATGATATGGAATACCTTAAAAAATCAGGAATTAGAGGAGTCTTGAGCTTTACCACTCAGCACATTGCACGTCCTAACAATCCTACAGATAGAGAAATCTATAAACAAGCGGTTCAACAATGGAATGAAGGGAAACGTTTACGGTATGATAAGCTTGACCCTTCACTGCAAAAACATAAAAATACGCAGACATTCTTAAATAGGTTTTGTGTGGTAGATCCTAACGGGGTATGTCACACCGTTGTAGCGCATATCGCTATGGATGGACATTATTACATATATCCAACTCCTAATCCAACTACGGATAATGTACGCTCTATTACAATACGTGAAGCTGCAAGAATACAATCATTCCCAGATGACTACTTCTTTGAAGGAAGTCGCTCTGCCGCATTTAAACAAATTGGTAACGCTGTCCCTGTAGTACTTGCAGAGAAGATTGCTTTAGAGATAAAAAAAATATTAGCTCATGAAGATGAATTACGAAGAACTCAAAACCGCTAATGCTACACCTGCTGCTGCGTCTATGGTTGAGACTTTTCGAGCTATGGGCTATAGTTTGGGAAACAGCAATGGCTGATATATTAGATAATTCTATATCAGCTGGAGCGAATAATATCTGGATTTCAAGAATCTGGAAAGGTGGCCAATCCATTATAACTATTAAAGATGACGGTATTGGAATGAACCACCAAGAACTGATTGAAGCTATGAGACCGGGTTCTCAAAATCCTTTGGAAGAACGTTCAAAAAGTGATTTAGGGCGATTTGGTTTGGGACTAAAAACCGCCTCATTCTCTCAATGTAGAAGACTTACCGTATATAGCAAAAAGGCTGATTACAAGCCCGTTTATTGGACTTGGGACTTAGACTATGTTGCAAAAACAAACCAATGGGAACTTCTTCAATGGATTCCTGATGAATATATAAATGCTCTTGATGATGTTTATCATGGCACTTTGGTTGTATGGTCAGGTTTAGACCGAGTCATTAACCCAGAAACAAGTGAGATTGATATTAACTCAAAGGCTAAATTTTCTTCACAATTAGATAAGGTGAAACGACACATTTCAATGACTTTTCACCGTTTTATTGAAGAAAAAGTTGTGAAGATTTTCTGGTGTGAACATGAGATAGAACCTTGGAATCCATTCTGTGAAGATGAACCAAAGACGCAGATAAGACCCACCGAGAATATTATTGGTGGAATATCTGTCAAGGGGTATGTTTTGCCTCATAAAAGTGCTTTCTCTAGCGAAGTAGCCTATACTAAAGCCGAAGGTATAAATGGATGGGCAGCTCAGCAGGGATTCTATGTGTATAGAGGAAAAAGATTACTTTTAGCAGGTGATTGGCTTGGGCTATTTAGAAAGGAAGAACACTATAAATTAGTGCGAATTAAGATAGATTTACCTAATACATTGGACACTGAATGGCAGATTGATATTAAAAAATCAAGAGCCTATCCTCCAATGCAAAATAGAAGTCAACTTGAATCTTACGCTAAAGCTGTAAGATCAATTGGCTGTGAAGTATATCGACATAGAGGAAAGATTCTGAAGCAGAAAGCTGGTACATCTTTTCAACCTCTATGGTGCGAGAAGAAAAAAGATAACAAATGGTCTTTTGTGGTTAATCGTGAACATGATATGATTCAGCAAATTAAAAGTATGGCTCATGATAACCCAGAGAAGGCTATTAACACTCTCCTTAGTTTTATTGAGGAAACGTTACCAACTAAGACTATTTATATCAATGAAGCAAAAGGTGAAGAGTCTCAACTTGAACCTTTATAGGTATCAATCCTTCAATCATAACAGATATGATGCGGATGATGTATGATAACCAAATTAAAATGGGAAAGACATCTGAACAAGCCAAAGCATATCTAAAAACAGTAGAACCATTTAATATCTTTGAGAATTTAATCGAAAATTTATAGCTATGCAGAATCAAATTATTAATATGTGCCGAGTCCTAATCGGACCAAATGCTGTTGTAACAGACGATCAGATTAATGATACTATAGCAAGGGTATCACTAATCTTTCCCAATATGGATATTGCGCAAGTAAAAAACGAATTACTATCCTTGTATGGAGTAAGAATTCAGGATTTTCAAATTCTAGAAGGAAATGAAAGAAGACAACCTTGGCTTAGAGATTTCAAAGCTGAACGCAAATCTACTTGGGACTTTTGGGTGAGATATAAACAATATCTGTCTGAACAAAAAGGCTTTGCTCCATTTGTCATTCAAAAATTAGACGATATGAGTGATCGCATTTTAGATAATTTGTTTAATCCACAGCTGACCAATATCACAATTGATAAAAAAGGGTTAGTTGTAGGTCAAGTCCAATCTGGTAAAACAGCTAATTACACAGGCTTAATTTGCAAAGCTGCTGATGCTGGTTTCAATTTTATCGTTGTACTAGCTGGCATATTGAATAATCTGAGAAGCCAAACTCAAAGTAGAATAGATGAGGGCTTTTTAGGATTTGATACCCAATACGAACGAGCATATAATATCAATAATACTACCAAAATCGGTGTGGGACTGATTCCTGGTTTTGATTCCGCTATAGCTAATTCCTACACCACAAGTTTGGATTCTGGCGATTTCAATAGTAGGGCAGCAAATACAGCTGGCTTCAACTTCAATGCACCGCAACCTATAATTTTGGTTGTAAAAAAGAACGCATCAGTATTAAAGCGCTTGAACACTTGGCTAAAAGCTCAAGCTGGGGGTCACAAGATTGCCAATAAATCGTTGCTACTAGTTGATGATGAAGCTGATAATGCTTCAATCAATACAAAGAAAGATAAGAATTTAGACCCAACAGCAATTAATAAAGCTATTAGAACGCTGATTGGACAATTCAATAGGTCTGCCTATGTTGGATATACAGCCACCCCTTTTGCTAATATATTTATAGCACAAGACGAATCAGATCTGTTTCCACGTGACTTCATTATCAATCTACCTGCACCAACTAATTATATTGGTCCTAAAAAAGTATTTGGAACAAGTATGGACGTTGAGGATGAAGAAGACTTGTTGCCAATTGTGGTTCCTATTAGCGATTATCTGACTTTCATACCAGAGGGGCACAAAAAGAATGATCCCAAGCCAACATTTGCAGATATACCAGAGTCATTAAAGACGGCTATTAAGAGCTTTATATTGACATGCGCTATACGTATAGCAAGAGGCCAAGAAAACAAGCATAACTCTATGCTTATCCACGTTTCTCGCTATCAGCTATGGCAAAATGAGATTAAAGAATTGGTCGCTCAGCAGTTTTCTTATTATAAGCAAGAGATAGAAGCAAACGATTCATCTGTACTCAGTGAATTTCAAGATTTGCTAGAGAATGACTATACTGAAACAACCAATAAAATTAAAAATTCGTCGCTTTCCAATATTGATCATTGCTTGCAAGTCCACCAGTGGGAAGATATTAAGCCTTTGCTTTTCAAAGTTGTTCAGAAAATTGAAGTGAAATCCATTAACGGATCTTCAGGTGATATTGTTGATTATCAACTGAATTCTAAAAATGGGGTTTCTGTAATTGCTATAGGCGGAGACAAACTATCTCGAGGTCTAACTTTGGAAGGTCTTTCAATAAGCTATTTCCTACGTGCATCTAAAATGTATGACACATTAATGCAGATGGGCAGATGGTTTGGTTATCGTCCTGGATATGTTGATTTATGCCGATTATTTACAAGTGCGGAACTTAGTGAATGGTATCGACACATAGCTGTTGCTAGTGCTGAGTTGCGTGATGAGTTCAACTACCTTGCAGAATCGAGAAGTACTCCTGATAAGTATGCCCTTAAGGTGCGTACGCATCAGGATGCCTCCAGATTACAGCTCTTAATAAAATGAGAAATACCAAAGAAATTCAAGTATCATGGGCTTCTCGCCTCATTGAAACGTATCAATTGCCAATTGACAAGGGATTAAAGAATAGAAACCTTGTTGCAACCGAAGAGCTTCTATCTGGTTTAGGTGAGCCGCTAATCAAAGACGGAGACTATCTTTGGAAGAACGTTCCAGCAAACCAAATCTCTGATTATTTCAATGAATTTACTGTTGCAGAATCTCTCAAAAAGGTAAATCTTGAGTTGATAGTTAAGTATATTAATGAGTTACAAGGATATGGCGAATTAACGAATTGGAGCGTAGTTCTAATGAACAAAACGGCTGGTAGTGGACCGAATAAGGAATATTGTTTCTGTAACAAATATAAAGTTAATTGTTTCTATCGTAATAGAGCTATTGATACCGATTACAAAACTTACTTTATTCGAAAGAATCATATAGTAGGTAATCAAGCCGATGAATTTGTGGATTTAGATAATAATGTGCTAAATGAAGCTCTTGAAGCAACAAAGCAAGAGGCTATTAATAGTGGTAAAACTTGGGCAAAGGCATATCCCAAGCCATTAGTTGTACGTAGTAATTTCAGACCCAAAGCTCAACCACTTCTAATTATATATCCATTAAATCCTATTGGTGCCAACGTTATGAAGAATAACGTGCCCGTTGAAGGTTCAACCGTGTTTACAGTAAGTGATGATCCTTTTGTAGGGTTCGCTATTTCGTTTCCTGCAACAGATACATCTATAGCTGTAAATTATAAAGTGAATATGGTAGGAGAATATGCCGATATTGAAGACAATTTCGATAATGAAAACGACAATGAGTATGGAGAATAAATATCATATTATAGAGTTGTGGAGCTCATTAAAAAGCCTTGCAACTATAGGGGTTGTGAAGAAATTGTATGACACATCATTACCAATACAAGTATATGCCACATATAGCTATCCCGATGATATAGTTGGGATAGCGGTCTCTTTCTCGAAAGAATTCAAGATTGATATTTCGTCTTTAAGCAATTTGAGCGAATTAAGAATTAGGCAGCTTTTGGATGCTTCAATGCTAGGACAAAAGATGCTCCATGTTCAACTGATGAGAAATGTAAACCAAAGAGTTTTCGCCGCATTGTGTGAAGATTTGATAACTACTCTAAAACCACTATCTTCTACAAAAGAAATTGCTCAAGAGGTTGTAAATCAATTACATAGATGGAAGGATTTGTTCGGAAAACTTAAATTCGAAGGATTATCAAAAGAAGAACAGCAAGGTTTATACGGAGAATTGGTTTTCCTTAGAAAATTGTTAAATCGAAGTTCAAATGATACCTATGTTTCTACTTTACAATTGTGGACTGGAGTTGAGAAAACAAATAAGGACTTTCAAGGCGATAATTGGGCAGTTGAAGTAAAAACAACATCTACCAATAATGCTCAATTCATAATTATAAACGGAGAACGACAACTTGATAATTCACTTGTCGCTCATTTATTTGTTTATCATTTAGTTTTAGAAGTATCCAAAACTAATGGAGAAAGTTTGCCTATGATTGTGTCAGAAATAAAGGCCCTTCTCAGTGGCAATGTACCTGCACTATGTATCTTCGAAGAAAAGCTCATTGAAGCGAAGTACATATCTTGTCATGAATCCTTATATGCTGAGCGTTTTTATAAAAAAAGGAGCGAAAAGTACTATAAAGTATTAGCCGATTTTCCAAGAATCATGGAGAATGAGCTTAGAAACGGAGTTAGTAATGTCGTTTATGCTATTTCTATCGGCATGTGCGATGAATATTTAGTTCCTGAAAGTGTTTTTATTTAATACCATAAAGTGACATGAATAATGACATAAATAAATATTATCTATCTCTCATTCAAGAGATTGCAACCCGCCAACTATCTAATGAAGATGGCGATAATCAAGAACAAACATTTACTAGATATGTTCTTGATGTATTATCAGAAGCTGGAGAAACTGAAAATGCAACAGTAGCTTTTGATGAAAAAAAGACTTAGGAACAAAAAGCAACATAAAAATTAATGGCTATGCAATAGCTGATAATTATGAAACTGTTGACTTATTTATTTCTATTTTTTTGGTGTAAGAAAGCATATCTTCAACTCCTAAAGCTGAAATTGATAGAGCTGCTACCAGAATTATTAATTTCTTCAGAAAGGCTGTATATGGTGATTATGCAAATGAAGTTGCAGAATCATCTGAAATATTCGAGTTCGCAAATACTCTATCTTCATATGAAGAATTAAAAGAGAATTTGGTAAGAGTTAATGCCTTTATCCTAACTAATGGAGAATATAAAGGGAAATTCCTGCTAATATAGAAATCTGTGGATATAAAGTATTCTTCCGGGTGATTGACCTTCGCTATCTTTACCAAGTTACAATAGAGTCACACGTGCCTATTGAGATTAACTTTATGGAGGAAGGCTATACTGTCCCATGTTTATCAGCAGCTTCTGAAAACCCAGACTATCAAGCATATGTAGCTATTATACCTGGAATATGTTTGGCCAATTTATATGAAAGGTTTGGTGCCAGATTATTGGAACAAAATGTCCGTTCTTTCCTCCAATTTACGGGAAAAATTAACAAAGGTATCAGAGATACAATTAAAAAAGAGCCACATATGTTCTTGGCCTTCAATAATGGATTAGCGGCTACTGCTGATCACATCGAATTAGATTCTATAGGCAGAAACATTGTCAAGATTTCTAATTTACAGATTGTAAATGGCGGTCAAACAACTGCATCTATCTACCATACATGGAAAAAGGATAAGGCTGACATCTCTGGAATTTTTGTTCAAGCTAAAATCTCGGTGATCAAAAGAGCAGAAGAATTTGCCGATATTGTATCACGCATTTCTCGATATGCAAATACACAAAACAAGGTGAATGACGCTGATTTTACAGCCAATAATGCCCATCTTATTGCGTTTGAGAAGTTATCACGATATATCATGACACCAATAACAGAAGATTCAAACATCCAGACATATTGGTTCTTTGAAAGAGCAAGAGGCCAATATAAAAATCTCCGTCAAAAGGAGGGGTTTACCAAATCTCGCCAAACTGCCTTTGACTTGAAATATCCCAAGAAGCAGGTTATTACGAAGGTAGAACTTGCCAAATATATAAACGCATACGAAGAAGTGTATGATGGGAAAAAGATTTCAATCGGTCCGTTTATCGTGGTACGTGGTAACGAAAAGAACTACAGTAAGTTCATAAATAATAACTTACCTGAAAATATTAAAAACTTCAATAGCATCTATTATGAAGATGCCATTGCCAAAACGATATTATTCAGAACTGCCGATAAAAGATATGGTACCAAAGTATCTGGAAATAATATTGGTGAGTTGAAACAAGTAGTTGTTCCTTATGCTATTTCTTTATTAACTACCATAACGAAGGGAAAGCTAAACCTCTACAAGATTTGGAAGAACCAATGCCTTTCTAACGCACTTTCTGATTTCATTTATGAGCTAATGAAACAGATAAATGAATTCATTCTCAATGAATCACCTGTTTCACATTATATCGAGTGGTCAAAAAAAAAGAAGAATGCTGGGAGAAGGTTAAGGCATACACTTGGTCTTATGATTTGAATGATATAAAGTCTGATCTCATAAATTCTTCAACTCCAGTCAGAAAAGGTTTTTCGCTGAATCCTGATAAGAACGATGAAGATGTAGCTCATGATATGGAAATTATAGAATCTATTCCATATTCATTGTGGAGAAAAATTGCTGAATGGGGAAAAGAAACTGATTGTTTGTCTATCAATTATCAGTCTGCTGCTCAAGAAACGGCTCATAAGTTGAAGTTTAATCATAAGTTTACTGATTCAGAAAGAAGAAAAGCCATAAATATTTATAATATCGTTTGTGAGAAGAATATCGAATTGTTGTTTGAGGCAGATAAGCTTGCTTCCGAAGACGATAAAGCACCTAGTGCAAGTCATGCTTCCTCGACTGATAACGATAATATCACAATTGAGTTGGTTCAAAAAATGGTTGAGTGGGATCGCAGACGTCGTGTCCTCAAAGATTGGCAATGGAAAGTTATGGATGAGATAGCCAATGGGAAACGTCCATTGGATGAAAGAATGAAAAGAGGAATGTATATGAACTATATAACTATCAAAAAAAGAGGGTTTACAGAATAAGGACTATATGCTTAATGATAAACGAACATTAACAAATAACCTTATTTCCGCAAACAATTTCCTTGTTTGTTTCAAAACTTGCTTGCGTCTCATTTAACCCTACGAGAAAGGTCGATTTGTCATTTTTTGCTCAACTTACCACAAATAGGTTGGTTATTGGACACAAGTTCCCTTACCCATAGGGAATGGGGAAGATAAAATTCAGCAAAGAGTTTGAAGCTATTCTTTAAAATCTTGATATAATACTTGGTGACTATATACGACATTATCCCTAAACATACGAAACACTGCTTAACTCAACAGATTAGGCGATGTTTCTATTTTATATACTTTTTTTATTAACAGAAAGATTTTATAAATAATTGGTCGAATAATATTTAATTCATACACAAAAATTCCTATTATTAAAAAGCCCTAAAAATTATTTTGGTTATAGAGAGATGTATAGGATATTTTTTTCTTGAGTATATGCATATCAGAAACAATTTTTTCTCATTAATAGTATAAGGAGGTTTTATAGAAAGCATCTCATTATTTATAAATTGAAATAAGCTACTAACCGCATAAACTGTTAATATAAAGAAATCGAACAAAAAAATATAGTAAAAAAATGCGAAGTAATATAGTGATTATCACTTTAATAGATGAGACAAAAATCTATCTTATTAAATGAGGTTGCAATACTAATCTCTGATAAATCTATACTATGTCCATATAGTAACGACCCTATAAGAATTAAGATGACGATTAAAGCTATGAAAAATTGCATATAAGGTGAGAGCATTAAATTGCCGAAGGTAATTCCATGATTTTAATTGTTTGATTTTTGTTATCATCTGTTTCTGCATCAAAAAAACTATTTCTTTTGAATTTATCATAAACTATAACTATTAGAGCAAGAAATAGTCCTGTCATTATACTTAATGAACTTAGTAAGTAATCAATAATATTGGAATTCAGTCCTGACTGATTCTTTTAAAACGAATAATAAAGCTAATAAAATGGCTATCCATTGCAAAGATGTAAAATACAACTTTGGAGTTTTTATTTGTACAGGTTACATTTTGATATTGCCATTTTTGCCCTTCAAATATCAATTTTAAAACAGTAATATAAGATATTAGAAACATTCATATAAAAATTATTGTATGATATACACATCATTGTAAATTTGTTTTTAAAAAGTTTGTCACACATAGACTTTATATCTGTTCTTCTTAATATCCCCATATCCTCATTCTGCAACTCATCATCTATTGGAATAATAGGCTTTATTTTTAGCTCATCACTAATTGCAAAACGAATAGGTCTTATCTTCTTTTTAATGTCCCTTTCTTCTTTCCAAAATTTGAAAGAGACTTTAGTGTATTTCCTATTTTAACATTACTTTGTTCTATAAAAATCTAATGCTTGGTGAATAAATTTATATTCAGGCTTATTTCATTAGTAGGAGTTATTTTAATTTGTAACATTATACCCTCTTTCTACTTGCTCTATACCATTACCATCATTAACACTGGTTGTGATAAAGTCCGTAAAGGTAAAATTGTCTATGATTCCATTATTCTTATATTCATCAATTAATGGTTGAGGTATATATCTTTCCAATTTAATATGATGATTTGTGCGTAATATATCAGATATAAGTAGTTCTATTGCAGATTTTATATTTTGTCCTGTTTTACGCTCAAGAAATAACAAACCTATATTTGAATCCAAGGGTAGGTAAAGATATAGATAGAAACGACTTGCTATCATTTTATTTCTTCCTAAAATAGTTTTTCAGACATTATTCATCTCTGCGGCTACTCTAATTTTATCATATTGCCCCCCATCAATATATCCTTCTATAAGATTTTTTCGAGAATGAGTTGTAAGTATTTGGTTTACATCTTCACCCTCATTAGCGAGTAGTGATAATCCTACTTTAGTTCTATCAGAATGCCAAGCTGCGTCTTGAGTCAGTTCTCTAAGTATTCTTGAAAATAAACAATTGAATAAAGTAGTATCATCGACAACTCCTCTATTTTCTCTTTTTCTTTGATTATCTGTCTAACGGTTTTACGACCTAAAAATAATCTTGTATATCTCCAATTGACTTTCTGTCTTTGCCATATTTTTTGATGTTTAATATGAAAACTTTACCAACAAGAATTATACCAAGATATACCTCTATCAATAGTGTCATACTTGTTAATGACAATCTGTCAGTCCTAATATTAAGAGTTGTCCAATTATAATCTAAGTATGGATTTAATCAAGAGTATACATATTTCTTCTGTAGAAGAAGCTGAGGAAATTCTAAAATCAGAGATAAGCGTCAATTCTCTATTTGGAGAGTTAAAGCATGCCCCTGTATTAAAGAGCTATGGTCTGACCAAACAAAATGTTCAAACCAAGATAAATAAGATTTTCAGAGAAGCAAATTCTAACCATCTGACAATAGATTTGAAGGCAGATAATATGGAAGATGTTACAAAGGCATTTAAGGCGTTATTTCCGAAACTTAAGGTAACTTTAGAGTTAATAGAAGATAAGGCTACTCGCAATCAGCAAACCACTTTCTATGATATAATAGTACAAAAAGTTGGCACGTTTCATATATCTGTTAAAGTCGAAAGACCTATATATGAAACGTGCCGTATGACTTATGATTTATTGAATGGTACAAGCGGAACGCTGATAGACAATACAGATAGTACTGATTTGGAAATAATCTCAAAGAACAATGCTGTATTGTTTGTGAATAACCTTACCTATAAACCTAAGAAAGAATTAAAAACAATAAATTATGAATAAAAGAAGCGATAATGTTAAATTGAATTTGGAAGATGTAAGAACTCTTTTAACACGTCTACATAAGATAGCAAGAGAGTTAAATAAGTCGTTTGATGATGGAGCGGTTATTGTTGAGTACGATAAGAGATATGGCGGAATAGATGAGCCGTTATGTGTAGCAGTAACTCGTCCTATATATTTTCCACGTGAAGAATGTATATATTTTGAATAGATTATATCTAAAGGAATAGACTATCATTATACCATTCTTTAATATCTTGCGAAACGTTTTGCTCATCAATAAAGCAAATTTGTTCTATTGTTGTTGAATGACGTTTCTCTGTATCATACGGCAAATAATACTCAATGGTATTATTTGAATTTATAATATGTATCCTAAATATGGTATTTGGATTTTCTTTGAGATATGCCCATTCCATTGTTATTTCCATAAAAACTCGCTATTATTTTGCATAAGATACAGATAATTTAGTATTTTTGCAAAGTCTTTCGGGACAACACTTTAGTGGAAAAAGAGAGTGCCTTATTTCTTGTGAAATCGCCAAATCTCAACAACGAATATACGAGGCACGGAGCAGCTCATATACGTGGGCTACCTATCCGTGTTGTATATTCAGGTGTTTGGCGATACCTACAAGAGAATACGGAGGGCAGCCCACTTTCTTTAACAATAAACATTGTAAATCCTCCAAGCTGGCTGTCTGAGGAGAACTCTTGTAAAATTCGCCATTATGAAAATTCTCTATTCTTTTTTCATCGGAATGATGATGATTGGGGTGTGGGTTATTACTATGCAGCTTGTCTCGCGAGGAACTATTTACAATGCAGACCCACAAATAAGTTTGTGGGGTGGGGTTGCACCCTTTTTACTCGGTTGTGTTATCGGTTGGTTTGATGCTTTGTCGCAAAACAACGTAAAAAGGAAGAGGAGGAAGAACGCCAAGCCGAACAAGACAGAACAAATGAACTCATGCGTGAGTATCTTAAAAAGAAACTCCAAGAAGAAAACGATAAACAATGATAAGGTCATGAAAAGATTTTTGTTGTCGCTAACCATCACCTTGTGTAGCTTATTCTCTTTGGCGCAGTCGTCTGTAGTCCAAATGGGCGAAGCCGTTGTGCGTTGCAATGACTTTGCCTTCGCAAAAACTATGCTGCTCAACGAAGGACTTTCTGTTGTCAAGTCCTCAAAAACTGAATAGTGCCAATACCATTGCTTTGAGCAATGGTAGCGAAAGCACATACAGTATCTTGTATGTGATACTAACCAAATATCCCAAGTCAAAGAAAATTAAGAAATGTGTATTCAAGTTTAGCCCGAATGGACACTTTTTCGGCTCATTAGGCAAAGACCAAATACGCTTTAGATATTCCTATTGTAGAGATAATGACACCATCTTTTAGAGAACTTTATCGAAAATGGTAATCATTGTATGGGAAATGGATATAAATGCTAAGAATTGGATGGTTGTTACTTTTTAGAACTGATTGAACAAACTTTATAGATTTTTATCAAATCCTACTTAACCCAGTATTTTACTTGGGTATATAGCAAATGCGAGCGTCCTCACGGATTGCTCGCATTTTTTGTTGTCGCTTAATCTTTGTACCTTTCCTCTATAAAACCGAAAAGAAATCGTTACAGAAGTAACTTAAACCAAAGGCTATGCTTATTATAGTACATAACGATACTATGCAAGTCATTTGCTGACCTGCATGAAAAATGATACTTTCCTCTTCGAGCTTAACGCTCACACTGAGTTCCATCGCCAGTCATGTCGTTGGTTAATTTGTCATGACGAGGTCATATGCCATCACAAAGGTAGTAGCCTTTCCATGACTGGTATATTGCGTCATCCATTTATTACGGATGCTTCGATTATGTTGTTGAAATCCTTATAGGATACACCGTCCTTCAAGATGTTCCATGCACAAATAAGCATTTTCCTTGCTATTGCTACTTGAACTTTCATTCTGTTTTTCTTTCTGACTTGTGTCTGGTGGTAGGAGAATCGGCTAAAAAAACAATTCTTGCAGCGACTTGCACCCCATGAGCATTGTATGATGGTTCGTCGAAGGTATCGGTTTCCATAAGTGATGCGCGTGATTTAATAGTCTTGTTAGACTGATCATTGCGTGGCTTCAGTCCACCCGAGGAAGCGAGATGGTTGGCTGTTTCAAAGTGACTCATGTCGGTACCGATTTCTGCAATCAATGATGTAGTGGCCCTCATCTTCACTCCTGGAATTGTCTGTAAATTGTGCAACTGTGTCGAATACTCATTTTTCGCAAATGGCCAGCATCTTGTCCATACATTGCTGTTTGTGTTGCTCTGCTAAGTCTATTTCTGCCTTGAGCTGCCGCATGATATCTGTGTCACATTCTGTAATGCCGCCGAAGCGAAGCGATTATAGTTTTCTTTCCATGGTGATTGATAATACGTCCGTGGATTTCCTCCACGGTTATTACGGGGTCAGTAACTCCTTCGCAGATTTTTATCTATCACTGCCTTGTAGCTCACACTCGTCGGTGTTAGATACATAGTTGCTCAGACGGATGTTACACCGTTGAACGGCTGCGTCCAACTTGGCAAGTTTGCGGATAATCTCATCATCAAGATCATAGATACGCCGGTCGTACTGACGCAACTGTTGGATGCGTTCTGGCGGAACAAAACTACCGTTTACTAATTCCTTTAGCATGCACTCTGCAATCCATTGTGCATCCTTTACATCACTCTTGTGACCAGGCAATTGTTTAATGAAATAAGGGTTGATGAGTTTCAACTTGAAATGTGGCTCAAGAACTCTCCAAATAGGAATCAATACACACTTGTGCTTTCCATACTGACTTTCTAAAACGTGATGTGAGAGCATCAAATCACGTATTTCAATTAGTTCTGTTGTTAAAACACCAAATTTCTTCTCGTAAATTTCACCAGTGCTACTCAAAATACAAAGATAAACACTATCTTTATGCACGTCAAGGCCACATACCGTTCTCATAAGCCTCAATATTTTGGGTTAAACATGAATTTATCACCCCAAAGATACAAAAATGTGACGTAAGAGCACGATAATAGGCGAAAGAAGGTAGTGCCCTTGACATTTTTCAATCTCGAATGCAAGTTACAAAACGGAACTGTGTGGGGAGATTTCTTTTCAGTTTTTTATCTACACTGGCTTATAAATCGAGATTTTTATGTAAATTTGCACCACTGAGGTTCCAACTCAGTAGTAAAAATTATGTTTCACCTTTAATTCAAAAAATATGAGTACAAAAGCAGACAAACTCGAAATTATGATGAACGCCCTGATGGGCGAGTTCTTTTGGGTAGGTAATAGACTATCCGTCTTGTAGAACGGATATACTATTGAATACTACATAGTTGGAAAGGCTGGATTTAGTCCTTGCCTTGCTTTTTGCCTTTTTCTTCTTGTCTTTATGGAGCATCTTATCCATAGTCTTGTCGAAATTTCCGCCATTGTCATCAATATCCATTAGTTCTTTCAGCCGTTCTTCAGGGCTATATCACGGAAAAAAAGTCAGGCAAATTCGTTCTATCAATCATTATGCTGTGAGTTTGTTGTACGTTAATCTACCTTGCAATGCCGTATGACTTCAGCAAAGCGTTCGTTTATAGAAACGTTGCGAGTATTATAGCGGAAACAGAACTCATCAAAAATACTGTTGCATGTGCTTACACTAACCCAGTTGTATATGCCGTTGATAGCAGTTTTGCAATAATTCCCCCAAAAGGCTTCAATCGTGTTCGTATATGCACCACTCACTAACATAGATACCATGTCCGTGGTCAACAACGTGGTGCTTATAGACTTTCGGAATTAGTCTATATCCTGCCACTCATCAGAGTATATCGTTGCGGAGTGCTTAACTTTACACAGAATAGGCGGTGTTAGCTGCTTGTAACTCGTATTTTCTACCACTTTACAGAATACCTTACCGCCACGCTGCAATATGCCCATTACAGGGAACTTTATCAACGAATGCCTTCCTTTGGCAGTTTCTTCGTTTCTTATTCCAATGGCGGTTTTTGTTCTTGCCACCAACGAATGTTTCATCAAGTTCAACCTCACCGTCAAACTTTTCCTTGTAGTCTTGTTTGAATGTTTCACGTAGGCTGGTGCGTCATAAACCAAGCCGTTTTCTGTGTAACGAGAATGTCCTAGATAATTGAACAGAAGGTATACCCTTTGTGTGACAAGTTACCATATAGACGGCATAAAACCACTCACGCAAAGAGATTTTAGAGCCTTCAAACAGCGTCCTATCCGTATGTTGAAGTTCTTACCGTGTTCTACAACGATACATGCCATCACCCCTTCGGTAAACTTTTGAAGTTGGGTCGTATGGAGATACTGGCTCGCTATTCTTCCAAAGTTTACTTTCAAGGTAACGGATACATTTCTTCTCTGTATGAACACTTGCATAAGTGTGAATGCGGAGTTGAAATTGCCAAAGTTAATCGTTTTCATAATCCAAACATTTTGGTGCTTGGTTACATTAACTTTGGCAAGATTTTCTTTTGGGCAGAAAATAGGCTAAAATCATACGGTTTTAGCCTATTGAAGTCCGAAACTATCTGTTTTTCAGATATTATGGCAGTATAGTTAAACTTTGTAAACGGAAAATTCGGCTACCCTATGTTAGGGGTATTGTCATATATAGTCACCAAAGGTAAAACAAGTTAAACATAAAATAAGATAGAAAAATGGAAAAGAAGAAAACAACAGAGGTAGAGTATGACCTTTCATATTATTTAGGTGGTAACGAAGAAGAACTGCTCGGAAGAAGTAGCCAGCAGCACACAAAGATGACACGGAGCGGTAAGCCATCAGAGGATGTCGAGCCATTACAGAACACAGAGGTATCACGGTGTACCGAGCTTTTACACGAAACTGAACAAGCAAGGCTGCCAGAGAATGCACCCGTTCAGAAACGCATCAGTGCCAAAATGAGAAAGGAAACGCTTGAAGCCTACAAGCAAGCCTATCTTTTACCTGCCAAACTCAGTAATAGGAAGGCTGTCTATCTGAGCAAGGAAACACAGGAACGTGCAGACCTCATCGTGCGAAGATTGGGCGACAGGGACAGCAATCTTTCAAGTTTCGTGGAGAACCTCGTGCGCAGTCATTTGGAGGAATACCACGAGGATATAGAGAAGTGGAGAAAGCTATAAGCACGAAAAAAGGAGCGAAGACTATGTTATTGTCTAAAAGACAGAAAGGAGGGAATGCCACGAACGTAGTTAGACACGGAATGCCGTGCATTCACTTTCGGCAGAGGAAACACCCCAAGGCGTTATCGGCATTTCAGCAGCTATTGCAAGACGTCAGTTTGTGGGTACAAACTGCTCTTGCTCCCCTCGATAAACAGTCGGGGAGATTAGACCGTAATCACTCCGTTCTCATCGGTCATCATTCAGAAATTAAGCAGTAACGAATCATCAATAATGATTAACTTTCAGAGAAACTTATATGAAGAGATACAGAAGAAAAGCTACCCAATGGCAGCAGAAGAACAATGAAGAAGAACAGATGAACAAGACGGAGTTCATCAAGATTAGGTGTACTTTGGAGGAGAAGCAGCGCATCAAGGCAAAGGCAGAAAGCACAGGGCGGAAGTTCTCCGAGTACTGCCGTGAGATTCTTTTGAATGGTGAAGTGGTAGCCATTCCCAAGATGACCGACAATGAAAAGGAAGCCATTGCCGTACTCTACCGAACGGGAATGTTCTACGCACGGGGTTTCAACCTCATCAGGATAAAAGGACGAGTCATGGGTGCCGATAACCAAGAACCTTTCCATATGTGCAAAAGAAGCATTTAAGCGTTTTTTCGACCCTCACTTCCGCATTGGTGACGATATATATAAGGTTTTAAATCTGCCGAGGTATGATAGGAAAGTGTAAGGCGATAGCGCACGGAAGCACTGCATTGGACTATATCTTCAGAGAGGGCAAGCTGGGTAATCGGCTTGCCTTTCATAACCTTTGTAGCAGAGAATCAAAGGCTATTTACGAGGAAATGAACTTGGTCAGCGATTACAATACCAGATGCAGAAACAAATTCCTGCGCATCGAAATCGGCATTGCGCCACAGGACGAGAAGAAACTATCTGTTTCTGAACTTGCCCAAATAGCCCATCTGTTTGCCAAGAAAATGGGACTTGACAACCATCAGTGGATGGCAGTAACGCACAAGGATACAGACAACAGGCATATCCACATTATCGCCAACCGCATCAGCCTATACGGAGAAGTTTATGATACCACCTTTGTAAGCAACAAGGCTGCAAGAATAACAGAGGAAATCAGCAGGGAGAAAGGCTTAACCATTGCAAAGGAAGTCAAAATCAAAAGGAAACATCAGAAAGTAAAAGCCAATCCCACAAGAGAGGAAACAAAGAGAGAACTACAAAGAATATGCTATGACCTACTTGAAAAGTACAAAAGTATAGGTATCACAGGACATTCTATGTTCCTCTATGAGTTGAACAAGCATGGAGTAACCATAGATCGTATGAAGAACAAGCAGAGCAAGGTTTATGGTTTGAAGTTCTCATACGGAGAATATTCGTTCAAGGCATCGGAAGTAGGCAGAGAGTTTGGCTACCGTTCTTTGCAAAAGAACTTCGAGGCAGGTAAGAAAACCGATACGAATAAATCTGACCAAGTAATACGCAAATCGTCAAAGCATACAGATACTAAGGATGCTGACTATCAACTCATACCCTCAGGCTGTTCATACAGTCCACCACCAACTAAGGAAACGCCAAAAATCGCACAAACTATAAGAGATATGGCAGATGCAGCCATCAGTACAGCCGATGATTTGGTGGAGGGGGTAGGCGGAATGATTACGCCAACAACACATGGCGATGACTATGCCGAGTCCGCATGGAAGCGCAAGCTCAGAAACCAAGCCAACAGAAAAAAGAAGCGAGGGAGATTATAGCAACTCCAACAGCAACAATCAAAAAATGCAGATATGTGAATATTTTTTGAAAAACGCTTGTTATTCGGTAACAAAAGTATTATCTTTGCAAACAGAATAACAAGCGTTCTTTGTTAGGCAGAAAACAGCGACACCAAGTAGTTCGTTCGTTTCCAAATCGTTACCTATTCAGTTTAACAAACAAGGTAACTTTTTTATTTCCAATTAGTTGTATTTTAGAAATCATCTTCGCGTGTTATCAATGCTTTTTTGAAGTCTAATTAAGCACCGTTTCTTGTATTGTGTTGTAAGTGGTTGATTTTCTGGTAGTTATAGATTTGCTTTTCGTGAGTGTTTTGTCCTTTGTTTGTTGAATGTTTTATTGATGTTATGTAAAGTTTTTTACGCATTGTGTGCGTTTGTAAAGGTAGGCAATATGGAGAAGAATAAGAGGTGTCAGGACATAATACACAAATTAAGAATGATGAATGTTGTGGGTTAACGTTGGATAGGGTTAAACAACTAAGACGGGATTAGGCTTTGTTAATGAGCAACTTTGCTTTTTCATATCATGCTATACAAAAAGAATTCACGCATTTAACAGAAGAGATTAAAAAAGCCGTAAAACATTTGGTATGTGGCGAAAATATTTGTAACTTTGCAAACGTTCAGAGGAATGAGGGACTTTCAATAGTCCCTCATTTTTCATATAAAAACGCTTATGATAGATAAAAACATTGTAAAAAGTCTCGTTGACGAGTGGCTGGAAGGTAAGGAATACTTTCTTGTTGATATTCAAATCAGTTCTGACGATAAAATAATCGTAGAGATAGATCACGCCGATGGTGTGTGGATTGAAGATTGTGTAGAATTGAGTAAGTATATCGAAGATCGTCTTTCTCGTGATGAGCAGGACTATGAACTTGAGGTGGGTTCTGCCGGACTGGGTCAGCCTTTCAAAGTTCCTCAGCAATATCAGAACTTCGTTGGAAAGGAAGTAGAGGTGCTTGGTCAGGACGGAAAGAAGGTCAAAGGCGTATTAAAGAGTGTTGATGGCAATGATTTTGTTGTTGCAGTCAATGAGAAAGTACAAGTGGAAGGAAAGAAGCGTCCAGTGAAGATGGATGTGGACCATGCGTACAAGATGGATGAAGTAAAATATACAAAATATATAATTAGTTTCAAGTAAAGCTATGGCAGCAAGAAGAATAGAAGAAGAACGTCCAAATATGATTGAGACCTTCAAGGAGTTTAAGGACACCAAGAGTATCGATCGTACGACATTGGTGAGCGTTTTGGAAGAGAGCTTCCGTAATGTTCTCGCTAAGATTTTTGGTAGCGACGAAAACTTCGATGTGATTGTAAACCCGGACAAGGGCGATTTTGAGATTCATCGTAACCGTGTGGTTGTGGCAGATGGCGAAGTTGAGGATGAGAATAAGCAGATTAGTCTCACTGATGCACGTAAGATAGAGTTAGATTATGAGGTTGGTGAGGATGTTAGTGAGGAGGTAGACTTCAATAAGTTTGGTCGTCGTGCTATCTTAAATCTTCGTCAGACGCTGGCTTCTAAGATTCTTGAGCTTGAGCATGACTCTTTGTATAATAAGTATAAAGATCGTGTTGGTCAGATTATCTCAGGTGAGGTTTATCAGACTTGGAAGCGCGAGGTTTTGCTTGTAGATGATGAGAATAATGAATTAATTCTCCCTAAGGGCGAACAGATTCCACGAGATCAGTATCGTAAGGGTGAAACTATCCGTGCGGTTATTCATCGTGTGAATAATGATAATAATAATCCTAAGATTATCCTTTCTCGTACAGCTCCTGAGTTCCTTGAGCGTTTGCTTGAGGCTGAGGTGCCTGAGATTAATGATGGTTTGATAGCTATTCGCAAGATTGCTCGTATGCCGGGTGAGCGTGCAAAGATTGCTGTTGAGAGTTTTGATGAGCGTATCGATCCTGTTGGAGCTTGTGTTGGTGTACGTGGTAGTCGTGTTCATGGCATTGTTCGTGAGCTTTGTAACGAGAACCTTGATGTAATCAACTGGACAGCAAATACCAAACTCTTTATTCAGCGTGCGTTGGCTCCTGCTAAGGTGAGCAGCCTTACTATTGATGAAGAGAATAAGAAGGCTGAGGTTTATTTACAGCCAGAGGAGGTGAGTCTTGCCATTGGACGTGGTGGTATGAATATTAAGTTGGCAAGTATGCTGACAGGTTATACTATCGATGTGTTCCGTGAGCTTGACGAGCAGAATGCAGAAGAGGATATTTACTTGGATGAGTTCTCTGATGAAATTGATCAGTGGTTATCGATGCTATTAAGGGTATCGGTCTCGATACAGCTCGTCAGGTTCTAAATGCTCCACGTGAGATGCTGATAGAAAAGGCAGACTTAGAGGAGGAAACTGTTGATAGCGTATTGAACGTATTGAAGTCAGAGTTTGAACAGTAAAAGGTGATTGGTTGGTGGGTGATGGCTGTTGACTGAAAGCTAACGGGTGTGACTATTCAGCAACTCCATGTTCGGAACCCCTCTCTACCAAAGGCATATCAACAACCAACACCCTACACCGAAAAATAAAGTTAATGAGCATCAGATTAAATAAAGCAATTCGAGAATTGAATATAGGACTCCAAACGGCAGTGGAGTTCTTAGAGAAGAAGCCAGAGTTAGGCGAGGTGAAGAACGAGCTTAATTTCAAGCTAAGCGAGGGACAATATAAGGCTCTCGTAGATGCCTTCAATAATGATAAGGAGGTAAAGAAGGATGCTGCCAAAATCTTCCCTAAGAAGACGAAGGAGAAGAAAAAAAGTACAGAAAGTAAGGGTGAGACTGCTTTGAAGGTTGAAAGACAGCAGTATAAGCCAGTTGGAAAGATTGATCTTGACCAGCTGAATAAGTCAACTGCAAAGAAAGCTGTTGCTCCTAAAGAGGATAAACCTTCTCCTGCTGCGGCTGCCATTAAACCTGCGGAGGAGAAGAAGGTAGAGAAACATGATGCAAGCAAGAAGCACACCGCAGGGAAGGTAGTGTCTAAGCCTGTTGCTCCAAAGGTAGAGAAGCCTATAGAGAAAAAGGTAGAGGATGAAAAGAAGGAAATTCCTGCTAAGGTTGAGGTGAAAACTAATCAGACTGTTGAGGGTAATTCTGCTACCACAAAAACAAGTGCAGAACCTACTACTGTGGAAACAAAGGAAGATAATGGCTTGTTCATGACAAAGAACGAGAAAAAGATGTTGAATACACCTAAGGTGAATGTCTTAGGAAAGATAGACCTTAGTACACTGAACCAGAGTACTCGTCCGAAGAAGAAGAGTAAGGAAGAACGTCGTAAAGAGCGTGAGGAGAAGTCGGGTCAGGCTAATGGTCAAGGTAAGAAGAAACGTGTTCGTATTAATAAGGAACGCGTGGATATCAATGCTGCCGCTAATCAACAGCAGAACCATAATGGTAAGAAGAATAATAACAATGGCGGTGGTAATAAGAATGCGGGTAAGAAGAATCGCAATCGTAATCAGAAGCCGTTGGAGGTTGATGATGAGGCAGTAGCACGCCAGGTAAAGGAGACGCTTGCTCGTTTGACCAGTAAGAGTCAGAATAAGAAAGGTGCTAAGTATCGTAAAGAGAAGCGTGATGCTGTTCAAGAGCGTCTGAATGCAGAGGCTAAGGCAGAACGTAAGGATAGCAAGATATTGAAGCTGACGGAGTTCGTGACGGTGTCAGAGTTGGCAACAATGATGAATGTTCCTGTTACAAACGTTATTTCTACTTTGATGTCTGTTGGTATCATGGTGTCTATTAATCAGCGTCTGGATGCAGAAACTATAAACCTTGTTGCTGATGAATTCGACTTCAAGACAGAATATGTAAGTGCTGAGGTGCAGGAAGCTGTTAGCGAGGAGGAGGATGATGAGAATGATCTCGTTTCACGTGCTCCGATTGTGACAGTCATGGGTCATGTCGATCATGGTAAGACGTCTTTGCTTGACCATATCCGTAATACAAATGTAATTGCCGGTGAGGCGGGTGGTATTACCCAGCACATCGGAGCTTATGGAGTAACGTTGGAGAATGATCGTAAGGTTACTTTGTTGGATACTCCTGGTCATGAAGCGTTCACGGCTATGCGTGCTCGTGGTGCGCAGGTGACGGATATCGTTATTATCATCATTGCTGCAGACGACTCTGTTATGCCTACAACTAAGGAGGCTATTGCTCATGCACAGGCAGCTGGTGTTCCTATGGTCTTTGCAATTAATAAGATTGATAAGCCGGGAGCAAATCCTGATAAGATTCGTGAGGACTTGTCGCAGATGAATCTACTCGTAGAAGAGTGGGGTGGTAAGTATCAGTGTCAGGAAATCAGTGCGAAGAAGGGGCTCGGTGTAAACGACCTTCTTGATAAGGTGTTGCTTGAGGCTGACATGCTTGACCTCAAGGCTAATCCTAACCGTAAGGCAACGGGTACAATCATCGAGTCTTCACTTGATAAGGGTCGTGGCTATGTAAGTACGGTTCTTGTATCTAATGGTACATTGAAGATTGGTGATAATGTTATCGCTGGAACTTCATGGGGTCGTATTAAGGCTATGTTTAATGAACGTAACCAGCGTATTGAGAGTGCAGGACCAGCAGAGCCAGCTATCATCCTCGGTTTGAATGGTGCACCAACAGCTGGTGATACCTTCCACGTAATGGAGACTGAGCAGGAGGCACGTGAGATTGCAAATAAGCGTGAGCAGTTACAACGTGAACAAGGCTTGCGTACACAGACTCGTCTTACTCTGTCTGATATTTCTCATCGAATCGCTCGTGGTGAGTTCCATGAGATGAATATTATTGTGAAGGGTGATACTGATGGTTCTATCGAGGCCTTGTCAGACTCATTCATCAAGTTGTCAACAGAGAAGGTTAATGTGAACGTTATCAGTAAGGCTGTCGGTCAGATTTCAGAAAGTGATGTTATGTTAGCGTCTGCTTCTGATGCTGTTATCGTTGGTTTCCAGGTTCGTCCTTCTGCTGATGCACGCCGTTTGGCTGACCGTGAGGGTGTTGAAATTAATACTTACTCTGTCATCTATGATGCTATCGACGATGTGAAGTCAACAATGGTTGGTATGCTTGATAAGGTGAAGAAAGAGATTGTTACAGGTCAGTTTGAGGTTAAGCAGGTCTTCAAAATATCTAAGGTTGGAACTGTTGCAGGTGGTATGGTTACCGAGGGTAAGGTTCACAGCAAGGATAAGGGTCGTGTAGTACGTGATGGAATTGTTGTTCATACAGCTCCTATTGATGCATTGAAGCGATATAAGGACGATGTGAAGGACGTTGCAACGGGACTTGAATGTGGTATCTCGCTTGTCAATTATAATGATTTGCAGGTCGGTGATATCATTGAAACCTTCACGGAGATTGAGGTTGAACAGAAATTGTAATAATATAAAAACCGTCTTTTCTCCAATAAAAGGAGCAAAGACGGTTTTTTCTTTATGGTAACAATTGTTGCCATTGAACTTTGTGGCATACATCTTGTATGCTCTTTGTTTGTATAAATATTGAGAATTGGTGTGGAGGAGATGATGCCTTATAGTGAGATGAAAATGAATGGAAGGTTTAGATAAGTCAAACAATAGGTATATATAAGGTGAGATGTTTTCTTTGAACCTGTGAGTCTTCTCTCTTTAATCATAAGAATAAATGTCTGAGAACAAGAATAATGAATTTGTAAAGAAGGTCGCAGAGCAGAAGTATGAGTTCGGCTTTACGACTGATGTACATACGGAGGTTATTCCGAAAGGTCTGAATGAGGATGTCGTTCGACTTATTTCGAAGAAGAAAGGGGAACCAGAATGGCTCCTCGATTTTCGTTTGAAGGCCTTCCGTTACTGGCAGACACTCCCCATACCAACTTGGGGACATTTGCAGTTGCCAGAGTTACATTTGCAGGATATCTCCTATTATGCTGATCCGTTAGCGAAGAAGCCTAAGAACAAGGAGATGGATCCAGAGTTAGCAAAGACTTTTGATAAGTTAGGTATTCCTTTGGAAGAGCGTCTGGCACTGAGTGGTACGGCAGTTGATGCTATTATGGACTCTGTGTCAGTGAAGACGACCTTTAAGAAGCAACTGGCTGAGAAGGGTATCATCTTCTGTTCAATTGGTGAGGCGGTTCAGGAACATCCTGAGTTGATACGTAAGTATCTTGGAAGTGTTGTTCCTTATCGTGATAATTACTCCGCAGCACTCAACTCTGCGGTATTCAGTGATGGTTCCTTTGTGTATATTCCTAAGGGAGTTCGCTGTCCAATGGAGTTGAGTTCGTATTTCCGTATCAATGCGGTTAATACGGGTCAGTTTGAACGTACGCTGATTGTGGCTGATGATGATTCATACGTTAGCTATCTTGAAGGTTGTACTGCGCCTATGCGTGATGAGAATCAGCTTCATGCAGCAGTAGTGGAAATAGTTGTGATGGACAATGCTGAGGTGAAGTACTCTACTGTTCAGAACTGGTATCCGGGCGATGAGAATGGTAAGGGTGGTGTCTTGAACCTTGTTACAAAGCGTGGTGAACTACGTGGAGTAAACTCTAAGCTGTCATGGACACAGGTAGAGACAGGTTCAGCAATCACTTGGAAGTATCCTTCTTGTGTGTTGAAGGGTGATAACTCACAGGCAGAATTTTATTCTGTTGCTGTGACAAACAACTACCAAGAGGCTGATACGGGTACGAAGATGATTCACATGGGTAAGAATACCAAGAGTACAATTATCTCTAAAGGTATCTCGGCTGGTCATAGTCAGAACTCTTATCGTGGCTTGGTTCGTGCTACTGCCAATGCTGAGAATGCTCGTAATTATTCAAGTTGTGACTCCCTTTTGTTAGGTTCAGATTGTGGAGCTCACACTTTCCCATACATGGATATTCATAATGATACAGCCATTGTTGAACATGAAGCAACAACTTCCAAGATTAGTGAAGACCAGCTCTTTTATTGTAATCAGCGTGGAATTCCAACAGAGGATGCGGTTGGCTTGATAGTCAATGGATATGCAAAGGACGTACTCAACAAACTTCCAATGGAGTTTGCTGTTGAGGCACAGAAACTTCTTTCGGTGACATTGGAAGGAACTGTTGGATAGTAAAATAGAAGGTGTTATATGGGTAAGGTTGGTTTGTTGATGTTTAGTTTGTTGTTTACAACAATACTACATGCTCAGTCATGGCAGCCAAAAGTATGGGAGAAGTATCTTCTTGATGAACAATTAAAGCGTGAAACGATAAGCCGTTGTCAATCTATAATGGGTAGCAGTAATAGTCCAAAGCCTTATGATAGTAGACTCTTTCGTACGGTGACAAGTTCTGATTTTATAAAGGATATTCCATCTTATAAGAAAAAGTCTAAGACTATTGTGGGTGATTATGATCCTTCACAGTCTGTCTTTGCTGAACAGGATGCTGCTACAGAGCGCGCTGTCTTGCAGAAGGAGAATATGATGGCGGATTTGGCTTACTCACTTCCCTTGTATCTTCTATTGCTGATATAATAAATTACAATCGAAAAAATAATAAATAATATGTTAGAAGTAAGAAACCTGCATGCAACCATCGCAGGTAAAGAAATATTAAGAGGCATCAACCTCACAATTAATGATGGTGAGATTCATGCTATTATGGGGCCTAATGGCTCTGGTAAGTCTACGCTTAGTGCAGTACTTACAGGTAATCCTCTCTATGAGGTAACGGACGGTATGGCTCTTTTCAATGGTAAGAATCTCTTGGAGATGAAGCCTGAAGATCGTTCACATGAGGGACTCTTTTTATCTTTCCAGTATCCAGTAGAGATACCAGGTGTAAGTATGACTAACTTCATGAAGGCTGCTATTAATGCAAAGCGTGCCTATGAAGGATTAGAGCCAATGAAAGCTGCAGAGTTTATGGCACTGATGCGTGAGAAACGCCAGTTGGTGGGTATGGACTCAACACTCTCTCGTCGTAGTGTTAACGAAGGTTTCTCTGGTGGTGAGAAGAAACGTAATGAAATATTTCAGATGGCAATGTTGGAGCCAAAGCTCAGTATCCTTGATGAAACTGACTCTGGTCTTGATGTTGATGCTATGCGTATTGTAGCCGAAGGTGTTAATAAGATGCATAATGAAAAGACATCTGCTATCGTCATTACCCATTACGAGCGTCTCTTGGAGATGATTAAGCCAGATGTTATCCATGTACTTTATAAGGGTCGTATTGTGAAGACTGCAGGTCCTGAACTTGCTAAGGAAATTGAGACACGAGGTTACGATTGGATTAAGGAAGAGGTTGAGGCTGAAGATTAATGGCTGGCTTTAGAGTGTTTAGTTTATCTAATTATTTTAGCAGTCTTAGTTAACCTATCTTTTCTGTAACCTCAAATCCGCTACTCTTTAGTGAAAATCTCCAAAAAGAAATTACAATGCAAAGCGAAAAACAATATATAGACCTCTACACAGAGGTGCAGCAACTCATCAAACAGCATGCTGCACCTGTGCTCAATGAGGTACGCGATATGGCTTTTGAAGACTTCCGTCGGCAAGGCTTTCCAACTAAGAAGGTGGAACGCTATAAGTATACGGATATGCAGAAGTTATTTGAACCAGATTATGGATTGAACCTTAATCGACTTGATATTCCTGTTAATCCATACGAGACCTTCAAGTGCGATGTTCCAAATCTCAGCACTTCTCTTTATTTCGTAGTAAATGATCAGTTCTACAGTAGGGCTCTTCCAAAGGCAAAGCTTAATGAAGGAGTCATTGTAGACAGTTTGAATCGTGTAGCAGCTGAACGTCCAGAATTGGTAGAGAAATACTATGGTCGTCTTGCCAAAACAGAAACCGATGCTGTAACTGCTTTGAATACAATGCTGGTGCAAGATGGACTATTCATCTATGTGCCAAAGAATGTACAGCTTGAACGTACCATACAGGTAATTAATATTCTTCGTTCAGATGTTGACCTGATGGTCAACCGCCGTGTACTCATTGTTCTTGAGGAAGGAGCAAAAGCACAGCTTCTTTTCTGTGATCATGCCGCAGACGATCGTAATTTTCTTGCTACACAAGTAATCGAAGCATACGTGGGGGCAAATGCAAGCCTTGAATTGAATTGCCTTGAAGAAACGCATGCTAAGAGTGTACGTGTATCTAATGTTTATATTGAGCAACAACGTGATTCGCGTGCAAGTCATAATGTCATTACTTTGCATAACGGGGTAACCCGCAATATGCTCGACCTTGTTTTCAAAGGAGAGGGTAGCGAATGTTTCTGTAATGGCTGTGTGATAGCAGACAAGAGTCAACATGTAGACAATAATACGCTCATTGATCATCAAGTCCCTCGTTGTAAAAGTAATGAGCTTTATAAGTATGTGCTTGATGATAAGGCTGTCGGAGCCTTTGCTGGACGTGTTCTCGTACGTAAGGGTGCTGAGAAAACTCTTTCTCAAGAGAATAATCGTAATCTTTGCACCAGTAAAACAGCTCGTATGTTTACGCAGCCAATGCTTGAGATATATGCTGATGATGTTCAGTGCAATCATGGGTCAACCGTCGGACAACTCAATGATGCGGCATTATTCTATATGCAACAGCGTGGTATCGACAAGAAAGAAGCAAAACTCCTACTTGAGTTTGCCTTTATCAATGAGGTAATCGACAAGATGGAACTTGAACCCTTGCGCGATCGTCTTCACCATCTGGTGGAGAAGCGGTTCCGTGGTGAGTTGGATAAGTGCGAAGGTTGCGACTTGTGTAAGTGATTTGGTATAGGGCTTATTAGCCCAATTAGTCTAATTAGCCCAATAATAAAGATGTACGATATAAACAAAGTTAGGGAAGACTTCCCGATACTCTCTCGCTCAATCTATGGTAAACCACTGGTTTATCTTGACAATGGAGCTACCACACAGAAACCTCTTTGTGTGCCAATGCTATGCATGAGGAATATCTCAACGTCAATGCCAATGTTCATCGTGGTGTACACTGGATGTCTCAACAAGCAACCGACTTACATGAAGCTGCACGTGAAACCGTACGGCGATTTATCAATGCGCATTCAACAACGGAGATAGTTTTCACTCGTGGTACTACGGAGAGTTTGAACCTCGTTGCTTCCAGTTTTGCAGAAGGCTGCATGAAGGAGGGCGATGAGGTGATTGTTTCAACAATGGAGCATCACTCAAACATCGTTCCATGGCAGTTGCAGCAGCAGCGTAAGGGGATTGTGTTAAAGGTCATTCCTATGACCGATGAGGGCGAACTCCAACTTGAGTCGTACGAGAAACTCTTTACTGAACGCACAAAACTTGTTAGCGTAACGCAGGTGAGCAATGTTCTTGGAACAATTAATCCTGTAAAGGAAATGATTCGTATTGCTCATAAATATGGTGTTCCTGTTGTAGTAGATGGTGCGCAAAGTGTCCCTCATTTTGCTGTTGATGTGCAGGAACTTGATTGCGACTTTCTTGCTTTCAGTGGTCACAAGGTCTATGGACCCACTGGCGTTGGTGTTCTATATGGTAAAGAAGAGTGGCTTGATAGGCTTCCACCCTATCAGGGAGGAGGAGAGATGATTGAACGTGTTAGCTTTGAGGAGACAACCTTCGAGCGTCCACCTTTGAAGTTTGAGGCAGGAACTCCTGATTATATCGCTACGCACGGACTTGCAACAGCTCTCGATTATGTTACTTCCTTAGGGATGGATAACATTCTTACTCATGAGCAGGACCTCACACGTTATGCACTTCAGCAACTTCGTGAGATAGAGGGTATGCACATCTATGGACATAGCAATGATAGCGGTGATGCCGTTATCAGTTTCAATGTCGGTGATATTCATCACATGGATCTTGGTACATTGCTCGACCAGCTTGGTATTGCTGTTCGCACTGGCCATCATTGTGCGCAACCTTTGATGGAGCGTATGGGTGTTCTTGGTACTGTTCGAGCCTCTTTTGGTTTGTATAATACACATGAGGAGGTAGATGCCTTAGTGGCTGGTATTAAGCGTATTGCAATGATGTTTTAATAGATAGGCAGTAGGCAACAGGCGTTTATATACGTTTTATAACGTTTATGAACGCCTGTTTTCTTTGTGAAATGACGAATTCTTCGTTTCAATCTCTCATCCTTTCTTACATTTGTAGAGGCTGTACAGCAACCAAAGAAGCATAGAGCCTTGTATGATAATCGAATTAAAGATTGGAAATATTGTCAGAATAAAGGCCATTTGTGATTGCGTGATATACGAGGCTTGTCGTTCGCTTACTTCTTTTTCAAGTACCGAACTATAATATCCTTGCAGCCATTTGATAGGTGTTTGTAACCATACTTTGAGGTCTGTAACAAAACGGAGAATTTCATTTGACGATGTGCTACTCTCTGTTAGAATCATTTCTTTTTTCATATTCTTATACTTTTAGATGTTTACTATATATAAATAAGGTGTAGAACCAAACACAGGTTTACGAGTGCAAAAGTAAATGGCACGTGTGCAACAGATGTTTACTTGCGAAAAAATCTTTGTTATTTAATTCTAAAATGAAAGGTTCTTTAACGTTTAACACTTATTCTTTATGTTGAAAAGTCATTATTACGAAAATCTAATAGAGGCTGGATGTGATGAAGCTGGTAGAGGTTGCCTGGCTGGTAGTGTCTATGCTGCTGCTGTAATCCTACCTATTGATTATCAAAATGAGTTATTAAATGATTCGAAAAAATTGTCTGCCAAGAAGCGTTATTTGCTTCGTGAGGAGATTGAACGTGATGCCGTAGCATGGGCAGTAGGCGTTGTTACACCAGAGGAGATTGATAAAATCAATATTCTTAATGCTTCAATCCTTGCAATGCACCGTGCTTTAGATCAATTGGCAGTACGCCCTGAGGCTGTGATTATTGATGGCAATCGTTTCAAGACCTATCAGGACTTACCGTCTACTACAATTGTTAAGGGGGATGGGAAATATCTTTCGATAGCGGCTGCTTCTATTCTTGCTAAAACTTATCGTGATGACTATATGTTGTCTTTGGCTAAGGAATATCCGCAATATGATTGGCAATCAAATATGGGTTATCCGACAAAGAAACATCGCTTAGCAATTCGCGAACATGGGGTTACTCCTTTTCATCGTAAGAGTTTTAACCTTTTAGGGGATGGACAATTGTTTTTTGATTTCTAAGTTAAGCCTTCTTACTTCCTTTTTTTATCCAAACTTTGCTTTCTATTAACAGGTTATCTTCATACGATATGTTATATGTAAAATATTTTCGTACAACCTGAGGTTAATTCATGAACTTTGGGCTTTGTAAAGGTGCTTAATAGACTTTGTAAAGATGCCCTTTTGAGGGTTTACTAATGCTCTTTGAAAGTCTAATTAAGCATCTTTTTTGTGTGTTTTTTTGTAACTTGTTGATTTTATGGAGGTTATAAATTAGCTTTTGGTGGGTGATTTTGCCTTTTGATAGGATATAGGATTAAAAATAATGTAAAGATTTTTTGAAACTTTGTTAGTGTCTTTATCTTCTCAAAATGAATTGATTTGAAGTTTTCGAAGATGCGAACAGGTGGCTTGTGAGTGATATAAGATATTGCAGACTGCTTCAAAGTTGATTTTCCAAAGTATACAACTGAGTGTAAAATGATTAGTTTTATACTTGGGTAAATGCGTTGATACATTCTAAGCTGTTGTCATTCTGGATTTGTTATCTTTATGTAAATCGGTTAGGCAATATGTTCCGTAACAACGCCGTATTAACATGATAAAAATAGTGTTTGCTAAGGTTTGCCTATCACTAAGAATTATAACAATAAGTAACATTCTTTTTTGAAGCAAACATTAAGTTTATATATGATTTGAAAGTGTAAGGTTTACAATATAACACGATTATTCTGGTTATTTGTGTAAATTGGCTCATTTTTATACGAAAAAAACTATCGTTTTGTCTTTCTTAAACGTTAATAAATAAAAAAATGGTAATATTATTTCCGTTTTCATTTGGAACTTAAAAATGGTATATTATCTTTTGCGAAGTGTTAAAACATACTTGCCATGATGATAAATCTTGGAAAAACCTTAGATGTAATAGTTCGAGATTGAAATAGTTTATTTATTATTTAAATTAAGGAGAGAATTTATGAAAAAGAAGACTAATGATGTTTTTTTAGTTGGTCTATTCCTAAGTTTAGGAACAGCACTGGCGCAAACGGAGATTAGCGGAACAGTTGTTTCCTCTGATGATGGACTACCAGTTGTTGGTGCGTCTATCCTTGTTGTGGGTTCACAGACTGGTACAGCTACCGACATAGATGGCCATTTCTCTATGTCTGTGAAAGCTGGTTCTAAGATTACCGTTTCTTACATTGGTATGAAAACACAGACTTTGACTGGTAAAGCGAATATGAAGATTAAGCTTGATCCAGACGGTAAAGTTATGGACGAGTTGATGGTTGTAGCCTTTGGTACACAATCAAAATCGTCTTTTGCTGGTTCTGCTGCAGTTGTTAATTCTGCTGATTTGAAGAAGAAGATTACTACTAACGTGGCTGACGCTTTGACAGGTTCAGTACCAGGCTTACAGATAACTGGTGGAAGTGGTGCTCCGGGTTCTGGTAATGCAGATATTCATATTCGTGGTATTGCGTCACTTTATGCTTCAACTTCTCCTTTAATTATCGTTGATGGAGCACCTTACTCTGCTTCGTTAGCAAATATCCCACAGGACGATATTGAGAGTGTTACTGTTCTGAAGGATGCGTCTTCTGCTGCTCTTTATGGTGCACGTGGTGCTGCTGGTGTTATCCTTATTACTACTAAGAAAGGAAAAGGCAAGGCAAATATTAATGTTGAAACTAAATGGGGTGTAACCAGCCGTAGTGTTCAAGATTATGATGTGTTCACTTGTCCTGACGAGTTTATGGAGGCATACTATTCTCAGTTCTATAATTATGCTATAGCCAAGAAGGGAATGTCACGTGAACAGGCAAATAAATGGGTAAATGATAATATAATAGAAAATCCTAATTTTGGTTTGCAGTATAATCCTTATACTCTTCCTGCTGGTGAAAAGCTCATTGGGCTTGATGGAAAAATCAATCCAAATGCAACCCTTGGACGCAGTTATGAGTACAAGGGAAAGAAATACTATATCCTACCTGATGACTGGAAGAATGAGGCATATCGTAATGGTTTCCGCCATGAATATAATGTAAATGTAAGTGGTGGAGAGTCTAAAATGAGCTACTATTCAAGTGTGGGTTATATGAAGGAGAAAGGTGTGCTTGAAAACTCTGGGTTTGAACGTTTCTCTGCTCGTTTGAAGGCTGACTACCAAGCTACGCCTTGGTTACACCTTCTTGCAAATGTGGGATATATTCACTCTGATAGAGAGTCTAACCCATACTTGAGTAATACGAAGTCTAATTCTAATAACCTTGCTTCTTTTACGCAGTATATTGCTCCTATTTATCCTATCTATGTTCGAACATTGGATAAGAATGGTAATCCTATGATAGAAACGGATAGCTATGGACATCCAAAATATGACTTTGGAGTTCCTGCAACCAACTATCCTGGTATAGGTGCTCGTCCTTTTAGTAGTACGGGTAACCCGCTTGGTGCAAATAGATACAATAAGCAAAATGTAATTCTTGACCAGTTGCAAGGACAATTCAATTTTGATATTACATTTACACCATGGCTTACTTTTAATTCGACTAACTCTGTAACACTTGTTTTGACAAATTTCTCTTTATATGAGAATCCTTTTATAGGTTCTGCTGCAGCAGATAAGGGACGTATTGCAAAGAGTTCTGACGTTAGCTACCGTTATAATTATGTTCAGACGCTGAATGCACATAAGACGTTTGGTTTGCACGATGTTCAGCTTATGTTAGGACATGAATGGTATAAGTTCAGTTATGGTTATTTGTCTGCTAATGCTCGTGGAGGATTTTCTCCAGATATCAAGGAAATTAGTGCGTTTGCAGATCGTTATGATAGTAATTCTTATCGTAAGATGTATAACGTAGAAGGTTTCTTCGGTAATATGCTTTATAATTATGACCAGAAGTATTTTGCTCAGGCTTCTTATCGTCGTGACGCTTCAAGTCGATTTGCAAAACAACATCGTTGGGGTGACTTCTGGAGTATTGGTGGTGCATGGATTGTTAGCAAAGAAGATTTCTTTAAGCAACTGAATGCGAAGTGGATTGATAATTTGAAGCTTAAGGCTTCTATTGGTCAACAAGGAAATGATGGTATTCCTGATTTTAATTTTGTTGACTTGTATAGTTTAGCTCGTGGTGGTAAAGCAATGTTGCCGTCTTTTGAAAATATCGGTAACCCAGAGATTACTTGGGAAACAACAACCAACTTTAATGTCGGTCTTGAATTTGCTCTTTTCAAGAATCGTTTGAATGGTGAAGTTAATGTCTATACGAAGAAAACAACTGATATGCTTTTCTGGCTTGGACTACCTGAAAGTGTTGGTGTGCGTGGATATTATGGCAATATTGGCGATATTCGTAATACAGGTTTTGAAATTTCTCTCAGTGGTGATATTATCCGTACGAAGAATGTAGTATGGAGTGCGTCAGCAAATATCTCTCATAATCGTGCAAAAGCTTTGAAGCTTGACCCAACTAAGATTGCGCAGTATGGTGGTTTTACACAGGCAGATGTACAGCATGGATTTAACATTCCAATGTGGTATGCAGAAGGTGGCTCTCTCTATAATGGTATGATGGCTGATTACGCAGGTGTTAATGATAAGGGACAACCACTTTATTGGGTAGACGAGGATATTCATAAAGCTTTCAAGGCTGGTAAACTCGCTAATAGTAGTAAGCCGGGTACAAAGCATTCTTTCACAACAACTGAATGGAGTGAAGCTTCTCAATATACGCACGAGATGTTGCCTTTTGCTAATGGTGGTTTTACTACATCTTTGAGAGTTTATGACTTTGATGCTAGTGCTACTTCGATTATCAGCTTGGTGGTCAAATCTATGACTTTGGATATGCAAGCTTGATGGGTAATGTTAGAGATAAGGGTAATGGCTCAAATTTATCTAAGGATATATTGAAGGCTTGGACGGTAGAGAATCCCAATTCTGATGTACCACGCTTCATGTATACAGACCCTGACTTGACAGCGCAATCAACACGCTTCCTTACAAGTGCAAAGTATCTGAACTTCCAGTCGTTTACAATAGGTTATAGCGTTCCTAAGAAATTAGCCAATAAGCTTATGATGAGTAAGATACGTCTTTATGTGCAGGGACAAAATCTTTGCTTCTGGTCTGTTCGTCAGGGTTTGGATCCACGATATAGTTTCCAGGGTACATCTCATGCAGGTATTAATTCTTATGCTCCTATACGCACTATTATGGGTGGCTTGCAGTTGTCTTTTTAATAAGTAATAGATATTAATTCATAATAAACAGATTTCACTATGAATAAAATATTTTTAACAGTTGTTCTGGCAGCTTTAGGAACTTCAGTACTTACAAGCTGTATTGAGGATGTTGAGCCGCAGGCTGATTTTGCATCATTGGACCAAGTGGCAAGAGCACCTGGGGCTTTTGATAATATGGTTGGTGCGCTTACAACGACTATCAGTGGCAAAAGAACCTACGCACCATCTCAGAATATTGAGTGGGATTATGGTTATACTACATTATTTTTAACTCGTGATGTAGAGGGACAGGATGTTATACCTGCAGGTGTTATGAACCGTTATACAGCTTGGTATAATAATGTAAATATCTTTCGGCAGGTTATGCTATTACACAGCTCCCTTGGACTTATTATTATAAGTGGATTACAAACTGTAATAATGTTATTAAGATAGCTGGTGCTTCGGGGTATAAGGAGCCAGAGGAGTCAAAGAAAGCGGGTGCAGGAATTGCTTATGCAATGCGTGCTATGTTTTATTTGGATTTGGCTCGTATGTATGCCGTAAAGCCTTATGCGATTGATGCTAAGTCTCTCACAACCATAAAGGCTGATGAGTTGCGTACATTAGCAGAGTCTACTCATAGCGAGCGTATGACATGGACCGAGACCTTTGATTTTATCCTAAAGGATCTTGATGCTGCTGAGAAATATCTTGCAGGTTATAAGCGAGTAAATAAGTACACTCCTGATATTAGTGTTGTGTATGGTTTGAAAGCACGTACTTATCTTGAAAAACAAGATTGGGCTAATGCCGAAAAGTATGCTAAGCTGGCACAGCAAGGATATACAATGATGAGTGAGAATGATTATCTGAGCCGTGACAATGGCTTTAATACTCCAAATAGTTCTTGGATGTTTGCCACACGCTTTCTTCCAACTGACGAGAGTATTAAGTCTAACGATGGTGATGACTCTTGGGGTTCTACTATGATTTTGGAGAATGGTTTTAATGGTGGTTACGCTTCTACTTATGGTGGTGTAATGGTTATTGATAAGCATCTTTATTCTACTATTCCAGCAACAGACTTCCGTCGTAAATGTTGGGTTGACTTTAAGCTTGATGGTATGTCTAAGGAAGATGCTATTAAGGAACTTAATAATTATTCAAATTATCCAGATCGTGTGTACATTTCTGGTAAAGAAAGTTCTAAATATGGACTTGGTGGATTGTGTCTAAAGTTCCGTAATGTAGCAACTAAAGCGGATGTTAAATATGACGCATGGTGTGTTTCTGTTCCTTTGATGCGTGTTGAGGAAATGAAACTCATAGAAATTGAGGCTGCAGGTATGCAGGACGAAGCACGTGGAAAGCCTTATTAGAGGCATTTGCTAAAACACGTGACCCACAATACGTCTATGGTAAGCACACGGATTCTTATTATAACAATAGCACTTCTTTATTCCAGAATGAGGTGTGGTGGCAACGTCGTGTTGAATTGTGGGGTGAGGGTTTTGCGACCTTTGATATTAAACGCCTCAATAAGGGTATTATTCGCAGTTATGAGGGTACTAACCATCCTGAGAACTCACGTTGGAATACAAAAGAAGTTCCTAACTGGATGGTATGGACATTCGTTAATACGGAGTCTGATAATAATGGTGGTATGACACAGAACTTAAACCCTGTTCAGCCAACAGCTGATTCTGAACCATTCCATTTTTAGATTTGTAGAAGACAAGTTATGACTTTTTTATGACCATTTTATTTGTGGGTATGAAAAAGGTGTAAATGGGATGAATATTTGCATAATTTAGGCTCTCTGAATAGGGTGTATCCTTTTCGGAGAGTCTTTTTTTATCTTTGTGCAAATAAAACGGACAAAGTCACGTTACATTCTAATAAGATTAATATGATTCTGTAAGATGAGATACGATAAGTTAAAGAAGCAGCTGGAGTTGTTGATACTCTTGTCAGATGGTCGTAACTATACGATAGAGGAATTGTGTGAGCGTGTAGGTGTGTCACGAAGAAATTTTTATTACCTATTGGACTTTATTAAACATGCGGGATTTATCTTGTTCAAGCATGACGGATTTTATCATATAGATCGTCGGTCTTCTTTTTTTACGCAGATGTTGCAGGCCATACAGTTTGGAGATAGAGATGTGAAGACAATTCATAGCTTACTGACAATGGCTGGCAGTGGTAGCGAGATGGTTAATCAGTTAAGGTGTAAGATAGAGAGTTCTTATGATTTGTCTATTTCGTCAGATTCGCTTATTCGTCGTCAGATGGATAGTAATATAAATTATTACGTAAGGCGATGGAGGAGAAGAAGATGGTTTGTTTGATTGGATATTCAAGTCCTCATAGTCATACAGTAAAGGATCGTCTTGTCGAACCCTTTCTTTTTCTGCATAATAATGAAGACGTACGTTGTCATGAATTGGTGACGAAAGAGAATAAGACGTTTAAGATTTCTCGTATGAAACGTGTTGAAATCCTCGACTCTCCATGGTTGCACGAGGATAAACATAGGCAAGTGTTTACGGACATCTTTTTGTTTAGTGGTGAAGAACGTTATCGTGTCAAGTTGCGTTTAGGGCAGTTGTCGCATAACCTTTTCAAAGAGGAATATCCACAGGGTGCTCATCTTTTGCATCCATATCTGGATGATACGTGGCTTTTAGATATAGATGTGTGCGATTACCGTGGTTTGGGTCGTTTTGTTCTTGGACTCTTTAAGGATATAGAAATTATGGAAGGAGAAGGGTTTAAGGCATATATGCGAGAAGAAATAAAAGGGATTATGGAGTCGAAAAATTTAAGGCTATTAAATGAGGGGCAGTAGGTCTAATTTCTTCAAAGGAGAGGAAGGATACTGTTTGGCGGTAGAATGATAGTGATAAGTCTTTAACTCAAATTTATAAGAGCTTTTTGCACCCATCTTATTCTTTTTATCGTACCTTTGCAGTAACGAAGATAATAACAAAAATAAAGGAATAATTTATGGCAAAAGAAAGCTTTTATTAATGATCCTTGATGGATGGGGTAATGGTAAGCATGGAAAAGGTGATGTAATCTACAATACTCCAACACCTTATTTGGATTATTTGAATGCAGTCAGTGCACACTCTGAGTTGGAGGCATCGGGTGAAGACGTTGGTCTTCCTGATGGTCAGATGGGTAATTCAGAGGTTGGTCACTTAAATATAGGTGCAGGTCGTATTGTATATCAGGACCTCGTAAAGATTAACAAGGCTTGTCAGAGTGGTGACATCTTGAAGAATCAGGGTATCATTGATGCGTACAGCTATGCACAGAAGAATGGTAAAAAGCTCCATTTGATGGGTTTGACCTCTGCGGGTGGTGTACACTCTTCACTTGATCATCTCTATAAGCTCATTGAGATTGGTAAGGAGTATAACCTCAAGGATGTTTATGTTCATTGTTTTATGGACGGACGTGATACAGACCCAAAGAGTGGTGCTGGTTTCGTTGCTGATATCCAGAAAGTGTGTGATGCGAATGATGCACATATAGCTTCGGTGATTGGTCGTTTCTATGCAATGGATCGTGACAAGCGTTGGGATCGTGTGAAGGAAGCTTACGACTTGCTCGTTGAGGGTAAGGGTGTTCAGGCTACCGACATGGTTAAGGCGATTGAGGCAAGCTATGCAGAGGGTGTGACAGATGAGTTTATAAAGCCTATCACAAATTCTTCTGTGAATGGTAAGATAGACGAGGGTGATGTCGTAATCTTCTTTAATTTCCGTAATGACCGTGCGAAGGAGTTGACTTTGGTTCTTACACAGCAGGATCTTACAGAGGAAGGGATGCATACAATAAAGGATTTGCAGTTCTATTGTATGACACCATACGATGCAAACTTCAAGGGCGTCAGTATTCTTTTCCCTAAGGAGAACGTAATGAATACGCTTGGCGAATATCTGAGCAAGCTGGGCAAAAAGCAGCTTCACACTGCCGAGACGGAAAAGTATGCGCACGTAACCTTCTTCTTCAATGGTGGTCGTGAGCAACCTTACGAGGGTGAAGATCGCATCTTAGTATCTTCTCCAAAGGTTGCAACCTACGACTTGAAGCCTGAAATGAGTGCTTTTGAGGTGAAAGATAAACTTGTTGAGGCTATCAATACACAGGAGTATGACTTCATTGTTGTGAACTTCGCTAATGGTGATATGGTGGGTCATACAGGTGTTTACAATGCAATTGCAAAGGCTGTGTGGGCTATTGATCAGTGTGTAAAGGAGGTTGTTGAGACTGCAAAGGCTAATGATTATGAGACAATCATTATTGCTGACCATGGTAATGCAGATAATGCAATTAACGAGGATGGTAGTCCAAACACTGCTCATTCGCTCAATCCGGTGCCATTTGTTTATGTTACGGATAATAATTCAGCAACTGTAAAGAATGGTCGTTTGGCGGATGTTGCCCCTTCAATCCTTCATATTATGGGCTTGGAACAGCCTGCAGATATGACAGGAGAGAACCTTATAAATGATTAAACGGAGTATAATAAATCTAAAATAATGGCTTCCCAAACGTGTTTTATGCGTTTGGGAAGACTTTTTTTATTACCTTTGTACACGTGAGGATTTACATCCTTTTTGAGTTTAATAAGTATTAATGTATAATTAAATTAAGGTAAATGATTATGGATTTTAAGAAAATAGCATTATCGCTTGTTGTTGCATTCAGCGTTGGTTCTCTCAGTGTTCAGGCACAGAGTCAGTGTTCAAAGAAGTGTGGTCAGACATCAAGCGAGCAGGTTGAAAAGCAAGCTAAGCAGTGTGATAAAGAAGGTAAGACTTGTTGTAAGCAGGAGAAGGCTTGTTCAAAGGCTGGTAAGGAGTCTGATAAAGCAAAAAAGGAATGCTGTAAGAAGGACGCTAAGGAATGTTGCAAGAAGGAGAAAGCTGGTAGCTGCTGCAAGAAGCAGGCTCAGCCAAAGAAGAAGTAATAGTTTAACTTCAAAAATAAGAAAGTCGTGTCGAAAGGCACGACTTTTTTGTTGTTATCAGAACTTTATCGTACTTTTGTAGTAATAAAACTACGTGTGATAAGATGAGATAAGGAAATCTTCACTCTTTTTCTTATTGCGCTTGTGGATAAAAGTCATAGCTATGAACGTAAAAATAGAAGCTTCGTGGGAACAACAACTGAAAGGAGAGTTTGAGAAACCTTACTTCCAGCAGTTGGTTGAGCAGGTGAGACAAGAGTATGCACAGCAGCCTTGTTATCCTCCGGGGAAGTTGATTTTCAATGCCTTTAATCTTTGTCCTTTCGATAAAGTAAGGGTTGTGATTATCGGTCAAGACCCTTATCATGAGCCCGGACAAGCGATGGGATTGAGTTTCTCCGTACCTGAGGGAGTACAGCTTCCTCCGTCATTGCAGAATATCTATAAAGAGATTGCTGCTGACTTGGGTACAGCGATTCATCAGTCTGGCGACTTAACACGATGGGCAGAGCAAGGAGTTCTCCTGCTGAATGCTACGCTTACCGTTCGTGTACACGTCGCTAATAGTCACCAGCGATTAGGGTGGGGAACCTTTACTGATGCAGCTATCAAGGCACTAAGTGATGGACGAGAGAATATAGTCTTTATGCTTTGGGGCGGTTTTGCGCGTAGTAAGAAGGCACTGATCGACCAGCAGAGACATTGTGTCATAGAAAGTGTACACCCTTCGCCACTCTCTGCTAATCGTGGTGGATGGTTTGGGCAGCACCAGTTCTCACGTTGTAATGCCTATCTGAAGTCTTGTGGAGTACCAGTTATTGAGTGGTAAGTGTGTGAATTAGAAGAGTTGATTATTATTATCTAATTAGTCCAATTAGCTTGATAGGATAAGCTCTTTGGAACTTTGAGATAAAGTCAGGAAGGAATTATCTTTATGAAAACAATTTGGACAGATGTCCAGAATTTGTATGATTGTTGCTGTTGGGCGAACGGCAAATGATAAATGGTAATGAAATAATTTAGCGTTAAGAAAGATGGGTAATACGTATGATCATATTTTTATGGTGGGTGATGTGCTTGTCTCGCCAGATATAATCAATGTGAAGTTTTGCTGTGACCTCGATAAGTGTCATGGTCAATGCTGTATCGAAGGAGATGCTGGCGCACCCTGTGACCTTGGACGAGACGATGGAGATAGAGAATGTCCTTGATACTGTTTGGGGTGATTTGTCTGCCTCTGGTCAGGCGGTCATCGACAAGCAGGGCGTAGCTTATACTGATGAAGAGGGTGATTTGGTGACGAGTATTGTTGGCGGTAAGGATTGTGTCTTTACATGTTATGAGCATGATTGTTGTCTGTGTGCGTTTGAACGGTCCTATCGCAGTGGTAAGACTGGTTTTGTAAAACCAATCTCATGTTCACTGTATCCAATTCGTGTGAAGGATTTTGGGAATGGTACCTGTGGTATTAATTATCATCATTGGCGTATCTGTTCGGATGCACGAAAAAAAGGAGAAGAACTAAATCTTCCCCTTTATAAGTTTTTGAAGGAACCCCTTACGCGTAGATTTGGTAAGGAGTGGTATGATGAACTATGCGAAGTAGCTCTTCAGTTAACAAGTTCTTCGGTTGACGAGTAAGCCAGTTGCCTGGTTAAGGGATAATTCTCTTTGCTGTATATCGGTATTAACTTGTTTACTCGTTTACTTGTCAACTTTTTCTAAACTGCGAGGGGTTCATTCCTACATGTTCTTTAAAGTATTTTCCCAGAAAACTCTGATTGGCAAAGTTTAATTCCTCAGCAATCTGTTTAATACTCATTGTACTGTTTCTTAGCATTACGCGTAATTCACGTGTAACGTAGGAGTCTATCCATTCACTCGGTGTACGTCTGCTCACGCTACGTATGGTTTCTGAGAGATATTTAGAAGTGATACATAGCTGTTGTGCGTACCAGCTGACGCGTCTTTCTGTACGATAGTTCCTCTCTACACATTGTATGAAGTCTCTGAAGATAACTTCGGCACGTGTTTGTTCAGCTTCCCCTATTTGTTGAAAGTGATAGATTACGTTACTCATGTCGATGATAAGTGCTTTTAACATCGTAATAATTAATTCGCGGCGAAAACGATGTCCAGTATCCATAATCTTGTTTTTGATATGTTGAAGATCGTTCTCTAATGCGGTGGTTTGAGTCTTTTCGAGGTGGAAGACAGGGTGAGTACGTGCAAAGAGGAAGAGTGCAGATAGTTCGTGAATACCACTTAGAATGTTCTGAAAGAAATCGTATGACATGATAAGGGCTATTCCTTTGCAGTCATCTGAAAGCATATAGTCACCAACAACTTGTTCTTCGCTGATAATAATCACATCGCCGGTGCTAACTTTGTGCAGCTTTGTGTCCACGGTATATTGTGCGTTGCCACTGGTACAGAGTGCCAGAAAGAGTGACTTCATTCGTGATGGAGTCGTAGGAAGAGGTACTTTTGTTATATCTTCGAAGAGAATGAGGTCGTTGTCTATATATTTACCCTCAGGGCAGACATGTTTTGCTTGTGCCACATTCACTTCGAGGAGTCTTATTTTTCTGTTCATGTTCCAGATGTTTTATGAGTGCAAATTTACTCATTTATTTCTTTTTTCTGACAAGTTTATGAAGGTAAAGAATTGTTGTTATTGAATTATCATGCTAATTGGCAGTATTTATTAGAAAGGTAAGGAAAGAAAAGCTCCCCTTCTCATATTCAGAGAAAGGGAGCTTTTCTTTTAAGGAATTTTATTTTATCTTTTGCTATGCTTATGCGTCAATGTTAGCATAGGTAGCATTCTTTTCGATAAACTCGCGGCGTGGTTCAACGTCATCGCCCATTAGCATAGAGAAAATCTCGTCTGCATCAGCAGCATTCTCGATGGTTACCTGCTTCAGTAATCGTGTCTTTGGGTCCATGGTTGTTTCCCAAAGCTGTTCTGGATTCATCTCACCAAGACCTTTGTAACGCTGTGTGTGTGGATAGTCTTGCCGTCTTCGTTGCCATTAGCATATTTGTCGATGAAGGCCTGACGTTGCTGCTCTGTGTAGCAGTATTCGCTGACCTTCTTGTAGGTACACTTATAGAGTGGTGGTGTAGCAATGTATAGGTGTCCCTGCTCGATAACCTTCGGCATATAGCGATAGAAGAGTGTCATAATTAGTGTGTCGATGTGAGAACCATCGACATCGGCGTCGGTCATAATGATAATCTTATCGTAGCGAAGTTTGTCAGTGTTAGCCTCAAAGTCACCTTCTCCTTCAACACCGAAGCGCACACCGATAGATTGAATGATGTTCATCACAGACTCAGCTTCGAATACACGATGGCGTTGAACCTTCTCAACGTTCAGAATCTTACCACGGAGTGGAAGGATAGCCTGTGTATAACGGTCACGTCCCTGCTTTGCTGAACCACCCGCAGAGTCACCCTCGACGAGGAATATTTCGCAGTCCTTTGGATCTTTGTTAGAACAGTCGGCTAATTTACCTCTGGCAAACCGCCACCGCTCATCACGTTCTTGCGCTGTACGCTTTCACGGGCCTTGCGTGCTGCAACACGAGCCGTAGCAGCAAGGATGACTTTATTGCAAATCATCTTTGCCTCGTTAGGATGTTCCTCTAAGTAGTCGGTTAGGGCCTCACCAACAGCCTGCTGAACGGCACCAGAAACCTCACTGTTGCCCAATTTAGTCTTTGTCTGACCCTCAAACTGTGGTTCTGCAACCTTGATAGAGATGACGGCAGTTAAACCTTCGCGGAAGTCTTCACCTGCAATTTCAATCTTTGCTTTCTCCAGTTGCTTAGAAATTTGTGGGTCATTGTCTGCGTATGTCTTTAACGTACGAGTCAATGCGGCACGAAATCCCTGCAAGTGAGTACCACCCTCGATAGTGTTGATATTGTTAACGTATGAGTGGATGTTCTCTGTATAATCAGTGTTGTACATCACAGCGACCTCGATAGGAATGTTTTGCTTCTCTGTCTTGAGATAGATAACATCATCGAAGAGGTGCTGACGATGGCGGTCAACGTAACGAACGAACTCCTTCAAACCATCCTTAGCATGGAAGACCTCAGTACGTGTCTTGCCTGTTTCAGGGTCTGGACGAAGGTCAGAAAGCGTAATCTTGATACCAGCATTCAGATAAGCCAACTCACGCATACGACGTGCTACGATAGCCCATTGGTAAACTGTAGTGGTGAAAATTTCTGGGTCTGGCCAGAACTGCTGACGTGTACCTGTCTTGTCAGTCTCACCAACAACCTTTACAGAATAGAGAGGCTTACCCTTCTCATACTCCTGCTGGTAGATTTTACCATCGCGGAATACCTGTGACTTCATGTGTGTAGAGAGCGCATTTACACAACTAACACCCACACCATGCAAACCACCGCTGACTTTATACGAACCCTTGTCGAACTTACCACCTGCGTGGAGTACTGTCATAACGACTTCAAGTGCACTTTTATGAAGTTTCTCGTGCATATCAACAGGGATACCGCGACCATCATCTTCAACGGTGATAGAATTATCCTCGTTGATTGTTACTTCTATATTTCGGCAATAGCCAGCCATTGCCTCGTCGATAGAGTTGTCAACAGTTTCGTTGATTAAGTGATGGAGTCCCTTCTCGCTAATATCACCAATATACATTGCAGGACGCTTACGCACTGCTTCCAAGCCTTCTAAGACTTGGATGTTACTGGCCGAGTAATTATTCTCGTTTTCTGGATTTTCTGCCATTTTGTTTCGATTAATCTTATACTATGCAAAGATACACTTTTTCCTTTATATTTGGAAATAAAAATGAGCAAAAAACACAAAAGAAAGCATATTGAATTGTCGTATTGTGCTGATAATTAGCTTTTATTCTTCTTAGTGGTAATACTTAATTTCCTTATAAATGAGGATTGTTCGAAAAAGTTATTCTCTGTACCTTT
This sequence comes from uncultured Prevotella sp., assembly GCA_916440255.1. GTDB lineage: Bacteria > Bacteroidota > Bacteroidia > Bacteroidales > Bacteroidaceae > Prevotella. Next base: position 78,210 of record CAKAIJ010000003.1, on the reverse strand, counting down.
GCAGCACAAAAGCATTAATAACAAATCTCTTATTTTATGTTAAGTACTTTATTATTAGCAACTCTTACAATCAGTGGAGTAGCTGGAGTGACGTCAGATTCAGTTGTGAGCAAAGATGTAGCACTTAAAGAAGTAGTTGTAACCGACTTCAAACAGAATAAAAGAAACCTTACCTCTGTTGCTGTTTCAACTATTAATCATCAGCAATTATCGAATCAGCAAATTGTGAGCTTGAAAGAGTTAACGGCTGTTATGCCTAACTTTTATATGCCCGACTATGGTTCATACGCTAACACACCTATCTTTATTCGTGGTATCGGAGCAAAGATGAAGGGTTCTGCTGTGGGCTTCTATGTAGATGGTGTGCCTCACTTTGAGTCGTCAGCATTTAATATTGACCTCAGTGATATTGCTGCTGTAGATGTGTTTCGGGGTCCACAAGGAACTTTATATGGACGTAATTCTATAGCAGGTGTTATCAATGTCTACACACACAATCCTCTTGATTATCAGAAAACACGCATAAAAGTTGGCTATGGAAGATATAATGACTTTGTAGTACAGGCCTCTAACTATTCTAAACTGAGTGATAAACTTGGTTTGTCAAGTGCTATTTCTTATCATCATAACGATGGTATGTTTATCAATAGTTACCTAAATGAGAAGGCTGACAAGCTGGATGAGGGTGAAGGACGCATAGGAATCTATTGGAGACCGAACACAAATTGGCTTATTCATCTTAATAGTACGCTCACACTTAGTAAGCAGAATGGATATCCTTACGCACCTTATGACGTTAATAAAAACGAATTATCACCTATCAGTTATAACCGCAATAGCTCTTACAGACGTCTTATCTCTTCTACTGGTTTCAATGTACGTTATGAGAATAGTCGTATTAGTTTCAATAGTCAGACATCTTATCAATTTATGAAATCACACTTAGGGTTAGACCAAGACTTCACCCCGAAGGACGTATTCTTTACGGATAATAGTTATCATCAGAATATGTTATCTCAGGAAATAACCTTGAAGTCGAATGACAAGGGACGTTATCAATGGATTATTGGTGTGTTTGGTATGTTGCTACATTCAAACCAATTTGCAGAAACGAGTTATTATACGAGGCATTATTCAACTCCTACTTCCTATGAGAGTCCTACTGCAGGCTTTGCAATCTATCATCAGAGCTCTTATAATATATGGAGGGGTTTGTCGGCAACTGTTGGTTTACGCTTCGATTATGAGCATGCTAAAACAAGCTATAATCAAGATAAGGTAATGTTAACAACAGGTGATAATAAACATGAAAAAGACTTTATTAGTAGAGCAAACTTCCGCCAGTTCACTCCTAAGTTTACGCTTCAATATCTCACAAATAGGGATAATCTCTACTATGCGAGTATCACTCGTGGTTATAAGCCAGGCGGATTTAATACTATTTTTAAGACCGACGCAGAGCGTACATACGACCCAGAATACAGCTGGAATTATGAGATTGGTACGCGATTAAAGTTCTTGAATGGACGATTGACAGCTGAAGCGGACCTCTTCTATATTGATTGGCGACACATGCAGACTACCTACATTATTCCTGCTGTGGGTAACTTAATTGCTAATGCAGGACACACGGATAGTAAGGGCTTCGAACTCTCATTGGCTTATCATCCAATTAAGAGTTTACAGTTTAGTATGAACTATGGTTACACCCACGCTCGTTACTTAGAATATAAGAAGAGTGCGAAAGAGGATTTTTCGGGTAATAGACTTCCCATGGTACCTAATCACACACTTTCAATAGATGGAACTTACACTGTTCTACAGGCTGGTTGGTTTGATAAGATTATTCTTAATGCAGGCTTAGCAGGTCTCGGTCGTATCTATTGGGCTGATGACAATATTGTTCGCCAGAACTTCTATGCAACGCTTAATGCAAAGGTTAGTCTTACAAAAGGTGTATTCACATGGGAGCTATGGGGTAAGAATCTGACAGGAACTGATTATATAGCATATAGTTTCAAGACGTCAGGTAACTATGCACAGAAGGGTAAGCCTCTCACCTTTGGTACTTCCCTCAGCGTGACATTTTAACGAGAGAATAGATGAAGGGATAAATAGGATGCTATAGTTATTTCTGTTTATTCCTTCTCAACTTCTTTCTCAAGGGATATAATACGTTGCTCTACTTATATAATTCATTACATGTTCAACAATATTTCATCAAAGAAATTAAGTCTTAGTACGTTCTTCTGTCTATATATCGCACAGATGGTGCCGTTAACCTTTCTTATGACAGCCCTACAAGTTATCATGAGAGAAGGACAATACAGTCTTGCAACCATTGGAATGCTAAACCTTGTACGAGTTCCATGGACGATAAAGTTTCTATGGTCGCCTTTTATTGACCGACATTGCGTAACAGTGCGTGACTATAAACGTACGATTATTATCACAGAGTTGATATATGCTGTTGCACTCTTAGCCACAGGACTTCTTAATGTGCGTTCAGAAATCATGCTTGTGATTATTCTGGTGTTTATTTCTATGCTTGCTTCGACTACACAAGACATTGCCGTAGATGCACTTGCCATTCTTTCTTTTAAGAAGTACGATCATAGTCTGCTTAATAGTATGCAGACTATGGGAGCCTTTGGAGGTGCAGTTATTGGCGGAGGAGTCTTACTCATCTTACTAAATTTATGGTTGGAATGTTGTAGTACCCTGCTTAGCCTTGTTTGTTTGTATGTTGTTCATCCCCTTAATTTTCAATTCTCATATAAAGATAGAGAATGAGAAACCAAGAGAGCGAGCTAAGTGGACCGACATATTTAACTTCTTTGCACGTAAGGAAATATGGCCGCAGATAGGTTTCTTACTCTTATATTATATGGGAATTGTTGGTATTCTTTCTATGTATCGTCCTTACCTTGTTGATAAGGGATACGACATGAAGGAAATAGGATTCCTTGCAGGAGTTGCAGGAACGATTGCCTCCTTTGTTATGGCGTTTTCTGGAGTTCTCATACGCCGAATCGGAATTTATAAGGCTCGTATTATCATTGCAGTACTTGTTATTCTGTCGCCAATCTATTTCCTTGCAATGACTTTTATAGACTTTAATATGACTGCATTTGTCATAGGAATTATTTTTATTCAGATTTGTCACGGATTGGCTATTGTGGTTCTTTACACTACAGCTATGCAATGCGTACGTCCTGGTAGAGAAGGGACCGATTTCACCATACAGGTTGTTATTAATCATGTAAGTGGTCTGCTCATTACAGTATTGGCGGGAACGGTGGCACATCTCTTTGACTATCGTGGTCTTTATATAGCCGAAACGGTGGTGGCTATTGTTAGCCTTATTTATGTTCTCTTAGTCTTTAGAAAGGAAAAATAAGCCATGTGTTCTTTGCAGAATAATATGGCTTTAACCCAAACCAGTTACCTATTGTGTTTTAATGACCTTTTTGGGATTAAATTATAGTAAGGTTCGGTTTGAAATAGTATTGTGCTTCCTTTATAAATGAGGATTGTTCAAGTTAAGAGGTATTCGCACCTTTTCATATAATTTATTTCGACGATGAAGCAAGAACTGATTGATAAATACAATGTGTCTGTACCTCGTTATACGAGTTATCCACCAGCTAACTTCTTCCGATCTTTCACTGGGGAAGAGTTTCTAAGAGAGAGAGATTGATGATAGCAACGAGGTGCGTGAGAAGAATCTTTCTTTTTATTTTCACATGCCTTTTTGTCGGCGTCTTTGTCATTATTGTGGCTGCAACTCTTACCCAATGGCTAAAGAGAACCATGTCGAGGCCTATGTGCAAGCGCTGCATAAGGAGATAGACCTCGTAGCAAAGCATCTGGATAAACGTAGGCGTATATCGCAGATTCATTATGGTGGTGGTAGTCCAACGGCTATGCCTGTAAGTTTTCTTAAGAACTGAATGAGCATCTGTTGTCGCTCTTTTCTACGATAGAGCAACCTGAAATAGCCATAGAATGTCATCCGGGCTATCTAACAGCTGAGGACTGGCAAGGACTGTTGAACGCACGTTTCAATCGTTTCAGCTTAGGGGTACAAGACTTCAATGAAGAGGTGTTGAGGCTTGTTAATCGTACGCCTTCTGAATTGCCAACAGAGGAAATAGTATCAATTCTTCGTAGTGCGGGTGTTAATATTAATATGGACTTCCTCTTTGGTTTACCGCTTCAGACGTCGGATAGCTTTAAGAAGACGATAGAGCGTGCTGTAGCTATGCGTCCCGATCGTATTACAACATTTAGTTATGGACACTGTCCATGGATATTTAAGCGTCAGATGATACTTGAAAAGGCTGGTCTTCCTGATATGGAGGAGAAGGCTTTGATGTTCCAAAAAGCTAAGGAAGTGCTGCATGGTGCGGGTTATCTTAGTATCGGTTTGGACCATTTTGTACTTCCTAATGACGAACTATCTGAGGCTTTGCAATCACATAGACTACATAGAAACTTCCAAGGCTATTGCACTCGTCGTACAACGGGGCAGGTGTATGCTTTCGGAGTGACGGGTATCAGCCAATTAGAAACTGCTTATGCTCAGAATACAAAATCGATTGAGGAATATATATCAGAAGTTTCAGCGGGTACATTGCCTATCCGAAAAGGCTACCAATTAACGCCCAAAGAACGTATAGTACGTGAGGTAATTGAGCGTTTGATGTGTAACTATCATCTTGATTGGACACATCTTGCGGAAGATCTTGCTGTGTCGGTAGCCGACGTGAAGGGGACTATCAATTATGATGTTGAACGTCTGCAAGAGATGGAAAGAGATGGTATTCTTTGTTTAACAGAGAATACTTTAGAGATGACAGGGGAGGGAAACCCCTTTGTTCGTACTGTAGCTGCTACGCTTGATCCGATGATGGTAGCTACGGATAAAAAGTTTTCAAAGCCGATATAAAGGCTTTACTCTTCCTTGTCGTTGGGTAAAGAAGCTGGGGAGAGAAATCTATATAGTATTAATATTATGGAAGAAAGAAATAGTTGTCGTTGGTGCTGGGCTTACTGGTCTTACTTGTGCTGCTTGTTTACGTCGTAAAGGTCAGGATGTAGTAATCTTGGAGGCTGCCAATCGTATCGGTGGACTTATGCAGACGGAGGAGGTTGACGGCTTTGTGATGGAACAAGGACCGAGTACGGGTACTATTAAATACCCTGAAGTGGCTGAACTCTTCGATATGTTAGGTGATCATTGTACGTTGGAGGTAGCACAGAACTCTGCTAAATGCCGTTTGATATGGAAAGAAGGACAGTTTCATGCCCTACCTTCTGGACTTTGGTCTGCTATCTCAACTCCTCTCTTCACACTGAAAGATAAGTTTCGTATCCTTGGTGAGCCATGGCGTAAGAAGGGAATAGACCCTAACGAGAGCGTGGGAAGCCTTGCTGAACGACGTTTGGGACAATCGTTTGTTGACTACGCAGTCGATCCTTTTCTCTCTGGTGTGTATGCTGGTAATCCTTATCAACTACCAACTCGCCTTGCTTTACCTAAACTCTACGACTTAGAACAGCGTTATGGAAGTTTTATTAAAGGGACTATAGCACTTGCAAAACAACCAAAGACAGACAGAGAGAAACGTGCAACGAAGGATGTCTTCTCTACTCGTGGAGGTTTTCGTAGTTTTGTGTCAGCATTAGGGAGCGTTATAGGTGATGAGAGAATCCGAACGAATTGCAAAGAACTAAGTATAGAGCCATTAGGAGATAAGTGGAAACTATCTTGGGGTAAGAATACGATAGTAGCTGAACAGGTTGTTACCACTTGTCCTGCCTATGCCTTACCTCAGTTGTTGGGCTTCTTACCTAAGGTTCAACTTGACGACTTGAGTAATCTTTATTATGCTCCTGTGATTGAGATTGGAGTGGGAATGAAGAATACGGGGGATGTACATTGGAATGCCTTTGGCGGATTAGTACCATCTAAAGAAAAGCAGGATGTGTTGGGAATCCTTATGCCTTCTGCGTGTTTTCAGGGGCGTTCGCCTAAGGAAGGAGCCAATTACGCATTCTTTATTGGTGGTGCTTGTCATCCTGAATATATCAATAAGACGGATGAAGAACTGACAGAATTGGTTAATACGTCTCTTCATACGATGTTGGGATATCCTAAAGGTACGTGTGCCGACGTCATTCGTATTTACAGACACAGCCGTGCTATTCCGCAATATTTGCCCGAAACGGATGCTCGTCTTCGTACTATTGATGCCGTAGAACGTGCTTATCCGGGTTACATATCATTGGTAATTTGAAGGATGGTATCGGTGTGGGCGATAGAATCAAACAGGCCGTGGATATGGCTGAAAAGATTAGTTTAACGGTATCGTAAAAACAAGTTGTTTTGCATGAATACTTCTTGTTTCAATTTGCTGTCATTTTTAACACTTTGTCTATTCCTCTGCAAACTAACAAGTTAAGTGTTAACGATGGGTGATAGCAGTGACAGCAAATTGAATTTATCTCAATTGACTAAGCAAAAACACAAAGTCAAACAAGTATATAATATGTAAAAAGCCATAATCCAACAGGATTACGGCTTTTATTATTCTTTTCAGTTATGACTGAAAGTATTTTTATCCTAATGCAGCTACGTGCTTGCAAAGAGCAGACTTCAAGTTAGCAGCCTTGTTCTGATGGATAACGTTAGTTTTAGCCAACTTGTCCAACATCTTCTGTACAACAGGATAGAGTTTAACTGCTTCTTCTTTGTCCGTCATGCTACGCAACTTGCGAACAGCATTACGCATAGTCTTAGCGTAGTATCTGTTATGCAAGGTTCTTACCTTGTCTTGGCGGATTCTTTTCAATGATGATTTGTGATTTGCCATCTTTGTTTTTTCTTTTATTTTACTTGTAGTCCCTAGCAGAGTCGAACTGCTCTTTAGAGAATGAAAATCTCTCGTCCTAACCGATAGACGAAGGGACCTTGGCTGGTTTTGCGGGTGCAAAGGTAGTTTATTTATTTTATTCGACCAAACTTTTTGGGAATAAATTTTCAAAAGATAGTGGTTTTTTGTAATTTTGCATTGTTTTTCTATGATTTCAAAGTCAAAAGCAATTGTTTTGCGTTCTCTGAAGTTCGGTGATTCATCATTAATTATAGATATGTTTACCGAGTTAGAGGGACGTGTTTCTTTATAACGCGCATTCCAAAGACGACAAAAGGGAAGATTAAGAAGCAGTATTTTCAACCACTGACCTTACTTGCCCTTGAGTTTGACTATCGTCCGCGGACTTCTTTGCAGCATATAAAGGAAGTGCGAGTCCTTCGTCCCTACGGCTCTATACCTTTCGACCCAGTGAAGTCGGCTATCCTTCTTTTTCTTTCAGAATTCCTTTATTATGTCACTCGTAGCGAACAGCAGAATGCCCACTTATATAATTATGTGTCTGCAAGTATGGAATGGTTAGACGAGGCAGAACATGATTATGCTAACTTTCATCTTGTATTTATGATGCGCTTGAGTCGTTTTGCGGGTTTCTTTCCCAATCTGGATGCTTATCAGGAGGGTGTTTACTTTGATCTTCTCAATGGTGAGTTTACGACCAGCGCACCTCTTCATTCTGATTATCTTCTTCCCGCAGATGCGTCGGGGATTAACCAGCTTATACGAATGGATTATGAGAATATGCATCTTTTCCGTCTGTCTCGCCATGATCGTAATCGAATTTCTGATATCATATTACATTACTATCGTATCCATATTCCTGATATGCCAGAACTGAATAGTTTTCACGTTCTGCGTGAGTTGTTCACTTAAGTTGCTTTCTTATGTTTACGGGGGGGCGGGTTTATACCATATATATAGTCTTCTTTTGAATTCTTGTCGTGAAAATTATTCACGATTGGTATTTTGTTGCTTGTTTTTTTATTACTTTTGTGGACTTGAAGTAATGATTTTCTAACTTTATAAAATTATAGTAATATTAGCTTTATGAAACTAACAGAACAGCGTAGCAATATGCTACATGGCGTATTGCTGATTATTTTGTTTGCCTGTGCAGCGTTCTATATCGGTGATATGGGATGGGTGAAAGCACTTTCGTTGAGTCCGATGGTTGTTGGTATTATCTTGGGTATGCTTTATGCCAACAGTCTTCGCAATAACCTTCCAGACACTTGGGTGCCCGGTATTGCCTTCTGTGGAAAACGTGTATTGCGTTTTGGTATTATCCTATACGGCTTTCGTTTGACTTTTCAGGACGTGGTAGCTGTGGGTTTTTCTGCTATTGTGGTTGATGCCATCATCGTGTGCGGAACTATCTTCTTGGGTGTTTTGCTGGGCAAACTCTTAAAGATGGATCGTAACATTGCTCTTTTAGCGGCTTGTGGAAGCGGTATTTGTGGAGCTGCGGCGGTGTTGGGTGTGGATGGTGCCATTCGTCCGAAGCCTTACAAAACGGCTGTGGCAGTAGCGACGGTGGTTATCTTCGGTACACTTTCAATGTTTCTTTATCCCATTCTTTATCGTGCAGGAATCTTCGACTTGTCGCCTGATGCAATGGGTATCTATGCTGGTTCCACCATTCATGAGGTGGCTCACGTCGTCGGGGCGGGCAATGCTATGGGTACTGCTGTGAGCAATTCGGCTATCATTGTCAAGATGATTCGCGTAATGATGCTTGTTCCTGTTTTACTGGTCATTGCTTTCTTTGTTGCAAAGAATATTGCAGAGCGTGACGACAATACTGGTGGCAGTAGTAAGATAAACATCCCTTGGTTTGCAATTCTCTTCCTTGTTGTCATCGGTTTTAATTCCTTGAACTTACTTCCAAAAGAGCTTGTAGACTTTATCAACACCTTTGATACCTTCCTCCTTACCATGGCGATGTCTGCACTCGGAGCCGAAACGAGTATTGATAAGTTTAAGAAAGCTGGTTTTAAGCCCTTCCTCTTAGCTGCCATTCTTTGGTGTTGGCTGATCGTTGGAGGTTATTGCTTGGCAAAATATCTTGTGCCTGTGTTGGGTGTTGGGTGTTAAGTGTTGAATATTGGGTGATGATGATGTGTAAATGTTGATTGTTGATGAAGTTACTGGGACTAAAAAACTCCGTTGATTTTTGGCTACTGATGTAGTACAAAAATTAACGGAGCTTTTTATTTATCTTATTATCAGTTAGGCCATTGATACTATCGCAGGCAAAGGGCGAGGTTATTACTTAATGACTAACTTTTTGCCATTAACAATATAAACACCCTTAGGCAAGCCCTTCATCTCTTCCTTGCTTGCTTTGGTCAGTCGTTTTGTTCCATCGATTGTGTAGACGTCTACAAGCTCTGCTTTGTTATAAACATTGTTCGTAATGCCAGTTGTCTCTATGTATGAGAAATCTTTCCATTCGTTAGCTACTTTATAAGTATCAATGCTGGCTTTGGGTACATATACTTTACAATTACTCTTATCAACGTATCTAAAAGCATTTGTACCACAAGTTGGTGGTGTGATTGCTTCACACGAAATATTTTTAAGATTAGTACATCCGTCGAAGACACTTTCTTCAATTTTCACTACGTCTTTATGAATTCTTACACTTTCCAAATAGCTGCAATCTTTCAATAGCCCTTTACGCAGTGTAGTTGTTGAATTTGGTATATCAACTTGTTTTAGTTTGCTACATTCAGCAAAAGCCTCTTCTCCAATAGTTGTAACATTATTTGGAATGTTTATAGATGTTAGATATCTGCACTTTTCGAAAGCCCAATTTCCAATAGTTGTAACACTATTTGGAATTTCTATAGATTTTATTCCGCAGTCACAGAAAGCTTCATTTCCAATAGTTGTGACACCATTTGGAAGATTTATAGACGCTAAAGCATAGCAGTGATAGAAAGCCTGTTTTGGAATAGTTGTAACACCATTTGGTATGTTTATAGACGTTAGTGTTTCACACTCTCCGAAAGCGTATTCTCCAATGGTTGTAACACTATTTGGAATGTTTATAGAGGTTAGTGCTGTGCACAGAGAGAAAGCGCCTATGCCAATAGTTGTAACACTATTTGGAATGTTTATAGAGGTTAGTGCTGAGCATTCTCTGAAAGTCCGATACCCAATCTTTGTGACGCCATCTGGAATGTTTATAGATGTTAGTGCTGTACACCCATCGAAAGCCTCATCTCCAATAGTAGTAACACTATTTGGAAGATTTATAGATGTTAGTGCTTTACAATCTCTGAAAGCCTTATTCCCAATAGTTGTAAGACTATTTGGAGTATTTATAGACGTTAGTGCTTTGCACTGATTGAAAGCCTCATTTCCTATAGTTGTAACACTATTTGGAAGATTTACAGACGTTAGGTTGGTGCAGAAAATGAAAGCATATTCGCCAATAGTTGTAGCGCCATCAGCTATTATAACTTGTTTGATATCTTTATTATAGTACCATGGACTCGCAGAAAGATTATCATCATAATTATCCATTTGTCCTGTTCCCGTAATGGTTAATACGCCGTCATCGGTGAGTTTCCAATTTAGATGAGGGTCCACATGTGCCAGTTTTTTTCTGCATTAGCTGATAAGCCCATGAGTAGGGTTATCATCAAAAATATAAAAATTGCTTCATACTTAGTACTTTTTATAAAATTAATATTTTATTTTTAAATATGAATACAAAGATAGATAAAAAAATTATTATAAAAGGTTTATTTTCTTAGAAAAAATTTGAGTTAAGTTATCTTGCATGCTATTTTGATGTTACTTATTTATGGGTGTTGTGTGTTGATGATGTATAGCAATACAAAAATTAACGGAGATTTTATTTATCTTATTATCAGTTGAACCCTATATGCTACAGCAAGCAAAGGGCGAGGTTGTTACTTAATGACTGACTTCTTTCCATTAACAATATAAACGCCCTTAGGGCAAGCTCTTCATATCTTCCTTGCTTGCTTTTGCTCAGTCGTTTTGTTCTAGCGATTATCATCTTCCAATATGACCACTTTTTTTCATTTTTAATTCTTTAAAAATGTAGATAAGGCTCGGAAAAAAATCATTACATAATTTCGAATAAAATATCTATAAATAAAGACAATAATAGGTGAAAAAGTGGGTTTTGCAACTAACTGGAAGTTAGTTGGTTACAAAAGCCGTACAAGAGATGGTGCTTAATTGGTCTTCGAAAGAGCGTTAGTAACACTCCGAAAGAGCATCTTTTGCAAGTCAGTCAGGCGTCTTTCAGAACTCAAAAGAGTATGTTTTGGTTTTGAGTCGTATGAAAATAGTTTACAAATACCGATTAATAACAGAATAAGCTGTCGCAGAAAACAAATGATAACAAAAATATGGGTTTACATATTTTTTGGGACAGTATTCACTTGCTTGTTGAATTCACGACTGTTCATTTACGAAGAAGATGGTTGATAAAAAAAAGGCTGAGCCTCGAGAGAGGTTCAGCCTTATCTTATTCTAAAAGTTGTTGTTATACGAAGCTGATGACACCTTCAACGGAATCTTTGTTTTCATTGCCCTCAAGGTCGTTATCGGGGATGCTTATACGCTTGATATCTTTGACCATCTGTTTGGTACGCTTGTAGGTTGGTGTGTTCTCAACGGCAAGGATAACATCCTCGTTGTCAAGTTCGTCAGCGGTAAAGCGATAGATGTGTGGACGATGTTTGTATTGAGCATTGTTGTTATCTTTGTAGAAACGGTCACGACGGTCACGACGCTCAGCAGCCTTTTCTTCTTCTTCGGCCAGGCGTGCAGCATCTTCCAGTGTTTGCTTCTTGATATGGCTACCCATGCCATCAACATCTTCAATACCAAAACCAGTAGCAAGGATGGTCACCTTCACCTTCTTGTCGAGTTCTGGATCAATAGCGAGTCCCCATTTCAATTCAAAGTCGGTGAAGTGGTTCATAAACTCAGTTACATCTCCCATCTCCTCCATGGTCAGACCTTGGTTGTCCTTGTCGTCGCTATTGAAGTTGATAGAGAGTAGAATTTTCTTAGCCTTGTAGACATCATTATCGTTGAGTAGGGGAGAGTTGAGAGCATCGTCAATAGCCTGCTTCACTCGTCCTTCGCCCTCGCCATATCCAGTAGACATGATTGCAACGCCACCATCTTCGAGTACGGTTTTAACGTCGTTGAAGTCGAGGTTCATAATGCCATGTACGGTAATAATCTCTGCAATGCTCTTTGCAGCAACGCTCAGTGTGTCGTCCGCTTTACGGAAGCCATTGAGGAGGCTCAGTTCGGGATAGATTTCTCGTAGACGTTCGTTGTTGATAACGAGTAAGGCATCGACGTGTTTTGCCATCTCTTCGACACCATCCAGTGCTTGGTCAATCTTTTTAGCTCCCTCGAAACGGAAAGGAATGGTAACGATACCTACGGTTAATATACCTAATTCCTTGCTGACACGTGCAATGACAGGAGCGGCACCTGTACCTGTACCACCGCCCATTCCGGCGGTGATGAATGCCATCTTCGTACCGTCATTGAGCATACTCTGAATATCTTCGATAGTGTCTTCGGCTGCTTGGCGTGCTCGTTCGGGACGGTTGCCAGCTCCTAACCCTTCTTTACCTAATTGTAGGTGTACAGGGACGGGAGAGTCGTTAAGAGATTGAGCATCAGTGTTGCATAGAACGAAGGTTACATCGTGAATGCCCTCTTTGTACATGTGGTTTACGGCGTTGCCACCACCACCACCGACACCAATTACTTTGATGATGCTATTCGCTACATCGCTATCGCCAAACTCTAATATATCCATTTTGTTATTGTTGTCTGCCATAACAGTATGTTGTCTATGTTTATTACATGTGTTCTTTTGTGAGTGGACTTCTGATTACTCTTCATCCTCGCTTATAATTGTTTTTCCGATCTCCTTCACTTTGCGTGAGAATTTGTTCCAGAGGCTATTACGACGCTTCTCCTCTTCGAGTTCGCGTGCTCTTGCTTCTTCTTCCTCACGCAGTTTGCGCTCTTCCTCTTCACGTTTGCGACGTTCAGCTTCGGCTTTCTTCTTCTCTTCCGGAGTAGGTACAATTCCTTGTCCTTGTCTTGTAGGAGAAGCAGGTGTGTAGGGTTGTTCAATTGGTGTTGCTGTTGTTACTTCGTCGTTGTTGAAGAGTGTGTTTGAGCAGGGTTGTATTCAGCACCAGCACAATTCATATCACCTTTTGCGAGCAGTCCGAGAATGGTGTTCATATCACCGTCCTTAGCAGTGATTTCGGCATTGCTTGATAGAATGGTGTGTGTTACAAAGTTGGCTTTTCTTATCTTTGTAATATGCGTTATGTTACGTATGCAACGCTCAATGTTTTTTAGATTCATTCCTCCACCAGTGATGATGATGCCACCAAGGAGTTTGTCGGCGTAGTCAGATGGAACTTGACACCATGCATTGTCGATAATCTCAGTAATACGAGCTTCAACGATTTCAATGAATTTACGACTCTCGACAGAGCGTTCTGTATCAATCGAGTATTTTAAGTTGTTGTCAATTTCATTGTTTTCGGTATAGGCAGAAGCATACTTAATCTTCATCGCTTCGGCATCTTTCTCTTCCATTTGTAGACTGGCAATGTCCTTTGTTATGTTGTTGCCACCCAATGGAATAACGGCTAAGTGTCGAAGAATATTCTTATAGTAGACTGAAACGGTTGTCGTATCTGCACCCAAGTCAATTAATACACAGCCGCCACGTTTTTCAGCCTCACTCAGTACTGCGTCGGCTAAGGCCAAAGGTGCAAGATACATCTCGGCGATAGAGATACCAGCTTTTTGGAAACAGTTGTTAAGGTTCTCATAGAAGGCTTTGCGCCATAGTATGTTGAGGAAGTTTCCTTCAAGATGTGTAGCCTTGATGCCAACAGGGTCGAGTACAAACTGGTTGTCAACTTTATATTCTTGTGTTGCAGCATCGAGTATCTCTTGGTCGTCGTAGGTTTCACCTCGGTTAGAATCCATCAGCTCATTAATCATCTCAGAAGTGATGATAGTGTCAGCTGTTAAATCTTTTAGTACAACATTTCGTACGCTTCGTATAGACTGTCCACCAACACCAATGTAAACCTGAGAAATCTCATGCTTTAATTGTTTTCTTAGTTTGTTGATGATGCCAGTAAGACACTGTCCGGTCTTGTCGATGTTGTAGACGACACCCTTACGAATACACTGTGTTGCGTCTTCTTTCACGACGGCAAGTACTGATATACTGCCGTCAAGGTTCTTTTTGCCAGCGATTCCTATAATCTTTGTTGAGCCTAATTCAATGGCTACAATGAACTCTGCCATATTTGTTTATTATTATGTTTCTTGTTTTTATATTCTCAAAATGAAAGTTCTTTATTCCGTAAGTCCTTCTGTGGATTCTTCTTGCCGTTTAAGTTCCTTACGTGCTTTTTCTCTTTCTTCTTCCTCAGTACGTTGTTTGTTTTCTACTTGTTCAGAGGGAGCTTTTTTTAAGCATTGCGTCTTTTTCTGCCTTTTCGTCTTTCTCATTATGTTTCTTACAAATGATTTGGTTGTCAAACTCTATATTTATATAAGAGTATTTGTTCCATCCAGCTTGTGAAAGACCATATTTATAGAATTTCTCTAATCGTGATAACTTCTTCGTTACAAAGATGTTTATATCATGCTTTCGCTGCCATGGTCCATTGTTTTTAGGAAGGTAACCAAGGAAGATGATATGATTGCCCACTCGTGGTACTAATTCGATGCCTCTGTCGGGTAGTACGTTAATCTGTTCTATTTGGTTCAGCCATAGCGGTGATGCACTTATAGCCTTAGCAAGAGGAGCGATGTATAGACGTGCATAATTGTTGCTTATGTTGCCTGTCGCAATGATTAAGTCGCTCGTGTACTTAGAGTTAGGGAGTATTCCTCCGTTGTCATCAAGATAGTAATCAGCCCCGTTGCTACTCATAATGCGGATAATTGGCATGCGCTGAGTGATATTGATGTTGATATGTCCATCTTTTGTTTTGTAACATTGGGCGGTATTGATGAATGGTCCAACTTTTAGGGCTTCCTCAATACGACGTGGGTTGATGTCAACTATCTTTTTGTTGAGAGGGTATAGGTGGGCTTTCTCTAAGATTTGTTTAATTTCGGTAGCGGTAAGGAAACCTGCATTGTTAGAGTCTGAGATATTTATGTTCACTTTGGTACACAGCAATTTACTCTCATCAGGATTGTTCCATGAGGTAACAGCCAAGATGAGATAAATAGCCAGTACTAAGTCTGTAGCAGTGATAATTATCTTTTTCCACTTAATGCGCATATATTCTCTCTTTTTGTTTTAAGAGTGTTTGCTTTCTTACGTTTACTTATGGTTGAGTATCTTTGCAATTTCGGGAACATAGTTGTCAAGATTACCTGCACCCAACACAACCAAGACGTCAAAGTCTCTTGACTGTACGAAGTCAAGAACCTCCTCTTTCTTAATCATCTGTTTCTCAACGTTAGGATTGAGATTGTTGTATATGAGTTCGCTCGTTACACCAGGTATTGGTTCTTCGCGAGCAGGATAAATCTCAGTTAAAACTACTTCGTCAAAATGACTGAGTGCATCAGCAAACTCTTTGTGGAAGTCACGTGTTCGAGTGTAGAGGTGTGGTTGAAAAATTGCTGTAATCTTCTTGTCTGCATAGAGTTCTTTAAGGCTCTTAGCACTCTGTAAAATCTCCTTAGGGTGATGTGCATAGTCAGAGAGTAGGACGTGTCGATCGTTCTTAATCTTAAAGTCGAAACGACGATCAACACCGCCATACGTCTTCATACCATTGCGCAGCTCTTCTGCCGTACAACCATTGAGTTGTGCCATTGCCATAGCTGAGATGCCATTTTCGATGTTGATAGGAATTGGTTGACCAAGTTCTACATCTTTAATGTTCTCAATTGGAGAAATGAAGTCAAAGGTGATGGTTCCGTTTCAATTCGTATGTTTTCAGCGTGGAAGTCACCTTCGTCACGGCTGTATTCATAGACTCTAACGTCGTCTTTTACATTTGGTTTCATCTCTAAACCTTTGCGGATAATGAGTGCGCCACCTTGCTGGATGAGTTCTGTGTAGTGACGAAAACTCTCCAGATAAGCCTCTTCTGTGCCATATATATCTAAATGGTCTGGGTCGGTAGAGGTGATAACGGTCATCCAAGGGCGTAGCCAATGGAAAGAACGATCGAACTCATCAGCCTCGATAACAACGTAATCGCTGTGGTCGGAGAGGATATAATTGGTGCCATAGTTCTTCGAAATGCCACCAAGGAAAGCATTACAGTCTAAATGACTCTGGTGCATGAGATGTGCGCACATACTGGAAGTTGTTGTTTTTCCATGTGTTCCCGCAAAGCAAAGACCCTTGTGTGTTCGGGTGAGTGTGCCGAGAACCTGTGCACGTTTCTGAATCTCAAAGCCATTCTCATGGAAGTAAACCAATTCTGCGTGATTAGTAGGAATTGCCGGAGTATAGATAACCAGTGTTGAGGTTGGCTCTTTGCATGCAGCAGGGATAAGTTGAACATTCTCTTCATAGTGAATGTTCATTCCTTCTTTCTCCAAGGTATGGGTGAGGTCGGATGGAGTTTTGTCGTATCCTGCGACTATTAATCCTTTATGTAGGAAATAGCGAGCGATTGCACTCATACCGATGCCACCAGCACCTACGAAGTAAACTGATTTAATATCTTTGACTTCCATGTGTTATATATTCTTTTCTTTCTTTATTTGGGATAGACTTGCGTTCTATTTTGTTCTCCCTTGAGGTTGAATACGGATTAAGCCTTGATGAGTTTGATAACCTCGTCAGCAATAATATCAGCAGAGTTTCTCAATCCCATTTTCTTTACATTTTCGCTCAGACTTGCTAATTTCTCATCATTTGTTATAGTATCGAGTGCAAGTTTTATCAGAGTGTCAGGAGCTTCAATATCCTTTACACAAAGTGCAGCATCTTTGTCTACCAACGCCATAGCATTCTTGGTCTGATGGTCTTCTGCCACGTTTGGACTTGGAACTAAGATAACGGGTTTGCCAATAAGTTGGAATTCGCTGATAGAACTTGCACCAGCACGGCTGATAACAAGGTCAGCAGCCTTATAAGCAGCACCCATGTCGCTGATAAAGTCCATTATCTTTAGGTTAGGAAGTTCTTTACCCTTCATAGAATCCAATATCTGTTGATGATAGAACTTACCAGTTTGCCAGATGAATTGGACGTCTGAGTTTTGTATAAGGTTAAGGTGTTCTATGACAGAACGATTGATAGTTCTTGCTCCAAGACTACCACCAACGAGGAGGATTGTCTTCTTGTTTGGGTTCAGTCCGAAGCTCTTACGTGACTCTTCAGCAGAGAGTGGGGTAGAGAGGACGTTCTGTCGAACAGGGTTACCTGTCATAATAATCTTGTCAGCAGGGAAGAAACGGCTCATACCTTCGTAAGCAACGCATATCTTCTTCACACGTTTAGCCAACAACTTGTTGGTAACACCAGCATAAGAGTTCTGCTCTTGAATAAGACATGGGACTCCCATCTTAGCACACTGATAGAGTGTTGCTCCACTGGCATAGCCACCCACGCCCACGGCAACTTGTGGTTTGAAGTCTTTAATAATCTGGCGAGCCATGCGAAGACTCTTCCACAGTTTGTAAAGTACTTCAATATTTTTTAGTTTGTTAGCTCGGTTAAATCCTTTGATGGGTAGACCTTTTATTTCATAACCAGCAGCGGGAACACGTTGCATTTCCATACGTCCATCAGCACCTACAAAGAGGATTTTTGCCTCAGGATGTTTAGCTTTTATAGCATTGGCAATAGAAACTGCAGGGAAGATATGTCCTCCCGTTCCACCACCACTAATGATAATTCTTAACTCCTCGTCCATTTGCATCTTCTTTATCTCCTACAAAGGTAATCATTTTTTTTATCTTCTTTCAACTTTGTGCTTCCTTTTTGTTCTTATTGGTAAATTAGGCTACTACTTGTGAAAGTTTCTCAGATGATACGTTCTCTTCTTTCTTTTTCTTTGCAGAACGGCTCACGCTAAGTATTACACCTATGTAAACACAATTAATGATGGTTGAGGTACCACCCTTGCTGATAAGTGGGAGGGGTTGTCCAGTCACTGGTGCAAGTCCAACAGCTACTAACATGTTGAATAAAGCCTGTGTGACTAAGAGGAAAGCAATGCCCATAGCAAGAAAAGCAGGGAAGTTGTTTTCGCATCGGTTGGCAATAATTCCCGTCCTAAACAGAAGGATGATGTAAAGTAGTGCCACGATGACTGCACCAATGAGACCTGTTTCTTCAATGATAATGGCATAGATAAAGTCTGAGAAAGCCTGTGAGAGGAAGTCACGTTCGTTAGAGTTTCCTGGTCCTTTTCCTATGATATTAGATGAGGCAATGGCAATATTAGCATGTGCCACCTGCGCATCTTTGTCTAAGTCATAGTCTTTCGGTGCAACATATTTGTTATCAAAGAATTTTTTGATACGCGCCTTCCAAGTATCAGCACGGTGAAGTGTTTACTGATGAAACCAGGAGATTCTTTCTGCTGTTCAGCTATTGTTTGTTCCGTAAGGTTCTGTTTGGTAGAAAGTTCCTCGTCAATGTTTTTGTCGTCTCCAACCAGCATTACCATAGATAGTGCGAAGACAGCAAAAGACATGATGCAGACAATCAGCATCGTTATTTGTTTTTTGGGAACTCTTCCTACAATCATCATGAGTAATACGGTAAGTCCAACAAGCATGGCGGTTGATAGGTTCTCAGAAACAATCAATAAGATAATAAACCCTGAAATGCCAATGATAAATTTAAATGCCTTGCGGTCAGCACCATGTTCTGTCTGCATTGCACTAAGTATTTGTGCAACAGTTAATACTAATGCACCTTTAGCCAGTTCCGAAGGTTGGAACTGTATACCAATAAAACTTATCCATCGGCTTGCCCCATTCGTGCTTTGTCCTGCGGCCATTACCCACATAAGCAAGATTATGGACATAACAAGTGCGATTGGTGTGACAAGTTTGAAATATCGGCATTTGACATTTAATACAAACACCATTATGGTTACTCCGACAACAAGAATACTGCAATGATATATGATAGGACTCCAGTAGTTTCCGCCTTTGTATGATAGTGAACTCGAGGCAGAATAGACCTCGATGATACTTATGATACATAGGAAGAAGAATATCATCCAAATAACCTTATCGCCCTTGAAGATGTTGCTGAGAGATATATTATTCATTATTTCGGTTTCCGTTGATGGGATAAATATGCAATGATGTTAAGGTTTATAAAGCTCTTACATAGTTTTTGAATTGTTCGCCACGATCTTCCATGTTCTTGAATAAGTCAAAGCTTGCGCAACATGGACTCAATAGAACGGTGTCTCCCGGTTTTGCTAATTCAGCACAGGCTGCAACACAATCTTTCATTGAATGTGTGTCGCGTACGGGGATACCCAGATTGTCGAAATTGTCATGAAGTTTCTGGTTGTCTGCACCAAGATAGACAATGCCAGTACACTTCTTTTTAATTAACTCTTTGATACTATCGTAGTCGTTCCCTTTGTCTTTTCCGCCAATGATGAGGATAGTTGGTGTACGCATGCTTTCGAGTGCATACCAGCAAGCGTCAACATTCGTTGCCTTTGAGTCGTTGATGTATTGTACGCCAGCAACCTTGCATACCTTTTCCAGTCTATGCTCAACGCCAGGGAAGTCGCTTAGACTCTTACGTATATTCTCTTTCTTAATACCGCTGATGTTTGAGGCTATGCCAGCAGCCAAGGAGTTGTAGATGTTGTGACGTCCAGTGAGCGAAAGGTCCTCTTGTTCCATGTTAAAAGGCTCTGGTTGCTCAATGGTGTATTGTCCTTCTTCGATATAACCAATACTGCCATTTTCTTTTAGTTCAGAGAAGGGATAGCGTACGGCATGAACGTCAAACTTTTCAAGCTCTTTCTTGATAACTGGGTCGTCATTCCAATAGATGAAACAATCTTCCTTTGTTTGGTTCTGAAGGATACGCATCTTTGAGTCAGCGTAATTCTCAAACTTAAAGTCATAGCGGTCCAAGTGATCAGGAGTGATATTGAGTAGGATGGCAATGTTGGCACGGAAGTCGTACATGTTATCCAACTGAAAACTACTCAACTCAATGATGTAGTATTTATGTGGGTTCTCAGCTACTTGCAAAGCGAGGCTATTCCCAATATTTCCAGCTAAGCCGACATCATATCCAGCATCTTTGAAGATATGGTAGATGAGGCTTGTGGTTGTAGTCTTTCCATTACTTCCAGTGATACATATCATTTTAGAGTCGGTGTATCGCCCAGCAAATTCTATTTCGCTAATGATGTGCGTACCTTGTGCAATGAGTTTCTTAACCATGGGTACTTCGTTAGGAATACCAGGACTTTTGATAATCTCATCAGCATTGAGAATTTTCTCCTCCGTATGCTGTCCTTCTTCCCACTCGATACCATGGTCATCAAGTAGTTTTTTATACTTGTCCTTTATGGCAGACATGTCTGAAACAAAGACGTCGAAGCCTTCTTTCTTGCCAATACGGCTGCGCCAGCTCCACTCTCACCAGCACCAAGTATTACTATTCTTTTCATATTTATTTCCTTTCCTTACTCTTGCTTATGTAATGTTCTTGTTGTTACCTCATTTAGCCTAATTTGTTAGCTATCTTTGGTGTTTTGTTGAGTATGCGCACCAGTTGTGCTAACGGTCCGCACAGTTTGTGCTAACGGCTCGCACACCTCGTGTTTATCTTATTTTAAGTGTGATAATGGTCATAGCTGCGAGGATAATCGTTATGATGATAAAACGTAAAGTTATCTTACTCTCATGTACGGCACCATGTGGTTTCTTAAAGAGATATTTACATTCAGGGTCGAGTTGACTATCCTGTGTGCGGAAGTTGTCATGGATTGGTGTGCGTTTGAAGATACGCTGCTTTACACCTTTGCGTTTTCCTAATTTATAGTACCACACTTGTACGATGACACTCAGGCTCTCCACAAAGAAAACACCGCACAGAATGGGTAGTAGTAATTCTTTGTGAATGATGATGGCACCTACGGCAATGATACCGCCAATGGTAAGACTACCAGTGTCGCCCATGAAGACTTGTGCAGGATATGCGTTATACCATAGGAAGCCTATCAAAGCTCCGATGAATGCCATGAAGAACACGACCAGCTCTTCTGAGCCGGGGATGTACATAATGTTTAGATAAGCTGCGTATTGTATGTGACTACTCACATAGGCTAATATTCCCAAGACAACACCAATGATAGCGGAGTTCCCAGCACACATACCATCCATACCATCGTTGAGGTTTGCACCATTTGAAACAGCAGTAACGACAAAGATAGTCATGAGGACGAAGAGTATCCATCCTCCCGCAGTCTTATAATCGCCCAAGAAACTCATAATCTCAGAGTAATCGAGGTTGTGCTGTTTGACAAATGGAATGGTTGTCTTTAAGGTCTTTCTGCCGTTGTGTTATGTTTTACGACAATCTCTTTACCATTCTGGTTTGCTACTTCAAGGTTTAGATTGGCTTTGATGTCAGGCGAGGTCCATAGTACTAAGCCTACAATCAGTCCGATGGTAACTTGTCCGACAATCTTATACTTACCTTTCAGTCCTTCCTTGTCATGCTTGAATATCTTAATAAAATCGTCCATACCTCCAAGGAAGCCCAACCAGATGGTTGTGACAATCATTAGCAAAAGATAGATGTTGCGCAATCTACCTAACAATAGGATAGGTATAAGGAGTGCAACAATGATGATGATACCACCCATTGATGGTACGCCAATCTTATTGACACCGAAAGGGTCGATTTCAGCATCACGCTGTACCTCTGTGATTTGTTTCTTTTTGAGGTATTTGATAAAGCGTTCTCCAAACCATGCCGAAATAATCAGTGCTAAAATCATCGCTAAGATGGAACGGAAGCTGATGTAGCCCCAAAGGTGAGAGCCACTGATGCCAAACTGGTCAAGCCAACGGAAGATATAGTATAACATTTTGTTTCAGTTTTTATATTGTTTTTGCTACAAGTTGCGAGAAACTTACTTTGTCAATTTACTGGATACCGAAGATTTCACGAATAACCTCATGGTCGTCGAAGTGATGCTTCACACCATTTATCTCTTGGTAATTCTCATGTCCCTTACCAGCAACAAGGATGACATCACCTTTCTTAGCCATCATGGTTGCCGTGCGAATGGCTTCTTTACGGTCGGTAATGGTGAGTACTTTCTTGCGTTGTGTTGTGTCAAGTCCTGCAAGCATATCTTCGATGATTGCTTGTGGTTCTTCATTACGTGGGTTGTCGCTTGTCAATATAACCGTGTCGCTTTGTTTAACGGCTTCTTGTGCCATTAATGGACGCTTTCCTTTATCACGATTTCCACCAGCACCGCAGATTGTGATAACTCGGCCTCCTTTATTGTCAAGTACGTCGTGAATAGCACATAGGACATTCTCTAATGCGTCAGGGGTATGAGCATAGTCAACAACGGCTGTAAAACCTTCTGGTGATTGGATGGGCTCTAATCGTCCATTTACACTTTTCAGTTTGCTCAACGTAATCAGCACTTCTTCTGGCTGTTTACCTAACATGATGGCAGTGCCGTATACCGCAAGTAAATTGCTGACATTGAACTTGCCGATGAACTGTACTCCGACTTCTTTACCATCTATTTCGAGATACATACCCTCGAAGTGACATTCCAGTAGTTTTGCGTGGAAGTCTGCCATTCGCTTGATAGAATAGGTCTTGATGGTTGCCTTTGTGTTCTGAACCATAATCATACCATTCTTATCGTCAGCATTGGTAATAGCAAAGGCATTCTTTGGCAGTCCGTCGAAGAACATCTTTTTGGCATCACGATAGTTCTCGAAAGTCTTGTGATAGTCGAGGTGGTCACGTGTAAGGTTCGTAAAGATACCACCAACAAACTCTAACCCTCCAATACGATGCTGCTGGATTGCATGACTTGAACATTCCATAAAGGCATATTCACAGCCTTCCTCAACCATTCTTGCAAGTAGACTATTAAGTTCTATGGGGTCTGGTGTAGTATGACTTGCTGGTACTTCTTCATCGTTAATGTAGTTGCAGACAGTTGAGAGTAAGCCAACCTTGTATCCAAACTCGCGAAACATTCTGTACAATAATGTTGCAATTGTTGTTTTGCCATTTGTTCCTGTTACGCCAACCAACTTCAGTTTGCGTGATGGTTCGCCATAGAACATTGTGGCAACCTTGCCAGCTTCTTCTTCTGTTGAGGCTACCTGAACATAGCTTACTTTTTCATTTAGTTCTTCAGGCATATCTTCAAGTAAGATTGCCGAAGCTCCTAATTCAATAGCCTTGTTGATGAATTTGTGACCATCTACTTGAGTTCCTTTCATCGCAATGAATAGATGACCGTTTCCAATCTTACGACTATCAATGTTTACGTCTTTAATCTCAATGTCCATATCACCCTGACTGGTGATGACTTTGACGTTTTTGAGTAACTCGCTTAACTTCATATCTTTATTTCGTTCTTATTCTTTACTTGTTGAATATATCTGAGCGTTGGGCTTGATAATTGAATGCTTAACTCATTTTAAGTTCACATTTCATGCCTGCTTTGACTTTTTCGCCTGGTGCAATACTTTGCTGTATGACTCGTCCCCTGCCAGTAATAATGACTTTTATGCCATGCTTTTCCATTAGGTAGACTGCGTCGCGTGCACCCATTCCGTTCACGTTAGGAACGAGGTGTGCCTTAGGTGTTTCGTTCCTTTGAAAGGTTAGTGAACTCCCACGTTTTATCGTGTTGCCCCATATTGGGTTGCTGAAGGGGTAGGCACCATTCCATCCATTGGTTATGTGAAAGCCAAGGCTACTTAATACGTAGTCTGTTGCAAAAAGATTACCGGTCTTTGCTGTTGGTATTGCTACGGAAGAAGAGTCATGCGCATCGGTTATGTTCAGTTTCAAACTCTGTGCCATAATTCCTTCTGCAATATTGTGGAAAACAACACCACTCATACCACCTCCCGATGCAGGAATACCTGTTTTTTGAATGCAAACGATACAACTATAACGGGGTTTGTCAGCAGGGAAGAAGCCCGCAAAGCTCAGGAGGTAGTTTGTGGCACCATTCTTATAGCCTAATGCTCCCTTTGACATTTGTGCCGTACCAGTCTTTCCTGCTACAAGGAATTTGTCTGAGCCTGCTTTCTTGCCAAGTCCTTCAGAGACAACCTCGGTTAGAATACGTGTTATCTCCTTTATGGTACGCTCTTTTGCAATACGTTCCTTTATCACCTTTGGTGGGTTGTCATAAACGACTTTGCCATCTTTAACGATCTGTTTCACGAAACGAGGTCGCATGAGTTTGCCGCCATTAGCAATTGCATTATAGAAGGCGAGCGTTGAGATGGGTGGTATTTGTGTTTCGTAACCAATACTCATCCATGGTAGAGCTGTTGCACTCCAATTGTCATACTGACCATGACTGTTCTTGTGAGGCATACGGATTCTTGCTGGTGTAGAACCAACGATTGGAATGTGGAAATTAGTTGCCAATCCTAAGTCATAGATACCTTGAACAAACTTCTCTGGATTAGCGTGATAGTATGTGTCTATGATACGACTGACACCAACGTTCGAACTGTATTTTAAGGTCCAAGGAAGTGTAAGCGTACCATATCCGCCACGTGTCCAGTTGTGATCTTTCATATCTCGTCCATACATCTTCCAAACACCTGCTCCCGTTTCTACTGTGTACATGGTGTCAACGAGTTCGTCGTCAAGTATGGTCATGATAGAGGCGGTCTTGAAGACAGAACCAGGCTCTAACAAGTCGCTTACTGCATGATTCTTTACCTCTTTATATTCTCCATTAGCACATTTGTCTAAGTTGACAATAGCTTTTATGTCGCCAGTAGCTACTTCCATCACAATAGCAACACCAACATTGCCATTTACGGTTGGCTTTTTTAGCTCTTCTAATAAAGCACGCTCAGCCAAGTCTTGTATACTTACATCTATGGTTGTGATGATGTCTGAGCCATCAATAGGGGCTGTATCAGTGATATCAAGGAACTTGTTACGAACCTTACGGCGATGTATAATACCATTTGTTCCTCGAAGGATTGAGTCGTAAGAAAGTTCTAAGCCGCATCGTGCTGTGTCTTTTGCACCGAACATATCACCAATGGTGCGTTGGGCAAGTGAACCAAACGGACGACGACGGGCGTTGAATTTATCCCAATGAAAGCCACTCTTATATTTTGATAGTCTGAATATAGGAAGGCTTTGTATCTCTTTAAACGTGTTATAATCAATACGTTCGTTCCATATAAGCCAGTGTTTGCTGGTTTTATGATAGCCCTTCAATAGATGTTG
This sequence comes from uncultured Prevotella sp., assembly GCA_916440255.1. Lineage (GTDB taxonomy): Bacteria > Bacteroidota > Bacteroidia > Bacteroidales > Bacteroidaceae > Prevotella. The sequence goes on along the minus strand of CAKAIJ010000003.1, from coordinate 52,767 downwards.
CTTGAAGTAAGCAGCCGACTTCTCAGGGAAGATGTCGTTCAAACCCTTACTGATGTAGTTGATGCTATCAACAAATGCGGTGTCATTCCCAGCTTCTTTGAGAGCATTGAAGTCCATATACACTTTAAACTCAGGTAAGGAACTTGCCATGAGTTGTCCGTTACAACTTAAAATGTTCCCTCTGGTAGGGGGGACGTTGACGCTATCTTTCTTTTGTGAAGCAGCAACTTCTAACCAATAAGCTCTACCAGCTGTCATGGTATAGGTCATCTTAGCAATAATTGTCACGGCAATAAGCGACATAATAATTGCTATTATGCTGTAACGAGGCATTACTTTATTACTATCAAACTTGCTCATATTTTATTGCTCTGAAATATCTATAATATAAGGTGGACGATCTGACATCTTAAGCACACTATCTTTTCTTGTTTTTAATATGTCAAGGATATGGCTTTCGCGTGTCTTTTCTGTTAGTTGACTACTACTCGATAATGCTCTATATTTAGCGTCTTCTAATTCGTTTTGAAGTTTGTCTATCTCGATAAGGTATTTTTGTACGCTGTATCTATTAGATATATATATAATGTTGAAGATGACGATTATAACAATCAGCCAGATGTTGTTGCGCAAGAGTTGTGCCGATAGAATGTCACCACCTAATATCTTTCTAAGGGTGAAGTTTGAGGATTGTGGTTGTTCGTCTTCGCGAGCTTGCTCTTCAATAGCAGCTTTGATATCTCTAAGCTCTGTATCATTCTCTTCTTCTTCCTCCTCTTCTATTGGTGTTGTAGTGGAATCGTCTTCTGTAAGGACTTGTTCTTCTTCTACGACAATCTCCGCCTGCATTGCAGGCTCTGTGGCTTCTGCGCAATTATTATTGTTGGCAGTCTGTGCTTCTGTGATAGGTGTTCCCGTTATTGTTATCCCCATCTTGTTATTTTCGTCATTCATTTGCTTTCTTTCTGCTATTCTTAGTTTTGCACTTCGACTTCTTGGGTTGCGTTCTTGCTCCTCGTTACTTGCGGTGATAACTTTGTTATTGACTAATCGGAAGGGAGTTTCTATCCGTCCGAAGAAGTCTTGTTTCACCTTTCCTTCTATGTTGCCCGACTTCATGATGTTCTTCACCATTCTGTCTTCTAAGGAGTGGTAGGTGATGACTGATAGCCTTCCGCCTGGACGTAGTAATTGCGTTGCAGCAAGAAGCATCTCTTTTAGGGCATCCATTTCGTGGTTCACTTCGATGCGAAGTGCTTGGAACAACTTTGCCATGTCTTTCTTTTCACGTGTTCGTTGAAAGAAAGGCTCAATGATTGTCAATAAATCACTCGTTGTCTTATAAGTCTTTGTCCTCTTGATTTCACAATGGCTGAGGCTATTCGACGTGATTGTTTCAATTCTCCATAGAGATAAAATAGGTCTGACAACCGTTCTTCTTCGTATTCGTTGAGAATGTCGGCGGCAGTCAATCCTGCTCGTTTATTCATTCTCATGTCAAGTGGAGCTTCGAAACGAAAAGAGAAGCCACGTGTCTCGTCATCAAAATGATGGCTACTAACGCCAAGGTCTGCCAAGAGTCCGTCTAAACACTCTACACCATGATACTGCATCCAGTTCTTTAAGTATCTGAAATTGGAGCGTATGAAAGTGAAGCGACTTACTTGTTCATCGCTCAACCCCATCTTGTCTATGTTCTGCTCAGCATCGGCATCTTGGTCGAAGCTGTAGAGATAGCTACCTTCTTCTAAGCGTGAAAGTATTTCACGACTATGACCTCCACCTCCAAAGGTTACATCCACATAGTTTCCATTGGCATGCAGGTTTAGTCCGTCAACGCTTTCGTTGAGGAGTACTGGGATGTGATAACATTCTGCAGTTTTAATCATGCTGTTGGCTTTATTGTGGTTGGTTATTTGTTGTTTTGTGATGGAGAGTCTGGTAGGAGGCTTTCGTTTCTCTCCATAGTTTCCTCCATGGCCTTGCTAAATTCTTCGGCAGACATGAATGGTTCGTTGTCTTCTTTGTTTGCCCAAATTTCAATGCAGTCGTCCATTCCTGTAAATCTAATCTGCTGTTCGATATTAGCCATTTTTAGATATCGTTTTGGAATAAGGAAGCGTCCATTCCCATCAAGTGTTATCATCTCAACGTCTGTAACGTATTGGCGATAAATCATCTGGTCATGGCGGCTCCAACGGCTTAGACGTTTGCGAAGAGTGTCCATTCGTTCGTTCCATACCGACTCGGGGTAAAGAACCAGGCATGGTTCGAAGATGTCTTTGCGCAATACCAAAGATTCTTCGCCAGATGCATTTAGCACCTTGCGAAAGACAGCTGGTAAGAAAGCCCTTCCTTTTGCGTCTGTTTTTGCTTCGATATTTCCTAAAAATCTCATGCCTGTTTATGAAGTTGTATTTGGCTTCAAAGTTACGCATTTTTCCCCACATATCCCCACTGTACTCCACATTATTTTAAGAACAACGCCTTTTTTATGAATATTAACGCTTTATGATTGGTATTCATCCTCTTCGTAATGGTTCAAGTTGGATATATATGTTATTCGCAAATTGTTGTTATAAGAGCAGATTTTTGTATGTTATGGTGAATTTGTAAATTATTTTCGTATGACTTGAAGTTAATACATCGTCTTTTAGCGTCGTAAAGAGCCTCTTTCGGGTTGTAAAACATGCTCTTTTCAAGCTCAAGTAACCATCTTTTGAAACCTAATCAAGCATCTTTTCTCCTGTGATTTTATAAGTGTTTGGTTGTCAATTTGTTAGAAATTTATGTTTTCATGTATTAGTTTGGCTTTTTACAACACTTTGTTCGAATGTTATGTAAATATTTTTCACACTTTTATCCTGTCTTTATGATGCGAAATTGAGTTGGTTTTTCTTATAAAGTGGCAGTTTGGTCAAAGGGTAATTGAACGGATTTGCATTAATTATTTCATTCGTAAACTTTGACTTGTACTAAAATAGTGTTAACTTTGCAAGTAAATAGATAGACTTACATGAAATTTATTAAACAAGCTGTCGGCTTACTGAATAAGGCATATCAGCCCATTAAGGACAATGTTTCATTCTTTTTCTTCATGTACCTACTTGGTATATTGGTTTCATACGCGGAGTTGCCTAATAACAACCCCAATGCTACCGTATATAGTAATCTATGGTTAGAGTTGTTCCTTGATGTTTATCTCATCTGTGTCTTTTTGGCTTTCTTTCCTGAGAAGATTTGCCGATGGATTCGGACTTTTTTTTTATATCATTGCTTACAGTATTAGTCTTGTTGACCTCTTCTGTTGGATAAAATTGCAGTCTACGCTGAACCCATCAATCCTCCTACTTGTTGGCGAAACTAACGAGCGCGAGGCAAGCGAGTTCTTTAGTAGTTATCTTACTTTCGATCTTGTTTTTTCAAGCATCGGACTATTACTGCTTATTATGTTTGTTCACCTCCTGACAATATTTTGGACGCGAGTGAAATTATCACCAGCTATAAGTTACAAAATAATGGTGGCAAAACAAATTATTAACCATAGTCATCATATTCTTGGTGGACTTTGTCTTGTTTTTCTCGGTTGGGCAATTGATTCCTCTCTTCATAATAAGAAAGAAATGGTGCAGATGTTTTCCTTAGACACTATCGGCTCTGTTGAACATGAACTGACAACCGACGACTACGCACAATTCTATTTGCCTGTTTACCGTCTTGCATTTAGTATTTTCTCCAATCAATTAGCTTCGCAACAAGTTCAACGGCTCATAGAGGCAAAAGATAAGATGGGCGTGGATAGTTGTTCGTTTAAATCGCCAAATATTGTCCTTATCATCGGTGAAAGCTATGGTAAATTACATTCGCAACAATATGGTTACTTTATGCCGACAACCCCACGGCAGATTAAACGTGAGAAGTCGGGATTGCTTGTTCCCTTTAAAGATGTCGTTGCTCCATGGAATTTGACCAGTTTCGTGTTTAAGAATGTCTTTTCATTACATGTTGTTGGACAGAAAGGGGAATGGTGTGACTATCCGCTCTTTCCTTCTCTTTTTCGAAAGGCAGGCTACCATGTCACCTTCATCACCAATCAGTTCTTACCCAAAGCTAAGCAGGCGGTATACGATTTTAGTGGAGGCTTCTTCCTAAATCACCCTGAGCTTTCAGAGGCAATGTTCGACTCTCGTAATAGTCAATTATACCGATTTGATCGAGGTCTGCTCGATGATTACGATAAAAATCAGCAACAACACAATACTAATCATAACCTTATAATCTTCCATCTTCTCGGCCAGCATGTGAAATATAAACAGCGTTTTCCAAACGATCGTCGGCACTTTAAGGCAGACGATTATGTGACGAAACGTCCTGAGCTTGACCGTAAACAACGGAGGATTCTGGCCGATTACGATAATGCGGTTCTATATAATGACTCGATTGTTGACGCAATTATCAGTCGTTTTGAAGACCAAGAGGCAGTCGTTATTTACATGCCCGACCATGGAGAAGAATGTTATGAGGGCAATCGTGGTTTCATCTGTCGAAACCACTCTGCTGCTATCGACTACGATTTGGCACGCTATGAGTTTGAAATACCTTTCTGGATTTTTTGTACGCGTAAGTATGCAGCTAAGCATCCTGATGTTTTCCCAAGAAATCATCGATGCTAAGAACCGTCGCTTTATGACGGATGCTCTACCGCACATGCTGCTCTATTTGGCGGGTATTCATACCAAAGACTATCACGCAGAATACAATCTTCTTTGTCCAGAGTATAACGAAAAAAGACCAAGACGTTTAAAGAATACAACTGATTATGACAAACTTGCCCGTCCGTCTAACGCTGTTTTACTTTTCAGGAAGAAATAAAAAGAGGGTTTTTATATTAAAGTAGGAGGTGATGTCTTAATTAAAACGTTTAAGAGAATAGGTCAATTATTAATGTGAAGCATGACAATGTTTAATAAGGTTTTTAGCACAAAGAAGAAGATTTTATCTCCCATTTCATCGAGTAAAAGCAATATCGAAACACTTACTCGAATGGAATGTGAAGCCTTACGTGGGCTTGCTATTATTGGCATTTTTCTACATAATTACTGCCATTGGTTAAGACCAATTGTTCAGGAGAATGAATATCAATTCTTCCAACATAATGTGGACGAACTGTATCGTGTGTTGCAAGGTTCATGGAATGAGCTTTTCTTCTTCCATATCCTTTCTTTCTTCGGACATTATGGTGTACCAGTGTTTCTCTTTCTGTCAGCTTACGGATTGACATTGAAGTATGAACGGAGTTCGATAAATGTGTCGGGAAGTAAAAGTGCAGACAGGAAGAGAGCTGCCTCTCTTTGGCTTTATCAAATATCATTGGTTGAAACTGTTTCGTATGATGATTGTCGGCTTTGTCGCTTTTACAATGGTAGACGCTGTTACAAGCGAACAGCATCATTACAGAATAATGGATGTTGTCGGGCAAATGGGACTTTTTAATAATCTTCTGCCTCATCCTGACGATATCATCTGGCCCGGTCCGTACTGGTTTTTTGGGCTTATGTTTCAGCTATATATTGTTTATCGTCTTCTCCTTTACCGTCGCCATTGGGCATGGAATGTTGGTTTAATAGTTCTTTGTTTCGCCATTCAATTCATTTGCGAGCCAGAGAGTGAAGCTTTGAACCGCTGGAGATATAACTTTGTCGGTGGAATGCTACCTTTTGGTGCTGGCTTGCTTATGCGAGATATGTACGCACTTGGACTACAGCTACTAACTTAGTGGTTTTCGTACTCTCTATGTTTGCCATCCTGCTGATGAGTTTCAATTACCTGACGTGGTATTTTGTTCCTCTTGCAGTTTGTGTCACTTCTGTCACATTCGTGAAGTTATTAAGTCGTTTGGAAGCAACCATCGAGTGCAAGAAGTTGTCGTTAATGAATATTCTGTCATGGGTAGGCAGTATTTCAGCAGCCCTCTTTGTTTGTCATCCAATTACGAGAAAAATATTTATACCTATCTCTAAGGGTGGTGACTATTGGACAGGACTCCTGCTTTACGTTATTGCTTCGCTATGCTTGGCATGGTTGTTTAAGACGTTAATGGAGAAGATACCAAATCCAAGGATGAAGTAATATCCTCAATAAAATACGATTTCATCGTGAAAATAAAATGAAGATAAAAGACATTGAATTAGAAAGATAAGCCGTTATCGTGGTGAATTAATGGGGGTAGCCATACTCTTCGTAATTCTCTTTCATGTGGGATTGCCACGTGATGACGCCTTCTTTGGATTAAAGAGAATGGGTAATATTGGTGTAGATATCTTTCTCTTTTTAAGTGGTATGGGCTTATGGTTTTCTTGGACAAAGAAGCCTTCACTCCGTCAATTCTATCTTCGCCGTTTTCTACGTATTTATCCAACATGGCTACTTGTTGCCTGCTTGTATTATATACCAGATTATCTTCATCTTGAACTTACGAGGCATCATGGACAAAGTGTGAATATTATCGATCTCATCGGGGATATTACGATTAATTGGGACTTCTGGTTACAGGATGAATTGACTTTTTGGTATATCCCTGCCATTATGTTTTTTTATCTTATCAGCCCTTTTTATATGCGTCTTATCACCAAGCATCCTATTCATCGTTGGCTGCCCGTGATAATGATTATGTGGTGTGTTATCATACAATATGTTACTCCTATTCATGAAGCCGTATGCCATTTGGAAATATTTTGGAGTCGAGTACCCATCTTTTTCCTTGGAATAAACATTGCAGCAGCGGTGAAACGGAAACAAACAATGGAGGGAGAAGCTGTCTGGATGATAGGATTGATATTTGTTATGGCACTTGCTTCATGCGTCTTTCTTGAACAAGTAAAACACGGCTTGTTCCCTCTTTTCCTCGAACGCATGCTCTACATCCCTCTTGCGATTACGACAATAATCCTTTTGAGCCTTGTTTTTATTTATTTGCCAGAACCTTTCAAGAAGACACTTAGACTTTTCGGAGCATTGAGTTTAGAACTTTATCTGATACATGCACACTTTGTGTTAGATTATATTCAACGTAACAACTGGGCTTATTGGCCTACCTTTCTGATGACCATAACCATCAGTTTGCTTCTTGCATGGCTCCTGCAAAAGTTTATAGAACTTGTTATAAACCCAATAGAGAAAAGGATAATATGAAACAACTCGTACAGCTTATACGTCCACATCAGTGGATTAAGAACTTTATTGTTGCTCTTCCAGTATTCTTCGGAGGTGCTTGCTGCAATGGGAGGCGGTCTATTCGGCCTTAATAACAGTCTTATCATTTAGCCTAACTGCCTCATCAATCTATTGCCTCAATGATATTGTGGATGTTGAAGACGATCGACATCATCCTGTGAAATGTCAACGACCGATAGCTTCGGGGGCTGTGAGTATCAAGCAGAGCTATTTCTTGATGGGATTAATGTTCGTCCTTTCGATGACTTCGACTTTTTTGTTACCTTATCATCAACTTGAAACGGCAAGCGTAATCGTTGCTTATTGGCTGTTGAACATTGCTTATTGTCTTCGTCTGAAGCGATATGCCATCATTGATGTATGTGTTGTAGCTTTCGGTTTTGTTCTTCGTGTTCTTGCTGGGGGATATGCTACAAGTATACCATTGAGCAAGTGGATTGTTCTTATGACTTTTCTTCTTATGCTTTTCTTATCGTTTGCAAAGCGACGTGACGATGTTGTAAAGATGAATGAGACAGGGCATGCTCCTCGTAAGAATACCACTCGTTATAACCTGACCTTTATCAACCAAGCTATCACAATTACAGCGAGTGTAACACTCGTATGCTATATTATGTATACCGTTAGTCCTGAAACCATTCAGAACTTTCATACTGATTACCTTTACTTGACTACGGTTTTTGTTCTTTTGGGACTATTGCGTTATTTGCAAATTACGGTAGTGGATAAAAGAAGTGGCGACCCAACTAAGGTGATGATACATGATCGTTTTATGCAGCTTATTGTCTTGGCGTTCGGTTTAGCTTTCCTCTTTATTATCTATGTACTTAATAATAAAAAATAGAAGATGAGAAGGATTTATGCTTTTGACTTCGATGGTACATTGACGACGAAGGATACACTCATCGAATTTATTCGTTTCGCAAAAGGAAGTAGGCAGATGTTGTTTGGCTTTTTACTCTTTTCTCCCTTACTTATACTGATGAAGTTGTGTTTTTATCCAAATTGGAAAGCAAAGCAAAAGATGTTTTCTTACTTCTTCAAGGGAATGAATATTGATGATTTTAACGCACTTTGTAGAAGCTTTGCACAACAGAACGTACAACTATTACGTCCAAAAGGAAAGGAGAAGATAAGAATGATTCTTGAAGACGAACAAGCAATAGTACTTGTTATTAGTGCGAGCATTGATAACTGGGTACGTCCTTTCTTCGATGAAATCGATAAAAAAGTACTCGTGTTAGGTACTCAGGTAGAGATAAAAGAGAACTACCTTACAGGATGTTTTACTACCAAGAACTGTTATGGAGTGGAAAAGGTGAACCGTCTAAGAGTACTTTATCCGCATAGAGAAGATTATAACTTGATTGCATTTGGTGACAGCAAAGGGGATAAAGAATTACTTGCTTATGCAGATGAAGCCTATTATAAACCTTTTAGGAATTAAGGAAGAAGATGTTAAGGAGTGAAATGAAGAATAAGGAAAGGCTTGGTGAAATTTTCCGTTTCATTATTGTTGGCTCGTTAGCTGCCGCCATACAATATGGTACATACTTACTAATGTTGTGCTGGATACAGCCTCTCTTTGCTAACACCATAGCTTACCTTGTCAGCTTTATATTTAACTTTATCGCCTCCACTCGTTACACCTTTCGTGTGAAATCGACGAAGAAACGAGGAGTAGGCTTTGCCTTTTCACACATTATTAACTATCTTTTACAGAGTGTCTGTCTACAACTCTGTCTTTGGTTAGGTGTTAGTAAACAGATAGCTTTAGTGCCTATGTTCGCTATTTGTGTGCCAATTAACTTCCTTTTAGTGCGTTTTTTCCTACGAAAGAAGTAAAGTTGCAGGCTTAATAAGGTTCAAGTATCAATTTATTTACGTAAAAATAAACTCTTTTTTACGTGAAAATAATTTGAAATTAAAGATAGAAGAGAACATATACAATGTGTTCTTCTTGTTATTTCCTTTGTTTAATCTGCTTTAATTTGTACCTTTGCAGTGATTAAATAAAGCAATTCAATGCACATATTCAATATGTTCAAAGTAAAGAAGGAGGAACGTTGGCTGGCTTTTGTTATGCTGGCAGTATTCCTCACATTCAATGTGTTGTTAATTATCAGCCATTATCATGTTTATACAATGGGTGCACATGATGGTTTTTGGAGTATCTTTACAAAAAATTTCCGTATGTCTGGTTACGATAATTGGTCTTGGATAACAATCTCAGGGATGCGCATCCATTTTATAACTTCTCGTCATCCGTTATATCTCACGTTCCTTTATCCACTTTATTTATTGAACCACTGGCTCATAGAAGTCTTCGGATATAATTTTGCAGTGTATTTCATGGCAATCGTCATAGTGTTATCAGCATTTTATGCTGTGCTCTTCGCTTATCGAATCTATCGTGAAGTAATGGGTTTAATGAAGTTTGATACAACTCTTCTTACACTCCTCCTTTTTTCTTTTGGACATGTCCTTATTCCATCAATGGTACCAGATCATTTTATTGTGTCAATGATGTTGCTATTGATGACTTTATACATCACTGGTAAAAAGATGAAGAAAGGAGAATTACTGACAGCTTGGCAATCTTTCTTTTTAGCTTTTTTTACTGCTGGTATGGCTACATCGAATGGCGCAAAGACATTCCTTGCAGGTCTATTCGTAAATCGGAGGAAGTTCTTTACATGGAAGTATATCGGTATTGGTGTGGTTTTTCCTTGTCTTTTGTTAGTAGGAATTCAGCAATCACAATACTATCTTTTAGAGGTTCCTCAAAAGTCTGTGATTAGTAATATTGAGAAAGTAAAGCGTCAGAAAGACCCAAAGGGTGTCGATGAATTCTATAAAAAGCGCAATGCTTGGCAAAAGAGTCATTTGGGACAGACGATGTCAACAGCGTCCATATTCGATTGGCTCAACACCTCAACACCACGTACGACAACATTGATTGAGAATTTCTTTGGTGAGTCTATTCAGTTACATCAGCGTCATCTACTGAAAGATGTAGCATGGGATCGTCCTGTCTTCGTCACTTATAATTGGCTCATCAACTACATGATAGAAGCTATTATGGTTCTATTATTTGTCTTTGGTATAACACTTGCTTGGCGAAAACGTTTCTTCCAAATGCTATTACTCTGGTTTGCTTGTGATATAACTCTGCATCTCATTCTTGGTTTTGGTATAACCGAAGTGTATATAATGGCTGCTGGATGGATATTTATTATTCCAATAGCCTATGGTTATCTTGTGAAAGGACTATCTCGCAAGTATCGGCAGTTGCTTCGCGGTTTACTATTAATGATTACATTATTCCTTTGGATTTACAACGGAGGACTAATCGTTAGCTATTTACTTAACACATAAAAGGGAGTTATGCGAAATATTTTTGCTATAAAACGTTGTGAAAGGTTGCTTTGCTTAGTAGCATTTTTGGCCTTTACAATTCTAAACGGACTTATGATAGCCTACAATTACAGCCTGTTTACCAGAGGTGGAAACCTTGGCTTTTGGGGTTTATTCTTTGATCACTATACTGTTTCGGGCTTTGACAATCTCTCTTATATGACGATGTCACGATGGAAGATTTATTTTCAACTCTATCGTCACCCGTTATTACCTACTTTTTTCTATCCTTTCTATCTTCTCAATCACTGGTTGATGGAGCTTACACACACTAATTTTGCCATATTCATCGAGGCTTTTCTCAATGTAGTTACGGTCACTTATAGTTGTCTTTTCGTCTATCGTATCTTAAAAGAAGTACAGCGGTTAAGAGAAAAAGACGCCCTTTTGCTTACGGGCTTCTTCTTTTCTTTCGCCTCTATTCTCCTCACCTCCTTTGTTCCCGACCATTTCGTTTTCTCTTTATTCTTCCTTACTATGACGCTATATGTTGCTGGAAGAGCGATGAAAGAGGAGAAAAAACGTATGAAGGCATGGCAAACAATGCTTTTGTCGTTCTTTGCAACTGGGGTTACTTTTACTAATATTGCAAAAATTGGCTTAGCCGATTTGTTTGTTAACGGCAAGCGTACCTTTTCGAGGTCAGGCACTTTCTTCTAAGTTTTATCTTCCCTCTTGGAGCATTGTTCGTCATTTACGCATACCAACAGTCAACCTTTGTTGAACCAGATGCCAAACTACAAGCAAAGGTAAAGGAAAAGAAGTTAAAGAAAGACCAGAAGTTTGCTGCCAAGTATGAGAGGCAACACGAATTTATGAAGAGTCGTACAGGAACACAAGTTGCAAACGGTCGCTTCTTTGAATGGACAGACTTATCCAGCTCGCGAACTGATGCTATTGTTGAAAACCTCTTCGGAGAAAGCATTCAACTTCATCAAGAACACGTGTTGGAAGATGTAAATAAATCACGTCCTATCATTGTTAGATATAGAAGTGCACTTAATTATATAGCCGAATTAATGATAATTCTTTTATTTTTAGGTGGACTCATCGTGGGAAGAAAGGATAAATTCCTACAATTATGTATGGCTTGGTTTACCACTGACATCGTTCTACATATTATTCTTGGCTTTGGTATTATCGAAGTTTATATTATGGGTGCACACTGGTTGTTCGTTATTCCAATAGCGATAACCTACCTATTTAAGCGTATCAGACAAAGACGAATGTTGATAGGGGCAAGACTACTTATAGCTGTTTTAACCCTTACATTAATGGCTTACAACCTCAGCCTTATCATTCCTTTTATGTTACGAGGTTTTGTTACACCGCATTAAAAGGCTTCTCGCTTATATAAACAAAAAGGATCTCCTTGTCTATTAAGGAGATCCTTTTTGTTTGTTCTTATTCCTACTTGCCTCTCTCGGAATAAAGGTTCTCTTTATAAGCCATTACAGGCTTACCGCAATATTGCCATTTTCTTATGGCATTACGAAACATACAACCATCTAAAATCTTGTAGAGCTTGAAGAAAGGACGATAGAATCGACCATTCTCGGGTAAATACTTACCATGATACATTTCACGGAGTGCCTCTGCATCACGCTTCCAGATGTTTCCTCCTTGTGCTGTCTTCGTGTCTGGGTAGATGCGGATAGCACCGAGGTTGCGGTTGATACGTCTTACTTTTTAGTCCTGCTTCATATACTCTTATCAACCATTCCACATCCATTTTAGCGTGAAAAGATTCGTCAATATAGCCGATTTTATCGAAAATATTACGTCTCCAAAACATTCCCGGTTGTGAGATATTATAACAACCATGACGGAAGAAGAAATGATTCATTACGATGTGAGTGAAGTTGATAATTTTTCCTTCCTTATCCATTTCGACTGTATAGCCATTGGCAAAATCTGTGTCAGGATGGTCTTGATAGAACTTTGCTACGGTATGCAATGTTCCAGGAAGTAATACATCATCGCTGTTAATCCAGCATACAATGTCACCTGTTGCCTTGCGCATACCTTTGTTGATAGCATCACTCTGCCCTTTGTCTTTCTCGCTGCACCACCATGTAATTTTGTCGGAGAATTTCTTTAATATTTCCACGGTTTCATCGGTAGAGCCACCATCGCAGACAAGATACTCTAAGTTGGGGTATTCTTGTTCGATGACCGATAGTATCGTTGCTTCTATGAACTGTCCTTGATTGTAGGACGGAGTCACAACTGTTATCTTTGGGTATTCCATTATCTTGTGATTATCAACTTCAATTATATCTGTTTTACTATTCTTGCAGGATTGCCGACTATGGTTGAGCCGTCAGGTACGTCCTTAAATACGACGGCTCCTGCTCCTATGGTCACATTGTTGCCGATACGGATTGGTCCGAATACCGTTGCGCCTGTCATTATTTTCACATTGTCGCCAATTGTTGGACGTCCTTCTTTTCCCTCATGGTGTCCTGTGCCTAAGGTTACTAATTGAAGACAATAGAAGTTTTTGCCGATACTTTCAGCATTTAGATAGTGGCGTAGTTATGCTCAAAGTGAGCACCTCTGCCGATGGAATGACACCAAATATTCAATGTTCGCTCGCCAGGACACATCCACTTGATAGGGGCAGCCATGTATTCACCTATCCTATAATAGAAAAGATTACGGAAGGTGCGCTCACGAGTCATGACTTTTATAAAGTTACTCACACCTCTTTTACGGTCTTGCACTTGTAGCAAATCATCATCAATCTTCCCACTATACAGCTTGTAAAGTAGGATATGTGGTATCAACCTCAGCGAGGATGCGGAAAGTATCATGCTTTGAACAAATGGGTTCATCTTCTTTTTTTATGCAAATGTACAACTTATTCCTTAATAAACCAAGTACTCCTTTCTACCTATCGTTTGCGTCGAAGCAAATAGTTCAAACATTCCACAAGTATCTTCGAGCCAGCCCACTTCATGATGAAGAAGTAAAGCGTTGCTGCCATAAGGACTCTTACAAGTAAAAGTATGAGAAGGTTGTGAATAAATGTTGTTGTAAAATAGGTGGCAATCATTACGACTATCGATGCTAAAAGGTAGGGACTAATATCTTTCAGGACATCAAAGAGTCGCAAACCTGTTTCTTTTCCTGCGAAGAATTGCCAAACGAAAAGCCACAAAATAGTCACAATCGTATATGCGCTTACCATGAGAACAACTCCCTGCTGGTAACAACCAATAACAAAGCCTATCTGTGCAAGGATTAAGGCTATTGTACACCACATGTATACAACAGACTTGCCACGACTTAGAATGAGATTTTGATACATTGTATAGAAGGGTAAAAAAAGCTCCGCTGATACAGAGGATACGCAGCAGAGGAATACTCTCTGTCCATTTATCAGATATTAGAAGAATGATAAATTCATGCGATATCATCGCTAATCCAAACATAGCAGGAAAGACTAAGAAAGCCGTAAACCGAAGCATCTTTCGAAACACATTTACTTGTCGTTCTGGGTCATTGTTTACCTCAACAAGCACTGGTTGCGCTACCTGTGACACTGTTCCAGAAACAAAAGTGCTTGCCATTGTGTCCCATTTGAAGGCCTGTGAGAAGTTTCCTACTACCTTTGCAGAATATAAACGTCCGAAGATGAAGGTGAGAATATTCTGGCTGATAGTATTGACAATGGTCGTCACAAGAATCTTATAACTAAAAGAAAACATCTTCTTTACTGGCGTAAAGTCGATATGAAAAGAGGGTCGCCAAGGAATGATGAAGAAACGCCACAGACTGGTAAGACAGATGTAAAGTACTTGTTGCCAAGCTAAACTCCAATATGCATAACCTTTTAGTGCAAAGATAATACCCACTACACCTGAAACAAATAGACACGTAATGCGGAGCAGAGCTGTCTCTTTTACCATCATATTCTTGAAGAGGTAAGCTGCGGGGGCTGTACCTAATGAAGAGAAAGTAGTGAGGCAAATACAAAACGAGATAAATCTATCAGTTCTTTATGATGAAAGAAGTTAGCAATCAATGGTGCTGAGAAGAATAATACGGTATATGAAATCCAGCCCATTATAGCACTAAACCAAAAGACGGAGTTATAATCATTATCCGTTGGATGCTCCATATTGGCAAGTGCTGCTGTAAATCCACTTTCTTGTAAGGCTCCCGCAATTGCTGTAAACACCGCTAACATCCCCACTAATCCGTAGTCGGCTGGTGTGAGCAGACGTGCTAAAAAGATTCCTATAACAATATTCAACAGCTGCATTGTACCATTATTCAATGCACCCCAAAAGAGTCCTTTGGCTGTTTTCTCTTTAAGTGTTTCTTTTTCCATTCGCTTCAGTATCTCTGCAATACTTAATTATCATAAATGCAAATGTAATGCTTTTCTTTGAAAAAGCCAAATCTCTTATCCGTTGTGTTTGTTCTTAATAGTCAACTTAATCTTATATTATGATGCCTTGTAAATTATTTTCGCATCAAGCAGAACCAATACATGGTCTTTTGGGCGTGTAAAGGGCGTCTTCTCACTTGCAAAACATGCTCTTTACGCATGTTATTAATGGTCTTTTAAAGTCTAATTAAGCACCTTTTCTCTTGTGGGTTTATAATGAGCTGATTTACTATTAGTTATGACCTCGAGTTTGGTAGGAGCTTTGTCGTTAATATAGAGATTATGTTTTTGAAATTATGTAAAGTTTTTGATATATTTTCTATGGTTTCAGAAAGTCTTTTTTTCGGAGAATAACAATAAAATAGATAGATAGTGCAGTGTGGGTGCTGTTTGATGAATAACTGAAAGTCTTTTGTTAAATCCATGTAAAAAGTATTTATGTGACAAAAGGAATAACTTTTTTTCTCATAAAACATATATTTTAGCAGAAAAAAGTGAGCTATTCCAAATCGTTTCGTTATTTTTGCATTTTATTTAGGAGAGATTTGAATACATGAGTGTAGAAATAGAGAAAACGATCGATATTGATAGGATACTTAAAGATAAGATGGGAACAAAGGCTAAGTTTGTTCCTTCTTTTGCCGTTAATTGGCTAAAGAAAATCCTACATGAAGACGAGGTTAATCAGTTTCTATGGGAAAGCCGTGGCGTGACAGGTACGGAATGGCTTGCAGAGTGTGTCCGGTATCTTGATATGACATTAGAAATCGAGGGATTGGAAAATCTCCCAGATAAGAATGATGGAAAGCCTTATACTTTTGTTTCAAACCATCCACTTGGAGGACAAGATGGAGTAGCACTCGGCTCTATAATAGGTGAACATTATGATGGCAAATTTCGTTATTTAGTGAATGACTTGTTACTTAATCTTCCAGGCTTAAAACCAGTAAGTATTGGTATTAATAAGACAGGCAAACAGAGTCGTGATTTTCCTCGAATGGTTGAAGCGGGGTTTCAAAGCGACAATCATATATTAATGTTTCCAGCAGGACTTAATAGCCGTAAGATCAGTGGTGAGATACACGATTTAGAGTGGAAGAAGACGTTTATTACAAAAAGTGTGGAGTATCAGCGCGATATTGTTCCAATCTTTTTTGGTGGCCGCAATTCTGAAAGGTTTTATCGGGTTGCACATTTTAGTGATAAACATCTTAAAAAGCTAAATTTAGCAATGCTTCTTCTTGTTGACGAAATGTACAAGAATGTAGGTAAAACGTTTCGGGTGGCAATTGGTAAGCCAATTCCTTGGCAGACCTTTGATAAGAGTCGGACATCGATGGAATGGGCAAAGTATGTTGAAGATATAGTTTATGAGTTATAGTCTTTCTGCCTCATTAGATGGTAAAAGAATAGGATAAACCCAGCGATAAGATTTGGAGAAAGAAAAAAGATTGATAGAATTTATGGAAGAAGAAATCATCCAGCCTATAAGCAAGGAATTGCTCAAAAGGGAGTTGACGCCTGAACGGATGCTTCGTATGACGAACAAAAGTCATAATGAGATTTATATTGTGACAGCTAAAACAGCTCCTAATGTTATGAAGGAGATTGGTCGTCTGCGTGAAATCGCTTTTCGTTCAGCGGGAGGCGGTACGGGCAAATCAATGGATGTAGATGAGTTCGACACAATGAATAATTGTTGTAGACAATTAATTGTTTGGAACCCTGAGGCAGAGGAGATTATCGGTGGCTATCGTTATATCTTTGGTAATGAATGGGAATTAGGAGATGACGGGCAGCCTATTGTGGCTACAAGCCACATGTTTCACTTCTCTAAAAAGTTTATGAAACAGTATGCTCCTTACACAGTTGAGCTTGGTCGTTCGTTTGTTTCTTTGGATTATCAGAATGTTCGCAGGAACTCTAAGAGTATTTTCGCTCTGGACAACCTTTGGGATGGGCTTGGAGCATTGACGGTGTTATATCCTGAATGTAAATATTTCTTTGGAAAGATGACAATGTATCCTTCTTATATCCGACGTGGAAGGGATATGATTCTGTACTTCTTGAAGAAGTATTTTGATGATAAGGAAGATTTGATAATTCCGATTAAACCGCTAAAAATTGAGACTCCAACGGCTGAATTAGATGCGCTTTTTCAAGGTGAGGACTTTAGAGAGGATTATAAAATATTAAATCGTGAGGTTCGTGCGTTGGGTTATAATATTCCACCATTGGTTAATGCGTATATGAATCTTTCTCCAACAATGAAGCTCTTTGGTACGGCTATCAACTATGGATTTGGTGATGTTGAGGAGACGGGTATTCTTATTGCCGTTGATGAAATCTTTGAAGAGAAACGTGTTCGTCATATAGAGAGCTTTGTAGATGAGCATCCTGAATCAATGAGGATTACAAGTGGTGCTAATAATGTTATTTATAAGGAAAAAGAGTTGCGGTAAAACAAATAGAACACAAAGAAAGGCAGGTAATCCATCTTTTAGAGAATTACCTGCCTTTTCTGTGTTCCTTTCTTCGTGTCTTGTTGTAACGAACATAGATGCGAAGAGTGGCAATATTTTCGATGAAACCGCAATATTTTACCTGATGAAGAGTAATTCGCGATACTTAGGAAGGGTCCAAAGCTCATCGCTGACCACTAACTCCAACTTATCAATTTGATAGCGTATTTCTTCCATCTTCGGAGCGATTGTGTCGTGATAAGCAATAGCTCTCTCACGTTGAGAGTCTATCTTGTTTGCTTGCTTACGTGCATTTACAAGTTCTTCAACCCCAGTTTCAATGATATTGGTACGTTCAGCAATCTCACGTATAATCTTAATGTTTCTTTCGCTGAGCTGTTTTCCTTCTACATCACCAAAGATGTTGACCATGTTCTGCACGTTCTTTGCCAACTGACTTTGATAGTGAGTGGCTACGGGGATAATATGATTCATCGCTAAGTCACCCATTACACGTGCTTCAATTTGAATCTTCTTCGTGTAAGTTTCCCATTTCACCTCGTTACGTGCTTCTAACTCATTGCGTTTCATAACGTTCATGGTTTCAAACATCATGATAGCATCGTCATCAAGGTAACGATCGAAACATTTAGGACAGTTTGCTTCGCAGTCAAGTCCTCGATTCATCGCTTCTTTCTTCCAGCTATCAGAATAGCCGTTCCCATCGAAGTGGATAGGTTTACATGTTTTGATGTCTTCACGGATAATATCAATAATTGCCGAAGTTTGGTCTTCACCTTTTGCAACCATAGCATCAACTCTTTCGCTGAAGTTCTGTAATGCTTCTGCAACAGCAGTGTTGAGAACAATCATTGCAGATGCACAGTTTGCTTCAGAACCAACGGCACGGAACTCAAAGCGGTTACCAGTGAAGGCAAATGGAGATGTGCGGTTGCGATCAGTGTTATCTATAAGTAACTCTGGTATTTCTGGGATGTCCATCTGTAAACCAGTCTTACCACTAAGGCTGAATATGTTTTCTTTATCAGCTTTTTCAATATGTTCGAGAAGGTCGCTAATCTGTTTTCCGAGGAAAGAGGATATAATGGCAGGTGGTGCTTCGTTAGCTCCAAGTCGATGGTCGTTTGTTGCGCTCATAACAGAGGCTTTGAGAAGTCCATTGTGTTTATAAACCGCCATCAATGTCTCAACGATAAAGACAACAAATCGTAGGTTGTCATTAAGTGTCTTTCCTGCTGCATGAAGGAGAATACCATTATCGGTACTAAGGCTCCAGTTATTGTGTTTGCCCGAACCATTAACTCCGTCGAATGGTTTCTCATGCAGAAGCACACGGAAACTATGTTTGTGGGCAACCTTCTTCATAAGTGACATTAATAACATGTTATGGTCTACGGCAAGGTTGCATTCTTCAAAGATAGGAGCTAACTCAAATTGTCCAGGTGCAACTTCGTTGTGTCGTGTCTTGCAAGGAATACCCAATTCGAGTGCTTGTATTTCAAGATCTTTCATGAAAGCTTGTACACGTTCAGGAATCGTACCAAAGTAATGGTCGTCCATTTGCTGGTTCTTTGCAGAGTCATGTCCCATTAGTGTACGTCCTGTAAGCATAAGGTCGGGGCGAGCAAAGTATAAGTCTTCATCTACAAGGAAGTATTCTTGTTCCCAACCAAGGTTGGTGTGAACCTGCTTTACATCTTGATAAAAATATTGGCAAACTTTTGTTGCTGTGATATTTACAGCATGTAATGATTTTAATAGTGGAGCTTTATAGTCGAGTGATTCTCCGGTATAAGATATAAAGATAGTAGGAATACAAAGTGTGTCTTCTATGATAAATACGGGACTTGTTGGGTCCCATGCAGAATAGCCTCGTGCTTCAAAGGTGTTACGTATACCTCCATTAGGGAATGAGCTGGCGTCAGGTTCCTGCTGAACAAGAAGTTTTCCTGAGAATTCTTCAATCATTCCGCCTTTTCCATCATGCTCTACGAAGGCATCGTGTTTCTCAGCAGTACCTTCTGTAAGAGGTTGGAACCAGTGTGTATAATGAGTTGCTCCATGTTCCTCTGCCCATTTTTTCATACCTTGGGCTACTGCGTCTGCGATAGATCTGTCTAATCGTGTGCCGTTATCAATGACGTCTATTAGTTTTTTATACACATCCACAGGGAGATACTTGTACATTCTTGCACGATTGAAGACGTACTTGCCATAGAAATGTTCTGGACGTTCAGTCGGCGTTTTGACTTCCAAGGGGCGTTTCTTAAACGCTTCCTCGATAGCTCCAAATCTTAAATTTGCCATGTTTTTATCTTATAATTGTAAGTTATGACTGCAAAATTAATTAATTTCGGGTTATCTGGCAAAAGTATTTTTGGAATATTATTTTTAATAAGCATATATGTGAAAACAAAAGAAAAAGTGTATATCTACTCACGTAGACATACACTAAGCCACTTAACTAAATAACTCAAAAATTATTTGACTCAAAAACATTAGTTAATCTTCTCACGAAGACCATTCTAATTCGCTTTATATGACTATTAACTCACTAATAACTATTTAAACGTAATTTGATTACAACTCAATAAATATCTTAATTGACACTGCAAAGGTAATAGTTTTTGAAAACAAAGACTTTCACAAAATAATTTGCATGTATTATACATTTTTCTTTATTGCGACTACTCTTTTGTTCTAAAATTAAGAGCTGTTTACATCCTATAAGTTCTCTTGCAATATGTTTTTTGTAAATTCTTATGCAAACAATCTATTCCTTTTATATTTGTATGGTTGTTTGTTTACGTTAATTTATTGTAGTTTTTATAACTAAGAGAATGTCGTTATAAGTGATAGACGATGGACACAACTCTTTGATGGGTGTCATTCCACCGTCCGTTCCTTTAACTTTGATTATTCGTTTAATGATGTCTATTTTCTTTTCATCAATTACATCTTCGAGTTTAACCTCTCCATTTTGGATATATGGAATAAGATGTCCCATGATGGTTGATGCCTTTAAGCCACGTTCTTTGGCAACCTCTTCGACGCTTTTTCCTGCTTTGAAGAGGTTGTAGGTACATTCTTTCGTGTCTATCTTTTTTTCTTTAGGTTTCTCCTTTTCATCGTTTAGTTTTCTTTTTCTTTCTGTTTTTCCCGTCAGATAAGCTGTTAAGGATAGCTTCTTGTTTAGCTTTCAGATAGGTTGTAATAGAAAAGTCCTCCTTGATGATAGTTGTAAGTAAGTCGCATTTGGCTTCGTAGGTTTGTTTCAGTTCAGTATAGCTATCTTCAAAACGTTTAGCACCTATTTTATTATTTGTCTGTACGTCTTTTGTTATTTCTATCATTCTACTAAAGATTTCAGTCAGTTCAGAATGGAAATAGAGTGCACCTTTCTTTATTCTTTTCTTAAAGTTTGTTTCGTGAAGTTCTTCTGTTGTCATTTTATTAATGAGTAATTCCCACTTTGTTGCCACTTGAATAATACGCTTTTCTAAGTCGTTAAGTGCCATATTATGGAGTGCTTTGATTTTGGGATATTTGAGGAAGAATTCCGTCAACACCTTAAAGAGAAAGGCTTCGCGTTTTTTGATATCATCGAAATTGAATAATTCTATGAGCAGTTGGCGATAGTATACTTCTTTGAGGAGAGGTAGAGCAGCTATACTCTTTTGTGCCGCTTCTGTTTGGTTGGAGATGTAGTCGCTAACTTTGCTATCGTTAATAATGGCACTGTTAGAGATAGGTGATGCCAGAACTAATCCGTCTAAGGTTTTACAACGGCTTAAAGCAACATAAACTTGTCCAGATGCAAAGGATGCTTGTGCGTCAATGATTGCATGTTCAAAGGTCAGACCTTGACTTTTGTGTATAGTGATGGCCCATGCTAATCGAAGGGGATACTGTTTGAAAGTTCCTTGTATTTCGGCTTCAATTTGCTTTGTCTTTTCATTTATGGTGTACTTCGTGTTCTCCCATGTTTCGGCTTCTACTTCAAAGACATCTTCTTCTCCTGGACAGCGGACCTGTATTTTTTCATGGTTAACGTATGTAACGTGTCCTATGCGTCCATTATAATATCGTCCGTTAGCATCATTACGGATGAACATAACCTGCGCTCCTACTTTCAGTGTAAGGTTGAAGTCAGTTGGAAAGTTGTAATCAGGGAAGTTTCCCTCCGTTTTTGCGGTAAAGGTAAATGCAGTTGCGGAAAGATTGCGTAGTTGTTCTTCGTTATAACTTTCTGCCATTCTGTTGTGTGTCGTCAGTCGGATGTAGTCACTCCCTTCCTTTGGACGAAAATTAGGGTTATATCTTTTGTTGAGAAGTTGTAGGTCGTCTTCGGAAACTTTTCCTTCTCTTATATTATTAAGTAAGGTGATGAAAGTTTTGTTTTGTTGTCGATAGACGTGTGTTAGTTCTATCGTGACATAATTGATGTTCCTTAAAGCTTTTGAGCTAAAGAAGTATGGAGTCTCATAATAGTTGTGTAACAATTCCTCTTCTTCAGGAGTAACAACAGGTGTTAGTTGTTGTAGGTCGCCAATCATCAATAGTTGTACACCGCCAAAGGGCTTTTGTGGTTCACGAAAACGGCGTAGCACGGAGTCGATTGCATCAAGAATATCAGCTCGAACCATACTAATTTCGTCAATAATCAACAAATCAAGTGTACGGATTATTTTGCGTTTCTCCTTGCTATAATCAAATTTATTTTTGATATTTGTATTAGGAATAAAGGGCGAGAACGGCAGCTGGAAGAAAGAATGTATAGTCACACCTCCTGCATTGATTGCTGCTACACCTGTGGGTGCAACAATTATACTGCATTTGTTGCTTTGTTCTTTGAGTGTGCGAAGGAAGGTAGTTTTACCCGTTCCTGCCTTACCCGTGAGAAAGGTACTAATCCCAGTATGTTCAACAAACTCCCATGCGTTGCGTAGCTCTTGATTTTTCTCCATTTTTCATAGAAATAATATTTTCAATAGGCAAAGTTAAAGCTAATCTTTCAGATAAGCAAATATTATCTTGTTGATTTGAATCAATCGACTTGATACAAACTAATAAAAAGGCATTTTGTGAGTTTTATCATAGGTGTATTTTGTCTATTGTTTTTTTATGTCTAACTTTGCATTCGTATTTAAGAGGATAACATATTTATAAACAAGGGAAAGGTCCCTATTAAAGGTAAAAAGATTATGATTTCATTAGTTTTATCAGCTATCGTAGTAGTAGCATTAGTAGCAAAGGCAGTAAATTTGAATAAGCATCTCACTGCCTAATTCTTGAAAGTAATAAAATTGAGAGTAATGATAAGTTGCCGACTTCGTTTTTCATAACGGGGTCGGTTTTCTGTTATAATAATAAGGGCTTCGTTTTTTTGGTAAAGGTGAAGGTGATGGTTTTTGTATCGTTTATCTTTCGTGTTATCAACGACCAAATGCTATAATGAGGCTTTTTTGAATTGCTTGCTAATGATTTTATTTAATAAAAAAACTTTACATGATACCATTTAGCTCTACTTTCTAAAAGCAAAAGACTATGTAAATAATCCGATTTTATATTTATCTGTAAATCAGCCTATTAGTGTGTGTTGAATAAGAAGGTGCTTAATAGGATTTCAAAAGAGCATTACTAACATGCGTAAAGAGCGTCTTTTGCAGGTGAAGAGATGCTCTTTACGAGTCCTAAAGATTATGTATTGCTTTCGAGTTGTTTGAAAATAATCAACAAATTAAGTTCTACAACGAGAAAGAGATGTTGATAGGGGACTTACTTATGGTTTACTCCGTATCCAAAGAGGGCAAAGTCAGCTTTTAATGGGTCGTTAGGAAATATTTCAAGAAGTTTGTCTGTAAGTTTTCGAGCAACAGACATGGATGCAGTTTTACTTGTAATAAGCCCTAATTGTAGGGACTGTTGAATGACATGTGTGTCAAGAGGGATGATGAGCGAGCGAGGATTGATAAAGTCAGACCATATACCGAGGTCGACGGGAGAGTTCTCTCGAACCATCCAACGGAGGAACATACATACACGTTTGCAGCTGGAACTTGTGTTCTTGGGTACAATTCCAATTGCTTCATGTTTAAGAAAGAAATCACAGATTGCTTCTATTGCGATTATAGCCTCTGTTTGTGTCTTCTCTTTGTTGAGTTTGGCGTAGTAACGAATGTAGTTTTCCATGCTTCCAAACTCCTCATACATAGTTTGTAATGCATGGAGGAGCTGACGGATCATAGAGTTGGTATATAGTCGATAGAAACATTGGTTATTATCTGGAATGTCCAGAAGAAACCTTCCTGTTTTAATCCAATCGTAAGGTTCTGAGCGTGAACAATCAAGTAGATATTGGATTCGGGGTAAGAAAACTTGTCGCGAACCATAGCTTAAACATGAGGCTATGAAAGCAATGGTTTCTTGATTTTTTTTACCAATTACTTGGTGCATGAACCATGAAGGGTCGCCATGGAGAAACGATGGGGTTTCGTATTCGTTGGCAAGGGTGATAAGTTTTTGCGTAAAAGCCTTTATCTCTGACCCTTTAATAAAAGTCCTCGTCGCCACTTCTTCTTCTTTAATAGAAGAGGAAAGTGGTTGGTGAGGTTTCTTTGTGTTGCTTAGTTTTTTGCTCTTTCTGCTTTTAGTCTTTGTTGTCTTATTAATTTTGTTTTGAGCGTTGGGCATAGTCCTATGGTTTTCTGTTATTAAGCCTCTTTTTGTCAGAGAGCATTTTTCTATTCATTAATCAGTTTTTTCTCTTGTAATAGGGAGTGTCTTCTGCCAATCGTAACTATGCCCTAAGACAATAATAGTTAGTCTTCTATTAGAATTTGAGCTGCGTGATCTTTTGTTTTGATCTGCTTTGGACTGAGGATGCGCTCAATGATACCATCTTCGTTGATGATGAAAGTGGTGCGGAAGGTCCCCATGTAGGTGCGGCCATACATTTTCTTCTCACCATAAACGCCAAAGGTCTCAATGAGCTTTTAAGTCAGTATCGGCAATGATTGGGAAAGGAAGTTCATTCTTTTCTATAAACTTCTTGTGTGACTTCTCGTCTTGTATACTTGCTCCGATAATAACATAGCCCTTGTCCCTCAATTCTTTATAGTTGTCACGGAGGTTACATGCTTGAGCGGTGCAGCCTGATGTAGAATCCTTTGGATAGAAATAAAGAACAATCTTTTGTCCTTTATAATCGCTTAACTTAATTTCTTTTCCGTCTTGGTCTGTGCCAAGGATTTCTGGTGCTTTATCTCCTACGTTCTATTTTTCTAATTTTAATTTGTGAATGATTTGAACGCAAAAGTTACTGAAAAGAAATGAAATGATGGTTGTTAGTGATAATAAAGATGATAGAAAACCTTTTCATTCTTAGGAAAGAGGTGCAGGATGCCAGAATAGAAAGGGTAGGAGTGCGTAAAGTAGAAATGTTTTATTATAAAAAGTGTGAGGTCTCATCTCACGATGAAACCCTCACTGGTAACTAAAAATATCCCATAAAAAATAGGATTTGGTAGTTATTTTTAATTTATGCTAATATGAAAAGACGCTATATATATGTTTTTGACAGTTAATTAATCTGTGATTAACACAAGACCAATGATTAACTTGTTTTATTAAATGTATATCCTTATGAATCTCTATCTTTATTTATGTTTATTATTCAAGGATAGTGTACTGCTTTGTCAACTTGCTAAATGTGGATAAAACACATCGGGCTAATTGTTGTTGTTATTAAGCTCTTGCGTTACTCTCTGCAATCGCTTAGGTGTACATCTATCCGTTCTTGTGTAAAACTTTTTACTATTTTGTCTATAATTAAAATTATTGTTAGGGTGCAAATATACAATATTTTATTGAATTAATAGACAAATAATACTATTTCTTATCAAGAATATCGAAATTAAGGAAAATTACATATTTCTAAATATACTCATCTTTTTATTACAAATCATGGTTTTCCTTGTTGGTGAGATTAATACTGATGTGCCTGATTTTTTTAGGACTTATTGCTTATTTTTCTTAGTTAAAAACGCTTCATTTTGTATGTGAAAAAAGAGGTTTTTGACAATATTTCTTAGATAAGAATATTTACTTAATATTTTTGGTATTTCCTCTATTTTCTTGCTTCTTTTAAAGTTGAAAAAGGTAATCAAAAATCGGCATTTATCATCGTTTTTGAACTTTGTTTTATGGCTGTCTATATGTTTGAAATTTGTTTAACAAAATAGACAATGATAGAGGTAAGTTCTCTCTTCTAAATAAGGACCAAAAAAGAAAAGGAGGGTGGTCTTTTTAATGGATACACTCCTTTTGAAGTTGAAGGAAGAAATAAGGGGTATGAAACAGGTTGTTGATGCTAAAAGGGGGTATGTCGTGGGTGTGTTGTGATAGAATCTTCTTGGTATGGAAAGTTTAGCTATCTATTTCCTTCATAGAATCTATTAAACGACTGAACATTTCTTTGAGTCCAAATTCAGCTTTCCAGCCTAATGCGTGGATGCGCTTTGTGTCAAGTCGTAGTTTGGTTGTTGGAGGATAACCCATTCCCTCTTGTAATTGTATGACTACCTTTACGTTGTTAGGGTTAAAGCTTTCTGCAACAAGTTCGGCCATCTTACGGATAGAAATGTATGTTTCGCTATTGGCAACATTGTATGCTTCGCCATCTTCTCCACGTAGTAATAGGTAAAGCATGGCACTGACAGCGTCTGTTGTATAGCAATAGCTGTGGCAACCTTCACCATTAGTATGTAGGACGATGTTCTGGTTATGAATGACACTTCGTGCAAATTGTGCAAAGACACGGTTGTCGTTACTGTCTACACCTGCACCAAAAGTCTGTGCCAATCGTGCTACTTTTACGGGGACAGCATGCTCAACGGCAAAGTTATGGCACAAAGCTTCAGCTGCTCTTTTTGCTAATGGATAACTACTTCGAGTAGCCATTGGGTCAAGATAACCCTGCATCTGTTCGGTGAGGGTTTCTTTGTCATCGGTAATCGCTCCATAAACCTCCATGCTTGAAACAAAAACAAGTGATGTGACTTTTGTTTCTTGTGAATAAGACAGAATGTTTTGCGTGCCGAAATATATTGTGTTCATCGTCTCAACGGGTTTGTTTATAAAGCATTTTGAGGCTGTTGGTGCAGCAAAATGTACGATGAAATCGGTTTTTTTTGAAGGTTTGAAGGCTTTCGTTGAAGAAAAATCATAAGTGTAGAAACTTAGTTCTTTGCATTCTTTACCAAAAAGCCTTGCTGCTTTCTCGATGTTTCTAACAACTGCAATGACGTGTAGGTCGATACCTTTCTCTGTGTGCAATGCCAAAAGGCAGCGCACCATACAAGAGCCTAATAGCCCAGTTGCACCAGTCACGGCGATAGTCTTACCATTCAGTTCGTTTGCCAGTGCAAACTTATTTGCAAAGCTCTTGATGTCTTCTTGTAGTATCTTGTTGTGTATCATTGTTACGTAATATAAAACTCCTATTAAAAATCTGCCTCGTGTTTGTAAACTTGCTATTGTAGTGGGAAAGAAGCGTGAACCTTATAAACCAAATCTGTTGGTCTTCGTGTACCTTAACCATCGCACGTAATACGAAGAAGTCTGTTGGAGTCGTAATCTTAATATTTTCCATTGGTCCGATGATAGTTCCAAGTTTGTAACCATAATGGCTCATCATCGTGCAAGAATCTATGAAATCGTCCTTTTCTTCCTTTAAGGAACGGCGATGGGCAGCGATTATGTCCGACAAACGGAAACTCTGAGGAGCACGAGCTATGAGCGAGTCGGCACGTGAAGGAATTTCTAAAGAACCATCAGTTTGTTTTACAATGAGTGTTTCAGTTGCAGGAATACAAGTAATGCAACTACCTACTTCTTCTACCTTTTTGATATTGTCTGTTATGGTTTCTTCTGTAATGAGTGGACGAACACCATCGTGAATGAGCACTATCGTATTCTCATTGGTAATGCTTTGGCTTTGTGCGTAAGTCTCAGCAGCGCAAAGTCCTTTGTAAATAGACTCTTGTCCAGACTTTCCACCTGGAATAATCTTTACCACTTTATTGATTTCAAACTTACGGAGTTGTTTTTCAAGGAAAGGAATCCAACTCTCAATGCAAGCTACAACGATTGCATCTATGTTTGGATGATTGTCAAATAACTCCAATGTATAAATGATAATCGGCTTTCCGTTAAGGTCAAGAAATTGTTTAGGACGTGACTTTGTGTGCATTCTTAGACCTGAGCCTCCTGCAAAGATTACTGCTATGTTCATAATTTTAATTTAGGAATTAAGGGATTGGATGAGATACACTTGTTACTTAAAGACGACGTCTACTTTATGTCTGTCACGTTGATCACGTGGTGGTAGATTCATGTAGTTCCCGTAAGCAATGCGACAGAATTCGTCAAGGTCGGCAGGCCCCTCGAAAGTATAGCCCTCAAAGACAAGGTCTTTGTGTGGAAGCATGCAGCGACGTGGATGCTGCTCATAGAACCAAGCACCATACGAATGCATATATAACTCTGGATTACCAAATATTTTGCCAATAATTCTAAACTTGGAAAGATGATGTTATGAAGAATGTTATAGCTTGTCTGTGCCAACCATGGATGGCGACCTGCTAATTTAGCATTTACATTTACTGACAGTTTTGCTGCCAAACGTTGTAGCCAAGGAATCATGTTGCCTTCGTAGGGAAAAATGTCTACATGCAACCCTCTGTACTTCTGTGCTTCGTGTATCGTTCTGTCAGCACTGTTTTGGTCTTGATGACTTAGATTTTCGCTTTTAAGATCACGTAAACAAGCCCACTCCTTATAGAAACCTGAGTCGGTGTCGTTATCTTGTAACACATACTGAGGATGAGGATTTGCCTTTAGATAATCACATAAACGTTTGAAATCAGTATGACTGACCACCATGTCTATGTCGTCATCCCAAGGGATAAATCCGCCATGTCTTACCGCACCCAGTACATTTCCTCCATCAAGTCGACAGGGTATTCCTATCTGTTTGGCTGTTTCTTGCAGATAGATTGCCATGTCGAGTAGTCTCATTTGTGCTTTTCGTAGCACAGAGCCGTCTGGGTTATATTCTTGTCGGAGACTCTCATGAGTCTCGCCTGTGTTGAAAGTTTTAATCATCATCCGTTAATATACTTGTTGCAAAGATAATAAAAGATTATGACTTCACCTTCGGCCTCTATAAAAACTTATGTTTTATTGTGTCGATATGTTGTTTGGTTAATATAGATTTATGATATCTTTCACAATTACTTCGGGTACTATGTCATTAATGTCTTCTCCTGATTTTATTCGGTTGCGAATAGTAGTGCTACTGATATCAATAAGTGGGGTTTGCAGTAGACTAACATTTGTGGGCAAGGAGGTGTTATCAAGATTTTGCGCACGTCTTGGATAGACAACGAGTTTGTAATTAGCAAGTATGTCCTTCGCATGATACCAGCGGTTGAAAGCGTCCCAATTGTCGCCACCAATGAGAATGGTGAAACGATAGCGAGGGAAGTCGTGGGTGAGATGTTGTAGGGTGTTCCATGTATAAGAAGGTTTCGGTAAGTGGAACTCATAGTCCGAAGCCTTAAAGCGAGGGTTGTAATTGATAGCTTTACTAACTAATTTTAGTCGAAGGTGGTCTGCTAAGAGTTGTTGATCTACCTTGAAAGGGTTTTGAGGAGAAACCATAAACCACACTTCGTCTAAGTTTTCTTTTTCAAGAAAGGCTTTTGCTAAAGCTATATGTCCGTTGTGGATAGGGTTGAAGGAACCACCGAAGATGCCGATGGAAGCCTCCCCCGACCCCTCCGAAGGGAGGGGAGTGCTAATAGGAGTGAAGTGAGATGATGGTTTCATAATGGTGTAATAGGCTTTAGGACCTATAAGTATTAGCAGTGCTATATGTTCTATTCATTATAGAAAATATAGGCGTTATTAGAAATGGTTCTTTTTCTATTTGCAATCTATTAGGGCTCCCCTCCTTTCGGAGGGGTTGGGGGAGGCTTTATTCTTCTAAAAACTCCTTAATAATCTTATAAGCCTCCTGCTTAGCTTTTTCAAGATTATCGTTAATAATAATCTTGTCGAACTTGTCGGCAAAAGTAAGCTCGTAGGAAGCCTTAGCGAGGCGGTTTTCGATAGCTTCAGCACTGTCTGTCTGTCTACCAATAAGTCTGCGACGGAGTTCTTCTACTGATGGTGGTTGGATAAAAAGACTCAAGGCGCGAGCACCATAGTACTTCTTAATATTGCAGCCCCCCTTAACGTCAACATCGAAGACAACGTTTTGACCAGCAGTAGACTGACTTTCTACTTGTGATTTCAATGTGCCATAAAATCGGTCTTCATAGACCTCTTCATATTCAAGAAATTCCTCGTTAGTAATCTTTTCCTTAAATTGCTCGGGCGAAAGAAAGATGTATTCTACACCATCTTGTTCTGTACCACGAGGTACACGGGTAGTGCAACTAATAGAGAATGCTAATTTTAATTCAGGGTGTTCCTGCATTAACCATTGTACTATGGTGCTTTTACCAGCACCAGAAGGAGCAGAGAGGATGAGTAACCTCCCCTCACCCCTCCGAGGGAGGGGAACGCCTAACGGACAGTCGTGGGACGTGTTAGGAGACGATGCGATGTTAGAAGTGTTTTTTTGTATCTTTGCTGCTGGTGTGATATTAGCAGATTGGTTTTCAGATGAAAGCTTGTTCATAGCTGTTTTTATTTTGTTTAATACTTTATCGAGATTTTGAAGAACTTCCTCGTTAGAGAATCTTATGATATGAAAGCCAAAATGTTGAAGGTAAGTATCTCGTTCTCTATCGCTTAATTGCTGTTCTTCTGCGAGGTGATATCCTCCGTCAACTTCTATTATAAGATTTAATGAAAGACATACGAAGTCAGGGATATAATCATAGACAGGATGTTGTCGACGAAAACGTACACCTAATTGTTTTCCCCTAAGGTATTCCCATAAAAGTGCCTCTGCCTCAGTAGGATGTTTCCTGTTATATTTTGCATTTTGACGAAGTAACTGATAAGTAGAAGCATCATTGGTATGGTAGTGAAGGTTTCCAAAATAATAGTGTCCTTTATCTTTCTTTTCCATAGCTACGACTTAGTTTGTTTGATAATCTATGAATATTTTGATATAGGGGATGTTTCTTATTTGCGATACTATTCCTTATTTTTAGAAGAAGGTATGTTTACTCACTTATTTTAATATCCTCATTATCTCCAATTGTAGTGACTACCTTTATCCAACTTTATCCTGTTAGGCACTCCCCTCCTCTGGAGGGGTTGGGGGAGGTCCCTACAAGGCATTCAAAACTTGTTCCTTAATCTGTTCAAGTTCGTCTTTCATCTTCACAACGATATTCTGCATCTCTGCTTGGTTACTCTTAGAGCCAGTGGTGTTAATCTCACGTCCCATTTCTTGAGCAATGAAGCCAAGTTTCTTGCCAACCCCATGACCATTCTCATTCATTGTTTCATGGAAGTATTTGAGGTGGTTTGTCAGTCGTTGTTTCTCCTCGTTAATATCGAGTTTTTCTATATAATAAATCAATTCCTGTTCAAGACGATTTTTGTCGTAATCAATTTCAGAAATCTGTTTCAGACCATCGATAATCTTTTCTCTAATCTTAGGTACACGACTTTTCTCGAAGGGTTCGATGCTTTTAAGAAGATTGCTGATGTTATCAATCTTTTCAGTAAATTTCTTTTGTAATGCAGCACCTTCCTGTTTGCGGAAGTCAGTGAGCTTGTCAATTGCCTCGTTAATGGCCTGTTGTACAACAATCCATTCTTCTTCATCTAAGACTTCAACCTCAGTCTTTGCCGTTACGTCAGGAAGGCGGAGGAGTGTTGCATACCAGTCTTCTGGTTCTGGAATGCCCGTAGACTTAGAGATGGCTTTGATTTGATTATAATAGTTTTCTACAAGAGTCGCATTAATAGGAGTCGCATCCGTTGCAGTCTCCTTTTCAACCCATAGGGAGAAGTCTATTTTCCCTCGTTCCAGCTTTTGAGCGAGGAGTCGACGGATTTCCATTTCCTTTTCTCTGTAGAGGGGTGCGATGCGTGCTGAGAGGTCGAGCGACTTGCTATTAAGTGATTTCACCTCAACATTGATTTTCTTTTCCTTGTAGGCTACAACTGCTTTGCCATAGCCCGTCATTGATAGTATCATGAGCTTTTCGCGTTAAATTTTTGCAAATGTACAAAAAATGTGGAATAAAAAGAGTATATTTGCAAGTTATTTAGAACATAATTGATTTTTATGTCTTGCATATTAAACATTGATACGAGTACAAATGTGTGCTCTGTTGCCGTTAGTCATGATGGAACTTGCATTTTCGATAAGCAAGATACACTTGACCCTAAGCATAGAGAAAAGTTAGGAACATTTGTAGATGAGGCGCTTGCCTTTATAGATGAGAATAAATTGCCATTAGATGCAGTGGCAGTGAGTAGTGGTCCTGGTTCATATACGGGGCTGCGTGTTGGTGTGTCTATGGCAAAAGGAATTTGCTATGGTCGTGGTGTAAAGTTATTGGCAGTGCCTACTTTGGAACTTTTGGCAGTACCAGTATTGCTTCATCATGAGGACGTTGAGGAAGATGGCCTTCTTGTGCCGATGATTGATGCACGCCGTATGGAAGTTTATTCTGCTGTATATGATCGTGCTTTGAAGGAGGTACGTGGTATTCAGGCAGATGTCGTAGACGAGAATACCTACAAAGAATACCTTGATCGTGGTCCTGTTTACTTCTTTGGCAATGGTGCAGAGAAGTGCATGGAGGTTATCAATCACCCTAATGCGCACTTGATTAAGGGAATTGATGCTTTGGCAAAAAATATGTTCTCTTTGGCAGAGAAGCGTATGGCGCAAGGGAAGTTTGAGGATGTAGCTTACTTTGTCCCATTCTATCTCAAGGATTTCGTTGCTAAGCAGGCAAAGCCATTGCTGTAGTTTCGTGTCTATAAGACGACTTGCCATCATCACTTTAATTGTAACATTCATCATTCAATGAATATAGAAGGATTAGATTATAATACACAGCGAGAACGACTCATACTACCACAGTATGGGCGAGAGATACAAAATATGGTAGATTATGCCATCGGACTTCCTACAAAGGAAGAACGTCAGCGATGTGCGGAAACTATTGTTTCCATTATGGACAGAATGAATGCTCAGAATCGTGGTAACTATGACCACATGGAGAAACTATGGGATCATTTGGCATTGATGGCTAACTTTAAGTTGGATATTGACTACCCCTGTGATGTGTCAGAGGCTTTAAATAGCTACTAAGCCAGAGTCAATGAGCTATCCGATGTCCAATATTCCTGTAAGACACTATGGTCAGCTTCTGTTTGAGGCTTTTGAGGAGTTGAAGACAATGGAAGAAGGTGAGCGACGTGATGCTTTTGTTTATTCTGTTGCAAACCAAATGAAACGTAGTCTAATGCAGTGGGGACATGGCTCTTGCGACGATGAGAAGATTGTTTCAGACCTTGCTCGCTATACAGATGGTAAAATTCAGCTCGATTTGAATACATTTAAGTTTGAGAAAATCAATGCGAGAGAGTTTGCTCAGCCTCGTAATAAGAAGAAAAAGTAATAGTACGACACATGGAATCCTTTATTATAGAAGGTGGACATCGGCTGAGTGGCACGATTGCTCCACAAGGTGCAAAGAATGAAGCCTTGGAGGTAATTTGCGCAACCCTTTTGACAACAGAAGAAGTTATCATTCGCAATATTCCTGATATACTTGATGTAAATAATCTTATCAAACTATTAAAAGATATTGGAGTAAAGGTGAAGAAACTTGCTCCGAATGAGTTTTCTTTCCAAGCAGATGAGGTGAACCTTGACTTCTTGGCAAGTAACGACTTCGTGAAGAAGTGTTCTTCCTTGCGTGGTAGTGTCTTGCTGATTGGACCACTGTTAGGGCGTTTTGGTAGGGCCACCATTGCTAAGCCTGGTGGCGATAAGATTGGTCGGCGTCGTTTGGATACCCACTTCCTTGGGTTCAAAAACCTTGGCGCACACTTTGGACGTGTTGAAGACCGTGATGTATATGAATTACAAGCAGACAAACTTGTAGGAACCTATATGCTCTTAGACGAAGCGTCTGTTACGGGTACAGCCAATATTATCATGGCGGCTGTGTTGGCAGAAGGAACAACCACGTTATACAATGCGGCTTGCGAGCCTTATATTCAGCAACTCTGCAAGATGCTTAATGCGATGGGTGCAAAGATTAGTGGTATTGCCAGCAACTTGCTTACCATTGAAGGGGTGAAGGAATTGCATACTGCTGACCATCGTATCCTACCTGATATGATTGAGGTTGGTTCTTTTTATTGGTATTGCAGCGATGATGGGTGATGGTGTCCGTATTAAAGATGTGTCTGTTCCTAACTTGGGATTGATTCTTGATACCTTCCGCCGACTCGGTGTACAGATTATCGAAGATGGTGACGATCTTATTATCCCACGTCAAGATCACTATGTGATAGACTCTTTCATTGATGGAACGATTATGACAATCAGTGATGCTCCATGGCCTCGGTCTGACCCCTGACCTTATCTCTGTGCTTCTTGTCGTTGCTACACAGGCACAGGGTAGTGTCCTCTTCCATCAGAAGATGTTTGAGAGCCGTCTGTTCTTTGTAGACAAACTCATAGATATGGGTGCGCAAATCATTCTTTGTGACCCTCATCGTGCCGTCGTTGTTGGTCATGATAATGCCAAGAAACTTCGTGGTGGTCGAATGTCAAGTCCTGATATTCGTGCAGGTATCGCTCTACTTATAGCTGCTCTGACCGCACAAGGAACAAGTCGTATTGACAACATTGCACAGATTGATCGCGGATATGAGAATATCGAGGGGCGTCTGAATGCGCTTGGAGCAAAGATTCAAAGAGTGGAGATTTGTTAATAGGTCGTGTTGATGTAATTAGATATAAATGATAAAGAAGGAAGAAGTCTATAAGATTGGGCGCATTGGAAAACCGCATGGCGTACACGGAGAGTTGCAATTGCAGTTCTCCGATGACGTTTTTGATGTGGTGGATGCCGATTACCTGATATTGGACATTGATGGAATTCTTGTTCCGTTCTTTATGGAGGAATACAGGTTCGGTCTGACGAGATTGCATTGATGAAGTTCTGCAATATTGATAGCGATGCCCAAGCACGCGAACTGACAGGATGTACGGTTTATTTCCCACGCAAGTTGGCAGAGGAAGGAACAGATGATGTGTCATGGGCGCAGATTGTAGGTTATTCCTTGATTGATGATACAACAAACAATGTTATTGGCAAGATTGTTGCAGTAGATGAAACAACGGTTAATACCCTCTTCGAGGTGTGTACGTCTGATGGAGAAGAAATACTTATTCCTGCCAGTGACGAACTTATTGTTGCTACAGACATCGTGTCTCAAACAATTACGATGCGGATTCCTTTGGGACTGCTCGATCTTTGATACGGGGTATAAAACAAAAGAATGAAATGAAACAACAAATCTGTATATTAGGCTCAACAGGCAGTATCGGTACGCAAGGCCTTGATGTCATCAGTCAGCATCCTGACCTCTATGAGGCTTATGCACTCACTGCTAATCATCGTTGGAAGGAACTGGCTGCACAAGCTCGTCGCTTCAACCCTGCTGCTGTCGTCATTGCTGATGAGGCTTACTACGAAGCATTGAAGCAGGAGTTGGCTGACATGCCTGACATAAAGGTATATGCAGGTAGCAAGGCTTTGGAGGATATTGTTGAATCACCATCAATAGATATGGTACTCACAGCGATGGTGGGCTATTCGGGACTTGCTCCAACGATTCATGCCATTAAGGCACGGAAGAAAATCTGTTTGGCAAATAAAGAGACACTTGTTGTTGCCGGAGAATTAATTCTTCAGCTGGCTCAGCAATATCATGTACCTATTCTGCCCGTAGATAGCGAACATAGTGCTATCTTCCAGAGTTTGGTAGGGGAGGATGAGAACGAGATTGAGAAGATTCTTCTCACTTGTTCAGGTGGTCCTTTCCGTACTTTTAGCTACGAACAGTTGAAACATGTTACCGCAGTCGATGCCCTAAAACATCCGACATGGGACATGGGAGCAAAGATTACCATCGATTCGGCTTCTTTAATGAACAAGGGCTTCGAGGTGATAGAAGCCAAGTGGCTCTTTGGTGTTCCTGCTGACAAGATACAAGTGTTGGTTCATCCACAGTCTATTGTTCACAGTGCGGTACAGTTCCGTGATGGTGGTGTGAAAGCACAGTTGGGTGTTCCTGATATGCGATTGCCTATTCAGTATGCCTTTTCGTTCCCACAACGTTTGCCATTAGGGGGCGATAGATTAGATTTATTCCGTCAACCATTGGAATTCTTCGAACCTGATGTGGAGAAGTTTAAGTGTCTGACAATGGCATACGAATCTATCAATAAGGGCGGTAATATGCCTTGTATCCTGAATGCTGCCAATGAGATTGTTAATGAAGGCTTCCGTAAGGGTGCTTGTAGCTTCTTGGCAATGGGTGACATCATTGAAAGACAATGCAGTCTGTTGCTTTTGATAGCAACCCTGACTATGATGTATATGTGCAGACGGACGCTGAGGCTCGCCGTGTAGCACTTGATATTATGAATAATAAATAATGAATAGATAACAATGGAAACATTTTTAATTAGATTGCTGCAGTTTGTACTGGCAATCTCTCTGCTTGTCCTACTACACGAAGGCGGACACATGTTCTTTGCGAAGCTTTTCGGTGTTCGTGTTGAAAAGTTCTTCGTATTCTTCGATGTTGGTATTGGTAAGTGGAAAGGTAAACTTTTCAGTTGGAAACCTAAAAAGGACGATACAGAATATGGTATGGGGTGGTTACCACTCGGTGGCTACTGTAAGATTGCTGGTATGATCGATGAGAGTTTCGATACTGATCAGATGAAGCAAGAACCACAACCATGGGAGTTTCGCACAAAGCCAGCTTGGCAGCGGCTCTTAATTATGATTGGAGGCGTTTTAGTCAACTTTATTCTTGCTCTTTTCATTTACTCTATGGTAATTTTCGCATGGGGTGAAAGCTATTTTAAGGTCTCTGATATGAGCATGGGTATGAGTTTTAATGCTGAGGCTAAAGCTTTGGGTTTCAAGGACCATGACGTAATGTTGGGAACTGATCAAGGTGCATTCCGTGAGTATGCTAACGTGAATGGCGACTTCTTCCGTCAGATTGCACAGGCTAAGCGTGTGGATGTTCTTCGTAATGGTAAGAAACATTCTATTTCTCTGCCTGGCGATTTGGATATGCTTTCAATGATTAAAAACCGTCCTCTGTTTGCCGAGCCTTTCATTCCAGCACAAATTGATAGTGTGATGGGGGATTCTCCTGCTGCCAAAGTTGGTATTAAGGCTGGCGATGTAATCAAGTCTATTAATGGAAAGGCTGTTGAGACATGGTCGGATATGAATTATCAGACAAGCGTATTAAGTGATGTGTTGGCGGTGAAGAATACTCATAAGGATTCTCTTTCTGTGCGCTCTGTTGTATTGACAATTCAACATAAGGGCGCAGCAAAGCTCGATACATTAAAACTTATGTTGACACCTGATTTGAAGTTGGGCGTTATGCAGTCTACATTGGCTACTTATTATAAACCAATACAAGAGGAATACTCCTTCTTCGAGAGTTTCCCTGCTGGTGTTAAACATGGTTGGAACGTACTGCGTGGCTATGTGGGTAATTTCCGTTACCTTGCTTCAGCAGATGGTGCTAAGAGTATAGGTGGCTTCGGAGCTATCGGTAGTCTTTTCCCCTCCATTCTGGGATTGGTATATGTTCTGGTCAATGACAGCCTTCTTGAGTATCATGCTTGCTTTCATGAATATCCTTCCTATCCCTGCTTTGGATGGTGGTCATGTGGTATTCCTTCTCTATGAGATTATTACTCGTCGTAAACCGTCAGAGAAGTTCATGGTACGTGCGGAGTATGTTGGTATAACCATCCTAATCCTTCTTATGGTATTTGCCAACCTTAACGACATTCTTCGCTGGTTGCACATCATGTAAGATACAAACCTATATAAGTGGTTAACCAAAATCACGCAACACTTGCAAATGCTGGTGTTGCGTGTTTTTGTTTATAGCGGTCTTTATTCAGATGTATGTAGGTTTTTTAGCCTAATTCGATCCTTATAACCTAAAGATTTGTTGTTTTTAGTTGCTGTCACTTTTAACATTTCTCGTAACATCTACATTATGAGGTGTTTATACCACGCATTGCACTGACAGGAGTGACAGCAAACTTAAAACTTATAATATTGATTAGTACTTAAAGCGATGTGGGTTTAATACAATAGCACTGCACCAGCAAGAGCAGCATAACATATCATGCGGATTGGATTTATCTTCAGCCACATTGTACCGATAAAGGTTGCTGCAAAGAGGAATAGACTAATCCAAAACTGCCAAGGGTTAATACTTGGTGCAGAAAGTTCTCAGTATTACATAATAATAAGGTGGCCGCTGCTAATAGACCCACGACAACTGGGCGTAGACCTGCAAAGACTGATTGCACAACAGGTGTGTTCATATACTTGAGGAACATCTTACTGATAAGAATCATTATTATCAACGAGGGGAGGACAAGGGCTATGGTGGCGGTGAGACTACCCAATACTGCCATTCCTGCGCCAAAGCCTGCATTATGTACAGCTGTATAACCGCAATAGGTAGCAGAGTTGATGCCAATAGGTCCGGGTGTCATCTGTGATACAGCAACAATGTTGGTAAACTCTGCAGAGCTAAGCCAATGATGGTTCACAACCGTCTCTGTTTGTATCAGTGATAACATTCCATATCCTCCACCGAATCCAAAGAGTCCGATGATAAAGAAAGTGTAGAAAAGTTCTAAGTATATCATGTTGTTATTTCTGTTATTAGTCTGCTATTTCTTTCGTGAAGTTATATCTCATTAGGCTCTCCCCTCCTTCGGAGGGGTTGGGGGAGGTATCTTCTGCTATTTCTCTTGCGAAGTTATATCCCGTTAGGCTCTCCCCTCCTTCGGAGGGGTTGGGGGAGGTATCTTCTGCTATTTCTCTTGCGAAGTTATATCCCGTTAGGCTCTCCCCTCCTTTGGCTACTCTTTATACACATCTTTTTAACATTATAATACATTGATAATCAGTTAATTATTTGTGTATATCATAGTTTTTTAGTATCTTTGTATGGCTCTATAACGAATCGTGTGGGTAATCCAGTTCAAGCCCACCTGTTATGAAATAGATCATATACTTAAAGTTTTCTGTATTTACGAATCCCCTCGCCCTCCTTTTAGCAAGTTGTATCTGTGAGTTCAATCCCTCCAGAATTCCGTTGTTGACATCCCTCATGGCAAATAGCTGCTTGATGCCGTACATGTGCGATTTTATCATTGCAACGAAATTAAGCATAGGCTTGATTGCCGATTGTTCTACCATCTCACACCATAAATCAAGTTTTTCCACAGAATCCTTAGCGCACTCATTGAATATATCGATGAAAGATTCCTTAAAGCTATAAGCCTTTCCAATTGTTGGGTAGGTCATCAGGAGGGTATTCAGTTCCATCATTTTTTTTGGTGAGAGATTCTTCTTGTTGTATAGCAGCGTAAAACGGTGTCCTTTAAGTAGTTTGGTTTCTTTGTGTTCCTCCTTACGTACTGTATCAACAGCCTCGTTGAGAGCCTTAAATATATGGAATTTATCGAAAATGATACCGGCATTGGGGAAGTGAGTTAAGGCACCTGATATGAAAGATTTAGACATATCCATACTGATAGCTTCTATATTCTCCACCTTTCCATGGCTCGCAACCAATGCCTTGCTGAATGCCTCGAAAGTGCTTGCATCTTTACCATCAGTGACGAAAATAGTCTTACGGGTATCCAAGTCTACAAAATGAGTTATGTAGTTGTGTCCCTTTCGTTTAGAGGTTTCATCCACTCCGATGTGACGTACTTTGGACATGTCAATTTTCTTAACGGCTTTGCGAACCCAATGATTAAAAACACGCCATATACGTGGAGCTGTTTCATGAATGGTACGGGAAAACGCTCTTCACAGGCATTTCACGCTCTATGAGAAGCATTGAGTAGGCTTCGAAAAGCAATGTGAAACCGCTGCTTTTACGTGCCCACGGAACATCTACCATGATTGTTCGGTGGTCATCTGTTTTAATACGGGGAACGCTGGCGTGAAGATAACAAAGATGTTCAAAGAAGTTCAAATGACGCCATGTCTTATCTATGGTATCGTAGGCAGTGTACTCATTTTCATTAAGCTTAAAACGATGTCCGCGATTAAAGCTCAACCAAATATGGAGTTCTTTGTTGGAGTGTTTGCCTTCTATAAACTCAACCTTGGATACATACCATGGTTCTGACAGGCCTAAAGCCATTGTAAATATCTCTGTACTATTCATAAAACAAATTTACATAAAAATCTCGATTTATAAGCCAGTGTAGATAAAAAACTGAAAAGAAATCTCCCCACACAGTTCCGTTTTGTAACTTGCATTCGAGATTGAAAAATGTCAAGGGCACTACCTTCTTTCGCCTATTATCGTGCTCTTACGTCACATTTTTGTATCTTTGGGGTGATAAATTCATGTTTAACCCAAAATATTGAGGCTTATGAGAACGGTATGTGGCCTTGACGTGCACAAAGATAGTGTTTATCTTTGTATTTTGAGTAGCACAGGTGAAATTTACGAGAAGAAATTTGGTGTTTTAACAACAGAACTAATTGAAATGCGTGATTTGATGCTCTCACATCACGTTTTAGAAGTCGGTATGGAAAGCACAAGTGTGTATTGGATTCCTATTTGGAGAGTTCTTGAGCCACATTTCAAGTTGAAACTCATCAACCCTTATTTCATTAAACAATTGCCTGGTCACAAGAGTGATGTAAAGGATGCACAATGGATTGCAGAGTGCATGCTAAAGGAATTGGTAAACGGTAGTTTTGTTCCGCCAGAACGCATCCAACAGTTGCGTCAGTACGACCGGCGTATCTATGATCTTGATGATGAGATTATCCGCAAACTTGCCAAGTTGGACGCAGCCGTTCAACGGTGTAACATCCGTCTGAGCAACTATGTATCTAACACCGACAGTGTGAGCTACAAGGCAGTGATAGATAAAATCTGCGAAGGAGTTACTGACCCCAATGTGCTCGTGGAGGAAATCCACGGACGTATTATCAATCACCATGGAAAGAAAACTATAATCGCTTCGCTTACTGGCAGCATTACAGAATGTGACATAGATATCATGCGGCAGCTCAAGGCAGAAATAGACTTAGCAGAGCAACACAAACAGCAATGTATGGACAAGATGCTGGCCATTTGCGAAAATGAGTATTCGACACAGTTGCACAATTTACAGACAATTCCAGGAGTGAAGATGAGGGCCGCTACATCATTGATTGCAGAAATCGGTACCGACATGAGTCACTTTGAAACAGCCAACCATCTCGCTTCCTGGAGTGGACTGAAGCCACGCAATGATCAGTCTAACAAGACTATTAAATCACGCCGCATCACTTATGGAAACCGATACCTTCGACGAACCATCATACAATGCTCATGGGGTGCAAGTCGCACCAAGAATTGTTTTTTTAGCCGATTCTCCTACCACCAGACACAAGTCAGAAAGAAAAACAGAATGAAAGTTCAAGTAGCAATAGCAAGGAAAATGCTTATTTGTGCATGGAACATCTTGAAGGACGGTGTATCCTATAAGGATTTCAACAACATAATCGAAGCATCCGTAATAAATGGATGACGCAATATACCAGTCATGGAAAGGGTACTACCTTTGTGATGGCATATGACCTCGTCATGACAAATTAACCAACGACATGACTGGCGATGGAACTCAGTGTGAGCGTTAAGCTCGAAGAGGAAAGTATCATTTTTCATGCAGGTCAGCAAATGACTTGCATAGTCTCGTTATGTACTATAATAAGCATAGCCTTTGGTTTAAGTTACTTCTGTGACGATTTCTTTTCGGTTTTATAGAGGAAAGGTAATATTTTTATCTGAAATTTATATGATTACCCACACGATTCGTTATAGAGCCCTTTGTATATGTATACTTAATATTTTTGAATCTCTTGGAGGAGATATTAGAATCGGGCGTAGAATTGCCAGTTTATTCACAAAAATGGTAGAGAAACAGAGTGCAGTTATCAATCAGTGCTTTGAAGAACTGACAGATAAAATAGGTGCATATAGGGTGCTACATAATAAGAGTTGGGATATGGATGAACTTATAGATAGAATAAGACAACACTCTGGAAATAAGTGTATTGGTCAGGAACATGTATTGTGTATCCAAGATACGACAGAACTCTCTTACGACCATATCCAAGGACGTTTGAAAGAGGAAGATCCTGATTTCGGGGATGGTTCAATGTCGTTAAAGAAATACTCAATCTTTGTGCATCCCACTTTGCTCATAGATGCTACGTCCTATCTACCTTTAGGCTTCTCTTCACTGAGGATATGGAATCGTGAGCGGGTAGAAGGTAGGAAGAAGACCAACAGACGAGCCACCTTACCTTATAAGGATAAAGAGTCCTACCGATGGGCATTAGCCGCAAAGGAAAGTGTAGCATGTATTCCATCTGATGTCCGCAAGACTATTGTTGGCGATCGTGAGAATGATATCTATGCCTTTATGGAAGAGACATTGGAAGCAGGATGTGATTTCCTGATACGATCCAGCCATAACCGCAAGTGTGCTGTAGACGATGATTTTGAGATGCTTACAGAACTCTTAATCAAGCGTAAACCAATGGGAGAATATAGCTTCTCACTACCTGGGCGGAAAGGTCGTAAGAATAGAACTGCAATTATGGAAGTACGTTTTATACCCATTACTATCCATGCACCACACTCAAATGCAGGCGGAAAAGAGAAACTGGATGTTTATTGTGTACATGTTAAGGAGCGTGCCGACTCGGTCCCGTCAGCAGAAGAGCCAATAGAGTGGCGTTTGGTGACTTCGCATGAAGTAACCAATCTTACCCAAGCCGTGCAATGTATCGAATGGTACAAGTGTCGCTGGCTCATTGAAGAGCTTTTTAGAGTTACAAAATCTAAGGGTTTTACAATAGAAAACGTACAGTTGGAGGATGGAGAGAGTACAAAGAAATTGATTGCCCTAACCTTTCTTGCAGCACTTAAATGTCTGGCACTGAAGAAATCCTACGATACAAAAAGA
Organism: uncultured Prevotella sp.; assembly: GCA_916440255.1. Taxonomy (GTDB): domain Bacteria; phylum Bacteroidota; class Bacteroidia; order Bacteroidales; family Bacteroidaceae; genus Prevotella. Next base: position 9,899 of record CAKAIJ010000003.1, on the reverse strand, counting down.
GAAGATGTATCAGCCAGTATTATTTTTACCGACGTTCAGGTCGTCGTGTTACAGGTATTAATGAAGATGATACACTCAAAGAGTCCAAGAGCCAAGGATGGTAGAAACCCCTTCAAAGAGAGATCTCTACCATGGGCTACGTGGATTATCGCACGTCTTCAAGGCTGGTGTGATATGGGAAAGGACACCAGACCAGGATACATTACAATAAAGAAAGGACTACAGATTTTTGAACATCAAGTTGCCTTTTATATGAGTCTAAAGATGTGTATAAAGAGTAGCCTCCTTTGGAGGGGTTGGGGGAGGTATCTTCTACTATTTCTCTTGCGAAGTTATATCCCGTTAGGCTCTCCCCTCCTTCGGAGGGGTTGGGGGAGGTTTTTCTTACTTCGTTAGTTTAATAAACTTCCCATAAAGGAAACCACCTAATCCTGCAGCAATAATGACGTAAACAGGATTAACACCTAACAACCAAATGGCAATGGCGGTGACAATAGGAATCCAACAGTTTGCCAACGATATTTTAGCACTCTTAGCCAATGTGAAGGTTGGTACAGCTATCAAAGCAACCACTGCAGGACGTATTCCACGGAACATTGCAGCTACCCATGGGATGTCCATAAACTGATGGAAGAAGAGTGCTATACAAAGAATAATAAGAAAAGAGGGAAGTATTGCACCCAAACAGGTGCATATTGCACCCGAAGTCTTTCGCACCTTATATCCTACAAAGACACTGATGTTTGCAGCAAAAACACCCGGACAGCTTTGTGCAACAGCTATCAGGTCAACAAACTGGTCTTCGGGAATCCACTTTTTCTTTACTACGACTTCGTTTTGAATAATCGAAATCATAGCATAACCACCACCAAGTGTAAAGGCTCCTATCTTAAAGAAGGTCTTGAAGGCGTCCCAGTAGAAGCTTTTGGGTGTTGGGTGTTGGGTGTTGGGGGCTGGGTGTTGGGTGTTGATGGTTACCTTTTCTTGTGTTGGGTGTTGGGTGTTGGGTGTTGATGAAATGTTATCTTTGTCCACTGTATCTTGTTATTTATAGTGAAATCAATGTTTGAGAGCTACGGACGCCCCCATCTGTTCCATATACCTATTAGGTAATATTACTCAGATGAGGGCGTTTCCCTGTGTAGTCTATATATTAAAGGTGTACTAATCTATTACACCTTCAATAGGGGAGAGGTAAACTTTACAATTTGCTTCAACCCACTTACGAGCATTTACAAATGCCTCAATCCATGGTGTAACCTCGTCCTGACGACGCTCACGTGGATAGTAAGCCTGCTGCCATGGGAAGATAGCACGCTCCAAGTGTGGCATCATTGCAAGGTGACGACCGTCAGCTGAGCAGATACCTGCCACGTTATAGTCAGAACCATTAGGGTTGCCTGGATATTCTGCGTAGTTGTATTTAGCGATGACATTGTACTTATCTTCTGCCTCTGGGAGGTAGAAACGACCTTCACCGTGTGCTACCCAGATACCGAGTTTGTTACCGCTCAACGAACCGAACATTACACTATTGTTCTGTGGAATGGTCAAGTTCAAGAATGAACTCTCAAACTTCTTACTGGTATTGTGGCAGAGGTGATCACGATGCTTGTGCTCTGGGTTGATAAGATTTAACTCAACCATCAACTGACAACCGTTACAGATACCCAATGAGAGTGTATCTTCACGTGCATAAAAGCGGTCGAGTGCCTGCTTTGCCTTCGGGTTATAAAGGAAGGCACCAGCCCATCCCTTCGCAGAACCGAGTACGTCTGAGTTAGAGAAGCCACCGCAGAAGACGATCATATTCACTTCTTCCAAGGTTTCACGCCCTGTGATAAGGTCGGTCATCATAACGTCCTTCACCTCAAAGCCTGCCAAATAGAGTGCGTATGCCATCTCACGCTCACCATTTGTTCCCTTCTCACGAATGATAGCTGCCTTTGGTGTAGGCTGCTGGGTGTTAGGTGTTGAAGTCTTCCAACGGTCTGCATCGAGGCCATACTGCTGAAGTGTACCTGTGAAGTCAGCATTAAACTTCATCTCGATTGGCTGCTTCTTATAGTTCTGGCAACGCTTCTTAGCCATGCCATTCATACTTTGTTTGCGGTCGAGCAGGTAAGATGTCTTATACCATGTCTCACGCATTGCATCAATATCGAGCTCTGCCTTCCAATCGCCATCAGCAATACTGAGCGTGCGTTTGTCAGGACTTGGTGTACCGATACGAGCAAAGCCGATGCAGTTCTCTGTCAAGAACTCTTTGACTTCTTCCTTATGTTCATCAGCAACCTGAATAACTACACCTGGGTTCTCTGCAAAAAGCTTCTTGATTACATCGTCACCCTTGATGTCGTGGAGGTTGATATGCAAACCACCTTCAGCATTAGCAAAGGTCATTTCAAGCAATGTTGTAATCAAACCACCTGCTGAAATATCGTGTCCAGCGAGTATCCATCCACGGCGAATCATCTCCTGTACGGCATCGAAACAGTCGCAGAAGTACTGTGGTTCTTTTACGGTTGGAACATCACTACCAATCTTGCCGAGGCTCTGTGCAAAGGCTGAACCACCTAAACGTTGCTCATCAAAACTGAAGTCGATATGATAGAGGCGTGTGTTCTTATCATTAACAAGTACTGGAGAAACCACCTGACGAACATCGCTCACCTCACCACCACTGGTTACGATGACCGTTCCCGGAGAGATAATCTTATCTCCATTAGGATATTGTTGAGTCAGAGAAAGTGAATCCTTACCTGTTGGAACGTTCACACCGATAGCACAGCAGAAGTCTGATAATGCCTTAACCGCACTATAAAGACGAGCATCCTCACCCTTCTGTGAGCGACAAGGCCACATCCAGTTGGCTGAAAGGCTCAAGCTATCCATGCCGTCTGCCAATGGTACCCATACGATGTTGGTCAATGATTCAGCTACGGAAAGGACTGAACCTGCCTCTGGTGAAGCGAGTCCTGCTTGTGGAGCGTGACCGAGTGCGGTAGCAATACCCTTATGACCACGATAGTCTAAGGCTACAACACCGCAGTCAGAGAGTGGCAACTGAATCTCACCCTGACACTGCTGACGGGCTACCTTACCTGTAACAGAGCGATCAACCTTGTTTGTCAACCAGTCTTACATGCCACAGCTTCCAACTGAAGCACACGCTGGAGGTATTCCTCCACCTTATTTATACTATAAGAAACATTCTCATATTTGCGTTCAACGGTCTCATCCTTCATGATTGTCTTTGGAGAATGACCGAACATCTGCGCTACATCTAAGTCGAATGGTTTTACGCCATCGCCCTGTACGAAAGCGAAGTGGGCATCACCTGTAGTCTCACCAACAACATACATTGGTGCACGCTCACGCTCAGCAATCTTCTTCACGTGGTCGAGGTGCTTCTCGTCAATGAGCAAGCCCATGCGCTCCTGTGATTCGTTGGCAATGATTTCCTTGGCACTCAAAGTCTTGTCACCGATAGGCAACTGTGTCATATCAATCTTACCGCCACATTCTTCTACTAACTCACTAAGACAATTTAAGTGTCCTGCGGAACCATGATCGTGGATAGAAACAACAGGGTTGTTGTCTTCTTCTACCAATGCACGTACGAGGTTATAAGCGCGTTTCTGCATCTCTGGGTTAGCACGCTGTATGGCATTCAACTCAATACCATTTGAGTAACGACCAGTATCAACTGATGATACTGAACCGCCACCAAGTCCGATGCGGTAGTTATCACCACCAACGACAACGACCTTGTTACCAGCCTGTGGCTCACCCTTCAGACAGTCGCGCTTAGTTCCATAACCCACGCCACCAGCAAGCATAATCACCTTGTCGTAAGCATACTTCTCACCATTTTCTTGATGTTCGAATGTGAGTAGTGATCCCGTAATTAATGGCTGACCGAACTTATTACCGAATCGCTCGCACCATTAGATGCCTTAATCAAAATCTGCTCTGGAGTCTGATAGAGCCACTGACGAACAGGAAGGATGTCTTCCCAATCGCGTAAGGCTGGGGTAGAGCCGTCATCCTCTGTCAGACGAGGGTATGCAGTCATATATACTGCTGTTCCTGCGATTGGCCATGAACCAACGCCACCGCCCATACGGTCGCGAATCTCACCACCCGTACCTGTTGCTGCTCCATTGAATGGCTCAACGGTAGTTGGGAAGTTGTGGGTTTCAGCTTTCAGAGAGATAACACTCTCGATAGGCTTTACTCGGAAATAGTCAGATGTACTCTGGTTTGCTGGTGCGAACTGCTCAACCTCTGGACCTTGTGCGAAAGCTACGTTGTCTTTATAGGCTGAAAGAATCTTACCGGGATTCTCTTTCGTTGTCTTCTTGATGAGGCTGAAGAGGCTGCTCTCCATCACCTTGCCATCAATGATGAACTCTCCACCGAAAATCTTATGGCGGCAATGCTCAGAGTTAATCTGGGCGAAACCGAAGATTTCAGAGTCGGTGAGTGGGCGACCATTCTGCTTCTCAATCTTGTGGAGATATTCCATCTCCTCTGGTGAGAGTGCCAAACCTTCCTCTTCGTTGAACTTCTCTAAGTCCTCCACACACTTGATGCGTTCTGGTTCGTGGTTGACAGTGAAGATGGTCTGGTCCAAACCCTCATACATGCGTTGCAACATGGGGTCGTATTCTGCCTCTTTACTGCTCACTGGATAATACTCCTCTATACGCAAAATGCCGTCAAGACTCATGTTCTGAGTAATCTCGACGGCATTTGTACTCCATGGAGTTATCATCTCACGGCGTGGGCCTACATAATAGCCTTGCAGCGTCTCTTCGTTCTGCAAGTAGGTGGCATCGCCATAGAGCCAACATAGTTCGTTTATTTCTGCGTCGGATAGCGCATGATTGACTTCTGTGGCAATCACGCTTTTGGACTGAGTTCTGAAGAAAAGAATCATAGTCTGTTTATAAAATTTGGTGTTACTTCTGTTTGCAAAGATACGATTTTCTTTGCATATACCGCTTTTTTATCGATTGTTTTTTATCTTAATTCTATAAGTTTACAATATGATTTGTAATAAACAAAGTGATTGCTTCTCTATTCTCCTTTGTATGCATACTCATCACTCTTTTTGTGCTATTCTTTTTCTTTGTTATTCCATCTTTCTTTGTTTCTCTGTTACTCTGTCTTTCTTTACTTCTTTACTACTCCTTCTTTCTTTGTTTCTTTGTTACTCTGTCTTTCTTTACTTCTTTACTACTCCTTCTTTCTTTGTTTTTATGTTACTCTGTCTTTCTTTACTTCTTTTACTACTCCTTCTTTCTTTGTTTTTATGTTACTCTGTCTTTCTTTACTTTTTTGTTACTCCATCTTTCTTTGTTTCTCTGTTACTCCGTCTTTCTTTACTTTTTACTACTCCGTCTTTCTTTACTTTTTTTACTACTCCGTCTTTCTTTGTTTCTCTGTTACTCTGTCTTTCTTTACTCTTTGTTACTCCATCTTTCTTTGTTTCTCTGTTACTCTGTCTTTCTTTACTACTCCTTCTTTCTTTGTTTCTCTGTTACTCTGTCTTTCTTTACTTTTTTGTTACTCCATCTTTCTTTGTTTCTCTGTTACTCTGTCTTTCTTTATTTCTTTACTACTCCTTCTTTCATTGTTTCTCTGTTACTCTGTCTTTCTTTACTTCTTTACTACTCTGTCTTTCTTTGTTTCTCTGTCTACCAACCTTTTTATTCTGTATAATTTCATCAAAATCCATCGTGAAAGTCACTTTTCTGGTTAAAAATCCCTAAACTCATTATACAACTATTTGTTTCTCACGTCTTTATAATATCTTTGCAACAAACTAATAGCATTCAGCTGTAGGAAACGACTTTTCCTTGTAGCGGTCTGCTTAAACCTTAATTATAATATAATAATCAACCAAAACGGAATATGAATATGAAAAAGAATCTTTTTATCGTAGCTTTGGCAGTGGGGACACTGACCTTGGGTAGTTGTGTCAGCAAAAAGGATTTAGATAATTGCCGTGCTGCAAATAGTCAGCTGACGAATGATTATCAGAGTGCTAAGGAAACAATTGCTGCTAACAATGCACGCATTAAGAGTCTGGAAGACCAACTGGCACAGGCAAGAGAGAGTGCGGCTGCTTTGCAGGGTAGTCTTGATAACAGCCTGAGAAATGCCAACTCTAATAATATCAATATCTCTAAACTCGTCGACCAAATCAACGAGAGTAACCAGTACATTCGCCACTTGGTGGAGGTGAAGTCGAAGAGCGATTCGCTCAATATGGTGTTGACCAATAACCTTACTCGTTCTTTGAGCCGCGAGGAACTTAAAGAGGTGGATGTGCAAGTGCTGAAAGGCGTTGTTTACATTTCTTTGGCTGACAATATGCTTTATAAGAGTGGTTCGTACGAGGTGAACGAGCGTGCTGAGCAAACGCTGAGCAAGATTGCCAAGATTATCACTGATTATAAGGATTATGATGTGCTGATTGAGGGTAACACGGACAACGTGCCTATTAATACCGCAAATGACAAGATGAAGAATATTCGTAACAACTGGGATCTTTCTTGCTTGCGTGCTGCGTCTGTTGCGCAGTATTTGCAGGATCGCTTTGGTGTCAATCCTAAGCGTTTGACTGCTGGTGGTCGTGGTGAGTATAACCCACTTGCTACTAACGATACTGAGTTGGGTAAGCAGCGCAACCGTCGTACACAGATTATCATTACGCCGAAACTTGACCAGTTCATGGACCTCATTGGTGAGGCTCCTGAAACAAATCCCCAAAAGTAGTACGTATAATTAGTTCTCTCCGGTCTTACTGGGCTGTGTCTTGTCGGGACAACGCTGCTTTATTGTGAGGGAGATAACGATGCAAACCTACTCGAATTTTATTGGTTTGTTCCATCTTAACCCAAATCTCTATATTTGCTATTCATAATGCAAATGTAGGGATTTGGGTTTGTTTTTGTTCCTTATATATACTTCGCACATATCGTGCGAACGTTTAGCACATGTTGTGCGGAGGCTTAACACGCATTGTGCGTATGAGTATTACCACGAAAACACATCGACGTTCTTTATTCTAAAATCAGATATTTTGTCACTATCTTAACGTCTTTCTACTTTGCGAAGATATGATGTCGCCTTTCATGTCTAAACTTTCTGCAACATAATCTCTTTTCCATCGCTCTATGTGGTTTGGTAGGTTGATTTGCTTTTTGTTGTAACTCTTAATATAAAAATTTAACAGATAGAAAAAAATAAGGTCTACCTTTGCACTTGTTGGCTAATTATGTATAAATATTTTTTTGTCATATAGGTCTGGTTTATGTTTCAGAAGTGATAAACGAAACATATTCAATGTTATGATGTAAAAAGAGCAAACAATAAAATTTATAAACACTTATAGAAATATGAAAAAACGATTTTTGAATGTTTTTGTAGTGGCTTTAATGGCGGTGACTGCACTTGTGAATACAGGCTGTAATCACGATACCAATATTGCTACTGATGACTCCGAGAGTAAGACAAATGGTAAGGGCGCACAGATTACTTTCAACTTGACTCGCGAAGATTATGCACCAGAAACTAATATGAATACAAGAGGAGGTGTACAGGAGTCTGGACGTGTGGTTGCGAGCACTGTCACAAAGATGAGTAATGGACTTGATGTCCTTGCAGAGGTGGTAGAAAATACTGCTCCTAAGACACGTACTGTTAGCGCAGCCAACTCTGGTAACTACATGATTCTTGCATACAAGAATGGACAAAAGAAGGCTGAATGGGATGGCTATTTTGATGGATCTGTATTTAAGGTGAATAACCAACCTGCAGAAGAGAAGGCGTTAGAGGCTGGTCAATATAAATTTTATGCCTTTTTCAAAGATAAGATCCATTATGCGAATAATAAGATTGAATATAATCTTAATGATGGTTCTGTGAATGCTGTTTATGCTGAGCAAGATGTTACTATACCGGCTGGGGGCAAGATGACTCTTGCTCTTACTATGAAACCTGCATTTGCAAGGGTTCAGATTAAGTTTAAAGGTTTTTCTACGTATGCTTTTCAAGGTTCTTTTAATGGAACGATAGATGCTAATCAATGGGCTGGATCTAATAGTTCTACTGACCCCAGCAAGCCTACAAATGTTGCTTATGAGTCAAAGAGTATTAATTTAACAAATGGCACAGTCGAAAAGACTCCAGCTAAGACAACACGGAAGATGGGAGTGCAAGGTTTTGGTAGTAGTATTCCTGATGGAACTACAATGTCGTACGTGCTTAGTAATCCTTGCTATTTCCTTGAAGGTACAATGATGAATCAGTTGTCTTTTACTTTTTCAAGCGATACAAATGGAAAAATATACGCAAGAGCTGCAAGAAATGTACATCTTAGTTTCCCAGGTCTTACAACAAAAGAATTGGAGAGAGGAAAGGCGTATGTTCTTACTTTGACACTTTATGCTCCTGCTAAGTATTTGTTTGATAATGGCTATGGATATGATGTGAAAGGTTTACTTCAGGAAAAAGGAAGAAAGCCTGTTGCGCTAGTCATAGATGAAGCTCACAAAATTGCTATAGCACTGAAAAACTTAAGTAGTGATAAACAATGGGTTATGGATCTTGGTTACAAGCCTACTCCAGAACACAAAGAAACTTATGCTGAATTGATCAGGCTTAGTACTTTGTTTAATGATTCGTGGCAAGAAACGTTTAAAAAGGAACGTGTGAGTGGTGGTAAGAAGCCGAGAGGGTCTACATACCAATTTTCGGCATTTAATGATTTACAACAAGAAAGTTACAGTTGTTATTTACCAGGAGTCGCTGAGTGGAATGCAGCTCTCAAGCTTTTTGGAGTAACAACTCCTACTGATAACTTCGGATCAACGACAGACTATAATCGATGGTCAACTTCTGATGGTACTCTGCAAGATGCTCTTTTCTATCAGGCAGGCGGTACACCATTGGCGAAAGGAATCTATTGGGGTGCTTATGCTTGGGAGAATAATAGGGCTATGACGGTTGAAATCGATCGTGATGGTGCACGTTTTGGTGGTGATTCGAGAATTGCGAGACATTTAGTAAGACCATTCTATGATTATTAATTGTAAATAATATATATGTTTATCAAAAAGAAGAAATATCTGATGCCAACTGTCAATATTTTGAATGTTGAGCCTATAAATATGATTTGTGGCAGTATCAAACCTGGTCTATTAAAGACAGAGGAATATAATGAAGAAAATGAAACTGATGGTGGTAAGGTTGAATGGAATGGTAATGTTTAGTCTGCACAATCTGGTTTCTAATCATACAGTAAGTCCTAATTTGTAGGATTGCTAATGATAGAACAAGTATAACCCGTTGTTGGAATTTAGTATGTTTTTCTTATAGTAAAACGTTTATCATACTAAATTCCAGCAATGGGTTTTTAGTTGAATATGTTTACACATTATATATATGGTTTATGACAGATGCCTGAAACCATATTTCTATACAGCTTGCGTGCTTTTCCTTATTCGGTTATTAGTATATAGGCAGATTTAGTTTTATTATTATCATGTATGTAGCCATATTCTCCATTCTCTATATTCTTTCCAATGCCTCGTGAAATTTTAACCGCCAGTAGGTCATTAGAGCTTAAATATATTTCGTGTTATCATCGAGCAGATTGTTTGGTTTTGCAACGAAGGCGTAGCAAGCTACGTTAGGTTACTGGGTTTAATCGTTATTTTATAGTTTAGATGAATAGTTATTGCTAAAACGCTTGATTTATGTCAATTTTAATCGAAAAAAATAATCTTTCTCATAAAATATTCCTCAAAAACATTTGGAGGTTTCGTAAAAAGTCTATACTTTTGCATTCGCTTTTACAAAACAAGCCCTATGGCAAGTTTCTG
>CAKAIJ010000002.1 GCA_916440255.1 uncultured Prevotella sp. | reverse complement strand
TAATTGATTTACTGATATTTACACACTCAATTCTTAGACAATAATTTTCGCTATGTTATGACGAATTTACCCAAGATAATGTAAAGACTTTTCAAAACCATTTTAGTTCGTAGGATTACATCATCACCCTCGATGGGAACTAAAAAAACTTGTAGCCAAAGAAAAACCTTCTTTGACTACAAGTTCCTAACTTAAAAAGATATGGAGAAATTCTTTTACAAGAACAGCATTCCTACTTGGAAGACCACTGCACTGACTATCCATGCTAAGGCAGTTGTATAGCCAGCTGCAAAGAGAGCCCATCCCCAACTTCCCGTTTCACCTTTTATGGCGGCTATCGTTGCCACACAAGGGAAATAGAGAAGAACGAAAAGCAAAAAACTGAGGGCAGTCAATGTGGCAATTGGTTCAGCCTCTTCGTAACTAACATTATGCATGGTTGCTACATCTTTGGTTATCAGATTATGCAACTTTGAGTATTTCCCGACCTCACTACTATAACCATTATCACCAGAGAAACTGTCATCGTCGGCATAGAGTACACCCATTGTCGAAGCCACAATCTCTTTTGCACCCATTCCCGACAACAAACCAACATCTAACTTCCAATTAAAACCTTGCGGACGGAACACGGGTTCGACAAACTTACCAATCCTTCCTATATAACTCTGCTCCTGACGTGCCTGTCTGTCCAAGCTCGGATCGTCAGAATGCGGGAAATAGCCTAACGCCCACACAATGATAGATGCTACAAGAATGATACCACCCATCTTCCTAAGATATTGCTTACCTTTCTCCCACGTGTGCCGTCCTATTGCCTTCCACGTTGGGAAGCGATAAGGTGGTAATTCCATTACGAATGGTGTATCTTCGCCTTTGACTACAAAAGCCGAGAAAAGACGACTCACCACAACTGCCATCAACACACCTATTATATATAAGGAAAGCATAGCAAGCGAACGATATTTCAAGGCAAAGAACGAGCCTGTTATCATCACATAGATTGGCAAACGAGCTGAACAACTCATCAATGGTAGTATCAACATTGTCACCAACCGACTCCTTCGACTCTCTATTGTACGTGTCGCCATCACTGCTGGCACATTACAACCAAACCCATAATCAGTGGGATAAATGATTTACCATGCAAACCCATCTTATGCATCAATCGGTCCATAATGAAAGCTGCTCGCGACATATAACCACAATCCTCCATATAGGAGATAAAGAAATAGAGTATCAATATCTGGGGAAGAAACACTATCACGGCTCCTACACCACCGATAATTCCATCTACAAGCATATCCTTTACTGGGCCATCGGGCATATTGGTTGAAACAAATTCGCCTAACCATCCTACCCCTGCATCTATCCAGTCCATCGGATACTGTCCTATAACGAAGGTTGCCGTGAACATCACCAGTAACACAAGGAAAAAGATAGGGAAACCGAAATACTTATTTGTTAGTATGCTATCAATAAGATGGGTTGTCTGATAAGTATCCTTCTTATCACCCGTAGTGAACTTCACCTCCTTCAATGCACCATTGATGAAACCATACTTAGCATCCATAATAGCTGTTTCGCTATCGTTACCCGTCTCTTCTTTACACGTGCAGCTGCCGTATCACGATGCATGAATATCTCCTTCGAGTCAGCCAATGGACGAACAAGTTCCTCTACATCCTTATCATGCTCTAAGAGTTTGATAGCAAGATAACGAGTCGAATAACGTTCGCACAGTTCAGGATATTGCTTTAAGTGTTCTTGCATTTCCTTAATACCATGCTCAATTTCATGCCCATGATTGATGTGGATATGACGGAAGGTCAAGGCTGCATCTTCTTTTCCTTCATAAACGGATATAATCTGTCGGAACAGCTCCTTTACACCTCTACCATTCGTGAAAACAGTGGGTATCATTGGTATTCCAAAAAGCTCGGATAACTCTTGCGAATTGATATAATCGCCACGCTGCTCTGTCTCATCAAACATATTAAGCGCACCCACCATACGTATGTGCATGTCTATCAATTGTGTCGTAAGATAGAGATTACGCTCAAGATTGGACGCGTCTATCACATTAAGAACGATGTCTGGGGTTTTTTTCGACCAATTGCTTACGCACATAGAGTTCCTCAGGACTATAAGCCGAAAGACTATAAGTTCCCGGAAGGTCAACGAGATTAAACTGATAACCATCAAACTCTGCATGACCAACCTTTGCATCAACCGTCACACCTGAATAGTTTCCTACTCGCTCATGTGCTCCTGACGCAAAGTTGAAAAGCGAAGTCTTACCGCAATTGGGATTACCGACAAGTGCAACATTTATTACTCGTTTCTTACGCTGTGACTTATCTAATAAGCCACTATTTGTCAACTCTTTATCTGTACTATCATACATGATAGTGCCGAAAGAAACACTATCTTCTGAATCATCTTCGTTATTATTTGTAACGGAGTTTTCTGCTTGTAACACCACGTCTATTTGCTCAGCCTCACTGCGTCGAAGACTGACCTCATAACCCATGATTTTATATTTTACGGGATCTTGTAAAGGAGCATTGAGCAAACTTCAACAGCCTTACCTTTAATAAATCCCATCTCTATAATTCGTTTACGGAAACCACCATGACCTGATACTTTCACAATGGTTCCAATCTCACCACTTCTTAATTCTGATAGCTTCATAAGCCATTATTATTGTTTATAAATCGAAGTTCATCATTATTTACCATGATTACCCAGCCACAGGGTCTTACCCTGCATATTACTTGTTCATTCAATAAACAAAGGTAATGAAAAAAAATAATATAGGGTAATGTTTACATAGCAAATACCTAATAATGGGGATAAAGAACGACTAACCTTTCTCAGAAATGAATACCTAATGAATACGGCATCTTCTCACAACTTCTTTTTTGTCGTTTGAAATAAATATCGTACCTTTGCAGTCAAATTATTATATAATAAGGTATTAGAAAAAGATGATTACACTTTCAAACCTTGCTGTCCAATTTGGCAAGAGAGTTCTGTACAAGGACGTTAATCTAAAGTTTACACCGGGTAATATTTACGGAGTCATTGGTGCTAATGGTGCTGGTAAATCTACCCTACTCCGTGCCATCTCTGGCGACTTGGAGCCAAACAAGGGTACTATAGAACTGGGACCGGGCGAACGCCTATCTGTCTTGGAGCAGGACCACTTCAAATATGATGAGTATAAAGTCATGGATACTGTCCTCATGGGGCACGAAACTCTCTGGCAAAATATGAAGGAGCGTGAAGAACTTTACGCTAAACCTGAGATGACCGAAGAGGATGGTAACCGTGCTGCCGACTTAGAGTTGAAGTTTGCTGAGATGAATGGATGGGAGGCTGAAAGCAATGCTGCACAGCTTCTTCAGAACCTCGGTGTTAAGGACGACTTACACGAAAAGCAGATGTCACAACTCTCAAATACAGAGAAGGTGCGTGTGATGTTGGCGAAGGCACTCTTTGGTAAACCTGAGAACTTATTGCTTGATGAGCCTACCAACGACCTTGACCTTGAAACCGTTGAATGGTTAGAGGATTATCTCGGTGAGATTGACGAGCATCAGACCGTATTGGTTGTATCGCACGACCGTCACTTCCTTGACTCTGTCAGCACACAGACTATTGACATCGACTTTGGTAAGGTAACCGTCTTTGCGGGTAACTACTCTTTCTGGTACGAGAGTTCACAGTTGGCATTACGTCAGGCTCAGAACCAGAAGATGAAGGCTGAGGAGAAGAAGAAGCAGCTGGAGGAGTTCATCCGCCGATTCTCTGCCAATGTGGCTAAGAGTAAGCAGACCACATCACGCAAGAAGATGTTGGAGCGTCTGAACGTAGAGGAGATTCGTCCATCAAGCCGTAAATATCCGGGTATTATCTTCTCTATGGAGCGCGAACCGGGTAACCAGATTCTTGAGGTTGAGAACTTAAAGGCTGTTGATGAGGACGGAACAGTACTCTTCGATAATGTGAACTTCAATATTGAGAAGGGACAGAAGGTAGTCTTCCTCTCTCGCAACTCAAAGGCTATGACTGCGCTCTTTGAGATTATCAATGGTAATCGAGAGCCTGATGCTGGTACATATAATTGGGGTGTGACAATCACTACGGCTTATCTCCCATTGGATAATACCGACTTCTTCAATTGCGACTTGAACCTCGTTGACTGGTTATCACAGTATGGTCCGGGCAACGAAGTGGCAATGAAGGGATTCTTGGGTCGTATGTTGTTCAAGCAGGAAGAGGTTGAGAAGAAGGTAAACGTACTCTCTGGAGGTGAAAAAATGCGTTGTATGATTGCTCGTATGCAGCTTCAGAATGCTAATTGCTTGATTCTTGACACTCCTACCAACCACCTTGACTTGGAGAGTATTCAGGCTTTCAACAACAACTTGGTTGGCTTTAAGGGTAACATCCTCTTCAGTTCACACGACCATGAGTTCATTAACACTGTGGCTGATCGTATCATTGAATTGACACCAAAGGGTACCATCGACAAGCTCATGAGCTACGATGACTACATCCATGACGAGCAAATTAAGGAACAAAAAGCAGGAATGTACTAAGATTGTCAAAACATGGCATACAATTTGCAAGTGTATGCCATGACAAATAGTGCAATTATATTATGAGTAAGAAAGAGAAAAATATAAAGTTTGAAGGTGAAGAGCTGGAGTTGAACAACGAAGAAACAACCCAGAACGAGTCTGAGACACAGACTGAGGATGCCAACAAGGAGGAACAACTCGACCCACTGACTGCGGCACAGATAGAAGCAGAGCAGTGGAAGGACAAGTATATCCGATTAGCGGCTGAATTTGAGAACTACAAGAAGCGTACTCTGAAAGAGAAGTCGGAACTTATTCTCAATGGAAGTGAGAAGACCGTTGCTGCCGTACTGCCTATCATTGACGACTTTGAACGTGCTACTGCTGACAAGACAGACGACCCACAAGCTATCAAAGAGGGCTTCGAACTTATCTATAAGAAGTTTATGAAGACCTTGGAGTCTCTCGGTGTCAATAAGATTGAGACCGATAATGCTGACTTCAACGTCGATTATCACGAGGCAATCGCAATGGTTCCTGGCATGGGAGATGACAAGAAAGGTAAGGTTATCGACTGTGTACAGACAGGGTATACACTCAATGATAAGGTTATCCGCCACGCAAAAGTAGCAGTAGGACAATAGTAAGATGGCAAAAAGAGATTACTATGAGGTACTCGGTGTTAGCAAGGGTGCCTCTGAAGACGAGATAAAGAAGGCTTACAGAAAGCTGGCTATTAAGTATCACCCTGACCGCAACCCTGGTGATACTGAGGCTGAAGCTAAGTTCAAAGAGGCTGCCGAGGCCTACGATGTACTACACGACCCACAGAAACGTCAGCAATATGACCAGTTTGGCTTCGATGCTCCTGGCGGTGGTTTTGGTGGTGGTAATCCATTTGGTTCAGCTGGTGGCTTCTCTATGGACGACATCTTCTCTATGTTTGGCGATGTGTTCGGCGGACATGGTGGAGGATTTGGCGGCTTCGGAGGTGGCGGTCATCAAGCCCCTAAGTACCGTGGCACCGACCTTCGTTTGAAGGTTCGTCTATCCCTACAAGAGGTTGCAACGGGTGTTACAAAGAAGTTCAAGGTGCGTAAGGATGTTACTTGCGAACACTGTCATGGCTCTGGTGCAGAGAGTGGTAGCGAAACAGAAACATGTCAGAACTGTCATGGTTCGGGTGTTGAAATCCGTACACAACAGAGTATCTTTGGTATGATGCAGACCCAGACCACCTGTCACGTATGTAATGGTGAGGGAACTATCATTAAGAACAAGTGTACTCACTGTCATGGTGAAGGCGTTGTAAAGGGCGAGGAAGTCGTTGAAATCAACATCCCAGCGGGTGTAGCTGAAGGTATGGTAGTCAATGTTCCAGGTAAGGGTAATGCTGGTAGACACAATGGTGTGGCTGGTAACATCCAAGTATATATCGAGGAGGAAGCTAATGACACCTTCGTTCGTGACGGACAGAACATTATCTATAATCTCCTACTCGACTTCCCAACTGCGACATTAGGTGATCAGATTGATATTCCTACCATTGACGGTAGCAATGTGAAGATCAAGATTGAACCTGGTACACAACCCGGCAAGACTCTCCGCCTACGTGGTAAAGGTCTTCCAGCAGTACAAGGCTATGGTAGCGGTACTGGTGACTTAGTCGTCCACGTCAGCGTTTACGTTCCAAAAGAACTGAACAAGGAAGAAAAGAAGATGATTGAGCAATTACGACAAAGCGAAAACTTCCGTGGTGACAATAGCACCAAACGCTCTATCTTTGAGAACTTTAAGAAACTATTCAGTTGAACGAGTTGACGAGTAAACGAGTTGACAAGTAAACAAGTTGAACGAGTTGACAAGTAAACAAGTTTTTAATAAGCAATGAGCTTACAAAGAGAATTGAAATAATGATTATATGCCCCATTAGCCTTCATTGACTAATGGGGTTAAATCATTTCCTCACATTCCATCAACACCCATCACTCATCACTCATCACCCATCACTCATCACCCCAAAAAGGTAATCATCAACACCCATCACCCATCACCCATCACCCAACACCCATCACCCCCCATGACCTACCAAGAAACCATAGAATATCTATTTAACAGCACTCCCGTCTTCGAACACGTTGGAGCATCTGCTTATAAAGAAGGACTCGAGACGACAAAGGCTTTAGATGAACACTTCGGTCATCCACATACCCACTTCCTTTCCATTCATGTTGCAGGAACCAACGGAAAAGGTTCATGCTCCCACACGTTGGCAGCTATCCTCCAAGCTGAAGGATATAAGGTCGGACTCTATACCAGTCCTCACCTCATTGACTTCCGTGAGCGTATCAAAGTCAATGGAGAAATGATTCAGAACAGGAGGTTATCGACTTTGTTGAACAAGAACGCAACTTCTTTGAGCCACTCCACCCTTCTTTCTTTGAACTTACAACAGCCTTAGCTTTCAAGTACTTTGCTGAGCAGAAGGTTGATATTGCTATCATTGAAGTGGGCTTAGGTGGTAGACTTGATTGCACGAATATCATCACCCCTATCCTATCCATTATCACCAACATATCACTCGACCACACCCAGTTCCTCGGTAATACTCTCGGAGCGATTGCTGCAGAGAAGGCTGGTATTATCAAACATCGTGTACCAGTTGTTATTGGTGAGTCTGTCCCTGAAACACAGATTGTTTTCAAGGCAAAAGCACAGAAAGAGGATGCGCTCATTGTCTTTGCAGAAGACATCCCTGCAATACTTTCTTCTCACCCTCACCCCGATGGTGGCATCGCTTATCAAACTCGTTTCTTCGGCAATATTGTGGGCGAATTAGGCGGTAGCTACCAAGAGAAGAACGCTAACACGGTACTCACTGCTGCCATGCAGCTATATAATAAAGGCATTATCAAGAACGCAGATAGCATTGTGAAAGGCTTTTCTAATGTTTGTGAACTGACAGGACTGATGGGTAGGTGGCAGAAGCTACAGGCTAACCCATTGGTCATTTGCGATACAGGACACAACGTTGGCGGATGGACTTATCTCTCCCAACAAATCAAACATCAACAATGTAAACAGAAACGTATTGTCTTTGGTATGGTGGATGACAAGGATCTACATGCTGTCATGTCTATGCTCCCTGATGATGCCATCTACTATTGGACACAACCCAGTACGCATCGTGCCTTCCCAGCAGAGAAGGTTGCCGCAACAGCCGACGATTACGACCTACACGGAAAGGTCTTCCCAACCGTCCTCGAAGCCTACCAAGCTGCCCTTCAAGATGCTGACGAACAAGACTTCATCTTCGTTGGTGGCTCCAGCTACGTGGTTGCCGACTTGCTGACAAACCTACAAAAGAAATAGCAAAAGTCCCTTCTTTATTAAGCCCATATTACTAAATAAAGTTTGATTTTAGTTTGCTGTCACTTTTAACACTTTGTCTTAGATGCTTATAATCAACGCATTATAAGCTTCTAAGAGGTGACAGAAGTGACAGCAAAGTTGATTTTCATAATATCACGCAATACCTCTCATTAGATGTTGGCAGTACTATGTCTTGTGAAATTTTAATTCCTCTTTCATTGCGAATTGCTTTCCATAACTTTGCAAAAGTTACCGACTAAAATATGTTAACGCACAACATTTAATTTACCTCCAAACAGTCAAAAAAGTAGGGGGTATTGTTGCAAAAGACAGATAATTTCCATAACTTTGCAAAAGTTACCGACTAAAATATGTTAATATGACCATTCAAGAACAGATAAAACAACGGATAGACGAAGCTGAACCAGGAACGGTTTTCTTTGTCAATGACTTTGCTGAGTTTGATAATGAATATGTCAGTAAGTTATTATCGACGATGAAAGGTTTTGGTGTTCTTGAACGCCTCGCAAAAGGCATATACTATAAGCCGATAGTAACTAACTATGGCAATGTATATCCTTCGGCAGAGAAGATTGTAAAACTGATCGCAGAACATGAAAATGCGAAGATTCTACCAACAGGAGAATATGCTTTGAACGCCCTTGGTTTGTCAACACAGGTTCCGATGAAGGCAATCTATCTAACAACAGGATCGCCGAGGACTATAACTATAGGGAACAAGAAAATAAGACTGAAGCACAGAACTCCCAGCACATATTCGTATCACAGCAAGTTAATGCCATTACTTGTTTTAGCACTCAAGGCAAAGGGGCAATCAAACATAACTTCTGCTGATACAAATAGAATTGAGAAGTTAATCTCTGACTCAACCGAAAAGCAACAGATAAAAACGGATTTGGCAACAGCGCCAGTCTGGGTTCGCAAGTATATAAAACCAATAATAGAAAAGTATGAGCATTTGGCAAGATAAGACAATCGAAGAGCGTATCGCAATCGTACAGAATACAACATTGAGAACAAATATAGAGGACTTGGCTATAGAGAAGGACTGGTGGGTAACGATTACCCTCAAAGCACTTTTCTCTACGTCATTTTCGGAGTTCCTGTTTTTCAAAGGCGGAACAAGTCTTTCTAAAGGTAAATGGGAGAACATTGATTTAAGAAGGTTCAGTGAGGATATAGACATATCTCTTAGCAGAAGTTGGTTTACTGAAACGGAAGAAAAACAGAAGCTATATCCTTTTGCCAAGTGCGAGAATAATAATCAACTGAAAAGCTTGCGGAAGGCATCGAGGGAGGTTATTTCCGAGCGACTTTCTCCTGAGTTAAATGAGCAACTTGCAAAATTGGGAGCTAAAGATTTCTACGTCGAGAATGTAAAGAGTATCATGCAAGATGGTGTTGAGATTCCTATTGATACAGACCATGACCCAGTAGTGCTGAATGTTGTCTATCCCAGCATCTTAGATGAAACAAATGAATACATTCAGCCAAAGGTCAAAATCGAAATCAGCTGTATGTCTATGGATGAACCTTTTGAAAACCGAGCATTAACTTCACTGATTTATGATACTTTTAACGAAGTGGATAATGCTACCCAATGCTTTGTTCCTACGGTACTTCCTATCCGGACTTTTTTGGAAAAGGCATTATTGCTTAATGAGGAATATCAGAAGAAGTCGCCCAGAAGCGAAAGAATGAGCCGTCACCTTTATGACTTGGAGAGATTGATGGACACCTATTCAGAAACAGCTATCAACGACTCAGAACTTTATAAAAGTATCATAGAGCATCGCAAGAAATTCTATCATATCAGTTCTGTGGATTATGACTCTGATAAGCGAGAGAATATTAAGATCTGGCCTACTGGAGAGATAGAAATTTGTTCCGAGATGATTACAAAGCAATGATAGAGTCATTCATTTATAACGAGAATCCATTGACTTTTGACCAACTGCGGGAAAGAATTCTATTGTTAGAGGATAAATTTCGAGAAAACACATAGTACCGAAACAAGATTATTAATGAAGGTGGAATTAGGTAGAGGCTACCTGGTGGTACTTATGAGATGCCATCTCTCAACAATAACTATCTTGAAAAAAGAAGCAAAATGCTACATAAACTTTTTATAGAAAAACATTTATCCTTAATTCCGCAGCATTATTTCTTGTAAAAACTCCAAGTGCCTGAGAAACAAAGTCCTCAAAACACTTGGATATGTCAGAAATTTCACCTATCTTAGTGCTACGGAAATAAAAAGTAAGCAAAAATCTGACATGGCAAAGGTAGCAATTAAAAACGAGAATATCACTTCTTTCGGTGGAATTTATCATATTATGGACGTTTTTTCAAAGTTGAGCTTTGAAGAACTTACCGAATCTGTATTGGGAAAACGTGGAAGTAGTGGTAAAGCATTCAGCCATGGAAGTACTTTCGGATCTCTCTTCTTCAGCTATCTTTGCGGCGGAGAATGTCTTGAGGATATCAATACGCTTATAGGTCAGTTCAAACAGAGACCTGGTACGCTACTACCCAGTGCCGATACGGTGGGGCGCGGACTAAAAGAGCTTGCCGAAGAGAATGTTGTATATACAAGCGAGACATCTGGTAGGTCTTATAGTTTCAACACAGCTGAAAAGCTGAACACCTTACTTTTACGAATGATACGGAGGATGGTGCTTATAAAGGCGGGCAGTCATGTTGACTTAGACTTTGACCACCAGTTTATTCCTGCCCACAAGTTCGACGCAAAGTATTCCTATAAGCAGGATTTTGGCTACTTCCCTGGTTGGGCTTCCATTGGGGGTATCATAGTTGGAGGTGAGAATCGTGATGGAAACACCAATGTAAAATTCCATCAGGAGGACACACTTCGCCGCATTATGGACCGTGTGACCTCCGAACTCGGTGTTGTGATAGAGCGTTTCCGTGCTGATTGCGGGTCGTTCTCAAAGGAAGTCATCCAAACCATAGAACCACGCTGCAACACGTTCTACATACGTGCTGCCAATTGTGGCAGCCGACACGAGGAGTTCCGCCAGTTGAAAGAATGGAAGAGCATTGAAGTTGGTTATGAGAAATGCGATATCGCCTCTGTCAGCATGGACAACCTCATCGAAGGAAAGTCATACAGGCTTGTCGTACAGCGTAGTCCCTTGAAAGACAAGCACGGCAGGGAACAGACGGATATGTTCGGAGAAATATACATATATCGCTGTATCCTTACCAATAATTGGACATCTACCGAGAAAGACATCATTACATTTTATAATGAGCGTGGAGCGAGCGAAAAGAACTTCGACATACAGAACAATGACTTTGGATGGTCGCATCTGCCATTTTCTTTTATGGCTGAGAATATGGTTTTTCATGATGGTTACCGCCATGCTGAAGAACTTCTATCTTTATCTCATCCGTCATATCAGCGAGAAGGTTAAGCCGTTGAAAAAGACAAGCAGGCTGAAAGCCTTTATTCTGCATTTTGTCAGCGTGCCAGCAAAATGGGTGCGAACAGGAAGGCGGAACATTCTGAACCTATACACAAATAAAACCTACTACTCAGAAGTCTTCCTTGAATAAACAGCATATCTTTACGATTCTCATATTCCCCATTAGTTTGGGTGGGGGATTTCATGCTTAAACAAGTCCAAAAACATCGAAAAGTCTCATATCAATGTATAGAGTCCCAAAATGTCACATCAATATATAAAAATTTTCTCACAAGAAATTATATTGCGGAATTATGGGTTTATAATAAATTTTGTTTATCTTTGCATTTGAACTTCCATAAATCAAAAAAATATTATTTATATAAAAGTACTAATATGAAACAAATTTACATCTTACTAATTGCCCTACTCATGGGCTTATCAGCTAATGCCGAGGAGTCTGGTTCTTGTGGACCTAATCTAAAATGGCACCTTAATGATGATGGTGTTTTGACCATTTTAGGGGGGGGGGAATGTATGATTATTCATACGACAACAGAGCACCATGGGGGGACTCTCGTGAGAAAGTTAAACAAATTATAATAGGTGATGGTGTTACGACAATTGGAGAGGATGCTTTCAGAGATTGTAGCAATCTAACTTCTGTAACCATTCCAAATAGTGTTACGACAATTGGAAAGTCTGCTTTCAACGGTTGTATTTATAACCATAGAACAACCAAAACTAATCAGAAATATCCGAGTGTAAATCTTTAATTACCAGCATATTCTAAAATTTAACACTTTTCGGTTGCCATTTGTCGCTTCCCAAATTTCCACATATTTTTGAGACGTATTTCTGACGTGGAGAATTTGCGGGGCTTGTTTTTTGTCACACCGTGCAGACAGTTGACAAGGGTTTACAACCGTTTACGACAAGCGACAATAACCGCCCCGATATGCGGAAACAGTCACACTGTAGAAAAAGCGACAATGGTTGACTTCCGTTCACATCCGTTTACCATTTCAGAGATATAGGATTGAAGAAATGAACCATTAAACGATAAAACGGTATGAAAGCAACCAGAAAAATGCAGTTTTTGCGGCAAGTCCTTTGTAACCCGAAGCGGTATGCAAAGATATTGCAGTGAGGCTTGTCAGGGCAGAAGCCAAACGAGCCAGAGTGATGCAGAAGAACAACCTCTTCAAAGTCGCCCAACCCTTGATGGAGATACAGCATCAGGAGTATCTCACCTTTTCCAAAGCAGCCATCCTCATGGGCTGTTCCCGACAGTACATTTACAAACTTGTAGCCATCGGCAAGCTGAAAAGCCCTCACGCATCAGCAACCGCATGGCATTCATCCGCAGAGCCGACATCGAGCAGATGTTGGAGGGCAATCCCTATCACCGCATCCTGCCCGGCAACACCTCCACACCAAGGAAATCATCTTCATCTTCCTTACCTGCCAAAAGAGAAAAAAGGGAAAAGGAAAGCGAAGAAGTGTTGGACTTCTATTCGGGCGAGGAGGTGATGTCCCTTTTTAAGGTAAAGCAGTCATGGCTTTACACTTCCGCCAAGCGTAACCATATCCCCATCTGCCGTATCGCAGGAAAGAACTATTACAGCAAGAAGCATATTGACGAGTTTTTTTCGGTGTGGCAGTTGATATTAGCGAAATTACCGACTGGCTACTGACCGAGGAGGTGGAGGAACTGTTCGGCATGAAGCCGACCGCACTCCGTGCCTACACCTATCGCCATAAGATACCCACTAAAAAGAGAGTACGGGCGTACCTATTACTCCAAAATCACATTTGAACGAACTCCGCAGAACTGACCTTGTGAACGATGAACGCTACTATACCGTTGAGCAGGTGCAGCAAATCTATGGTCTTTCGTCAGCCAACATCTGCCATATCGTCAAGGTGAAGCACATCGAAAAAAGATAAAGGTGGGTGTGAAAAACCTGCTTTTGCGCTCAGATGTGGAGCGTGTCATGGCTGAAAGGAACAAATAACCGTGAAAAATCGGGATTATCGAAAAATTATTTCAAAATGATGTATCGTGGAGGTATTCACGGATATTTCACGTTGTTCCTTTGCCATCGGAAACATGGATACAACTCCAAAAATGTATACAACCAATTAAAAACATAATTATTATGAGTAAATGCAAAAACAGTTACCTTGCGTAAGCGCAAGATTAAGAACGGGACACAGTATTCACTATGCCTTGACTACTATCCCGGCTACCGTGACAATGTCACCATGAGAGTGATTACACGTGAAGCCTTAGGAATTTACATCTTCGCCAAACCTGCAAACCAGCAGGAACGGGACTTCAACGCACGCATGATGAAGAAAGCGGTCATCCTGCGCAACCAGCGCTACGAAGCCATTTTCAATGAAAACAACGGCTTTTTGACAAGACCAAGATGAAGGGCGATTTCCTGCCTATTTCAAAGGACCCGGCTGACCGCAAGAATATCAAGTGGCAGCACGTATACAAGCATTTCCAGCGGTTCGTGAACGGCAAATGCACCTTTGAGGAGGTGGATGTGGATTTGTGCCGCAAGTTCATGGAATACCTGCTTGATGCACCCCAATCCATCCACACCAACCAAAAAGCTGCACATCAACTCCGCAGCAGGCTATTGGTCAACTTTTCCGTGCCGTGCTGCACACCGCTTACCGTGACAGGGAAGATAAAGGAGAACCCAAACGGCTTCTTAGACCGCATCGAGTGCATTCCCACCATCAGGGAGCATTTGAGCCAAGAGGAACTGATACGGCTTGCCGAAACACCCTGTGAGGAGGAGGTCTTGAAAAGCTTTTCTTTTTCGCCTGTCTTACGGGACTGAGAAAGAGCGACATCAGACAGCTCACGTGGCAGCAGATACAACCATACACCAACGGCAGGATGTTCGTTACCACCCGTATGCAGAAAACCAAAGAAATAGTGCATAACCCCATCAGTGATGAAGCCTATGGACTGCTGGGAGAACAGGGGCGAGGGACTTATCTTTGAGGATTTTCAAGGACAAGATGCTGCAAGGACCACTCCAACGGTGGCTCACGGCAGCAGGGATAACCAAGAAAAATCACCTTTCACTGTACCCGCCACAGCTTCGGAAGCCTGCACGTGGAAATGGGAACGGACATGGCTGTCATCCAAGCCTATCTCGGACATAGAACATTACCACCACACAAATCTATTCCAAGATAGCAGCGCAGCAGATGTGTCAGGTGGTGGACAAGATAACCTTGAAGCGCAAGGAGGCATAAATGTCTCACATTGACAGGTATTCAGAGGGGCGGTTATGGCTACAAGGCTATAATCGCCCCTCTATGTTTTTGGCTTGATGCCACCATTTATAAGCCCCTCAGAGTATGAAACAGAGTATGATATGATGACATTTCGTGAAATACATTGAAAAAGACCGTTCTAACCGCAAATAACGGGCAGTAATTGGGAAAAATAGCATTAACTTTGCACAAAATAATACAGGAACATTCAATCTCTCAACGAAATATGGAATCATCAATCAAGGACAAATACATCATCTTGGGCTTTGTCGGCTTTCGCCATCGTCCTAATATCTTCCATTGCCACGCTGGTAATAGCGGACAGCTTCAACCAAGACAACTTTGTCAGGTGGATAGTATTCGTATGCTGTAACCTGTTGGGATGGTTGCTCTATCTCTCCTTTCAGACACTTATCTTTGATACATACGAAATCTACAAAATCAAGTTCGGCAAGAAAGAAACGATTGCCGAAGCCATAGAGGTGCAGGAAGAACTGTCACAAAATACACTTGAAGAAGCCACATCTGTGCCTGGACCTACATCAGTCCCTGAGCCTGTACCCGAATCATCCCCGACAAAAGAAGAGACACTTATCCAAACACAACCGATAGAGCTTACTATCGCCCCGGATCTTCACGAAAAGAACCGTGCCAATTACGCAAGCAGAGAGCAACGGGAAAAGGAAGAGCGCATCCGCATGGTCATGGAGTATTGCCATTATTACCTGCCTCGCATTGCCGACCAAGAAACCGTGAACCACATCTGTACTGAGGTGGACAAATGGATGAATCTTAACACTTATACCCCGAAGCCCATACAAAGACCGTTTACCAAAGACATCAACAACATTCCACTCCGTCACTTCGTATGGAATATCTCTGAGCGTTTCCTGTACAAGAGATACTACAATGGGGATAACCGTGCCAAGTTCATCAAAGCCCTTTTCCCGAAATCGTTTGCTGATACAGACTTATCAACCATCAAGAATTTCAAGGTAGAGCCGTTAAAGACGGAAATTCCCATTGATGAACCCGAAAACGGCAAACTTGATTTCCACTATCCCGAGGATTATGTGCGGAATTAGGATAATCACGACACCAACGACAACCATCCGGTAACTCATAACCGCCTGTTTTACATCGTTTCCCGAGTAATTTTACCCGTCATTTATGGCTGGGCTTAATTATTCGGGAATTATTTTGCAATGACGTGTCGTGGAGATATTCACGGATATATCATTTCAGTCCTTTGCGCCAAGTCTTACAAAAGAGACGAGTACGCGAATGGAAAAAAATCAATTCTTACCTTCAACGACCTCCCCGAGGTTGTCGCTCAGCTTCGAGACGAAGTGATGAGCCTGAAAAAGCCTGCTCGCCGAGCAGCGCAGTGTGAACAATGCCAAAACGGTGGACACCCACGCGCCCATGTCTGTGGACGAGGCAGCAGAGTATTTAGGTATCCCTAAGGGGTACGCTCTACATGAAACTGTCAGAAGGGACAATCCCTGCCACCAAGCCCGGCAAACGCTATTGCCTTTACCGTGACGAACTCGGACAAGTGGCTGGAAACCGCCCGAAAGAATCCCATACCGTTGTCAGACGAGGAACTGAACAAGTCCTTATCCTCTTCCCACCGTCGCAAGCCCAACCCACGTAACTGGTGAATGATATGGAAGAGGATAAGAACTATATCAACCTGATACGTGGCGACCTCACAAAAAGCATCCCAAGCGCATAACGGTATGCCCGACAGTGTAGGCATGATGAATATCAAGACGGCAAACCAAACCATTCTTGAAGCATCGTTATTGCCTACGCCCCGTGCGCTGTGGGACAGCTTTTGGTACGAGGGGAACTCTCCTGCTTGTTTGCCGATTCCAACGTGGGCAAGTCCATCCTTGCCGTGCAGATAGCCGACCGCATCGCCCGAACCGACAATGTGCTGTATCTGGACTTTGAACTGTCCGAAAAAGCAGTTCCAGCTCCGCTATACCAACGAGCATGGAGAGTTTCTACACCTTTCCCGACAAAAATCTATCGGGTGTCTATTGACTGCAACCAGCTTTTGGATGCCAACTTTGAGGAAGCTATCATAGGCGGCATTGAACAGATGGCTGTGCAGACCGACTGCAAGATTTTTCATCATTGACAATCTTACCCTACCTGTGTTGCGCCATGGAGAAAGGCGATGCCGCAGGACGGCTGATGATTCAGCTGAACAATCTCAAAAAGAGATATGCGCTCTCTATCCTTGTCCCGGCACATACGCCCAAACGCTCTTTGGATTGTCCCATCACATCCAACGACCTTGCCGGAAGCAAACGGCTCTACAATTTTCTTTGACAGCGTGTTCACCATTGGAAAAAAAGTCGCTCAAGACGGAGGGCTTCGCTATGTGAAGCAGCTTAAAGTGCGCTATGGCACGTTCTCTCATGATGCGGATAATGTAATCGTTTACGAGATTGACAAGGTGGATGCTTTCTTGCAGTTCGTGTTCAGGGGCTATTCCACGGAAAAGGAACACTTGAAAAAATTGGGCGACAATGAATCAAGCCAAAGGGATTGCCAAATTCTGCAACTCTCCCAATCGGGCAAGTCCGTCAGGGAGATAGCCTCACAGGTGAATTGTGGCAAGTCCACCGTAAACCGTATCATCCAGCGCAGCAAAGAGAGTAAAAACGCAGGTGTCCCAAGTGTCCCACTGTCCCAACCCTTAGAGTGTGGGACAATGGGACAGGATGGGACAGCCGACAATCAACCATCAAAAACGGACTAAGCTATGGGCAATTATTCATTACAGAAGTATAAAGGAACGGCAACACGGCATACCTGCCCCAAATGCGGAGAGCAGGCATTCTTTCGTCTATTACGTGGACGAAAAATAATGTGCCGTTGCATCCATCGGTCGGCAGATGTAACCACGAAAGCGGTTGTGGGTATCACTACACTCCGAAAGAGTATTTTCAAGAGCATCCTGAACACAGAACTACCAATGATTTCTCTTTTGACAGGCAAAGAGCAGAGCAGAAGAAAGTGAAGCAGCAAAGTAAGCCGACAGCCATCGGCTATATTCCCCCTCACTATGTGGAGAAGTCGCAAAGCGAGCGTAGCAATTTCTTCCGTTTCCTCTTCACACTCCTTACTTCCTACTATGGCGACAAGGCGAAAGAGGTGTTGAAGCGGTTGTTGGAGAATACCGTTTGGGGGCTACCCGTGACGGCTCTGTTATCTTTTTGGCAGATAGACAGGACGGGCAAGGTACGCACGGGAAAAGGTGATGCAGTACAATCCCGAAGACGGACACCGTATCAAGGGAGGACAGACATCGGCAGTGAACCTGGATACCAGCATATTGAAAAAAAGCAGCGTGTGTTGGCAGAGGATTGGCAACTATCCCAATGCCTTTTCGGGGAACACTTGTTGAAAACGCATCCCGACAAGGTGGTGGTCTTGGTGGAATCCGAGAAGAGTGCCGTTATCGGTTCTGCTATCTTCCCCGATTATGTATGGCTGGCTACGGGTGGTAAGAGTCAGATGAGAGAAGAGAAACTCCGTGTACCTGTCAGGGCGAACCGTGCTTCTCTTTCCCGATGCCGATGCTTATGCCGAGTGGAAACAGCGAGCCGAGAGCATGTACTTTTTGCAGGTGGTGGTTTCGGACATCATCGAAAGGAATGCCACCCCGAAACAAAAAGAAGCCCATATCGACATAGCCGATTGGATTATCTTTCAGATACGGGAGGGCAAGGTGATGAGTACAGCCAACCACTTGGTCGAGGCTGAGAGAATCCTCCAGCGGATGATAGAGAAGAATCCCGTCCTGCAAAAACTGATAGACGATTTAGACCTTGTGCTGGTCGGTGCATCTCCAATCGGCAACGATGATGAAAAAAACCTCCTGACGGAGGAGAGCGGAAGCCGTAGGCTGGAGTTTGCAGACAATGGCTTGCCATTGATATAGCCCACTATAACTACACGCTCCGCTTACGTAGTTGTGGGCTCTCCCGAGGGGATTAGGGTTTTACCCTAATGACCCACTCAGGGCGTTTCTCCCCTGAGAACCCAGAGCAAAGAGTGACCTCTCTTTGCAATCTCCGCTTATGGGTTGCACCCCTAAGAACCCCATGCGTTTACGGACAGCGGAAAAGCAAACAATAAAGTACAAACCAAAAAACAAGTATCTATGGCAACAAAATCAAGCATACATATCAAGCCCTGCAACATCGCATCGAGCGAGGCTCACAACAGGAGGACTGCCGAATACATGCGCCACATCGGAGAGTCCAGAATCTATGTCGTTCCTGAACTATCCACCGATAACGAACAGTGGATAAATCCCGACTTCGGCAGTCCGGATTTGCGGATGCATTATGACAATATCAGACAGATGGTAAAGGAAAAGACCGGACGTGCCATGCAGGAAAAGGAGCGTGAACGCAAAGGCAAGAACGGTAAAATAGTCAAGATTGCGGGATGCTCCCCATACGTGAAGGAGTGCTGCTTGTCAGGTCGGACACCACACCGGCAGACGTGCGTAAATTCGGTGAGGAGTGTCAAAGACGCTGGGGAATCACACCGCTGCAAATCTTCCTGCACAAGGATGAAGGGCATTGGCTGAACGGTCAGCCGGAAGCGGAAGACAGGGAAAGCTTCAAAGTCGGGGACAGATGGTTCAAGCCGAACTATCATGCCCATATCGTTTTCGACTGGATGAACCACGAAACAGGAAAGAGCCGAAAGCTCAATGACGATGACATGATGCAGATGCAGACCCTTGCATCCGACATCCTGCTGATGGAACGCGGGCAGTCAAAGGCTGTCACTGGTAAGGAGCATCTGGAACGGAACGACTTTATCATTGAGAAGCAGAAAGCTGAACTGCAACGCATGGATGCAGCCAAACGGCACAAAGAAGAACAGATAAATCTTGCCGAGCAGGAACTGAAACAGTGAAATCAGAAATACGCACTGACAAGTTAAAGAAGACAGCCACCACGGCAGCGACAGCCATAACTCAGTGGAGTTGCTTCTCTTTTCGGGAGTGGAAAACTGAAAGAAGCTGGAACGTGCCAACGAAAAAACTGCAAGACGAGGTTTCAAAACGGAACACCAATATTGAAAAAAATTGCAGAGCCAAGTACAGCAGATGCAGAAACAGCATGATACGCAAATCCACAATCTCAGAGAAATGCACGAGGCAGGAACTTGACATGAAAGAAAAAAAGAACTGTCACGGCTCGCCAGAATCATAGACAAGGCTTTCAGGTGGTTTCCGATGTTCAGGGAAATGCTGCGCATGGAAAAGTTTTGTGCCATGCTGGGATTCTCTAAAGAAATGACTGAAAGTCTTATAGTCAAAAAGAAGCCCTGAAATGTAGCGGTAAAATCTATTCCGAGCAACACAGGCGGAACTTTGATATAAAGGGATGATATTTTAAAGGGTGGAAAATGACCCTGACGATGAAAGCAGGCTGAACCTGACAATAAACAGGAAGCCGATTGCCGACTGGTTCAGGGAGCAATGGCACGAGCTTAGATATGGAGCAAGAGTGCCGCAACGGGAAGAAAAGAAAAAGTAGAGATTCAAATTATAATAGAAGCAATTTGATTAGTAATCTAAAAGCACTCCGATAACGATTAGAGTGCTTTTAGATTGTTTATCATTAATTATCAAAGCAAGTGCAGTTTAAGATTTTACTGAAGTTTGCATTAATAAAGAATATACTACAGCTGATATATGCGCAACATATTGTGACGCTTGTGATTCATTTCCCTTGAAATCCTTAACAAATACCGCTAAGGTATAACTGATATTATTAGGCAGACATATATAGGCAACATCATTGTGAGCTGCAAGAACACCATTTTCATTAACATCACCTGAACCTGTCTTATGCGCTATAACAACCCCTTCTTTATCAAAAGTGGAGCTGCTATCCTATCTACACCTGTTTTGCATTCTTTTTAACATATTCTTAATGAAACTTTGTTTCTCATCATCGATAAGACCTTCAGTAAAACAAACGATTCATCAACATTGCAGCACCAAGAGGAGATGTATAGTTAGAGTAAGCCTTGTTATGGTCAGCCGACATTTCCTCTTCCGTATAAGCTATCTGAAAACTTGAACGAGGAATGAGTGTGGCTATAAAACTATCTGTTTGAGCGACATTAACCATATCCTTAAACATAAGGTTGCTTGCATTGTTGTCACTCTGAGTAAGAGTATAACGCAGCAAATCTCTCACTGTCAATGATATGACTGGCCCTGAATAATCTTTCAGCATAGGACTCCAAGTCTTTTGGGTCAAGTTTATCCCTATTTATATTTACTAAGGTATCAAGTGAAATTCCTTTATTGTCAAAGTCATTACAAAGAGCTAATGCCTGATGAACCTTAAACACACTCATCATAGGATAAACACTCTTATTATTGACCTTAACCGTATCTCTGTTATTAACAATAACCGCCACACCAATTTCGCGAGACAAGCTGAGACAATTTGAGAAATGCTATCAGTCAAAAACATTTGTTAAAGGAGGATTTGCCTATCTTTTGTCGCTGATTTATGGAACAATGAAAATACCAAGATGAAAATGCAAACTAAAGCTATACTCAAAACTACGATTTGTTTTTCTGTTTTTCCATGTTTATATTATTTATATTTGTTTGACGAGAATATCTTTATTTGCCGACAAAGGTACATAACTTTATTCAACAATTTACAATATCCCCCCTTAAAAATGCATAATTTTGTATTTGTCTGAATAATAGCCTGTTGTCAAAAATCATGTTTCTTAAAAAATATTACCCGCAAGGGAAATTTGAATTATATGGGGCAAAAAATCAATTTTTATGGGGTAGTAGTTTCGATTTGGACCAATGGTTTTTTTAGGAAAATGGACAATAAGGGAGAGGAGGAGGTTGAAAACTACGTTTGTTTCCTAAGCTAACGTTATTTTGATGCGGTTGCCCTGTATATAAATAGACAGCTGTGGGGAAAATGTGGGGAAAAATTAGATAATTAAAAAGGCTAAATGACTGAAAATAATCACTTAGCCTTTTAATCCGTACCCAGACCCGTACTTCGTAATTGCTGCGCCCATCATTCAAGACTGTCAAATCGGGTCTTTCCTGTCAAGCCAATGATGCCTATGCGTATGCCAAACACATGGATTACGGATTTCTCGTTCCGTGAACAAACACTTTATCCGCAACTCTGCTATGTGGTGTATTGGCTTAACTCCATTTCTATAGGGCAACACTTTTTGTTGCAGATTTCAAGCAGCTTTTATCGAAATACCCATCAGTAAGAACTCGTTTATTAGGCTTTCCTCATAATTGGGGAACAAGAGCCTTTGTGGAGATAAAATAATTGCCCTGTTTCTTAAAAAAGCACTGGGGCAAACCAGCTCTGTCTTTAATTGTTTCCAATAAATGGATTGTTTCAAGCCCCATAGAAAGAGAACAAAAATTCCTGTGTGAAAAATTAATCTACGACAAGGAGCAAGCAAGGAGCAATATCAAACAAAAATCAATACCTTTGCAGTACATATGAGATAGACCAAAACAAAAGTGGAATATCGGAAACGAATAGCAAGGAAAAGAGAAGAAACGACCCAAGTTGATGTCCTTTTTGAGTTAATAATCAATAAAAGCGTTAAATCTTCACCTTTTAGAATGTGCAATTAAAAAAATAACAACCATATTTCTGACTTATTATCTATAAAATATTGAGTAATAATCGGTTGTAAATACAGCGGTTGTAGTGCGCTAACCTCTGTAACCATTCCAAATAGTGTTACAAAAATTGGCGAACGTGCTTTCGAACATTGTAGTGCGCTAACCTCTGTAACCATTCCAAATAGTGTTACAAAAATTGGCGAACGTGCTTTCAGCGGTTGTAACTCTCTAACTTCTGTAACCATTCCCAATAGTGTTACGACAATAGGTAGCGAAGCTTTTAGCGATTGCACCAACCTGCAAAAAGTAAATATCGGAAATAGTGTTAAGACTATAGAATCAGACGCATTTGGCGAATGTAGAAGTATAACACAGATTTCGAGCGAGGCAGTCGTACCACCAACCTGTAAACATGATGTTTTTACCGGCATTAATAAATCTAATTGTAAACTTATTGTTCCTAAGAATAGTATTGATGCCTATAAACAAGCACCAGATTGGAAAGATTTCTTATTAATAGAGGGTAGTACTACTGGCATTACAAACACTGTTTATAATAAAGCAGGACTTGCCGATGTCTATACAATAGAGGGAACAAAACGGCTAAGTAAAGCAAGCACTGACGAAATTAATGCTTTGCCTAAGGGTGTTTATATTGTCAATGGCAAAAAGATAATCATTAAATAACAGACACAATGGTTTTCCTAAGCCACACTATATATTTTTACTTGTTGTATGTTCGTCTGACAAAGAAATAAGAATAAGAACAGAAACTTACAGTAAAACATCGATGGCTTATACAGGAAAACTTATTACTATACAGCAGCAGGTGAGCAATCATTTGCTGCTTTTTGTTTTATAATCTTACTTATATCATTACAAAGTCGTATATTTACAAAAAAAGGAGAGTACAAAAAAGGGGCAAGATACCGATAAGAAAATAAAATCAGTTTAGACGCTAATGATCGAGGGCTGGCTTAACAGTATCACTCAAAAAACAGAAGGGACAAAAAGAGTGCCTTCTCCTAAGAAGTTGGAATAAAACAACAACTTATTAAGAAAAGGCACTCTATATAAGAATGTTAGAAAGTCTTTAATCTAACGCCTTCAACTGCTCAGCAACCTCATTGCTGATACGCTCTGCGAAGGCTTCCATTGTCATCGTTGCCTGCTCGCCACCGCCCTGCTGACGCATTGACACAAGACCCTCGGCAGCCTCTTTCTCACCCACGATAACCATGTAAGGAACACGCTTGAGCTCGTTGTCGCGAATCTTGCGACCAATCTTCTCGTTGCGGTCGTCCATGATTGAACGTACGTCGTGAGCATCAAAATATGCCTTCACCTTCTGAGCATAGTCGTTATACTTCTCAGAGATTGGGAGGATAGCAACCTGATCAGGTGTCAACCAAAGTGGGAAGTGACCTGCTGTGTGCTCGATGAGAACGGCTGTGAAGCGTTCGAGTGAACCAAATGGCGCACGGTGAACCATCACTGGGGTCTTCTTAGAGTTGTCCTCAGCAGTGTATTCGAGCTTGAAGCGGTTAGGCAGGTTATAGTCTACCTGAATAGTACCGAGCTGCCAACGACGACCGATGGCATCCTTCACCATGAAGTCGAGCTTAGGACCATAGAAGGCAGCTTCGCCCAACTCTACACGAGCGTTGAGTCCCATCTCTGCGCAAGCCTCCTTGATAGCAGTCTCACTCTCTTCCCATACATCGTCAGAACCGATATACTTCTCCTTATCCTCTGGGTCACGGAGCGAAATCTGTGCCTCATAGTTCTCAAAACCGAAAGTCTTGAACACCTTGAGGATGATGTCGATATTGTTCTCAAACTCTGCCTTTACTTGGTCAGGGCGCACGAAGATATGCGCATCGTCCTGAGTGAAGGTGCGAACACGTGTAAGTCCGTGAAGCTCACCACTCTTCTCGTAGCGGAATACCGTTCCAAACTCAGCGATACGCAGTGGGAGGTCTTTATAAGAACGTGGCTTATGAGCGTAAATCTCACAGTGGTGAGGGCAGTTCATTGGCTTGAGCATATACTCTTCGTCCTCCTCTGGTGTATGGATTGGCTGGAAAGCATCCTTGCCATAGTGGGCATAGTGACCAGAAGTTACGTAGAGGTTCTTACCACCAATACCCGGTGTGATTACCTCCTGATAGTTGTAAGGACGAAGGAGACGACGCAAGAGCTCCTGCAAGCGCAGGCGCAGCTGTGTTCCCTTTGGCAACCATATAGGAAGACCCTTACCGACACGGTCAGAGAACATAAAGAGTTCCATCTCCTTACCAATCTTTCTGTGGTCGCGCTTCTTGGCCTCTTCAAGCATTTCGAGATATTCATCGAGCATCTTCTTCTTAGGGAAGGTGATACCATAGATACGTGTCATCTGCTCGCGCTTAGCATCGCCACGCCAGAAAGCTCCAGCAACGCTGGTTATCTTGACAGCCTTGATAGCACCCGTAGAAACGAGGTGCGGACCACGACAAAGGTCGGTGAAATTACCCTGTGAATATGTTGAGATAGTGCCATCTTGGAGATCCTCAACGATGTGCTCTACCTTGTATTCCTGTCCATCGGCAGTAAACTCCTTAACAGCATCCGCCTTAGAAACGTCACGACGAACGACCTGCTCATTCTTCTTAGCAAGTTCGCGCATCTTCTCTTCAATCTTGGGAAGTCGTTCTCAGAGATTGTCTGACCCTCTGCAGGCATCACGTCATAGAAGAAGCCATTTTCAATAGCAGGACCGAAACCAAACTGAATGCCTGGATAGAGTTCCTGCAATGCCTCAGCAAGGAGGTGGGCAGAGGTGTGCCAGAAGGTGTGCTTACCTTCTTCGTCATCGAACTTATAAAGAGCGATGCTTGCATCCTCATTGATAGGACGATTGAGTTCTGTTGTTTCGCCATTTACACCGCAAGATACAACGTCACGGGCGAGAGCCGGCGAAATGCTCTCGGCGATTTGAAAACCAGTTACGCCCTGCTCGTACTCACGAACGGAACCGTCTGGGAAAGTGATTTTAACCATACTACAAATTAGTTTTATAAATCAAATATTGTGGCAAAGGTACGACTTTTAATTCAAAATCACATAGTTTTGCGAATTATACTATTAAATTATTTAATCCAAACCGATTATTAGTGTGCCTAAACAGATTTTTGTTTTTATTATCGAGCAGACAATTGCGCCAGAAGATGAAGTATGACGACATTGCAAAAAGTTTGTTAAATAAACCAATTGTGAGAAAATTAACACAAAAATACGTTCCTTTTATTGTTGATGTGCAAAACTTTGACTATATTTGCATTGATAATAAAACAAATATTCATTAACAATTAAAATAAAAAGATTTATGAAGACATTAGGTTACATTGGAGCATTTCTTTGTGGTAGCATTACAGGCGCAGCCCTTGGACTTCTTTTGGCTCCAGAGAAGGGAACAGATACACGTTCAAAGATAGCAGATGCAGTTGATGATTTTTGCAAGAAGCACGACATCAAGCTCAGTCGTAAGGAAGCAGACGAGTTTGTAGAAGACATCAAGGATGCAGCTTCAGATGTTATCTAAATTATAGAGGATGTTCTCAAACGATAAGAACGTAGAAACAATAGCGCAACTCGTAGAGGTGTTAAAGCATTATATCGGGCTTCAGTCTGAGTACGTGAAGCTCGATATAATTGAGAAGTTTGTGCGTCTGCTAACAGTGTTTGCCATACTGATAGTATTCTGTACCATTCTTTTCATTTCGTTAATCTACCTCTCTTTTGCTGCTGTTTATGCTTTGCAACCATTGGTAGGGTCGTTTTTTGGAGCTTACCTTATTGTAGGTGGGCTTTACTTATTAATACTCTTCCTTTTCATCGTACAACGTCATGCACTCATCGAACGTCCGTTGGTAAGGTTTTTGAGTAGTCTTTTAATGTCAAAATAAACTTATGACCGAACATTCAACTCAATTTGAACCCGAATATAAATCATTGGACGACATACGACTTCGGAAGGCGCAGTTACATGCTGACTTAATCAAAGATGGTAATAAAATCGCTGGTTTGTGGAATGAGCTTATGTACAAGCCAAAGGATACCAATAAGTCTGCTCAACGTTTCTCAGGGGTTATCAACACGGGAGTTGGTATGCTCGATGCCCTTATACTTGGCTGGAAACTCTATCACAAGTTCAGCGGCAAAAAGTCTGGAGGCGTCTTAGGAAACTATTTCAACTTTCTAAGTAAAAGGAAGAATGTATAGTCGCACACCGCTAATAAATACATAAAAATCATTCAATAGATGAGTAATTTACAACTATCTCCCATGCGGAAAACCATAGTGGGAGTACAATTTCTCTTTGTAGCTTTTGGTGCTACAGTACTTGTTCCATTGCTCGTAGGACTTGATCCTGCTACAGCTTTATTCACAGCCGGTTTAGGAACCTTCATCTTTCATTTGGTAACGAAAGGTAAGGTCCCTATTTTTTTGGGCTCATCTTTTGCTTTTATCGCACCTATCATCTCTGCTTCAAAGCAGTGGGGAATGCCGGGAACACTGGCAGGAATAGCAGGTGTTGCACTTGTTTACTTCATCATGTCAGCACTGATAAAGTGGCAGGGTAAGAAGTTGTTAGACAAGCTCTTCCCACCAGTTGTTATTGGTCCTGTGATTATCTTGATAGGTCTTTCTCTATCAAAGGCTGCAGTAGACATGGCAAAAACCAACTGGTTGATAGCGTTTATCTCATTAGGTGCAGCCGTAACAGTACTCTCAATGGGACGTGGCTTGATGAAACTTGTACCCGTTATCTGTGGAATTGTCGCAGGATACATCGTAGCAGCCTGCATGGGTATTGTTGATTTCTCAGGTGTTGAGGCAGCACCTTGGTTTGCCTTGCCACCCGCATTAGCCCATTTCCAATTGCCACAATTTAGTTGGGAACCCTTCCTGTACATGATACCAGTTGCGATAGCACCCGTTATTGAACACGTCGGAGATGTCTATGTCGTTAGTGCCGTTGCCGATAAGGATTTCACAAAGTCTCCGGGTTTACATCGCACGATGTTAGGGCGACGGTTTAGCCTGCTTGGCTGCCTGCTTTTTGGCGGTCCTCCCGTGACAACTTATAGCGAAGTGACTGGCGCAATGAGTATTACAAAGGTGACCCATCCACAAGTAATTCGTATTGCAGCCGCAACAGCAATCGTCTTCTCGGTAATCGGAAAACTGAGTGCACTCTTGCAGAGTATTCCTGCTGCCGTATTGGGTGGTATCATGTTGTTGCTCTTTGGTACAATCGCATCTGTTGGTATCCAAAACCTTATCCAACACAAGGTGGACTTCAATCGCACACGTAACATCATTATCATTTCAATAACGCTGACAATGGGTATCGGAGGAGCTGTACTGCAACATGGTAGTTTCTCTATTAGCGGTATTGGACTCTCTGCCATGGTTGGTGTGTTATTAAACCTTATGCTACCACCAGCAAAAGAGAAGAAAACGACAAAAAGAATAAATGACACTTTCCACAACCTGATTACAGAAAGTTATTGACACAAAAGTCCTGAACACTGAGCTTGTGTTCAGGACTTTTGCCTTAAACCCAAATTGATTATTAAAGCCTAAACATATACACCTATACACAACAATTATGTAAATTATTTTTGCAAGACACAAAAGCTATACATAGTCTTTTTGCTTCAAGAAGAGCATCTATACACTTTCAAAAGGTACTCTTTATGCATGCTACTAATGCCCTTTCGAAGTCCAAACAAGCATCTTTTCCTTCGCACCGCCACAAACAGTTGATTTTCAACCAGTTGCAACCTTGATTTTCAGACTGCATCTATCCTCTCTCTGTAGATAGTTTTCATAAAATTCTGTAAAAACTTTTTATAGCCTCGTTTCTTCTATTATCAATGATTTGAAACGACAATGCTGTCGGAGAATGTTAGCAAAACAGAAAGAAAAGGCAGTTTACCCACCGACGTATGGACAACTTGCCGTGTCATTCTGTTAGAACGCTATGAAAAGTATCTACACATTTAGAGAAAGAATCTTTTTTCTTTGAGAGAGAATAAAATATAGTAAAAACTCTTGGTTAATCAATTGGAAAATAGTAACTTTGCAGGCGTTTAGCGAATTTAAACACATTAAAAATAGTTGAATGAAGAATGACAAAATGAAAATGAAGTACCGCGTGAACGAGCAGATTCGCGTTAGGGAAGTACGTGTGGTAAGCGATGATGGAGCAGAGGTTATGCCTACTCGAAAGGCATTGGAACTGGCTCAAAAAGAAGGAGTTGACCTTGTGGAGATTTCTCCTAATGCACAGCCACCGGTTTGTCGTATTATCGACTATTCTAAGTTCCTCTACCAGCAGAAGAAGCATCAGAAAGAGATGAAGCAGAAGCAGGTGAAGCAGGAGGTGAAGGAGATTCGTTTCGGTCCACAGACAGATGAGCACGACTATAAGTTTAAACTCAAACATGCGCAGGAGTTCCTCAATGCAGGTAATAAGGTACGCGCATACGTATTCTTCCGTGGTCGTTCGATTCTGTTTAAGGAACAAGGAGAAGTGTTGCTACTTCGTTTCGCCAACGACCTCGAAGAGCTTGCAAAGGTTGAGCAACTTCCAAAGCTTGAAGGAAAGAAGATGTTCCTCTATCTTGCACCTAAGAAAGCAGGCGTTGTAAAGAAAAGCCAGCAGAAGCGCGACCGTGAGGAGGCTGAGGCTGGTATAAAGAGCAGTGCAGAAAGCGTAGCAGAAGAAACAAACACCGAGGGTGGCTTGTTTGCCAATGCTAAGAACGGCGCAGACGTATTGAAGAAATTGAATATTGACTAACGCTCATTATGCATTCGTCCTTTAGAAGAAGGATGTAATATGGGCAACCTGTGCGTAACGTCCTGGTATATACGTTGCCACAGATGAATATAATAACAATTTTAAATTTAACAAAAATGCCAAAACAGAAGACAAATTCCGGCGCAAAGAAGAGATTCACGTTCACCGGTACTGGAAAGATTAAACGTCATCACGCTTTCCACAGTCACATTCTGACTAAGAAGACAAAGAAACAGAAGAGAAATCTTGTTCACCAGACACTCGTGGATAGTACAAACTTGAAGCAGGTACGTGATCTGCTTAATCTTCGTTAATTCATTAGTCAAACAAATTAAAAGGAAAGAAAAACTATGCCAAGATCAGTCAATCATGTTGCTTCAAAAGCAAAGAGAACAAGAATTCTGAAGCAAACTAAGGGTTACTATGGTGCCCGTAAAAATGTTTGGACGGTAGCAAAGAATACCTACGAGAAGGGTTTGACTTATGCTTATCGTGACCGTCGTAACAAGAAGCGTAACTTCCGCGCATTGTGGATTCAGCGTATCAATGCTGCTGCTCGTCTTTACGATATGAGCTACAGCCAGTTGATGGGTGCATTGCACAAGGCTGGCATCGAGATTAACCGTAAGGTACTCGCTGACCTCGCTGTTAACAATCAGGAAGCTTTCAAGGCTATTGTTGACAAGGTAAAATAAATTAATGATGTTTGCTTAAAGCGAACACTCGTTATAACGTATGGAGCTGTCGCCCTGTTGGGTGGCAGCTTTTTTTTGTGGTGGGTGATGGGTGGTGGGTGTTGAATGATGGGTGTTGATGATTAGTCTTTGGGGTGTTGGGTGGTGGATAATGGGTGATGGGTGTTGGGTGATGAGTGATGGGTGATGATGATTAGTCTTTGGGTGGTGGGTGTTGAATGTTGGGTGATGATGATTAGTCTTTTTTGTGCTGGGTACTGAAGATTAGGTGTTAATAACCACCATTACATTTCATCAACACCCAACATTCAACACCCAACACCCAACACTCATCACCCACCACCCATCACCCATCACTCAACACCCATCACCCAACACCCATCACCCATCACCCATCACCCATCACCCAACACTCAACACCCAACACTCAACACCCAACACCCAACACCCAACACCCAACACCCAACACCCAACACCCTATCGAATGCTTATTTATGGTTTTTGATTTTTGTTTTTTATTCTAATAGGCTTATAATTCAGGATTTTTGTCTAAATTTGCATCAAATTAGTTAATGATATGGGATTATTTGATTTTTTCGGAAAAAAGAAGAAAGAAACGCTTGACAAAGGTCTTGAGAAGACAAAAGAAAATGTATTCTCAAAACTGGCACGTGCTGTTGCAGGAAAGTCAAAAGTAGATGATGAGGTATTGGATGACCTCGAAGAGATTCTTGTAACGTCTGATGTAGGTGTAGACACGACTATCAAGATTATTCGCCGTATTGAGGAACGTGTTGCCCGAGACAAATATGTTTCTACGAGCGAACTCAATGATATCCTAAAAAGTGAGATAACAGCATTGCTCACAGAGAATAATACGGATGATAATGGTGAGTGGACTCTGCCAGAGGAGGCACATCCATACGTTATTTTAGTAGTTGGAGTGAATGGCGTAGGAAAGACGACAACAATTGGTAAACTTGCTTGGCAGTTTAAGCAGGCAGGCAAGAAAGTCTATCTCGGAGCAGCCGACACCTTCCGTGCAGCTGCAGTTGAGCAGATACAGATATGGGGCGACCGAGTGGGTGTACCTGTCGTTAAGCAACAGATGGGCGCCGACCCCGCAAGTGTTGCTTTCGACACCTTGCAGAGTGCGAAGGCAAATGACGCAGATGTTGTCATTATCGATACTGCTGGCCGTTTGCACAACAAGGTAGGACTGATGAACGAGTTGAAAAAGATTAAGGAGGTTATGAAGAAAGTTGTTCCTGAGGCTCCACACGAGGTGCTATTGGTACTCGATGGAAGTACTGGGCAGAACGCTTTTGAGCAGGCACGCCAATTTGCTGCCGTAACACAGATTACCTCACTTGCTATTACTAAACTCGACGGAACGGCTAAAGGTGGCGTTGTAATTGGTATTAGTGACCAATTGAAAGTTCCT
Source organism: uncultured Prevotella sp. (assembly GCA_916440255.1). GTDB lineage: Bacteria > Bacteroidota > Bacteroidia > Bacteroidales > Bacteroidaceae > Prevotella. The sequence goes on along the minus strand of CAKAIJ010000002.1, from coordinate 54,042 downwards.
GTTAAATATATTGGTTTGGGAGAAGGTATGGAAGACCTACAACTCTTCAACAAAGTACAATTCGTGGATAGCCTATTTAAGTAATTGGAGGTGATGGATTTTGGGTGTTGGGTGTTGAATGATGGGTGTTGATGAAATGTAATGGTGGTTATTAACACCTAATCTTCAGCACCCAATACCCAAAAAACTAATCATCAACACCCAACACTCAACACCCAACACCTAAAAAACTAATCATCAACACCCAACACTCAACACCCAACACCCAACACCCAATACCCAACACCCATCACCAAAAAAGGATAAATGAAGAAAAATCAGATAGACATTGTAACTCTGGGATGTTCGAAGAACCTTGTAGACTCCGAGCTAATAATGAAGCAGTTTGAAGCAAACGGCTTTCAGTGTTCGCATGACTCGAAACGTCCACAGGGAGAGATTGCTGTTGTAAACACATGTGGCTTTATAGAAGCGGCAAAAGAAGAGAGCATCAACACAATACTGGAATTCATCAATAGAAAGAAGAATGGGCAGCTAAACAAATTATATGTTATGGGCTGTCTTTCACAGAGATACAAAGACGAACTTGAAGCCGAACTCCCAGAAGTAGATAAATTCTATGGCAAATTCAATTACAAACAGTTATTGACAGACCTTGGCAAGGCTGACGTACCAGCATGTAATGGAGTTCGTCATCTGACCACACCTCGCCATTATGCTTATGTAAAGATAGCAGAAGGATGCGACCGCCATTGTGCTTATTGTGCAATCCCTTTGATTACAGGACGACATCGTTCACGTCCCGTTGAAAAAGTATTAGAAGAGGTGCGAGAACTTGTAGCACAAGGAGTAAAAGAATTTCAGATTATCGAGCAGGAACTGACCTACTATGGCGTGGACATCGATGGTAAACATCATATCACCGAACTAATCTCTCGAATGGCAGATATTGAAGGAGTGGAATGGATACGCTTACATTATGCTTATCCCAACCAGTTCCCGCTTAGTCTTCTTGACGTAATAGCAGAGAAGCCGAACGTGTGTAAATACTTAGATATTGCGTTCCAACACATCTCTGACAATATGCTTAATCGTATGCGTCGACATGTAAGTAAGCAAGAAACACTTGACTTAATAACAGAGATACGACGACGCGTTCCGGGCATACATCTCCGCACAACCTTGCTTGTTGGTTTCCCCGGCGAGACAGAGAAGGACTTTGAAGAGTTAAAAGAGTTTGTTACAGAGGCTCGCTTGAGCGTATGGGTGCTTTTTCTTATTCAGAAGAAGAGGGTACATACAGTGCGAAACATTATAAAGACGATGTGCCTGCCGAGGTTAAGCAGGCTCGCCTTGATGAGCTGATGGCTATCCAGCAGGGAATATCTGAGGAGCAAGAGGCCAAGAAAGTCGGAAAGACCTTTAAGGTTATCATTGACCGAAAAGAAGGAGATTACTATGTTGGGCGTACAGAGTTCTGTTCCCCAGAGGTTGACCCAGAGGTTTTGATTACATCAAAGAAACAGTCCTTACGTGTTGGTAGGTTCTATGACGTTTGCGTAACAGACTCTGATGAGTTCGACCTTTTTGGTGAGGTAGTCAATTAGTGACTCATGAGCTAACACCCTACCTCTATAAAAGAAATATTTAATTGGACGATTGCTTCTGAATAATTGTATAAAGGGAAAAACAGAATGAACAATAAGGAATTTATTGCAGCATTAGCAACAAAAACTGGATATACGCAGGATGAAAGCCAAAAGATGGCGAAAACAATCATAGAAATGATGGGCAAGAGCTTTGAAACTGGCGATTCTGTCTCGGTTATGGGCTTTGGAACATTCGAAGTTAAGAAGCGTTTAGAACGTGTGATGGTCAATCCTTCTACTGGTTTACGTATGCTTGTACCTCCTAAATTGGTTCTTAATTTCAAACCTGCTGCTACTATTAAAGGATATGTAAAGAAGGGAGGACAGGAGAATGGCTAAGACTGCAATCCAATTGATTACAAGCGCATTGGCTAAACAGTATAAACTGTCGGCTGCTGATGCGTCAGCATTTGTGGATACCTTTTTCAGCTTAATAAGTTCAGAACTCAAAAATGGCAATCAGGTTAAGGTCAAAGGACTTGGCACCTTTAAGGTTCAGGCTGTTAAGTCACGCGAAAGTGTGAACGTGAATACTGGCGAACGTGTACTTATCAAAGGACATGACAAGATAAGTTTTACACCAGATGCCGTGATGAAAGAACTTGTAAACAAACCTTTCTCACAGTTTGAAACCGTCGTTATCAACGATGGCGTTAGTACAGAAGAATTAGAACTCATCCCTGCTGAAGAGAAAGCAGAAGAGACTAACACAGAACAACCAGAAGAGCTTTCTACGCAAAACACGGATACAGAAAAGAAGGAAACAACGATTAAAAAGGAAACAGAACAGACAGTACAAACTGCTGATACTCACATAACAACGGAAGATGCTGAACCTATAAAAGACGAAGTACAAACCATCGTTGAGGAGGAAACTAAAGAAAGTTCTCAGCCCTCTGACACAAACGAAATATTAGACTCTGCAAAGGAAGTCGTCGAATCTATGGAAAACGACCAACACTTGCAGAACAATGAGAATGAGGACTTAACAGAGGAAACGCTTGATACGGACGAAAAAACAACCAACGAGGTTGAGGAGAAACCTAAACAAGCGTCTTCAACACTCTCTAACAATCCAGACAAACAGCCTAAGTCTTCATCTCAGAAAGTGATGGAAGAGAAGGTTACACCTGACGTTTCCAAAGTCTCAAACACATCCGACGATACCTATATTGACGTAAATGGCTCTGAAAATAGTGTCTTAAAGAAAGTCGTCTGGTTTGCCCTTATTATAATAACAGGACTTGTTGTCTTCCTTTGGATAAGAATTGGTAATACTGACACACAGAATGATGCAAAGAATATCTCAGAGCAAATCAAAACTCCGAACGATACTGTTACGCTGGGAACAAAGACCGTTTCGGCTGACACAATAAGTCAAACAGCCAAACCGACAAAGTCTTTTGAAAGCGAGGAGACGACAGATGATAATTCATTCTCTGCCATGAATAAAGATGCTCGTATCCGTTATGGTGCTTACAACATTATTGGTATCGACCGAGTTGTTGTCCTGAAGAAAGGCGAAACAATGGAAAAATATAGTCGAAAGACGCTCGGAGCGGACATGGTTGGCTACTTCCAGGTGCTTAATGGCTGTAACACTATGCAGGAAGGTGACACCATGAAAGTCCCTAAGGTTGAATTAAGACCAGAATACAGAAAGTAAAATATACAACTGATAACCAACACGTTACATATATACTATTGCGGGATTAGACTACACAGCTAATCCCGCATTTTTTGTATGTAGACCTACTCTTTCATTTACAAACCAATATTTCTATATATTACTGTCCGCTAAACCTCTAACTTCTTCAGCTCATCCCTTTACGCATTTAGGATGAGCTTTTTTTTCTCTTAGACAAGCCCCCTCTATACATTTTCCTCACATTGCGGAGGGAAATACCATGTTTTGCTAAAGTATTTTTTCCAATCGTTCTCAGGTTGTTCGAAAAAGGATTCCATATTGATATAGTACATCAGTACAATTCTTATCATTGTGGCTAATCCCGAGAAACTCCATGACCTTTTTATCCTTCTCTGTACGATGGTTATTAGCAGATTTGCAAGAAAAACCATCCAAATCTGTATTTTAATAGCATTAGCAGTCTCTCCGTAAAAGTATCTTAGCGGAAAAATTCTGCTTGACTTGCTTGAATAGTGACTCTATCTGCCACCTTTTCCGGTAAATAGCCACTATATCTTGCGCATCCATCTCAAAGTCGTTGGTAAGCAGTGATATTAGTTTCGTTGTCTTATTCTTTCCCGTCTTCTTGTGGTCTATGTAGGTGACGATTCGTGCATGATGTTCCACCCCCTTCTTTTTAAGGACTACCTCCTTGATATTGTATAAGAAACGGCTATCATCGTCTGTAATATTATACTCTATTTCTAGTTGATAAACAAGATTTTTCTTCATCTTTGTAACGTAGACAGCACCATTATGAGTCATCTGTTCAAATTTAACATAGTCTATGTAGGCTCTGTCAATAGCTAGAATATCGTTCTTTGAATAATCCTGCGGTGCCATCATAAAACTGTCATGTGTGGCAGCAGAAGTGAATTGCATATCGTAAGGCACTCCTTCGTTGGCATTTATGATGGTATGCACCTTTATGCCTCCTTTCTTCTTTCCGTGCTTGGGATTACGTCCCACACCCTTGAAGACGAGATTCGAAAAACAAGGGAATAGTGGTAGAATCCATTATTTTTCAGACGATTAAGCCAAGAATCCCCTTGCCTCGTTGGCTGTCCGAGAAAAAGTAGGTCACGATGAGCTTCAAGGACATCCATATAGAGCCAACCAAAAGAGTTCTTCAGGGGCGTCTCTTATTGGCATCAGAGAGCGTACTACGCTTGGGTAAAGTATCTATGCTTAGATGAGGTAGCTTACGGGATTCTGCCAGCATAGAAGCCTGTATCTCACGAAGAGAGTCGAAACGCATCACCACGGCATAGAGCATAGTTACCACGTGAGACCACATATCGAACTTCTTTACATACCGTTCGCCACCATGTTGACGGCTATAAGTGTTAATTTTGTTCTTGTCTAAGCATTTTATTAACTGACCATATACTGGCTGTCCGAAAAATGTGTACTTTTGCTCATGTTACTTATGTTTTGTTGCAAAAGCAAAGGTAATTAAATGGGCTGATACTATGAAAAAAGTATCAGCCCAAATTTGTGAAAATAAACAAAAGTTTAGCGGACAGTAATAATTTCTATATTATTCTCACAAGAGTCGATACAAACCAAACAAAATCGACTATTAGAGCCCAAACCAATTTGAACATAATTATATAGAACTAAAAACGTCTTAATTGTTTTTAACACACCATACATTATTATTTTCAAAGTTAAGTTTGCGATTATCGTTTATTTTTATTTACTTTGCAGGTCTTGAAATAGTAACTAAAAACATAAAATCATGGTAAATTCCGAAGAGACACAGTATGTGTGTGGTCTGAGAAAAGAAGATTTCCAGACTACGATAGATGGTAAGAAAACCGACCTCTATATACTCAGAAATGCCAAGGGTAATGAGGTTGCAGTCACAAATTACGGTGGTGCAATTGTTGCAATAATGGTTCCTGACAAAGACGGAAACCTCGCAAATGTTATCCAAGGACATGATAACATACAAGAAGTTATCAGTTCGCCAGAGCCTTATCTTTCAACACTTATTGGCCGTTATGGCAATCGAATTGCCAAAGGACGTTTCCAACTGAATGGAAAAGAATACAAGATTGCTATTAACAATGGTCCTAACTCTCTGCATGGAGGTAAGGAAGGATTTAATGCAAGGGTGTGGGACGCAGTACAGGTTAACGACCATGCCGTAGTATTAAAGTACACTTCTCCCTACGGCGAAGAAGGCTTCACCGGCGAGGTGGATATTTGGGTAGCTTATTCTTTCTCTGACAACGACGAACTTATCATCAAATATTCTGCAAAGAGTAACAAAAAGACCGTCATCAACCTCACAAGTCATGGTTTCTTCTCATTAGCTGGTATTGCTAACCCAACACCGACAATTGACGACTTAGAGTGCCAAATCAATGCCGACTTCTACATCCCAATTGACGAAACATCAATCCCAACTGGTGAGATTTTGAAGGTAGCTGGTACGCCATTCGACTTCCGTGAACCTAAGACCGTAGGGCAAGACATTGACGCAGACCATGAGCAAATTAAGCATGGCGCAGGCTATGACCACTGCTTCGTCCTCAATAAGAAAGAAGAAGGCGAGCTATCATTCGCAGCACGAATCAAAGAACCAAAGAGCGGAAGAACTATGGAAGTTTATACCACAGAACCGGGCGTTCAGGTTTACACGCACAACTGGGCTGACGGCTACAAAGGACAACATGGTGCAACCTTCCCACGTCGCAGCGCAATCTGCTTTGAAGCACAGCACTTCCCTGACAGTCCAAACCGTCCTTACTTCCCATCAGTTCTTTTAGAACCATGCAAGGAATACACACAAAAGACCATCTATAAATTCGGAGTAGAGAAATAAACATCTAAAAACGAAACAATAAAAACTGAAATATTACAATGGAAAATCAAACTAACAAGAAAGGAACTTTGGTGGCTATTATCACCATGATGTTCCTCTTTGCTATGATCTCTTTCGTAACCAATATGGCAGCACCATTCGGATCAATCTGGAAACAGCATTACGAGTGGGCTGGTATGATGGGTAACATGATGAATTTTGCAGCCTACCTCTTCATGGGTATACCTGCAGGTATGATGATTACAAAACACGGCTACAAGAAGACTGCACTTATCGCCTTAGCACTTGGTTTCTTCGGTATAGGCATCCAATACTTCTCAAGCACAATGGACGGAAACGAAATCAGCACTTACGTAGTTTACTTGCTTGGTGCCTTTGTTTGTGGTTTCTGTGTTTGTATCCTGAACACCGTAGTTAACCCAATGTTGAACCTTCTTGGTGGCGGTGGTAACCGTGGTAACCAACTTATCCAGACCGGTGCATCATTAAACTCACTCGCAGCAACCTTGACTCCAATGGTTGCAGGTTCTATGATTGGTGAAATCACAAAGAGCACATCGCTTAAGGTTGTATCTCCATTGTTACTTATCGCATTAGTCATCTTTGCAGCTTCATTCGTCATCGTATGGTTTACACAGTTGACAGAACCAGAAACAGAGAAGTCTGACGTTGTTGGTGGCATCAAGGGTGCATTAGGCTATCGTCAACTACTACTCGGTATCATTGCCATCTTCTTCTACGTAGGTATTGAGGTGGGTATTCCTGGTCAGCTCTTTTTCTATCTGAGCCAGCCAGTAGCAAAAGGCGGCGTACTCGGTAGTGCAGCCATTGCAGGTCTTATCGCAGGTATCTACTGGTTGTTAATGCTCGTAGGTCGCTTTGTTAGTGCATTCATCAGTGGTAAAGTGTCTTCACGTACACAGCTTACTGTTACTTCAGCTTTGGCTCTTGTACTTCTGATTGTGGCTATCTTTATGCCAGAAGCAAGCAAGATGAGCCTCACCGTACCTAACCTTGCAGAGAGTACTCTCGTCACAGCAGAGGTTCCAACTAAGGTGTTGTTCATCATCCTTTGCGGTATCTGCACATCAGTAATGTGGGGTGTAATCTTCAATCTTGCCACAGAAGGACTTGGCAAATACACAGCCACAGCTTCAGGTCTCTTTATGACCATGGTTGTTGGTGGTGGTGTAATGCCATTAATACAGAACATTATGGCAACAAAGGTAGGCGACATTCAGAGTTATTGGCTCGTCGTTGGCATGCTTGCCTTCATGCTCTTCTACGCTTTGGTTGGCTCACATCCTTCAAAGAAGGCTTAAACAAACATCTTTATAATGGTAGGCTTCATGCTTACCATTATATCGAGATATTTCAATTATATCCTAACAATCATTTAAAACATTACTAACATGGACATAGAATTTGTAAGAAGTCGTTTTATTAAGCATTTCGACGGCAAGACAGGAAACATTTATTTCTCACCAGGACGTATCAACCTCATTGGCGAGCACACTGACTATAACGGTGGCTTCGTATTCCCAGGTGCAGTAGACAAGGGCATCATGGCTGAGGTTCGTCCTAACGGCACAGACACCGTAATGTGCTACTCTATCGACCTCAAGGACCGTGTAGAGTTCAAGGTTAATGACCCGGAGGGTCCACGCGCTACATGGGCACGCTTCATTTATGGTATGGTACAGGAGTTCAAGGCACTCGGTGTTGACGTAAAGGGATTCAACATTGCCTTCGCTGGTGACGTACCTCTCGGTGCAGGCATGAGTTCGTCTGCCGCTATGGAGAGCTGCTTCGGATGTGCATTAAACGACTTGTTCGCTGACAATAAGATTTCAAAGTGGGACATCGTCCTTGCTGGTCAAGCTACAGAACACAAGTATATCGGTGTCAACTGTGGTATCATGGACCAGTTTGCAAGCGTCTTCGGTCAGGAAGGTAAGCTAATGCGTCTTGACTGCCGCAGCCGTGAGTTCGAATACTTCCCATTCAACCCACAGGGCTACAAGCTCGTTCTTGTAAACTCAAAGGTTAAGCACGAACTCGTTGGTAGTCCATACAACGACCGCCGAAGAAGCTGTGAGAACATTGTTGCGGCTATCGCTGAGCAGTTCCCAGAGAAGAAATACGAAACATTGCGTGATGCTAACTGGGACGAGTTAGAGGCTGTTAAGGACAAGGTTAGCGCAGAGGATTACCAGCGCGCACACTTCGTTCTCGGTGAGGAGAAGCGTGTCCTCGCTGTTTGTGACGCTCTCGTTGCAGGCGACTATGAGACCGTTGGTCAGAAGATGTATGAGACTCATCACGGTCTGAGCAAGGAGTATGAGGTAAGTTGTGAAGAACTCGACTTCCTCAACGACGTTGCTAAGGAGAATGGCGTGACTGGTTCTCGCATCATGGGTGGTGGCTTCGGTGGCTGTACCATCAACCTCGTTAAAGATGAACTCTACGACAAGTTCATTGCTGACGTAACAGAGAAATTCAGCTCAAAATATGGTCATGCCCCTGAGGTTTATCCAGTCGTTATCAGTGAAGGCTCTCACAAGGTTTGTTAAATATATTATGACATCTCACAAGATGTGTCTTTCATAAATACTAATTGGTTAATGGGCTGGATTTGGATACAACAAATTCAGCCCTTCTTTGCAACCAAAGATAAGAAGCAAACCAGAGTAAGAATACAGAAACACTATTGTCTGATAATCTATCTGGGTAAAACACAGAGTTGTCATCTACAAAAATAACGACAAGGCACACATACCAAGAATCATAAAAAACATACACACAATACAAAAATCTACACATGGACAAATACTATAAAGGCGAACCCAAACACTTAGTTTCAGTCGATTGCATCGTACTGGGTTTTGAGAACAAGAAATTAGAACTGCTTGTCGGCAAACGAAAGGTAGAACCATATAGCGGAAAACTATCCCTCTATGGCGGCTTTGTAAAGAAGATGAAAGCCTGAAAGAAGCTGCCAACAGAGTACTCTTCCAATGCACAGGCATTAATAATATTTATATGCGACAAGTAGGTGCTTTTGGCGAAACAGACCGCGACCCCGGTGATCGTGTCATCTCCATTGCCTATTGCGCACTGATTAACGTCTCTGACTATGACAAACATTTATTAGAAGAGAACGACCTACAATGGGTTGGTATCAACCAACTGCCCGAATTATACGGCGACCATATCGAAATGGTACAAATGGCTTTAAGTCAGCTTCGTAAACTCATCAACAAGGACCCACTCGGATTTAACCTTCTACCTGAACTCTTCACACTCACACAACTCCAGAATGTCCACGAAGCTATCTTAGGTGTCGAAATTGATAAACGAAACTTCCGAAAACGAATCAAGCAAATAGACTTCATTGAGAAAACAAAATTCATCGATAAGATTACCAGCAAACGTGGTGCTGCTCTCTATCGTATCAATAAAGAAGTCTATAATGACACCTCATTATAACGATTAATCGTAAGGCTTAAAGTATAAAACCTTACCATAACAACTGCATGAAAGGATTATCAAATGTTCCGAAAAACACTGACGAACATTCTGATAATCCTTTTTTTTCATGTACCTATCGGACAAAAGATACCAACAAACCATGTATTATAACCCAAATAACCCTTAGCACCATTCATGCTAACGATTAGCACACACATTATAAACCATCTATCACAGAACTACGATAAAAAAACAACGAAACACCACCTAACAACTGAAACAAAGCAAAGCAAATACAAAGCCATAGCCATTTTTAGCCATTTTCTTAAAATAGTAACTTCAATATTTTGAGGTCTCCATATTTATCTTTATATTTGCATTATAATTTAAAACTCTTATTCCATTTATGAATGACAAGAAATTGATGAACAGAGCAGCGGATAATATTAGAATTCTCGCAGTTTCAATGGTTGAAAAAGCAAAATCAGGACATCCTGGTGGAGCTATGGGTGGTGCGGACTTTATAAACATCCTATTCTCTGAATTTCTCGTCTTTGACCCAGAACAGCCTGAATGGGCAGGACGTGACCGCTTCTATCTTGACCCAGGTCACATGTCACCAATGCTTTATGCAGCACTGACCCTCCAGAGAAAGTTCACGGTTGATGATATTAAGCAATTCCGTCAGTGGGGCTCAATCACCCCAGGACATCCAGAGAGAGACATCGCACATGGTATTGAAAACTCCTCTGGTCCTCTTGGTCAAGGCCATGCCTACGCTGCTGGTGCTGCCGTAGCAGAGAAGTTCCTCGAAGCAAGACTTGGACATACAATGATGCAGCACAAGATTTATGCCTATATCTCTGACGGCGGTGTCCAAGAAGGAATTAGTGCCGAAGTAGGACGATTGGCAGGAAACCTTGGACTTAACAACCTCATCATGTTCTACGATGCCAACGACATTCAGCTCTCAACAGAGTGCGGAGCGGTTATGAGTGAGGATACAGCCATGAAGTATCAGGCATGGGGATGGAACGTATTAAAGATTGACGGCAATGACCCAGACGCTATCCGCGAAGCACTTATTGCAGCTAACAAAGAAGAGCATCGCCCTACCATCATCATTGGCGACACCGTTATGGGCAAAGGTGCACTGCAAGCTGACGGCAGCTGCTACGAACATAGCATTAAAACACATGGCGCACCATTGGGTGGCGATGCTTATAAGAACACTATAAACAACCTTGGTGGCGACCTTGAAGACCCATTCAAGATTTTCCCAGAAGTACAAAAGCTATACGATGATCGTGCAGAAGAACTCAAAAAGATTGTCGCAGAGCGTCATGCAGCTGAGTTAGCATGGGAAAAGGAAAACCCAGAAAAGGCCGAGCAGATGCGTGAATGGTTCTCGGGCAAAGCTCCTGAAATTGATTGGAGCGGACTTGTACAGAAGCGCGACATACCAACACGTAATGGTTCAGCTGCTTGTCTTGGTGTTATTGCAGAGCAAGTTCCTAATATGATTGTATCATCAGCCGACCTCAGCAACTCTGACAAGACTGATGGTTTCCTCAACAAGACTCACTCTCTCACACGTAACGACTTCAGCGGTGCCTTCTTCCAAGCTGGTGTTAGCGAGTTGGCAATGGCATGTATGTGTATCGGTATGATGTTACATGGCGGTGTTATCACCGCAATGGGAACCTTCTTCGTCTTCTCTGACTATATGAAGCCAGCTATCCGTATGGCTGCTCTCATGAAGACTCCTGTGAAGTTCGTATGGAGCCATGACGCTTTCCGCGTTGGTGAAGATGGTCCAACCCATGAACCAGTTGAACAAGAAGCACAGATACGCCTGATGGAGAAGTTGCAAAACCACGCTGGTCAAGACTCTGTACGCGTGCTTCGCCCAGCCGATAGCGACGCTGCAACGGTATGTTGGCAAATAGCAATGGAGAACATGGAAACTCCTACCGCACTCATCTTCTCACGTCAGAACGTGAAGAGTTTACCAGAGGGCACCGACTATCAACAGACTCGTAAGGGTGCATACATCGTAACAGGCTCTGACGAGCAGTTTGATGTTATCCTCGTTGCAAGCGGTTCGGAGGTTTCTACCTGCGTTGCTGGTGCAGAATTACTACGCAAGGATGGCGTGAAAGTACGCGTTGTTAGCGCACCATCTGAGGGTCTCTTCCGCCGCCAAAGCAAAGAATATCAAGAGCAAATCCTACCAAGGGACGCTAAAATCTTCGGACTTACAGCGGGCTTACCAGTAACCCTCGAAGGTTTGGTTGGTGCAAATGGTAAAGTCTTTGGACTCAACAGCTTCGGCTTCTCAGCACCTTACACCGTCTTAGACGAGAAGTTAGGCTTCACGCCTGAGAATGTTTACGAACAAGTAAAAGCATTTTTAGCATAAACGTTTAACCTCATGCCCCTACGTTCCTAACCGAACAAAAGGGGCTAATAAAACCTAAACAGCTTATGGAAATTAAGACAGTAGGAATTGCCTGCGACCATGCAGGTTATCCATTAAAGCAGTTCGTTATCCAGTATTTGGAAACACACAAGTATGCGTATAAGGACTTTGGCTGCAATAGCGATTTGAGTTGCGACTATCCTGACTATGCTCACCCATTAGCAGAAGCCATTGAGAGTGGCGAGGTTTATCCTGGTATTGCCATCTGTGGTAGTGGTGAAGGTATGGCTATTGCCCTTAACAAACACCAAGGTGTACGTGCGGGTTTGGTATGGAATAAGGACGTTGCCGAGCTAACTCGTCAACATAACGATGCCAACGTGGTTGTTCTACCAGGTAGATTTGTTGACAACAAGACTGCCGAAAAGATACTTGACGAATTCTTCAAGGCAAGCTTTGAGGGTGGAAGACACGAACGTCGTGTAAGCAAAATCCCTATTCAAAAGGGCTAAAAAAGACATCTTACAATAAGGAAACAAATTCTATTTGGGTTTTAACGACCAATGTAAGATAAAAGACAAACAATAAAGGTGTTCAGAACTTTCTGAACACCTTTATTGTTTATCCTTATACCAGCCTAATGAGCGTAAATCAATACAGACTCATATTCGTATTTATAACATTCTGTATCATGCCCCTTCGCAATGAGAGGAAGACAGATTATTCCTCCTCACAGCCCGAGTTGACCACCTCAGGTAGGTGGAAACGATACTTACGATCGAACACATCACCCACCTTGTTAATCTCAAGGAAAGTTGCACCACTACCAGTACCGAACGAACCAGAGAGATAAGCAATCTTATCCTCTAACTCAATGTAACCCTTCTGACGAAGCATGCGCAAGGCAGCTGTAAACATCTCCTCGTTTGACTTATAACGATGCTGATAAATTGCAATAACACCATAGCTAAGGTTCAACCAACGCTGTACCTTATCCTTGTAGCAGATAGCCAACACTGGGTGTGGACCACGAAAAGCAGCAAGGTTACGAGCCGTCTGACCAGTTTCACTATCAGTGATAATACCCATCACACCCAATTGTTCAGTTGCCTCAATAGCACTTCTTGACAAGAACTCACGCTGATCGTTCTGATTAGTCATTGGAACAGTGATATGTCCACGTTTATGAGCATCCTGCTCTGCCGCTTCGGCTATACGAGCCATTGTCTGCACAGCCTCAACAGGATACTTACCACTGGCTGTCTCGCCGCTCAACATCAAGGCGTCAGTGTGACTATATATCGCATTGGCAATATCGGTTACCTCGGCACGAGTAGGACGAGGATTATTAATCATCGTGTGTAACATTTGAGTAGCCACAATTACTGGCTTCTTCTTCATAATACACTTATTGATAATGCTTCGCTGAATACCAGGAATCTGCTCGATAGGCACCTCAATACCCAAGTCACCACGTGCAATCATAATACCATACGACGCATCGATAATCTCGTCGATATTATCCACGCCCTCCTGATTTTCAATCTTTGAGATAATCTTAATATCAGAATTATGCTCATCGAGTATCTTCTGAACTTCAAGAACGTCAGCTGCCGAACGAACGAAGAATGTGCGATGAAGTCAATATCTTCCTCGATTGCCAACAAGATGTTTGCCTTGTCTTTCTCTGTCAGTGCAGGAAGCTCTATATGCTCGCCCGGAACATTCACACTCTTACGCGAACCAAGCTCGCCATCGTTCTGTACCTGCGCAACCAACATCGGTCCAACACTCTCTACAACGAGCATATCCAACGCACCATCGTCAAAGAGTACATGGTCGCCAACCTTTACATCACGAGCAAAGTCGGAATAAGACACATTGATCATATCCTTTGTCGAGTCAACATCAGGACGACCAAAGAGTTTCACCATGTCGCCTGCCTTATACTGAATAGGCACTGCCACAGCCGTAGTTCTCACCTCTGGTCCCTTCGTGTCAATCAGCAATGCTAAGTGTTGAGACACAGTACGTGTGTTACGAATAACCTCCCTAATTCCCTCAGGACTGGCGTGAGCCGTATTCATACGTACGACATTCATGCCTGCAAAGAAGAGTTTTCTTAGGAAATCTACATCACAACGACGATCGCTAATAGAACATACTATTTTTGTCTGTTTCATAAATTTGAGTGTGTTAATGTTTAATTTGACATTGCTGAGAATACCATATACAAGAGTGACAACATCAATATCACGAAAACCAAAAAGCAAACAAATGCGATTGTTACCTTCTTTCCAAGTTGCGAACCCGATGTTTTTCTATACATCGACGAACCGCCTTGTACGTTCCTGACATTCCTGTCCAACGGCGTTTGACCCGCACTGGTAGCCATCTCAGCAACACTACCAGTTGGCGCACCCACCTGTGGGGTAGCAACCATCATACTCTTTCCGCAATAGGGGCAATTACATCTTAACGTGCTACCACCCTCTGACTCAATCGCAAAGGGTTGATGACAATATTTACAAGCTAATTGAAATTGCATTTTATCCTACCTCTTTTTATTCTTTATCTTACGTCGTCAATGAGAATATGCCCATCTTTCGATAGCACCTTCACCTGACGATATTCTGTTTCTCCATCCTGCGATAGCCTTACTCTGAACCAGTCGTCATCCACAGCAACAACCTTCAGGTTACGTTGAAGTTGCTCAAAGTCAGGCTCAGAAGCGGTGTTCCCAAAAGCTCCCCACCACTCTGTCCATGCATCCGTGTCATAGCTATAAGAACTATTAGCACCAAAAATCATACGATGGCAATAGTCCGTGAGGTAACGACTGTAAAACTCGGCGTCAGCATCAGCAGACAGAACAGCCTTACTATAGAAAGACGCTAAGAACTTGCAAATCCCATTTCGCCTCTCTTCCTGCTTTTGCGCCTCTGCCTCTTGTGCCTCTATCTGTGCCCGAACCTGCATCAACGAGTCGGCATGTGCCTTTCGACGTGCCTCTAATTCCAACTGAGCGGCTTCCTGTTCATTCTCCCAATAGACATAACCGAACACCGCCAATCCTCCCAGAACAAGAACGATTAACACAGTCAAAAGGACCTTCAAACCCGAACCTTGACCATTGCTACATTCCTGATACGAATTATCTTGCTGAGAAGAAGGGAGTACGGAACCGACCTGCATAGGCAAATTTACAAACAGCGACTGTCCACAATAAGGACAATTGCAGCGCATCGTTTCATTGCCCTCTGCAGTAATCATAAATCTGCGGTTGCACTTATTACATGTTACATTATATTGCATACGCTATCACGTCTTGAAAACCTTGATATGAGAGAACAAAAGTCTGCCTCAGTTGTTATTTCTCTTACACGTTTTTTCCTTTGCAAATTTAATACTTTTCTTCCACACTTGGAAATGTTTTAATTAATAATATATGCTCAATTTTACGAACACACAAGATTTATCCAACCCGAGTTTCTTACACATGAAAAACACCCATCACTCAACACCCAACACTCAACACCCAACACCCATCACCCAACACCCATCACTCCAAAAGTATTCATCAACACCCATCACCCATCACCCATCACCCAACACCCAACACGTTGTAAACTATTTTCAGACTACAATTTACCAACACATCATCTTTTAACAACGAAAAGAGCATCTTTTGGCTTTCAGAAGATGCCCTTTTAGTACCGAAGTAAGCACCTTTTGAGGTCGAACAAAGCACCTTTACTTAAACAACCTTACAATTAGCTGATTTACTGACAATTACAAACTAATCTCCGAAACCTACTTCTACACTAACGAACAGCCATTTTGCTCGTATTTATGTAAACTTTTTTTCAGGACACAAACAGCGACTGCTCTCGAAAATTCACACATACATTTTATTATTAACCTGCCGAAGACAAACTATATTTTCCTCGACATCAGCCTCTTTTCAAAAATAATATTTGTAATTTTGCAGTATCATAAAAACATAGCAAAAAATGAATAAGAGATTAAGCAATTATTGTTCGGTCTTACTAATAATTGCCACAGTTATTGTGGCTGTTCACCGTATCATTTTTAGTTCTGAAAAGATTATCTTGCATTGGGATTTTGCTGGTAATATTACAAGTTATGGCAGCAGATTTGCTTTGATTATTTTACCAATTATTGCATTTATTCTTTTACTTGGTTCTAAATAATTACAAGAGTCATCCATACGATTTACTTCTCCCATCAAGAAAGAAGGTAATTGAAAACGACTTTAATCAGAGGAAATTGATACAATATATTGATACTATCAATCCTTTGATTTCCCTTCTTATATTTTATGTAACAATGTGTTCTGCACAATATTTACCACTTAAAGCCTTTTTATTATATGCTGTGGTTATTGGTATCATTGTGAAATTTACTCTCGTCTGGCGTAGTTTAATACGTAAACATTAAATCGTAGTACAGGTGAACGCCTCATGAGCAAAAGACTCATGGGGCGTTCACATCAAATATCCCTTCAAAATTTGTTCTTCTACCCTATTAGCCTTAGCTTCGACAAAAGTCTTAATAGCAGCATTTAGCAAGTATCTCACAGGGGGATATTTCGTACCATTCGGTACGGAAAGTCTCATTTTCTCAAAAGAGTTCATGCGTTCAGAACCATCGCCGTTTGTAAACTCGGCGACAATGGGGATAAATTAATATGACTTCATCTCGGCTGAAACCTTGACAGAATCTTTAACCCAAATCTCTAAAACACTAAATACGCTCCCCACCACCAGAAAACTTGGAAATAAATATTCTCACAATAAAATTGTTAATTACCAAAGACATAGTCCTTTTATAGTCTATGAAGAGAAGGCAGAAAAGTGGAAAGATAAACAAAACTGATTAATTAATAAATAAAAAAGCGTATCTTTGCAACAAAATAGCAAAAAAAGAGTTATTAATAACGATACAGAACCAAATTACGAATAAAAAAATGAGAGAAAAAAAGGAGTCATGATGCACGTGGGAAACTTCAACGAAGTATGAAGCGGGCTTGTGACATTGCAGCTGCACTTATCGGACTTATCATCTGCCTCCCTATATTCCTCATTATCAGTATTCTAATAGCCTATCAGGGCAATGGTCCGATATTTTTTAGGCAGATACGTATTGGCTATAAAGGGCGACCTTTTGCTATCTTTAAGTTTCGTACGATGAGTAGTATCGTAGAGGAAGAAGGACCGCAACTTGTTGCAAAATGTGACAGTTCGAACTCTACTCGATTGGAACAGTTCCTGCGTGGACATCATCTTGACGAACTGCCACAACTCTGGAATGTGCTGCGAGGCGACATGTCGTTTGTAGGGCCACGACCAGAACGTAAGTTCTTTATTGACAAGATATTGGAAAAGACCGACCGCTATCAACTCATCTATGAGATGCGCCCGGGGCTAACCTCAGAGGCAACACTCTATAATGGTTATACAGACACGATGGAGAAGATGCTCCGACGAATGGATATGGACATCCATTATCTGGAACATCGAACCCTATGGCTCGACTTTACCATTGTGACAAAAACTATTCTGAATATTATTACGGGAAAGAAATTCTAAATAAGAAAATGAAAAAATATATTCTACTTGTATTACTCGCAATCTGTACATTGAACGGCTTTGCGCAATCGTCAATGACGGATACGCAGGTAATGGACTTTGTTCAGAAAGAACATAAGAAAGGTACTCCACAGTCGCAGATTGTCACAAAACTTATGCAGAGTGGTGTAGACATCTCACAGATACGACGTGTGAGGGATGCCTTTATGAAGATGCAGAAAGGGAATGCTGCCTTTGGAGCTGCAAAAGAGGGAGCAACAACCGATCGTAGTCGTAAGAACAATGGACAGACAAGTCCTAACACTCCACCGCCAGGAAAGAGTAAACGACAAATTGCTGACGAAACCCTCGAAGAATATAACAATAACGAAGAGGAGATAAACAAGTTTTCAGAAGGACGAATTTCACCTAATCGAACGACAACAAACACATACGATGAGAATGATGGTGAGTTCCTGAAAATGCAGGAAGAAATGAGCGACTGGATGCCGCAAGACACTGCCACAATGTATAAAAACCTACTGAAGCAGTTGAGTCGTAACCGCAAGAAGGTTTGGGGTCGTGACATCTTCAATAACAAGAGTCTTTCTTTTGAACCAAACATGAATATGGCACTGCCACGCAACTATCGTATTGGTCCCGGCGATGCTGTGTTTATTGATGTATATGGTGCTTCACAAAAGTCTTATCAAACGACAGTTGCCCCAGACGGCTACGTCACCTTGGAGGGCTTCGGACCTGTCCAAGTGAGTGGTTTGACTGTGTCGCAAGCAAACAATCGTATTCGTGAGAAGATTGGTAAACGATATAGCAGTTCTAATATACGCCTCTCAGTAGGTCAGACACACACCATCATGGTGAACGTTGTGGGCGAGGTGAAGACCCCCGGTACTTATACGCTATCAGCCTTCGCCACCGTCTTCAATGCTCTTTATATGGCAGGCGGTATTGGCGAATTAGGAACATTACGTAACATCAAAGTATATAGAAGCGGCTCGCTCATCAGTACGGTCGACGTATACGACTTCCTACGCCGTGGTCATCTGAGTGGTAACGTACGATTGGCTGACAATGATGTGATTGTAGTTGGCGCATACGAAATGCTTACACAGATTAGTGGTAAAGTGAAGCGTCCGATGTTCTACGAGATGAAACGCGGCGAAAGCCTTGGCACACTCATTGGCTATGCAGGTGGCTTCTCTGGTGACGCCTATACTCGTTCGGTCCGTGTTCGAAGAAAGACAGGTCGTCAGTACTCTATCTTTAATGTCAATGAGTTTGACATGCGTAACTTCCGCATTTCAGACGAAGACTCAATCAGTGTAGACTCAGTTATTCCAAGATATGAGAATATGGTAGAGATAAAAGGTGCCGTGTTCCGTCCCGGAATGTATGAAGTTGGAGGACGCATCCATAGTGTTCGTGGACTGATTGAAGCTGCTGACGGACTGACCGAAGTAGCATTTGCACCACATGCCGTACTTCATCGCAAAAAGGCCGACCGTACGCTGCAAGTGATTTCAGTAAATGTAGATGGTATCCTTGCTGGTCGTGTCGCAGACATTCCACTACAAAACGAAGACGTACTTTTTGTACCGACACGCACCGATGCTCAGGAACAACGAACAGTAACCATTCATGGCGAAGTGCTCTATCCCGGTATCTACCAATACGCTGATAATGAGTCGTTAGAAGACTTCATCTTGCAGGCAGGAGGATTGAAACAAACGGCTTCAACAGTAAGAGTGGATGTGTCACGTCGTGTCACAAATCCACAAGCACTGACACCAGACTCTATTATTGCACGCACCTACACATTCTCTCTACGTGACGGGTTTGTCATTGATGGTGCGCCGGGCTTCGTTCTTGAACCTTACGATGAAGTATATGTACGTAAGAGTCCCGGTACGACTAACCAACAAAATGTTAGCATTGAGGGGAGAAGTAGTGTTCGCTGGAAACTACACGTTGACATCAAGAAAGATGCGCCTAAGCGACGTCTACAAAGCAGCAGGTGGCGCAACCGACCTCGGATATATTAAAGCTGCACGACTCGAACGTCGTCCTACGCCATCAGAGCGAATCCGCATGGAGAATGCTTACAAGATGCAGTTGGAACAGCAACGTAAGAATATGATCAATTTAGCTGTAAAAACAAAAGATGCCGGCGTGCTTCAAGCAATAGAACAGAACAACAAGAAAGTAGAAGATAAGTTCAAACTTCCAGAGGTCTACCCTATTGGTATCGAGTTAGATAAGGCGATTGCCAACCCGGGAAGTGATGCCGACATCGTTCTTCGTGAAGGCGATCGTATCGTCATCCCACAATACAACGGAACTGTCAAAATCAATGGTGCTGTGATGTTCCCTAACTCTGTCGGCTATGTTGAAGGCAAGAACGTTGCTTATTATATCAATCAGGCGGGTGGCTTTGCCAGTGATGCGAAGAAGAGCAACACTTACATCCTTTACATGAACGGAATGTTAGCAAAGGTAGGCCACAATGCTAAGGTGCGCCCCGGTTGCGAAATCATCGTTCCGACAAAGGTACAGAGCAAGATGAGCCTTGCTGAAACCCTCAGTGTCGGTTCAAGTGCAGCCAGCATCGCAGCCGTTGTTGCAACAATTGCAAGTTTGCTGAAGTAAGGAGAAAAGTCATTTAGTTTAATACTACCATATATTTAAAGCTTCAAGCTAATGGAAAACGAAGAGAATTTGAAACAAATAGATTTACGATTGGTATTAAAAAGGATTAGAGAACATAAAAAACTTTTCCTTATAATTCTGCCAATTACTATTGTATTGTCATCTTATATTATCCTTTGTGTACCACGAACATACACAAGCGAAACGGCTATGGCACCAGAAACAAGCTCGAATGTAGACGCAAGTGGTTTAAGTGACATTGCTTCTTCATTTGGTTTTGATTTGCCAACAGGGAAAAAAATATTGACGCAATTTCTCCTTTGCTCTATCCAGACTTAATGAAAGATAATGGTTTTTGCAACAACTCTATTTAAGGTAAAAGTACAAACTATTGACAAGAAAATCAACACAGACTATTATAATTATCTTAAACTTCATACAGAAACAGCTTGGTGGAATAAGCTCTATTCATGGTTGTTAGTAAAATTAGCACCAAAGAATAACACCTTAAATACAGCACCAAATAAGTTTGACCCGTATCAATTATCTAAAATCGATAATGACCTCGTACAGGGGATGAGAAGTAATATAAAAATAAGCACAGACAAAAAAACTGGTATTATAAGTATTGCCACGATAGCACAAGACCCTATGGTAGCAAAAATGCTTGCAGATGCCACAAGAAAGCAACTGCAAGAATATATCATTGAATACAGAACAAAAAAATTAAGAAATGATGTCGAACATTATCAAAGCCTTGTAAACCAAGCAAAAAAAGACTATGAGAAGGTTCGTAAGGAATATGGAAAAATAAGTGATGCAGATATGGATGTTGTATTAGAAAGTGTAAAACTAAAGCAAAACGATTTAGAAAATGACATGCAACTGAAGTATAACACATATACAACCCTTGTTGCACAACTTAAAGCTGCAGATTCAAAGCTACAAGAACGCACTCCTGTATTTACAACTATTCAGGGCGCAGAAGTTCCTGTAAAGCCTTCTGGTCCTAAGAGAATGCTATTCGTTATTGGAGTTACTTTCATTATATGCATTATTATTACAATATATTCAATTCGTGATATAATACTTGCAGAATGAAAAATCCCGTCCTTCAAAAGAATGAAACTATAATAAAAGAAAGAAATGGGGTGAACACCATTGCGTCTAACACATTCGTATTATTTATACGAATGCTATTTATGACATTAATCAACCTCTATACCGTGCGTTGTGTACTGAATGGGTTAGGCGTTGTTGATTATGGAATTCTTAATGCCGTTGCAGGTATTGTTACTGCAGGAACATGCTTTAGCAGCGTATTAGCATTATCTACACAACGCTTTTATTCTTATGCTATTGGTAAAGGACAAACAGAACGTCTTAAAGAAATATTTTCTGTAAGTATTAATTTGGTAGTAATACTATCCATTGTACTTTTTATTATCTCCATAACTTTAGGGTTGTTATTTGTGAGGACACAATTAAGTATCCCTGCCGACAGACTATCAGCTGCACAATGGCTATTAGCTTCATCCCTATTTTCATTTATCTTCAGTATCCTGCCTATACCATATATGGGTGCATTATTTGCACATGAAGATATGAAATCCTACACGCTAATATCTCTGGCGGATTGTATATTAAAATTGATAATAGCAATAAACCTTCGAAACACATCATTTGATAGGCTAATCTTTTATGGATTAGGCTTTGCTGCAATATCCTTATTTGACCTATTAGCTTATGTTTTTATTACTAAAAAAAAGTATAGTGAATGTCAATATATAAAAGTGAAGTCTAAAGACACAATGAGAGAATTAATAACATTCTCAGGATGGACTTTCTATGGAACCTTAGCAGCAGTGGGTATGACACAAGGAAGTACTATATTATTAAATGTCTTTTTGGACCAATTGTAAATGCAGCATTTAATATTGGAAACCAAGTATATAATGCACTAAACTCACTTAGCAATAGCCTCGTCTTTGCCTTTTAGACCAGCAATGATAAAGGCATATTCAGGAAAAGAACAACATCTATCTTGACAAACTTTTTTTCTATTAATAATAGGGTTTTAATCAATCTCCTTATTTGTATTTCCATACCATTACTTTTAGAAACTAAATCCATTCTTACTTTATGGTTAGGAAATATAACAGAGGATATAGTTACTTTCACACAATTGTATATCATTTATCAAATCATACTATCTTTACATAATCCTATCACTATCATCATTCAAGCAACAGGAGATATTAAATACTATTCTATAATTGTCGAGTCTATAATAATATTTTTGTCTTCCAGTCTCATGGATATTGTTCAAAAATAGGATGCCCTGCATAATATCTATTTCATACTATGATTGCAATATGTTTTATTGCACACATAGCAAGATTATTAATTCTAAAAAGAAATATCCAAATTTCAAAAATATCTGATTATTTATTGAAAAAGTATTATACCTGCCATTGTAACATTTTCCTTTGTATATGGTCTTCTCTTATACTTCCACATTCATATAGAATATACAATGCTTAGACTTTTTGTCATCTGCATGACTTCACCTATACTAACATTCCTTATTGCCTGCTTTTATAAAACACCTCACACGAAGATATATATTTATCATTATATTAAAAAGAATTTGATGGGAGCTATTCTTTTCATAATCTTAATCTCTGTTCTATTATTCTCCTTTATAGAGAAATATGCGAAACAACTACAACTCCCATTCTATATTTTTATGGGAATTATACTTGTTTTTGTTGCCGGTTTTCGTGAAATCGGTATAGACCCAGATTCTCCCAATTATGCAGCATTGTACCAAAATCCAAATACTTCAAGCCTCGTAGGACAAGTAGAATATTCATTTATTTTAATTACAACTCTATTAAACAACATTTCAGACTCTCCGAATGCCCTTTTCATTGTATATGCTATTATGGGTGTATCCTTAAAGATGATTGCATTCAAGAAACATTCTAATCAATACTTTTTATCGCTTGCCATCTATTTATGCTATTTTTATGAGCTTCATGAATTAACGCAAATTAGAGCTGGAGTAGCCTCTGGTTTCTTCCTCATATCCATACTTTACACTGCAGAAGGAAAAAGGAAAAAAGCTGCACTGCTTATATGTTTAGCCTCTCTATTTCACATATCTGCAATAGCTCTGCTACCGACACTTTTTTTAAGCAATAAGCCATTAAACAAAAAGGTTCAACTACTTTTGTATCTTTCAATCCCTTTGGGTTATGTAATTTATTTTACAGGCTCTTCTATTCTATTTAATCTTGACTTACCACTTATTGGCAGTAAATTATCATTCTATCAAAAGACAACCGAAAAAGGTATTGGAATTGTTGAAATGGAATTACTTAATCCTCAGATACCTATTAAATGTTCTTATATTTTACATTCTGCTTATCTTTCAAAAAAACAATTTCACAGAAAAAAATAAATATGCGCCCGTTCTGCTCAAAAGTTTACTCAATAGGACTATTCCTATACACTTCTTTAGGCTTTCTACCAAGTATTATCTTTACGTCTTAGCGAACTTTTATTATATAGTACATATTTATATGATAGGTTCAATGTATTACATTATCAAACCACGATGGGCAAGTCTACTACTTATTACAATGATTTGCATAATGTTATTCACATTTGGATTGCCTCACATGGGATTATCAAACTTAGTAAAAATATAATATGAAACAAATTCTTAAAAATTACATAAAAATATATTGGTAAACTATACTCCTATGTTTATCCTAACAAAAATAAACAAAATGTATTAATACGCTTAAAAACAACCTCTATACCGGATATATACAAAAGAATTTTGCACACTTTGGAAATTCTGTTATAATGTGGAAACCATATACACTCTTAGATGCACAAAACATATATATCGGTAATAACGTTGTGATTGAAAGTGGTGTGCAACTTGTTACATATAGCACCAAAGACTATAAACCAGAAATTCATATCAGTGACAACACACTTATTAGACGTAACTCCCATATTACAGCAATCAATAAGATTAGGATTGGGAAAAATGTACTAACAGGAACTAACGTACTGATATCAGACAATGAGCATGGAGAATCATCAAGACAAAACATGAATATCCAACCAAGGTTACGACAACTGGTTTCAAAAGGAGAAGTTATAATTGAAGACAATGTGTGGATTGGTAATAATGCCTGTATCCTTGGCGGAGTAAGAATTGGAATGGGGTCTATTATTGGTGCTAATGCAGTTGTCACAAAAGATATTCCTCCATATTCAATAGCGGCAGGTGTTCCTGCTAAAATTATAAGTCATAATTAAAATGAAAGCAAGAGTTATAGCATACTATTTACCACAGTTTCACCCTATTCCTGAAAATGATGAAACGTGGGGTAAAGGGTTTACTGAGTGGACAAATGTCGCAAAAGCTAAACCACAATTCAAAGGTCATTATCAACCAAGGATACCTGCTGACTTAGGATTTTACGACTTACGACTTCCCGAAATAAGACAACAGCAAGCACAGATGGCAAAAAGAAGCTGGCATAGAAGGCTTTTGCTATTGGCATTATTGGTTTGGAAACAATAAGAGACTTTTGGAACGACCCTTTCAAGAAGTTTTAGAGTCTGGGAAACCAGACTTCCCTTTTTGTCTTGCATGGGCAAACCACGACTGGACAACAAGAACCTGGCAAAATAATAGTAAAACTACAATGATTGCAAAACAGCTATATCCTGGCGAAGAAGACTATAAACAACACTTCTATGCTGTCTTGCCCGCATTTAAAGACCATCGATACATTACTATTGATGGAAAAACCTTTATTTGCAATATTTGACCCTTACTCTTTCAAAAGATATAAAAAAATTTTATTAGAATTTGGAGAGAGTTAGCAAAAGAAAATGGATTAAAAAGGAGTCCATTTTATAGCTATATGTAATAACACCTCGACGATAAAAAGATTAGAAGATGGGACTATTAAAAGAGTCCTACCAAACACGAAAAAGCAGTGCTGAACTATACAAAGAAATTCTTTCATTAGGTTTTGATGGATTAAACTCTTTTGGAAAATCACGAGGCGAAACACTTGTCCTAGGCAAGATTACACGAGCAATACGATTTCTTTTACAAAAACATATATCTTGGTTCCCGACACTTAAATATGATTTTATAAAAAGTAACTAAACACTTTTTTGCTCCAGAAGATATCTGGGACAACGTTTACCCAACTATTATGCCACAATGGGACAGAACCCCAAGGGCTGGAAAGCATGAAGGAATCTATGTAAACTCAACTCCTGAAAACTTCAAAAAACATATAGAAAATGCATTAGAAGTGATAAAGGATAAACCTAATGAGCGTAAAATTCTGTTCCTACGTTCATGGAACGAATGGGGAGAAGGCAATTATGTAGAACCTGACCTAAAATATGGAAAGAAGTTTCTTGAAGCTATCAAATCATCTTTATTCACGCAATAAATATACAACCAATGTATAACATACCTATCTTATTCATAATATTCCGAAGAAAAGACATTGCGCTTCAAAGTTTTGAAAGAATAAAACAAGTAAAACCAAGCAAACTATATATTGCTTGCGATGGTGCTCGAGAAAATATCGAAGGAGAAGACATTTTAGTTGAAGAGACTAAAAAAGCAATCCTGCAACAAATAGACTGGGAGTGTGAAGTCAAAACGCTATTCAGGACCAAGAATATGGGTTGCTGCATGGGTGTTTACACCGCAATCAATTGGCTATTTGAGAACGAAGAGAAAGGAATTATTATAGAAGACGATTGCGTCCTTCAAAAATCCTTCTTTCCTTTTGCAGAAGAACTTCTCAAAAGATACGAAAATGACGAACGTATCGCAATGATTGATGCTGCCAATTATATTAAAACCATTGATATTCCAGACTCCTATGGATTTAGTAGATTTAAGTCAACAAATGGCTGGGCTACATGGAAACGTGCATGGGCAAAGATGGACCTCGAAATGAACTGGAAAAAATCTCCTTATCTCGAGTCTATCATTAAAAATAATGGATATAAGGGAAAAGATACGCACTATTGGAAATATCGTATAAAAGCTATTGAGCATAACTATGTTAGCGCATGGGACTGGCAGTGGTACTTTACGATGGCAGCCCATAATCAATTAGGTATCTATCCACGCACAAGCCTTATTAGTAATATTGGATTTGGAGAAGGTGCAACCCACACAACAGAATCTACTATACCAAAACAGTATAGAGCTTGTGGAGAATTAGAGTTCTCACTACAACATCCTAAATATGTTGTACCTTACGAAAGATTTGAAGAAGCTTTCTATCAAAACAATAATACATTTAGAAACTCTGTGCTACAACTCATTCCATTCAACCTGAAAACGAAATTAAAAAAATGGATTAGAGGATAAAACATTTATTACTTAGATTAAATATGAAATTAAATATTCCTACCGCAAAAGGCAATTATTCCTATCGTTTTGTACCTATCTATCAAGGTATAAAACCTATTGACAAAGAAAAAGCAAAAGAAAATCTTTCATTGCTCAAAAGAATATGTAACACACACCATTTAGACTTTATTCTTTTCTTTGGTACACTCTTAGGGGCAATAAGAGAACAGGATTTTATTTCGCATGATGAAGACATTGATATTGCAATGTCTATTACGGATTTAGAACACTTTAAGAGTCTTCTATTTGTTTTAAGAGAGAATGGTTTTGAAGTCGCACGTTTTGAAAGAAGAGGCCTCATGTCTATCATTCGTAATGGTGAATATATTGACATTTACTTTTTTACACCTTATGCCAAAGACAATAGATTATCTACTTGCATATGTGAACTTTGTGAGGTAAACTATATCAATAATACAACACAAATGGAATTTCAAGGAGAAATGTATACCGTACCTCAGGACAGTGAGGAACTACTAAACTTCTTCTATGGAAAGGATTGGCGCACTCCTATCCCAATGTTTAATTTTAAAATGAATAAGCTCGAACGAGTGATAGCCTTTACTATACAATACATCAAGGCATTACTACCTGATGCAATAACAGAAATAATTCAAGATTATAAAAACAAAAAAAGAATAGAGTTCTTTAAACAGAAAGCATATATTATACTGAACAACTAAATATTTTAAACTTATGCAAGCAATTATATTAGCAGCTGGAATGGGGAAACGTTTAGGCGAATACACTAAGGACAATACAAAGTGTATGTTACCTATTAATGGTGAACGTCTCATCGACAGGACACTAAAACAATTATCAAAGCTCAATATAAATCGAGTTATTATCGTCGTAGGCTATGAAGCTGATAACCTTATAAAACACATAGGCAAGCAATACGACCTATATTTTGAAATTGAATTTATTCATAACAATATCTACGATAAAACAAATAACATCTACTCTCTTGCTCTTGCCAAAGAGAAAATGAAAGAAGACGAGACACTTCTTATAGAATCTGATTTAATTTATGAAGAGGATATTCTAAGGATGGCTATAGAAAATCCTTATCCTAACATTGCCTTGGTAGCTAAATGGGAATCATGGATGGATGGGACTGTTGTACAACTTGATAGCAAGTATAACATTCTCAATTTTATCAACTCAAAAGCGTTCAGTTTCAAAGATACTCATTCCTACTACAAAACCGTAAACATCTATAAGTTTAGCAAAGAATTTACAACCAACAAGTTTATTCCTTTTCTAAATGCTTACTGTGAAACACAAGGGAAAAATGAATATTATGAACAAGTATTACGTATAATATCTTTTCTCAATTCAAAAGATATCAAAGCATTACCTATTGGGAATAAAAAATGGTACGAAATAGATGATATTCAAGACAAAGATATAGCAGAAACTATTTTTGCTAACGATGACGAACAGCTATCCAAAATGAATAAGCGTTATGGTGGTTATTGGCGCTTCCAAAGATATTGGATTTCTGTTATCTTGTTAATCCGTACTTCCCACCTAAAAAAATGTTAGACGAAATACGTGCAAACTTCAATACACTTATAACAGAATATCCTTCAGGAATAGAGGTAAACTCACTGCTTGCTGCTAAATATTTCGGTATAAACCACAAATACATTGTTGTGGGTAATGGAGCTGCTGAACTTATTAAAAGTTTAATAGAAAGTATAGAAGGCAAAATAGGAGTAGTTCTTCCAACATTTGAGGAATATTCTAATCGTTATCATCAAAAAGATGATATAATAAGCTATATTCCTAATAATAAGAACTTTTCTTATAATGCTTCAAATCTTAAAAACTTTTTTGAAGATAAGAATATTAAAACATTACTGCTTATTAACCCTGACAATCCCTCTGGCAATTTTATACCAAAGCGTGAAGTTCTTGAACTTGCTACATGGGCAGAAAAAAGAAAAATTAGATTTATTGTAGATGAATCCTTTGTGGATTTCTCTGACGATTACGCTACCAGCTCTCTTCTTGATAATAAGACACTCGAAAAGTTCAAAAAACTTTTTGTAATCAAGAGTATCTCTAAATCATATGGAGTGCCGGGCCTGCGTTTAGGAATATTGGCTAGTGCAGATACTAAAGTTATTGACCACATCAAAAAAGATGTAAGTATATGGAATATCAATTCCTTTGCAGAATTTTATATGCAGATTTTCAATAAATATCGAGACGACTATAATACTGCTTGTAAATCCTTTGTTGCTGAACGTAATCGTTTTGCACACGAATTGCAGAAGATTAGTTGGTTGAGAATAATTCCTTCACAAGCTAACTATTTTCTCTGCGAGGTAAAGTCTCCATACACGTCAACCGAAGTTGCAAAATATTTATTAAAGGACTACGATATATTAATAAAAAGACTGTAATAAAAAAAGAAGCTCTTAAAAACATGAATTATATTCGAATTGCAATTAGAAACGAAGTAGATAATAATCGCCTCATAGAAGCATGCAAACAATTGGAAAAATCTATATCCTAAACTCAAAGACTTTATATAAGTACTTAAGTGATATTAGAAACTGATTACTATACAGTCCATTCTCACGACAAGCTCGGGCATCCTCCTTCAATAGGAGCTTATGACTTTGAACACCACTGGTACTTGCACCCCCATTACGCATCGTGACAAAGTCCATATTAATATAATGTGCTTTGATTTTATGCACATGAAACATTCGGACTACCATTTCAAAGTCGGCGCCTATTTTATAATCAAGTTTATAAAAACCGACCCTTTCATATACCGCTTTGCGCACGTATAATGACGGATGGGCTGGCATAAAACCAAAACGAAGCCAGAGGGGAGAAAACATCTTAGAAGAATAATAGCGAGTTATCTTGTCTGGACTCTTATCATGAATAAAATGTATATCACCATACACAGCCTCAACTGCTGCGTCAGAAAAAGGCTTTATTAATCTTGACAAAACATCAGACGATGTAAAATAATCATCAGAATTAAGAATTCCTATGACATCACCCGTCGCCATTGCTATTCCCTTATTCATGGCATCATAGATTCCATGGTCCTTCTCCGAAACCCACCTTACTGCATGCTTGTCTGTCGTAGAAGCATAGTTGCGAATGATATCAACCGTCGTATCAGTCGAAGCACCATCCACAAGGATATGTTCTATATCATTGTAATCCTGACGCAAAACAGAGTCTAAGGTGTCTTGCAATGTTTTCTCACTATTATAAGTTGCCGTTATAATGGATATCTTCATATAAAAAAAGGCGGTAATATTTACCAAACTTAATGACAACAAAGTTACAAAAAAACACCCACAATCTACTTATTGTGGTAAGATTATTTAGCAATACAACCATTACCACATAGCTATTACACTTTTCTTACTCCCTGAATACAATAATATCATTATTATTGAGTTTAATTAAACATAAGAAAACTATCAACATGTCGATATATACATTAATAAGCCTTTTTGCTTTTGCCATGAGTGCTGTTTGCGGATTCATTATAATTCCACAAATCCTCTCATTTTGCAAGAAGAGAAAACTATATGACACTCCCGATGCCAGGAAAATACACAACAGTGCTGTTCCTCGCTTAGGTGGTGTTTCTTTTATACCCAGCATGCTGATTGCTACCATCGTTGCGCTATTAGCATGGACCTACACAAGCAAAGGCAGCAAGATTGGTGTCAGCCCATGGAGCATCTTCTTTGGTGTGGGTGTCACTATTATTTATATAACTGGCGTCCTTGACGACATCTTTGGAATGAGAGCGAAACTGAAACTTCTCATGCAAATTGTCGCTGCCTGCCTGCTACCAATATCCTATCTTTACATCAACAATTTCTATGGCTTCTTAGGTATCTATGAGATTCCTACTATTATAGGAATGATATTAACGGTTGGCGTTCTGGTATTTATCATGAATGCCATCAACCTCATAGATGGTATTGACGGACTCTCTGCCAGTCTTACCCTCATTGCTTTATCTGGTCTTTTCTATATCTTCCAACGCGAACAAATATGGGTCTACTGCATCCTTATTGCGGGACTGATGGGTGTGCTAATTCCTTTCCTCTACCATAACCTCTGGGGAAAACAGGAAAAGAACCAAAAGATATTCATGGGCGACTCGGGGAGCCTGACAATTGGCTATATCCTTGGCGTACTACTTATTAAGTTCTGTATGCACAACCCAAGAGTTATGCCTTATCAGAAGGGAGCAACCCTCCTTTCTGTGACCCTTCTCCTCGTAGCCACCTTCGATGTGTTCAGAGTCATCATCGTGCGAATCCTACACCGCAAACCACTTTTCAAAGCTGACAAAAATCACATCCATCATAAGCTGATGCGTGCAGGATTATCACAACATCAGGCATTGATTAGTATTATTACACTATCAATTATCTTTATCATCATCAACCTTTCTCTCTTCAATCAACTTCTTGTGACATGGATTATTGCGATTGATATTATTATCTATATCGCCTTCCACCATACGCTCAACTTCTTTATAAGAAGAAGAGGTGCGCTTCCGTTTACGGAGTAAAGGAAAAAGAAACTTATTCTATATACACAACAAAAGGCAGGCAAACACCTGCCTTTTATTATTTTCTAATCATAATCTCTGAAAGAATTATCCCCAACCGGTTATGAGAAAAGACTTTCAGAATTTATCAAAACAGAGTCTGACAACCCCGTCATTTAATATCATCTTCCGCCCATCGACCTTTTCTATACGAAACGCTGGCGCAAGACTTTTAACGCCATAAGCCGACATTGTCGTTTCATAATTCGTCAGCGGATGGTCACCATTCTCACGATCATATCGATAAGGGCTATTCAGCGTCAACTGACTGTTGTCGTTACGAAAGCGATAGAGATACCAGCTATGCTTACCCTCCTTATCCTCTAACACGAGCAGTCGTGCTTGAAACGACCAGAATATCAACTGATTACTCAGATCTTCTTTCGTCCCTGTGGATAATGTTTCAACTCCAACGAGATGCCACATTCCCTCCATACTGCCTGCCTCATTATCCGTCTCAAAGGAACAAGAAGAGACGAAAAGGGTCAGAATTGGTAAGACTAAAAATAATCTTTTTATACTTTTCATTTTCTATCTTCGTTCTGTTTTCACCATTAAAAAAACTATTTCCATTCCAGCAAACCACATTTCGTTAATGTGAGTTGAGCTCCGTAATTGTTTCCACCGAGGATTGTGCCAAAGTCAGCCCCTATACCCACTCGCACATCAACACCTCTCAGCCATTCAGGCATCTTGTGTCCTTGAAGCTTGTAAGTAGCCTCACCCATAAGGCTCACATTCTGCTGTTTCTTCTTATAAGGCTGTTCGTACGTACCTAATCCCTCCTGCCACGTAGCGAGGAAACGCCACTTAAACAACTCCGTCGGCTGACCGCTCAGTCCAACGTGAAAACCCACAAAACGATTATTATCAAAACGGATTGTTCCATCCTCATTGTAAATCGGCGAACGATAGAGCGGGTTGCCCATCGCCTGTCCCCAATGCTGATAGCCCGGCAAGATATAATGGTTGTAGTAGTTGTCCCTTCCACCGATATGGTCGGCTATCGTTATCGTGTGATCATGATAGATTGGGCCACTCTGATACTTTGAGTATAAATATTCGACAATCAACGTATTCAACCAGTTGTCAGGTTTATAACGATATTCAAAACCTAACATCCAATCCTTAAAGTCGTAAACCAAGTAACGACGCTGCTTCTTCATCATCCACTCACTACCTTCGCCATATCCGTCATAATCGAGCTGAAGCATAGACGAATGGTCTTCGAAAAACTTGTCGGCATAAAACGAAAAACCATTCCAGTCGCCATCATAGTTGAAGCGCATCACCCAACTACCCAATTGGTCGCCCTGCACATTCTGATAGGTTGTTTCCCCCTTATCGGCACCACCAGGAAGAAAGGCGTTCCAGAAGTCGCGCACTCCATGCCCATTCTCCGAAACCCTCATTCCGCCTTGTCCGTCAGGCAGATAAGACGTTCCTCCGAAGAGGCTAACCATCTCCAACCCCATCTCCAACGACCACGGACAGAACACTTCTTCATTTCCCACTTTCAAGTAACCCGCCTTAGAATGATAGAGTCCACGATCGGTATATTTCGACTGCTTAGCCGTGAAGTCATGCTGCCAATTCTGGTCAGTCATCATTCCGTAAGCAACGTGTCCTTTGAAGTGTAACCAACCCTTCGTAAGGGGTAGCGTCCAATAGTCCGACAAAGCCAAACGCACCTGTGGTACGGGACGAGCATTGATACCCAAGGTCTGCGAACCAGAACTAAGCTCATTGTCTTTCAGTTGCATCGGCTCTTCCTTAGCACCGACGGTTAGCGTTCCGTGCAACCATCGTCCTTCCACGTAAGCCTGCTGTACAATAGCCTTACTGCTGTAATGGAAAGGCAGAACCAAGTCTAATCCATAGCCTAAACCGAACTTCCGTTCTTCATCCACACTCAACGAGCGTTCTATCCCCCCACGCACATAGCCGTTCGCTGCCTCCAACGAACTGAGTCCATACTTATTGGCATTGAGCCATAACGGAGTTTTCCCTTTTGAGAAACTACCCTGCATTTCCACCTTATACTCTAAGCCTTTTAAGGGCTGTAACCTTGACGTGTCACGTCGCACTGGCTCTTGATATTGAGCCTTCATTGTTGAGGTTATCAATAAGACAAACAAGGTTGAAAAAAAAATCCTCATCTTTATAAAATTAATATCAGTTACAAAGATAATAAAAAAAAGAAAAATCGACAAATTGTTATTTTCTTATCTATTTATTTGGATAGAAAACCTAAATTATATATACTATGCAAACTATAGTACAAACATCTAAATCAAAAAAATTATGAGACCTTCATTTTCTATTATTATTTTTTTCTATGCTGCTCTTGTTTTCGGGCTGTTCTATACCACCATCTGATGACGATAATCCAAACAAAAATGTATTTTATATAAACCCGTAAAAAAAGATTCTATAAAGGTTCTACCTTCTGGTGTTTCTGTTCTTAAGAAAAAACGGGAAATAGGCTTATATGACAAAAATGTGCTTTAGAAAATCTCCCATTCTCCTTTTATTTCTTAGGAGAATGGGGGTTTATAAAGTCTTGAATGAAGATCTCTCTTTCCATACTGATTCCTTTGTATAGGTTCAATTTTGTCTTTAAATCTGCATTGAGTGATTTGACCCTACGATTTCTAAATTGAAGTTACCTATACTATCATTATAATATAGATAGAAAGTGAATGAAAATTTACAAATTTAATGTAGGGAATAGGCTTAAAAGCGAGTCCTTTTATGCATACATAAACCACATGTTATCAAGCAGTTGCAAAGAGGGAATTCCAAAGATACCTAATAAGGTATCAAAGGAGCATTAATAAGACCTCAAAAGATGCCCTTCTGCAAGCCAGAAGGGCATCTTTTGCAAGCCGTTTGATAGTCTTTATAAAATCGGCACGTAAAAAAAATGGACAAAGAAGATTATATTCCAAAACCATTACTCAGCAAGACAATACCATCCGTTATCCCCTCCTCATCATCTGAACAGCTATTTATTGAGCCTGCATAATTATTATAGATGTATGATAACAAGTTCCTATCTAAATCGTTGAAATCATCTATTTCATTTTCTTTAAATATTCAGCTAACACTCATCTGTAAATAATATTTAGTAACAGATACCATTTAAAATAAAAAGTAAGTCTCCACTATCTAAATATACCTATATTGCCAATCAACAAAAAGCATATAAAGCCATCTATCAGCTTTTAGTGGACACTTATCTAAAAACAAGCAGGATAATTTATTGGATTGCAAAAGACAGACTAGTATTTCACACCTAATTAAGAGAGGTGTGAATTAATTTCCTACTTCACGAAACAAAAACTTTGCACCTAATTATAGTTATTTAACTAAACGGGGGGTAAATAAATATTTATTAATAACTTTGCAAATGTATATATATTATTCCCTAATATAAGCATAAAAACTATTCAACAAATATAATTAAATCATTTATGAGTATAAAGAGAACATATTTCCCCAAGAGTGGAGCGGATATATTATGAGTATGAGGGCATGATTTGTTTTAGTAAGCCAATAACTCCTGATGCAAACAACTCTAGTGAAGAAGAATGGAAACCGAATGAAATCATTGGAGGAAACGATGAACACGGATTTGAATAAACCATTGATAAGATTTAAAAAGATGTTATACAATTTAAAGAGTACAATAACAAAGATTGGTTTTAGTGCAGTGATAGCCTTGCTCGTAGGCTGTAATAATAATGTAGAAAATGATGCTGCGAGTAATCAAAAAGCAAAAGTTGGAATTGAGATTATCGAGTCAGGCTATGATAATCTAACCCCTGCTTCACGTGCTGTAAGTAGTAATAGCGATAATCAAAGGTCTGTAGTTGATTTTAACGACTGCGGTGCTTCTACCGAACTTGTCCCTGATCAATCAAGTAAAGAACCTGCAACACGTGCCATAACAGGCAATACGCACTATACTATTCGATTCTATGAAGGGGCGACGAGAGTAGGAGAACTAAAGGGAAGAATGAATGGTTCAACCTTTACTCCTGATGCGGGCACGTCTAACCAGTTGTTTTTAATGCGTGGAAAGACTTACACTTTTGTTTGTTTCAACGATGATGTCGTTGCAAATGGAGAGTCTCTTGAGGTGAGTTTGGATAAAGCTGCGACTGCACGCATTGGACGACAAACAGTCACAACAGGGTACTACTTGGGCGCAAGAAACAGTAAAGATTATCTCTAAACATGCTGGTGTACGTGTCAGAACACAGATTCAAGCACAAAAGCATACGGTAAAAGGCTTTAAAGCTAAGTTCCTTTCAAACTCGACAAACATACCTAATAAGGTGTCATACAATCCTGTTACAGGTGTTTACACAACTCTCTCTACTGCTGCATTGGAGGCATCTAGCAATGATTCTTGGAATAGCGGAGAGACAAGATATACTGCATCAGAGTATGGAAAGAACTTTTCTTACACCTCAACAGCCCCTTTCCATTATCTTCTACCAGGTACGGACGCGAAGAACTTGAAGATGGATATCAGCGAAGGACAAATCTTTTGGAAGAATATGGAGGGTTCTATCAATAGTCTTGTGAGTGCTGGTAAGGTCTTAGAAGCCAATGGAACCTATACTATAGCCGTCAAGATCAAGCCTTACTTCACCTATCTTTTCAGCGACGGAACAACAGGCTTACTACATAAGAACCCTGGAAAGACACCTGTCGGAGTCGTTGTTGACCCCATAAACCATCTTGCCGCAGCTATAGAAGAGGCTGGAAGCGGAACGAAGTATATGTTTGCTGAGAGATTATATTACTATAAGATCCGAAGCAGTCATATTATTAGTGATAAAGGAGGTATTGGTGTTAGCTCTGCAAGTAGGTACTATAGAGAGTTCTCAACCAGCGGTTATGACGAGACATGGAATGCTTCTTATGCAGGAGCGGACGTGCTACCTGCAGATAAAGTAAGAGGTGAGAGTGATAACTTCCCAGCCTTTAAAGCAGCTGCAACATTCCACCCTACAGCCGTCTTAACTGGTACTTTGGCAACAAAAAAGTGGTTCTTACCCTCTCAAAGAGACTATTTCCATGCTTATGATTTGCTGGGTTTTGCTGATAGAGTGTATGATTTAGGGTATTTAAACTTTAGATACAATTGGTATAGTTATCTATTCGAATCAGCATTTACTGCCGTTGGTGGCGTTTCTTTTCGTTGGTACTACAGAAGAGAGTAACTATTGGACAAGCACCGATCATAGTGGTGGTAGTCGATTCGAAGCAAACCCCAGATATGTAGGAACTCCTACGAATTATTCATGGTTTAAATATAAGGTTCGTTCCTTTGTACAGTACGATTAAACAAGAGGGAACACACTCCTCTAATCTTGATAAAGCTCTTTTTAGAGCTTTAGGAATTTAGCGTGAAAACAATCCACCTAAACTTAGGTCTCTGACGTAATGTCATACAGAAAAATGAATATCCATAATAACGTCCCCAACTATCTGCTTTCAGATTGTTGAGGACGTTTTGTTATATCTGAATTTCCTTTACATTATTTCATGCTTTTATACCGAAAAAACAGAAAAGGTATTTATGTCTTCCTTTGTAACTCTCTCGCTATAAAGAAATTACGAAACACTATTTCAAAAGGTGTTTCATTGGACTTCAAAAGGGCGTTAATAAGACCTCAGAAGGGCATCTTTTGCAAGCCGTTTGATAGTCTTTATAAAATCGGCACGTGAAAAAATTGGACAAAGAAGATTATATCCCAAACATTACCCAACAAGACGAAACCATTCGTTATAGCCCTCTCATAATCTGAAAAACTGTTTATTGAGTAAGTATTCGCAACGTTTTACATCCTATTTTATAGCCGAACGCATATAAAACTATTAACAAATCATATTTTTATATTAGATATGATATAATTTAAGAAAAACTTGTAACTTTACATCCGAAGTAATATAATTTATATGGAAAGAACAAAACTATCGATGGTTGTAAAGTCTTTGCGTAAGCAATATGGTCTTACGCAAGAAGACCTTGCGATGAAGTCAGGAGTAGGTTTATGCTTCGTTCGCAATGTGGAGCAAGGAAAACAAACACTAAGGATGGATAAAGTAAATCAACTCCTTGATTTGTTCAACTACGAACTTACGCCCGCCAAGAAACAATGAGACAAGCAGAAATATATCGAAAGAGGGTTCTCGCTGGTATTTTGACAGAAGAAGATGGCGAATACCGATTCTGTTATGACGAGAAGTATCTTTTACGGGAAGATGCCCAACCTATAAGTTTGACATTCCCATTACAGACGGAACCGTTTGTAAGTCCTGTGCTATTTCCATTTTTTGATGGGCTAATACCCGAAGGATGGTTGCTTGATGTGGCACTTCGCAATACCAACATCAGCGTCCTTGACCGTATGTCATTATTATTATTATGCTGTAAGGAGTGTATAGGTGCTGTCAGTATTATCCCACGGAAAGAATTAGGAGGTGATGCGTAATGTGTAAATGTCTGTATTGTTATCAAAAATTGGAAGAGGGTCAGAAAGACTTTCATCCTCATTGTGTTCGCAAGTTCTTTGGAACAAAAGATGTTCCCTTATTGGAATATAAACATGAAGACCTCGAAGAATTAGCCGAACAAGTAATCCGCGCCCAGACATCGCTGACAGGAGTTCAGCCTAAATTGTCTTTAAACCTCAATAAACACGATGGTTGTGACCGATTAACCATTGTCGGACTTTGGGGGAATTATATCTTTAAGCCACAAACAGAGGCTTACTCGCAGCTGCCCGAAAATGAGGACTTAACAATGCACCTTGCGGAAGCTGCAAAGATAAAAGTTGTACCACATAGCTTGGTTCGTTTGTCTGATGGGAAGTTGGGGTATCTCACCAAGCGTATTGATCGTACCAAGAATGGTGAGGAAATTGATATGGAAGATATGTGTCAGTTGACGTTACACCCTACAGAATATAAGTATAAAGGGTCGTACGAGCAAATAGCAAAAACGATAATACAATATAGTAGTACACCCAAACTCGACTTAACCAACTACATGCAATTATTGCTTTTCTGCTTTATCACTGGTAACAACGACATGCATCTGAAAAACTTCTCTCTTTATCGTCCTTCAAAAGATTATCAATTGGCTCCAGCTTATGACCTTCTCAACACTACGATAGTAAACCCTAAGGACAAAGAAGAATTGGCAATGCCACTCTCTGGAAGAAAATCAAAACTGCGTCTTAATGACTTTTTAAACACAGCAAAAACAATAGGATTAGATGAAAACATTGTGTTGCATCTCGTAAAAGCTTTTGAAAAGACTCTCCCAAAATGGAAGTCGCTCATAGAGAGTTCTTTTCTTGACAAAGATATGAAGAAGGAATATTATAAACTTATAATATCCCGCCTAAATCGTTTGCAAGGATAAGATTGACTCCCCTAAACTAAAAATCGGTCATTAGAGTCCAATTAGTTTTAGGCTCTAATGACCGATTAAAAATTAAATGAGAATTAAAAGAATCCATAGAAACTTATTTTCCTGTCATTGCCGTCATCATCTTTGAGTATGTAATCGTTTAATTTTCACACGATTACACGAATTGTTAAAAAGTGACAGCAACTTAAAAACTAAAACTAAACTATATAAATAAGGTGGGATTTTAGGTCGTTATATTGCTCTAAACACATGTTTAGGGAAACTCCCCCACCATATAGGGGAAATCCTTTTCAGATGTCTATTTTTCTTCGTTCCTTTGCAACGTGAAAGTTAGGGAACGCTTTATGAAGCACACCAAAACTGGAATAAAACATAAAAGAAAGGTAACGATTATGAGAAAGATAGCATTAACAATCATTGCATTGCTCATAGTTTGTGGCACATCAATCAACGCGATGAGTTATGAACAAGCAAGAAGACAAGCCCTCTTTCTGACAGACAAGATGGCATACGAGCTTAATCTGAACGAGGCACAATATGAAGCTGCCTACGAAATTAATCTGGATTACCTGATGAATGTCAACACGATAGACGATGTCTACGGAATATATTGGGCACATCGAAATACCGATTTGAGCTATATCCTCTATGATTGGCAATATCGTGCATACATTGAAGCAACATATTTCTACCGCCCACTGAGATGGGACGCAGGCTACTGGCGATTTGGCATTTATGCTCGCTATCCACGCCGCGACTATTATTACTTTGGCAGACCGAGCTTCTATAACGTCTACAACGGAGCCCATAGTTGGCGAGTGAATGGAGGAAGAAGCTGGTATAATGGTAGAGAACTTTTCTACGGAAGAGAATACAACAGCGAGTATGGAATGAGAGACTACTACCTGCGTGGCGACTATGACAGAGGTGCTGACTACTATAATAATAGTCCGATCTATCAAAACGACCGCCCTCGTAGCTTTGGCAATCAGCAACGTGGCAACTTTGACAGATCACGTTACAATGACTACTATACTCCGAGAGAAAGTTCTACACGAACAACGGTGACAAGACCAAACAACGGCAGTAGCTTTGGAGGAAGTAGGAGTTATGGCAACGCTACAAGGACTTACGAACCCAGTCGCTCTTACAATGCACCAAGCAGCAACTTTGGTGGTGGCAGCTCATCCTTCGGAAGCAGTCGGTCGAACAATAACAACAGCTCAAACGGAGGTAGCTCATTCGGCGGACACAGATAAAGATATTAAGACATAATACATATAGACATTGATTCAATTTAGGTTTAAATACTAAGAGACTAAGGTAAATAATTAGCTATTTAAGGCCATAAAGATTGTTTAGCAGTTTGAAAACATTGTGAGTAGAACTGTATTCAGGCCAAATTAGAATTGTAACAAAGAGAGTTATAAAGATGAAGGAGAAGGGTTTCACGTGATGTGAAGCTCTTCTTCGCTTTTTGGGGGTTAATTGGCCAATAAGGCTTATAATTCTATCACTCTAACCTCAGCATTACTCATTGGTCTCAGCTCACTCATCTCCTTACCATAACAAACACACTGAATGGCTTTATTAATGATACCATGCCCAACAGCAAGCACCTTCTTTTCAGGGTATTCTTCCTTCAACCATGCAAGAAAATCCTTGGCACGAACCTTCAAAGCATCTAAACTTTCTATATCATCAGGCCATAAAGTTGGGTCATTTAGATTTGCCAAATTCGGAATATACTGTCCCGTAAACGAACCCCAATCACGTTCGCGAAGCAGTGGTGTTGTCGTAACCGCTAACCCATGCGGTCGAGCTATTCGTTCGCAGGTCTGAATGCTGCGTTGCAAATCGCTCGAAAGAAAAGCATCTATCGGCTCATCCTTCAATCGTTCTGCAAGTTCCTCAGCCTGACAAACACCATTCTCATTCAGCTCGCCCTGCGTCTGTCCTTGCATAATGCGATTAACGTTGTCGAAGGTTTCCCCATGCCTAACTAAATACAATGTCGTCATAAATCATTATTTTAATATGCAAAAAAATAATAAAAAGTCGAATACTAAAACGTTGGAATAGAGATTATTTTGTAATTTTGCACTTATGAAAGTACTTCAATTTTCGGCCATAAGGGCTATTATCGTATTAGTGACAGGTTTCCTCCTCGTAAAATATCGTGAGGAAACAATGACGTGGATGACCATCACCGTGGGTGTACTCTTCCTACTCTCAGGACTCATTTCTTGCATAGCTTACTACTTTGAGAAGGAGCGAGTAGCTAAGAAAGCGGCAAAAGCAGAACTGCAAGAAGAAAGTCGTAAGTCGCCTTCTTTCCCTATTACGGGCATCGGCAGTTTAGCCTTGGGAGTCATCCTTGCTATCATACCTAACACGTTCATTACGTGGGTGGTTTATATCCTTGCAGCATTGCTCATTCTCGGTGCTGTCAATCAGTTTATGAATCTCGGTCGGTCACGCCAGTACGCTCGTGTTCCGTTCTATCTTTGGCTCTTCCCCACTGTCATCTTGGTGATAGCCATTCTGCTGATTAGCAAACCAATAGAAGCAGCCGCACTCCCACTGTTGGTTATCGGATGGACCTTTATGTACTATGGTGTCTTAGAGTTCGTCTTTATTATCCGTATGTACTTTATCCGCAAAGCCTATAATAAGGCGGAAGAGGCAAAGATTGTGACAGGCAACAAGCTAATTACAGACGACATCGAGGATGCGGAGATTGTAGAAGAATAGCCCATGCACTTCTGTCGTTACGCCTCACCCATCGGTATTCTATTGATTGGCGAGGAAGAGAGTGCTATCGTTTATTGCCAATGGGAAGACACGATTGACAAACGATTGATAGCCACATGGAAGGAAGACAAAGAACAGCTAAACGCATTACTGACAGAGACTTGCCATCAGCTAACTGAGTATTTCGTGGGAAAGCGAAAGGTTTTCGACCTACCCATACGCTTAAACGGTACGCCCTTTCAGCAACTTGTTTGGAAGGGTTTACAACAAATCCCATACGGCAACACATGCTCCACGCTGATTTAGCACGTCTGGTTGGTCGTGACCAAGCCGCCCGCGCCGTAGGTAATGCCAATAATCATAATCCACTAATGATTATCATTCCCTGCCATAGGGTTGTGACAAGCAGTGGAAAGTTGGGAGGATATGCAGGAGGAGTAGACCGAAAAGCGTGGTTATTGGAAAAAGAAAGAAGGTAAATAAAAACACTATCTTGATACATCTTGCGTTTTGAAGTATTCCTACAAAAAGGAGGTAAACACCTATCGTGATGTTTACCTCCTTTTTGATGTCCGATTGAGGCTTAGAAGAAAGGCTCAAAACTACAATTATTCTGTTCGATCATTACACCTCTGCCGCCCTACAATACTGGTCGTAAAGCCATTGTTTTTGTTCGTCAATAGTCAGCAGACTGTTGTCGAGTTCGAGTGCGTCCTCTGCCTTGCGGAGGGGCGAAGTCTCACGATGAGAGTCAATATAGTCACGTTCTTGTACGTTTTTAAGTATATCCTCAAAGTCAGCTTCCATTCCTTTCGCTTTCAGCTCGTCGTAACGTCTTTGCGCACGCACCTCAGCCGATGCAGTCACAAAGATTTTAAGTTCAGCCTTAGGGAAGACCACCGTACCGATGTCTCGTCCGTCCATAACAATCCCTTTCTCCGCTCCCATCCGCTGTTGCTGTTCGACAAGTGCTTTGCGCACAAAAGCAAGCGTGGCGATAGGACTAACGTGAGACGACACCTCCATCGTACGGATGTCGTTTTCAACGTTCTCGCCATTGAGGTAGGTCATAGGTCGTCCCGTTTCCTTATTCAATTGAAAACTAATGTTGATATTCTTCATTTGTACTTCCAACTCGTCTTCACGGATTGTTCCGTCAGCATTAAAGAGGTTGTTGCGGAGAGCATAGAGCGTTATGGAGCGATACATTGCACCCGTATCAACATAGATATAGCCAATCTCCTTAGCCAAGTCTTTTGCCATCGTACTCTTTCCACATGATGAGAAGCCGTCGATAGCGATGGTTATTTTCTTCATATAATTTATTCAAAAAAATTAGTAATTCATAATGATGATTACCATTGCTTGATATGTTTATTGCAACACATATTTTATGAAATCATCAACATTCAACACCTAACATTCAACACCTAACACCTAAAAGGTAATCATCAACACCTAACATTCAACACCCTACACCAAACACCCTACACACATTCTCATTTGTTTGTCGTGCAAACTCAGCTTCGTCAACACCATAGCAGGCTGCAAGAGTGCGCATTACCTCAACGATGAACGCACTCTCGTTACGTTTCCCACGATGAGGAACGGGAGCCATGTAGGGACTATCGGTTTCAAGAACAAGGCGATCGAGTGGAACTGCGGCAGGCAAGTCCTCACGTAGATGACTACTCTTGAAAGTTGATACTCCACCAACGCCAAGTACAAATCGGTCAAGACGAAGGAAGGCTTCGGCTTCCTTTTGATTGCCCGTAAAGCAATGAAACACACCACCTGTGGCAACTCTTTCTCGTACGGACGCATGATATGTAACATCTCGTTTTGTGCCTTACGACAATGAATCATCAGTGGAAGACGTGTTTCTATGCTCCATTTCACAGCCTCTTCAAAGACTGCAAGCTGCTCCTTCTCATACTCACGAGTCCAATAGAAATCGAGTCCTACCTCTCCAATAGCCACGATATTTTCGCCCGGCTTGACTATTCCCTCTGCCT
Organism: uncultured Prevotella sp.; assembly: GCA_916440255.1. GTDB lineage: Bacteria > Bacteroidota > Bacteroidia > Bacteroidales > Bacteroidaceae > Prevotella. Next base: position 10,404 of record CAKAIJ010000002.1, on the reverse strand, counting down.
TTTGACGGAGTAAGTACTTTATCTTTTCATACATCGCATCTAACACTTCGCGCCAATCTTCGCGCACCTCCTCTGGTTGCAGTCCTATCATGGGATAGCATGTGTCTGGATACTGCCGACAAACTGCCAGTACGGTATCAACTGATTTGAGGTCGATTGCTGGTAGGAAAATCTTTCCTACGCCTGCACTACGTGCTCGACTGATTACGTCCGAGAGGTCGTCTGCGAAGTCTTCTACATCTAAATGTGCGTGGGTGTCTATTATCATTGGGTGGTGGGTGTTGGGTGTTGGGTGATGATGAAGTGTTTATTGGGTGTTGGGTGTTGGGTGTTAAATGTTGGGTGTTGATGAAGTGTTGATTGGGTGTTGGGTGATGGGTGTTGGGTGTTGGGTGATGGGTGTTGGGTGATGGGTGTTGGGTGTTAAATGTTGGGTGATGATGATTTTTTGGATGACAGGTCTTGACGAGTAGTATTTCTCAGCAATCAATGCACCCTATTTAACTTTATCCTAACCTTATCCTATTTTGCCTCCCTCCCTTTTGGGGAGGGTCGGGGTGGGGCTTTTTTTACCACTTCCTATGCAGCATCTTCTGTGCATACGCTAACAATTCAGCTTTGCGTTCATCAGGTAGGTTAACTGCATCAAGGTATTTGTTGGCTTCATCAAAATAGAAGTTGATGCGCTCGATAGCCATTTTGTCTACACCAATATTATTATATAATCGTGTAACAGCAGCGACCTTCTCTTCATGATTGAAACTCTTACAGCCAATCCATTTCTCTAACTCTTTACGTTGCCGGGCGTTCGCCTTGTTGAAAGCATTAATGAGCATGTAGGTCTTCTTGTTACTGATAATATCGCCACCTATCTTCTTTCCAAACACTTTTGGGTCGCCATAAACGTCAAGATAGTCGTCTTGAAGCTGGAAGGCAAGCCCCATTTGTTCGCCAAACTTATAGAGATTTTCTATATCCTCCGAAGGAGCGTCAGCAAGGATAGCACCAATCTTCATCGCACAAGCAAGCAACACGCTTGTTTTCAGACGAATCATCTCGATGTATTCAGCCTCTTTTACGTCATTACGATTCTCAAACTCCATATCATATTGCTGTCCTTCGCCTATCTCAAGTGCGGTCACAGTGAAGAGGCGAAGCACCTCACGGAGATACTTACTGTCACACTTTTCCATTCTTTCAAACGCCAACACGAGCATTGAGTCGCCTGACAAGATGGCTGTGTTAGCATCCCAACGCACATGAACGGTCTGCTGACCACGTCGAAGTGGTGCGTCATCCATCAAGTCGTCGTGCAGGAGAGTATAGTTATGATAGGTTTCAAGCGCGCAAGCCGGTGAGAGTATTGACTCAGGATCGTCCTTAAACAGATTGTAAGAAAGGAGCATCAGCGTAGGACGTATGCGTTTCCCACCCAGTGAGAGAACATATTTAATCGGATCATACAAGCTTTGTGGCTTGCGATCATACGTGAGGTTGTCTATATACTCGTTTACTTTACGTAGAATTTCGTCAGCAGTGTACATATAGAATTGAAGTTAAAAGTTATGGTCTTAATTATTTTAAGAAGTCGTTCTGATTACCCCCTTAGCCTTATGAGAGCTGGAAGACAAATGGGATTTCAACCAACGAACGGCAGGTTTATTGCGCTCAATGCCAGGTTTCCACTTACCCATTGTCATGAGGACACGCTGCGCTTCATCGTTAAGAATAGCTTCCTTGCCACTCTTTATCTTGATATCATCTACTGTCCCATCGGCATTGATGATAAAAGTGATGTTCACCATACCTTCGATTTGTCTTTCCTTGGCAAGAGCAGGATATTGCAATGTCTTTGTAAGCCACTTCATAAACTCCACCCATCCACCAGGAGGTGTTGGCGTTTGAGATAATATTCGTTTGCTTACTTTGTCGTCATAGCGTTCGACAACCTTGTCAGAAGTGTCGTCAGTCATCTTCTCCATCTCCTTCTTCGCCTCTTCCTTCACTTTCGGCGGTTCAGGAGTAGTGGCCACCATGGGCATAATGATGGTTTCGTCATTCACTTGCGGAGCACCCGTCTTCTCATCGTTCGAGTTCATACTTCCTGCGTCGTGTGGGGTAACCTTCTCTGGTATATCACGGCGTTTGAGGTTGAGCAGGTCCTCCATAGTTGGCTTCTTATCTTCCTGCGTCTTAGCAAGATTTTGCTGGTCAATGGCAGGTAGCATATCCATATCGTGGAGAGTAACGTCCTTGATGACCTTAGCATCAGCCGACTCGTCGCCACTTGCTGCGGAATTGTATTCAATAGCTACGAAAAAAAGAGATAACGCAACGATGAGTCCCAAGAGGAAACCAACCCATCGTTTATTCTCTAAATCAGCTCTATTTGTCTTTTTTATTTCCAAGATAAGATATACTAAACACCCTTTTCTGCCGTTATATTATGGATAACGAACAACTGAATGCAATGTTATAAGTTGCAACGACAAAAGTAATAAGATATTCGGAAAAAGATGTAACTTTGCCGAGAAATTAATTTAGATTAAATGAAAAAACTCCTTTTTACCCTCCTGTTTGCACTTTTTTCGATGCTTATACAAGCACAGGAGAGTCAAACTGAATATAATTTCCTACGTCTACCCGTGAGTGCTCACGCTGCTGCTTTGGGCGGAGAGAATATCACCATCATTGAAGACGACCCTTCGCTGATGTTCTCTAATCCTGCTTTGGCTTCTTCTGTAAGCGATAAAACGGTGGGCGTTAGCTATATGAATTATATGCACGGAGCTAACTATATGGGTGCGTCCTATACCAAGGCACTTGGCGAGAAGGCTACGCTTGCTGGCGGTGTGCAGTATATGAGTTATGGACGTATGAAGGAGGTTGATGCAAACAATGTGCAAACGGGTTCGTTTAATACCAGCGAGATGGCTATTGAGACTATTCTTGCCTACGAATTGGCACCTAACCTAATGGGTGGAATTACTGCCAAACTCATCACTTCCCACATTGCCAATTACAGTTCAATGGCGGTGGGTGTAGACCTTGCGCTTAATTGGTATGAACCCGAAAGACTATGGTCGGTGTCCTTGGTCGGTAAGAACCTCGGTGGACAAATCAAAGCCTACGAGGAGAATTATGGTAAGATGCCCATCGACCTACAAGTGGGTGTGAGCAAAACCTTTGAGGCTCTTCCTATCAGAGTGTCTGCAACCATGGTAGACCTTACCCATAAACCCTTATCTCTCAGCCATCATCTCTGCCTTGGAGCTGAGGTCCTGCTGTCTGAAAGTATATGGATTGGCGGTGGGTACAACTTTCGAAAAGGTGAAGAAATGATCATCGGCAACAACGACGAGGCAAGCGCACATGGTGCTGGATTTAGCCTTGGAGGAGGTATCAACCTCGAACAATTCAAACTAAACCTTGCATGGGGGAAATACCATGCAGCCAGTAGTTCGATATTAGTCAACTTAGCCTACTCCTTCTGAGTTCCTCTTCCTGAACCCAAAGCTATCAATAGATTACAAGACTTATAATTCTTGCTTTGTGGATTATTTCTTAACAGATTATATTTACTGTGTCAGATGACTATACTTTGCAAGAAGGCAACCAATATTATAAAATGAAGGTGTATCAAAATAGGATATTCTATTCTTGATACACCTTTATTATTATCGTTTCAGACGAGGTCTTCCTCTCTTCCTTGGCTTAGTAGCCAAATGCCTCTCTCTAATCTTTTCTAAAGCCTCTTCCTTCTCCTTAGCACGTAGCTTAGACAAGCGTTCTATCATAACATCAAGTTCCGCTGTCAAATCCCTGAAACGAACAAACTCCTCCTCGTTCTCAAACAGTCTGCTAACCATACATGATGGTATGTCCTTTAATTTCTCTTGTATCTCTTTACCACGTTCAGTTAGCGACACGAAGGTTTCTCTACCATCATCCTCTCCTTTCACACGCTCTACCCAACCGAGATTGGCCATACGCTGAAGAAGTGGTGTCATTGTGTTTGAATCAAGATAAAGACGTCGTGCAAGTCCCATTACTTTCTGGTGGTCCTCCTCCCATAACGCCATTAATACGAGGTATTGAGGATAGGTGAGCCCTAAGCTATCTAACATTGGAAAATAACTTTGGGTAACTAATCGGCTTACCGTGTATAATTTGAAACAGAGTTGTTTCTCAAGTCTTAACTGATCGTATACCATGCCTATAATTTTATCCTTTATTGATAACGACGAAATCATGAAATAATTTCGACTTTATTGCTACCTGAAAATATAAATTTATGCAAAGATACAACTTTTTGTATTTATTACAAAACACCAGTATAGGATTTTTAATATTTATTATAAACTTCGACGCCCGCTTTTAGGCTTTCAAAACCTATTAAACAAGTTTTTGTATTGTGAATTATCCTTACAAAACCAGAAACGTCTACTCGAATTGGAACTTATTACAGCACCTTCCTTTCACATGTGTAACTATCTGAAACAATGCGGGTTAGACTTCTACACCAAGGATGTGTATTAGTAGGTTCTCAAAAGGGCATTAAAGGGAGTGCAACTAACGTTCTTTTCACATGCAACTAACGCCCTTTTCATGTCATAAAGAGCATAGATAGAAATTCTGAATATAAAAAAAACGAACAAAAGGCAGTTATAGTCGAAATAATTCTTCTATAACTGCCTGATATTATTTATTAACATTTGACTTACTTATTCAAAGTAATAAAGGAAGGTTGCAACACCTTCGAGTGCTGGTTTACGTTCGCCTTCGATTTCGATTTGGAACTTAATTCCAGCCTTGCAGATACCACGAAGATTTTCAATGCTGTCAAGTGTAGCAACAAGACGCACACGTGAGTTGACGAGAACAGGGCGACCGAAGCGCATCTTGTCCATGCCATAATTAACCATCATTTTAAGGTTGTGAACCTCGATAACCTCCTGCCACATGTGTGGAAGTAGTGACAGTGTGAGGTAGCCATGTGCTATCGTACTCTTGAATTGACTCTCTACTGCTGCACGTTCTGTATCAACATGTATCCATTGATGGTCAAGTGTTGCATCAGCAAAAAGATTTATTCTCTCTTGGTCCACGAGTAACCACTCGCTTTCTCCCAGCTTCTCACCCAGTCGGGCAGCAAGCTCTTCGTAATTGTTTACTATTAATTTTGCCATAGTTTTTGTTCTATGTTATTCTTACTTTGATTCGTATGATTGCTCTGTGGACACCTGCTCTTTCGCTTATATATATCATAAGGTGAAGAAGAGGCTATTACTTTCATCGCACAAAATTACGAAAAAAAGTTTCTAATTGACAAAAATATAGTTTAGCGGACAACTATAAAAACCGATAAGGAGCCGAGCAGTTATAAAAAGTTTTTGTACATAAAGATTTATTAAAAAAAGAATAAAAAAAGAAGTCTAATGCTTTGTAGTATACTTGACTTTATAATTTATTATATATACATTTGTAATCGTATTTTATGTTTAACTAAACTTTATAACGATGAAAAAAATTATTTTATCTGGAGTTTGTTGCTTAACTTTTCTTTTTGTAAGCTGCACAAATGAAACAGCTTTATCATTGAAATCACATGAAGATACCAATGATTTAGCACTTGTCAAAAACGAGATTTCAAGACTTAACAAGGAGATGGAAGTAAAGCCATCTAATGTTCTCACACGTGGACATAAGAAATGGGTTAGATGGCTAATTGTAGGATTAGCTGATGTAAGCGGATATGCTTTAGGAGGTGGTGTTGGTGGAGCTGTTAGTGCGTCATCACTTGCATGGACCGTCACAAAGGATGATGTTAAGAAAGATGAAGTAAAGGTAGACAAAAAGCTGAATCTTCCCGACTTTATTAATTTTTCTGACTTTAAACCAGTTCCTCGTAACGGGTTTACTAATGCTGACAATGTTGGTGATTTACATAATTCTCTTTCCATAGATGTTATCGAACATTTCAGAGATTCTATACAGAACTTTTCGACATCAGAGCTCATACAACATACTAACACTCTCTTAAAAAGGAAGGGTATCACTATTGATAATGATATAGATACATTAAAAGCCTACAAATCAATAAAAGGAATATCAGAGCTATTTGATTCTAATTTAACAATAGAAGAGAATGTTAAACGACTAAAGACATTAACAGATGATGAAAAAGAAAAAGACTTGGTTGACATTTGTGGTCTTATCATAAATGGTTTGGAAAAAGTTGATGATAATGACACGGAATATACCAAACAACTTTGCACAATCGTAAATAAGACTAACCTGACTTCAGCAATGAAGAAGAAAGTCCTAGATTGTATTTCTATTGCAGACTCTAGTTCTAAACTATGGAATACCGAAAAGTTATACGAACTAAAAAGAAAAAAAGTAAGAAATGAAAACAAGAAATATTATTATCTTACTATTACTAACAATTCCAGCAGTAGCTTTCTCACAGAAAGGAACATTTAGAACCTTAATGCAGGTTCAAGGATTAGGAATTAAAAAGGAGTTTAAACCCTACGAACTCTGTTGCGATTTAGGTTATAATATTACCGATAACCTATATGCAGACCTTAGATATGAGAATGCTATTGCTCTCTTTAAAGAGAATGATAACAAAAGTTATGCCCAGAGTCATATTGTTGGATTGAACCTTGGCTACGTAGTTTATCACGCTAAGAATTGTAATATTGGTACGCAAATTGGATATGGCAGTAATATGGAGCGAAAAGATAGCGATTGGAAATATGATTACTATGAGGCTATGGCTTTCGCCGACCTGGGGACATACAAAAATAAAGCCAAGATTCGGATTAGAGTCCGACATTACAACTCAAAAACAGATCTTTACAAAGACAAAACTACAATCTTCGCCAGATATCGGATTTGGAATTAATTGGTAATATTTTTATAAGTACATAGTAAATTAAAGAAACCTCAAAATTCTGGTTCTTTCGCTAAATGTGTGAACGCTTTTCGTAACACTTTAACGGAAGAACCAAAATACCCACAAATTATTACTGTCCACAAAAACCTCTAACTTCTTCAGCTCATCCACTACGCATTTAGGATGAGCACTCTCTTAGACAAGCCCCCTCTATACATTTTCTCACATTGCGGAGGAAACACCATGTTTGCTAAAATATTTTCCAATCGTTCTCAGTTGTTCGAAAAAAAGGATTTCAATTGATATAGTACATCAGTACAATTCTTATCATTGTGGCTAATCCCGAAAACTCATGACCTTTTACCTTCTCTGCACGATGATTTAATTAGCAAGAAAAACCATCAAATCATATTTTAATAGCATTAGCAGTCTCTCCGTAAAAGTATCTTAGCGGAAAATTCTGCTTGACTTGCTTGAATAGTGACTCTATCTGCCACCTTTTCCGGTAAATAGCCACTATATCTTGCGTATCCATCTCAAAGTCGTTGGTAAGCAGTGATATTAGTTTCGTTGTCTTATTCTTTCCCGTCTTCTTGTGGTCTATGTAGGTGACGATTCGTGCATGATGTTCCACCCCCTTCTTTTTAAGGACTACCTCCTTGATATTGTATAAAACAGCTATCATCGTCTGTAATATTATACTATTTCTGGTTGATAAACAAGATTTTCTTCATCTTTTGTAACATGTATAGACAGCTTTTCATTATGAGTCATCTGCTTCAGGTTAACGCATAGTCTGTGTGAAATCTGTCAGCCAAGCTTAGAATATCGTTCTTTGAATAATCCTGCGGTGCCATCCTTAAAACTGTCATGTGTGGCAGCGAAGTGAATTACATATCGTAAGGCACTCTCCTTCGTTTGGCATTTATGATGGTATGCGCAACATGCCTCCTTTCTTCTTTCCATTAGCAGGATTACGTCCCACACCCTTGAAGACGAGATTCGAAAACAAGGGAATAGTGGTGGTAGAATCCATTGTTTCAGACGATTAATGAAGTCCCCTTGCCTCGTTGACATCGAGAAAAGTAGGTCACGATGAGCTTCAGGGACATCCATATAGAATGACAAAGAGTTCTTCAGGGCGTCTCTTATTGGCATCAGGCGTACTGCAGCAGGTAGAAATATCTAATAACCCAGATGGGGTAGCTGCAGGATTCTGCCAGCATAGAAGCCTGTATCTCACGAAGAGTCGAAACGCATCACACCACGGCATAGAGCATAATTTTACGTGAGACCACATATCGAACTTCTTTACATACCGTTTCGCCCTCATGAGCGGCTATAAGTGTGGTACTGCTTGTCTAAGCATTTTATTAACTGACCATATCTTGGCTGTCCGAAAAAATGTATCACTTTGCTCATGTTACTTATGTTTTGTTGCAAAAAGCAAAGGTAGTCGTGGGCTGATACTATGAAAAAAGTATCAGCCCAAATTCTGAAATAAACAAAAGTTTAGCGGACAGTAATATTTTTAAATAAAATAGATAAGATTATTCATACCTATAAAACTACCCCTTGTTTCGGGTATAAAAAAGCAATGTAGTAAGTAATAAGGACTTATTCACACGCCTAAAACTTACTACATATATTTTTTTCTTGTCACTTATTCAAACTTCAATTCACCGAAGAAAGCAGGGCAATGGAAGTCGTGAAGGCAAAGCAATTGGATTCCATGAAAAGGAAATGAGGTTACGATGTTTTATCACCACACTTATAGAAATTGGCTCTTATGGTCTTTTCCAGAGAGTCTCTAACGTGACGGAAGAAAGAACTAACAGGTACAACAAGCGCAAGCTCCCATGCCTGTCGTCCCTCTCTCATCTCGAAAGGTTCACGACCCAAAGATGCCCAGCGGTCAATCTGCTCTAAGGCCGCTACTGGTGCATGAGTTCGACTCTCTCGCCCCTGTCCGTTGCAGAGCAATACCGTACCGATACAGTGACTTTCAAGATTATAATAGCCTCCTTCTTCATCAGGGCTGCAGAAGAATTCACAACATGAGTCTTGCCAAACTGGACCTAAGTCCGTACCAGCCTCAGCACGAACGCAGTCTTCTTCTACCCGATAATGCAACAATATAGCATCACCTTTATGAGCAATAGCAAACTCTACACGTGGACAATAAGGATATTCTGCTGCCCAGTCAACGATATCTATCTTATTGTAAGATACACCTTTATCCTTGAAAAGAGTAGGAATGTCAACAGCTTTCACCTGCTGACAATCCAAACGTTTTACTTCGAGTTGTTTCATTGTTTCAATGTTTTCTTCACAAAGTCAGCCATCATCTGGTCATGACGACGTACGTCACGATAGAGAAGGAGCTGATTGCGTGAGCGAACGAAGTTGTGTTCAGCATACTTTGTCTTGTAATAGACATCACCATTGATATAGTCAGCAAGGAAACGAACGCACTGCATATATGGGAAGAGTGCCACAGCGTATGGCAGATGAGTGGTTTCTACGGGTGTAAGGAAGTTGGCAGCCGTACTGAGATAACCCTCTGTGAACGAGCAGAAAATATCTTCTTTCAATCCCACAGCATCATAGTTATCGCTATCCTCTGCCACGTGATTAGCTCCCGTACGCAAGAAGTCGCCATAATCAGAGAAGATAAAACTTGGCATTACGGTATCGAGGTCGATAACACAGAGTACCTTGCCATCTTGGTCAAACATCATGTTATTGACCTTTGTGTCTGTGTCGACAAATGCGCTGGCAGTTTTTCCCTCACGATGAAAACGCTCTGCAGACCCATCCCGCAACACGCCTAACTGCAGAATATCCTTCACAGAAGCCACTCGCCCTACCTTATCAGCACTTACAGCCTCACGCAACTGGCGCAAACGAAGTTCCATATTGTGGAAGTCTGGGATTGTTTCTCCTAATGGCTCTTTCAAGTCAACCAACATGTTCTGGAAATTACCGAAGGTTTCGCCACAACAGAATGCACTCTCTGGGTTTACTTCCTCTTTCGTAACAGCATTAGGAATAAACACACTCATTCGCCAGTAGTGATTGTCAGCATCCTTATAGTAAGTCTTACCGTCTGTTGCCTGAACAAAACGTAAACACTTACGTTCAACGTCTGTTTCACCCTTCTCTACCAGTTTATGGCGGATATGGTCTGTTACAAGTTCAATATTGCGTTGCAATAAGTCTACATCTGTAAAGATGGCGTTATTGATACGCTGCAAGATATAGTCCGGAGTCTTACTATCTATGAGATACATTTCCTGACAACGTTTCATTTATCAGTCCATTACCAATTGGGTTTACACTCCTCAACAGTTCCCTCAATACAAACTGAGAAACAATGTCATTTAAAATTAGGCATAGTTACTATTATGTATTAAAGATTTACACTTCTCCTTTTCTTATGGTCTGTCGCGGGTTTAACACCGAACTGCAAGAAGGCTGTGCACGTACAAACTCAAGTA
>CAKAIJ010000001.1 GCA_916440255.1 uncultured Prevotella sp. | reverse complement strand
CCTTTCAGTAAAAAGTAATTTCCAATTTACCTGAACTCGGGATAAGAAAATGTCTGCAAAAAAGTTGGTAATCTCATTATATTTTTTTGTAACTTTATAGTTGAAAATCAATTATTTACAATAAAACATAACGATGATTACCAAGGACAAAAATTACTGAAATTTTTCTGTATTGCAGATGACTTTTTGCAAAAGAATTTGAGTTAGAAACTGATAAAATAGGTCTCTCAGAAAAGAATAAAAGGGTGTCATCGCCATCGCAGGTGGCGTATGAGTAAGTCTGAAATTATAACGATATTAATTTGCTTCCACTTTAATTCCTATCGTAATTTTCGTCACTATTATACCTTTTTCGTAAAAGAGCATTTAGCAGATTTATTTCCAAATCAATTGTCTTATAATCGTTTTCTTGAATTAGAGGCAAGAGTCTCTTTAGAGATGATGATGTTCCTGCAGATATGTTGTTTTGGGAGGTGTACTGGTATTAGTTTTATTGACTCAACTTGTATTCCAGTTTGCCATAATAAACGTATTTGTCGCAATAAGGTTTTTAGAAATTATGCAACAAGAGGGAAAAGTACAATGGGATGGTATTTTGGATTCAAACTACATCTTATCTGTAATGAAAGAGGTGAGATTCTAAACTTTATGCTCACTAAAGCAAATGTTGATGACCGAGATGAAAATGTATTTAACAGGTTGACAGACAATGTTTTTGGTAAATTGTTTGCAGACAAAGGGTACATCTCTCAAGGATTATTTGAGCGATTGTTCAATGATGGAATAAATTTAGTTACTGGCGTTAGGAGTAACATGAAACAAACTGATGCCACTTTATGATAGACTTCTTCTAAGGAAAAGATCTGTAATAGAAACTATCAATGATGAGCTAAAGAATGTAGCTCAATTAGTGCATTCAAGGCATAGAAGCATATTTAATTTCGCAATGAATGTTCTCTCTGCTATTACAGCCTACTGCTTCTTTGAGAAGAAGCCAGCAGTGAACATAGACTTTGCTATAGAGCAACATTCGGGACAGCTTACATTATTCTAAAGTAATCTGTTTTATTATTATCTTTAGACCCAATCAAAAAATTGAGTCTAAAGAGCCGTTATACTAAACCAAACAGGAGAGTGGTATGATACTTATCCCGAATTCAGGTAATTAATTGTGAACTAATGTGGATAAAGGTGCTTAATCGGGCTTCAAAAGACGGCTACTTGAGCCTTAAATGAGCATATTTTGAATGGTTAAAGAGCATCTTTCCGTGTCTAAGAGATGATGTGTAGATGTTGAATAGTTTGAAAATAATTTACATATATGTGATAATAGGGGAAAGGAGTTGTCGGATGTGTGGGCGCAGGATATTCTTTTTCTAAATTACACCTTATTATATATAGAGAGAATAAGCATAGGAAAAATGCGGTAAGGAAGTGTAGAAGTCTAATTAAGAAAAACTTTATGAAATTGCATAAAATAAATAAATATAAGCGTTTTATAAAATGAATTATTGAAAATAGTAATTAATCGCTATAAATTTAATGCAAAATGTAATTTAATTGGTCGAAAGTTTGTGTTTTTATAAATAATCCTTAAATTTGCATTTGAAATTATGATAAGAAGTTTGTATTTTGCGAAAAGATAATAGCTTTCAGATATTACAACTGATTATTAATGATAGCGTTTCAGGACAAATAAGTAAGGTTTGATAGAACATTTACACAATAATTTATTTATAATCAAAAAAAGAATCTATGGAGAAAAGAATCACTCTGTTTTTGTTTGGTCTACTTCTGTCGTTAGGAACGGCATTTGGACAGGCAAAGATTAATGGTACCGTAGTTTCTCAGGATGATGGAGAAGCCGTTATCGGTGCGTCTGTTATGGTACAAGGTACCACAACAGGAACAGTTACTGATATAGACGGACACTTCTCGCTCGTAGTTCCTGCAGGAAAGAAACTCGTAGTTAGCTACATTGGAATGGTCACACAGACTGTCACCCCTAAGGATGGTATGAAGGTTATTCTTGGAAATGATAACCATCAGCTAACAGAGGTTGTCGTAACAGGTATGACACAACAAGACAAGCGCCTCTTCTCAGGTGCAGCAACTAAGATTGATGCTTCAAAGGCAAAGATTGATGGTATGGCGGACGTGAGTCGTTCGCTCGAAGGTCGTGCTGCGGGTGTGAGCGTTCAGAACGTGTCAGGTACTTTCGGTACAGCTCCAAAAATTCGTGTGCGTGGTAATACGTCAATCTTTGGTTCGTCAAAGCCATTGTGGGTTGTTGATGGTGTCATCATGGAAGATATTGCAGATGTAGATGCTAGCTCGTTGTCATCAGGTGATGCAAAGACCTTGATATCTTCGGCTATTGCAGGTTTGAATGCCGATGACATTGAGAGTTTCCAGATTTTGAAGGATGGTTCGGCAACATCTATCTATGGTGCTCGTGCTATGGCGGGTGTGATTGTTGTTACCACAAAGAAGGGTAAGGCTGGTCAGAGTCATTTAAGTTATACAGGTGAGTATACACTCCGTTTGAAGCCAAGTTATAGCAACTTCAATATTATGAACTCACAAGACCAGATGGAGGTTTATCGTGAGTTAGAGGAAAAGGGATATTTGAATTATGCTGAAATTGCTAATGCTGCAACCAGCGGTGTTTATGGTCGTATGTATCAGCTCATTTCTGAGTATGATGCAACAAAGGGTCAGTTTGGTTTGGTAAATACTAAGGATGCACGTGATACATATCTTCGTGCAGCAGAGTATCGTAATACAGACTGGTTTGATCAGCTTTTCTCAACCTCAATCATGCACAACCATTCAGTAAGTGCATCAGGTGGTACAGACAAGGGACAGTATTATGCTTCACTTTCTGCGATGGCAGACCCAGGATGGTATAAGTCAAGTCATGTACAGCGTTATACAGCAAATGTTAATACGACTTACAATATTAATAAGAAGGTTGGTTTGAACCTTATTGCAAATGCATCTTATCGTAAGCAGCGTGCACCGGGTTCGTTGAATCGTCGGGTTGACCCTGCAACAGGAACGGTTAGTCGTGCGTTCGACATCAACCCATATTCTTATTCTTGAATACATCACGTACACTTGACCCTACTGAGTTCTATACACGTAATTATGCTCCATTCAACATCTTCAATGAGTTGGACAATAATTATATGGACCTGAATATAAATGACTTCCGTGTACAAGCAAGTGTAGACTATAAGCCTATTTCAAAGGTGAAGCTCACAGCGTTGGTGGCTGTAAAGAGTGCAGGTTCAACAATGGAGCATAATATCCGTGAGAAGTCTAATCAGGCGGAGGCTTATCGTGCTATGAGTACGACAACAATCCGTGACGCTAACCCTTATCTATATAAGGATCCAGATAATCCGTTTGCTCTTCCAGAGTCAGTTCTTCCTGAGGGTGGTATACTTGACAGAAGAGGTAACCATTTCTTTGGTTGGGATACACGTTTCTCAGCAGCCTATAATGATGTTTTCAATGACTCACATATCCTGAACCTATATGTAGGTATGGAGACGAATAGTGTTGACCGTAAGGCAACTTATGATCGTGAGTGGGGTATGATGTTTGATGCTGGTGAGATTGCTAAGTTGAATTATCGTGCGTTTAAGATGTTCCAGGAGCAGGGTACAGACTACTATGATTTGTCAAACACCCACATCCGTAGTCTTGCTTACTTCGGTACAGGTACTTATTCTTATAAGGGACGTTATCAGGTAACGGGTACATTCCGTTATGAAGGAACGAACTATCTTGGAAAGGCTACTTCAGCTCGTTGGTTGCCAACTTATAACGTTTCTGGTGCATGGAATGCACATGAGGAAGATTGGTTCGGTAAGCTCTTCAAGAAGGCTTTGACCCATGCAACATTCCGTTTGAGCTACTCGCTCACGGGTGATCGTCCTCCTGTAACAAACTCATTACCAATTTTCACTGCAACAGTGCCTTGGCGTCCGTTCACTTCTATTCAGGAGATTGGTTACGGTGAGAGGTTTGGTAATAAGAGCCTTACATACGAGAAGAAGCGTGAGTTTAACGTTGGTTTCGACTTCGGATTCTTGGATAATCGTGTTAATCTTACGACAGATATTTACTGGCGTCGCAATAATGACCTTATCGGTTACGTCAACCATCCACAGTTGGGTTCTTACAACCTTGCAAACGTTGCGTCAATGAAGTCAAATGGTTTGGAGTTCTCATTGAACACACAAAACATTAAGTCAAAGGACTTTAACTGGGAAACAAACTTTATCTTCTCATGGACACATAATGAGATTACAGACCTCTTCACCCATGCACGTGTTATCGACCTCGTACAAGGAACAGGTTACAGTCTTGTAGGCTATCCAGTAAACTCAATCTTTAGTATTCCATTTGCTGGCCTCAATGATGAGGGTTTACCAACATTCTATAACGAAAAAGGTGAGAAAACAATCTCAGGTATCTTCCTCCAAGAGCGTGATCAGGAGAAGATTAAGTTCTTGAAGTATGAAGGTCCAGCTGATCCAACAGTGACGGGTTCGTTTGGTAACGTGTTCCGTTACAAGAATTGGGATCTCAACTTATTCGTTACTTACAGCTTTGGTAATAAGCTTCGTTTGAATAACATTTTCAGTAATCGATATGACGATATGGATGCTCTTCCTAAGGAGTTCCGTAATCGTTGGACTTACAAGGGTGATGAGTCTCTTACAAATGTTCCGGTTATAGCATCACGTCGTCAGAATCGTAATAACACAGTTGGATGTAGCTTACAATACTTACAACTATTCGGACGTTCGTATTGCAAAGGGTGACTTCATTCGTATGAAGGAAATATCATTGGGTTACACTTTCCCAGCTGCAATGATTAAAAACATTGGATTAAACAGTCTTGCGTTGAAGCTTCAAGCAACCAACCTCTTCTTGTTCTATTATGACAAGAAGCTGAATGGTCAGGACCCAGAGTTCTTCAATACAGGTGGTGTGGCTGCACCAGTACCTAAGCAGTTTACCATGACATTGAGATTAGGACTTTAATATCTTAGCTGAGGTCTTGCGTCGCTTGAAATATAAATCAAATGACTAATTGATGATAACTATTCTGTCATTAGTTTATAAAAAGACGCAACACCGAAATGAGAAGTAAAATTAATAAAGAAAGAATATGAAAATAAAGAATATCATATACAAGAGCACTTTGATGTTTGCAAGCATTGCGATACTTGCATCATGCTCTGAGGGATTAGATACGTTGCCAGACAATCGTACATCCCTGGATACTCCACAGAAGATAGCGGGACTGCTGGTGACAGCTTATCCAGACCAAACTCCTATACTGTACAACGAGTGGATGTCTGATAACACAGACTACATGGGTGAAAAAAATAGTCTTGGTTCTCGTGCTTATGACCTGTACTTCTTCTGGAAAGAACAGACAGAGGGCGACAATGATTCTCCTGAGAATTCATGGATGGAGTATTATGGTGGTATCTATAAAACGAATGAGGCATTGAATGCTATCGAGGAATTAGGTGGCGCAAAGAATGAGTCTTTGCGTAATTCAAAGGGTGAGGCTTTGGTGCTTCGTGCTTATAACCACTTTGTTCTTGCAAATGAGTTCTGTCGTCCTTATAATAGTAAGACAAGTTCTACGGACCCTGGTATCTATTATGCAACAGGAATTGCAGATTTCTCTGCTGCGAAAGAGGCTAATAATCGTGGTAATGTTGCTGATGTTTATGCAAAGATTGCTGCTGACATCGAGGCTGGTATTCCATTGATTAATAACTCTTATCAGGTACAAAAGTATCACTTCAATAAGCAAGCTGCTTATGCTTTTGCTACACGTTTCTATCTCTACTATGAGAAATGGGATAAGGCAAAAGAATATGCTGACAAACTCTTAGGTAGTAATCCTGCTGCGTCATTGCGTGATTATGTTTCGTTACAAGCAATACCTCTAAGTGGGTCAGAGCAGGCAATTAAGATTGCTGAGGCTTATTGTAGCGTGAACGCTGAGTGTAATTTATTGGTTCAGACCAGTACAGGTCGTGCTGGTATGGCACTTGCACCATGGTTGACGTCTAAGCGTTACACACTGACTAATTATCTCTCTCAAACAGAGCTGATGGAGTCAAGAAATATTTGGGGTACTAAAGCAAACCTCAAATGGAAGCCGTTTACAGCAAATCAAGGTGAGGCTAATTTCGCTATGTTGATGAAGTTACCACGTGAGGTAGAGGTTGTTAATGTTGCAACTGGTGGTGGTTATCTACGTACATTGAACGTTGACTTCACTATGGACGAGGCATTACTCAATCGTGCTGAGGCAGAGATTATGCTTGGTCAGAACGACGCAGCTTGTGCTGATATGACAATCTGGATGAAGAACTTCTTTAAAACTAACGTGGTACTTACACCAGCAAGTGTTCAGAAATTCTTTACAGCTTTGCCTTATGCTTATGATGATGCAGCGAAGATGGTTCCAAGTATTAAGAAGCACATCAGTCCACGCTTCACAATCGATAAAGAAGGGTCAGTTCAGGAGTCTCTCTTACAGTGCTTGCTTAACTTCCGTCGTATTGAAACAGTACATCAGGGAATGCGTTGGTTTGATATCAGACGTTATAACATCGAGATTCCTCGTCGTTTGATTGGTGCTGATGGTAAGCCTTCAAAGAACCTTGATTGGTTGGCGAAGGACGATCCACGTCAGGTTGTTCAGATACCACAAAGTATTCGTGAGGCTGGTGTTGCAGGTAATGTAGAAAAGCCAATCTCTTCAAGTGCAAGTATGGTTCGTAAGTCAGAGGTTGAGAATCCAGCTTATGCTTTGGTGAATGGCAATCATCAGAATGTAGGAGATTTCAAGTTTTAATAGCTAATTAAAGGAAAAAGAAATGAAGAAAAAAATATTAGCTTTGTCGCTTTTAGCAGCCGTTGTAGCTGGCTTCACATCTTGTTCAAAGGATGAATTATCATGTGAGAGCGTTATTAAGTCTTCTAAGACAGCAGACACGGAGTTTGATAAGTGGCTGCATAAGAATTTCTTGATGCCTTATAATATCCAGATACAATGGCGTTATGAGGATAATGAATCAGATATGTCTTACTATGATATTCCAGCGGACTCTGCCCAATCAGTTGAGTTGGCACACATTATCAAGTATACTTGTATTGAGGCTTATACCGAGGCAGCAGGAATTGATTTCACTCGTCGTTACTTTCCAAAGCTTTTCAGTTTCTTAGGTAGCTTTGAGTATGAGAACAATGGTAACATAAAACTCGGTACTGCTGAGGGTGGTAAGAAGATTCGTTTATTAGGTGTAAATCATCTTGATAACGTTAAGAATAATCGTGAATATTTGGATGAATTCTATTTGAAGACAATTCATCACGAGTTTGTTCACATTGTTAATCAGACAAAAGACTATCCACGTGAATTCGGTAAGGTAACAGCAACGAGCTATGTAAACGACTCTTGGAGTTCAGATGCATATAAAGATGGCTTTGAAAAGCGTGGTTTCGTTTCAGCCTATTCACAGAAGGAAGAGCGTGAGGACTTTGCAGAGATTGTAAGTACTTACATTATCTCTACTCCAGAGCAGTGGAAGGCAATACTGGAAAAAGGCTATTATTCTTGATGCAAATAATAATCCTGCTAAGGAACAACTCTGGTTTGACGGCTATCGAAAAGAAGCTTGAGATTGCCAAGCGTTACTATAAGGAGGCCTTTTAAGGTAGATCTTGACAAGGTTCGTGACCTCGTTATTGAACGTGAGGAACGACGTTGTTAATGGAATCTACAATATCAAAAAAACTTAATTAAGAAAGGAATATCACATGAAGATTAATAAATTATTTATATATCTCCTGCTTGCCTTGCCTGCACTCTTCCTTCAGTCTTGTCAGATGGAAGATGAGAAAGTCTTTGATAAGCCTTATTCAGAACGCATGGAGGAATTCCTGCAAGCTGCACAAGACACTTTGGTAGCTTCGCAATATGGTTGGGCATTAGACTATTATCCACAGGGCGATCAGAAGTATGGCGGTGTTGCTTTATACTATTAAGTTTACTCGTGATAATGCAATTGTTCGTTTTGAGAATAATCCAGACGATGGTGAAGTCAAGTCACTTTACAGATTAAAGAAAGACAATGGACCAGTATTATCGTTTGACACTCACAATGCATTCTTGCATACGTACGCAACTCCCAAGAGATGGAGAGTATCGTGGCAAGGAAGGCGACTTTGAGTTTGTAATTGATAGTATAGGTTCTGATCGCATAAAGGTACATGGCAAGCGTTCGTTGAACACTATGTATCTTCGCAAACTAACAGCAGACGCAACTGAGTACATGGAGAAGGTCACGGAGCACACTAATCTCTTTGTCTTCTCTGATGTTACTCTTAATGTTGGTGGTAAGCCTTATACACTTAAAGTTACTGATCGTGAGAATCGTCAGTTGTCTTTCTTAGATGGAGATAAGGTAGTTTCTACTTCGGCTTATGCCTTTACTAATAAGGGTATTCGTTTGTACGAACCAATTACGTTGAATGGTGTAGAGATGTCAGATTTGACATTCGATGTCAATTCACTTAAATTCTCAGCTAAAGACGTAGAGTCTACTCAGTCAAACATTGATGTTGACCTTTTTGCGAGAACGATAGGCAATATTAATGCTTCTAATGTAGAAAAGAGTATTACGAAATTTTTCCCATATCTTGATAAACTCAATATCACTTGTGATGCTTCATGGGTTCATCTTACAACAGATAACGGTAAATTGACAATTAATCTTGATGCTAACCCTAATGCAACAAAGGCACGTGGCGCAAGGATTAAGATTTCAAATGGAGTAAAGAATCACAGGTTCAGGTTGCACAGTTTGATCTTCCTGCAATAATAGGTATTTATCAGCTTAAGATGAAAGCTGTAATTTCTAATGATGGAGAACTGGGTGAGGTTACACGTACAGCTCAGATCAAATACGAAGGAAGTGGGCAGGATCGTAAGTTCTTCCTTAGGGTGGCTAATGATGGCGGCTCTCCATACGTTTTCCCATTAGTTTACCTTCCTAATGAGAATGTTTTCTTGATGCCTTCTGTGAAGAAAGTCTTTACATACAAAGATGACAAAAATACTTTCTACATTTATAATACTTTCTACATTGGTGAGGATCTTAGTACTGGATTAAGAGAAGATGTCTACAATGTGATTAAATTTAATGTGTCAGATAATGGTGAAATCAGTGCGTCACTTGGTGGACCATTAGTTAGGTTGTCAGATGGTCAGATACAGAATTCTGGTCTTGTTTGTGATAGAATTATTCTTATTGCGTTTAGGGGTGAACCAATTAGTCAACAGAATATTGCTGGTCGATGGGATAGCTGGATTAATCCTGTATTGAAGAAGAGGGTTTCTCCTGCATCAGCAGCTAAGCCTTCTGTATTATTAGAGTCATCAATTGATAAGAATGTGTCATCATTAACTTTGCCTCAGTATCTACCAAATCGTGTAGCACGATTTGACGCAGGTTGGAATGGTCTTATCAGCCGTTTTACAAATGCACAGTTAAAATTAAACAAGTAAGTATTTATGAAAAAGATATTTAATATTTGTCTCCTCTTTGCTGTTACTGCAGGTTTCGTTGCCTGCAGTGACGACAATGGAGCAGGTTCTTCTTATGTACAAGAGAACACAGTAAAGATTGTGAAGTCAAATCTTGTCTTCAATGCTCTTGCACAAAAGGGTAGTGTTGTGTTCACAGCACCAAAAGGTACATCTGTGTCAGTTAGTGACCCATGGGCTACGGCACAGCTTAAGGATGACTCGGTTCTTGTGAGTGTAACGAATAATCCAGCTCTCGACAGTCGTTCTGCTATCCTAACGCTTAAGAATGGTGAAGACTCTGTTAGTTTGTCAATCGTACAGTCTGGTTCTGTTTTTAAGTATACTGGTAAGAAGAGTTTCCTTATCAATAACAATGAAACAACCCTTTCCTTACCATATACAAAGTTCGGATCAGAGCCAACAATCTCTGTTGCTGACAAGGCTGACTCGGCAGCAGTCAGATTTGAGGACAAGGATAGTGCTTTCCTCGCACATGTCGGAGCAAATACGTCAGGTTCTTTCCGTTCTTTCTCTTTTGTTGTGTCTAATCAGGATAGACATGATACCATTACTGTTACACAAGGTAGTATTGATAACTTAGTAGGTAAAACTTCTTATCTTATGGGTTATGATTATCTTAAGTTAAAGAGTACAACCGTCAGTACTGAGGAATTACAAACAGAAATCTCTGGTAAGTTTGAGAAGACATCTGAATCAACTTTGACATTTGTTGCAAATCAAACGGGTGCGAGGATACTATTTGACTTCAATGAAAAGGACTTCTCACTTAAGCTGTCGGCTGGTCAAATCGTTCATCGTGAGAGGACTGCTGAGGGTTCTTTCTTATACAGAACCGCTATATGGGATCAGATCCATTATATGAAATATCAGGATCTATTAAAGCAGGTTAATCAAGCACATGATGCAAAGAAGTTGACTGATGAACAGTATAACAATTTTAAAACTAATTTTATTCCTGGGCTTTTTAGTTTCTACGACACTGATAAACTTTCAATGTTAGCTTCTCTTAATGTCTCAACGCAGGGCCAGGAGAAGGCACTTTTGGGAGTTTTCGGCGATAGTGGAACTAATGCAAGTTATATTAGTAGTCTGACGAAATTAGGGGAGATAGGTTTCCCTATTGACAAATTCACTGCTAATCTGTTCAGTATTTACGAATACAAGTTCGTAAATGGTAAGGTTCAATTTGTTGGTCCATCTTTTATGCTTTATCCACTAATGATTATTCAGCCATTGAGTGAAACAACAAACGCTAAGGAATCAGGTTTGTTGGCAAAGAAACTACTTAATGGTTTGAGATAGTTTGACATTTCATAGTCTTAGAGTTGACAAGTTAATTGTTTAGGACTTTTGTTCTGATAAATAATTAGCTTGTCAATTTTTTTATTTTCTTGTCGGCATATTGCTCGTCTTTACACTTGAAGTTACCCGCTATGTCTACGTTACAAAGACAACAGTCTGCTTGACAATAAACAATTGTGTGTTTAGGCACTAATATACGATTTGTGTTTAGGTCTTTGTATATAAAACATTTTCATACAATTGAAAAGGAATATAGGAGCTTAGATCTTTGTAAAGACGGTTTCTTATCTTCGTAAAGACCCTCTTTACGTATGTTATTAATGCTCTTTTAAGGTCTTATTAAGCATCTTTTCTTTGTCTGTTTTTTAATCGATTGATTTAGTGATTATTACATTTTTACTTTTAGTAGATTGCTTCGTACTTTTATATCGATGATTTTACATGTGGTAATGTAAATGTTTTTCAAATCCTTATTTGTCCCTATTGGATATTTTTGGCTAAACCGATTTTTATTTTTCTTCTTGTCATTTTGTCTGTCTATGTATGTTGTTGTAGCTCGTTGCGCCAGCATTTCAGGAAACCAAGTCGCTCGATAAAAAAAAACTATTGCTGTCCGGTAAAAATAAACAGAAAACTCTGTATCTCTTTATCCATCGGTATTGCAGCCGTTTTACTCATCCAAGGGCTTGGTCTTCAGTTTCAAACTGTAAGCATTATAAAAGGTGCCTATATTGACATGGAAATCCCTATAATAACCAGATAAATTAATGAAATTATAGGCTTAAGTCTATTTTATCTAACACAGATAACCCAAAAAGTTTTATCGGACACCAATAGATTAGAATATTAGAACTAAGTTAGTGTATTGTTTGTAATATGCAACAGCAATATCTCTAGCCGCTTTTATCCTTTGTTTCTCTAAGTCTGCTTCCCTTTTTGCTTGGTTCTCTATTAATGCTATTATTTGCTTCGCATCTGCATCTTGCGATTGCTTAATACGTTGACATAAAGCCTTTGCCTCTGTAGCACAGGGACTTGTTGTATCTATTTGTTTGAGCATTTCAGCACACGCTTCGTAATTGCCATTAGAATATTCAGTTTGTGCTTGTAGTAAAAGGTTGCCACACTCATTTCTTTGGTATTGTTTGTAGATGTTGCTGATAGCAGCATTTACACTATTGTAATTGGCTAATGTGGATGGACAAGAGAAGAGCAGAGATAACGCTTCTTCGTATTGGTGAAGCTGGGCATAGGTTTGTGCCCTATCAAGTACTGCTCGCAGATTCCTTGAATAGTAACTTAATATCTGCCTCTTTGCCGTATGTAGGAATAATCTTACATTCTCGTCGTCCAGCTTTATTTGTGAGAACGCACTTTTAACGAGGTCATCAGCGGAGTAACCCTGCCCTTGTAGACTGAATGTTCGACTGGCAAACACTGTTCCTGTGATCAGATTCTGACAGATAAGGTTTATTTGTACTTCTGAGGTATGAATATTCCTCATTCCTCCTTCGGCCTCTTGGTAGTTTGTGAAACTAAGCTCGGGCTTAATGGCGATGGAACTAACTTCTGATGTCTCGATACCTTCTGCTGTAAATGCAGGAAGCATTCTACTGCGAAGTATCCTTGCCGTATTCACGCTTATTTCATCTTGATTTGTTGGTATGACAAAACCAATCTCGATTCCTTGCGCATGAGCACTGCTAATAACGGCAATAAATAGTGCTGTGATGACATATAATTTACGGATACTCATGGAGTTTTATTTTATAGTGATTACAATCATGCTGTTGCTAATGGATCTTTCAATCTTAATATTCCTTGAGCGGAAGTATTGTAGGAGTTTTAATCCGAATTTATTAGCGTTAAAAGTTCTACCTTCGACGTCCGTGAGTGGGATACGTATGTCATCAAAAATCATTTGCTTGTCGCTTGTTCCCTGTATGTGATAATTTTCCTTATAACTATTTCCTGCAACGAACATTTCAATATCATCAGATAATGGAAGTCTTTCATCCCCTACTTCTGTAGACATGGACAGCATAGAGTTCTGAGCAAATCCGATTGTAAGACTGATTGATTGTCCGTTCTCTGCCATATCCATAAGTTTGTTCTGCATAGAGTTAAGGAAAACATCGATGCCTGTGTCAGTCGCCCTTGAAGCCAGTTTACCGTAATCATCAGTATAAAATTTTCCACTTTCGCATACGGCATTTGCTAATGAGTTTCCTGTTGAAATATCATATCCCGACATGATAATCTTTACGGAATTGCCCGTTGGCGAGTCGAGAATACTGATTTCAGCTTCAACGTATATATCAGCTCCAGATTGTTGTATGATAAGCGACTTTGCGTCTTGTTGTTGATTATTTCCTAATGCGTTAGCTTTAGACAGAGCTTTCACACGTCCGAAGAAATCAACGGTTGTATATCCTCGCAGGTCAAATGCCTCTTTTATCTTCGTTAGAGCAATGCGTTTGTTGACATCACTTTCCAGCACCATGCGTATATCTTCCCCTTGATGTGTGTAGGGAATTACCATTATTTTTGGTTTTGCGGTTGCGATGTTCTCTACTTTTGATGTCAATTCTTGCGCATACGTATATGGAAGACAGAGAGACAAGATAGTCAGTAAGAGTATAAGTCTTTTTTCCATAGCTACTTCTTTATGATTAAACTACATTGAATAACCGCACCTTGCTGTGCAGAGTTGATTGTTGATATTATTTTGGATGTAGCGTCACATTCGGAGAAAGAGGCTCCAGATTGTTTCTTTACAGTTATCGTTCCTATATCGGACGGATATGGTTTGCCGTCAAGTAGTTCTATTATTTGGACCATGAATTTATCCCCAACTTTCACGCCAGTCTCTTTACCAGCATTAATGACAAGCGTCTTTTTGTCTAAAACCTTAACAATCTTTGCTGTGAGGGGGAAGTTGATTCGGAAATACTCATAAATGTCATCTTTAATTGCTTGCATTGCAGCAGTGACAGCACTTTCTGGAGAAAGCATTTCTTTGCTAGCCTTTCCTTGGAAACCCTGTGCTTCATTACTGATACCAGTAGAAACATCTACAACTTTTAGCTGAAAGGCAACACTTGCTTTGTAACCTCTTACAGTTCCATCATCATTAAGAACGCGATAAACAGGTATCTTAACGATATGCCCTGTTACTAGCATGCTAGCACCAAGTGATGCGTCCTGTTGTGCTAGATTCTTGCTATCCAAAAAAGCTTCACTTTTCTGTAGCTCAAGTTCTTCTTCTACTTTATCACGACTGGTCCTGTCAACAACAATAAATCGATGAGTGTTGGTTAGCATTTCCACGACTTTTTCGGTTACTAACCTCGTATAAGGACTTTCTTCGTTGCAAGTAAACTCTGCTACACCAACGACAGGTCTGCTTTCTGCCTGTGCATGACAGCTTGTGCCATACACAAGCAGAAAGATGACTGAGAGTATAAAACACCTCATTATAAATTCTTACCAGACTTTATCGTTTCTATAATTTTCTGAACGGCTTTTACTTGCTCAGCACTTTCTTCTAAAAGAATAGGGGTTGCTGCATTGCCAAATTCCATAACAACACCAGCTCCTTTAGCCATCTTTGCAAGTTTAGCCATCTTCATCGGATTTTTGTTGTTTTGTGCATTTTCTGCTATTTGTTTCATCTGCTCACCTGCAGCTTTTGCATTATCTACAGCATTTTTAATAGATGCAGCTTCAGCTGTAACCGTTGTCAGTAGCTCTGCCCAATCTTCCAATTTTGGCTTTACGATAGTAACGTCTGTTACTCCATCCTTTGTCTGCCCAATCTGGCGATAATAAAGACCCTCGAGCTTCACACTGTTTGCAATTGCCAATACCGCTGCATCACGAACGGAATTACCAAAGCCATCAATGATTCCGTCTCCACAATTTGTGTCAGAATACTTGTTTAGTAAGATTTGTAGGTTCTTGGCACGTGCTTCGCTTTTCTGGATTTGTTCTTTTGTTTCTTGTGCAAATGTAGTCATAGCGCACAAAGTCATCACAATGAAAAATAAAATTCGCTTCATATGTTTAATTTTTTAGCCTTACCACTCCCAAGTATAGGCAAGTTGTTAAAAGGACACGAGAATATGGAAGTGAAATATTCTTATGCCTCTCTCCTGCAGCAAGGTCCGAAATTTAGGTGAATTAAAAAAAGACGTGGGAGTCTTCACTTACCTATCCCAGTCCTCAGGCCTTCGCATTGCCTAACCCAAAGGATAGGCAACGCAAGAGGCCCACGTCAATACGATATTATAATCAATGCCATAAATGACATAGAAATAATACAACTAACGTGAACGTTTTCGTTGCCGTATCTCTTTTGGGTTTTGGTCAAATTTGCGAAGTTTGAGGACCAAAAGATAACGTCTGTAAACGTCCTTTTCGAGCTGTGGACTATTTACTATACATAGTATGAAGTCTTATGCTCAATTCCAATATGTCTGAACAAGCCGGTAACCGTCTGTCGCTGCAAAAGTACTAATTCTATTTTTAAAAATACAAAATATTCTGTTAAAAGATTTGTCAACTTTTTTAGTTTCATGTATTCTAATAATCACTTTACACTTGTATCCTTTTATTCCTACAAAAGTCCTTTTACTTTTTCAGTCTACTCAAAACAAAAAGCGAGGAACCCAATAAGATTCCTCGCTTGATATGAATAGAATATTAATTTATCCGAAGTTATCGTACATGATAGCATCCTGATCAACACCGATGCTGTCAAGATAATCTGTAACTGTCTTGATGAGCATTGGAGGTCCACAGAGGTAGTACTCACAATCCTCTGGTGCCTCGTGCTGTTGAAGATACTCGTCACGAATACAGTTAACAGCAAAACCTGTGTAGTACTTCACACCAGCCTCGTCAGCCTTAGGGTCTTGACGGTCGAGAGAGAGGTGGAAATGGAAGTTAGGATATTCCTTCTCAAGCTCCCAGAAGTCTTCAAGGAAGAATGCCTCACTGAGTGAACGCGCACCATAGAAGAAGTGCATCTCACGATCGCGAGTGTGGAGGGTCTTTGTCATGTGCATAATCTGCGCACGCAAAGGAGCCATACCAGCACCACCACCAATCCAAATCATCTCCTTACCAGAAGTGAAGTTAGGATGGAAGTCGCCATAAGGACCGCTCATCATCACCTTATCGCCCTCTTTGAGAGAGAAGATGAAGGTAGAACCAATACCAGTTGGTACGTTCTGGAAACCAACCTGCGGACGTGGCAAGAATGGAGGTGTTGCAATACGAACAGTCAATGTGATGATATCACCCTCAGCTGGATAGTTCGCCATAGAGTAAGCACGAACAGTTGGCTCAGGATTCTTTCCCTTCAGAGAAAGGAGGTTAAACTGCTTCCAAGGACCGAGGTACTCCTCACCGATGTCGTTTTTATCGAAGTCCTTATCATAGTCGATGCAGTCGTAAGCAGGGATGGAAATCTGTGCGTAAGAACCAGGAACGAAGTCCATGTGCTCGCCCGGAGGTAAGGCAACCTTAAACTCCTTGATAAAGCTTGACACGTTCTTGTTAGAGATAACAGTACACTCCCATTCCTTAACGCCCATCACAGATTCAGGAACTTTGAGTGACATATCACCCTTCACCTTACACTGACATCCCAGACGCCAATGATCTTTCACATCTTTACGGCTGAAGTGAGGACGCTCAGAGTCGAGTATCTCACCGCCACCTTCAACTACCTGCAACTTACACTGACCACAGCTACCCTTACCACCACAGGCAGAAGGTAGGAACACACCATTCTCGTTGAGTGTAGACAGTACAGAGCTACCTTGGTCAACGGTCATGTCGGTGTCGCCGTTAATTGTTATCTTCACTTTTCCGCTTGGGCTAAGATATTTCTTAGATACAAGTAGGAGGATTACCAATACAAGAATGGTAATCAGGAATACCACAATGCTAATTGTTATGAATTGTCCCATTGTTTACTTATATTTTAAGACCTGAGAAGCACATCATTGCCATTGCCATCAGTCCAACTGTGATAAAAGTGATGCCAAGACCTTGTAGTGGTTTTGGAACATCAGAATACTCCATTTTTTCACGGATAGCACCCATTGCTACGATAGCCAGTGTCCAGCCGATACCAGAGCCTGTACCATAAATGAGGGCATCCCATACACTACCGATATACTGAGTGCTTGCTGGGTCAAGACCAATGCGCTGCTGCATGAAGAGTGAAGCACCCATGATTGCACAGTTAACGGCAATAAGTGGAAGGAAGATACCCAACGCACCGTAAAGTGAAGGTGAGAATTTCTCAACAGCCATCTCTACAATCTGTACGATACCCGCAATGACAGCGATAAAGAGAATGAAACTAAGATAAGTAAGGTCTACACCCTCTGCAAGGCAGTCTGGTCCGAGAACCTTTGTCAGCAAAAGATAGTTGATTGGTGTGGTAACAAGTAACACAAATGTTACGGCTACACCAAGACCCAATGATGTCTTTACGCTCTTTGATACTGCAAGGTATGAACACATACCGAGGAAGAACGCAAATATCATGTTGTCCACAAAAATGGAGCGGAAGAATAAGCTAATAAGATGTTCCATAATTACTTCTTGTCTTCTTTATAGAAATATGCACGATGAACCCAGATAACGCAACCGAGAAGGATGAGTGCCATTGCTGGCATAGACATCATTCCGTTGTCCATATAGCCTGCGTCATAGAGACTTTGTGGAAGAATCTTGAAGCCGAGCAATGAGCCACGGCCAAAGAACTCACGAACAGCACCTACGACAACAAGTATCATTGCATAGCCTAATCCGTTGCCTACTCCGTCAAGGAAACTTGGCCATGGTTTGTTAGTCATGGCAAATGCTTCAAGACGTCCCATAAGGATACAGTTAGTGATGATGAGGCCGACATAGACTGATAGCTCGACGCTAACGTCGTAGGCTACGGCTTTTAGCACCTGACTAACGATGGTTACTAGGCTGCAACAACCACTAACTGCACGATAATACGAATGCGGTTAGGGATAGTGTTGCGAATGAGTGATATAATAACATTTGAGAATGCCGTGATAATGGTAACGGCAAGTCCCATCACAATCGCCGGCTTCAGCTGTGAAGTTACGGCAAGGGCAGAACAGATACCGAGTACCTGAACCATGATAGGGTTGTCCAAGTTCAGCGGATTACTGAATACCTCTCTATTTTGTTTTGAGAATAAATCCATATTCTTATTTGTTCTAAAAGATTAGAATGTTACTTGCTATTCAGGAATTTTACGTATGGTTGGAGTCCACCTTTCTTTGTTTGGAACATCTCTGTCACACCATTACTGGTAAGAGTTGCACCTGTTACGGCGTCCACCTGTGTTGTTGGGTCTTCTACTTTCTTTTTCACGGATAGTGCGATGTCCTGAGTGTTATTGCCAGCAAAGAGGTGTTTGCCTTTGAATAAATCTTGCCATACTTTGCTATCCTTGATTTCTGCACCCAGTCCGGCTGTCTCACTCTCGTGGTTAAAGTAAGCGCCAAAGACGGTTCGCTTATCACCATTGATAGCGATGAAACCATTGATAGGACCCCAAAGTCCATTACCATAAACGGGAATAACATATTTATCCTCGCCGTCTACCTTGCAACGGAATAGTGCAAGTTTGCCTTCCTTGGCATCCTTACTATTCAACTTAAAACCTGCATCAACGCCACCTTGCTTTCCTGCCTCAACGACCTTACCATCTGCATTGATAATATCATCTGCTATGATAATTTGCTTCCAAAGCTTTACAGCATCTGCATTGCTCATATCACGATCCTGATTGAGTGCAAAGAGAATTTGCTTCTGCTGATCAAGCTGTACATTAGCATCCTGCATTGGCTTCAATGCTTGGAACACGAAAGCAAGCAAAAAGGCTACAATCAGCACGAGGATGCCAGAATAGATAATTGTATAAGAATTACTATTTGTTTTCATTTCTTCGTCCTCCTTATTTATTTAGCACGCTTAGCACGTTTGCTGATGTTTGACTGAACGACACAGTAGTCGATGAGTGGGGCGAACATGTTACCAAAGAGGATGGCAAGCATCATACCTTCTGGATAACCTGGGTTCAATACACGAATGATAATTGCCATTGCGCCGATGAAGAAACCATATACCCACTTACCTGCCTCTGTACGGGCTGAGGTCACAGGGTCGGTTGCCATAAATACTGCACCGAAGCAGAAACCACCTAAGATGAGATGTTCGTACCAGTGGATTGGTGTTGCACCCGTTGACTGGAAGAGAAGTCCCATCACTGTTCCACCAAGGAATACGCTCAACATTGTTTTCCAACTGGCAATGTTTGTCCATAGAAGGATAATTGCACCAATTGCAATAGCAATGACTGATGTTTCACCAACAGAGCCGGGGATAAGTCCAACGATCATGTCGCAGATAGATGTGTTTACGCTTGTTCCTTGTGCTATTTCGCCCAGTGGGGTTGCCATTGTAAATCCGTCTGGGGCATTATAACCGAGTCCGAAGATGGTGTTTTGCGCTACCCAGATGCTGTCACCCGTCATCTTACTTGGATAAGAGAAGAATAGGAAGGCGCGTGCTGCTAAGGCAACGTTAAAGATGTTCATACCTGTTCCACCGAAGATTTCCTTTGTGAAGATGACCGCAAAGGCCACTGCAAGAACAAGTGTCCAAAGAGGTATGGTTACAGGGACAATCAGTGGGATTAGAATACCAGACACAAGGTAGCCTTCCTGAATTTCCTCTCCCTTCCATTGTGCCCAGGCAAACTCAATGCCCAGACCTACGATGTAGGAAACAAGAATGTTTGGTAGGAGCGCAAGCATACCATAAAGGAACATTCCCCAACAGGTTGCGTCTGCCAGTTTACCCGCTGCTAAGGCGTTCTGATAACCGATATTGTACATGCCGAAGAGCATGGCAGGAACTACGGAGAGTACGACCAAGCTCATAATTCGCTTCGAGTCAATAGCGTCATGGATAGAGGAACCGCTCTTTGATGTCTCGTTAGGAACATAAAGGAACGTTTCGAAACCATCGTAGACACTCTTGAAAGCATGAAGCTTTCCGCCCTCCTCAAAGTTTGGGCGTATCTTATCGAGATAATTTCTTAAACTCATATTACTTTTATTATAGGGTTCTTAAAGTCCAACGTTTTAGTTTCTTGAATTGATGTCATTGTTTGACGTGGTTCTGAGAAACTTAATCTGAAACTATATTGATTGTTCTTGTGGGTTCCAAAAAGACCCCTATGCATTTTCTTTTCTTAGGATATCCAAGCCTTCACGTACAATCTTCTGTAAAGGTAATTTAGAACTGTCTACAAATTCTGCAAGGGCAAAGTCCTCTGGACTCACCTCATAGATTCCTAACTGTTCTTGACTATCAATATTGCCAGAGAGAATTGACTTGATAAGGTATTCACCATAGATATCCATTGGTAACACTCTGTCGTATTCGCCACTCATAATCATGTGACGTTCTCCACCTTTAAGACGTGCATCGAGGTTATACGTCTTCTTGCCTTGCAACCATGTGAAATAGCTACGTGATGTTGAGAAGTCTTTGAGCGAGGAAGTATCCATCCGAAGATTTCATGTACGTCGTCACCCTCAGGGATTAATGTTATTTCTGAGGTGTGTGCTCCAAGTACTGACTCTTCGTTGGCTACAACGCCCGTGAGCGGATTACCATTAAGGATACGAACATGACAGTCATCTGCTATGTTGTTTTCAAGTATCTGCTTCAATGGTGTACCAACGAGAGCGTCTACATAACCTGTCTTTTTAGCCATGCTACCTGCTATGGCAACACGACGTGTGAGGTTTACTTTGCCTGTATTGAACAAGCGACCGAAGAAGATAACGGCTGTTGGTTCAACAGTCCATACTACTTCGCCCTTATTAACTGGGTTGATGTGGTTTACTTGTACACCAACATTACCTGCTGGACAAGGACCATCAAACACAGTTAGCTCAACGTTCTTTGCGTTTGTCAGTGCAGTAGCTGACTGCTTTGCACCAATACCCAAATAAACCTTTGCAATCTTGGCGAGAGC
Source organism: uncultured Prevotella sp. (assembly GCA_916440255.1). Classification (GTDB taxonomy): domain Bacteria; phylum Bacteroidota; class Bacteroidia; order Bacteroidales; family Bacteroidaceae; genus Prevotella. The sequence goes on along the minus strand of CAKAIJ010000001.1, from coordinate 1,213,718 downwards.
TGTCAAACCAGTCTGGAAGTCTTTCTCCTGACCATTCAACTCAAACTCGAAGTCGCCTTGCAAAGGTTTATCACGAAGTGCAGACACAAAGATAGCCTTTGGTTCTGTGTCTGGACGTGTAGCAACAGCGTATGGAAGTTGGTTGATATAACCAAATAATCCAGCTTGTAGCAATGATGTTTTTACCTCATCAGCAGATAGTTTGTCACATCTTTTACCCCGAAGTCTACATATTCTTGCTGTGCATCAGCAGAGATTTTCACACGTAACACTTTACGTCTTTCTCCACGCTCCACGGCTGTGATTGTACCACTCACAGGCGACGCGAAGCTAACATCGGTACACCCTTTGTCTACAAACAAGGGGTCACCAGCTCGGACATGATCACCTTCACGAACGGTCACCTTAGGTGTCAATCCTGGGAAATCTTCTGGAACTAATGCATATTCCGTAGGCGATTTCACAGACAACATCTGCTCTTGTGCACGTCCTGTAAGGTTAATGTCTAAGCCCTTTCGTAACTTAATTACATTTGCCATAACAATGAAAAAGCGATTTTCTATATTATTTCGTTTTAATCTTTCTTTCCATGAATAAGCACGTCAGCTAACGAAGTATTTTGTCCTTTACTTTGCTGAAGGTGGTTTATTCTTTGCAAATGTAGCAAAAATTAAACAAATTTGGCACATTTGTATATAATAATTTCAGTATAAAATGTTTTTTTATTAGTTTTGTAGACGCATTGAAGAGACTTAGAACTATTATTCGATGGTTTGTGTGGACAATGGCTTGTCTATACATAACTATGGTCGTACTGCTGCATATACCAGTAGTACAGGGGTTTATTGCTCAGGAGGTAAGTAATGTTGTCGGGGATAAACTCGGTACAAAAGTGCAGGTTGGACGTATAGATTTAGGCTTCTTTAATCGCTTTGTTTTAGATGATATCTTGATTTATGACCAAGCTAATAAGAAGATGTTGTCAGCTTCGCGTGTTGGAGCAAGAGTTGATATATGGCATCTTTTACACTCTGGTGAGATTCAGGTTTCATCTGCTCAGGTGTTTGGTTTGCAGGCAAATTTATATAAAATGCATAGGTCTGCTAAACCAAACTATCAATTTGTCTTAGATTCGTTAGCTGCTAAGGACACTACAAGTCATACTCCTTTACATTTGTCTATCAACAGTCTTGTAATTAGGCATGGTCGTATTAAATACGATTGTATGGACGCACCCAAAACACCTAAAAGATTAAATCTTAATCACATAAGCTTGAGCAACCTTTCTGCTTACGTTATTTTGCATAAGTTGGAGGATACGAAGATAAAAGCAGCTCTTAGGACACTGTCTTTTCAGGAAGCCTCAGGTCTTGATGTGAAGCAGTTAGCTTTTGACTTAAAAGGTGATAGACAAGGGGCTAAATTAAGTGGATTTACTTTTGAAAGTTCCAATAGTAGGATTACATTCAAAGACTTGCTTGCTACTTATAGGTTTAATGCCAAAGGATTGGATACTAACTCTTTGCATTACGATATAAGAGCATTAAGAGGAGTTGTGAAGCCGTCTGATTTTGGTTCTATTATACCAGAATTACGCCCATTGGGTTTAAGTTATACTATTGCCATAGATGCTGACGGGACAAGTCAATCAGTTTCGATAAAGAATTTTAATGTTTTCGACTTAGAACGTTCAACTCAGATAAAAGCAAAGGGCTGGATAAGGAATATTCAAGAGAAGCCTACGTGGAACTTAACTTTTAGTCCGATAAAAGTCGGCAGGTTGACTTTTCTAACCATTTCTGATATTATTCATAAGCCTTTACCAAAGGTTTTGAGCAATATTGGTAGTGTTTTTTATCGTGGTACTTTCGCACATAATAGAGGAATATATACAGCAAAAGGACTTTTGAAGACAGATGTTGGTGATGTTCAGTTGGCAACGTTTGTTCAAGGTAAAAGTGTTCGTGGAAGTGTTCGTACAAGTAATTTAAGCCTGTCTAAATTGCTTGATAATAATGATTTTGGTAGAATAAGTACAGATATTAAATTAGAAGGAAGGACTGATTTGTCGTATATCCTTGCTAAGGGTGATGTCTCTTCTTTTTATTACAAGGGTTACACCTATAAGAATGTTCATCTTGATGGGAGTTATTTGAATGATGTTTTTAAGGGTTTAGCAAGGATAAACGACCCTAATGGCAAGTTGCAGATAGAAGGAAAAGCCGCTAATGTTATGGCTTTTATGCAACGTAAAGATAAACTCTCTGTTGACGTTTCGATTGTTGCTGAGGCTGTTAATTTGCATAAGTTGCAAATAACAGACGCATTGGGAAATAGGACAGTGACTTTTACGTCTAAGATAGAAGGACAGGGAAGAAGTCTAAATGATATTGTAGGAACGCTTGACGTAAATCGCTTTGCGCTGAATGGCGAGGGGCAAGATATAAACCTAAAACATGTGTTGTTAAAGGTGGATAATGGTATCTTTGGGAAATCGCTTGATGCGCAGACCGACTTTGGTGAGTGTCATCTTGTAGGGCAATATGCTTATAATGAGATTGCACAAGGTGTTAGAAAGGTGTTAGGTCATTATTTACCAAGCCTTTTTCAACCAAGTTTACGATATGGTAAGGGTGTGGGAAAGGCAAATTATTCATTCTCTTTACGTCTGAATGATACGAAATTTATCAATAGACTTTTAAGGTTAGAGATACCTTCTTCACCATATATAAGTCTTACGGGCTCAGTAAGTGAACAACAGAATAAAATTGACTTGCATCTCAATTCGCCAGATATAACGTATAATGGGCAGAAGGTTAATAATCTCATGCTTGATGTGAAGAGTGAAACACAGGGCTTATTGGTTAACCTTTCTGCTGAACGTCGTGGGGAGAAGGGACCACGGGTTCTATTCAATGCGCATGGTGTAATCGCAGATAATCTTATAAGTTCGGATGTGTTTTTTAGACTTCCTGGACTTTCTCCGATTTATGGTAATATAAATAGTGTAGCATCTTTCTCACGTCGTTATGGTGATTTAGAGACTCGTTTACGGCTCAATCCCTCTGAAATAGTGTTTGATTCTATTCCACTTCAAGTACATTCGTCCGAAATCTCTTATCATCGGAATAGTCTTAACATCAGACACTTTGAGCTTTCTAATCGCGAACAGCATATCATTGCTAATGGGCAAACAAGTGGTAGTCAGAACGACTCTATTCTTGTTAGATTTAAGGATATTAATGTTCCATACATACTTCACCTTGTCAACTTCCATAGTGTGAGATTTTCTGGTACGGCTTCTGGTACGGCTTCTATCAAATCATTCTTTCAGTATCCTCAGATACAGGCGAAAATAGAAGTGCAAAACTTTCAATTTGAAAAGGGTGATATGGGTACGCTTTACGCTGAGGCAAATTATAATGACAAGGAGGGTAAGGTAAAGATTGATGCTCATGCCGATGCTGATGATGGTCGAACAGATATTGGAGGGTATGTAGATGTGAAGAAGGGATATATCAATCTTCCGATATTTGCTGATAACACGCACCTTGATTTTCTTAAAACTTTCTGTGGGTCGTTTATGGACAATATAAATATTCACGGGAATGGCTGGTGTAAGGTGATTGGGCCCTTCGAAGGTGTTAATCTTGAAGGCGATATGAGGGTGCATGGTAGTGTGCGTGTAAAGCCTACGGGAGTTACTTATGGACTTAAAGATGCACGTGTACATCTTGTTCCCAATGAGATAATCTTCGGTAATGATACGATAACTGATTTGCAGGGGCATATAGGTGTGGTTATTGGTGGACTATATCATAAGAATCTCAGCTCTCTTACTTATGACATCAATATTCTTGCAGAAAATCTTTTGGCTTATAACTTTCCAAAGAAACATGGGAAAGACATGTTCTGGGGGGTAGTCTATGGTTCTGGTAAGTGTAATATAAAAGGTGATGAGGGTTCCACGGTTTTGAATATAGACATGGCACCAGAAAAGAATACTTATTTTACCTATGATGCATCTTCTACCAATGATGCGAGTACAAACAACTTCATTCGTTGGGTCAATGTTAGGAAAGACAGCAGCAATATATATATACCAAAGGTTCCCGATAGTTTGAAGCATGGCGCAAAAACTCTTCAACAGAATGATGATGGTGTGAGTAGACTTAGTGGTTTGCCAAGCGATTTGCATATCAACTTCCTCGTACGCTCAAATCCAAATCTTACACTTGGTGTCTTGCTGGATGATGTCACGGGTGATAATATTCGACTAAATGGTACGGGTGCGCTTCGTGCTACCTATTATAATAAAGGTGGCTTCCACCTTTTTGGTAATTATAATGTTGACTATGGACAATATAATCTCACCATTCAGAATATCATTAAAAAGCAATTTATATTCCAACCTGGGTCGGTTGTTTCATTTGGTGGTGACCCATTCAATGCAGCGTTAAACCTGAAAGCCAGTTATATCATAAACTCTGTTCCTTTGGGGGAACTTGGATTAGGAAAGTCTTTCACTGCAAACAACACAAAGGTAAATTGCTTGCTCAATATTGATGGCACCCCAGCGATGCCAACAGTTTCCTTTGGACTTGATCTTCCAACACTTTCGTCAGATGCACAGCAGATGATACGCTCCGTCTTAAATTCTGAGCAAGAACTCAATCAGCAAGTTCTTTATTTGTTGGCAGTTGGACGCTTTTATCCGCAGAGTAATAATAATAATACTTCAAAAAACAGTGAAACACCAAGTGGAGCTTCTCTCGCAATGCAGAGTTTACTATCAGGTACTATTTCACAACAAATCAACACGGTGTTGTCTAATGTTGTGAAAGATAATAACTGGAATTTTGGAGCAAATATTGCCACAGGAAATGAAGGATTTGATAATGCAGAATATGAGGGAATGTTCTCAGGAAGTATGCTAAATAATCGTCTGATTTTTAACGGACAATTTGGTTATCGTGATAATGTTGTGAAGGATAAGGCCTCTTTTATTGGCGACTTTGACGTGAGGTACCTTCTATACCCAAGTGGAAATGTTGCCTTTCGTGTGTATAATCAAACTAACGACCGATATTTCACACGTAACTCTCTGACAACTCAGGGTATAGGCCTTATTCTGAAAAGAGACTTTAATAGACTTGGAGATTTTTTCAAAGAGAGAAAGAAAAAAGCAAAAAAACAGAAGCAAAAGCGTTAATATACAGAATATTATTCGTAACTTTGCAACCGAAATGGGCGATTTACACCCGTTAATTAGGTAATATAAAGTCGAACTTTATTAATTAAATTATTTTTTAAACACTTTATGACAAATTTCAAAGACGTCCAGAATGTACAGCCTTTAGCTGACTTTAACTGGGATGAGTTCGAAAACGGCGGACACGCTGAGGCAAGTAAGAGCGACCTTACAAAGGCTTACGACGAAACTCTTAACAAAATCCAGGAACATCAGGTAGTTGAAGGTACTGTTATTTCAGTTGACAAGAAGGAAGTAGTTGTTAATATCGGCTACAAGAGCGATGGTATTATTCCTGCTTCTGAATTCCGTTACAACCCAGAACTCAAGGCTGGTGACAAGGTTGAGGTTTATGTTGAGAACCAAGAAGACAAATGTGGTCAGCTTGTTCTTTCTCACAAGAAAGCGCGCCTACAGAAGAGCTGGGAGAATATCAACAAGGCACTGGAGAACGATGAGGTTATCCAGGGTTACATCAAGAGCCGCACTAAGGGTGGTATGATTGTTGATGTATTCGGTATCGAAGCATTCCTTCCTGGCAGCCAGATTGACGTTCATCCTATACGCGACTACGATGTATTCGTTGGTAAGACAATGGAGTTCAAGGTGGTTAAGATCAACCAGGAGTTCCGTAACGTAGTCGTTTCACACAAAGCACTCATCGAGGCTGAACTCGAAGCACAGCGTAAGGAGATTATTTCTCATCTTGAGAAAGGTCAGATCCTTGAGGGTACTGTTAAGAACATTACATCATACGGTGTATTCGTTGACCTCGGTGGTGTTGACGGACTCGTACACATCACAGACCTCTCTTGGGGCCGCGTAAGTGATCCACACGAGGTTGTTACACTTGATGAGAAGATCAATGTTGTTATTCTTGACTTTGATGAGGATAAGAAGCGTATTGCGCTTGGTATCAAGCAGCTCACACAGCATCCTTGGGACTCTTTAGATCCTAACCTCAAGGTTGGCGACCACGTTAAGGGTAAGGTAGTTGTTATGGCTGACTATGGTGCATTTGTTGAGATACAACCAAGGTGTTGAGGGCTTGATTCACGTTTCTGAGATGAGTTGGAGCCAGCACTTGCGTTCAGCACAAGAGTTCATGAAGGTTGGTGACGAGGTTGAAACTGTTATCCTCACACTCGACCGCGAGGAGCGTAAGATGTCTCTCGGTATTAAGCAGCTCAAGGAAGATCCATGGGAGGCTATCGAGGTTAAGTATCCAGTAGGCTCTAAGCACATCGCAAAGGTTCGCAACTTCACTAACTTCGGTATCTTCGTAGAGCTTGAGGAAGGTGTTGATGGTCTTATTCACATCAGCGACCTTTCTTGGACAAAGAAGGTTAAGCACCCATCTGAGTTCACTTCACAGGGTTCTGAGATTGAGGTTCTTGTTCTCGAAATCGACAAGGAGAATCGTCGCTTGAGCCTCGGTCACAAGCAGCTCGAGTCTAATCCTTGGGATGAGTACGAGGCAATCTACACTCCAGGTTCAATCCACGAGGGTAAGATTACCGAGTCTATGGACAAGGGTGCTGTTATCACTCTCAGCGAGGGTGGTGAAGGTTTCGCTACTCCAAAGCACCTTGTTAAGCAGGACGGTACACAGGCACAGCTTGGTGAGGTTCTCCCATTCATGGTAATCGAGTTCGTTAAGGACACTAAGCGCATCATTCTTTCTCACTCTCGTACTTTCGAAGAGGTTAAGGAAGAACCACGCCGTCAGCGTCCAGCAAGCCAGAGCAAGCCAAAGAACGACGCAGCTGCTATCAACAACGTTGCTGCTGGTACATCTCTCGGCGACCTCGGTGTTCTCGCTGACTTGAAGAAGAAGATGGAAGGTGGCAAGTAATTTGTCAATTACATCATTATAAATTATAAGAAAGTACCAAATCTTTTAGGTTTGGTACTTTTTTCTTACTTGTACTTTGCTAACCATATAGGATGTATGCTCATACTCATGATCTTGAAGTGTTAAGGATTATTCTTTGAACTTAATGTTTTAATCTATATCGGTCATCAGACCACAATATGTATAGTTTTACGATAGCATGGTATTGTTTTCTAATATCTTTTGTTATTGTTAACTTGTCCGTTTTTATAGCTTGGCAAGCCCGCTACGCCAGTGTTATAAAGTCATTCAATCTGCTCGATAAAAAAATATAATCTGTTAGGGTTATTAAAGGTTGTATTGGATGAGATAAAAATAGGATACTTTTTAGAAGTATCCTATTATATGTTTAGAAGTTCCACCAATGTTTTTCTTAGGTGGTTGATGTTGTTCAAATGTTTTGTTCGAAAGATTATAGGTTTCCCATGTTTCTTTTGTTGGTTATCATGTGGTATATTGTTTCCCCAATCGGGTAGTCCTCCGAGATTACGGTCATCAATAAACATTTCAACCTTTAACTTTCTTGAAAAGTTATTATTCTTTTCTTTTTCTTCTTCTGGATAATCTTTATTGACAGCCCAGAACTCTACTCCACGTTTTTTACACCAATCAATAGCTTCTTGGAGTAATTCCCCTTCTCTGACAGTCCATAGGATAAGTTGATGCCCATCATTGATTAGCATTTTAAGTGTATCGGTAGCGAAAGGAATTTCGCTACCGATTTTAGGATATTTATGCTCAACGATGGTTCCATCGAAGTCAACTGCAATAATCATATTCTGTATAGTTTTATTCTCTGGATAACGCTTATCTCTTTATAGAGTCGTCGTGTTTATTACCATATTTACTATTAGTATAATTTCCATAATTCCCATAATTTCCATATTGTCCATAGGTTGAGTTGTAACTTGCTCGACCATATCGACCATATTTGCCATATCCTCCGTAACCATAGTAATAGCTGTATTTTCTCTTTGACATGTCAATACCATTGAGAACAATAGCCATATTAGGGAATTTCTTTTCGTTGGCAAGTGCATTAATCAAGTTAAAGCTTGATTTTGGAGTGTAGTCTGCACGACACATATATATTGAAGCGTCAGCCACACGTGCAATCTGGAGAGTATCTGTTACCAGACCAACAGGTGCAGTGTCTATCATGATATAGTCATAGTTCTCTTTTAGGAGGTTAATGATAATATCTAAGGAATGACGTGCAATAAGCTCTGCAGGGTTAGGAGGTATAGGACCAGACATGAGGAGGTCTAAGTTTTTGTTGACCCCAGATGGTAAAATCTGTTCTTGTATCTCCTCTAAGGTAGGGTCGTCTTTGACAAGAAGATTTGTTATGCCATGTTTGTGGTCATTTATTCCGAAAAGTTCTGCCAGACGAGGGCGGCGAATGTCAAGACCTACTAATATAACCTTCTTTCCTAATAGTCCAAAACTAACGGCAAGGTTTGCGGCGTTGAAAGTCTTACCTTCACCAGAGGTTGATGAGGTGAAGAGTACAACCTTCTGGCCTTCTTTCAGCATAAATTGTAGGTTGGTTCGCATCGAACGGAAGATTTCTTCCATCTGGTTGTTTTGATTTTCGTGAACAACAATGTCTGCTTTACCCTTTGCTTTGTTACTTGCAATGGCAACGTCAGCAATAATTGGCAATTTGGTAAGTCGCACAACATCATCATGACCTTCAATCTTGTAACGGAAGAATTGTAGGATGATAATGATAAGGACAGGAAGAACCAGTCCTATTGATAGAGCTATTGCCATAATGAGGGTTGAGTCTGGGCTTATTTGTCCAACTAACTGTGGTTCGTCAATGAGTTTTCCTTTGTCAGCAGTTGCTGCTAATGAAATGCTATTCTCCTCACGTTTTTGAAGTAACATAAGGTAGAGTCCTGACTTTACTTCTTGTTGACGATCAATCTGCGTCAGTGTACGCTCTTGTTGTGGAGTTTCTGTAACTTGACTGTTAAACTTGCTAACTTGTGCAGAGATGGCATCGCGTTGTATTTGTAAGTTTTGACGTGCAGCAGAAATGGCACGACGGATGTTGCCATTTAGTTCACGAATTTGAGCTGTGAGAGGTTCTACAACAGGTGAGTTCTCTGATGCGCTACGGAGTAAGCGGTTACGTTCGAGTACTAACTCGTTGTATTTGTTTATCAAGGATGTTGAGCTTTCGTCGTTAAGTCCAACATTAGATGGAATTACTTGTGAAAGGTCACGTGAAGAGTGTTCAACCTCTCTTGCGATTGTGTTGAATAATTCTTTTTGTGTTTCAATCTCTGCAAGTTGTAACTCAGACTGGTTCTGGTTCTGAACAGAGTTGTTAGCATTGAGTTTTAGTTCAACAATACCATTTTGTTGCTTGTAGTTCTGTAGGTCTCCTTCTGTTTTGCCAAGTTCGGCATTAATCTTTTCTAATCGATCGTTGATGAATTTATCCGTACGTAGTGCAATGGTGTTCTTATCTTCGTTAGCCTGTCGATTGTATACAATTACTAATTGTTTTAGATAGTCAATGGCACGTTGTGGGATTTGGTCTGTAAAATTCAGCTGTGCAATAGATGTAGACTTAGCTGATTGTGCAACTTGAAGGGCACTGGCGTAGCTGTTGGCAGCCATTCTTGGAGAGATAATGCTTACGTTCATCACGCTTGCATTCTTCAAAGTATAGCCGTAGTTAGAACTTATCGTTATAATACCAGCACGTGTTGCTATTGTGGCAGGAAGGCTCGTAAATTTTCTTTTGATAGAATATGGTCCTTCGCTTGTATTGTCACTTGTTGGGACATAGTAGGTTCCTTCGACAATGTAGGTCAGGCTATCCTTTGTGATGCTCAAATTAATAGGAGCATTTAACTTCTCAAGGTGAGCGGGGTCTACGTCTACGTTAAGCGGTTGGTCGCGGTAGAAAGCAATTTCCTTAACTCGACCTTTGGTAGAGTAGGTAGTATATAGTTTTAAATCTCTAACAGCGCCTTCAGCAAGCGAACGTGATGTTAAGATTTCCATCTCGTTGTCGATGCCTGCTGAGTTTGATATAATACCAAGGTTTGACACATTCTGTAGAGATGAGTTGCGTCTATTGTTGTTCTCTTCTTTAATCAATAATTTAGCCGTAGACTTGTATATTGGAGTGGTATATCTAAGATAAATTGCTCCTAAGGCTCCACAGATAATTAATGATAATAGAAACCAGTACCAGTTGAGTACGACGGTTCTGTAAAGGTTTGCGAAATCAAAGGAGGTGTTACTTTCGTGAACTTCCTGTTCTTTCCCTTGTTCTAATTTAGTTGTTTCTTCCATATTTATTTTCTTATTGTTCTATGACAGATGTTTTATTTTGAGCTGCTTTGTTCTTCTGCAAGTTGAAGAAGATATTTCCCATAATTATTTTTCATCATAGGTTGGGCTTCTTCTCGAAGTTCATCAGTTGTTATCCAACCTTTTTTATATGCGATTTCCTCTAAACAAGCAACTTTAAGTCCTTGTCTTTTTTCAATACATTCTATAAATGTACTTGCTTCCGATAGGCTATCATGTGTGCCTGTGTCAAGCCAAGCAAAGCCACGTTGAAGATTTTGTACCATTAACTTATCCTTTTGGAGGTAGTGTTGGTTAACGGTGGTAATTTCCAATTCGCCTCGTGGAGAAGGTTTGATATTCTTTGCAACTTCAACAACACTATTAGGGTAGAAATACAAGCCTACAACAGCATAGTTGCTTTTTGGATGTTCGGGTTTTTCTTCGATACTGAGGCAGCGTCCTGTATTGTCAAACTCTGCAACGCCATATCTTTCGGGGTCGTTCACGTAATAACCAAATATGGTTGCTTTGTCTTCCTTTTCGGCTGTTATTACGCTGTTATGTAATAAAGCACTAAAACCTGCTCCGTAGAAGATGTTATCTCCTAAGACAAGACATACAGAATCCTTTCCAATAAATTCTTCGCCGATAATAAAGGCTTGGGCAAGTCCGTCGGGTGATGGCTGTTCTGCATATTCAAAATGAACCCCAAAGCTACTTCCGTCTCCTAATAAACGCTTAAAGCCTGGTAAGTCATAAGGTGTAGAGATAATCAGAATCTCTTTTATTCCTGCCAGCATCAAGACAGATACTGGGTAGTAAATCATAGGCTTATCATAAATTGGTATAAGTTGTTTGCTTATACCTTTTGTGATAGGGTAGAGGCGTGTGCCTGAACCACCTGCGAGAACTATTCCTTTCATAATATTGAAGTTAGTTGTTTGCTTTCTTAATTAGTAGTTATTGTTGCTGTTTGGAGCTAAGTTGTTAACCGTTTTGTTTTGGTTTAAGAACAAGAGTCTTACGTGGTTGCTCTTTACGTGACAGGGTCATAGGAGTCAACCATCCTTTTGTTTGGTACTTCTTGTTTTGCACTCTCATTTACAATAATACGTATATTGATTGCAAAGCGTAATAAATTTCATTTAATTAGTTGTTGTAAAAATGAGAAATCATCTAATAAATAGGTGAAATTCATGTTTTTTATTAACTTTGCAATCGTGTGAAAATAAAAAGTTCATCTTATCAAACTTATAATATAAACAAAAGTTATGGGATTTTTATCTAAATTTCTTGGAAAGAACGGTGCTGAAAAATCAAAGATTGGCGGCATGGAGGATTATATGACACTTGTACGAGTTTACTTTCAGGCGGCACTTGCTGCACGTTTGGGTATCAATAATTTAGCCATGCTTCCAGAGTTGCGTACGTATAAGCAAACCTTTCGTGTTCCGACGCTAAACAATAAGTTGGGACCCGCTGAAAAGGCAAGCGTACGTAAGACGATGAAGAATATTTATAACGTTGATGAAAACTTCTTCGACGAGATAGATGCGAGTGTGAAAAAGAACTGTAAGAAGATGCAAGATGTTCAGCCTTATCTTTATCAGTTTCAAGGATTTACTCAGGACTTGATGATGCTTGTAGGCAACCTTATGAAGTTCAAGTTGCGTGTACCATCGTTCTTCAAGAAGCTGGTTTATTCGATGACAGAGAAGACTGTAAACGATATATATGATAAAAACAGCTTTTCAGACCCAGGTGTTATCAAGGCCGTAATGTCAGTTCGTCAATATAATCAGCGTCTTGGTTTTTGAGTCGTAAATGGACAAACAGATTTTTGTTTTCCGGTTGTTTCACTTGCGAAAAAAGAGCAAAAGCCTGCTGAAGAAGCAGAGGCAAAATAATCAAGTATATATTTGTCTAAATAGAAACTTTAATGTAATTTTGTAGCCAAAACGAATAAGATTAGCGATGAATGCGAATGAGAAAGTTCTGAATACGTTTGCGACAAGAGTTCGTCAGATGATTCTTCAGTATGAAGCATTGAAGAAAGAGAATGACGAGCTATACGAACTTGTCGACCAACGTGAGCAGGAGATAAAGCAACTTCAGGAACAGTTGTCTCGTGCAGAAGCTGATTATAACTCGTTGAAGATGGCTAAAATGCTTGAAGTTACGGATGGAGATGTAGAATCAGCACAAAAACGTGTTGCCAAACTAATCCGCGACGTGAACAAGTGTATTACACTTCTAAGTGAGAAATAAAAACAGAATATAATGGCAGACGATAAACTAAACATAAGGTTGCATGTTTATGATGCAGAACTTCCTGTAAAGGTGCCTCGTGAGGACGAAGAGTATTATCGTTCGGCAGCCAAACTTGTTACTGACACGATTAACGTATATTCCACCCGTTTCAAGGGAAAGAAAGGGGATAAGGAAATCTTATATATGGCAATGATTGATACTGCATTGCGCTATAAGAAGGAAGGTGTCCGTAACGATACGGCCCCATTTAATGATATTCTTAATAAGCTCACTTCGGAGATAGAAGATGCACTGAAGTGATATTAAGAATATATTTAATTTAAAACATAAAAAAGAATCAATGAGTCCAATAGTAACAGTTATTATAGCTGTGGTATGCCTTTCGGCGGGGTGTGCTGGTGGATTTGCTATTTTCCGTTACATTCTAACAGGAAAGTACAAAGACACGATGGAGAAAGCAGAAAAGGCCGCAGAGGTAATTAAAGAAAAGAAACTTTTAGAAGTAAAGGAGAAATTCTTAAACAAGAAAAGCGAACTTGAGAAAGAAGTTCAGCAGCGTACGTTGAAGATACAGCAAGGTGAGAGCCGATTGAAGCAGCGCGAATGTGCCTTGAACCAACGTCAGGAAGATCTTAATCATCGCAAGCAAGACGTAGAACAACAGCAGGTTCGTATTGATAATGAAAAGAAGTTACTGCAAATTAAGCAGCAGGAGCTTGAGAAGATGCAAGAGCAGGAGAGAATGAAGTTGGAGGAACTCTCTGGGCTTAGTTCGGAGGAAGCAAAGAAGCGTTTGATTGAGAGCTTGAAGGATCAAGCAAAACTTGACGCTGCATCTTACATTAACGAAATTGTTGATGAGGCAAAACTTAATGCCAATCACCAGGCTAAAAGAATTGTTATTCAGACCATTCAGCGTGTTGCTACTGAAACTGCTATAGAAAACTCTGTCAGCGTTTTCCATATTGATAGCGACGAGGTTAAAGGACGAATTATCGGTCGTGAGGGTCGTAATATCCGTGCTTTAGAGGCAGCAACAGGTGTCGAAATCGTAGTCGACGATACACCAGAGGCGATTGTTATTTCAGCATTCGACCCTGTTCGTCGTGAGATTTGTCGTTTGGCACTTCATCAATTAGTTGCTGACGGACGTATTCATCCTGCTCGTATCGAGGAGGTTGTTGCTAAGGTTAAGAAGCAACTTGATAACGAAATCATTGAGACAGGTAAGCGTACAGCGATAGACCTTGGTATTCATGGTTTGCACCCTGAACTGATACGTATCGTTGGTAAGATGAAGTATCGTTCGTCATACGGACAGAACCTCTTGCAACATGCTCGTGAAACTGCTAATCTCTGTGCTGTTATGGCAAGCGAATTGGGCTTAAATCCTAAGAAGGCAAAGCGTGCAGGTTTGTTACACGATATTGGTAAAGTGCCAGATGAAGAGACTGATTTACCACACGCACTTTATGGTGGTAAGATTGCTGAGAAGTATAAGGAGAAAGCAGATATTTGTAATGCCATTGCAGCTCACCATGATGAGGTGGAGATGAGTACACTCCTTGCGCCTATCGTTCAGGTTTGTGATGCTATTTCAGGTGCCCGTCCAGCTGCCCGTCGTGAGATAGTTGAGGCCTATTAAGCGTCTGAACGATCTTGAGGCAATTGCGATGAGCTATCCTGGTGTTACAAAGACTTATGCTATTCAGGCGGGTCGTGAGCTTCGTGTTATCGTGGGTGCAGACAAGATGGACGACTCTGAGAGTGAGAAGCTCAGTTCTGAGATTGCTGAGAAGATACAGAACGAGATGACTTATCCCGGTCAGGTTAAGATTACGGTTATTCGTGAGATTCTGTTCGGTTGCTTATGCTAAGTAGAATTAGTTATATAATATAATAATAAAAAGGGTACTCTCATTTGGGAGTACCTTTTTATGCAATATATTTTTGTTTATCCGATATGTTGGATAGTAAAAAAACAGTCCTCTACATGTTATGGTACAAAGAGAAATGGGAAGAATATAGTCGAAATTGTTTCGTAGTCATACGGATTATTTCGGCTATTGCGGTTATAAAAAAATATTTACATTTTCGAGTAATATAGTTGTAATAAAGCCATCAATACATGTGTAAGGTGAGGGTTTGTAATCGTCAGCAAATCAGTTTGTTATAAATTGTTTTAGGTAAAGGTGTTTGTAAGAACTTTGAAAGATGCTTGTTTGTGTTCTTAAAGAGCGTCTTTTAAGCGTGTAAAGATGCTTTGTTTGATGCTTAAAGAGTATGTATTGGTTTTGAGTTGCTTGAAAATAATTTACATGTGGCTGATAGTGTGTAAATGATTGGTTGTATGTTTGGATGGGTTTAAGATAAAGGCTCTTCTCTTAAATCGGAATACTCATATTTGTAAGTATTTTGAAATTAAGAGAAGAGCCTTCTTTCTTATTTTTTTTATATTAAATAAGGTATTGATTTGAGATACTCTCGTTGTTCAATACACGTTTAATCGTTTCGGCAAACATGTCGGCAACAGAAATCTGCTTAACCTTTGAGCATCGAGCTGTGTATGGAATTGAGTCAGTGAAGACCATTTCTTCCAAAGCTGATGCTTCGACACGTTCGGTAGCAGGGCCACTCATTACGCAATGAGACGCAATGGCACGTACGCTTTTTGCGCCAGCTTCTTTCATTACGTCAGCAGCTTTTGTAATAGTACCAGCTGTATCGACCATGTCATCAACGATGATAACATTTTTGTCCTTTACATCGCCACTAATCTGGATTGTATCAACAACGTTAGCACGTGCGCGGGTCTTGTTGCAGAGAACCAGTGGGCAACCAAGATATTTGGCGTATGTGTTAGCACGTTTAGATCCACCGACGTCAGGACTTGCTATAACGAGGTCTTTCAGGTGAAGGCTCTGAACGTAAGGTAAGAGAACTCCGCTTGCGTAGAGGTGGTCGACAGGGACATTGAAGAAGCCTTGTATTTGGTCGGCATGTAGGTCCATTGTCATCAGGCGATCGATACCTGCAACGCTCAGGAGGTCGGCTACTAATTTTGCACCAATACTAACACGTGGTTTGTCCTTTCGGTCCTGACGTGCCCAGCCAAAGTATGGCATAACGGCAATAATTTGACGTGCTGAGGCACGTTTAGCAGCGTCAATCATGAGAAGGAGTTCCATGAGGTTGTCAGAACTTGGGAATGTGCTCTGTACAAGGAAGACATCTTTACCACGAATACTCTGCTCGTATGAAACGACAAATTCTCCGTCAGAGAAGCGTGTCATTACCAAATTACCCAGTGGGCAGCCGAGGCTGGCGCAGATTTTCTCAGCAAGGTATCTCGTTTTTGTACCAGAGAATACCAAAAAAGAGTTGTTTTCACTCATTTCTTTTAGTTGTTTATGTTGATAACGTATTAATCTTTTTATATGTTTCTGGTTTTATTAACAGATGGCACGTAGTTTACGGAAGTGTTTGACGATAGGAGTTGAAATTCTGTTCACTATGGATGCTGAATTTATCCCAAGGTCGTTTCTTATAACTACTCCTCCAAAGTTAAGTTCGCGAGGGATGGGTATGTCGTCTATGGTGACACCTCCCATTGCGTAGACATGTCGGTCTAAAAAGCTTCAGTTGTTTGCCTCGTCTAACTCAAAGTCAGAAAGGACACGCCTCTTCTCGTGATGTGTGTTCGCGAGGTTGATGGATATTCTTCAAAAAGACATAGTCTGCTTGCTCTTCATAGCTTTCAGTTGCATTATGTCACTGCAAGTTCTACTTATCGGACCACGATAGCTTTTGGGCAGAGCAACAGTCGAAATTGTCCAGATGGATACCACCCAGAGAAAACGCATCTTTAATGTTGAAGTTCTGATGTACTGTGATTTTTCGATGATATTTGGAAGGTAGAAGTGAAAGAAGACGTTCCAAATAAAGTGGGAAGTGTCTGCCTTCGAGATGTGCAGACAGTCAAGTCCTTCCTCGAAAAGCATACCCAAAATCTTATCTTCTTCCACAAAGTATGTGGACTTAGTCATGATGACCAGTTTCATTCCTTTACTTTATTTGTAATGCAAAGGTAGAGATTATTTCCCATAACTGCAAATTTTTCCTTATATTTGCACTATGAAAGTAAATCCATTAACATACGCCGAAGTTTCCCGCCCAATGTATGTGCTGGAAGAGGCACGACTTAGAGAAAATCTTAGGCTCATCTCTGAGGTTTCAAAAGAGGCTGATGTTGAGATTATTCTCGCATTCAAGGCTTACGCTTTATGGCGTACTTTTCCTATTTTTCGTGAGTATATTAAGGCGACGACAGCTTCTTCTCTTTTTGAAGCACGTCTTGGTTTTGAAGAGTTTGGTGCACCAACTCATACCTTTTCTCCCGGTTATACCGATTACGAGATTGATGGTATAGCTCGTTGTTCGTCTCATCTTGTTTTTAATTCATTGACTCAGTTTGAGCGTTACCACAATCGTGTGAAGCAGCAGAACAATCGTTTGAGTATTGGTTTACGAGTGAACCCAGAATATTCGGAGGTTGAAACATTAATCTATAATCCTTGTGCGCCGGGAACTCGCTTTGGTGTTTCGTCCGACTCTTTGCCTGAGACATTACCAGAGGACGTTGATGGCTTTCATGTTCATTGTCATTGCGAAAGTGGTAGTGATGTTTTCGAGCGTACATTGGCTCATGTTGAAGAGAAATTTTCTACGTGGTTTCCTCAATTGAAATGGATTAACTTTGGCGGTGGACACTTGATGACACGTAAGGATTATGATGTTCCACGTTTGATAGGTGTGTTACGGGATTTTCGGAAGCGTTATCCGTGGTTGAAGGTTATCCTCGAACCTGGCAGTGCTTTTGCTTGGCAAACGGGTCCACTGATAGCACAAGTAGTTGATATAGTGGAAAATCACGGGATAAAGACCGCCATTCTTAATGTAAGTTTTACTTGTCACATGCCTGACTGCCTTGAAATGCCTTATCATCCAGTCGTACGCAATGCTACATTAGTAGATGAGGAGGGTAATGCAAAGGGCGAAAATGTTTATCGCTTAGGGGCAAATAGCTGTTTAAGTGGTGACTGGATGGGTTCTTGGAGTTTTGACCATGCGCTACAAATCGGGGAGAATATTGTTTTTGAAGATATGTTGCATTACACAACTGTCAAGACAAATATGTTTAATGGTATCAGTCATCCATCTATTGCTTTGCTTCATCAAGATAATCATCTCGAATTACTTCGTGAGTATACTTACGAGGATTATCGTGAAAGAATGGATTAATGGCATGTTATTTGCTAACTTTAAGTAAAGATCAATCATTAATTAAAGAATTGAAATCATGGCATTTATTGATTATTATAAGATACTCGGTGTCGATCGAAATATCCCCCAGAAGGATGTACGTGCAGCTTATAGAAAGCGTGCAAAACAGTTTCATCCAGACTTACATCCAAATGACCCTAAGGCGAAAGCTAAGTTTCAGGCATTGAGTGAAGCTTTTGAAGTTATCGGCAATCCTGACAAAAGGGCTAAGTATGATAAGTATGGCGAACAATGGCGCAATGCTGAGGCTTACGAGAACGCTGGTGGCTTCGGTGGTTTTCAAGGCGATCAAGGTGGTGGTAATCCCTTTGGTGGTTTTGACTTTAGTAGTTTTGGCGGAGCTGGCGGTGGTTTTAGTAGTTTCTTCCAAGACCTATTTGGCGGTGGTGGTAAGCGTCGCTCGTCTGGTTTTAATACGGGAAGAACTCACGGACAACAGCCTGCTGGACAAATGGAAACGAATGTTGGTATAGATCTTTACACAGCTCTCTTAGGTGGTGAGGTTGTTATACAACTGTCAGGTGGTCAGAAGATTAAATTAAAGGTGAAGCCTTTAACGCAAGGCGGTACTAAGGTTCGTCTTCGTGGCAAGGGTTATGATCGTGGTGATGGTACCTTTGGCGATCTGATTATCACCTACAATGTGAAGTTGCCTGATCATCTCACTGAACGGCAGAAGGAACTTATCGAAGAGATGAGGCGTGAAGGTTAATACTTATAATAAATGAGGAATAGGGGACTTTTGTGTAATGCAAAAGTTCCCTATTTCTTTATCCTATTGAAGGTGAGGGTGTAGTAAAAAGGCGCAGGTAAGCGTTTGTTATTAAAGTGTTTGAGCCTATATGCAAAGTTCTGATTTGTTTTTAGAATAGAAAAAGATAACACCTACACTTTATTGTTTGGATTTTTTTGTATCTTTGTAAAACAGAAATTGTAGATATAAACAATAAGAATTAATAATAAGTAAGTAACTAAAAACAATGAGTATTAGAAGACTAATTGCTGCTTCGTTTATATTTAGCAGCTTACTTTTGCCATCAACAATGATGGCACAGTTCAACTGGCCCTATAAGGTCGTTAATGGTAAGGCGGTAACGGAAGTGCCAGAACGTGCGGCAGGACAAGAAAGTGCGTTAAATTTGACCACTCCAAAGTTGAAGGTAGTACGTGTTGCATTTGTCGGTTTGGGTATGCGAGGACATGATGCAGTTGAGCGTTGGACCCATATCCCAGGTATTCAGGTGATGGCACTTTGTGATTTTGAACGCGAAAGAGCAGAGAGAGATGCCAAGAGTATTTGCGTAAGGCAAGTATGCCAGCAGCTGATATTTATTCAGGTGAAGATGGTTATAAGGCACTTTGTCAGCGTAAGGATATTGACCTTGTTTATATTGCTCCTGATTGGAAACATCACTTCCTTGTAGCACGTGAA
Organism: uncultured Prevotella sp.; assembly: GCA_916440255.1. Taxonomy (GTDB): domain Bacteria; phylum Bacteroidota; class Bacteroidia; order Bacteroidales; family Bacteroidaceae; genus Prevotella. The sequence continues at coordinate 1,194,209 of CAKAIJ010000001.1, read as the reverse complement.
GCTATGAATAATGGTAAACATGTTGCTGTTGAGGTGCCAGCAGCAATGAATATGTCTGAGATATGGCAGCTTATTGATCTTTCAGAGAAGAAGCGTTTACATTGTATGATGCTTGAGAATTGTTGTTACGACTTCTTCGAGTTGAATGCATTGAATATGGCTCAGAAGAATGTCTTTGGAGAGATTCTTTATGTACAAGGTGCTTATCGACATGAGTTGTCACAATTCTGGAATGAATACTGGAAGAAGGATGCACAGGATAAGCTTGGTTGGAGACTTGAATACAACCAGAAGTTCCGAGGTGATATTTATGCTACTCACGGCTTAGGTCCTATCGCTCAGGTTCTTGACATCCACAGAGGTGATAAGATGAACACACTTATAGCGATGGACACGAAGTCGGTGAATGGAAAGAAGCAGGTTGAGAAAGCAACGGGTCAGCCATGTACTGAGTTCCGTAATGGTGACCATACAACGACGCTTATCAGTACAGAGAATGGAAAGGTTATAGAAATTCATCATAATGTAATGACCCCACAGCCTTATAATCGTATGTATCAGCTTACGGGTACAAAGGGTTTTGCGAACAAATATCCTTTTGAAGGCTTTGCACTTTCTGCAAGTGAAATGAAGAACTCGGGTGTTACTCCATCGTCTGATAACCTTTCAGGCCACTCTTACCTATCAAAGGTAGATGCACAAGCATTGGTGCAGAAGTATGAGAGTCCTATTGTGGCAAAATATGAGAAGCAAGCAAAAGAAGTGGGTGGACATGGAGGAATGGATTTCATCATGGACTCGCGTTTGGTTTATTGCTTACAGAATGGGCTTCCATTGGATATTGATGTGTATGATTTGGCTGAATGGTGTTGTTTGGCAGAGTTAGGTTCTATCTCTATGGACAATGGTAATATTCCTGTTGAAGTACCTGATTTTACACGTGGACAGTGGAACAAGGTGAAGGGTTTCCGTCATGCTTATGCTTCTTCAAGTGATGAGGCACAGGCTGCAGCAGACGCTATGGACTTTACAATTAAGCTCAAAGAAAAGGGTAAGAAGTACTGGGAAAAAGTAGATAAGGCTGCAAAGAAGAAATAAGCAGCTATACGTATAAGATAAAAAAGCCGTAGCACTTAATAAGTGTTACGGCTTTTTCGATTGATTTAATAAGGTGATAAGAAACACAATAGCATGTTGTAATGCTAATTTTATTTCTTTAGGCCAGGTTGTAATTATAGTATTCCGTTTTACCAGTAATATCTTCAATAACTTCTAAGAATGGAGGAAACTTTACATCTTCGTGTGCTGCAATACCTTTTGTTTCTAAGATTTGAAGATTAGAAGTAGGACTAATATACGTGTCAAGTTCAAAGAACTGTCCAAGCCATATAAAAGTCTTACGAATCTTATGGATGGATTGACGATAAGGGTCAGCCTGTCGCATCAGTGACTCGTAGAGGTTATTATCAATCTGACGTTCGGTTACCATTTGTTCATTGTTTGGTAAGGTCTTCTTGGTTGTACGAACATTCACGGATACACCATTCAGTGTGCGACGACGTAGGCGCACCTCACTACAAGGTTCTGAAGTAAGGTAAGTCTGTATAATCTCACTTTCAATAGCATCAGGAATTTCACCCGTCAATCGAACGATGTATTTACGCTCTTCTACTATCTGTTGTGGAATTTCCAAGACATTAGAAATATCTTGAAGTACACGCTTAATCTTTGTATCAAAGTTCTCGTGATTGTTGATAACTCTTTAGGTGTGGATGCTCCGACCAAGCATGAATAACCTTCTTGTCAAGTTCACGAGCAAGTTCCAATCCTTCTGTACGTTCAGCATTATTAGTAGTGGTATAGAACTGTTCTGCTCCATCCGCAGCACTCACAAGGTGAAGAACTGCATCATAACGAGCACGAAGTTCCTCGGAAGTTGTTCCTACACCAGCTGTAATCTCTTTCCACATCTCTGGCTTCATATAAGCAGAGATATCCATTGTACCACGATCACATACTATAATCGTAGGTTTATCAATGGTCTCAGCCATACGCGTAAACTTATCTTCCAAAGCAAGCTGAACCTCCAATGTTGCCTTCTCTCCTTCATAGAAGAACGCAGCATTATCTGTAAGATAATCCATACCCGCCTGAGAGAAGAGCGTTGGAACTTCTGGAATGATAAACACCTTATAGCCAAGACTTGAGAAATGCTCAATAATCTTGACAAGTGCAGTTGTTTTTCCGGCACAAGGTCCGCCGGTAAGTACAATTCGTTTCATAATGACTAAAAAATCCCCTCCACTCGAAAGTGAAAGGGATTATTATCTAACATTACTGCTTTACAGTGCAAAATGTCTTATAGAATTACTCAGCTGCAGGAGTTGTTTCCTCTGCAACAGTTGCCTCTGCTGGCTTCTCAGTAGCAGCTTCCTCAACAGCAGGAGCAGGCTGATTCTCAGCAACAACAGTTACAGGAACCTTAACCTCAACCTCCTTGTGGAAGTGTACAATAGCCTCAGATGTGCCAACCTTCTTCATATCGCGCATTGTAACAATCTTGCGATCAATTTCAATACCACGCTTAGCAAGCTCCTCAACAACAGTAGCTGCGTTAACTGAACCGTAAGTTACGCCAGTTGCAGAAACCTTAGTTGCGATAACAAGCTCTACGCCTTCCAATTGAGCTGCCTTCTTCTCAGCCTCAGCCTTGAGAGCTGCGAGCTTAGAAGCCTGCTGCTTCAAATTCTCAGCCAACTGCTTTTTAGCAGATGAAGACGCGATGATACCCTTACCTGTTGGGGATAAGGTAGTTACGGCCATAGCCGTTCTTTACATTAACGATATCGTTCTTGTATCCAAGACCGATAATATCTTCTTTCAGTATAATTTCCATCTATTGACCTCCTTTTTACTTCATCAAATCGGTTACGTATGGAAGGAGCGCAATCTGACGAGCACGCTTAACAGCCTGTGCCACACGACGCTGATACTTCAGAGAAGTACCTGTGATACGACGAGGGAGAATCTTACCCTGCTCGTTGAGGAACTTCTTCAAGAACTCACCATCCTTATAGTCGATGTACTTGATGCCGCTCTTCTTGAAACGGCAATACTTCTTCTTCTTTGTGTCGATAGAAGGAGCGGTCAAATAACGGATTTCTGATTTCTGCTCTGCCATGATTTAAGCCTCCTTTTTAGCTGCCCATTTAGCACGACGCTTCTCAGCATAAGCTGCAGAGTACTTGTCCTGCTTAACGGTGATGTAACGAATAACCTTCTCGTCACGACGGAAGTTCGTCTCGAGAGTGTTGATAACTGTTGGTTCTGCGTTGAACTCTAACATTGCATAGAAGCCAGATGACTTCTTCTGAATGTTGTAAGCCAACTTCTTCAGACCCCAAGCCTCCTCGTTCAAGATCTCAGCACCATTTTCGATGAGCAGGTTCTTGAATTTAGCGACCGTTTCCTTCATCTGTTCGTCAGACAAAACGGGAGTCAAAATGAAAACGGTTTCGTATTGATTCATACTACTTAAATTATATAAATGTGAATTAAAATGCACCTGCTTACGCAAAATGCGATGCAAAAGTACTGATTTTTATGTTATTGACCAAATTTTTTTAGTACTTTTGCGCTTATAAATGGCATATTTACACTTCGTATGAAAAGATATATCAAATACTTCGGACTTCTTGGGCTTGTTGTTGGCTTGACCCTCTTTGTTCTTCACCTTGTCCTTCATGTTCTTGGGAACGGACTTCTTTATACTGGTTTAGTGCTTGTTTTGGCGGGTGTGATTCTATATGTAAAAGGTGAAGGTTTGCTTTCTTCTCCTTTGTTAGATGAAGAGGATCGTGACGCTTCTTTACCTTAATATGTCGGTTGTAACTTTTTCCCCTAATCGTCACTATTAAATCAGATGAGTAGTGAGAATATAGTAAATCGTTCTTATTTACAGCTTCTTTTGTGTTATTTGAGGGAGATATGAGTGGGAATGTTAGGTTGTTGTCATTGAGCAATGTTTCCCCGCATTTCTGTTTATTTGTAAATTATTTTCGTGTGGTTCTTAATCAATACATGGTCTTTTAGGTCTGTAAAGACGCTCTTTTGGCTTTTAAAGGATGCCCTTCTGGGGCTCAAGTAAGCATCTTTTAGGGGGCAATAAACCACCTTTACTTTTTAGGCTTTGTATTTGCTTGATTTATTGGCAGTTGTGAATGTGCTATTTGTGTGTATTATCTGTTTCTTTTATGTTGATTTTGTTGGATGATGTGTAAATATTTTTCACACTTTAATAAGAGAGATTTAAGAGTTTGAAACGAAGCTATAGTTCTCGTCCGACGACTAATGGTGTAGATGCAAATAAGTAGTTTGATTTAGATAAGTGGTGATAAGTCTACTTGTTGTAAGACAGTGTTATCATTTATAGATGAAATAAATAGAGTTTAGGATTGTATAAGGTTGGACGTAATAGTCATTAGTGATGTTTGAATTGATAACGTTCGTCTTTTTATAAGCATAATCAGGTGGTAAATATTCAAGAGGTGCTATACAAAAGTTAACTAATTTGTGGTGAGTTATAGTTAAAAATAAACAAAAAAGAAGCAAGTGCTTTGTTGATGATGTGATTTTATGTTAGTGTAAAAGAAGAGTTTCGTAATTTAAGGTCGAAAACGCTTTTGTATCAAATGCTATCATGTGATTGTGTGTAAACATTTTCTACATGAGTTTCTTTCTGTACAATGAAATATTTATAAATTTTAATAACTAATAGATATTAAAAAACTTCCTATAAACTTGACATTATTAATTAAATATATTATATTTGCAGTGTAAAAACAGAAAGGTAACTAAAAAATACACGGATTATGGCTAAGTACAATTTAACAGATAAGAAGGAGAGGGTAGCAGCCTATCAGAGTCTGGTCAGTCCGCAATTAATGGATGAGTTGAAGGAGAAAAATCTCAATATCATTCTTATTCAGCAACGTTACAAGGACAAGAATTACTCTGCTAAGCAACTTGCTGAGGACTTGGGGACGAATACGCGCTACATCTCGGCTGTGGTTAATGTGAGGTTTCACATGAACTACACATCGTTTGTAAACAAATTTCGAATAGAAGAAGCGATGGCACTCTTGGTAGATAAACGTTATCAAGAGTTGAAAATGGAGGAAATCAGTGACATGGTAGGCTTCTCAAATAGGCAGTCTTTCTATGCTTCTTTCTATAAATTAAATGGAGAAACTCCACGCGATTATAGACTTCGTCATTTGGCGCAACCCTCCTCAGATGAAGTGCGTTTGAAAAAAGGCACTTAAGAAATTAATAAAAATATGATAGAAACGACAGGAGAAGAGGTGTTTAATTTTCAAGATGAACGATTTGCTGATATACAAATGTTGCGGTATCAGCTTCCAGGTTTCGATGCATTGACGACTCGACAAAAACAGTTGATTTATTGCTTGTCAGAGGCTACGCTATTTGGACGTGATATAACATTTGACCAGTTTGGTAAATATAACCTTCGTATTAGGAAAACCTTAGAAGCCGTTTATTTGAGCTATGATGGTGACCGATTTGTAAAGGATTTTCTTGCTTTTGAAGAATACCTTAAACACGTGTGGTTTGCCAATGGTATATATCATCATTATGCTTGCGATAAGTTTATACCTAATTTCTCTGAATCTTTTCTACGTAAGAATGTCTTAGCAACTGATTCTAAACTACTTCCTCTGAAAGAAGGAGAAAGTATTGATGCGTTGCTTAACGAACTTTGTCCTATCATCTTTGACCCTACAATCCTCCCTAAAAGGGTAGATAAGTCAGACGGAAAGGATATTGTGCTTTCGTCTGCATGTAACTACTATGATGGAGTGACACAGCACGAAGTAGAAGAATTCTATGCAAAACAGAAACAAGACGGACCTGTAAATGAAGCTCCTTCTTATGGACTGAACTCTACACTTGTAAAAGTTGGAGGGGTTGTTCGTGAGGATATATGGAAAATAAATGGTAAGTATGGTTCAGCCATAGAAAAGATAGTTTATTGGCTGAATCGTGCAAAAGAGTATGTAGAAAATAATCAGCAGCTTTGTGTAATAAATCTCTTAATCCGTTATTACGAGACTGGTGATTTACACGATTTCGATACATATTCTATAGAATGGTTGCGTGAGCAAGATGGACGCGTAGACTTTATAAATGGTTTTATTGAGGTCTATGGTGACCCAATGGGCTTAAAGGGTTCGTGGGAAGGACTTGTTGAATATAAGGACCTTAATGCTACTCAGCGTACGCAGGCAATATCTTCTAATGCACAATGGTTTGAGGATCATTCTCCTGTCGATCCAAAATTCCGAAAAAAGTTGGTAAAAGGTGTTACCGCTAATGTGATATGTGCAGCAATGTTAGGTGGTGATGAGTATCCTGCGTCAGCTATAGGAATTAATTTGCCAAATGCTGATTGGATTCGTGCAGAGCATGGATCAAAGAGTGTGACAATTTCTAATCTCACTCACGCATACGATATGGCAGCCAAAGGAAATGGGTTTCGTCAGGAATTTGTTATTGATGATGAAACTAATCGTTTACTGGATTTGTATGCAGATAAAACAGATAATCTTCATACAGACCTTCATGAATGTTTGGGTCATGGCAGTGGACGCTTACTGCCGGGTACGGATCCAGATGCTTTGAAAAATTATGGAAATACTATCGAGGAAGCTCGTGCAGACCTTTTTGGTTTGTACTATATTGCTGATTATAAACTTATAGAACTTGGACTTTTAGAAAGTGAGGAAGCTTATAAGGCACAATATTATAGTTATATGATGAATGGACTTCTTACGCAGCAGGTACGTATCAAGCCGGGTAAGAAGATTGAAGAGTCTCACATGCAGAATCGTGCATTAATTGCACAATGGGCATTGGAAATGGGTAAGGCTGACAATGTAGTCGAAATTGTCACCAACAAGGATGAGCATACGGGTAGGTCAAAGTCGTTTGTTCGTATTAATGATTATAAGGCTTTACGTGACATCTTTGCTCGTCAGCTTGCAGAGATACAGCGTGTTAAGAGTGAAGGTGACTTTGAAGCAGCACGAATGTTGGTAGAGAAGTATGCTATCAATCTTAATCCTCTCCTTCATGAGGAGGTTCTTCAACGTTATGAGTCGTTGAATATCGCACCTTATAAGGGTTTTATCAATCCTATCTTAAAGCCATTTTTTAATGAACTTGGTGATATGGTGGATGTTATAGTCGACTACTCCGAGTCGTATACAGAACAGATGTTGCGTTACTCACGAGAGTACCAGACACTTTGATGGTGAGATGAAATTCGGGTTAGTCAGGGTTAGTATTATATCCCTGTTGTAAATCTAATCCTTTTGAGTAGACAATTTTACAAGCCTACCCGAATTTCTCATTATATTTTAAAAGACTGACAATTGTCAGTCTTCTGTTTTTATAATCTTATATAACGCAAAAAAGGTATGCCTCACGACATACCTTCTTCTGTGTTCTTAGTCATTCTATTAATTTAGAGCCTCTTGTCGGATTCGAACCAACGACCCCGAGATTACAAAATCACGTGCTCTGGCCAACTGAGCTAAAGAGGCGGGTGGACAAGCGATTCCTATCGCACCGCTACAACCTTCTGCCCTTGCTACGTTCCCGTCCTGGGGGATTCAAAGGGAGCTGGTCGTAAGAGACTTGCCCGTCTAATACTTTACCATTGCTGTTAAAGCGAGTGCAAAGATAATGAAATTATTTAATACTGGCAAAGAGGAGGTGAAACTTTTTCTGTTTTTAACAAAAAAATATAAATAAAAGGATGTAATACATTATTTATAATAAATAATCTGTACTTTTGTATCATGATACATGACGAATTCAAACAACTTACAGCTTACACTCGTTATGATGGTATTTATCTTGCTGTCATTTGGACAGCAAGTTTTGCCTGCTTGTTAGGTATGACCATTCTACCAGTATTAGCACAATTTAGTTTTTAACTCTCTCTCTCTTCTCCATTTTTTGTTGCTTATCGTTTGAAGATATTTCGCGAGGAGGGGCGTAATGGTGTTATTTCCTATCGTCGGAGTTTATTCTATTGTGTTCGTGTCTTCTTTAACGCAGCCCTTATATTTAGTCTGTTGCAATGGCTTTACATGCATTACATTGATAAGGGAAGGCTTGTAATGATGGTTACAAATGTCTATTCAAGCGATGAGGGGAAAGGTGTACTTACAGCCTTAGGTGTTCCATACGACCAGTTTATCAGTGTTCTTCCAGAGGCCTTTCAGCCTTACTCGTTGGCATCTACAAGTTTTGTTTATGCTTTGATACTTGGCGGTATATGTTCGCTATTCATCGCGGCATTAATGTCAAAAAAGAAAAGGTGATAAATGATGTAAAGGCGAAGAATATTTTTCTTTAACTTATATAAGAGAAACCTTCTAATTAAAAACATGGATATATCAGTTATTGTTCTTCATATAATGAGGAAGAAAGTTTACCAGAGTTACATTCTTGGATTCAGCGCGTAATGAATGCCAATGGCTTCACATACGAAATAATATTTATCAATGATGGTTCTAAGGATAAGAGTTGGGACGTTATAGAGAATTTACATCATAAGGATGCGAAGCATGTTCATGCGATAAAGTTTCGTCGTAACTATGGTAAGAGTCCGGCACTCTATTGTGGTTTTAAGGCAGCCCAGGGAGATGTTGTTATTACGATGGATGCTGACTTACAAGACTCACCTGACGAAATACCAGAGCTTTATCGTTTGATAACGGAGGAAAAGTATGACCTTGTCAGCGGTTATAAGCAGAAACGCTACGACCCTTTAACAAAGACAATTCCTACAAAGCTTTTCAATGCAACGGCTCGTAAGATTAGCGGAGTGCATAATCTACATGATTTCAATTGTGGTTTGAAGGCTTATCGTCGTGATGTCGTCAAGAATATTGAGGTTTATGGTGAGATGCATCGTTATATACCTTATCTTGCTAAGGAGGCAGGTTTTGCACGTATTGGTGAGAAGGTAGTACAGCATCAAGCACGAAAGTATGGTAAGTCTAAGTTTGGTATCAATCGTTTCTTTAATGGTTATCTTGATTTATTAACGCTATGGTTCCTCACCAACTTTGGTAAGAAGCCGATGCACGTTTTTGGTTTGATGGGTTCATTTATGTTCTTCATTGGTTTTGTTGCGTTCCTTTGGCTTATTGTTGAAAAGGTGGTAATGCTTGTGAGTGGCGTTTATGGCGACCTTCTTTCTAATCATGCTTCTTTCTTTATAGCTCTTGTTGCGATGGTACTGGGTACACAGCTCTTCCTTGCAGGATTTATAGGCGACCTTATTAGTCGGAGTAACCCACGAAGGAATGACTATCAGATAGAAAAAGAGATGTAGCTGTATAAAGCATTTCTAAGTGGTATTTATCTATCACGGCTTGCGTTGTTTGACAAAAGGTCTGCAAGTGTAGGGTAGAGGATATGGCTATGAGATGGTGTTTTCTTATACAATTCAAAAGAAGATGAACAACTACAAGATAAAGCATATATTCAGAAAATCATTCTTATTTGCCCTTCTTATTGGAGGAGTGTTATGTATGATTTCATGTTCGGATATAGATTGTCCTGTCACCAATGGTGTGAGGGTTAACTATGTTGTGCAAGGTGACACTTTGCATGATACACTTACAATCTCGGCAATACGTGAGAACAAAGCCGACACAATCTTATTGAATAAGCAGGTCAAAACGACAAATTCAGTTTGCCGATGAGCTATAGTGGTGATAGTGATAAATTACGTTTTGTCTTCACAAATACGGCAGGTGTTACGACGATTGATACTATAACGGTGTCGAAGACGAATATAAGTCACTTTGAAAGTGTCGATTGTTCGCCAACATTCTTCCATACCCTCACCGCTATCTCGGCAAAGGGTACACGTGTGAGTCAGGTAGAAATCAGTAATCCTAATGTCGATAATGATGGTACGAAAGAACATATACATATCACTTTTATTCATCCTTAGTGGCTTGTTCCTACTGCTTCCGTCTTCTGTTTATGCGCAGCAGCGCAGGACTCAGTCAAAAGTAAAGGAAGACAGTATACCTTTTTTCAGAGGTGTTGCCGTCGGACTGGAAGTCGTCGGACCTGTTACACGCAGGCTTATATCATACGGACAGTATGAGGCAATGGTACGAGTAAATGTCAAGGATAAATACTTTCCTGTCATAGAAGTGGGTGTTGGGCAGGCAGATAAGACGGAGGAAACAATCGGTACCAGTTATAAGTGCAGTGCTCCTTATGGGCGCATAGGTTGTGATTTTAATATGCTTAAAAACAAGCATGATGACTATCGTTTTTTTAGTGGGTGGTAGAGTAGGCTACACATCCTTCAAGTATGATATTCATTCTCCAAACGTTACAGACCCCATTTGGGGAGGTCAAGCAGCGTATGGCGCACTCGGTAGTAAGGGAAGTCAGCTGTGGACAGAATTAGTTGGCGGAGTTGATGCAAAGATATTTGGACGGCTTCGTATGGGTTGGACAGTTCGTTATAAGCTCCGTCTTGTACATAAAAAAGACGAGATAGGTGAGCCGTGGTATGTGCCAGGTTATGGACGGGGAGACACTTCACAACTCGGTGCAACCTTTAATATACTCTTTGAATTATAAAGAGAATGCAGTTTAGAAATATGAATAAAAAGAAACTCTATTGGCAAGTACCCTTCCTTTTGGTATTAATCATTGGCTCAATAGCCATTGTACGTTGTCAGCACGCAATACCTTATCAGCATAACAAGGGCTTTATTTTTGGAACAGTATATAATATTACTTATCAAAGTGATGAAGACCTTCAAAAGCAGATTGAGGCAGAGTTGAAGAAAGTAAATCAGACTTTCTCTACTTTCGAGTCCAATTCGGTGATTTCTCAGATTAATCAGAACAAACCAGTGAAGGTGAATGAGATGTTTGCAGAAGTTTTCACTCTTGCTGAGTCTATTTCAGAGGAGACCGATGGTGCTTTTGATATTACAGTTGCGCCGATGGTGAATATGTGGGGTTTTGGCTTCAAGACGGGTCAGCATCCTTCTAAGCAGACTATAGATAGTTTGCATCAGATTGTCGGCTACAAAAAGGTAAGACTAATCGGTAATAGAATTCAGAAGACAGATAAGCGTGTGATGCTTGACTGTTCGGCAATTGCTAAGGGTTATGGCTCGGACATTGTGGCTCGTTTTCTTCGTCGTAAAGGTATAGAAAACTTTATGATTGAGATCGGTGGAGAAATTGTAACGAAAGGAAATAGCGAACAGCGTCTACCTTGGAAGATTGGAGTTACTAAACCTACGGAAGATAGTACGAAGGTAAACCAAGAATTACAAAACGGTGTTGAACGTTACGGATAAGGCTATGGCAACGAGTGGAAATTATCGTAACTTTTATTATAAAGGTGGAAAGAAATATGCACATACTATTGATCCTAAAACAGGATACCTGTTCAGCATCTCTACTCTCAGCCACAGTGTTAGCAAAGAATTGTGCAACTGCTGATGCCTATGCCACCTCCTTTATGGTAATGGGTTTAGAGAAAGCACGTAAGCTACTTGAAGGTCACCCTGAATTAATGGTGTATTTCATTTATTCTGATACGAAGGAAATCTACAAGTATGGTATAGCCCTTCAATGAAAAGTAAGATTATAGAATAATATATATAGCCGTTTTTCGAGAAAACGGCTATATTCATAGTCTTTTACTCTATGCTTCAGATTTATGATAAGCTCCTTGAACTGCCACTTTTCATCGGTATTAGTACAGATGAGTTGTCAGACATCGTGGAACAAACAAAGTTTGGCTTTCATAAACTTGTTTCTGACAAAACACTTGTCAATAACGATGATAAATGTAGAGAACTCTTTTTCCTCATGAGTGGTACACTTCGTGTGATTAGCCATGCTGATAATCATCGTTATCGCATAGAAGAAGAGTTGTCAGCACCAGCTGTTATTCAGCCCGAACATTTCTTTGGGCTGATGCAACGTTACACAAAAGACTTCATAGCACAGACGCATTGTAGTTTACTTTCTTTGGACAAGGCGGAGGTATTGCGACTTCTTGACAACTATCTTATATTTCGACTTAATCTTCTTAATAGTATCTCTATGCAAGCACAAAGAATGAGTCGTATACCATGGAAACAACAGACTAATGATATTCGACAGCAGTTTATTAGTTTTTTGCGTCTAAGATGCCTCACTCAGGCTGGTTGTAAAGTACTGAGAATTAGAATGGAAGACCTTGCACAAGAACTTCATCAAAGTCGTCTGAATGTCTCACGTATGCTTAATAATTTACAACGCGAAGGGATAGTGTCAATCGGAAGAGGAATTGTTGTTGTTCCGCATCTGGAGAATTTAAGAGGTTGAACACTCAAACTGCTTATTCGATGACTTATTTTCAACAGGCATATTCAGAAACTAAGTTATAAACAAGACTTTGAAAAATCTTTATATAATCAGTATAAGTAATGTTATGGAAATAGTCTAACACATTCATTATAGAAATAAAATTGCGTTAAATTACTCCTTAATATATAGGATTTTTCTTTTGAATTATCTTTGTAAATTAAATCAAGTTATTAGAAGATAAATGAAAGATAATATATTAGAGAGAACGGAACAAGTCAATCCATTCTTCCTACCTTATGATACACCGCATTGCACGGCACCCTTTAATTGTATCTCACTTGCTGATTACGAAGAGGCAATGATGGAAGGAATACGCCGTGACAATGAACATATAGAAAAGATTATAAACAATCCCGAAGAACCAACCTTTGAGAATACAATTATACCAGAGGATGAGGTTGAGGGACGTAAGCATTATTATGATCTTTTGAGTCGTGTGGAGAGTGTGTTCTTCAATATGCTGAGTGCTGAGACTAATGACGAAATGGATGCTTTGGCACAAAAGATGAACCCCATTCTTACCAAGCATAGTAATGACCTCAGCTTAAATCCAAAGCTCTTCGAGCGTGTCAAGTATGTGTACGAACATCATCGTGAGTTGACGCCAGAGGAAGAATGCCTGTTGAAGAAATGTTATGACGGTTTTGTACGTAGTGGTGCTTTGCTGAATGAGGAGGGTAAGGATCAATTACGGAAACTTACAGAGGAAGCTTCTATGCTTTCGCTACAATTCTCACAGAACGTGTTGAAGGAAAATAAGGCTTATACATTACATATCACAGATGAGCAACAGCTCGCTGGACTACCAGAGACAGCCTGCGAAGCTGGTCGTGAGGCAGCAAAGGAGCGTGATATGGATGGTTGGGTGTTTACCTTAGATGCCCCTTGCTATGTTCCTTTCATGATGTATAGCACACAGCGTGAGCTTCGTAAAGACCTTTATATGGCTCGCAACACACTCTGTATAAAGGATAATGATACAAATAACCTCGAACTTTGTAAGCGTCTGATAAATCTTCGTAGAGAGATGGCGCAACTTCTTGGTTATGATACCTTTGCCGATTATGTAATGAAACATCGTATGGCAACAAAGGTAGAGAATGTATATAAACTGCTTAATGAGCTTATAGAGGCTTATAAACCAACGGCGATTAAAGAGCGTGCGGAGGTAGAGGCACTCGCTAAGGAGATGGAGGGAGAAGACTTCCAGATGGAGCCTTGGGATGTTGGTTATTACAGTCAGCTCTTGAAGAAAAAGAAATATGACCTTGATCCAGAGATGCTTCGTCCTTACTTAGAGTTGGGAAATGTTATCAAAGGAGTGTTCGGCTTAGCAACACGTCTTTATGGTATTACATTCAAGGAGAATAAGGATATACCCGTTTATCATCCAGATGTGAAGCCGTATGAGGTTTATGATAAGGACGGAAGTAACCTGGCAGTACTCTATGTTGACTTCCATCCACGCAAAGGAAAGCGTGATGGTGCATGGATGACAGAGTTTCAAGGTCAGTGGATAGAGCGTGATGGTACGAATGTACGTCCACATGCGTCTCTCGTGATGAACTTTTCTAAACCAACAAAGGATAAGCCTGCACTGTTGAGATTAAGCGAGGTGGAGACCTTCTTGCACGAGTTTGGTCATTCTCTTCATGGAATCTTTGCAAACACTCGCTTCGAGAGTTTATCTGGAACTAATGTGTGGTGGGATTTTGTAGAACTTCCTTCGCAGTTTATGGAGAACTTTGCCGTAGAGAAAGAGTTCCTTCGTACCTTTGCTTTCCATTATCAAACGGGCGAGCCAATGCCTGATGAATTGATAGATAAGGTTATTGCCAGCCGCAATTATGGTGCTGCTATGGCTTGTTTGCGACAAGTGAGTTTCGGCCTGTTAGACATGGCTTATTATACACATAAGGATGAGTTCACAGAGGATATTATCCCATTTGAGAAGAAAGCGTGGGAAGCTGCAATTATAGACGAGCAACGTATGGATACATGTATGACAGTCCAATTCTCTCATATAATGTCAGGTGGCTATGCAGCGGGCTATTACAGCTATAAATGGGCAGAGGTTCTTGATGCAGATGCTTTTAGTGTTTTCAAGAGAGAGGGTATTTTCAATCAGGAAACGGCACAGCGATTTAGGGATAATGTGTTGTCACGTGGAGGTACTGAACATCCTATGACTCTCTATAAGAGATTTAGGGGTCAGGAGCCAACAATTGATGCGTTGAAAGAACGAGATGGACTTTTGAAGCGGAAGTGAGGACTTATCTGAGTAAACGGTGCTTGCATGTAGATGTAGGGTAGTGACAATACAACTTCCCGTTCTCATTGCTTCATCGTTTATCTATATATAATATCAAAATAATGAACAGCGAACAAATTACAAATGATTCGTCAACAGCGTCCTCAATAGAGGGTGGGACCAAGGTTGCCGTTGATTATCGTTACCTTCGCATGGCACGTATCTGGGCAGAAAACTCTTATTGTAAACGCCGTCAGGTAGGTGCATTGGTTGTGAAGGATAAGATGATTATCAGTGATGGATATAATGGAACTCCGAGTGGTTTTGAGAATGTGTGTGAAGATGAGTTGGGAGTAACAAAGCCGTATGTGCTTCATGCTGAGGCAAATGCCATCACAAAACTTGCTCGAAGTGGTAACAATAGTGAGGGTTCTACGCTTTATGTCACTGCTTCTCCTTGTATTGAGTGTGCAAAACTCATCATTCAAGCAGGTATTCGACGTGTTGTTTATGCAGAGAAGTATCGCTTAACGGATGGTATCGACTTACTTACCAGAGCTGGTGTAGAGGTTGAATACAGAAGTCTGGATGATATATGTAACCTTTCCTCAGACTCATTATAAAAGCGAGGAAGTTGTTAGCTGATTATGAGATGTTGCGCAAAATGGAAACGAAACACTATTGTTGTTTATTCCTTTTGCTAACAGAATAATGTTTAACAAAGTAAATTAACGAATTCCTTACATATTTTCTTCTGATTTAGAGGATAAGAGAAGGGAATAGCTTATATGAATCAAAACAAAAACAATCGTTTTATGCCTCTATTGATGGCACTATGTGTTGTCATTGGTATTCTTATTGGCACCTTCTATGCCAATCACTTTTCAGGTAACAGACTGAACATTATTAATAGTGGTAGTAGTCGACTGAGCAATCTGCTACATATCATTGATGATCAATATGTTGACTCTGTGAATATCGACGAACTTGTAGATAAGGCTATTCCTGAGATATTGTCTGAGCTTGATCCTCATTCTGTTTATATTAGTGCAAAGGATGTACAGTTAGCAACAGATGATTTGAAGGGTTCATTCTCAGGTGTTGGAATAGAGTTTGTTATCCGTCAAGACACATTGCACATACAAAATGTTATCAAAGATGGACCAGCTGAGAAGGCTGGTTTATTAGCAGGCGACAAAGTAGTTAGTATCAATGGTAAAGCGTTTGTAGGAAAAGAAGTAACAAACGAAGAAGCTATGCACCGACTTAAAGGTCCAAAGGACTCGAAAGTAAAGATAGGGGTGAAGAGGTATGGTGAAAAAGGTGTAAAATTATTCACTATAACACGTGGTGATATAGCGGTAAAGAGTGTTTCTGCCGCTTATATGCTCAATGATACAACAGGTTATATACGCATTAAGAGTTTTGGTGAAAGGACTTATGCAGAGATGTTAGCAGCCTTGCAAACCCTGAATATACAAGGTGCAGAGCATTTGGTTATCGACCTTCGTGATAATGGTGGCGGTATCTTAGAGTCTGCTGTACAGATGGCTAATGAGTTCTTGCCAAAGAATAGTTTAATAGTCTACACACAGGGAAGAAGAGTCAGCGTGTAAATTATCGCAGTGATGGTAAAGGAAGTTATCAGCACATCCCTATGGTTGTGTTAATCAACGAGGCTTCTGCCTCAGCGTCAGAAATCTTTGCTGGTGCAATGCAGGATAATGATCGTGCAACGATTGTTGGTCGTCGTTCCTTTGGTAAGGGATTGGTACAACAGCAGATACAATTTAACGATGGTAGTTTGATTAGACTGACCATCGCACGTTACTATACACCATCAGGTCGGTGTATACAGAAACCATTTAAGCCAGGTGATAATACAGACTACGAGAATGATATCCTCTCTCGTTATAAGCATGGTGAGTTCTTCTCACAAGATAGTATTAAGCATGAGGGACCAGCTTATCACACACAGAACGGACGTACAGTATATGGTGGTGGTGGTATCACACCTGACATCTTCGTTCCTGAGGATACCTCAAAAGTAACATCTTATTACAAGCTTGCTGTAATGAGTGGTCTTATCTTGCAGTATGCTTTCAACTATACTGATAGGAACAGAAAGAAACTCGTTGGCTTTGGAGAAATGGCTCCTTTAGCTAACTATTTGAAGCAACAGAACCTTGTGGGTGATTTCGTTAACTTTGCAGAGAAGAATGGTTACGTCGTCGTAATCTGATGATTATGCGCTCACACACACTTCTTCAAGATTACCTCAATAGTCGTATCATTTATAATATTCTGGACGAACAAGCTTGGTTAGAATATATTAATCGTGACGATGCTGTTATTAAAGAGGCTGTAAAAGTGTTTCAGGCTCCATCGATTCTTTTGATAAAGCCAAGTAAAATGTCTAAGAAAGGTACAAGTACAACACAACGCCGAACCTCACAACGCCGATGATAGTAGACGATAAACACTCTGTCCGTAGAGAGGTAAGGATGCGTAAGAAGCAATTCTCTAATGAAGAGCTAATAGAACAATCGCTCCCACTTATTCAGTGTCTTTTAAGGCATCAGCATTTGAAGAGTGCAAAGACTATTCTTCTTTACAATTCACTCCCTGATGAGGTCTACACGCATGATCTTATCAGGAGGCTACATGATGAGGGTAAGACAATTCTTCTTCCAGTGGTTATTAGCGACTTCGAGATGGAACTTCGTTACTTTAAGGGTTTCGACTCTCTTGTAATAAATCATTATGGAATTCTTGAACCTACGGGTGAGGCCTTTACTGACTTTTTCTTCAATAGAGTTTGCACTTATCCCAGGTATGGCTTTTGACTGCGAGAACAATCGTCTTGGACGTGGAAAAGGGTATTATGATCATTTTCTTCTACTTCTAAAAAATGCTTATAAGGTTGGAATTTGTTTTCCCTTTCAGTTTTTTCAACGTATTCCAACGGAAGTGTCAGATGTGAAAATGGACGAATGTATTCATACTTGTGATTAGATTTTCGAGTTTTTTATGTTCAACCTCTAAACTACGTGTTATTGATGTAGACAATGTTCTCCAATCAAGACAATTCTTTTGGTTAATCATCATTTAGAATAGTAATAAGCAGCATAACTGCCCGCTTGGTAGGGAGCAACGAGTTTTAATCCTCTTTTTTTGAGTGTTAGAATCCTCATAGCCTCCTTATAGTAACGTGGTCGAAGACTATCAATTGGATAATATTGTGGAAGGTATCGAGCAAAATCATAGAGGTTACGGTCTAATAAGAACCCAATTAGTTGATAGTTTGCCGAGTTACGAGTAACTTTATGAAGGACACTATCGGGTTGTAACCATGAATGAATTTTGCCTGGTCGTAAGGTCTGTGAACCTCCTATCAGTGGATAATGAAATAGGCTGTCAGCCAAATGCCCTCTACGAGCAACGGCATAAATCGTCAGCATAGATGTCACAGAGTCTGTATGTGGCATGGTGCGAACAACGTTTAGTGCACCGCTATAATCTTTTCTGTCAATCATTGCTTCAACCTTAGCTCGTTGATGGAAATAGCTATTACTGTTACCCCAACAACCTGTAAATAGTGTAAAGACAAGAAATATCAGAAGGTTATTCCATATAATTTGTGAAAAAGGACCATAACTACGTTGTTCGGGTTCGTATGGTTCAAACCGTTTAGCAGCAACCATGATTAAGGAGTATATCACTAATAATAGCGGTGTTATCCATAACCAATTGCCGAAAGTTACGCGATCAGATGTTGGCTGAAGGTCTGATAGCAAGGTCAGAATGAGAAAAGATGGAAAATAAGTTAAGGCAAATCCACGCTTGTTAAGTTTGCTCAAGGAACTTATTCCCATTTGCAGTAACTTTAAGGTAAGCGTCAATAATACCGCACCTAATAATGGGTCGTAGAATGTTTGTTTTCCAGATGCCAAATGTTGTACAACTGTCATTACATCTGCTTGATAGAAAAATAGATAGCAGAATGTGAATAAACAAAATAGTACGGTGCAAGTCGCACGCATAAACTTATTTCCATCATTTAGAACTTACTTCTTTCTCAATACGACAGCACTTCGGGCTGGTATGTATAATTTTAGCCAACCTTTATGAGCTTTCTCATAGAGTGGGTCAGCATTAGTGAAATGTTCTATTGTATCATCAGCAAAGCCATAGCCACCAAATTCTCTGGCATCGGTGTTTAATACAACATTATAAGAGCCTTCTGGAACTAAGAAACCATAGTCGGTATATGAACGTGTTGGTGAGAAGTTGAACACAAAGATAAGTTCACCTCTACTAAATGCCAATATTTGATCGCCATCATTGTGCCATATCTCTTGAATTGGTGTTTCGTTAAACTTCTTTTCACTTGTAATAACTTCCAACATTTTTTTATCGAAGTCGCCAAGTAGATGGTAGCATAACTCTTGATTATCAACCAAGTTCCATTGTCTTCTTGCATACTTATGGCTCCATCCATTTCCTTCACGTGGGAAGTCTATCCACTCAGGATGGCCGAATTCGTTACCCATAAAGTTCAGATAGCCGCCATTTATTGCTGAGGCTGTTGCAAGTCGAATCATTTTGTGTAAGGCAATACCACGATGTGACATTTCTGTTTCATCGCCTTTGCGGAAGTGCCAATACATGTCAGCATCAACTAATCGGAAGATAATCGTTTTATCGCCTACCAGTGCTTGGTCATGTGATTCGCAATAAGATATTGTTTTCTCATCTGAACGACGATTCTTTATTTCCCAGAAGATAGAAGATGGTTTCCATGCCTCGTCTGGCAATTCTTTTATCGTTTTAATCCAATAATCTGGAATGTTCATAGCCATACGATAATCGAATCCATAACCTCCATCCTTAAATTTAGCAGCTAAGCCGGGCATACCTGACACTTCTTCGGCAATGGTAATAGCATTTTTGTTAACCTCGTGGATAAGGCAGTTGGCAAGCGTCAGGTAACATATTGCATTATCATCTTGGTGTCCATTGAAATAGTCGGCATAATTACAGAAGGCTTCGCCTAAACCATGACTATAATAAAGCATTGACGTTACACCATCAAAACGGAAACCATCAAAGTGATATTCCTCTAACCAATATTTACAGTTAGAAAGAAGGAAGTGTAGTACCTCGTCTTTTCCATAATCAAAACAGAGAGAGTCCCATGCTGGATGTTCATGGCGGTCGCCTTCGTAGAAGTACTGGTTAGGGTCGCCGGCTAAGTTGCCCAAGCCTTCGACTTCGTTCTTAACTGCATGTGAATGAACAATGTCCATAATCACAGCAACACCATTCTTATGTGCTTCATCAATAAGAGCTTTCAATTCTTCAGGTGTGCCGAAACGTGAACTGGCAGCAAAGAAAGAACTTACGTGATAGCCAAAACTACCATAATAGGGATGTTCCTGTATTGCCATAATTTGTATGGCATTGTAACCATCCTTTATAATACGTGGCAAAACTTTCTCACGGAACTCATTGTACGAACCAACCTTCTCTTCATCTTGTGCCATACCAATATGACATTCATAGATTAGTAGTGGTGCAGTCTGTGCTTTGAAAGTCTTTTTCTTCCAAACGTAAGACTTCTCAGGTGCCCATACCTGTGCAGAAAAGATTTTGTTATCTTCGTCTTGAACAACACGCTGTGCCCATGCAGGGATACGTTCGCCTTCTCCACCATTCCAATGCACACGCATCTTATAGTATTGACCATGCGCTAACGCATCATAAGGAAGTGTAAGTTCCCAATTGCCAGAGTCTTTTATTTTATGACATCGATATTGTTCTTGCTCGTCCCAATCATTGAAATCTCCAACAAGGTAAATCTCTGTTGCATTAGGTGCCCACTCACGAAACACCCATCCTTCATCAGTTTTATGCAAACCATAGTAATTATGTCCGTTCGCAAAGTCAGAGAGAGATAGCTTACCGTTTTGTGTAAGTTGATCAATCTTCCATAGAGCATGTTCGTGTCGACCACGGATTGCATCCTCATAAGGAGCAAGGTAGGAGTCATTCGTAACGAGACCTATATGAGGAGTATCCTTTTTCTTAGTTGTTCGTACACAGGTTTTCTTGTTAGGTGCCTTTTGGGCTGTTGTCTTCTTCGTTACCATGGTAGAATATCTTTATATGTTTGTTATATTTTGTAAAGACTAATCGGTGTGGCGTTTACCTTTTTCGTAGTATCCGCTTGCTGTCACATTACCATTCTTATCACGCTCTGTGAACTTTCCTTCGCGCCAGTCATCTTTATAGTTCCCTTCGAAGCGGATGCCCTCAGCAGACTCTTCAATGGCTGTTCCGTTTCGTTTGCCATTATGATAGCTACCACGAAACCTACTTCCATCGGCATAGTGAATGATAATAAGACCTTCTAACATTCCATTTTTGAATTGTCCTTCATAAATATCTTTATTATTCTTTGTCAGTTTTCCTTGTCCGTTCTGAACATCCTTCTCCCAGTTGCCTATATATATATCGCTATTATGCCACGACATAGTACCATAGCCCGACTTGAGCCCTTTGAGGAAGTGACCAGAATATTGATTGCCATTTTTATATCGGAAGATACCTTGCCCAGTTCGCTCACCATCCAGATATTCGCCTTCGTAGCTTTCACCATCTTTGAATTTATAGATGCCTTTACCATTTTGTAGGTCATTCTTCCAATCGCCATTGTATTCGTCGCCATCAGAATAATGATAAACTCCCTTGCCTTCTTTAAGGTTGTTTTATCCAGTTTCCTGAAAAGGATGAATGGTCTGCCCAAATAAACTTTCCAAAACCATTCTTCATGTCATTATACCATGTGCCTTCGTAGAATGCACCATTTGCAAAGATGTATTTACCTTCACCACTTCGTTTGTTTTGCTCCCAATTGCCTATATATTTGTCGCCATTGTAGTAGAACATTGTCCCTTGTCCCTGCTGATAGTCTTTATACCACAGTCCGTCATAGCGATTACCATTGGCGAAGTAGCAAATACCTTGCCCATGTTGTTGATCTTGAAACCATTGTCCCACATATTTCTTACCATCAGTAAGTTTATATGTGCCTTGTCCATGCCTCATTCCTTTAAGGAATTCTCCTTCGTAGACATTCCCATTTTTATACTTAGCTACACCTTTTCCATTAGGTCTACCACGAAACAATTGTCCATGATATGTGCCTCCATCCTTTGTTATACATGAGCCAATCTCTATATTTTGGGCGAAGAGACACAAAGGTGTAATGAGTGATAATATGAAGATATATATATGTCTCACGTTTATTGTTTTTAGTTTATTGTTATTAAAACAAGCTTATATGCAAAGATACCTATTTCAACTGAAAACAACAAATTTATAAAGTATTTTTTTAAGGCTCTAATGTTAAATGTACAGTTATCTGAAATGCAACTATTATTTTCTTATCCGCAATAGAATGCGTGTCAGAATAATTCTTAATAAATAAAAAAACATTGTCTTTCTTGATATTATGTATGAATTAATAACTGCAGCTTTGCACTGTTCCTTAGGTTATTATTTTTAGATAACAACGTCAGCACAATTTGAGTTATTGAACATCTAATACAAAAAAATAGCCTGCAAAAATGAGCTATACGCCAAATATTGGTTAATACCTATGGTTTAGATATGTGGATTCTTGGCAATAAAAATGTTATGGCTTATAATTCTTTTTATTTACTAACGAGTTATTTCTAATCTTTTTCTTACTTTTGCAGAAGAAGCATCTACTGCTATAAAAATACTTTCTATGGAGACAAATCATTACACACCAAGTTTAGATAAATACCAGATTCCTGTCGTTGAGGCAAGTCGGGGATATCATCTTGTGCTGGCATCGCCAGGATGTGGTAAGACACATATCCTCGCAGAGAGGATAAGATACGCACGAGAAAGGGGTGTGAAGTATGAAGATATGCTCTGTCTTACGTTCACCAATCGTGCTGCAAGAGAAATGACCAACCGTATTCAGAAGGTTGTGGGAGGTGATTTCTCTGAACTGATGGTGGGTAATGTGCATCGTTTTTGTTCTAAGTTCCTCTTTGAACAGGGACGTATACCAGCTGATTCTGCCATTATTGACGACGAAGAGGCGGTGAGTATTATTGCTGATTATCGCAACGAAGATGAAGAAGGGGTGACAAGAGACTTCAATCGATACAAAGGTTATCAGACGATTATCTTCTTTCAGCATTTCATCTATCAGTTGGAACACCAGCATCCATGGAAGTATTACCTCCATCCAGAGTGTTTTACGGATGATGATCGAGAAGCAGTAAAGCATATCTGTGCCTCACAAAAGATTGAATATGACGAGCAGGCGGTAGTGAATATCTATCACCATGCACAGGAATACATGGACGAGGTGAATGCACCCGGGCTTGACGGAAAGACAGCGGATAGGATTCGTGTACTCCTTTGGAAGATGTATTACGCTCATTGTTATGCCCGATACAAGGAGGAGAATCACCTCTTTGATTTTGAAGACTTGCTCCTCTATACATACGATATCTATCGTTCAGACCTAAGCTGCAAGCGTTATCCGTGGATACAAGTGGATGAGGTGCAGGATCTTAATGGTATGCAACTTGCTATCATTGACTTGCTGACAGCTGAGGACAATCCTATGGTGATGTATTTAGGCGATGAGCAGCAGGCAATCTTCTCTTTTATGGGTGCAAAAGTGGAAACATTAACGCTCTTGAAGATGCGTTGTAAAGAAAATATCCATCATCTGCAACGCAACCATCGGTCGCCAAAATATCTGCTTGACGTCTTCAATGATTATGCAGAAAAGCAATTGAAAATAGATTGCGAACTGCTCCCTCTTTCTGACAACGACACAAAGGCAAAGCCCGGGGACTTGAGAATCATACATAGCAGTACGATTGAAGCAGAACACAAGGAGGTCAGCATAGAAGCTCGCCGCCTTTATGAGCAAAATAATGAGGAGCGAACAGCCATTATTGTCAGTGCTAACTCTGATGCCGATCGTATCAGTGAAGCTATGACAGAAGCTGGTTTGACTCACTTTAAGGTTTCTGGGCGCGATGTTTTTGATACACCCGAAGTCAAGTTGTTGTTGGCACATTTGAGCGTACTTTCTAATGAACATAATTCCATTGCGTGGACACGAATTATGAAAGGTGTGCGTGCTTTTCCTTCTCATGCTCTTGCTCGTCGATTTAATTGGAAGTTAAAGCAGTTAGCACTATCGCCTTCCGACTTCCTACTTTATCCCGAAAGTTGTTATACGGCAGAGTTCCTTCGTGCTTACAACGAGGAAGAAATCGTTATTTTCGACACAGAAACAACTGGATTAGATGTGTTCAATGACGACATTATTGAAATTGCTGCCATACGAATTAAGGGTGGGGACGTGGTTGGCGAACCGCTCGACCTCTATATTCAGACCGATAAACCAATTTTGCCAATGCTCGGAGATAAAGAGAATCCGATGTATGACATCTATCATGAGAAGCTGTCTACTGGCGAATTACTACCTCCTGCTGAAGCCTTGCATCGTTTCCTAACATTTGTTGGAACGAGTACGCTGCTTGGGCATAACGCCAGCTACGATTACAATATACTTGATAACAATCTACGACGTTACTGCAAGGATACGATGCAGGCACATGATAACCGTTGCTTCGACTCGCTCAAGCTGGTAAGATTGTTGGCTCCAAGCCTACATTCTTACAAGTTGGAGAGCCTTCTCGAAACCTTTCAATTGGCGGGTGTTAATAGTCATCAGGCGATTGATGATGTGAAAGCAACTATCAGTCTTGTACGTCTCTGTGCCGATAAAGCACGTGAGAAGCAGGCACAACAAGCAGCATTTATTCGTCATCCGAAGGTGAAACCCTTTGCTAACGTGCTTCGTAGCAATTATGGCGAACTTTATCAGGCGGCTGTCAATCGGTCTTATATTGTGTCAACCGAACCTGAACCAGTCCTTGTAAGTGAACTTTCCACGGCTTATAACACCTTTCGTTCTGATGGTTTAATCAATGAGATTTCCCGATTAGATTACATCCTCCGTTATCTTCGCATAGATATGCTGACGGATGAGGCGGTAGTTAATGCGCTTGCACCACAGCTCTCGCAGTACATAATGGATATTAATACGCTGAAGGAAAGCCGACTTCTGCAATAGTAAGAGTATTCTTGAGCGTATTTACGTGACGACTGTTCATAAGGCAAAGGGATTGGAGTTTGACAATGTTATCATCTTTGATGCAGCAGATGGACGCTACCCGAACGCCTATAATAAGACGAAACAGCAGGACGAGGAAGATGCTCGTAAGTTCTATGTTGCCATGTCGCGCGCTAAGCGTAGGCTGTTCATCGCCTATGCCCTGCATATGGTTGACCGCCACGGAAGGGTTTTCAATCGTGAATTGACACCCCTAATGGATAGTATTCAAAAAGTATTTTAATTAGGTTCAGCTATATCAAATAACTGATATAAAAATAAGAAAGTAACAGATGAAACGATATATTTTTATCTGTCATTTGTTTCAAAAAAAGAAATAGTTTATATCTTTGTAGCGTTAGAATGAAATGTTAGATAGGTAAAGAAAAGATATAAACTAAATCTTTCTTGTATTCATAAACAAATAAAATCAGGATAATATGACAAAGGAAAAGTTCTTCACTTCTATGGGATGGGTCGGTATGGTAACATCAGTTTTAATGTATGTTTTCTATTTTCCACAGATAGAAAACAACTTAGCAGGGCAGAAGGGAACCTTCATTCAGCCATTTATGGCAGGTGTAAACTGTACCTTATGGGTTGCTTACGGATTGTTCAAAGAGAAGCGTGACTGGCCATTGGCGATTGCTAACACACCGGGTATCATCTTTGGTTTTGTAGCTGCTTTCACGGCATTGTAAGTCAAAACAAAATTAAAAAAATCCCCCTCTTCATTCTTTCGGATGAAGGGGATTTTTGTTTTTAGGCTGATAATCAGGAGAAAGACATTGTCGTATGCAAAACTTTTATTATCTTTGGCGTAGCTAACAGCACCTATTTACGAACACTACGAACGAACAACAATGATGCATATGAGGCGATATCAAACAGTCCTAACACTGCTCTTTCTCTCCTTTCTACTGACCGCCTGCAAGACAAAGACGGCTGATGAGCAGAAGGGTTCGGGCGTAGCAGAAGGTCGTTTCTCTGACCAAAGGGAACATCTAAAGGAGTTTAAGAATGACATAGTCATCATGGAATGTGTGGATTATGACTTCAACACAGCTCCAATAGGTATCGGAAATAAGTCCTTTAGATTATTGCGTGGGTGGGTATATACCGATGGTATCCTCTCACATACCTTAACAAGTGAGGGACTGACAGAGGGTATCTTGGTGCAAGACTTCCCCAATTATGAGTTTTTGAAAGAATATGGTGGCTATTATGTTTCGGATAAACCTTATATCAAGATGAAGCTTTATCGCACGAAGGATGCTGTTTGGTTTATGAATAAGCGGTACCCTATTGCACGAGAAAATGGTGATAGTATCTTCTCACCTTTAATAAAAAGAGAGAACGGAAGGAGTCAATCTGTATGGATTTTTGTAGGGGATATTCCGTTGAAAAACAATTAATCGAAGTGTATGAAGGCTATACTACTTATCTTTTCTTATCTTTTTTGCCGTACAAAGCTAACTGCTTTCTCCTCGTTCCATGGCAAGCCTTTGATAATCAGTATACTATCGTGTAACTCTATGACCTTACAACGGTTGGTATCTTTTTCCTCATAGACTAAAAAAAGCGAGTCGTTCACAAAGTGATAACTATTAAACCACCTGCAAGTATCGCCTATGCCTGGGTCGTATGCAACGGTAGAATCCGTCACTTCAAGGATTGGACGCATACCAATGTTTGTCTTTTCCATACCTGCCCAGTTCCCTATAAATTCTTTGGGATAAACGGGTTCATCGTTTCTGCTGCAAGCAACGAGCAAGAGTAACAAGAGAATAGAAAGTAAGTAGTATCTCATACCTCACGAATTTACCAATATCAACAATCAGGATAAGTGCATATGCCCTAAAAGGTTGACCAAAACAGAATTTTAGTCTATAGCCCTTTTTCTGATATAAACGCCATTACCACCATAAAATTGCTTAGTAGAATGTTTTTTTGATGATTACAAAAGTCGTAAAATACTTCTTTAGTATTTGAATTTTATTTACAAAATAAAGGTGTTTTTGAGCTTTAAAAAGACGAAAAATACGTGCAAAAAGGCTGCCTTTGTAAGTTGCATAGAATCAGATAGTTGCAAAGTTACGTTTTAAAAGGTGCTTAGTAAGCCTTCAAAAGGGCGTTACTTGGACTTCAAAAGGGCATCTTTTGAAAGCCAAAAGGGCATTAATTGGAAGCTAATTTACGCCCTTTTCGTTTGCTGTCTTAGAATTTTATTTACAAAACCCTACGTTCTTACAAAGGCTATAGAGATTTTAAAAGGCAGAAGTATGCAAAACTGAAATGTTCTCCTGTTACTCTGTCTTTCTTTTCTCCAGCTTACAAGCAACTCATTAATTTGTCTACCAAATAATCGTTCTCCTGTTACTTTGTCTTTCATTTACTCTGTCTACAAGCAACTCGTCAACTTGTCAACTCGTTAACTTGTCAACTAAACAAACGTTACTCTATCTTTTGTTCTTCTTATAACTCACTACCGCCCAAGTTCCCATAAAGAGACCTATTCCCGAGAGGGCAAGCAGCTGATGAGCTATGCTACTGATGTTTCCACCACGGATGAATACTGTACGCATCGCCTCAATGAAGTAGCTCACAGGGTTGATATAAGTGGAAAGATAAGCAAAAGGTGGCATCGAACGTGTCGGAGTGAATAGTCCTGAGAGCAACAGGAGTATGACCATGAAGAACCACATTACGAAGATTGCCTGCTGCATGGTATCGGAGTAATTAGAAATAATTAGTCCAAAGGATGAGAAGAACAGTGCAAGCAACATCGAAAGGAGATAGATGAGGGCTATATTCCCCACAGGGGTGATGTTGTAGAGAAACCAAGACAATAACAGACAAACCGTCACGATGAAGAAAGCTATCATCCAATAAGGAATCAACTTCGAAAGTATGAAAGTCCATTTGCTCACTGGTGTCACGTTTATCTGTTCAATTGTTCCCTTCTCTTTTTCGCTGACGATGTTAAGTGTTGGTAGGTAACCAGTTATCATCATCATCACCATAGCCAACAGTGCAGGAATCATAAAAACCTTGAAGTTAAGATGTTTGTTGTAGAGATAAAGCGTGTCAATCTTTGACTTTATGGCTGTTGTAGAGGGCAAGACATTTGCAGAAACAATCTGAGAAAGGTATCCCGAACCCAACGCTCCCTTTGTTCCATTGACAGCATTAGCCGCAATCAGAACCTGCGGAACACGTCCAGAGTTTAAGTCACGGCTGTAGTTTTGGGGGATAACAACCACAACATCCGCCTCAGAATGTTCTATATTCTTGAGTGCTTGTGCGTAGGTAGACTGCTGCCCATGGAAGATGAAGTATTTGTTTGCTTCTATCTCGTGTACTAATTGTTGTGAGAGGGTAGAGCGGTCGTTGTCGACAACATCCACAACAATGTTCTTAACCTCCATATTCATTACCCACGGCATAACGCACATAATCATTATCGGGAAGACGACGATAAGTCTTGGCAGAAAGGAGTTACGACGTATCTGGGTGAATTCCTTTCTTAAAAGATATTTTAGTATCATAGTTTTCTATTCTAATCGTTTGTTAAACTTTGCCGTACAAGCGACATCAAGGCTATGAGCATACTTATTAGTATGGACACTTCAAAGTAAATTTCTTCAATTCCGATACCCATAATCATCAGTTTACGCATCGCACTGATGTAATAACGAGTAGGGATAATGGCTGAGATGTATTGTAATATCTTCGGCATTGACTCTATTGGGAACATCATTCCCAGAGAGCATGATGACAGGCATCATTAATAACATCGCTGATATGAGGAGGGCAACGAGTTGTGTCTCGGCTATTGTTGACACAAGGATTCCTAATGATAGCGCTAATAGGATATAGATAGTTGAAACCACATATATCCAGAACAAGGAACCCTTTATAGGTACGCCTAATACGTAGGATGACATGAGTAAGATGATTGAAAGGATGGTGAAGGCAAGCACAAGATAGGGTACTAACTTCGCAACAATAATCATTAAGGGCTTTGTTGGTGATACAAGCAGCACCTCCATGGTCCCTTTTTCCTTCTCACGGACTATAGAGATAGAGGTCATCATAGCACATACGAGCATCAGCAACGTACCCATAATGGCAGGAACGAAGTTGTAAGGCGACTTCATCTGAGGATTATAAAGTAGTTTTGAGTTCACAACACTACTTGCAGTATTGGCTATGACGGCATTGGTATAGGTGGTCCACTGCTGTGCCATATTAGGGTCTGCGGCATCGACAATGAGCTGATAACCAGATTGTCTGCTTGCAAAATCTTTTGCAAATACGACTGCTATGTCGGCTTCCTGATTACGGATAGCTTTCTCAGCTTCGGCAGGATTTGCCACAACCTTTGTTAATATGAAGTATTCAGATGCTGCCAAGCGGTCTGCTACTTGCTGAGTGGCATTGTCGGCATTGCTCATCACGATGACAACACGTACGTTTCGCACATCATTGGTGACGGCAAAACCAAAGAGAAGCATCATTACGATAGGCATACCGAACAGCATCAACATCGTGCGTTTGTCACGAGTAATATGCTTAGTTTCCTTGAGAATAAATGAAAAAAACTGCTTCATTTATAATTACTTATTTATATTGAATGTGTGTGCTTAATCTGAACTGCGGGTTGCTTGACGTGCCAGATAGGTGAATACGTGGTCCATGTCGGGCTGGTTGAACTTTTGTTTTAGTTCGTCGGGCGTACCCAAGGCCTTTATCTTACCGTCTACCATGATGGAAATACGGTCGCAATACTCGGCTTCGTCCATATAGTGTGTGGTCACAAATACCGTTATTCCGCGCTCTGCAGCATCATAGATAAGTTCCCAAAACTGACGACGTGTGGCGGGATCGACGCCTCCTGTAGGTTCATCAAGGAACACAACACCAGGATTATGGAAGATACTTACAGAGAAAGCAAGCTTTTTGTTTCCATCCTAAAAGGCAGACTTGCTACCAACGTATTGCGGTGTTCTGAGAAGTTTAGACGCTCTAATAACGCATCCGTCTTACGGCGTATTTCATCGTCCTTCATACCATAGATACCAGCAAAAGGCTGATATTTTCGTCAACGGTGAGGTCATCATAGAGCGAAAACTTCTGACTCATGTAGCCGATATGTTGTTTGATCTGCTCATATTCGGTACGGATATCAAAGCCAACAACCCTTCCCTGTGCCGTTAGTAGGCTGGTTGAGGCCCGTAAGCATGTGCATAGCGGTGGTCTTTCCGGCTCCGTTAGCACCGAGAAAACCGAAGATTTCGCCCTTCTTCACCGTAAAGGAGATATCGTCTACAGCGTGGAATGAACCGAAAAGCCTTGACAAGATGTTCTACTTCTATGACATTTTCAGCTTCTTTGTTTGTAGCGTTAATTGCCTTATCGTTCGTTGTTCGTTCGATAGTTGGTGGGTTAAAGATGTCTTTAAACTCAGTAAGAATATCGTCTGCAGTGCCTATTCCTTTGTACAACTCCTTCTGAAAGGAAGGCTACGCGTTCGCAACTTTTCACTTCATCAAGGTAAGGTGTGGAGGCAACGATGGTTATATCATGCTCCTTCAGTTGGCAGAGAATCTCCCAAAAACTCCTTTCGGCTGACTGGATCAACACCTGTTGTTGGCTCGTCAAGGAAGAGAACACTTGGCTGGTGGACCAATGCACAGCAGAGTGCTAACTTCTGTTTCATACCCCCAGAGAGTGCTCCTGCCTTTCTATCCTTAAATCGTCTCGATCTGCGAATAGATAGGTTTGATGGCTTCATAGTTCTCTTCTACCGTTGTATTGAAGAGTGTGGCAAAGAAGTGAAGGTTCTCTTCTATCGTCAAATCTTCATAGAGTGAGAATCTTCCAGGCATATAACCGACTCGCTTGCGTACCTCTTCCATTTGGCTCACCACGTCAAATCCGTCAACAGTAGCAGTCCCTGTCTCTGGCAAAAGTAGCGAACAAAGGATGCGAAACATTGAAGTCTTGCCAGCTCCGTCAGGTCCGATGAGTCCAAAGACCTCACCTTTTTTCACAGAGAAACTCACCTCTTTCAGTGCCTGAACCTTTCCGTAGTGCTTTGATATGTTGTTTACTTCTATTGCTGTCATCGTGTATTTACCATGTTAAAACTTCACTTCACCATACATTCCAATCTTTGCATAACCGTCGTTTTGGAACTGTATCTTGATAGCATAGACCAAATCGGCACGCTCATCTTCTGTGACAATACTCTTTGGTGTAAATTCTGAGCGACTTGATATCCATGTAACGACACCATTATATTGCTTTTTCTCGCCACCGCCATAGTCTGCTATCACCTTCACCTTTTGTCCTAACTTGACGCTTTTGAGCTGTTCAGAGGTGATATATGCGCGTAAGTACATACGCTTGGTGTCTGCAATCTTGAACAAAGGCTTGCCTACAGAGACAAATTCTCCTTGTTCAACATACTTCTCTAAGACTGTTCCTGTGAGCGGACTCTTCACAAAGGTGTGAGCAATTTGGTCGTCTATCTGGGCTTGCTGATTGCGAACGTTAGCTTGCTGTGCGCTTACTCCGGTCTGCTGTGCGCTTATTCCGTCCATTTGAGCAGCCAAACCCTTATTCTGTTCGGCTAAAGATGCATTCTGACTGGCAATCTGTTCCTGCGTAGCTACGAGTTGTTTCTGTAGTACTTGTATCTGATAATCAATGTCATCAACCTGTTTACGTGGCACAGCACCGTCTTTTAAGAGCTCGGCAAAGCGTTCGCGCTCACGCAGTTGATTAGCAATTTGTTGGCGAATAGATGCCACCTGCTTTTCAAGGTCTAACTGTTTGCTTGCTGTTGCTTGTCTATTCGCTTGCAACTGACGCTTGTTAGCTTCGAGCTGACTATGTGTTGCAGTTAGTTGTTCGTTGCTTGTAGCCAATTGTTCACGCTTTAATGAGAGTTGGCGGGAGTCAATCTGACCAACTGTTAGTCCGTTGTTAAGCAGCTGTCCTTCAGCAATATTGAAGCTTATCAGTTGACCAGTAGACTCCGCCGATACCGTTACTTCAGTTGCTTCGAATGTTCCTGTAGCATCATAATCCTTCTTATCTTTTCCGCAAGATGCCATGATAACGGCAAGACTTGTTAATAAAACGATCTTTTTCATATCCTTTGTTTGTCTTTTTTTTATTCGTTGTTTGTATATTTCAAGTTATACATCTCCTTAAGCATATCAATCTCGTGGATGCTTTGTTGGGTCTTGGCTGCATTCTCATTGTTTATCTCTCGTAGCAAGCTAATGACATCTATGATTCCGTGAGTAAGTTTTGATTCCGCTGCCTTACGTACATTCGTGCGCAATACGATGATTTCATCGTCGCTTTTCATCATTGTTTGATAGCGACTGATGTTCTCCGATTGCTGTATCTCCTCCAGTTTATTGTTGAAAAGAAATACTTCCCGAGCATTCTCGATCATTTCTCGTTGGGCGTTTAGCCTTGCTTTGTCGTTCTTATGCGTGTAGAATGCACTTACATTCCATGACAATTTGATGCCGACGATACCATTAAGACTCCACTTGCGATTTATCATATCCTCAAACATATTCAGTCCAGGATAGCCGTAAAAGCCTTGTGCAAAAGTCCTAACTTGGGTCGTAGCTGTGTGTCTAAGGCTTTCTCCTTTGCTTCTGTAAGTTCTAATTGACTATTGTATAATCGCATCTCAGGGCGATTATTTGCTGACGAAGCTATCTGGACAGGTGCTGGTTTCTGTGTATTGTTCACCTCGAGTCCACAGAAGATGCTTAACATACGCTGTAACATTTGCTTTTGCTGCTTTAGATTCTCGTTCTGTTGCTCAACACTGAGTCGTTCTGCTCGCACATTGTCAAGGTCGCTTGTAGCAGCCGTACCGCCTTTTACCATGGCAGAAAGCTTTTTCTCACTTGACAGTAGCAGTGCTTTTACATCCTCGTTGAGTTGGATTTGTTCGTTCAGCAACAGTAATGAGAAATACATTTCATTGACACGTCGTCGCACTTGATATAGATTTGTTTCCGTCTGTGCTTCCTGTACTTTCCCCTCTTGCTGTGCAATGTTGCGTTGACTGCTAATAGTACCGCCATCGTAGATTGTCTGCTGGAGGTCAACACCAATCTTATATTGATCCTTACGCAGTCCTTTCATGTTGAGTCCCATCTGCTGATACATACTCTGCATACTCTCTGGCCAAGCCGTAACAGCACTTTGATAGGTCGCTTGAGCCGAAGCCGTAACTTGCGGAAGCCACCCTTTTTGAATGTTCTTAACCGTAAGTTGTGTAGTCTTAGCAATCAATCCATACTGTTTGATGAGGGGATAATTCTTTTTCTGCTGCCTGCTGACATTCTTCCAATGTCTGCGCCCAACTACCGGAAGATAGCATTATTAAGGCAAGGCTTATCATTATTTTCTTCATATTCATATCTTTGTTTTTATGCTTATTTACTGTGGTTTAATTCCTTTTCTATCAGGACGATGCAAATTTATCCTATCTTTCTCGTTATCTGATTATCCAAAAATTTAGATAAAATTGTCTTTTTGTACGATTAGTATTAAAATTATTCTTCATATCAGTATAATAATAGTAAATTTGCAATTAAATCATACAATAAGGAAATTTTATGAGCATTACGAAAGTTATAAACCATCTTTCGGTAGATAATCTGAATTTAAACGAAGTTCTTAGCCATCAGGATAAGTTCTTTGTCAACGACGATTTGATTCTTATTCTTAATGGAAGTGTACAGCGGATTCCTGTTTTTAGTAAAGAAGAAATCTACCAGATGGTAGAGCCGCGTTTCTTTCTTGTGCTGGAAGGTAGTGCAGAGGTCTGTATCAATCTGCAGGATTATCATATTGAAAAAGGAAATGTTATGTTGAGTCCTGCCGACACAATCGTTGAAGTTAATAAGATTTCCGATGATGCTCGTGTGACGGTTATTGTGTTTAGGGATAGTATTGAGATGTCTGATGAGGTGGTATACAAAACTTCCCCTGCAGAATTTGACAGATTACTGAGGATGTACTATATTTTATGGGATGTCGTACACCTTGCCCCTTATCGTCGAAAGACCGTACAATATTTGTCTAAAGCGATTGTTGCTGATGTACAAGAATTAAACGAGCTCTTGTCAGAAAAGGTTCAGAATGAAGGTTCTACACGTACTCAGGAACTCTTTCTTCAATTCAAACGGCTGATAAAACAGCATTGTATGCAGGAACGCTCAATTCCTTATTATGCCTCTCAACTGCATGTAACGCCACATCATCTTTCTGCGACGATAAAGAAGGCAAGTGGGCAGAGTGTGATGTCTTGGATAAATCGAGCCACCATACAAGAGGCAAAGCTACTGCTGAAAACTAACGGAATGATGGCTTATGAGATTGCCAATCGTATGAATTTCCCCAGTGCTTCTGCTTTCTCTAAGTTTTTTAAACGCGAAACGGGCTTGACACCTCGTGCTTATCAGGAGACTACCTATAAATAAGAAAGATGTTTTGAGTCCTATTTTTAAAGCTAATAATACAAGAATTGGTTTGAATTTTATTTACAAAACAAAGGTGTTTTTGGGCTTTAAAAGGCAAAAAAACGAGCTATAAGACTGCTTTTGTAAGTTGCATAGAATTAGATAGTTGCATAATCGCATTTTTAAAGGTGCTTAGTAAGACTTCAAAAGGGCATTAGTCTGCCCCGAAAAGGGTATCTTTTACAAGTCATTTGAGCATTAATTGCAAGGCAGTTAATGCTCTTCTCGTTTTTTTGATTAGAATTTTCTTTACAAAAATCCTTATTTTCGTAAAGAATAGGGAGTCGTAAATAAGTAAAGGGTGTAAAAAGAGAGAAGAGCCTCTGTTGTCCAGTCAATACATTATTTTCTCTTTTTTTTTTCTGTTACTCTGTCTTAGTATTACGTTATCTTTTGTTCTTCTGTTATCCTGTCTTTCTGTTCTTCTGTCTTTCAATGATGAACTTTGATACTCAAGTTCTCTGTCCGCTATAAACGAAAAAACCGCAGGACATAGTCCTGCGGCCAATTTCTTTCTTTTTCTGTTCGTTCTCTGATTACTTAACAGAGTCAGCTACAACAGAGTCAGCAGCAGCTGAGTCAGCACTTGCGCTGTCAACCATTGCAGAATCAACAGTAGAGTCAGCTGTAGAGTCAGCGTTAGCAGCTGGCTTAGAGTTGTTACCACAAGATGCGAAAGAGATAGCTGCGATAGCTACGAACACTAAAACTAATTTCTTCATTTTTCTTTGCTTTTTAATTCTGTAAAACAATCATTTGTTTGTTAAAACGATGCAAAGGTAAGTAATTTTTTTATTCGACAATAATATTTTTAGAACTTTTTTTGTTCTTGTTTTGTAACAAATTTGTAATTACTTGATAATCAGTAATATATTAATGTTAAATAAATGTTAAAGAGTTGGTTGTGTGCCTACACAATTCATGAGATGTTATTTTTTTAGTATTTTCTTAGTACAGTTTTAGAGTGTAAAATGGTAATTTCTTAGTTCTTCTTATTTATTTCTAATGTGTAAACGAGCTTATTTCTTTGGTATTGTGTTCAAATTGCTGTAACTTTGCAGGATATATGATAGATACAGCAGCATTTCAAGGCAAGACGGCCAAGTTCTATACGTTGGGTTGTAAGCTCAACTTTTCAGAGACAAGCACCTTCGCGCGTACCTTATATAATATGGGAGTGCGTGAGGCAAAGAAGAATGAGCAGGCAGACATTTGTCTAATCAATACATGTTCGGTTACGGAGGTAGCAGACCATAAGTGCCGTCAAATAATACATCGAATGGTGCGCCAGAATCCTGGTGCTTTTGTTATCGTAACGGGTTGTTATGCCCAGCTTGAGAGTGCGACGGTAGCAAAGATAGAGGGTGTCGACCTCGTGTTAGGTAGTAATGAGAAAGCTAATCTTGTTCAGTATCTCAGTGATGCCTGGAATAAGGTAGACTCAGACGGCAAAGGCGAAATGTCAGAGGGGGAGTATCATTCCGTTAAGACAAAAGACATAAAGAGTTTTCAAGCAAGTTGTTCACGTGGTAATCGCACACGCTACTTCTTAAAGGTGCAGGATGGTTGCAATTACTTCTGTACTTACTGTACTATACCTTTCGCGCGAGGTTTTTCGCGTAATCCGACTATTCAGTCGCTTGTTGAGCAAGCAGAGGAGACGGCAAGAGAGGGCGGTAAGGAAATCGTATTGACGGGAGTAAATATAGGAGACTTTGGAAAGACAACTGGCGAACGCTTCTTAGACCTCGTAAAAGCTTTAGATAAGGTAGAGGGAATAGAGCGTTTCCGAATTAGTTCGTTGGAACCTGATTTGATAGACGACGAATTGATAGCTTATTGTGCAGAATCACGTGCTTTTATGCCTCATTTCCATATTCCACTTCAGAGTGGTTCTGACGAGGTGTTAAAGTTGATGCATCGTCGTTATGACACTGCACTCTTTGCTCATAAGATAAAACTTATAAAGGAGAAGATGCCTGATGCTTTTATTGGTGTTGACGTGATGGTTGGTTCGCGTGGTGAACGACCAGAGTATTTTGAGGATTGTTATAATTTCCTCGACTCTTTGCCAGTCACACAATTACATGTTTTTCCATATTCAGAACGTCCAGGAACAGCCGCTTTGTCAATCCCATACGTGGTAGAAGATCGTGAGAAGAAGCATCGTGCGCAAAGACTCCTAAAGTTGTCAGATGAAAAGACTCATGCTTTTTATGCAAAGTATATAGGGCAGGAAGCAGATGTACTCTTTGAGAAGGCGGCTCGTGGTAAGGCAATGCATGGTTTTACGGATAATTATATTCGTGTTGAACTATCGCCTCTTCAGGCAAAGGAAGAGTATGATAACCAGATACTCCGAGTGCGTTTGGGAGAGTTCAATTTCGATCAAAGTTCGTTAAAGGCAGAATTATTATGAAGGTATCGATAGTCATTTTGAACTGGAATGGGCGCAGTATGATGGAGCAATATCTCCCTTCTGTGTTAGCTTATTCGTGTGATGAGGCTGAGATAGTCATAGCCGATAATGCTTCAACTGATGATTCTGTTGCATGGTTACAGGCAAACTATCCACATGTTCGTGTGATAGAATTGACAGAGAATTATGGTTTTGCAGAGGGTTATAATCGTGCCTTAAAGCAGGTTGATAGTGAGTATTACGTATTGTTAAACAGTGATGTTGAGGTGACTCATCACTGGCTTACACCTCTTATCGAGGAGATGGATGCTCATGAAGATATAGCCGCTTGTCAGCCAAAATTGCTCTCTGTTGCGAATCCTGATGCTTTTGAGTATGCTGGTGCATCGGGTGGTTTTATTGATCGTTATGGTTATCCGTTTTGTCGAGGTCGAATCTTTGATACGATAGAAGACGATAACGGTCAGTATGACAATGCAGAGGAAGTGCTTTGGGCAACAGGAGCTTGCTTGATGATACGTGCCAAGGACTATTGGGAAGTAGGAGGATTAGATGGTCGATTCTTTGCACATAATGAGGAAATCGACCTCTGTTGGCGACTGCATCAGATGGGGAAGCGTATCTTCTGTTTCCCAGATAGTCATGTTTATCA
Source organism: uncultured Prevotella sp. (assembly GCA_916440255.1). GTDB lineage: Bacteria > Bacteroidota > Bacteroidia > Bacteroidales > Bacteroidaceae > Prevotella. The sequence goes on along the minus strand of CAKAIJ010000001.1, from coordinate 1,156,583 downwards.
TGTCGGAGGAGGAACGTTACCAAAGTCTAATCCACATAAAACCTTTCTAAACTTCCGTAATAACTTAACGATGTTGTGGAAGAATTTACCAGAAGAAGAGCTGAAACATGTGATGCGTGTGAGATTTTTCTTAGACTATCTTGCTGCTTTTCAAGTGCTAATTCTGAAACATAATTGGGCTGAGTTTAAAGCTATTCTTTCAGCTCGTTGTGCATTCAAGCGATGGCGTCATGAGTTTGAACGTGTGCCAAGTCGTCTTGATAATAATAGAAAAGGTCGAGAGAATCTTAGGTCATGTAGCAGAGATGGACGTAAGAAATATAGTCTACTTTGGCAATATTATGGGAAAGGATGTAAGCAATTTAGCTCACTTCCTGAATGAAAAGAGAATGTAATTGCAATTTATTTTTTTTTTTTTAGCAGAATATTTGTGTCACAAAAATATATTTTTAGTAATTTTGTATTCAATACTCAAATATTGTAAAAATAGTTGGTGAAATATCTTTATTCCATATTATTGGTAGTTCTGATGACTTGTGTAAGTTGTCAGTTCAAGCTTTCCTCTGATGACACGAATGATAATTCGTTGTTAATAGAGATAGAGCGTTATGACCGTTTGGAATATCGTTATTTGACGACAGGAGATTTTTCGGCACTTCAGCAGATGAATACAGAGTTTCCCATAGAAACTCGTACGTTGATAGAGGATGTTGTAAAAATAGGTGAGATAACTGATCCAGATATTAATACAAAGTTTTTGAAGTTTTATCAAGATACAACTTTGCAGACGGTTATTTCTGCCGTTGAGTCGCAGTATGCTAATACGGAGGACCTTGATTATCAGTTTAATACTGCCTTTAAGCGATTGAAGAAGATGCTGCCAGAAGTTGTTATTCCAAGAGTTTATGCACAGATTTCAGCATTGGATCAGAGCGTCGTAGTAGGTAACGGTACGATAGGAATATCCCTCGATAAGTATCTTGGTGCTAATTATCCTTTGTATGCAAAGTTTTATTCGCCAACGCAGCGCAAGCAGATGTCACGGGAATATATCCTGCCAGATTGTATGACTTTCTATTTGATGAGTGTTTATCCTTTAAATCATTTTGAATCACGTCCACAGGTAGAGCGTGACCTTCATATAGGAAAGATACAATGGATTGTCAACAAGATAATGAAAAAGCGCATTTACCACAGCCGTTATGAGGAAGCGGTAGATAATTATATGAAGAAGAATCCTAAGACCTCATACGCGGAACTGCTTTGTATGACAGACTTCTCCAAATTTACTGTTCTGGAGAGTTAATGAACATTGCTTGACGAAATTAAAAGAAAGATACTATCCCCTCTCAGAACCAGCGGCATCGACCGTATGAAAGGTTTTGCAGAGGGGATAATTGTATCACCAAGTTATCAGTGTTTAACCTCTAATCAGTCGTTGGAAGATAAATTGCTCGTATCTCAGTGATATATTATAAGGTAATATGCCCTCAGCACAAATGGTGCTAAGTTTTCGCACCACATGTGCGGAGCCTCCGCACGAGGCTTGAATAGGGTAGGTGAAGTTTGTAACTATCATTTTATTTGTGGCAAGATACAAATAGTAGACATACAAGGTGTGTTTTTAAGTAAGCGGTGTAAACAGTTTGTCATCTGTTGATAAGCTAATATTTTTGTGTGTATTTTTGTTGTGAACGATTAAATTTATCGTCATGTAATAACAAAAATGTCAGTTTGTTTTTGTTTATCTTCTTTTTATATTTTTTTGTAGCAAGGTCTTTTTATTTACTAACGCTTAAATAATAATTTATGGAAAAGGGGAGAGCCATTTGCAAGGTATTGAAGGATGTCCGTCAGAAAATAGCAAATGAGAATGGAATAAGCTATCATCCTGAAGAGTGTCATCATAAGGGCGAATGTACAGGTACATGTCCTGGCTGTGAGAAAGAAATCCGTTACCTTGAAGAACAACTGAAGAATAAACAGCATAGCGGTTTAGGCTTGAAAGTGGCAGGTATTGCTGCAGGCGTCTGTGTGACAGTATTGCCAATGGCTGCTATGGTACAAACAGAGAGTAAGATTAGTCCTGACTTTAAGGCTAAGACGATAAAGAATGATTCTATAAGAGCGGTAGACCTGACCAATGGTCACCCTGATGCTGTTCTATTACGTGGGAAGGTGTTCGATACAAAGACAAAGGAGCCTATTATTGGAGCCGTTGTTGGGTCGCAGGACACAAAGAAAAGAACTGTCACCGCTATTGAGGGCGACTATGCTGTGAAAGCTCTGCCAACTGATACACTGGAGGTGAGAGGTGTTGGTTATTATAAAAAGAGTGTGACAGTTAAAGAACTCTTAGATAAAAAGAATAATGATATTTATATCACTGAGGACTCGGCGATGATGAATGAAATTATAGTCTTCGGTGGATGCGATAAAATGTTCGGGAAGCATAAGACGAAGAAAGGACCGAAATCGCATAAGGAGAAGAAGTGTAATAAGAAATAAAGTTATGGCAAAAGGAAAGAGTACTTGTAAGCTATTGAAGGATATTCGGCAGCAGATAGCGGATGCGAATGGTATCAGCTATCAGCCTAAGGAGTGTCATCACAAGGGGGATTGTGCAGGTACTTGTCCTGCTTGTGAGGAGGAGATACGTTATCTTGAACGTGAGTTAAAGGCACGTAAGGGTAATGGCTTCGGTATGAAGGTGGCTGGTATTGCTGCAGGTATCTGCGCTACGGTAATGCCGATGACAGCTGCTGCGCAAGCTGTTACGCCCGATAGTACGGCTAATCGTCCTGTACATACAGCCAAGAAAGGCGATGTAAAGGTAGTAGACCTTTCTGATGGTTGTGTATCACCAGTGGTTGTACGTGGAATGGTCATAGACGCAGAAGATAAAGAACCAGTGATAGGTGCTTCTGTTGTAATAGACGGAACAAACAAGGGCGTTGCTACAAACGTAGATGGACAGTTTGCTTTGAAGTTACCACCAGACACTTCGTTGGTTATTTCTTTAATAGGATATGAGAAGCAAAAGGTTCATGTAAGTTCGCTTTTGCATTCTGATAATAATGTTATAGTGCTTGAGGAAGATAGAGATGCAATGTTAGATGGCATTGTAACAATAGCTACACTACCTACTTGTAAAGATGAAAATAAAGGTAATAAAGATAACGTGAGTGGTCGTAGAACTGATAAGCCTAAGTCGCATAAGGAGAAGAATAAAAAGAAGTGTAAGTAAAGATTAGTATTATGGCAAAAGGAAAGAGTACTTGTAAGCTACTAAAGGATATTCGACAACAGATAGCGGATGCGAATGGTATCAGCTATCAGCCTAAGGAGTGTCATCACAAGGGAGATTGTGCAGGTACTTGCCCTGCTTGTGAGGAGGAGATACGTTATCTTGAACGTGAGTTAAAGGCACGTAAGGGTAATGGCTTCGGTATGAAGGTGGCTGGTATTGCTGCAGGTATCTGCGCTACGGTAATGCCGATGACAGCTGCTGCGCAAGCTGTTACGCCCGATAGTACGGCTAATCGTCCTGTACATACAGCTAAGAAAGGCGATGTAAAAGTAGTAGACCTTTCTGATAGTTGTGCATCACCTGTGGTTGTACGTGGAATGATCATAGACGAAGAAAATAAAGAACCTGTGATAGGGGCAGCTGTTTTTATAGACGGAACAAGCAAGGGCGTTGCAACAGATATAGATGGACAGTTTGCTTTGAAGTTACCACCAGACACGTCGTTGGTTGTATCATCTATAGGATACAATAATACGAAGGTTCGTGTAAGTTCTCTTTTACGTTCTGACAATAATGTTATTATGCTTAAAAAGCTGGTGTTGAAAGGTCTTTTTGAAGTAGTAATCGTTACGCCAAACTACGATGATGTGTATGGTCATAGGACTTATAAACCGAAATCGCATAAGGAGAAGAATAAAAAGAAGTGTAAGTAAGGATTAGTATTATGACAAAGGGAAAGAGTACTTGTAAGCTATTAAAGGATATTCGACAGCAGATAGCGGATGCGAATGGTATCAGTTATCAGCCTAAGGAGTGTCATCACAAGGGGGATTGTGCAGGTACTTGCCCTGCTTGTGAGGAGGAGATACGTTATCTTGAACGTGAGTTAAAGGCACGTAAGGGAAATGGCTTCGGTATGAAGGTAGCTGGTATTGCTGCAGGTATCTGCGCTACGGTAATGCCGATGACTGCTGCTGCGCAAGCTGTTAAGCCTGATAGTACGGCTAATCGTCCTGTACATACAGCTAAGAAAGCCCCTGTAAAGGTAGTAGACCTTTCTGATGGTTGTGCATCACCTGTGGTTGTACGTGGAATGGTCATAGACGCAGAAGATAAAGAACCAGTGATAGGTGCTTCTGTTGTAATAGACGGAACAAACAAGGGCGTTGCTACAAACGTAGATGGACAGTTTGCTTTGAAGTTACCACCAGACACTTCGTTGGTTATTTCATATATCGGATACAAGACAAAGAAGGTTCATGTAAGTTCGCTTTTGCATTCTGATGATAATGTTATTGTGCTGGAAGTCTCTGATTTATCGGGTTTATCGGGCATAGCAGGAGGGCTTGTAACCGTTTTGAACTACGATGATGTGTATGGTCATAGGACTTATAAACCGAAATCGCATAAGGAGAAGAATAAAAAGAAGTGTAAGTAAGGATTAGTATTATGACAAAAGGAAAGAGTACTTGTAAGCTATTGAAGGATATTCGGCAGCAGATAGCGGATGCCAATGGTATCAGTTATCAGCCTAAGGAGTGTCATTACGAAGGGGATTGTGCAGGCACTTGCCCTGCTTGTGAGGCGGAGATACGCTATTTAGAGACGCAATTAAGAGAACGGAAACGCAAGGGATGGGGCATGAAAGTGGCTGGTTTGGCTGCTGGTCTTTGTGTTGCTACGGTTCCGCTTACATCATGTCAGAACACTCCCAAAGCTTGCAACGTTGAGAATAAAGCTCAGGATTCTACTGATATGCCAGTTATGGGTGATACAGTAGTGATACCAAAAGCACTCACTGCAGATTTGAAGAATGCTATTGTTATTATTGGACGAGTGCTCGACTCATCTACTGGTAAGGCTGCTCCGGAAGTTAATGTTATGCTATTAGGAGGTAAGAAGAGGCTGTCTTTGGGCGAAGATGGAAGCTTTGTATTGCAGGTTAATCGTAATGATACCCTCGTGTTTTCATCTTATGGATTTGAAGATAAAGTGATAGCAGTGAAGTCTATTCGTAATCCTGATAATATGGTTGTCCGTTTAGAACCTTCTCTTGACGTAGTAGGGGAGATAGACAGGGAGTATTTAGAGAAAGAATTAGCCGACAGCACAGCTCCTCAATCACATAAAGAGAAATGCAATCAGAAATAACAGCACCGTTTATCGCCATTAATCGGCACAGGCTCACCACGGATGGCGAAGGCGTAACAACATTGGTAGGCTTTCATGGTTGTCCGCTTCATTGCGAGTACTGCTTAAACGCTCAGTGCTTGCAGGCTGATGGTGTATGGTGCAGGCTGACACCTGGTGAGTTGTATAGTGAGGTAGAGATAGACGATCTTTACTTTGTGGCAACGGGTGGCGGTATCTGTTTTGGCGGTGGTGAACCCCTTTTACGATCAGACTTCATCAAGGCCTTTGCCGAGATAATGAATCCCGAATGGAAGTTGACAATAGAGACATCGCTCAACGTACCGCTTGAGAATGTCAAAGCTATAGCCTCGTTGGTGCAGATGTGGTATGTAGATATTAAGGATATGAACCCTGATATCTACAAAGCGTATGGATGTAAAGAGAATAAGCAGGTAGTTAGTAATCTTCAATGGTTAGCAGCGAATGGATATGCTGATAAGGTAATCATCCGTCTACCCTTGATACCTGAATATAACACAGATGAAGACCGCCAGCGAAGCCAGCAACAGTTGGAAGAGATGGGCTTTACAAACTTTGATAAGTTTAATTATATTGTGCGGTAGTAGAGTTAACCCTACACGGCTCTTTCATTTAAAAAATGAAATGAAGACATAGCTTCCCTTACCCGACTCATGTACGAATCAGGAGAAACATTGTGTCTGTATATCAATAAGTTATACCATTCTCAAAATTTGATTATTTTCATTTTTGATACAGAAAATGCAATAGTTTTGTGAAACCCAATGAAACATGTCTCATCAGTTCTGCCATACCCTTTCTTTTGTCGGAATTCTTCTTTCTCCGTCCTCGCCATATTGAGAACACGGTGCAAGTTCCAAAACGAAGTGCAATAAAAGAGTGTCCCTCTCCGAGAGATGCAGACGTTCTCGATGCGTAGCGAGAGGTTGTCTGCATCTCTCGGAGAGGAAAAAGAAACAACCAGCAATACAAATAAAAAAAAGGAGACCGAAGTCTCCCAAAGATTAACTAACTTTGTATTGTCAATGTATCATCAATTAATCTCGGAGCAAAGGTCGCAAATTTTTGCCTTACTCCAAAAGAAAACAGCGAGAAAAGAAATTGCCGAGATCGTCGGTATTAGTCAGTCAACACTCTCACGTGAAATCAAACGCAACGGTACACCTTCGGGAAAGTATATCTGGACGAAGGCGCATGATATGGCTATGCAGCGCAGAAAGAGCACGGTAACTAACGCCAAACTCTCCGATGAATTAGTTTGGAGAATTAAAGAATATATTATCAACGACCAGTGGTCTCCAAGGCAAATATCAGGGTATCTGCGCATAAATGAGAGTATAGAGGTCTCCCACCAGTCCATCTATAACATCATTCACAATGACACAACAGGGAAGCTTGCAGAGCACACAAGGCATAAGATGAAATACAGGCATCGTCCCAAAGGCGGACATCTTCCAATAAAGGACAGGGTGAGTATCCATGAAAGAAGTAAGGAAGTTGACGGGAAGAGATTTGGAGATTTTGAGATGGACTTGATCGTCGACCCTGCTCAGCACGCCATACTCACAATAGTGGAGAAATCCACCAATATGTTGTTTATGCAGAAACTGCCATTTGGAAAAATGTCAAAGCCTCTGGCAAAGGTGGTTAGGAAACTACTGCTGCCATACAAGGACAGCCTAAAGACGATTACAACAGATAACGGACCTGAATTTGCGGCACATAAGGACATCACAAAATACTTAGGAGTGCCCGTGTACTTCGCTGACCCATATTGTTCATGGCAAAAGGGAGCTGTTGAGAATACAAACAAATTAATCAGGCAGTATATACCTAAAAAGGATTCGTTTGATAACTATACGGACAAGAGAATTATGTCCATACAAAAGAAATTGAACGAAAGACCAAGAGAAAAATTAAACTTTTCTAATCCAAAGTGCGAGTTCTTTAAACACGTTTTGTAATTTTGCACTTGCTGGTTGACTCTGCGCGTGGCAGACATGATAAAAAAAGCGGATTGGGTTTATTCCACGAATCTAGCAAATTGCAAAATAGAACAGTTCAATTTGGTAATAATCCTAACCAAGTGTATCATACATTTAGACATGTGGATGATATGGGTCTTAACAGAAATATGGTGCGAAGCTCCGTTATAAATGATTTGAAACGTATAAGTAATATTCCTGTAGATAAACCAGTGAATAGAATAATAAAAGTGTCAGGTAACCAACTTCAATATACTGTATACAAAAGGTTGGAGAATGGTGAATATATTTATAATGTAGGTCGGATTCATGGAATATAAAAGAAAATTTTTTCCTGAGGAAGTAGCTCTTATTGCCTTTCTAACGTCTAAAGCTCAATTCCAATTAGAAAGTAATTGGGAAAATAAATTTATCGCTTATCCTCTCACAAAAAGAGAAGATAGGCAGTATTGGGCTTTTAAAAAATAACCAGAAATATACTCGAAGACAAAGTAGAGTTCTTTCATGTTGCAAATTTCATGATGTTGATAATGTTGAAGTAGCGGTTTATCTTTTAATAGATTCTAATGAAACGCTCTATGAATTAGATTTTTGGAAGGTAGATGATTCAGAAATTTGCCATATTCCTTCCGTAGACTCTATGGAGGATATCCCGCAGATATGATCAGACATGAAATGAACTTAACCAGTGTATTCGTATCTGGCGTATCTGGTGCGACATTGGGAGCAAAGGTTGATACGGTGATAGGAACATGGTTTGGAGGTGTTGGTGCTATTCCTGGAGCAATCATAGGAGGTGCCGTAGGTGGTATTTGTGGATCTTTTGGTGCCAGTTGGATAGGAGTAGGAACTGTTGATATGATTTATGAAAGGTAATTAAGGTAGAATGAAGAAAAGAGATAAGTTTGAATATTTTTGAATGCCATTCACTATTGCCTTTGGCTTAGCGATATTAAAATTGGGGACTTTGTGAGGAGAGTAGTTAATACTGTGCTTTCTCCCATCCCCAAGTATCTATTTACAAAAAAAACAAAAGGCAAAATATTACAATAGTCCGTTAAATATTATGCTGCATCAGCAGCGAAACTAAATATATCATTTATCCTTTCTTTATTTAATGGCGTGTTCGGGCTTTTCTCGAACACGTCAATAATTCGTTGCGTGTAATAGGCATTGATCATCTTCGCTTTAAGGCGACCGATGAACGTACCAAGTTCCTTGCACATAATTTTCGCACATTGAGTGCTATGAATACTTGAGTTCGGGATAAGTTTAGCATGAAAAGAGTTCCAACTGCCTTGTTTTTTCCACATACACTGGCAGTGCTTCTGGCTTGTTCTCAAAGAAGCAGTATGCTGTAAGGGCTGAATACAAGTTCATGATAACTTTGTAACTATCATTTTATTTGTGGCAAGATACAAATAGCAGATATACAAGGGATGTTTTAAGTAAGCGGCGTAAATATGTCGTCATCTGTTGATAAGCTAATATTTTTTTATGTACATTTTATTGTGAACGATTAAATTTATCGTCATGTAATAACAAAAAAATGTCAGTTTGCTTTTTGTTTATCTTCTTTTTTTATATTTTTGTAGCAAAAATCTTTTATTTACTAACGCTTAAATAATTATTTATGGACAAGGGGAGAGCTATTTGCAAAGTCTTGAAGGATGTCCGTCAGAAAATAGCAACTGAGAACGGAATAAGCTATCATCCAGAAGAGTGTCACCATAAGGGTGAATGTACAGGTACGTGCCCTGGTTGTGAGAAAGAAATCCGTTATCTTGAAGAACAACTGAAGAATAAACAGCATAGCGGTTTAGGCTTGAAGGTGGCAGGTATCGCAGCTGGTGTCTGTGTGACAGTATTGCCAATGGCTGCTATGGTACAGACAGAGAGTAAGATTAGACTGGAGGCGAATCCCCAGCTCATAAAGCAGGATAGTGTAAAAGTGGTAGACCTGACGAAAGGTAATCCTGATGCTGTGCTTTTACGTGGGCAGGTGCTTGATAAGGAAACAAAAGATTCATTATTTAGAGCAGTTGTTATGTTGAAAGGGTCAATACCACCAAATGTATTGGGGACGTGTACCAATCAGGATGGCTGGTATGCAGTGAAAGCTCTGCCAACCGATACCTTAGAAGCTGGCTTTGTAGGCTATCACAAGACTTTTATGACGGTTAAAGAGCTGTTAGCGATAAAGGATAAGGCGATTTATCTTGAGCAGGATACTACCAATTGGCATAAGATTATCACCGTTGGGGGCATAGAAGGAACATCAGGGAAGCATCATCCTAAGAAAGGACCCAAGTCGCATAAGGAGAAGAATAAAAAGAAGTGTAAGTAAGGATAAGTATTATGGTAAAAGGGAAGAGTACTTGTAAGCTATTAAAGGATATTCGGCAGCAGATAGCGGATGCGAATGGTATCAGCTATCAGCTAAAGAGTGTCACCACATGGGGGATTGTGCAGGTACTTGCCCTGCTTGTGAGGAGGAGATACGCTACCTTGAACATGAGTTAAAGGCGCGTAAGGGTAATGGCTTCAGTATGAAGGTGGCTGGTATTGCTGCTGGTATCTGCGCTACGGTAATGCCAATGACTGCTGCTGCGCAAAGTGTTAAGCCTGATAGTACGGCTAATCGTCCTGTATATACAGCCAAGAAAGGCGATGTAAAGGTAGTAGACCTTTCTGAAGGTTGTGCATCACCTGTGGTTGTACGTGGAATGGTCATTGGTAGTGATGATAAAGAACCATTGACAGGTGCTTCTGTTGTAATAGACGGAACAAACAAGGGCGTTGCAACAAATATTGATGGACAGTTTGCCTTGAAAGTACCACCAGATACTTCGTTGGTTATTTCATATATCGGATACGAGGCTAAGAAGGTTGGTGTAAGTTCTCTTTTACGTTCAGAGAATAATGTTATTATTCTTAAAGTCGATGGGAGGCAGTTAAATGGAGAACTTGTTACAGTTGTGAAGATAGTATATAACGATGATGTATATGATCGTAGGACTTATAAGGTGAAGTCACATAAGGAGAAGAATAAAAAGAAGTGTAAGTAAGGATTAGTATTATGGCAAAAGGAAAGAGTACTTGTAAGCTACTAAAGGATATTCGGCAGCAGATAGCGGATGCGAACGGTATCAGTTATCAGCCTAAAGAGTGTCACCACAAGGGGGATTGTGCAGGTACTTGCCCTGCTTGTGAGGAAGAAATACGTTATCTTGAACGTGAGTTAAGAGCACACGTAAGGGTAATGGCTTCGGTATGAAGGTAGCTGGTATCGCTGCAGGTATTTGTGCTACGGTAATGCCAATGACTGCTGCTGCGCAAAATGCTAAGCCCGATAGTACTTCTAATCTTCCTGTGCGTACAGCCAAGAAAGATTCTGTAAAGGTAGTAGACCTTTCTGAAGGTTGTGCATCACCTGTGGTTGTACGTGGAATGGTAATAGGCGGTGATGATAAGGAACCATTGATAGGAGCTTTTATCTTAATAGAGGGAACAACCAAGGGTGTGGCAACAAATATAGATGGTTTGTTTGCTTTGAAGTTACCACCAGACGCTTCATTGGTTGTCTCATTCATTGGTTACAAGCAAAAAACGGTTAGTGTAAGTTCTCTTTTGCGTTCTGATAATAATGTTATTGTACTGGAAGCCTATGATGTGTCGGTGATAGTAGGAGGAATTGGATCTGTTTCACCAAACTACGATGATGTGTATGGTCATAGGACTTATAAGCCGAAGTCGCATAAGGAGAAGAATAAAAAGAAGTGTAAGTAAAGATTAGCATTATGACAAAAGGAAAAAGTACTTGTAAACTACTGAAAGGTATTCGGCAGCAGATAGCAGATGCGAATGGTATCAGCTATCAGCCTAAAGAGTGTCATTACGAAGGGGAGTGTGCGGGTACTTGCCCTGCTTGTGAGGCGGAGATACGCTATTTAGAGACGCAGTTAAGAGAACGGAAACGCAAGGGATGGAGTATGAAGGTGGCTGGTTTGGCTACTGGACTTTGTGTTGCAACTGTTCCGCTTACATCGTGTCAGAATACCCCAAAGGGCTGTAATGTTGAGAATAAAGCTCAGGACTCTATAGATATGCCAGTTATGGGCGAGAAGGTAGTTATACCCAAAGCACTCACAACAGATTTGAAGAACGCTATCGTTATTAGTGGGCAAGTGTTGGATGCTTCTACAGGTAAGGCTGCTTCTGAAGTTAATGTTATGATACTGGGTGGTAAGAAGAGACTATCTTTGGGCGAAGATGGAAGGTTTGCATTGCAGGTTAATCGCCGTGACACCCTTTGTGTTTTCATCTTATGGGTTTGAGGATAAGGTGATCGCAGTGAAGTCTGTTCGTAATCCCTAATAATATGGTTGTCCGGTTAGAGCCCTCTCTTGCCTTAGTTGGGGGATGTAGATGTTAGCTATTTAGAAGAAGAGTTATCCGACAGCACAGCACCGCAATCACATAAAGAGAAATGCAATCAGAAATAACAGCACCGTTTATCGCCATTAATCGGCACAGACTTACTACTGATGGAGAAGGCGTAACAACATTGGTTGCTTTCCACGGTTGTCCGCTTCATTGCGAGTACTGCTTAAACGTTCAGTGCTTGCAGGCTGATGGCGTATGGTGCAGGCTGACACCCGGAGAGTTGTATAGTGAGGTGGAGATAGACGACCTCTACTTTGTGGCAACGGGTGGCGGTATCTGCTTTGGAGGTGGTGAACCTCTCCTACGTTCAGACTTCATCAAGGCCTTTGCCGAGATAATGAATCCCGAATGGAAGTTGACAATAGAAACATCGCTCAACGTTCCGCTTGAGAATGTCAAAGCTATTGCCTCGTTGGTGCAGATGTGGTATGTGGATATTAAGGATATGAACCCTGATATCTACAAAGCGTATGGACGTAAGGAGAATAAGCAGGTAGTCAGTAATCTTCAATGGTTAGCCGCGAATGGTTATGCTGATAAGGTTATCATTCGCTTACCTTTGATACCTGAATATAATACAGATGAAGACCGCCAGCAGAGCCAGCAACAGTTGGAGAAGATGGGCTTTACAAACTTTGATAAGTTTAATTATATTGTGCGGTAGTGAAATTAATCCTATACAATATACATAGCTCATCTTTCGTTTTTTACTTGAAAAGCATTATCTTTGCAATTAATAAAAGAAAGAGAGTATGAAGAAACCACTTGTCATTTTATCAATTATATTTCTGTTGTTGCCAATTACGGTAACAGCACAGAGCTTCGACGCCTTATGGCAACAAGTAAATCAAGCTGAGCAAAAGGACTTACCAAAGACACAAATCAGCTTGTTAAAGAAGATTGAACAGAAAGCACAGAAAGAGAAAGCCTATGGGCAAATATTGGCTGCAAGTCTGTTAGCATCAAGGTTACAGACAGAGATTGCACCCGACTCTGCTGAGGTAGAGTTTAAGCGATTGAAGGCAAAGGCAAAGATGGTAGAAGGGAAGGATGAAGTCTTGTCGGCTGTCTACAACTGTATCTTGGGTGTGATAGGACGGAATGAAGAAAGTGGAAATGCTGACGAATACTTCAAGAAGGCACTTGCAAATCCTTCTCTGTTGGCAAGTCAGAAAGCAGCCGACTTTAAGCCTTTGATAAAGATAGGTAAAAACGATGATATCTTCAAGGGTGACCTACTGCATGTTATTGGTATGCAAGTGGGTAACTACGATAAACTGCATAGCTATTATAAAAGCGTTGGAAACCGTGAGGCAGCTTGCTACACGGCATTGATGGGAATAAAGGAGGAGAAAGAGAGTCTTTCAAAGCTCGACTCACTCATGCAAGTGTATAGCGACTTACCGATATGTGGGGAAGTTGCGTTGAAGTGTTATGCCTGTATGGGAGAAGATACTCCAGTTGAGGAGAAGATAGCTTATATTGATAAAGCCCTTGTTCGTTGGGCATCATGGAAGCGAATAGTAGCTTTACGTATTGCTCGTGAAGAACTGACAAGACCGATGTTTGAAGTGAGTTTCGATAAGCGTAATGTTAGTTCGACGGAGAAGAATAACTGGGTTAAGTTGAATACGCGCAATGTGTCAGATGTAGTCATAACGATTACGCGTACGAAACTATCAGGAAATCATTCTATCAGTCTTGGAGATAAAGACGACATAGCTAAGTTGAAGGCAGGTCTGTTGTCTGCAACAACGCAGACGATAACCCGTACTTTCACTGGTCATAAGGATTATGAAGAGGTGAAAGACTCTTTCTTAATGCCTACATTACCTTTGGGTGTTTACCTTATTAAGGTAGAAACGCCTAAAAAGAATTTTACACCAGAATATGCTTTCTACTATGTTAGTGACCTCTATGTCATGAGCGAACTGCAACCAAAGAAGAAAGCACGGTATGTTGTTGTTAATGTTGTGGATGGGCAACCAGTAGCAAATGCAACGGTTCAGGCTACCTATCCAAATTATTATAATGATAAGCCTTCTATCGTCAAGAAACTGGTTACGAATAAGAATGGAGAGGTAGTTTTTGACTCGGAAAGAACTACCCCTGACATCTATGTCTTTACGAATAAGGATAAAGCCTTTGAAGAAACTCAACTGGAGGGGTCGTATGACTACGACAAGGAGAACTATGACAAGATGGTAACTCAGGTCTTCACGGATAGAGCTATCTATCGTCCCGGACAGACGGTACACGCATCTGTCATTGCTTATCAGAACACCAAGCAAGACTATAAGACTAAGGCTGCAGGCGGACAAACCTTTGATATGGTTCTGAAAGATGCCAATTATAAGGAGATTGGACGTAAGTCAGTAACCACCGACCGTTTCGGTACTGCTGCAGCAGACTTTAATCTTCCAACAAGTGGACTGACTGGTAGTTTCTCTATTTATGCTGATTTTGGAACAAAGGATCTAAGCGTTTCCAAGTAGATGAGTACAAGCGTCCAACGTTTGATGTAAACTTTGACGAGTATAAGGAGAAGTATGCTGTCGGTGATTCTATCAAGTTGATTGGTCGTGCCAAGAGTTTTGCTGGTGTACCTGTACAAGGTGCAAAGGTGCATTATGTCGTTACACGTAATATGAGCTATTGGAGTCGCTTCTATGAAGGCAGTGAGGAAGTGAACGAGCAAGATGTTGTCACAGACGACAAGGGAGAGTTTGTTGTTACCGTACCTTTTGTCTTGTCTGATAAAGCCAAGAAGGAATTGAAGTCTGGTAAGGGTTATCGTTCACTTTTCTATAACTTTAGAGTTGAGGCTTCGGTGACCGATGCCGCAGGTGAGACACATGACGGTTTTGCTTCATTGCCATTAGGAACAAAGGAGGCAAGTCTTTCTTGCAATATTCCTGAGAAGAACCTGCGTGACAGTCTTAAAACGATTAAGTTTAATTATCTGAATGCTGCAGGATCTCCTGTTGATGGTACTGTGAAGTATGTTATTGTACCACAGCAGAAGGATAAGAATAAATATGTTTATAGCAATTACAAGATGGTGAAGGCAAATGAGAATGTTGCTATAAAGGGTTTGTCTTCTGGTGCTTATCGCCTACATGCTATTTGCGGAACAGATACGATAGATGAGGACTTTGTCGTCTTCTCTTTTGATGATAAGCGTCCGGTTATTGAGACACATGATTGGTTCTATCTGAGTGGAAACCAATTCCCTCGCGATGGTGGTCCTATCTATATGCAGGTGGGTTCAAGTGATGAAAATCAGTATGTTGTTTATTCTATCTTCTCAGGTAATAAAGTGATAGAAACAGGTTCTTTCAATCAAAGCAATAGTATACAGACACGCAAGTTTGTCTATAAGGAAGAATATGGCGATGAGATATTTCTTAATTATGCTTGGGTAAAGAATGGCATAATGTATTCTCATTCAGAGAGGATTATGCGTCCGTTACCAGATAAGAGTTTGATAGTAAAATGGAAGACATTCCGTAATAAACTTATCCCAGGTCAGCAGGAGGAATGGACTGTAACCATTAATCGTCCTGATGGTAAGGCTGCCAATGCTCAACTGATGGCAACACTTTATGACAAGAGTCTTGAACAGTTCTTGTCTAATTCATGGAACTTAGGCAACTTCTTCTCGCTTAACTATACATCTGTTAATTGGGAGAGTTCTGATTATTCAGGTTTGGAGCTTTCATGGGAAGCTAATATCAAACCTTTTGATGTGGAGCTGTTGTCTTTTTCGAGATTTGATAGTCGTTTCTTAGAAGAATATGATACGCCAGATGCTTATATTTATTCAGCAAGAGAAGACCGAATGGTAAGCATGACACGTACCGTTAAGACAATGGCTTTGGCAAAAGAGTCTTCTATGAATGAGGTCGTTACGGTTGGCTTCGGATCTAAAAAGGAAATGAAAGTAAAATTTACTGCTCCTGTAGTAAAGAAAGATGAGGAGATAAAACAAGAGAAGGACGAACCGAAGAATGTAAAGCCTTCTATGCGTGAGAATCTCAATGAGACTGCCTTCTTCTATCCACAGTTGCAGACGGATGGAAAGGGGGAAATCAGTATTAAGTTTACGCTTCCAGAGAGTCTTACTACGTGGCGATTCATGGGATTGGCACATGATGAGGATATGAACAATGGTTTTCTTTCTGATGATATCGTTGCTCAGAAGACTTTGATGGTGCAGCCTAATATGCCTCGCTTTGTTCGTATCGGTGATGAGGCTATGGTTTCTGCTCGTTTGTTCAATCTGTCTGAGAAAGATATCAATGCAAAAGCAAAGGTTGAAATCCTTGACCCAGCAACTGAGGAGGTGCTCTTTACGGATAGTAAAGCTGTTGTTTTGAAGGCGCAGGGGAGTGGTTCAGCAACTTATAGTTTGGCTTCATTGTTGGCAAAGAATGCAAATAAACTTACAGCTGACCAGTCTTTACTCGTTGTTCGCTTCACGGTTGAGGGCGATGGCTTCTCTGATGGTGAGCAACATTACCTCTCAGTACTTCAGAATAAGGAGTATGTAACAAACACCTATCCATTCACACAGAATGAGGCGGGTGTGAAGACGATTAATGTTGGTAAGCTTTTCCCAAAGAAGAGTACGGACCAGAAGCTGACAGTAGAGTATACCAATAACCCAAATTGGCTGATGATTCAGGCATTGCCTTATGTGGCAGATGCAAGTGAAAAGAATGCTATCAGTCTTGTTTCGGCTTATTATGCAAATCGTTTAGGTAAGCAGATTATAAGTACTTCACCATCGATTAAGCAGACCATCGAACAATGGAAGAAAGAATGGGTAAGGAGACATCAATGATGTCGGCTTTGGAGAAGAATCAAGAATTAAAGACGCTGACACTCGGATGAAACTCCTTGGTTGAGAGATGCGAATAATGAGCGTGAACAGAAGCAGAAACTCGTACGCTTTTTGATGAAAACCAGCTGCAGAATAATCTGACAACAATATTTGAAAATCTTAAAAAGTTGCAAAACCCTGATGGCTCGTTCTCTTGGTGGCCAGGAATGAAGGGAAGTCTTTATATGACTGTTGCGGTGACGAAGACACTCGCTCGTCTGCAGAACCTTACCAGTCCAAGCCCAGAGGTAACAAACATGATTAATGCTTCTTTCCGTTTTATGGATAAGAAGGTAGCAAAGTGTGTGGCTGAGATGAAGCGTGATGAGAAGAGGTATAATACGATACTCTTCCCATCTGATGACCTTTGTGATTATCTTTACACAAATGCTTTGTTCTATCATGACCGAGCTACAAATGACATAAAGTATCTCATTGACCGCCTGACCAAGAAACCTACGGATTTGACTATCTATGGTAAAGCGAATACCGCAGTAATCCTTCAGCAGTATGGTAAAGTGGAAAAGGCGCGTGAATACCTGCAGAGTATCAAGGAATATACGGTTTATATGGAGGAAAAGGGACGTTACTTCGATTCTAAAAACACTTATTACAGCTGGCGTGATTATAAGATTCCAACAGAGGTGGCTGCTATTGAGGCGATAAAGACGATTACTCCGACTGATGGTAAGACGCTTGTAGAGATGCAGCGTTGGCTCTTGCAGGAGAAGCGTACGCAGGCTTGGAATACACTATTGAACTCAGTGAATGCTATTTGGGCATTTATGAACAATGGCAATTGGTTGATGCAGAATGGAGAGCATGCTACGTTGATGCTTGATAACAAACCTTTGCAGACAACACAGCCTACGGCAGGATTGGGTTATGTGAAGGCTACACAGCCAGTTGATTTCCAATCGTCTGAAAGTCATGATTTGGTTATCAGCAAGACAAGTACTGGTACAAGTTGGGGTGCTGTCTATGCACAGTTCTTCCAGACGTCAACAGATATCTCTGATGCTTCATCTGGCTTGAAGATAAAGCGCGAGGTAATGGTTGATAGTGTACTGTTGAAGAGAGGAAAAAGCCTTAAAGTTGGTGACAAGGTGCGTATCCGTTTGACAATCATTGCTGACCGTGATTACGACTTCGTACAAGTAGTTGATAAGCGTGCTGCCTGCCTTGAACCTGTCAGTCAGTTGAGTGGTTATCATTGGGGATATTACATTGCTCCAAAGGATTACACGACAAACTACTACTTCGACCAAATGGCAAAGGGTAAGCATGTCGTTGAGACAGAATATTATATTGACCGAGCAGGTGTTTATCAGACAGGAACCTGCACTGCGCAATGTGCATACGCACCAGAGTATAGTGGACGTACTGGCGCGGAGGTTATACAAGTTTACGAGTAGACAAGTGAACAAGTTATATGATAGAGTTGTGGAGTCGTGGTTGTTGTCTTAACTCCCATAACTTCGCAACTCCTTAACTTCTTAAAAAGAAATGCTTCAAATAGAAATTGATAACGGTAGTGGTTTTTGCTTCGGTGTGACCACTGCCATTAAGAAAGCCGAAGAAGAATTGGCAAAGGGTACAAAGCTCTATTGCTTAGGGTGATATTGTACATAACAGTATGGAGGTGGAACGCCTCACAAAGAAAGGACTTATCACGATTAATCATGAGCAGATGCGCGAACTACATAACGTGAAGGTTTTGCTGCGTGCGCATGGTGAACCTCCTGAGACTTACGAACTTGCAAGACGTAATAATATTGAGATTATTGATGCTACTTGTCCGGTGGTGCTTGCACTTCAACGTCGTATCAAGACACAATATGAGGAAGGGTCGCCAACCTTTCTTATATGATTGCATCAAGAAATGATGCACCTATTGGCGAGTCTTTCAAAGCTAAGACCAATAGCGAAAGAAGACTCAACAGCTTCCGTATCTCTTCCCCCCGCAGTGGGCGAGGGACAGGAGCTGAGTGCAAGCTCTTCTATTGTAATATTTGGTAAGAATGGTCATGCGGAAGTGCTTGGACTTGTCGGTCAGACGCATAGCCATGCGATAGTGATTGAGAAGTTTGAAGATGTTAAGGCATTGGACTTCAATAATGATATTTACCTTTATTCGCAGACAACAAAAAGCTTAGACGAGTTCCACAAGATTATTGAGTACATTCAGTGTCATATTTCTCCTAAGGCTAAATTTCAAAGTTTCGATACTATCTGTCGACAGGTTGCCAATCGAATGCCGAATATTTCGACCTTTGCAGCACGTCATGATTTGATACTCTTTGTGGCTGGTCGCAAGAGTTCAAATGGTAAGGTTCTTTTCCATGAATGTTTAAGTGTTAATCCGAATTCCTATCAAGTTGAGAGTGCTGATGAAATCAATATGAGTTGGTTTGATGGTGTGCAGACAGTGGGAATTTGTGGTGCAACAAGTACTCCGAAATGGTTGATGGAGGAATGTCGTGACGAGATACTACGCAATAGCAATAAAATGTAGAGGCATATCCAATAAGGATAATCTGGTAGGCTTATTAATCAATAATGTGATAAGCATTATCTGGTAGAAGAAAAGGTTAGATTGTTTGTACCGTGAGAGGTGTTCAGCTCAATTTGGTAGGTCACCTATAATGTTTCACTATTCATTAATAGCTCCACAGTGTGGACATCTACCTTTTCGATGAAGACGCAGACCACAATTGCCACAATAATATGTGTCGCTATTTTTATATAGATAGAGGCGGAAGGCATAATAAATATAAGCCACGAGAAGAGGATAGCCTATATAATACAGAGTGAGCACAGAGAAGACGATGTAATTCAAAGCACATACAGCGACTAAGCCACTAAGATAAAGTAGAGCCTCACCAGACTTTAATAACCTTCGCACATCGTCAATTGTTGCAATTCCAATAATGAGCATTGCCCATACAAGTACTAAGAAGATGTTTAGTAGAATTGGTTGTGAGAAGGATTTAGTGAAGGATGGAAATAGAATTCACGCCATGTTTCTGGCGCAAAGAGTTGTATACTGGCATAGAAAGCAGCAGAAAGTGCTACGATGACAGCTAAGAGTGTGGGGTAGAATGAACTAATATCGTTGATATGTACAATATGTGCTTTTTTCTTCAAAATCTTACGAACTAAATAACCAATTCCCATGATTGAGATGATAATTAAGAAGAAGAGTAGGTGGATGTTTGAGAATGTAGAAATAAACTGTGAAATAGGGTCGGCTGGATCGACTTGTTTTAGTAGGCGAGACTCATGAATCCAACCAAAGGCATAGTCTTCTGTGGCTATTTGAACCCATATCGAATCTTTTTCATCATTAGGCATAATACGTATGTCTGCAACAACCACTTCCTTTCCATTCTTTACAGAAAAGGAGTCTGTTTTCATGTTATTCACGGCTTCTTCTGGTTGCTGGTGTAGAAGGATTAGAGAGTCGGATTTAACAATAAAGTTGAAACCCTGTGAATAATGGTGTTTTACTCTAAATGCTAACGAGTCTATTTTACTTCGCGAGCCACTCCATTCTATATTCTTACTTCCTTTTTGTTTTGATATGGAGTCGCTTCTTATCTCTAATCGAGCTGAAATCTGTGCCTCTTGAATACTATCTGGTATACGGAAAGAAGATGGTGTCTTCTTATGATAACAACCTGTAAACAAGAAAGTAAGTAACATCAGGAGGATTAGTTCTATTAAGCCCTTTCTTGACATAGTGCAGTCGTCAGACTTATTTGTTGTAGAAGTCTGATTATATCTTTGTTTTTTATGAACTCGTTGAATTGTTATCATTATGGTAATTATAGATTATGACATTCTATCATGCATCATTACACACATTCATCTGACAGTTCTTACAGTCGAATTCTAAGCGGAAACGACGCTTGTCAGGCAGTTCGAGGAAGAGCGGTTCACGCCAAGTAGGTTTCTTTCCTCCGTGTTTCACGCAATAGCCGAGCGAATAACGAATACAATGACGGCACTGCATCAACAAGTGAGAGACTGCCTCTTTATCTCCCTTGATAGAGAACGAGTTTACTGACGGTTCAGAACCATTAGCTCCCGTAGGATATTGTATCTCAAAAGCAGGCTCGGCTTTAGTCAATCCCTGCTGTTCATAGAACTTACGGGCAGCATCATTGGAGATATTATACAGGTAGGGTAACTGCTGATACTGGGCTGGATTCACCATCGATAACTGAAGTTTAGGCTCTGATGATTTTCTCTTCGATTTTCGATAAATCATGATGCGCTGCATTTTCATCACCTGCTCATCGAGATTCTCTATCACCATACGGCGAAGTTCGGCAAGAATACTGCTTGGAATGAAGTACTTATCCGCTCCGTCTACTATCTCAACCTCAGTACATTCATATACCGTATTACCTAACTTAGTGAGCTGGCGTATAATGTTGTCACGTTGGGGTTTCTTGGCAAGTTGAAGACCTCCCCCAGCCCCTCCAAGGGGAGGGGAGAGCCTAACGGGATGTTCGTTGGATATTCGTTGGTGAAAATTATAAGTGGATGAAGAATCTTGTGAACAATCATTAGATGCCGATTCATGAGAGATATGGTTAATCCTATCATCTATCACCTCTGCTTTTGCCCATATTGTTCCATGACTATCCGTTAGGCACTCCTCTTCTTTGAAGGGGTTGGGGGAGGTTTCAGAGGAGACTCCAAACCACATCTTAATAGCAATCTTACGTTCAGCGGTCTTACTACTCAACTCCTTATCGAACGCTTGATCCTGATTGCGATATAAACCCATACCGGGCCTTAAGCCCCTTGGCATCTTGAAAGGATAGAGTCGATTACCAACAGCACGGTTAACACGGAATCCCTCTAAGCGTGTAGACTGGCTTTCTGTATCACGTGAGAGGAAACACAGACCGTCACCATTCGCAAAGTTTGCCGTACTGGACACATTAAAACTATCGCGCCTTATCTCCTTTACACGGCCCACAAACTCGCCCAAAGCCTTTGGCGTATCGGGTGAGAAGATATCCGCCTGCCTGCCTTTGACGAAGTAATTGGTATAACCACGATTGAAAGTCTTCTTCAAATCGGGTGTAAACGAATAGCGGACACGTCCTAAAGAAGCACGACAGAATTCACTTGGATACTTACTGATAATCTCGTCAATGCGTTTGCTATAAGCCGAGACAACGTTTTTCACGTAGTTGATGTCCTTCAGTCTTCCCTCTATCTTAAAGGCACAAGCCCCCGAACGCATCAGCGTTTCGAGGTTATCAATTTGGCTCATATCCTTCAAGGAAAGAAGATGACGCTGGTGTTCAATGGTCTTTCCGTCTGAATCCTTTAGGTCGAATGCTAATCGACAGAACTCTGCACACGCACCACGATTGGCTGAACGCCCAAAACTATGTTGTGAAACATAGCAAACACCACTATAACTCACGCACAATGCACCGTGTACAAAGGCTTCTAACTCAAGCTCTGGCAAACGATTATGGATAACGTTTATTTCCTCAGCTGACAATTCACGAGCAAGTACAACGCGGTCAAAGCCCTGCTGGCTAAGCCATTGTGCCTTCTCCCATGTTCGTGTATCACATTGTGTGCTGGCGTGGAGAGCTACCGTGTCAGGAACTATCTCTTTTACCTTACTCATCAATCCCATATCCTGTAGAAGAAAGGCATCTACGCCAACGTCCACCAGTTCACGCACCAGTGCAAGCGTATCGTCAAACTCATCGTTATAGATAATTGTATTGATGGTCACGTGGACCGTGGCTCCATAACGGTGAGCATAGTCGCACAGCTTGCCGATATCTTCCACGCTGTTGCCTGCGGACTGGCGTGCACCAAAGCGGGAAGCACCAATGTATACGGCATCAGCCCCGTGTTCAATAGCAGCTATACCACATTCTAAGTTCTTGGCTGGTGCAAGGAGCTCGATTGTGTTGGGTGTTGGGTGTTGGGTGTTGGGTGATGATGAATACATATTATTTGGTGTTGGTTGTTGGATGTTTGGTGTTGGGTGTTGGTTGTTGGGTGTTGAGTGTTGGTTGTTGGTTGTTGGATGTTTGGTGTTTGGTGTTGGGTGTTGGGTGTTGAGTGTTGGTTGTTGGTTGTTGAGTGTTGGTTGTTGGTTGTTGGTTGTTGAGTGTTGGATGTTTGATGTTGGGTGTTGAATGTTGGGTGTTGAATGTTGAATGTTGGATGATGATGGTATGTAGTGTATCAATGCATTTTGTAGTAATCATTATCACCCAACATTCAACACCCAACACTCAACACCCAACACCTATAACTTACCAAAGTTTCAAACGCTCAGACTCTGGGATGAAGAGCTTGTCGCCTTCCTTCACACCGAATGCCTTATACCATGCGTTGATATGTGGCAAAGCACCATTCACACGCCATTCGCCAAGAGAGTGAGGGTCACTCTTCACACGACTACGGATTTCAGCCTCAGTGATATTGTTGCCCATACACCTGCATAGGCGATGAAGAAACGCTGTTCTGGTGTGAAGCCCATAATGCTCTTACCCTTCTTAGCCTCTGCTGTCTTCTCGAAAGCATTGAAAGCAACTTCAAGTCCACCGTGGTCAGCAAGATTCTCACCTAATGTGAGCTTACCATTTGCATAGAGATCAGGTAACACTTTGATAGCACTGAAGAAGTCAGCATACTTACCCGTACGTGCCTCAAAGTTCTTACCATCCTCTTCTGTCCACCAGTCAGTCATATTACCATCCTTGTCATAATGACGTCCCTGATCATCGAATCCGTGTGTCATCTCGTGACCGATAACTACACCGATAGCACCATAGTTAAAGGCGTCATCAGCCTTTGGGTCGAAGAATGGATACTGAAGAATACCTGCTGGGAAACAGATTTCGTTCGTTGTAGGATTATAGTAAGCATTCACCGTCTGTGGAGTCATCAACCACTTATCCTTGTCAACAGGCTTACCAGCTTTCTCTTCGATAGCATCCTTTGCCCAGAATATGTGGCAAGTCTGCACGTTCTCATAATATGACTTAGATGGATCAATTGTAAGCTGGCTCAAATCCTTCCACTTGTTAGGATAGCCCACTTTGACATAGAACGATGAAAGCTTCTCAAGTCCTGCCTTCTTCGTAGCTTCACTCATCCAGTCTTGTGCCTTAATACGCTCAGCAAGACTCAGCTCAAGATTCTTGATAAGGTCTTCCATACGCTTTTTGCTGGTAGCTGGGAAGTAACGCTCACAATAGATTCGACCAAGTGCTTCGCCCATCTGGCTCTCCACCTGCTGAGTGGCACGCTTCCAACGAGGATAGTCCTCCTTTGTACCACGCATTGTCTTGCTGAAGAAGTTGAAGTATTCAGCACGCACATCATCGCTCAGATAGTTAGCCGAGGCAAGGATAGCACTCCATTCCATACGTGCACGGAGTTCCTCCGCACTCTCTGTAGCACTCAACTTGTCAACACCAGCAAGGAAGTCTGGCTGGCCAACGACCATTGACTGGATATACTCACTCTTGATACCCTCTGCATTTACCATCTGCTCAAGTGGGATGTTAGGATACTTCTCCTTGAACTCGCTGATTGTCATCTTGTTATAGTTAGCCTCTACATCACGCAATTCTGTACGACTCTTTGAAATCATTGCCAGCATCGTCTCATAACGCATAACGGCATCACGCTTAGCCTGTGCCTGTGCATCAGAGAATCCATAGAGGCGGAACATATTGGCAATGAACTGATGGAAAGCATTACGGATTTCTGTTGTTGCCTTATCATTGTCAAGATAGTACTCCTTCTGTCCGAGACTCAGTCCGTCCTGATAGATAAGGAGGATGTTCATCTTCGCATTCTTCTCGTCAGCTTCAAAGGAATAGCCCATTGGCACACCATAGCCAAAGTTTGCATACTTCAGTTGAAGAGCACGGAGTTCTGACAGGCTCTTTGCGCTCTCCATCTCATTGAGCAACGGCTTAACAGGGTTCACACCCTCCTTATTACGGCGCACCGAGTCCATAGCGAGCTTATAGAAGTCGCCTAACTTTTTCTCTGTGGCACTCTGCTTACCCTGCTTCTTGAGTAGGTCAGTGAGGATGATGTTGACACGCTTGTTATTGTTCTCCTGTAACTGGTCGAATGAGCCGTAGCGTGAGAAGGCTCCGGGAAGTGGATTGAGTTTCTGCCATCCACCTGTGGTAAATCTAAAGAAGTCGTCAGCTGGACGCACCGACTTGTCGAAATTCTCGGCTTTGATACCTGCCTGGCTTTGTGCCATTCCAGCTATCGGAGCAGATGCAAGTAGCATCATTGGTAAAAGTTTTTTGATACGCATAGTAAAAAATATTTGGTTTAATTCATAATTTACAATTCAAAATTATTCGAATGAAGTTCTCATCAGTACGTCATAATTATGATTACCGATGTAGACAATGTCCAATGTTCAAAGTTCAATGTTCAAAGCTCAATATTTAAAGATTCTAATTCTTCTGAAAGCAACATCCATCGTTCGTTTTCCACATCGAGTTCACGCTGGAGGTTGGTATATTCCGTCACGAGTTCCATATTTGAGGCATTCTCGGGAGCCATCAGGAGTTCATCGAGTTCGCTCTTACGTGCTTCAAGTTTCGCTATTTTAGCCTCAGATTCTTCCACAGCACGCTGTGCCTTACGGATTTTCTTCTGTAGCTCTTTGCGTTCAGCGTAGGATAAAGCCTCACCAGAAGCCTCCCCCGACCCCTCCGAAGGGAGGGGAGAAGCATTTCTGCTATCATTAGGTTTTGATGATGCTGGCGAGAGGTTCTCTGCACTCTCCCCCCTTTGGGGGAGTTGGAGGGGGCTTTTTAACCAATCATAAATACCCCCTAAATGCTCTCTGACCTTACCGCCACCGAACTCATACACCTTACTCACTAATCCATCGAGGAACTCACGGTCGTGACTCACGATGATTGCCGTTCCGTCAAAGGCTTTGATGGCCTCCTTCAACACTTCTTTTGAAGCAATGTCGAGGTGGTTGGTTGGCTCATCGAGGATAAGGAGGTTTACTGGCTCAAGCAATAGCTTGATCATCGCTAAGCGTGAACGCTCACCTCCCGAAAGCACTTTAACATACTTCTCCGACGTCTCTCCACCGAACATAAAGGCACCGAGCAGGTCGTTTATCCTCAGACGCATATCGCCCGTGGCAACTCTATCAATGGTTTCATATATCGTGAGGTTCTCATCTAAGAGCTGTGCCTGATTCTGTGCAAAATAACCTATCTGTACGTTATGACCTATCTTCAGCATACCGTCAAATGGTATCTCACCCATTATACATTTCACGAAGGTAGACTTTCCCTCACCGTTCTTACCGACGAAAGCCACTTTCTCACCTCGTTTGATAATCAGGTCTATACCCCTCAAACACCGTCTGTCCCGGTCCGTCACTATGCAATCTACTTGGATAAGTCTTCCCCAATCCCTCTGCAATGACTGGATAATCTCCACTGCGTAGGCATGGAGGGAACTTCAAACGCATAGCCGAATTGTCAACCTCATCCACCTCTATTGGCACAATTTTCTCCAACTGGCGAATACGTTGCTGTACCTGTACGGCCTTTGTGGCTTGATAGCGGAAACGCTCAATGAACGCCCTTGTTTCTGCAATTTCCTTCTGCTGGTTCTCATACGCACGGAGCTGTTGTTCACGACGCTCTTTCCTGAGAACGAGATACTCGTCATACTTTACACGATAATCCTCCACGTGTCCACAAGTTATCTCCAGCGTACGGTTCGTTACATTATTGACGAACGCACGGTCGTGGCTCACAAGTACAACTGCCTTGGCACTCTGCGAGAGGAATTGCTCAAGCCATTGAATAGACTCAATGTCAAGGTGGTTCGTTGGCTCATCCAGCAGAAGTACGTCAGGACGACGGAGAAGAATCTTCGCCAACTCGATACGCATACGCCATCCACCAGAGAACTCACGTGTAGGGCGGTCGAAGTCATCACGCGTAAAACCAAGACCCGTCAGCGTGCGCTCAATTTCAGCCATAATTCTCGCCTCCCATCATCATATACCGTTCGTGTTCAGTGGTGAAGCGTTCCACTAACTCAGCGTATCCCTCACTCTCATAGTCGGTACGCTCAGCCATTTCCTGCTCCATTTTCTTGAGCTTCGCCTCCATCTTCGTCTTGTCAGCGAAAGCCTTGCGCGTCTCCTCCTTCACGGTCGTATCGTCAGAAAGCTTCATCACCTGCGGAAGATAGCCCACAGTCGTATCATTCGGTATGGAGACAACGCCCCCCGTAGGTCTTTGCAATCCACAGAGTATCTTCAACATCGTCGACTTTCCAGCTCCGTTCTTACCCACTAAGGCAATCCTATCTCGCTCATTGATGACAAATGAAACATCCTTAAACAATGGCTTCACGCCAAATTCCACCGTCAGTCCGTCTATTGATATCATTATTTTTCTTTTTCCTAATTGTTCTTTTGCAAAGTTACTGTTTTTTGAATATTGCAGAAGTTAATAAGGAATAATAAGATAGTTCTTCTGTGGAGAAATAGTACCTAAGCTCATCTTTTTTATTCCATATTAGAAAGACGATAAACATTTATTTTGTTTCCACTTTATTCCTTTCATTTTTTAGGATGCATTGCATACGTGCTACTTCTTCTATGTTTTCATCTGCAATATTCTTTTTTTCGTAAGGATTAGCCGACATATCGTAAAGTTGTGGGGTGGGAAGGTTTCCCGTTTCAATTTTTGGTCCCCATTGTATCATTTTTGGGCCATTACTTGGTTCGATGTAGCGATATTGAGATGTTAGGACAGATAGAACGTGAGTGTTGGATTGTCCTATGACATAGTCTCGTCCATTCAAATCGTTGCCAAGTAAAGTTGATAAGTAGTTACGACTATCTGGCGTACTTCCTTTTGGTAGGCGAGCATATATGAGCGAACCTAATGACGAAAGGAGGTCTATTTGACTTACGAGAGCCTTAGAGACTATTCCCGACTTAATCTTTTGAGGCCATGAAACGATAAATGGTACAGCGGTGCCACCTTCAAAAGCACTATATTTGTTGCCACGGAAAGGTCCTGAGGGACGATGTCCGTTTAGTAGTTCTTCGGCATGATCGACATATCCATCGTCTACAACAGGTCCGTTGTCGCTTGTAAGAATAACGAGTGTGTGATTATCTATTTTCAGTTCACGGAGTTTTTTCATCAATTGACCAACAGTCCAATCAAATTGTACGATAGCATCGCCTCTTACTCCCATCTTGTTTTTCCCACGAAATCGCTCGTGTGGAAAGTGAGGGACATGAACATCGTTTGTCGCAAAATACATAAAGAAAGGTTCTTTCTTATGTTTCTCGATAAATTTCACGGCATGTGTAAGTATTGAGTCAGCAAGGTTTTCATCTTTCCAAAGAGCTTTTCCTCCACCTTTCATATATCCAATTCTACCGATGCCATTAACGATTGACATGTCGTGTCCATGGCTTGAACGCATATTATAGAGTAACTCTGGGTTCTTACGTCCAGTTGGTTCACCTTCAAAATTCTGTCTATAAGATACTTCTATCGGCTGACTCTGATCATAATTAGCAACCGCTCCATTCTCAATAAAGACGCATGGAACACGATCGGCCGTGGCAGCCATAATATAATGATAGTCAAAACCAAGGTCGCCTAAGGATTCGGGTAGAGGTGCATTCCAGTCTTGCTCACCGTCCTTGTCGCCTAAACCAAGATGCCATTTGCCAATTGCACACGTTGCATAACCACGGCTCTTGAACATATCTGCCATCGTAAATTGGCTGGGTTTGATAATCATTCCTGCATTTCCTGCTGCTACGTCCGTCCCCTCACGTCGCCAAGCGTATTCACCTGTCAGGAGTGAATAGCGTGAGGGGGTACTGGTAGCAGCGACTGCATGACCATTTGTAAATCGTATGCCCGATTGTGCAAGTCTATTAATATTAGGTGTCAGAACATTTTTAGCACCATAACATTCTATGTCACCATACCCCAGATCGTCGGCTAATATAATTATTACGTTTGGTTTATCCTTAACGTTTTCCGATGTTTGTGCGATTATCTTCTGACTATGTGGAATCGCTGATGATAATAATGCTAAGGTCAAGAGTTTTTGTTCCATGTTTATTCTTTGTCTTCAATGAAATAAATTGACGGGCTAATATGATTGTCAAATGTGTATCAATTAGCTGTATAGTCCTCATTGGTTTCTATGTCCACAAAGAAAGTAAAAAATATTCAGATTATCAAATTTTTATCTGCTTAATTCATATCGAGACGAATGTTAGTGACCATACCTAAATCATGGGAATGTTTGAAATGTAGGTTCTGTGTAGTTTTTCTTTTTGATAAATGTGTTATTTTTGATACTTTTTTATTTAGTGTGGGATAAATAGTTGAATTAAATCTATAAATATTCATTCATTATGTGATATTTAAGGTGTATTATTTGAAAATCTATTATTTCTGTTTGTTTCTTTTTGATAATCAAGATATTTTTATAATTTTGTAGACTATAATGATTTTGTATTCTTATTTAATAACATATAAAAGATTGCGTATGAAACACTTTTTACTTACAATGTTAGCATTTATAACAACGATGGTAAATGCACAAGAACAATTTTCTGTTGGTAACCTCACTTATACGGTAACGAGTAAGACAACAGTAGAACTTTCAAAATTGGATAGCAAAGTAAAAAGAAGCTGTTGTTATTCCAGAAACGGTAAACAGCCCAGATGCCAAGCAGTACACTGTTACCACTATTGGTGAAGAGGCTTGTAAATGGTCAGATGCCACTTCTATATCAATACCAGAGACAGTTGATTCTATTAAGAAATCGGCGTTTTCAGGTACAAAGTTTACCAGTTTTGTTTTCCCAAAGAAATTACGTTATATAGGTTCTTATGCTTTCAGTTCATCAAAGTTATCGAGTGTAGAATTACCTGCATCGGTTGAGGTGATAAGTGATCATGCCTTCTTTGGTACCAGTTCAATACCAGTTCTTACGTCTGTAAAACTTAATGAAGGACTTAAAGTGATAGGTGAAGGTGCTTTCTATTTTAGTGGTTTGCGAGAAATAGAGATACCTTCATCGGTTGAAGTGTTAGGTAAATCTGCTTTTTTGAAAAGCAAGTTTTTAACGAAGGTTGTCTTTCATGAAGGACTTGTCGAAATAAGTAAAGGAGCTTTCAATGAATGCCCTTCTTTGTCAGAGTTCACTTTGCCAAATTCCTTGAAGAAGATTGATGATGAAGCTTTTCTTGGTTGCAAGGCTTTAAGGAACTTGAGCCTTCCTCGTAACATAGAATCTATCGGTAGCTGTGCTTTTGCAAACACAGGCTTGGAAAAATTAGTTTTGGACACTAACAATAAGAACTTTATTTTGCGTGATGGAGTTCTTTATACTGCCAATTATAAGGTATTAACGTTAGCCCTCCTTAAGGGAGTAAAAACTTGTAAGGTTGATGACGCATGTTTAGGTATTGCAGGCGGTGCATTTTGGGGAAGTGAATTAGAGAGTATTCAACTTTCTGATAATGTTGTTGCAATTGGTTATGGTGCCTTTATCGATTCAAAATTAAAGAGTATCAATTGGCCAAAGTATTTGAGTTTTATTGATGAGCAAGCATTTGCCAATACTCAGTTTGTTGAGGTGACCTTACCATCATCGGTATATTATGTTGCTGATGGATGCTTTGCTGGTTGCAAGAAACTAACTACGGTTGTAATGCCATCTGGGCTTATGGGGGTATATGCTCATGCTTTTCATGATTGTACGCAACTCTCAAAGGTTATAGCACAAGGAAGTACAGCACCAGAAATTATGGATTATTATGAACCTTATGATGCACCATTCTATGGAATTGCTTCTCCTGCATCAATAGTAGTACCAAAAGGTGCTATAAACTCTTATTCTAATGGAGGTTGGGGTGAGTTCTTTAATATAGATGAGGCTAATGTTGCCTCTCTTACAGTAAGTAAGATTACACCAGAAAAGGACTCACATTTTCAAAAGAATGCAAGTTTATCATTTAGTATAACCTTTAATGAAGAATTGATATTAGTAAATCAAAATCCTGAGGTTCAGATTCGTCAGGATCATATTTATAATTCAGCTTATATTCGCCCTTCTGGGTCGCCAGAATGGTCAGCACGTTTAGAGGGTAAGAATACGCTTACTATATTTGGTAATGATGCTGATGGTTATGTTGATACATTTAGTGCGAAGGAAGGAAAAGTCTACTTTGTTACTATTCCTGCAGGTGTTGTAAAAGACAAGACAGGTGCTGTAAATGATCAGCTTACAATTCGTTATTATGGTCCAAAGGTGGACACAAGTATTGAGTCTTCAAATGTTATTGACCCTACGAGTAGTAGAGTTGTTGGACGCTTCAATCTCAATGGGCAGATTGTTAGTGAAACACATCGAGGAGTTCAGTTGGTAAAGTATGCTGACGGAACTGTTAAGAAATTTGTTGTAAAGTAAAGATAAGATGCTATTTCATCTTTATTTATGACTTTTATTGGGTTAAACTTTAACAGAAACATAGTTTACGGGATTGCCTTAATATAGGCAATCCCGGTATTGATGGCACGCTCGGCATGAGCATTATCTAACGGGTTGGAAGTCCCGAGTAAGCCCTAATAGCGGGAATTACATAGTCAAAAGGCAAGGGTGTTCATCGTGAGGGTGAAATCTGAAGGAAAGCCGGCGGCAAACATCTGGCCTAACGAACAGAAACTTCATATAAGGCATATGACCATGGATAAGATTGCCAAACAAATCAAAGTCCCATAGCTATTCGGAATGGTCGGTGTAAAATGAAGTAGGTATAAGATGGAAAGATAATGTTCTTATCCGAGGAGGGTCTCACGGACGTTTCAAATAGTTGTTTTTACGAAGGAAGCGGAGTAAAAGCTTGCCGTGAGAAGTCAGCAGAGGTCATAGTACTCAAGGTACGTGTGCCTACAGGGAAGGACCGAATCGTGCAGTGCAATAGTAAATGAATGCTACCCTGCGAATTTCTTCGTCAGATGTCCGAAAGGAGCTCTCTATCCAAGACGATAGGACGGAATCCGACAATAGGGTAGAAGTGACGTTACTCAAAGGGATAGCTGAAAACAACTTGCCACACACCGTGAGGTGTAAAAGTACGAAACCGCCGTATGCCGAACGGCACGTACGGTGGTGTGGGAGGTCGGTAAATGTGAAAGTAGGAGGTAAATGCCTTTTATGAATAACATTTACCTCCTACCCGATTATGCTCGGCATGAGCATTATCTAACGGAGTCGTATCTCGAATGGCACTTAAAATAGGAACCGCCGTATGCGGAACCGCATGTACGGTGGTGTGAGAGGTCGGTGAACTCGAAAGTAGGAGATAAACACCTATAATTAGTGTTTACCTCCTACTCGATTCCACACTTCCACCATTCCTAACAAGCAGTAGAAAAATGAAGGAATTTTAATTAATTCATATATTTTCTTGCCGTTTACAAAAAGTATATTAAATTTGGCACTTATATACAAAAAAAGAGTGAGTTGCCCCTACTCTGTTTGTTTTCACAACGGAATAATCCTTATTGTGACTTGCTTGAAAAATCTATTGCAAAGATGGTAAAATATAATTGAAAAACCAAATTAAACAAGAAAAAAATGAAAAACAATTCTTGGATTAGACTTGGGAATCACAGCAGCTATTATTCTTAGTAAAATCTCCAATCTGTTCAGTAAACAATAATGCTTATTATTCTCAATTATATATAGAGTCAATCCTTGAACAACCCAAACAAACTTTGTTCAGATCCTAATAAACCGATTTAAGTTAAAGGTAAAAAGAAAGCTAATCTGTTATCCTATATTTTCTCGATTATTCCGTGTAATTTAAACATTTCTTTTTTTATTACTGTCCGCTAAACCTCTAACTTCTTCAGCTCATCCCTTTACGCATTTAGGATGAGCTTTTTTTTCTCTTAGACAAGCCCCCTCTATACATTTTCCTCACATTGCGGAGGGGAAATACCATGTTTGCTAAAGTATTTTTTCCAATCGTTCTCAGGTTGTTCGAAAAAGGATTCCATATTGATATAGTACATCAGTACAATTCTTATCATTGTGGCTAATCCCGAGAAACTCCATGACCTTTTTATCCTTCTCTGTACGATGGTTATTAGCAGATTTGCAAGAAAAACCATCCAAATCTGTATTTTAATAGCATTAGCAGTCTCTCCGTAAAAGTATCTTAGCGGAAAATTCTGCTTGACTTGCTTGAATAGTGACTCTATCTGCCACCTTTTCCGGTAAATAGCCACTATATCTTGCGCATCCATCTCAAAGTCGTTGGTAAGCAGTGATATTAGTTTCGTTGTCTTATTCTTTCCCGTCTTCTTGTGGTCTATGTAGGTGACGATTCGTGCATGATGTTCCACCCCCTTCTTTTTAAGGACTACCTCCTTGATATTGTATAAGAAACGGCTATCATCGTCTGTAATATTATACTCTATTTCAGTTGATAAACAAGATTTTTTTCTTCATCTTTGTAACGTAGACAGCACCATTATGAGTCATCTGTTCAAATTTAACATAGTCTATGTAGGCTCTGTCAATAGCTAGAATATCGTTCTTTTGAATAATCCTGCGGTGCCATCATAAAACTGTCATGTGTGGCAGCAGAAGTGAATGCATATCGTAAGGCACTCCTTCGTTGGCATTTATGATGGTATGCACCTTTATGCCTCCTTTCTTCTTTCCGTGCTTGGGATTACGTCCCACACCCTTGAAGACGAGATTCGAAAACAAGGGAATAGTGGTAGAATCCATTATTTTCAGACGATTAAGCCAAGAATCCCCCTTGCCTCGTTGGCTGTCCGAGAAAAGTAGGTCACGATGAGCTTCAAGGACATCCATATAGAGCCAACCAAAGAGTTCTTCGGGGCGTCTCTTATTGGCATCAGAGAGCGTACTACGCTTGGGTAAAGTATCTATGCTTAGATGAGGTAGCTTACGGGATTCTGCCAGCATAGAAGCCTGTATCTCACGAAGAGAGTCGAAACGCATCACCACGGCATAGAGCATAGTTACCACGTGAGACCACATATCGAACTTCTTTACATACCGTTCGCCACCATGTTGACGGCTATAAGTGTTAATTTTGTTCTTGTCTAAGCATTTTATTAACTGACCATATACTGGCTGTCCGAAAAAATGTGTACTTTTGCTCATGTTACTTATGTTTTGTTGCAAAAGCAAAGGTAATTAAATGGGCTGATACTATGAAAAAAGTATCAGCCCAAATTTGTGAAAATAAACAAAAGTTTAGCGGACAGTAATAATTTCTTTTAGAATTCTATACCAATTCAAAAAAAAATCTTACCTTTGCTGCCGTGAAACAATTAGTAATGACATATCCTGCCAATCCAGTACAGCAAAGAAACTTTGACTTCTATGCTTTTTTTAGCACTTTATATTTGGTTGTTTCAGATATTTTGCTAACACACACACACACACATTCGCACATAGCGTCTACTAAATCGTTTTTTCTTCTCCAATACGCGCGCGCGAAGCGTGGCGTAACACTTGTAAACAAAGGACTTCACGGAGTTTCCTTTGTTCGCATTTTTGTGTTCGTTTGCGAGCTGTCAAGAAAGCAAAATAAGGATATTTTAAGCACTGAATTTATCATAAAAGACATTGTAATTCTCTGATAATAGTTTGTTTTCTCTCGTTGATTTCTCAGGCAGGCAGCAGTAAATGCTGTCTGCCTGTAGGCGCACGGGGGGCAGACGATCATAAAGGATAAATAATGAATTCGTCAGGATGTATATATAAAAGGTGACCTAATGAAACCACATCTGTAGAACAGTAACAATTATTTTTAATCAAATCAAAAAAATGAGAAAGAAACAAGAACAGAAGGTTTATTCTACACCACGTTGCATGATAATCCAAGTAAGTGAAACTGCTTATTTAATGGACTCGTCTTACCACGGTCAGCATAAACCAGCCCAGCCAGGCGGCATGTCTGGTGATGCCAAACAGGCTCCAAGCTGGATGACAGAAAGCGAAGAAGCAACGGAACATTCTTCATGGGAAGAGTAAGAGAGAATTATTAACTAGGTAAAGAAAACAAAATCACACAAAAAGAAGAAACAGACAATGAAAAAGAAATTATTCAAAACCAGCCTGCTTTCATTCGCAGTTTTCTGCGGGCTCACATTCGCGTTTGTATCCTGTGCTAATGAAAACATAGCGCAAAACCCAAACAACACAGATAATGACAAGAACTTGACGACCTTTTCAGCAGGTGATCCAACGACACGTACCTCAATGGAGAGCGACGGCAAGTTCTTTTGGGAAGCAGGCGATAAGATTTATGTAAAGGACGACAACAACACCTGGCACGTAAGTAGCAACTCACCAACAGGCAAGACAGATAACTTTAAGTTTAAAGTTCCTGGCACTTACACTGCCCACACGTCATACGAGGTTTATTATCCTGGTAAGAATGGTAATCAAGACCAAGTAACAATCGCTGCAACCCAAAGTCAATCAGAGCCAAACACAACCACTCACTTTGGTGCAGCAGGTGATTGCGGTATGGCAACGGCAACTAAAGTGCTCGGGAAACAGCAGTTCGCTTTTACTCTTGATCACAAGGCTGCTTATCTGCTCTTCTTGCCACGCACCAGCAAAACTATTTTGTATGATTGTTACATAACCAAGGTAGAGGTAAATTCTGACAATGATATTACCGATACTTACACCCTTGACCCAATAACAGGCGAACTAACAGGTACAGGTACAGGCAAACAAATTATTGTTTCAACAGGTGGCAGCGGAACATACGCTAAAGGGTTCCCTTTAACCAACACAGCCACAAGCGCAGCTACCAACGGTACTTACGTTGTAATAAAGCCGGGAACTCACACGCTTAAGATACGTTATTGGGTAAAGGACGTTGTAACAAATGTGAATGGAATAATAACCAAGACATTGGCATCAGCTACCTACGAGCAGAATAAGTATTATAATATCACTGCTAACTTAGATGTAGAGAGTTACGATGGAGACCATTATTATATGTGGGATGCACAGGAACAATACTGGAAGGATTACGAATGGACAAAGCATTTGCCAGGAGACGCAGGTCAGCCAACCCTTCGTACGAAAAAATCACCAAACTACCCCCAGAGCGACACTGACTCTCGATGGTACAACAAGGCATTTAGTTATGGCGTAGATAACCGCGCTACCCACACACCATGCAAGGATCTTCCAAACGTAAACGAGATGACGTGGTACGCCGCTTATGGCGATCCTCGTTGGGACGCAGATAAGTTATGGACCACTATGGGTCATTTATATAAAGGTGGCATGTGGTTTAAGAAGAAATCTGTATTGCAAGCCGAAGGTCATTACAAAAGTAATAAGGCATACGACGACGATGATTGGCGAACAAAACAAAAAAGCCAGACCTGGTTGTCCGTATCTTATACCCCTCCTTCTGCATCTGAGGCAGGTAATTATTTCTACCTACCCGCCTTGGGTAATTACCACTCTGGTATACTGTACGACATTGTCAACCAAGGCAACTATTGGTCGTCAAGTGCTAACCCGATCAACAGTAAGGGGTATGCGTACCAACTTTATTTCAAAAGTGATAAGGTCGTAATATACCCCTACGGGGATTGCAAGCACGGGTTCAGGGTTAAGCCAACATGCGAGTAGTCCTAAAACCTCACCCCGACCCTCCCCGAAAAAAGGAGGAAGCCTAACGATATAAAGGAGGATGAGAGATAAGGAAAAATCTAACGTGTTAGCAAGAAATTACTAACGGGTCAAAAGAAAAATTCGGCGTATGGCTCATTTTGCAGGCTATTTTTTATATTAGATGTTCAATAGCTCAAATTGTAGGCTGATTTTATTCGGAATACTCAAAGAGTTTATATACCTTTGCTATACAGTCTGAAGCATGGTGGAGCTCTGCTGGGGAGCAACTCCATGAGGAATAGGATTGTATAAAAACGACAAGTATGAGCAGGAACCGCTATGTGTGTGATTCCTGCTTTTTCATACTTAGAGTTTTCTATTAATGCCAGAAAAACCCATTAATAAACCTTTTTCGATTCTCTTTCGTAAGTCCCCTATGATTATTTAGGTTCTTCTTTAGGTCAGTGAATGTTCCCTCAATCTTGTTGTTGGTATTGGGCATTCCCTGGCAGTCCTCCCGCTGGAAGGAAAAGAGATAAGGAAGATAGAAATCAAGACTATTCATAGCTGCTCTCAACCGCCGGTGCACATAATGTAGTCTACCATCCTTGTGTAGACTGCGGTGGTCTATCGTGTCCTTCCATTTCTCCTTCCATGCTTGATATTCGCTCCTGAAATCAGCCTCATGGATTCGGTGTAGCTTATCCACAAGTGTTTTTAATTCTCGGCTGGCCTGCATTCTTGGATTCAGAGTGAGATACCTTCTGACAATCTGCTTCATGCGAAACTGACACATCTGTACATGGTATTCAGAGAAAGACTTGAAGAGACTTTTTTTACCGTCAATGATTAGACCGCGTATGGTATATCCACGATTTTCAATACAGGCGACAGCTTCTTCATAATCCTTCACCGTCTCGCTCTTTACAAAGGATAGATAGAGAGGCTTTCCACTCTCCGTGTCCAATGCAAGCAACACTCCGAAAGTTTCGCCCCCAATACGTTACGTCCAGATGGACAAACCCACCTCCGTTTAAGGAGGTTGCACCCACTCACTTGATGTCATGTAACCTGCGTTTGACTGTCGAGATGCTTATCTTGAAAGCACTGTGATAGTTCTTTAATCGTCTGCTTTTGTTGTTGATAAAGCCGTCCACAATTCATCATCGCTTACTTGGAAGCCAGAGCGAAACTGATAGCCGCAATTCTGACATTTATACAGTTGTACTCCTTTACGAACACCATTCTTTTTCGTGTGTGTACTGCCACACACGCGACATCTAATTTTGAACATACTAACTTTTTAATTTTTGAGGGCACCTTAAATGCCAACAAAGTTAGTGTACATCGGAAAGATAGAAATGTCTAAAGCCTGCAAAATGAGCTATTGAGCAATTTGAACCGTCAATTTAGTGCTGAAGGTATCTTGGGTGCGCGAAACATGAGTATATATCGAAGGGCATGACACTTTTTTCTGCCTGCAAAAATGAGCTATAGGTCTAAAATGTCACATCAATATATAAAATTTATCTCATTAGAAATATAATCTTTTACATTAAAGGATGGCACATCAAATCATGTTATGTAATGCAGCTTTGCATGAGTTATAAAAATATTAACAAAGGAGCTTAATGGAATTCAGAAGGTATCATGCACTTCACAAAGCTATAAAAACTTTTTAAAATATATACTAAGACTCACTTTACTAAATTTACTTGTGCTTTTGAATCGGAATGTTGGGCTGTCAGTTGTAGGTACATGCTGATTTCTTTATCGCAAATGCTATCATGAAAAGGTAGTTTCTGAATATCGACAAAGCTAGACAGCTTCACCTTGATATGGTGCTTGTTTAACAAAGGTTTCAAGAATTTAGTCTCAAAAGTATCATTCTCAAGTTCTTGGGCTTGGGAAATCCTTTGCAAAACATTCTCCTCTTGGTCTTTATTCTTGTAGCACTTGCAGGCTGTGATAAAATGCACTTTCAGTTGCTCTATGTCGTAGCCTCTGCACAAAGACAGCCATGCGTGCATCTTAATAAAAGACATGATAATCTGATGAAAAGCTCCCGTTATCTTACCTATGTCAAAGCCGGATTTCAGTTCTACGAACACAAGATGTTCCTGATCGACATCGTCAAGCAAAAAAGCGATGCCATCACAGTCCTTGTCCTCTAATGTTGATGACCTACTTGTAGTAATGTCTTTAACACCTTTAACCAACTGATGGTCAAAGCCCAAGAACGTACCATTAGCATTAATTTCCAACTGAGTCATGGTGGCACCGCATTCATGTTCCTCCACCGTCCAAATGTTCTTTTTTTCTACTTTGCCAGCAAAGGAAACAGCTTTATCGAACATCTTCATAAACGAATCACTCAATACCATCTTGTAGGAACTCCTCTAAATAATCTTGATTATTCATATTATCTATAATGGCATCTCTGAAAGCAGAGAAAGGGATACCATCACTCAAATTTTGCTTGATAACCTTGGATGTCCCATCCGCTTGTTTTTGCAGCAGGTAAGCACCAAGAGTGGTATCGTCAATACTCATATCATAGGTAATATTCATTTTCTTGGAAAGCTCCTCCAATTTTTCCTTATCACTTGTACCTTTATATGCTTTAGCATAGATAATCAACTCATTTAGTCTTCTCAAGAAATAGTCACTATGCGTGGTTATCTGCATAAAAGCTCCATTATGACTTAAAGTTCCTATAATGTCAGCCATCATGCGCTGTTTCAGTGGATGCAGATGCGCCTCAGGTTCTTCTACAAGGATAGCACACTTACTGACATCCTGTTTCTTCGCCAGAATTTGCAGGGGCGCAATTTCCCGAATAGATGCGGCAGCGGCTGATACCGGCATGGAAATGTTGTTGGTCGTGTACACATACGTGGTTTCTTCTTTGTTCACCTCTCCTTCAAGTATAAGCTTAAACAGGTTTAAAACCATCTCAGAGGCGGTATCTGGGCGTGGCTTGATTCGGTTAAGTCCTACCATATCTTCAAGAAATTCTGAGTACATACCTGTAGTTGGTATCATCTGCTCCGTAAGGATAGGACCGCGTGAGGGTGGCAAAACAAAAGTGTTGCCTAACTTCTGGTAATCGCCAAAGATGTAATCAATCATAACAAAACGCAACAAGAACGAAAAAGGCGACTCGTCAAATTGTGTTTTCTCTTGTATTCTGAAGCTTAAGCTACCCAAAGACAAAATGGTATAAATGTCTTCGGCATTGACCAAACCCGTTAATTCCTGCTTGTAAGTAAAGGTCATGGTATCAGGGAAACTATTGGGTAGAGTTATCTTTATTTTCCCAGACAAATCATCGTAGCCTAACATATAGCTGAGATAGAGAAGAGCATCTTTTGCCATCCATACCTCCAAATCCTGTTTCTTGATTTCCAAGGCTGTGCCAACGTCATGAAAATTTTTAGAAACGGTATTGAAGTCAATATCACTGTCTATGAAAAAATGGTTTAGTCTGTTGGTATTAACCAACAACTCAAAGAAGTAGTGGCATAGCAAGGCCAAATAACTCTTTCCTAATCCGGACTCACCAGAAAAGACCATCAGAGGAGAAAGCTGGATTTCAGAATCTCGGATTCTTCCTAATTGCTCTACACTCACCTTAATGCAGTTCATATATTGTATGTCTTGTAAGTTGAGCAAAGCTCAACATCAATTAAACTTTTTGGGGGTAAAATTACAAAAATAATAGCAGAACAAAGAATTTATATAACTAAAAAGAACTACTCCAAACGTTAATTTGTATGTACGCAGAGTCAACCAGCAAGTGCAAAATTACAAAAACGTGTTTAAAAGAACTCGCACTTTGGAGTAGAAAAGTTTAATTTCTCTCTTGGTCTTTCGTTCAATTTCTTTTGTATGGACATAATTCTCTTGTCCGAATAGTTATCAAACGAATCCTTTTTAGGTATATACTGCCTGATTAATTTGTTTGTATTCTCAACAGCTCCCTTTTGCCATGAACAATATGGGTCAGCGAAGTATACAGGCGCCCTAAGTATTTGGTGATGTCCTTAT
Source organism: uncultured Prevotella sp. (assembly GCA_916440255.1). Classification (GTDB taxonomy): domain Bacteria; phylum Bacteroidota; class Bacteroidia; order Bacteroidales; family Bacteroidaceae; genus Prevotella. Next base: position 1,116,042 of record CAKAIJ010000001.1, on the reverse strand, counting down.
GTGACTCAAATTCAGATCCGTTATCTGTTGTATTGTCTTCAGGCTGTTCTTGTATGGCAGCAGTAGTTTCCTAACCACCTTTGCCAGAGGCGTTGACTGTTTTCCAAATGGCAGTTTCTGCATAAGCAACATATTGGTAGATTTCTCCACTATTGTGAGTATGGCGTGCTGGGCAGGGTCGACGATTAAGTCCATCTCAAAATCTCCAAATCTCTTCCCGTCAACTTCCTTACTTCTTTCATGGATACTCACTCTGTCCTTTATTGGAAGATGTCCGCCTTTGGGACGATGCACGTATTTCATCTTATGTCTTGTGTCTCTGCAAAGCTTCCCTGTTATGTCATTGTGGATGATGTTATAGATGGACTGGTGGGACACCTCTATGCCCTCATTAATACGCAGATACCCTGATATTTGTCTTGGAGACCACTGGTCGTTGGTAATATATTCTTTAATTCTCCAGACTAATTCGTCGGAGAGTTTGGCGTTAGTTACCGTGTTCTTTCTGCGCTGCATAGCCATATCATGCGCCTTCGTCCAGATATACTTTCCGGAAGGCGTACTGTTGCGTTTGATTTCACGTGAGAGTGTTGACTGACTAATACCGACGATGTCGGCAATTTCTTTTCTCGCTGTTTTCTTTTGGAGTAAGGCAAAAATTTGCGACCTTTGCTCCGAGATTAATTGATGATACATTGACAATACAAAGTTAGTTAATCTTTGGGAGACTTCGGTCTCCTTTTTTTTATTTGTATTGCTGGTTGTTTCTTTTGCCTCTCCGAGAGATGCAGACAACCTCTCGCTACGCGTCGAGAACGTCTGCATCTCTCGGAGAGGGACACTCTTTTATTGCACTTCGTTTTGGAACTTGCATATGACTTTGCTACTTTTCCAGCCTCTTCTATATTGTATTTTACCCCATGATGTGTTTCAAAATCATGAACTCCTCCAATGAACGAGAGCTTATGACTACTGCATAATACCCCTATGAAGTTCTGACGCTTTGAATATAACATTACAACTGGGGAACTCTACTTTTTATCCCCCTTTTGCTCCCGATTAAAAACCATTGAAATGGGGTGGGCAAATCATTGTTTCGTATATAATTGCTATACCAAGCATCATAGTCAATAGGCACTTGAGAACTTACTCCTTTTAACCAATAAAGTTCGCCATAAGCCCCCAGCATAGCCCAATGGTACTCTGTTTCATGGCTCAGGTAGAGGACTTCATAATAGCTTTCAGGCTTCTTGTAATAGTGTTTCTTTAGAACTTCATTTGCCTCCTCGTCCGTTTTATCCGCATATTCTATCAAAATACATTTGATTATAAGCAACCATGTATTGTAATACATCCCAACGTTATCTCCAGTCTCATTGTCTTTGAAGATTAGTAACTCATCCATAAAAGTATAATTCTAATGACTATCAATAACAGCGACCTTGTGTTTGTCAAACAGGTCCGCAGTTTTATCAGTAAATATCGCAAATTGAGAACCTTTTGCTTTAGGGCTTTTCCCTCGAGGATTTGCCAACATTGGACCACTTATAGCATCAAAATCATGAGGCAAAGTTCCAGCTCGCCCCTTTGTGACGAAGTCCGACCATTCATCTGTAGGAGACACGCTTGCCCTCCTCGTATACGCCTCTACAGGTGTACCGAGGTAGTCCGAGATGATGGAGTATCGTCTTTCACCCACAATCTTCGCCGAATGAACATGTCCCCCTACAATCCTATTCTTCATCTTCGAGCATTGCAAGAAAAAAATCGTGCAACATCCCACTTATGACTTGTTCCCCTGATGTCAACTTAAAATCCTCACTCTCCTCCTGTGTGCAAAAGTAGAACTTCCGTCTATGTATGATAGTACACTCGAAAGTGTATCCTCCATTATTAATCTAGCAAAAAATCTTAACTGCTCTCTCCCCTTATGGTCTAGTTTGTCATATAAAGAAGCCGTTGCTTTCCAATACATATGGGTTATACTATCCCTGTCAATAGTGCGCAGTATCTCAAAATAGCGGTGGAGACTCTTATCAAAAATCTCATCCTTAATAGATTTTACAAATTCTCTATCTGTCATCTAGGTAGGTGTATTATTAATGCTTTCCTCTAGGGGGCTTATTCATTTCAGGATACATTGATTTGTTTAAATCGATGAGTTCCTGTAGCTGGGAATTGGAAATTTCGGGATATACCCTCCTTAATTCCCTTATATCTCTCACCCACGATTTTCGCCAAAGGTACAAATTTCCTCTCGTCAAATAGCCAAGTGGTCAGCTCCGTCTGTGGCTCTGGCGTGAGGTAGGTACTGGTAGGTGAAGGGAGAACCGTCCGCAAGCACCGTGCTACAAGCCATAAATATCTCTCCCTCTGCCATAGGATCCACAAGGGAGGAGGGGCTGGCTGCTCAGGTAAGACACTGCTAATACCGGCAAAGACGGCACCGATAATGTCAAAGACCATGCTCACATTAGGCACAGGAACCAAAGGGACAGCAGGCATAACACCCTTGTGAAGGTCTATACCGAAGCCTATATCACTATACTTCACAGCAGGCATAGGCGGAAACTTAGTCATAACGGACTCGGCAAGCGTCGCCTGAAGAGTGTCTATCTTAGACTTCTTCTCCTCAAACAGCTCACCAAAGCTCTTACTCGGCTTGTGGGTCGCCAATGAACCTACTGTATCATGCGCAATACCGCCTATGCACTTGCCCATTAGTATACTATTGAGCTATATCTAAATCGGGAGCATAAGATTCCGTCAATAGTTTATTCCTTAAATTAATTCCTTGATTAATCCTTCCACTTCGGTTGGAGTAAATACTATCCATTCTCTGTAGCTCTCACAATCATAGACAGTTGTTCTTTTGTACTCTCCCCCAACCCAAAGGACGGGCATCTCTGGGGTTCCCATAAGGAATGTAATTTCTTGATAATTAGAATCCCTTATCTTGTCATAGTTTGGGTCTTCAAATATAAATCTCCACCTTTTCTTTTTGAACCCCAAACTTATATGTAAAGGCTTAAACATAAGCCCAGAATTTACTATCCCCATCGGAGAACTCGGTATTGCTCCTATATAGTTGAAAATTTCTACCAAATCTCCACCAGATTTGTCAACTTCTATCAACCGACCGAAAGCATAGCGTTCTGTTTGGGGAAAGTTAACAGAAGCATAGCTTTTGATGTTATCAGTATATTCACTAGGCAAGAATAGTGGCACAATGAATATACTCCCTACTCGTTTCTGAAAAAACTTCATCAATGAAAATTGTTTGGGGCTATTTGTTTATTACCTTAATTCCGCAGCATAAATTCTTGTAAGAACTCCAAGTGTCTGAAAAACAATATCCTCAAAACACTTGGATATGTCAGAAATCTCACCTATCTTAGTGCTGCAAACATAACAAGTAGGCAAAAATCTGACATGACAAAGGTAGCAATTAAAAATGAGAATATCACTCCTTTCAGTGGAATTTATCATATTATGGACGTTTTTTCGAAGTTGGGCTTTGAAAAACTTAGTGAATCAGTATTGGGCAAACGTGGAGGTATCGGCAAAGCATTCAGTCATGGAAATATTTTTTGTTCTCTTTTCCTTCATTGCTGAGAATATGGTTTTCATACCTATACAGGAATCAAGAACTTTAGAAATTCCCCATATCAATGGATAGAGACTTAAAATGTCACATCGAGATATAAAATATTTCTCACAAGAAAAAATGCTGCGGATTTGAGTTAACTAATAGTATGAAGGTGCGCTATACTTTATAGGGTCTTAATGTTTGCTGAAAAATATTTACATAATACTGAGTAAATCCTTTATATATTTCGGGGAAAGGAACTTGAGAAGTAGTTTTGTATTTGTCAGTATATCAGAGGGTTATGGGGTGGTGTAAGAAAAGGTGCTTTGTTGGACTTGGAAAGGGCGTTAGTAGCGTGCGAGATGAGCATCTCTTGCAAGTCAATTGATGGCTTTTTCGATGTCAAAAGACTAAGTGTTAGTATTGTGTTGTATGAAAAAAGTTTACAACTCGCAGATGGTGTAGAGATGACTTGCATGCGGGTAAGGATGTGTAGTTGTCTTTTGTAGATACATTTGAAGTTATGGATGCCTTTAGGTGGGTTTGTAGGTTTACGAGTGGAAAATGCGTAGTGGGGTGTCAGGATATGAGTTTTTCTAAAAGGAGTGTACCAATATCTGAATAAAACGCTTGTAGAGATGTATGTATGTTTTGTAAGATAAAGATGTTTTGCGGGTAAAAATGTCGGGTAAAAAAAAAGCTGTATCAAAAGTTGGGACGATTGTCTCAGACTTTTGATACAGCTTTTTTCTTTTATGATGTTTTAGAATCCGCCGAATCCGCCTCCCATAGGAGGACGGGCGTTGCCACTATGAGGAGAACGATTACTTGGACGTGGACCCATTCCAGGGCTGTTGCGATCGAAGTCTGGATAATCCTTTGGTTTTGGCATAGCGTTCTTGCCACCAAAGAGATTTAAGCGATAAGTGGCACGTAGCATGATGTAGCTATTAATACTATTGTATTCGGTGTCCGTGCGACTTACGGCATTGATGACGCGAGAGAGATTGCTCTGCTGTCGTAAGATGTCATAGAATTGGAGGCTGAGAGTCAGAGCGTTACCAGTCAGCATACTCTGTGCTATTTGTGCATTCCAGAGTAGTTCGTTGGCGTTTAGAGAAGCATCGCTATATCCACGTCGGCTGTTTAGGTGAAGGTCGGTTGATATACTCATGTTCCAAGGGAGGTTAAGATTCAATGTTCCCCCGTATGCAAATTGCCATGTGCGTAGGTTGTTGACATTTTGTAGATTATTCTTGGTTCGTGTATGGTCGAACGAGCCGTCTATCTCCAGTTCTAACCATGAGGAACGATAGCTTGCGGCGAGTCGTTCGCTGAGGGTTAATGATTTGGTGATATTTTGTTTTAAGTCGCTCGTTCTATTAGGTTGCAAATAGCTCACGTATCGGGTGAAGTTGGCACGTGAAAAGCTATGGATGTTCCATACTCCTGCCGAGTCTATACTCGTGTTGTACATCAGTCCTGCATCAGCATTCCAATTACCATTACGTTGATGGGTTGTACTATGCGTGTTCCTGTAATGGCATCGTATGTCACACGGTTGCCAATGGCATTTCGTGTTGTTGAGAAATTGGCAAAGGTCATGAGTGTTTGTGCATGACTTTGCTTGTAAGTGTTGTAGAACAAACTGAAATTATTGGTGAAGGCAGGTTTCAGTCCAGGGTTACCAATGGCAATGTTTTGAGGGTCAGTGTTGTCGACGATACTGAGTAATTGTGTCATAGCAGGTTGAGACAACGTACCCTTATAATTGATGCGTAGGTTGCTTTGCTCGTTAAACTTGTATCGGAAGTCTAAGGTAGGACTCCAGTTGAATACTGTTCGAGCCGTGTCAACGTTGGTGTTGAGGTAATTTTGCATATAGGTAGCGTGTTGAGGTTGTAGCATTACACCTACGTTCATTTTCCATTTGTCACGAATCATTCGCATCATTACCTGCATGTCGTGAGTATATGTGCGATATTCAGAGTATCGGCTTAGGTTGTCATCGAGATAGTTTACCAAAGGATTTGTCAGCAGGTCGAGGTAGTTGTTCCATGAGCTGTAAGCAGGTTGCAGGCTACCAAACGTTCCTGATGGCATAGTCGAGAGGTCGTAGGTGTCACGATTGCTCTTTGAGAAGCCGTACTTAAATTCGTAGCTGAATTGTAGATAGGTTTTGTGGGCAATAGGCTCACTATAAGTTGCTTGTAATGCGTAGTCCCAGCTCTTAGTAGGCATAAGGTTGTAACGATATGCCCGATAGGTAGAGTCGTTCCCGAGGGTGTCTTGCAGTTGGAAATACTGAATGTCTTGCGTTGAGAAGGTCTTAGAATTAGCATCGTTATAGTTGCCGTCTACACGCAATGTAACGTTTCGTCCGTTGCTTGATAGTTTGCGATTTACTTGTAAGATAGCACCCAGCGAAGTGGTGTTGCCATAGCTTATGGTCATGTTATGCTGTGAGTTTACTATCAATCCACGTGATTTAAGTTGAGCAATGGCGGTTGTTGATAAAGGCTCCTCCACAGAATTATATGGGTCGGCATTATATGCAGCAGATGTACTAACGACTTGTCCGTCGTTCTTACTGAGTCGGAAGTTAGGTCGAAACATAATGTTCCACATAGAATCAGGTCTCCATTCTAAGCGGAAACGTCCGTTCCATGAATTTGTTCTTGTATGTTCTTGTGCAAGACGGTTTGCAAATGAGGTCTGTTGAGCAACGAAGTTTTCGTTTGTCATACGTGTATTCAAGTCTCCGTCAGCGTGATTCCAACGTAGACTACCATCCCATTGTAGGTTTTTTCCGTTGTCATAATTCATGTTCAGTCCTACCATTTTGGTTGCGTTAAGCCCCTGTCTTACACCGCCGAATCGACCACGTGGGCCACCGCCGAATCCCATATCGTTGACGTTGTTGGCAGATGCAAAGCCCATCATACGGAACTTATTATTGAAATAAGCACCCATAGCTTTCTCTGAATATCTGTTTTGTGTGGCGATACCAAAGTCAATATTTGAGAATAACCCTTTATTCATCCCCGCCTTGATACCAAAGTCAAGAACCGTAGACTCGTTGCCATCATCAATGCCAGTCACACGGCTCAGGTCACTCTTTTGGTCGTACGCCTTAATGGTTTGTACGATGGAGGTTGGTAGGTTCTTCATAGCGGTCTTTGTATCGCCCACCATGAATTCTTTTCCATCAACAAGAATTTTCTTTACCTCTTTACCATTAATCTTGATAGTTCCATCGCTTGCCACTTCCGCTCCGGGTAATCTCTTAACAAGGGCTTCAATCGTTGAACCCTCTGGGACACGATAAGCCGAAGCATTATACTGGAAGGTATCTGCTTTAACGATAACTTTTGGCGTACTTGCCACAACTTTTACTTCTTTCAAGGTGCGTGCGTCAATTTGGAAATCTAACTGACCAAGTGATAAGTCTTGTTCATTGATAATCGTCAGATTTTGAAAGATCGTTTTATAGCCAACATAGGATGCTTTCAAAATAAATCGTCCGTTTGTAGGAGCTGTAATCTTAAGTTACCCACCTCGTCAGATGTTGCACCAACGACATAGCTACTGTCTTGTTTCAACAACTGGACAATAGCGTATGGTACTTTTTCTTTTAATTCTCCATCATAGAGTGTTCCTGTAATTGTTCGGTTCTGTGCCAGCAGTGTTATTGTGCCAGTCAGTAGAAGAACCATTGTCAACAATCTTTTTACCATAGTTTTTTTCCTATTAATTTCTATATATTGTCTACAGAATATCCTATTTGACGATAAGAAGGATAAGAAGTTTTAAGAATGTGTAGGAGTAAAAATACATTTAGAACATTAAAGAGTGTAAATGTTTGTGTAAGTCTATGTTACTCTTGTGATAAAAGGTGTAATTTTGTATTGAGAATTATGCAGAGAGGATTTGTGATGCAGAATGTTATTATATGTAGTTCTTTTAAGAACGAATTGTCGGCGTGTCTGTCAGGATGTAACAATGATAAAGTCTTCGTACTTGTAGATGATACGACGCGCGAGAAGTGTTGGGGACTTATCAAAGATACTATTTGCTTGAAAGAAGTAGAAGTTATTACGATAGGGACAACAGACAGTAATAAGACGCTTGACAGTGTTGTCAGCGTCTGGGAAGCGTTACAGCGGGGTGGTGCAACACGTCGTTCTCTGCTTATTAATCTTGGTGGAGGAATGGTTACTGATCTCGGTGGTTTTGCGGCTTCTACTTTCAAGCGTGGAATAGACTTTATCAATGTTCCTACAACGCTTCTTGCAATGGTAGATGCCAGTGTGGGGGGTAAGACAGGGATTAATTTTGGTGGATTAAAGAATGAGATAGGTGTCTTTAATGAAGCTAATTTCGTTTTATTAAATACAGAATGGTTGAAAACGCTCGATGCTCAGAATATTCGAAGTGGTTATGCTGAGATGTTAAAGCATGGCTTGATTGCTGATGAGAAGATGTGGGCGGAATTGATAAACTTTGAGCTTGATAATCCTGATTTACAGCAATTGAGTGGTATGCTCAGAAAGAGTGTTAGGGTGAAAGAACGTGTAGTACAGGAGGATCCGCAAGAGAAAAGTATTAGAAAAGCACTGAATTTAGGGCATACTTTTGGGCATGCTTTTGAGTCATGGGCATTAGGAAGGGAGCCGATACTTCATGGTTATGCTGTTGCCTTCGGACTTATAGCAGAGCTTTATCTATCGGTGTTGAAGACTGGATTTTCCACATTGTGTATGCGTCAGACAGTCAACTTCATTCGTGATAATTATGGTAGGCTACCCATCACATGTGATGATTATCCAACTCTCATTGAACTTATGTACCATGATAAAAAGAATCGTGGAAATGAAATTAATGTCACACTTTTAGGTCGTATCGGTGATGTGTGTATCAATCAATCTGTTAGTGAAGACGAAGTAAAGGAAGCATTAGACTTCCTTCGTGAAGGATAGTGTCGGGCATTAGATGTTATAGTGTGTGGATGATAATCTAATGATTGATTTGGGTTAAAGGGTGGGATGTCGTCCTATCCTTTGAAGAACCCGTACGAGATTGTTATACTCCTTCTTCTTCTGTCAATTCTATTTCTGTTTTTGTTTTTTCGGTTTGTTCGCTTGGTGTGTCGAGTTCTGTTGCTTTTCTGATATGCATATTCCCCATATTGTCAATGGTGATGTCTAATGGTACATATTCATCACTTTTGGGATCAGGTGAGCCAATACTTGCGCCAAAATATAGTTTGTTGCCTTCGTTACGATCAAACATAAAGCCAAGTAAAGCACCTTTTTTAGCGTATTGATTATCTGCGATTTCAATAAAATCAGCTTTTGTAAGTGTGCGCTCATAGAAGGATGAGCCATCCTTACGTAGTATTTTTACTTGGAACTTGTTGTCATAATATTTACGTCCATCCTCATCACTAACAATAGATAAATCCTTGTCAGCAAAGCGATGGATTTGAATGCTATAGGTACTTCCCATCCATTCAATTGTCTTTTCATACTTAAATTCTGACATTTTTTGTGGTCCACTGGGGACTTTGGGTTTAGGTGTTATCTTTGTGATAATATCATTTGATTTCTTTTCATGTTTACACGCAGTAATACTAATAAGTATCAAACTTAGGCACAGTATGTGAAGTATTCTTTTATTCATAATAAATTAATCTTGTACGCAAATTTACGTATTTTCTTTGAACCTTGCAAGTAAGAGTAGTAAAAGATGTTTTTATAGCTTTGGTTTCCTATGTGTCTGATGTTTCGTGGGTAGGAGATAATAAATAAGGAGGCAATATAAGAGGGCTTAGCCTTAAATATTGTCTCCTTAAAGTATAGGTTTATTTGTTTTATCGAATTCTGTCAGCAGCTCTTACCATAGCCTCATCAGCAAGGATAAAATGGCGTGCGAGCCACAAGAGAATAAGAGCTACAAGTGGAAGTCCAGCTGCAAACTTAATATGGAAGTCAAATCCATCCATAAGTATTTGACTAAACATACCATAAACTACGTACCATCCAATAATCATGAGCATAGAGAAAGCACATAGACGTGCTTGACGCTTACGATTGTGATAGTCAAAAATAGCAAAAAGATTGATGGGGCAAGTCACTAAAAGAATCGCAAACAATGCCCATACATTGAAGTCTTTATTGCCATTAGCATCGCTTATCCATAGGTTCATTAACATTTTCTCTGTTCCCATTCCCAATGGTGTAAGTCCGCCAATAGGTAAGGAGAGGCAAGTAATGATGGTAAGTAGTGCGAGAAACAGGAAGATAGTTTGTTTCCTTTGTATCATGGTTTAATCTTCGTCCTCGTTCTGATTATCCTTAGAAGGGTCGCGCCAATAAACGTCACCATCTATAAACTCTTGAGTAGCCAATAAGGTTGGTTTTGGCAATTTCTCATAATAACGGCTAATTTCAATCTGCTCACGATTCTCAAATACTTCGTCAAGAGAATCGTTATAAGAAGCAAACTCAGCAAGTTTCTTACTCAAGTCCTGCTTAATTTCAACCGAGATTTGATTTGCTCTTTTTGCTACAATAGCAACACTCTCATAGATGTTACCAGTATCTTTCCAAAGTTCCTGTACATCTCGGGTTACCGTATTTGACGGTGCTTTTGACTTCTTGTAATCCATTCTAATTATCTATATTTTATAAGTCTATTATTCTTAGTCTTTTGTCACTTGTTTGCATTTCTTGATGTATTCCTCAGCGGTCTTACGTTCCTTTGACTCTGGGTACTCGTTGATAAAGCCATAGCACTCGTCTTCTGCGTCTTGGAAGCGTTGTACTTTCTTTTCTTCGACACTCATTTGTGCGAGTTCAAACTTACTTTTCATAACTAGTAAGGCAAATTTTTCGCGTAGTTCGCTATATGGATAATCATTTAATGCGTTTGTTGCTGTGATGATACATGCTTCGTAGTTGTTGCCACCATTGGTGCAATTGCCAAAGTATGAACCCAGATTATAATATAGTTTTGCGTTAAGATATTCCTTTTGGATAAGTTTATCCTGCAAGCTGAATAGACGTTGTTGTGCGGTCTCTTTCATTTTGCCATTGGGGAAGATGTCTAAATACTCTTGGAATGCAGCAATAGCAGTAATGGTTGGCGTCTGATCAAGACGTGGTTCTGGTGTCCCTTCAAAAAGACTTTCTCCCATATAGAACGAAGCCATTTCGGCATATTGTCCACGTGGGTAGGTTTGATAATACTTCTTGAAAGTTTCTGATGCAGCCTGATAGTCTTTTAGGCAATATTCAGCCATCGCAAACATGTAGAGGCATTCTTGTGCATTGTTAGAACCCTTCTTGATTGTAACGAGGTCTTGCAAAAGAGGAACAGCAAAGCCATATTTGCCCTCTGCAAAGCACTGTTTTGCAAATTCGTATTTATAATCGTTGTTGGCAGTCTTATAGACTTGATTATATTCGTGTGCGCAACTTGTTAACAGCAATATAGCACAAATGCCAATGAAGATTCTTTTATTCATAACTTTACTTTGAAATGCAAAGTTACATATTATTCTATAAATACGCAACGTTGGTCTGCAAATTTAGCAAAAAATTACTATTAATTACACACTATCATTGGTTTTTTGTAACTTTGCAATCATAGATTGTTTCAATTGACGTATAAAAATGGATTTCATATTAACATCGAAATATAAACCAACGGGTGATCAGCCAGAAGCGATTAACGAGCTAACGGAGGCTTTGGAGCGTGGCGATAAGAGTCAGGTGCTCTTGGGTGTGACGGGCTCGGGTAAAACGTTTACGGTTGCGAACGTGATTGCAAAGGTTAATAAGCCGACTCTGATTTTGTCACACAACAAGACTTTGGCTGCACAGCTTTATGAGGAGATGAAGGCTTTCTTTCCTGATAATGCTGTGGAGTATTATGTTTCTTATTATGACTATTATCAACCTGAGGCTTACATGCCGGTGACGGACACCTATATTGAGAAAGATCTTGCGATTAATGATGAGATTGATAAGTTGCGTTTGTCGGCTGTATCTTCTTTGTTGTCAGGTCGTAAGGATGTTATCGTTGTGTCTTCTGTGTCGTGTATCTATGGTATGGGAGCACCGATTGCGATGAAGGAGAATGTTATTTCTATCAAGAAGGGGCAAGTCATTGATCGTAATGATTTTTTAAGACGCTTGGTAGATGCTCTTTACATGCGTAATGACATCGAATTGCAACGTGGAAACTTTCGTGTGAAAGGCGATACGGTGGATATTGCGATGGCTTATAACGACAATGTTCTGCGTATCACGTGGTGGGATGATGAGATAGACTCAATCGAGGAGGTGGATGCTGTCGATTTCCATCGCCTTGCTACTTTCGACGCTTACGAAATATATCCTGCCAACCTCTTTGTTACGTCTAAGGAACAGACCGAAGGAGCCATTCGTCAGATACAAGATGACTTGGTGAAGCAGGTTGATTTCTTCACCGATATAGGGGATAACATTAAGGCACAACGTATCAAGGAACGTGTGGAGTATGACATTGAGATGATTAAGGAGCTTGGTCATTGCTCTGGTATTGAGAACTATTCGCGCTACTTCGATGGTAGAGAGGCGGGAATGCGTCCTTATTGTTTGTTAGACTTTTTCCCAGAAGATTACTTGATGGTGATTGATGAGAGTCATGTGAGTGTACCGCAGATTTCAGCGATGTATGGGGGCGACCGTGCCCGAAAGAAGAACCTTGTGGAATATGGTTTCCGTCTTCCTGCTGCCTTTGACAACCGTCCGCTTCGTTTTGAGGAGTTTCATGATTTGATTCATCAGATAATCTATGTGTCGGCTACTCCAGCCGACTTTGAGTTGGCTGAGTCTGAAGGTGTTGTCGTTGAGCAGCTTATCCGTCCTACGGGTTTGCTCGATCCAGAGATTGATGTGCGTCCATCAGAGAATCAGATTGACGATTTGATGAACGAAATCGTTATCCGTGCAGAGAAAGAAGAGCGTGTGTTGGTGACGACACTGACCAAACGAATGGCAGAGGAATTGACCGAGTATCTGCTGAACCACGATATTCGTACGGCTTATATCCATAGTGATGTTGCCAGCCTTGACCGTATCAAGATTATTAACGACCTTCGTGCGGGGGTCTATGATGTCCTTGTGGGTGTCAATCTCTTGCGTGAGGGTTTAGACTTGCCAGAGGTTTCATTGGTTGCCATTCTCGATGCCGACAAAGAAGGCTTCCTCCGCAGTCATAGAAGTCTGACACAGACGGCAGGTCGTGCGGCGCGTAACGTGAATGGAAAGGTGATTATGTATGCCGATAACATCACGGAAAGTATGCAGCGTACCATTGATGAGACGATGCGTAGACGTACGAAGCAGCTGAAATACAACGAGGAAAACAATATTACGCCAACACAGATTGTCAAAGCAATCAAGGGTACGTTGCCAGTTGGGGGGCGACCCTAACCTTACTGCACAGACAGTCGCTGTCGGTAGGAATGTCGGACGGGCATACGTTGAACCAAGCAATGATGTCCTCTTTGCTGCTGACCCAATTGTTACGAAGATGAGTAAGGCGCAGTTGGAGAAGAGTATTGCCAATACAACTATCCTTATGAAGCAGGCAGCAAAAGACCTTGACTTCCTTCAGGCAGCGCAGTATCGTGATGATAATACGTTTGCAAGAAGAGTTGGAGGAAAAATAAACAAGACAACAACCCCAATCAGCCAGCCCAACCAGCCTCTCCCCGACCCCTCCCCCATAGGGCTACTCTTTATACACATCTTTTTAACATTATAATACATTGATAATCAGTTAATTATTTGTGTATATCATAGTTTTTAGTATCTTTGTATATGTATACTTAATATTTTTGAATCTCTTGAGGAGATATTAGAATCGGGCGTAGAATTGCCAGTTTATTCACAAAAATGGTAGAGAAACAGAGTGCAGTTATCAATCAGTGCTTTGAAGAACTGACAGATAAAAATAGGTGCATATAGGGTGCTACATAATAAGAGTTGGGATATGGATGAACTTATAGATAGAATAAGACAACACTCTGGAAATAAGTGTATTGGTCAGAACATGTATGTGTATCCAAGATACGACAGAACTCTCTTACGACCATATCCAAGGACGTTTGAAAGAGGAAGATCCTGATTTCGGGGATGGTTCAATGTCGTTAAAGAAATACTCAATCTTTGTGCATCCCACTTTTGCTCATAGATGCTACGTCCCTATCTACCTTTTAGGCTTCTCTCACTGAGGATATGGAATCGTGAGCGGGTAGAAGGTAGGAAGAAGACCAACAGACGAGCCACCTTACCTTATAAGGATAAAGAGTCCTACCGATGGGCATTAGCCGCAAAGGAAAGTGTAGCATGTATTCCATCTGATGTCCGCAAGACTATTGTTGGCGATCGTGAGAATGATATCTATGCCTTTATGGAAGAGACATTGGAAGCAGGATGTGATTTCCTGATACGATCCAGCCATAACCGCAAGTGTGCTGTAGACGATGATTTTGAGATGCTTACAGAACTCTTAATCAAGCGTAAACCAATGGGAGAATATAGCTTCTCACTACCTGGGCGGAAAGGTCGTAAGAATAGAACTGCAATTATGGAAGTACGTTTTATACCCATTACTATCCATGCACCACACTCAAATGCAGGCGGAAAAGAGAAACTGGATGTTTATTGTGTACATGTTAAGAGCGTGCCGACTCGGTCCCCTGTCAGCAGAAGAGCCAATAGAGTGGCGTTTGGTGACTTTCGCATGAAGTAACCAATCTTACCCAAGCCGTGCAATGTATCGAATGGTACAAGTGTCGCTGGCTCATTGAAGAGCTTTTAGAGTTACAAAAATCTAAGGGTTTTACAATAGAAAACGTACAGTTGGAGGATGGAGAGAGTACAAAGAAATTGATTGCCCTAACCTTTCTTGCAGCACTTAAATGTCTGGCACTGAAGAAATCCTACGATACAAAAAGAGAAGATGTATCAGCCAGTATTATTTTTACCGACGTTCAGGTCGTCGTGTTACAGGTATTAATGAAGATGATACACTCAAAGAGTCCAAGAGCCAAGGATGGTAGAAACCCCTTCAAAGAGAGATCTCTACCATGGGCTACGTGGATTATCGCACGTCTTCAAGGCTGGTGTGATATGGGAAAGGACACCAGACCAGGATACATTACAATAAAGAAAGGACTACAGATTTTTGAACATCAAGTTGCCTTTTATATGAGTCTAAAAGATGTGTATAAAGAGTAGCCCCCATAGGGAGGGGAGTGAAATGCGTGATACCCCAGATGTAAAATGTAAAAACAGGGGGTAAGAGAAGGGCGAAAAAATGTAGGTTTAGTTCGTTTGGGTCATCGTGAAAAAGTTGCTACGAGGGTTTGAAAATTCATTACAATATTTTAGGTAAAAAGTCCCTAATATAGGTAAAGAACACGTGTAAGAAGTAGATTTGCAATCATCAGTAAATCAGTGGGTTATAAGACTGCTTTTCAAAAGGTGCTTAGTTGGACTTCAAAAGGGCATCTTTTGCAAGCCTATTGGGCATCTTTTAGAAGCCAAAAAAGCATGTTTTGAAAAGTTGATGACTATGCCTAAATTTACTTCACACTTTTTTGGTTATTGTTACTGAATTGGTTTACACATTTTTTACTTGCTTCCTGAACAGCTTTACACCCTATGGAAACTCTACTGATTCACTTTACATAGTCATAAACTTTGACAATGAAGTCCGAACGTGTGTAGCACATGTTCAAAGTTAATATTTTTCCTTCAACTTACAAAATTTAATACTATGAAAAGCATAGAAACCCTTATGCCGCATTGCAGTGCCTTTCTCTCATTTGTCTTGGCGTAAGCATGCCGTTGCTCATGTGGGGTCTTTTGTTGTTGTAGAAGTCTATGATACCGGCAATAATGCATCCTACATCATCGAAGTTCTTGGGTCGTTTCATGTGGTAGAGCCATTCTTGCTTTATTATTCCGTTCACTCTTTCGGCGATTACATTATCTGTAGGGGTGTAGTCTTCAGTCATGCTTATGCACGAGTGTATACTTTCCAGTCTTGCCAAATAGTCCACTTAGCGGTCCAATTTATAAACGAGGGTTGCTGTCTCAAAGGCTCTCTACTGCTTGGAACCAGCTTTTTTTAGCAAATCCTCCCCGTATTCCTTACTACATATCTCTATGACTTTCATCAACCCTTGATTGCGAAGTTCAGAATACTCTAAAGCTTTCTTCAAATTGGACACTTGTGCTTCAAGCTCTTCTTCACGGGATAGAGCGACTTTTTCCATTTCTTTCTTACTACGCATAACTTTTACTTTATTAATAATATCAGACGACAAAGATAGCATTTTTTCCTCTAAATCATACTTCTTTTGCCAGTAATAAAAACTGGCACTACCAATGTTGTACTTGCGACAGATGAAATTAATTGACATATCTGATGAGTAATACTCACGAAGTAAGGTGAGAATAAAGTCCTCACAGAATGTCCTGTGTTTAGAATATTTACTTCCCATTGTGAATTTTAAATTATTACTGTCCGCTAAACCTCTAACTTCTTCAGCTCATCCCTTTACGCATTTAGGATGAGCTTTTTTTTCTCTTAGACAAGCCCCCTCTATACATTTTCCTCACATTGCGGAGGGGAAATACCATGTTTGCTAAAGTATTTTTTCCAATCGTTCTCAGGTTGTTCGAAAAAGGATTCCATATTGATATAGTACATCAGTACAATTCTTATCATTGTGGCTAATCCCGAGAAACTCCATGACCTTTTTATCCTTCTCTGTACGATGGTTATTAGCAGATTTGCAAGAAAAACCATCCAAATCTGTATTTTAATAGCATTAGCAGTCTCTCCGTAAAAGTATCTTAGCGGAAAATTCTGCTTGACTTGCTTGAATAGTGACTCTATCTGCCACCTTTTCCGGTAAATAGCCACTATATCTTGCGCATCCATCTCAAAGTCGTTGGTAAGCAGTGATATTAGTTTCGTTGTCTTATTCTTTCCCGTCTTCTTGTGGTCTATGTAGGTGACGATTCGTGCATGATGTTCCACCCCCTTCTTTTTAAGGACTACCTCCTTGATATTGTATAAGAAACGGCTATCATCGTCTGTAATATTATACTCTATTTCTAGTTGATAAACAAGATTTTTCTTCATCTTTGTAACGTAGACAGCACCATTATGAGTCATCTGTTCAAATTTAACATAGTCTATGTAGGCTCTGTCAATAGCTAGAATATCGTTCTTTGAATAATCCTGCGGTGCCATCATAAAACTGTCATGTGTGGCAGCATGAAGTGAATTGCATATCGTAAGGCACTCCTTCGTTGGCATTTATGATGGTATGCACCTTTATGCCTCCTTTCTTCTTTCCGTGCTTGGGATTACGTCCCACACCCTTGAAGACGAGATTCGAAAACAAGGGAATAGTGGTAGAATCCATTATTTTCAGACGATTAAGCCAAGAATCCCCCTTGCCTCGTTGGCTGTCCGAGAAAAGTAGGTCACGATGAGCTTCAAGGACATCCATATAGAGCCAACCAAAGAGTTCTTCGGGGCGTCTCTTATTGGCATCAGAGAGCGTACTACGCTTGGGTAAAGTATCTATGCTTAGATGAGGTAGCTTACGGGATTCTGCCAGCATAGAAGCTCATGATCTCACGAAGAGAGTCGAAACGCATCACCACGGCATAGAGCATAGTTACCACGTGAGACCACATATCGAACTTCTTTACATACCGTTCGCCACCATGTTGACGGCTATAAGTGTTAATTTTGTTCTTGTCTAAGCATTTTATTAACTGACCATATACTGGCTGTCCGAAAAAAATGTGTACTTTTGCTCATGTTACTTATGTTTTGTTGCAAAAAGCAAAGGTAATTAAATGGGCTGATACTATGAAAAAAAGTATCAGCCCAAATTTGTGAAAATAAACAAAAGTTTAGCGGACAGTAATAATTTTAAATGTTAAAACGATGTGAAGTAAATCTGGTATAAGACATTTTTTAATCCCCATTCTATTCTTCCCACTTTTGATTATTTCCTTTGAACTGTAATGCGGACATGAGAGCCAGACTCCCAATCTGGAGCATTATTATTACCTTTTAAAAATATCTCTTTAAAAAGAAGTATAACACTCTAAGCCATAATATTATCACATGAATAGATGTGAATAATACTAAATAGAACCACCATGTAAAAGCAGTCCCACCCGGTTCCTTTTATAGGTTATTAAATAGTACAGAGGAAATGAATAAATGACAAATGCAATAGTGTTTATTAAACTATTTTTGTGACTAATAAAAATCCATTCTATTAGTAGTAATATTCCGCATACTAAAGAAAGGATATATGCCATTATATTATCATTCATATTCTTATTTGTGATTATTAGTAACTAAAGTTTCCCACCCTAACAAATAGATAGAAAAATAACAGTTTGTCGAATTTTCTTTGTAAATTAGTAATCGTAAAAAGGACTGATTTTAAAGACAAAACAACAAAACTATTATGGACGCAAAAATAGAGAAAAATAAGTGAGTTATCCAAACTTTTTGAGTGTTAAAACCTGAATGAGTGATGATTATTTCATCTTTTTGTCACTTATATCCGGATGCAAAAATGGGAAAGACGAAATACACCGTATCGGGCAGGAAGAAAAATGCTGCAGAACTCATCTTCGTTATCAACTTTGATGACCCTCGGAAATCGCACCGCTGCAATCCCATCAACCCTATTTTTATGACGGACATCTCGGATGCCTACAAAAGAGCTTACACGATTATGCTCAATCTCAACCGCTCGTGGATTCAAAAATAAGGAGATTTCTTTGTGGAGTCGCCTATCATCTTACTCGCAGCCATATTTGGTTTCTCAAAATCTACGAGGATGGCAAGTATTGCACCTTTCCACACGCCATTGAATTCCTCAATCGTCCCTATGCGCAAATCTTCCCCATCCTCACTGCCTATGATGAATTGGCGAACTACCTTTCTCCCTTTATGGATACTTGGGAGGGTGGTGCGCAAGATCAGTTGTAGGGACAGATTGCTTCGGCAAAGATACCACTCTCACGTATGATAAGCCCTGCTCTCTATTGGGTGATGACGGGAGATGATTTCTCACTCGACATCAATACCCCACGTGAGCCCAAAGTCTTGGTAGTAAGCAACAATCCCGACCGACAGAACATCTACTCGGCAGCACTTGGACTCTACAATTCGCGCATCGTAAAACTCATCAACAAGAAGAAGCAACTCAAATCTTCGGTCATCATAGACGAGCTACCGATCATCTACTTCCGTGGATTGGACAACCTCATTGCCACAGCACGCTCTAACAAGGTAGCAGTTTGTTTGGGCTTTCAAGACTTCTCGCAGCTCACTCACGACTATGGCGACAAGGAAAGTAAGGTTATCCAAAAACACCGTGGGAAATGTCTTTTTCTGGTCAAGTCGTAGGCGAAACAGCGAAAACTCTCTCTGAACGCTTCGGAAAGGTTCTTCAGCAACGTCAGGCCATGACCATCAACCGCAACGACAAGTCCACTTCCATTTCCACACAACTCGATAGTCTTATCCCTACTTCCAAGATCTCTAACCTCACACAAGGTATGTTTGTCGGAGCTGTCTCCGACAACTTCGACGAGCGCATCGACCAAAAGATTTTTCCACGCTGAGACAGTTGTAGACTCTGCCAGGTTTCTGCCGAGATGAAGGAGTATCAGCCCATTCCCATCATCGCGGAGTTCATGAGCGAAGATGGCTCCGACAATCTCAAAGAGACTATCGAAGCCAATTACAAGTGTGTGAAGCAGGACATCCTAACCCTCGTAAGTAATGAGATAGACCGCATCAAAGCCGATCCCACCCTCGCACATCTAATCAAGGAATAGCGATATTCTACCACAAACTAATGTAGTAGGCATCGCCTATCTCTATGACACGTGCTGAGATCGTACAATTGATGAAGAGGTTCCGCCTCGCTTCTGTATGTAATGTTCTTCGTAGCGGACGATATAGCCCTCTGTAAACAGCATTTCTCTGAGTCGCCCCTCTTCTTTATAGATGAGAATCAGACCAGAGAAGGGCTTGCTACTCAGGTTGAGCATTAGCTCGGCTAGTATAGTGTTACTTGTTCCATAAAGAGAGAATGAAAAGCGTCCTCCATGAATGGAACCATAAGGCATCCTTTTCTGTCTGTAGTGCGAGAAAACTCAGTACTATGCTCAATTAATTCCATTACTTCCCCGAGTATCTCGAGTACAACCTTACATGACTGCATAACAAATCGTTGTTATGGTAAAACATTATCTTCAATGGACTTTCCAAAGAAGTAAGGTAGCGAACGAGTCGAGATTACCTTGTGAAGAGGAGGAAGCTATTAACTAGGTGCAAAAGTATGGATTTCTGTGGACATCGTATGTTTTTAGCTCCCGAAAATCGCTTGTATTCTCGATGGCTCCTTCAAGATCTTTCTAATGATTGAAGAAGTACAAGCAGAGAATGAAGCCCCCCCAGGTTCCTGCCATATAACTCCAAAATATGATTTTCCCAACAATCTTCTCTCGAGATGATTTATGGCTATAGCTCTTAATAAACGGCCTCCAACGACATTTTCGGAAGTACTTATAATATAAGAGAGACAAGATTGGGATAAAGAAAAAAGACGCATACAGCCATGAGCTAAATTCTCGCCTAGAAGTTATAGGGATATGCTGTATAATATCCCAGCCTAGATAAAATTCAACGCAATAAAAGAAGGTCAGGAGGTTAAACAACAAGCAGAGGGTAACAACAAATAGAGTATCTGAGAGCCACCCTCCTCGAAAAGAATGGTCTTGTCTTTTGGCTAGATAGTATTCTGCCCAATAGATAATATCATCCAACATAGGGAGCCTATTAGAGTTCATACGGTTGAAATAAGGTACCCCATATAAATAGGTTAAGTTGAAAAATTATAAATTCAAAGTGTCTTGCTCTAGCGAAATCTCCAATATTCATAACACTATGAACATCTTTAATAAATGGTTCCCTTTTTTTGTTGATCTTTCGCCAGCCTGCTCTTTCTTTGTTCCCGCCTACGCCATATTTATACATAGCCTATCGAGTTTTATCATTTAACTTTTAAGTTCTAAATGTGGAGATTTACGTAATCTCACTCCGCAAATTTACACAATTTCCTCGGAGCCACAAATAAAAACGCAGAAAATCTGAGAAACATTGGGAAGACAATCTAAACGATAATGTATCATATTCGACTCTCATAACCCTGCTTGAAGTCCACCTCAAATCGTTATTTCCAGAAAATCTCCATGCTCTGTTTCACAAATCAACTTCTTCAAGTCCATAGAAACAACATAGTACTCAAAAAACGAGCATTCTCCAATAATGAATACCACATCTGCGACCCTTGCCTTGAATATGTATGTGACATCCAATTCAGCAATAAAATAGCAGAAGTCTTCATTGTTCAAGAAGCAAGATATCCGTTTGTATTGATAATCATCATCATAATGATGCTCCTTCGGGGAAAACGAAAAGATAGCCACCAAACTCTAGGATTGCCTAGTACAAATCGATTTTTGATTCTATCCAAGACATCACCTCCGAACTCCTGAATTCTCTCTCTTGCATCAAGGCTCTCTATACATCTCAATAGCTCTTGATATTGTTCATCCATTTGCAATTACATACATAGTTAATGTCCATCTATCACACCCTCACCCTTCTTGGGAGATCTATGAGGGTGGGTGTTACCATCATAGGTAAGATTAAACCTCTTACTTCCACCATCAGAACGCCTTCCTTGAGTTTGAACTCCAATATGCGGTTTATCATGCCCCTTAGTAAAATCCATATCAGGGCGAGCAGAATCGTAGGCAATCTCTCAACAGAACCAAAGACGTCATGCGTAATACCGCCTATGCACTTGCCCATTAGTATACTATATTACCCATAGTTTCCATAGAATATGTTAGTAATAGTAGTTTTTACAGATACCAATCTAAGAAAAGATTAAATGTATCCCATTTTGCAATAGTAGTTAATTGTGTGGTATTTTCAGTTGATCTATTCAATGAAAACTGAAAGACTTCTTCTGTCTTTTTATTGTAAAAAAAACCGACCTCGCCCTCAAAACTATCAAGAGGAATGAATTCTTTGGATAATCCCAATCCATCAGAGGTTCGAAGAATATCTAGTTCATATGTTGAGAATAGTAAAAACCAACAGATGTGGTATAAAACGATTCCTTTGCTGATGAATGTGGGGCCATCCTCTGCATGAATGTAAAATTGCCCTATTGTACTGTTAGGATCAATGCCTAAATCCCTGATAGCACTGATATACTCTTCTGAAGGGGTATCATACCACCACCCATTCTTTTTTATTTTGTTTATATTGTCTAATGATATCATGATATTCTTCTAATGAACAGTTTGAGATTCCATATTCGCTACACGCCTTTTCTGTATTTGGCTTCTGCTCGTTCTTTCCAGTAGGTCTCTCGGTCTACATGAAACGTACTTCGATTTACTGGATTGCTGGAAGTTAATTACTAAAGTTTCCCACCCTAACAAATAGATAGAAAAATAACAGTTTGTCGAATTTTCTTTGTAAATTAGTAATCGCAAAAAAACTGATTGTCAAAGACAAAACAACAAAACTGTTATGGAAGCAAAAATAGAGAAAATAAGTGAGTTATCCAAACTTTTGAGTGTTAAACTCGAATGAGTGATGATTTATTGCATCTTTTTGGCAAGTTTGGTATCGGTCACCTGCTATCTCGTCTGTCATTGGAGAAACATGACGGAGTTTCGGCATCTGAGCTAATCCTTTCTCTTTGCCTCTTCCGCATTGTGGGTGAGAGCATCCACAGTATATGCAAGCATAAGATATATGAGCTTTCAAATCATGGTAAGAACTGTTTCTATCGAATGATGACTCGCCCGCAGATGGATTGGAGACGCTTGATGAACCGCTTTTGCACTGCGTTACATGTGCCTATTGCGTAAGTATGGCGAAGCTCCTCAATCCGATTCCACGACCTGTTTTCATTATAGATGACACCGTGCTGAGAAGAGCGGTGTGAGGATGGAGGGTATCAGTCGTGTTTTTGACCATGTTAAAAGGCAGGTGCGTATTGGGCTACAAACTGCTACTTTGTGCTTTCTTTGACGGCAAGACAACCATACCCTTTTGATTTTTTTCACTGCATCAGGAAAAAGGGAAACAAGGCGACTGCGGACTGACAAAAACAGCAACGTAGAAAAGCGTATCATACCAAAAGGAATACTGGCAACCCCTGATTATAAGCGTTTTTCAAAGAGTGTAAGATGTCTAAGATGGAAGCTGCCATGAATATGCTTCGCCGTGGATGGAAGATGGGTTTGCATGCGAAGTATGTGATTACCGATAGTTGGTTCACTTGCGAGCAACTTATGAAATGTGTTAGAAGCATAGGTAAAGGAGTAATGCACTTTGTTGGACTTGCTAAAATGGGAAAAGACGAAATACACCGTATCAGGCAGGAAGAAAAAATGCTGCAGAACTCATTGCTACCTATGAACGTGAACGAGGAAAAGAACTGTCGTAAGTACAGATGTCGATATATTCAGCTCAACGGCAACTTAGGGGATGTACCTATTAGAATATTCCTCATCAAGTATGGTAGGAACTCCACATGGAACGTCCTGCTCACCACGGATACAACGATGTCTTTCATAAAAGCCTTTGAAGTCTATCAGATTAGATGGAACATAGAAGTGATGAACAAGGAGACTAAGCAATATCTCGGATTAGGAGGTTATCAAGGTTGCGACTTTAATGGTCAGATAGCCGACGCAACGCTATGTTACCTTACATATACCGTCATGGCTTTGGAAAAGAGGTTCACAGAATATCAAACCATGGGCGAACTTTTTTCGGATATAGAGGACGACCTCATGGCACTCACGTTATGGAAGCGAGTTCTTGCCTGTATCAAACGTATACTTCGCATTTTAGGAGAAACACTTGGGATAACGCCCCAACAGCTTATGGCTACAATCAGCGGCAACGACAAAGAGTTGAGAAAAATCCTTGTAATGGCAGAAGTGTTAGAAAAATGGGACGAAGTATATGAACAGACTGCTTAACCTCTATTATACTTGTGTTAAAAATCAATGGATATGGGTAATAACAGGTAAAGGTGAATAAAAAAAGACCAGTGTTTTAAGGGTGGGAAACTTTAGTTAATTAGCTAAGTATGGATGAATCGCCTTAGATGAATAGTACTTTTGATGAGTTGATGCTGACAATAGAAATAGAGCACCTTTTGCTTTAAGATCCTTCCCATGAGGATTTACCAATATTGAATCAATTTCAGCATCAAAATCATGAGATAAAGTCTCAGCTCTCCCCTTAGTGACGAGGTCTTCTCGGGAGTAGTTACCATTCACTTCTTTTTACTGGAAGAACCTTGAGGATAAAAGGTCTAGATTCTTTATTGGAGAATTCAATTCTTTGTATAATGTACATAGGTAATTGATAGTGTTTGCAGAAATATATATTTATATCAGTATCAAGAAAAAAGACTCGATGCTCATCGTCCCCATACTCTCTGTAATGTATACCACATAGTCTTAAGATTGCAGACACGTTCTTTTTCCCTATGCCAAGACGCCTTATTGCTCTCTTCTTTTTTAGCAGCAATTGCGAAGAATACCTCAAGTAAATAGCTGTAGTTAGAGCTTCCTTGGAATCAATAGTTCGTTCTAGGATGAGATGCTTACATAGCTCCACGAACTCAACTATGCACTCTCCCTCTGGAATAAATTTCCACTTCATCCTTTCTATGAGTAGAGGATTTCTTTCATACTCCTCAATATAACGGATAATATTAGTGAACGTCCAATGCTTTTGCGACATCTTGCAATCCTTATTTAAGTGATAAATCAGACTCTGTATGCTGTCAAAATTATTTCATTCTCAGATTAATGGAACCAGATCTAAAGACAAACCATACATTTCTTTTTGCAACCTAGAAGACACAACAAATAATGAAGGGTAGTAGCAATCTCTTGCGAGTGTGTACTCTAAATCTTGCGAGGTAAATTTATAAGGGTATGTGGGATTTTTTTTTCCATCGGATAAGGTATAAAATGGACTATTCTCCACATCTAATATTGGAAGCTTTCGAAAGATCTTAGCTAGGTAAAATTGCAATAACTCTCCTTTAAGATTTATTTTACAAGGATAGAAGACAACATCTTCACCTACAATTTTTTCGATTCTCATTTTTGCTCGTTCTGAAAAAATTGGAGCAGGCAAAAAACTTTCAAGATAGTCCAACTTTTGGATGGACTCCAGTGTCAATCTATTATCAGCGATCAGAACTGGAGAATACTGAAGAAGTCCTTCCTTACCATCTACCAAAAAATCATATAACTCTTCTTGTCTTTGGAGATTCCTGATGTGACATGGCACAAAATCCATGTCACTTTGTTGCTGAAGCATATACATTTTTATCAGTGCGTTTTATATTTTCCAGAATCCAATCCTTGTCTAACTTCGGTTTGTAAACCTACAACTTCCTTTTGAATTCTTCGTTGATCCCACCCTTCAATTTTGGAAATATCATAAAGCTCATCCATTCGCTGTTTCATCATTTGATTACATTCTCTATGCACATCATTCCATCCTAAATGAATAGCTTTATTGGGATTAGGATCTATCCCTTCTGCAATAAGAAAGTAGTTCATAGAAGCCACCATCAATCGTTTCATTTATCAGTGAGATAGGTCATCCCCTCTATAAATACTGAGATGGTAAAGGAAATATGTCTTGATTGTCTGGGTAATTTTCCATATTACTAGACAGCCAGAGTTCAAAGATTTTGTAATCGTCAAAGAAACCATATATATACCCTCGCTTTAGTAAGTCTATATAATCTTTTTGAGAAACTACCAAAAGAATTTCCGTTTCTTATTACTCTTGATTGTCTAATAAAAAGTTCTTTATTGTATGATAAGAAAATCGCTAAATCTGGATATATTATATTTTCTTTCTCTAAATCAACTTGCCCTATCAGTTTCCAAATCTTCTTTCTTATGGCTGTTTCTATACAGGCTTTATAAGTCTTAAACCCAACAGAAAGAAGCTCATCCATATTGGCTGTCTTTTCCGAGAGATAATCAAAAATACCAAACTCGTATTGCCTCACCCTACATATGTAAGCAAATTTCCCATTTGGGCTACTCTTTATACACATCTTTTAGACTCATATAAAAGGCAACTTGATGTTCAAAAATCTGTAGTCCTTTCTTTATTGTAATGTATCCTGGTCTGGTGTCCTTTCCCATATCACACCAGCCTTGAAGACGTGCGATAATCCACGTAGCCCATGGTAGAGATCTCTCTTTGAAGGGGTTTCTACCATCCTTGGCTCTTGGACTCTTTGAGTGTATCATCTTCATTAATACCTGTAACACGACGACCTGAACGTCGGTAAAAATAATACTGGCTGATACATCTTCTCTTTTTGTATCGTAGGATTTCTTCAGTGCCAGACATTTAAGTGCTGCAAGAAAGGTTAGGGCAATCAATTTCTTTGTACTCTCTCCATCCTCCAACTGTACGTTTTCTATTGTAAAACCCTTAGATTTTGTAACTCTAAAAAGCTCTTCAATGAGCCAGCGACACTTGTACCATTCGATACATTGCACGGCTTGGGTAAGATTGGTTACTTCATGCGAAGTCACCAAACGCCACTCTATTGGCTCTTCTGCTGACGGGACCGAGTCGGCACGCTCCTTAACATGTACACAATAAACATCCAGTTTCTCTTTTCCGCCTGCATTTGAGTGTGGTGCATGGATAGTAATGGGTATAAAACGTACTTCCATAATTGCAGTTCTATTCTTACGACCTTTCCGCCCAGGTAGTGAGAAGCTATATTCTCCCATTGGTTTACGCTTGATTAAGAGTTCTGTAAGCATCTCAAAATCATCGTCTACAGCACACTTGCGGTTATGGCTGGATCGTATCAGGAAATCACATCCTGCTTCCAATGTCTCTTCCATAAAGGCATAGATATCATTCTCACGATCGCCAACAATAGTCTTGCGGACATCAGATGGAATACATGCTACACTTTCCTTTGCGGCTAATGCCCATCGGTAGGACTCTTTATCCTTATAAGGTAAGGTGGCTCGTCTGTTGGTCTTCTTCCTACCTTCTACCCGCTCACGATTCCATATCCTCAGTGAAGAGAAGCCTAAAGGTAGATAGGACGTAGCATCTATGAGCAAAGTGGGATGCACAAAGATTGAGTATTTCTTTAACGACATTGAACCATCCCCGAAATCAGGATCTTCCTCTTTCAAACGTCCTTGGATATGGTCGTAAGAGAGTTCTGTCGTATCTTGGATACACAATACATGTTCCTGACCAATACACTTATTTCCAGAGTGTTGTCTTATTCTATCTATAAGTTCATCCATATCCCAACTCTTATTATGTAGCACCCTATATGCACCTATTTTATCTGTCAGTTCTTCAAAGCACTGATTGATAACTGCACTCTGTTTCTCTACCATTTTTGTGAATAAACTGGCAATTCTACGCCCGATTCTAATATCTCCTCCAAGAGATTCAAAAATATTAAGTATACATATACAAAGATACTAAAAAACTATGATATACACAAATAATTAACTGATTATCAATGTATTATAATGTTAAAAAGATGTGTATAAAGAGTAGCCCATTTGGGAGCGAGATTTCATAGATTTTTCCGTATTTTTTTACACCCTTATCCATATTGATTGTTTTTAATGTGTTTTATTTGATAAATTATCATCGAGTAGTCCCGTTTTGTTATTGTCGGGATTAGCAAAGGTCGCTTCGTATCCGTCACAGCCGGCATAGGAGGCGTCTTCGGTAGCACGGCACGAGCTAGACCTGCTTGAAGAGCCTCCAGCGGCCTCAAACAAGTCACCAAAGCTCTTACTCGGCTTGTGGGTCGCCAAGGAACCCACTGCCTCATGCGCAATACCTCCTATGCACTTGCTCATGATAGATTATACCCGCTAACTTGTTATAAAAGCAGAAATATCATCCAATGAATCCTTAATTCTTCCCTTTAAATTAGGGCGTATTTCTGATATGTATTGAAAGACCTTATGTACACGCGGCAAATCAATATTCTGATGTATTCTAGCAATATGGCCAATACATGTAATAGAAAGTCCAGCTATACTATCATTCTGATCTAGAGCATACTTCAGATACAATTCCTGTAACCATCTCCAATCCTCTATATCACTCAAGGCGGATAATAATATTCTACATTTTTCCATATAGCTCATAGTACTACTATCCATAGTCAAGAGTATTTCTTCTTTTAAGTGATCCATCTTAATGAAACTCTTTAATTTTCCCCTTTTTATCAACTAACCCTACATCTTGGAGTGCTTTCTTCCAATAGGATATTTCCCAAGGTTTATTTATCGGAATTATCCAACCTTCCTCAAAACGTCCTGTACTATCTGTCGTTATTAGGGCATCTTCCTCGAAATACAATTTATCAAAAGGATTTCCATTCTCAAGAATCATCAACCATACAAATATATTTTTTTGTTTATCAAATACATAAACTGCACCTTCACTTCTCCAACTAGTTTCACAACCATACGCAATCCAGAAGTCATTCTCAACCATTGCTATTACATCAAAAGAGGTCTCAAACTCATAGTCAATCAAATCTGAGGAATCATCTTCTTTCACCAAAATAGATTGATCTATATCTGTTTTTTTATGTATCAAACGATAGAAGGCTCCATAACAAGTTAGAATCCCATTGGTAAAAGGACAAATCCCGTCCTCAATACATCTATTTAATAGATTCATTCTTTTCCTTAATTCCGCAGCATAAATTCTTGTAAGAACTCCAAGTGCCTGAAAAACAAAGTTCTCAAAACACTTGGATATGTCAGAAATTTCACCTATCTTAGTGCTACGAAAATAAAAAGTAAGCAAAAATCTGACATGGCAAAGGTAGCAATTAAAAACGAGAATATCACTTCTTTCGGTGGAATTTATCATATATTAAAACTAACCCCCAAGGATCGATCCAGGCATTTACATCGTGGACGTAAGCATACAGGTTTGTCAGCCCCGCTTCGAGGCGAATGGGGGCTTGACTGATGTAGGTCCCTGTTTCGGGAGAGTAGTAGTGAAAGCGGTTGTAAGCCAGTCCCGTCTCCCCATCAAGGTACTGCCC
The DNA here is from genome assembly GCA_916440255.1 of uncultured Prevotella sp. Taxonomy (GTDB): domain Bacteria; phylum Bacteroidota; class Bacteroidia; order Bacteroidales; family Bacteroidaceae; genus Prevotella. The sequence goes on along the minus strand of CAKAIJ010000001.1, from coordinate 1,087,135 downwards.
TTGATAGAGGAAAGGTATGAAACCAGCCTCACCTGCCTCTGAGCGTGTCCGCCCATAGATATCGAGTTCTCTTGCCCACACACGCTTCCCTTCCTCGTCATACGCCTCTATGGGCGTACCGAGGTAGTCAGAAATGATGGAGTAACGTCTATCGCCTACGAGTTTTGCTGAGGGTATAAATGTCCCCTCATCGAATATCCAAGTCGTGAGTTCTGTCTGTGGCTCTGGGCTGGTGTAGCTTCGTCTGCCATCACTATCATCTATAGTCTCGGGACGATCACTGAGCGGATACGACCACTCGTGTAAGGGTACATTGCCATCCCACAAGAAGCGTGTTATCTTGTGCCCCTCAGCCTTACCATACTCATTGATCTTCGCCACACGCCTACCTAAGGCATCATACTCGAAGCGGAGATTTACCTTGTCGTTATTCTTGACACGCACCAGCTGTCCTACACCATCCCACTCGTAAGTCCAAGTCAGTGGCTCTGTGAGTAACTTACGATGTATCCAATCATAGCGTTCAATGCTCTCAGTCTTAGAGACGCGCTGCGTCAGGAATCCCTCCCCATCAAAGTGGTAAGTCCATTCCTTATCCTCCTTGCGTCGTCCACCACGCTCATAAGTAGCTTCCTTACCGAAGCGGTCAGGATAGATATTGCTAATACGATCGGGTAGCTTGTAGAGTATATCTACTTCATCGTAACGAGCGGCGGCCAAAGTACCCACGACATCATAGTCAAACTCTGCCGTGTATGTCCCTGCCGTGAGTCTGCGTAGTTTCCCTGACAAGTCCCACTCATATGAGCGATGACTCACCTCATAGCCTGCTCCCTTCGTTACCTGATCTGTTACTCGCCCAGAGCGGTCATACCGCGTACGGCTCTCAACACCACCCAAGAGACGGCGCAGACTTTCTCGCCCCATTACATCATACTCAAGCTGGAGGTTTCAAGCTACCGAGGATCCGACACTTGCCTGCACCTCTGAGATGTTGCAAAGTCCCAAAACCAATAGTAGTATTCTAACAAAGAGTGCTTGCACAATCTAGTTGTCAAATCTTATATATCTAAGTTTAATAGAGGTCGTCTTCTGTAATTATTCTATCACAAGAAAACCTCGAGGTTCGGATATCGATATCGGGAGACAAATAGATATTGTACTTCTTAATATACAAGAATCTTCTCTTCATTCTAGCCATAAAGGATGATACCTTCTTGAGAAATTCTTTGTCCTTTGCTCGAGTATAAAAACGCCCTTGAAGATAATATCCCTCTGTTGCATTAATGCCTGCAGGCGAATATTCTAATATGGGGCTTTTTACCGTATCCAAGGCGCTTACTATCTCACCAGTGTGATAAGCGTGTGTATAGTATACAAGATCTTCCTTCCGGCTCATTTCAACAAGAAAAAAAGAACTAGAGTTATATACAACTGGCGGGAATGGAGCTAGTGTTCCTTTGGGAGATGGGACATCTAACATTGCACCAAACACTTCCTTTAATAGTTGTTCCAGGAACTTATTATCTGCCTCTGTGGCATAGAAATTAATCTGCTTACTCATTAATGCATACTTTTCACCTTGCGATGCTTACCTGATGGGGCTTTCCAATCAGGGGATTTATCAGGATTTATCAATGTTACTCGACCTTTCTTATCATGGAATACAATTCTTGCATCAGGAGATAAATCAGGTGACTGTCTAATATCCATAATAGCCCCTCGTTCTCTCGAGGATGGTCTAAAGCCACCCCGAGAACGCATATCCCCGACTTGATGAACTTCGATAATTACCCGTACTGGGATCTCTAACGACAATATCCCCATAACGAGAAGTGCCATTTCCTAGATTGATTTGTCCCTCAATCTGAACATTGCTACTTTTATATACTTGCTTTAGGTCCTCAAATACTTGATTTTGTATATCCTGATGGATAGCACCTCCCCTTCCACTCAACCCCCAAGGGTCCACCCAGGCGTTTACATCGTGGACGTAAGCGTATAGGTTAGAAAGCCCCGCTTCGAGGCGAATGGGGTCTTGACTGATGTATGATCCTGTTTCGGGAGAGTAGTAGCGGAAGCGGTTGTAAGCTAATCCCGTCTCCCCATCAAGGTACTGCCCTTGGTAGAGGAAAGGTATGAAACCAACTGCTCCCTCCTCTGAGCGTGTCCGCCCATAGATGTCCAGCTCTCGAGCCCAAACACGCCGTCCTTCCTCGTCATATGCCTCTACGGGCGTACCAAGGTAGTCTGAAATGATGGAGTAGCGTCTGTCGCCTACGAGTTTTGCTGAGGGTACAAATGTCCCCTCATCGAATATCCAAGTCGTGAGTTCTGTCCGTGGCTCCGGGCTGGCGTAGCTTCGTCTGCCATCACTATCATCTATAGTCTCGGGACGATCACTGAGCGGATACACCCACTCGTGCAGAGGAACATTGCCATCCCACAAGAAGCGTGTAATGGTATATTGCTCTGCCTTGCCATAGGCGTTAATCTTTGCCGTTCTACGCCCCAGTGCATCATACTCGAAGCGGAGATTAACTTTGTCGTTGTTCTTAACACCTATGAGCTGTCCTGCACCATCCCAAGTGTAAGACCATGTGAGCGGCTCTATGATTCGCTTACGGCGTATCCAGTCGTAACGCTCCACACTCTCTCTCTTGGAGATACGCTCCGTGAGGAAGCCCTCGCCATCGAAGTGATAAGTCCACTCCTTATCCTCCTTGCGTCGTCCACCACGCTCATAAGTGGCTTCCTTACCGAAGCGGTCGGGGTAGATGTTTCCGATGTGGTCGGGGAGTTTGTAGAGGATGTCTGTCTCGTTGTAGCGAGCCGCCGCCAGCATACCTACGACATCGTAGTCGAACTCTGCCGTATATGTCCCTGCCGTGAGTCTTTGGTTTGCACTCAAAGTCGTGTGGCAGCACAATAGATCGACTAAGAATGCCCCAAAAACTAAAGACAAGAGCCTCTTCCAGCAAAAGCTATAATTGGAACGATGTGCGAACAATACTATAGTAAAACTCAGCATGCTTTGCAGGACACCTCCTGTATACTTTCTCATTGAGAAATGCTTTGAGTGTATTATTTCAGCCCTTTAAGTCGTTGATTCTAGGTTGATATGATCTCAATATACTCTTTGTATTCTAAGGGGATAGGTAGATTAAACACCAAATCCTTTAGAGGGTCTACATTTCTCCCCATTTTGTAACACAAATATAGCCGTTCATTAAGCTCAGCATAGATTCGTACATTCCTCAATTCATAGCTATTAATCGTTTCTAAATCGTCTCTATTTATTGACGCAATGATATCTCGTTCATTGTATTTCCCCGAGGAAGTATCTACTTCAAAGAGTCTGCCCCCACCATCTCCTATGATAAGAATTTTCTTTTCGTTTGGTGTTCCTTCCCAGAGCGTAATCCATCTACTTCCCATACCTAAGGGGTCTATCTTGCGCTTTGGAGAGATATAGTTCTCAATCCCCTTAATATTCTGCCTGAAGATATTGCTGCTTTTAATGAATTGACGAGCAACAGTGGCGCAGAAAAGAATAGGAACTTGGGTTAAGTCTACATCATCCCAATTGTTATCAGTGTTAAATAGATTGAAAAACAGGAGTTCAGCCTTCCCTATCATCTGAGCGAGCACATACACCCTAGTTTCTCTTGATTCATCCTTTCGTTTAGTCTCAATGCTGATAACTTGATTATTCCTCCACCTTATTTCTGTCATATTTCTCATCTTAGTGAATTCCTTTGGTTTTCAGATGTTCATCAGCTGCAGCTAAGTACTTATCGCGATTTGGATTCTTGACTCCAACGGGATTCTGCCGATTTGCAACCTTCTTTGTATCATCTATGATATTGTTGGGGTCATATGAATGGTAGGAGCCACCATCAATAGTTTCATTTTCCAGCGACATAGACCGTTGCCCCTATAAATACTGAGATGGCAAAGGAAATATGCCTTCACTTTCTGGATAATTTTCCACATTACTAGACAGCCAGAGTTCAAAGATTTTGTAATCGTCAAAGAAACCAAATATATACCCTCGCTTTAGTAAGTCTATATAATCTTTTTGAGAAACTACCAAAGAATTTCCGTTTCTTTATTACTCTTGATTGTCTAATAAAAAGTTCTTTATTGTATGATAAGAAAATCGCTAAATCTGGATATATTATATTTTCTTTCTCTAAATCAACTTGCCCTATCAGTTTCCAAATCTTCTTTCTTATGGCTGTTTCTATACAGGCTTTATAAGTCTTAAACCCAACAGAAAGAAGCTCATCCATATTGGCTGTCTTTTCCGAGAGATAATCAAAAATACCAAACTCATATTGCCTCACCCTACATATGTAAGCAAAATTCCCATTTGGGACGAGATTTCATAGATTTTTCCGTATTTTTACACCCTTATCCATATTAATTATTTTTAATGTGATTTACTAAAGTTTCCACCCTAACAAATAGATAGAAAAATAACAGTTTGTCGAATTTTCTTTTGTAAATTAGTAATCGCACTGATTGTCAAAGATAAAACAACAAAACTATTATGGAAGCAAAAAAATAGAGAAAAATAAGTGAGTTATCCAAACTTTTGAAGTATTAAAACTCGAATGAGTAATGATTATTTCATCTTTTTGTCACTTATACCCGGACGCAAAAATGGAAAAAGACGAAATACACCGTATCGGGCAGGAAGAAAAATGCTGCAGAACTCATCTTCGTTATCAACTTTGATGACCCTTGAAAAATCGCATCACTGCAGATTCCATCAACCCTATTTTTTTATGACGGACATCTCGGATGCCTACGAAAGTGCTTACACGATTATGCTCAATCTCAACCGCTCGTGGATTCAAAAACAAGGAAACTTCTTTGTGGAGTCGCCTATCATCTTACTCGCAGCCATATTTGGTTTCTCAAAATCTACGAGGACGGCAAGTAGTGCACCTTTCCACACGCCATTGAGTTCCTCAATCGTCCCTACGCGCAGATATTTCCCATCCTCACTGCCTATGATGAATTGGCGAACTACCTTTCCCCCTTTATGGATACTTGGGAGGGTGGTGCGCAAGATCAGTTGTAGGGACAGATAGCTTCGGCAAAGATACCACTCTCACGTATGATAAGCCCTGCTCTCTATTGGGTGATGACGGGAGATGACTTTTCTCTCGACATCAATAATCCACGTGAGCCAAAAGTCTTGGTAGTAAGCAACAATCCCGACCGACAGAACATCTACTCGGCAGCACTTGGACTCTACAATTCGCGCATCGTAAAACTCATCAACAAGAAGAAGCAACTCAAATCTTCCGTCATCATAGACGAGCTACCGATCATCTACTTCCGTGGATTGGACAACCTCATTGCCACAGCTCGCTCTAACAAGGTAGCAGTTTGTTTGGGCTTTCAAGACTTCTCGCAGCTCATGCGTGACTATGGCGACAAGGAAAGCAAGGTTATCCAAAACACCGTGGGAAATGTCTTTAGCGGTCAAGTCGTAGGCGAAACTGCGAAAACTCTCTCCGAACGCTTCGGAAAGGTTCTTCAACAACGACAGTCGATGACCATCAACCGCAACGACAAGTCTACCTCCATCTCCACACAACTCGATAGCCTTATCCCTGCTTCCAAAATCTCCAACCTCACACAAGGTATGTTTGTCGGAGCTGTCTCCGACAACTTCGACGAGCGTATCGAGCAGAAAATCTTCCACGCAGAGATAGCTGTAAACACCGCCAAAGTCTCTACAGAAATGAAAGCCTATCAGCCCATTCCCATCATGCGGAGTTCACAAACGAAGATGGCTCCGATAATCTCCGTGAGACTATCGAAGCCAACTATAAGCGGGTGAAACAAGAGGTTCTTTCATTGATAGAATTAGAAATAGAGCACATCAAAACAAATCCATCTTTAAGTTACCTCATAAAAGAATAGCATATATCTCAAGAATCAATTCTCTCGACTGAGATGTATATACCAACCATTTTTTATAGGACGATATAACTCTATACTTACAGAATATCTTTGAGAAACTTGATCCAAATCTTCCTCCGTAATTCTTTCTACGATATACATTTCAGTAGTGGGTTCTAAGGCAACCTCTTTTATTGTAATTCTCTATCTTATCTTCAAGATTGGGAGCATAGATATATTCCTTGTACCCTCCGCTGACAGAAATTCCCCATGTATGAAAGAGCAAATAAACTTCCGATATCCCATCATACTGTATACTCATAATATCTAGTTTCTTGATTAAAGAATCCAATTCCTTTTTGTCTTTATATGAGATGATATAGGCTGTACTATCTGTTTCATCATAGGGGGAGTAATAAAATCTATCGTACTTAACAGAAATGTTTCTCAATCTCTCAAATTCAGACTCATTGAGATTGAAATTTCTAACATTTGATGATCTGACTGCATATTATTTCTTGCACATCCAAAAACCAAAAACAAATATAATTAAAAATGGTGTCAATGATTTGGACATTTCTTGATATTTACAAGTTTGTTGTTCTGATAAGATTTATAGATTTCATCTAAGATAGCTTGATCCGTTAAGAAAGAAGGAGTTTCTCCATATCTATCATATCATCTAAAACCTATTTTGATTGCTTCATTATCACTTCACTTGGCATATACTTTAATTCTACCTTCAAATTTGTCGGAAATTGCTGTTTTCTTTAAGGCTCTTGGCACCAAAATCGCCAAGATTATGAAAACTCATGGTTTCTACGACAGGCGTTCCTTCCTGATCTTGATGTTCTAGTTGAACTGTCGGATTAAAAACGCTCGAAGACATCCTCGACTGTCTCTAAACCATAGATAGCTTCTGGATTTACCGGAGCTTCATCCGTAAGTTTCTAAACAAACAATGTTCGATTTGAAGGAATCTCAGCAATTGACTCATTGGCATCTACTTTTACTTCATTGCCACCTACACCGTATTGATATAGTCCCATAATTTGTATGATTTAATATTTTCTATACATTCGATTATTCAAGCCATTAGGGTGCTGGCAAGTATAATCATTTTTATTATGAACACCAAAGAAAATCTGTTTTTTTGTTGTTTCACTGCAAAAATGTTGATAATCAGCCTGCTATTTGACCTATACGCCGAAACATCTTTGCCGAAAAAAGTCATTTTTCTGTAGCAAAGCTACAAAACTACCCGCCGATGTTCCGCCAAAGGCGGAGAAAAGAATGCAGAAACAACTCGCCTCGATTGGGGAGGGTTATTAGTAAAACTCAATCTTACAATTTGATAGAGCATATATTCTACCATCCGAAAGTTCTATATTATTTTCAGAGATTTTACCTGTCAATAAACCTAACTGCTCTGCCCCTTGTTCTATTTGTTTCCGCCACCCCTCAATATCTCCTTTATAAGATAATCCGTGAAATAATTCATTGGTAGGTAGCCTTAGTTTGCAATTTTCCGATATTACTCCTCCACTTTGAGCTATTTCAAACAAAGAAGTTACTTTATCAAATAATGATTGCTTCTCAACAGCTCGGCTACTTTTGTAAAAATCCTCTCCGTCATCAGAAATATATAGGTGTTCTCTTCCCTCTACTTTTATAGTTCCTGGAATATGTCTATTAATTGTACTCATTATTATGGTGTTATATTAATCTTTACATTACTTAATCCTGCACGCAGAGTCAACCAGCAAGTGCAAAATTACAAAACGTGTTTAAAGAACTCGCATTTTGGAGTAGAAAAGTTTAATTTTTCTCTTGGTCTTTCGTTCAATTTCTTTTGTATGGACATAATTCTCTTGTCCGTATAGTTATCAAACGAATCCTTTTTAGGTATATACTGCCTGATTAATTTGTTTGTACTCTCAACAGTTCCCTTTTGTCATGAACAATATGGGTCAGCGAAGTATACGGGCACGCCTAAGTATTTAGTGGTGCTGTTGCGTTTGATTTCACGTGAGAGTGTTGACTGACTAATACCGACGATGTCGGCAATTTCTTTTCTCGCTGTTTTTTTTGGAGTAAGGCAAAAATTTGCTACCTTTGCTCCGAGATTAATTGATGATACATTTGCAATACAAAGTTAGTTAATCTTTGGGAGACTTCGGTCTCCTTTTTTTATTTGTAATGCTGGTTGTTTCTTTTTCCTCTCCGAGAGATGCAGACAACCTCTCGCTACGCATCGAGAACGTCTGCATCTCTCGGAGAGAGACACTCTTTTATTGCACTTCGTTTTGGAATTTGCAGGTATCACTCATATGACTCAAATTTGTATATCCACAGACTTGATGAGTTTGCCCACTACTACTTGTAAAAGTAATAGGGTTAGAACTTAATCCCAATGGGTCTATCCAACTGTTTGTATCGTGAACGTATGCGTAAAGTTGCATACCTCCTTATAGCCCTATCGGGTCTTGTGATATAAAAGTACCTGTATCACAACTATAATACCAGTGTCGCACATAGCAAAGTTCAGTTTCCGTATCATAACACATCCCCTGAAACTTGAAAGGTATGAAGTTCCTCTCGCCTCTGAGTTCCAGTACATCCCCGTATATGTCAAGGATACAGTCCCACACCACCTCACCCTTGCTGTCGAGGGTTTGTATGGGCGTGCCCAGATAATCCTGCACGATACTGTAGCTGTCCTTCTCGGCAAGCTTTGCCACCGGGGTATAACTACCACCATCATACACCCATGTAATGAGATTGGTGTACGGTTCTGACCTGTCATAGCAGATGCGACCGAGTTCATCTTTCTCCATTCTCGGCTTTTCCCGCCTGTCATAGCTCCACTCATGCAGCAGCACGTTGCCGTCTCAGGCATAGCGATGGCATGTGTCGTGCGTCTCTTTAAGGATACGCCTGCCCAAGGCATCGTACTCAAACCTTATGGTGGCACCTTCGGGTGTGCGTACGCTCCTGAGCATGCCGTTGCCGTACCACTCGTAGGTGGTATCTCCCTCCTGCCAGCCATAATGAGCCTGCAATTACTTGTCATTGAGGGAACTAAGACATTGCGAGTACTCTTGATTTTGCCGAAAAGGTCATTATTCCGGTGGCAAAGCCCCAAAACAACTATTGTGACCATCAATTGCTTCTTTTAATACTGGCAATTTTTCATATCCAATTCTTTTAATTCCTGATTTTTTTATTTGTTTTAAAATTTCGTCATTCACAATAATACCTGTTAAAGTGCTTGGAAAGAAAGTGAGATTTGGGATAGATTTATCCACAATATACCAACTATTTAATGGCAAAGGAAAAATATAAAACGACTCGCACTTTTTCACATATACTACAAGTTGATTCTTTTCCCTCCCTTATATAAATTCTAAATTTTTGAACAACTGAAATGTATTCTTTGGATACAGTTTTGTTTTACATCATAAACCTTTCCTACAAAATATACATTCTCAATATTTTGAATGCCCAGTAATGAAACAATATCTTTATGTAACATTCCAATAAATGTACCTCTTGCGTAGGTAATTGGAGCAAAACTATTTTTTTCATTTAGAAAGACATCAATTGCTGTATGTTTAATGATATTTCCACAATCGCACATTATATTCTCTTGTTTCAATTGATCTATCCAACTGTCATCTCCTTCGGGAACATTTTGTGTGGGGTCGCTAATTTGATAAAAATATTTTTCCATTATGGGTGTACTTTAAAATTTCCTTTTATAGATATTTTTGCCAAAATTTACTTGTTATATCTGTTCCATGCTTAAAATCAATCTCTCGAGCAGCATCTAGCACTGCGTCAAATGCTTTTCGTTGAGAGCCTGGATTACTTGCTATGTATCTATCCCAAAGAGCAGCACTTCCTTTAGGACCTCTATCTGGTAATGGCAAGCCATTTTTTTTTAATTTCTTATTTAGTAAACTATGATATTCTTTGTGTACAACGTCGTCAAGTTCACTAAAGTCATGCTTTTTATTGCCTCCTAAAAATTTGGAATTGGATGATGTTTAGCTTTACATTTTAAACCAAAGATATCTAATTGGATATTATTATCAAAAACATATCCATACATCGTGGGGTTCCCGCCAGCTAATCCAATCGGGTCTTGACTAATATAGCTTCCTGTATTTGGGTCATAGTAGCGGAAGCGATTGTAATACAATCCCGTCTCCTCATCCTCATACTGTCCTTGGAATCTAAAAGGTATAAAGTACCTTTCCCCTCTGAGTTCCAGCACATCGCCATATATGTCAAGTATACAATCCCAGACCACATTTCCCTTGCTGTCAAGAGCCTGTATAGGCGTACCCAAGTAGTCTTGCACGATGGTATAACTATCATCCTCGGTGAGTTTTACCACAGGTGTATAACTACCACCGTCATACACCCATGTAATGAGATTGGTGTACGGTTCCTGTCTGTCATAATGGATACGCCCCAATTCATCCTGCTGTGTCCTCGGCTTTTCCCGCCTATCATAGCTCCACTCATGCAGCAGCACGTTGCGGTCCTAGGCATAGCGATGGCATGTGTCGTGCGTCTCTTTAAGGGTACGCCTGCCCAAGGCATCGTACTCAAACCTTATGGTGGCACCTTCGGGTGTGCGTACGCTCTTGAGCATGCCGTTGCCATACCACTCGTAAGCGGTGTCTCTCTGTTGCCAGCCATAATGAGCCTGCAGTTCCTTGTCATTGGGCGTGGTTCGTGTGAAGAGCTTGTCAAGCCAATCCTTGGGTTGCGGCAACATGGGAGGCTCCAAGACATTGCGAGTGCTCTTGAGGATAAGATTGACTTCCCCGTCGTAGTGATAGTAGTTCTTCTCATCCTTGAGCAGCCTGCCGTGAGTCTTTTAATCAAGTAGAGTCGGATACTATTTGCTTAGCATTGCTAGTAACTCGTCCCTTGATTTATTATAGGGAGGTTTCCAAGATTTTGCTTCGTGTTCGATGAAGTTATTAAATTTTTCAGTTCCTAATATGCGTCTAATTCAATACTAATTATACTTCTAATATAAGCAAGACGATCTAACACTTCTTCCTCCTTAAAGTATAAAAACAAGGCTAAAGCTGCTTTTTCAGTATCTTCAAACCCTGATCCTATTTTTATCTATCGTTGGAACTATGCTATCCAATTCTCTCCAACATTTCTTTTAAACTTTGTTTTTTGACATGTTTCCATCATTTACAGCGTTTTACAAAATCAGTTGTTTCAAGATCCAATTCAATATCTCCTTTAATCTTATACTCCTACGCCTAAATTATCTTATTCTTCTAAATCTATAATTTTTCCCTACAGCTCGTCCGATAATGTCGATATAGGTCTTGGCATCTACAACTTGTAAGTTCTTATTAGAAACTTTCCCTCCTAAGACCAATGCTGGAACATAACCGTAGCATTGACCATATTGTAATTTTGGAAATTTTCCTTTAATATCTAAGTAGGGTTTAGAAGCAAAATAGTCCTTATGAGCAATGAAAAAGTCATCAAAGAAAATATCAATGACTCCTCTAAAAGAGTCTAATGCACGGCTTATGCATTTTCTAACGTTTATAATTTTCACTCTATTTCCTTCGTTAGGTGCAATCGTCCAGTTTTTATTTCCTTCCCAAATTAATAAATCACCCATTGCTGTAATTGCAAATACTATAGAAGGCTCTAATAGTTTGTCGATATACTTAAAAACAAAATCATAATCGTCCGGGTTTACTAATTGTATAAAGCCATTCTCATAAATGCCATACCCTATAATATTCCAAATGTTCAACAACTCATCTGGAAGTTTTCCTTTATATTTATTGATGGTTTCGATAGAAACATCACTATATTTAATATAGTTATTTTTGGTTCCTTTCTTCAAAATGTTAAACGTTCCATATATTACCTTGTCATTATTTAGAGTTTAAAATAAATCAATATTCATCATTGCATCATCAGGAATGTCTGCAATAGTTTTAGGTGGTATTCCATAGCTTTGTTTTATTTTCTAATATACCATCTATTATTTGATATCCTGTAATATTTTTCTCCTGAAACTCATTTATTATTTCAGACAAAAAGAATATGCCTTTTGTGGTTTTAATGATATCATATTCGAGTTTGTCTTTATGAATAGCCTTTGGGGCTTCGCGGTAATCCTGTCATAATCGGCTGCTTCGTAATCCTCGGTGTCTTTAAATTTGACTTGAAGTCCATTCTTGCAGTCGAAAAAGGTGCTTTTATTAAAATCATATACGCTTACAGGTAACATGGGGAATCCCACTAGATAATAGTTTTGACTGAAAGTGTCAATTTTTGCTGTGATCTTATTGTGATTGGCAATCTATATTTTGCAATTATCTCATAGACTCTATGACTTATTAAAAACTGCACCCCATGTTCGTATGGACCAAAAGCCATAAAAATCTAATTGTTTAATAGATTTTGTTTTAGGGAAGTAGGTAATCATAAATCTATTTTTTGTATTAAACAATTGAAAATCAGTGATCATAACTCTGCTTTTATTCTTGTAGTTGTTTATGAAAAAATCATTGAACTCTTTTTCCTGTTCTTTGCTATAGAACGATTCCTTCTTTTTCGTCACAGCCACATCCCCATCCCTTTTTCCCGTAATGATAGGTGTATAATCTATATCTATATTGTAATACTCCATTTTGTTTGTTTTTATTTGCAAGAAGAGATTCTCAAATGAAGCCCCTCCTTAAAGTAATCATTTAAGTTCAACCCAGACTTTCTGGCATTTGATATGTGTTCTAACATTTCCTCTTGCAATCTTCGAATTTCGTTTAAGTTTAGACTATCCGATGTAATGAGATTGGTGTACGGTTCTGACCTGTCATAGCGGATGCGCCCGAGTTCATCTTTCTCCACTCTCGGCTTTTCCCGCCTGTCATAGTCCCACTCATGCAGCAGCACGTTTCCGTCACAAGCATAGAAGCAGCGTGCTTTATGCCTAATAGTTGTAAACCCCTATTAATTATAATCGTAATCTCTGTCTTGAAGAAACTGGTTCTAAACATTACTGCATAATTTTTACATTTGGAGAATTTAAATTCATATATTCTTCTACTTCCTGCAAAGTATATTTTCTCTTTGTTTTGACAGTCAAATCAACAAGGGTAAACTTCATGTCATAATGTTCATCATAGCCAGTCGGTATTATGGGAGTTTTAGCCATATTGCTGTCGAATAAAGCATTGTTTATAATGGGAATATCCATTCCTATTTTTTTTCGGACCTTAATCAAGTTTATTAGTTCCATAGGAATTAAACCACTGCTTAAAAATTCTTCATTTTCCCATTTTTCACCACGTTGCAATCCTATGCCGTCAAGATGGTACATACAAAGTTCATCCCAATAATCGGACTTTATATTCGAGAAATCATTCCAATTGTCTATGAGGGGTTGATAAATACCATAACCGTCACCATACTTTAAAACCAAGTCTTTAACTTGACTATTTCCTGTCCATTTCTCAAGCAAAAAATGAAGTAATAAGGTGCTGGGATAAACTTTTTGGTTGATAAAATCTTTATTAGAAAGATTGCCCTCATCTAATAAATATGATAAAGACTTCTCAAAAAGATTTCTTATTAAATCTGTTCGTTCTACGTACAGAGCGTACTCATACGCACCTTTTAAATGATCAATCCATTTATCGTTAAGATGTCCGTAAGTCCAAAATACGGCTGTTCTTTCAAAATATTCCCAACATTCATCACTTCCTTGGAACAACAGTTTTTTTGCTTTGATATGAGTACTATTAGGAAGACCAGATAGCACACCATAGATTGTATGACTCCAATTTTTAAGAGTGTCTTTATCTGTAAAATGCTCGTATCTCTGCATAAAGCGATCATCATACGATGAAGTACCTTCACCATAATTGTAATGTTTTATCGCCCTATTTATTTTATCTTTCATTACTTGCATTGTAATCTAATTGAACATTTATCAATATTTATTTGGAGTAACTTGTTTTTTAATTTTCCTTTTGCTCTTGCTGTTTCTATGGTTTCCATCAAGTTATGTTGATAGTCCGGCATGTCTGTCCATCTACCATTCACATTTCCTGAAATCTTTGCAATATTATTACCTGTCCATCTTGACATATTACTTTTGCTTCTCCATCTATGTTGGCTGGTCTTTATCTCAATGATAAAAGTTTCCCACCCTAACAAATAGATAGAAAAATAACAGTTTGTCGAATTTTCTTTGTAAATTAGTAATCGTAGAAGGACTGATTTTAAAGACAAAACAACAAAACTATTATGGACGCAAAAATAGAGAAAATAAGTGAGTTATCCAAACTTTTGAGTTTTAAAACTCGAATGAGTGATGATTATTTCATCTTTTTGTCACTTATATCCGGACGCAAAAATGGGAAAGACGAAATACACCGTATCGGGCAGGAAGAAAAATGCAGCAGAACTCATTGCCGCCTATGAACGCGAACGAGGAAGGAGCTGTCGTAAGTATAGATGTCGGTATATCCAGCTCAACGGCAACTTAGGAGATGTACCTGTCAGAATCTTCTAACATCAAGTATGGTAGAAACTCCGCATGGAACATCTTGCTCACCACGGATACTACGATGTCTTTCGTAAAAGCCTTCGAAGTCTATCAGATTAGATGGAACATAGAGGTAATGAACAAGGAAACCAAGCAGTATATACCTAAAAAGGATTCGTTTGATAACTATACGGACAAGAGAATTATGTCCATACAAAAGAAATTGAACGAAAGACCAAGAGAAAAATTAAGGCTCTATAACGAATCGTGTGGGTTGTTTGACCCAATTAGAATAATGTCTGTTGTAATCATTGTAAGAAGTTATTTGTCCAGTTCAGTTTAGTTTTAGCGTTTTACACTTTAACGTTTTAGCCAACGGGAAAGGATGTTTTAAGGTCTTATTTTATATAATGTTCGTGAATACTTACCATCATTTGCTGTGGTGCTGATGCTCTGCACATGTTGTGCTGATGCTTAGCACATGTTGTGCGGAGGGTTAAATACACTATGATATAAGGATGACAGGGGATGAATTGTGAGCAAAATCTTGTAATACTAAGCATAAACAGGAGGTGTGTAGAAGCCTGTTTAGCACAAACTCCTTTATACTTTGTAGATCAATTCGTCTTCATCTGTTCAGTCATAAAGCCATTAAGCATAGGAACGCTGGCAAGGAAAAACTATTTACCCACACAAAACGTTATAGAGCCAAAATTAAACTTTTCTAATCCAAAGTGAGAGTTCTTTAAACACGTTTTGTAATTTTGCACTTGCTGGTTGACTCTGCGGTGGGATTTAGTCTATTTATTAATGAACATATTTTAGTTTGTTCTCTTGTAATTTCGGAGATAAATTTATATCTTTGTCCAATTATGTTCTAAAAAGTCTAATCAACATATAATATGATTATTTTTACTGTTAACATTTTCCTCTTCTTAATAGTTCTTGGCGTTTGGCTATTGATGAATCAAGGGAAGAGGAATAAACAAAAACAAGATGTAAGTAGTATGGATGTGACTTGCGTAAGTAATTATCACTTCTCTTGCTGGTTGTTATTACGTTTTTTGATGCTTGTTTTTATAACAATTTTGTTGTTAATAATCATGTATGTCATCTATGAAGAGGACGATATAGCCGGCTCCTTTTCCTTGCTGATATTTTTTGTAAGAATTGGGTGGTTTGTTTCAATACCTATTGCTATTGTTTATATTTGTTCTGTGGTTCAGTCGGTGTGGTATCGTAGTTATATGAATAATATTTTTCTTGGACTTCATAGCTTTAATATCTTACAGACGTTGTGTATTGCAGTATTTGCGATTATTCCACAAAAGGAGTGTACACCTGAGAGAATGGAGGCAGACTTTAGAGCAAATCATCAGAATATTGAGATGCTTATTCGTGTTACAAGAAGTTGGCTGCCAGATAGTACAGGCTTCTCTGTAGAATATTCGAAGCATGGAAAACTGACGGACTGGGGAGTCTCTTCAAAGCAAGAAGTCAATTTTCAAGGCGTTGAGATTGGGTCGCAAAAGGAACAAGAGAAGGAGTTAGGAAAGATAGGGTTAAGTTTAGAGAGGCTTGATTCAGTGCGTTTAGCCTTGCAGAAGATGGGCTATCGAGGCTTGTCCGTCAGTAGAGATGTTGCAATAAGTGACTATACAGAAATTGTTTATGGGAAGACTGGAAATAAAGAATTTAATTATCGAATCTATGATAAACCGCTTACAGATTCACTTATGTATGAGTTAAATCGGTCTTATAACCTGATAGTCTATAATCGATATGTGGTATTTAGTTGTGTAGAGGATTTTGACTATGATTGCCCTTTTCCTGGTAAGTATGCCTATCTACAAAAACATAGATTGTCAAAGTAGTGGGTTATAAAGGTGCGTACAAGGTTTATAGTGGGTTGTTACTTATAGAGAAAGCCTTTCAATTTGTCTTAAAATGCCAGTTTTGTTTTTGCACAAAGTGAGTTTGTATGCGCATTATTATATACGTTGTTTTTTAAAATAAATTAAAATCGTCCTTATTCGTTTGCGGTATTATTATAGTTTTTATTATCTTTGTAAGATAGAAGTAAGAATTATTATAAGTATATTTTAAGAGCATGTTTGAAAATTTAAGCGATCGTCTTGAACGTTCCTTTAAGATTCTTAAGGGAGAAGGAAAGATTACAGAGATAAATGTTGCAGAAACCTTAAAGGATGTGCGTAGGGCACTTCTTGATGCCGATGTTAACTATAAAGTTGCAAAATCGTTTACAGATACTGTAAAGCAGAAGGCATTAGGCATGAACGTACTCACGGCCGTTAAGCCTGGACAACTCATGGTAAAGATAGTACATGATGAGTTGGCAGAGTTGATGGGTGGTGAGGCTGTCGGTCTGAATTTATCAGGTCGTCCATCTATTATTTTGATGAGTGGTTTGCAAGGATCTGGTAAGACGACATTCTCAGGAAAATTGGCAAATATGCTCAAAGCGAAGGAGCATAAGAATCCTTTGTTGGTTGCTTGTGATGTCTATCGTCCTGCAGCTATCGAACAGTTGAAGGTTGTGGGCGAGCAGGTAGGTGTAGCAGTATATAGTGAGTCAGAGAGCAAGAATGTCAATGAAATTGCTGACCATGCACTTGCTGAGGCAAAGGCAAAGGGACATGATGTAGTCATCATCGATACTGCGGGTCGTTTGGCAGTTGACGAGGAGATGATGAACGAGATAGAGAGTCTTAAAAATCATGTTCATCCTGATGAGACACTCTTCGTTGTTGACTCAATGACGGGTCAGGATGCTGTGAACACCGCTAAGGAGTTCAATGATCGTTTGGATTTCAATGGTGTTGTTCTCACAAAGCTTGATGGAGATACCCGTGGTGGTGCGGCATTGTCTATCCGTACAGTTGTTACAAAGCCAATCAAGTTCATAGGTACGGGCGAGAAGATGGAGGCTATTGATGTGTTCCATCCAGGTCGTATGGCAGACCGTATCTTGGGTATGGGTGACGTTGTTTCACTTGTTGAGCGTGCCCAGGAACAGTTTGATGAAGAAGAGGCAAAGCGTCTGCAGAAGAAGATTCAGAAGAACCAGTTTGATTTCAACGATTTCTATAATCAGATACAGCAAATCAAGAAGATGGGTAATCTGAAAGATTTAGCTTCTATGATTCCAGGTGTAGGTAAGGCTATTCGTGATGTTGATATCGACGATAACGCTTTCAAGGGAATTGAGGCAATTATTCAGAGTATGACACCTAAGGAACGTACAAATCCAGAGTTGCTCAATAGTTCTCGTCGTCAGCGTATCGCAAAAGGTTCTGGTACTAACATTCAAGAGGTGAACCGCCTCATCAAGCAGTTCGATCAGACTCGCAAGATGATGAAGATGGTTACTGGCTCGAAGATGGCTGGTATGATGAGCAAGATGAAGGGAATGCCGGGAATGCCGGGAATGCCGAAGTTGTAAACAACTTATTTATCAAATAATATATTACTATGGAATATCAGTTAATAGACGGAAAGGCAACCGCAACTGCTATAAAGCAGGAGATTGCCGCAGAGGTGAAGGCTATTGTTGCCGCAGGAGGGAAGCAACCCCATCTGGCTGCCGTATTGGTGGGACACGATGGAGGAAGTGAGACCTATGTAAAGAATAAGGTAATTGCTTGCGAACAGTGTGGCTTCAAGTCTACACTCATTCGTTTTGAGGCTGATGTAACAGAAAATGAGCTTTTGGCTTGTGTGGATAAGCTGAACAAGGATGAGGATGTTGATGGCTTCATCGTTCAGCTTCCTTTGCCAAAGCATATTGACGAACAGAAGATTATCATGGCTGTAGACTATCGCAAAGATGTTGATGGCTTCCATCCTATCAATGTGGGTCGTATGGCTATCGGTCTTCCTTGCTTTATCTCTGCTACACCATTGGGTATTCTTACTTTATTGCAGCATTATCATATTGAAACTTCTGGTAAGAAGTGTGTTATCTTGGGTCGAAGCAATATTGTTGGTAAACCAATGGCACAGTTGATGATGCAGAAACAATATGGCGATTCAACGGTAACCGTGTGCCACTCTCGTTCAAAAGACTTGAAGAAAGAGTGTCTGGAAGCTGATATTATTATTGCAGCTATTGGCAGACCAGAGTTTGTGACAGCTGATATGGTGAAGCCTGGTGCAGTGGTTATTGACGTTGGTACGACACGTGTAGAGGATGAAACACGCAAGACAGGTTTCAGACTATGTGGTGATGTGAAGTATGACGAGGTAGCTCCTCTCTGCTCTTTTATTACGCCTGTTCCAGGTGGAGTCGGACCAATGACCATTTGTTCGTTAATGAAAAATACACTTGCCGCAGGCAAGAAAGAATACTATAAGTAGATGACGGCAGAAGAATATTTCCAACGAGGTAATGAATGCCGACAGAGAGGCGACTGGCAAGAGGCCTTAGCCAATTACATGGAGGCTATCGAGTTGGACCCTAATTCTCCAGCAGTAGTGGCAAAAGAAATGGTGGAGAATATTCTCAACTTTTATAACAAGGACGCATATAATCCTTAAAAATACAAAAACTATGAGCAAGATGAAAGGTGCCATTGTGGTAAACACAGATCGATGCAAAGGATGCCAATTGTGTATCGTTGCATGTCCGAAAGATGTGATTGCATTGGCTCAGAAAAAGGTTAATGCCCACGGATATCCGTATGCGGAGTCTGCACGACCAGACGATTGTATTGGTTGTACTGCATGCGCTACGGTTTGTCCTGATGGCTGTATTACTGTCTATCGTAAAAAAGTGGAGGAATAATTATGGCAGAACAAGATGTAAAACTAATGAAGGGTAACGAGGCTATCGCTTATGCCACTATTCGCTGTGGTGCTGATGGCTACTTTGGTTACCCTATTACTCCTCAGAGTGAAATAATTGAGACGCTTGCTGCATTGAAGCCTTGGGAAACAACGGGTATGGTTGTTCTTCAGGCTGAGAGCGAGGTAGCTTCTATTAATATGATTTATGGTGGTGCTGGTGCTGGTAAGCGTGTGCTGACAAGTTCCTCATCGCCAGGTGTAGCTTTGATGCAGGAAGGTATCAGCTATATGGCTGGTGCGGAACTCCCTGGTGTCTTTGTTAACGTCCAGCGTGGTGGACCAGGTCTTGGAACTATCCAGCCGAGTCAAAGTGACTACTTCCAGGCAACGCGTGGCGGTGGTAATGGTGATTACAATGTAATTGTATTGGCACCAAACTCTGTACAGGAAATGGCTGACTTTGTTGACTTGGCATTCGAGTTAGCATTCAAGTATCGTAACCCAGCAATGATTCTTTCTGACGGTGTGATTGGTCAGATGATGGAGAAGGTTGTTCTTCCTCCACAGAAACCACGTCGTACGGAGGAGGAAATTCGTAAGGAATGTCCTTGGGCTTCTATGGGTCGCACGCCTGATCGTGCCCCTAATATCATTACTTCTTTGGAATTGAAGCCAGAGATAATGGAAGAGAGAAACCTCCATTTACAGGAGAAGTATCGTCAGATACGTGAGAATGAAGTGCGCTTTGAGACTCAGCAGTGCGAAGATGCTGATTATGTTATCGTTAGTTTCGGTAGTGCGGCACGTATTGGTGAGAAGGCTGTTGAGTTAGCTCGTGAGGAAGGATTGAAGGTCGGTTTGTTCCGTCCAATCACTTTGTGGCCTTTCCCAAGCAAGCAGCTTGCAGAGCTTTGCAAGGGTAAGAAGGGAGTATTGGTAAGTGAAATCAATGCTGGTCAGATGGTACAGGATGTACGTTTGGCTATTAACGGAGCATTACCAGTAGAGACTTTGGTCGCTTAGGTGGTATCGTTCCTGACCCTGAAGAGATTGTCAATGCACTCAAGGAAAAGTTAGTAAAGTAAGAAGGGAGGACGTCTATTATGGCAAATGATATAATTTCACCTGAGAATTTGGTGTATAAGAAGCCTACTTTGATGAACGATACGACAATGCACTATTGTCCAGGTTGTTCACATGGTGTGGTACATAAGTTAGTTGCAGAGGTAATCGAAGATATGGGAATGAGTGATAAGGCGATTGGTGTATGCCCTGTAGGCTGTGCCGTATTTGCTTATCGCTATCTTGATATCGACTGGCAGGAGGCTCCTCATGGTCGTGCCCCCAGCTGTTGCAACATGGTATTAAGCGTCTTTGGAATGATCGTTTGGTATTCACTTATCAGGGTGATGGTGACCTTGCTTGTATTGGTACGGCAGAAACACTCCATGCTTTGAACCGTGGTGAGAACTTTGCAATTATCTTTATTAATAATGCCATTTATGGTATGACAGGTGGTCAGATGTCTCCCACAACGCTTATGGGTCAGAAGACAGCAACTTGTCCATACGGTCGTGAGCCAGAATTGCATGGCTATAATCTGAACATTACGGAGTTAGCAAGTCGTCTGAAAGGAACCTGCTATGTAACTCGTCAGAGTGTTGACACCGTTGCTTCAATTAATAAGGCAAAGCGTGCAATTCGCAAGGCGTTTGAAGTAAGTATGCAAGGAAAGGGAAGCTCGTTAGTAGAGATTGTTGCGACCTGTAATAGTGGTTGGAAACTTACTCCTGTAAAAGCCAACGAGTGGATGCGTGAGAATATGTTTCCTGAATACGAGAAGGGAGATTTGAAGGACACAACTGGTCTTAAATAGTCTTCATTCAATTTAAATAATGGTTTAATATGAAGAAAGAGATAATTATTAGTGGCTTCGGCGGACAGGGTGTACTCTCTATGGGTAAGATTCTGGCTTATTCTGGACTAATGGAGAATAAGGAGATTACATGGATGCCTGCTTATGGACCAGAGCAGCGTGGTGGTACCGCCAACGTGACTGTTATCGTAAGTGATGAGCGTATATCTTCTCCTATTCTTAGCAAGTATGACGTAGCAATAGTATTGAATCAGCCTTCACTGGATAAATTTGAACCAAAGGTTAAACCGGGTGGCATTCTTATCTATGACGGCTATGGTGTCTTTAATCCACCGACTCGTGAGGATATAACAGTCTTTCGTATTAACGCGATGGATAAGGCTGCTGAGATGAAAAATGCTAAGGTTTTCAATATGATTGTTCTCGGTGGCTTACTTAAAGTTTGTCCAGTAGTGAGTACAGACGGATTGAAAAAAGCACTCTTTAAGAGTTTACCAGAGCGTCACCATTCTCTCATCCCACTGAACATGGAGGCTGTGGAAGAAGGTATGAAGATTATTGTTCAACAATAATTTATATGTGTTTCTTGGTGGAACTAAAACTTTTAAGGTGATATTAATACTTTTATCATCTCAATAATTTGAAGGGAACTTGGCTGTGAGGCTATAGTTCCCTTTCTTATTAATCCTACTATTATTTACGTTTTAAGCATTTCATGGCATAGATTTATATTTGTAATCGTATCACATTTTGGATAGATACGCCCTCGTTATAAAAATAATTTTCGAATTTATTGAAATTTCTTTTTTCAAAATATTTCTTTTTCTAATAATTTATATATCTTTGTGGTGATGTATCTCAAAAAGAAAATGAAAGAGATATGCTTTAATAATACCATGAACTCTAATATATTGAGGCTTTGATAATTTAGAAACAATGAACAATACACCTTTTATTTCTATATCTATGAGTAAAAAGATATTCATTCTAATGCTATTATTACTTCTGCCTCTTTCAATTTGCGCAGATGAAACTGAAACTGTGACTTTTGATTTTAAAGAATACTATCAAAAAGGAAAGTCACCTTCATCAATTGAGAAGAATGGAATAACTTTAAGGTTTCATAATCGAGAAGGAGGTGATATTACACCAGTTTTAAGGAAAGGTAAAAAGAAGGATGACAAAGATGTTTGGCTGCACCTTCAAGACGGTAAGGATATCTTAGTGGTTGACGGAGGAAGGTATATGATTACCTCTATAACCTTTATTATTAAGGGAGAAAGAGAGCAGTTCGCACTTTACAAAGAAGTGGGCAAGTTACAAGGTAGTCGTAGAAAAACGAATAAAAATAAAGTGTCATATTCTCAAGAATGGACTGGTGAAGAAACAAGTGTTTCGTTTAGGCCCTTTTCAACGGCTAATATTTCTATTTCATCAGTGAAAGTCTCTTATAAGAAACAAGTACAGATAGGAATTCCTGTTAATGTTTCGTCAGCAGAGCGAGCAACGTTTTTTTATAGCGATAAGTCCTTTGTTATCCCTAAGGGTGTTATTGCGCACACTTATAGAATTGATAAAAATATTCTCTCTGAAAGTCTTAGGTATGAAGAAGGTCAAGTTCTTCCAAAGGCTACGGCTGTTGTTTTAGAGGCACAAGAAGGTCACTATTTCTTTTTAGAATCAAGTTCGGCAGGTAGTCCTGATCCTAATAATGCTTTACGAGGTTCTGACACAAAGACCCAAACAACAGGGTGGGGAAGTGTATTACTTATTTGCAAAGGGTAGTAAAGGTGTTGGGTTTTATTGGAAAAATCCCAATGGAGAACCTTTTGAGAATGAGCCACACAAGGCATATATTGCTTATTCACCATCAAGGGTTACCATGGCTAAGAGTTTTCTTGGCTTTGACGAGACATTGGGTATACAAGGACCTGAACAATGTGTAGATGATTCTTATGATGGTCCTATTTATAACATATCAGGTCAGCGTGTAGGAAGACAATACAAAGGAATCGTAATTATCAAAGGTAAGAAGTATCTTGTTAGGTAATATCTTTTCTTAAATAAAGCCATAATAATTCATATCAATAAAATACCAATGAAGAAATACACCAAACCCTTTTATAAGGGAATATCAGATTTCGTGCTTATTCCATCTATTAGTTGATTCGCCTAAGGATAAGTCGTTGACTAATAAGGATGGTTTAGTGCATAATAACTCAGAGTCAAACTTGCATCAATTATCGAAGGATGTTTCATTTGATGTCGTTGAGGAAGAAAATATTTGGGAAGATGAATAATAACTTAAACAAATAATGTTATGAAAAGACAAGTGATGTGGTTTTGGTTTTTCCTATGTGTATTTTTGTTTGCATCATGTGAGAAGCCTGTGTTGGATAGCAAGGATGATGTCAGAACATCGAGTAAGGAAAGGTCTAATCAGATAAGGATGGTTCGCATTCATCCAAAGGAACTTCGTGTTGAAACATTTGAAGAGATGTTAGAGGCAAGAAGTGAGGACTTAAGTAGGGCCTCAGGTCATGAAGTAAGTAAGCAAAAACTTTATGCCGTTAATGTTTACGAGAAAAAACCTAATGACGAGAGTTATTCTATGTATGCTTATGGTTTGTTTAATAAGCCCTCAACGATAGCAATAAGGATGAACAAGGATAATCTCTATAAAGTGGAATGTCTTATAGTAGAGGAAGGTGATGATAGGCTACGCACTAAGGATGGAGAGTATTTGTTACCTTTTAAACATGGTAATGATAGTGGAACAAAGCTGATGAATAGTTTTGTTTTCTCAAAGGATGAAAATCTTTCTCATATAACGAAGGGTGAAACTTCTATTATGGACGGACGAGATGTGGAATATCCACGTGTTACGAAGCTCTATGGTACTTTCAGTGATTTTAGTCCGATGAAAGCAAAGGACTTAACGATAGATATGAGAAAAGCATCTTTTGGACTTAATTTCAAGGTCTTACCACCAGAGGAGGGTAGTTTAGTGATTAATTATGTAGGTTGGCGTTTCTCTTTAACTAAGAAGAGTAAGGCTTATAATAACGCTGCTGTATATTCTTTTCGTAATATCGCCAAGGCGTGCCAGGATAATTATCAAACAACTTTGAATGTTAAGATTACTTGGACGAAAGATGATGGAACGGTAGAGGAAGAAATTAAGGAGTTAGTTGTTAAGCGCAATGTTATGACGGTTGTTGAAATTAGTGTGGAAGGTAATAAACCACAAGGATTTTCTTTTAATGAAGAATCTACGGATATGAAAATAGAAGAGGTTAAATGGAATTTCCTGTTGTAGCTCTCCTTTAATAAACAATCTTATGTTGTTTCAATAAACTAATATTGGCCATTATGGTTTAGACAGATGTTGTCATCTACTCGAACCATAATGGCCAATATGTTATTATCAAAGTAAAATCTTAGGAGGGTAGAATATCTTCGGTTTTTGTCAATGAGCGTCCAGTGTCCCATAATAACCTTTTAGCCCATCGAAGGACAACCACGGCACTTACAATAGCCACAGCAGAATCAATCCATGTAATGTTCCAAAACATTGCACATAGAATTCCAATAATTGCTCCCGTCTCGGTTAAGGCGTCAGAAAGGACATGGAGATAGGCAGCATGGCTATTGTAGTCTATTGTACCATTATATCCGTGAAGGACAGAGGCACTAATGATGTTGGCTATCAAACCTATTGCTGCTGTTGTTAAGGCAAATTCGTAGTTAATAATCTCTCCGTAAGTAGAGAAGCGTTCTATTGCTTCGACAACAATAAAGATTGCCGTAAGTACTAATAAAATACCACTTGTAAAAGCAGCAAGATTTAAAATCTTCTCAGTGTTGTAATTATTAATTCCTTTACTTTTCAAATAACGTACTAAAATGTATGCAGCCCAATTAAGTCCAATGACTAATACGTGTGAGCCCATGTGAACTCCATCTGCAAAGAGTGCCATAGAGCGAGATGATAATCCCACTATAATCTCTGCAAGCATAACACAGAATGCGAAGATTACGACAAAGGCTGTACGTTTCTCTTGTGAAGATTGATTTATATTATTTGACATTGTATATTTTATTCCTAATCTGTAATTCTATCACCTTCAAAATTAATATTAAAGGTTATTATCATGTCATTTTATTTATTGATAATTCCAAGGTGGATGAATGCATTGCGTATTCCGTCTTCATCTACACTTGTTGTGATATAGTCTGCTGTCGCTTTTATATCTTCATTAGCATTTCCCATTGCAATTCCTATACCCGCAGTTTGTAGTATTGTTCTGTCGTTCCCACCATCTCCAAAAGCAACACACTCGTTCAGATTGATGTTGAGGTGTTTTGTCAGTTGCTTCAAGGCATTTCCTTTGTCAGCTCCTTTTATGGTTATATCAGTGAACTCTGGATGCCAGCGTGCAGAAACACAATGTGGCATAGAAAGGATAATTTTTGCCTCATCTTCTTTCTTAAAGAATGGTGTGAGTTGAAGAATTGGTTGGTCAAGCAGTGGGGTTATGGACTGTTGGGTATCAACATTATTTACCCCTAAACCCTGAACGAAGATTTCATCAAAGATAGGTTTATGGTTGTGGAGCGCAACTCTGTCACGACCACATAGCAAGACTGCATAATCGCGAAGGGTGGCATCCTCTATCATTGCCATCACCTCTTTTTTAGGAATTGGCATCAATGTGATATCTTTCTCATCAATGAAGGTGCGTGCGCCATTAAAGGTTATATATCCATCAATCAGATGACGGATAGAACCAATATTGTTAATGAGAGCCACAGGACGCCCAGTGGAGATAAAAATCTTCACTCCTTGTTCTTTTGCCTGCTCAATTGCGCTTATTGTAGATGCAGGTATTTGATGCGTCTTAAATGACACTAATGTACCATCTATGTCGAAGAATGCAGCTTTAATTGCCATGATTACTCTCTTTTAGAGTACAAAGATACAAAATAATATTGTAATCTGGTAATATTATAGTTATACAGTCTATAGAATTTAATTAAATACTTCGACTTACGGTTCATTTCTTATTTTTATTGTACCTTTGCATCCATGAGTAAAGGAAAGTTACAGAAATTTGCAGAGATGGAAACGTTTAAGAACGTTTTTCAATATCCATATAGCGTTGTTAGTGAAGTTCCGTTCGAGATGAAGGGACATTGGCGTGAACAGTATTTCCATAATAATAATCCGATAGTACTTGAGTTAGGTTGTGGAAAGGGCGAATACACCGTAGGCTTAGCGCGTGTTTATCCAGATATTAACTTTATAGGTGTTGATATTAAGGCTGCTCGTATTTATACAGGAGCTAAGCAGGCTTTGGAAGAAGGACTGGATAATGTAGCATTCCTTCGTACAAGCATTGAAATTATTGATCGTTTTTTCAGTGAGGATGAAGTGCAAGAGATATGGCTTACTTTCTCTGATCCACAGATGAAGAATGTGCATAAGCGTTTGACTTCTACCTTCTTCATGACTCGTTATCGTCGTTTCTTAATTGATGGTGGTGTAGTACATCTTAAAACAGATTCTAATTTCTTATTCACTTATACTACCTATATGGTTGAAAAGAACACATTACCTGTTCTTTTTTGTACAGAAGACCTTTATGAGAATGAGTTAGGAGAGGATAGTGTTGTGAAGTCTGATATGGATGAGAAGACGCGTGAAATACTTGGCATTCATACTTATTATGAAAATCAATGGATAGAGCGTGGTTTGAATATTAAGTATATGAAGTTCTTATTACCAAGGAAATGTGAATTGGTTGAGCCAGATGTAGAGATAGAACTCGATGATTATCGTTCATTTAAGCGTACAAAACGTAGTGGATTAGAAAAAAGTAAGTAAGAATAAGAATTTCTACAAATGAAAATTTACTATTCGAACTGAGTAAGATGGCAAATCTGTTGAGTTACTGGCTTAGTTTATAACAGAAAATGGTAGTCTGAAAATAATCAGTCTACCATTTCCTTTTTTATGTTTTAGTTTTATTCTGTCAGGAATTATTGCTCCTCTGGCACAATGAGTTTATATCCTTTACCATGGATATTGATAATTTCAATCTGTGAGTCTGGCTTCAAATGTTTACGCAGTTTAGTGATATAAACATCCATTGAACGAGCATTAAAGTAGTTGTCGTCAATCCAGATTGTTTTTAGTGCATAATCACGTTGCAGAATCTCATTAGAGTGTGCGCAGAGTAATGCAAGCAACTCATTTTCTTTTGTAGTCAGCTTAGTTGCCTTCTCTGGGTTGTTGTCCAATGTAAGCAATTGCTTCTGTGTGTCAAAGGTGAAGCGTCCAATGTTATACATTGTTGACTCCTTTGTTTTCTTTCCTTTTACACGACGCAGAATAGCTTCAATACGGAATACGAGTTCTTCCATAGAGAAAGGTTTAGTGATATAATCATCAGCACCAATCTTAAAGCCTTCTAAGATATCTTCTTTCAACTGTTTTGCTGTAAGGAAGATAATTGGAATTTCTGCATTAGCTTGTCTGATTTCTTGTGCAAGTGTGAAGCCATCTTTCTTTGGCATCATAACATCAAGCACACAGATGTCATACTTGTTCTTCAAGAAGGCTTTGTAGCCAATCTCACCATCAGCGCAAAGGTCGGCAGAAAAACCTTTTGCTTGTAAATATTCACTCAAAAGTGTTCCAAGATTTTCGTCATCTTCACACAAAAGAATTTTTAATTTATCATCCATAACTTATATTTATTTTAGTTGTTTATATTCCTAATTGATTGTTGTTATTCTATTTCTTCGTCATGTATTACGGGTAGTTTTATAACGAATTTTGTACCTTTACCATATTCGCTTAGTACTTTAATTTCACCTTCGTGAAGTTCGACCATTTTCTTAACGTATGCCAGTCCTAATCCAAATCCTTTGACATTGTGGAGATTTCCTGTGTGAACGCGATAGAACTTGTCAAAAATCTTCTTCAGGTTCTCTTTTTTAATACCTTGCCCTGTGTCGCGAACAGAAAGGTAGAGGTTCTCCTTAGTGTTCCAGGTTTTCAGATAGACGTCTAATGGTTCATCAGTTTTTGCATATTTTACAGCATTATCCAGAAGATTGAAGATGACATTTTGGAAGTGCATCTCATCAACATACATCAAGGAGTCAATTGCTTCGATTTCTGTATAAACCTTTCCTCCTGTATGTTCAACACGCAGGCTAAATGAGTGAGCAATTGTTTCAACCATTTCATTCAGGTCTGTATGTTTCTTTTTTAACACGGCTTTCTTGCGGTCGTACATACTCATTTGGAGTACTTTTTCAACAAGGAAACGCAGACGTTTAGACTCATCATTGATAACACCTCCCAAGTGTTCAATCATCTTTGTGCTTTTTGTGAGCGTTTTGTCATTCATCATCTGAGCCGCTAAAGAGATGCTTGCGATAGGTGTTTTGAGTTCATGTGTCATATTGTTGATAAAGTCATTTTTTATCTCACTATAACGTTTCTGTCGAAATATGGTTACAATTGTGAAGATAAATGTGAGCAATAACACAAAAGTGAAGATAATGGAGGGAATCATAAAGCGTACACTGGAGAAGATGTAGTTATTCATCTCTGGGAAATGTACTTTTACAACACCCATTCTATTTGCGGGGTCATTTCTAAATAAGACCTGAGAGTAGGTGTTTTCCTCGCCATCATTTATGTAATCAGGACATTTATAGATTTCTCTGCCATCCTGTGTTGTTACGGTGAAGTGATAAGGAATGTTGATACCATTATTCATCATCTCCGCCTTTAAGTCTTGATCCAGTAGCTTAAAGTTGATTCTATTTCGCAAGGGTTTATCAGATGCAGAATAAAGGATGTTGTATATCACCTCTTCTAACATAGCCTTTTGATAAACGTAGCGATTGCGAACAATCTCTTGCATGTTACGTTTTGTTGCAGACAATGTACTACTATCATTGCTGAGAATCATAGCCTTTGGAGTCAAAGAGGGTTTCGTTTGAATTAGTTTGGCTTCAAATGAAGTATATGGTTCTCCTTGATGGTTTGCGTCTGGAACTTGATGAGCGGTTGATGAAGTATCTTTATTTGTTATTTGTTCGTTTTTTTGTGAAAGTTCTTTTTTATTTACATCATCTTCTAAGTAACGGAGAGTTTCGTTCAATTCCATATTACGTGAAGCCTGATAGAGAGCACGATTGACGGATTCGTCAAACTGTTCCTTCTTCATCTCAGCCATTTCTTCGATGTAATTGAGTTGAAGCAGAAGTAAGCCAAGGAAGGATAGTCCCATGATGATGGCTATTGTCCAAATTGTTTTTTTCTTCATTCCTCTCTGTTTATCTTGGTACCGCTCGTGGATTTACTCCTTTTGCTGTACTTTGTTTACATTTGCAAAGGTATGTTTTTCTTAAACAATTAACATGTAAAAGTTAATAAAATGCTTGTATTTTGCATTTATTAATTATTTGCGAGTATTATACTTGATAATTATTAAGTATGTTTAGCCTTAATGTCGGGTTATCTAATAGCGGAATAAATGTAAACAGGGTGTTAATTGCAAGTCGTTTCAGTGTTTTGTTGTTTTGATCTATTTACATAATTGAGGCATTGTTATCTCACAGTGATATGGAAACAACCTTGTCGTTTCTCGTGTTTGATAAAGCATCTTCCTTGTGAGCGCAGATCATTTAACACCTCACTCAAGATCCATTTAAGTGTGTCGTTTGTTACAGGTCGAGTGATGGCAGCATACTTGTTGTAGGCAATATCAAAGGTTGTCCCATATAAGTGACAGCTATTCTCTGTTGCGTTATGATTATGTTGACGAAGTTTCTCGACATCTTCCTTTGTTCTCAATACACTTGAAACTAAAATCTTATTGATAGGCACTCCCTTTGTTTGCAGGCTGTCCATGAAGTTGCGTGAGATGTCCTGAAGTAAGATGGCAGCACGTGGTACAAGATAAGGAACACTATTATTTAATTTCTTCATCTTGTAATATGGATTGCTGCCTATATACACTAACTCATTTTTACGTCTTTCCGCATCATTTCGATTAGTAACAGGTTTCACGCCATAGTGCAATGCAGCTCTAATCTGTTGTGGTTGTAGGTCAGGGAAAGACTCTTCATAATCTCTTACACCAATAATTCTGTTTTTCTTTAACGAACCATTTGCTTTGTAGAAAAGAGTAGTTTTTGCATTACTTGTAGCCGACTGTGTTTTTAATCTTAATCGAATCAGTTGTTTCTGTGATAAGAGAATTATCATTAATCAACACTTTTCGCCCTATTAAAGGCGATAGATGGGAACACTAATCTTATGATGGCTAAAAGAAAAGTTATAGCGGTGAAGC
This sequence comes from uncultured Prevotella sp., assembly GCA_916440255.1. Taxonomy (GTDB): domain Bacteria; phylum Bacteroidota; class Bacteroidia; order Bacteroidales; family Bacteroidaceae; genus Prevotella. The sequence continues at coordinate 1,056,603 of CAKAIJ010000001.1, read as the reverse complement.
CCAATAAAAATTGCTTCTTTTGTTATCTTTGCTTTTTGTTTCATTGATACAAAGGTAATAAGTTTTTGCTGATTGCGAATTATGAATTAAGAATAATTTGTAAGTATCATTATTTTATAGTAACTTTTGCGAACAAATATAAAAAGGAGTAAATTGATAGAAAAGCATATAATTCTTGAAGATATTGATCCCGTGGTTTTCTACGGGGTTGGCAATAGTCATCTCCAAATGATAAAGTCGCTCTTTCCCAAACTGAGGATTGTTGCAAGAGACAATGTTATCCGCATCTTAGGAGATGAAGAGGAGATGGCAAAGATAGAAGAAGACATTGAAACCATGCGTAAGCATGTGGAACGATATAACACTATTACAGAAGAGGACATCCTTGATATCGTGAAAGGTCGTAAGACTAAGGCTGATGCGATAAAGGACGTCCTTGTTTATTCTGTATCGGGCAGACCTATTAAAGGGCGTTCGGAGCATCAGCAACAACTGATTGATACCTTCGAGAAAAATGATATGATATTTGCAGTTGGTCCAGCAGGAACAGGTAAAACCTATCTCAGTATTGCCTTGGCAGTAAAGGCACTCAAAGAGAAAGCTGCTAAGAAGATTATTCTTTCACGTCCAGCTGTTGAGGCTGGTGAGAAACTTGGCTTCCTTCCGGGTGACATGAAGGATAAGATTGACCCTTACCTGCAACCGCTTTACGATGCGTTAGAGGATATGATTCCTGCTGTCAAACTGCAGGATATGATGGATAAACATATCATCCAGATTGCTCCATTGGCATTCATGCGAGGTCGCACACTGAGCGATGCAGTTGTTATCCTTTGATGAAGCACAGAACACTACACCTGCACAGATTCGTATGTTTTTAACCCGAATGGGGTGGAATACAAAGATGGTTATCACGGGCGACCTTACACAGATTGACCTTCCTCATGCTGAAAAGAGTGGATTGAAGGAGGCTCTTTCCATTCTAAACGGTGTAGATGGTATCTCAGTCATCAATCTTGACAAGAAGGATATTGTAAGACACAAATTGGTTACGCGTATCGTGAATGCCTACGAAGCACATGATAAGGCTAACAAGAGATAGGACTCTATAAACATAATAACAATGAAAGCATTAACAAAAACTGAATTCCATTTCGATGGACAGAAGAGTGTGTATCACGGCAAAGTACGTGATGTGTATGACATTAACGACGATCTTATCGTCATGGTAGCTACCGACCGAATCTCTGCATTCGACGTTGTTTTACCAAAAGGAATACCGTTCAAAGGACAGGTTTTGAACCAGATTGCTGCCAAGTTTCTTGACCTGACAACAGACATCTGTCCTAACTGGAAGTTAGCGACTCCCGACCCAATGGTAACCGTTGGTCTGAAGTGTGAAGGCTTTCGTGTTGAAATGATTATCCGCTCTATTCTTACTGGTTCGGCATGGCGTGCCTACAAAGACGGATGTCGCGAGATTTGTGGTGTGAAGCTCCCTGATGGTATGCGTGAGAACGAGCGTTTCCCAGAGCCAATCGTTACTCCAACTACTAAGGCAGACGAGGGTCACGATATGAATATCTCTAAGGAGGAGATTATTGAACAGGGTATCGTTTCTGCGAAGATTATGCAATTATTGAGGATTGGACCCGTAAACTCTTTGCACGTGGTCAGGAAATTGCAGCAAAACAGGGCTTAATCCTTGTAGATACTAAATATGAATTTGGTAAGCGTGATGGTCAATGCTACCTCATCGACGAGATTCATACACCAGACTCAAGCCGCTACTTCTATGCCGAAGGATATGAGGAGAAACTTGAGAAGGGTGAACCACAGAAGCAACTTTCTAAAGAGTTCCTTCGTCAGTGGCTTATCGAACATAACTTCATGAACGAACCTGGACAAACAATGCCTGAGATTACAGACGAATATGCTGAGAGTGTTAGTGACCGTTACATCGAGCTTTACGAGCATATCACGGGCGAAAAGTTTGATAAGGCTGTTTTTGAAGGCGACATTGCTGCACGTATCGAAGAGAACGTAAAGCAATACTTGGCTTCAAGAAAGTAAATTGATAATTACAAATTCATAATTCTAAGTTCTTAATTAAGATTAGGACTATTCGCTGATAAACAATAACGCATCAAAGAGTAGTAAACATAATTAGGAATTTAGAGTTATGAATTTATGAATTAAAATAAAAATATGTACGAACAGGAAAAAGATAAAACCCTATGATGGCGATGGCGAGAAAGGCAAACTCATCGAAGAGATGTTTGACAATATTGCCCCAACTTATGATACACTGAACCATCGTCTTTCAGGAAATATTGACAAGGGATGGCGCAAGAAGGCTATCCGTCAGCTACTCCCTTTCCGTCCAAAGATGATGCTTGATATTGCTATCTGGGAACTGGCGACTTTGCTATTCTTGCAGCCAAAGAACTCAGGCCCGATCATCTTATCGGTGCAGATATTTCTGAGGGTATGATGGCTATCGGTCGTGAAAAGGTAAAAGTAGCTGGACTGAGCGAGGTTATTTCTTTTCAGAAAGAAGACTGCCTCAACCTTTCTTTTCCTGACGATACATTTGATGCAGTGACAGCCGCATTCGGTATTCGTAATTTCCAAAACCTCGATAAAGGACTTACCGAGATTTGCCGTGTACTGAAGAAGGGTGGACATCTGAGCATTGTTGAACTGACAACACCTGTCAAATTTCCCATGAAGCAGCTTTTTCGTATCTATTCTAACACGTTTTTTTACTTAACTACGCTAAGTTTATTTCAAAGGATAAAAGTGCATACGAATATCTTAACAAGACTATCGAGGCATTTCCACAAGGCGAAAAGATGATGGAGATATTCCAGAAAGCAGGGTTTACAAAAAGTTCTTTCCGTCGATTGACTTTCGGTATCTGTACGATGTATTTTGCAGAAAAATAAACCTCATCTGAAGGATGGATAATAGTCCTAAAAGTAAGGAAAGACGATTAGAATTTTTATTATAAAAGTTTGATTTTGTTTTCCTGTCATAATTAACATTTCTCTTAATACTACTGTGAAACAGAGAGTTAAGTATCCAATAGAAGTGATGGCAGTGACAGGAAAGTTGCTTTTAGGTAGAACGTCATTCGAAGTATTGGATGATTAAATAATTTATAGAACAAGATAAATTTATGGACAAGTACGGACTAATAGGCTTCCCCTTAGGGCATTCTTTCTCTATTGGCTATTTCAACGAGAAATTCGAGAACGAGAATATTAATGCCCAATATATCAACTTTGAAATTCCATCTATAGAGGATTTCAAAGAGGTAATTGATGCTAATCCTCAATTACGTGGACTGAATGTGACCATTCCTTATAAGGAGCAGGTAATTCCTTATCTTGATAGTCTTAGTCCGGAGGCTAAAGCTATTGGTGCCGTTAATGTTATCCGTGTTATCCATAAAGGTAACAGGACGATATTAAAAGGTTTTAATAGCGATGTGATTGGTTTCACACGTAGTATTGAACCCTTGCTCGAACGCCATCATAAGAAGGCTCTTATACTCGGTACAGGTGGTGCTTCGAAGGCAGTAAATTATGGATTAAAGTCACTTGGATTGGAAACAAAGTTTGTTTCACGTACTAAACGACCTGACGTCTTAACCTATGAAGAGGTTACACCAGAGATTATTCGTGACTATAATGTTATTGTAAATTGTACTCCACTGGGTATGTATCCAAACACGGAGGCCTGTCCTCCGCTACCATACGAGGCAATGGACAATCATAACTTGTTGTATGATTTGCTTTATAATCCAGATGAAACTTTATTTATGACTAAGGGACATGAACGAGGAGCAGTAATCAAAAATGGACTTGAAATGCTTCTTTTGCAAGCCTTTGCCAGTTGGGAGTTTTGGGAAAGGGAAGAAGATTGAGGCCTTAGGTGTCATAATAATGCTCTAATTATTGTTAATTAGAAGAGAAATGTTGTTCGTTGTTATGTTATATAAGATTATTTTTTATTAACTTTGCAGCTGATTATGCCGTATTGGGCTCAGAATAAGTGCTGGATAGATGCTCAGCCGCCCGTCGGTAAAAACCCGTTTACAATATAAATAATGTACGCAATTGTAGAAATTAACGGTCAGCAGTTTAAGGCTGAGGAGGGCAAGAAGCTCTTCGTAAACCACATCAAAGATGCGGAAGAAGGCAAGACTGTTGAGTTTGACAAGGTTTTGTTGGTTGAGAACAACGGAACAGTCACAGTAGGCGCACCAACTGTTGAGGGCGCAAAGGTAGTAGCTGAGGTAGTAGCTCCTCTCGTAAAGGGCGACAAGGTAATCGTCTTCAAGATGAAGCGTCGCAAGGACTACAGAAAGAAGAACGGTCATCGTACACACTTCACTCAGGTAGAAATTAAATCAATTAACGCTTAAAAAGGAGGACTTAAGAATGGCACATAAAAAAGGTGTAGGTAGTTCTAAGAACGGTCGTGAATCAGCTTCAAAGCGTTTAGGTGTTAAAATCTGGGGTGGTCAGAAGATTATCGCAGGTAACATCATCGTTCGTCAGCGTGGTAACAAACACTTCCCTGGTGAGAATGTAGCACAGGGTAAGGACGACACTTTGTATGCACTTGCAGACGGTGTTGTTTACTTCCACAAGGGCAAGTACAACAAGAGTACTGTTTCTGTTCTTTCAGAGGAAGTATACGCTGCTAAGACTGTAAAGCCTGAGGCTTAAAGCGAAACAAACAAACAACTATTCCAAACAAACAATATAGTCCCAGCTCCTAACGGAGTTGGGATTTATGCTTTTATAGGGGGCTTGCGCCTCTCTTTTTTTATATACAAAAAAGAGTAGAAAGAATACTGAAAGTTTTCTTTCTACTCAATTTAAATTATCACTTGTAATTCTTATTTACTTTTCAATTCAGCAAGGCTGGTTTTCAAAGCAGCAATCTTTTCCTCCGAGTCACTCTGCTTCTTACGCTCACGCTCGATAACAGCTGCGGGGGCATTTGCTACGAAGTTTTCGTTTGAAAGTTTCTTCTTAATACCTGCAAGGAAGCCTTCAAGGTGTTTAAGTTCCTTTTCCTGCTTCTCAATCTCTGCTGCAACATCAATCAAGTCGCCCACTGGAACAGCGAAACTGTCAGTACCAACCATGAAGCCAGATGCGTCACTGCTCTTCTCTGTTACCACTTCGATAGTCTTCAAAATTAGCCATCTTAATGATAACACTATTATAAGCCTCGTAGTTGTTCTGACCGATTACGTTTAAGTCAAGTTCAACCTTTGGAGTAATATTTTTCTGATTACGTACTGTTCGCACGCCGCTGACAATTGCCTTAACCTGTTCAATTGCTTCGATAAGTTTTAGCTCATCCTTGCTTGGTGCATCGAGCTTAAGCTCGTCACGCATAATACTCTCATTCTCTTTGCGCTCATAGATGTGTTGCCACAATTCTTCTGTGATGAAAGGCATGAATGGATGGAGCATCTTCAGCAATGCATTGAAGAATTTGAGGGTAGCTTCGTATGTCTGCTTGTCGATTGGTTTACCATATTCTGGCTTAATCATCTCCAAGTACCAGCTTGAGAACTCATCCCAGAAAAGTCGGTAAACAGTCATCAAAGCCTCAGAAATTCGATAGCTCTTGAACTGTTCGTTCATCTCGGCATTTACTTCTTTCAGCTTAGCATCGAACCATTCAACAGCAATCTTACTCGCTAATGGCTGCTCAGTAGCAGCTGTTTCCCAGCCCTGAACAAGGCGGAATGCATTCCAAATCTTATTATTGAAGTTACGTCCCTGCTCACAGAGTGTCTCATCGAAGAGAATGTCGTTACCAGCAGGCGCAGAAAGCATCATACCCATACGAACACCGTCAGCACCATACTTCTCAATAAGCATGATTGGGTCTGGTGAATTACCAAGACTCTTACTCATTTTACGGCCGAGCTTATCACGTACAATACCTGTGAAGTAGACATGCTTGAATGGGAACTTGCCGCGATACTCATAGCCTGCCATAATCATACGGGCTACCCAGAAGAAGATAATATCTGGACCTGTAACGAGGTCGCTGGTAGGGTAGTAGTAACTGATTTCTTCGTTGTCAGGATTGTTGATTCCGTCGAAGACAGAGATTGGCCACAACCAACTTGAGAACCATGTGTCCATACAATCGCTCTCCTGTTCAAGGTCGGCAGCTGTAACTGAAGGGTTGATTTCCTGTGCCAACTTTAATGCTTCCTCAGTAGTTTCAGCTACAACGGTAGCATTCTTGCCTTCTGAGTCTTTGAAGTAATAAGCAGGAATACGATGACCCCACCACAACTGACGGCTGATACACCAGTCCTTGATGTTCTCTAACCAGTGACGGTAAGTGTTCTTATATTTCTTTGGGTAGAACTCTATGTCGTCGTCCATGACAGGAGAAAGGGCGATGTCTGCAAAGTGCTGCATCTTCAAGAACCACTGTGTAGAGAGTTTTGGTTCGATAGGTACGTGTGTACGCTCAGAGTAACCCACCTTATTGTCATAGTCCTCAACCTTCTCCATCAAGCCAGCAGCTTCCAAATCCTTTGAAATTTGCTTACGTACATCCATACGATCCTGACCAACATAAAGACCAGCAGCTTCTGAGATGGTACCATTATCGTTGAAGATATCAATTGTCTCTAAGCCATGCTTCAAACCAAGAGCGTGGTCGTTTACGTCGTGAGCAGGTGTTACCTTCAAACATCCAGTACCGAACTGGATATCAACATAGGTGTCTTCAATAACTGGAATCACACGATTTACCAATGGAACGATAACATGAAGACCCTTCAACCATGTGTTCTTAACGTCCTCGGGATTGATACACATAGCCGAGTCACCCATGATAGTCTCAGGACGAGTAGTAGCAACAACTGCATAGTAACCCTTCTCATCTTTATGTATTACGTTGCCTTCATCCTTGCGCTCAACCTTTGTTTGGTCTTCTTCTGCAACATAATATTTAAGGTGATAGAGCTTAGAATGTTCGTCCTTATAGATTACCTCTTCATCCGAAAGCGCAGTCTGAGCCTGTGGGTCCCAGTTAACCATACGCACTCCACGATAGATATAACCCTTCTTGTAAAGGTCGCAGAATACTTTGATAACACTTTCGCTTCGTGTATCATCCATCGTGAAAGCAGTACGATCCCAATCGCATGAGCAACCAAGTCGACGCAACTGTTTGAGGATAATGCCACCATGTTCGTGCGTCCAATCCCATGCATGATTCAGGAACTGTTCACGTGTAAGGTCGGTCTTCTTTATGCCTTGTTCAGCGAGTCGGTTCACCACCTTTGCTTCGGTAGCAATACTTGCGTGGTCAGTACCAGGAACCCAGCAAGCGTTCTTGCCCTCCATACGGGCACGTCTTACCAGAATGTCTTGTATAGTATTGTTCAGCATGTGGCCCATGTGAAGCACACCCGTTACGTTAGGGGGTGGAATAACCACGGTGTAAGGCTCACGGCCATCAGGCTTAGAACTGAAAAGCTTGTTGTCCAGCCAATACTGGTACCACTTTGATTCCACTAATTGTGGGTCATACTTGCTTGCTAATTCCATTGTCTTAATATATATTATAATTTTATTGTCTATAAAATAACGATGCAAAAGTACAAAAAATCCGCCTAAAAAGCGTATCTTTGCATCAATAATAGTACGTTGATGAGTACTTTTGCATTTATGTTTAACTTTAAGCATCAAGACTTTGCATACTAAGGAAGAGAAACTGAAAGCATTTGCCCGACTTTTAGACATTCAAGAACGACTTCGGAAGGAATGCCCATGGGACAGAAAACAGACGAATGAAAGTCTTCGTCCTAACACTATTGAAGAAACGTTTGAGTTAGCGGATGCGCTAATGAAAAACGATTCAAGAATATCTGTAAAGAGCTTGGCGATGTGATGGAACACGTTGTCTTCTATGCCTTGCTTGGTGAGGAGAAACAGGATTTTGACGTTGCTGATGTTTGTAATGCACAATCGGACAAACTTATGTTCAGACATGATTTCATCGACTGGACGGGTTGGAGTGTGACACGTTCTGATATGGTTGTTAATTCAGCAGGACAAGTTGTTTATAAGGATGAAGAGCAGTTGAATATTAATAACTAAAGTTTCCACCCTAACAAATAGATAGAAAAAAATAACAGTTTGTCGAATTTTCTTTGTAAATTAGTAATCGTAAAAGGACTGATTTTAAAGACAAAACAACAAAACTATTATGGACGCAAAAATAGAGAAAATAAGTGAGTTATCCAAACTTTTGAGTGTTAAAACCTGAATGAGTGATGATTATTTCATCTTTTTGTCACTTATATCCGGATGCAAAAATGGGAAAGACGAAATACACCGTATCGGGCAGGAAGAAAAATGCTGCAGAACTCATCTTCGTTATCAACTTTGATGACCCTCGAAATCGCACCGCTGCAATCCCATCAACCCTATTTTTATGACGGACATCTCGGATGCCTACAAAAGAGCTTACACGATTATGCTCAATCTCAACCGCTCGTGGATTCAAAAATAAGGAGATTTCTTTGTGGAGTCGCCTATCATCTTACTCGCAGCCATATTTGGTTTCTCAAAATCTACGAGGATGGCAAGTATTGCACCTTTCCACACGCCATTGAATTCCTCAATCGTCCCTATGCGCAAATCTTCCCCATCCTCACTGCCTATGATGAATTGGCGAACTACCTTTCTCCCTTTATGGATACTTGGGAGGGTGGTGCGCAAGATCAGTTGTAGGGACAGATTGCTTCGGCAAAGATACCACTCTCACGTATGATAAGCCCTGCTCTCTATTGGGTGATGACGGGAGATGATTTCTCACTCGACATCAATACCCCACGTGAGCCCAAAGTCTTGGTAGTAAGCAACAATCCCGACCGACAGAACATCTACTCGGCAGCACTTGGACTCTACAATTCGCGCATCGTAAAACTCATCAACAAGAAGAAGCAACTCAAATCTTCGGTCATCATAGACGAGCTACCGATCATCTACTTCCGTGGATTGGACAACCTCATTGCCACAGCACGCTCTAACAAGGTAGCAGTTTGTTTGGGCTTTCAAGACTTCTCGCAGCTCACTCACGACTATGGCGACAAGGAAAGTAAGGTTATCCAAAACACCGTGGGAAATGTCTTTTCTGGTCAAGTCGTAGGCGAAACAGCGAAAACTCTCTCTGAACGCTTCGGAAAGGTTCTTCAGCAACGTCAGGCCATGACCATCAACCGCAACGACAAGTCCACTTCCATTTCCACACAACTCGATAGTCTTATCCCTACTTCCAAGATCTCTAACCTCACACAAGGTATGTTTGTCGGAGCTGTCTCCGACAACTTCGACGAGCGCATCGACCAAAAGATTTTCCACGCTGAGACAGTTGTAGACTCTGCCAAGGTTTCTGCCGAGATGAAGGAGTATCAGCCCATTCCCATCATCGCGGAGTTCACAAACGAAGATGGCTCCGACAATCTCAAAGAGACTATCGAAGCCAATTACAAGTGTGTGAAGCAGGACATCCTAACCCTCGTAAGTAATGAGATAGACCGCATCAAAGCCGATCCCACCCTCGCACATCTAATCAAGGAATAGCGATATTCTACCACAAACTAATGTAGTAGGCATCGCCTATCTCTATGACACGTGCTGAGATCGTACAATTGATGAAGAGGTTCCGCCTCGCTTCTGTATGTAATGTTCTTCGTAGCGGACGATATAGCCCTCTGTAAACAGCATTTCTCTGAGTCGCCCCTCTTCTTTATAGATGAGAATCAGACCAGAGAAGGGCTTGCTACTCAGGTTGAGCATTAGCTCGGCTAGTATAGTGTTACTTGTTCCATAAAGAGAGAATGAAAAGCGTCCTCCATGAATGGAACCATAAGGCATCCTTTTCTGTCTGTAGTGCGAGAAAACTCAGTACTATGCTCAATTAATTCCATTACTTCCCCGAGTATCTCGAGTACAACCTTACATGACTGCATAACAAATCGTTGTTATGGTAAAACATTATCTTCAATGGACTTTCCAAAGAAGTAAGGTAGCGAACGAGTCGAGATTACCTTGTGAAGAGGAGGAAGCTATTAACTAGGTGCAAAAGTATGGATTTCTGTGGACATCGTATGTTTTTAGCTCCCGAAAATCGCTTGTATTCTCGATGGCTCCTTCAAGATCTTTCTAATGATTGAAGAAGTACAAGCAGAGAATGAAGCCCCCCCAGGTTCCTGCCATATAACTCCAAAATATGATTTTCCCAACAATCTTCTCTCGAGATGATTTATGGCTATAGCTCTTAATAAACGGCCTCCAACGACATTTTCGGAAGTACTTATAATATAAGAGAGACAAGATTGGGATAAAGAAAAAAGACGCATACAGCCATGAGCTAAATTCTCGCCTAGAAGTTATAGGGATATGCTGTATAATATCCCAGCCTAGATAAAATTCAACGCAATAAAAGAAGGTCAGGAGGTTAAACAACAAGCAGAGGGTAACAACAAATAGAGTATCTGAGAGCCACCCTCCTCGAAAAGAATGGTCTTGTCTTTTGGCTAGATAGTATTCTGCCCAATAGATAATATCATCCAACATAGGGAGCCTATTAGAGTTCATACGGTTGAAATAAGGTACCCCATATAAATAGGTTAAGTTGAAAAATTATAAATTCAAAGTGTCTTGCTCTGCATGAAATCTCCAATATTCATAACACTATGAACATCTTTAATAAATGGTTCCCTGTTGATCTTTCGCCAGCCTGCTCTTTCTTTGTTCCCGCCTACGCCATATTTATACATAGCCTATCGAGTTTTTATCATTTTAACTTTTAAGTTCTAAATGTGGAGATTTACGTAATCTCACTCCGCAAATTTACACAATTTCTCGGAGCCACAAATAAAAAACGCAGAAAATCTGAGAAACATTGGGAAGACAATCTAAACGATAATGTATCATATTCGACTCTCATAACCCTGCTTGAAGTCCACCTCAAATCGTTATTTCCAGAAAATCTCCATGCTCTGTTTCACAAATCAACTTCTTCAAGTCCATAGAAACAACATAGTACTCAAAAAACGAGCATTCTCCAATAATGAATACCACATCTGCGACCCTTGCCTTGAATATGTATGTGACATCCAATTCAGCAATAAAATAGCAGAAGTCTTCATTGTTCAAGAAGCAAGATATCCGTTTGTATTGATAATCATCATCATAATGATGCTCCTTCGGGGGAAAACGAAAAGATAGCCACCAAACTCTAGGATTGCCTAGTACAAATCGATTTTTGATTCTATCCAAGACATCACCTCCGAGCTCCTGAATTCTCTCTCTTGCATCAAGGCTCTCTATACATCTCAATAGCTCTTGATATTGTTCATCCATTTGCAATTACATACATAGTTAATGTCCATCTATCACACCCTCACCCTTCTTGGGAGATCTATGAGGGTGGGTGTTACCATCATAGGTAAGATTAAACCTCTTACTTCCACCATCAGAACGCCTTCCTTGAGTTTGAACTCCAATATGCGGTTTATCATGCCCCTTAGTAAAATCCATATCAGGGCGAGCAGAATCGTAGGCAATCTCTCAACAGAACCAAAGACGTCATGCGTAATACCGCCTATGCACTTGCCCATTAGTATACTATATTACCCATAGTTTCCATAGAATATGTTAGTAATAGTAGTTTTTACAGATACCAATCTAAGAAAAGATTAAATGTATCCCATTTTGCAATAGTAGTTAATTGTGTGGTATTTTCAGTTGATCTCATTCAATGAAAACTGAAAGACTTCTTCTGTCTTTTTATTGTAAAAAAACCGACCTCGCCCTCAAAACTATCAAGAGGAATGAATTCTTTGGATAATCCCAATCCATCAGAGGTTCGAAGAATATCTAGTTCATATGTTGAGAATAGTAAAAACCAACAGATGTGGTATAAAACGATTCCTTTGCTGATGAATGTGGGGCCATCCTCTGCATGAATGTAAAATTGCCCTATTGTATCTGTTAGGATCAATGCCCTAAATCCCTGATAGCACTGATATACTCTTCTGAAGGGGTATCATACCACCACCCATTCTTTTTTTATTTTTGTTTATATTGTCTAATGATATCATGATATTCTTCTAATGAACAGTTTGAGATTCCATATTCGCTACACGCCTTTTCTGTATTTGGCTTCTGCTCGTTCTTTCCGATGAGGTCTCTCGGTCTACATGAAACGTACTTCGATTTCATCTGGATTGCTGGAAGTTAATTACTAAAGTTTCCCACCCTAACAAATAGATAGAAAAATAACAGTTTGTCGAATTTTTCTTTTGTAAATTAGTAATCGTAAAAACTGATTGTCAAAGACAAAACAACAAAAACTGTTATGGAAGCAAAAAAATAGAGAAAAATAAGTGAGTTATCCAAACTTTTGAGTGTTAAAAACTCGAATGAGTGATGATTTATTGCATCTTTTTGGCAAGTTTGGTATCGGTCACCTGCTATCTCGTCTGTCATTGGAGAAACATGACGGAGTTTCGGCATCTGAGCTAATCCTTTCTCTTTGCCTCTTCCGCATTGTGGGTGAGAGCATCCACAGTATATGCAAGCATAAGATATATGAGCTTTCAAATCATGGTAAGAACTGTTTCTATCGAATGATGACTCGCCCGCAGATGGATTGGAGACGCTTGATGAACCGCTTTGCACTGCGTTACATGTGCCTATTGCGTAAGTATGGCGAAGCTCCTCAATCCGATTCCACGACTGTTTCATTATAGATGACACCGTGCTTGAGAAGAGCGGTGTGAGGATGGAGGGTATCAGTCGTGTTTTTGACCATGTTAAAGGCAGGTGCGTATTGGGCTACAAACTGCTACTTTGTGCTTTCTTTGACGGCAAGACAACCATACCCTTTGATTTTTCACTGCATCAGGAAAAAGGGAAACAAGGCGACTGCGGACTGACAAAACAGCAACGTAGAAAAGCGTATCATACCAAAAGGAATACTGGCAACCCCTGATTATAAGCGTTTTTCAAGAGTGTAAGATGTCTAAGATGGAAGCTGCCATGAATATGCTTCGCCGTGGATGGAAGATGGGTTTGCATGCGAAGTATGTGATTACCGATAGTTGGTTCACTTGCGAGCAACTTATGAAATGTGTTAGAAGCATAGGTAAAGGAGTAATGCACTTTGTTGGACTTGCTAAAATGGGAAAGACGAAATACACCGTATCAGGCAGGAAGAAAAAAATGCTGCAGAACTCATTGCTACCTATGAACGTGAACGAGGAAAAGAACTGTCGTAAGTACAGATGTCGATATATTCAGCTCAACGGCAACTTAGGGGATGTACCTATTAGAATATTCCTCATCAAGTATGGTAGGAACTCCACATGGAACGTCCTGCTCACCACGGATACAACGATGTCTTTCATAAAAGCCTTTGAAGTGTATCAGATTAGATGGAACATAGAAGTGATGAACAAGGAGACTAAGCAATATCTCGGATTAGGAGGTTATCAAGGTTGCGACTTTAATGGTCAGATAGCCGACGCAACGCTATGTTACCTTACATATACCGTCATGGCTTTGGAAAAGAGGTTCACAGAATATCAAACCATGGGCGAACTTTTTTCGGATATAGAGGACGACCTCATGGCACTCACGTTATGGAAGCGAGTTCTTGCCTGTATCAAACGTATACTTCGCATTTTTAGGAGAAACACTTGGGATAACGCCCCAACAGCTTATGGCTACAATCAGCGGCAACGACAAAGAGTTGAGCAAAATCCTTTGTAATGGCAGAAGTGTTAGAAAAATGGGACGAAGTATATGAACAGACTGCTTAACCTCTATTATACTTGTGTTAAAAATCAATGGATATGGGTAATAACAGGTAAAGGTGAATAAAAAAAGACCAGTGTTTTAAGGGTGGGAAACTTTAGTTAATAATGAACAGTTAACTACTCCGAACACTGCTTCACAAGTGGAATCAACTTGGGAACAGCGTAAACAACGTGAACGTGATGGTAATTCTTCCGTACTCTCTGGTGTGCCAAACTCTCTACCCAGTCTTATCAAGGCTTATCGCATTCAAGATAAGGCACGAAATGTCGGTTTTGATTGGGAAGAGAAAGAACAAGTTTGGGAAAAGGTTTATGAAGAGTTAGGCGAGCTGAAAAATGAGTTAATGAAGGACGATAAGCAACGGTCAACAGAAGAGTTTGGTGACTTCCTTTTCTCGCTTATTAATGCGGCACGTCTCTATCACATAAATCCTGATAATGCGCTTGAATATACAAATCAGAAGTTTATTAGAAGGTTTAATTATATTGAAGAGTCGGCTAAGAAAAAGGGAATTACAATAAAGGACTTATCTCTCTCAGAAATGGATCAGCTCTGGGAGGAAGCCAAGGTGGCGTATCAATAAGATAGGTTTAGGTGATGTCTTGTTGGGAATAGTTTTTACTCAAAATATACAAGATGGATTTGTAACCGGCAGTAAATCAGCTGGTTATAAATCTACATGAGTATGGTGCTTACTTTTGACTTGAAAAAGAGCATTAGTAAGCTTCGTAAAAGAGCGTCTTTTGAAGGTCAAAAGACGCTCTTTACGAAGCTAAAAAGACTATGTTTTTAATTTTGGTTATACGAAAAATATTTATAAAAGCACTATTTTATCTTTGTTGTTTAACGTCACCCTCTACGTTTACGCTGCAAAAGATGACCAAATAGACTCGATAATAAAAACAAACGCAGTTTAGACTATAAGGGCGGATTTGTATTTAAAGGAAGAATAAAAACTTCCATTAAATGCTATACTTTTTCGTATGTAAGCATTTAATGGAAGAACTGAATGTTATATTTAGTTGATTTTGAATATTTTATTTTACAATAAATCCTCAATCATTTTTTTGCGATGTTTTTCGAAACTTTCAGTGGGTTCGAAACGTGCGACAACCTGTCCTTTCTTATTAATAAGGAATTTGGTGAAGTTCCATTTAATCTCCGCACTCTCCTTATAGTTAGGGTCGTTGTCTGAAAGTATCTTGTCGAGAATAGGGTAGAGTTCATGCGATTCGTCCCATCCGGCAAAACCTTTCTGTTCTTTAAGGAACTT
The DNA here is from genome assembly GCA_916440255.1 of uncultured Prevotella sp. Taxonomy (GTDB): domain Bacteria; phylum Bacteroidota; class Bacteroidia; order Bacteroidales; family Bacteroidaceae; genus Prevotella. The sequence continues at coordinate 1,041,438 of CAKAIJ010000001.1, read as the reverse complement.
AAAGAGAGGGTCTGCATCTTCTCCATTTACCTTAACTTTCTTAAATCGTGAGAATTTTGTGCCGTATGTAAGTTTACAGAACTCATGAATGCTTTCGTCTGTACCTGGTGCTTGTTGTCCAAACTGATTGCAAGGGAAGTCGAGTACTTCAAATCCTTGTGCATGGTACTTCTCATAGAGTGCTTCTAATTGTTCGTATGTAGGTGTGAAGCCACATTTTGTAGCTGTGTTTACAATCAGCAATACTTCGTTAGAAAACTCTTTCAGTGAAAAATGTCTTACCTTTTTCTGTCTTTGACAGAGAATTCATAAACTGTTCTCATTTCTATTTCTTATCTTCTCTTTTTATTATTTACTTCTTTTTATACGTGCAAATGTACGAATTTTTATTTGTTATTCCTTCATTGTTCATTATATTTTTAGGTTAATCTGTTATCAATATTAATTATTGTTTTGTCCTGATTGAAGCATGCGCAAATCAACTTTATAGGGTTTTCCCTATTATTTAATAGAGTTGTTTGATAAGGGAAATAATATTTATTTATTACATTTGCAGTCGTATAGTAATAAGGAGTATGATTTTATAACATTTAGGTATGAAACGGATTGCAAAATTATTCTTGGCACTTGCAATAGTTGCAAGTCCCTTGACCTTGACAAGTTGTCATGTACAATTGTTAGATGATGATGAATACTATTATAATGACTTGGTGAATGAGGCTGTAAGAAGTTATTTGTTTTATTATCCAAATGGCTCAAATTATTACCAAGCTTATAATTGGTTCTATTTCAGATATCCAGAGGCAACAAACAGAGAGTTTTATGCTTTTATGGAAGCTGTTGGTAATAATAGATATTATAATTGGAATAATAATTATCGTCAAAGTCAAGATAGACAGATTAGTCGTCTTGTTGAGATGGCTCAAACCTTGACAGGCGAGTGGGAAGGTGATATGACAGTAGAGTATACGGATGACAATTCAGGGCTGCGTAAGAGTAGTCGTTTTAGAGCCAATATGAAGTTCTTCCAGTATAAGTCTTCTGCTAATTCTCTTCAAGGAAATGGTGTTGAAATAGACACCGATGCGCAAGGTGAAACAAAGACGCTGGAGTTTTCTTGGAAGATTAATGATAAGGGAGATGTTTATATCAAGTACACAAAGAGTGGAACAATTTTCCATCTTGATGTGAATTCTTCTAATGACGGTTTCCACTTAGGATACGAGCAGGCGAAGGGATATGATACGTTCTATGGTACGGCACGTAGCACAAATACGACAGATGTTATGCGGTTCGATTTTGCTCGTCAGAGACCAGCAGGTTCAAGGACTTCTAACAGTCTTACACGTGCTTCACGTAAGGCTTCCTTCGGTGCTGCAAAGGAGAATGATTATGCGAAGAATAGTGTTGATGCAGTAAATGGTCTGCATGCAAGATAATTAGTTCTAATAGCTTCATATATGCTTAAAAAAGGAAAATCACCAGCTGCGAGGTTGGTGTTTTTTTTGTGATTAAGTATTGTCGCTTAATAGTCCTATATCTTTACGTTCTTTGATTTATATTACTGTGTTTCAGTATTTTTTAGTAACTTTGCAGCCGGTTCTTTGTTTGGTAAAACATAGAAATGGATTTACTTGATGTGAAAAGATGAGGAGAATTATCCAATTTATAAAGGAATGGACATTGCCAGTTTCAATCGCTACGGGTAGTATTTTGTATCTGGTTTTTGCTTTTGTTCCAGTCTTAGATAGTGCTGCAAATTTGTTTGCTCCTATCTTCAATGCTGCTCTGCCATTATTTATGTTCCTTGTCTTATATGTTACTTTCTGTAAGGTAGACTTCCGTAAACTTATACCAGTGGGTTGGCATCTATGGATTGCTCTTTCTCAGGTATTGATGGTAGTGTTAGTTATAGGAGTCATTCTTGCTTTCAATGTTGTTGGCAAATCATTGATATTATTAGAGGCACTTTTGGTTTGCATTATTTGTCCGTGTGCGTCAGCTGCAGCCGTTGTGACACAAAAGTTAGGAGGAAATATCGAAGAAATGACTACTTATACCTTTCTTTCAAATTTTCTCTGTGCTTTACTGATACCTATTTGTTTCCCTTTAATAGAAAAAGGAGCAGGCATAACTTTTTTGAGTGCTTTTATGGTAATATTATATAAGGTAGGTCTTGTACTTGTTGTGCCAATGCTTTTGGCATATATTACGAAACATTGGCACGCTTTATGTAGGTTTTATCACTGGATAATCAGTATGAATAATCTTAGTTTTTATTTATGGGGATGTTCGTTGCTTATAGTTTCAGGCACTACTATAAAGAATATTGTCCATGCTGAGGTCTCTTCTGGTTTCCTCTTGTTGATAGCAATATTGGCATTGGTGCTTTGCTTGACACAATTTGTCATTGGTAGATATATAGGACATTTCTTTCAAAATAGGGTTAATGCGGGGCAGGCGTTAGGTCAGAAGAATACTGCTTTTGCTATTTGGATAGCCTATGTTTATCTAAATCCACTATCAACAGTGGCCCCAGGCTGCTACATCTTGTGGCAGAATATTATTAATAGCGTTGAGATATGGAAGCATAATAAATCCATAGACGCAAAAAAGATGTGATTTTGAAAATAATAAAGTTTTTAATTGTATTGTTTTTTCTTTTCTGTCATTTTTCTATTGTGCTTGCACAGAATACTACTGGGCGATACTGTCAGAAAGATATATTTATAGCGTCAGAAAAGTCAGATGTTATATCAGAAGAAATAGAATCAGAATTAATATCAAAGTCGGTAAAAGAGAAGACATCAGAGTTTCAGCCTGTATCATCAGCTCGTGTGTCCCAAGTAGCAGATAGTCGCAATCAAATCGTACTTCTTATTGGTGATTCGATGGCTGATGGTCTTGGTGCTCGATTTAATGATTATGCCGTAAAGAATGGTTTTGAGTTTCACTCTATTGTGTGGTATGGTAGCACGACACGTGATTGGGCAATTGCGTCCGACCTTCAATATCAGATAGAAAGAGTGCGTCCTACTTATATTATTATTAGCTTAGGGACCAATGATTTAGGTTATAGGGATTATAGTCGACGTGAAATGGCTATTCAGACAATTTTAAGTTGTGTTGGTGATATACCATACGTTTGGATAGGTCCTTTGCCTTGGCATAAAGTAAAAGATAGAAGAATTGTTAATGTAATTCGTGATTGTACGGGTGAGAAACGTTTCTTTGATAGTAGTTCTGTTGTCGCATCTCGTTTAGATGGGGTTCATCCAACATCGCATGGAGCGATGGTGTGGGTTGATAAGATTGTAGAATGGATGAGAGAACCTGAACTAAATGAAAACCCGATAGAGATGTGTAAACCTGACTTTGTAACTCGCTTCAAACATGATGAGAAGCATGGGATGGGTTATCACGGTCGAAGGTAGATTGTTTGTTACTTGACGCAGCTCGCTAATCCTGCATTGTAAAACCCAACTATTTGCTCGATAATAAAACAAAATATGTTTAGACTCTAATAATCGATTTGGGGCAAACGAGCCTTATTTTTCACACATAGATTAAATGTTCCTTTAAGTTGAAAATTATATATCAATTCGGTTGATAATCAACAAATATTAGCTATCTTTGCAGTTGTAAACTCCTTTATGATTATGAATAATAGATACATGATGCGCGGCGTAAGTGCAGCAAAAGAAGATGTACACAACGCCATAAAGAATATAGACAAGGGCCTTTTCCCACAGGCTTTCTGTAAGATTATTCCTGATATTCTTGGTGGTGACCCAGAGTATTGTAATATAATGCACGCTGATGGTGCTGGAACAAAGTCTGCCTTGGCTTATATGTATTGGAAGGAGACTGGAGATCTCAGCGTGTGGCGTGGTATAGCCCAAGATGCTATCGTAATGAATACAGATGACTTACTCTGTGTGGGTGCGGTAGATAATATCCTTGTCAGTTCAACCATTGGTCGAAATAAGATGCTTGTACCTGGCGAAGTTATATCTGCCATTATCAATGGAACCGATGAACTCTTAGCTGATATGCGCAAGATGGGCATTGGAATTTATCCTACGGGAGGTGAGACTGCTGACGTTGGTGACCTTGTTCGTACTATTATTGTTGACTCTACTGTTACCTGTCGTATGCGCCGTGAAGACGTTATTGATAATGCAAATATTCGTCCAGGCGATGTGATAGTAGGTCTTTCTTCTACTGGTCAGGCTACGTATGAGACACGTTATAATGGTGGAATGGGTAGCAATGGTCTGACCTCTGCTCGTCATGACGTGTTTGCTAAATATCTTGCAGAGAACTATCCTGAGAGTTATGATCACGCTGTGCCAGAAGAGTTGGTGTACAGTGGTAAGTATCGTTTGACCGATGCGGTTGAGGGTAGTCCTATTAATGCAGGCGAGTTGGTGCTTTCTCCTACTCGTACATACGCTCCTGTCATCAAGCGATTGTTAGATGAGTTGCGCCCAGAGGTCCATGGTATGGTGCATTGTACAGGTGGTGCACAGACTAAGGTTCTGCACTTTGTGAACGAGAATTGTCGTGTCATCAAAGATAATATGTTCCCTGTTCCCCCTCTCTTCCGTGCTATCAAAGAATGCAGCGGTACCGACTGGAAGGAAATGTATCAAGTCTTCAATATGGGTCATCGCATGGAAATCTACGTACGCCCAGAAGTTGCGGAACAGGTTATCGCTATCAGTAAAGAGTTCAATATTGATGCACAAATCGTTGGACACATTGAAGAAGGTAAGCGTAGCTTAATGATTAAGAGCGAGTTCGGCACATTTGAATATTGATAATTCACAGTTATAAATTTACAATTAGAAATAGTGTTATTCTCGAAGAGTGAGAATATGCTTCATCATGTATCAGAAAAAAATTGATTGTAAATTATGAACAATAAGTTACGAATTAAAATAAAAGATTATGATAGATAACAACAATATACTACAGAAACTTGATGGACTTGAGGCTCGTTACGAAGAAGTTTCAACGCTTATTACCGACCCAAATGTTATTGCCGATCAGTCACGTTACGTGAAACTAACAAAGGAATATAAAGACCTTGGCGACATTATGGATGCTCGCCGACGTTATATCAACTGTCTGACAACTATCAAAGAGGCAAAGGATATTATTGCTAACGAAAGTGATGCAGAGATGAAGGAGATGGCACGCGAGGAGTTGTCGGAAAACGAAGCTCTCCAGCCTGCTCTTGAAGAAGAAATTAAATTACTGCTTGTACCAAAAGATCCAGAAGATGCTAAAAATGTACAGATGGAAATTCGTGGCGGTGCTGGTGGTGATGAGGCTGCACTTTTTGCAGGCGACCTCTTTAATATGTACAAACGTTATTGCGATAAGAAGGGTTGGAAACTCTCTATAACAGCTGTGTCTGAGGGTACTGCTGGTGGTTTTAAGGAGATTGACTTTGCCGTAGAGGGTGATAATGTTTATGGTATTTTGAAATATGAGTCGGGGGTTCATCGTGTACAGCGTGTACCTGCTACTGAGACTCAGGGACGTATGCACACATCTGCTGCCACAGTTGCGGTATTGCCAGAGGCTGATAAGTTTGAGGTTAATATCAATGAAGGAGATATCAAGTGGGATACTTTCCGTTCAAGTGGTGCTGGTGGACAGAATGTAAATAAGGTAGAGTCTGGTGTACGTCTTCGCTATCCTTGGAAGAATCCTAACACGGGCGAGGTTGAAGAAATCCTTATCGAGTGTACTGAGACACGTGACCAACCAAAGAATAAGGAACGTGCGTTGAGTCGTCTATATACTTACATTTACGACCATGAACATCAGAAGTATGTTGATGATATTGCAAGTCGTCGTAAAACGTTGGTGTCAACTGGTGACAGAAGTGCGAAGATACGTACCTATAATTTCCCACAAGGACGTGTTACTGATCATCGAATTGGTTTTACAACACATGATCTTCAAGGATTTATGAATGGTGATATTCAAGATATGATTGACGCATTGACGGTTGCTGAAAATGCAGAGAAATTAAAAGAAACGGAGTTGTAGCAACAATTCTTTAAGTCGACAACTTTTATGAATAGACAACAATTAATAAACGAAATCTTCACAAAGAAGTCTTTTCTATGTGTTGGACTGGATACAGATATAAATAAGATACCTGTACATCTAAAGAATGAACAAGACCCTATATTTGCATTCAATAAAGCAATTATTGATGCAACTGCGCCTTATTGTGTTGCTTATAAACCTAATTTAGCTTTTTATGAGTGTTATGGCTTGAAAGGGATGTTGGCGTTTGAGAAAACAATTCAATATATAAAGGAGAATTATCCCAACCATTTTATAATTGCTGACGCTAAACGTGGTGATATTGGTAATACATCTAAAATGTATGCACAGACCTTCTTTGAGGAATATAATCTTGACTCTGTTACTGTTGCTCCTTATATGGGAGAGGATAGCGTAAAACCTTTTCTCGATTATGAAGATAAGTGGGTAATCTTACTTGCATTGACAAGTAATAAGGGGAGCCATGACTTCCAACTGACAGAGGATAAGCAGGGCGAACGCCTCTTTGAGAAAGTCTTGAAGAAGTCACAAGAATGGGGCACCATAGAGAACCTTATGTTTGTTGTTGGTGCAACACAAGGTAAGATGTTTGAGGATATTCGCCGTATTGCCCCAGAACATTTCCTTTTAGTACCAGGTGTTGGAGCGCAAGGTGGTAGTCTGCAAGAGGTTTGTAAGTATGGAATGACAAAGGATTGTGGCCTTTTGGTGAACTCGTCACGTGGCATAATCTATGCAAGTGCTGATAAAGACTTTGATAAAGTTGCAGGAGTAAAGGCAAAGGAATTACAGACTGAGATGGCTTTAGAGTTGGAGCATCTTAAAGTGTAAATCGTTTCATAGAATATTTTTTCAACCTCGATTCTTTCCTTAATCCAAATCAGTTAGGTAACAATACATAAAAGCAATAATTATGAATATTGTAATCTAATGTTCGATTTGGCTTAATATATAAATACATTTGCTTATGTATATGATATTAACGGGAGAATTGAGGTTTTTTTACATTTGTAGGACCAGTTGCATTTTGATGGTGAATCTTCCAGATGTTGTTCATTTATATGAAATAGGTTCAACAAATCATTTTAAAATCATACTTTTTCTTCATTTTTTTACGCTAAAAATATATATTTTGCAAAAAAATATAATTAAGACAACTATATTATGACAACTATAAAGCAAAGAGACGAACTACAAGCTACGATATGGAGGATAGCCAATGAGGTGCGTGGTGCAGTGGATGGTTGGGATTTTAAGCAGTTTGTTTTGGGAACGCTTTTCTATCGTTTTATCAGCGAGAATTTTACTAACTTTATTGAAGCGGGAGACGAGAGTGTTGACTATGCTAACCTTTCCGACGATGTTATTACGCCAGAGATAAAGGACGATGCTGTCAGAACGAAGGGCTACTTTATTTATCCCAGTCAACTCTTTGTGAATCTTGCTAAGAATGCAAATACGAATCCTAATCTGAATACCGATTTATCGGCAATCTTTGATGCGATAGAAAGTTCGGCTAACGGCTATGCATCAGAGCATGACATTAAAGGACTCTTTGCTGACTTCGACACAACGAGCAACCGATTGGGAAATACGGTTGAGGAGAAAAATAGACGTTTGGCAGCCGTCATCAAGGGCGTAGAGAGCTTGGATTTCGGTAAGTTTGAGGACAATGAGATTGACCTTTTTGGCGATGCATACGAGTTCTTAATTTCTAATTATGCAGCCAATGCGGGTAAGTCTGGAGGCGAATTCTTTACGCCTCAGAACGTGTCTAACCTCATAGCACGCCTTGCGATGTTGGGGCAAAGCTCTGTCAACAAAATCTACGACCCTGCTTGTGGCTCTGGTTCATTGCTCTTACAGGCGAAAAAGCATTTTGACGACCACGTTATTGAGGATGGATTCTTTGGGCAGGAAATTAATCATACGACCTATAACTTGGCACGTATGAATATGTTTCTGCACAACATCAATTATGACAAGTTTGATATTAGTTTAGGCGATACGCTTATCAATCCTCAATATGGCGACCAAAAGCCTTTTGATGCCATCGTGTCTAACCCTCCTTATTCTGTCAACTGGGTGGGTAGCGACGACCCAACGTTGATTAATGACGACCGTTTTGCTCCTGCTGGTGTGTTGGCTCCTAAGTCGAAAGCCGACTTTGCTTTTGTGCTTCACGTCCTTAGCTACCTCTCTGCTCGTGGTCGTGCTGCTATTGTTTGCTTCCCCGGTATCTTCTATCGTGGTGGTGCGGAACAGAAGATAAGGAAGTATTTGGTTGATAACAACTTTGTTGAGACGGTTATCTCGCTACCTTCTAACCTGTTTTATGGTACGAGCATAGCCGTGAATATCCTTGTTTTGTCAAAGCATAAGAACGATGCTACCACTCAGTTTATCGATGCCAGCGGTGAAGATTTCTTCAAGAAAGAAACGAATAACAATGTTCTTCTTGCCAGAGCATATCGAACGTATTGTTGATATCTTTGGAAACAAAGAGGAGGTGTCGTATGTTGCTACGTCCGTAGATAATGCAAAGATTGCCGAGAATGATTATAACCTTTCAGTGAGCTCATACGTTGAGGCGGAAGACAAACGAGAGGTTATCGACATCAAAAAGCTCAATGCTGATGTTGCCGAAACCGTTAAGCGGATTGATAGCTTGCGGGCGGATATTGATGAGATAATAAAGGAGTTGGAGGGTTAAGGCAGAAACTATCATGTTACAGATGATACATTAATGAAGACTTAAACATGGATAAAGAAAAAGAACCAAGCTGTTTTCCTTTTATAAATGTACAGCAAAGCATTGTCTCTATTCGCCAACAGCAAATCATAGTAGATGCTGATGTTGCTCATTTGTATGGAGTTGAGACTAAGCGAATCAATGAAGCGGTGCGTAATAACCCAGATAAGTTCCCTTCGGATTATATGTTTGTGCTTACAAAAGAAGAAGTAGATATTTTGCGGTCGAAAAATTCGTCCACAAACCTTTCTATCAAAAGCAGAACGCTGCCCAAAGTGTTTACTGAGAAGGGTCTTTATATGCTTGCAACGATTTTAAAGAGCAAGCATGCTACGACATCAACAAACGAAGATAAGGAGTAAGAAATATGAAATATATAGATGAATTGCTGCAAGGGCATGAAGTGGAATGGAAGAAGTTAGGGGAGGTGTGTGAAATAAGAACGGGAAAAGGAGTCACAAAGAAAGAAGCTAAGCCTGATGGTTTATATCCTATTATTAGTGGAGGAAAAAGTCCTATGGATTTTATAGATACATATAATCGTCAAGCTAATACTGTAACAGTGTCAAGAGTTGGTGCCAATGCAGGTTTCGTGAATTATATAAAAGAATGTTTTTATCTTAATGATAAATGTTTCTCAGTCATACCAAAGAATAACTTTTCGATTTTAAGTAGTTTTCTTTATTATGCATTGAAGGTACAAGAAGGGCATCTTTCGGCATTGCAAAGTGATGGTGGGGTCCCTACTATAAATACTACGAAGTTAGGAAGTATCCTTATCCCTCTCCCTCCTCTTTCCGTTCAAGAGGAAATAGTTCGTATTCTTGATAAGTTTACTACGCTGGAAGCGGAGCTGGAAGCGGAGCTGGACTGCCGCAAGCGGCAGTATGAGTATTATCGTAATCAGTTGTTATCCTTCGATATGTTAAATAGGGGGGAGCAAAGGTTAAATAATGTTTCTGTTGTAGCGTTGGGCGAGTTAGGTACATTTACAAGAGGGGGTGGTCTTCAAAAGAAAGATTTTACTTCATCAGGTATTGGCTGTATACATTATGGTCAGATTTATACCTATTACGGAACGTATGCAAAGAAGACCAAATCATTTGTTTCTCAAGAGTTTGCTCAGAAAGCAAGAAAAGCTAAGTATGGAGATTTGATAATCGCAACGACAAGCGAGAATGATGAAGATGTTTGTAAAGCAGTGGCATGGCTGGGAAATGATGATATTGCAATTAGTAGTGATGCGTGTTTCTATTCTCACGCAATGCATCCCAAATATGTAGCTTACTATTTCCAAACAGAACATTTTCAAAAACAGAAAAGGAGTTTTATTACAGGAACAAAAGTAAGGCGTGTAAATACTAAGGATTTAGCTAAAATCAAGATACCTGTTCCGTCGCCTGAAGAGCAACATCGCATTGTTTCTATCCTCGATAAGTTCGACACCTTGGTGAACTCAATCTCAGAAGGACTACCAAAGGAAATAGAGCTTCGGAGAAAGCAGTATGAATATTATCGGGAGCAGCTACTCTCGTTCAGACATTAAGAGCGTGGACTAAACTAAGAAAAGAAATATAATGCCTATGGAGAATCACAAACCGCAGGTGCTGCGTAGTGGCACAGACAGGAAGACGTTGCACTTCTATCAAAAAGCCGATGCGCTCTACCAAATGACGTTCGTCTTTTGCAAACGCTTCCTGCCAACCTATGGCGACCGCACTGTTGACCAAATGATTCAGGCGGCACGCTCGGGAAAACAAAACATTGTGGAGGGAAAGGAAGACGGTATGACCTCTACGGAAATGGAACTGAAGTTGCTCAACGTAGCTCGTAGTAGCTTGCAGGAGCTTCGACAAGACTATGAGGACTATCTCCATACCCGTGGGCTGAGGCTTTGGGAGAGCAGTCATCCGCGTTACAACGCCCTCTTGACGTTCTGCCGAGTGCATAACAGCTATGCTGACTATGCCCCCCTTTGTGAACAGATGGACCGCTGAGGAGTTTTGTAATACTGCGCTTTCACTGTGCCATATCACGGATAGGATGATGTGCCGTTACCTTGACTTCCTACAGAAACGCTTCGTAACAGAAGGAGGAATTAAGGAGCGTATGTATGCTGCCCGCACTGGCTATCGAAAGGAGCAAGACCGTATGGCGGAAGCCCTCAAGGCTGAGAACGCTGCACTGAAAGCGGAGATGGCAAGGCTGAAAAGGCTGCTGGAAGATAAACGCAAGGAAGGGTAGGGGCTTCTTAGCTGTTCTAATGGTCATAGGTATCCTAGCTGTCCTAGTAATCCTAGTTGTCCTAGACATCCTAGGCTCCATAGGTTTCTTAGCTATCCTATCCTCCCTCTAAAATAAAAACCAATCAAAACAATGACCCAATACAACACTATCGCAGAACTGCAGAACTTCATAGTTCTTGACAGTTACACAAAAAACTTTCTGATTAACGAGCCGCCTGCTGGCTATCAAAGTGAGGCAGCTCTCGAACACGAGTTGATTAAGGATTTGCAGGGACAGGGATATGAATATCTCCCTAACCTTGTTACCCCTGAAGCATTGTTGGCAAACGTTAGGAAGCAACTACAAACGCTTAATAACGTTGCCTTTACTGATGCAGAATGGAAGCGTTTCCTCGAGGAATATTTAGATAAAGCCAGCGACAGTATTACTGACAAGACACGAAAGGTACAGGATGATTATATCTATGACTTTGTGTTTGACGATGGGCATATCCAAAATATCTATTTGGTAGACAAGCTGAATGTTGCTCGCAATAAAGTGCAGGTAATTAATCAGTTTGAACAGACGGGCACGCACGCTAATCGCTATGATGTAACAATCTTAGTGAATGGTTTGCCAATGGTACACGTGGAACTGAAAAAACGTGGCGTGGCTATTCGGGAAGCGTTCAATCAAGTACATCGCTATAGTAAGGAAAGCTTTAATAGTGAGAGTTCGCTGTATAAGTACTTGCAAATCTTTGTTATTTCTAACGGAACAGACACACGCTACTTTGCCAATACCACGAAGCGAAACAAATAGTTTCGACTTTACGATGAATTGGGCTAAGTCTGATAATACGCTGATAAAGGACTTAAAAGACTTTACAGCAACCTTCTTCCAAAAGAATACACTGCTGCAGGTGTTGCTGACCTATTCTGTCTTTGATACCAGTGATACCTTACTGATTATGCGACCCTATCAGATTGCAGCAACAGAACGACTGATATGGAAAGTAAAAAGCTCTTATCAGGCTAAACAATGGAGTAAACCAGAAGGAGGAGGATATATCTGGCATACGACAGGTTCTGGTAAGACTTTGACCAGCTTTAAAGCTGCTCGACTGGCAACGCAGTTAGACTTTATTGATAAGGTATTCTTCGTGGTTGACCGTAAGGACTTGGATTACCAAACGATGAAAGAATATCAGCGTTTCTCTCCTGACAGCGTAAATGGTTCGGACAGTACTGCGGGATTAAAACGAAACATTGACAAGGACGATAATAAGATTATCGTAACGACAATTCAGAAACTGAATAACCTGATGAAGGCAGAGACAACCTTGCCTGTCTATGAGCAACAGGTTGTCTTTATCTTTGATGAATGTCACCGTTCCCAGTTTGGTGAAGCACAAAAGAATCTTCGTAAGAAGTTTAAGCGATATTATCAGTTTGGTTTTACGGGTACGCCTATCTTCCCCGACAACGCTTTGGGAGCGGAAACAACAGCCAGTGTCTTTGGGCGTGAACTTCATTCGTATGTTATTACGGATGCTATTCGTGACGAAAAAGTACTGAAATTTAAGGTGGACTATAATGATGTTCGTCCGAAATTCAAGGCTTTAGAGACCGAGACAGATGAGATTAAACTGACGGCAGCAGAGAACAAACGCCTTTTGCTTCATCCTGACAGAATCAAGGAGGTGTCACAATATATTTTGAAGAACTTCAAGCTAAAGACACATAGAAGTCAAGGAGGACAGAAAGGTTTTAATGCAATGTTTGCTGTGAATAGCGTGGAGGCGGCTAAACTCTATTACGAGGAGTTGAATAACCTTCAGAAGGAGCATGAGAAAAAGCTGAAGATAGCCACGATATTCTCTTATGCTGCCAATGAGGAACAGAATGCTGTTGGCGATATTCAAGAAGAGAACTTTGAACCGTCAGCAATGGACAGTAGTGCCAAAGAGTTTCTTGCAAAGGCAATCAAGGATTACAATGAGATGTTTAGAACAAGTTTTGGCGTAGAAAGTAAAGAGTTCCAAAATTACTACCGAGACTTGGCTAAGCGAGTGAAGAGTCAAGACATTGACCTCATTATTGTGGTGGGAATGTTCCTCACAGGTTTTGATGCGCCTACGCTTAACACCTTGTTTGTGGATAAGAACCTCCGCTATCACGGTCTGATGCAGGCCTTCTCACGTACCAATCGTATCTATGATGCTACGAAGACATTCGGTAATATCGTTACATTCCGTGACTTGGAACAGGCAACAGTAGATGCAATCACACTGTTTGGTGATAAGAATACAAAGAATGTAGTGCTTGAGAAGAGTTATGAGGAATATCTTAAAGGCTTCACAGATATTGCAACGGGTGATGCACGCAAAGGCTATATAGACATTGTAAAGGAACTTAAAGAAAAGTTCCCACAGCCTGATGAGATTGTGACAGAAGCAGATAAGAAAGCTTTTGTTAAAATCTTTGGTGATTATTTGAAAGTTGAAAATATTCTGCAAAACTATGATGAATTTACGAATCTCAAAGAGTTGCAGAAGATTGACAGAACTGATTCTGATGCGCTTGAAGCCTTCAGAGACTCACATTTCTTGACGGATGAAGAGGTGAAAGAGATGTTGGAAACAGATGTCCTACAAGACCGTGCAGCACAAGACTATCGTTCAACTTACAATGATATCCGTGACTGGTTCAGAAGAGAGAAAGAAGGGAAAGCTCCTGAGGAGTCAAAGATAGATTGGGATGATGTTGTATTTGAGATAGATTTGCTTAAATCACAGGAAATAGACCTTGACTATATTCTTGAACTTGTATTTGAACATAATAAGAAAACGAAAGATAAGGACTCTCTCATAAAAGAGGTGCGCAGAATAATCAGATCGAGTATAGGCAATAGAGCCAAAGAGGGGCTTATCGTTGACTTTATTCATGAAACCAACTTAGAGCCTATTCAAGATAAATCTGGCATCATCTCTGCCTTCTTTGTGTATGCACAACAGAAACAAAAGGAGGAGGCTGCAGATTTGATAAGCGAAGAGAAACTAAACGAAGAAGCTGCGAAACGTTATATACAAGCATCATTGAAGCATGAATTTGCCAGTGATAACGGTACAGACTTAAATGCAATTCTTCCTAAGATGAGTCCGCTCAACCCGCAATATCTTACGAAGAAACAAAATGTCTTCCAAAAGATATCGGCTTTTATAGAGAAGTTTAAGGGTGTTGGCGGAATAATATGATGTAATATTTCTTTTGAAACGCTTTCCTGTGGTTCGTTCTTAGAAATTAATATGTATTATATTATAATGTGTAAACTCAATTATTTTTTTACTGATTAAGAAAAAATGCGGATTTGATGTTTTTTTTCTTGAAAACATTTGGAGGTTTCGCAAAAAGTCTATACCTTTGCACTCGCTTTACAAAACAAGCCCTCTGGCAAGTTTCTAAAAAGCGATGAAAGAGTTCTTTGAAAAGATTTACATAAACAGAGAAGTAGTACAAGAAGCGTCTGTTTAATTTTTAGTTAAACAGATGGGTAAAAGAAACAAACCGATCAATTCTTTGTTTTGCTTATGGGTTTTTCTCATAGTATGACAAGATTAATAACAGGTTCTTTTTACTTAATACTTTTAGGATAAGCGTTCTGAAACAGAGATTACTCGGTGAAGCGTTTGGGTTAATATGGTATTCATTATCATTTATCACCCATCACTTATCACCAAAACATATTTTACAATGGAGAGTTTGATCCTGGCTCAGGATGAACGCTAGCTACAGGCTTAACACATGCAAGTCGAGGGGAAACGACATTGAGTGCTTGCACTCTTTGGGCGTCGACCGGCGCACGGGTGAGTAACGCGTATCCAACCTTCCCATTACTGTGGAATAACCTGCCGAAAGGCAGACTAATACCGCATGGTCTTCGTTGATGGCATCAGATATGAAGTAAAGATTTATCGGTAATGGATGGGGATGCGTCTGATTAGCTTGTTGGCGGGGTAACGGCCCACCAAGGCGACGATCAGTAGGGGTTCTGAGAGGAAGGTCCCCCACATTGGAACTGAGACACGGTCCAAACTCCTACGGGAGGCAGCAGTGAGGAATATTGGTCAATGGACGGAAGTCTGAACCAGCCAAGTAGCGTGCAGGATGACGGCCCTATGGGTTGTAAACTGCTTTTGTATGGGGATAAAGTCAATCACGTGTGATTGTTTGCAGGTACCATACGAATAAGGACCGGCTAATTCCGTGCCAGCAGCCGCGGTAATACGGAAGGTCCAGGCGTTATCCGGATTTATTGGGTTTAAAGGGAGCGTAGGCCGGAGATTAGTGTGTTGTGAAATGTAGACGCTCAACGTCTGACTTGCAGCGCATACTGGTTTCCTTTGAGTACGCACAACGTTGGCGGAATTCGTCGTGTAGCGGTGAAATGCTTAGATATGACGAAGAACTCCGATTGCGAAGGCAGCTGACGGGAGCGCAACTGACGCTTAAGCTCGAAGGTGCGGGTATCGAACAGGATTAGATACCCTGGTAGTCCGCACAGTAAACGATGGATGCCCGCTGTTGGTACCTGGTATCAGCGGCTAAGCGAAAGCATTAAGCATCCCACCTGGGGAGTACGCCGGCAACGGTGAAACTCAAAGGAATTGACGAGTACTGCACAAGCGGAGGAACATGTGGTTTAATTCGATGATACGCGAGGAACCTTACCCGGGCTTGAATTGCAGGAGAACGATACAGAGATGTTGAGGTCCTTCGGGACTCCTGTGAAGGTGCTGCATGGTTGTCGTCAGCTCGTGCCGTGAGGTGTCGGCTTAAGTGCCATAACGAGCGCAACCCCTCTCTTCAGTTGCCATCAGGTCGAGCTGGGTACTCTGGAGACACTGCCACCGTAAGGTGTGAGGAAGGTGGGGATGACGTCAAATCAGCACGGCCCTTACGTCCGGGGCTACACGTGTTACAATGGCCGGTACAGAGGGAGGGTGTAATGCAAATTGCATCAAATCTTGAAAGCCGGTCCCAGTTCGGACTGGGGTCTGCAACCCGACCCCACGAAGCTGGATTCGCTAGTAATCGCGCATCAGCCATGGCGCGGTGAATACGTTCCCGGGCCTTGTACACACCGCCCGTCAAGCCATGAAAGCCGGGGGGTGCCTGAAGTCCGTGACCGCAAGGATCGGCCTAGGGCAAAACTGGTGATTGGGGCTAAGTCGTAACAAGGTAGCCGTACCGGAAGGTGCGGCTGGAACACCTCCTTTCTGGAGAGAATGCTTTTCGAGTTGACAAGTTATTTAGTTGACAGTTGACAAGTTAAAAGTATTATTAAGTTGTAAAAATAACCTTTGGTTTGTTTTTCTTCTTGTACTCATGCACTCTGTTTTAAGAATAAGAGAAAGGAAGTCTGGCAAAGAAAAGCCGAAGTGCTTTCTTCCAACTCAGTCCTATAGCTCAGTTGGTTAGAGCGCCACACTGATAATGTGGAGGTCGGCAGTTCAAGTCTGCCTGGGACTACACATCGGCGTTAGCCAATGTGTAACAGGCACAAGGTAAGTCTGGGACTACTTCTCTATCCCTTGGGGGATTAGCTCAGTTGGCTAGAGCACCTGCTTTGCAAGCAGGGGGTCAACGGTTCGAATCCGTTATTCTCCACGATGCTGTTCATACAGCAAATGATCTTTGACATATTGACACAAGCAAGACTGTAATGTAGAACTATTCTTTCTATACAGGAAGAATTAGAATTCTAATTATTGAAGTAAAACTTCAAATTCTTTAGAATCACACAACAGCTGAAAGTATGAGCTACATTCTTTGTAAGGAATTACAAAGAAGGCGAAGAAAGTAAGAAAGGGCGCATGGCGGATGCCTTGGCTCACGGAGGCGATGAAGGACGTGATAAGCTGCGATAAGCCTTGGGTAGGTGCAAATAACCATTGATCCAAGGATTTCCGAATGGGACAACCCAGCAGGTTGAAGACCTGTTATCACTACAAACGTAGTGAGGCGAACGGAGGGAACTGAAACATCTTAGTACCTTTAGGAAGAGAAAATAAATAATGATTCCCCTAGTAGTGGCGAGCGAACGGGGAAGAGCCCAAACCTGCTTTGTGGCAACGCTTAGCAGGGGTTGTAGGACCACGTTGTCGTACTTAGATTGTGAGGAGAATGTTCTGGAAAGAACAATCATAGAGGGTGATAATCCCGTACCCGAAGCATGACGAGACGTAGTGGTATCCTGAGTAACGCGGAACACGTGAAATTCTGCGCGAATCTGCCGGGACCATCCGGTAAGGCTAAATACTCCCGTGAGACCGATAGTGAACGAGTACTGTGAAGGAAAGGTGAAAGCACTCCGATGAGGAGAGTGAAATAGTTCCTGAAACCATGCGCCTACAAGCGGTCGGAGCTGCGTAAGCAGTGACGGCGTGCCTTTTGCATAATGAACCTACGAGTTACCATGTCTGGCAAGGATAAGCGTCATGAGACGCGCATCCGCAGTGAAAGCGAGCCTGAATAGGGCGTCAAGTCAGATGGGGTAGACGCGAAACCAAGTGATCTACACTTGCCCAGGTTGAAGTCCGGGTAACACCGGATGGAGGACCGCACGGATAAGCGTTGAAAAGCTTCCCGATGAGGTGAGTGTAGGAGTGAAAAGGCCAATCAAACTTGGAGATAGCTCGTACTCCCCGAAAGGCATTTAGGTGCCGCGTGCGGCGATATCCATAAGAGGTAGAGCGACCGATAGGTCAAGAGGGCTTCACCGCCTATCGAGACCTGACGAACTCCGAATGCTTATGGACTGCAGCCGTGCAGTAAGGGGCGGTGCTAAGGTCCGTCCCCGAGAGGAGAAGAATCCAGACCGCCGTCTAAGGTCCCGAAATTCTGTCTAAGTTAGTCTAACGAAGTCTGGTCCCCGTGACAGCTGGGATGTTGGCTTGGAAGCAGCCATTCATTCAAAGAGTGCGTAACAGCTCACTCAGCCGAGGGTCCGGGCATGGATAATAATCGGGTATAAGTCAGATACCGAAGGCGCGGGATAGTAATGTATATTAAAAAGTATCGGTAGGGGAGCATTCCATCGGCGTCGAATGGTGAAGGTAACTGATCCCGGAGCTTATGGAAAAAGCAAATGTAGGTATAAGTAACGATAAAAAGGGTGAGATTCCTTTCGCCGAAAGACCGAGGTTTCCCGGGCGATGCCAATCAGCCCGGGGTTAGTCGGGTCCCTAAGTCTCAGCCGAACGGCGAAGGCGATGGCAGATGCGGTTAATATTCCGCAACTCGTATGTTCAGTGATGTGGAGACGGAGCAGTGACACTGCCGCGCCCTGACGGAATAGGGCGTTTAAGTGCGTAGGCTATGAGGAAGGCAGGCAAATCCACCTTCCGAGCTGAAACATGAAAAGTGCAGGTGTTCCTTCGGGAAGACTTGAGTGCAGGTAATCATACTTCCGAGAAAAATCCGCTAAACTTAATGTTCATACGACCCGTACCGCAAACGGACACACGTGGTCGGGTAGAATATACTAAGGCGTTGAGAGATTCATGGTTAAGAACTAGGGCAAATTGACCCCTGTAACTTCGGGATAAGGGGTCCTCATAGCAATATGAGGCGCAGAGAATCGGTCCGAGCAACTGTTTAACAAAAACACAGGGCTGTGCAAACTCGAAAGATGAAGTATACAGCCTGACACCCTGCCCGGTGCCGGAAGGTTAAGAGGAGATGTCACCAGCAATGGGAAGCATTGAATTGAAGCCCCGGTAAACGGCGGCCGTAACTATAACGGTCCTAAGGTAGCGAAATTCCTTTGTCGGGTAAGTTCCGACCTGCACGAATGGTGTAATGATCTGGACGCTGTCTCAACCATGATCTCAGTGAAATTGTAGTATCGGTGAAGATGCCGATTACCCGCGATGGGACGAAAAAGACCCCGTGAACCTTTACTACAGCTTAGCATTGACCTTGGTCATCCGATGTAGGGATAGGCCGGAGGCTTTTGAAGCGGGTGCGCCAGCATTCGTGGAGCCATCCTTGAAATACGGCCCTTTGGCTGTCTGAGGTCTAACGCGCCCTGTGGCGCGGACACTGCTTGGTGGGTAGTTTGACTGGGGTGGTCGCTCCAAAAGCGTAACGGAGGCTTCCAAAGGAGCCTCGGGCCGATTGGTAACCGGCCTTATAGAGTGCAATGGCATAGAGGGCGCTTGACTGGGAGGCAGACATGCCGAGCAGGCAGGAAACTGGGGCATAGTGATCCGGCGGACGTATATGGAAACTCCGTCGCTCAAAGGATAAAAAGGTACTCCGGGGATACAGGCTGATCCCCCAAGAGCCTCATATCGACGGGGTGGTTTGGCACCTCGATGTCGGCTCGTCATCATCCCGGGGCTGGAGAAGGTCCCAAGGGTTGGGCTGTTCGCCCATTAAAGTGGCACGCGAGCTGGGTTCAGAACGTCGTGAGACAGTTCGGTCTCTATCTATCGTGGGCGTTGGAGTTTTTGAGTGGTGCTGACACTCAGTACGAGAGGACCGTGTTGGACAGACCTCCGGTTTACCGGTTGTGCCGCCAGTGCACTGCTGGGTATCTGAGTCTGGATTGGATAAGCGCTGAAAGCATCTAAGTGCGAAGCCAGCCGCAAGATGAGAACTCCTCATAAGGGTCGTCATAGACGATGACGTTGATAGGGTGTAGGTGTAAAGACGGTGACGTCAAAGCCGAGCACTACTAATTGCCCGAAACTTTCTTCGGGTCTCCCGTCTCCCCAAAGTGGAGTGCGGGGACCAGTGACTCAGACTTTGAGCTGTGTATTCTTCTAGTGAAAGAAGATATGTTCTATATGTTTTGCTTGTGAAAATACGTCACCATATACGGCTGACAGTTGAGTAGAGAAGTACAATCTTGTCTACTTGTAAACTTAAAACAAGTCAACCGAACGAATTATTAGGTGGTTATTGCGGCGGGGTTCCACCTCTTCCCATTCCGAACAGAGAAGTTAAGCCCGCTTGCGCCGATGGTACTGCAATGCAATGTGGGAGAGTAGGTGGCCGCCTTCTTTTATAAGAACTCCGAAGAGAAATCTTTGGGGTTCTTTTTTTTGCTTTGAGGTGATGGGTGTTGGGTGATGAGTGTTGGGTATTGATGATGTGTTCGAAAGTTGTATTGGGCTTATAAGGCTAATAGGGTCAATTTGTATTATAAAACTAAAACTTCAAGCCATGAATTATTAATATTGACTTCGAAATTCATTGCATTGTTCATCTTTGTTCTCACTGATTCCTTATTATTCGCTCTTGTGAATTTATAATGAGTTCATAATTATAGTATGAAGAGTTACAAAATTCTTTTTAATGCTTGTGTTATTAGAAACAATTTCCGATTTTTTTGATTGTGTAAGTTCTATTTCTTATTTTTATATTTTAAATACAAAGATAATAAAAGTATGGGTTTACGCACTTTTATAGGACAGTACACATATGACTCATTATTTGAGGTTTTTTGTGCAGAAAACATAGTAAACTCTTTTCCGGGAACATCTCTAAGAAAAAAAATGCTGCTCTATGGTGCTTAGGAAGGTTCAGGAGGAATTAACTGAAAATCCCTAATATAGTCTTTTAACGTTTTGTACTTAATTGTAGCGGTTTGTCACGGAGGGGATAGTATAACACAATAAGAAAACCAAGTGTTTAGGAACTATGTTCTTGAAACACTTGGTTATGTATGTTATTGGTTTATATTATTTTTTTGGTGGCATTTTACGTTCATGTTCTGTGAGGAAGCCGCATCGATATGCATATAGAAGTTCTTTGAGAGCTTCAATTTGTAATCGTAATTCAATACCTTTGTCGGTATCTTCAACACGTAATCGTTGTTGATTCATTTCAACAATTTGTGTTGTTGAAACAATATCGGTTCCACGTTTAATAGCATCTTCGGTAGATGTGAATGGCTCATGTTGTACGAGTTGGAAGCCTCGTGAGTGGTAAACCAGAGTGTAACCAGCAATTCCCGTTTCTTTGTGATAGGCTTGTGAGAATCCACCATCAATAACCATGAGTTTGCCATTTGCTTTAATAGGGTTTTCTCCTTTAACAACATGTACGGGCATGTGTCCATTAATGATATGACGATTAGGTAATGGAACTTCAAATTCGTCTAAGATCATATCAACAATATCTTCATTGTCACGCATTGTAAAGTAATAACCTTTTTCCTCACGATGAGTTTCTTTTTCATCAATGAAATAACGTTCAAATGTAGCCATTTTAGCTTTGTCGAATAGTGGGCTGTCTGGCCCACACCATAAGAAGAGGAAGAAGTCGACTGCATCTTGATGTTCTTCTTTGGTTTGTATCTCATTATTTGTTTGGAAGGCTGCTCTTATCTTCATGTCAATTTGATAAAGTAACTCTTTACCTTTGAGTTTTAGATTTGGAGTTATTTCAACCTCTTTTAGTTTGCCTTCTTTTGTTAGTGGGATAGAGGCATGATAGAGAAGGTTATGATTGAAGATATTATACATACATCCGTGGCGTAGCAAAGAGCGTATATGACTACGTAATTTTTCACTACCAGTAAATGATTGTTGCAGACGATCGATAAGCGCTTGTTCTGCTTCTGTAAGCTTTTCAGGGTTTTTAGGGTCAATGGTTGGGAAGTTGCATGAACGCATTTTGTATTCTACGCCATTGATAATAATAGTTCCCTTTTTATAATCAATCTCTTTAAGCAGTCGTCTGTTATCCATTTTCCAAAGAGGATGACGGCTAATCATTTGAGATTCAATCTTAAACTGAAGGACACTGATAGCTTTATGCATTTGTGCTGTCAGCGTCTTGCTACGTTCATCGAGCGGGTTATCTTTTGATACTTCGGTATAAATTCTTTACAGGGGTCATTACCATACACGTCCATTGCAAAGGTTGCTAACTGAATAAGGTTAATTCCGTAACCATCTTCAATAGTAGCCATGTTAGCATAGCGCAGGGCTATACGAATAACATTACATATACAAGCATTATTACCAGCGCAGGCCCCCATCCACAGAATGTCATGATTTCCCCAAGTTACATCCCAGTTATGGTAGTTCTTTAAGGTATCCATTACAATGTGAGCACCAGGACCACGGTCGTACATATCACCTAAGATGTGCAGTTGGTCAATAACTAATCGTTGTATTACCTCACAGATGGCAATGATAAAGTCGTCAGCTCGACCTGTTGAGATAATTGTTTTAATGATAGCACTTACATAGTCAGTTTTATCTTTATCATCTGCATGTTCGTGTAGTAATTCTTGAATGATGTAGGAGAAGTCAGCAGGTAAGGATTTCCTTACTTTTGAGCGTGTATATTTGCTTGAAACATCACGACAAACCTCTATGAGTCTGTGAATTATAATATGATACCAGTCTTTGATATCCTTTTCTTCTCTTTTTACGAGTTCAAGTTTTTGTTCTGGATAATAAATTAGGGTGCAAAGTTCTTGTTTTTCAACATTTCTAAGTCTTTCACCAAAAAGTTCATTTACTTTTCTTTTAATATTACCAGAGGCATTTTTAAGTACGTGTTGAAAAGCCTGATATTCGCCATGAATATCGGCAAGAAAGTGTTCCGTTCCTTTCGGAAGGTGGGCGATAGCCTCAAGGTTTATAATTTCTGTTGTTGCGTCCGCAATGTTTGGGAATGACTTCGCTAATAGACGTAAATAACGTTCGTCTTTTTTTAAATCGTATTTTTTATGTGTCATGTTTAATGTTTTTGTAGGAAATTATTTTTTATGATACCCTTTACTTTCCTATCATTATATGGAGGAAGGGCATAAATCCCTCTTTAAGTAATATTTTTTCAGAAAGAAGTTGTATTAAACGACGTGAGTACCGAAATAGATGGAGGTGACGTAGCACCTCAGCAAGTCGATCTTCGTCGTAGTCATTATATTTTATAGCTATATATAAATCAGCTAACAGTCGCATCGAAAGTTTGTGTTTGCGTTCGATTTGTCGTGTGTTAGCAATGATTGTAGCTATTTTCTTTATTGTAATATCTTCCTCGTTGGAATAATCATTGAGCCGCTGACGTGTTAGGGATTGGTTTCCCATCAGTTTTTGCGTATCAACAGAGCTTATTTCCTTGGGAGATAATGGTGGAAACCGCTGTATGGTGGCAGTTTCAATATTGGGAGCATTGAGTTGTAGACGTTTGATACAGTTGTCTACAATATCTCTAACCCCTTCGTCATCAGCATATAAAAAAATTCTTTTCCATTGTTCAGGATTAAGACTTCGTAGGTTTAGAAGATGATCACTGGACAGGATGTTATGGGTTGTTTCTTGTGCCAATCCTGCATGTAACAGACTGGGTATAGCATCCTTCTCCATTGCCGTCATTAGAAATTGATAGCGTGTCGCAAGTACTTTGCGATAGAACGAAATTGTTTGTTGAGCCATCTCGTCATCGTTCAACGAACTATTTAATACGCTATTTTCCACGACATCAATACGTTTAGACCATCCTAATTTCAGATTGTTTAGTCTTTCATATTCACTGCTTACAAGGAGTGCATCTACCTTTTTTTATCATTTCTGTCTGATAGAGTAGCATTTTTATTTTTTTAGTAAGCCTTTGTTCTGATGTTAGAGTTCTCTTGTCGAAAGCCCAATGAGGTGAAAACACTACTGCACAACTTCTCTTTTCCGCCCAACGAGCGTGTAGAGCAGCTTGAAAATCCCAACAAGTATGTATATGAACTATATCAGCTTGAAAGTCTGTAAGAACTTTCTTAAAGTCACCTTGTTTTGTTATCGTTCTAACATCAGCATATTCCTTTTGTGCTGTTGTAAGTCGTAGCAAGTAATCTGATAGAAGATTTCCTGCTTTTATGCTGTCTATGTAATGGATGATGCGCATTTATAGTTTATGAGAAATAAAGTCATATTTATCGGCACGATGGTATTTTAATTTATAACCAAGGTGATTCCATGCAATAGCGATTTCGTATGGGATAATCTTCCATGCAGGAATATTTATATCAAAACGTTTTAATGCTTTCTTCCCAATGATTAAGCGTGTAAAGACAGTGATGATAAGTGATAGTCCTACGGCAGCAGAGATTGTCCATGTGCTGAATAAGAGCGAACCCTGTAAGTGCAATACATTGCAAAAGATAGTTGCCATGCAGTGCTATTTGGTCGATATAGGGAAGAATACGATGTCGAGATGTTCGTTCCATGTGTTGGCGATTTTCCATATAGAAGAGATGTGAACCAACCCATATTTTCTCTGTTGGCACTTCTTCTATGAGTGTTCCCTCAAAGGAGTTTTCAAACGCAAGATTATTTTCTTTTGCATATTTATTGACCATGAAGTCATATTCTCCCCTTATATATTTAAGGTTCCCACGAAATCCTTCTTCTTGCAAGAAGTGAGATTTTCGGAAAGCCAATGCATTAAATGGACATGCGTATGCTTTATTATGCTGATACTCATGCATGTGATAGTGTGCCAAATAATGTCGTTCAAATTGTCGATATGCAGGTGTATCTTGCTCATAACGAGTGTAACCCACAACCAGTTCTTTTTTTTCTTTGCAATTTCTGGCAATAGCTTGCAGCCAATTGTTACTTATAGGTGCGCAACATATATCAGCCATTATGACCCAATCATATTTAGCAGCTTTCACTCCTAATGTGATAGCGAGTTTTTTCTTACTCATATAGCGAGAAGATTCGGGTATGAAGGTAGTGTACAAGCGTTTGTTAGATGCAAAACGTTTTAGTATATCACTTGTTTCATAATCGTTTTTAGGTGCTACGACAATCAGCTGATAGTCTACTGGGTAATTTTGATTAAGATAAACTGGAAGATTTTTAATCAACTCTTGTGCATTGTCATGCGGCGTAAGTATAATAGTGATTGGTGGTAAAGTTATTACTTGTTCGTTAATGATGTCAGTATCAACTCCCATCTCTTTATTTTCTTCTACTTTATTCACTTCGTTATATGTATCCTCATTTCTTTTTGTTTGATTAGGAATATCATACTCCTCAATCCTTACTTTTCGGAAGAAAGGATTGAGAAAAGAGGTCAGCAATGCTATGATGATAAGCACTGCTGAGATAATGATGGTTGTATTGTCAAGAGCAAACATCTTTTAGTCTTATTGTTATTTATAGTTCGTCGGAGGTGTATCCTATGGGTAGTTTTCTACAGTTATATTGTGAAGCCATAATCTCGCCGTAGGCTCCAGCAGAACGCATTGCTATCAAATCACCTCGATGTGTTGTGTTAAGCTCAATTTCTTTGGCAAAGACGTCACTTGATTCGCAGATTGGTCCTACCACGTCATAGGTATGACAAGGCTCATTACTCGACAGGTTTCTATCTTATGACTTGCTTGATAGAGAGCTGGACGGAGCAGGTCGGTCATACCAGCATCTACAATGGCAAATTGTTTTGCTGTTCCTTGTTTAACATAAAGTGTACGTGTGATTAAAGTTCCCATTTGTCCTACAACGGCGCGACCCAATTCAAAGTGGAGCTTCTGTCCTTCTCTTAGATTCAGATAGCGTGCGAAGGTATAGAAATAAGACTTGAAATCAGGGATAGGGTGTTTGTCAGGATTGTCGTAATCGATGCCCAATCCACCACCAACATTGATGTTCTTAATCCGTATATTCTCCTGCTCAAAACCGTCTTGTATCTCGTTGATACGGCTGCAAAGGTGACGAAAATCAGTCATTTCGAGCAGCTGTGAACCGATATGGAAGTGCAAACCGATAAAGTGAATGTTCGACATCTTACTTGCAGCTAAGATGGTAAGCAGCATGTCTTGCATGGCAATGCCAAACTTATTCTCAGCCAAACCAGTGGTAATCTTCGCATGAGTATTTGCACTCACGTCTGGATTAATACGGAAACATACGTTTGCAACCTTACCCTTTTTCGCAGCTAACTCATTGATAATCTTCAACTCCGAAACACTCTCTACGTTGAAGCAGAAGATGTCATGGTCTAATCCAAGATTGATTTCCCAGTCTGCTTTACCCACACCTGCATAGACAATCTTGTCTGCTGGGAAGCCACAGTCTAAGCAACGCTGTATCTCTCCACCGCTCACGCAGTCGGCTCCCATACCAGTTTGCTGTATAATATTCAGCACCTTAGTATTCACATTCGCTTTGACAGCATAGTGAACGATAAAGTTTTCGTACTTTTTAATTTCATTATTAATTGCTTGCAAGGTCTCTCTAAGGAGCTCACAATCATAATAATAAAAAGGTGTCTCTATTTTCTTAAACTTTTCTATTGGGAATTTCTGTGTCATGCGTGTTGTTTCTTGAAATCATGCTTGTGCTAAAAAGAATAGTGATTATACGCCCTCGTATGTTCAAAGATCTGCTGAAAGGAATGAACAAGCGAGGGCGTCAGTCACTATAACTAATACTTATTGTGAAAGAATTAATCCTTTATGTTAGTTGAAGAGTACGTTTGATAATGACTGCAAAGCACGCCGTTTGTCAGCCTCACGTATCAAGAAGGAGATGTTGTAGTTGCTGCCACCATAGCTAATCATGCGTACAGGAATATCCTTCATGGCATCAGTAGCTATGGTTTCAAAGCCTACATTACTCCAATCAAGGTCGCCAACAACGCAGACGATACACATTTCAGAGTCAACGGTTACGGTGCCATACTTCTTCAATTCGTCAACAATCTCAGCCAAATGGCTGTTGTTTTCGATGGTCATAGACACACCCACCTCGCTGGTAGTAATCATGTCGATAGAAGTTTGATAGCTCTCGAAGATTTCAAACACCTTACGCAAGAAGCCAGAAGCACCAAGCATACGGCTCGACTTTATCTTGATTGCAGTGATATTGTCTTTTGCTGCAACGGCTTTAATCTTTCTTCTCACCAAAGTGTTATTGATGATTGTACCCTCAGCATCTGGCTCCATCGTGTTTTTCAGACGGACAGGAATACCCGCATACTTAGCAGGCTGAACACATGTAGGATGGAGAATTTTTGCACCAAAGTAAGCCAACTCTGATGCTTCTTCAAAGTTTAGTTGGCGCACGGCCTCCGTCTTCTCAACAACACGTGGGTCGTTGTTGTGCATTCCGTCTATGTCTGTCCATATCTGAATTTCTTCTGCATTGATTGCAGCACCTACAAGTGATGCTGTGTAGTCAGAACCACCACGCTGCAAGTTATCTACTTCGCCATAGGCATTGCGACAAATAAATCCCTGTGTGATATAAATCTGATAGCCCTGTTTTTCCTCCATGATTGTAGTCAGATGCTCTTTAATATATTGTCCGTCTGGCTCTGCATTCTTATCGGTGCGCATGAAGTCGAGTGCAGGAAGTAATGTTGCTTTAATTCCTCGTTCTTGTAGGTAGTTGACAACCATGTTAGTTGACAGAATTTCACCTTGTGCAACGATGCTTTTCTCTTCAAACGAGGTAAATAAATCCTTTGTGAAGGTGCGAAGGTAATTGAATTCTTCACTCAGGAACTGACGAGTTCTCAGTTTGTATTCATCTGTAGAATAAAGCTCTTCAACATGTCCAAGATATTTCTGTTCAAGGTTGTTGATAAGTTCGTTTGCGCCCTCTGGATTCTTACGATAGAGGTAGTCTGATATTTCTATCAACGTATTTGTTGTTCCACTCATTGCCGAGAGAACGATAAATGTTGGTTCTCCTGACTTTGTTATTAAAGAAGCAACATCTTTCATTCTTTCAGGTGAGCCAACAGATGTACCTCCGAATTTCATTACTTTCATCATCTTCAAACTTTCTATTTGTGGATTTATGTTGGGTTCTATGGCTTAATAGTTTTTTAATTAGTCTTCTGTGTTTTCTACTGGCAGGCCTTCTTCTACCAATTCGAAGGCTTCATCCTTATCAGTGATTAAGTGAAGTTCGCCATCATGGCAACGATAAACTTTACCAGGGAACTGGTCAATGAGGTTGATGTTATGGGTAGACATTATTACGGTTGTGCCAGCTCCACAAGACGACTGAAGGATACTAACAATATTTGCAGCTGTCTCTGGGTCAAGGTTGCCAGTTGGCTCATCTGCAATAATAATCTTAGGAATATTCAGCAGTGCTCGTGCAATAGCAATACGCTGCTGTTCTCCACCAGAGAGTTCACTTGGCATTTTGTTAATCTTGTCAGACATACCAACTTGTGCCAGAACTTCTTCTATACGTCGTTCTATTTTTTGATTATCGTTCCAGCCTGTTGCCTGCAAAACAAATTTGAGATTTTTTGCTACGGAGCGATCATGCAGGAGTTGGAAGTCTTGGAAGATAATACCCATTTGCTTGCGGAGTGCAGGGATATGACTTCGCTTAATGTTAAGCATATTTTCGTCAAGAACGACAGCCTTCTCAGCGTCTTCGCTATCAATATCCAGTTCGCCATAAATCGTTTTCAATAGCGAACTCTTGCCCGAACCAACACGGCCAATGAGATAGATGAACTCTCCTGTTTCTGCTTGAAAATCAACATCTTTCAGGATTAAGCGTTCATCTTGATATATGTTTACCTTCTTGTAGTCTATTAACATGATTATCTCTGTATGATTTATTATTGTCGATTGAAACTTTTGCCCATTGCTTGTGAGCTTAAATTTATTCCGCAAAGATACGAAAAAACACTGTAATAGAAGCAGGAAATAGGAGGTTTAACGCATTTACACTTTATTATATATCAGCATTATTGTCACTCTATGTTTTGAAAAGTCACAATAGAGATATTATCTTTACCAAATCAAATATGCAGTAGCACACAGTTCTGTAATGTATCATGGAGTAGAAATGTAAAATTATTTCGCAGTATGTTTTTTTATTGATGCTCTTTTGGCTTCAAAAAGATGTTCTTGTAGCTTTCAAAAGGGCGTTAATTGAAGTGTTACTAACGCCCTTCTGAGGTCCAATTAAGCATCTTTTACGTTTATGTTTTGCAAGTGTTTGGTTATGAGTTGGTTATGAGAGTGGTAAGTGTAAATGATTATTTGCTTTTTGGTGAGAAATCTGATGGTTACGTGTCAAAGTTTTTCGCAACCAATGAGGCTCTATTTTTAGAAAATAAGCAAAAGAAAAAGCGGTATAAAGACAGTCTATAATGACGTCTTTATACCGCTTTGTAAGATGTGGCTATACCTGAGTTTCGTTAGTTAAAGGCATATCCTTTCCAATGATTTGCGATTAATAACATCGCTGGTATAGCTGATTTATGTGTTAGGGTAGGTTACTTCTCGCAGCTGCAGCCAGTCCATGGCTTTAATTCTTTGAAGAAGTCGTGACCCTTATCGTCAACAAGGATGAAGGCAGGGAAGTCCTCAACGGTAATTTCCATACAGCTTCCATACCGAGTTCCGGATACTCTACGCACTCAATACTCTTGATGCTGCTCTGTGAGAGAACGGCAGCCACACCACCGATAGTACCAAGATAGAAACCACCATGCTTCTGACAAGCGTCTGTAACCATCTGGGTACGGTTGCCTTTGGCAATCATCACGAGTGAGGCACCGTGTGCTTGGAACTCATCTACGTATGGGTCCATACGGTTGGCAGTGGTAGGACCCATTGAACCGCATGGATAGCCCTCTGGTGTCTTAGCAGGTCCGGCATAGAGAACAGGGAAGTTCTTGAAGTACTCTGGCAATTCCTCGCCTGCATCCAAGCGTGCCTTGAGCTTAGCGTGGGCAATGTCACGAGCAACGATGATGGTACCTTTGAGGTTGACACGTGTTGAAACAGGATACTTTGTCAGCTCAGCACGAACAGCATCCATACCCTTATCGAGGTCGATCTCTACACCCTTCGCACCTTCTCCCGGCTTGCGGTATTCCTCTGGAATTAACTCACTTGGGTTAGTGTCCATCTTCTCCAACCATATACCATCTTTATTGATTTTTGCCTTGATGTTACGGTCAGCAGAACAGCTAACGCCCATACCGATAGGGCAGCTTGCGCCGTGGCGTGGCAGACGGATGATACGAAT
This sequence comes from uncultured Prevotella sp., assembly GCA_916440255.1. Taxonomy (GTDB): domain Bacteria; phylum Bacteroidota; class Bacteroidia; order Bacteroidales; family Bacteroidaceae; genus Prevotella. The sequence continues at coordinate 1,011,334 of CAKAIJ010000001.1, read as the reverse complement.
GTCGTGAGCAAGATATTTACCACCGAATTGTGCGCCAAGTCCAATCTTGTGAGCCTCTTTGAGGAGCTTTTCCTCGAGGTCGATGTCGCGGAAAGCACGTCCTGTCTCGTCACCAGTAGTCGGAAGATTATCGTAATACTTGATACTTCCAAGTTTAACAGTGAGGAGGTTTTTCTCTGCAGAAGTACCACCAATCACGAAGCAGATGTGATAAGGAGGACAAGCAGCAGTACCGAGGCTCTTCATCTTCTCAACGAGGAAAGGAATGAGAGTACCCTCGTTCTGTATAGTAGCTTTGGTCATTGGGTAGAAGTAAGTCTTGTTAGCAGAGCCACCACCCTTAGCCACCATTACGAAACGATATTCAGCTCCCTCAACTGCCTCGATATCAATCTGTGCAGGGAGGTTACACTTCGTGTTCACCTCATCGTACATATTAAGTGGAGCATTCTGTGAATAGCGGAGGTTTTCCTCAGTAAAGGTATTGAATACACCACGAGAAAGAGCCTCTTCGTCCTCGAAGCCAGTCCACACCTGCTGTCCCTTCTCACCATGAATGATAGCAGTACCGGTGTCCTGACAGAAAGGCAGTATACCTTTCACAGCTGTTTCAGCATTGCGGAGGAACTGGAGAGCTACGTACTTGTCGTTCTCAGATGCCTCTGGGTCGGTCAGAACCTTTGCAACTTGCTCGTTATGCGCACGACGGAGCATGAACTCGCAATCGTGGAAAGCCTCCTGTGCCAACAAAGTAAGAGCCTCTTTGCTCACTTTCAGGATTTCCTTACCTTCAAACTCACCGACGCTGATACCTTCCTTTGATACCAGACGATACTCGGTGTCATCCTTGCCCAATTGGAACATTGGGGCGTATTTGAATTCTGCCATAATAGTTTTGTTTACCCGTCAGCTCTTTTTCGGTGAGCGGACGGGAGTTTTTTTCTATTTGTTTATAATGTTGTTTTTGTATTCTCTTTCTATTACTTTTTAATAACCAAAGATTTCTTTTGTAGTCACTCTCTTAATTGGTGCAATCTTTTCCAAAGCCTTGGTATCAAGTTCTTTCTCGTCACCGAGGATGATATACTTGAAAGGTTTGTTAGCAATGTATTCTTTTTCAAAGTTGATGACATCTTGAAGTTGAAGGCTTGGAAGTGCATTATATATCTTCTCACTCAATGAGCTGTCAAGCCCTAAACGCTGTGCTGCAAGATAAGAGGTCAGTACAGAGTATTTTGTTGTACGTGTAGAAGCGAGGCTCTTCATAAGACTTTGCTTTGCAAGGTCAAATCCGTTTTGACGTACTGGTACGTTGTTGAGAAGTTTGTTGAACTCGCCAACACAATCCATCATTTTGTCATTCTGTGTGATAATATAAGTGTAGAAACTTTCACTATCATTTAATCGACTTGGTGAATCATACTGTGCGTATGCAGAGTAAGCTAATCCGCGTGCTTCACGTAACTCTTGGAAGACAATTGCATTCATGCCACCTCCGAAGTACTCATTGAAGAGGGCGATGATAGGGGCACGGTCGGCAGTCCACTTCTGGTTCTGGTTGTGGAGTTGAACCATATAGATGTTCTTTGCATCGTATGGTGCAATGATAACTTCATTCTTTGCTGTTGTCTGTTCTGTGTAATGTTTTGCAGCAGGTATGTTAATAAACTTCTTAGGTGATAGGATTGTTTTGCTGACAAGAAGGTCAATATCTTTAAGGCTTGACGGACCATAGTAAAGTATTGTCTGCTTGTAGTTTTTTAAGTTCTTAAGCAGGTTTAGGAATACTTGAGGATTAGTTGTCTTCAGCTTTTGTTCGCTAAGAATGTTTCGTGTTGGATTATATTTTCCATAAGAAGCATAGTGTCTAAGTGCAGAGAAGTTAGCTTTCTGATTAGTCTTGTTATCAGCACGTGCTTTAAGTACTTGGTCTACATAGAGTTCGTAGGCTTCTTTGTCAACCTTTGCATTGTTGAGTAGGTTGTTCAGCAGAGCAAGGGCTTGTGGCATATTAGCATTGAGCCCGCTCAGTGTAATATATGAACGATCGTAACTTTCAGTGATGCTATAATCGCATGCAAGCTTATAGAACTGTTGTTTAATTTGCTCGTTGTTAAGCTTATTAGTTCCTAAGTAATCAAGATATTCTGCTGCATAACTAAGCATTGGAGAGTGTTCAGAGCCAAAAGGTAGAACAAAAGTCAGCGTAAAGAGGTCATTACTTGTATTCTGCTTATAGAGAATAGGTAGTCCCTTCTTGGTTCTTGCCTTTGTGAGATCACGCTTATAGTCGACGAAGTTAGGTTGTATTGGTGTTGTCTTTGTACTTACAATCTCTTTAAGGAAGTCACTTTGCTTATCGTTGTTAGTTGGGATTGGAGTGATAGTAGGCTTCTCCACTTTTTTTATTGTGGTATCATTGCCTTGTTCCTTATATACACAAGCAAAGTTGTTGTTGAAGAATTGGTTAGCAAACTTCACTATCTCGGTTTTAGTCAGCTTAGAAATACGATGGAGTTTATCCACCTCCTGTTTCCAATCTTTATGGTTTATGAAGGCGTCGACATATTGTTTTGCACGGAACTGGTTGTTGTCTAACTGTGTATAGTAATTTCGTTTATAGTTATTGATGATAGATGGCAACAGGTCATCCGAGAATTTACCTTTCTTTAGTTTCTCTATTTCATCCAAAGCAAGTTTACGAACTTCCTTCAAGGTTTGTCCACTCTTAGATTGTCCATAGATACAGAATACTGAATATTCGTCTAAACTCTCAATGTCAGCACCGATTTCTTGTACTTTCATCTTTTGGCTGAGGTTGAGGTCGAAGAGTCCTGCTTGTCCGTTAGAAAGCAGTTGCGCTACAATCTCCAGTGTGTCTAATTGTTGTGATTTGCCAGCATCGGCACGCCATCCCATGAAAAGGATAGGAGCCTCCTTGCCAACGACAGTCGTGTCAACTGGTGCTGTGAGGACAGGTTGTGCAGGGAATTGTGGTACATCGATGTGTGGACTTGGCTTCCATGTACCGAAGTATTTCTCAATGATAGCCACTGTTTCATCTGGATTAAGGTCGCCAGAGAGACAGATTGCTACATTGTTTGGAACGTAGTATTTGTTAAAATAATTCTTAATATTGGTGATAGAAGGGTTTTTAAGGTGTTCGCCAAGACCGATAGTGGTTTGTGTTCCGTATGGATGGGTAGGGAAGAGCTTGCAAAGAGGGCTGCATAGACTTTACGCCAATCACTTGAAAGTCCGATATTGTACTCTTCATACACTGCCTCCAACTCTGTGTGGAAACCACGGATAACCATGTTCTGGAAGCGGTCGCCTTGAACCTTTGCCCAAGAGTCTATCTCATTAGATGGAATATTCTCTACATAACAAGTTACGTCATTAGAAGTGTAAGCGTTAGTACCCTCGCTACCGATGGCAGTCATCATCTTGTCGTACTCGTTTGGAATGTTGTAACGAGCTGCAAGTTGTGAGATAGAGTCTATTTGGTGATACCATTGCTTACGAGCAGCTGGGTCAGTGATGTGACGATACTGCTCGAAACGTGCCTCGATAGAGTCGAGGTAAGGGCGTTCAGCTTCAACGTTAGAAGAACCAAAGTGGGTTGTACCCTTAAACATAAGGTGTTCCAAGTAGTGAGCGAGACCTGTTGTTTCCTTTGGATCATTGCGTGAGCCAGTGCGCACGGCGATGTATGTTTGTATGCGTGGCTTCTCTTTGTTGACAGAAATATAGATTTTTAGTCCGTTTTTCAGCGTGTAGATACGTGTTTGCATTGGGTCGTTCGGTATGCTCTCGTAGCTGTAAAGCTGGGCATAAGTAGTCACAGATGCAAATAGACATAATAGTCCTAAGCTCAGCCCTTTTATTAGTGTGCTGTTAAGGAAATGTTTTTTCATATAATCAATTGTTTTTTTATTATTTTCTTATTGTATGAAATATCTTTTTTAATTTTCAAAGTTAACTTCATGATCAAGACTATTAACGAACGATTCAAAGACTTCTCTATCTACATCGCCCATCTCAAACTCTTTCTCGGCATCCTTTTTAATTTCAGCAATCCATGCACGTCGTGCTTCGATATAGTCCTTTTTGATTCGTGCATCGTCTTCTGGTGTAATCTCTTCAATACCATAGTATTCGAGAATCATTCTGTAGGTCCATGCCCATTGGTAGATTCGATAGTTATCGTTAATCTCACGGAAACGGTCTACGACCTCTTGTATTGTTTCAAGATTACTACTCTTGATATCTTCGATGAGGCGTTGTTCCTCTGATACGGGGAGTAGAAGGCCTGAAAGGTCGTTCCATCGCCCGAGTCCTACTTCGGTTTGTGGTTTACCAAAGAAGCCCCATTTATGTGCACGTTTTAGTACGGCACCCATGTATATACGAAGTGCAATGTCGTAGTATTTAATACCTTTACGTAGACTGGTAGCATTGATAACATATTCGTGATAGTTATAAGATGAAACGTTGTCACCACTTGCTTGGCGCAGGTTTTCAAGTATCTTCTTTCCTTGTAATATCTCGCCAACAGAGAAGGGAGAAAGCCAATCGAAGTTGACAATACTTTTTTTGAGTTTGTTTTGGGCGTATATCACGCTTTGGCCATTTCCGAATATCACGATAAAGACCAACAGTAGTTATGTTGCGACCCGGTACGAGATACATCTTGTCAGCTTCTGCAATGAGATAAGAGAAGGGCAGGGCGGTAGTGTTAGGGTGGTGCATCAGCTTACCGAAACATACAGAGAATGTTCCTATTGTAGCAGGCATAAGTAGATAACCTCCGCTTGCAGTCTTTGTTCCACGTTCCAAGACACCCCAATGCATTGGTCCCATCTTATAGGCATGGTTAGAGAAGTTTGTTCCAGAACCAGCATTATAGAAGGAAAACATACCACCGATGAGGAGTGAACTTTTGTGATGTGAGGCGCAGAACGGACCACAGAAAGCAGCGCAGGCTTCACCATTTGACATGAACGAGTTAGCAAAGAAGACACTCTGTGAGGCTGTAAAGCCATTACTAATTTGACAAGCCTCTCCGACAAAGCAGTCTTGCATCTTCACACTATTCACAATGCTTGAACCATCTGATATGATAGAGTTCTCACAGATAACACCCGTGCCGATGTAAACACTGGCATGTTCGGAACTAAGAATTGTGCAATCGCTTAAACGACTTGCGCCAGATATTTCGCAATTATCTTGAATTACGGTGTTAGTAATCTCTCTTGTATTGACAATTTTTACATTGTTACCGATGGTACCTTGCTCGGGATTAGTGCGTGTTATTTCTTCGTTTATAAGTCTTCGGATTGCGTTTTTAAGTTCTTTGTCGTCAAAGTGTTTCACCATAAAGGCAGCAAACTGACTATTGAGGTCGTGAAAGAAATCAGATTTCCATCACCGACTTCGTTTAGTACAGAGATGAGATTGCCTTCTCCGTAGGTGGCACCTTCTGTTGTTTCCATGACAGAGATGTTAGAGATAATGCAATCGTTGCCAATAGTATAGTTGTTAATATAATTCCCCACCTTTTCAATTAGGCAGTCGTTGCCAATAGTAACGTTACGTAAGGTTGTGTCATTGATGCCTGAATGCTTTACAAAGCCTTTTGTTATTTCAACTTCTTTTTGAAAACTTCCTAACTGTATGTCACCATAAAACATAACGCGATGGAATAACTTGGCTTGAAAGCCTTCTTCTGCAACCTTTACTCGATTCCAATCTTCTGCCCAGCAGCTGTTGTTCTCCAGTGTATCAATTTCTTCAAAGGTAAGGGAACGGTATTGCATAATCCTTTTCTTTTAGTTGTTGTTATTAGTCTAATTAGGCCAATATGTCCAATAAACTTTATTCCTCCTCAATATTATAAAGGAAATCATTGTAAGGATACTTCTGTACGTGCAGTTCACGTACTTTCTTGTAAAGCACCTCTCTAAATTCGTCTATATTCTCTTTCTCTTTGGCTGAAATGAACAGACAATTATCATGTTCCTTAGCCATCCATGTCTTTTTCAGTTCGTCCAATGTGATATTTTCCTTTGTGGCTGGTGTGAGGTCGTCTTCCTCTTTCTCCACCCAATGATAGTTGTCAATCTTATTGAAGATAATCATTGAAGGCTTGTCGGCGCAACCCAATTCTGATAATGTTTGATTCACAACCTGTATTTGTTCTTCAAAGTCAGGATGTGAGATGTCTACAACGTGCAAGAGGAGGTCGGCTTCGCGCACCTCGTCAAGTGTAGACTTAAACGAATCGACCAAGTCTGTTGGCAATTTACGGATAAATCCAACGGTATCAGCCAATAAGAAAGGAAGATTTTCAACAACCACTTTACGAACTGTTGTGTCAAGCGTTGCGAAGAGCTTGTTCTCAGCAAACACCTCACTCTTTGCCAAGAGGTTCATGGTTGTTGACTTACCAACATTTGTATAACCTACTAAGGCAACGCGAATCATACGACCACGATTCTTACGTTGTGTCACTTTCTGTTTGTCAATTTCAGCAAGTCTTTGCTTCAAAAGTGTCATTCGTTGTAAGATGATACGGCGGTCCATTTCCAACTGGGTCTCGCCCGGACCACGTAGTCCTACCGAACCTTTGCCACCGCCGGAACCAGAACCGCCACCTTGACGTTCCAAGTGGGTCCACAGACGTTGTAGACGTGGGAGCATATAGCGATATTGCGCCAGCTCAACCTGTGTTTTAGCATTGGCTGTTTGGGCACGCATTGCGAAGATGTCGAGGATGAGGGAAGTACGGTCTAAAATCTTTACGCCGACTTCTTGCTCGATGTTACGCATTTGTTTTGCCGATAATTCGTCGTCGAAGATAACCATACCGATTGGTTCTTCTTCGTCTTCCTTCATTTTGACGTAATCTCTTATCTCTTCAAGTTTACCCTTGCCAACGTATGTGACAGAGCTTGGACCTGTCACCCTCTGTGTGAATCGCTTCACCGTGATAGCACCAGCTGTATCAGCGAGGAACTCTAATTCGTCAAGATATTCCTTCGTCTTTTCCTCGTCTTGCTCTTTTGTTATAAGGCCAACAAGGATGGCTGTTTCAGCCTTGACGTCAGATATGATAAATTCTTTCATTCAGTATTTTCTGTTATTGTATTTTTATGTTGGCGTATGTGTTTCTTTGTTATTCAAGCAGATACACACTGCCACATGGCAAAAGGTACTCATAAATTCTGGAAAAAATACTAATTAAAACTTTGGTTTTTATGTCCTTTAACCCAAATCTCAATCATTCGACCACAATGTCCGTAATTCTGACTTTGGGGCTTGTTCCCTAATGTCTATTTTTTTGTTGAATTATTTTGTAATTCTGATTTTGATAGAAGCATATAGATTGGAATGCTATGCATTGAAATGTAGAGAAGGCGAAAAACCTAAGGTTATCCATTATCGTATGCTTTGTATTCCATAGTCAACTTGCTTACAAGTTGTTGATGGTATGTAAATTATTTTCGTAGAGACAAAAGTCAATATATGGTCATTTGGCTTTGAAAAGGGCAACTTTTGATTTGCAAAAGACACCCTTTACGCATGCTACTAATGCTCTTATGAAACCCTATTAAGCGTCTTTTCTTGTGTGGTTTTGTAACAGATTGATTTATAAGGGGTTATGAATTTGGTTTCTGCGGGTGTTATGTTTTTAGAATAGAGGTGTTTTCTTGAAGCAATGTAAAGATATTTCAATGCTTTATAGGTTCGGTTTCAATGTTTAAGAATGTTTTTTTGTCGGCGAATGATAATAGAATATAGGGTTAAGTTAGTTCTGGATATGTTTACTTCTAATATTTTTTAGACAACAATGTTTATAATTCTTACATTCAGTCTTCTATGACGCTTTTTATCAGGAGTTGAAATCGTCGGGTTTGTTTTATGAGAGGTTGCATATTTAGACCTCGATTTTCAGTCCATCGTATGCAAAGAAGATGTCCTTAGGAAGTAGCTTTTGTGCTTCTTCATGCAGTCCAATCTTATGTGTTAGATGGGTTAAATAAGTGCGCTTTGCCCCTACTTTTCGACTGAAGTCAATGGCTTCTTGTATTAATTGGTGGGAGTGCTGCTCACGTTCCCAGCGTAAAGCGTTTATAATTAGAGTTTCAACTCCTTTTAGATAGGTAAGTTCTTCATCTTCAATTGTTTTCATATCTGTTATGTAGGCAAGTTTTCCAAAGCGATAACCGAGTATGGGCAGCTTTCCATGTAAAACAGAAATAGGCATCACCTCAATATCACCAATCATAAATGGGATATGTGGTTGAATGTAATGAAGATTTAGTTTTGGGACTCCGGGGTAGGGATTGTCTGTGAAGCAATAGGGAAAATTATGACGTAAGCCTTCGCAGGTGTTTTTGTTGGCATATACTTCTATATCGCCTAATGCACAGTAAGGTCGTACATCGTCAATACCTCCAACATGGTCATAGTGTATGTGTGTAATCAATAATCCGTCAATTTTGCGAAAGGCTTGTGATAACATTTGTTGGCGGAAGTCGGGTCCACAATCGATGATGATACGTGTGTTTGCTGTTTCTAATAAAGCTGAAGTACGTAGTCGGTTGTCGCGCGGGTCTTTACTCTTACATACTTCGCAGTTGCAACCAAGTACTGGTACGCCGTTAGATGTGCCTGTGCCGAGGAAAGTAAAGCCTCCCCCGACCCCTCCGAAGGGAGGGGAGTCCTTTATCGGTTGTTCGTTGCTTATATGTTCTTCTTGATTCAAAAGGATATAGTTGTTTTACAAGTTCTTCTTTCTTCAAAGGATACTTTTCTTTTTGTTTATGTTACCTCCATTAGCACTCCCTCCCTTCGGAGGGGTTGGGGAGGCTTTTATAGGGAGGCTTTTAATTTTGTGATATGTTCACCTCTGGATGTATCTCAATCCCAAACTTCTCCTTTACATCATGCTGTATCGTCTTATAAAGACGAACAATGTCAGCTCCTGTTGCTCCACCAAGGTTTACCAGCACCAGAGCTTGTTTATCGTAAACACCAGCAGGACCGAGTGCTTTTCCCTTCCATCCGCATTGTTCAATCATCCAACCAGCAGGAATCTTCTCGTAGTCATCGTCAATGGTGTAGTGAGGTAAATGTTCGTATAGTGCTGCCAACTCCTCGTATTTTGCCTTAGGAACGATAGGGTTCATAAAGAAGCTACCCGCATTGCCAATGATTTTTGGGTCAGGAAGTTTTGCGTTACGGATGTCAGTTATTGTTTGGCGAAGTTCAGCTGCAGTAGGGTTTTCAATGCCTTGCTCAGTCAATGCCTTGCGAATGTTACCATAGTCGAGTTTAGGGTGATAAGTCTTAGAAAGGCGATAAGTTACGGATGTGATAAGATACTTATTGCGCCATTCACGCTTAAATCGACTCTGTCGGTAGCTATATTCACAATCATCCTTTGTGAAATGATGCACTTCGCCAGTGGCAATTTCAACGGCTTCCACCTCTTCTATTAAGTCTTTGACTTCAACACCGTATGCCCCTACGTTCTGTACAGCACTTGCGCCACACTCACCAGGAATAATAGAAAGATTTTCGGCACCATAGAGTTTGTGAGAAACACAATACTCAACAAAGTCGTCCCATACATAAGCCGAGCCACAGCGCACGCGCTCTTCGTCGAGTTGTTCTATGAAAGAAATTCCAGAGTGAAGTACTGTACCTTTGTAATCGTCTGTGAGTAATAGGTTACTACCTCCGCCAAGTATCAGTAGTGGATAGTCTTCTTCTTTTAAAGAACGTACAATCTGTTGTGCATCCTCTACGGATGTATATTCGATAAAACGTTGGCATTTAGCGTCAATACCAAAGGTGTTATGTTTAAGTAGGCTATAGTTGCACTCTAATTTCATTTTAATTTACTATTGTTTGGTGTTTCCTTTGTTTTGTTATGCAAATTCTCTTGTAATGATGTCGCTTTTCATGGGGATTCCATGAAAAGTAAAGATGTACTCATAAAAGAACAGACCCACGCCAGAGATAGGCAGGATCTGTTCGTTAATAAGCTACAACCTTCTCTAATCGCCACTCTTTGCCGTTAAGCTTAAAGACGAGCTGTGTTTCTACACCATTCGATAATCCACGGAAGGTTACAATCTTACGATTAGACTCAGAATACTTCTGACCATAGAGAATGTTGTAAATCATATCCTTTGGTAGTTCAGGAAGGAATGACGACCATTCGTCAGTAGGGATGGTAGTGTTTACCACATTTGTTTCTTCACCATTAGGGTCTGGTCCTGTATATGCCAGAGGACTTTTGATACATCCTTTACCATTTTTTGCAAAGAAACTTGAAAGGAAGGTATAGAATGATGCGTTATAACTTTCTCCAAAAGAAATCTTTTTAATTTGATTTAGTTTCCAACTACCATCTTGATGGTCGAACCAGTATTGTTCAATCATACCCTTCTTCAAGTGTATTTTCTCAACAATCACGCTATCCAAATCAGTCGATTTAGATAATTTCATTTGCTTCTCGTTGTCAAGGATAAGTGTATAATATCCCTGTTTGCGGAAAAAATAATCCATCTTCCATTTCCCACGTGTTAGTTCAGTCGTCTTAGTACCATTTATAATAGGTAGTGGAAACGTGATGCGATTAAGTTGCAACTTCTTATTAGCAATGAAATTGAAGAAGAAGTCGTCAAATAATTGGTCAGCTGCCTTTGGCATTGGAGTTGCAGCAATTACTTCTGTGGCAGAATCAACACTGTCGACGGTGTCAGCTTGTTCTGCCATAGCAGAATCGTTACTTGTACTGTCGGCTCCGTCTACTTTTTTGTTAGAGCATCCAGTATTGATGCTCATCATAGCCACGCACATACATACAATAAGTAAAAAAGCTTTTTTCATACTTTCTTTTTGTTCGTCTCAAATTTGTTGCAAAAGTACGATATTTATTTCTAATAAGATAGGTTTTTATAAATTTATATTAGGGTAATTTCTCTGTTACGATTATAAATTGTACCTTTGCAGGAAAATAATTAAGAACTATGTTATTAGACAAGATAGAAGAACTTCTCAAGGAAGTGAGTACACTCACGGCAAAAAATGCTGATGAAGTAGAACAGATTCGTCTGAAATACCTCAGTAAGAAGGGTGAAGTCAATGTGTTGATGAGCGAGTTTCGTAATGTAGCTGCCGATCAGAAGAAGGTTGTCGGTATGAAGATTAATGAGCTTAAGCAGACAGCACAGGATAAAATCAACGAACTTAAGGACCAGCTTGCAACAAGTGAGGCACAGAGTGATGATATTGATTTAACTCGCACAGCATATCCTATTGGACTTGGTACACGTCATCCATTAACCCTTGTAAAGAATGAGATTATTGATATCTTTGCTCGCATGGGTTTTACTCTCTATCAGGGTCCAGAGATTGATGACGACCAGCATGTGTTTACAATGTTGAACTTTGCTGCCGATCATCCTGCACGTGATATGCAAGATACCTTCTTCATTGAGCGCAGCAATACAATGGATGTAACTAAGAACGTAATCTTACGTAGTCATACGTCTAATGATGAGGCGCATTATATGTCTACACACGAACCTCCAATTCGTGTGCTTTGTCCAGGTCGTGTTTATCGTAATGAGGCTATCTCGGCGCGTGCGCACTGTTTCTTCCATCAGGTTGAGGGACTTTATGTCGATAAGAATGTTAGTTTTACAGACTTAAAGCAAGTTCTTCTGACCTTTGCTCGTGAGATGTTTGGGGCAGATACTAAGATACGTCTTCGTCCAAGTTATTTCCCATTTACTGAGCCAAGCGCAGAGATGGATATAAGTTGTAATATCTGTGGTGGAGATGGATGTGGTTTCTGTAAGCATACGGTTGGGTAGAGATACTTGGTTGTGGTATGGTTGACCCACACGACCTTGAAGCTTGTGGAATTGATTCAACCGTCTACACTGGTTATGCTTTCGGTATGGGTGTTGAGCGTATTGCTAATCTTAAATACCGTGTAAGCGACCTTCGTCTTTTCTCAGAGAATGATACTCGTTTCCTTCGTGAGTTTGAAGGAGCGTAGTGTTTAGGTGTTGGGTGTTGAATGTTAGGTGTTGATGGTCACTTATGTGATTTGAGTGTTAGATGTTGGATGTTAATAAATATTTTTTCTCTAATCGTGCTACCTCAGCTATACACTACATTTACTAAAGATTTTTGTTGAGTTTGAGTAATAAATATTGGGTGTTGATGAACTTTTAAGTAATTCATCAACACCCAATATCTATACTCCTCAAAAAATATTCTACAAAATCTCACGTGCTATCCACGCACATGCTTCCGCATCTGCGAGAGCGTGATGGTGATCTGTCAACTCATAGCCACAGACTGACGAAACCGTATGTAGCTGATGGTTAGGAAGATGAGGAAACTTACGACGAGCCGCCTTCAGCGTATCAAAGAATTCATAATCAGGATAATCCATTTGATAGGTAAAGAAGGAAGCCTTCAAACAACCTTTGTCAAATGATGCGTTATGGGCTACAAGCGGCAAGCCTTCTATCATCGGTTCTATTTGTTTCCACACCTCACTGAATATGGGTGCACCATCAGTATCGGCACACGTAAGTCCATGCACCTGCGTACACCGCCAATGATAGTAATTCGGTTCTGGTTGTATAAGGGAATAGAAAGTGTCAACAATCTCTCCTCCTCTTACTATCACCACGCCCACCGAGCAGACACTACATCGCTCAAAGTTAGCTGTCTCAAAGTCAATCGCTGCAAAGTCCTGCATAATTTTATATTAAATAGTTAAGCCGTCTGTTATCATATTAATTATACAAAGGCGGTTCAATGTTGGTTCAAATAAAGTGTGTTAGGTTAGTCTTGATAACCAAAATGCTCATAGTACATATCCCATAATGTGTCGGAAAAGCCCCAACCACAATACGTTGAGTTAAGCATACTCTCAATTCTCTGTCTGAAGTGTTCTTTAAGACCGTACTCGCAAATATGCTTCAGAGCTTTATCAAAATTCGTTTCTAATGTAGTATAATACTGTTCCCACATGTCACCGAAGGTCATTGTGTACTCACATCCTAACTCTATATAGTAAAGCATCAAATCACCGAGGCTGATAGCGTCAGTCTTTAACTTTTTGAAATCAGAGATTGCCTTGCGGCAAGTTGCAAACGAAGGCTTGTCTGAAAAGCCGCGAGCAGGGAAAAATTCATCACGGATAATCTTTTTGTATCTTTCCAATGCTGCACTATAATCAGGTGTAAGATACATTTCCAGATACATTTTCGCCTCCTTATTTGCATCATATAAATCCAGTACAAGCCTTATTACATCTTCCTTTGGCAATGTGGCAAGATGCTTCTTCAGTTTCAATTTTGTCATAATAAGCTTTTCTCCATATTAAGTAATTATAAGTATTATAAAGTTCTTATGTGCAAAGATATAACTTTTCAACGAGAAATAGGGATTTGACTTAAAATGCTTTCCTGATTAATTCAAACGTTACTTCAAAAAAGTAACACGCTGGATAACTACCTTAGAAAGATAGCTGATTGGAAGTGAAACAACGTAACTAATTACTATCAGAACAATATAAATGACTATCGGATACTTGAAACCGTAAATAAAATCATGGAATATATGATAACAGAAGAAAGAGTGGGTTAGCCATATAACCATAGACTGTTTACCCATTGCCATAAGAAATCGTTTTGCAATACCATTAAAACTTAAGTGCAATAGCAGGAATATATAAGAAAAATTCAAATATATACGCAGTAGCCGCACTTGAAATGAAAACAGTTTATTACTACTAAAGTAATTAAAAATAGCAAAAAGTAACTATCTTGTGTGTATGTAAGAATGAAATATAGCCTTTTCCTTTTTCAACTTGTCGATGGAATACTGCTCCAATAACAAAAGAGAATAATACATTAAAGTATGTGATGACGTAGGCGTACCATTCTGTATATAATTTGTTTACGGCTATATATCTACTGGTTATATAGCAACTTATCATATATAAAACCCACGTAATAATAATGCTTTTTACACAGCCTAATTTGTCTATACACCTGAAAAATCCATACTGATGTAAGCGAAAGTAATGCATAAGGAAATAAGAACCATGTTTCAGAGTTATAGCTATTACTTATACTCGTAAAATTCAATATTATATTCGAAAAAAACTTCCGGGATATTTTTCTGGTCTTACAAATGAACCTATACTAACAAAAATCAACAAAAATAATCCAATAATGGATGTATAGTTTTAAAAAGTCTATGCTCTTGTCCATTGATAGACAATTTGCCTCGATAGTAAGTGTAACTAAGCCCGTAGCCAGTCAGCATCAAAAATATCCCCACAGGATTACAGGCTCTACTGATAATGTGTACAAGGGAGTACCACCAATAAAAATCAAAGGTTCACAAACAGTACTCAAATTAGAACCATTAAATAAGTGAAGGAATAACATCATTAGGATAGCTACACCTTTTAAAATGGTCGTCTGTTCTTTTGTCATTGCATTAAAACGTTTTAATGCGATGCTTTATACTCAAATTACGAAAGTTATAGCCAAGTACCAACATGAGAAACGTGGACGTAATCATCCACGTTCAGAGGTACTTGGCGGAAACCTACAACAAGAGATGAGAAACGCCCACGCTATCGTGGACGTTTACTTATTCATCCATTCTTGTTGTTCATTCTACCGCCAAGTTTCCTGAACGTTATTGAATAAATAGCAAACGCTAAATTATTAAACCACAAAATGGGACTGGGTACACACCTGCACACCAAGTCCGACTGCAAAGTTACAACTTTATTTCTATTCTTTTAGGTTGATAACGAGTTATTTCCAATCTTTTTCTTACTTTGTAGAAGAAGCATCTACTGCTATAAAAATACTTTCGGTTCATCTTTATTTTCTTGTTGAGCCGATTCGGAGATATTAGTCACTAATGGATGACATGAGTTTTAAAGTTGCTGTCACTACTGTCAGTCTAATATGTAGCATAAATGCTTTATTATGTGTATGTTACGATAAATGTTAAAAGTGACAGCAACTATAAATTAAAGTTGTTTAGGTTATAATGAACAACTTGGGATTACGGAAGTTCAACACCTTTATTTAATTTAATCACAGTTTGATTAATCTTATACCAGCCAGGGAAGTTTGAAAGTAAGATGCCTGAACACTTGAATTTGTTAGTGTCTTTTAATATCTCATTTATCTTCGGATCTACGTATGTGGTTGTAAGTCCTGGTATTGCAGCACCAGCAGGACCAGTATAAGAAGTAAAGGTAATAAACCACCTATAAGGACTATTAGTTTCAGAAAATGCTTTATTTGCTTCAAGTAGGTTATTTGTAACATATTTTATTTTATCAGTAGCACTTGCTTTATAATGGTCCTCAACAATGAGAGGCGTAGAGCTACCATCATTCGATACAATAGAAGAAGTAAAGTTCCTGTTGTCAGGCCAAGATGCAACATTCCCGGATTGCGTTGTGTACCAACCTTCTCTACTAATGACGAGCATCTTTCCTCGTAAGTCTTTCATCCTATATCCTCCTTGGAAGTCATCTGCCATGTGTTTTTTTGCTAATTCATCTTCGTTAAGTGCATTCATAAGTGCTTGCCAATATTTTACACCATGGTCGTGGTCCAGGTCGTGGTCTCTTTTGATAGTCATCAACACTGTTTCAGAAGGGTGTTCCTGTAAGAATTCAGCAGTAGTGTGTAAGACATCTTTTACAAAGGTTGTGCTAAAGATGCTACTGCCATGACAGAGTTTTATGACACCTTTATCATGAACTAAACGGATGTCGAAAAACCTTATACCATTCTTTAATTGTGTTTTAATGTCCCATTCTTGTGTCTTAACCCAACCATTTCCCGTATTTGCGGCAGTATCATGTGTGCCAGGGATTGACATTTTGCATACGAGTCGGTTACCATCAATGTCCTGCATCCAATTGGTCAAGGTCGTGTTAATAAGTTTACGCAATTGGAAAGTCATAGTGTAGCTACGCCCAGCAATAGGACCTTGTGCATTACTTCTTCCTTCTATTGGTGTGTTATATATCCACCATGCTGAGTTTTGTTCGATTTCATTGTCTTGTGGAACAGCGTAAATGTTTGAAGCATAGCTGTGGTTTGTACCTATAGGCATTACCCAAAAGCCATACCAACCTGATACTTCTTTAGGTTTTAATTCGATGGGAGCAGGTAGATTACAAATTATCTCTTTGTTATCTTCTTTAGGGGTTAGTGTCGGTGTTAGTGTTGCTTTTTCATTGCTACGAATGTTCCATTCAGCTTTCCAGACAAATGGGGCAGGTTCTTGTGAAGGGTCGCTGGCACGCATAGAAAGAGCTTTCAGTGAAATCTTTTTCCCCGTATTGTTTACGATGTTTGTACATATAAATGCACCTTGTGGAATGAAGCTCACAGATGGTATGCTCATGTTTCCATTTTCTCTAATTCGTAATTCAGACCATGCTGATAGATAAGGAAGAGTCCATCGCTGCTCGTTGTTGTTATTTATAGGACGTAGGTTCGTTTCAGCATCGATTGTAAACGTCTCTGTTTTTTCATTATATGTACCATCTCCTATATAAAAGCAAACTTTCCATTTGCCAGCCTTTGTGTTGTTTGGTACTTTAATATCGACGTTGATATCGTCACAGATTAACGTCTTGTTTCGTACAATCCATTTGACTGGTATTTCTTTTATTGGTATATTGAGATCTTCGTTTTTGATAAAACAACGTGATGGTACACTCTCTCCTTCCTTAAAATTTATTGTCGGAATGAGATTAGAACCTTCGAAGTTATAACTAAAAGTTCTGGTTGCTTTCGTTTTGGCTTCTTGTTTTATTTCGGCTTTTGTTCCTTCAATATATAAATGAAAAGTTTTACTTTGTGCTGTTGAAGTTATGATGTCCTCAGTAACATGTTGGTTGCTGCAGCTAAAATTCACACATAATAATAAAATACCCGTAAAAAAGATATTCTTTGTTATCCATACTTTATTCATGTAGTTTCGCTTTTTTTATGTTTGTATTTATTAATTCTCTTTTTGTTATATAGTTTTTAGGAGAATTATTTTTATATCAAAGAGACTTATAATGTTTTATTACCAGATGGAATTCAAATCGTTTTAATTAATTAGATTTGTCGTCTTCTAAATTCTGCACAAACGATAGAGGTTGCAATAGCAACATTTAAGGACTCAGCCGTTTTGTGTTTTGGTGGAAAGTTCGGGATTAGAAGTTTTCTGTTAATCTTCGATCTAAGTTGCGAGGAAATACCTTTCCCTTCGTTTCCCATTACAATCATTCCGTGAGGGGTGAGTTCCTGTTTATAGATGTCAGAACCATCGAGGAGAGTTGCATAGATAGGGTAGCTGTTAGGAAGACTCATTATAAGCTCGTTCAGGTCGGTATAATGTAGTTTTATTCTTGCAATACTTCCCATTGTTGCTTGGACAACCTTTGGACTCCAGCAGTCGGCAGTTTCATGTGAGCAAAAGATATTTTCGATTCCAAACCAATCTGCAATTCTTATGATTGTACCAAGGTTCCCTGGGTCTTGTACACCATCAAGGGTTAAGGTCAGTTTGTTGTCAATGTGTTTGTTGAATATATTTGTGTAGTCAGCTATCCTACTTCTTCCTTCTTTTGGTAGATGGAAGATACCCAGTGTTGATTGTGGATGTTGGAGGAACGATATTTTTTTTATGTCTTCAATATCTTCAAATAATTCTTCAGCCACAAAATTATTATGTAGCAAATCCGCCACAATTTTAGGACCTTCTGCTACAAACAATCCTGTTTTTTCTCTTCCTTTTTTTGTTTCAAGAGAACGGATAAGTTTTATTTTATTCTTCGATATCACTTTTGCAAATTTACAAAAAAACTATTAATGACTATCTCTTTATAATAGAAAAAAATCTTGATGGTAACTCTATTCGATATAGAGTAGAAGTTTAGATGTATGATAAAATGAATATTATCAGTCTTTAATAGGTACAAAAAAAAGATTTCCTAATGTGTGGAAATCTCTTCTTTGTACACCCTTAGGGACTCGAACCCTAGACCCACTGATTAAGAGTCAGTTGCTCTACCAACTGAGCTAAGGGTGCATGCTATACGAAAAAAAGGGGATAAGAATATCATTCTTTGTACACCCTTAGGGACTCGAACCCTGGACCCACTGATTAAGAGTCAGTTGCTCTACCAACTGAGCTAAGGGTGCTTTTTCGTTTTGCGAGTGCAAAGGTATTGTTTTTATGAACTAACCAAACTTTTTCTGCTTTTTAGTTAGATATCTTCTCTAATTTATGTGATAAAAGCTATAACTATATGATAATATGATAATTATAAGTTCTTGGAAAATAGAATTACATGAGGCTTTTTGTTTGTTTGAAAAGACAAATTTCCTTGTTAGTGTGCTTCTTTTTTCTTTTTTAGGGTTGAGTCTATGAGTTTTAGTGAATATAATGAATGTGTGTTATTTGTAGATGTTTGGTTGTTGTTTATAGTTCTAAATAAGAAACTTATCTAATAAGAAAAAAAGCCGAAACATCAGATGACGAATCGGCTTTTTACTTTATCATTTTGCTGCTAATATCACTTAGCGGCATCCGTTAAAAAAATTCTGGTCTTCCGTTTACTTGATAAAAACTAATCAAGATTAATCTTTTTGAAACAATCAATACTTCTGCGATAACGGCAGCAATGATAGTTGCAATACCAAATGTTAACATAATGTTATCCTTTCTTCTTTTGTGCTGAAACCCCTTTGGTTCTGCGGTTATTATTTATTATCTGTTGAAATTCAGTGCAAAGTTAATAAATTTATTTATCATGAGCAACGTTTTTTTGATATTGTTGGATACTAAACGATATGTATATTTGATGTATGTCAATGGCGTTGATTATAATCAAAAAAAGTTGCTATTGTGAATTCAATGAATGATATCTAAACTTGTTTTGATTTCTTAGAAAAATGTATCTTTGCAGCCAATTATGTATTTAAGATAACATTCATGTTTATGGAAAGTTTAATTATTAAAAATCAAGAGTTCGATAGCATAGTTGATGCTCGTTATCTTGAGATTCAGAATGCTCGTCGACAATCCTTAGCGAAAAAGAGTAAGAAGCATTAAGGCATTTGTCTCTTTTGGTAGCTTTGTTCAGTTACTTGAAGGAGAGAGACACTTGTGGTGTAGGTGCATAAGAAAAGCCCCATTCAATTGAAGTTGATTGGGGCTTTTTTGTGTGTTATAATCTAATATTTTTTTTGTTTTGGCTTAGAAGTCTACGTCTTCTCCAACTTCATCGGCTTGCATCTCCAGCTCTTCTGGATTGGTGTCGAAGGTGGTGCGATAGCTTTCCTCTGTAAGCTTGTCCTCATCGAAATCATCCTCGTCTTCGTCTTCAGAACGCATCTCGTCCTCTGGCATCATCTCCTCTTCATCATCAAGGTCCTTTAAGAGGCCTTCGTCTTCGCTTTCGTCAAGAGAAGGGTGTTTAGAAGGGATTGATGATACAGGCTTTTCTTTTGCAAAGATAGCTTCGGTCCATGAACCCTTAGAAATTTCAAGTACTTCAAAAGCCGTCAGCAATTTTTCTTTTCATATAGTCCGCCTGGTTTTTTTAGGCGAGCTGTTGGAAGGGTAGTAGTACTTATGTCGAAGCCACTCAAAATAATGTCTTGTACACTTTGTGGAAGGCTTTCCCATCCGCCACCAAAATTACGTTCAAGAACTTCTATTAGTTTTTGTGCGGATACGTGGTTGATATTCTCCCAGGTTAGGTCGGTAATACGCTGTATAGGCTTTTTCTTTAAAGCCCATTTAACCGTGATACCCTCGTCAAGTCTAACTTGCTCAACTCGGCAGCCACGTTCTTCGTATTTTTTGATAACTTCAGGTTTATCAACTTTTACTTCTTCTATGGTAAAGGCACTTTTGATTACTTCAATGTAGTGTCGCTCATTGTCTCTTAAATCAGCGTCACGTTCTGCTTGTTCCCAAAGGCGGAAGACATCGTTTTCCTGAATGCCCCACACATTACTTTTTGTTAGATTTTTTAACGATAGTGCTTGTCCTTGTCGCTTCATATTGTGTTTATTTTTCTTTTTCTTTGGTATATCTTTGTATAAGTATATACTTTAAGAGGTTCTGCAAAAGTATACACTTAAACCTAAACTTGCAAACTTTTTGACTGAAAAGTTATTTGTAAGTGATAAATAAAGTGTCTTTTCGGTGTGTGCAAGATGGATATGGGGGATGAGCAATCCATTTTTGCTGGTTTGTGATATGTAGGTTACTTATTTTTAGCTTTCATTATTTATAAAAAAATCCTGATTTCAACAAAGTGAAATCAGGAGTGATTAAGTGTGTCAAACTCTCTATAAGATATTTGTGAGAGTTATGACAATGTTGTTATCCTTACACCTTAAAAACTAACCTATGTGTTTCAGAGCTTTTTGTCTACGTGAATAAAGAGTATTATTAACGTATCTAAGCTGTATATTCTATTTCTTTCTGTGCCTAAATAGGGGAGGAAAAGTCTTATAACTTTATTATTTGAAAAAAATATCAATTCGTTTATGAATGACTTTATGTTTTTGGGATTTACTTTTAAATTGTTCTAAGCATGTTATGCGTTATGGAATTCAAATATATCCTCTTAATTTTATATATGCAAAGATAGAAATCATTATCCGAATGGGCAAATTTTTTTGTTTAGATTGTTGTTGCTTTTAACATAAAATTAACTATTATAATCTTCAAATTCATTAACTTCTTTCTTTTTTTGGTTGTTTTTTTAGTCTTATTTATTTCAAAAATTCTTACTTTCTATTAGTGTCTGTGTTCGTTTTTAAGTCAAGTGCTAAATCTTTTGTTTTTACAAAAGAAGTAAAAAGGCTCTGAAAAAAATCTTTTACATTGTTTCGTAAAAATTTGGGGTGTGTAGGTATAAGATAAGGTTAAAAAAACGTTGTGTTCGTAACTTTCAGTATGTCAATTGTTTATAAAAAGGGTATTACGAAAGGTGCTTACTTAGAGCTTAAAAGGTGCTTACTTGAGTCCCAGAAGGGCGTTTGTTGCAAGTCAAAAGATGCTCTTTAGCGAGCTAAAAGAGCGTGTATTGGCTTTTTAGTAGTTTGAAAAATATTTTTACATGAGCTTCGTGATATGGGAAAGAGAAGGTCATAGATGTCGTTTTAAGATGTTCTTTATGCAATTTACAAGTATTTCTCCGGTGTGTCATATACATAGTTGATAGATTGTTGTATCTTATAAATGCTAAGTTTACTTGGCTAAAGGAAGAGGTTGTTCTTACAAAATTATGATGTATTGCAAGATGGTATTAGCGTAATTAAATAGTTCAAAAAGTCTTTGTAATGTTGTTTTTGGGAAGAAAAACATTTATCAGAAAGTTTATTTTTTTCCTTATAATTATGTATCTTTGCAGAGATGAAATTCGCAATTATAGCAGCTGGTGATGGTTTACGACTGGCTCAAGAAGGTGTCACCGAGTCCAAGCCATTGGTAAGGGTAAGGGGAGAGCAGCTCATAGACAGATTAATAAGGATTTTTATAGAGAATAACGCTACAGAAATCATTGTTGTTTGTAATGTGCAGATGCATGACGTGACAAGTCATTTGAGAGCTATTCAGAAGAACGGTTTGAATGGTGTCTCAGTGCCACTACGTTATGTAGTGAAGTCAACTCCAAGTTCTATGCATAGTTTTTATGAATTGCGTAATTATCTCCGTGGTGAGCCTTTCATCCTTACAACGGTTGATACCATCTTCGATGAAGATGAGTTTCATAATTATGTTTTGTCTTTTCAAGAAAGAGTAGCCCATGGTGTTGACGCTTTAATGGGTGTGACAGATTATATAGACGATGAAAAACCACTTTATGTTGGTGTTGATAATTCCATGCGTGTCACTGGTTATTATGATGATATGCAGGAAGAGACACGTTTTATATCAGCAGGTATCTATGGCTTGACAGAAACGTCGCTTACCATTCTGTCGTCTTGTATAGAGAAAGGTGAGCATCGAATGCGTAATTTCCAGCGTGCCATGGTAGCGGTAGGGTTGCAAATTGAAGCCTATTTATTAACGCAGGTGTTTGATATAGACCATGTCAGTGATATAGAAAAGGCAAACGAAGTAGTAAATAATCACACTTATTCTTGTGAGGATAAAGTCTTGTTGATACAGCGTGCTTTATGCTATTCGCCTAATTCAGAGGAGAAAGACTTGGCAATATTACAAGAGATTAGTCGTCTTTTTGCTCATTCAAAGATGATAAGTGAGGAAGCGTTAATTGATAGTTTAGTGTCAGGACTTTGTCTGGTTTAGCAGAGTCAGATGATCTCTTAGCTGAGTATAGTATTATCATTTCGATGGCACGTAGTCCAATGGTTTTGGATTATCTTGATAAGTTAGAAAAGAGAGGTGTACGTGTTTTCAATCCATCATTTGGTGTACGAGCTTGTCAAAGAAGTAATGTGGATAGGGTGATGCGCAACGAAGGCTTACCTTTCCCGCCTGATGAAGGCAATGAGGGTTACTGGGTAAAGCGTGGAGATGCATCGGCACAAGGAAAGGATGATATTTGTTTTTGCCTGAATAAGGATGATGTGGAAAAGGCGAAATTAGCTTTTAATCAACGTGGCATCATAGATATTGTGACACAAGCTCATGTGCAAGGAGATGTGGTGAAGTTTTACGGCGTTGAGGGTACGGACTTTTTTCGTTATTATTACTCATCTGTCGATACAGAAACAAAGTTTGGTGATGAGGTGCGGAATGGGTCGCCCCATGGCTATTCGTTCTCCTCGTCGGATTTACAAGCTGATGCAGAGCGTTTGTCGCGTTTACTTCAGACACCGATTTATGGAGGAGATGCTATTGTGAAAGAAGATGGTAGTTATGTGATAATAGATTTTAATGATTTCCCAAGTTTCTCAAGGTGTAGAATTGAGACGACAAGGGCTATCGGTGAATTGTTGAGGTTAAAGACTGTTCACTCTCAGAATACTTCTCTTAAAAGAGAGTGTAGGAATGGGAATTGATAGTCGTTGTTTAAATCAAATTACGTTTAATTTTTTAGATATAATGATGGAAGAACAAAATAATAAAGTGTCTACTCAGAATAGTGAGAGCAAAGATAGTTCTGTCGAACAAACAAGATATGCTTCTTTGATGGAAGGACAAGATGGGAAGCAGAGTTTCCTCAGTCTTCTTCGTGCCTCGTTTAAATCGATGGATACAGAGGAGTGGATTGATGTTTATTTTACACGCCCTATTGGTTTAGCCTTTGCTTTACTTTGGCATCGCTTGGGTGTAACACCTAATACTATTACTATTCTTTCTATCTTTCTTGGAGTTGGTGCGGGTGTTATGTTCTTTTTTACTGACACTATATATAATATAATAGGAATAGTCCTTTTGATGTTAGCGAACTTCTGTGATTCAACAGATGGTCAATTAGCACGTCTGACACATCAACAATCCATGAAAGGTCGCTGCTTAGATGGTTTTGCAGGTGATGTGTGGTTTTTCTCAATCTATCTTGCCATTGTCTTCCGACTTTGGTATCAACCAATGCCTGGTACATTAGAAGTTTGGGGCTTTTGGGGTTTAGGGCTGGCAGCTGTTGCAAGTATACTATGCCATTCTCCGCAGAGTTCGTTAAGTGATTATTATAGGCAAATCCACCTTTATTTCTTGAAAGGTAAGGAGGGTTCAGAACTTGACTCGTATGAAAGAGAACACGCTATTGCAGAAAGTTTGAAAGGACAGAAAGGAGTCTTTTGGGATCGTGCGTTTCATAGCAACTATCAGCGTTATTGTAAGAGTCAGGAGCGTAGAACCCCAGCTTTTCAGGAGTTTCATGCAGCACTGATAGAGAAGTATGGTAGTGTAGATAAGGTGCCTCAGGAACTTAAAACTCGCTTTTTGGAAGGGAGCAGACCGCTGATGCCTTTTACAAATTTTTTGTCTTTTAATAGTCGTGCCATCCTCATCTACATCACTTGCTTACTGAATTGTCCGTGGATTTATTTAGTTTTTGAAATCACTTTATACAATTTGTTGTATATTTATATGCACAAACGACATGAAGAGCTATGTAAGAGTCTTATGCCGAAGGAGTAATGGAAGCATGATTCTGTATGCAGATTAGAACTGAAATTGGAGTTGAATAAAAACTTTGAATAGTCAGTTTTAGCACTTGAAGAACAGTAATTTATAATATCATATTACTTAAATTATTCTGATGGACAAGCAATTAAATAACATATCACTAAATGAAGAAAAGACACTTACCACTCAACTTTGTGAGCAGGGCGAGCTAACTCTTCTCTTTGATTTGGAGGAACGCTCGATACCATAGGTTGTCATTGGGGAAGGTTTTTGTGGCATGCATATAAAAGGAACAATATTCCAGTAACAGAAGAGCAGTTCCGTGAAGCTTATGTATATGCAGAGCGAACCTTAGGAAAGGAACCAATCATACAGGTGCATGATACTTTTTACTCGATGCTAACGTCAAAGTTGAGAATTGAGTTTGATTATTTAATTCATCGTGGTTGGCTATCGATGGATAAGGCTGAGGCTGATTGTCAGCAAAAGGTTTTGGTGAATGATATTTATGAGAAGATAAAAGCGAACATGTCAGAGAGTAGGAGAGTGCTGTCTGAACTAAAAAAGAATTATAGATTGGGGCTGGTTACAAACTTCTATGGAAATATGTCGGTTGTTCTCGATGAGTTCGGTTTGTCATCTTACTTTGAAGCTGTGACCGAAAGTGCTGTTGTCGGTGTCCGAAAGCCCGATAAAGAGATATTTAATTTAGCTGTTCAATCCTTGAAAGCAAAGCCAGAGAGGGTTGTTGTGATTGGTGATAGTTACACAAAAGACATTCTTCCTGCACATGAAATAGGCTGCTATACGGTCTGGCTAAAAGGAGAAGGATGGACAAATGAAGAACCAATATCGTGTGTGGCAGATTACGTTATTGAAGATTTAAGTGAATTACAATCTATCTTAAGACAATATATGCCGCATAAATGCGTTAAACAAATATTGCAGTAATAATCATGAAGCAGACAAACGTTAAGCCTGCAGAAGGCAGGTTAGGAATTATGGTCGTTGGTTGCGGCGCAGTTGCTACGACCTTCATGACTGGAGTGTTAATGACACGCAAGGGTCTTACGAAGCCTATCGGCTCTATGACTCAATACGATAAAATCCGTGTGGGGCGCGGAGCAGACAAGAAGTATCTACATTATAAAGATATTGTTCCATTGGCAAACTTAGAGGATATTGTCTTTGGAACGTGGGATGTCTATCCTCAGAATGCTTATCAAGCAGCTGTATATGCTGAGGTCTTGAAAGCAAAGGATATAGAACCCGTCCGTGAGGAACTGATGGCTATAAAACCGCTGAAGGCAGCCTTTGACCGCAACTACGCAAAGCGCTTGGATGGTGATAACGTAAAAGACTGCATGACACGCTGGGATATGGTACTGGAATTGCAGAAGGACATTCAGAACTTTAAGAAAGAGAACGATTGCGAACGCATTGTTGTTATCTGGGCTGCATCAACGGAGATTTATGTACCATACGATGAGGCTTGTCACAAGACACTTGAACAGCTTGAGGTGGCTATGAGGTCGGATGACAGAGAGCATATCGCTCCGTCTATGTGTTATGCATACGCAGCTTTGAGCGAGGGTTGTCCGTTTATTATGGGCGCTCCAAATACAACGGTTGATATACCTGCGATGTGGGAATTGGCAGAGAAGACACGTATGCCAATTGCTGGTAAAGACTTCAAGACGGGTCAGACATTGGTAAAGTCGGGTTTTGCGCCTATTATAAAGACGCGCAATCTCGGTCTTGCAGGTTGGTTCTCTACCAATATTTTGGGTAATCGTGATGGTTTAGTTCTTGATGAACCCGCTAATTTTCATACCAAGGAAGTAAGTAAGTTGTCGACACTTGAGACAATTTGTAGAGCTGATGAGCAGCCTGACCTTTATGGTAATATCTATCATAAAGTGCGTATCAATTATTATCCACCTCGCAATGATGATAAGGAAGGATGGGACAATATAGATATTTTTGGCTGGATGGGTTATCCAATGCAGATAAAGATTAATTTCCTTTGTCGTGACTCAATTCTTGCAGCACCATTGCTTCTTGATCTCACGTTGCTCTCTGATCTTGCTGCACGTGCTGGTCGTTATGGTATTCAGCGTTTCTTGAGTATCTTCCTTAAAAGTCCAATGCACGATTTTATTCGTGGTGAAGAGGCTGTTAATAACCTTTTTGAACAGTACACAATGCTGAAGAATGCCATTCGTGAAATGGGTGGTTATGAAGCAGATGAGGAGATTGATTAGTTGTCTTCTTTATCCCATCAACTCGTCATTCTTGTCGTATAATAGATGTACGAGGGGCTTTATTGCAGAATAGCTGTCGAAGGCTATTCTGCAATATTCTAAAATAAAAATATGATATGAATAGTTTGCGAAATCTCAATAAACACATACAAATATCTTTTTGCTTATTCAGATTAAAAGATAAATTACGAATACTCAAATCGAGAGTATTCTTTTCTCTTCTTTTCTTCTTTGTTTCATTAGCCCTTCAGGCATATACTCCCATCAGTAAATTCATACCCTCGTTTAGACCGCATCGACTCTTTGTCGTCAGACAAAGGGTTATTGATAACAACAGACTCGATGTTGGTGGTTACTGACTCGTTGGTTCAGATGATGGATTCCTTGACAAAAATAGCTAAAAGACCTGTTGTTGAAGATAGTACATTACTTCATTGTTATGCTATTGATTGGCAGTCAGGAGATAGTATTCCGTATGTAAATGCCGCTTACCGACATAAGAAGTTAGGAGTTTCAGCGGATGCTAATGGTTATTTTACAATAGAAAGAAGGAATGGCGAACAGCTAACGATTACAGCGATAGGTTATAAGTCGCGTCACATCAAGATTACACCACACACACCTAAGAACTTGGTAGTTAGACTTATTGTAGACGCTAAGCAACTGCAAGGGGTTGTTGTAAAATCAAAACAACGCCGTAAGTATTCGCGTAAAGACAATCCAGCGGTAGAACTGATGAAACGTGTCATTGCTGCGAAGAAACAAACTCATTTGGAAAATCATGATTACTATCAATATGATAAGTATCAGAAGGTGACAATGGCAATAAATAACCTCACACCTGATGAACTTGAGGACTCTATGTTTAAGAAAACTCCGTGGCTTCTTGAACAAGTGGAGACTTGTCCTTATAATAATAAGCTCATTCTACCATTCTCAGTAGATGAAACACTTACGCAACATCTTTATCGTAAACATCCACGTAATGAGAAAGATATCGTGTTAGGACAGTCTACTAAGGGGGTTTCAAAGTTGATACAAACGGGAGAGGCTTTTAATACGATGGTGAAGGACCTTTTTAAGGATATAAATCTTTATGACGACCATATAGAACTTCTTCAAAAGCGTTTCCCATCGCCAATTGGCTCTACGGCTATTTCATTCTATCGGTTCTATATAGATGATACCGTCTATGTAAATCAGGATCAATGTATTCGTTTACAGTTTATGCCAAGTAACCAGCAAGATTTTGGCTTTCGTGGTGAGTTGTATGTGCTGAATGATAGTTCGCTTCATATAAAGAGATGTGATATGCAGTTGCCGGCTAATACGGGGAGTCAACTTTGTTGATGCGATGAAGTTTCAGCAAGAATTCACGAAGTTAGGTAATGGAGATTGGGCTTTGACAACAGATAATATGGTTGCTGAACTTAAGATTACTGACTTCTTACAACATGCTATTGTTATCCGAACAACGGGTCTGACAAACTATGCCTTTACCCCTATTGATGATAAACTATTTAAGGGTAAGGCGAAGGTAACGTACGATGCGAATGCTAAATTGCGTGATAATGATTTCTGGGCAGAACATCGTACTACGCAACTGACTAAGAGTGAGGCTGGTATGGACTTATTCGTAAAGCGTATGTCAAAGACAAAGGGTTTTAAGTGGGTACTCTTTGCTTCAAAGGCATTGATAGAGAACTTTATTGAAACAGGTTCAGAGAATAAACCAAGCAAGTTAGATATAGGGCCTGTTAATACGATTATATCGAAAAACTTCGTTGATGGTATTCGTTTGCGTGCTTCAGCTCGTACAACAGCGAAACTGAATCCACATTGGTTCTTTGAAGGCTATTATGCTTATGGAACAATGTCACATCGTAGTTATTATGATGCAAAGGTTACTTACTCATTTAATAAGCCTGAGTATCAGCCCATAGAGTTCCCTATACAAACTATTTCTTTTGAGTCATTAAGTGACGTAGAGTCGCCATCGGACAAGTATTTGAAACATAATAAGGATAATATCTTTATGACTTTTCGACCGGTGAAGGTTGAACAAATGTACTTTGTTAATCGTCAGAAGATAAACTTTATGTGGGAAACGGACTATGGTTTGACGACAAGTTTTGAATTTCGTACGGAAAGTAATAGTCCAACGGGAAAACTTATTTATGAGAAAATGGATGGTACATTAGTTCATAATATTCGATTGAGTGAAATTACGCTCGGTTTCAATTATCGACCAGGACAATCATATATAAACTCTAAACAAAATCGTATAAATGTCAATCGTGATGCACCAGAGTTTAATGTTACGCATAGAATAGGTGTTAAGCATTTCTTGGGTAGTGATTTTAATACTAACTTCACGGAACTTTCTGTTTATAAACGTTTTTTTGGTTAGGTAGCTGGGGCCACATTGATACGCGTGTACAAGGTGAGTGCACAATGGAATAAGGTACCATTCCAATTTCTTATAACACCTCCTGTTAATACCTCATATTTTTGAACATCAAAGGAACGTTTAACCTTATGAAGGGTCTTGAATTTCTAAAATGATCGATATGCGCAATTCAATCTTGCATGGGATTTAGAAGGTAAGATGTTTAATCGTCTTCCACTCATGAAGAAGCTGAAGTGGCGCGAATATGTAGCCTTAAAGGGATGTGGGGAAAGTTGACGGATAAGAATAATCCTTATTTACCACAGAATGCAAATGATTCTGAGTTATATAAGTTCCCTCTTGATACTCGTGTCATGACAAAAGATCCTTACATGGAGTTTGTTATCGGAATACACAATATATTCAAATGTTTGGAAGTTGACTATGTTCGACGACTAACTTATACGCATGCACCTGGTATTTCAAAGGATGGTATTAGATTTGGTTTTAATGTGTCTTTTTAGGTATAATGGATGATAAGTAGATTTATTTGAAATGATAAAGGATATTCTTTTAGTTGGAGTTGGCAGTTTTTTAGGTGGTAGTCTTCGAATGATTATCTCTAAATATGTTCAGCTGGCAATAGTTGGTTCATTCCCTTTGGGAACAATGGTTGTAAACGTACTTGGATGTTTTCTCATAGGTGTTTTTTCCTCATTATCCAGTGATAATGGCGGAGTTAGTCCAGCTGTTCGCCTTCTGCTTACGACTGGTTTCTGTGGTGGTTTTACAACATTCTCAACCTTTATGAATGAGCATGCAACACTTCTGAAAGGTGGTGATGGCTTTATGTTATCATCCCTTTATCTCATCGCTTCTCTTGTTTTGGGATTTATAGCTTTATTAGCAGGTCGCCAGATAGTTCTATCTCTTCAATGATATCACCATTGTCCATGCTTCACTCATTTATTCCAAATCAATCATAGAACCGATATAGTTTTTGTTTTTAGTTGCTGTCATTTTTAACATTCCTCGTAACGTGCATGTTATAAGGTGTTTATGATGTATGTTGGACTGACAGCAGTGACAGCAACTTTCAAACTATGTACAAGTAAGTTATATTTTTTTTACCTTCTTAATCAAAAGTACGGACGCCCAGCACATATTGTGCGGAGGCTTAGCACATATCGTGCGGATGCTTGGACTCTATTATTCGGATGAACCGTGTTTTTTGCTTAGTTTCTTTTCTATCTCCTTTATTTTCTGTACCTTTTGCATCCAATAGAATATTAATAATTAAACAATTCAATAGTATATGAAAGCATTTGTATTCCCTGGACAGGGATCTCAATTCGTTGGAATGGGTAAGGAACTTTATGAAAACAACCCATTAGCAAAAGAACTTTTCGATAAGGCTGACGAGATTCTTGGCTTCAAGATAACCGAGATTATGTTTGCTGGTACAGACGAGCAGTTGAAGGAAACTAAGGTTACTCAGCCTGCTGTGTTCCTCCACAGTGTTATTTCTGCTCTTTGTTTAGGCGATGAGTTCAATCCTGATATGGTTGCTGGTCACTCTCTTGGCGAGTTATCTGCGCTTGTTGCGGCAGGTGCGTTGAGTTTTGAAGATGGTTTGAAGCTCGTTGCAGCTCGTGCTAATGCTATGCAGAAGGCTTGTGAGCAGAATCCTGGTACAATGGCAGCAATCATTGGCTTGGCTGATGAGAAGGTTGAGGAAATATGTGAAGCAGTTTCAAAGGATGGTAAGGTTTGCGTTGCTGCTAACTTCAATTGTCCAGGTCAGTTGGTTATCTCTGGTTCAACAGAGGGAATCAATACGGCTTGCGAGTTGATGAAGGAGGCTGGTGCAAAGCGTGCATTGCCATTGAAGGTCGGTGGTGCTTTCCACTCTCCATTGATGCAGCCAGCTAAGGAAGAGTTGCAGGCAGCTATCGAAGCTACTACATTCAATGCTCCAAAGTGTCCTGTTTATCAGAATGTAGATGCTTTTGCCACACACTGATCCGTAGAGATTCAGAAGAACCTCATTGCTCAGCTCACTTCAAGCGTACGTTGGACAAAGAGCGCACAGAATATGATTGCTGATGGTGCTAACGAGTTCGTAGAGTGTGGTCCAGGTGCTGCTTTGCAGGGTATGCTTGGTCGTATTGATAAGACGGTTAATGCACACGGTGTATAATCTTATTTTAATATAAAGCGAATTACCCCTCTTTTGTCTCTCTTTTCTTAAAAGGTGCGGACGAAGGAGGGGCTTTCTTTCTATTTCATGTATGAAAACTAAATTAGTTATCTATCAAGTCTTTACCCGCACTTTCGGTAATAAGAACCTTACGAAGAAGGAGTATGGGTCATTAGTCGAGAATGGTGTAGGGAAGATGAAAGACTTCGACAAGACCGTGTTACGCCGCATTCATGATCTTGGTGTTACACATCTTTGGTACACTGGTGTGATTCGTCATGCAACGTGTACTGATTATTCAGCCTTTGGCATACCTACACAAAATTCTCATGTGGTAAAAGGCCGTGCTGGTTCGCCTTACGCCATCACGGATTATTATGATATTGATCCAGACATAGCAGTAGACGTAGATGCTCGTATGTCAGAGTTTGAGGCACTTGTTACTCGTACTCATGCTGAAGGCATGAAGGTGATTATTGACTTTGTGCCCTAATCACGTAGCTCGTCAATACAAGAGTATTGCTAAGCCTGAGGGGGTTGAGGATCTTGGTGAAGGCGATGATACGGGAAAACATTTTGATGCTCAGAACAATTTCTATTATTGTCCAGGCGAACAGCTTAATCTTTCGGGAGTTGTTGAGAATATCTACGCTCACGATGCTGAGGCTTATTATGAGTTTCCTGCAAGGTGTACAGGTAACGACCGCTTCGATGCTCATCCACAGCAGAACGATTGGTATGAGACGGTCAAACTTAATTATGGTGTAGACTATTGTGATGCAGGCGGTAGAAGTTGTTATTTCCATCCAGTCCCTTCTACGTGGAAGAAGATGACTGACATTCTTCTCTTCTGGGCAGCAAAGGGTGTTGATGGTTTCCGTTGCGATATGGCCGAGATGGTTCCGCATGAGTTTTGGGCTTATGCAACTCTGCAGGTAAAGGAGCGTTATCCTGAGATGATATTCATTGGTGAGGTATATGATCCTAATCAATATCGTATGTATGTAGAATCAGGTTTCGACTATCTCTATGACAAGGTGGGAATGTATGATGGTGTTCGTGGTGTGATGTGTGATGAACGTCCTGCTTCTTCTATTACTCATGAGTGGCAGAAGGTAGATGATATTCGTGACCACATGCTTTACTTTCTTGAGAATCATGATGAACAGCGAATTGCTTCTGACTTCTTCGCTTCTAATCCTTGGAGGGGTGTTCCCGGCATGATTGTTTCTGCGCTTCTTCAGCAGAACCCTGTTATGGTTTATGCTGGACAGGAGTTTGGTGAAAGGGGTATGGACAAAGAAGGCTTTTCTGGTCAGGACGGTCGGTCAACAATTTTTGATTACTGGACGAGTGATGCTATCTATAAAGGCTTCTTCAATCGTAAAGCCTTGAAGAGTGACGAAAAGAAGCTCGAGATTGTTTATCATAGAATTCTATCATTGTGTAATCAAGAGAAGGCTGTGAGAGAGGGTTTGACTTTTGATTTAATGTATGTCAATGGTCAAAGTCAACATTTTAATCCTCATAAACAGTTTGCTTTCTTACGTAAGGCAGATGATGAAGTCTTATTGATTGTTGTCAACTTTGCGCAGGAACGTGTTGATGTTAAGGTAACTATTCCTGCTCATGCATACGACTTCTCGAAATTCCAGAACAAGACGTAGAAATGACTGACTTGCTTTCTGGCTTTACGAAAGTCGTAGAATTGAAACGTGATGGACAGGTTGCAATTGAGGTTGAGGCTAATCATGGATGTGTTTATAAGTTCAATATCAAGAAGTAAATTGACACATACGAGTTACGCTCGTATAACATATCTGAGACGCTTTTGACTCGTATGATATATAATGAAAAAGCCCTTACTTGTTCTGATAGATGACAAGTAAGGGTCTTTATATTTTCGTAGAATATTGACTTGTGTCGTATTGCTATACGATAAACTGATTTACTTCTTTTTTTCAATCTTTGTCATTTGCCATTGTGAGTCTTTGCTGCTTCAACTGCGTACTTCGTGCGGTCAACGTATGGGAGAATATCATATTCGCCCTTTGTAATAGCTTTCAATGACAGATTCTTGAACTCTATGTCATAACCATCGTTCTGTCCACGAACTTCATAGAGAAAGCCGATGCGCTGATTCTTCATAAGTACCATTGTAGAGTAGCAAGAAGACTCGTCTGTTACACGCAGTCCTTTCTTCCAGTTGCTGCCTAATGATTCTGCGGTAGAGTAGTCAGCGTAAGATGCCAACTCCTTATAGAAGAAACCAACACTATCACGACGTGCGCTAAGTGGTACAGACTGAAGGGCAACAAATAGCTTCTTGCCGTCAGCAATTCGCTTTGCAGGAACAATCAAAATACCACCATTGCAGGCATTTACCTGCTTGCCAGTCATATTCAGTGGCATAACCTCTTCGCCCCAACTACCTGTAGCTTTTACCGCATCTTTGTATGTAAAGATATTAAAGCGTCTGCCTCCGTAGACGTCACGACAGCTCAGTAATACGCTACCATCAGGCATTTCCTCAACTTTTGACTCGTCTTGTGCAATAGAAGGAGCTTTTGAAGGACTACCTAAGACATTCCATGTGCGACCGAAGTCATCAGAATAGATTACGAACGTACCGCAGCGGTCAACGCCCTTTTGACGGATAGGATGCGCAATGTATAGACGATAGTACTTGCCTTTGCGCACGTAACGGCTCTGCATAATCTTACCTGATGTTAGGAAGATTGCGTCAGGATTTCCACCATTAGGAAGCTTGCCATCGTAGAGTCCGTAAATCATCTCGGTGAGGTCTGTTCCATTGTCCCAAGTCTTTCCCCCCGTCAGTGCTGTGGAAGAAGTAAGCATGTTGTGGATTCTGACGAGTAGCTGTCTGATAGGCACTCTTACCCGCAACGCAATGAAGCAATACATTGTCTGATGTGCGGTCTGCAATGATACTTGGATCGCCGAAGGCTGTACGGACTGGGTCAGTAGCATGCTCGTTACCACGCGCTACGCAAACTGTATCAGACCATGTCTTACCAAAGTCCTTACTCGTTCGCATAACAATGTTAATCTGCCACAAACCATTTCTGTTGTTCCATCCCACGTCGGTATGACTAAGGCGGAAGTCGCAAGCTGCTAACAGTGTTCCCTTACGTGTCTCAGTAATTGCAGGGATACGATAAGGAACAGGGCTATTTGCTCTATCAAAAACGATGGTGGTAAAACCATCATCGTTTTTGCTGTTCTGTATTCCTACTGCACCTACCTGTAATAGTGAGGCGCAGAGGAAAATAGTAAATAAAATCTTCTTATACATTAATTCTTTTTGTCGGATAGATTCTAAATTTGTATTCAACAAATGCTTCCATTGCCTCGTAGCAAGCAAGTCCTAAGTCATCATAGAGTTTAGCTGTGCCACGATTGCGGTCTTCTGAACGCTGCCAGAAGAGGCGTTCGTCATTGCCAAGGAATGGAGCACTTTCCATCTGACTCTGATGTTTGAGGATAGAGTTACGCTTTGCACGGAGTTCTTCTGGACTGATAGGAACACACATCTCGATGTTCTCAATTTCCCATTCTGCCCATGCACCACGATACATCCATACGCGACAATCCTTCAACCATTCTGATTTAGCTTCCTTCTCAAGGTCGATTGCAGCAAGAACGGCATCTGTACACTTACGGTGAGTACCATGTGGGTCAGCCAAGTCTCCAGCTACATAAATCTGATGAGGCTGCACCTTTGTAATGAGTTCTCTTACAATGTTCACATCAGCTTCGCCCATTGGAAGTTTCTCAATCTTACCAGACTCATAGAAAGGAAGGTCAAGGAAGTGAACATGATCGAGTGGAATCTGGTTGAAGGTAGAAGCAGTACGTGCCTCGCCACGGCGGATAAGTCCCTTGATGGTACGAATGTCCTGTGTGTCGATGTCGCCTTCCTTCTTATTCTTTAAGAACTCCTTAATCTCCTTGTACTTAGACTTGATGACCTCATCTTGCTCACCAACGAAAATCTGATTGAAGCCATTGATGAAGTGCATGAAACGTACAACTTCCTCATCACCTACAGCAATGTTTCCAGATGTCTCGTATGCTACATGAACGTCATGTCCCTGCTGTACCAAACGACGAAGTGTACCACCCATTGAGATAACATCATCGTCAGGGTGTGGAGAGAATACAATCACTCTCTTTGGGAATGGGTTAGCACGTTCTGGACGATAGGTGTCGTCTGCATCTGGCTTACCACCTGGCCAACCTGTAATTGTATGCTGGAGATCGTTGAATATCTTAATATTTGCATTGTATGCAGAACCATAGAGTGCAAGGAGTTCGCTAAGGCCATTCTCATTGTAATCCTTATTGGTTAGTTTGAGGATAGGTTTACCTGTAATCTGGCAAAGCCAAACAAGTGCAGAGCGTACCAACTTATCTGTCCATTTACATGACGCCACGAGCCAAGGATGCTGAATACGTGTCAACTTAGCCGCAGCAGATAGGTCAATAACAACATGTGCATCGTTGTGTGTCTGTAAGAATGATGCTGGGACAGCATCACTAACCTTACCTTCAACGGTCTTCTTAATGATGTCAGCCTTCTCTTCACCCCATGCTGTAAGGAATATCTTACGTGCAGAGAGGATAGTGCTAACACCCATTGTGATAGAACATGGTGGAACTGACTCTTGTGAACCGAAGCTCATCTTCATCTCTTCACGTGCTGTCTCGTCAATTAAGATAAGACGTGAAGCAGAGGTAAGACTTGAACCTGGCTCGTTAGTAGCAATGTTACCCATACGACCAATACCCAAAAGGATAACATCAAGTCCGCCGAGTTCCTTAATGCTCTGCTCATATTGGCGACAATGCTCCTGTACATCATTCTGAGCAATCGTACCATCTGGTGTAAAGATGTTCTCTACATCAATATCAATGTGATTCAAGAAACGCTCTTTGAGCTGATTGATTCCACGATTTACGTTTTCTTCGCTTAGTGGGAAATACTCGTATGCGTTGAATACAACAACATTCTTGAAACTCAACTTGCCAGCTTGATGACGTTTGATAAGCTCCTGGAAGATAGGAGTGAGGGAAGAACCTGAACCAACGCCCATTACATATTTTCTTCCTTCTTGCTCTCTCTTCTTGATGTCTGCCTCAAGATGGTTGGCTATGTCGATAGCTCCTTCTTCAATTGTTGGGAAGATATCTGTTGGAACCTTCTCAAAACGTGTTATCTCCGAGCGTTCAATAGCTGTTGCTGGACGATAAAACTCCTCAGGTATTTGATTGAGTACAATCTGTGAACTTAAATTCAGTTTCATTACAAGTTCTCCTTTTCTATGTCTTTAAAGTATTTGTATGTTTCTACAGTTAACTTATCTGTTGCGCTTTCATCACAAACGATGATGCCGTCTCAGTGCATCTGTAAAGCACTGATAGTCCATTTCTGTGTGATTGAGCCTTCTACAACAGCACGCAGAGCTTCTGCCTTGTTGTGACCATTTACAAGGATCAACACTTCCTTTGCATCCATTACTGTACCAACGCCTACTGTTAAAGCGTGTACTGGTACCTTGTTAGGGTCATTTTCAAAGAATCGTGAGTTTGCAATACGTGTGTCTGACGTCAAAGTCTTGATACGAGTACGTGAACGGAGTGATGAACCCGGTTCGTTGAAAGCGATGTGGCCGTCAGGGCCGATACCACCGAGGAAGAGGTCGATGCCTCCTGCCTCACGAATCATGTCCTCATAGTGCTGGCACTCTGCTTCAAGGTCCTCAGCGTTACCATTCAAGATATGAATGTTCTCCTTTGGACAGTCGATGTGGTTGAAGAGGTTCTCTGCCATGAAGGTGTGATAGCTTTGTGGATGGTCTTCTGGTAAGCCTACATACTCATCCATGTTGAATGTGACAACATTCTTAAAACTTACTCTGCCTTCTTTATAAGCTTTTACCAACTCGGCATACATACCCTCTGGTGAAGAACCAGTAGGCAAACCGAGTACAAATGGCTTGTCTTGATTTTTAGCAGCATTGATACGCTCAATAACATAGTTTGCTGCCCATTTTGATAACTTTTCGTAATTAGGTTCTATGATTAATCTCATACTCTTTGGTTTTAATTATTTATTTTTGGTTTACGTTTATAAATTCTCTATTTTTTTCTTATGCTTAATTCGTTTCTTTCTTTGTCTTATCTGGATATGTGAATGGTACAAACCATGTGACTAACAAAGCTGGAATTGTACATATCAATACAAAGATAAAGAACTGACGATAACCTAAGAGGTCGCTGAAAACACCACTTAACATTCCTGGGAACATTACACCTAAGTTCATGATTCCACTTGCAAAAGCATAGTGTGCCATCTGGTGTTTACCTGGTGCAATCTGTTGCATCATGAAGAGTGATAGTCCAACAAAGCCGAAGCCATAGCCGAAGTACTCCATCACAATTGCACCACCAATCAACCAAAGACTCTCTGGTTGGTAGATAGCTAAGAGTGTGGAGGCAATAAATGGGATGTTAAATACTAATGCAAGAGAAAAAAGACTCTTTTGCAATCCTCTCCATGCAATGTAATATCCTGCAAGGATAGAGCCTATAACGAAGGCAGCAGCACCAAAGGTGCCATAACAGAGTCCTATTTCTTGCTCGCTTAACCCCAATCCTTGTTCGACACGTGAGGCTTTGAGGAAGAGTGGAACTATCTTCATCACAAAACCCTCTGCGAAACGATAAAGGATGATGAAGAAGATATAATATATAATGTGTTTCTTCTTGAAGAAGTCAAGGAAAACCTCTACAAGCTCGTTTAAGGATTCTTTCAATGACTTTGGTGCGTCTGTTATTGTCTTCTTTGGATTTGGAAGAATAAAGACGTGGTAACAACCTATCACTATCATAATCGTAGCGATAATAAGCATAATAAACATCCATGCTTTTGTTACACCAAAATGCTCTATGAAAGTACCTGCAAGGTAGACCAGTCCACCTGTTGCAGCAATCTTAGCAATGTTATAGAAAGCTCCCTGCCATCCAATCCAACGTGCCTGTTCTTCATTTGAGAGTACTGACATATAGGTTCCGTCTGCGGCAATATCGTGTGTAGCTCCGCTCAGTGCTATAACTGCAAGAATAGCAATTGTGACAGAAAAGAAGAAGGGAAGATGGAGTGCAAAAGGGCTACCAATGCAAAAAGTACACCTGTTAGCAGCTGTGTCAGAACAACAAAGAATTTCTTTGTCTTATATATCTCTAAGAATGGGCTCCATAGTGGTTTTAAGGTCCAAGGAAGCATGATGAGCGAGGTCCAAAAGGCTATCTGACCATCGGATACTCCCATCCCTTTATACATTAGCGTACAAACCATATTGAGTACGACGAAAGGCATACCCATGGCAAAATAAAGCGTAGGAACCCATGTCGCTGGACTATGCAGCGTTTTTGTTTTCCTTTGTTAGGTTCTTAGGGTTTAGATTCATTTTCTTTTATACAGAATTTCTAAAGATTGTAACAGCTAAAGAGAGAACTTTACTTAATTGAAAAATCATTATTTAACTTTAATTTACCAATACAACAAGCCTCTATTTGTAGGCTGTACTTCTTTTATTTCTAATCATTGTATATTTAACGCTTATAAATGCTTTTTTTATTGTATGTGTATTTGATTTTTTTCGTAGAAAATAATTAAATTTGCCGTAGAATATTATTTTTACATTTATAAATCATTACCTAACAATTATGTGGCTGAATTCTTATTCCCATTTTTTTAAGACAACGATAGCTTGTGCAGAGCTTTTTATTCTCGCCAGTGGTTCTTCCAACGCTTCATGCAGGAACAGAACGTTGTTGTTATTAATCCGACTGACTCTCCTTCGGAGATTGTTCATAAGGCTGTAAACGTTGTTCCTTCTGCTCGTCAGTTCAATTGGCAGCGTCAGGAGCTTACGGCTTTCTTGCATTATGGTGTAAATACCTATACTGGTAGAGAGTGGGGCGATGGTAAGGAGTCGCCGGCTATCTTCAACCCTACCGACCTCGATGCAGATCAGTGGATACGTGAGTTGAAATCGGCTGGTTTCAAGTGTGCCATCCTTACCTGTAAGCATCACGATGGTTTCTGTTTGTGGCCATCCGCCTATACAGAGCATAGCGTGAAGCATTCTCCATGGAAGGATGGTAGGGGCGACGTGGTACGTGAGGTAAGCGATGCCTGTAAGAAGTATGGTATGGACTTTGGCGTCTACCTTTCTCCTTGGGATCGTAATTCTGAATTTTATGGAACAGAAGCTTATAATGATTTTTTTGTCAATCAGTTGACTGAGTTGCTGACACAATATGGTAAGGTGAGTGAAGTGTGGTTTGATGGTGCTTGTGGTGAAGGTTCAAATGGTAAGAAGCAGGTGTATGATTTCGTACGTTGGTATGAGCTTATCCGTAAATTGCAGCCAGAGGCAGTGATAGCAGTCATGGGACCTGACGTGCGTTGGGTTGGTACCGAAACTGGTCGTGGACGTGAGATGGAATGGAGTGTTGTTCCAAAAGATAATCTTGATCAGGAGGCTATCGCAAACAACTCACAGCAGGAAGTGCTGACTGCACCTGTTGGCGATATGATGGGTCAGGACCTCGGTAGTCGTAATAAGATTGAAAAGGCTAAGTCACTTGTATGGTATCCGGCTGAGATAGATGTCTCTATCCGTCCAGGATGGTTTTATCATGAGTCGCAGGATAGTAAGGTGAAGTCACCAAAAGAATTGATGGATATCTATTTTACTTCTGTCGGAATGAATGGTGTACTCCTTTTAAATCTTCCTCCTAATAAGGAAGGTAAACTCTCTGAGGCTGATATAAGAAGTCTTCGTGGTTTCCGCCAGTTGTATGCAACAACCTTTACTGATAATCTTTTGGCGAAGGCTAAGGTTACTTGTCCGCTTTCAGAGGGTAAGGGTCGCAATGTTATTGACGATAATTATGACACTTCTGTTCGTCCAAAGCTGAAGGATGGTAAGGCTGTCTTCTCATTCAAACTGAATAAACCTGCTACCTTTAATGTCCTTTCTGTGCAGGAGGATATCCGTAAGGGACAGCGTGTAGAGAAGTTCTCACTCGAAGTAAAGGATGTTAAGGGCAACTGGAAGAAAGTTACAGAGGGTACGACCGTTGGTCATAAGCGTTTGTTGAAGTTCCCTGTTGAGACTGCTAAGGAGGTTCGCCTTATCATCAGTGAGGTGCGTGCCGTACCTGCTATCTCTGAGATTGGTTTGTACCGATTAAGAGATTAAGCTATTATTTTTAGGCTTATTACAATAAGTTATATAAAAAGGACGCACAAGTGTGCGTCCTTTTTATATAACTTGCATTAATGGTCTTTTAAATTCTTGCTAACTTATTGGTATTTTTACTTTCTTAAATATCAACAGATTATTGGTATACGCCTTCCAATCTGCTACTCCACAGATGCTATCAGATGGTGTGTGATAGAAGGTGTTGCCATTGTTTCCACCTGTCAGATAGATGGCATCGGTAAAGCCATAATCGGCAAGGGCTTGTGCAAAGTCGTAGAGGGATTCTTTATGGATTGTCTCAACATACCAAATCATTGTAGAGCCGGCCTTACGTGCTAATGCACAGCGTGTCACTTTTCCCTTTAAGGCAAACTGCTCCTCACATATTTGTCCTGCCGATACGAGGGCAAATTGGCGGAACATACTTCCATTGTGGGCTTTGACATACTCCTTTATGGAATCATCTTGACCGATGCCTATTTGCCACTTGTCGCCAACAATAGCAACAAAGCCAGCCTTGTTATGGTTGCTGGCATATTCCTTACCATGATAGATAAAGTCGCCAATGTATTTATATTGATGGTTTTCATCCCAATAGAAGTCCCAACCATGTGTAACAAGGCAGACGGTAGAGTCGCTGTCAGAAGGGGCAGTGCGAGATAGGGTAGGTGTGAGTCCATGCAGTTCGTATAGTTTCATACTCACGCCATAGAGTGAATCTACCTTCATCGTTACCCCTTGTAAAGAGTCTGTTGGCATCTTCTCCAAGTCGCGAATGATTTCTGTTGACGTGCGACTTAATGGGTAATCAAAAGCGAGGATACGGCTATTTGCTTTCTGCCAGAAGTAGAAGGTTGCAACAGAAAGGGCGATAAAAGCAAGTGCAACAATTCCTATCCACCATCTTCGGGATGCTGGTTGCTGCTTGTCTGTTAGCTGAGAAGGCTTGAATTCCGCACCTCCTAAGAACTGAATATCGTCGTCACTATAGCTCATTCTGCTTTTGTTTTATACCCTCTTCAAGGAGCTGCAACGCTTTGTGTGAGATAGAGTCGAGTACTATCTTTTGTGATAGTTCTTTTCTCCATAGGCTTAACTGGTCCTTCTTCGTGTCAATTCTACTGATATAATGAAGGTTGAGAACGTATTGTTTACCCACCCTTACGAATACAATTTCTTGCTGTCGCATCTGTTGATCAATGAGTTCTGTAATGGCTTTGAGGTTCATCCATAGCTGTATCTCCTCACCATTCGAAAGCGTCATCACACAGTAGTTGCCGTCTGATCGGATATATAGAATCTCGTCAAACGCCAGTCGCATCATTTCTGTGCTTCCGTTTTGTATGATTAACAGCTGTTTCACTACTTATTGTCAACAAAATTGTTATAGTACTGCAAATTTAGTAATAAAAAGCTATACTCTTGTTGCTTTGTATAGAAAATCTATTTCTTGCACCCTATCAGTGGCTTAGGATAGCTACTCACAGAAGTCTTTTCGATGTGTAACATACAAGTCAATAAAGAGTTTAACTCTTGCCAATAACTCCCTATATGAGTCCATATAGCTCTTGGATGTCGTACGTCATCAGCATTATATCCCACAGCTTTAATATTCATCTTGTCTGCCAAGAAGATGCTACGCTCATTGTGCCACTTCTGTGAGATGATAATCATATCGTTAATTCGAAAGTGTTGTTTGATATTTCTCATAGACAGTAGGGTACGATAGCCCTGTCCGTCCATTGTGATGATACTGTCAGGGACACCTCTTTTTATAAGGTCGTGGCGCATTGTTTGCGGTTCGTCATAGCCTTCGCGCTTGTCTCCACTGATAATAAGTTGTTTGAACTTCCCATGTTTGTAAAGTTCTGCCGTCGCCTTGATACGTGCCATATAGAAGGAACTCGGTCTTTTACCTCCCCTTGTCTTTGGGTTTGTGCCGAGCAGTAAGGCTGTCTGCATAGTGGGAACATCATTGATATCATTGAATGTTCTTCCTTTTGCGTTCTTATCAACAATAATATTGCACAATAAGATTATGGTTCCAAGTAGGGCAATGATAGCGGTGGTGGAAAGAATGATTTGCTTTTTCCTTTGTTTATTTCTTTTCATCTGTTTTTTTTCTTTATGTATATCAAAGCTTTGCGCATGTAAGTGCGATAGTTTTGATAGGGTCTTTTAATTATTTCGATGCAAAGTTAATGCTTATCTCTTATCTACTCTTATCTTTTGTCCACCTGCTGATGAAATGGTACTGAGGGTGTATGAAACCGCAAGTTTTTAATTCATAATTCAAATAAAATTCATAATTCACAATCCATAATTATGATTAGCGATAAAGGTAACGTTTAAAAATCAAAAGAAAAAACATAAAGTTCAAATCATAAAGTTCAATGTTCAAACCTCAATGTTCAATGGTTATATATGTTTACAAAAAGGTGCAGGGAAGATGCAGATAAAAGCTCAATAAGGGTACAATTTTAGTGCCTTTGTAAATCGTTTGTTATCAAATAGTTGTGAGCGTGATTTTCAATAGGTGCTTAGTAAGGGTTCAAAAGGACGTTAGTATGGGTTCAAGGGCATCTTTTAGAAGCCAATTAGGCGTTATTTCAACTCCGATTAAGCATCTATTAAAAT
This sequence comes from uncultured Prevotella sp., assembly GCA_916440255.1. Taxonomy (GTDB): domain Bacteria; phylum Bacteroidota; class Bacteroidia; order Bacteroidales; family Bacteroidaceae; genus Prevotella. Next base: position 968,338 of record CAKAIJ010000001.1, on the reverse strand, counting down.
TGTAGGTATGAAGTTTTTATTACAAAAGAGTGTAGTTTGATGAAGTTTATAACCTGTTGTTGGGCTGTAAATCGTTAATTATTTTTTTGTAAACTATTAGATACTACTTTCTTATATGGTTTGTTTCTTCTTTTAGTTCGTTATATAAAGAAAGCCGTCACTTCATGATGAAGCAACGGCTTGTGTATATTTGAGAGATAGATAAATCTCTTACTTCTGGATTGCAGCTACACCTGGGAGTACCTTACCCTCGATAGCCTCGAGCATAGCACCACCACCGGTAGATACGTAAGATACCTTGTCTGCAAGACCGAACTTGTTAACAGCTGCAACAGAGTCACCACCACCAACGAGTGAGTAAGCACCGTTCTCCTGAGTTGCCTGAGCTACAGTCTTAGCAATTTCGCCAGTACCCTTAGCAAAGTTCTCCAACTCGAATACGCCTACAGGACCATTCCAAAGGATTGTCTTAGACTCGAGGATAATCTTCTTCCATACCTCGATGCTCTCCTCTGACGCGTCCATACCTTCCCACTCATCAGGAATCTGATCGATTGGGAATACCTTACGCTCAGTATCGTTAGAGAAGTCCTTACCACAAACGGTAGCTACAGAGAGTGAAAGGTTTACACCCTTCTCCTTTGCAGCAGCCATTACGTTCAATGCCTCTGGCATCAAATCATCCTCATGGAGTGACTTACCAATATTGCCACCCTGTGCCTTGATGAAGGTGTAACCCATACCACCACCGATGATGAGGTTGTCTACCTTATCAAGAAGGTTTTTAATAACGCCGAGCTTAGAACTAACCTTTGAACCACCGATGATAGCGGTGAAAGGATGTTGAGCACTCTTCAATACGTTGTCGATAGCTGTAACCTCTTTCTCCATGAGGTAACCCAACATCTTGTGGTCAGCATCGAAGTAGTCGGCAATAACTGCGGTAGAAGCGTGCTTGCGGTGAGCTGTACCGAAAGCATCGTTTACATATACATCAGCGTATGAAGCGAGCTTCTTAGAGAAGTCCTTCTGACGTTCCTTCATTTCAGCCTTTGCTGCGTCGAATTCAGGAGTACCCTTTTCAACACCTACTGGCTTGCCTTCCTCCTCTGGATAGTAACGGAGGTTTTCGAGCAAGAGAGCCTCGCCTGCCTTCAATGCAGCAGCCTCAGCTTCAGCGTTACCAGCGTCCTTAGCGAACTTAACCTCAACGCCGAGAGCATTGCTTACGTTCTTAACAATCTGGCTCAATGAAAGTTCAGCTTTTACCTTGCCCTTTGGTTTACCCATGTGGCTCATCATGATGAGTGCACCACCATCAGCCAGTACCTTCTTCAAAGTTGGTAAAGCACCACGGATACGTGTTTCGTCTGTTACATGACCATTTTCATCCAAAGGTACATTGAAGTCAACGCGGACAATAGCCTTATGTCCAGCGAAGTTAAAATCGTTAATTTTCATTTGTTTTTAATTATTTGTTGTGTTATTATTCCTATCCGCAAAAATACTAAATTTTAATGGATTGGTGAAATCAAATACTATCTTTTTTGTAAATTTGCACAAAAATAAAAATTGTAATGAAAGATTCTGTTATAATTGTTAGTGGTGGACTTGATTCCATTACATTGCTTTACGATAAGGCTGAAACAATTGCATTGGCTATTTCTTTTGACTATGGTCAGAATCATGGAACTAAGGAACTGCCTTATGCTCAGTATCATTGTGAGAAGTTGGGGATTCCTCATATAACGATTCCACTGTCTTTTATGCACCAGTATTTTAAGAGTTCGCTGCTGGATGGTGCTGAGGCTATTCCGGAAGGGCATTATGAGGAAGAGAACATGAAGTCGACGGTCGTACCTTTCCGTAATGGCATTATGCTTGCGATTGCAACGGGTATTGCTGAGAGCCACGAACTGAATCGGGTGTATATTGCTAATCATGGTGGTGATCATACGATTTATCCTGATTGTCGTCCAGAGTTTATCCATGCGATGAATGGTGCTGCGAAAGCTGGAACATTCGTGAATGTATGCATAGAGGCTCCTTATACGGAGGTTACTAAAGCTGAGATTGTGGCTCGTGGTGCTGCGTTGGGCATTGATTATGCTAAGACGTGGAGCTGCTATAAGGGTGCTGATGTCCACTGTGGTAAGTGTGGAACCTGTGTTGAGCGTATGGAAGCCTTTGAGGATGCGGGTTTGGAAGATCCAACAACTTATAGCAAGGATTGATAATATTTTCTTATAGGTATTGCTTGATTATCAAAAACAAAACAGTCGGATTGAAAGTTTCAATCCGACTATTTCTTTAATTATGAATGATAGGTTTTAAGCCAGCAATTGTTCTGCCATATTTGCAGCGGCCCTTCTTCCGTCGCCCATGGCAAGGATAACCGTTGCACCACCACGTACAATGTCACCACCAGCAAAGATACCCGGTTGTGAACTTTGCATCTGTTCGTTGACAACGATGGTGTCCTTACGACCTAACTCTAATCCCTTTACAGACTTTGGAACTAATGGGTTAGGAGATACACCAACGGCAACGACAACCTGATCGCACTCGACAGTGACGGTCTCGCCTGTCAATTCAGGACGACAGCGTCCACTTGCATCTGGTTCTCCGAGTTTCATTACGTCTAATACAGCTGCACATACACGGCCTTTCTCGTCAGCCTTATACTCCTGTGGATTATGGAGTGTAAGGAAGTTAATACCTTCTTCCTTAGCATGCTTCACCTCTTCAAGACGTGCAGGCATCTCTGCTTCTGAACGACGATAGACAAGTGTCACGTCTGCGCCTAATCGCTTAGCGGTGCGGCAAGAGTCCATAGCTGTGTTTCCACCACCGATAACCAAGACTTTCTTACCCATAATAATAGGTGTGTCGGTCTCTGGGTTGGCAGCATCCATGAGGTTCACACGTGTCAGATACTCATTACTTGAAAGGATGTTGATGGCGTTCTCGCCAGGAATACCCATAAAGTTAGGTAATCCTGCACCTGAACCAACGAAGATTCCCTTGAAACCTTTCTCCTTCAACTCTTCTATACTGATGGTCTTACCGACGATAGTATCAGTCTGGAAGTGTACACCTATACGACGAAGATTATCTATTTCGACATCTACAATCTTGTTTGGAAGACGGAACTCAGGGATACCATATTTCAATACGCCACCAATTTCGTGCAATGCCTCAAAGACATAAACATCGAAGCCACGCTTAGCCATATCGCCAGCAAAGCTTAATCCTGCAGGACCAGAACCAATAACAGCAATCTTAATACCATTAGCGGGTTCTACATCTGGTAATGCTACGTGTCCGCTCTCACGTTCGTAATCGGCTGCAAAACGCTCAAGATAACCGATTGCAACGGCTGGTGAATTCATCTTTAGGTGAATACAACGGCTCTCACATTGCTTCTCTTGTGGACAAACACGACCACATACAGCTGGCAGAGCAGATGTCTCCTTAAGTATCTTAGCTGCTTCGAGGAAGTCGCCACGCTCTATATTCTTAATGAAGTCTGGTATGTGAATGTTTACAGGACAGCCCTCTACACAAGATGGTTTCGGACAGTCAAGACAGCGTTTAGCCTCTTGCATAGCCATTTCTGGCGTTAGTCCGATATTCACTTCCTCCAAACGAGTCTTCGCACGATAGTCTGCATCAAGTTCAGGCATCTTTACACGTTCGATAGCTGTGCGCTCTTTTGGCTTAAGTTCCTTACGTAATGTGGTGCGCCAATCGGCTCCCTCCAGCCCTTCTGATACGTGGACTGTAGGTGATGAGGTGTTTTCGTCGTTATTTGCAGACTTATTTTTCTCACTGTCACAACAATCTCTACTCTTTCCTTGAGCCTCTTTTTCTGACTTGTTTCCCGCCAGACACTCCCCTCCTTCGGAGGGGTTGGGGGAGGTTTCAATATCCTTAAATGTTCCCATTCGCTTGAACATCTCGTCCCAGTCGACGAGGTCGCCGTTGAACTCGGGTCCATCAATGCATACAAAACGTGTCTTACCTCCAATTGTCAGACGGCAAGCACCACACATACCTGTACCATCCACCATGATAGTGTTGAGGGAAACATCATTCGGAATACCATATTTCTTTGCTAAAAGAGAGGTGAACTTCATCATGATTGGAGGGCCGATAGCCAGCACTTTGTCTACGTGTTCACGCTGTATAACCTTCTCTACGCCTACGGTGATGACTCCTTTTTCCCCGTAAGAGCCATCATCGGTCATAATGATAACTTCGTCAGAGTATTTCTTTACGTCATCTACCATGAAAACTAACTCCTTTGTACGACCTGCAAGTACGGAGATAACCTTGTTGCCAGCTTGCTTCAAGGCTGTAAGGATAGGCAGGATGGCTGCGATACCAATACCACCACCAGCACAGACAACTGTGCCATAGTTCTCGATGTGGGATGGAGTACCGAGTGGTCCGACAATATCTGCAATCTCATCGCCCTCATTTAGCTGGCAAAGTTTTGTAGACGAACGGCCAACCTCTTGGATAACCATAGTGAGAGTACCTTTTTGAGGGTCTGATTTGGCGATGGTGTAGGGGACACGTTCGCTGTGATTGTCGACACGCACAATGATAAAGTTACCTGGACGGCAGCTTCGTGCAATGAGTGGGGCTTCTACTTCTATGCAGAAAACCTTTTCTGAAATTGTTGTTTGCGGATAATCTTGTTCATGGAGTGGTAATAGATATTAAAACTTCTCATCCTATATTACCTTTATACAATGGGTTTTATGCCATTGTAAAGAGATGTTTGAATGATAGTATAGGATAAGAAGTCTTTTTTTATTTACTTGTTGTTCGCGATTGTCATACCCCTCCTTTTAATAAGGGAGGGGCAGTCTTTTAGTCTATCTTGTCGTCGAGTAGTTCGAAACCACAGTATGGTACGAGAACTTTCGGTACACGGATACCCTCTGGTGTCTGGTTGTTCTCGATGATAGCTGCAACGATACGTGGTAGCGCAAGTGCTGAGCCGTTCAGAGTATGACAAAGTTCAATCTTCTTGTCTTCTGCATGACGGAAGCGACAGTGTAGACGATTTGCCTGATAGCTTTCGAAGTTTGATACGCTTGATACTTCTAACCAACGCTCCTGAGCAGCACTCCATACCTCAAAGTCATAGCAGAGAGCAGCTGTGAAACTCATGTCGCCACCGCAAAGACGGAGGATGTGGTAAGGTAATTCAAGTTTCTTCAACAATCCTTCGACGTGTACGAGCATCTCTTCTAATGACTTGTATGAGTGTTCTGGTTTGTCAATACGTACAATCTCAACCTTGTCGAACTGATGCAAACGATTCAAACCACGTACGTCCTTACCATAGCTACCTGCCTCACGACGGAAACATGCAGAGTAAGCACAACGCTTGATAGGAAGATCCTGCTCGTTTAGAATTTCGTCACGGAAGATGTTGGTTACTGGAACCTCAGCTGTTGGGATGAGATAGAGATCGTCAAGAGTTGCGTGATACATCTGTCCCTCCTTATCTGGCAACTGACCAGTAGCCTGACCAGACTCCTGATTAACAACCAATGGTGGCTGTACCTCCAAATATCCACTCTTACGAGCTTCGTCGAGGAAGAAGGCTTCTAAGGCACGCTGAAAGCGAGCCATCTTACCGATATAGAGTGGGAAACCAGCACCTGTAATCTTCACACCGAGGTCGAAGTCTACTAAATTAAACTTCTTCAGCAAGTCCCAATGGCACAATGCGTCAGTAGGTAGGGTAGGCTTCTCACCACCTTCCTTCACAACAACATTGTCCTCAGCTGTCTTTCCTTCTGGTACCTGTTCGTTAGGAATGTTAGGAATAGTCAGCAAAACATCTGTCATATCCTTTTGGGCTTTCTCCATGATTTCTTGAAGAGCCTTATCAGATGATTTCAAGAGTGCCACCTCTTCCTTTATCTTGTTAGCTTCGTCTTTCTTTCCTTCTTTCATCAGTCCACCAATCTGCTTCGCAAGCTGATTTTGCTGTTGCTTGTTTGTATCAAGCTTCTGCTGGGTTTCACGACGCAAACGGTCATATTCTAATACTTTCTCAACTGACTCACGTGCACCGTTGAAGTGTTTCTTTTCCAGTGCTTTGATGACACGTTCAGTTTCTTCACTGATAAGCTTTAATGTAAGCATAACGTTCTATTCTTTATTTTAATTTGTTTCTGAGAGCAAAGTTACAAAAAAACTTCTATAAGTCAAAAAAACATTTATATTACTTATTTTTGTTATTTACTTGTAGGAATGGAGGGGTAGTTGGTTCTGTTTTATGAAACAAGTATTTACGAAAAAAATAATGCTATTACAAATGCTTCTTATGTTTATAATTTGCTGTTTCCCAAATATGGAGTGATAAAGTCTACTGAGTTAGAAGAAGATTTATGGTGATTTTATGATAGTAATGTTGTTTTTAATTTACTGTCACTTTTTAACATTTTCTCGCAAATCTCCTATTAATCAAGTGTTTGTATGCCTGTTTGTACTGAAAGGAGTGACAGGAAATTCAATTTAATAAATAGTTTGTATAACCTTATTATGTTAGGAGAGCCTATGATATAAGTGAAATTTGTTATTTCTTAATATCAGGTGAATCTTTGTTATAGTACTATTAAATTTCACTTAACCTTGTTTTAATGGAAGATACTTTCTGAGTTCAACTATAATTACAAGTGCTTGTCTGTAATAAAAGGATATTATATGCAAGCCTTACAAACAAAACCAGAAAAATACTAATACGTGGAGTTTTATTCTGACTTGATTTTATATATTTTGGTTGAGTGGAACTGACGTCAATTACATTATGCTCGGCTCAATGCAATGTTTTTTTGACGTCAGTTCCACTTAACCAAATATATTAATTTATTCAATTTCAAATGATAACATTTGTATCGATGTAATAAGGAGAAGATTTATTCAGATAAATCTTTCTTTTTAAGTTGAGTAGCAAGGATAAGGTAGAGAATTAAAGCTGCATAAGCGAAAAGAGAGAAGAGTTCAGAAAGATTGTTTTCCCACCATGATGAGTAATCGAATTCGATACCACCAAACTTTAATAAGGCTGAAATAACACCCATCAGCGCACCACCAGCAATGAATCCTGATGCTAAGAGTGTTCCTTTGTCGCCGCGTGCTTTATTTATAGCTTCATTCTTAGAACGAGTTGTCACATACCAGTTTACAGTTCCACCCACCAAGAGTGGAATGTTTAGTTCTAAAGGAATAAACATACCCAAAGAGAAAGCCAATGCAGGAACTTTGCAACGGTCAAGTATGAGGGCGATAATAGCACCAATTCCATAGAGAATCCAAGGTGCACCCTGACCACTCATCAATGGTTTGATAACGGCTGCCATTGCGTTTGCTTGTGGAGCAGCCAACTTGCCAGAGTTGAAGCCGTAAGTCTTATCCAGAACAATCATCACACCAGCTACTGTTGCTGCCGAGATTATCGTACCGAGGAACTTCCATGTCTCCTGCTTCCTTGGAGTTGTGCCGAGCCAATAGCCAATCTTCAAGTCGGTGATGAACGAGCCAGCCATAGATAGTGCTGTACATACAACACCACCCATTAAAAGGGCTGCCAACATACCAGCATTACCTTTCAGTCCTACTGCCACCATAACGACAGATGCAAGGATGAGGGTCATCAGTGTCATACCTGATACTGGGTTGCTTCCTACAATTGCAATGGCATTTGCTGCCACTGTAGTGAAGAGGAAGGCAATGATTGCGACAAGCAAGATGCCCACAACTGCATGAAGCAGGTTGAAGTCCATCACTCCAAAATAGAAGAAAAGGAAAGTAATGAGTAGGGTAGCAATGCTCCCGAATGTAATAATCTTAAATGATAAGTCACGCTGTGTACGGATAATCTCTTCCTGTCCACTGCCTTTACCTTTTATCTCACGTGCCGCTAAACCGACGGCACTCTTGATGATGCCCCATGACTTCACAATACCGATGATACCTGACATGGCAATTCCACCGATACCGATTGAGCGAGCGTATGACTTAAAGATAAGTTCTGGTGCCATCTGTCCTACGGCTGTTGTGATTGATGAGTCCCACTGATTTAATACTGTGTCAGAGAAAATGAGTGCCATTCCTGGCACGATGAGCCACCATACAGTCAACGAACCAATACAAATAATGAAGGCATATTTCAGACCGATGATATAGCCAAGACCGAGGACTGCTGCACCAGTGTTGACCTTGAAGACAAGCTTTGCTTTATCTGCAATTGTTTCGCCAAAGCCTATCATACGACTGGTTACGTTCTCATTCCACCAACCAAAGGTAGCAACAATGAAGTCGTAGAGTCCACCTACAAGTCCAGCGAGAAGAAGAGGCTTTGCTTGACTTCCACCTTTCTCACCGCTTACGAGTACCTGTGTTGTAGCGGTAGCTTCGGGAAAGGGATATTTACCATGCTGGTCCTTAACAAAATACTTACGGAAAGGAATCAAAAAGAGAATACCTAAGACACCACCTAAGGCTGCTGCAATGAAGATGTTGAAGAAGTCTGCTTCCAATTCCAGCATATAGATGGCTGGCATAACGAAGATACCTCCTGCAACAATAGCACCTGAACAGGCACCGATACTCTGGATAATGACATTCTCACCTAATGCGTTCTTACGTTTTGTGGCAGAGGATACGCCAATAGCGATAATGGCAATTGGGATAGCAGCCTCGAATACTTGTCCGACTTTCAGACCAAGATAAGCTGCGGCAGCAGAGAAGAGAACTGCCATGAGTATACCCCAAGTGATAGACCATGGGCTAACTTCACGATACGTTTCCTGTGGTGGCATGACAGGCTTGTACTCTTCGCCATCTTTCAATTCCCTAAAAAGCATTTTTCAGGAGGTCAATGTTTTGATTTGCGTTATTTCCCATTGTAAATAGTATTTTTATTTGCAAAGATAAATAAAAAAATCATTTATCTTCTATCAATTCAGTGTAAAATGTTACCTTTGTCCGTATGAAAGAGATTAAACCTATTGCTTTTTTTTTCAATCTCCTCTGACATCGAAGTTTGGTATTCCACGTCAGAGTGGATTGGCCGACAATCTTACGGGTAAGATTGTGTTTGTTCCTCAGTATCAGCGTGAGGAAGCACTACGTGGATTAGAAGACTTTGATTACCTGTGGTTAATCTGGGGTTTTTCGGCTAATAAGTCTACTGATGAAGGTAGGCTCACAGTGCGTCCTCCACGCTTGGGTGGGAATGAACGATTAGGCGTTTTTGCCACACGTTCTCCGTTTCGTCCAAATGGTCTTGGCTTGTCTTCTGTTCGTGTCAAGCGAATAAAGGATGGCATTATTGAGGTTGTTGGAGCCGACTTGATGGATGGTACACCTATTTATGACGTAAAACCATATATCTCATACGTTGATAGTCATCCAGAGGCAAGAGGCGGTTTTACCGATAAGAAAGAATGGCAACAATTGTCTGTTGTTATTGCGGATGAATACTCTAAGTTCTTTGATGACGAGGAACTTGCAGCCTTAAAGGAGATTCTTTCGCAAGATCCACGCCCACAATATCAACATGATGCAGCGCGTGTTTATGGTATGCCTTTCGCTGGAAGGGATGTGAAGTTTAAGGTAGAGGGGGATGTGTTAGAGGTTGTAGGGATTGATTGTTAGCGTTATTGGGTTTATTGGGCTAATTAGGCCAATAAGGTTATTAGCTCAATAATCACCTATTTCTTCTTCAAATACCTCATCCAAGCAAATGGATGTCGCTGTGAAAGATAATTAAGGTTGTTCATGTTCTGATAGGCTTCCCGTTCAAAGGATAGGTTTAGATAGGCGCACCCAGTCATGGGCAAGCGTATAAGCCATTCAATGACATACCATAAATAAAGGGAATTACGAGCATTTCTAACATTTGTCGGGTATGTATTTGCTCATGGTTGATTAATTCCTTAGTTATTTTAACATCATAGTGTACAAAAAGCAACCCAAGAATATTGATTGCATTATAATTCTTGGGTGGTAGATGTTTTGTTCGAATAATCTTCATTAGTATATTTCAGTATTTTCAACACGTGGTTTGGGTGGAGCAGAGATGTTTGGTTGTGTTTCACCAGAAGATATTTCGGTATTATTATTTTGCTCATCAGAATTGACGGTCGTAATATCTTCGTTGCTACTTTGATGGTTTGATTTATTACTTCTTCGAATACTATTAAAAACCTTTTCAGCCTGTTCTTCTTCTTGTTTGTCCGTAGAGTCTTTGGCTGTTGTGTCTTTTACGACTGTATCGAATTTAGCCTTATTGTTGTCAGCTAAGTTTGAGTCAGGTTCAATTGCAGTCTGTGTGTATTCAGGGTCATTCTTATGCTGACCATAATAATAGAATCCAAAGGCTACAAGAAAAGCCGTGCCAAGTATAATAAAGCTAACTATCCCACGACCTAAGGTCGGTTCGTTGTCATTATCATTATTTTTCAACGAAGCATTGCAGTAAGGACAATTCTTTTCCTTCTCATTCACCTCATTATTACAATTTCGACATTTCATATCTTCTTTCATTTATCATTGATTTCTATCGGCAAAGGTAAAAGAAAAGGTAGAGATGACAAAACGATTTGGCTTTTTATTCATTTCTTCTTTCTTTTTTGTATCTTTGCAGGGATTTTCAAGACATGATATAATCGTAATTAAAAATAGAATAAAAGGAGTTTTTTTCAATATGAAAAAGATATTGATAGTAATATGTTTTCTTACTTATTGGCTTTGCGCTTCCGCACAGAGTCTGCGTGAGGTGTGGATAGAGATGCCAGATAGCATTTTGCCCTATCTTAATAGGAGTCAGCGTATGGAATTGGTTGATTATGTTGAGGCTAAGTCTAAACCCGTTGTCTTGAATGCCTTTGGCGACACAGTACGTATTGAACTTATGACAAATAACTATCTTTTAGTTAAAGCGAGTGAGGTTAAGACGTTAGAAATAAAGTTGTTAGATGATAATACGTTGGCTTTAAATCAAACATGGAAAGCGCCTGCCGCAGAGAGTGAATTGAAATTATTTAATTTGAAATGGCAGCCTAAGGAGACAATTGTACTCTATAATGAAAATATATCGAAACCAGACTCTTTAAGCGATATAGCCTTTAATGATTTGAAATCGTTAATGAGACCTCGTTTGAGAGAATATCGTTTGTCTGTTGACAATAATTTTTTATTAGTAAAGTGGAACTATCCATTACTATCAAAGAAAGATGTAAATCAGGTAGTGGACTTATTAAAACCGCAGCTTCTTAAATGGACAGGCAAGGACTTTCGATAGTAAAAAAATGATTGCACATTTGGAGGTTTCTGATAAAATTACTACTTTTTGTACTCATTAAAAAAATAGCTTATAGCATGAATTTGAAGGTACGTTTAGCGTTGATGAACTTCTTGGAGTTCGCAGTGTGGGGAGCTTATTTGACCTCTATGGGTCGTTATCTTGGTAATATTGGTGTTGGACCAGAGATTGGTTATTTCTACTCAATGCAGGGTGTGGTATCAATCTTTATGCCAGCTTTGATGGGTATTGTTGCCGATCGTTGGGTTCCTGCTCAGCGTTTGTTGGGTTTCTGTCATTTGCTTGCAGGCTTGTTTATGTTTGCCACAGCAGGTTATGGTTTGAGTGTTGGTGACCATGCAGACTTCTCTACCATCTTCACTCTTTATTCGCTTTCAGTTGCCTTCTATATGCCAACATTGGCTCTCTCAAACTCTGTTGCTTATAGTGCTTTGAGTGATGCGGGTATGGATACGGTGAAAGCTTTTCCACCTATCCGCGTGTTCGGTACGATCGGTTTTATCCTTACCATGTGGTTGGTAGACCTCTTAGGCTTCCAAAGCAATCAGAATCAGTTTATTACTTCTGGTGTAGTAAGTATCCTTCTCTTCCTTTATACCTTTACATTACCTAAGTGTGCAGTTAATAAAGGGGCGGAACAGAAGAGTTTGGTTGATGCGTTTGGCTTACGTGCTTTCGCTCTATTTAAGGAAAGCGGATGGCTATCTTCTTTATCTTCTCAATGCTATTGGGTGTGAGTCTTCAAATTACGAATAGTTTTGCAAATCCGTTCCTTTTTAGTTTCGGAGCTCAACCAGAGTTTATCAACTCCTTCGGTGTACAACATGCTAATATCTTGATTAGTCTTTCACAAGTCAGTGAGACCTGCTGTATTCTCCTAATCCCATTCTTTATGCGTCATTATGGTATTAAGAATGTGATGTTAATAGCTATGTTTGCATGGGTATTGCGATTTGGTTTGTTTGGAGTTGGTAATCCAGGCTTCCCAGGAATCTTGATGTTTGTACTTTCAATGCTTGTTTATGGTGTTGCTTTTGACTTCTTTAATATTTCAGGCTCACTATTTGTTGATAATAGTACAGAACCAGCTCTTCGCTCTTCGGCACAAGGATTATTTATGTTAATGACCAATGGTATTGGTGCAACTGTGGGGACATTGGCTGCACAGGGACTTGTAAATGCTTACACACATCCGCAAGTTGTGGGTTCAGATACATTAACCGTAGGTGATTGGCAGTCATGCTGGTTTATCTTTGCTGGCTATGCTTTTGTTGTTGGTATCTTGTTTGCATTAATTTTCCGTACAAAGAAAGCATAGAGATAATACGGACTAATGATCTTGAATAAATGAGTAAGGTTCAGCTTATATATAAAGGTGTTTCACAGATAGTCGGTGGTCCAGAATTAGGACTCCTAATCTTGTCAGACCTTACACATACACGACAAATTGCAGTAGTGTGTGATAAACGAATGGAGTTTGAACTTAGTCTGCGTACAAGTGGCAAAGCCGATACGGATAGACTTTGCCAGAAGTGCTTTGCAGTGTAAACCCATTGATGACAAGTGAACATTACGAGATATTATTCAATTCTATTATTGATGGTCAGTATAAGTCTCTTTTGGTTAATAAAGATGATTTAACGTTGACACCAATGCGTGCTTCTGATGCAGTCTTATTGGCACATGTTGCAAAGTTGAATATCTTTATGGAAGAACACTTATTCAAACGTCAAAGTGTGGATTTCAGTAAGAATGAAAACAAGATGGCATTACCAGTGAATGCTCTGAGTTTAGAAATGTTACACCATGCATTAGAGAAAGCAATTGATGATGAGAACTATGAACTTGCATCTATGCTTAGAGATGAATTAAAAAAGAGTAAAGAATCCTTGATTACATAGTTAATCAAGGATTATAATTTTCTTATAAATAAGAAGTTACAAAAAGCCAGATAATGAAGGAAGCAAGATATTTTTACGTTCCTAATGCGTCAGTTGTAAAAGAGTTGCCCACAGATGAAGCTGTTCATGCTACACGAGTATTAAGATTGAAAGAAGGAGATGAGCTTTTCCTTATGGATGGAGAAGGCTTTTTTTATAGGGCTGAGGTGACATTAGCAACATCAAAGAAATGTCTTTATGCAATTAATGAAACCCTGAAGCAAAGTCTTTGTTGGGCAGGTAAGATACATCTTGCAATTGCACCCACAAAGGATGTCGGACGTATAGAATGGATGACGGAGAAGGCAACCGAAGTCGGTTTTGATGAACTTTCCTTCTTGGATTGTAAATTTTCTGAGCGTAAGACTTTACGTACTGATCGTATAGAAAAAGATTGTTATTTCTGCAATGAAGCAAAGTCGAAAAGGTTGGAAACCAGTGGTAAACCCGATGATTTCTTTTCAGACTTTCATAGATAATTGTTCTAATAAAGGGCGGAAGTTCATCTGCCATTGTTATCAGGAAATAGATCGTACGGACTTCTTTACAGAAATATCTAAGGAGAAGAATTCTTCAGAGTCAGGTGATATAATGGTTTTAGTTGGTCCAGAAGGTGACTTTTCTATCGATGAAGTCCGTTATGCTTTAGAACATGGTTTTGAGAGTGTTACATTGGGTAGCAGTCGTTTACGCACAGAGACCGCAGGGCTTAGTGCCGTTATGATGTCGCAGCTTGCACGAAGAGTGTAAGCTGTTTTTTGTTTAAGGTTTGAACAGTCGTTGAGTTCTTCATTATATATAATGTGTATCAATGTTATTATCAAGCTACTTATCATTACTGACAGACCTTCGCACAATATGTGCTAAGCCTCCGCACGTGATGTGCGAGGTGTTCATACGTTAGTCAATGATAGAACGTGTTTTTTGATAGATATGTAACGAAATGCGACAAATAAGCATGTAAACTTGGGCTAACAAACAAGTTGTATAAAAATGTTTATCGAAGGCAATAAAATTAAGTTTTTCCTTGTTCTTCGTGTTAGTATCAAAAAAAATGCTTAATTTTGCAGAATATATTAAATAGTGTTATTATTTATTTTTTAATTTCTTTAAGTTAAACTATGCAGAAAAGATTACTTTTCTTGATTACGTTACTTGTCGCTATGACAACTACGGTTATGGCACAGATTACAACATCAGGAATCAGTGGTAAGGTGACATCACAAGGAGAAGATGTGATTGGTGCAACTGTTACAGCAACGCATCAGCCTTCAGGGACGATTTACCGAGCTGTAACAAACATTGATGGTCGTTATACCATTCAAGGTATGCGTGTTGGTGGACCTTACAAGGTGACAGTCGCTTATATTGGTCAGAAGACAAAGTCTTTTGACAATGTAACGCTTCGTCTTGGAGAAACGGAGGATTTGTCTTGTTCTCTTCAGGATGACACCAAGGAGCTTCAAGAGGTTGTTGTCAAAGGACGTGGAGGAGTGAATGCAACTAAGACGGGTGCTGCACAGAGTATTAATTCAAAGCAGATTGCTGATATGCCAAGTATTACTCATGGTATTGCTGATGTAGCTCGTCTTAATCCACAGCTGACAACAACAAATAGCGGTGCAATGTCTTTTGCTGGTACCAGTAATCGTTATAACTCTTTCATGATTGACGGTGCTGCCAACAATGACGTGTTTGGTCTTTCTGGTGATGGAACGAACGGAGGTGGAGCTGGTACTCAGCCTGTTTCAATGGAAACTATTGAGCAGATTCAGGTAAATGTTGCGCCGTTTGATGTGCGTCAAGGTGGTTTCACAGGAGGTGCGATTAACGCTATTACAAAGAGTGGTACCAATCAATTCCATGGTAGTGTATACGGCTTTGGTAATAATCATAACTTAATCGGTTCTACTTATCCTCTTGCTGATGGTAGATATGCTCCAAAATATAATAAGCAGCAGGAGTATAATGTCGGTGTAACTTTTGGCGGTCCAATCGTAAAGGACAAATTGTTCTTCTTTGCAAATTATGAGAAGGTCAATAAGACCTATCCTAACCTTATACCTTAGGCTCAGAGCATTCTGCTGTTGATGCTAAAAAGGCAAAAGAGATTTTGAATATGATTGATACTATTGCAAATCGTCAAGGTGTGAACTTTCCAACAACTCTCTCGCCAGAAGATATTTACACGAAGAGTGACAAGGTAGGTTTAAAACTTGATTGGAATATCAATGAAACTAATAAGGCGTCAGTACGTTGGAGTCTTGTTAATGCTGCGCTTTTAAGGGAACCGGGTTCACGAACTGCTCTTAATGGCAGTAACTATTCTTTCCCATTTAAGAGTGTTACTAACTCTTTTATTGCTGAGTTACAAAGTCGTTTCTCTCCGTATGTTGCTAATGAGGCTCGTGCCAGCTATGTACGTGTAAGAGACAATCGTGCTATCACAGGTGAATATCCTAATGTTACAATCAAGAGCGTTGGTGGAGGTGATATAAACTTAGGTATCGAGCGTTCATCTATGGCAAACCGCCTGGATCAGGACATCTACACACTTGAGGATAACTTGACTTGGTACAAAGGTAACCACACCTTCACATTTGGTACGCATAATGAGTTGTATAAGTTTACAAACCTTTTCCTTCAGGATCTCTTTGGTAGCTATACCTTTAAGACCTATGATGCTTTCGTAAGCTACTATAATGACTATATCAATGGAACTATCGATCCAAAGAAATCTTATATCAACCAATATCGTTATGGTCATGCAAACGTAGATGTAACAGGTGATCCACGCTGGGAGTCTTCATTTGGTGCGGCACAGTTGAGTTTCTATGCACAGGATAAGTGGGATGCTACAACTAATTTCCAATTGACTTACGGACTTCGTATGGATATTCCAATTATCATCGATACGCCTACGGCTAACGAGCCATTCGCTCAGTATGCAGAGACCAAGGGTTGGAATGTGAAGACTAATCAGCGTTTGGCAAGTACTCCTCTTTGGAGTCCACGTGTAGGCTTCCGCTGGGATATTAAGAAAGATCGTAGATTTATTCTCCGTGGTGGTATGGGTATTTTCACTGGTCGTATTCCTTTTGTTTGGATTAGTAATAACTATTCTAACACTGGTGTTCAGGTATCATCATTCAATGTTAACGCTCCAACAGGATTGGACCTCTTGTTGAATCCAAATGGACAAGATGCAAATGCTAATAAGCTGAAGGCTTCTGGAAGTCAACTAATTAATGTATATGACCATAACTTCAAGTATGCTCAGAACCTTCGTTTCAATCTTGGTTTCGACTTTAATGTGTTGGGTATCAACTGGACTGCTGAGGGTATCTACTCAAAGACATTGAATGATATTCTTTATGAGAACCTTGCTTACGAACAGACTGGTAAGACCTTTGGTCAAGTTTATGGTAGTGTGGGATGCACCAGTGAGGATAATCGTCCGCTTTATACTAAAGTGACAAACGGAAGTCCTTATACAAATATCTATAAGCTTAGCAATACATCAAAGGGCTACACTGTCAATTTGAGTTTGAAGGGTGAGAAGCACTTCGACTTCGGTCTTGACTTGATGGCAAGTTACACTTGGACAAAGTCTATGAGTGTAAACAATGGTAGCTCTTCTGTTGCAGAAAGTAACTGGAGATATAATTACACTTATCGTAACCCTAACGATCCAGAGTTGGGTAACTCTGCTTATAATATTCCTCACCGTATTCAGGCTTCTGCTTACTATCATGTGAACTATGGTGCTCAGAAGCAGTGGCAGACAACGGTTGGTCTTATTTATCAGGCTAAGAGTGGTTCTCCATATAGTATCTATTACTATGGTGATGTTAACGAAGATGGCGCAAATGGTAACGACCTCTTCTTTATTCCAACAGATGCTCAGATTGATAAGATGCAGTTTGAAGAGACTAAGTTCTCTGCTAATGCACTTACCAAAACACTCTTTGGGGATAACTTCACTGCACCTAAGTTGACTGCTGATATGCAGCGTGCAATGATGAAGCATTGGATTGGTAATGACTCTTACATGAAGAATCACCGCGGTGAATACTATAAGCGTTTTGCTGATAACCTCGCTTTTGAGCATCATTTTGACGTTCACCTCGCACAGAAGTATAGTTTCAAGGTGGGTGGTCAGGTTAACTCTCTTGAATTGAGTTTTGATGTCATCAATGTTGGTAACTTGTTGAATAAGAACTGGGGTTATACTTATGGCGATGGCTTTGGTGTCTACTACAGCCCAGTAAACTATCAGAAGAATGGTCACTATCAGTTTACAGGTGGATATGCAACACGTAACTATAACGATTACTATAGCCGCTGGCGTGGGCAGATTGGTTTGCGTTACACATTCTAATCTATATTTTCAGTAACTTTATAGGCAGGGACTAAATTGTTTAGTTCCTGCTTTTTACTTTGATAGTCTTCTATCCTAAATAGGGTATTAGTCCATAATATTCATAATTCTTACTTTATTTTTTTCTAATCCTTTTTGTTTTCTTATTGAGCAGGTTAGACTGGTTTTGTTACCAATGAATGGTATGAGTTTGAAGGTTACTGTCACTGCTGTCAGCGTGAGGTGTACTGTAAATTCCTTATAATGTGTGTGTTATGATAAATGTTAAAAGTGACAGCAACTAAAAACAAAATTTATTTAGGTCTTAATGGTTGATTTTGGTTTAATAGTCCGTTTAGGACATGAAGAAAGCTCCAAAGAAAACATTTATTCTTTGGAGCTTTGAAGTATTTGATTTGAATTAAAATCTCAAAGTATGAGTTATTATTATTATTGCCTAATGACAGAATTGGGATTAAAATTCACTTGTGAAGTGAAAGCGAATATGCTCAAAGTCTTGTTGAGCCATACTGAGTACGTATCCAGAGTCAGCAAGGAAGACGTCGCGTCCTTCAATATCCTTAGCCATGTATTGATATTTGCGTTTCTTGAAGTTTTCCAACTCTTTCTCGTCATCAGCTTCAATCCAACAAGCCTTGTGGAGGTGTACAGGTTCCCATCGACACTTTGCATTGTATTCATGTTCCAATCTGTATTGAATAACTTCAAATTGAAGTTGTCCAACTGTTCCTACGATACGTCGGTTATTGAATTGATTAACAAATGATTGTGCGACACCTTCATTCATAAGCTGTTCTATACCTTTTTGGAATTGCTTAGACTTCATAGGATCGTCGTTTTCAATATATTTGAAAAGTTCTGGTGAGAAATTTGGTAGACCACGGAAATGAATATTTTCTCCTTCGGTGAGTGTGTCGCCAATCTTAAATACACCACCACTATCTGGTAAACCAACAATGTCACCTGGGTAAGCTTCTTCAACGGTACTCTTGCGCTGTGCCATAAACTGAGTTGGCGAAGAGAAGCGCATTGTTTTTCCATTACGAATGTGTAGATAGGGTTGATTACGTTGGAATTTACCTGAACAAACTTTGCAGAAGGCGATACAACTGCGGTGGTTAGGGTCGATATTGGCTGTAATCTTGAAAATGAAACCAGTAAACTTAGGTTCACTTGGCTCAACCATACGTTCTTCGGCCTTTGTTGGTCGTGGACTTGGAGCTATTTCAACAAAGCAGTTGAGAAGTTCTTGTACACCAAAGTTATTTAATGCAGAACCAAAGAAAACGGGTGCAACCTCTGCTCGACGATAGGCTTCTACGTCAAACTCAGGGTAAACACCATTGACTAATTCAAGATCATTACGTAACTGTTCGGCAAACTCTGTGCCTACTTGTTCGTCTAATTCGTTAGAAGTGATATCTACTTCTATTTTTTCTGTGACACGTTGTTTGTTAGGTGTGAAGAGGTTTAATTGCTGTTCGTAGATGTTATATACACCTTTGAAACGCTGTCCTTGTCCAATAGGCCATGAGAGTGGTCGCACGTTAATTTGTAGCTCTTCTTCTAATTCATCGAGAACATCAAAAGCATCTCGCCCCTCACGATCCATTTTATTTATAAAGATAATAACTGGTGTGTTGCGCATACGGCACACTTCCATCAGTTTACGTGTTTGAGCCTCTACACCTTTCGCTGAGTCGACAACAATGATTGCAGAGTCTACTGCGGTTAAGGTACGATAAGTGTCTTCCGCAAAGTCTTGGTGACCAGGTGTATCAAGAATGTTTACTTTATAGTCCCTATAATCAAACTCCATTACAGAGGTTGATACAGAGATACCACGTTGTTTCTCGATATCCATCCAGTCAGATGTCGCTGTTTTGCTTATTTTATTGCTTTTTACCGCTCCTGCAACTTGAATTTGACCACCGAAGAGAAGGAATTTCTCGGTTAGGGTAGTCTTACCAGCATCAGGATGGGAGATGATGGCGAATGTACGCCTGCGTTCTATTTCATTCATTTGTTTATCTTTTCTTTGGATGTAATAGGCTGTCAGTTTTTTTGTTTAAGCAAAACAAATAATTCTCTGTGGTTTATGACGAAAATGTAGTGTGTTGCTTTTCTGACTATTATAGTTGTTTATTCCTATTCGTGTATCTTATTCTTTTAGTCCTTTCATACATTTCTTTAGAGAGTCCTCCCAATACGGAATCTTTATAGAGAATGTTTGTTTTATCTTTGTTTTGTCGAGGACAGAGTAGGCAGGTCGTGTCACCGGTGAAGGGAACTCGTTGCTGTGGCAAGGTTGAATGTCACATAATGTGTTTCCTGCAAGTTCTGCAATCTTCTTAGTGAAGTCATACCAGCTACAAACACCTTCGTTTGAGAAGTGGTAGATTCCATTGTTTCCTTCATACTTATGATTTTCAACAATGTCAATGATTGTGTCAGCCAAGTCACCAGCGTAAGTAGGGGTACCACATTGATCAAACACCACCTTGAGCTGTGGCTTAGTTGCAGTCAGGTTTATCATTGTTTTTACAAAGTTGTGGCCAAACTCGCTGTAAAGCCATGCTGTACGAATAATAATATGTTTTACACCAGTCGCCTGAATCTTTTCCTCTCCATGTAATTTTGTAAGTCCATAAACACCTGTTGGAGTACCCTTCATATCCTCTTTGCAAGGAGTGTTATAAGGGTCGCCACCAAAGACATAGTCTGTACTAATATGGACGAGTACTCCATTAACCTCTTTCATTGCTTTTGCAAGATTTTCAGGAGCAACAGCGTTAAGTAATTCGACAATCTCGCCGGCAGTCTCGGCTTTATCTACATTAGTCCAAGCAGCACAGTTGATAATACATTCAATATTATTTTCTTGTACAATCTTGCGAACATCTTCAAGATTTGTAATGTCTAACTTTGTATATCCCTCACATACGTCAGTAAAGAGATATTGGTCTTTACTATCTTTAGATACAAGTTGTATCTCATTGCCAAGCTGTCCGTTAGCTCCTGTAACTAAAATATTCATAAGCTATTTTTTATTCTTCACCAAAGTTTAACCCCTCTGTTTTATCCTTAATATAATAGTCGGATAACATTCCGATGAGGGTTGTAATCTCATTAAGTGCACGCATTGTTTCAGGTGTAATCTCTTTGTTCTGTAGACGTAGCATCATTACACCATAAAGAAAGTCAAAACAAGTTTCTACTTCACTTTTCCCTAATTGTGCCGCAACACTTTTTAGGCGTTCATCATTTGTACGAGCCATCTTGTCAGCAGTATGTTTCGTTTTGCTTCTGAGTTCGACAATGAATGGTAGTACACGATAATATTCAGCTGAATAGAAAGGGAATTTTGATGATTGTTGCAATTGTGCGTGCAATTCTGTTAGGTCCTGCATGAGAACCTTGTTGATTTGCAGGTGTCCACTTTCTCGACAACCCTCTTGGTTCATCATTCGAACGAGGTCGCCAAACCAGTCTTCTTCCTCTTCTTTTTGCTCTTCGGTATATTGAAACTGGTCGATATATTCTTTTCTTATTCGTGTCAAAGAACAGCTGTATGCACGTATAGTATCTTCTATTTGCCACATATAAAGCAAGTATTCTGCGACACTCTTTTTCCTTAATTCTTTTGCTATAAACATAAACTAAACTTGATATTGACCTTAATCTATTAAACCATCAATAGTGGGTAAATGGTATAGATTAAATACTGTTCCTAAAAGCATAATAATAGAGAATAGGATTACAACAGAGCCAATAACCTTATTAATAATAAGGATGCCATTAACGTCAAACTTTTCTCTGACTTTATCAATCAACCATGATAAGCCATACCACCATAGCAGTGCGCCAGCAGGTACACATGCAAAGCCTATAATCATTTCGAATGGACGGTCGGGTTGTACAAATGCAAATTGTGCGTATGCAGCAATGAAGAGGAAGATAATCAGAGGGTTTGAGAGTGTTACAATGAAGGCTGTAAGTCCGTTATGTAAAAGAGAACCCTTCTCCTTTCCACTCTGATGGGCTTTCTTCATTGGGTCAGATTTGAAGCAATAAACTCCAAATAATAATAGTAGGACACTGCCTGTAATTTGTAGGATTAGTTTATAAGTCGGGTTTTCTAATGGTCCCATGATAAAGCTCATGCCTAAACCTACGATAAGCGCATAGATGGTATCGCTGACGGCTGCACCGATGCCAGTAATAAAACCATACCAACGCCCCTTGTTTAAGGTGCGTTGTATACATAAAATTCCAACTGGACCCATGGGAGCTGATGCAATAATACCAATAAGCAGTCCCTTAAAGATGAAATCCAGTATATCTAATTGAATAGGAAATTGCATGCTTATAATTTTGAGTGCAAAATTGCAAAAATAATATGAGATGAGCAAATTTAGCTAACAAAACTTTGTAGTATTCTACTTTTTTCATAACTTTGCCCATAGTATAATTAAACTAAAAACTTATTATGTTATGGACGTAACAGAGCAGAAGCCAGTTGTTACTGGATTAGAAAAGCCATTTGTAATTGGCTTAGACTTGGGTGGTACAAATGCTGTATTTGGCGTTGTTGATCAGCGTGGTCAGCTTCTTGCTACAAACTCTATAAAGACGCAGGCTTATAAGACTGTTGACGATTTCGTAGAGGCAGGTGTAGAGGCAGTCAAACCTCTCGTAGCAAAATATGGTGGTATCGGTCAATTCCGTGCTATGGGTATTGGCGCGCCTAATGGTAATTTCTATCGTGGTACGATAGAGTTTGCGCCAAACTTGTTGTGGGGTCATGATGGTGTTGTGCCATTGGCAGAGATGTTCTCTCAGAAGTTGGGCATTCCTGTTGGGCTTACAAATGATGCTAATGCTGCAGCTATTGGTGAGATGCAGTATGGTGTAGCTCGTGGTTTGAAGGACTTTATTATGATTACACTGGGTACTGGTGTTGGCTCGGGTATTGTTATAAATGGTCAGATGGTTTATGGTTCTGATGGTTTTGCGGGCGAGTTAGGTCATATTGTAATGGTTCGTGGTACAAACGGACGCACTTGTGGCTGTGGACGTACAGGTTGCTTAGAAACTTATTGTTCGGCAACAGGTGTCGCTCGTACTGCTCGTGAGTTCTTGAAGGAGAGTTCAGAGGAGTCTTTGCTTCGTGAATTGAACCCAGAGGATATTACTTCTTTGGACGTTTCAATTGCTGCAGGTCGTGGCGATGCACTGGCTAAACGTGTTTATGAGTTTACAGGTACTATGCTTGGTGAGGCTTGTGCAGATTTTGCAACATTCTCTTCTCCTGAGGCCTTTATTTTCTTTGGCGGTCTGACTAAGGCTGGCGATTTGTTGATGGAACCTATTATGCGTTCTTACAAAGAGCATGCTTTGGAAATTTTCAAAGAGAAACCTAAGTTCTTGGTTAGCTCACTTGACGATGCAGCGGCTGCTGTCCTTGGTGCATCTGCTATTGGTTGGGAATTATAATTTGAGATATTAGTTTAGGAGTTCCGTTTATTGTATACATCTTATGTGTATAATCGTTTGACGAAGCCTAAGATTTATCTTAAACCTAAGTCGGTTATTAGAGTCTTAACATATCGTGGTCTAATAATCGATTTGGGTTAAAACGTTGGGCAAACATCCTTGTTAGGAGTTCTTCTTTCATTAGAGGAATAGGCTATCAAGGGTGTTTGTTTTTTTTGAAATCATTTAGTTGATTGTTTAGAATTATAGCTCATGTAATGAAGGCTCTTTTCGGATTATCTATAAGGAAGTGGTAGATATATCCATTACTTATGATCGGTATTTTCTATTTTTATCATTGTTTTGTTGATTTTTTTCGCATAATTCAAAACTAATACATGGTCTTAACGCTTTGTAAATACCGTTTTTTTAGGCTTGTAAAAGATACTCTTTTACGAATGTCATTAACGCCCTTTTTGAATTTCATTTTAAGCACTTTTTTTCTTGTATGTATTTGTAACTATTTGATTTAGTTGATGTTACGATTTTTCTACTTGTTAGTGTTTTTATTCTTTGTTTGTAGGTGATTTCTTTGAGGGTGATGTAAAGATTTTTAAGATTTTTACCTCTGCGTTTTCAGGCCTTATAATGTTGTTCTGTTGGAGAATGATAATAGAATAAAAGATGTTAGGGAAACAATACAAAAAAACAAAAAAATTCTTGAAATATTGCGGTCTAATAATCGAGATTTGGGGTAAAAGATAGTAAGCCACTATTGTCTAAATTGACCTTAGAAGAGTTTATAAGAAGGTTCAGCTGTTTTCTTTTTTTATTGTTTTTGTTTTGTATTCTCGTTTTTTCTTCTAACTTTTGCGTTTACATATAATACTTAGAAAAAAGAATAATTAAAGATGAAACAGGAAGACGACATCAAGAAAGCTATTGAAGTAATGAGAAAGGGCGGTATCATTCTTTATCCAACAGATACGGTATGGGGTATAGGTTGTGATGCTACAAACGAAGAGGCAGTCGCAAAGGTATATGCCTTGAAACGTAGAGATGATTCGAAAGCTCTGATTTGTTTAGTAGATTCTGACAATCGTCTTCAGCGTTATGTTCGAAATGTTCCTGATGTGGCGTGGCAGTTGATAGAAGCAGTAGAGAAGCCTACAACTTTAATTCTTGATGGTGCTGTCAATCTGGCCTCAAATCTTGTAGCAGAGGATGGCTCAATAGGTATAAGAGTAACGAAGGAGCCTTTCTCTCATGAATTATGTTATAGATTTCAGAAAGCTATTGTTAGCACATCTGCAAACGTCAGTGGCGAACCTGCTGCACAGAATTATCGTGATATATCGCAGGAAATTCTTGATGGAGTTGATTATGTTTGTGAGTCAAGACGTCAGGAACACAAACCACACACACCATCAAGCATTATTAAATTGTCGACTGATGGTGAAGTGCAAATTATAAGAAAATAATCAATATAAATGAAAGTATCAAGAGGTCTGGGGTTTATTTCTCGGCTTGATTATTGGCGAAATAAGCATGTGTCCAATCGTGAGTTAGTCTTAGTACTGGCATTTGCGATTGGTTTTCTTGCTTCATTGGCTGCATATATCCTTCATTTAATTATTAAGTTGATAGAAGAGTTGGTTACATCGGGATTTCATGTCACGACTATTAACTGGCTCTATCTTCTTTATCCAGTTGTAGGTATTTGGCTGACAAGTTTGTTTGTAAAATATGTTGTGCGGGATAATATCTCACATGGTATAACACGAGTACTCTATGCCATTTCGACGAAGCAATCCAGGTTGAAGGCTCACAATACATGGTCGTCTATTGTCGCTTCTGCCATCACCATAGGTTTTGGTGGCTCGGTAGGAGCAGAGGCACCTATTGTATTAACAGGCTCGGCTATAGGTAGCAACTTAGGTCGTATATTTAGATTAGATAATCGTACGCTGATGCTTCTTGTTGGCTGTGGTGCAACGGCGGCAGTATCAGGTATTTTCAAAGCTCCAATAGCAGGCTTAGTATTTACCTTAGAGGTGTTGATGGTTGATTTGACAATGGCTTCTCTGTTGCCCATTTTGATATCATCAGTAACAGCAACATGCTTCTCCTATTTCTTTACAGGTGGAGCGTCGATGTTTCATTTTCAGATGGATAATCTTTGGGGACTTGAACGCGTTCCTGCAACTATTTTATTAGGCATTACTTGCGGATTTGTTTCACTCTATTTCATGCGTTTAATGTCTTGGTGTGAGAATGGCTATGGTAAGCTATCTTCTAAACCTTATATAAAGCTTTTAGTAGGTGGTTTAGTTCTTTCTTCGCTTATTTTTCTTTTTCCATCACTTTATGGAGAAGGATATAGTAGTTTGAGATTATTTATTGAAGGAAAGACAGAGACAGACTGGATGCAGGTAATGAGCGGGTCTATGTTTGCAGGAGAAACAAAGTTTCTTTTACTTTATGTTGGCTTTGTTATGATGACAAAGGTCTTTGCAACCAGTGCGACGAATGGAGCTGGTGGTTGCGGTGGAACTTTTGCCCCTTCTTTGTTTATTGGTGGTTTTGGTGGTTTCTTCTTTGCTCGTTTTTGGAATATGCAACAGCTTGGTATCTATGTGCCAGAGAAGAACTTTACACTTTATGGAATGGCAGCGGTGATGTCGGCGGTGATGCATGCACCTTTAACGGGTGTCTTTCTTATTGCAGAATTGACAGGTGGTTATCATCTTTTTATTCCGTTGATTATAGTGACCATCAGTTCTT
The DNA here is from genome assembly GCA_916440255.1 of uncultured Prevotella sp. Taxonomy (GTDB): domain Bacteria; phylum Bacteroidota; class Bacteroidia; order Bacteroidales; family Bacteroidaceae; genus Prevotella. The sequence goes on along the minus strand of CAKAIJ010000001.1, from coordinate 942,402 downwards.
ATCTTACTATTAACATTTTTGAACATCATAGTATTTATGCCGTTAGATTGGCAAAACAGGGTAAACTCCTAACACACCATACGGATAAGTCGATTCTCACATTGATGAGCATAGATAGATTGATTGATCATGAGTTTACATCGGTTGGTCCTGATATGGAAATGGGAAAGCTCGTTCATGCAATTAGTGCAAGTCGTAATGACTATATTCCAGTACTTAATGAGTCTGGGAAACTCTTGGGTGAAATAGATATTAACAATCTACGTCATATCATCTTTCGCACGGAACTTTATCATCGTTTTTATGTCAGTCAGCTTATGACAGCACCACCAGCAAGATTAGGTGTCAATGACCCAATGGAGGATGTGATGAAGACTTTTGAACGAACTGGCGCACAGTATTTACCCGTAGTTAATATTGATGGTGAATTGGTAGGTTACATCTCACGTGCTCAACTTTATAGTATGTATCGTCAGTTTGTTGCTGATTTTAGTGCAGAATAAGAGTTTCATAAACCACCAGTTTTTCTACAAATTTGTAAAATCTTGATTGTAAATGAAAAAGGAAAATATACGTATTGTTTTCATGGGAACACCAGAGTTTGCCGTGGAATCATTGAAATCCTTAGTTGAGAATGGTTATAATGTTGTAGCTGTCGTAACACAACCTGACAAACCAGTTGGACGTCATCAAGAACAGTTGCAACCATCGCCAGTGAAGCAATATGCACTTGCACATAATCTGCCAGTTTTACAACCAGTAAAGATGAAGGATGCTGACTTTTTAGAGGAATTGCGTTCTTATAACGCTGATTTGCAGGTTGTAGTAGCCTTCCGTATGTTACCAGAAGTGGTGTGGGGGATGCCTCGTCTTGGTACTTTTAATGTTCATGCGGCTTTGCTTCCACAATATCGTGGTGCTGCCCCAATCAATTGGGCGGTTATTAATGGAGAAACTGAAACGGGTGTAACGACTTTCTTCCTTGACAAAGATATTGATACGGGACGCATTATCCTTCAGAAACCTTTTGTGATTCCTGATACAGCTGATGTTGAATACGTATATGATGGATTAATGAAATTAGGTGCAGAGATTGCAATTGAAACAATCAATCTTATTGCATCTAAATTACCAGAGGATAATTTGAATAATGTTGTTTTTTCAGAAATTCTTGGTGGTATTAGTGCTCCACAAAAGTGCGAAAACATGGTACTTCATCATGCTCCGAAGATTTTTAAGGAAACCTGTGAAATAAATTGGAGTCAGTCGGCTAAGAGTGTTTTTGATTTTGTACGTGGACTCAGTCCCTATCCAGGAACTTGGAGTATGCTTCATTCTATTGAAGATAATGATGAAAAACCTTTGGTGATGAAGGTTTATAAGACAGCAAAGTCTGATAAATCTTCTAACGGAGTTCCCGGTTCGCTTGTTATTGAAAGGAATCGCCTTTACGTTAATACATCCGACAATCTTTTAGAACTTCTTGATATTCAACTATCTGGTAAGAAGCGAATGGATGTTCAATCATTCTTGAATGGGTTTAAGGATATAGAGAAGTACCTCTTCCAGACAGAATGACGATAGTTTAGACAGAATGACATAAAGACATATTTCCTTAATGACATAAATTATGAGAAGATAGAATGGCGATAGTTTAGACAGAACGACATAAAGACATATTTCCTTAATGACATAAATTATGAGAAGATAGAATGGCGATAGTTTAGAAAAGCATATTCTTCAATAACATATTTTGTTGTTTGGAGAAAAGTTGAGTATAGGCTATCAGACAGAACTACATAAGATATCTTAATTCACAGCCTACACGTCCCATATAAAAATATGTCATTAAAGCAATATGTTTTTATGTCATTCAGTCTTCCCTTAGAATATGTCATTAAAGCAATATGTTTTTATGTCATTCTGTCTTCCCTTAGAATATGTCATTAAAGCAATATGTTTTTTTATGTTATTCTGTCTAAACTCTTGTCTTTCTGTCTAAATTCTTGTCTTTCTGTCTTGTTTTATAGTCTCACAGGCATTGTTATTTGTAATGCAGTAAAGTCAGCTTTGGTGGAATGTGCATTGACACTAAAACCTAAGGTCAGATTTTTTAGTTTTGGAAAACTATAAAATAAACCGATCTGTTCGTGGTAAGGCTTTTCCAATCCATTATGTGATTTATATCCCATGTGGCGATAGAGATAATAGCCTAAGCTTACACGAACAGACAAATTGCCATAGAAAGTTTCGTGCCGAGCTTCAATACTTGCCGACCAAGGGCTATGTTTTTCTCCGAGGTGTCCATTCGCTTCATCATAGCGTGCAATCCATCTTGCATAATCTCCATAGAATAAGCCAAAACCTAAACCTGAGGCCCATCGGCGAGTATAACGATAGAGTAGGTGAGCGTGGATAGAATAGGCACCATAGAAAGTGAAGTTTTCCTTTCTATAATCGGGATGTCCCTTTGGAGTTCCGAATTGTGTTTGTAGCCAATCTTCAAGTAATGTCTTCCCACCTATTCCAAGTGTTAATTCTGTAAACCAATATTTTTGGAAAGGTTTGCTATAAGGTTTATTTTGGCTTACAATCTTTGTAGTCAGTTGTTCTGGTTCGTATGTAGCACCGATGAAAGGACCTAAGTAGTTTGCTCCTTTGTTAGGTCGTGCTGTTGCTCCATTACTATGATGTGAAAAGTCTAAGCCAGCCTTTACACTCCATTCTTTTGCAACCTTATACTGTCCGTATAATCCAGCGGTAAAGAATATATTAAGATGAGAGCCTATATATTCGTTGTCTATGTTGTTTATCTGATTATATTTAAGCGAAGTATAGCCTAAACCTGTACCTAAATAATAGCCCCATTGCCAATGTTTGTTTCGATAAATCGGTCGATTAAAGGTAGCATATAATGTAAGAAAGTTGCCTAATTTACTGATGTAGTCTACGGGTTGCGCTTCTCCCCATGGATAATCTTTATGCATTGTTGTTCCATGGTTGAGGTTATAACGCAGACCAATAGAGAATGTTGGATAATTATAATCACGTGCAAAATCATTCTCTATTGGTGTGATATTCAGTTGTGCTGCTATGGCATGCGTCTCTTTTGTCTTAGTCCAGATACGTGGCTCTTTGTCTAAACACAAGGTCTGTGCAGGGATATAACGTATCTCTATACCCTGTTTGGGGTATAGAAATAGTATCAAAGACCTCTGCCGATGCAACCGCAGAATAGCAGAATAACAATATTAAAAGAATTTTATTCACGTGATTATAGAATGAATCAGAGGACCTGTATTCTGTAACCAAGCGTTACTTCTATCATGCTGTTGTGTGCCTTTCTTAACAAATCTTTCTCTTTATAATTTTCTGATAACTTTCTGAAAGATAAGTTGTAACGTGCCTCTACTTGCCATTGCTTCCATTCATAGCTAATACCTATGGGAAGGGCAATGTCACTTTTGTAGATATTGTTTCTAATGTTCAACGATTCTCCATTCTCATTTTTTGCTTTTGCACTAATAATGTATCCAGTGTGTAGACCTGTAGTGAAGCTCCATGGTAAATCTGCCCAAGGATACCAGCACTAAATAGTTTATGTTGATATAGTGTAGATTTAGATTGTAAGGACCATCTGTTTTGAGGTTGTTATTTTGATTATACAACCCAGATAGACCTTGGTAGCTGTATTGTAATTCTATATCAAATGCAAGGTTTTTAGTAAAATACATCTCAGTATTTATACCCGCATTAATACCTAATTTAGGTCTATTTTGTACGCCAATAGCCTGTGATACATTAAATCCAATTTTAGGTTCGATATAGATATCTCCAACAGTATGTTCACCTGATGGTTTGATGTCTTGTATAATAGCATCCTTAACGTCTTGGTAGCCTTCTTTTACCGTCTGCCCAATAAGTTTTTGCATAACTTTTGCTAATTAACTGAGCCTGCCCTTTCATCCATACTCCTAATAGGATGCTAATAATTAATATAACTTTCTTCATTTTTAGGAAAATCTAATTTAGTTGCAAAGATAGTAATTTTTCTTCAAAACATATTGTTGATATGTCTTTTTCAATCTTAAAATCGCTGCAAGTTCCAAAACGAAGTGCAATAAAGAGTGTCCCTCTCCGAGAGATGCAGACGTTCTCGATGCGTAGCGAGAGGTTGTCTGCATCTTCGGAGAAGAAAAAAACAACCAGCAATACAATAAAAAAAGGAGACCGAAGTCTCCCAAAGATTAACTAACTTTGTATTGCAAATGTATCATCAATTAATCTCGGAGCAAAGGTCGCAAATTTTTGCCTTACTCCAAAAGAAAACAGCGAGAAAAAAAATTGCCGACATCGTCGGTATTAGTCAGTCAACACTCTCACGTGAAATCAAACGCAACAGCACGCCTTCTGGAAAGTATATCTGGACGAAGGCGCATGATATGGCTATGCAGCGCAGAAAGAACACGGTAACTAACGCCAAACTCTCCGACGAATTAGTCTGGAGAATTAAAGAATATATTACCAACGACCAGTGGTCTCCAAGACAAATATCAGGGTATCTGCGCATTAATGAGGGCATAGAGGTGTCCCACCAGTCCATCTATAACATCATCCACAATGACACAACAGGGAAGCTTGCAGAGCACACAAGACATAAGATGAAATACAGGCATCGTCCCAAAGGCGGACATCTTCCAATAAAGGACAGAGTGAGTATCCATGAAAGAAGTAAGGAAGTTGACGGGAAGAGATTTGGAGATTTTGAGATGGACTTAATCGTCGATCCTGCCCATCACGCCATACTCACAATAGTGGAGAAATCTACCAATATGTTGCTTATGCAGAAACTGCCATTTGGAAAACAGTCAACGCCTCTGGCAAAGGTGGTTAGGAAACTACTGCTGCCATACAAGAACAGCCTGAAGACAATTACAACAGATAACGGACCTGAATTTGCGGCACATAAGGACATCACCAAATACTTAGGCGTGCCCGTATACTTCGCTGACCCATATTGTTCATGGCAAAAGGGAGCTATTGAGAATACAAACAAATTAATCAGGCAGTATATACCTAAAAAGGATTCGTTTGATAACTATACGGACAAGAGAATTATGTCCATACAAAAGAAATTGAACGAAAGACCAAGAGAAAAATTAAACTTTTCTACTCCAAAGTGCGAGTTCTTTAAACACGTTTTGTAATTTTGCACTTGCTGGTTGACTCTGCGTCGCTAATTCTATTCTTTTTAGATGTTACGTATCTCAATGTTTTTAGTTACTTTTTGTAGTCGTAATAAAGGAAAAATAGAACTATTAATAGAAAGATTCTGCGAACGAAGCATCTACTGAATTGACCAGTGCAGTTTTTGTTGTATGAACTAATGATTGTTACTGTATCACGTCTATTTGTTTTTGCTTTTTCGTTCTTATGTGGAGGAACTGTGATAGTTGTTAACCTGTAAGCTATTCATAGTTTGCAGGGAGGAGATGATATATTCTCTTTTTAGCCTTAATCAGTATCTACGTCTTCTTTGTTTTGTTCTTTTTCCCTTATATAATTTTAGAGTATCTTAATATTATGATTACCCAATGGAAATAAACGAATCGCTGAGCTTAGAAACTTTCCCAAAGCGTTATGAAGCTTGCTTTTTGGAATCTTGTTCTGTAAAAGAGAACTGACGTGTCATTTATATATTCAAACAATAGTCTGCTACTAACACGTTGAGAAGGTTCTTGTAAGAAAATAGGGTCAGTTATTATAATCTTGTAGCGTAGATGCTTATTTAGTTATTTATAATTGTAAGTTTCAAGAAAAATGAACTTGAATAATCTGGAGGTACGACATTCAAGCCTAGATGTCATAAAGTTCTTTGCAGCTTTCATGGTTGTCTATATTCATTATGGAACAGTAGAAACTGGTACATATCATCTTATTTTACACCTGATAGAAGGATTATGTCGTTTAGCAGTTCCCTTATTTTTATGATATCTGGATATTTCTATCCGATGCTAAAAGAAAAAGCAAGGTTTAGAAAGCATCTGATAAAGTTATTATTTTTAGCTGTTGGGGCATCTGTCTTGTATAATTTGGTTCATTGTGTTGAATTACTGCAAGATGGAGGAAGCTTTGTAGAATACTTATCTACAACATATACTCCAAAAATTATTATTGCTTTTTTCATTATCAATGCTGATCCAGCCTCTTTTCATCTATGGTTTTTTTGTGGGCAAGTTTGTATGTTTATATTATTTTTCTTTTTGTAGATAAGATAAAAAAAGGTAAATTATCTATATATTTTATCTATTTTTGATATATATAGTTAGTATTCCTGTGTTATTTTCAAAAGGCTATGTAACGAACTTTTTTTATTTTTTTAGGTCTTCCCTATATGTGTTTAGGTAGATATATGAAAGAAAAAGTTTTTTTAGCAAAAAAACTTCAGGTAAGACGTTTATTCTTTTTATATTATCTACAATATTAATAGTTGTAGAGTGTTATGTACTTAGTCTTTTTAATATGAATGGACTTGATTCACATTTATTTGTATTACCAGCAGCTTATTGTTTATTTAGTTTAGCTCTTCGTAACCCAAGTTATGGGAATCTTATTATAGCTACTATCGGTAGACAAGATTCTGGTTTTCATTTATATTTTTCATGTTTTAGTTGCTCGTAATATATTGTCTCCGATTTTTCCTCGTCAATCACTGTTAGGAGAAATTTTATATCCAGTTACTATATTCTTGGTGACAATAATTATAATAAGAGTAATTAGATCTCTTTTGAAAAGTTTCCTTTTAAGAAAGTAATTTGAGTTTTTGAGTAAAAAAATATGAAGTAAAATGTCTGAGATATCTTCAAAACGTCAAGTTACTAAGAATGCAATCATGTTGTATGTGAGAATGTTTTTCTCTATGATTGTAGGGTTATATTCTTCACGTGTTATATTAAATACACTTGGCGTAACTGACTATGGAATTTATAATGTTGTGGGGACCATAGTTCCAATTTTTGGGTTTTTAAGTAATGCTATGGCTGGCTCAATTTCTAGGTTTATAACTTATGAGCTTGGCAAGGGAAATATAGAACGCTTGAAAAGAACTTTTTAGTTCAGCAATAATAGTTCAGTTATCTATAGCTTTAATTATATTTATTTTGGGTGAAGTCGTAGGTTTATGGTTTGTTAATGCAAAATTAGTAATTCCATCAGAACGATTATATGCAGCGAACTGTATACTCCAGTTTTCAATCGTATCTATATTATTGAATATTATACAAGTGCCATATAATGCTTGTATAATAGCACATGAGAAAATGGGAGTTTATGCTTATATCGAAATTTTAAATGTTATATTAAAGTTACTAATATTATATATTCTTGTTATAGGAGGTTTTTGACAAGTTAATTCTTTATGGATTGTTGTCTTTAATAGTATCTATTATCATTATGTCTTCTTATAGAATATATAGTATACGTAAATTTGAAGAATGTCACTTTAAATTTGTTCTTGATAAGGATATTCTAAAATCAATGCTCACATTCAGTGGATATGATTTGTATGGGAATATATGTTTAACAGCTAAATTTCAAGGTATACCATTCATTATTAATCTTTTTCTTTGGAGTAGTAATGAATGCTGCTGTGGGTATAGTATATACAGTAACAAATGTTTTTCGTTCATTTTGTGGGAATATTTTTGACTGCATTTCGACCACAGATAGTGAAGAATTATGCTCAAGAAAAATTATACAGATATGTCTTATATGATAAATCTATCTATAAGAATGTTGTTGATGTTGTCAATTCTTATCGTCGTAATTCTTATCTATAATAGTCAGATTGTATTGGAATTATGGTTAGGAAAAGTACCACCAATGACATCTATATTATTAAATATAGCCTTGATTGAAAAATCTTTTTGCTCTTCTTGCTGAATCGCTGCGAATTGGCATAAATGCGACAGGTAAGATAAAGGGGTATAGTTTTTGGAATGGCACATCATTATTGTTGGTAATTCCATTCTCATATATTGCACTTAAATTTGATAGTTCTCCTGATATTGTTTTTTTATATAAGTTTAATATCGCAGATAGGATGTTCTACAATTAGTTTATATTATCTCAAAAAGTTTTTTTCCTCAATATTCTGTAGTTTTTATTATTTAAGATTTTGTTTAAAGTTATTTTTCCATTAATAGTTGTATTGGTGTTTCTTTTCTTTATTGATTTCAATACCTTTCCTATTTTTTTCTTAGATTATTATATTCTGTAGGGACAATATTCTTCTTATATTTTATAAGTGTTTATTTTACTTTGGCTAATAGTGAAAAAGCAATACATAAAAGGTTATTTATATAGAAAGTTGGGCAAATGAAATCTATTCCTAAAATTTCAATTATTGTACCTGCTTATAATGTAGAGCAGTATTTACCAACCTGCTTAAGTAGTATAGAGCAGCAAACCTATCAAAACTTTGAAGTTATATTAATAGACGATGGAAGCAAAAGACTCTACAGGAGAAATATGTGACAGTATAGCTGCAAAAGATAATCGCTTTAAAGTTCTTCATCAGAAGAATCAAAGGGGTTAGTGTCACTAGAAATGTAGGAATAAGACTAGCTCACAGGAGAGTATCTATGTTTTTGTAGATAGTGACGATGAGACTCGGAAAAAAACTTTTTGGAAAGGTTTAATTTTGATTATGATATATCTGTACAAGGTTATTTGTTACAATTAGAGGAAAATAGAACTCCAATATCTTATAAAAAGGTTATAAGTGATAAAAAAATGTTGCTAAGATATATTGTTTAAGTGATATTCATAGTGCGCCTTTTTCTAAGTTATGCAAAAACAGATGTTATTAAGAGAAATAACATATGCTTCCCAGAGGGGATTTCTTTTTAGCGAAGATACAATTTTTCTCCAATATATAAAGTATTGTAAATCAATTTATGTTTCTGATTCGTATGAATATGTCTATTATAAACGTGAGGTACTTTAACAACTAAACATCACGATATTGAAATCTTGATGAAGAAAGAGAAAATACTTTTCTCTCTATATAATGAGTTATTTATAGATGCTTCTTTCAAAAAGATTTTTCACGAGTTGTCTTTGACAGTCCTTTCTAAATACTATTTTTTTATGAAGGATTTGATTTGAACTGTATTATGTCTTCTTCGTTAAGGAATTTGACTAAAGGATATTTATGTTGTTTCGAAAGTATATTATTGAAGGTTAGTTATCCTATATTTTGTTATTATGCTTTGTATAGGGAGGAGATTTAAACGTCGGATTATACGCCCGATCTTAGGGGCGATATGAGAAAAACTTTTATTAAATATTTAAACTGATTTGTCATAATATTGGTTTATAGTTATTATCAACTTTGTTATATTTTTCTTCTTAAAAATAAATAGAAATACTAATATATACGCAAGTTCGGGATAAGAAAAAGGCTTGTAAAAAGTTGGTAATCTCGTCAAAAATTCGTATCTTTATAGATGATAATCAATAGATTACATTTTTGAACGATGATTACCAAGGACAAAGTTACTGAAATTTTCTGTATAATCGACGAGTTTGATAAGAATTTGAGTGCCGAATTTGCGAAAAACCTGCGTCTACTGTCTCATAACAGTGACGGCAAACGCTACCGAAACCGCAAGGGCAGGCTCTCAGAAAGTGAGATTATGACCATTTTGGTATGCTATCATTTCGGCGCATATCGCAATTTCAAGGAGTATTATTTGAATTGGGTCAAAGGGGTGATGCGTCATGATTTTCCCGATGCGGTTTCCTATAACCGCTTCGTTGAACTCATGCCAAGAGTGTTCTTTAAGATGATGCTGTTCATGAAGCTCTATGCCTTCGGCAAGTGTACGGGTATAACATTCGTTGATAGCACAATGATACCCGTGTGTCACAATGTACGACGATATTACAACAAAGTCTTTGCCGTCCTTGCCAAGGACGGAAAGGGTACCATGGGTTGGTGCCATGGATTTAAGCTGCACCTGCTATGCAATGATTCTGGTGAAGTGATAACGTTCTGTCTTACAGGAGCAAATGTGGATGACAGGGATAGCAGGGTATGGACGGTGTTTGCAAAGGTCTTGTTTGGGAAGGTCTTCGCTGATAGAGGATATATCAAGCAGGAACTCTTTGAGAGCCTGTTCGGTCAAGGTATCCAACTCGTTCATGGGCTCAAGGCTAAGATGAAGAACAAATTGATGCCTATGTGGGACAAGATCATGCTGAGGAAAAGATACATCATCGAGTGCATTAACGAACTGCTTAAGAACAAGGCCAACCTTGTTCACTCAAGACACCGCTCGATACACAACTTTATCATGAACTTGTGTTCTGCCCTTACAGCATACTGCTTCTTTGATAACAAGCCAGAGGCACTGCCGGTGTATGTGGAAAAAAACAAGGCAGTTGGAACTTTTTTTCATGCTAAACTTATCCCGAACTCGAGTAATATATAATTAAAATTTTATTTTATGATTAAAAGACTTTTTAAAAAGCTTATGTTGGCGTTTATATTATCGTCCTTTTGGTTCTTATAGGCTTAATCAATGGAAAAACCAGAAATAGATGATATATACATATCATTGGAGAAATTAATACAGTCTAATAAATCTTTAGCTCGATTTGGTAATGGAGAGTTTGATATTATATGGGGACTGTCTGAAGGATTTCAAAAACCAAGTGAGAGTTTAGGTATTCGTTTAAAAGAAATACTATATTCTCATAGTGATAACTTATTAATTGGTATTACTGATTTTTATCATCACATACCTAACTTGCGCCCACATGAGCAAACTTTTGCCTATACTTGGACAAGAGAAAATGCCAATCGCATTATTAAACTTTTAGGACAGGGAGGAAACTATGTTAATACATATGTTTCACGTCCTTACTCTTCTTATACTGATGTTGATGTTGCTGCTTATATTGATACGTTCAAAATGATTTGGAATGAAAAACCACTCTATGTAATTGAAGGTGAAAAATGTAGAGTAGGTGTGGGAAATAATTTATTTGATAACGCGTTATATGTAAAGCGTATTGAAGCACCAGCAGAGAATGCGTGGGATAAATATGATGATATTTTAGACGCAGCTAAGAAACTGATCCCTAAAGGCTCTATAATATTCATGGCATTGGGAGCTACAGCAACGGTTTTAGCTTATGATTTAGCAGCTTTAGGGTATAAAGCTATGGACTTAGGTCATCTTGATATCGAATACGAGTATTATCGTCACAAAGCTACTGGCAAAATGAAGATACCTGGAAAGTATGTAAACGAGGTGGAAGGTGGAAGTGAAGTTGATGATTTAATTTTGGATGACGACTTCAAGAAATCTATTCTTTGTGTAATTAAATAATAAAATGAGTAGAATAAATTATAGATAAAGACCCCTTTGTAACATGAAAAAAAATTCTGTAGTGGTCTATTTTTAGAGTTATAGCAATGCTTATGATTGTTATATTTCATTGTTATTGTTATAATTTGGGTGTATGGCCATTTCTTATAGGCTCTCCCCGCCTTATGATTATTCTTTTTCTCCTCTTGTACTCAGTACTTTTTGGGTTGTCTATTTTTGTGATTGTTTCAGGGGTATCTATATGGCTTTGGTTTCTTTCACTTATATAAATATAAAAATAATTCTGAATTTTTCAAGAAAAAAATTTTTCACGATTAATAATTCCATATATATTGTGGGCAATAATAACTTATGTTTCTTTTCCCACATCAGTTTATTGGAAACAATTGTTTGGAGGAATAGCCCATCTTTGGTTTCTATTAATGCTTTTTAATTGTTTTTTTATAGCAACAATGACAAGAAATCTTTGGAAAAAAATCTTGGGGAGGATTAATATGCCTAATTATTTTTTATATTTTATGACTTTTTACAAAAAGTGCCTTCTTAAATCATTTGTGGCCTTTAGCATTTAATAAAAAGCATACCTTGGCTTTACCTTTCTCTTTTTAGGAATATTCTTGGGTAAATATATGTTTTTCCATAAGATATCTGCACATCTAAAAACAAGATTCTCCGCATTGGCTTTTTATTTTTGGATCGTAATTCTATGGGTGTATATATTCTTCATCATACACTTATTTTGGCTTGCGATATATTATATCACACCTATCAGAGAATTCATGATTAACAACCCAGTATCTGGACCTTGGTGGTTATTTTCAATCGTATTACCATTAAGTTTATTATGTTCAGAATATATTAATAAAAGTAAATATTCAATATATATATTTGGTTAGATATAAATGAACATTGATTTTGTTATTTTCTGGGTTGATGGCTCTGATGTTGAATGGCAGAAGAAGAAAGCATTTTATAAAGGTACTCCTTTTCAGAACGCTGATGTAAGATATAGAGATTGGGATATTCTTAAATATTGGTTTAGGGCTGTAGAAGAATATGCTCCTTGGATAAACCATGTATATTTCGTAGCGGATAACCAAAAGCCTGAATGGTTGAATTGGGATAACCCAAAATTGTCTTATGTCGATCATAAGGATTTTATTCCACATGAGTTCCTTCCAACCTTTCAGGCAAACACTATAGAGAATAATCTTCACCGCATATCAGGGTTAAGTGAGCATTTTGTAGTATTCAACGATGATATGTTTATTAATGCGCCTATTGCTCCTGAATATTATTTTAAGAATGGATTGCCTTGTGATGCTTCATTTGAGCATTTGTTTATTTCACGGAGTTATTATCCAGAGATTGATGGGTGGGGAATTAATATAATGGAATTTTGTGATACTCAGGTTGTGAATGCTCACTTTAATAGACGAGAGGTAACTAAGGCCAATCCAAAAGGGTGGTATGGAAGCTATTTAGGATGGAAATATCGTTTACAAGCCTATCTGATACGTCTTTTTAGACGAACAGAATTCCAGCATTTTTATACTCCTCACAATGAAAAAGCATTTTTAAAATCAATATATGAAGAGGCGTGGAGCAAAGAAGGGGATATGTTGGCCAAGAGTTGTACAAAATTTCGGGAAGAAGTTAGTTTAAATAATTATTTCTTCCGTTATTGGCAGCTTACTTCAAATAAGTTCTATCCTGTTAATTATATTGAGACAAGAAAAAGTTATTCAGCTTGAACAAAATAACTTACGAATACTTGAAAAGGAAATGTTTAATAATAATATTAAATCACTCTGTTTGAATGATTCTTCTCGGTGTGACTATAATGGTTATCAAGCCTTAAAACCCCAAGTAATACAGTTATTTGAAAGAAAGTTTCCACAAAAGTGTTCCTTTGAGGTATAATAATATACAGTATGAAGAAGAAAGTTCTTTTTATCATAGGAAGTCTGCAGTCTGGAGGTGTATCGAAAAGTATGGTAAGTCTTCTTAATGCATGGGATACAGAAAAATACGAGACATCACTTTTACTTTGTTGTAAAGATGGAGATGTTTTCTCAGACTATCTTCCTAAAAATATACAGCTTATCTATAGCCCAGTTATTGAACATGTTATGGGTGGCTTTTCTTCTCTTAAATGGTTATTGGCTCATGGGCATTTTCTCTTATGTTTAGGTGTTTTATTGCGTTTGATACTTTCACGTATATCTAGATCTTTGGCAAGTGAATTAATTGCAAAAATGATGCCTGTAGTTTCGGATGTACATTATGATTTAATTGTTGATTATGGAGGACAACAATTACTTTATTATATGGTTAATAAGTTGTCTGCAACAAAGAAGGTGTCTTTTTCATAGCGATTATTCTAAGTGGCCCTTCTATTATAATACAGATAAAAATACTATCCATTAGTTGATCATATCTTTACGATATCTCAGACTTGTGTTGATTCTTTAAAAACATTTCTTTCCCAACTGTGCTGATAGGGTCTCAATTATGGAAAATATTTCATCACCCACTATTATAAGACAGCAATCTTTAGAATCGATAGGTGAGTTCAAAGTACAGATTGATCAAATGAAAGCTGGTGAAAAATACAATATTATGTACTATTGGGCATATCTGTCGTGGGAAAGGCTTTTGACTTTTGCAATTGTGGCATCTGATATTCTTAGGAGGAATGGTATTAATTTTAAGTGGATCTTTATTGGAAAAATTTTAGAGGAAGATCTTTTAAAAATTAATAGCTGATAACGGACTTGATGATAATATATTACTTGTAGGAATTCAAAGTAATCCTTATCCATATATTGGTTTTATCTGATATCGTTGTTCACCCTTCTCGATTTGAAGGGAAGTCTATTGCTTTTGGACGAAGCGAAAAATACTATGTAAAGCCTATAGTTGTTACTAATTTCTCTACTGTTGGTGATCAATTTGAGAATGGTAAGAATGGAACGATATGTGAAATGAGTGGAAAGGCTGTTGCTAATGCAATCATAGAACTTATAAATAATCCAACTCTACAAGATTCTTATAGAACGTATCTTGAGTCACACATTATAGATAATTCAAGTGAAGTAAATAAATTATATACATATTTGTAATGGCATATTATATTATATTATTCGTAATAACAACCGTTCTTGCATGGTTTTATGCGGGAAACACAAAAAGTTCCTAAATCTCTATTTTTCTCTTTTTGCCTAAGTATTGGTTTATTTGTCGGTTTGGCAGATATGTTGGGGGATATGACAGATACATTTATAGTGAGGTTTTCCAAAATATGCATGAAAACGTAACTAAGGGTGTATTGTTCAGTGAGGATTTTCTTTACTTCTTTGGAAAAGAGCCTGTTTATGGATTGATTAATGATTTTATTGCTTTTTTTCTACTCCTAACCGTTATATCTTTTATTTTAGTATATACTTTGTTTTTGTATATAGTGTATGCGTTTAATTTTTATAGATATACTAAAAATCCTTTTTGCTCTTCTTGTATTTGAGGGCTTAATGTTTTTCTTTACTTTTTACTTATCTTCGTCAAGTATTAGCAGCAGGAGTTGTATGGTTGGCAATCCCTTATGTAGCACAAAGGAGTTTCAAAAATATCTTTTGTTTATAGTTTTAGCAACTCTAATTCATAACTCAGCCGCATATATGATTCTTTTGTATTTTATCCCAAAAACGTAAGTTTGAGAAAAAGTATATTGTAATCTTTATGTTAACTTTGTTAATTATTGGAATCAGTGGTATTACAAAGTTTGTTTTCTCTGTTTCAGGAGATGTTGTAAGTAATGTAAAAAAATTGCAGGTTATGCGGACACTGCAGAAATAGGATTTAGAATCGAGTATGTTATTGAGGCTACGTTATTTCTTTCCATACTATTATTGAATTATAAAAGAATAGATGATGATGTACTTTCTTTAACATTAGCCAATGTTTATTTGATGTTCTGTGGCTTATTACTTTTCTTTTGTAAATCCTCAGATGGTGGTCGTATTGCATGGTATTGTTTAATAGGAATCATTGTTATATTAGAAAGACTTTGTAGACCTAAATCTGCAGTAGCATTAAAAAAAGCTTTATAACGGTGATGTGTTTTGTTCTTTTTTATCGAATACTTTCTGCATGGGGTATCTTACTTTATCCATATAAAACATTTCTTACCCCAGGAATCAGACAAGGGGACTTTATTGAAGAAGCGTATGAATATGATCATGCATACGATAATGATAAACTATACAATCTATGATAACTGTATTTACACCTACCTATAATAGAGGCAATTTGTTAAATAGACTTTATCAGAGTCTTTGTAGGCAAAACTATAAGGAGTTTGAGTGGATTATAGTCGATGATGGTAGTTTAGATGATACAAGTTCTATTGTTAATATAATACAAGATAAACATCTTTGTGGAGACTTCTCAATACTCTACTATAAAAAAGAAAATGGAGGGAAGCATACAGCTGTAAATACTGGGGTGCAGAAAGCGCATGGTGATTTATTTCTTATTGCTGATTCTGATGATATTTTGCCTCCTAATGCTCTTCAAACAGTTGCAGAAGTTTGGGAGCAAACGAAATATAATAATTCTATTGGAGGTATATGTGGTTTTGATGGAGACATCAATGATGGTAGTATCATAGGTACAGGATTTCCAAAAGAAGTTCATCTTTTGAATATAGAGTTATCTAATCATATTAATATTGGCTATATAGATGCAACAACAAGGGATGTTAGATTTAAATTTAAAGTAGATGGAGACATGAAAGAGGTATTCCGTACTTCTGTCCTACGTGAGTTTCCTTTCCCAGAGATAAAGGGAGAAAGATTTTGTCCAGAAGTTTTAGTTTGGAATAGAATAGCATCTAAATATAAACTTCGACATATAAATAAAATCATATATTTAGTTGAGTATCAGAAAGACGGAATAACCTCAGCAATTACAAGAAGTAGAATGAATAGCCCTATTGCATCTATGATGACTTATGCAGAAATGTTAGACTATAATATTTCTTTGAGATGGAAGATTCGATCAGCTATTAACTATTGGCGATTTAAATATTGTATTACGAATAAATCCTTAAAAAGCACCAGCTGTGAAGTGGTATTGGAAAGCATTCCAAATAATAGGCCTAATAATGCACTTGAAGGATAATAAATAGTAGGTATGAAACAGATTATCATAGATCCACGTTTGAAGTATAATTACGCTTCTTGGTATTTGTTAGGAATAAAAAGACTTTTAAAAGGGTGGAAGATAGTTTATGAAGTAAGTCCTTTTAAAGGCATTAAGTATGAGAATACTGCTGATTATAATAGTGGATTTACTTTTATTATTAGAAGTAAAGGTCAGGAAAAGAAGGTATTTGTTGATACCGAAGATGTAGCCAAGATATTTGAAGATAGATATGAGTGGTGTGATGTCTATGGAATGGTAAATCCAACTACAGATCAGGTTGCACAATATGATAAGTTGGTAGCAATTGGACCAGAGTTTGGTGTAACGCTTGGTAGTCGTTTCTCAACTATTATTCGTTGTTTAAAACTATTTCTCAAAGGGCGTAAGTACTCAAGTATTTCTTTCAAAGACTATCTTCGTGATTATCTTTATACGAATATTCGTCGTCGCCCTATAGAGGCTTATGAATGTGAAACGAAAGTTCGTCATAATTATATTTTCCATGCTTCTACATTATGGTATAATAAGTTTGCTGCAACAGATACCAATATGTATCGTGGCGAATTTTTGAAAGCATGTAAGAAGGTTGGAATTAATATAGAGGGCGGATTATTTTATGTAAATAGTGACTCTGTACTACAGGAAATGCCTGATTATCCTAAATATAAGGAGGAATATAAAGACTTTATTTATGAGAGCCGACTCTCCATGGATGATTATATTAGGAAGACAAAAGAGAGCTTTGTAGTTTTCAATACACCAAGTGTATGTGAATGTCATGGATGGAAACTTGCAGAATATCTTTGCATGGGAAAAGCTATTATCTCTACACCTTTAACACGAGAGATGCCTGCCCCTTTGGAACATGGTAAGCATGTGCATTTTGTAAATTCTGTAGATGAAATATATGATGCTGTGGTTAAGATTAATTCTGATGAACATTACCGTAAGCAGTTAGAAGAAGGAGCAAGAGAGTATTATGAAAAGTGGATTGCGCCTGAGGTTGTTATTCGGCGGTTATTAGAAAAGGTTGGTGAACTGGTCTGAATGATAATAGTTTTTTGCAGTATTCTTGTTGGGAATACTATTAAACAGAATTTTCATTGTAAAATAGACGTAACAATATCATGAGAATTTTACAAGTCATTACATCCTTGGAAATGGGTGGTGCTGAAACGTTGGTTGTTAATTTGATACCAAGGTTACAGGATTTAGGGCATACGGTAAATTTATGTGTTTTTAATGGAAAAGAAACACCATTGACTCAGAGATTGAAGAAAGAGGCTCCACAGACTAAGATATATGCATTAGGGTCTGGAGTTTATAATCCACTCTACGTATTAAAGTTGGCAAAGATAATGAGGAACTATGATATTATTCACACGCATAATTCCTCACCACAGCTTTTTGTAGCTATTGCCAGTTTGTTTTGTGGTACGAAACTTGTATCTACAGAGCATAACACATCCAACCGCAAACGAAATTGGATGTGGTACCGTCCGATTGAAAGTTGGATGTATGGTAGGTATAATCATGTAATATGTATTAGTGAGATAGCTGAGGAGAAGCTAAGAGAGTATATGGAGGGAGAATGGCTTGATAGGTCTTCAAACAAGTATAAGACAATTACTACCATAAACAATGGAATAGATGTTGGTGCTATATCTAAATCTGTTCCTTGCAAGGAACTATTAGACTTAAAGGAGAATCGTAAGTCAATCTTGATGGTGGCAGGATTCCGTAAACAAAAGAATCAAGATACCATTGTTCGAGCTTTAACATTTTTAGATAAAAGTAAGTTCGAAATATGGTTTGCAGGTATAGGTGATCGGATGGAAGAAGTAAAACAATTAGCTTTGTCTTTAGGTGTCAGTGAGCGAGTTAGATTTTTAGGCTTACGTACTGATATTCCAAATGTTCTGAGAGCTGCGGATATTATCGTGATGTCTTCTCATTGGGAGGGGTTGAGCCTTAGCAATGTTGAAGGAATGAGTGCTCATAAGCCTTTTATAGCTTCTGATGTAAATGGATTGAAAGAGGTAACAAAAGGCTATGGTCTTCTTTTCCCGCATGAGGATGCAAAAGCATTATCTGAAGAAATCACTCATTTGGCAAATGATGAAGCTTATTATAATGAGATTGCAGAACGCTGTTATAAACGCGCTTTGGAATTTGACATTAGTAAGATGGTTGTTGGCTATGAACTTGTATACCGTAATGTAATAGAGAATCATTAGTCTGCCTAATTGGCGTTTATATTTATGGAAAAGAATAAAATTATAAGATTAACTACTGCTGGTGAAAGTTTAGATGATCTTTTAATAGGACAATTAAAATATTTAAATCAATATTTTGAAGTTGTTGCTGTTGCAAAGATGATGGGCGGTTGCAAAAAGTACGAGAGCGAGAAGGGGTAAGAGTTATTGATGCACCTATTGAGCGTCCTATTTCTTTGTTGAAAGATATCATTGCCTTGAGGTGGTTAATTCATTTTTTTAATAAAGAAAAACCTTGGTGTGTGCATGCGAATACACCAAAAGGTTCATTGTTAGCAATGATAGCAGCGAGGATTTGTGGTGTTCCGCATCGTATATATACTGTTACTGGACTTCGATATCAGGGATCTACAGGTTTGTTTAGATTTGTCTTACAAACAATGGAACGAATTACTTGTGCTTGCGCGACAAAGGTTATTCCTGAAGGTCAGGGTGTTTTAAAAACTTTGAAAAAGGATCATATTACGAATAAAACATTAGACGTAATATGGAATGGTAATATCAATGGTAAAGATACGGCTTTCTTTTCTGTTGAGAATTTACGAGAGAACTGTAGCTTAGACAATGGACAGAAATTAGTTAAAATCTTACAACAAGAATCAGTTAAGGCGGTACTTCGGAAGGAACTCAGTTTTACTTCATCTGATTTTGTGTTTGTATTTGTAGGAAGAGTCGTCAATGATAAGGGTATGAGAGAGTTGTCTTATGCCATGCAACAATTACTTAAAAGGAAATATGATTTGAATCCAAAGCTTCTCCTTGTTGGTGATTTCGAACCCAATTTAGATCCATTATCTTATGAAGATGAATCTTTCTTTAAAGATAATGAACATGTCTTATTTGTTCATTATCAGAAAGACGTACGTCCTTATTTAGCTGCAGCAGATGTGTTAGTGTTCCCTTCTTATAGAGAAGGCTTTCCTAATGTTGTTCTTGAGGCTGGATGTATGGGTATACCTTCAATAGTTACAGATATTAATGGTTGTAATGAAATAATACAAGAAGATGTCAATGGAAAGATAATTCCTTCTCACAATTCTGAAGCTTTACTTTTAGCTATGGATTGGATGCTGACACATCCATCCGATGTGAGAAGAATGGGGCATAATAGCCGTAGAGTAATTCAAGAACGATACGAACAGAAAGACGTATGGAAAGCTTTGATGAATATGTATAAATTATTGGACTAATTGTTATGTACAGATCTTGTTTTAAGCGTTTGATAGATTTTGTGGTTGCTTTCGTGGCACTGCTGGTGTTATCTCCCATTTTGATAATAGTTACTATTTGGTTACATTATGCAAATAAAGGTAGTGGTGCTTTTTTTCTTCATTCAAGAGCTGGATGGCATAATAAGATATTTAAGGTTATCAAATTTAAGACGATGACAGATGAGAGAGATGCAGAAGGAAACTTGTTACCTGATGGGCAGAGACTGACTAAGGTTGGACGTTTTGTGCGTAGTACCTCATTGGATGAACTTCCTCAGTTGGTTAATGTGTTAAAGGGAGATATGTCGTTAATCGGCCCGCGTCCTTTATACGATGATTTTCTGAAATGTTATAACGATATTCAAATCAGACGTCATGAAGTTCGTCCAGGTATTACTGGTTGGGCTCAGGTTAATGGTCGTAATTTTGTTAAATATAGTAAAAAGTTTGAATACGATGTGTGGTATGTAGATCGCATCTCTTTTCTACTCGATTTAAAAATACTATGGATGACCTTTCTTAATGTTATTAAGAGAGATGGTGTAGGGGAAGGAGAAGTGCAAGATGAATTGGTTGACGATTTGGGATTTGGTGAAAAACTTCGGAGGTTAAAAGAAGCATAAATGAAAGAGTTCGGGTCAGATTATCATTTTATTAAAACATCATCTAAGTGTGAGAATACTATATTTGATTTATTCCCTAATGCTATATATTTAGCAGATGGTAGACAAACTATAGAACTCTTGGTGAATCATAATAAATGGAAAAAGAATTTGGATTCCAGAGTATTTTTTTGTTGGGAGATAATAGAGTATATTGGTCAACGTTGTAAGGTTGAGATTCAAATCTATGAAGATAATCCTTTAAAAAGAATGAAGAAGGCACAGAAAAAAACTTTCTTTCCAAGATGGTGATGTTCTACTAAAAATGAATTATTTTGGTTTCAGAAAAGTAAATTATGACATTGAGGTTTCCGTTCCTGTTATAGAAGATTACTCACATGATATTTATAGTGAATGGGTGAGACAAAGTAAAGCTGATTATTGTATTGCATCTTTGAGAAAGACCCTTCCTTTAGCTGGGGAGGAATAATTTGGAGTAATACTCATAATTTATCTGACATAGCTATAACAGTAAGAAATAATCTACAAAATGAACAACTATCTCAGATTAGGTGGGAGGCTATGAAAGAGAAAGCTGATTATTTATCTCGGAATAATTCCTCTTCTATACAAAAAGACTCTTTTAGAAATAAATATATTCAAACTGAGAATATGTTTGATAATTTATCTCTTTGTTCTTTATCTACATTAGATAAAAAAACTTTCTGGAAAGTTTTGATATCACGAACTGGGTATCAAAAAGAAATTGCAAAATTGGGGATTTTTAGTTCAAAAAGCTTTCATTGGTATTGAAAAGTAAAAAAATATTCGTGTTTTTATCTTCTGAGTTGGAAGACTTAATCCCTTTTTCTTTAATACTCTTGTTTCCTAATCGTAAGAAGCGTGAACAATTTAAAAAGAATTTAATTAGACAATCAATTTATCCAACTGTTTTATGGCAACTACCAGAAAGTTGTTCACATAGTTCTAAAGAAATTTCTAATACAATGCTTTCAATACATTGTGATGGACGTTATCGTCTAGAAGAGATTTCAGAGTTGGGAGATATAATATATAATTTATTAATTACATTTTAACTGTAATGTTTAGGATTATTAATTTTGGACAAAGGAAAGAATGGGATGATATCGTCCTGTCTTTTTTCCAATTATGATGTATACTATCTTAGTGGTTATTTAGCTCCTTTCAAAGTGCATGGTGATGGTATGCCTATTTTAATTTATTATCAAGGTGAATGTTTAAGAGCAATATGTTCTTTTATGCTTCGTGATATAGCGAATGAAGAATGGGCGACAAGGAAGTATAGAGAAAGGCTCTTTTTATGATATCGTGACTCCATATGGATATGGAGGATGGTTATTAGAAGGCGATACTACACATAATGAAATAAATACGTTCTGGAAAGAGGTAAATTGTTTTATGCAGAAACAAAATATTGTGGATGCATTTGTTAGATGGAGCACTTGGCTGAATAATCAAGAATTGTTAAGAGGTTGGTCAAATATCATTGACTTGGGAAAAAAACAGTTTTTATAGATTTAACTTCTGAGGATATTATTTTCCAAAAATATTAAAAAGCAAAGACCGTGCAACTATAAGGAAAGCTATTAAAAATGGAATTGTTGTCAAGCATAGTGAAGATTTTACTTTGTTTGAGAAGTTTCGTAGTATATATAATGCAACGATGGATAAAGATAATGCTGATTCTTATTATTATTTTTGATGCGAAGTTTTATGAGTCAATGGCTCAAAACCTACAGGGGCATGGCAAATGTTTTATGCAGTCCTTGATGATGAAATAATTGCAATGAGCATTATTCTTATGTGTAATGGAAGAATGCATTACCATTTATCAGGTAGTGTTTTGAAATATCGTAATCTTAACGCAACAAATCTGATTCTCTATGAAGCTGCGATATATGGAGCGAAACATGATTATAAAATATTACATCTTGGAGGCGGTGTAGGTAGTGGTGAAGATCCTTTATATAAATTCAAAAACGTTTAATAAGAATGGTGACTTGCTTTTTGTATTTCAAAGGATTGTTTCGATGATGAAAAATATTCATATTTAGTAAAAATTGAGGAAAAGAATGATGTTTCATTTGATACCTCATCTTCTTTTTCCCACTTTATAGATCATAATACGTATTAGTAAAAATGGAAAGAAATCGTGTTTTACTTTTGTCTCGCTCACATGAGCGGCAATGAAATGAAATACATCCAAGAGGCGTTTGATACCAACTGGGTGGTGCCATTGGGACCAAATGTCAATGGTTTTGAAGACGACTTGAGACGTTTCTCGGTTTCTGTAAGTCCTTCTGGTAAGAGAGCTAACTTTCTTGAAGAGGAGGTATATCCACAGACGATTATGCCACATGAGGATAATCCGGATAATCTTTGGAAGGAGTCTTTGCCGGGGTTGGAGGATAAGCGTGTGGTAGCACTTTGCTCTGGTACTTCTGCTGTACATCTCTCTTTGGTGGCTTTAGGAGTGAAAGCTGGCGATGAGGTTATCTGCCAGAGTTTCACCTTCTGTGCAAGTTCACACCCTGTAACTTATCTTGGTGCAACACCTGTATTTGTAGACTCTGAGGAGGATACATGGAATCTTGATTCAGTATTGTTAGAGGATGCAATCAAGGATAGAATTGCTAAGACAGGTAAGAAACCAAAAGCAATTATCGTTGTATATCTTTATGGTATGCCTGCAAAGATAAAGGAGATTCTTGCAGTGGCAGACAAGTATGATATTCCGGTTATTGAAGATGCTGCCGAAGGAATGGGTTCAAGATATGAAGGACAGATTTGTGGTACCTTTGGTGAATATGGTGTTTTGTCATTTAATGGAAACAAGATGATCACCACCTCTGGTGGTGGCGCACTTATTTGTCCTAATGATGATGCTCGCAACGAGGTGATGTTTTATGCTACAGAGGCTCGTGAGGGTTATCCTTACTATCAGCACGAGAAGATAGGATATAATTATCGTATGAGCAATGTTTGTGCAGGTATTGGTCGTGGTCAGATGACAGTTCTTGATGAACATATTGCTCATCATCGTCATATTGCTCATTTATATGAAGAGGCTTTCAGCAAGATAGATGGAATAACCTTTCATGCAAATCCATCACCAGAATTTGACTCTAATTTCTGGTTAAACACTATTATTCTTGACCCTTCTGTTAAGGTGAAAGGACAAGAGAATGCCTATAAAACTACGGTAGAAGGTGCTGTTGGAGGAGCAGCAGGCGTTATTCACTCAGTAGATGATGCTCATACGGATTGCGAGCCTAATACAAATGTTGAGGCTATGCGTGTTTTCTTGGATAAAGCCAATATTGAGTGTCGTCCTCTTTGGAAGCCTATGCACAAGCAGCCTTGTTATAAGGATTGTCCTGCTTACGTAAATGGTGTAAGCGAGGAACTCTTCAAGATTGGAATGTGTTTACCAAGTGGACCATTAGTTACAGATGACGATGTGAAGTATATTGTGGAGATGATAAAAGAGGCAATGTTATAAGTAACATTTTTATAAGCATTATTTAGAGCTGACGTCGTAGATTTTATTTCTGCGGTGCCAGCTCTTTTTGTGTTTTATTCATAGGTATTAGTTATAGTATTTTTCGATTTTTTTATTTTTTTGACTACACGAGGTAGTTGAATTGAGCCATCCTATCTTGGATAGATGGTTTCTTTTATGGCAAATTTACATGAACAATCGAAGAAAAATCAAGAAATTTAGTACATATTTTTTTCTGTATTTTTTCTCTTGTAGTATTATCTTTTTACAAAAATTATTTCATTATTTCCTAATAATCTTTTGTATGTCAATGAATTGTGTTTTGTCGATATGATTTTTTATTGCGTCGTTTTTAATATTTCAATCTGTCGTTTTGTCCTTTTTGTCCTTTTTTTAATAGAGGGCCCTATTTATATTTTGCTTACATAAATTGTTCTACAAGTAATAGTTTTTTTCTTTTTATCCGTTTATGGTTTTCTTATTGTTTTCTACACTTTAATATTGAGTATAAAATTTTTGTGTATTCATAAATTGGTTGTATGATATTTCACATGATTGTGTAGATGTACGATAAGCGTTATCTTTTAGTGTATTAATAAGAAAATGGGGTGTAATTTTTGGTGTGTTCATAAGGTTTGTAGTATTCGGAGATTGTCGTTTATATTGTCTTCTATGAGTAATTTATGTTCATATCAATCAATCTTTGTAAAGTATTTTTATAAGACTCATGACAAAAACATGTTCTTTTAACTTTCAGAAGGGCATCTTTTGACTTGCAAAAGATGCCCTTCTTGTATGTTACTAATGCTCTTTTACAATCTAATCAAGCATCTTTTTCTTGCAAGGTTTATAACTTTCTGATTTGCTGCTGGTTAAAAAGTTTTTCTTTTTATTCTTGTCATATCCTTTATTTGTAGATGATTACATTGGATTTATGTAAATATATTTCAAATTCCTTTTATTTTGTTTTTAAAGTTTCTGATTGCTTTTTGTATTGGATGTTAATAATAAAATAGGTTGTTATTGAATGACAAACATAGGCTATGTTTATTTCTTGTTATTTTATAGCCATATTATTTCTTTAATAATTTTTGTTTCCATATTGTGCGAGGTCAATATCGATAAGTACTATTCCTTTCTGATGATTTTCATGTGAGTCACCCATAGAACTTTCAATTTCTTTCAAGGAACGTTTTACTTGTTCAATTGTCCATTCTGTGTCAAAGGATGCGGTACAATTCAAAAATATCAGACTTAATGCCAATTGGTTTGGTCCATTGCAATGCAGAGAAGGTAATGTTTTCAAAACGCTGTTTTAATAGTTTTTGTGCTTTTGAAATATTTTCTTCCTGATTATAATTTGAACCAAGTGCTATAATTGTTTTCATAAATACAAAGTTAAGTATAAGTTTTGAAATGTTTGTTAGTTTTATGAAAAATAGTTTTTGTATTATGTGGTAAAACGTGTATTTTTGCAGTTATTAATCTGCAAAGAACTTTTTTTATGAAGCGATATATCTTCCTTTTCCTTTCATTCTTTTATGTTTTTACTATTATTGCGTCAGGTCAGTCAAGGTTGAATCAGGCTTATTTAGATTATATAAATCAGTATAAGGGAGTTGCTATTGAGGGTATGCATAAGTATGGTGTACCAGCAAGTATCACGTTAGCTCAGGGGCTACTTGAGAGTGGGGCAGGGCGTGGTAGGCTTGTTCTTCTTGGTAATAATCATTTCGGAATTAAATGTCATGGTTGGACAGGTCGTACAATCTCTCATGACGATGATGCTAAGGGAGAGTGTTTTCGTGCGTATAATAGTGCGTTAGAAAGTTATGAGGATCATTGCAAGTTCCTTCGTGAACGTTCACGTTATCAAAGTCTATTTAGTTTAGACTTAACTGATTATCGTGGGTGGGCATTTGGGTTAAAACGAGCAGGTTATGCTACAAATCCTTCGTATGCACAGACATTGATAAGAATTATAGAGTTGTATCAGCTTTATGTTTATGATAAGATGCTTCCTTCTGATTGCAATATTATATCTGATAGTGGTAAAAGTTCAATGATAGATTTTGTTGATAATGGTTGTCCAAACCCTGTTCAAGTATCAGGAAATCATCCTATTAGTAAGTTTAATGATAATTATTTTATCATTGTAAGACAGGGAGATACGTTCAAGTCTTTAAGTAAAGAATTAGATATTAGTGTGCGAAAATTAGCGAAGTACAATGAGCGAGATAAACATGATAGTCTTATTCCTGGTGAGTATATTTGGCTAATGAAGAAGCAGAAGAAGGGTCCTAAGGAATGTAAGAAACATCCATATATTGTACGTCGGTCAGAGAGTTTATATAATATAGCTCAGCGATATGGTATTAGATTAAAGAGTCTTATTAAGAAGAATGAAAAACTTTTTGAACGAGGTTTAAGAATAGGAGATGAGGTAATATTGTATTAACCATTTTATATTCGTTATTTTATAAATATAAGGAGTATTTATAATTGAAGAACTCTTTACAGCCTTTCTTTGAAGGAGTAAAGAGTTCTTCTTTTTTCTTATGGGTTTATTGATTATTCGTAATCATCAACAACATTATTGATAAAGTCCATCATTGGTTTTCCGGTTTTGCAGTAATATTCTAACTTGTCGAGCCAGTGTACTTCTTCAAAGAAATTATCAGGAACAGATACCCAACAGCAATAATCCTTCATTCGAAGGTATTGCAGATACTCGTAATCCTTAGGGAAACCTTTTGGAACAGTTTTCAGGGAGGTAAGACCAAAGCCTTTTTCACTTACTTTATCATCAGTCCATTCTCCATCGTTTGGTAGTCCAAATAGATTGATAAAATTATCATTTTCTACATGCTTACGCCATTCTTGTATATTTGCCATTATTTCATTACGGCAAGATGTTAAAATGTTTGTTGGTAACCAATAACATCCCACAGCAATTAAACAATTACCAGGTTGTAGGTGTATGTAATATCCACCACGTAATGACTTTTTTCCATGTGCGCAAATGTATGCTCCTAAATGTCGTTTATATGGGGTCTTGTCGGGTGAGAACCGTATGTCACGATAGAAGCGATACGTACAATCTTTTACCTTTAAATGTGCAACTTCTTTGTCAAACGTTGATAGACGAGCTATTACTTGTTCAACACCTCTCTCAAAGTCAGCTTTTATATCTTCGTATTCTGCTTTATGCTCTTGAAACCATTGCTTGTTATTGTTTGCTGCAATACCTTTCAAGAATGACATTATCTTCTTTGTATTCATTTCTCTTGTTATATGAAATATTTATCCTTATAATTTGCTATTTTCTAATAGTTTAGGACATATATCCTCAAAGGGACAATGTGAGCAATCGGGCTTTGCACTTTTGCAAATATAACGTCCGTGTAGTAGTATCCAATGATGAGCATCTGAAACCTCATTGGTTGGAATATTCTTCATAAGATAATCCTCAACCTTACGAGGTGTGTTTGCTGTTGGTGGAACTAAACCTATGCGATGGCTGACGCGATAGACATGTGTGTCCACTGCAAGAGTTGGTTTACCAAACCATACTGCCTGAATAACATTAGCCGTTTTACGTCCCTACCCCTGGTAGTGTTACGAGTGCATTTGGGTCAGAAGGTACTTCACCATTAAAATTCTCTACCAGTATTTTCGACATTTCAACCAAGTGTTTTGCCTTAGAGTTTGGATATGAAACACTCTTTACGTATTCAAAAATTTCGTCTGATGTTGCTTTTGCCATAGTGTTTGCATCTGGATAATGACGAAACAGTTCTGGGGTTATTGCATTGATACGTTTATCAGTACACTGAGCAGAAAGTAATGTTGCACAAAGAAGTTGAAAAGCAGAACCAAACATAAGTTCTGTTGTTACTGCACCAACATTTTTTTCGGAAATAAGCCAGTATGTAATCATATCTTTCTTTTCTTGTCATCTTGTTCTATAAAATTTATTTCTCTTATTTATTGCAAAGTTACTGAAAAGTTAATGATTATTTGGCACTTTCCAAAACTTAATGTAATTTTGCATTATAAATAAAAAAAATCATCAATTATGACAACTCCATTAATAGGACTGATAGTACTGCTTGTCGTTGCTGTGTTTGGCTGGATTGTAGCAGAGGTAAAAACAAATGTGTTTCTTTTCAGCATTCAGAGAAGAAGCTGAAGGAGAAGAAGAGATGAGAGAGGCTTACGAAGCTCATGGTGGTAGAGAGTTGAATCTTAAGGATTTGCTTGATCATAACAGCACAAAGGGCTATAAGTCTGTTTAATTATTTAATATAAGTGGGGAGAAAAACTCTTGCAGGATTATCAATGTAATTATAATCCTGTAAGAGTTTTTTATTATGGTTACATTGTAATGTTTTACTCGAATCGGAAGTTTTGTCACAATATTTATTATTCTTATTTTACATATTGTTTCCTAATATCGCTTATTTTATTATCGTGCATATTATACTATCTTTGTCACAAATTAATATTTGCTGTCACTACTGTCAGCTTAATATATAGTATAAATACCTTATAATGTGTATATTATGAGAAGTGTTAAAAGTGACAGCAAATAAAAATAAAATTTATTTTTTTGTTTTTAATGATAGTTTTTCATTTAGTAAAATAATAAAGGTCATAGGGAAACCTATGACCTTTAATTTGATTCTATCTTTATAGAATTTAATTCTTAAAGAATTCTTTAACATCCTCATTTTGGGACCATTTGTTCGTCGAAGACGTAAGCACCAGTTTTAGGGCTTTTACCATCTTGATAACTTTTGAATATGCGCGACCATCCGTAGAACCTTCGTGGAGGGTAGCGACCGCTTTCTTTGCCATAGTTTATCTGTTTTAACTATTAACTATACTCTTTTAGCGAGCTTACTTAATCTCCTTGTGAAGGGTTACCTTCTTAAGAACTGAATTATACTTCATAAGCTCAAGACGCTCTGGAGTATTCTTACGATTCTTAGTAGTCACGTAACGGCTTGTACCAGCCATTCCGCTGTTCTTCATCTCGGTACATTCCAAGATAACTTGGACTCTGTTTCCTTTAGCTTTCTTTGCCATGATATTTAGTCTCCTATTACCTTAATGTCCTTCCAGTCAACATAACCCTTAGAGACGGCCTGCTTGAGTGCTGCATCAAGACCTACCTTGTTAATAAGACGAAGACCAGCAGCACTAATCTTCAGCTGAATCCAGCAAGACTCCTCTACATAGTAGAATTTCTTGTTAAAGAGGTTAACGTCAAAGCTTCTCTTTGTACGGTGCTTTGAGTGAGACACATTGCAACCTATTTGTGCCTTCTTTCCTGTGATTTGACAAATCTTAGACATTTCTATCTTTGTTTCTTGATTCGTTAATTGATACCTATTCCAAACAGAGTGCAAAATTACAAAAAGTTTCAAATAAGCAAAAACTTTTCTGATGATAATTGCTGTTTTTAGTCATTTTTACTCATTTACTCTGTTTTTATATCCATATCGTTTAAGAATTCAAGCATTAATCGGATAGCTTTGTTTGTTGCTATGGCGAGGTTGATGTCACGTCCATAGTCCTCTGTAAGCTTATGTGTTCTTATGTCGTCTTTATTACCATAAGCCAGCCAGATTGTGCCTACTGGATTTTCTGGTGTTCCTCCACCAGGACCAGCGAAACCAGTTGAGGCAATTGCAAAATCAACACCGATAGTATTGATAGTACCTAAAACCATTTCACGTGCAACCTCTTCTGATACAGCAGTCTTTTCTTCCAGTGTCTTGTGAGATACACCAAGTATTTTTTCCTTTACTTCATCAGTATAGGCAACAACGCCTCCTTTATAATAATCTGATGAACCAGGGATAGCTATGATAGCCTCACTAATACGGCCGCCTGTACAGCTTTCCGCAGTACCGATTGTATATCCTGAGGCATAGAGGATGTCACCAATCTGACGTGATATTATTTTACTTTCAAAATCCATAATCTTTTTCTTATTTAGAGACTTATTTCTTTTGTTATTCAAAGGTTACTTTTGCTAAAGACGGGAATATCCATCTGTGTAAAGTCATTGTCTTGATATTTAAAATTACCAACACTGGCAATCATTGCAGCGTTATCAGTTGTATAACTGAATTTTGGTATATAAATAGTCCAACCATATCGTTGTGCATGATCTTGGAATGCGTTACGAAGACCATTGTTAGCTGATACACCACCTGCAACTGCAACATGTTTAATACCAGTTTCTTTAACGGCTAATCGTAATTTCTTCATGAGTATATCAACAATAGCGTGTTCAAGGCTGGCAGCAATGTCTTCTTTATGATGTTCAATAAAGTCTGGGTCATCTTGTATCCACTTTCTCATGTTGTATAAGAATGATGTTTTAAGACCAGAGAATGAATAGTCAAAAACCCGCAACATTTGGTTCTGCAAACTTATAAGCCAAAGGGTTACCTTGACGCGCCAACCTGTCAATGATTGGACCACCTGGATAGCCGAGTCCCATAACTTTTGAACATTTATCAATTGCTTCACCTGCTGCATCGTCTATTGTCTGACCAAGCACTTCCATATCGTTATAGGCATTTACCTTAACAATCTGTGAGTTACCACCAGATACCAAGAGGCAAAGGAATGGGAATGGAGGCATGTGATTGTCGTCATCACTTTCCTTGATAAAGTGAGCCATAACGTGCCCTTGCAAGTGATTTACCTCAATCATTGGAATATTTAATGAACGTGCAAAGCCTTTTGCAAAATTTACTCCAACTAACAGACTACCCATTAATCCTGGACCTCGTGTGAAAGCGATGGCAGAAAGTTGTTCTTTTGTAATCTCTGCACGCTTTAAAGCTTGGTCAACGACAGGTACTACGTTCTGCTGGTGTGCTCTTGAAGCAAGTTCAGGAACAACTCCTCCGTAAGCCTTGTGTACCTCTTGTGAGGCAGTAACGTTACTGAGGATAACACCATTCCTTAGTACAGCTGCACTTGTGTCGTCACAACTGCTCTCTATACCTAATATATATATATCTTCTTTTTTCATTTTCAGTAAGATGTTCTTCTAAAAGAATTAAATACCTTAATGTGTCAGTATTTCTAATCCGTTTTCAGTCATCACGAATGTATGTTCCCATTGAGCAGAAGGCTTTTCGTCTCCTGTGATAACTTCCCATCCGTATGGGTCTTCTGCATCGATGAAAACTTTCCACGTACCCATATTAATCATTGGCTCAATGGTGAATACCATGCCAGGAACCAAAAGCATACCAGTACCTCTATGTCCGTAATGAACGATGTCTGGTTTTTCGTGGAACTCTATACCCACGCCATGACCACATAGGTCACGTACAACGCCATATCCGTTTTTTTCTGCATGCTTTTGAATAGCGTGTCCAATATCACCAACATAAGAATAAGGTTTAGCTGCTTCTGCACCTATTTCAAGACATTCTTTAGCAACGCGTACTAAGCGTTCCTTTTCAGGGGTTGTCTTGCCAATAATAAACATACGACTTGCGTCTGCATAATAGCCGTCTACAATTGTTGTCATGTCAACATTGATAATGTCTCCTTCTTGTAGTACATCTTCCTTTTTAGGTACACCATGGCATACAACTTCATTAATGCTTGTACAAACACTTTTGGGGTATCCTTCATAATTTAAGCAGGCTGGGATTGCATTATGGTCCTTGCAATACTGCATACAGATGTCGTCAATTTCTTGTGTGTTCATTCCTACGTGGATAGCCTCAGCAACAGCATCTAAGCATCCTGTATTAACGATACCGCTTTTTCGGATACCTTCAATCTGCTCAGGTGTCTTAATCATATTACGTGTAGGAACAAGTTTGCCCTTCTTTTCGAGCTCCATTATCTTTAAGTCCATATCGGTTGGTTCTTGTCCTGGAAGACAATGCCACCTTTTCTTTTTCAACTGCATATTGTCTATTTTATCTTTTTACTAAGCAGATACCATGCAAGAAATATGGTTTTGCTTGCGGCGTGCTATTTTGTTTTTGCAAAAGTACTATATTTCAAAGACAAAACAAAATAAATCAAGTCCTTTCTTATATCAGAAACTCTCTTTGATTAGGCGGAGGAATATACGGCTTCCTGCGATGTTGCAACGTTTCCCAACGTTTACAAATGAAACCTCTGGGAGCAATTGAAATTACTAAAGTCCAGAAAGTATCATTTTTTCGGCACCTCAATAGGTAGATGAGGTTTTTTCTTTTCAACAATCTTTGTATAGCCAGCGATATACTCTTCCGTTGTTCCACAACATCCACCA
Source organism: uncultured Prevotella sp. (assembly GCA_916440255.1). Classification (GTDB taxonomy): domain Bacteria; phylum Bacteroidota; class Bacteroidia; order Bacteroidales; family Bacteroidaceae; genus Prevotella. The sequence continues at coordinate 909,860 of CAKAIJ010000001.1, read as the reverse complement.
ATGATATTTACCAGACCTTCATTTACAAATGAAGCTATCTGTGGAATCATAATATCTACTGTTTCGTCATATTCTCCCATAGAGTTAGGTAGACCTGCATTTGGGTGGATACTTATATAATAAGGTGTTTTTGTGGCTAATTCTTTAATGTAGGGTCGCATTTGTTCAGCTCCATACGAGCAGTTAAGCCCTACGGAGAAGATAGGATAGGAGGAGATGGACGCAAGGAATGTATTAAGTGTTTGCCCATTAATTGTTCTATCAGAGAGAGCTGTGATTGTCACAGATAGCATAATAGGTAGATTTATCTCCCTTTTTTTCATCTCTGACAAGGATGCGTCAATAGCCACTTTGGCATTAACTGTGTTGAAGATAGTTTCTATTAAGATGGCATCAATACCACCTTCTATCATTGCTCCAACTTGTTCACTATAAGCATCAAAGAAGGTGTCGTATGTAAGGTCAAGTTTAGCAGGATTGTTAACATCTGGCGACATGGAACAAGTTTTGTTCGTAGGTCCAATGCTGCCAGCGACAAAACGAGGTTTATCTTTTGTTGTATATTCGTCAGCACACTTACGTGCAATCTTAGCACCAGCAAAGGCTATGTCACGAGAGAGGTGTTCCATGTGGTAGTTGCCTTGTGAAACATGTTGTGCAGAGAAAGTGTTAGTGCTGATAATATCTGCTCCTGCTTCCAAGTAGCGTCGATGAATATCTTCAATAATATCAGGACGTGACAGGTTTAACATATCATAATTACCCTGATAATTGAGCATTTGCAAAAGTTCAAGTTCGCCACGGAAGTCCTTCTCCGTCAGGTTATATCCTTGAATCATAGTGCCCATCGCACCATCTAATATCAGAATTCTTTCTTTAATGTTATCCTTTAATGTCATTATGAAATTTAGTAGTGTTTCTTTGCTCGATCCATTTCTCGTCGATCCTCTTTCTCTTTAAGTGTTTGTCGTTTGTCGTATTCTTTCTTTCCACGTGCTAATGCGATGTCTACCTTTGCTCGTCCATTTTCATCAATAAAAATAAGTGTAGGAATGATGGTGAAGCCAGGTGTCTTTGAGTCTGCTTCAAGATTACGTATCTCTTTTCTGTTTAAAAGGAGTTTGCGAGGGCGTTTAGCCTCATGATTAGCATAGGAGCCATAGAAATAAGGAGATATGTTCATTCCTTGTACCCACATCTCACCTTTTGTGATGTAGCAGTAAGAATCAACTAACGACGCCTTACCAGCACGTATAGACTTTATCTCCGTACCAGTAAGAACAATACCTGCCGTAAATGTATCAACGAAGAAATACTCAAATGAAGCTTTCTTGTTTCTTATTTGCACAGGTGACTTCTTTCTTTTATCTTGTTGTTCTTTATTCATTCTTCAATTGTTGCAAAGTCCTCAATATGATCATCAATGTAGGCCGCTATCATAGCGCACCAACGTTCTTCATTGACAACAAATTCGTCGTCAAACTCGTCAAATTCAGGCATCTGTTCATATAAAGCCATAAAGTCTTCATCTGACTCTACTGCTTCAATTGCCTCGTGATATTTTTCGTAATACTTCTTTCCATGTCGGATGTGTGTGTATAGTTCGCGAATTCCCCAATTGCGCATTGCTACGGCAAAAGGATTTTTGAAGATAAAAGCTCCATATCCATTGTGAATAAGTTGAACATACCCACCATCCATTACTTCTTGATGAAGATAATTCCAGGCCAACAGTGTTATTTGATCAGCATTCAACTGCTGCATTGTTTCCAGAGTTAGCTTATTATTAATAGCGTTTTCAATGGCTTTGATAAAGACCTGAACAAAACTGTCCATTCCTTCTTCGACGGCTTTACGTATATCGCTATCTTTTACTTTGACGTTAATCATTCCCATATCTTATTCTTTGGGTTATACATGCTTAGGTACAGAGGTGTTATTCTCAAATTACCTATTTCTATTTATCTTTTGCAAAGATAAGTTTTCTTAATTAACTCTTTATGAAATATTATTTCTTTGTGTTTCAAACTATGCTATGTCAAAACAATAGCATTTTAATGAATGAAAAAGTGGTGTTGTCATCTTTGTTTTATTATTTCATTATTTTGTCTAAACATAGAGTTTTGTTGTACTATCTGTAAGTTTTTACTTTTTATGTTAAGTAGGTATTGATGGATGAAAAATTCTTTATATATTTTTCTTCTATTCGTCTATAATAACAGTAAATAAGTAAGATTAATTTTGAATGTGTATTTATCAGAAAATCAGTTAGTTATGAAATTGTATAAAGGAGAGGTGCTTAATAATCCTTTAATAGACGCTTACTTGAGCTTCAAAAAGGGTATCTTTTAATGCTCAAGTAAGTGCCTTTTCAAAAGCTAAAAGATTATGTGTTAGTTCTTAATAGATTGAAAAATGTTTACAATTAATTGTTCTTTGAAGAAAGAATGTGAGTTTTTAGAAACTATTTTTGCAGTTTGATAGAATGAAAAAAATAATCCCATTCCAGTTTTATTGGAATGGGATTGTATTTCATTCAATGTAAGTAGAAATAGGAACGTTAGTAAAAAGTTCACTCATTCTTAAACTTGTAAATTTTTATTGTTTAGAGTCCCATTTTCTTACGGATATCCTTAGGAATGGCATTCTTGTTTACCATGTAATCCATAGTGTTAGCAGCAATAAAGTTCTTGGTCATGTACCAGATGCCTTTATATGTGCCAGTCTCGCCCCATGAATTCTTCACCATATAGTATTCTTTGCCATTCTGGTCTTTAGCAATACCGAAGATGAGCATACCATGATCATCAGTAAGTTCCCAATTGTCGAAACGCTCTTGACGCTGTTGTTGTGTAGGAATAACCTCGGGAACATTTACGCCGAGTGAGTCGATGATATCCTTTTTCTTTGCAGCAGAAAGTCCGAGCCAGTGAGCCATGTCACTACCTTTCATACTTTCAACTTTCTTACCATCAACCATATAAGCTAATCCTTGACGAGTAAAACCTGGTTCGCTCACATCACCACCCCAGGCAACTGTGTAGCCATTCATGATAGCGTTGTCGATAATGCGCATCATTTCGTCCATTGGGAGGTTGTAAGAAAGTGGGTAACGCCAGTTGTCCTGTACTTCAACAGCGAACTGTGTGTAGAAAGGATGGTGTGTGTAAGATGTAACAGTGACATAATCGCTCCAGTTCAAACCAAGACTTGCTGCGAAACTCTTTGGAGAATATTGCTTGCCTTCGTAGGTGAAGGTTTCTGGACACTTGCCGAGATAAGAGTCGATAATACCCTGCAAACCTTGCTTCCATTGATTAGAAAGTTTATTTGCTTTGTTACGTGCAACACCATTTACGTATGGTTCCATCAATGAAAAGAATTCATTGAAATTATTTAATGAGTCGCCATAAAGAGAGCCTGGGAAAGGCATTGCATTCTCTGGACAAATACCATAATTCTCAAGTGTATGCAAAACGTCGTATGCTGAACCACCCTGAGAGAATTGGCAATCACCATGTAAACGAACTACTTGGATAGCACGTTCCATATAAGTCTTATTGGCAACGAAGCTTTCACAAAGGTCGTAGGTCTTACCTGTCTTCTTCAAGATTTCAGCCTCGAAGTAGCTAAGAGTTGAGTAGTCCCAACAGGTACCTGAGCGATTTTGGTCTTTAATACTTGTAATTGGGTTTTGCTTCACTACAGTGAAAACTGGTTTGTTAGAGACAGTTGCCTCTTTCTTGTCTGCGGCGTTAGCACCTATCGCTACAAAAGCGAGTAATGCCATAACTAAAGTTTTCTTCATAAGTTTTCTTATAAATTAGGGTTGCCGTTGTGAGTATAACTCATTGCGACAACCTTAGTGTAAATATTAATTATTAATGTTTATTACTTTCGGTTTGTAGCAATGAAATCTTCAAGCTCCTTAGGGTGGTATGGTATAATGTCCTTGCCTATAAATCGGCATCCCTCCTTAGTGATAAGAAGATCGTCTTCAATACGAATACCGCCAAAGTCCTTGTATTCATCTAATTTGTCAAAGTTGAGGAAGTCGGCACAATGTTTCTTTGCACGCCACTCGTCAATCAACGCTGGGATGAAATATATACCAGGTTCGTCTGTGACAACAAACCCTTCTTCCAATCGACGTCCCATACGAAGACAATTTGTTCCAAACTGTTCGAGGTTAGGACGAGTTTCTTCGTCGAAGCCAACATGTATCTGGTCGAATGACTCCATATCATGTACGTCCATACCCATCATGTGTCCAAGTCCATGAGGTAGGAACATTGCGTGTGCACCAGCTGCTACGGCTTCATCTGTGTCGCCCTTAGCAAGTCCAAGTTCTTTCATGCGCTCAAAGAGTATACGACAAATTGCAAAGTGTACATCAGCATATTTTACACCTGGTTTTGCAAAGCCTAATGCTGCATCATGGCACTCTTCTACAACCTTATAGATTTCTAACTGCTTTTGTGTAAATTTACCATTTACAGGGAATGTACGTGTGTTGTCAGAACAATAGTGATTGATTGTTTCTGCACCACAATCACAAAGAGCAAGTCGACCAGACTCTAAGACAGCCATAGATGGGTTGCCATGCATTATCTCACCATGCTGAGAGAAAAATAGTAGGGAATGATACCATTGCTCCATACGAATTGGCAATGCCATCTACATGACCACCAACAAATTTCTCGGTTACACCGCTTACCTAATATCATTGCGGTAGTGTGCATCTTGTAACCGATGACTGCTGCGCGCTCTAATTCTTCTATTTCTTCCTGTGTTTTAACAGAGCGCATCTTCACAATCGCACGAATAAGCTCTATACTTGCAGACTCCTTTTGTTGATTAGGATGAATACCAAAGAGATCAAATATTTGTATTTTTATATCAGCTCGATAAGGTGGCAAGAAGTGAACCTTACGATGTTCTCTTAAAGCATTATTACAGATAGTTTTTTTAGCCCTTTCATGTTGACTGTATTAGCAACTCCCACGGCGTCTGCCATGTCCTTTACAGAGCTTACACTACCATACCAAACTATATCGTCTATATCAATATCATCACCAACAAGTATCTCTGTGTTATTGTCGACATCAATAACACCAACTAACCCATCACGTTTCTGACCGAAATAATATAGGAATGATGAATCCTGACGAAATGGATAATATCCATTTGCAGGAAAGTTTGCAGGCGATTCGTTATTGCCGAAAAGCATAATTATACCCTTTCCAACAAGTTTCTTTAACTCTGCACGGCGCTTTACATAGGTTTCTTTGTTAAACATAATTCAATTATTAGTTGGTTTGATTGCAAAGATAGTTATTTTTGTTTGAAAGTTATTAACTTTGCATTTGTTTTTAACGAGATTTTATGCAAATAAATAGGAATACTGGTTTGATATTAGAAGGTGGAGGTATGCGTGGCGTGTTTACTTCTGGTGTGTTAGATGCTTTTATGAAGTATAAACTTTACTTCCATTATACCGTTGCTGTTTCAGCAGGAGCATGCAATGGCTTATCGTATGCCAGTCGACAACCGCGACGTGCTCGTATATCTAATATAGATATGCTTGCAAAATATAATTATATTGGTTTGCGGCATCTTGTGACACAAGGTTGTATTTTTGATCCAGAACTGTTGTATCATCGTTTTCCATACGAATTGATTCCCTTTGATTATGATGAGTACTTTCGTAATTGTCGTAATGGCTATCAATTCGTAATTGTTGTAACAAACTGTCAGACTGGTTTTGCAGAATATCTTGAAGAGAAGTCTGGTAATTCTTTACGTCTGAATAATTTAGCAAGAGCTTCCTCAAGTCTTCCTTATGTCAGTAAGATTATAAATATTGATGATAAATATTTCTTGGATGGCGGAATTGTTGATTCAATTCCTATATTACGTTCCATAGAAACAGGTCATACAACAAATGTAGTTATCAGTACACGTAACAAAGGATGGAGAGATAATGATAGTGATCATAAGCAGCCTAAATTTATCTATCGAAACTATCCACGTTTAAGGGTTGCCTTAAGTCGTAGGGTAGAGGTGTATAATCGTCAGTTGGATTTATTGGATGATCTGGAAGAACAAGGTAAAGTAATTGTTATTCGTCCTCAAAAACCAATTGTTGTGGGACGAATGGAGAAAGATATCGATAAACTTGAGAATCTTTATGAAGAAGGCTTTCTGTTAGGTGAACAATTTATAAAAAGAAAAATCTTGCAAATCTTTTTTAAGTAATATTGTTATTTATGTTAGTATGGTGTTGTTTCCTTACATTTTTACTTCTTATCGGCTTTTTGTCTTTTTTTGTGACTTTAGATAGATTGCTACGCCTGCGTTGCAAAACCAAACAATCTGCTCGATAATATTACAAAAATATGTTTAGGATTTATTATTCGATTTTTGATTAATGAAAGTAATAAATAACTATATAAACATGGTGAAAAACAAATTAAGTCAACTTTTATAAGCTTTCATAATATATTTTTCTTGTTTCTTATTCTCCTTTCTAAATACTTTTCTTATCTTTGCAAACATATTAAAATGAAAAAGCGAATGAAGAAGATAAATTCTATCCTTATTTTGATAGTTTCGTTGTTAGTTTTTACTTCATGTGATAAGACTGAAACTTATGCTGAGCAGTTAGAGCGTGAAACGGAATCTATTCATAAATTTATTATTAAAAAGGTATCAATGTTATTAGCGAAGATCAGTTCGCAAGACAAGATAACATGACTGATACAGCAAAGAATCAGTATGTTCTTTTTCAAAATTCAGGTGTCTATATGCAGATTGTTGAAAAAGGAACTGGTGAGTTTATAAAGAAAGGAGAAACGACAACAGTCCTCTGTCGTTTTACAGAACATAACATTCTTAGAGATACTTTACAATTGTCTAATCAGTTTCTTATTTTTAGTACAAAAGTAGATAAGATGTCTGTAACAAATACAAGTGGTACTTATACAGCTTCATTTGACCCTTCTTCAAGTGTAATGTCTGATGTCTATCAAAAGTACTTCTGTTCCTTCTGGTTGGTTGATTCCGTTGTCTTATATTAAGATAGGTAGATTAGAAAAGGCTTCTTCTAAGTTATCACATGTTAGACTTATTGTACCTTCACAGCAAGGACAATTTAATGCTTCTAAATCGGTTTATCCTTGTTACTATGACCTAACCTTCCAGAGAGGTCGTCTTTAAGTAAAGGTGACATGATGGGTGAGGATATATTTTTTTTAGATAACTTTAAGGGGTTAGCCCTTCAAAAATAATTCTAACTATGACACTTATTAAATCTATTTCCGGCATCCGTGGAACTATCGGAGGTCGTGCGGGAGACACTCTAAACCCGCTGGATATCGTTAAGTTTGTCTCTGCATACGCAACATTTATTGCACGTAAACATCCAGGCAAGAAACTTAAAATTGTTGTTGGGCGTGACGCACGTATTTCTGGCCCTATGGTTAAGAATGTCGTTTGTGGTACGCTGATGGGTATCGGAGCTGATGTGGTGAATATCGGTTTGGCAACAACTCCAACAACAGAATTGGCAGTACGAATGTGTGGAGCGGATGGTGGTATTATTATCACAGCTTCTCATAACCCACGTCATTGGAATGCCTTAAAACTACTTAATGAGGAGGGCGAGTTCCTTACAGCAGCTGATGGTGCTGAGGTCTTGGATATTGCGGAACGTGAGGATTTTGATTATGCTGACGTAGATGGGTTGGGTAGTTATATAGATGACAACTCGTTTGATGAACGACATATAGAAGAGGTGCTGAACCTTGAATTGCTTGATATCGAAGCTGTCAAGAATCGCAAGTTTCGTGTCGTAGTTGATGCTATTAACTCTGTCGGTGGTGTTATTCTGCCTAAACTTCTTGACCGTTTAGGCGTAGAGTATAAATTCTTGAATGGTGATGCTACTGGCGACTTCTCTCACAATCCAGAACCAATTGCACAAAACCTTACAGGTATTATGGATGAGGTTGCTAAGGGTGGCTATGATTTGGGAATCGTTGTTGATCCAGATGTCGATCGTCTTGCATTCATTCAGGAGGATGGTCAGATGTATGGTGAGGAGTATACACTCGTCACAGTGGCAGATTATATCCTCGAACATGTGAAAGGTAACACGGTGAGCAATCTTTCTTCAACTCGTGCTTTACGTGATATAACAGAGAAACATGGTGGTAAGTATTATGCTTCAGCTGTGGGTGAAGTAAATGTTACAACAAAGATGAAGGAAGTTGGTGCTGTTATTGGCGGTGAAGGCAATGGTGGTGTAATCTATCCTGATAGTCATTATGGACGTGATGCACTTGTTGGTATAGCACTTTTCCTTAGTTCTTTGGCTCAGAAAGGAATGAAGATAAGTGAACTTCGGAAGAGTTTCCCTGAATATTTTATAGCAAAGAATCGTATTGACCTAACAGCTGACACTGACGTTGATGCAATTCTTGTTCGCGTGAAAGAACTTTACGGGCAGGAGAAGGATGTACAGGTGACAGATATAGATGGTGTAAAGCTTGATTTCCCTGATGCTTGGGTTCATCTTCGTAAATCAAACACAGAACCAATCATTCGTGTTTATAGCGAGGCTAACACCATGGAGGCAGCTGATGCATTAGGGTAAGAAACTCATGCAGGTTGTTTATGATATGCAGTAGGATTTTCTTGTAATAAGAATTTTATAATTCCCAGATAAGAAATATAGGGATATATTGATGAAAATCAATGTATCCTTTTTGGTACGCTCGGCATGAGCATTATCTAACGGGTGGAAGTCCCGAGTAAGCCCTAATAGCGGGAATTACATAGTCAAAAGGCAAGGGTGTTCATCGTGAGGTGAAATCTGAAGGAAGCTGGCGGCAAACATCTGGCCTAACGAACAGAAACTTCATATAAGGCATATGACCATGGATAAGATTGCCAAACAAATCAAAGTCCCATAGCTATTCGGAATGGTCGGTGTAAATGAAGTAGGTATAAGATGGAAAGATAATGTTCTTATCCGAGGAGGTCTCACGGACGTTTCAAATAGTTGTTTTTACGAAGGAAGCGGAGTAAAGCTTGCCGTGAGAAGTCAGCAGAGGTCATAGTACTCAAGGTACGTGTGCCTACAGGGAAGGACCGAATCGTGCAGTGCAATAGTAAATGAATGCTACCCTGCGAATTTCTTCGTCAGATGTCCGAAAGGAGCTCTCTATCCAAGACGATAGGACGGAATCCGACAATAGGGTAGAAGTGACGTTACTCAAAGGGATAGCTGAAAACAACTTGCCACACACCGTGAGGTGTAAAAGTACGAAACCGCCGTATGCCGAACGGCACGTACGGTGGTGTGGGAGGTCGGTAAATGTGAAAGTAGGAGGTAAATGCCTTTTATGAATAACATTTACCTCCTACCCGATTTTCAGAATTATTTTTCATATAGTTGTGCAATCGGTGTGTAAACTCATAGTTTTTTAATCCCCATTTTGGTGCGATGAGAAGGTCGGGGGGACTTTGACTTACAAAACGTTCAAGTATGAGATTAGGACGGAGTAGACGGATATATTTTGCTATTAGTTCGATATACTCTTCAACAGTATATAGATGGAAAGGAGACTCGGCATACATCTTAGCCAGGCTTGTTCCACGAATAATTGTAACTGATGAATTTTCAGTGTAGTTAGTGGAAGAGAAGAGATGATAGGTGCTTGTCTAAGACTTTCTTCTGCATCTTCACCAGGAAGTCCAAGTATTATATGTGCGCCGACACGAATTCCACGATTGGCAGTTTTTTCAATGGCGTTACATGCACAAGCAAAATCGTGTCCACGATTAATGAGTTGTAAGGTTTTGTCATTACAAGTTTCTACACCATATTCAACGATAAGGAATGTACGTTGATTAAGTTCTTCAAAATAGTCTAAAAGATCGTCATTGATGCAGTCAGGGCGTGTCCCGATAACCAGTCCGACAACATCCTCTACGGCAAGTGCTTCTTCATAGAGCTTTTTAATGTGGTCGTTGGTACCATAAGTGTTAGTATATGCTTGGAAATAAGCAAGATATTTCATCTCTGGATATTTAGAAGAGAAGAAGCGTTTGCCATCTTCAAGCTGTTGGGTCACACTTTTTCCATTGTCACAATAGCTTGGATTAAACGTTTGGTTGTTACAATAGATACAGCCGCCGCGTCCAATTCTGCCATCTCGATTAGGACAAGTAAAGCCTGCATTAACCGATATTTTTTGTACCTTATATGGGAATTGAGTGCGAAGCCAGTTCCCAAAATCGCAATAATATTGTTCCATTCTTTTGCAAATATACAGAATATTTTATATTTTTGTGGTGTAAAACTTGAATTTATGAAACGAATATTACTTATGTGTGCAATAGTGCTTACAACATTTCAAATGAAGGCAGGTGAACCAATCTCTTTGAAAGATATTACAAATGGTACTTTTGCAACTAAGCATATTTCGGGTGTTAATCCGTTAAAAGGAAGCTCGGAGTATGCACAAATTTCATCTGATGGTCGTCAGATCGTAAGATATTCCTTTAAGACAGGTCAATCGACTGGTATCATTTTTGATCTTGTTGATGCTAAGGGTGAGCAGTTAAATTCGTTTGATGATTATAAGATTTCGGCAGATGGCAGTCGACTTCTTTTACAGACGAATACACATCGTATCTATCGACGTTCATTCACAGCAGACTTTTATATGTTTGATGTGAAAACGAAAAATTTGACGAAATTATCAAAGAATGGTTCTGAGCAAATACCAACATTCTCACCTGATGGTAGCCAGGTTGCTTACGTCTATAAAAATAACATCTATATTACAGATGGTAAGAATATAAAACAAGTAACTTCGGATGGTGAGTTCAATAAGATAATTAACGGATTACCAGACTGGGTAAATGAAGAAGAATTTAGTTTTAATAATTCACTTGCTTGGAGTGCAGATAGTAAGACTTTAAGTTGGATTAGATACGACGAAAGTGAAGTAAAGAGTTTTACTCTCCAATTTTATAAGGGCTCTCACCCTAAGTTTGAGAAAAATGATATTTATCCGAGTGATTATAGTTACAAGTATCCAAAAGCAGGTGAATTAAATTCAAAAGTCAGTGCATGGTCTTATAATTTGTTAGATGGTAATATCCGTAAGTATGATTTACCATTGGCAGAAAATGGCTATATCCCACGCATTAAGTCATGTTTTGATGGGAATAGGATTATTCTTTATACAATGAATCGTCATCAAGACGAGTTGTGCCTTTATTCAGCTAATCCTCTTACAGGAACTTGTAAGTTATTGATAAAAGAGAGTGTACCAAAATATGTGAAGGAGGAAGCTATGGCAGGAATACATATCATGAAGGATTATATTCTTGTTCCTTCTGATCGCGATGGTCACATGCATCTTTATTTATACAGCAAAGATGGAAAACTTCTACGTCAGATAGACAAAGGAAATTACGATGTGACACAGATTTATGGATACGACGAGAAGAGTGGAAATACTTATTTTCAAGCAGCTGGTCGTAAGCCAATGCAGCGAGAAATTTACGTTGCAGATAAGTATGGAAAGTTGACCTGCCTTTCTGTTCATACAGGATGGAATGTAGCTTCGTTTTCAGGTGATTATAAGTACTTCCTTAATACATGGAGTGATGGAAATCATCCGTATGTATATGCTATATATGATAACAAGGGTAAGGAGGTTCGTGAAGTTCTTAATAATGATGAATTACAAGCAAAGTTATCGAAGTATGGAAATACAGGAGTTGAGTTCTTTACATTTACTACTTCTGAGGGTGTAAAACTAAATGGTTGGATGGTGAAACCAGCAGATTTTGATTCTACAAAGAAGTATCCAGTAATTATGCATCAGTATAGTGGTCCAGGAAGTCAACAAGTCGTTGATAATTGGAGTGTAGGTTCTATGGGTAGTGGTGCTATGTTTGATTATTACTTGACACAGAAAGGGTATATTGTTGTAACAGTAGATGGTCGTGGAACAGATGCACGTGGTGCGGAGTTTGAAAAGTGTACTTATCTCAAGCTTGGCGATTTAGAGTCAAAAGACCAGGTTGAGGCTGCATTGTGGTTAGGTAAACAAAGTTATATTGATGCTTCGCGTATTGGTATCTGGGGTTGGAGTTTTGGAGGTTTTAATACACTGATGAGTATGAGTGAGGGACGTAATGCTTTTAAGGCTGGTGTGGCAATAGCTCCACCAACAGATTGGCGTTATTATGATACAGTATATACCGAACGTTATATGCGTACTCCACAAGAGAATGCTACTGGATATGCAATTAATCCGATTAATCGTGTTGATAAACTTCATGGTAAACTGTTAGTATGTCATGGTTTGGTAGATGATAATGTTCACCCGCAAAATGTCTTTGAGTATTCTGAGGCATTAGTACAAGCAGATAAGGACTTTAAGGAGAACCTTTATACCAATCGTAACCATGGTATTTATGGTGGTAATACCCGCAATCACTTATTGAGGCAGGTTGCAGAATGGTTTATCGAAAATCTGTAATAGTTTATAGTTTTGGTTCATTATATAAATTCTTTACTGACCGAAATACAATTAAATGGCAATATGATATATATGAAATTATTTTTGAAAGTTGCTGTCACTCCTGTCATCCTAAATAATAAGATAAGTTCCTTATAATATGTTATTTATGTGAAATGTTAAAAAGTGACAGCAACTTTAGCTCAAAAATCGGTAATGAGATAACTCGAGTTTTTGATTAAAATAAAAATGTAGAAATAATATTTATTTTTGCCTTATGTTATGATATCGTAAAAAAACTCGGATACTGAATTGTTATTATCAGAACTGAGTTTTTATTATATGAACCTTATAGATAATATGTGCTTTATCCAAAGAGACGTTTAAAGAATGATTTCTTTTAGGCTTTGTCTCTTCTATGTTGGAATCTATTCCTGTAGTGTTATTTTCGTCAGATATAATTTCTTTTTCGATAACAGAATGATTTTCAGGTATATCATTACCTTCAATAATGCCTGCTTTAGCCCATTGAGCAGCAAGTGTTGCTGCATCCTTGTAAGCAGTTTGTTCATCTATTTCATATTGATTACATAGTAATTCTACAAGATTATCCACTGTAAAGGAGTTCATCTTCTGAACCTCTTGCCATAAGTATGCCGAGCTTTCATTCATAGATATAATATTGCTAAAGTCGATATTGTCATCTCCTTCTGCAACGATAATATGTTCTCCGCAGACATCACGGAGGTTGAATCCATTCTTAACTTTCATCTTTATTGATTGTTTATTTTATTTTCTTTTTAAAAAGCTTATATTAGATAGGACCGAAGATGGGAACCCAAAAACGCCTATAAATACCTAATAAATATCTTCTGATAGGACGAAGCTGTAACCAAGCAAAACTATATAATTTCCATTTCAAACCATCAGTTGGGTCCATTTCATTCCGACCTTTTCGATAAAAACCAATGACAGCACCTACAATGTTCTCTCTTTTGCAGTGTTCAGTTAAAAGATTACCATCACCGAGTAAGGTTATATTATCACCCTCTATTTTTGATGATGCGATGCAAAAACAAAATGTTTAGATGAATTTCAGCTAAGACAGGGTCTCCAGTCTTTATATTTTGGGGTTTTGTTAGTAGTGCCTTGTCACGCCCATCTTCAAGGAAGGGGCGCATAGAGAATCCACGTAGGTTTATTGTAACGGTATAGCCATCATTCAATATCTTGATAACTTCTGGAATAAAATCATCGTTAGCAAATTGTATTTCAGTTGTATTAAGCAGAGTTGTGTCCATACTTTCATCTTTTTGTAACAACTTGATAGCATACTTCTGCTGCTTCTTGATTTGGCAAACAATGTAATGTAAAAATTCTTCCAGTTTCTACTATCTTTGTAACGGTGTCACAGATTCCATTGTAAATTTCAGAATCCCATTTCATACTCCGAACAAGAAGGTAGGAATGAAGCAAAAGCAGCGATAGGATTTGGCTTTTCTATTGAGTTTGTTGTTGCACGATCAATACGTGTTACAGCTCCTAAGCGAGCCTTAATGTTTCGATAGCATGGAGTCTTGCCACTCCATGGACTACCATATATCCATGTTTCTCCATCAATGATTCTTATAATTGGATTATCATCATTCATAAGGTCACTACCTGGAATATATCGTAGCCACATACTTACTTGTGTTGACTTTCCTGTTCCACTTTTAGCAATGAAAGCATAGCCATGCCCATTATTGCGTACAAGAGAAGCATGAATTAATAATGTCTGCTTATATGATCCAGCAAAAGCAAATATAAGCATTAGTGCATTATTCAGACCAAAGGTGCGCATGTTTTTATTACCATTAAGTGCGCAACGACAGTCTGAAAAGTCTTTATTGCTTTGTAATAAACAGCAATCAGTACCTTTAATATCCTTAATAATATACTGATAGCTACCATCTTCAAGACGATCAACAATCGTATCTCCGTTACCAGTTTCAAATGCACGAATGCGTTGTCTATTTTCTTTTGGAATAATTTTAAAGTGTGTCGTCAACAGTCAGTCTGAAGAAGACATTATCTGAAACTTCCTTAACTCTGAATGGCTCAAAGGATTTCAGTAGATGCATTCCGTTGATGTCTGTTTTACGGAAGATGATTTGTATATCAAAGTCAGCAATTCTAAAGTTGTTTATTTCCATATTTTGATAACTCTGCTTACTTTGATTTTGAAACGTTTTTGTCAGTCACTTGCATCTCTTCGTTTGGGTTATAATTTTGAGGTTCTATTGTTTGATAATTGAACTTCGAGGTAGATATTATCTTGACATTATATTTCTTTTTCCCTTTTTCGTATTTCTTTTTCAGCGTAATGAATTTCTTCATAGCTTTGTTTTCATTTTCCGAGTAAATAGTAACACAGGTTGGATAGTTTAGCATACCATTATTTTGAAGGTAGCTATGAAGCTGAAATGAGTATTCGTCTCGATTTGCAAGGAAATTTGTTCTATCGTTTGCAAGATAGACATTCAGCTTCTGGATATTGGTCATATAAATTGTAGAATCGTTAAATGATGCAGCAAATCCAAACATATAGACTTTTGCAGGTTTGTAACCCTTTGCATTACTATTGTTTACCCATCCCAGCAGTAGTACTGCTATAATAATTATTTGACGTAATTTCATTTTGTTTTCTTATCTTACGTTGTTAATGTTATTGTCCTAAATATGCTTTTAATACCTTGCTATTTGTTTGTTGGCGCAGGCATCGTATAGCTTTCTCTTTAATTTGTCTTACTCGTTCACGTGTGAGATTATATTTAGCTCCAATCTCTTCCAAAGTCATTTCTTGTTGGTTTATACCAAAGTAGGCTTCAATTACCAGTTTCTCTCTTTCTTCAAGAACCTGCAAGACCCTTCCTATTTCTTCATGTAAACTCTCTTCAACCAGTTTCTTGTCGGTTGATGGTGTGTTGTTGTTAGGAATGACATCCAATAAGCTACTTTGTTCATCGTCACAGAATGGTGCGTCTACTGATACATGATGTGAATTAATTTTCATTGCATCCACAATCTTGTCTTCGGGTATATTTGTATTCTCCGCAATCTCGTCAATATTTGGTCGTCGTTCATTTTCCTGTTCAAATATCATCAATGCTTATTGATTTTATTGACAGAGCTGACTTGATTTAGTGGTAGTCTAATGATGCGACTTTGTTCTGCTATTGCTTGCAAGATGCTTTGTCTTATCCACCATACTGCGTATGAGATGAACTTGAAACCACGTGTTTCATCAAACTTCTCTGCAGCCTTTATTAGTCCAAGATTACCTTCGTTGATAAGGTCTGGCAGAGAGAGTCCTTGATTTTGATATTGCTTTGCGACAGAGACAACGAAACGCAGGTTAGCTTTTGTAAGACGTTCTAATGCCTTTTGGTCACCTTTCTTGATTTTCTGAGCAAGTTCAACCTCTTCCTCAATGCTAATCATTTCTTCGTGACCTATTTCCTGCAGATACTTATCAAGAGAAGCACTCTCTCGATTCGTAATCGATTTTGTGATTTTCAATTGTCTCATGTAGATAGCATTATATTAAGTGATGGCAAATTTACATAATTTTCAATGAGTTATACAAATAAAAAAGTAAAAACTCCCATGTTTCATCCCTGTTTTAGGTTACATTGTTTTATTTTCATATTACTTTTGTGAGTTTTTATTTGATAGGGTGTATTAGTTCATCTCATCTGTCGTAAGTAAGAGGTTCATGTGTCAGTTTCTTAAGGGCTAAAAAAATATGATATCAATCTCTGTTAATGATGTTCTTCTTCTATTAAATAAACATCTGCCAGTTGATTGAAACAATGAAGAAGTAAATCGTGTCGAATAAAAAGTTTTACAGATGGCTGTCATTATATGTTAGTTGTTTTTCTTTTTGTAGTGTTTTAGCATTGGGTTAAACTCTATATATAAAAATCCCCATTCTTGTGTTTATCATTCAAGAATGGGGTAAGTTTCTTTTGACAGCTATCTAATATTAATCAGTAAGCGGAATGGCAAAGTAAGCCTTCTTACCAGTTGGATAGATACCTTGTACATAGAGAACTGGATCCTTACTTGTTGATGCCTTCTTGACTATATTTTGTAGGTCGTCAATGTTTTTAATCATGTTGTCGTTGACATTTTGAATAATAAATCCACGATTTATACCAACATTTTTTAATGCACCACTATTAACCTTTAGTACTTCAAGTCCATAGTTAATATTCAACTGCTTTTTAAGGTCATCTTGTACTGGACGGAACTGTCCTCCAAGTACATCAATGTCAGCTTGCTCGATAACTTTGGTTGTACCTTGTGCATTCTTCAGTGTGATAGTCTTTGACATCTCTTTCTTATTTCGAATGAATGATAAGGTTAATTTATCACCAGGACGTTTGCTGTTGAGTGCTTGCTGAAGTTCAGACATTCGTGTAATTTTCTGTCCGTCAAACTTGGTGATAACATCACCCTTTTGCAAACCTAATGTCGCACCATTGCCATCTTCTGACACTTCATTTACATAAACACCTTCGTTAGTACCAAGGTCAGCCTTTTTGCCATCTTCTTTCTGTGCATTGATAAAGTTTAGTACATCACCACCTTGAATGCCAAGAGTGACACGTTGCACGCTACCATATTTCTTGATATCATCAATTACTTTGTTCATAATGGTTGTAGGAATAGCAAATCCATAGCCACTATAAGCACCTGTTTGTGAATAAAGCATTGCGTTGATACCAACCAGTTCACCCTGTGTGTTTACCAACGCACCACCAGAGTTACCCTGATTGATGGCTGCATCGGTCTGGATAAAGCTTTCGATACCATTTTGGGTAGCACCTAAACCACGCGACTTTGCGCTTACAATACCTGCTGTCACTGTATTGTTTAGATTATATGGATTACCCACTGCAATAACCCATTCTCCTACCTTTAATTTGTCAGAGTCACCAACTGGTAATGTAGGAAGGTTTGTTGCGTTTACTTTCAGTAATGCAAGGTCTGTTTGCTTATCTGTCCCTACAATACGAGCAGAAAACTCTCGATTGTCATTTAGAGTGATAGTTAATTCATCAGCACCCTCAACCACATGATTATTAGTTACGATATAACCATCAGATGATATGATGACACCACTACCCGTAGCTTCTTTCTTAGGAGTTTGAACCTGCTGACGGCGTGACCCATTACCTTGATTAGGATTTCCAAAGAAACCAAATGGGTCAAAGAATCCGCCAAATGGGTCATCTTGAACATCAACCGTTTTTGTTTTAGAGTTCTGCACATATTTTATGTGAACGACAGCAGGGAGAGCCTTCTCGGCTGCGTATGTAAGGTCAACGGGCTGACCAGGAGCTACAACGGGTGCTTCGGCTGCATAAACCTTGATGAAGGCACCAGTGGAAAAGGCGAGGGCTGTGATACATGTTACGCCTGCCAAATACTTTTGATAAATTCTTCATATATTTAATTATTTGTTCGTTAATTGCGTTTATGAGTGTCAATACATCATTATTTTCTAATTTGTCCCTGACATAAATAATGGTTGCAAATATAGTCGCAAAAAATGTAAAATCATCATTTTGTCAGCTATCTTTATCCCAATTTAACAATTATCTAAGTCTGCAAGAAAATCATTTAAGTATTTTAATAAAGACCTGAATAATATTTTAATTTGATTGAATTTTATGCTGTTATTATGTTTTTTTGTAAATAAATGTTTTCACACTTTTATATACTGCGTTTTATGCTTAAAAATAGCTTGAAGAGAATAACATTATATATATGGTTATATTTTTAGAAGATTTGTCAAGGAGATATGTTCGAGTCGTTTTTAGACAAAGTTTTGTTGTGGTATAGTAATTGTAGAATCAGTTCTTATCAATATATCAACCTTTGTTTGCTTTTTTTCTTTTTAGAAAAAATTTGGTCATATCATAATTTTTTTATTACTTTTGCAGCAAGTTTAAACGTTGATATTATATAAGTTATAAATATTAATTAATTCAGAGAAACAATGAAAAAATTAGTTTTAATGTTGGCTGCGGCATCTATGGCAGCTTCTGTGTCTGCTCAAAATCTTGCAGAAAGCAAGACTTTTGATAACTTTTATGTTGGTGTAAATGGTGGTGTTGCAACTAAGACAACAGTCACAAGTGGATGAGCGATCTTAATCCAAACGCTGGTGTTCGTGTTGGTCGTTATTTCACTCCTGTATTCGGTCTTGCATTGGAGAGTAATGCTTATTTCTCAAATAAGCCTTGGGAGTCAACAGGAACTGCTGTACGTGCTACAAACACAAGTTTGCTCGGTACTGTAAACCTCAGTAACTGGTTCGGTGGTTACAAAGGTGAGCCACGTTCATTCGAAGTTAGTGCACTTTATGGTTTTGGTTGGTTGCACGTATTCTCTTCAAAGAAGGACTGTAAGGTTAATAGAAACGAGTATCGTAACCGTATGACTTCAAAGGTTGCTTTGGACTTTGCTTTCAACTTCGGTTCACAGAAGCAGTTCCAGTTCTATGTAGAGCCTTCTATCAACTTTGCTTTCTTAGGTAAGTCTCACCTATCAGAAGATACAGGTTATGGTTACAAGACAGGAGAGCAGGAGAGCCAGCCTTCTTACAACATTCACAACTCTGCTGTTCAGTTGAATGCAGGTCTTGTTTATAAGTTTAAGAATTCTAATGGTACTCATAACTTCACAGTTATTACTCCACGTGATCAGGCAGAAATCGATGCGTTGAATGCTCAGATTAATGAGCTTCGTAACCGTAAGCCAGAGGTTATCACTAAGGAGGTTGTTAAAGAGGTTCCAACTGTTCAGGTTAAAGAACTTACAGTTTCAGATCTCGTATTCGTAACCTTCGCACAGGGTAAGTCTGTTCTTACAGCAGAGGGTAAGACTGCACTTAACAATATTAAAGAAGGTGTACACGTTCAGGTTGTAGGTACTGCTTCGCCAGAGGGTTCTAATAGCTGGAATACTCGTCTTGCACAGGCTCGTGCTGATGTTGTTGCAAACTACCTCAAATCTCGTGGCGTAATTGTTGACGAGGCAGTAGGTCAGGGCGTACAGGGTGCAACATCTAACCGTCTTGCAATTGTTCACGTAAAGTAATTTAATAGAACAAGTTAGGAAGGTTTATCCTTCAATTATTAATAAAGGGAATACATCTTATAAGGGTGTGTTCCCTTTTATTTTTAAATTCTTTTTCAAGGAAAAGTTTTTAGCATTGGAATAAGTAGAAAGGTTTTTATTGGTTTTATAGAATATTCGTTGAAATCTGCTGTTATATATAAAGTTTTATGAGTGTTGTTTTGTTGAGTTGAACTTATTAATGTAAGAAAGTTTATTATGGAACAATTATCAAAGATAGGAAGATATAATTTTTAGCCGAACCATTTCATTGTGACTTTTCAAATCATTTGTTTATGGGGCATTTAGGCAATCATTTATTGAATGCTGCTGATTTTCATAGCAATGAACGTGGTTATGGTATGAATTACCTTAACACTGTTAATAAGACGTGGGTTTTAAGTCGTCTTGCAATTGAGATGGAAGAAATGCCTAAGGCGTATGATAGGTTTTTTGTTGAGACTTGGGTGGATTGTGCAATGAAATTTTTTACCAGTCGAAATTTCAAGATAATTGACGAGTCTGGTTTTGTGTACGGCTATGGCAAAAGTGTATGGGCAATGATAGACCTTGATACGCGTCAGCCCGTAGATATTCTTATGGTTCGTAATGGTTTGGTAAACAAGTATATTGAAGAAGAATATCTTTGTCCGATAGAGAGGCCTTCTCGTGTGAAGATGTTGGTTAAGTCAGAGCCAATTCGTTCAATTGAAACTTATTATAGTGATGTAGATGTAAATGGTCATATAAACTCAGTAAGATATATAGAACATGTATTAAATCTATGGGATTTATCTTGGTATAAAGAGTATTTTATCAAGCGGTTTTGAAATTGCATACGTTGCAGAATCTCATCAAGGTGATAAGTTAAATTTCTATCTCGAACAGAATGAATATTCTGTTTTTAATGTAAGAATAACCAAGAGTAATACTGATGAAGAGGAGAAGGAAGTATGTCGTTGTAGCTTATTGTTTGTAAAGAGAGATTAGTAAGGAAGTAGATATGTAAGAGGCTGTTATACAAATAGTAAGACTTTGTGGTTAGAGTTCAAAGTGTTTAAGGTAAAAGTAGGAAACTACCATCCATAAGAATTTCTTCTTCTAAAATCATTTCTCTCATAACACCTTGTACAAGGTCCCAGTCCTCATTTAATTGTCTTATCTCTGTAATTGGATGTTTTTGTTTGTCAGCCAATAAATCCAATAACTGTTGCTTGATGTTTTTTTTGGTTTCAGGGTCATCTTCTTTGGTATGTGAAAGGCAGACATCACATTGCTCACAATCTATTGACTTTGTTTCACCAAAGTAGGCAAGGAGTTGTCTGCTTCTGCAAGTACGTTCATTCTGTGCATAGTTGATAACAGAGTTTATGCGTGTAATGAATTGCTCTTTTCGATCTTCATAAACACTTTTGTTAAGTACAACTTCAGTACCATCAACACGATCTTGCATATAACTGACAAGTGGTGTGTTCTTACGTGGTATAAAGTTGATAATATGCTTCTTACTAAGATTGACAAGTACTTTATAGGTTTGGTTCTTATCCATTCCTGCTTCTTGTGCAATATAGTTTTCGTCAATATAAGTACTCTCAGAAAATAGTCCGCCATAGTTACGGAGTAGGGCAGTAACGATTTCATTTTCTTCGTCATCTAAAGAGTCGAGTCGATAAAGCTCATCTCTGTTTAATAAGAATTTAACTCTTGCCTTCGAGTCAGGATTTTGTACATAATCAATATATCCAGCTCGTTGAAGGATTGTCAGTGCAGCATTTACACGTATAGGAAAATGCTTAAAAGTAGTACAAAACTTGTCAATTGGAAATTCAAATATACATCCATAGCCACTCCCTATACCAATCTGATAGAAGTAAGCTATATGTTCGTAAACCATTTGAATGTAATCCTTTGGTGGAAATGTGTCTTCAATGCGTTTCTGTAGTGTACGGTTGTCGCTTCCATTGTAGAGCAAGACGGCGTATGCTTTTTCTCCATCACGTCCTGCTCGTCCTGCTTCTTGAAATAAGCTTCTAATGAACTTGGACTATCAATGTGGATAACCACGCGTACGTTGGGTTTATCAATACCCATTCCAAAGGCATTTGTAGCAACCATGACACGTATCTTGTCGTTCTGCCATTCATTCTGGCGTTGGTCTTTAATTCCAGGTTCTAATCCAGCATGATACCAAGTAGCAGAAATGCCTTGCTCTGTAAGCATTTGTGCTATATCCTTTGTACGTTTACGACTGCGACAGTAGACGATTGCAGTTTTTGGAATAGACTGAAGAATATGTACCATCTCTGCATCTTTATCTTCTGTTTGTCTCACAACGTATGCTAAGTTCTTTCGTTCAAAGCTCATACGAAAGACGTTAGTTTCCTTGAACTCTAAACGAGCTTGGATATCATTTACAACCTCGGTAGTAGCCGTTGCTGTTAATGCAAGGATTGGTACATTGGGAACTAACTTACGTATTTCAGCAATATGTAGATAAGATGGTCGAAAGTCATACCCCCATTGACTGATACAATGTGCCTCATCAACAGTGATAAAACTAACTTTTATGTATCTTAGTTTAGCCTTAAAAATATCAGAACCCAGACGTTCTGGTGATATGTAAGTAGTTTTATTCCTCCAAAACTACAATTTTCTAAGGTTGTTATAATATCATCATGTCGCATACCCGAATAAATCGCTGCAGCTGAGATACCTTTGTGCCGAAGATGGTCAACCTGATCTTTCATCAATGCAATAAGTGGAGTGATGACGATGCATACTCCATCTTGTGCTAATGCTGGTACTTGGAAGGTGAGGGATTTGCCACCTCCTGTTGGCATTAACCCTAAGGTATCTTTCCCAGCACCAATACTTTCGATGATTTCTTTTTGAATTCCACGAAAGTCTGGATAGCCCCAGTATTGGTGAAGAATATCAAGGTAAGACATTATACTTCGAACTTTACGATTAAATCATTGAATAGTAAGAGGACGATTTGTTATGATTTTGACGACAATATGCGCTAAACATTCAGTTATCATTAGTCCTCAGTTGGCCTGATGTCTTCTATTTGTAATTGTACAGCTCCACGCTTGAAAACGTTATCTTCAATTGTATAGGCTATATCGAACGAGCGCTTTGATTTGATATAACGTGCGGATGCACTTTGTCCAAAGGCTATACCATTCATTACGTTATTTGACTTAGAGTCAACCAATTCAAGTTTAATATGTTCTTGTTCACGTCCCACAACTTTACTTGTACCGAAATCATAGACATCTAATGTACAGAAAATAGGTTTGGGATTACCTGGACCAAAGGGAGCAAAACGTTTTAGATCGCTATATAACTTTTTGGTAATATCTTTGAAGTCAATAATAGCATCAATATCGAGTATAGCTTCCCGTTGTTCGGGTTCTATATGATCCTCTACAAATACTTGAAAGCGTTTGCGAAATTCCTTAACATCAGCCCATTTCATGGTTAGTCCAGCAGCATAAGTATGTCCACCAAAGTTCAATAGTAGGTCACGACAACTCTTAATAGCAGCGTATACGTCAAAACCAGCTACACTACGTGCAGACCCCGTAGCAAGATTTTCGTCACGTGTCAAAACTACGGTTGGGCGGAAATAGATTTCTGTCAGTCGTGAAGCAACAATACCAATGACGCCTTTTTTCCAATGTTCATCATAGAGAACGATGCTTGACTGATGTTTTTGACTTTCTAAGCGTGCTACAATTTGATTAGCTTCTTCTGTCATTTGTCGATCTACATCCTTTCGTTGCTCATTGTATTCGTCAATATGTCTTGCTTGATGAAGTGCCAGACTGTATTCTCTTTCGACAAGTAGATCAACACTCTTTTTGCCATTCTCCATGCGTCCACTGGCATTGATACGTGGTCCAATCTTAAAGATTATGTCACTCATAGATAATTCGCGTCCATTCAGTCCACAAATATCAATAATAGCTTTCAGTCCAAGACTTGGATTTTGATTTAACTGTTTCAGCCCATGGAAGGCGAGTATACGATTCTCATCAACTACTGGTACTAAGTCGGCTGCTATACTTACAGCGCAAAAGTCGAGTAGGGGGACAAGACGAGAGAAAGGAATATTATTGTTCTTTGCAAATGCCTGCATAAACTTAAAACCTACACCACATCCACATAGATTTTTGAAAGGATATGTGTCGTCTTGTCGCTTAGGGTTCAGAATGGCCACTGCTGGTGGCAATACTTCGTCAGGTACGTGATGGTCGCAGATAATAAAGTCTATGCCTTGTTCTTTGGCATAGGTTATCTCTTCGATTGCTTTGATACCACAATCGAGGATTATAATAAGTTTTACACCAGTATCTTTAGCAAAGTCTATTCCTTTCTTACTTACTCCGTAGCCTTCATCGTATCGATTAGGATGTAATAGTCAATGTTGGAATAAAACTGTCGTAAGAATTTATAGACCAATGCAACAGCAGTACACCCATCTACATCATAATCTCCGTAGACAAGAATACGCTCCTTATGTCCCATTGCATCATTTAAGCGGTCGACAGCTGCGTCCATATCCTTCATAAGGAAGGGATTGATTAAGTCTGCTAACTGTGGTCGAAAAAAACGTTTGGCCGCACTTTCCGTTGTTATGCCACGGCGAATAAGTAGGGCTGATAGGATAGGACTAATACCAATCTTCTCTCCTAAGTCACGTGCTGCGTTGTTTTGATTATCTACTGGTGGTATATGATTCCATTTAAATTGCATTTTAGAATGTTTTTATTTCTGTCTGTAAAGTTACAAAAAAAATGAGAAATGAGTATATTATGCAGTGTAATATTTTCAATCTTTTCTGGTCTTTTCGAATTACTGAGTATCTTATGGTTAGTCGTTTTATACGAAAATAGTTTCGTTTTGCTACTTTGATAATAGTATTTTGATTTTTGAAAAATTTTTACTTTAATCTGAGTATAATAGCTGTTGGTAGACTGTGATGTGTGTGTGGAAGGTGTGTTTATAACTATCAGGTAATCAATTTGTTATCATTGTGTATAAGGAAAGGTGCTGATATGGACTTCAAGAGATGCTTACTTGATCTCCAAAAGAGCATATTTCAAAAAGTGAAAAGAGCGTTTTTACGGGTCTAAAGTATCATATATTGATATTGGTTTCTTTTGAAAAGATTTTTACAAAATCATATAACTTATGGAAATTCGTTCTTTGCAGATGAATAATTAATATTGTCTTCTAAATTTAATAAGAAAATCTTATTACTAAAAAGGATGAACTTTTTATTCTCAAGAATAAATTATTAGTTTAATAACTTATTATAAAAATAAAAGTCCCAGACTGTTGGTCTGGGGACTGAAAGATTAACTGTCTCACGACAATTAATCCTCTAACCTTAATAATCTAATACCATGAAAAACACGTTGCAAAGATATTCATATATTATTATATGTCCAAATATATAATGTTAAATAAGTTAAATTTTAACGATTTGTCTTCTAACATATATAATATTTCTATATTTATGTCCTTACTTTACTATTTTATACTATTGAGTAAATCAAGTTTATCATCATTTATCAATTTTATGATAAGTTCACCAAATAAGGTGTTTTGCCATGCAAACCATTCACGTGTAAAGTTTTTAGCATCGTCCATGTGAAAACTTTCATGTATAAATCCAGTTCCAGCATCGGTATTCATTAACGTTTCAATACACTGACGAATTTCTTGATCATCTTTTGAGGTGAAGGCACGCATCATGATAGACATTGGCCATATCATGTCGTTGCCTATATGTGGTCCGCCAATTCCTTCTCCTGCTTTTCCATGATGGAAATAGGGATTATCCTCACTCCATACATAACGGCGGGTGTTCTGATAGATTGGGTCGTCTATGCTTACATCTCCAAGATAGGGCATTGCTAACAGACTCGGTACGTTGGCATCATCCATCAGGAAGTAGCTGCCAAAACCATCAACTTCGTAAGCATATATCTTTCCATATTTAGGATGTTCGTATACGGCATACTTCTGTAAGGCATCATTAACCTCGTTGGCAAGATTGGTACATTGTGTTGCAAGTGTAGTATTCTTATTTACTTTGCTCAAAACCTCTGCTGCTTTGCGAAGAGAAGATACTGCCATAAAGTTTGATGGTACGAGGAACTGCAATGTTGTTGCATCATCTGATGGTCGGAAGGCAGAAGCAATAAGACCTATAGGTTTTACCGGTGCTCCCCATCCTGCATTGTTCATCGTGTCAAGAGCACGATCTGTGACACGTAGGAACTTATAGGTTCCTCTGCCATTTTTCTTTTGTTGCTCTCGGAAAGTTTTTAGTATATTTTCTATTGCTTTAATCCATTCTGAACCAAAAACACTTATATCACCAGTTATTTTCCAATATTCAAATGCAAGACGGATAGGATAGCAGAGTGAATCAATCTCGAACTTGCGTTCGTGTAATTCTGGTTTCATATCCGTTTCATCAGTCATCCAGCGACCATTTGGGTCTGGATAATGATTAAAAGCATTAGCGTATGGGTCGATATTAATACATTTGAGCTGTCGATTAATGACACCGGCCAGCATTTTTTTTAACTTCTTATCCTTATTAGCCAACTGCACGTAAGGCCAGACTTGTGCACCAGAGTCTCGGAGCCACATGGCAGGAATGTCACCTGTATAGACATAAGTGTCAGGTGTTCCATCAACTTCTTCACCATAATGTACAGTGGTATCGAGTGTGTTAGGAAAGCAATTTTCAAACATCCACGCCAGACGTTTGTTAGTCAATTTTTTTACTATGTTTTGTATTTCCTTTTCGACTGCTTCTGATCGGAAAAGTCGTTCAGCCTCTTTTGGACGTTTTGATGTAAAAGTCACAGCATCTGTTGGGCAGGTGAGTTGATGAGTTGGTATCTCATTATTATTGTTTGCATTGATAGGTTGCGCCTGTAAAATCATTAGCGCAACAAATGTTGATGTAATATAGGTGATTTTTATCATACGCTGTGATTTTATTGGTATATATTGATGCAATCAATGATTTTATATATTTCTTCATCAGTCATTGCAGGATTGCACGGTAAAGAGAGCTCTTGTTGATGAATGAGTTCTGTAATTGGATAATGGCATTCGTTCCATTCCTTATAAGCTGGTTGCTGATGAGGTGGAATGGGGTAGTGTATCATCGTTTCAATACCATTATCCTTCAGATATTTCTGTAAACAATTACGGGATTTACATAGAAGAGGGAAAATATGATAAACATTATCTCTATCATCGTCCTTAATAAGGGTAATTAGTGGGTTGATTATCTTCTTATTGTATGCTTTAGCTATCTGCTTTCGGCGTTGATTTTCTTCATCGAGATAGGGGAGTTTAACATTGAGAACAGCAGCATGGAGTTCGTCCATACGACTGTTTTTTCCCTTAAATGTAAACTCATATTTTCGAGCAGAACCATAATTTGCAAGGCTTCGGATAGTCTGTGCAAGTTGTTCATCGTCAGTTGTAATAGCTCCTGCATCACCTAATGCACCAAGATTTTTACCAGGATAGAAGCTATGAGCAGCTGCATTTCCAAGACTTCCTGTGCGTTTGTTTCTAAAGTGACAGCCGTGCGCTTGTGCATTATCTTCAAGTAGTAAGAGATTATGACGTTTGCAAATGTCGCCAATGAAAGTCGTATAGGCACATCTCCCATAAAGGTGTACAAGCATAATGGCACGTGTACGAGGTGTGATTGCTTGTTCAATCTGTTGTTCATCAATCTCTAATGTATTGATATCGGGTTCAACAAGGATAGGAGTAAGATGATTTTCAGTGATGGATAAGATTGTTGCTATATAAGTATTAGCAGGTACAATGACCTCGTCTCCTTCTTTGAGAAGCCCTAATTCTATATAGGCACGGAAGATAAGACAGAGTGCATCAAGTCCATTACCACATGTTATGCAGTACTTTGTACCAATGTATTTTGCGTAATTCTTTTCAAATAAACTTGTATGTTCTCCCTGCAGATACCATCCTGAATGTAGTACCTGATTAACAGCTGCAGCAATCTCTGTTTCGTGTAGTGATGTTATCTTTTGAAGTGAGAGATAATTAATCATGTTTACTTTTTCTAATGTACATTTTTTTATTATCTTCTATGATAGGCTTTGTTTCCCACTCATAACAATCGTAGCAAACTCCACGTCCTCCAAAGCCTTCCTTTTGAAAAATAAGTGGAGCGTTAAGAAACTTTCCTCGTTCTTCAGTGCTTTTCCCAAAATCAAAGAATCCTTTGTGGTCTGCATAAACTTCGCTAATAATATGCTCAAATAGGAGATCGAGGGCTCCAAGAGTCTTACCATCTTTAGATGCAGAGATATATTGAGTGTGAATAACTTGTTGCATCTCGTAAATTACTGTTCCTCCAACAGCTATTCCCTTGTTGTTGTATGCCATGAATAATCTTATAGTTTTAGGGAAACGATTGTGGAGTAGTTCTAATTCCTCAAGAGAGTGCACGGGATGAGTTCCATACTTATTTGTAAGATTGTCATTGAGAATATGCCAAAAAGTAGCAAAGTCTTTACTCTCATTGACCGATACTCCTGCACGTAAAGCCTTTCTAATTCCACTGCGACGACTTTCTGTAAACTTCATTCTTGAAACAAAAGGAATTGTGCTTGATACATCACGAGCCGTCAGTTGGGCATGGCATATATTGATAATAGCATAAAGGTCTTCTTCTGCTGGATAACAATGGTAAATCCATGGAGTAGGTTTATAGATAACTCTTTGTACACCAGAGTTATAAAGATATTCATTAATCCTTATAAACATCTCGCATACTTCTGTCGTAGTTGCTTTCTTTTTCGTTATAAGACCGCCATAAGTTAATCCTTGATGAGAGTAAAGTGTGTCGCCAAAACGATTGGCAGGTAAGAGTGCATAGAGCTGTTCCTTACGATAAATCATCAGCGAAGCATCCTGAAATCGATCAGTATGATAATCCATATAAGAACGATTGAATAGAAATGTTGCTTGTCGTGAATTCTCAACAAACTCATTCCACTCTCGTGTTTGCCCTTGCGTATATTGCCTTACTTCAAACATTTTTATATTAGGATTGAAGGATAGAAGTGGAATTTATTCCTTCTTATTACTCATATAGTTAAGAAACGCCTTGTAATCACGGATATAATCCTCCTCGTCAAAAGGGTCTTCTGCTAAGACGAGACACACTGCTCCCGACGAAAAATCGTCGAGTGTGCGCCATATATCTATATCCACTAAAAGACCTTGATAGGGATGATTTAAGAGGAAAGATTGTTTGTCAAGTCCATTGTCGAGTGTAACAGTAAATGAACCACTCACTGCAATAATAAACTCTCGGCAATGTCTATGGGCATGACCACCACGACTGGCACCAGATGGAACGTCGTAGGTCCAATAAACTCGAGATACATTAAATGGAATATCTTTCTTTCCTTCTGCAATAGAGAGATTGCCTCGTGGGTCAATCATCTTCTGCAAGGAAATAATCTTTCCTATTGAAACCTCAGCTTCCTTCATTCTTATACCTTTTTGTCTTTTAAGTCTTTTATTTCTTCATGTATGGGTCTGTTCCTAATACGGTTGTTGCAACACGTTTAGCTTTATCGCGAAGTGCATCCATATCAGCACCAATTTCACCATAACAGAGTGCCACACCCATACGGCGACCAATGTGAGCAACTGGTTTACCAAATATACGTAGGCGTGTTTTATCTTCATTGCAAGCATCTAAGAGATTGTATAATAATGGCTTATCAGTATCAACTGGAGAAAGAATTACAGCCGAACAACCTGCATGTTCAAGATGGATAGCAGGAATTGGAAGTCCCATTACAGCACGAAAATGAAGTTCAAACTCGTTGAAGTTAGTGGTGTGTACCAATGTTACCATACCAGTATCATGTGGACGAGGTGAGAGTTCAGAGAAGATTACTTCTCCTGTTTTTGTCATAAAGAACTCTACTCCCCATAGTCCATATCCTGTAAGTGCTCGTGTTACTTCATTAGCAATATGTTCTGCCTGTCGTAAAGACTCTTCCGAAATAGCGTATGGTTGCCAACTCTCACGATAGTCTCCACCTTTCTGGATGTGTCCGATAGGAGGACAGAAGAGTGTAGGACCATTCTTCTGTGTCACGGTAAGCAGAGTAAATTCACTCTCAAACTCAATAAACTCTTCAATAATAACTTCTTTTACATCGCCACGTGCACCATCTATGGCATTCTTAAATGCTTCTTCAAGTTCTTCATCATTGTGAACATAACTCTGACCATGTCCACTTGAACTCATCAATGGTTTTACAACACATGGAAACCCAATCTCGTCAGCAGCAGCTTTAAACTCGTCGTATGTCTTAGCATAGAAATATTTGGCTGTTCTTAAACCCAAATCGCGTGCAGCAAGGTCACGTATGGCACGACGATTCATGGTGAAGTTTACAGCACGTGCTGATGGAGCAACTTGTATACCACGTTCTTCGTAATCAAATAAACGCTCTGTTCTAATTGCTTCTATCTCTGAGATAATAAGGTCAGGCTTGTGAGTTTCTACAACGGTATCAAGGGCTGCACCATCAAGCATATCTATTACTTCAGACTCATCAGCTACCTGTATGGCTGGTGCATTTTCATAACTATCGCAAGCAATGACATATTGTCCTGCACGTTTAGCAGCAATAACGAACTCCTTGCCCAATTCGCCTGAGCCTAATAACAAGATTTTTTTTTCATTTGAAGATGTGTTGTCTATGTTTTGATTATGAGAAGGGTCACACCCTCGTAGTCATTCGTCATCTATATTGCTTGGACAGACGAGGGTGTAGATTTTTATTAATTGATTTTATTATCTTCCTTTTTTGGTGTACATCATGTCATAATACTTTTGGTAATCACCAGAAGTAACTTCTTGAATCCAATCCTGATGCTCCAAGTTCCAGCGAATTGTCTTCACTATACCCTCAGCAAACATTGTTTCTGGATACCAACCTAACTCATCCTTAATCTTTGTTGGATCTATGGCATAACGTGCATCATGGCCAAGACGATCAGGTACGTGAGTAATCAACTCTTCATTAATCCAACTGATATCAATGTCACCATTTGCATCCTTTACCTGCTTCTTGAGGATAGTACGAAGGTTATTATCTTCTGCCATCATGTCGTGGATAGTCTTGATAGTGAGTTTAACGATATCGATATTCTTCATCTCGTTATGTCCACCCACATTATAAACTTCGCCTACACGACCTTCGCGTACAACCATATCAATTGCCTTACAATGGTCTTCAACATAAAGCCAGTCACGAACATTGAGTCCTTCACCATAAACAGGGAGTTTTTTACCTTCGAGAATATTATTGATAATCAATGGAATCAGTTTCTCTGGGAAGTGATAAGGACCATAGTTGTTAGAACAACGTGTGATACTGATAGGCATGTGATATGTGTCATGATAGGCCATCACGATATGATCAGCACTTGTCTTGCTGGCAGAGTAAGGACTATGTGGACAGAGTGGTGTCTGCTCTGTGAAATAGCCTTCTGCCCCCCAATGAGCCATATACTTCATCAGTTGATACTTGGTGGTAACGCTTACCAGCTTTCCACGTAGGATAACCCTGCTCGTCTTTACCTGTTACCCATGCACGACGTGCAGCATCCATAAGGTTCTGTGTTCCGAGGATGTTTACAGAAAGGAACAACTGAGGGTCTTCAATAGATCGGTCAACATGACTTTCGGCAGCAAAGTTTACGAGATAGTCAATATCGTATTCCGCAAAAAGCTGGTCAACAAGTTCACGGTCACGAATATCGCCTTTTACAAAGATGCAACGATTATTATCAATGTCATCCTTGATAGTACCGAGGTTACCAGCGTAGGTTAATGCATCAAGGATAATTACTTTGATTTCTTCATTTACATACTTCTTATGAAGTAGATACTTAATGTAATTTGCTCCGATAAAACCAGCAGCACCCTGTAACTAAATAAGTTTTCATATTGTTATAATTTTATTTTTCTTGTTGTTTCGTATTTTCTAATTAGTAAATGATATTTTACTTTTTATGTCAAGTCAGACGAATAGATCTTTGTCATTTTTTATATGTCTTCCTAATTCTATAACTTCGCAATCAGTAAATTTATTGCCTTCGACCGTTAATCTTACCAAAGTTCTTTCTTTATGCCACCCACGTAGACCTGCTGCGCCAGGATTTATGTGAAGTAGGTTTAGTGTTTTGTCGAATTTTATTTTTAGAATATGTGAGTGTCCATCAACAAAGAGGTTAGGTGGGGATGCATATAGCATACTCTGCACCGAACGGTCATAGCGTCCAGGATAACCTCCAATATGTTTCATCAATACATCAATATCTTCGCATTTGAAACGTAGTGTTTCACGATAGCGATTACGCATAGTGTAATCATCTATATTCCCACAAACAGCACGGAAGAGAGGCTTCATAGCTTCAAATTTATCTGCAACTTCTAATGAGCCAATATCACCAGCATGCCATATCTCGTCACATTCGCCAAGATAATATTCATATTTATCGTCCCAGTATCCATGGGTGTCAGAGATTATACCAATACGTTTCATATAGACCTTTTTCTTCTGATAAAGTCTGCAATTAAATCTTTGGTTTGTTCCAGACCGAGAATACTGGTGTTTATGCAGAGGTCATAACTATCAGCTGCTCCCCAAGTCTTTGCAGTGTAATAGTTGTAATATTTAGCACGTTCGCTTTCTCCATTTTCAATGAATTTACGGGCTTCTTCTTTTGAACATCCACGACGCTCCGAAATATTTGTAATACGCATGTGCATCGAAGCAGTTATGAAGATGTTGATAGTGTTTGGATTATCACGTAAAACGTAATCTGCTGTCCTGCCAACAAAAACGCAGCGTGGATTTTTCTTTGCAACCTCACGGATGGCATCGCTTTGAAACTGATAAAGACTTTCTTGAGAGAAGTTTCTCTTATAGAAATCATTATCCCCTAATAGAGGTAGATGTATGTGAAAATGTCCTTTCATAAAGCCTTTCTGCTCATCGTTTTGCTCAAAAAACTTCTCAGAGAAACCACTTCCTTTGGCTGCAAGATTTAGAATCTCACGGTCATAGAACTTACAGTCGAATTCATCTGCCAGCATTTTTGCTATAATCCGACCACCGCTTCCAATCTGTCGTCCGACATTGATGATTAGTTTCTTTCCATTTTTAGATTCTTAAAATTTATGACTTTAAGATTTTGATTGTTTTTACTTTGCTTTTTCAATCGATGAATATAGACAGTTAGAATGATTGTAGCAACTAATGATGCTAAAAAAATCACTTGAAAGTAGTGAGGCCCATACACCATTCAGCTTGAATAAATTTGGCAGAATAACTAATAGTGGGATTAGAAATAGCAACTGACGAGAAAGTGGTATGCCAGTAAAGCATATTGCATCAACGGGTTGTCTACTGGTTTTGAACCTGATTCTAAGGTCCCTACTCTAATTATCCATCATAATTTAATTACTCTCTATGAATGAATGGAATTCATCTTTATTCTATGTTTGCAAATATACGAAAAAAAAATGATAACACCTATTTTATTTGGTAATGATTTGTGGGTGTAATAAAAAGGTTTTTCCGTTAAATGGATAGATTTATCCCAAAGCTTACTCTCTTATTAATCAATATTTGTAAACTATTTTTCGTGTGACTCAGTGCCAATACATGCTCTTTTGGCTTTTGAAAAGACGCCTGATTGACTTGCAAAAGATGCTCTTTTGAAGTTTTACCAACGTCCTTTTGAAGACCTATTAAGCACCTTTTCTTCGAAACTTTACAACTAACTGATTTACAATTAGTTAAAAACTTGTTTTTAATACTTGTTTTTATCTTTATTTATAGTGTTTTTTTATTCGAAATTATGTAATGATTTTTCAGAGCCTTATCTACATTTTTGATGTATTAAAATGAAAAAGTAATGGTGTTGGAAGGTAATAATAGAATAGACAATTATCAGTCTTGACTAAATTTTATTTTTATGAATAAACTTATTTTTCCGTTAAAGCTATACTGAAAAAGCATCCACGTATTTAAAGGAAGAACCTAATAAAACGTGTATTGTATTTGTCTTTATGCTTGTTGAAAATTAGTCTTATTTTATCTTAATGTTATGAAAATAAATAGGAGGGGGTGTAGATATTTTTATCTACAAAAATATATTGTTATAATTTACTTTAATTACATTAATTAAATTGCTAATATATTATTATTTAACTTATAAATATATCAGCAATTCGTTAACTATTAAACTTGTCAGCTTGTACTCTACACAAGTTCCACCTTGTCCATTTTTGTTCTTTGTCGCAGTAATGACATTTTAGGGTTCCATTTTTGTCAACTACATGAAAGATGGTATTCATTGGTTCGTTATTCGTGATACACTTTGGATTATTACACTTCACGATACTTCGAAGTTCATCAGGCGTCACGACCTTCTTTTTCTCTACCACTTCATAGCCTTTAATGATGTTCAACACCACGTTTGGTGCTACGACCGACAGACGAGAGATTTCATCATCGGTAAAGAACTTATCACTCACCTTAATAATTCCCTTTTTACCTACCATCTTCGATGAGAAGTTAAAACCAATGGTAACAGGTGTAGAGAGTTTATTAAGCTGTAGTAAGTTTACAACCTGAAAAGTTTTTCCTGCTGGAATATGATCTATAACGGTACCGCTCTCAATGGCAGCCACCAGACGTTCTTTCTTTGACATAATAATATGAGCCTCACTCCGTCTCCTTGATATGAAGGAATGCCTGGCGGGGTGTTTATGGGCAGTTTTCTTTGTTCACTCATAGGCATTATGAGTCTATTTCTATTTTTCTTGGGTGATTTCTACTCTATCAACGGCATCATCTGCTTTTAACCAAAAGTTAACTTTACGTATTTTGCCTGTGGTGTTAGGGTCAATGGTAATTGTGAGTGTATTGCCTGTTAATTCTGCTGTGAACCATTTTCCAACAATGCCAGTACTGATTACCTCTTCTCCATATATTACTGATGAATCATCAACAGTCTTTCTTGCAAATCGCAGAGTTTGGTAGTTGGTACATACCAACTTGTAGGTTCCTCCTTCAGCAGGAACTGTTATATTCCTTGGGTCACCAGTGTAGTCTGAAGTCCACTTAAAAGTTGTTCTGTGAATATCATCATCTGTATTCTTATTGCAGCAGAATATTGTGGTTAAAATAACCAGCAACAATGTTGCAAACGAACTTTTCCTTAATATTCCCATATTTATAAACTTAATTAAGTGCTTATTGCAGAATGGTCTTGTCGTTTTTAACTTCATCCATAGAAATACCAAGACAATGACAGAAGATTGCTTCACGAGCAAAGAGACCATTACGAGCTTGCTCAATATAGTAAGCATGTGGACTGTCATCAACATCGTAAGCAATCTCGTTTACACGTGGTAGCGGATGAAGAATTTTCATATTCGGACGAGCCAATGAGAGCATGTCACGACGAAGAATATAAACATTC
This sequence comes from uncultured Prevotella sp., assembly GCA_916440255.1. Taxonomy (GTDB): domain Bacteria; phylum Bacteroidota; class Bacteroidia; order Bacteroidales; family Bacteroidaceae; genus Prevotella. Next base: position 874,542 of record CAKAIJ010000001.1, on the reverse strand, counting down.
TTTACACGTTCATATTCCATTAAGTCAGAGAAGCGTTCTTTCTGTACGCGTGTCATATAGATAATATCTGCGTTCGCAATCACTTCTGGAGTGAAATCCTCATGCTCTTCGAAGTGGATGTTATGCTCACGGCAGTACATCTTATACTCCTCTGGCATAGCGAGTTCCTTTGGTGCAATAAAGTGAAACGTTGGATTAAAATGTCGCATAGCCATAAGGAGAGAATGGACAGTTCTGCCATATTTAAGGTCACCTACAAGGTAGATATTTAGATTCTCCAATGTTCCTTGTGTCTGATTGATAGTATAAAGATCAAGTAGACATTGTGAAGGATGCTGATGTGCACCATCACCTGCGTTGATGATAGGTACTGGTGCCACCTCAGAGGCATACTGTGCGGCACCTTCTATATAATGTCGCATAACAATTGTGTCAGCATAATTAGAAACCATAAGAATGGTATCTTTTAGTGTTTCACCTTTACTAACACTTGAAACTTTTGCATCAGTAAAGCCAATAACTCGTGCGCCGAGACGATTGGCTGCTGTTTCAAAACTAAGTCTTGTACGTGTAGATGGTTCGTAGAAAAGAGTTGCAATGATTTTTCCTTTGAGTAATTCCCTATTAGGATATTTCTCAAATTCTTGTGCCATTTCGATAAGGTAGAGTAGCTGTTCACGATTCAAACCTTCGATATTCACAAAGTTATGCTTTTCCATATTTGTTCTGTGATGTTTTATTTTTCTGTTTGTAAAGTTACATCTTTATTTTTAATCATGAACTATATAAAAGGAAAAGTCCACTTGTATTAAAAATATCTATTTATTTTGCTTATCCATTGATTTACTTTATCTTTGCATAATATTTTCACAATTTATGAGAAGACACTTTGTACATTTCCTCTGGGGGACACTTCTGGCAGTATTAGGCTTAGTCTTTGTATTCTTCATTTCTGTATGGAATGGATGGGTTGGATACATGCCTAATATGGATGAATTGTCTAACCCTATAGATAAGTTTGCTTCGCAGGTTTATTCTTCTGACCAGCAACTCATAGGCACTTGGAATGCGGATAACAATAATCGTGTGGCAATTGATTATAATGGCTTATCGCCACATCTTGTTCATGCTCTTGTAGCAACGGAAGACGAACGCTTTTATGAACATTCAGGTGTTGACTTTATAGCACTTGGTCGTGCCATTGTGAAGCGTGGAATGATGGGGAAGGCAAGTGCTGGTGGTGGTTCTACTATCACACAACAGCTTGCTAAGCAGCTTTTCTCAGAAAAGGCACATAGTACTATTGAACGTCTTTTACAAAAGCCTATTGAATGGATTATTGCTGTAAAGCTTGAACGCTACTTTACGAAGGAAGAGATACTTGCAATGTATTTTAATTACTTTGACTTCCTTCATAATGCAGTAGGTATTAAACGTGCTGCAAATGTTTATTTCAATAAAGAACCTCGTAAGTTGTCAGTGAATGAGGCTGCTATGTTGGTGGGGCTTTGTAAGAATCCATCAATGTTTAATCCACTTCGTTATCCAGAACGTTGTGTACAGCGTCGTAATGTTGTCTTGATGCAGATGGTGAAGTCTGGTTATGTCACGAAAGATGAATATGAAGAACTTTCACATCGGCCTCTGGGACTACATTTTACAAAATCAAAACCTGTGAATGGTGCTGGTGATTATTTTCAAGCATTCCTTCGTCAATACATGATGGCTAAGAAGCCAGAACGTGAGAATTACCAAGCATGGCAGAACCGTCAGTTTGTTCTTGATTCTATTGCATGGGAGCAGGACCCTCTTTATGGATGGTGTAATAAGAATATGAAGCGCAATGGCGAACCATACAATGTAAATACTGATGGTTTACGTATCTATACAACCATTGATACAAGGATGCAGCAGTATGCTGAGGAGTCTATACGTAGCATGTTGGTGGATATTTACAATCACAATTTAATCTTGCAATGCGTTATAAGAAGAATGCACCTTTTTCTTCTAATATTTCTCGTCGTACAATAAAGGAGATATTGAATCGTTCGTGTCGTCAGACAATGCGCTATCGTCGTCTGAAAGAACAAGGTGCAACACCCGAAGAGATTAAACGTAGTTTTCGTACTCCTCGTGAAATGACGCTCTTTACTTATCATGGTGATATTGATACGATGATGACCCCCTATCGACTCTATACGTTATTATAAGTCATTCCTTCGTTCTGCCTTTATTAGTATGGATGCACATACAGGGGCTGTAAAGGCTTATGTGGGAGGTATTGATTATGAACATTTTAAGTATGATGTTGTTATGGGAGGTCGTCGTCAGGTCGGTTCAACGATTAAACCATTTCTTTATGCACTTGCAATGCAAAATGGTATGACTCCTTGTTCACTTGCACCAAATGTACAACGTACGTATGGAGGTTGGACACCTCGCAATGGTTCACGTGCTCGTTACGGTCAGGAAGTCCCATTACGTTGGGGGTTACAACAATCAAATAACTGGATTTCAGCTTATTTGATTAATCTTCTCGGTCCTTCACAGTTTGTAAATATACTTCATGACTTTGGTTTGAACAATCCCGATATAGATAAGTACGCAAGTCCTGTGCTTTGTCTTGGTCCATGTGAGGCTTCTGTTGGTGAAATGGCAAGTGCTTATACAACCTTTGCTAATGGTGGTATTCGTGTGCTCCACTATTCGTTACAAAGATAGAGGATAGTCATGGTAATGTTATTGCTAAGTTTCAACCTTTGATGACTGAGGTTATTTCAGAGAATAGTTCTTACCAGATGATTGATATGATGCGCGCCGTAATTCAAGGTGGAACGGGTAGTCGTTTGCATTATGCATATCATCTTACCGCTGATATAGGTGGTAAAACTGGTACAACTAATAACAACTCTGATGGTTGGTTTATGGGTATTACACCTGAACTTGTTAGTGGTTGCTGGGTAGGTGGAGAGGATCGTGATATTCATTTCGATCATACTTCAATGGGACAAGGTGCCACAACCGCTTTACCTGTATGGGCTTATTTTATGCAATGTGTCTATGCAGACAAACGTTTAGGTTATAGTCAAGGTAGTAGATTTGCGATTCCAACCAGATTTAATCCTTGTCAAACGGCCGATACAATCAATGTGAATGGTATACAGGAAGAATACTTTTAAGATGTTTGATTTATAAACTAAATCCAAATAGGTCATTAGACCACAATATGTACATTCTTACGATAGTAGGGTGTTATTTTCTCATATTACTGTGTACAAAACCTCGCCTATAATTATAATTTTGTCATGTGGTAACCCATACGTTTTAATTGTATGGCAGCTCCCATATAGTACATTTGATGAAGAGCTGCAACATAAGCATGAAAAGGCATCACTGGTTCCATGTGATATAGGAAGATGACGAAGTATGCTGTTGGTTCGTGACGCACAATTTCCTATAATTGTAGAAATAATGTGTTGTTCGTCATTTGTAAGTAGAAGAACTTTTTCGCAGATATAGTCATCCATGTGGTCAAAGTCTATGGAGTCGCGTAAGTAAGTGTAGAGATTTTCAACCTTATTATATAATTCCCAATCTTTGTCCCAATATGTGGCAATAGCCATACCAACAAACATCATCCAACCAAGTGAAACGGTAGGGTAGGTTGCAAATTCTCTCATACCATCAGGCAGGTAAGCCTCAGCAATTCCTAACCACTTTTCTTCTATATCTGTGATATCAGGTAAAATCTCATCTATAAGATTCTTCTCTTGCAGATAAGTTACCAAATCCTCTTTTTATTTTCTCTTCAAATGGATATTTTATTTGTTCGTCTTGCATAACTTTAGTTTCTTAAGATATAGAATTATTTTTACTTGTTTAGTACTAATGGTCCTCTGTTATTTTTCTTAACTTCCTCAAAAGCTTCAATCCAATTTGTATCAAGAGAGAAGGGAGTTAATTCGTCTTCACTATTGAAATAGACCAATACAAGGGTTTTATCAGAATCATTATAGAGTGAGTGATTGATACTTGCATTTCGAAATGTTCTAGAAGCTGTTTTTCTTTTTAGAATTCTCTGCATATGTATATACCTTTGTGAAAAAGGTTTACATATTCATTCATATAATAAAGCCATTGAGTCAAGTTGTGTGTTGAGATTAAAGATGTACTTATTAGAAAATAGCTTAGTTGTGTCAATAATTTGTGTTAATGTTCTACTATTAAGATAAGTAATGGCATCAACTTTGAAAGAAGCTATTTTACGTATATCTAATTTTTCGTTGCAATTGATAGCTGTTTTATAAGCATTTGCATACAATATTTTTTTGAGATACGCTCTTGTTGTGCTTTTTAAGCTAATGCGTATATGATAAGACATGATAAGAGAAAGATTTTATATTTCATATAATTAATTTTTCAATTTTAGTATTTAGTTTTTATCTTATTCTGTCTGTATTTTTACGTGCAAAGTCTTTCCACGAACCATAGTGTTTAGCATCAGTTTCAGGACGACTCATTTGTAGGAAATGACAGTAGGCTGCTGCAACAGCGTCGGTAGCGTCCATAAAATGAGGCATTTGATCATCTCGAAGATGTAAGAGTTTTTGAAGCATACCAGCTACCTGTTCTTTTGAAGCAGAACCTCTTCCCGTGATTGCCATTTTAATTTTTAATGGTGCATATTCTTGAATTGGTACATCATGATTAATAGCTGCTGCAATTACAACACCTTGTGCACGTCCGAGTTTAAGCATTGATTGTACATTTTTACCAAAGAAAGGAGACTCAACGGCAACTTCGTCGGGTAAATATTCGTCAATAATCCACGTTACACGTTCAAATATTCTACCCAATCGGAGATAGGCATCTTTCTCTTTACGCATATCAATGACTCCCATAACGACAAGTTCAGCTTTATTCCCACAAACACGTAGTACGCCATAACCCATAACATTTGTGCCAGGGTCAATACCAAGTAGTATCTTTTCAGGTTGTGGAAGTTTTTTTTTCATTTTGAGAGTTTAATGATTTATTTTTTTATCTGTCCATATAAGGATTATGGGCTAATTCAAATCCAATAGTAGTCTGTGGCCCATGTCCGGGATAAACAGTTGTAATATCAGGAAGCTGAGCAAGTTCTCGAAGACTACTGATAATCTGAAACATACTTCCTCCCGGGAAGTCTGTTCTACCAATATTTGCTTTAAAGAGTGTGTCACCAGTGAACAAAACATTTTCTTCTGCACAATAAAAGCATACAGAACCACCAGAATGTCCGGGTGTATGTATGACTTTGAATGAATGAGAACCGAAAGAAATAATTTTATTTTTATTAAGTTTTAGTTCGCCAGAAGGTAAGTCATAGCTCAATGTCATTCCCAGCATTTGTTCAGCTGCTTGTCTTGGATTTTTCATAAAGATGGTATCACCTTCTGCAACCTCAGGTTGGAGGTTGAAAGCTGTAAGGAGCGCATTGTCGCCAAAGTGATGGTCAAGATGTCCATGAGTACCAATATTATGTACAGGGGTGAGTCTTTTCTTTCTTTATGTAATCTATGATAGAATTTTGTTCGCCTTCGGTAAATGCTCCACAATCGATAATAACGCATTCTTTTGTTTTCGTCACTGACAACGTAACAATTTTCATGAAGAGGATTTACTTCAAATGTTTGTATATTAAGCATATATAATAATAATGAGAATAAGTAGGTGAGATAGAGTTGTATATTTCAATATGAAAGATAAACCTATCCTGGTACATAGATAAGATATTTCTCCTTAAACCATTCTTCGTCAAACCATTGTGAAAGTTCTATTTTTTCAGCAATGTTTTTATAAGGTTTCAATTCTTCATTGAGGTTTCCACCTTTCAAAACAATTACACCATTTGGCAGAACATTATGTTGGTCAGATGCAATATTCTTCTTGACAATTTTCATTAAGTCGGGTAAAGGCATTACTGCACGTGAAACGATGAAGTCAAACTTACCTTTCTCTTCTTCTCCACGTAAGTGAGCCGGAAGGACATTATCGAGTCCAATTGCATTTGCAACTTCCTGTGCTACTCTTACTTTTTTACCCGTACCATCGATTAGCTTGAAGTTAGCTTCTGGAAAGAAGATGGCAAGGGGAATGCCCGGAAATCCTCCACCAGTTCCAAAGTCAAGGACATTTGTACCCTCACGGAAGCTTATATGTTTAGCAATTGCCAGTGAGTGAAGGATGTGATGCTCGTAGAGATTATCAATGTCTTTGCGTGAAATAACATTGATTTTAGCATTCCAATCGTGATATAATGTATCAAGTGCTGTAAATTGTTCTTCCTGTTTAGAAGTGAGTTGAAGAAAGTATTTTTTTATAATTTCAATCATATCTTTAATTAATATGGAATTTATGAAGCATTACAGAAGATTAATATCAAGTTAGTTATTTTACGACTACTCTAACTTCCTTCTGGTTAATTTCACCAGGATTGTAGATGAAGACTATTGAATCATCAGTGAGGATAAAGTTGTCAGTAGGATATGGATCTATTCCAACAAAATAACCTTTGGATTGTAGTCCTGCAATATCATCGCTTTCAAGAGCTTCTCGATCAATTAACTTTTCGATAATTTCTTTTGTAAATCTTTCTTTGTAGTCATTACCAAACTCCTCTTGCAATGTAATAAGATGTCCGTTTTGAGGATTGAAATTACGAACTATTGTATATTTTGTCAGCTGCCCGTTGCCATTATTAATGGCTATATGAGATAGTGCAGTAATATTCGCGTTATTTGCTGCTCGTAATTCAGTTTTTATAGTTAGTTCTCCTATAAGGTTACTCTTATCTTTCTCTTTTTGAAGAATAAGTTTTGCAATCTCCATATACTCGTTTATATACTGACGCACAAAGATTGGAATCGCTTTCTGAGGTGTTAGTTTCTTATCATTAATGATAGAGAAGTAATCTGGTTGTAATAGTCCCATTCTTAGTAAAGAATCATTGCATATTGAATATTTCCTATCATTAATGTATGTAAAATCAACGTGTACATGACATTGTATTTCATCTGAAAGACGTGCAATAGTGTCAATAGAAACCATAGCTGTTGGAATGTTCAGCGTCTTTGGTACTGAAGACTTCTTTCTACAACAGCTCATGATAAAAATGATTATCGTGGAAACGGCGAATAAAGTGAATAATCTCTTTGACATATATAGGTTACAAAGTTACGAAAAGTTTTTTTGTAACTTTGCATTATATTTACAATAATAAATAAATAAAATGGTAAAAAGTTTGTCTGTTTTGATTTGGATGGTGTTGTCTTAGATACAGAACCTCTATATACTTTGTTTTGGAAGAAATTGGATAAACGTTTACGTCCTAATATTGAGAATTTTGAATACATAATCAAAGGATTAACTTTGAATCAGATATACGATAAATATTTTCATGGAGAAGAAGATAAACAAGATAAAAATTACGTCTTTACTCTATGAATACGAACGTAACATGGATTTTAATTATATTAATGGTTTTTGAGGAATTTATAAAAGAACTTAAAACAAAAGGTATAAGTACAGCTATCGTAACAAGTTCAAATCTTGAAAAAGATGCAGAATGTATATAATAAGTGTCCTGAGATAAAGTATTACTTTAATGAAATTCTTACATCAGAAGATTTTACAGAGAGTAAACCTTCACCAGATTGCTACTTAAAGGCTGCAGCTCGTTTTGGAGTATCTCCTAAGGAGTGTATAGTATTTGAAGATAGTTTTAATGGTTTGCGTTCGGGGTTAGCATCTGGAGCGCGTGTAATAGGACTTGCAACAACTAATTCGGTAGCAGAAATAGAGTCTTATACCAAGGAGGTGATATCTAATTATGATAGTTTTACTTTGTCAGACCATTAAAAAGGAGTAACTTTGCAGCCCGAAACCAAAAGCAAGGTCTATGACAGTTGGTAATATGTATAATTAAACAACATAGTAAAAAGGACTTTGAATTATAAAAAGTGATTATGGGTTATTTAACAACAGATAAAAAGAAGGTAACAGCAAAAACATTATTAGAAATGAAGCAGTCAGGTGAGAAAATCACACAGATGACTGCTTATGATTTCACAACAGCTGGGATTATTGATGCAGCAGGAATTGATAGTATTCTTGTTGGCGACTCAGCCTCGAATGTAATGGCAGGTAATCAAGATACAACTCCTATTACTGTTGATCAGATGATTTATCATGCACGTTCTGTTGTGCGTGCTTGTCAGCGTTGTCTTGTTGTTTGTGATATGCCTTTTGGTTCTTATCAGGTGAGCCGTGAGGATGGCATTCGCAATGCTATCCGAATTATAAAAGAAACTGGTGCTGGTGCTCTTAAATTAGAGGGAGGTAAGGAGATTACTGATACAATTAAAGGAATTGTTGAAGCAGGTATTCCTGTTATAGGACATCTTGGACTAACTCCTCAGAGTATTCATAAGTTTGGTGGTTATGGACTTCGAGCCAAAGATGACGCTGAGGCTGAGAAACTTATTGAAGATGCTCTCGCACTTGATGCAGCTGGTGTAAGTGCTATCACGCTTGAAAAAGTTCCTGCCACTTTGGCTACTAAGGTAACATCAATGGTGAATGCAGCGACAATTGGTATTGGTGCAGGTAATGGTACAGATGGTCAGGTGCTTGTTTATGCCGATGCGCTTGGTATGACACAAGGTTTCAAACCAAAGTTCCTACGTCATTTTGCTAATGTTAATAAATGTATTACAGAGGGTGTTCAAGAGTATATTAAAATGTGTGAAGGATACAAGTTTCCTTTCTGAGAATGAAGCTTATTAATCTATCTTCTAATAGGTTAGAATTCAGGATACTAATTTATGGTAGGTCACATATAAAAAGTTGTTTTATAAAAAATAATATAAGTTTTTATTAGATAGTTTTTCTATCTTAATCTGTTACATCTCTCTTTGTACAACTCTTGATAAAGATTTTCGGAATAATAAAAAGATTATGGATACTCAAAACATACCTGTTCATGTTCGTTTATGGAATAAGCATTTTTGGTTATTGGCAATGGCTAATCTATTGTTAGTTATGTCTTCTTATATGCTTATAGCTACCATACCTTCACAAATGATAGATAGAGGATACTCTATGTTTCAGATAGCACTTGTAATGGGAGTTTTCTTTATTGGAATATATTTTTTTGGTAGTCTTTCGGGTTATCTCGTACAACGTTATCGTCGTAAGAATGTTTTTAATCTTTCTATCTTACTATTGTTGGCAGTTACTGGTATACTTTATTATTTGAGCAAACTACCTTTTTAATTATCTCGACTATACGTTACTTGTAAGTCTTCGTTTTATACAAGGTGCATTCTATGGATTGTCACAACTTGTATTACTTAGTACACTAATAATTGACACCGTTGAAGCTGTGCATAGGACGGAAGCCAACCATGCTGCGACATGGTTTGGTAGGTTCGCTCTATCTCTCGGCCCATTAGCTGGAATTATGGTTTGTAAAACGATGAATTTTCCATCCGTTCTATTTCTTTTCTTGCGTTTGTCTGATAGTTTCTTTTATCTTTGTCAATTTAATCAGATTTCCATTTCGTATGCCAAGCGAGGATTTAACTCGTTTCTCTTTCGATCGTTTCTTATTAAAAGGTAGTCACTGGCTCTTTGTTATAATTGCGCTTGTAACATCCGTCGTTGGACTTATTTTAAGTATAGAACACACTCCTCGTTTTTATTGTATGTTGATGGTCGGTTTTTTAATTGCTATCTTAGCAGAGCGTTTTGTGTTTGCAGATGCTGACCTTCGTAGTGAGGCAACGACTGGAATGATTGTAATGGGAATAGCGGTTTTACTGATGATTACACGCGAACAAGAAAGTATAGAGAATGTTGTACCTATTTTATTCGGATTGGGTACAGGGCTGATTGGAAGTAGATTTTTACTCTTCTTTATTAAAATGTCAGATCATTGTCAGCGTGGAACAAGTCAGAGTACGTTTTTACTTGCTTGGGAGTCAGGCATAGGGGTAGGACTGGTTCTTTCTTATGGATTATTAAACCTTCAACATTCTTTAATCTTATGGGTATGCTTAGGAATTTTGATTGTTTCTTTGATTTTATATGATTGTTTTATTCATTCTTGGTACATAAAAGCATAAACATAGATAAGTTTATGGCCTTATAATCTTCTGAATGGGGTACCTCTATAAGTGTGTCAAAAATATTTCATACCTTTCTTCTATACATTGAGAAATCTTCTTAATATACTTAGAAGGTGGATATGATGTTGGAAAAATATTTACAAAATATTAAATAATACATTGGTGATAATACATAGATAGGGGTGTAAAGTGTGGGTTTGTAGTTGCTTGTAAAATCAGGACGTTATAAGGTGCTACACGAAAAGGTGCTTGGTTAGATTTCAAAAGGTGCTTTCTTTCGGTTAAAAAGGGCATGTTTAACAGATTAAAAGAGCCTCTTTATTATGCTCAATGAGCATGTATTGGTTTGTTTTTGGTTAGAAAAATGTTTACAAGATTAATATAGGTTGCACGTGATTATCTATCTAATTATTTTTGAATAATAATCATTCAAAGATAATCAAAATCAATTTTTAGATTGAGTATGTTTTAAATTAATAAACCAATGGTTTAGAACGAGATGATAAAAATGGTTTGTCTTTTATAAATCGTAGCCTCACTATTTAATAACACTATTAACTTGTCAACTATCAAAAGAAAATAAACAAATTATAACATCAAGCCTTATAGTAAATTTCATATAACTAAAAAGTTTGGTAGTTTCAGTTGTTATTTGTATCTTTGCATATATTTAGAAAATAAGCAAAATAAATAAAGAATATGGCAAAGAAATTCGCCGAGCACAAGGGACTTGACCTTGTAAGCACAAATCAGGAAATGTTGAAGAAGTGGGAGGCAAAAGATATCTTCCACAAAAGTATTGATGAGCGTGAAGGTGAGCCACAATTCATCTTCTTCGAGGGACCTCCGTCTGCTAATGGTCACCCTGGTATTCACCACGTATTGGCGCGTTCAATCAAGGACACTTTCAATCGCTACAAGACAATGCAAGGCTTTCAGGTGCATCGTAAGGCGGGTTGGGATACGCATGGTTTACCAGTTGAGTTAGGTGTAGAGAAAGAGTTGGGTATCACAAAGAAGGATATTGACAACCACGCATCCGAAAAATATATCTCAACAGAAGAATATAACCATAAATGTCGTGAAAATGTAATGAAGTTTACTGCTGAATGGCAGCAGCTAACAGAGGAAATGGGCTACTTCGTTGATATGGAACACCCATATATTACATACGACAATAAATATATAGAGACACTGTGGTGGCTTCTCAAGCAGCTTTACAACAAGGGTTTGCTATATAAGGGTTACACTATTCAGCCTTATTCACCAGGTGCAGGTACTGGCCTGTCAAGCCACGAGCTTAATCAGCCGGGTTGTTATCGTGATGTAAAGGATACTACTGTTACCGCACAGTTTGAGATTCCTGCTAATGATTGGCAGACATTGGCAGGAAAGGCTAATTTGCCAAAGGAAACATGGGGCAAGCCTTGCTTCGTTGCATGGACAACCACTCCTTGGACACTACCTTCAAACGTTGCACTTTGTGTTGGTCCAAAGATTGAATATGTTGTAGTTGAGACATATAATCCATACGATGCAGAAAAGTTGACACTCATCATGGCCGCAAGTCGTGTAGCTGCTTATTTGAAGCCAGAAGGTGAGGTGACGGATGTATTGCCAGAATACGAACGTGGTAATAAAGTGATACCTTATCGCATTGTAGGTCGTTTGATGGGCACAGAACTTGAAGGTTTACACTATCAGCAGTTGATGCCATGGATAAAACCAGTTGAGCAGACAGGTGACTTTGCACCAAAGTTTGTGAATGACTATGCTGCTGCACACCCAGAAAAGGTATTTACAAGCGAAGATGGTCGTGACAAGTTTGTTGAGATGGAGAGCGAGGCTTTCCGTATCATTCTTGGTGATTATGTAACAACTGACGATGGTACGGGTATCGTACATATTGCTCCTACCTTCGGTGCTGACGATGCTAAGGTGGCAAAGGATGCAAATATCCCAGCACTTTATCTGATTTCAAAGAAGGGACAGACTCGTCCTATGGTTGACCTTCAGGGCAAATACTACACAATTGAGGAGTTAGATCAGAACTTCGTTAACGCTTGTGTAAACGAAAAGGCATACAGCCATCACGCTGGTGACTATGTAAAGAATTCATACGACCCACGCTTCAATCCTGATGGCGTATGGGATAAGAAAGCATCAGAGAAGGAAGAAGACCTGAACATCATTCTCTGTATGGAGATGAAGCAGGAAGGTACAGCTTTCAATATTCAGAAGCACGTACATAATTACCCTCACTGCTGGCGTACAGACAAGCCAATTCTCTATTATCCTCTTGACAGCTGGTTCATCAAGGATACTGCTAAGAAAGAACGTATGGTTGAGTTGAACAAGACTATTCGTTGGCAGCCTGAGTCTACTGGTACTGGTCGCTTCGGCAATTGGCTTGAGAACCTGAATGACTGGAACCTCAGTCGTTCTCGTTTCTGGGGAACTCCTTTGCCTATCTGGCGTGATGAAAACCGTGGAGAGAAATGTATTGGTTCTGTAGAGGAACTCTACAATGAAATTGAGAAGTCTGTTGCAGCAGGCCACATGGAGAAGAACCCTCTGAAAGAAGCGGGCTTCGTAGTAGGTGATTTCAGTCAGGAAAACTATGATAAGATTGACCTTCACCGTCCATACGTCGATGGTATCGTTCTCGTAAACGATGAAGGAAAGGCAATGTATCGTGAGTCAGACCTTATTGACGTTTGGTTCGATAGCGGTTCTATGCCATACGCTCAGCTTCACTATCCATTTGAAGGTGAGATTAATGCAGAGGGTTTGAAGGCAACAGGTAAGACAGAGGCCGAATATCGTGATCAGATGGTACACTCATGCTATGAGGGTATGGCTGTTCCACCAGCATTCTTCCCAGCAGACTTTATTAACGAGGGTGTTGACCAGACACGTGGTTGGTTCTTTACTCTCCATGCAATTGCAACAATGGTGTTTGACTCTGTTGCCTTCAAGAACGTGATTTCAACAGGTCTTGTACTCGATGCAAAGGGTAATAAGATGAGTAAGCACGTGGGTAACGTTACCAACCCATTTGAGATGATGAATAAGTATGGTGCCGATCCAGTACGTTTCTATATGATGACGAACAGCGAACCATGGGATAACTTGAAATTCGACCCAGAAGGTGTTGACGAGTGTCGCCGTAAGTTCTTTGGCACCTTATATAATACGTATAGCTTCTTTGCCCTTTATGCAAATGTTGACGGCTATGATGCTACAACATGTGAGGCTGTGAAGGCAGATGCACCAGAGATTGACCGTTGGATTATCTCTAAACTCAATTCACTCATCAAGGGTGTGACAGCAGAGTTAGAGAATTTTGACCCAACACGTGCTGGTCGTCTTATTGACTCATTCGTTAATAACGACCTCAGTAACTGGTATGTTCGTTTGAACCGTAAACGTTTCTGGGGTAAGGAAATGAGTGCTGACAAGAAGAGTGCGTACGACACATTGTACACCTGTTTGATGACGGTTGCACGTCTGTTGGCTCCATTCGCTCCATTCTATGCTGATCAGCTCTACACAGACTTAGGTGGCGAGTTAGAGAGTATCCACTTAGACCGTTGGCCAGTAGCTAACGAGACTGTTATAGATGCTGATCTTGAAGCACGTATGGATATGGCACAACGCATTACTTCAATGGTTCTCGCTCTGCGTCGTAAGGTTAATATTAAGGTTCGTCAACCCTTGGCACAAATTATGATTCCCGCTGTTGATGAAACCCAAAAGAAGCATATTGAGGCTGTTGCCGATTTAATTAAGCACGAAGTTAATGTTAAGGATCTTGCTTTCGTTGAAGGTCAAGGTATACTTGTTAAGAAGGTGAAGTGTAACTTCCGCGTCATGGGTAAAAAGTTTGGTAAGTTGATGAAGCAGGTTGCTGCCCAAATGGATGCACTCTCACAAGATGAGATTGCTGCTTTGGAGGCTGCAGGTGAATTTAACTTCGAACTGGAAGGTCAGTCTGTTAAGGTAGAAGCAACAGATGTTGAAATCATCTCTGAGGATATACCAGGTTGGTTGGTAAGCAATGAAGGTAACCTGACAGTTGCTCTTGAAGTAGAACTGACAGAAGAACTTCGACGTGAAGGTATGGCACGTGAGCTTATTAATCGTATCCAGAACTCCGTAAGGAAACTGGACTTGAAATTACCGACCGCATCTCTGTTGTTATAGAGCCGCACACAGAGGCTTCTGCTGCAGTCGAATCATTTGGAGAACTTATTAAGACTCAGGTTCTTGCTAATGATATTATGATTGCAGTAAACGATGGAACAGAGGTTGAGTTTGATGAATTTAAACTTCATATTCATATAAACAAAGTTTGATAAATGAGTATGGGCACTACTCTTGTGCGCCCATAAATTTATTAAAGTATTGATCTAACATTAATAAGCGTTCTTATATAGACGTTTTTAATAACACATTATATTTACTTTCATAACCTAATTCGATTATTACCTTATGGAAACTAAGAAGCGTTATTCTGATGAAGAACTCGAGGAGTTCCGCATAATTATAAATGACAAGTTGGCTATTGCTAAGTCTGACTACGAAGAGACAATGAAGATTTTGATGAATAAGAATACTAATGATGTAAATGATACTTCACCAACATATAAAGCTCTGGAAGAAGGGAGTTCGAGTCAAACTAAGGAGGAGTTGGTGCAGATGGCTCAACGACAACAGAAATTCATACAAGCTCTTCAAACTGCATTGGTCAGAATTAGTAATAAAACATACGGCATTGACCGCATTACTGGCGAACTGATACCTAAGGAAAGACTTCGTATTGTTCCACATGCAACATTGAGTGTAGCATCTAAGTTGGCAAATAAGAATCACTAATGAGTAAAAAGAAAAAACAAGGTTTAGTTGCAACTTTAATCATTGTTCTATTGATTGTGATAGATCAGATTATAAAGGTTGTTGTAAAACTAAATATGAATTTAGGCGAATCAATCCATATCTTTGATTGGTTTCAGATACAGTTTATCGAGAATAATGGTATGGCTTGGGGTATGGAATTAGGAAGTAAACTCTTCCTAAGCATCTTCCGTATTATTGCTATCGGTTTTCTTATATGGTACATCTTCTCTCGTATCAAAAAGGGAGCAAGGATGGGTTACATCATAGTTTTATCGATGATAACAGCAGGTGCAGCAGGTAATATCTTTGATTCACTCTTCTATGGTCAATTATTCACATCCTCTACACCATATTACCTTGAGGGAGCTACACCTGCAAGTCTCGTTTCATGGGGAGAAGGATATGCGCCAATACTTATGGGAAAAGTGGTTGATATGTTTTATTTTCCACTCTTTCATGGTACATTTCCAAACTGGTTTCCATTATGGAGTGGTGAATCCTTTATCTTTTTCTCGCCCATATTCAACTTTGCAGACTCCTGCATCTCGGTAGGTGTTATTTTGATTATTCTTGCCTTTCGTAAGGATTTTAATGGGTGGTTACCTATTGATAATAATAAGATTATTAATAAGGAAAATAATGTAGAACATCAATAGTTTGATGATGAGAAGCAAATATTCTTTCGTTACACTTTGCTGGTTAATGCTTGTTTCTTTTATTACAAGTTGTAAGCCATCAATCCCTTCTGAGTATATTCAACCATCAGAGATGGAAGATATTCTCCATGATTACCATATTTCTATGGCACTCGCAAATAGGGAAGGTTATACAGAGGTCAAACAGAAAGCCTTTAAGTTGGCGGTAATAAAGAAGTATAATGTGTCGGAAGAACAGTTTGACAACTCGCTTCAATACTATATGAGACATACTGAACTTTTACACGATATCTATATTGAACTTACTAAACGATTAGAAGGTGAGGCACGTGCGCAGGGAGCTTCCGAGAATGAATTGGCACAGTATGGTAACATCACTTCAAAAGGTGATACGACTGACATTTGGAAAGGTAGTCACTCTCTAATCCTTTCTCCATATACTCCTGTTGATCGTGAAACGTTTGAAATTAAGGCAGATACTGCTTTTCATAAAGGCGATCGTCTACTTCTTAGTTTTGACTCTCAGTATATCATTCAAGATGGTACACGCGATGCGATTATCATGATGGCTGTTACCTATTCCAATGATAGTATTGTTACACAATATCAACATATTACATCTGATTCTCACAATACAATGACAATCGAAGCAGGTGACTCATTGCGTGTAAAACATATTCGGGGCTACTTCTTAATGTTAAAGGAACAACAACCTACAAGTACTTATAGAATTCTGTTACTTAGAAATATTCGACTTGTTCGTATGCATATTCGAAAGGAGGATATAAAACAATCAACTGATTCTCTACAAGATACAGAACCAATAAGAACTATTGGTGGTGAACGTGTTAAGTCAAAGGACTCGTCTAATCATCAACCAGTAACGCCAGCAAGAACGCCAGCTGATGCAATGAAAGAACGAGGCATACCTTCTAAGCCTAATTAGTTATAAAAAAAGAATGAAATGCCTATAAGACGTATTGCAGCAAACTTCATAGAAACTGTTGATGGTACAATAGAACAAGGGATAGTGGTTCTTCAAAATGGAATAGTTCTTGATGTCTATTCATTCAGTATGGAAGAAGCAATGACGGAATGGTGTACAGGTACTATCATCATACGCCCAGATTTTGATGGTCAGTTGAAAGCCTATAAAGACGATAAATTGCTGACGTAAAAAAGGGTTTTTATTATATAATAGATTTATAATATCAATTATAGAAAGGGACGGATAGTCAATGAGTTTATTATTAAATCTTTTTTTATCAATACTACCTTTCGGTTCACCAGTTCATATCCCTGTGCAATTGGCGGGCAACTTTGGAGAACCCCGTCCTAACCACTTCCATGGAGGTATTGATATTAAAACCGAACGTGAAGTAAATCTTGGCGTTTATTCCATAGCCGATGGCTTTATATCTGGTGCTATCATTGGGAAATATGGCTATGGGAGAGCAATCTTAGTTACACATCCGAATGGATATACCAGTTGTTATGTCCACCTAAATCGTTTTGCTCCACAGATTGAAGCAGCCGTACGTAAATGGCAATACCAGCATCAACAATTTGCTTGTGATGTTAAGTTCCTACCGGGTGAATTTCCGGTTAAAAAGGGACAGTTTATTGGATTAAGTGGTAATACTGGTTCATCACAAGGACCACATATTCATTTAGAAATGCATAGGACAAAAGGTAAGAACCTTTATGACCCTCTCAATTTTCTCAAACATATTGTAAAGGATAAAACTGCACCTGCTGTTTATTCTTTTAAATCATATCCTCAGCAGGGAAAGGGAGTATTCCAGCACAATTCCGAATCACGTATCTTTACCTTTGACAAAGGACACTTTCAAGCATGGGGAAAGGTGGGCTTTGGTGTGAGAGCCAGTGATCACATGGATGATGTGTATAACAACTTTGGTATTAGATACACCCAGTTGTTTTGCGATGATAAACTGATCTTTTCTTCGGATGTGAATAATATTCCTACAAGTTGTCATAGAATGGTTAATTCATGGGGAGATTACGACCACTATCTTTCTACGAAAGTTTGGTTTATGAAGTCGTACATCGAACCTGGAAACACGCTTCCCATTTTGCGAGCTGGTGCTGATAAGGGTATCATTAACTTCAACCAGCAACGCGATTATCATCTTCGTTACGTTATAAGAGATGTCTTTGGCAATCATACGATAAAGGAATTTACAGTGAGAGGTGTGCCTGAGGCTATTCCTATGACTTGTCAACCAGAAGGAACAAGCCCTCTTTATTATGCTAAAGATAATTATATTAAAGAAGATGGGGTACAACTGAATATTAAGAAGGGCTTATTGGCAAAGAATGGTTGGCTACGGCTACAACATGGACATACAAACAGCGAACTATCAATGGCCTATAGCTTCTCTAAAGTAGCATACCCACTCTTTAACTATGCACAGATTAGTATTAAGCCAACACGCATAGTACATAATCCAGAGAAGTTGTTTGTTGCGATGCGTAACAACTTAAATAGTGATGGTTCAGTATCCTATTGTGGTGGAATTTATTCGAATGGTTGGGTCAAAGGACGAATACGTGAATTATCAGGGACTTATCTTCTTGCATACGATGATAAACCGCCAATCATAACACATCTTAACCTAAATCCATATTGTCTTTCTTTTAAGATAATAGACAAAGGTAGTGGATTGCAAGATTATAAGGCTTACCTTGATGGAAAGTTCATTCTTTTACAATTCGGGAAGAACAGAGAAGTATTCTTCTGTAACCTTGAAGATACCCCTGTTCGTCCTACAGGAAAAGATAGAATATTAAGAATTATTGCAACAGATAACTGTCATAATAAAAAGAATATCTAACTAAAAATAAAGTATTAATAATAAAATTGAAGAATATGAAGAAGTCATTTGCAACATTATTCTTCCTTACAATGATTACGTATGCTAATGCATGTACAAACTTCATTGCAACAAAGGGAGCAACAACAGACGGTTCAGTCTATGTAACGTATAATGCTGATGATTACGGCTTGTTTACAAATCTATGTCATTACCCTGCTGGTACTCATGCAAAAGGTGACCGTCGAGAGATTATAGACTATGACACTCGTGAGAGTCATGGATTTATTCCAGAGGCTCCGATAACATACAATGTCATTGGAAATATCAATGAATATCAAGTAAGTATTGGAGAAACAACATACGGTGGACGTGAAGAAATGGTTGATAAAAGGGGAATTATTGACTATGGTTCACTGATGTATCTTGGCTTACAGCGTAGTAAGACTGCTCGTGAGGCTATAAAGGTTATGACTTCACTTGTTGAGACCTATGGTTATAACTCTGGTGGTGAATCATTTACTATCGCCGACCCAAATGAGGTCTGGTTGCTCGAGATGCAAGGTTGTGGTGGTGATAAGAAACAGAAGGTAGTCTGGGTTGCGGTACGCATCCCTGATTGTATGATTTCAGCTCACGCAAACCAAAGTCGTATCGGTCAATTCTCAAATTATGATACTGATGTTATTACCTCTAAAAATTGCATCAGCTTTGCACGTTCAAAAGGGTGGTTTACAGGAAAGGATAAAGACTTTAACTGGAAGATGACATACGCAGCACCCGACTTTGGTGGTCGTCGTTGGTGTGATGCTCGTGTATGGAGTTTTTTCAATCATTTCAAGGATATGTCACGTTGGTTACCATGGGCTTTGGGTAAAGACCCTAACGCAGAGGATATGCCTCTTTGGATTTCACCAGAAACAAAGGTAGACTTGGCTAAGATGGAGGCTTGTATGCGTGATCACTACGAAGGAACACCATTATCACTTGATCAAGATATTGCGCAAGGCATTTGGAATTCACCATATCGTCCTACACCTTTGAAATACGAAGTAGATGGAAAGCAATGTTTTAATGAGCGTCCAGTATCTACACAGCAGACAGGTTTTTCATACATTGCACAATTACGTTCATGGTTACCTCGTGAGATTGGTGGTATTCTTTGGTTTGGAAATGATGATGGAAACATGATTGCTTATGTTCCAATTTATTGCAGTAATACCGAGCGTGCAGAATGTTTCAATACACCAGAAGCTGATGCTGTTACTTTCTCAGATAAGAATGCATTTTGGGTGTGTAACTGGGTAAGTAATATGGTTTATCCACGTTATTCCCAACTATTTCCAGCATTAAAAGAGGTTCGTGACTCACTTGAAAACTCTTATCATATAGCTCAGAAGGGTGTTGAGGATAAGGCACAAGCTCTTTATACAACCAATAAAGCTGCTGCTGTGAAGTATCTCAATGATTATTCCGTATTAAAGAGTAACGAGATGATTGCACGTTGGCGTCAGTTGGCTATCTATTTGATAGTTAAGTTTAATGATATGACCATTAAACCAGAAAAAGATGGTAAATTCCTTCGTACAACAACAGGGCTTGGTGAACGTGTGAAACGTCCTGGTTATAGTGATTATTTCAAACGTGAACTTATAAAACAGAGTGGGGATAGATTAGTTCTGCCCAATAAGTAACTGATTTGTTATATTCATATTAGATAGTGTGTTTAATTTAGCCTCATATTTGTATTCGCAAATTCTTTTAGCTAATTTGAATACACTATCTATATGATGTAAATATAATTCAGGATGAGACACTAAATAAAAAACGATAAATGACACAAACAAAAAGTATATTTCAACGCCCATTCTGGGTTACTATATTTGCTCTTACAGCAGCCATAGCATGGGGATGGGCATATCCATTGATAAAATTAGGTTTTAAGGAGTTTGCGATTACACCAGATATGACTGGTGCAAAAATGCTCTTTGCAGGAGTACGTTTCTGTTTGTCTGGTCTGATTGTGTTAGCGATTGCCGGAGGAAAGAAACGTAATTTTAAGGTAAGAAAAGCATTTGATTGGTGGTATATACTTCTTTTTTGCTTGTTAAATACCACCCTTCATTATGCCTTCTTTTATTTTGGACTCTCACATAGTGAAGGCTCACGTGCAGCCATACTTAATTCTTTGAGTGTGTTTTCTGTCGTTATTTTTGCCTGTATATTCTTCAAGAGTGACCACTTGACGATGAAGAAGATTATAGGTTGTTTAATCGGTTTTGCTGGTATTTTATCATTAAATTTAGGTGGGTCAGATAGTGGACAATTTAGTTTATTGGGTGATGGTATGATTATACTTAATGCTCTTAGTGGTGCCTCAGCATCACTGCTTACACGTGGTTTAGGTAAACGTGTAGATGTCTTTGTTGGAACTGGTTATAGTTTAGCGATAGGAGGGGCGTTACTAATTATTCCTGCTCTGCTAATGGGGGGTAGGTTTGTACAGATTAATTTCTTAGGTTTTACATATTTAATACTACTCATATCAATTAGCACTCTGTGTTTTACACTCTACAACAAATTGCTCACTTGTAATCCCGTAGGGCAAATAGCTATTTATAATTCGTTAATTCCAGTTGTTGGTGCGGTTACCTCTTGTTTATGTCTTAATGAGACCTTTTATATTAAATATGTAATTGCAGGAACCTTGGCTGCAGGTGGAATATATATTATCAACAAGAATTAATTTTAGCGTTAGGTAAAACTGATAGAAAAAAACCATTCTCTCCATAATAATGGCAAAGAGAATGGTTTTTCTTTTTATATTCTCATGACTTCCTTAACTCCCTTTACTGTCCTAAGTTTTTTGACGAGCATATTTAATTTCGAATTATCATCAAGGAGAACAACAAGGTTGCCAGAGAAAAGTCCATCATGCGAATCAATATTAATGGAACGCATAACAACTTTTTCATCTTTCGAAATAATGTTAGATATGTTGCTCACAATACCGATATCATCATTACCAATTACCCGCAGAGTGATAGCATACTGAGATGTACCCTTACCACTCCAACGTGCCTTAACCACACGATAGCCAAAACGCTTACGCATTTCAGGGGCATTAGGGCAATCATTACGATGAATTTTTATTCCTCCTGTGACTGTTACAAAACCAAAGACAGGATCACCATAGATAGGATGACAACACTTCGCTAACGAGAAGTCTAAACCTTTAAGATTTTTATCGATAACAAGTACGTCATCATTTTTCTTTAGATATTCTGTTGTTGGATTCTCATACTCAAATTTCTCTGCACTTTCAGCCTCTTTCGATTGATTGATGTTGTGGCTATGGTTGTAAGTCTTTTGATACTCTTCTATAACATGGTTTGGGTCAAGTTTTTCGTCTGCAATTTTGTTTATAGAATTCAGATACCTCTTTGAAACCTAACTTACGAATGAGTTGTCCCATTGTAGAGTCTTCTATTTCAATCTTTTTATTCTTAAACCTACGTTCGAGCAATTCCTTAGCATACAAACCATCTTTTATCTGTGTCTCTTTAAGGGCAAGACGTATTTTTGCTTTTGCACGTGATGACTTACAGATATTGAGCCAATCACGATTTGGTTTCTGAGTTGATGATGTTAAAATCTCTACAGAGTCACCACTATGAAGCTCAGTACGGAAAGAAACATTCTTGCCATTAATCTTTCCTCCAACACATTGATTTCCTATCTTAGAGTGGATATGATAAGCAAAGTCAAGAACGGTAACACCTTTTTGAAACTTTAATAAATCACCCTTTGGAGTGAAAACATAAATTTCCTTTTCATAAAGGTCAGACTTAAATTCGTCCATAACCTCAAGGTTGTTACCAGCTTCAAGTGCAGAACGAATAGAAGCCAACCAATCGTCCATACCACCTTCTGCCTTCACTCCTTTATATCTCCAGTGTGCGGCAAGACCGTGTTCGGCAATCTCATCCATACGCTCAGTACGTATCTGTACCTCGACCCATTTCTTGTCAGGACCAAGTACGGTGATATGCAGACATTCGTAGCCATTTGATTTTGGTACAGAAAGCCAATCACGCAAACGTTTTGGATTAGGCTGATACATATCAGTAACTATGGAATATGCTTGCCAACATTGCATTTTCTCTTTTTCTTCTGGCGAATCAAGAATAATACGAATGGCAAAGAGGTCATAGATACCTTCAAAGCCACACTTTTGTTTCTTCATCTTCTGCCAAATAGAATGAATAGACTTTGTCCGCCCTTTTATATGAAACTTTAAACCAGCAGCTTTAAGCTGCTCATTAACAGGCGTTATAAAGCTGTTAATATAAGCATCTCTTACCTTCTTTGTTGCATTCAATTTATCTTTTATATGATAGTAAGCATCATGTTCAAGATACTTTAAGGAAAGATCTTCTAACTCACTTTTTAGCTGATATAAACCTAATTTATGCGCCAATGGAGCATAAAGATAACTCGCTTCTTCTGATACTTTTTGCTTTGCTTCTTTGTTCTCAGCATCACGAATTTGCCGCATAAGATTGACACGATCAGCTATCATAATTAAGATAACACGCATATCCTCTGCAAAAGATAAAAGTAGGTTACGGAAGTTTTCGCTTTCGATAACTGGTGTCTTCTTGTAAAGTGTCTGAATGCGTATAAGTCCATGGATTATTCTTGACACACCCTCACCATATAAAGTGCTTACTTTTTCAAGAGAAAGACTACCTTCCTGCACACTTTGGTAGAGAAGAATAGAAATAACAGAGTCACGATTTAAGCCAATGTCTTTAACAGCAATATCCGCAGTTTGTAATGAACAAAGAATAGGGTTTAATCCAAACACATTGCGCTGGATGACATTGTCTGATATTGCCTTATTTAAGTCAACACGCAGTTTAGGAAGGTCATTCTCATAAAACGTTTGTCCGAGCGTTTCTCTTAATCCCTCGAGTATTTGTTCAGATAATTCTCTTTCTTTATCCGTATAAATGATTTTCTCTTCCATACTATAATACATTCTATTATTCGTAAGGCAAAGATACAAAAGAAAATAGATATAAACCGAAATAAAGGTGTCAAATAGTTTCCTTATTTCGGTTTAATTCGTTATTTTTGCAGTAATAATACAATCTTTTATCTTATCATTATAGTTTGAAAAAAAGAAGACCTAAAACAAATTAATGAAAAAGGAATAAGTGAAAAACAGATAAGTAGACAGCTGGAGGACTTCAAAAGAGGTTTCCCCTACTTAAAACTTGAAGGAGCAGCAACACCAAAGAAAGGAGTTGTAGTGCTTAATAATCAAGATTGTATGTCGGCTTGTCGAGTATGGAAAGATTATCAAACAGAGGGGCATAAAGTTGTCAAGTTTGTTCCGGCATCAGGTGCAGCCAGTCGAATGTTTAAGGACCTCTTTGCTTTCCTTAACGGGGAGCAATGAAACTCCATCAAGTGAATTTGAAAAGGAGTTCTTTGCTAACATTCGTCATTTTGCATTCTATGAAGAATTATCAGAAAAATGTCAGCAACTGGAAGGTAAATCTATCGATGAGTTGGTTTTAGAAGGACGATATAAAGCCATTGTCGCAACACTATTAAACAATGAGGGACTGAATTACGGACAGCTCCCTAAAGGCTTATTATTATTCCATTCTTATGAAGATGGAATGCGAACTCCAATGGAAGAACACTTAGTTGAAGCAGCATCTTATGCGGAAAGTAATAAGCAAGCACATGTACATTTCACTGTTTCACATGAACACTTAGACCTATTCAAGCAAAAAGTTGCTGAAAAAAAAGATGTATTTGAAGCTAAATTTGATGTGAATTTTGATATTTCATTTTCAGAACAAAAACCAAGTACAGACACTATTGCCGTAAATCTTGATAACACTCCATTCCGAAATGAAGATGGTTCATTATTGTTTCGACCAGGTGGACATGGTGCTTTAATAGAGAACTTGAATGATTTAGATGCTGATATTGTCTTTATAAAGAACATCGACAATGTTGTACCTGACCGCTTAAAGTCAGATACTATTAATTGGAAGATGATTCTTGCAGGTAAACTTGTAAGTTTGCAGAAACGTACTTTTAACTATCTTCATAAACTTGAATCTTGCTCTTGTACACGTGAAGAACTTGAAGAGATGTCAGATTTCTTGCAGAATGAACTTTATTGCAAGCTGCACAATGTAGATACGTTAGATAATGCATCGCTGACAAACTATCTTTATAAGAAACTCAATCGTCCTATACGTGTCTGTGGAATGGTTAAAAATGTAGGTGAGCCTGGTGGAGGTCCTTTCCTTGCTTATAACCAAGACGGTACTATTAGTCTTCAGATTCTTGAGAGTTCGCAGATAGACAAGAATAATGAGGCATCTATGAGAATGTTTACAGAAGGTACACATTTCAACCCTGTTGACCTTGTGTGTGCAATAAAAGATTATAAAGGACAAGCTTTTGACTTGACAAATTATATTGATAAGTCTACTGGTTTTATCAGTTCAAAGTCAAAGAATGGTCGTGAACTCAAAGCTTTGGAGCTTCCAGGTTTATGGAATGGCGCTATGAGCAATTGGAATACTGTTTTTGTAGAAGTGCCACTTGACACATTCAACCCAGTGAAGACAGTTAATGATCTTCTTAGGGAACAGCATCAATAAGTATTCGTAAGATAAGATATTTGAATCTGATTCTATTTTAATTATTTCCCAACAGTTGAAATAATTCTTCAACGGTTGGGAATAATCTTTATTGATGTAGGTAAAAGTTGAGATGATAAAAATGTTTGATTTTTCATTAGCTAATACTATACTCCAATCGATTATTAGATTATAGTACACCTTTAAAAATGTTTACATACACATGGGTTGTTTTACTGCAAGTAAGTATGAAATAACTTATAAGAACTAAGTTTGTAACTATCAGTAAAACAATAGGTTAGAATACGGCATGAGAAATAGTGTTAATTGAACTTCAAAGGGGCGTTAGTAATAAGCGAAAAGAGCATTTTTTACAAAGTCAAAACATGCCCATTTCAAGGCTAAAAGTGCATCTATTCGTTTTAGTTGTTTGGAAAAATATTTTACAAATAAGATATTATGTTACATTGTTTATATTAAGAAACAAAACAAATGAATATAGATAAAAAGCACAAAAAGATAATAGAATTCTTGTGAGGTTAAAATAAAAATTATACCTTTGTAGCACAAAAATACATTTATACAATGTTTCTCCTTATGAAACATTAATACTTCCAAATGTAATTTCCATACATTTCTTATATGTTAAGTAAGAAGAATTATTAGAGAAAGAAGTTTCTGAGCTTGAAGAAATTGCTCAAAAACATTGGTGCTACTTTATTCGTCAGGAGATGGTAAGGATCAGCTTGTTTATGCTATTCTTGATCAGCAGGCTGAGGAAGCTGGCACAGCACATCCATTAGAATCGAAACGTAAGCGTACCAGAATAGCACGCAAGGATACCAGCCGAGTTTATTCGGTACATGGTGAGGATGGAGAGAATTTTGATTTAAAGAAGACTAAGAATACGAACACAGGTCAGCCTTCACTTTTCAAAGAATTACCTGAGTCACAGAATGAAAAGGTAGAAGATAAATCCCCAGAAGAAATATTAGCCTCTATCCCCAAGCATCGTGGGACGTAAGTCTAAGGCAGAATTAGAAGCTATTGCAGCAGCTGAAGCGGCAATTAAAGCAAAATCAGAGGAGGTAGAAAAGGTTGAAGCAACTGAAAAAGAATTGTCCGAAGAAAAAGCAGAACAACCAATTTCAGATGATTTTATACCAGAGGATCAATTTTCAAATTTATCTTCAGAGGATGAAAATGAAGGTAAAGAAGAATTATTAGCACGTTTGCAAGAGAAAGTGAATGCACATAATCAGAATGTTGAACCAACAGATTTTTCGCCTATGTCAGATGATATTTGGGATGGTGATCCTGGCGATGGCACTGATTTTATTCAATCGTAGATTTACCAATAGAAGACCATGGGGTTGTTCCAAATTATGATATGTTTGATCAGCCAACAACTCCTACACAAATATCCTCTACTCCTATCTATGAAAATGCAGCAATTGATAATAGGGTAACCTATGATTTTTCAGATATCATAACGGCAAATGGTGTACTTGAAGTAATGCCTGATGGTTATGGTTTCCTTCGTTCAAGCGATTATAATTATTTATCATCACCAGATGATGTGTATATTGCAAATAATCAGATAAAACAATTTGGCTTAAAAACGGGTGATGTTATAGAGTGTCATGTACGCCCTCCACAGGAAGGAGAGAAGTATTTCCCACTGACAAGCATTGATAAAATCAATGGTCGTAAGCCATCTGAGGTACGTGATCGCATCCCATTTGAACACCTTACACCGCTCTTTCCTGAAGAGAAGTTTACGCTATGTGACGATCCTCGTACAACCAATCTCTCAACTCGAATAGTAGACCTTTTTTCACCAATTGGTAAGGGACAGCGTGCTTTGATTGTTGCACAACCAAAGACTGGTAAGACTATATTGATGAAAGATATTGCCAATGCCATAGCAGCAAATCATCCAGAGGCATATTTAATGATGTTGTTGATTGATGAGCGTCCAGAAGAGGTTACGGATATGGCACGCACTGTGAATGCCGAGGTTATAGCTTCAACCTTTGATGAGCCTGCTGAGCGTCATGTAAAGATTGCAGGTATTGTTTTAGAAAAAGCTAAGCGTATGGTGGAATGTGGCCATGATGTTGTTATCTTCCTTGATTCTATCACTCGATTAGCACGTGCCTATAACACCGTTGCTCCTGCATCAGGAAAGGTTCTGACAGGTGGTGTTGATGCTAATGCATTACAGAAACCTAAGCGTTTCTTTGGTGCTGCTCGTAATATAGAGGGTGGGGGTTCTCTGACAATCATTGCAACAGCATTGATGAGATCACTGGTTCAAAAATGGATGAAGTTATCTTTGAGGAGTTCAAAGGAACGGGTAACATGGAATTACAGCTTGATCGCAGCTTGAGTAACAAGCGTATCTTCCCAGCTGTAAACTTAGTTTCATCAAGTACACGTCGTGATGATCTTCTACAAAATCGCACAACACTTGATCGTATGTGGATACTTCGTAAGTATATTGCTGATATGAATGCTATTGAAGCAATGAATTCTATCCATGACCGTATGAAACGTACCGAAAACAATGAAGAGTTCTTATTGTCTATGAATGATTAATAAAGACTGTTTTATCAGTTTTCCAATAAGGATAATAGATAAATATAATAAAAGAAAAGTGTATTAAAGGAGAGAATAACTACCTTAATACACTTTTTGTTTTATCGTTTGTTGTGTAATACGGAAAAATGAAGTTTGTTTCTTATCCTCCTTATTTTTAATTAGAATATTATTTCTTTACAAATCTTAGATTAGTATAGCCAACAAGTTTGTCTGTTCGTCCTCCCCTGTGGACGAAAGTAAATGAAGTGCTTGATAACTATTCTCAGTTTGATAATGGCTAATGTCAGTTCTAAAAAGACGAAAGATGGCCATCTTCATTAGCTGTGAGAAATTGATAATTATAATAACCTAACTTTAAGGAATAACAGCTTCATAAAATCCCTCTGATTCATTATAAGACATTTCATAAGTTGAAAGCAAACGATTGTGGGGTCCAATCACCATTTAGAAAAAATTCTATAAGGGTAGGGAGATGCGGCTTTTGAGCTGAAAGTGAATCAACATATAGTCACTCATCGTGTTAATTTCAATATTATCTGAATTTCTTATTAAAAAGGCTCCGTTAGCATCCTCATCGTAAAGATAGTTAATAAAAGGAGTAGTGGGGAAGAGATAAGCATGAAAATTCTTTCCATCCCAACTGATTTTATCTACTCCCATAGATGTAACATCAGTTGATAAGATTTCAAATTTTCTATATTCATTACCCGCTAAAAAGATATAATCCTGATTATGCATCCATCGTAAACCATTAGACATGACATATTGTGGTTTACTGTTCCAGCGTGCGTCAAGCCAATTTCGGTTTTGTAATACAACGGTTTTGATTTGTTGTTGCGGATTACTAATTATATAATTGCCATAATCAACCTGCATCTCAACTTGCTGATGTTCTCGATTGACTGACTGGTCTGTTTGTGTTGTAAGATTTAATCTGACACTCATAGAGCTTTCTAATGGTTCTGTAAGCATGAAGCATGCAGTCAACAAAGGGTGATCATCTCTATTACTATCTTCGTCATACACATAAAGACGATAATTGCCTGACAATTTAGGTCGACATTTATCATTGGGTATATCCAAATGATAATGTGTATATAAGGTATTAGTAAGTTTTGACTCTTCAATATCATCAATTGTGTTACCCGTCATAAATCCTTCTAAAATATCACTCTCAAAGAGTCCAATAGAAGGTTTCCAGTCAGCTTCACAATGTTCGATTCTATAAGTTAGACGACGATAGGTATGTGTTAGGTCATCAAAATCAAAACTTATTTTACCCGAATTTAGTGTCATGACTGGTAAATCAAGCCACTTATGATTAGCAATGACTTGTAATGAACGAATATTTTCATCATGTATTTCATGTCTTTGTGCATAAGTAGATATGGGAAGAAGACAAGCTAAACATGAAAATAAGAGGAAGACAACCTTATCATTCTTCTTTGTTCAATAAATCTTTGAGAAAATCATCAAGATCACTCTCTAAATCATGCATCAAATCTCCACCTATTATAACAATATCATCATCTACAAGATAAAGTTCTGAGATACTGTTTTTATCATCATCTTCAAGTATGAAACTATATGGCTTCATAATTGCCATATTTTCAATCACATGCTTAATCTGATTGAGCTCAGAACGTAAGATATAGGCAGCTTCTTGATAGAACGAATCATTTTTATTATCAATCCATTGATCAATAACACAGCGTGTAATTTCAACGTCATTATCATCAAATGCCATAAGATCACCATTGTCTTGTGATAAACGTAAATGAATATCTGTCATTGGCATATCACAATTAGTTGTGGAAAATTTTTGAGCAACTTTCCTTAAAAAACGCTCAATCTGTTGCTGGGTTTGTTCTGTTTCTAACATGACGCTGATTTTGTTTGTATTTATAATATCGGCAAATATACAAAAAGTTTTCGATTTTGTTTATTCTGATACTTTTTACACTCTTTTTGATTATAATAAAAATATATTATCTTTGCAGCATAAGTTTTTAATATAAATCTGCCTAAATAAGGAAATCTAAATAGAAATGAAACAAACAATTCTTGTCACAGGAGGAACTGGTTTTATAGGTTCACACACAAGTGTTGAGCTAATAGAAGCTGGATATGAAGTTGTTATTGTCGATGACTTATCTAACTCTAAAATAGAGGTGTTAGATGGAATAGAGAAAATAACGGGTGTTAGACCAATCTTCGAACAGGTTGATCTTAGAAATCGTGAGGCAACAGAAGCTGTTTTTCGTAAATATCCAAAGATTGAAGGCATTATTCACTTCGCAGCATCTAAGGCTGTAGGAGAGAGTGTACAGAAACCTTTGATGTATTATAGAAATAATATTGTTTCATTACTGAACTTATTGGAACTTATGCCAGAGTATAATGTAAAAGGTATTATATTCTCAAGTTCTTGTACAGTTTATGGTCAGCCAAAGCCTGAAAACTTGCCTGCAGAAGACGCTCCACATCAGAAAGCAACCTCTCCTATATGGTAATACTAAGGAGAAATCAACGAGCAAATCATCTTAGATTATATTCATAGTGGTGCTGATATTAAGAGTATCGTGTTGAGATATTTTAATCCTATAGCTGCACACCCATCAGCTTTAATTGGTGAGTTACCAAATGGTGTACCAAACAATTTGATTCCCTTCGTTACACAAACAGCCATGGGTATCAGAAAAGAGTTAACTATCTTTGGTAAAGATTATGACACACCAGACGGCACTTGTATCCGTGATTACATATATGTTGTTGATTTAGCAAAAGCACACGTAGCAGCAATGGCACGTGTACTTGATCAGGATACAGATAAAATCGAGTATTTTAATGTTGGTACTGGTAGCGGTAATTCAACAAAAGAAATTGTTGACACCTTCGAAAAAGCTACTGGAGTTAAACTGAATTGGAAGTATGGTCCACGTCGTGAAGGTGATATTGAAAAGATTTGGGGCGATTGTACCAAAGCTAACAAAGTGTTAGGCTGGAAAGCTGATACACCATTGTCTGATGTCCTCTCAACTGCATGGAAATGGCAGGAGAAGCTCAGAGAAGATGGTGTTATGTAATATATGATTTAATAGGCTAATTTTAGCAAATAAAAATGCAGGTGTGTCCTGCGTTATTTTGTGTTTGTGTTGTTGTTATCCCTCGATGTGAATCGAGGGATAAAATAATGCCTTATTTTTAATGCTGTAAAGAAAAATATTCGTATCTTTGGAGTACCAAAAGATAAAGTCTACAAAGACATCTACCATAAAGAATTAAAAACCAAACAATAAACCTTAAAAGACTATGAGCTACTTAAAAATTGAAAAAGCTCTGATGACCAATCTCCAAGAATCATTACTCAGAGAGTTGCTTCGAACAAACCGCTCTGGAGCCTATTCTTGTTCGACGATTGTAGATTGTAATACACGTAAGTACCATGGATTGCTGGTTGTTCCAGTGCCAGAATTAGATGATGAAAATCATGTACTACTGAGTTCACTTGATCCTACTATCATTCAGCATGGTGCCTCTTTCAATCTTGGTTTACATAAATATCAGGGCGATAATTTTAGTCCACGAGGACATAAGTATATACGAGAATTTGATTGTGACACTGTACCAACAACTCTTTATAGAGTGGGTGGTGTGTTATTAAAGAAGGAGGTTGTCTTTCAACATTATGAAGACCGTATATTAATAAGGTTTACATTATTGGAGGCACACTCTAAAACAACATTACAATTTCGTCCATTCCTTGCCTTTCGTAGTGTTCGTCAGTTCACTCATGAGAACAGTACTGCTAATCACTCTTATGATAATGTAGATAATGGGATAAGTACTTGTATGTATGAAAGGTATCCAACTCTTTTTATGCAATTCTCAAAGAAAAACGAATTCCATTATGAACCATACTGGTATCGAGGTTTGGAATATCCAAAGGAACAAGAACGTGGATATGCATCTAATGAAGACCTTTATGTTCCTGGTTATTTCGAGATGAATATTAGTAAAGGTGAAAGTATTGTCTTTGCAGCTTCAACTGCTGAATATAAGACCTCTAAACTAAAACATCTTTTTGAAAAGGAAGTAGAATCACGTAGCCCACGTGATAATTTCTTCCATTGTCTTGTAAATGCAGCTCATCAGTTCCATAATAGAACAAAAAATGATGAGCGTTATATTCTTGCTGGTTATCCCTGGTTTAAGTGTCGTGCACGTGACCAATTTATTGCATTGCCTGGAATAACTTTGAGTATTGAAGAACAAGACTACTTTGAGCTTGTAATGAAGACAGCATCAAAAGGTTTACGTGATTTTATGAATGGAATTCCACTCAGTGTGAAAATATATGAGATGGATAAACCTGACGTACCGCTTTGGTGTATTTGGGCAATACAACAGTATGCAAAAGAGGTCGGTAAGGGACGTTGTCAAGAACTCTACATGGATTTGATACGTGATATTATTGATTATCTTGTTTCAAGCAAACACCCTAATCTAACCTTGGATGATAATGGATTACTCTATGCTGATGCGAAAGGGGAAGCTATTACTTGGATGAATTCTATGGATAATGGTAAGCCTGTTGTTCCACGTTCGGGGTATATTGTAGAATTCAATGCGCTTTGGTACAATGCACTACGCTTCACAGCTGCAATGGAATATGAATGTGGTAATGAAGAACGTGCAAAAGAACTTGAAGAACTTGCTGAGAATTGTAAGACTTCGTTCGTTGAAACATTCCTCAATGAGTATGGTTACCTTTATGACTATGTTGATGGTAGGATGGTAGATTGGAGTGTAAGACCAAATATGGTATTTGCCGTTGCACTTGACTACTCTCCACTTGACCATAAACAAAAGAGAGGAGTCTTGGACGTATGTACACGTGAGTTACTTACTCCAAAAGGTCTACGCTCTCTTTCTCCAAGAGTGGTGGATACAACCCGATGTATACTGGTCCACAACATCAACGCGACCTTGCTTATCATCAAGGAACAGCTTGGCCATGGTTAGGAGGTTTCTATCTTGAAGCATGTTTGAAGATTTATAAGCAGACACGTTTAAGCTTTGTAGAAAGACAGTTAATAGGTTATGAAGACGAGATGATTAACCATTGTCTCAGTACATTACCAGAACTATTTGATGGTAATCCTCCATTTCATGGAAGAGGAGCAATTTCGTTTG
The DNA here is from genome assembly GCA_916440255.1 of uncultured Prevotella sp. Lineage (GTDB taxonomy): Bacteria > Bacteroidota > Bacteroidia > Bacteroidales > Bacteroidaceae > Prevotella. Next base: position 841,507 of record CAKAIJ010000001.1, on the reverse strand, counting down.
CCATGAATGTTGCCGAAGTGCTTCGTACATTAGAATTACTTGAAAAGTATAAATATTAAAGGAGGGTTTATTATGAAAGTTTTAATGTTTGGATGGGAATACCCTCCTCATGTATATGGTGGTTTAGCAACTGCGAACTTTGGTATTTCAGAAGGACTTCATGCACAGGGAGATATAGAAACAATACTCTGTTTACCTCATCCTTTTGGTGATGAAGACCGCACTTATGCTGAGATTGTAGCAATGAATCATGTGCCAATTGCTTATCGTGAGCTTAGCTATGATTATTTACAAAATCGCCTTGGCAACATTATGTCGCCAGAACTTTACTTCAAGTTACGTGAGAATATTTATTCTGACTTTAATTACATGCAAGTCAACGAACTTGGAGCAATGGATTTTGCTGGTGGTTATCCGTCTAATTTACATGAAGAAATAAATAATTATTCTATGATTGCAGGTGTAGTTGCACGTACATACGAATTTGATATTATTCATGCACATGATTGGCTGACCTATCCTGCAGGTATTCACGCTAAGCGTGTGTCTGGCAAACCTTTGTGTATTCATGTACATGCAACCGATTTTGACCGTTCTCGTGGTAAGGTTAATCCAACTGTATATGGTATAGAAAAGGATGGTATGGATAACGCAGATTGTATAATGTGTGTATCAGAGCTAACTCGGCAGACTGTTATCAATCAGTATTATCAAGACCCACGTAAGGTGTTTACCGTACATAATGCCGTTTACCCATTGGCTAAGGAAATCACAGATATGCCACGTCCAGATCATAGTGGTAAGGAGAAAGTGGTGACTTTCCTGGGTCGACTGACAATGCAAAAGGGGCCAGAATACTTTGTTGAGGCTGCAAATATGGTACTTCATCGTACAAGTAACGTTCGTTTCTGGATGGCAGGTTCAGGCGACATGATGGATCAGATGATTTATCTTGTAGCTGAACGAGGAATTGCTGACCGCTTTCACTTTCCTGGTTTTATGCGAGGTAGTCAGGTATATGAGTGCTTGAAGGCGTCTGACGTTTATGTGATGCCATCCGTAAGTGAGCCTTTCGGTATCTCTCCTTTGGAAGCAATGCAGTGTGGAACACCAAGTATTATTTCAAAACAAAGCGGTTGTGCTGAAATTCTAAACAACTGTATAAAAGTTGATTATTGGGATATACATGCACTTGCTGATGCAATCTACTCTATTTGTCACAATGAGAGTTTCTTTAATTATCTATCTGTGGAAGGTAAAAGAGAAGTTGATCAGATTACGTGGGAAAAGGTTGGTGCATGGATTCGTGAATTATACCTGCACCTTTAGCTGGCAATAAATTATAGAGATAACTAAAAACTTTTTGAAACTAAAATAATAATATAATGAAAACAATATGTTTATATTTCGAGATACATCAGGTAATTCATCTAAAACGTTACCGTTTCTTCGATATTGGTACCGACCATTATTATTATGATGATTGTGAGAACGAGCGTTCTATATCAGATATTGCCGAGAGAAGCTATATACCAGCATTGGACACTCTGTTACAGATGATTAAGGAACATGGAAAAGCATTTAAGTTGGCTTTTTCATTGTCAGGTGTAGGTATTGAACAGCTTGAAGTTCATGCCTCACAAGTACTTGACAAATTGCAAGAACTTAATAATACTGGTTGTGTAGAATTTCTTGCAGAACCTTATTCTCATGGTTTAGCTTCATTGGCAAACGAAGAATGCTTTAAGCATGAGGTAAAGCGTCAGGCACAAAAGATAAAAGAATATTTTGGACAAACTCCTAAGGTGTTGCGCAACTCTTCACTTATTTATAGTGATGATATTGGATTAATAGCATCACAAATGGGCTTTAAGGGAATGTTGACGGAGGGTGCAAAACATGTATTAGGTTGGAAGAGTCCACATTATGTGTATAATTGTTCACTTGCACCTAAACTTAAGCTTATTTTACGTGATGTGAAATTAAGTGATGATATATCATTACGTTTCAACAACTCAGATTGGGACGGTTATCCTTTGTTCGCTGGCACATATATGGATCAGATTGCAGCACTTCCTGATGAAGAGCAGGTGATTGGTTTATTTATGAATCTTTCTGCACTCGGTCTTGAACAACCATTATCAAGTAATATTTTGGAGTTCTTTAAGGCATTGCCAGTATGTGCTAAGCAACGTGGCATCACATTCTCAACTCCAACAGAAATCTGCATGAAGATGAAGAGTGTTGACAATCTCTATGTTCCTGACACACTGAGTTGGATGGATGAGGAGCGCGACGTTAGGACATGGTTGGGAAATCCTATGCAACGCGAGGCATTCAACAAACTTTATAGTATTGCAGAACGTGTGCACATTGCAAATGATCCACGTATAAATCAAGACTGGGATTATCTACAAGCAAGTGATAATCTACGATTTATATCAACTAAACCATCACGTGTAGGCATGGAGCGTGGTATTTATGATGGTCCATTTGATGCTTTTACAAATTACATGAATATTCTTGGCGATTTTATTAATCGTGTTAAAAGTTTGTATCCTGATGATATTGATAATGAGGAACTAAATGGTTTACTCACAACTATTCGTAATCAAGCTGATGAGATTGATATGAAATCTAAGGATATTAGTAATCTTCAGGCTAAGGTTGAAAAGTTGGAAGCTGAAAATGATAAACTTCGTGCAAAATTAGAAAAGAAAACTACAACAAAGAAAACTACTTCTTCAAAGACTACTGTCAAGAAAAGTACTAATAAGTGAGTTAAATTAATTATTTCATCAGAAAGTAATATTCTATTTATTAAAGCGGTAAGTACTTGCATCAAGTTCTTACCGCTTTTTGTCTCAAGAATATATTTTCTTTTTGGTTCTGTAGATCAAAACTCAAGCAACAGACTATAACTTTATCAAGAACATAACCTATAATTGTGTAAGATAGCACGAAACCATTTCTGCACAGCGTTCGCCATCTATACCAGCACTAACTATTCCACCTGCATAACCAGCACCTTCAGCACATGGGAAGAGTCCTTCAAGGCGAACATGCATAAGGCGTTCTCGGTCGCGAAGTATACGAACAGGGGAACTTGTTCGAGTTTCAGATGCAATCATTACAGCTTCATTTGTAAGGAAGCCATGTGCTTGCTTACCGAAAGTTCTGAAAGCTTCTTGTAATCTTTTTGTTATAAAAGATGGCATCCAAAAATGCAACGGACTGGAAATAAGTCCGGGTGCATAGCTTGACTTTGGTAAATCAAAGGATAAGCGACTATTTACGAAGTCTGCCATACGTTGCGCAGGAGCAGTTTGCTTACGATTTCCTTGCAGCCATGTATCTCGTTCTAACTGTTCTTGATAGCGTAAGATACGCAAGACATCATTTCCTTCAACATCCTCAGGATTTAACTGAACAACCATACCAGAGTTCGACCATTGCGTACCACGATTAGCAGGACTCATACCATTAGTAACGGTTTGTTCAGGACCAGTAGCTGATGGGATTACAAAACCACCCGGACACATACAAAAAGAATAAACTCCACGTCCTTGTGCTTGTGTCACAAAAGAATATTCTGCTGTTGGGAGATATTTACCCTTTCCATTTTTATTATGATCACATGATTTGGTCAATCAAGGAGAAGGGTGTTCCAGTCGTACACCAACAGCAATTCCCTTTGCTTCCATTTCAATTCCTGCATTTGCAAGATAACGGTAGACATCACGTGCAGAATGTCCAGTAGCAAGGATTACTGGACCATAAAATTCACGCTTTATATTTTCCACACCATTATTATCAACAGCCTCAACACCAATAACTTTATCGCCATTAAGTATTAAAGAAGTCATCTTTGTTTGAAAATGTACCTCACCACCACAATCGAGTATCGTGTTACGCATGTTCTCTATAACACGTGGAAGTTTGTCAGTACCAATATGTGGATGGGCATCAGCAAGGATTGAGGGCGAAGCACCATGCTGACAAAAGACGTTTAGAATTTTGTCTACTGGTCCACGCTTCTTACTTCTTGTATAAAGTTTTCCATCAGAATACGCTCCTGCACCACCTTCTCCAAAGCAATAATTTGACTCAGAGTCAACCTCTTGGCTCTTTGAAATTAATGCAATATCCAACTTACGATCACGCACATTCTTTCCACGTTCAAGAACTATTGGGCGCAATCCCAGTTCGATAAGTTTCAAAGAAGAAAACAAACCTGCAGGACCTGCACCAACTACAATAACCGCAGGACAACTGCTAACGTCTTTGTATTCCGTTTTAATATAAGGGTCATCTTGTGGAAATTCGTTAATGTATACACGTATTTTTAGATTAACATATATATATCGATGGCGAGCATCGATAGAACGTTTCAACACTCGAACACGATAAATAGTACGTTCGTCTATTCCTTTTTCCCTTTGCAAGATATGCCTAATATTATTTTCATATATAGGCAATCTGTGGTAGGACTCGTAACTGATATTCCTCTGTCATATATAGTATAAATTCTTCTTTTTGCCACAAAATTAGTCAAATATATCGAGAAAATGGTTAGCTAATATAATATTATTATTATTAGCTAATATGTTTTGTATTTCTTTTAGTTAAACATGCGTTTCTATTCACTATCTTTTTATAAAAACTTTAACTATTCGTGTGAGTTTACTATAAGTAAGTTAAAAACAACTTCTAAAATGTAAGTTTATAAATGTAAGAAAATCAATGTATTATAACGCCACACAAAGAAAGGTGCTTAATAAGGCTTTAAAAGGTGCTTACTTAACTTGGTAAAAGAGCATCTTTTGAAGACCAATTAATGCCCCTCTCGAAGCTGAAAGGTCATATATTCGTTTTGTGTTATACGAAAATATATTACAAACAAATGCTTATATTATATCTAAACAATTAATTTCATTTTTATGTCTTGACTTCATACAACTAATGAAACAGGTTGTCAGAAAATAAACCGTTGCTTGAATCCATAATGCACGTACTTCTGGTAGTATCTCATGAATAGTTGCTCCCATGGAAGCTATACTTAGGTATCCACGAACACCAAAGGTTGATGGTATGAGCCAACTTACACCTTGCCACATACCTGGAATATTACTCTGTGGCCATGAAACACCCGTAAGAAATAAGAAAGGTATAGATGTAAACACAACTAAAAGCATTACATTTTCTCGATAACGAACAAAAAAAGAAATTGTCATACCAAAGAAAATTACAGCTAATAAATAAGGTAAAAGAAGTAAAAACAAGTCTCACTGGTCGAGCAAGCATTGTGAAATCAAACCAATAAGGCACACACATTGTAACGTAAGCCGTCATAATACTATAAATCATCAACTAACACAATGATTTACCCAATATTATTTTCAAAAAACCATTATCCAACTTCTCACATGAAAGTCGACATTTTTCGCTTTCCGTACCAGCAGTTAGTCCTATTCCAAGAAGTAAAGTCTGCTGTATTATAAGAATTAATACAGCAGGCAATATAGCATTACCATAGCCGCCCGTTGTGTTAAAAATGGGTTCCGCATCAATTATCATGGGTTCTGTATTCACCTCTTCATCACGCTCGCTTATTAATAAGATATTAGATTTCTTTATATTAGTACCCATTTCCAATGCAACCGACAAAGCACTTTGATAGATTGCCTTATAAGTGAGCATTAGACTCATATCACAGTAGACCCCCACATAGGCTTTTTGTCCTCGATGTAATGTATTATCAAAATCACTTGGAAAATAAAGTACACCATACACAGCTTGTTTGCCCACCAACATTTCTGCCTCTTTAATATTATTACAATAATAGGCGGCATGAACATCGGGTGAGGCTTCAAAGTCTTTGATAAATTGTCGAGATGACTGAGAGTGAGATAAATCAACAATCGCCACTGGCACATCACGTACCACCTCATTGTTATATATCCATGAGTAAAGTAAGGGATAAAACAAAGGGACAATAATAAAAAAAATCAATAGTCCTTGATCTTTTATTGTTTCTTTTGTCTCTACCCACCATATCTCACTAATTGAAGAAAGAAAAGTCAGTAAGCCTGTCTTCTCTTGCTTCTTTTTATTATATTTTGATGTTATTTTTTCTGACATAATCTGACGTTTATTACCTATCTAAGCATACCTTATAGTATATTATTAAGGAATATAGACATACTCCATCATTGCTTTTTAAGTTTCTTAATTATAAAAATAGGGAGCAAGAAAAGATTATTAGTGCAACGATATTAATCATGCATCAGCTAAAGGATAATTTTTCAAAATACAAATTTGATAAATCATATAATAATGACGAAGTGGAAACATCTGTGCCAAGGCGATAATCATGCTATCCATTGCAAAAAGAGGAAAGGTTGCACCACAAACAGAAAAACCAATCATTCCCCAAAGTGAGCATATACTCATAGACATTCTTAACGAAGGAATGAGTCCAAAGACAAAAACTCCAAAAACCTTGTGATGATAATATGGTAAGAAATGCAAGGAATATTATCATAGATGAACCACTCGATGGAAAGTTTAGATAACCATAAACATACCATTCGTAGCCTATGAAGATTGTTAGGAAAATGAGAGTTTGAGGTAATAATTTACCTATGAGTGCCAAGAAAATATTATTCTCTGCCAAGGACATCCATTCGTGAGAGCGTCCAAATTTTATTTCTGTACCAATAGAATAGACTGTAATGAGAAAAATAAACAAGAACAGAATACCAGGAATCATGATACTACTCAAATAGATGTTATAATTTGCCCATGGGTTGCCAATTAAATGCAAGTCAAGTGTAATAGGCTGAATGATGGTGTTAATCTCATTAGGAGTCTTTCCAAGCATTTGTAATTTAGCCACTCCAACAGTTGCAGAGCTAAGTGTTGTTACAGTTTTGAGGTCTTTGAATACCATTCCTCCTGCAACAAGTGACACATTACTATAATAAAAAGAAATTTCTGGCTGACGTTGCGAAATAAGTTTAGCTGTTGTTCCTTCTGGAATATAAAGGAAACCATATATCTCATTACGTTGTATCGCTTTACGTGCTTCTGAAACATTATTATAAAGACCTACTATTTTTGTGCTTTGCAAACCATCTAACTGACGAATTATTTCACGTGTAAATGAGGTGTTATCGTAGTCAATAACACCACATGGGAGGTCTTTTGGTTGACCTTTACTCATTAAGGATGTAAAGAAGAAGATGATGATAATAGGAAAAATCACCATACAACAGATGTAGATAGGGTTATGCGTCATCAATCCAACTTCACGTGCAGAAAGATTAATAAGTCTTCTTATGTTTAGAAGTATTCTTTCATTTGATTTTTATGTACTCCTCAACGCTTATCGCTAATGGTTTTCTTAAATAAAATATCAGTTCATTGTTACTTTACGATTAAAGACATTCCGGCCTTCAATCCTTCTATTTTAGTGATTGGTTTTACCTTTACTTGAAAAGTCTTTAGATCATATTGTCCATTAGTTTTCGTTGCTTTCCATACAGCATACGAACCCTTATCCTTTAACGATATTACACGTAAATCTATACTCTTATCAAGTGCTGGAACATAGGCTTTCAATACTTTACCTACCTTCATGTTCTTAAGTTGATCTTCACGAACATTAAATGTTCCCCATATATCACCAATCATTGAAATACTCATAATAGGACTACCTAAACCTACAAGTTCTCCAACCTTTGGATAAATTGTTTCAACCTCTCCGTCAGCAGTTGCATATTGAATAGTTTCCTTTAAGACTGAACGAACTACCTCAACAGCTGAATGTGCAGCCTGAGCTTGTTTTCTTGCAGCTTCCTTTGTCTCTTTTTGCGCTCCATTCTTGGCAAGTTCCCATTGTGATTTGCAACTTCTACACCTGCTTTTGTGGCTTCGTATGCAGCTAACGCCTCGTCACGTTTCTGTTCTGTCATAACTCCTTCATCAAACAATCTCTGCATACGACCATAAGTTTTCTCTGCAATACTATTAGCAGCAACTGCTTGTTTGTAAACTTGATAGGCACTTTCAACTGTTTCACGACGTATAGGGGCTTCTGCTAAGGCACTTAATGCATCTGTTGCACCTGCCGCTGCTTCAACAACTTTCTCTTGTGTACTTGCTTCAGGAATAGCTAAGGTGGCAAGTGTATCTCCCTTTATGTACAAAGTCACCTTCCTTTACTTTAATATCAGTAATTCGCCCTGGGAACTTACAAGCGACTCTATATTCGCTCACTTCTACTTCTCCTTGTATAATCTCTTCTGTTCTATCTATTGTGAAACAACCTATGATAGCAACTGATAACTACAACTGTTATTAAACTCAAAATAGCAAATAAAATATTATGTGTATTTGTAGACATGTTTACTTGTGATTATAAAGTAATAAAAATATAATTTACGGATAATAATGAATTTGTTTGTTGACTTTTTGAAATATCTATAAGTCTTATAGTGAAATGATAAAAACATTTATTACAACTCGCCAAGAGCTTTCTGTAATGCTGTTTGTGCTAATCTAATATTAATTTCAGCATCGATAATTGCCATACGAGAAGTTTGCCAAGCCGTCTGTGCAGCCATTACTTCAGTAACTGTCATAACACCTTCTTTGAAACCTACATTCGCACAACGAAGGTTCTCTTCTGCCGCCTCCATATTTTTATGTGATGTAATTAATTGCTTATTAGCATCTTTAAGTCTGAGTTTATTCATTTCTATCTCTAAATCAATCTTCTTACGTACATCGTTCATTTCAAGTTGTGCTATGCTTGTTGCTGTCTTACTTGCACGCAGTTTATACTTATTTTCTCCCCATGTCCATACGGGAACTTGAATCGTTATACCTATATTCCATAAATCAGTGAAACGGTTCTGAAATCCATTAAAAAGATTGGGATTAGACATGGAGTAGCCTGCTGTTAGAAGTACATGAGGACGATATAATGACTGAATAAGCTTCGTGTTTTGTTTACTTAAATCAATCGCATTCTGCAAAAGACATAATTCAGGACGAGCTTTTTCAAGACTTATGCTATCCGTATTTATCGATGTGCAATTATCTGTCTTTGTAGGTAGAGTAGGAAAGAGGCTTGCATCATCTTCATCCGATAGCCGTATCTCACTGTTTAAGTCAAGACCACATAATTCGCATAATGCCATCTTTGAAAGTGACACACCACTTTGAATACGAGCAATTTGCATATCAGCAGTATTTACAGCTACCTCAACCTTCAATCCATCAGCACGAGTGGCTACACCTTCACGTATCATCTTCTTTACATCTTCATTCAACTTTTGAGCTAAATCACGATATCGAATTGCCAATGTTTCCTTTTGCTTCAGCGAGATTGCAAGCCAATATGCATTATCTACTCCATAAAGAACTAACTGACGTTTAAGATTGATATTATTCTCTGCTACCTGCTTACCAATAGCTGCCATATCGTTAGATGCCTTAATAGCACCACCCATATAAATAGGTTGGTTCACAACAATACCACCAGCATAAACGTTTCGTGTATTAGTACGAAAGGCTTCGTTGATTTTCTCTCCTATATTATTTCCTGCTTGTGTAAGCGGTGTTGCAATATTGCTAAGAAGCTGACCAAGCTGCTGAGCCATCTGTGGACTAAGAACGCCCTGTTGTGCTAATAAGGTAAGGTTGTCTACAACTTTTCCACCTAATTGCCCAAACGTGTTTGTTCCAAGATTATTAAGAACACTTTTCTGCTCATCGCTCAAAAGTGATATTTCACGTGAGAAATGCTGGTAACCAGCAAGTACATCTACACGAGGAAGATATTTTGTTTAGCAACTTTACTTATATTGTCAGCTATATCTGCTGTCAAACGGGATGAACGTAATTGGCTATTATTCAGTAATGCCAAGTCTCTACACTGCTGTAATGTGTACATTCTGTGCCTTAATACCCAAACATACATTCAGGAGTAAGACTATGATGAATCTTTTTCATTATCATAATATCTCATAAACAATTCTCAGCAAAATTACTCTATTTGATATGATTAATAAGAAAAACTAAATGATAATCATTAAAAATATTAAAATATGCCTATTTTTTTGAGGAAAAACAGAACAATTTTAGAAATAAATGTTTATCTTTTGCAAATAGAGTTAGTATAAAAATACAAGTACGAAAAAACATTTCATACAGTGAACAAAAATAACTTCTTTTTATCGTGCATTTGACCTCTATTATGATGGCTTTCGGCACATGACGTTAGGTAAAAACACTTTGGATAGTTATAATAGTTAAATTAGCTATTATGTTTCTTGTATTGAAGATATTCTTCTTTCCGAACTTTCTAAAGAGAATGCTAAATCAGGTAAAGAAAGTGATTTTGTTGAGCAACAACTGATGAAGCGGTAGGTTTTTTACTATATTAATCACCAAGGATTATTTATCTTAAATTATTTATATCATATCATTTTAACAAATAACAAAAATGGAGAATCTATTTTTAACCATTGACCCAGAACCGTAGATTGGTCACGTGCTCAATTTGCACTGACAGCAATCTATCACTGGCTATTCGTTCCCTTGACACTCGGTTTAGCTGTCATTATGGGAATTATGGAGAGTTGTTATTATCGTACTCGAAAAGAGTTTTGGCGTACAGCAGCCTCGTTTCTGGCAACGATTATTTGGTATTAACTTTGCAATGGGTGTTGCCACAGGTATTATTTTAGAGTTCGAGTTTGGAACTAACTGGAGTAATTATTCATGGTTTGTTGGCGATATTTTCGGTGCTCCACTTGCTATCGAAGGTATTTTAGCCTTCTTTATGGAGTCAACATTCGTTGCAGTGATGTTCTTTGGTTGGCACAAAGTTTCAGCAGGTTTTCATCTTGCTTCTACATGGCTAACGGGACTTGGAGCAACTATTTCTGCATGGTGGATTCTTGTTGCTAATGCATGGATGCAATATCCTGTTGGTTGTACATTCAATCCAACGACTATGCGTAATGAGATGACCTCATTCCTTGATGTCGCATTGAGTCCGTTTGCAATTGATAAGTTTACACATACGGTTACTTCTTCTTGGGTATTGGGCGCAGCCTTCACAGTTGGTGTAAGTTGTTGGTATTTATTACGTAAGCGTCATATAGAATTAGCTAAGGAGAGTCTTAAGGTGGGTGCTATTGTTGGTCTTGTTGCGTCACTTTTAGCAGGTTTAACTGGTCACAGTTCGGCATACAGAGTTGCACAAACACAACCAATGAAGTTTGCTGCAATGGAGGCCCTTTACGAGGGTGGTAATGCACAAAGTTTGAATGCTATTGCTTGTATAAACCCATTTGAGCAACCTGATTACATGGCACAGTCAGAACCTCCAATGCGAATAGCTATTCCTAACATGCTTTCAATACTTGCAACAAAAAATGCACAAGGGTATGTTCCAGGTGTAAAGGATATTATTAATGGATATAAGAAAGATGATGGTACTTTGGAGCCTTCATTGAAAGAAAAGCAGGAGCGTGGACGCAATGCTATTCAAGCACTCAAAGACTATCGTGAAGGAAAGGACAAAGACGCAAATCTTAAAGTACTTGAAAAGGATATGAAGTATTTTGGATATGGATATATTAAAGATGCTGAACAAATTGTTCCATTCATACCAATAAACTTCTGGTCATTCCGTATTATGATTGGACTTGGATGTCTTTTTATACTTGTATATGCTGTGATGTTATTCATTGTTTATAAGAAGGATATAACAAAACCACGTTGGTTACAATGGATTGGTATTACACTCATTCCTTTGGCTTATATTGCAAGTGAATGTGGATGGCTTGTTGCTGAATTTGGTCGCCAGCCATGGACAATCCAAGATATGTTACCAACATGGGCTGCTGTAAGCGACCTTTCAAGTGGTAGCATTTCATTAACATTCTTCCTCTTCCTTATTCTTTTTACTGCAATGTTAGCAGTTGAAGTTAGTATTATGTGTAAGCAAATTAAGAAAGGACCAGAACTATGACATACGATTTTTTGCAACATTATTGGTGGTTCATCATCTCACTTTTAGGTGGACTACTTGTCTTCCTGCTGTTCGTGCAGGGTGCAAACTCAATGATATTTCAGTTAGGTAAGACTGAAGAAGAACGACGAATGCTCGTTAATTCTACCGGTCGTAAGTGGGAATTTACATTTACAACACTTGTTACATTTGGTGGTGCATTCTTTGCTTCATTTCCTTTGTTCTATAGCACCAGTTTTGGTAGTGCTTATTGGGTGTGGTTATTGATACTATTTACGTTCATCATCCAGGCCATAAGTTATGAATTTCAGAATAAAGCTGGCAATCTTTTTGGTGTGCGTACATTCCAAATTGGCTTGATAATTAATGGTATTTTTGGTCCTTTACTATTAGGTGGTGCAGTAGCAACCTTCTTTACAGGTTCTAACTTCATCGTAGAGAAGGGTAATATTACCGACATCATGCAACCTGTCATTTCGCATTGGGCAAATGGTTCACGTGGACTTGATGTACTTCTCAATCCTTGGGTTGTAATCTTTGGTATTTCTGTCGTATTTCTTGCGCGAATTCTTGGTACACTCTATATTAATAATAATGTGAACGATGACATTATACGCAGACGTGTTCGTAAGCAACTTCTTATAAATACGGTTCTTTTCTTGCTCTTCTTCTTGCCATTCCTTATCGTAACATTGGTGAGCGAAGGCTATGCCGTAAACGAAGCAGGCACTATCGTTATGGAACCAATGAAGTATCTGAACAATTTGTTAGTAATGTGGCCATTGGCTATAATCTTACTCGTAGGAGTTGTTCTCTTGCTTTTCGGAATCGTTAAGACTGTTCTCCAGCCTAAATACATCCGTGGTATTTGGCCCGCAGGTATAGGGGTTGTATTAGTTGTTTTGGTACTCTTCCTCATTGCTGGTTGGAACAACACAGCTTACTACCCATCAACAGCTGATCTTCAAAGTTCCTTGACTCTTCATAATAGTTCTTCAAGTGAGTTTACATTAAAGGCTATGTTTTATGCAAGTCTACTTGTTCCATTTGTTCTTGCTTACATTGTTTTTCGCTTGGCGAGCAATTGATAAGAAAGAAATTGATCGTAAGGAAATAGCTGAGGATGATCATGCTTATTAAAATGTGAGTCTTCAGTTTCTGACAGATATTTAACTAAAAGGTGAGAGAAATTCCCGTGTGAGTTTCTTTCACCTTTTTTATTCTTCATAATTACTGACTGCTATTGTATGTTTTCATCTTCTACAATAAACCTATTGTAAGATGATTTTTCGTGTAAATTATTTTCATACAGAACAAAACTAAGACATGGTCTTTTGGCTTCGAAAAGAGCATCTTTTGACTTATAAATGATGCTCTTCTCGCATGTTACTAACGTCCTTTTTGAAGTTCTATTAAGCACCTTCTCTGACACCACTTTATAATCGTTTGATTTACAGTAAATTACAAATTAATGTTTCATACATAATTTATACTTATTTTATAGATGATTTATTCTAAATATGTAAATATTTTTTTCAAAAAGATTATTTGTTCTGATTTTTCTAATTGTTTTTCCCGTCAGAGTAAAATAAAAAGAAGGGATAAGACACTTCAAACCGTACTACAGAATTGGTACTAATGCCTGATTGTCTTTTAATGTTGCTTCTATAAAAGAGAATAAAGTACAAGTACGTAATCAATAGTAAATCAATAAGTTATACAGAAGATGAAAAATATGATTAGTAAGACTTTAATAAATGACACGCATTTTATATGAATAAAGTTTATTATTTCATTTTATGTTACTTTTGCAGTATAATTACTAAGTTTACAAATGATTAGGTCCTGATAAGTAAAGGATATATTTATAGAAAGAATTGTTGATGAATAGCATAATAAACATGAATAGAAGCATGAAATGGCTTATAGCTTGTGTAGCAACCCCCATCATTTTGTTTCTATTTTTCACCATTTTACTTTATTGTCCACCTGTTCAGAATTGGGCTTTACAGCGTATAACATCATATATGTCAGAGAAAACGGGGATGTCTGTGAGTCTTGAACGCGTTAATTTATCATTTCCATTAGACCTTCAGTTAGATGGTTTAAGAATAATTCGTCCCAATGACTCAATCCCAAATAAGAAGGATACTGTCGCAGACATACATCGTTTAGTTGCGAATGTAGACCTCTTACCATTATTAAAAGGTAGGGTTGAGGTAAACGAATTGACATTCACAAAAATGAAGGCAAATTCTGTTAATTTTATTGGAGATCTTCGTATTCGTGGAGATTTAGAACGCTTACATATTGTTAGTCATGCTGTCAATCTTATTGGTGATTCTATACGTGTAAATAAAGCTGATTTTGAAGGAGGTTGGATAGATATAGCATTAGGTGATACTGTCCCAGACAATCCTAATAAAGAAAAACCATTATGGCGTATCAATATAGAACAACTTAATATTGCTAAAACTGATTTCCGTCTTCATTTACCGGGAGACACGTTAAGTGTTCGCACAAATTTTAAGAAAGCTACGGTAAAAGGGGCTGAACTCCAATTACATGACAATATTTATAAAGTTGCGAATATTGATTGGCAAGGTGGTGATTTTTATTACAATCAAAACTATGTTAGACCAACTAACAATGGCTTTGATGCTGCACATATTGATATGCACGAGATCAATCTTGGTATTGACTCTTTTCTATTTACTGCACCAATAACTCGTTTGCATATTAGAACGGCTAACATGAAAGAAAAGAGTGGATTGATAATAAAAGATTTACGAGGGCTATTTTCATTAGATTCTACAAGTATTAATCTACCAGAGTTCTATCTTCGATTACCTGAAACAGAATTGTCTGGACGATTGATGATGGATATGAATGCCTTTGCGGAAAAGAACCCAGGACAATTATCTACTCAGTTAGATGGTTATATAAGTTTATATGACCTCCATCCTTTTCTCAGTTCACTTCCAAAGAATATTTATCAAGCACTTCCTAATCAAAAAATCATTGTAAAAGGACGATTAGAAGGAAATCTTCGTTCGGCTGTATTCAAGAACCTACGCTTTTCAATGCCAGATTACTTTGACATTACAGGTTCAGGATGGGTTGCTGATATCATGTCTGGTACAGATAATCTACGTAGTGATTTAAGTTTGAAAGGAGTTGCAAATAACATAAGTTTTATTTCGAAGTTATTACCACACAATGTTAATAAGAAAATTGCTTTACCAAGTAAAGTCAATATAAATGCTAATGTTCATGTGCGTAAAACACTTTATAGCGGTAATTTACAGCTAAAACAGGGTAATGGGTATATTCGATTGAATGGTGCTTATAATACAGCAACAGAGCTTTATCGACTTATGGTTGATGCATCATCTTTTCCACTCAACCATTTCTTACCTAAGATGGGATTGTCTGCTTTCTCTGGATCTATAAGAACGCAAGGGCGTGGAATAGATTTCTTAAATCATAATTCATCATCAAATCTTAATATTCGTATTCGTAAATTCAAATATGGAAATTATGTTTTGGATAGTTTTAATGGTGATATTCATAAGAAAGGAGAAATTCTTTTATACACACATAAAGAGTAAGAATCGAATGTTAGATTGTAATTTTACTTATAAAGGTAAAAGTTAATACAACACTTGTAGATGGGCATTTACGTGGATGGTTTAACCGTGTTGACTTACAAACTATGCAACTTATGTCGAAGCATAATGTCGTTTCTACTTGGTTAGATCTTGATCTTCGTTCGGATATGAAGAATAATCATCATATAGATGGTCCCATTCGTTCGTTCTCTCTAATACAAGAAGGCAAAAAGACTAAATCGTCCTCTTGCAACGGGTAACTTTAATATTCGTACAGATATACATTCAGGAAAGCTTGATGCTCACTTGAAAGGAAATCTTAAAGAAGCAAATTTACAAGCCTTTGGATTTGTTGATAAAACATATATAACCTCTGCTGACGCTGATATCAAACTTCGTTCTGATATGAAGAAAAACTATGATGTAAGTGGAAAAATAGGTAATTTATTATTGATTGAGCAACGAAAACAAGAGCGTGTACCATTGGTTGAAGGTAGTTTCAACCTTAGTGCAACAATGCATGGTAGTCAGATTGAAAGTTCTATAAAGGGAGAATTCCCATGTGTAGACCTTTATCAGTTAGGAGTAGTTGATAATGCAATGTCAAGTAGTTTTGTGACAGATGCTTCGTTTATGATGTCCGGAAAGAATGACATAATAATTCGTGGCTTGATTGGCGATGTTCGTGTTTATAAACAAAACCATACGTTCTCACCAGGTGATATAAATATAGACCTTATGAGTCATAAAGACACAGTTCATGCCGTATTAGATGGAGGTGGATTCAGTCTAAACACTGCATTTAATGGAAGTGTTAGTCAACTGACTGACAATGGTAAAAAGATTTATAAATTAATACGTGAACAAATTACTAATCGTCGTATAGATCAGTCGGCCATAATTCGTCAATTACCTACGGGATATTTTAATCTTCATAGTGGTCGTGACAACTTATTTACAAAATTGTTATCACAAGAGGGTTATGCTTTTAGTAAGGCTGAAATAAATCTTATGTCATCTCCTTCAAAAGGGCTTGATGGTCAGATAAGTATTGATTCATTAGTCTATAATAACATTCATCTTGATAGTATTAGAGCTAATCTAACCAGTGAAGATGGACAATTGAAGTATGCTCTATCATTAAAGAATAATCATAGTAATATTTATCCTTATCATGGATATTTACAAGGTAAACTTTATGAACATGGTTTGCAGACACATGCAACAATTCTTGATAGTAAAGGAGAAAAAGGCTTCGACATAGCTGTACAAGCAGCTATGAAGGGTAGGGGAATACAACTTTCTGTCACTTCTCCACAAACGATATTGGGTTACAAATCGTTTATCGTGAATGATTCGAATTATATTTATATTGGTCGTGATCGTCGTCTTTCAGCAAATTTACGCTTACAGTCAGCTGATGGAACAGGTATGATGGTATCAACAGAAGATACCGACTCAACCTCTCTACAAAATGTAACTTTATCAATGAATCATTTTGAATTAGGTCGTTTGTTTACTATTTTACCATTTGCACCTAAATTATCTGGTATGCTGGATGGTGATTATCATCTTGTACAAACTGATAACGAACTTAGCATAGCAAGTGATATGACGATAAAGAAACTTATTTATGAAAATTGTCCAATGGGTGATGTCGGGACACAGTTTGTTTATATGCCTAAAGGAGATGGTTCACACTATGTTGATGGAGTAATAACACGAAATGGAAACGAGATTGGTGTTCTTTCAGGAACCTATAAGAGTGAAGGAAGTGGCGAACTTGATGCTTCATTAGAAATGAATAAATTTCCATTGAACTATGTAAACGGCTTTGTTCCTGATCAGATTGTAGGACTTGAAGGTGTAGGCGAGGGAACACTCTCTGTAAAAGGTCCGCTTAACAAGTTGGATATTAATGGTGAGGTATATCTTGACTCATCATATTTGGTAAGTATCCCATACGGAATAAAAATGCGATTTGCAGACGACCCCGTACAAATACACAACAGCCATATTCAATTTGAAAACTTTGAACTTTTTGCAAGTAATGGTTCGCCTCTTAATATATCTGGATACTTAGACTTCTCTGATTTTGATAAGATGAAACTTGATGCACGAATGAAGACTTCTAACTTCCAAATTATCAATTCAAAGAAGAATGCTCGTTCAGAAGTTTATGGTAAAGCATTTGTCGATTTTAATGGACAAATAAAAAGGACTGCTGAATAATTTATACTTATCTGGTAAACTTGATGTATTGGGTAGTTCAGATATAACATACATTTTACGTGAAAGTACTTTTAACAAGTGATGACGAATTAAGTAATCTTGTTAAGTTTACTAACTTTAATGATTCAACAATTAATATTGTTAAACGACCAGATATTACTGGTTTTACGATGTCGTTAAATCTTAATATAGACGAGCAAGCACATGTCTTCTGTGCTATGAATCCAGACCACTCTAATTATATTGATTTTGTGGGTGAAGGACGTCTTATTTTAGGATATGATCCAACAAATGGTGTGCAGGTTCGTGGTAAATACACTCTTAATGATGGTAAGATGAAATACTCTCTACCCTGTTATTCCACTTCGCACTTTCAACATTAAAGATGGAAGTTTTATAGAGTTTATGGGTGACCCTATGAAACCGAAACTAAATATTACAGCAGTTGAAGAAGTGAAAACAAACGTTTCAAATGGTTCAGGTGAAGGTAGAATAGTTGATTTTGAATGTGGAGTCAGTCTAACAAAACAATTCCCAAAACCAGGGATTGAGTTTATTATTACTGCCCCAGAAGATCAGGAGATGCAAACATTCTTAACACGAAGAGTCTTGAAGAACGTTCTAAACTTGCTGTAACGATGTTAGCTTCGGGTATGTACTTCGACGGCGAAAACTCTTCGAGTGCTAATACTGCTATGAACGGAGCTTTGGCAGGCTTCTTACAGACACAAGTAAATTCTATCACAGGTAAAGCTCTCAATTCTATGGGACTCGATTTGACAGCAAACATGGAAAGTGCTGCTGATGTGAAAGGAAACTTACATACAGATTATACATTTAAATTTTCAAAACGTTTATGGAATAATCGTTTACGAATAAATATGGGTGGACGTGTATCCACTGGTTCGCAAATAGCAAACGAGAATGGTGCTTACTTTGATAATTTCTCACTTGAGTATCGTTTAAATCAGAAAGAAACAATGTATCTGAAAGTTTATTACGAACGTGAAGCATACGATTGGTTAGAAGGTAATGTGAGTGAGTTTGGTGCTGGTTTTATATGGCATCGTAAACTACGTAATTTTAAGGACATATTCCGTTTCAAAGAACAGAAGTCTATGGGAAGACTACAACAAGAGAAGTCTAAAAAGTGATACAATAAAAAAACATAATGAATGAAAAATAAATATTATATCAATAATATAGGAAGAGGTATATGGGTTTTGTTTTCATTGATAGCACCCCTAATTATTCTTTCATCTTGTAGTACAACCTCAGCAATTCCTAATGACGAACATTTATATACTGGTATGTTATCAACAAAGTATGATAACTATCAGTTAAATCGTCACTTTAATGAAGTAAAAGAGGAATTAGATGTTATTCTTGCTACTAAACCTAACGCAGCATTATTTGGAAGTCCTACTATGCGTTCTCCTTTTCCTGTTGGTTTATGGATATGGAATACATTCTCACAAGATACAACCTCGTTAAGCCGTTGGATAATACGTACATTTGGTTCTGCTCCTGTCTTGATGAGTTCTACAACGCCAGATTTACGTGTAACAGTAGGGGAGAACTTCCTACGTAAACGAGGTTATTTCAATGGAAAGATTATCTACGAGAAAATTCATCAAAGTAATCCCAAGAAGATGCGTCTACAATATGCTGTAAATATGGGACGTTTGTGGTTGATAGATAGCATACAATACACAAATTTCCCTTCTACGGCAGATAGTTTATTAAATGCAAATCTCGATAAAGCTATTATACATAAGGGAGATGCATTTGATGTTGCTACACTCGAAAAGGAACGTCAGCGAATTACAAATCTTTTTCGTAATAATGGTTACTATTATTATCAAAATGATGATGCGAGTTATCTTGCTGACACAACTAAGACCTATGGCTTAGCTGCTGTTCGACTACAAATGGCTGACTCTGTAAGTAATATAAAATTAAAAAAGTGGTCTATAGGTTCTATTAATATCGACCTTCATCGCCAGTTTGGAGATACCCTTAACCAACAACAACGTTTTCGTGACATAGTCTTCAACTATAATGGAGCTTCCATACCACTGCGTTTACGTACAATATCTAATGATTTGAAGTTATGGCCTGGCTCAATTTATAATAATGAACTCTTTGAAAAATCTCAGCAGTTGATAAACAGTAGTGGTATATTTTCTGCAACAAACTTTACATTTACGCCTCGTGACACAACAGAAGCATGTAATGTTTTGGATATGAAAATTAATTGTATCCTTGACAAGCCTTATGACTTTTACATAGAAACATACGGAAAAAACAAAACCAGTGGAAAATATGGTCCTGAAGGAATAATTGGTTTGGTAAAACGTAATGCTTTTCATGGTGGAGAAAAAGTTAATTTGCGTGTACATGGTGCCTATGAATGGACTATCAGTAATTATGACGATGATATTAATCGAGATAATATAAATAATTACGAGTATGGAGCTGATGCAAGTTTACAATTTCCTCGACTTCTTAACCCGTTTATTCTATCATCACAAAAATTTTGGGAACGCGAAAAAAGAAGAGTTTCAGAAGCAGCTGAAAAGGGAGAAGTGTACATACCTAAATCTCCACGAACCTATTACGCAACTCCATCAACTACATTTAAGGCATCTGTTAATATCTTAAATCGCTCAAGGTATTTTAAGAGACATATTGTTTCTGGTGAGCTAACTTATCAGTGGCAACCTAATGAATGCAACAGCTATTCATTTTCGCCTCTTACGCTGACCTATGAATATATGAACAAGGTGACAAAACCTTATCTCGAACTAATAGAAAATACGCCATTCCTTGAAGTATCATTGGCTGACCAGTTCATACCTAAAATGGTTTTTCAATATAACTACATGAGTCCTGCTCATTATAAAAACCCTATAAAGATATGGGCAACAATTAGTGAGGCTTCAAACATTTTATCGGCTGGATATTCTCTTTTTGGGAGACATTGGAACGAAAAGAATAAAAAAATATTCAAAAATCCTTATGCACAATTCATAAAATTAGATGCTAACTTTACAAAGATATGGACAATAGGAGAGAAAAACAGCATCGCTTCTCATATTAATTTAGGTACTATATGGACATACGGAAACAGGGATGTTGCACCTTATACAGAAGAATTCTATGTGGGAGGAGCCAATAGTATCCGTGCTTTTAATGTACGAAAGATTGGTCCAGGACGTTATCGTTCTACTCAGCATACTCGTTCATACGTAGAACAAATCGGGGATATTAAAATCCAATGCAATCTTGAATATAGACCTCATCTCGTAGGCTCACTCTATGGAGCATTATTTCTTGATGCAGGAAATGTTTGGACAATGCACTATGACGAAGGACGACCAGAGGGTTATTTTAGGATAAAAAACATTTTTAAGGACATGGCTCTTGGTACGGGAATTGGTTTGCGTTATGATATAAGTTACTTTACAATTCGATTGGATTGGGGTATTGGTTTACATGTCCCATACGAGACTGGAAAGAGTGGTTTTTATAATATTTCTCAATTTAAGGATGCACAAGCACTTCATTTTGCTATTGGATTACCATTCTAAGTAAGTGAACATGATATAATAAGTGAACGTATTAACGTGTGGATATGCTTCTTATCCACACGTTTTATTTATCATTCAAAAGCATTTTGTGAAAGATACATCCTGCTATATGTAAAATATTTTCAAGCATCATGCAACAAACACATAATCTTCTGGCTACGAAAAGACCATCTCTTGGCATTCAAAAGATACTCTTTTAAAGCGCAAGTAAGCATCTTTTGAAGCCTTATTAAACACCTTTTCGCAAATCAAACTATAACTAATTGATTTACTGACTATTAAAAATAGTTCAATATATCATTTTACTCTTTTCGTATGAACATATTCTTAATCGTGTCAATATTTTTTTCTTAAAAAAATATTAAGGTTTTTCAAAATCAAATAAAAAGATAAGGATATATTCTTTCAGAATATACGAGAATAAAGAACTGTTATTATATGCAGCATAATGACAGTTATGATAAATAGGGCTTTATAGATAATCTATAATGAGTTCTTATCTTCTACTTTTATCCGATTCGTAATAAATTGAAGTTTGCTGTCACTGCTATCACGATTATTCGTAATCTAAGTTCTTAATATAATATGATTTAAGACGAAATGTTAAAAAGTGACAGCAAATAAAAATTATTTTTCATCTATTGGAACACAACACCAGCGTGAAACTTTAATCATTACACCAATACCGGTATTTCTTTTAAAAGATAATACTTTTTACTTGAACGAACTAAACGTCCCGTCATACCTTTGAGTGGTCCAAACTTAACAAGAACTTCATCCCCAGCCTTCATCTTAGCTTCTTCTGAAGATACGAATTTTCGCATTGTAATTTCAGGATTACACATCATTCGAAACTCATACATCTGATTATGAGGAATAAGTGCATATTCCTGAGAGTGCTTTGATTTCTTTACAACACTAATTTTATAGTTAGTTTCCTGTACTATCTTCTTAAATGATATATCATTTCCCTGGTACTTTTACAAAAAATAAGATTATGTACAGCAGGGACGTAAAACAGAATGAGGTCTGCCATTACTACCTTCTATAAGAACATATTGTTCTGGTATAAAAACATTCTAAACCTTGATTGTTAAAGTGGTCTCTCACCTCTTCAAGTTTAAGAGTAAATAATTTAACAGCATACCAAGGAGAATTATCATCTGTGATTTGCGCTATACTATTTTTTTGTTTTTGTCATAGATATATTCAAGATTAATGATATGTTATGTTTGCAACCAATTAGTCAATATCTTTTTACCATCTGGTGTTAAAATACTCTCAGGATGAAATTGTATACCATAAATATTATGAGTTTTATGGCGTAATGCCATAATTAAGCCCTCTTTACTCTCAGCTATTATCTCTAAACAATTAGGAAACTCTACCCTATCTACAACCCAACTGTGATATCTTCCTACTGGAAACTTTTTTGCTAATCCTGCAAATAAAGGTGTGTCAACAATTTGTGATGTTTCTGTTATTACACCATGAAAGACGTCAGACAAGTTTTTTAACTTAGCCCCAAAAGATTGACCAATAGCTTGATGACCCAAACAAATTCCTAAAATTGGCTTAATACCAGCATAATATTGAATAACATCTAATAAAAGACCTGCCTCCGATGGAACACCTGGACCTGGACTCAGAAGTATTCGATCGTAAATATTTAAGTCCTCTATCGAAAACTCGTTATTACGAATAACTGTTACATCAACCCCTAATTCTTTTTATAAGATGAACAAGGTTATAAGTAAAGGAATCGTAGTTATCAATGATTACACAATTTGTATTCTTCAAAACAAAACTCTCTTAAGTAAATAGGCTACTTTAATTTATTTATAAAATCTTCTATTAGAGTTGTATCCTTTATAGCTACCGCAGACTCAAACTTCTCATTGACGCTGATACCATAGAACAGAGGATGTGTAAAATTCTTAACATGCTCTATATCCTCTGGACCAATATTTCCACTTATAAGGAAAGGCACTTTACCTTTATATGTTTCTAAAACTTTCCAATCGACTTGTACATCATGAAAATCAAAGAGAAAGAAGTCTATTCCTGCTTCATACTCCTTGTATTTCTCTATATCCTCAGATGTTGTTATAACAAGTCGCTTCATAATTTTTATTCCAGCATGAATATCAGGGTCCAGTGTATGACGAAGATTATCTATCATCACCATACTCTCTTCCCCATCAAGCTCCACTACGTCAAGATTAAAGTTATAAACACGTGTAACAATATTCTGAGGCATATCGTTTTTAAAGATACCACAAAGAAGAGGTTTAGATGTTACTGCTGCTAAATCCGATAGACTACCATAGTCAGGAATAATACCTGCACACGATGATATTTGACTAACATAACGTTCACTCTTAGAGCGAAAATCTAATCCTATCCAGTCTATACCAAGTTTAGACACATCGTGAATATTCTGGGCATCACGCATACCACAAATCTTTATAATCATATTAATAGAATCTTCGCAATTAATTTTTACGTTACAAACTTACATAAAAAATATCGAATTATATGCTTGTTACATAAAGAAAATTTCTTTTGACATCTAAATGAAATCAGATTAAAATTGAAGAGAGTAAACAAACATAATTGAGCTTTTTCAACTTATTACCATATAGTTCAATGGTTTTGTTTTATTAACATCATTTTTTTTAGAGATTTTTTTGCTTCTTCAATGCTTTTCTATATATTTGCAAACAGACTTAAGTCTTAGGTAAACCTATGCGTACACATATCGGCTACCAATCGAAGAACCAAACTTTTAAACCTAAAACAATATGACAAATAGAGAACTGTCTGTACGACAAACACGTTGAATTAGGCGCACTAATCACTCCTTTTGCTGGATTTGATATGCCCATCCAATATACTGGGATTATTGATGAGCATAAGGCTGTCAGAACATCTTGCGGTGTATTTGATGTTTCACACATGGGAGAAATAATAGTATCAGGTACTGATGCTGATAGATTTATAAATTACGTCTTTACGAATGATGTAATGGGAATCGAAGCTGGTAAGGTGCTTTATGGTATGCTTTGTTATCCTGATGGTGGAGTTGTAGATGACACTTGTATCAGTAAACTTGGAGAACAATTATTTCTTATTACAATCAATGCATCTAATATTGATAAAGATGTGGAATGGATTGAGAAAAATGCTGAAGGATTTGATGTAACTATTGAAAACAGGAGTGAAAACTATGGCCAATTAGCAGTTCAAGGTCCGAAAGCAGAGAGTATTATAGAAGAGGTACTCGGTCTTACTTGTAAGGAATTGAACTTCTATGAAGTAAAATGTCTATGTCAAGATGGTTTTGATATTATCATTTCACGTACAGGATACACTGGTGAAGATGGTTTTGAAATCTATAGTACACCTGAATACATTACAGTAATATGGGATAAATTGATTAAGGAAGGTGTACAACCTTGTGGATTAGGTTGTCGTGACACATTACGATTTGAAGTCGGTATGCCGTTATATGGCAATGAATTATCAGACAAGATAAGTCCTATTATGGCAGGATTGTCAATGTTCGTGAAGTTTGACAAAGACGACTTTATCGGTAAGAATGCTCTACTAAGACAAAAAAACAGAAGGAGTTAGCCAACGTCTTCGTGGACTCGTGTTAGATGATAACGCTATTCCACGTCATGGATATAAGGTTCTGAAAGATGGCATAGAGGTTGGAGAAGTAACAACGGGCTATCGACTTATTTCTGTTGAAAAGAGTTGCGCTGTAGCCTTAGTAGATGCCTCCGTTCAATTGGGAGACAGACTTGATATACAAATTCGTAAGAAAACGTTCTCTGCAACTGTTGTAAAAAAGAAGTTTTATGAGAATCATTATAAGAAGTAAAAATCGATAAAACTAACAAACAATCAAAAATTAAAATATTATGGCAAAAGTAATTGAAGGACTCTACTATTCTGAGTCACATGAATTTGTTAAAGTAGTAGGTGCGTATGGCTATATTGGTATCACAGATTATGCACAACATGCATTAGGAAATATTGTTTATGTCGATATGCCAGATGTAGACGATGACATAGAAGTAGACGAAGATTTCGGTGCTATTGAAAGTGTAAAAGCTGCCTCTGACCTTAAAGCTCCCCTGTATCAGGTAAGGTTATTGAAATTAATGAAGTATTAGAGGATGAACCAGAATTACTTAATAAGGATGCTTACGAAAACTGGATTATTAAAGTTGAACTAACAGATACCTCAGAACTTAAAAATCTTATGGACGAAAAAGCCTATAAAGAGTTTTGTGCAGAATAATATTATACATAATAAAGAAATAAGCGTTAATAAGTAACTTTTAGATATAAATTAGCTAACCAATAGTTACTTATAAACGCTTGCTTCTATGTATTTTAGCCTACTACTAACCTAATCAAACCTAAACTGATGATTCATAAGTTTTTACCTCACACAAATGAGGATATTCAACAGATGCTTGAACGTATTGGCATAAAAAATCTTGAAGAGCTTTATGCAGAAGTACCAGAAGGCCTCCGTTTTAAGGAAGATTATGATATCCCTGACACGATGAGTGAGCTGGAAATACGTGCTTTCTTTGAGAAACTTGGTCAAAAGAACAATAAACTCATCTGCTTTGCAGGTGGTGGAGTGTATGATCACTATGCACCAAGTGCTATTCAGAATCTTATTAGTCGCTCGGAGTTTCTAACATCTTACACCCCTTATCAAGCTGAAATATCACAAGGAACACTCCATTATATCTTTGAGTTCCAAAGTATGATGGCTGAACTTACAGGCATGGACATTGCCAATGCTTCTATGTATGAAGGTACGACGGCCACTGCCGAGGCTATGATGGTAGCATTTGATAACGCAAAGAAAGCTGATACCATATTATACTCAGAGACTTTGTGCAAGAACATCATTGGTGTATTGAAGACTTACGCACATTTCCATGGTATTAAACTCAAAGCTATTAAAGCCGTTGACGGAGTAACTTCGCATGACGACTTGAAGAACCAAATGAAAACAGGTGGCGTAGCTGGTATAATTGTTCAACAACCTAATTGTCATGGTATTATTGAAGACTTCACTGGCTTTGCTGATACTTGTCATGACAAAAAAGCACTGTTTATTATTAATAGTGTTGCTGCTGACCTTGCTTTGTTAAAGACACCGGGAGAATGGGGTGCCGACCTTGCAGTAGGTGACATTCAAAGTCTTGGTCTTCCAATAGCATTTGGTGGACCATACGCAGGCTATATGTGTTCAACTGAAAAGCTTATGCGTAAACTTCCAGGGCGCATCGTTGGTAAGACGCTCGACAGCCGTGGACAACGTGTATTTGCCTTAACACTCCAAGCACGTGAACAACATATCCGTCGCCAAAAAGCAACATCAAACATCTGTTCTAACCAGAGTTTGATGGCACTTTACGCAACAATCTATATGAGTATAATGGGAAAAGAAGGCATAAAGGAAGCTGCACAAATAAGTTTTGATGGCGCACATTACCTTTTTGAGAAAATCATTGGTAAAGAGAAAGTTAAACTTGTTTATAATAAGCCTTTCTTTAACGAGTTTCTTATCCAATTAGAAGACCGAGATACCTTCTTCGATAAGGCTATTAAACAGGGCATTCTCCCAGGAATTAAGATTGATGATGACAAACTCCTTATTGCCGTTACAGAGAAACGTACGAAAGACGAGATTGATACACTCGTCGGATTATTATAGTCACACTAAATTTTTCTAAATCTAAACAACAATGAACAATAAACTATATGGCAATCTGATATTTGAGTTATCACATCCAGGAAGACGTGCTTATAGTCTCCCTGAGAATCGTTTTGGACATCATCCTCTACCCGACTTCTGCAAACGAGAGAAAGATGCTGAACTACCTGAATGTGATGAATTGACGGTTGTACGTCATTATACTAACCATAGTGAAAACAACTTTGGCGTTGACAATGGCTTTTATCCTTTGGGCTCTTTGTACGATGAAATACAATCCTGTTATCAATGAAGAGATAGCCTCAATGCAAGCTTTTACAGCTCTTCACCCTCATCAGCCTATCGAAACAGTACAAGGTGCATTGGAAGTGGAATATAACATCCAACGTGCACTTGCATCTATTACGGGTATGGCTGATGTTACCCTCAACCCATACGCTGGTGCTCATGGTGAACTAACAGGCTTGATGCTGATTGCATCTTATCATCATCAGCGTGGTGATATGAAGCGTACAAAGGTTATCGTCCCTGATTCTGCCCATGGTACCAATCCTGCTTCTGCCGCAGTATGTGGATTAGAGATTGTGGAGGTAAAGAGTACAACTGAAGGACTTGTTGATGTCAACGACTTAAAACCCCTCTTAGGTGATGATATTGCGGGTATGATGATGACAAATCCTAACACCTTAGGACTCTTTGAGAAAGATATTCCAGAAATAGCAAAACTCATACATAACTGTGGCGGTCTGATGTATTATGATGGTGCCAATCTCAATCCATTGTTAGGTGCGGCACGTCCTGGAGATATGGGCTTTGATGTTATTCACCTCAACCTTCATAAGACATTCTCTACTCCTCATGGTGGAGGTGGTCCTGGTGCTGGTCCTGTTGGTGTCTGCAAGAAACTGATACCATTCCTGCCTAAGCCTCATGTAAGAAAAGCAGACGATGGATTTGTGATTGACAATCCGGATCCTACAGGAGAGTTCTCATCTTCTAATATTCGTATTAGTGGTTATCTTGGTAACTTCCTCATTATCCTTCGTGCCTATACTTACATCCTAACACTTGGTAAAAAGCATCTTAAAGAGGTTGGACCATTTGCTACTCTAAATGCTAACTATATCAAGGAATGTCTGAAAAATGACTACGAACTTCCTGTTGACACCCTTTGTAAACATGAGTTCGTATTCGATGGTCTGAAAGACAAGAGTACAGGAGTTACAACAATGGATGTGGCTAAGCGTCTACTTGATTATGGCTATCATGCTCCAACAATTTATTTCCCACTTTTGTTCCATGAGGCAATGATGATTGAGCCTACTGAAACAGAAAGCAAGGAAACAATTGATGGCTTTATTGAAGTAATGCATACCATAGCAAAAGAAGCTCGTGAAAACCCTGAGCTTGTTAAGGGAGCACCATACAACACTCCTATTGGACGTGTAGATGATGTGCTTGCTGCCAAACATCCAATCCTTACTTATCGTCAGCTTATCAACGATGTACAAGAGGATGTATAACACATCGTCATAGTAAACCTATAAAAGCTTGAATATGAAAAAGACAAATCTTATAATAATCGGTTCGGGGCCTGGTGGTTACCGAACCGCTTCCTATGCTGCTCAAAATGGTTTGAAAGTAACGATTATCGAGAAAGCACAACCCGGTGGTACTTGTCTAAATGCGGGCTGCATCCCTACTAAGTGTCTTGCACATGATGCAGAGTTACGCCTTACTACTTCCTCTCTTTACGACACAACTCCCCCACTCGACTTTAAGAAAGTAATGAAGAGAAAAGAAGGAGTTATCAATCAACTTAGGGAGGGTGTAAGTTCTTTACTTAGTCAGCCAGGCATTAACTTTATTGTAGGTGAGGCTCGCTTTGTTTCTGACCATATTATTGAAGTAAATGGCGAACAGATAGAAGCCGAACATATCATAATAGCTACCGGATCACGTTCAAAAATGCCACCTTTCATGAGTGAAGAAGACTTCATAAATCAATCTAAGACAGCACAAAACATTGTTACATCAACAGAATTACTTTCTATCAAAAAAGTTCCTCAACGCCTCACAATTATTGGCGCAGGAGTAATAGGAATGGAGTTTGCCTCTGCCTTTTCTGCTTTTGGCAGTGAAGTGACAGTCATAGAGTTTATGAAAGAATGCCTCCCTCCTATTGATAGCGACATCGCTAAGCGTTTAAGAAAAACCTTAGAGAAACGTGGCGTAACCTTCTACATGCAGAGTGCGGTTAAACATATTGTATCACCTGCTGAGAGTGGACAAGAGTTTACGACGATAATATTCGACAAAAAAGGCAAAGAAGAAAGCGTTGAGACAGACCTTGTATTGATTGCTACAGGCAGACAAGCTAACTTCGACAATATCGGACTTCAATCAACTGGTATTGAAGTTAGTACAAAGGGTATTGTTGTCAATGACAATATGGAAACAAACATAAAAAGTGTCTATGCTATCGGTGATGTCAATGCTCGCCAAATGTTAGCCCATGCTGCAACCTTCCAAGGATTTCGTGCTGTTAATCACATTCTTGGGAAGGAAGACGATATCCGTCTTGACATTATGCCTTCTGCCATATTTACATACCCCGAAGCAGCTTGTGTGGGGAAGACAGAAGACCAATGTAAAACCGAAGAAATTAAGTACACTACTCGAAAAGGCTTCTATCGTGCCAATGGTAAAGCCCTAAGTATGGAAGAAACAGAAGGTATGATAAAGGTGCTGATAGCTGAAGATGGTTCAATACTTGGTGCACATTCCTATGGCGCACATTCTGCTGATCTTATTCAAGAAGTTGCTGCTTTGATGAATTGTGATGCTAAACTGGATAAGATACGCGACATCATTCATATCCATCCAACGTTGAGTGAAATTCTTCAAGATGCACTTCTTTAAAAGGTAGACATATTAACATCTAACGAAAATATAACAAAGTAAACCTTTGATTCTCATATATAAACAATATTTTTGAGGCTTAGCACGCATGGTGCTGAGGCTTCGCACATGTGGTGTTAATTGTAAAATATATGTGTTGAGAAACATAATATCTCCTGTCTGTAATTATGGAAAAGGTAAATTGTTATTAGAGAAAAGTTATAATATACATATCAGACATCAGTTATATAAGAAATAGCATTATCATTTCTACTCTTCAATTGCAAAAACGAGGGAACCTATCTCCAGATATATATACTTTTAAGTATAAAAAGTTTGGAAGATAAAAAAATCTTTATACTAACTTTGCAAGCAGAAAGGATACAGATTTAGTCGTATCGATTCGATTGGGATAGTCATCAAATAAATTAGAAAACCCGAGATGACTTCTTTTTGTTAATGGCGGGCCACATAAATCGCATTTCAGCGACTAAGCCGCAAGGTCAGTGGATTACAAAGACGAGGTTCTCTTATCATTGATACTCGGACTTTTCATCACATCGTCGATACGACTTTTCTAATTCCCATTTCTTATGAGAAGAGGGATTGAGGTGGGGTTTCTAAAGTGATTCCCCACCTTTTTCAATTTTTCAAATGTATAGAAATTATTTTAAACCTAAGCTCCTATAAGTAGCTTGTGAAGCTATAAAGATTGTCTATCAATAATAAACAAACCTCCAGACTTTCTTAAAAGGAGATAATAAAAAAAGATTAGCAATGTTCTCAGGAATAGTAGAAGAGATGGCAATCCTTACTGGGATTGAACATGAACAGGAGAATATCCACTTTACCTTCAAATGTTCATTCACAAAGGAATTGAAGATTGACCAAAGTATTGCTCATAATGGCGTGTGCCTTACTGTTGTTCGCTTTCAAGATGACACCTATACGGTAACAGCTATGAAAGAAACGCTTGAACGCTCAAATTTAGGTTTACTAAAGGTAGGAGACCGTGTGAATATTGAACGTTCTATGATTATGAATGGCAGATTAGATGGTCACATCGTGCAAGGTCATGTTGACCAAACTGCAAAATGTATCAACATGGAAGACGCTGATGGTAGCACCTATTTCACTTTTGAGTATCCATACAATTATGAAATGGCACAACGTGGCTACTTTACTGTTGATAAAGGTTCTGTTACCATCAATGGAGTTTCGTTGACAGTCTGCGAACCTACCGAGAACACATTTAAGGTAGCAATTATTCCATATACACGTGAAAACACAAACTTTGCAGATATCAATATTGACACTATTGTTAATCTTGAATTTGATATTCTTGGTAAATATATTGCACGATTAAATAGCATCACCAAATAACATCAGCATATACATGTTATATAAAAAATATGACTGTACTAAAAAGGTACAGTCATATTTTCTGTTGGTAAAGGTGGGATAGAGTCATCATTCATTTTACTTCCAATAATCTCACCTCCTAATGGGTCGTTAGAAACTTGGGATGTTAAATCTAAGTCTTCAGGATTAGCAAAACGTGTGTATTCTCCTCGGAAATTAAGTAACACATCTCCCGTTGCACCCTTACGGTGTTTAGCGATTATAATTTGTGCCATACCATGAAGGTCATTACCATTTTCGTCTTGTAAAATATGATAATACTCCGGACGATGAACAAAGAGTACCATATCGGCATCTTGCTCAATAGCACCAGATTCACGCAAGTCACTTAACTGTGGACGTTTACCTTCACGAGAGTCACGTTGTTCTACCGCACGACTTAATTGTGACAGAGCTAAAATTGGAATATTCAATTCTTTTGCAAGACTCTTTAATGAGCGGCTAATCGTAGAAACCTCTTCCTGTCGACTACTGAAGCGCATACCATTAGCATTCATCAACTGTAAATAGTCTACCATTAGAACTTTTATATTATGTTCACGAACTAATCTACGTGCTTTAGTACGTAGTTCAAAAATAGAAAGTCCAGGAGTGTCATCAATATAAATAGGTGCACCTTGCATCTTTCTAATATTTGAGTCGAAGCGTTCCCATTCATCAGGTGTCAGCTGACCATTAAGAATCTTATTACCCGGTACAGAACAAACATTTGAAATCAAACGATTGACAAGCTGTACATTATTCATCTCAAGAGAAAAGAATGCGATTGGCTCACGATAGTCAATGGCTATATTCTTTGCAATACTAAGTGCAAAAGAAGTCTTACCCATTGCAGGACGTCCTGCAATGATAATCAAGTCAGAAGCCTGCCAACCAGCAGTAATCTTGTCTAAGTCATGGTATCCACTTGGAACACCAGTTAAACTACCTTTATTATTTGCTGCCTTAAGAAGTAATTGATGGGCTTGTTCTACAATAGTATCAATTTGCACATAGTCTTGAAGCATATTCTTCTGAGAAATCTCAAATAAAGTTCCTTCAGCTTTCTGCATCAGTTCATCAACATCTACAGTTTCGTCAAAAGCATCAGTTTCAATCATTGAGGCAAACTGAATCAATTGACGTGCTAAAAACTTCTGTGCCAGAATATGTGCATGATATGTAATATTAGCAGAAGAAGCAACCTTGGAACTAAGCTCTACAACATAAGCCGCACCACCAATTTCTTCAAGTGTTCCCTTATGACGAAGTTCCTCTACCACAGTTATAATGTCTACGGGCCTTTCATTAATATTCAGAGATTGTACAGCTTCATAAATCTTCACATGACGAGAATCATAGAATGTTTCCGGCTTAATAATTTCAGAAACAACAGTAAAGGCATCCTTATCTATCATAAGTGCACCTAAAACAACTTTCTCAATGTCTATCGCCTGAGGCTGTAGATGTCCAAACGTGGTATCAATAGGAGCCTGCTTGGTCCTACGACTACTTTTATTATTATTATTTCTTTCTGGCATATTGTTGGCAAAATTACAAAAAATATTCCATTTCTAACATCAATCTTCTAACCTTTTATTATCTTTTGCAGTAAGAATTATTAAATTATATTTTTAGTCTATGATTACTTTTCCTTGCTGTAAAATCAACCTTGGTTTTAAATATTGTTGCAAAACGTCCTGATGGTTATCATAATCTTGAAACAGTCTTTTATCCAGTACCATTATGTGACGCTTTAGAAATAAAAAAAATGGACGAGGAGTTTCCCTCTTCTACTCCTATTGATCTTAAAGTAACAGGTAACATCGTAGCGTGTGACGAAACCAAGAATTTAGTAGTAAGGGCTTATCATCTTCTTGCAGAAGACTATAAACTTCCACGTGTTCATGCACACCTTTTTAAACGCATTCCCATGCAAGCTGGACTTGGAGGTGGCTCAGCTGATGCTGCCTATATGATACGTTTGCTTGACGAGCGTTTTCGTTTAAATATGGGTAATGCAGAGATGGAACATTATGCAGCTCAGTTGGGTGCTGATTGTGCATTCTTTATTCGTTCAGAAATAGCTTATGCAACAGGTATTGGAGAGGTTCTTGAACCTGCTGACACTGAAAAGAATAATTTAGAAGGATATTATCTTGTACTAATTAAGCCTGATGTGGCAGTTTCAACTGCTGAAGCATTTGCTGGTATAACTCCAAAGAAACCTGTAAAATGTTGTCGTGATATCGTTCGTCAGCCAATTGATACATGGCGTTCAGAACTAACAAATGATTTTGAAAAGTCAATCTTTGCTATACACCCTATATTGGCTACCATCAAAGAGAAACTATATGAGCATGGAGCTTTGTATGCACAGATGTCAGGAAGTGGTAGTACTATTTTTGGTATCTTTGGACAGAAACCAACAAGTATTGAAGAACTGTTCCCCGATATGTTCACCTATTCTGTTAGACTCTAATATCAAATCTTTACTCATACATGATGGAAAAAGCATTAACAGTTTATAAAGCATCAGCCGGTTCGGGTAAAACATTTACATTAGCTTCTGAATATATCACCTTAGTGGTGAAGAATCCACAAAATTACAAGAAGATTCTTGCGGTTACCTTTACAAACAAGGCAACACAAGAAATGAAGACACGTATTTTATCCCAATTGTATGGAATAGCGCATAACCTGCCCGATTCGCAAGCATATTATGAACAAGTTTCACAAAAGACTGGTTTTCCTGAACAAACAATTCGTGAGAATGCAGCAGAAGCATTAGCACTACTTACTCATCATTATAATGAGTTTCGTGTACAGACAATTGATGCCTTCTTTCAATCAGTATTACGTAATCTGGCACGTGAACTAAATCTTACGGCTAATCTTCGTATAGACCTTAATGATGAGCAGGTTGAGGCGCAGGCTGTCGATGAGTTGATTAATAGTCTTGAAGAAGGTGAAGAGGTACTGAGCTGGATTCGCGATTACATCGATAAAAATATTGAAGATGACAAAGGGTGGAATGTTATTGGGCAGATAAAGGACTTCGGAAAGAATATTTTTAAGGACTTCTATAAAGAGCATAAGGCTGAGCTTGATAATCGATTCTGTGAAGAGTCGTTTTTTGACGATTTCATCACGGATTTGCGTAAGAGGCGTAAGGATGGCTCTAAGAAAGTTAAAGAGCAGGCAGGAAAGTTACTTCAGAATATAAGTAATGCTGGTTTTGATACGGGATATTTCATAAAAGGCTTACTCACATATATAAATGAATTAATCGATGCTGGTTCTAAAAAGAATGAACCAAGTAAAAAAGATTTTTTTAAAGATGGACCTGGTACAAATGTCTTGAAATGTCTTGATAGTCCAGATAATTGGCTGTTGAAGAAATGCCCGTCAGGAGAGAAAGAGCGAATATATGCTCTTATCTCTGAATCATGGTATGATGACTTAATACTCTTAGAACAATATCGTAAAGAGTGTTGGAAGGAATATCAATCCAGTAATTTAGTACTTAAACATCTTTCTCAACTTCGTCTTTTACATGCTATTTCAGAGGCTGTTGATGAGATAAATAATGACACAAACAGATTTATGCTAAGTAACACACAGGCATTACTTAGCACATTAATGAAAGACTCTGATACGCCTTTGTTTTTGAGAAGATGGGAGCTTACTTGAAGCATATCATGATTGATGAGTTTCAAGATACAAGTACTATCCAATGGAACAATTTCCGCAAGCTACTTGATAACTGTATGGCACAAATAGAATCTCATAATCTTATTGTGGGTGATGTCAAGCAGAGTATTTATAGATGGCGTCAAGGTGATTGGAAATTGCTTAATAATATTGAGCATGAGTTCTCAAACGAACAAATTAAGATTGAACCGCTGGATACAAATTATCGCTCAGAGGAGAATATAATCAGATTTAATAATGCTTTTTTTACGCAGGCTGTTGTACAAACTGTTAAAGAGTTGGAGAGCGATAAGATAAAAGGTGCAAGCCAATTGATAGAGGCCTACAAGGAAATTGAGCAGAAATCACGAAAAAAAAATGGTAAGGGCTGTGTACGTATCAAGCTCTTTCACTATGATAAAACAGTAAGTGCAGAATATAAGGAGAGTGTTCTAAATGAACTAACAGATAATGTTCGTCAACTTTTAGAGCGTGGATATAAACAAAAAGATATTGCTATCCTTACACGCTCAAAGACTGTAATACCAGATATTGTTGATAAGTTTCAAAGTGGATTTGGAGCAGATGTAAGTCTTGTATCTGACGAGGCTTTTCAATTAGATGCTTCGTTAGCTGTTAATGTGATTATTGCTGCTCTACGATTGCTTACACATCCAGATGATAAACTTACAGAGAGCAAGTTGGTTAAGCTTTATCAGCAGCAAGTAATGCAGACAGATAAAGATAATAATGCATTGTTTGTTGATGGAGATACAGTTGAGTTAAAATCATTTTTACCAAGTGGTTACATTGATAAATTTGAGTCTTTATTAAGGTTGTCTCTTATTGACCTTGTTGATGAAATTTATTCACTTTTTAATCTTGGTAGTCTTGAGGGACAAAATGCTTACGTGTGTACATTCTATGATACGCTGAATGAGTATTTGAGAGATCATCCTGCAGATATTGACGATTTCATCGATGAATGGGATGACACCCTTTCGAGTAATACTATTCAAAGTGATGAAGTTGATGGAATACGTTTGATAACTATTCATAAGAGTAAAGGTCTTGAATATGATAACGTTCTGATTCCATTCTGTGATTGGGAGTTAGAGAAAACAAGTGGTAACACGATATGGTGTCCAGGAGATAATAAAGAGAAACCTTATGGAGAATTACCATTGATTCCGGTCGATTTTTCCAAAAAAATGTTAGGTACAGTATTTGAAGATGATTACAAAGAAGAGCATCTTCAGAATACGGTTGATAATATGAATTTGCTTTATGTTGCCTTTACACGTGCTGGAAAGAATCTATTTATTACTGGTAAAAAGGCTTCAAAAGCACTTTTACTAAACTGCAAAATGGTAATACAGCTACAGACCGTTCACAGATTATACAATTAGTTATCGATGACCTTGTTAAAGAATTGTCTGGAGCAACGCTTGATGATGCTGGCGATAAGGAACCTATCAGTTTTGAGTTTGGAACTTTGACGGATTGTGAAGAGCGTGTAAAACAGGAGAAGTCTACGGAGAATCCTTTTGAACTTACACCAAAGACGCATAAGTTGAAAATAGAGACATTTCCACACCCTGTCAGCTTCCGGCAAAGTAATAAGAGTCATGACTTTATCAATGGTGAAGATATTGACCCTTCAGATACAAATCGTTATATAAAGGTTGGAAATATACTTCATCAACTCTTCTCTACTATTCTAACTGAGGCAGACATTGAACCCCGCTTGAAGGAATTAGAGCAAGAGGGAGTTATCTATAATGATGAGGTTACATCGAGAGAACTGCAAAACAAGATTGCCAATGCTCTGAAGAATGAAAAAGTGAAAGATTGGTTTAGTTCACGATGGAAGTTGTTTAATGAATGTACCATTCTTGACTATGATAAGGAGAGTGGAGATATTTATGAACATCGTCCTGACCGTGTAATGACTGATGGTAAGGAGATAATTGTGGTAGATTTCAAGTTCGGTAAACCACGAGAAGAATATCATGAGCAAGTACAACGCTACATGAGTTTGCTTATGCGTATGGGCTATGAGAAGGTATCTGGTTATATTTGGTATGTCGTTAGAAACGAGATCGTACCAACTCCTTTTCTCCCATTTAAGGGGGATAACTAATTTCATTTCATTCTTAACAAGCGTTCTGATATATAAATTATGAATACATTTCTCGAACACGTTGCAACTGATTTATTAAAAAAATATGGTAATGACATGGCACATATAGCCGTTGTCTTTCCTAATAAGCGTGCTGCCCTATTTTTGAATCAAGCATTAGCTCGATTGGCTGATGGTCCCGTATGGAGTCCAGCATATATTACTATCTCTGACTTCTTTCGTCAACATTCAGAACTAACAATTGCAGATCCTATTAAAAGTATTTGCGACCTCTATAAGAGTTATATTGAGGTCACAAGCAATACGGATGAAACCTTAGACCATTTCTATGGATGGGGACAACTATTATTAGCCGACTTCGATGATATCGATAAAAATATGGCAGATGCTGAGATGGTTTTCTCTAATATTAGCAATCTTAAAGAGTTAGATGATATCAGTTACCTTACAGATGAACAGAAATCAGAATTAAGCCGTTTCTTCGCTAATTTTAATAATAACCCAGAGGGGCTTAGAGAACGTTTTATTACACTCTGGACAAGATTAAATGATATATATAACAATTTCAAACAAAGACTTAGAAATCAAAAATCTTGCATACGAAGGTATGCTTTATCGTGATGTTGTAGAGAAGAAGCATGTAGAAACAAATTATGAACATTATGTTTTTATAGGGTTCAACGTGCTACAAAAGGTAGAACAAATACTCTTTAAGCGTTTCTTAAAGGAGGAAAAAGCAAGTTTTTATTGGGATTATGACCGTTATTATATGAAGCCATCGAATGAAGCAGGAAACTATATTCGTCGTTGGCTTAATATATTCCCCAATGCTTTACCAAACGATAACGATGAATTGTATGATAATTTAGGTAAAGAGAAGGAAATAAACATCATCTCTGCACCTACCGAGAATTTACAAGCACGTTATATATCCGAGTGGTTACGAGAGAAAGAAAGATATAAAGATGGTAAACGCACTGCAATTATTCTTTGCGACGAACACCTGTTGCAGACGGTAATCCATTGTATACCTGATAACGTTGAAACACTGAATGTCACAACGGGTTATCCGTTACAACAAACCCCGATAGCATCGATGGTTACGCAGCTTTGGGCATTACAGACAGAAGGTTATTCTGTACAAGAGCAGAGTTATAGACTTCATTATGTAAACAGAGTGTTACGTCACCCATACGGAAAGTATTTAACACCTAAAGTTGCCGAAATCATTAAACGATTGAATAGTGAACGGCAATTTTATGTGAAGCCAAAAGAAGGCTCAATCTTTGAATACCATCCAAGTGATAAGCAGAATCTACATGCATTAGTTAGTTGGTTAGCAGAAACTATCCGTTTCATCGGTATGAATGGTGCAGACGATAAAGACCCACTCTTTGAAGAGTCTGTTTTCCGTATGTACACCTTACTCACACGATTGTCTGATTTGATGATAAATGGTGATTTAGATGCAGATAAGATAATCTTCCGTCGTCTATTAACACAACTTATTGCCTCAACAAGCATTCCTTTCCATGGTGAACCAGCACGTGGAGTACAGGTGATGGGCGTACTCGAAACGCGTAATCTTGATTTTGACCATGTACTTATACTCTCTTGTAACGAAGGTAATATGCCAAAGGGGGTAGATGATGCATCCTTTATTCCTCATCTTATTCGTAAGGCATACGATTTAACAACAATAGACAATAAGGTTTCTATATACAGCTACTACTTCCATAGTATGATTCAGCGTGCAAAAGATGTGACCTTCCTTTATAATAATTCTACGCAAGGTAGCCATACGGGAGAGATGAGTCGTTTCATTTTACAACTAATGGTAGAATGGAATCACCCAATCCATCGACTAAACTTACAAGCAGGACAAGAGCCGATGCATTGTGAGGCTGAGGTAGTTGAGAAAAATGATGCAGTACAAAAGAAACTCGATAAAATCAATTATTTCTCTCCAACTGCTATTAATACATATATCGGCTGTCAATTAAAGTATTACTTTAAGTATATTGCAGGTATAAAAGAACTCGATGAAGTCGATATAGATGACGTTGACAACCGAATGTTTGGTATTATCTTTCATAAGGCTGCACAAATTATGTATGAGCGATTGTTGCCAAGAGAAGTTATTACAGCAAAAAACATAGATTACTTGTTGAAGACTGGAAAGAGTACCCAGTCTCTCACATCAGGGAATGCAGAACTCACATTGGATGATATAGTTGATGAGGCTTTTACTACTGAACTATTTCACCAACCGAAAGAGAGTAGAAAGCATCCAAATCTTAATGGACTGCAACTTATCAATCGTGAAGTAATTATAAAATATTTACATCAATTACTACGAATTGACCGACGCTCTGCACCACTTCGTGTGATTAGTCATGAGTTTCCTGTTAGGCAAACAATGACTATCAATGTGAATGGTAAGAATAAGCAGATAAAGATGGGTGGATTTATTGACCGCTTGGATGAAATATTTGTTGATAGTGATAAAGCACGCTTACGCGTAGTAGACTATAAGACAGGTGGAAAAGTTGCAGCTTCGCTTAATTGTGTTGATGAAATGTTTGATGCTAAGAAATTAAATAAGAAGAGTGACTACACGATGCAGGCGATGCTTTACAGTCTTATTGAAGCAAAGAACGACTCTGAACACAATCCAAATCATCGTGCAGTTAGTCCTGCATTGCTCTTTATTCAACATGCTGGTAGTGATGACTATACCCCTGTACTGTCAATAGATAATGAGGAAGTTACGGATGTCACTGTATATGAAGAGGATTTTCTTAGAAAACTCACGGAGAAGCTCGAAGAAATACATAATCCTAATATAGCTTTTACTCCAACAGATAATACTGATAGTTGTAAATACTGTCCTTATAAACAGATGTGTGGACGATAATTATAGTTATAAACGATAATAGGCGGTCATAAATGCAAATACATTTATGACCGCCTATCGTATTTGTAGTGTTCTTAACCAATAACCTTAAATTTAGCAAACTTCAGGAGAAGTTGTTTTGTTCCTGCATTACGGAACTCAACAGTTGCCTTAGCATTTTCCCCAGAACCTTCAAGGTTTAATACCTTTCCAATACCAAAGCGTTGATGTTCAATCGTTACTCCAACACTGAGTCCAGCTACTGAGGCTGTCGATGAAACCAAGGATATTGAAGTACTCTCTGTCGATAATGTTCTACCACCATTTGTTATTGCAGACGACAAATGCTTAAAGTTACCCCCCCCTTCTGTTATTAATCTTCGTTTTGCACGTTCTGATAGTGGATCAACAGCTGATTCTGGGCGTTTACGTTCCGTTATCTTTGACTTTGGATCAGCACGAAATTGGCTTGCAACAGGATTTGAATTCTGCCATCTTGAACCCATTTGACGATATTCTTGTCCCCAAGGTCTGCTACCAGTATATGCCTTGTTTGGCTCGTATTCACGGAAATTATCATCAGAATTATTACGTCCCCAAGCGTTTCTTGAGCTATTGTCCTCGTCCCAAGGCATCTTACGTCGTTCACCTCCAAAAACACTGTTTGCTTCATCTTCTACATGAATCAGTGCAGGGTCAAAATCATTTAAGAAACGACTTGGGTTATCAACTTGCATTGATCCATAGCGAAAACGATTCTTTGCATTCGTTAATATACAATGCCGTTCGGCACGTGTTATAGCCACATAGAGTAATCTTCTCTCTTCTTCTATCTCACGTTTTGAGCTTGCAGACATCGGACTTGGGAATATATTTTCCTCCAATCCAACGACAAAAACCGTAGGGAACTCTAATCCCTTTGCTGCATGAATTGTCATCAATGTAACTTTTGGAGAATCATCGTCATTTTTATCAGCATCAGTGTATAAAGCTACTTCTTGAAGATAGTCTGTAAGGTAAATATTCTCTTCACGTCCTTCTTCTCGTCCTGCATCAACAAAACCCTGCATAGCCGACATAAATTCTTCCAAGTTCTCTCGACGAGCTAAGTCCTCTGGCTCATTCCCCGAACGGATATCAACACTCACCCCACTCTCTTCGATAATCTCTTTTCCAAGTTCGTATGCATCTTTCAGTGCTACATTCCTGATAAATCCACTGATAAGTGTTCTGAAAGCAAAGATTTTTGTCATTGTACCCTTGTTGACATCTAAACCATATTGTATAGGATTGAGGATGGTTTCCCATAATGAAACAGAATTTTGTTGGGCACAATCAATAATCTTTTGAATCGTAGTATTACCAATTCCACGTGTCGGATAATTAATAATACGACGAAAGGCTTCTTCGTCATTAGGGTTAGAAACCAAGCGGAAATAGGCAATGATATCTTTAATTTCCTTACGTTGATAGAAAGAAAGTCCACCAATAATCTTATAAGGAATTCCTTGTTTACGGAATTCGTCCTCAAAAGAACGACTTTGTGCGTTCGTACGATAAAGAATAGCAAAGTTACTATAGTCACAATCATCATTGCGTTTGATACGCTTCAGCTCATTCGCAACAACCATCGCCTCTTCTCTATCGCTGTAACAAGGTTTATAGAGAATCTTATCTCCTTCGGATTCTTAGAGTAAACATCCTTTGGTATCTGTCGTTCATTGTGCTTCATCAATGAGTTAGCAGCCTGAACGATGAGTTGTGTTGAGCGGTAATTACGCTCTAACTTAAAGAGTTTAGCATCGTCAAATTTGTTCTTGAAATCAAGGATGTTGTCAATGTTTGCACCACGGAAAGAGTAGATACTTTGATAGTCATCACCCACGACACAGATACGACGATGTGTTTCGGATAACAATCTGATGATACTCACCTGTGCATAGTTTGTATCTTGATACTCGTCTACGAGGATATATTCAAATTGCTGTCCATACTTCTCTCTTACCTCTTTGTTATCACGGAAAAGCAAGAACGTATAAAGCAAAATATCATCAAAATCCATAGCATTTGCTTGACGACATCTTGCTTCGTACGACTTGTAAATCATGTGAATAGCAGGCATACGAGCACTTCTATCACGTTCAATGGCAGCACGATCTTCTGCATATTCCGCAGCTGTAATAAGATGGTTCTTTGCCATTGATATAAAGTTATGAACCGAAGCTGGTTTATATATCTTCTCATCAAGGCCTAATGCTTTAACAATACTCTTGATGAGTGAGCGGGAGTCATTCTCGTCATAGATGGTGAAATTACTTCCAAAGCCGATAGCCTCTCCTTCACGACGTAGGATACGTGCAAAGATGGAATGGAAAGTACCCATATAAAGATGTTGCGTCTCTCCAACAGTCGTAATCTGTGCAATACGCTCCTTCATCTCTTTTGCAGCTTTATTCGTAAACGTAAGTGCAAGAATGTTCCATGGAGCTAAACCTTTACTGAGTAGGTAGGCAATCTTGTAAGTAAGGACGCGGGTCTTGCCAGAACCCGCACCAGCAATAACCAGTGAAGGACCTGTACAATATTCAACAGCCTCACGTTGGCTTTCGTTCAATGCAGAGAGAATTTCATCTTCCTTATCTTGATTTATCATCTGTTATACTTTATTTTTTATTGAACAGAATTGTTTAATAATCTAATATACAATAGATTTAATGCTCTTCTGGAAAAGCAGGTATGAAAGTCATTTGATGTTCAATCTGTCTGATTCTCTTACGCATGTAAGGTCCAGGATTCTTTGAAGAGAAGTGACGTGGATTAGGTAATGTCGCTGCTATAAGTGCACAATCTCTTCGATTAAGTTGAATAGCTTCCATATCAAAATTCTGTTCTGCACATGCTTCTACTCCATAGATACCATCACCCATTTCAATAGAGTTAAGATAAACCTCCATAATACGTTGTTTACTCCATAGGGTCTCTATAAGGAAAGTGAAATAAACCTCTAACCCTTTTCTTATCCACGAGCGACCCTGCCACAGAAAGACATTCTTAGCCGTTTGTTGCGAGATTGTTGAACCGCCACGTAGCTTCTTACCTTTTTTTAAATGGTCTTCTGCTGCTTTCTCAATAGCCTGATAGTCGAAACCATGATGTGTAAGGAAATGCTGATCTTCACTTGCCATTACCGCTACAGGCATTGATTTTGGCATTTTCTCTAATGGAATCCATTCATGGTATAGTTTTACAGATTCTCCTTTACCAATCTGCTCAAAACAACGACTAATCATCAAAGGTGTAAAGTAAATAGGAATAAAACGATAAACAACTACCGCTAAAATTGTAGAAATAAAAACGAGTGATAACACCCATCTTATAATTCTCAGAATATTCTTGAACATAACCAATAAGTTTATTATCTGCAAAAGATACAAAATCTTATTTGATAGTAAGCGGTAAGAAATATTTTTCAAAACATAATTAACCCTTTATACGTTCTTCCATCTAAGTATAAAGGTTAGAAAAACTATTCGCAGTTATTATCTGTTTCTAAAAAGTCCCTCTGTTAAAAGCAATACATTTTATTTGATAGTAATGTACGCATTTAACAAAGGAACTTCTATTAATTATCATGTCCACAAATAGATACACTATTTGTATACACCTTTTCTTTACTTAATTAAGCTGATAGAACGCTTTAGGAACTTATCGAGTGCAGCTCCTTGAAGCATACCATTTTGTAATAATGCCAAGTCAATAAGCTGATGAACAACATCATTTCCCTTAGCGTATGCAGCAACAATTGACTTCTTTTTGTCTTGGAGTTCAGAAACAGTCTTTTGAGTATTCTGCATATCATCCTTCTCCTCTTGTGTTAGCTCCTCAGTTTTCTTCTTGTCCTGCGCCTGATGTAAAGCAGCAAGTCGTGCCTCTTGTCCTTTCAGTTCACTATTTATTGGCTTCACATTCTTCTGCAGTGTTAGCAGTAATATCGTCGAGAACCCTCTTTACTAATGGGTGGTCAGCATTGAGAACAAGGTTGTAAGAATCTGGCAACTGCGCATAGAAGCCCATTCCTTGCTGGAACTGACTCATCTCCTTCATACGACGCATATACTCATTCTGTGTAACAAGAACAGGTTGGAATCCCTCACCGAGTGACTGAACATCAACAGTGAAGTCTGCTTTCTCAATCGAAGGAATCTGTGAACGGAATGCTTCTGACAAACTGTCAGTCTCATTTTCAGACAAATTGTTCTTAGGTGCATCTTCTTTTTGAATAATACGATCAACGATATCTGAGTCAACACGAACATAACGTGTCTTTTCCAATTTCTGTTCAAGCATTGAAAGCACTGGTACATCCAACTGTCCACTTGCATCGATAACGCTATACCCTTTCTGCTTTGCAGCCTCAATATAACTATACTGCTCTTCCTTGTTACTTGTGTAAAGGTTTACAAGATAGCTTTCTTTGTCGGTCTGATTATCCTTAACGAGTGTCTTATACTCCTCAAAGGTAAAGTATTTACCTTCGGTATCCTTGATAAGCGAGAAGTCCTTTGCACGCT
Organism: uncultured Prevotella sp.; assembly: GCA_916440255.1. GTDB lineage: Bacteria > Bacteroidota > Bacteroidia > Bacteroidales > Bacteroidaceae > Prevotella. Next base: position 796,665 of record CAKAIJ010000001.1, on the reverse strand, counting down.
CATAGAAGTCTGATTCTGAAAGCATACCATAGTTAATGAAGAGTTTTAAGTCGTCCCATTTCTCTTCAAACTCCTTGCGACTTTCCTTGAAAATACTTTGCAAACGGTCAGCAACCTTCTTGGTGATATAGCTTGCAATCTTCTTTACATTTGCATCACTCTGCAAATAGCTACGACTGACGTTCAGAGGAATGTCTGGTGAGTCGATAACCCCATGAAGCAGTGTAAGGAACTCTGGTACGATACCCTCAACCTGATCGGTCACAAATACCTGATTGCAATAAAGCTGAATCTTATTACGTTGAAGTTCAATATTATTCTTTACACGTGGGAAATAAAGAATACCCGTGAGATTGAATGGGTAGTCAACATTCAAGTGAATCCAGAATAATGGATCGTCATTCATAGGGAAGAGTGTGCGATAGAAGCTCTTATAGTCCTCATCTTTCAGTCCAGATGGTGCTTTTACCCACAATGGTTCAACGTTATTGATAACATTATCTTCCTCTGTATCAACAGACTTACCATCTTTCCATTCAGTCTTCTTTCCAAAGACCACAGGAACTGCCATAAACTTACAATACTTATTTAGCAGCTCTTCAATCTTTGACTTCTGTAGGAACTCCTTGCAATCATCGTCGATATAAAGGACGATATCGCTACCACGATCCTCCTTCTCTGCGTCCTCAAGTGTATATTCAGGACTTCCATCACAACTCCACTTAACGGCTTTGCTACCATCCTTATAACTCTTTGTAATTATCTCAACCTTCTTTGCAACCATGAAAGAAGAATAGAAACCAAGTCCGAAATGACCAATAATAGCCTCTGCCTTGTCCTGATATTTATCAAGAAAATCATTAACGCCAGAGAAAGCAATCTGATTGATATACTTCTCTATCTCCTCAGCAGTCATACCGATACCACGATCACTGATAGTCAGTGTACCTGCATTTTCATCCAAACTAATGCGAACGCTTAAATCTCCTTGCTCGCCTTTGAAGTCACCTATTGTTGATAGAGTCTTCAGTTTTTGTGTAGCATCAACCGCATTTGATACAATCTCACGCAGAAAAATCTCATGATCTGAATATAAGAACTTTTTGATGACGGGGAAGATATTCTCTGTTGTAACCCCAATATTTCCTTTTTGCATAGCAATATAAATTAATTATTTCTGTTTATCATTATACATAACAAACTCCGATGCCATGATAAAGAAAGTCTATTAAACATCACAAGAATACACAAAAAGATAATAATTAAACACAAATCTATTCTTCGACCGTAAATAGATTTTGCCTTATTGACGAACATATAGAACTATCATCAAAACAAATGCATAGCATACTACGTCAGGTTAGAAAACCGACAAGAAAATCTATTAGAGAACGACACGCAAAATAAGAAGCATGAATTTTACAACGTAATAAGCAATTTGAAATTAAGCCATCTTGAACCCAAAAATTGGTAAGATGGCTTATTTTCTTGAATTACCTTAATTCTGCAGCATTATTTCTTGTAAAAACTCCAAGTACCTGATAAACAAAGTTCTCAAAACACTTGAATATGTCAGAAATTTCACCTATCTTAGTGCTGCAAACATAACAAGTAAGCAAAAATCTGACATGAAAAAGGTAGCAATTAAAAACGAGAATAATTCTCCTACATCCTTGGAAGAACGTATCAAGAACCCTAACTTATCATAAGTATCGATTACAAAGTAGAACATATAATCTGCTATCAAGGCAATACTGACTATATAGTTTTGATTCTGAGGGTATATTCTCCATTTGTTTTTTGTTCAGTATATTAAACGGATAAAGCTGAGGAATATAACCTAAGTGAATGCTGTGCAACTTCTTTCCCCTTTCAATATAGGTCTTAGATACAGAAACAGTAGTGGAAAAAAGACATTTTCTTATTTTACTCTCAGTATGCACATCCACCCCCTTAGATACCATAAAGCCATAAGCATAGTCCCATGAAGCTACAGAAATCAAATCCTTAGCTATTCTAATTGAGTCAGAAACTTCTATTAAATTCAATGAGGATGAGACAAGAATAACCTCAAGCAAGACCGAACCATACTCCTCTCCTTTCTTGTGGAATAAAATTACTATCTCTTCTCCTGATTGAGAGTTTAGACAACTTATATGACTCACTTTCCTACTGCTCAATCTTTTTACGTATAGAAGAAGCGACTTTATCGAACGATACTCCTTTTCCCCATAGTTTATTTCTATGCAATCAAATGGTTCATCGTCTTTGAAGAACAATGATACAAGTTTCGAAACTAAATCGCCTACAGACACATCAGATAACGTCCCCTCCCAAAGCTTCTTATAAAGCTTTATCGCCCAAAGTTTCTCCTTCTCTTTGCCTGAAAATGTTTTGAACAAATGTCTTATTATTTGCATCCCTTAAGAATAGATTTCCTTCTATAGATTACCCTATCTATCACGTTATTCACAAAACAGCAGCCTGACTAACAGACACCGTCCCTTCTATATTATTTGCATTCATAAAATCTACAATACGTGAGCGGAGGACATTGCGTTTGACTATTCAGAGCTTTTCCTTTCCAAAAACTTCTTCATAAAATCGAATTGCTTCCTCCGAACGAGCTTTTGCATATGGTTTGCGTAGCCACTTGTAAAAAGCAAACAGCTCGTTATGCTTATTCTTTATTATATGATACACTATAATAGGGTAGATAATAAACCCTCTGTCACGAGGTAAAACCCTAACGTTATTTGGAACACTAGAATCATCTTGTTCTTCTCCTTCGGGATACTCTTCGTCAAGCTTCCGTCCTATTCTTTTTGAAGCTCTATCCAACCAAGCAAGAATATACTTGTGTAAACAATCTCCATCTTCCTTTATCAGATTCAGCAATAAATCGACATTAATCTTCGCTCCGTTTATTCGCTTTTGCAATGATGTTTAACCCAGCTAAATCAGGAAGCGTTTCCTCAATAGATACGCCTGATGATTTTTGTACTTGCTCCATAAACCGAATATAGGCAGGATGCTGAATAAGCTCCTTTATTTCCGTAAAACTCACCATACATTCACTCCTTTTAAAATTTTCTTGAGTTCATACTCTATATATCTATACGGGTCCATAGAGGCATGCCCCCCATGGAGTATTTTCCACTAGGAAGTGCACCACTGGTTTTGCAAATTTAGATAGAAAAATTCATGTGGTGTCCTGTATCGGTTTGTTTGGGAGGTATAGCTATACGACTGTTTTATGCATGAAGATACTAAATGTCAACGGTAGAAGATAGCGTACAAATACGTTCTGCAAGGCTCTTATGATATGTGCATGTAATGATGTCTCCTACTGCCTTAGCGATTTTACTCCTCCATGATCTCTTTGTAGAATAGGAGCTCTTTCTTTGCATTAGCCTTTACATGAGGCCAGCGCAAAGCCATTAGAAAAGGTAAAAGCTCATTGGGCTGGTTCTTGATTATATAGAATAACACCGCCGGAAATATGGCTAAAGTTCTAAGGTATGGGAGAGGTACGCCATCATCGGAATCTTCAAATGGGTCTTGCTCTTCTCCTTCTGGAAACTCATCCTCAAACTCATCATCTTTTGAGACTCTATCTACGAATGCAAGAACATATCTATACAAAGATTCTTTCTCTGCACTCATGAGGTTAAGTAATTCTTTTATACTAACCTTCGACTTGTTTATAGTATTTGCACTAGAGTTCAACACAGACAACGATGTGAGTTTCTCACTCACATATAATCCCCTCTCTTTTTGTAGTCTTTCAATAAAGTACACATACTCTGGATGCTGAATGAATTCCTTTACAGCTGCAATATCTACCATGTTTTTACGCTTTTTATAATTTTATCGAGTTTATACTTTATCATGTATTGATGTCTCCTACTGCTTTAGCGATTTCACACCCCAAGAACCTCTTTGTAGAATAGGAGCTCTTTCTTTGCATTAGCCTTTGCATGTGGCCGGCGCAAAGCCATTAGAAAAGGTAAAACCTCATTGGGCTGGTTCTTGATTATATAGAATAACACCACCGGAAATATGGCAAAATCTCTATCGTATGGAAGAAGTACGCCATCATCGGGATTTTCAGATGGGTCTTGCTCTTCTCCTTCTGGATACTCTTCCTCAAGATCATCATTTTTTGAGACTTTATCTACGTATGCGAGAACATATCTATACAAAGATTCGTCCTCTGCACTCATGAGGTTAAGTAATTCTTTTATACTAACCTTCGACTTGTTTATAACCTCTGCACTAGAGTTCAACATAGCCAATGATGGGAGATTCTCACTCATAGACAATTCCCCCTCTTTTTGTAGTCTTTCAATAAAGTACACATACTCTGGATGCTGAATGAATTCCTTTACAGCTGCAATATCTACCATGTTTTTATGCCTTTTATAATTTTATCGTGTATTATCATTGTCTAAATCTGCGTCGATTCGAACTGTTTGCACATTCGAAATGTTATATTGAATGTCCATATTCATAGGATTTATTGTTTTATGATGATTCTTATCCACCCAACATTAGAGTCTTTTGCGTGAGCAATCGCTTGCACACGCAATAATCCCACTTTGTGATACCGCAGGTCTTTTCGGCTTATGTGTAACTAAAGAGCCTACTGCGTCATGTGCAAAGATACACACTTCTCCTGATATGACCCAATCTTTTCCACGATTTCATCAAACTTATTTACAGGAAGTCTCCTGAGTAGGATTAGAAACTTTCCACCATTCCAGTCGCCAAGCTCGGTCGATGAGTTTATACTGAGCGGGTAAGGAAATGTCCTCATCAATATCCCAGCGCAAGTCTTGCTTCTTGACGCCATCAACATCTGCAAAGGTCTTTAAGTTCGATAAGTCAAATTGCGTCATTGTTTGTTCCTATATGTAGCTATTAAGAACCGATATCCTCACACAAGACTCTTCATCAAGTTACCATAGATGCTCTACCATACAAGTGCTGATCGTGCCATTGTTAAGCTACACTATCCCAAAGGACGCTTGAAACTTAATCTTGCATTCCTCTAATAGTTCGTGAGCTCGAGCAACAGGGAAAGCTTCGCTTCCTCCCAGTTCAGCAATTCGGACTATGTCCATTGCAAGTATCACCAAATGAAAAACATTAGACCATTTAGTTTTAGCATTGAATATCGAATTCAAGGTGTCCAAATCTAAATGCTCTCCTTTTAGAGTACGAAGAAAAACAGACCGATTTACCTTTTGAGAAAGTTCGTCTCCTGAATTTAGTGCTTCTTCAACACGTTCTTTCCCCTTGGTTCTTGTACACTTACCACACCTTACCTTGAGCAACAATAAAGGCTCTATAAACTCCCAAGAATTGAAGTCTATAAAGGGAAGTGATTCAATAGGTTTTTCTAAGAACTGCCATAAGACTGGACTATCAAGCAAGTAGGAACAGAATGAAAAATGAACAAAAAGCTCTATTCCTTCCGTATCGTCCAAGGAGGGGAAATTTTCCACTTTCCGAATGAATTCACTCGCCTGCTCTTGAAACCATACAAAATCTCTATGCTTATACAAAGTTAATACATTCATATTTAAGCTATTATTCTAAATAAAACTCTTGTATCTTTTAATTTTCCTTTTAACGCATGCATAATAGCAGCACCAGCCCCTCTATTGTCAGAGGGAGATATGTACCGAATACTTGCGCCTTACCCTCCTTCCTTAAACATCGCCATGGGCCATTCATCACAATCAAAGCCTTTTTTGTTGCTATGTCCTTAAGAATGTGTAACTAAAGAGTTTACTGCGTCATGTGCGAACATACACTCCTCCTGATATAATCCCAATCTTTCCCGAGATTTCAACAAACTTTTTTACAAAGAAGCTACCTATAAGGGATTGGAGCTCTCCTAACCAGCTCTGGAACTTTCCACAAGGAAGGTTCAGAAGGATATGCCCTCATCGGTCAAGGCTTTAATTATTCGCTCTTCAAGATGATGGGCTCTCCAATAGAACCATTGTTCATGTGGTTCAATGGCCTCATCGGGAATTTGCCCCAGACTATGCCCCCCCTTCCATAGGAAATAGTGCCCTTCTGCTCCCGACACTAATGTTATATCAGAATACATAGAGTCTTGTTCCTTATTATAGTTCTCTTTGCTTACCTATTCTTCTCCATCTCCCTTTTCTAATACTTAAGGTTGTAATAATTATAGGAGGAAATAAACGCATAGACTCAACCACTTCTTCAATAGATATATCTAAAAGTCCCTACTTTGTTGAATACTTCTATTAAAATCCCCCCCACGCCTCGGTCTTCTATTATACGAAAGTAAACAAACTTTTTGTCGTCACCTCTTAAATCCTTTAGAGTTATTCGTGTCATGTCGATGATGTCTGCGAGGAATAGAGGGATAGCATATATCTCACCTGAGAATCACATTCTTCATTATTCTAAATATGTTTAATTACTCTTTATAATGTATAGCTTCCATAAAGTTCTTGATAACCTCTGGTCTTCCAGTATGTTTACCTTTATCTTCTGAAATTTTACAGGTTTCATTATAGAATGGCCATGATTCCGTTATTTTAACAGCAACCAACTTAATGACAATATTCATTGGTTTTACATGTGGAAAATCATTGGTGAAGTGAGTGCCAATACCAAATGAAGGCTTTACCTTATTCTCTGCATAACGCTGAATTTCTATAGCCTTATCAGTGTCTAATGCGTTAGAGAAAAGTACTTGCTTATCACGTGGATCAATACCAAAAGACTTATATTTTGCTATAATCTTTTCTAATTGTTCAAAATTATCACCCGAATCTATGCGCAAGCCCTTAAACTGATTAGCAAAATCCTCTGAAAAATTATAAGAGAAAATGTCCCAACCAAATGAGTCATATAGGTAAGTTCCTAACGCACCACGATAGGTCCTACGCCATGCCTCCATTGCCATATAATTTGCCATTTGTGGACCAAACATACCACCAATAGCGCAAATAAACTCATGTGCCATAGTCCCCACCGGAGTAAGGTTATATTTCATTGCAAGATGAATATTACTTGTTCCGACAAAACGACCTTTCCATTCACGACTATCATAACAATCTTTCATAGCACGTACAGCGGTGTCTTCAGCTGTTAGACTGGCACGTCGGCGTGTTCCAAAGTCTGAAAAAACACAACCCGCCTCTAACAAACGTTCTGTCTTGCGATAAGTTTTTTCATAAAGTTCTTGATAATCAAATTGTTGAGCTTGTTCGTTAAACATGTAGAACAATTCTGAAATAATGGCAAGAACCTTTACTTCCAATAAGATCGTATCAGCCCATAACCCTTCAAACTCAATATGAAGATGTCTACTCTCATCCTGCCAAACATTTACCCAATCTCTTGAAAAGCGAAAGCCTCGAAGATATGTTAAGAACCATTCAGGAAGATAATAACATTTCTGACGAAGAAAATTAATTTCTTCATCAGTGATAATAAGCGACTCTAATAATTCTATTTGATGTTTCACTTCACTTGCAAAACCTTCTGGATAAACTGTATCATCACGATCAACAAAAGTGATAACAAACATGCGCACGTGGATAATTATCTATGACTGCACAGCACATTGTTAGCTTGTAAAGGTCGTCGTCTGTGAAAATGATTAATGATTTGTCTCATCTTTATATAGTTGATTTCAGTTGCCAAAAGTATAAAAAAAGTTGTGGAAAAGCAAAGTTTTTTCTCAAAAATATAGTTTTACACATTTCTAATTTCCTACCACAACTCATAATTATCTCTCATAAGCTCCATGATAAGACTTTTTTCTGAGCTAAAATAGGCATAAAGAACTCTTCTGCAATTATCTGAATGATTTTTATATAGCTCTAATATAAGACAAAACTTAATAATTAAAAAAATAATTCATTACTATCTTATCATTATATACTATAATCATTTTGCAACAAAAAGTATCTATAGAATAAAAATAAAATAAACAAGCTGCTGAAAAAAATATTTACAGAACATCGAAGAATGTGTCTAAAAACGCACAAGACACTCAATGATAATAAATCTATAACTATAAGCAAATCAGACAATTGTAAGATAGCAAATGAAAAGATGCTTAATTGGACTTTGAAAGAGCATTAATAACATGCATAAAGAGCATCTTTTGCAAGCGGAAAGATGCTCTTTACCAAGTAAAAACAACTCATATATTGATTTCTCAACACACGAAAACTTTTTACAAAGCTATCGTGATATAAAAAAATTTGTTGTTTATGAAAGACGGAAAGATATAATAAAGTATTATCCTAATTTCGTTTACGATTGTTTAGCTTTGTAATGCAGGCATAGTGGGTTAGGTCAAATTACAATAAGTGACATGAAGACGATAAGAAAATATAAGATGTATGGAAATAATACTGAACTATCTCGTAGAAATGTACATCATGTGGTCTAATGAAGAAGATTTGGATTAGATATAATCATAGAAAAGGTTGCATCTGAAATGAAGACAAAGATATCATCATTTCTGATACAACCTTAAATTATTTGTATGAAATAAATCAAATAACTAACTCAAATTATAAGTATGAACACTTACGCCCTGAGCAGATGGAAGATAATTAATTCCCCACCAACACATTTGAAGTAATACAAAAGCAACAATCAACACCCACAGAGCAGGACGAACAATACGAGGGCGATACTGACGATAATGAACATAGACTAAATACACAAGCCAAGTGATAGCAGCCCAGGTCTCTTTAGGGTCCCATGACCAATAATGACCCCAAGCCTCTTTTGCCCATAAAGCCCCCATAAGCATACCGAGAGTCATAAATGAAAGACCAATATATGTAAGATTATCGGTTATCTCCATTTCTTTCTTAACATCTGGTTCTTTCTTAAAGAAAAGAAGATATACCGACATAACAACGGCAGCACCTAACAAAGCATACGCCATCATGTAAACTATTACGTGAGGAGCAAACCAAGGACTCTGTAAAGCAGGCATAAGAGTCTTTGAATGTATCTCTGGTTTGAAAATATTGATACAAACAAAAACCGTAGAAAGAAGTGTCGAGAAAGTTAATATCCATTTATATTGCCAACGTGTAAAAACGATAATACCCGCTAATGGTAAGAAAAAGCTATACCACAGACGCGTCTCACCCATTGTACGAAGAGGTGGACGTTCTAATGTTATCCACATAATGAGAATATAAGCAAAAAATACAATTAACCCAAGTCCTGTTGCACCAAATGTGACAAGACGCTGATTACGCCACGCTGCCCATGCACCAATTGCCCATAAAACAACTGATATAATTGCAAAAATTATAAAATAACTCCAGATCATAGTTTTACCTCCTTCTTTCGACTTGCTGTTAAGAACATTTCCAATAGCACCAAACAATAACATAAATATACCGATATAAACAAGCTGGCATCAAGGGTCTGTTACAATCTCAAAAATACTGAGATTACTCCACTTACCCATCTGCTCATTATAACTGAGCTGATAAATTTTCCAACCATCAATACTAAAAGGCTTATTTACTTCAATCACAGTATGAATATTCTTTCCTGATTGTGTATATATATCTACCTGTGAAGAAAAACGACGTGGCTCGCGATTAGGCATAACCAATCTCCGACCATCGTTTAATTTCAAAGACTGATAAGGGAAAAGATAGCTTCCGCAAGTAATCCAACCTGTTATTGTCTGTTGCTGCGTTTTATTTACTGAATTACCATTAACATTTACACCAGTTGTTACTTTTACCAACAATGCACATGCAGAACCAGATGCCTGTGTAGGAATATACCCCTCCTTATTACGTGCCTGACCTAATGAGTCCATACGAATATTCCCCATCATACCGCTTGGCATATTACCAACCATCTTGTTGAGTATTACGGGAATAGCATTATCAATACGTTTTAATATCTCAATCTTACAATCTAACAAATTACCAGCTTTCACATTCTTATCTAAAAGGATATTCTCTGGTTTACCCTTAGGTAGAGGAAGACCCATATTATCAATAAGCATCAGCTTTGGGGAATATTCATCTATCGTAAATTTCTCCAATTGAATTGCAACAGGAAGATGATGAACGTTACTAACTGCATCTAATCCACGCCATTCTACTTGTCCTTTTTCACAATACATCTTCACACGAAGCATATCTGCACTACCAAGTGTTCCGCAAGTTAGAACAAGGAAAAGCCCTACGTGACTTGTTAATATTGGCAAACGACGCCATGAGAAACGTACAATCTGATTCAATGTTACCTCACCAACAATGGCGGTCATCCATACATATACAAAAACAAATGGCCAAAAATTAAGCATTTTAGTCAATCCTATAGGATCAGCGGGATCATGTCCTTCGGCTACTTGCTTCGTAATTCCCATTATGAGTGTTAATGCAGCTGATGATGCAATAGCTGGGATAGCTGCTTGCATAGTACTCATGAAGCGACAAAAATAAGACCATCTACGTAGAACGTAGACTAACAAAAGTGTAAGAACAAACAAGATGAATGTCACAATATTTGCAGGCCAAGCAAAAAAAGCCCACTCTAAGGGTCCAACTATTGCTTGAATAAATCCACATGTAACCAACAAACCAACAACAAATGCTGTTCCTTCTTTAAGTGTATAAGGTTTCTTCCACATAATAAAAAGCTCATCCTCAACCATTGATGAAAGATAATAGAACTTTCAACCTATTTCATGAGTATGAGCAAATTAATGATTTAAATCTAAAAATAAAAAAATAAAGGATTAATAAAATCCTAATAAAAAAATAGTTCTAATTTTTACTAACAAAAATTCCTCTCCTGAAAAAAATAGGAAAGGAATCTTGTTAAATATAAATTACATCGGCTTAGTAATAAAGCGTTTGTTCTTACGAGCTTGCTCAATCCACTTTGGAACTACAGTATCAAGAAACTTCTTCTTCTGTGTCTTTAACTTAGGCATATCCAAACCAATATATGATTGTGCCTTAGCCTTAGTACTAATATCAGGAAGAGGAATCTGTCCTGTAAAGCCATGTCGAGCAACTACACGTGCAATGTTTAAACGAGCATCCTTAGCGTATTCCATTGCACTTGCAAGTATTCTCATCACTTCCTGTGGTGCATGGAAAGAAGCTCCGTGACTTGCTACTGCATAATCCCAACGCCATTGACCCTTACGAATGTCCTTCAAAACGGGTTCCATCTCTGCCTCTGTTGCACCCTTTTCCCATGCAAATTTTGCTTCTATATGTGCTGCTGCAAGTTCTTTTTCAACATTCGTGCGGAACTGGAAGACTTTCTGCTGACGCTCATACACATTCTGTCTTAACGTCTCGGCATCCTGACGATGGCAAGTCTGACATGTTCTTTCAATATTTGCAAGTGGACTTGTAATATGATGGTCAGTAAATTTCACTCCACCTTCTGAGATGTATGGCATGTGGCAATCTGCGCATGAAACGCCACGTTGTCCATGAATACCTTGTAAATACAACTCATAACCTGGATGCTGAGCTTTCAGAATCTTAGCCTTAGAGAGAGGGTTGATATAATCATAAAAACCAATACTATCGAAGTGTTCCTCTGCAGCTTCACAAGTCATACCCTTCTCTTGTGGGAAATGTAAATAGTTACCATTTTCTTTTTCAAAATAGTATTCAGTATGACACTGAGCACATACTAAACTACGCATCTCTTGATGAGTAGCTTTTCTGACATCCTTACCAACACGCGCCCATGCCTCATAAATTGCAGGACGAGCAGGACGAAGTTTCATTGTACGTGCATCATGACAGTCAGAACAACCAATAGTATTCACTACTTCTGCACCCCAATCACTCCACTTAGCTGCATAGAACTTGTCTGTTCCCTTATCACGCATAAGACGAATTACGTCTGGACTCTTACAAGTCCAACATGTACCAGGCTGTGTATCCTCCTGTCCATCAACACCAGGACTACCTGTACGCAAAATCTTACGCAAGTCTTCTATACAATGACGATGTCCACGTGGTGTATTATAATCTCTTGAGAATGAATAACCTGCCCATAGAATAACCATTTCGGGTCTTGCTGCCAGAACATCAACTTCTTGCGATGAGTTATACTTACTCACAAAGCTTGTGTCTTCTGTCATTGCCCATGTCTCATACTCACGTGGGAAATCAGCTGCAAACTTCTCATTCTGAGAAACAATAGAGTCAGTCATTGGATCACGTCTGTTATTAAACACACTTACAACCTCTGCCCTTCTTTCAAGCATTGAAGAACAAAGTAGACCAAGAATGAACACGAGTAACATTGCTCCTCCAAAGAGTAGCCAGCCTTGCCATTTCTTTAATGTTTTTGCCATAATTATTATTTATTGTTTTTATTTCCTAACATATTCTGCAACCAATCAGGTACAGGAGATGGTGGCATTGGTTCCACATACTCTGCTCCTGGTGTACTTGAAAGAGAATTCATCTTCATGTGAGCAACATCGCGATGACAATCCCAGCAAGCTTTTCCTTCTCCTCGCTGTGCTTCCATATAATCAATTCTACCTGTATTTACAAATTCTTGATTGAGTTGTTTATGACAACGAATACAATTATCCATAATCACTTCAGCAGAAGCTCGTTCAGCCTGAATTGCCTGTGACTCGTTATGTGTAACAAAATATGCAACATGCTTCATTCCATCAATCCCTTTGAACGCATAGTGTGACGCCATATTATTATTAGGAACATGACAATCATTACAGGTCGTATTACGAGCATGTGCGGAGTGTGACCACGTAGCATAATAAGGTGACATAATATGGCAATTTATACAAGCAGCCGGGTCATCACCTATTATATAAGTATGCATACGTAAAAGATAAAAGAATAAACCTGCCAATCCTACTATCACACCACTAAAAAGAAATAGCATTATCTTTTGTCTGTAGGTGATACGTGTTAGAAACTTATCTAACAGTTTATACACTTTGGTAGAATCTAAATTTTAATTTCATATATGTTGTTTCTTGTTCTGCGTACAAATATATGAATTATTTACTAAAGTTTCCCATCCCTTTAAAACACTGGTCTTTTTATTCACCTTTACCGTTATTACCCATATCCATTGATTTTTTTAACACAAGTATAATAGAGGTTAAGCAGTCTGTTCATATACTTCGTCCCATTTTTCTAACACTTCTGCCATTACAAGGATTTTGCTCAACTCTTTGTCGTTGCTGCTGATTGTAGCCATAAGCTGTTGGGGCGTTATCCCAAGTGTTTCTCCTAAAATGCGAAGTATACGTTTGATCTGAGCAAGAACTCGCTTCCATAACGTGAGTGCCATGAGGTCGTCCTCTATATCCGAAAAAAGTTCGCCCATGGTTTGATATTCTGTGAACCTCTTTTCCAAAGCCATGACGGTATATGTAAGGTAACATAGCGTTGCGTCGGCTATCTGACCATTAAAGTCGCAACCTTGATAACCTCCTAATCCGAGATATTGCTTAGTCTCCTTGTTCATCACTTCTATGTTCCATCTAATCTGATACACTTCAAAAGGCTTTTTATGAAAGACATCGTTGTATCCGTGGTGAGCAGGACGTTCCATGGAGTTCCTACCATACTTGATGAGGAATATTCTAATAGGTACATCCCCTAAGTTGCCGTTGAGCTGAATATATCGACATCTGTACTTACGACAGTTCTTTCCTCGTTCACGTTCATAGGTAGCAATGAGTTCTGCAGCATTTTTCTTCCTGCCTGATACGGTGTATTTCGTCTTTCCCATTTTAGCAAGTCCAACAAAGTGCATTACTCCTTTACCTATGCTTCTAACACATTTCATAAGTTGCTCGCAAGTGAACCAACTATCGGTAATCACATACTTCGCATGCAAACCCATCTTCCATCCACGGCGAAGCATATTCATGGCAGCTTCCATCTTAGACATCTTACACTCTTGAAAACGCTTATAATCGGGGTTGCCAGTATTCCTTTTGGTATGATACGCTTTTCTACGTTGCTGTTTTGTCAGTCCGCAGTCGCCTTGTTTCCCTTTTTCCTGATGCAGTGAAAAATCAAAGGGTATGGTTGTCTTGCCGTCAAAGAAAGCACAAAGTAGCAGTTTGTAGCCCAATACGCACCTGCCTTTAACATGGTCAAAAACACGACTGATACCCTCCATCCTCACACCGCTCTTCTCAAGCACGGTGTCATCTATAATGAAACAGGTCGTGGAATCGGATTGAGGAGCTTCGCCATACTTACGCAATAGGCACATGTAACGCAGTGCAAAGCGGTTCATCAAGCGTCTCCAATCCATCTGCGGGCGAGTCATCATTCGATAGAAACAGTTCTTACCATGATTTGAAAGCTCATATATCTTATGCTTGCATATACTGTGGATGCTCTCACCCACAATGCGGAAGAGGCAAAGAGAAAGGATTAGCTCAGATGCCGAAACTCCGTCATGTTTCTCCAATGACAGACGAGATAGCAGGTGACCGATACCAAACTTGCCAAAAAGATGCAATAAATCATCACTCATTCGAGTTTTAACACTCAAAAGTTTGGATAACTCACTTATTTTCTCTATTTTTGCTTCCATAACAGTTTTGTTGTTTTGTCTTTGACAATCAGTTTTTTTGCGATTACTAATTTACAAAGAAAATTCGACAAACTGTTATTTTTCTATCTATTTGTTAGGGTGGGAAACTTTAGTTATTTATTATTTATTAGGTAAATATACTGAAAAAATCATCATAAATAATGAATTTAGACTTATTCTAATATTACATATTTGTAAATGATACAAAATATCTATTATTCTTTATTTCAAAGAAATCATAAGATAACAAGAAGATTTATTGTTATAAATTTGCCAGAATGGGATATAATCTATAATTTTGCACACATATATTTGCTATGTGCAAATAATTAAATAGATAATTAATAAGGAAATGTCAATATCAAAGACAAGGCAAAAGCTTGTTGATGTAGCACGCCAACTTTTTGCAAAAAACGGCATTGCCAACACAACGATGAACGACATCGCTAAGTCCTCTGGGAAAGGGCGACGTACACTCTATACCTATTTTAAAAGTAAGGATGATGTGTATTATGCTGTTATTGAAGCAGAGTTGGAACGTTTATCAGACAAGTTGGATGAAGTCGCTGCAAAGAATATTAAACCTCAGGATAAAATCATCGAACTCATTTACACACATCTAAGTATGATAAAGGAAACTGTTATGCGTAATGGAAATTTACGTGCAGAGTTTTTTAGAAATATATGGATGGTTGAAAAAGCTCGAAAGAATTTTGATGAAGATGAAATAGAGTTATTCCGTAAGGTTTATGCAGAAGCTAAGCAAGACGGAGATTTTGACATTGATAACGTTGAACTTGTAGCAGACATTACACATTATTGTATTAAAGGGCTTGAAGTTCCTTTTATTTATGGACGTTTAGGTCATGGGCTTACAGAAGAAACCTCACGTCCATTGGTTGCAAAAGTAGTGTATGGTGCATTAGGAAAGAGTGGACTGAAATAATGCCATTAATTCTTTTGATATAAATAAACATTTAAACTAACAATATAAATCAAAACAACATGAAATTATTGGAAGGTAAGACAGCCCTCATTACAGGTGCTGCACGTGGTATTGGTAAGGCTATCGCATTGAAGTTTGCACAAGAAGGTGCAAATGTTGCATTTACCGACCTCGTTATAGATGAAAATGGTAAAGCAACCGAAGCAGAGATTGCAGCTTTGGGTGTTAAAGTTAAGGGTTACGCAAGTAATGCTGCTGACTTTGCACAATCAGAAGAGGTTGTAAAAACAAGTTAAAGAAGAGTTTGGTGCTATTGACATCCTCATCAACAATGCTGGTATTACAAAAGATGGTCTTATGCTTCGTATGACAGAGCAGCAGTGGGATGCTGTAATTGCAGTAAACCTCAAGAGTGCCTTTAACTTCATTCACGCTTGTATACCGGTAATGATGCGTCAGCGTGGTGGTAGTATTATAAATATGGCAAGTGTTGTTGGTGTACATGGTAATGCTGGTCAGGCAAACTACGCAGCATCAAAAGCAGGTATGATTGCTTTGGCTAAGAGTGTTGCTCAGGAGATGGGCCCTAAGGGTATTCGTGCAAATGCTATTGCTCCTGGATTTATTGATACTGCAATGACACAGGCTTTGAATGATGATATTCGTAAAGAATGGACTTCAAAGATTCCACTCCGTCGTGGTGGTACTGTTGAAGACATTGCTAACACAGCTGTTTACCTTGGTTCTGAACTTTCAAGCTATGTTACAGGTCAGGTACTCCAGGTTGATGGTGGTATGAATATGTAACATCTCCTCCCTCCCCATCTTACAATATATTTTTGAAAGATAGGGAGGGATTTTTTTATTAATCTCTTTCTGTTTCTTTTGTATTATTAGTAATGTAATTTTAACAACATAGAATAAAAAGTTTATATTTCAAATAATTATATCCCTTTTCTAATAATTACAAATACTAATAAACTATTTTTTTTGCTATTAATAAGACATTATTCACAATGAAAGTACTTTACGAAGATAATCATATCATCATTGTCTACAAAGAAGCTGGCGAGATTGTACAAGGTGATAAAACTGGTGATAAGCCTTTATCAGAGATTGTTAAACAATGGATAAAGGAAAAATACCAGAAACCTGGAAATGTATTTTTAGGAGTTGTACATAGATTAGATCGCCCCGTGGCAGGGTTGGTCATATTTGCTAAAACATCAAAAGCACTTACAAGACTTAACGATATGTTCCGAAATGGTGATATACATAAAACCTATTGGGCAATTGTTACACGTCCGCCAATGGAAACTGAGGCAACACTAACAGATTGGCTTGTACGTAACGAACGACAAAATAAGAGTTACGCTTATAATCATCAAGTCCCAACTGCAAAAAAAAATCCATCCTACATTATAAAGTTATCAATCAATCAGAACGATACACACTGCTGGAAGTTAATTTAATGACAGGTCGTCATCATCAAATTCGTTGTCAACTATCTAATATGAATTGTCCAATAAAAGGCGACTTAAAATATGGATCTCCACGCTCTAATCCTGATGGTAGTATCTGTTTGTTAAGCCGTTATGTTGAATTTATTCATCCTGTTTCTAAGGAGAAAATCTGTATTAAATCACCGCTACCAGAAGATAATTTATGGCAAGCTATCGGTATGTTCGAATAGAAAACTACATAATAAGAAAGATTAATAGCTTGCCCCTTCATTGGTATTTACCATCCGCACAATATGTGCGGAGTATCAACACGATATGTGCTGAAGCTTCGCACATGATAAAATAAGTATTAAGAGATTAGAAGATAATAGACAAATAAAAGGTAACAACTCCTTAATTTATTCCATGTTCGTCTAAAGCTTAGCATACTTAGCAGCATTCACTTGATGCTCTTCGTATGTCTTAGCAAAGTTGTGTGTACCACTAAAGTCTTCCTTAGCACACATATAGATATAATCATGATGGACATAATCTAACACCGCATCAATAGCTGCCACCGATGGAATACGAATAGGACCAGGAGGAAGTCCACGATACTTATATGTATTATAAGGATTATCCACCGTAAGCCATTTCTGATAGATACGATGGGCGGTAAAATTCTTTGTTGCAAACTTTACAGTAGGATCTGCTTGTAACGGCATATTTATATGTAAGCGATTGATATACATACCCGCGATTTTGGGCATCTCAGCTTCATTATCTGTCTCTTCATCTACAATGCTCGCTATAGTAACAACCTCACTTTCAGTAAATCCCGCCTGCTTAGCCTTCTCTTTACGTTCAAAATTCCAGAACTTTTTATTCTCATCAGACATCTTGTCAAGAAACTTGTCAACAGAAGTATTCCAGTAGAAATCATAAGTATTAGGAATAAACATAGCTGGGATTGTTTCTGGAGTGAAACCATACTTCTGACAAACAGTCTTTGAATTGAGCTGCAAAAGAAGTTCTGCACGTGTAAACATCAGTTTTTCACTGACATCCTTAGCAAGATCTTCTAATGTTCTTACCGACCTAATCGTAATCTTTACAGGGGCTTGTAAACCATTAATAATATGACGTGAAGTTTGAAGTGACCCCGAAGAACCTATAATAAATCTACCGGACGAATATTATTTGCATATCCCATAACTCCAGCAAGCTGCTTAAAAATCCAAAAACCATGAGGAGTTGATACGGGTTCTAACTTTGCATAAACAGAATCTATATTATCATTATTGTCTATAAGGACATAATTTTCCTTCCCCGTACGAGACATTCCTGAGAAGAAAAGAACATATGTTATACAAGCAAACACTAATAAGATTATAACAATAATCCAATATGATGCAGTCTTTCTACTGTTTCCTTTTTATTTTCTTCATTATCTTTCCATTTATTATTCAAGTTACAAAGATACAATTTTTAAAAATAGTAAACGAGCAATGATATATGACTTTGGTAACTACTTTTTAATTTTTAAGAGAAAAGATAACACATTATCCATATAATTGTTTAATTTTGTCCGAAACAAACAAAAAGGGTAATGAAAGAATTTGATACTTATATATTTGATTTGGACGGAACGTTGCTTAGTACTTTAAATGATTTAGCAGCAAGTACTAATTATGCTCTTCGATGGGCTGGTATGCCAGAACGCACAATAGAAGAAATACGTATGTTTGTTGGGAATGGTGTAAAATTACTTATGGAACGTGCTATTCCTAATGGTCAGAATAATCCCAAGTTTGAAATAACATACAATAAATTCCGTGAACACTATATGCAACATAGTCTTGACACAACAAGTCCTTACAACGGAATTCCAGAACTGTTATATGAATTAAAACGTCGTGGAAAGAAACTTGCTATTGTTAGCAATAAATTTTACAATGCAACGCAAGAATTGGCAAAACACTTTTTCTTTGATACAATTGAAGTGGCAATCGGAGAACGTGAATTTATCAGAAAGAAGCCTGCTCCAGACACTGTAATAGAGGCTCTTAAACAATTAGGAGTGTCAAAGGAAGGCGCCGTATATATAGGTGATAGTGATGTCGATATTATGACTGCCAAAAATTCTGGACTACCATGTATTAGTGTACTATGGGGATTTCGTGATAAAGATTTTTTTATTACAACATGGTGGAACATTATTCATAGAAAATCCTGCCGAAATACTTGAATGGGAAGATATCGAAAAGAAATAAATATTAATAATTAATATCAACATTTATTTTAGGATTAATTCGTAAACATTACTATTATCGAACTAAATAAATTTCTAAAGATTAGGAAATTACTTAACACAATAGGCTTTTAGACTTATAAACACCTATTGTGCTAAGCTCTTTATAAAAGGTTTATTATCAAAAAGAACGCTATTTATCAGAACACTATAAACATATTCAGATTAATAAACACGAGGTCCAAAGATGGTTGTACCGACTCGAACCATTGTAGAACAACATTCTATCGCTACATCATAGTCATGACTCATACCCCACGAACGCTCCTTAAATTCTGAATCATCAGCAAAATACTTTTCCTTAAATTCATCAAAAAGATTGGCAGCTAACATCATCTCCTTCTTAATCTGTTGACGATCATCTACATTTGACGCCATCATCATTAAACCCGCAATTTGAACATTCCTAAGTTCTTTCCATTCACCACTTTCCAATAGTTCACGACAAGCATTTGGACTGAAACCAAACTTTGAATCTTCTTCTGCTATATGAAGTTCAAGCAGGATTTTAATAATACGATTATTCTTTACTGCATGCTTGTTAATTTCCTTCATTAGCTTGAAAGAATCAACAGCCTCAATCATAGAAATATACGGAACAATAAACTTTACTTTATTTGTCTGTAGATGACCAATAAAATGCCACTCTATATCCTTCGGAAGCATCTCAACCTTACGCGTAAGTTCTTGTACCTGACTCTCACCAAAGATACGTTGTCCTTCACGATATGCCGCTTCAAGATACTCATTAGAATGAAACTTACTGATGGCAACTAACTTCACACCATCAGGAAGACTCCCAAGTACTTTGTGTAAATTCTTTGCAACATCATACATAATCGTAAGTTTCTATTTGATGACAAATTAATTTACTTATCGTACTCTGGTTGATCGTTCTTCTTTCCTGCACGATGCTCGAAGACATCCATAATCTTTGTCTCTGTGATAGCAGCAATTTCATAATCTATCATCGTTGAGCCCATCACTTCATCTACATGCTTTACAGCACCACTAACAGAGTGTGCTTGTACAAGATAGGTTACAGAAGAACGCTTTTCTTTCTCTGTTTTTTCATCTAAAGTAATAAAAGAAAGTTTTGCCTTAAACCACTTATCATCAGTATCTATATCACTAAAAAAAATCTCACCAAATGCTGCCGGGCTAATTGCTTTTACATCAAACTCACCACTTACATAATGTGACATTTCTTCCGTAATAAACTCCTCTGCCTCAGAAAAGCTAAAAGCATCTACCACGTATTGTTCAATAACTTTCTTGTTCTGACCATCTTCCATCGTCTTGTCATATCTAACACGTGTTTCAAACCAAGTACTTGTTCTACTTCTCATAATTATTCGTTTAAGTTTTAAGCCCTCATCTTTCCAATTATTATTAAAATAAACGAAGAGTAAAAAGGCAATTTTATAGATGTGCAAAAGTAGTAAAAAATCTGCGTTAATCTACTAAAAGTGCAATTAAAATAAAAAAAATGTCTATCTTTGCATCATAAGTAGATTATATATAAACAGACATCTTCTACTCGCATCTTATTGTCGAGAGAATAAATAAAGTTATTATGCCGGAAATATCAGTTCGTGGACTTGAAATGCCGGAGTCACCTATCAGAAAACTGGCTCCACTTGCAGTTGCTGCAAAGAAACGTGGAATAAAGGTTTACCATTTAAATATAGGTCAGCCTGACCTTCCAACGCCGCAATGCGGATTAGATGCTCTAAAAAAAATTGAACGTCAAGTTTTAGAATATTCTCCTTCGCAAGGCTATCTTTCATACAGAGAAAAACTATGTGACTTTTATAAGAAATTCAATATAAACGTCACCCCAGATGATATTATCATTACCGCAGGTGGCTCAGAGGCTGTACTCTATTCCTTCATGGCATGCCTAAATCCTGGAGATGAAATCATTGTCCCAGAACCAGCATATGCCAATTATATGGCTTTCGCTATATCAGCTGGTGCAAAGATTAAGACCATCGCAACCTCGATAGAGGAAGGCTTTGCACTACCTAAGGTTGAGAAATTTGAGGAACTTATCAATGAGAAAACACGTGCTATAATGATATGTAACCCGAACAATCCAACGGGTTATCTGTATACAAGACGAGAGATGAACCAAATTCGTGATCTTGTAAAAAAATACGATCTTTATCTCTTTTCTGATGAAGTTTATCGAGAATATATATATACAGGTTCGCCATATATTTCAGCAATGCACTTACAAGGAATTGAGAACAACACGGTACTTATCGACTCTGTTTCAAAGCGTTATAGCGAATGTGGAATACGTATTGGAGCATTAATCACCAAGAATGAAGAGATACGTAATGCGGTAATGAAATTCTGTCAAGCACGTCTTTCTCCCCCACTCATTGGGCAGATTGTAGCTGAAGCAAGTCTTGACGCCCCAGATTCCTATTATCGTGACGTCTATGATGAGTATGTTGAGCGACGTAAATGCCTTATTGATGGACTGAATCGTATACATGGTGTATACTCTCCAATCCCTATGGGAGCTTTTTATACTGTTGCGAAACTTCCCGTAGACGATTCCGACAAATTCTGTCGATGGTGTTTAGAGGAATTTAACTATGAAGGTGAAACAATAATGATGGCACCTGCAAGTGGTTTCTATACAACACCTGGAGCTGGACATAATCAAGTTCGTATAGCATACGTCTTAAAACGCGAAGACTTACAACGTGCGCTAATCGTTCTTCAAAAAGCTTTGGAGAATTATCCAGGACGTGTAGAAGAGGATTAATCCAAGCTTAATATAAAAATAATAGCAACGCAATCTGTATTTCGCATTCATCAAATATTTAATTATATTCAAATCCACAATGAACTACGCACTTTTTATTGCTCGTAAAATATATAACGGAGGAGATAACACACAAAAGGTATCAAAGCCAGCAATTAACATTGCTACTATCGGCGTAGCAATTGGTTTAGCTGTAATGATTATATCTGTATGCGTTGTGTTAGGATTTAAGCACTCCATCCGTGATAAAATTGTCGGATTTGGAAGTCATATAACCGTAGCCAATTTTCTTACCCTACAAAGTTCGGAACAATATCCTATTGTCATTAACGACTCTTTAACAAAGGAATTAAAAACTATACCGGGTGTTAAACATATTCAACGATATGCTTATACACAAGGTATATTAAAAACAAATAGTGATTTTTTAGGAGTTATATTAAAAGGAGTTGGTCCAGACTTTGACTCTACCTTCATTCATAATAATATGGTAGAGGGAGTAATCCCTCGTTTTTCTGACACAGAAAATCAACAGAACATTGTCATTTCTAAGACAATTGCCGACAAACTAAAATTGAAGGTAGGACAAAGACTTTTTGCTTACTTTATTAACAAGCAGAATGTACGAACACGCAAATTCACAATTGCAGGTATATATTCGACAAACATGAAGCAATTTGATGCACAAGTGTGTTTTACAGACTTATATACAGCAAAAAAATTGAATGGATGGGAAGCAGACCAATATAGTGGTGCAGAAATACTTGTCAATGATTTCTTACAGCTTGACCCTATATCCTATGACGTTTTGAGTAAGGTAAAGAATAAAGTGGATCATTATGGAGAAACATATTCCTCTGAAAACATAATCGAACAAAATCCACAAATATTCTCGTGGCTTGATTTGATGGATATGAATGTATGGATTATTCTTGCACTTATGATTGCCGTTGCAGGCGTTACAATGATATCAGGTCTTTTAATTATTATTCTCGAACGAACACAAATGATTGGCATTCTGAAAGCACTTGGTTCACGTAATAAACAAATACGCCATATCTTTCTGTGGTTTGCCACCTTCATTATTGGTAGAGGATTAATTATAGGCAACATCATTGGTTTTGGAATAATCTTCTTACAAAAATGGACAGGACTTATAAAACTTGACCCACAGACTTATTATGTAAGTATAGTTCCTGTCGAAATAAACATATCACTTATAGTTGCTCTAAATCTTGCAACATTATTGATATGCGTTCTTGTGCTAATTGCTCCAAGTTATCTCATCAGCCATATCCATCCAGCTAAGTCAATGCACTATGAGTAAATATTGGCTTTATGTTCTATTGATTTTTGAGTAAAAGCATTATATGATGATATAGGATTTTGCAAACAACCAGCTATGCGATAAGCACATATAAGATTTACTATTTACAATCTAACAAGTTTTTCGCAGCATAAATATTTAGGTAACCCAAAAATATTCTTGTATGAAGATATAATAAAATTAATTGCAGAACGTTTAGAACGTAAATAGTAACTCTCAAAAATATATTGTTTTGCCTATGATTAGAATTTTTACTCCAGAAGAAATTAAGCCGTCAGAAAAGACACTTAATATTATCCGACAGATAGCTTATACCTATCGTGTTATAAAAATCAACGGAAAGGTCCAGACTTATTGTCTAAACTAAGAAATATATGGAAATCATAGTATCACCTTCCCTACTCTCCGCAAACTTCCTTCACCTGGATAAGGAGATTGAAATGATTAACGAAAGCGAAGCCGATTGGTTACACATGGATATCATGGACGGAGTTTTCGTTCCTAACATTTCTTTTGGCTTTCCTGTACTTGAAGCAGTTGGTAAAGCTTGTAAGAAACCGATGGATGTACATTTAATGATTGTTCATCCTGAAAACTATATCCAACAAACAGCTGACACAGGAGCAGAAATCATGAATGTTCAATACGAAGCATGTGTTCACCTGCATCGAACAATACAAGCAATTCATGACGCTGGAATGAAAGCAGGAGTCACACTTAATCCTTCTACACCTGTTAATGTTCTTGAGGACATCATTGGCGACATAGATATTGTTCAGCTTATGAGTGTAAATCCTGGATTTGGTGGACAGAAATTCATTGAAAGTAGTATAAAGAAAGTAAAACGTCTTCGCAAATTAATTGAGGCTGAAGGCAGTAATGCCCTGATTGAAGTAGATGGAGGAGTACAAGCTGACACAGCTCCTCGCTTAGTTGAAGCAGGTGTTGATATTCTCGTTAGTGGCAGCTATGTTTTTAAGGCTGATGACCCTAAGAGTACTATTCACTCTCTCAAGCAATTACACAGATAAACATTATTTACCCTCACCTATTATTAAAGACATATCAATAATAGGTAAGGGATTTTTTTGATAATAGGATAATAAGTTTACACACACAGCTTTAAGAACTGTGACAACAACATACACAAATAACAATATATGAAACACAAAAACATGGCGTAAATACCATAAGTGGATTGGTATTATTATTACATTCTTTTTAGTAATGTTCTGCCTATCAGGCATTGTTCTTAATCATCGACAAGCATTTACAAACATTAATATTAGTCGAGGCTTATTGCCGAGTCGTTACTCCTTTGACCAATGGAACAATGGTTTATTGCGTGGAACAATACGTTATAATGATAATAAAAAGAATAATAGAATATTTATATATGGTGCGGCTGGTATTATTCAGACCGACTCAACAGCTTCCTACTTCAAAGAATATAACCATGGACTCCCCACTGCAGCTGATTACAGACTAATGCGTGGAATGGTTAAAACAACGCATAATGAACTCTTTGCTCTAAGTATCATGGGCTTATATAAATTAGAGAAGAATTCATATTGGAAGGCCATATCCCTACCCCTTCAAAATGACGACGAGCTTTTGACAGATATAACCACACATGGTGACACACTTATTGTGCTTTCACGTTCCCATCTCTATTATTCAAAAGCTCCATACAAAAACTTTAAAATTATCACATTAAAGTCACCTGCAGGTAAAGAAGGTGAAGTATCACTTTTCCGACAAGTATGGCTCCTACACAGTGGTGCCTTATTTGGAAACATAGGAAAACTCTTTATAGACGCAATTGGTATTGTACTAATCATACTTTGTGTAACGGGTATATGGTTTTGGCTTCGTCGTAAAGCAACATTCATGCTTATATGGCATAAGAAAATAGGAATCTATACTTTTGTTTTGACACTCTTCATCGCTATTACAGGATGGGCATTACGTCCACCACTTATGATTTTGCTCGTTAAAACAAGTACAAGTCCCCTACCGGGAACCACCTTGGATAACGAAAATGCTTGGAACGACAAGCTAAGAATGATAAGATACGATGAACAAGAGAAAGACTGGCTCATATCAACATCAGAAGGCTTTTTCTCCTTACGTTCTCTCACAGACAAACCTACTGCAGTGACAGTTGCGCCTCCTATTAGTGTTATGGGGCAGAACGTCTGGCAACGAGTAAATGAAACAACATGGATTGTTGGCTCTTTTGATGGACTATACTTCTGGAATAGAGATTATAATACTATTGTTCCATATAATGATATAATGCAAGATGGTCCTCAAATCCCGGGTACAGCACCAGATACACAGACAATATCAGGGTATAGTTCTGACTTTACAAATAAAGAATGTGTTGTCTCTTATTTCCAAGGTTCAACATTTGCAGAGCAACCGAAATTTCTTGATAATAAGCCCATCTCACTATGGAGTTTAGCCTTAGAAGTGCATACTGGTAGAATTTACGCTGGTGCATTAGGCTCTTTCCTCTTCATATTTGTAATTGGCTTCCTTATTATCTTTGTACTCATATCTGGTAAGAAAGTTTAATACAAATCGGTCATTAGAACCTAAATAGGTTTGTAAATAATTTTCGTACGAAAAAAAACAAAACATGGTTTTGTTAGCCTCTTAAAGATGCTCTTTTGACTTGTAAAAGAGCATCTTTAAGCATATTACTAACGCCCTTTTGAACTATGATTAGCACCCTTATCATATCATTTTATAACTAATTGATTATCTGACAATTACAAACGCATTTTTAAAAAACTCGACATGTACATCTGTTGATAGATATTTTTCAACCCAATGTAAAGTTTTTATCAAACTCTTATTAATATAGTTTTCTATTATCAAGAAAGTTTATTTGATAGATAATAACAAAATAAACGAACATACAGAGTTATCCTTCAACCTTTTTCATCTCTAAGCAAGGTAAACCCCCATTGTGACAATTTGACCGAAAATGCGACAAAATGTCACACAAAAATCTATGGGCATAAGATTTGAAATACAGACTACAAAGTTGAATTTAACAATTAGTCTGTTAGACAATTATCAATATTAAAAAATATTAGAAAGGAGATTCGTTTATGAATTTTGAGAAATTTACAATTAAATCACAAGAAGCTATTCAAAGTGCTGTAAATATAGTACAACGTAACGGACAGCAAACCATAGAGCCTCTACACATATTAGCAGGTGTCATGGAGAAAGGAAAAGATGTTACAAATTATATTTTTCAGAAAATAGGAATTAATCCACTAACTGTGGAGAATGCTATTCAAAATGAAATAAAACACTTACCAAAAGTTTCGGGTGGAGAGCCTTATTTTTCAACAGACTCTAATCAGGTAATCCAACGAACGATGGAAATTTCGCAGAAGATGGGGGATGAATTTGTCAGCATTGAATCAATACTACTCGCCCTACTTGCTGTGAACTCAACCGCAAGCCGTATATTGAAAGATGCGGGTTGTACAGAGAAGGAAATGACAGCTGCTATCAATGATCTTAGACAAGGTCAAAAGGTACAGTCACAAAGTGGTGATGAGAACTATCAGTCATTACAAAAGTATGCACGCAACCTTATTGAAGATGCTCGTGCAGGAAAACTCGACCCAGTAATTGGTCGTGATGAGGAGATTCGTAGAGTATTACAAATTCTTTCTCGTCGTACAAAGAACAACCCTATTCTCATTGGTGAGCCAGGTACTGGTAAGACAGCTATTGTTGAGGGGTTAGCAGAGAGAATCATTCGTGGTGATGTACCAGAAAACTTAAAGGACAAGCAACTCTACTCATTGGATATGGGTGCGATGTTGGCTGGTGCTAAGTATAAAGGTGAGTTCGAGGAGCGATTGAAGAGTGTTGTTAAGGAAGTGATGCAGGCTGATGGTAACATCATTCTCTTTATTGACGAGATTCACACATTGGTTGGTGCAGGTGGTGGCGAAGGTGCCATGGATGCTGCAAATATCCTTAAACCAGCCTTAGCACGTGGCGAATTGAGAGCTATCGGTGCAACAACTCTGAATGAATATCAGAAATATTTTGAAAAAGATAAGGCACTTGAGCGTCGTTTCCAAACAGTTATGGTGAATGAGCCAGACGAATTGGACGCTATCTCTATCCTTCGTGGATTGAAGGAGCGTTATGAGAACCATCACAAGGTTCGTATTCAGGACGATGCTTGTATCGCAGCTGTTAAGCTTTCTGAGCGTTATATATCAGATCGTTTCTTACCTGATAAGGCTATCGACTTGATGGATGAGGCTGCTGCAAAACTGCGTATGGAACGTGACTCTGTACCAGAGGAGTTGGATGAAATCACTCGTAGATTGAAGCAGCTTGAAATTGAGCGTGAGGCGATTAAACGGGAAGACGATAAAGATAAGATTGCACAACTCGACAAGGAGATTGCCGAACTCAAAGAGCAGGAACATAGTTTCCGTGCTAAGTGGGAAGGCGAGCGTGGATTGGTGAATAAGATTCAGCAGGACAAACAAGAGATTGAACAGCTCAAGTATGAGGCTGACCGTGCCGAGCGTGAGGGTAATTACGAGCGTGTTGCCGAAATTAGATACTCACGACTAAAGCAATTAGAAGACGATATCAAGAACATCCAACAGCAGTTGCAAACCACACAAGATGGGCAAGCAATGGTGCGCGAGGAGGTTACAGCAGATGATATTGCTGAGGTTGTGAGTCGTTGGACGGGTATTCCTGTCACACGAATGTTACAAAGTGAGAAGGATAAACTGCTCCACTTGGAGGATGAACTACACAAGCGTGTCATCGGACAAGATGAGGCTATCACAGCTGTAGCAGATGCGGTTCGTCGTTCACGTGCAGGATTGCAAGATCCAAAGAAGCCTATTGCTTCATTTATCTTCTTGGGTACTACGGGTACCGGTAAGACGGAGTTGGCAAAGGCGTTAGCTGACTATCTCTTCAATGACGAATCTATGATGACCCGAATTGATATGAGTGAGTATCAAGAGAAGTTCAGTGTAACTCGACTCATCGGTGCGCCTCCTGGATATGTAGGCTATGATGAGGGTGGTCAGTTGACTGAGGCTGTACGCCGCAAGCCTTACTCTGTCGTACTCTTTGATGAGATTGAGAAAGCACATCCAGACGTATTCAACATCCTTCTGCAGGTGTTGGACGATGGTCATCTGACAGATAATAAGGGACGAACTGTGAACTTCAAGAATACGATTATCATCATGACGTCTAATCTTGGTTCACAATACATCCAGCAACAGTTTGAACATCTTAACGATACTA
This sequence comes from uncultured Prevotella sp., assembly GCA_916440255.1. Taxonomy (GTDB): domain Bacteria; phylum Bacteroidota; class Bacteroidia; order Bacteroidales; family Bacteroidaceae; genus Prevotella. Next base: position 767,913 of record CAKAIJ010000001.1, on the reverse strand, counting down.
ACCGTGAGGAGGTAATCGACAAGGCAAAAGTTGTGGTAATGGATATGCTAAAGAAGACTATTCGTCCTGAGTTCCTCAATCGTATCGATGAGACTATCATGTTCTTACCATTGACAAAAGAGCAGATTGGTGATGTCGTTCGCCTGCAACTTGAGAGAGTTAAGGATATGTTAGAGCCACAGGGTATTGAATTTCAGTGGACCAACCCAGCCATCAATTATCTTTCAGATGTTGGCTACGATCCAGAGTTCGGTGCACGACCTATTAAGCGTGCTATTCAACGAAATGTTCTAAATGGGCTTAGCAAGTCCTTACTCGCTGGCAATGTCAATCGTGATAAACCAATCATTATTGATTGCTGTAATGAGAAGTTAGAATTTAGAAACTAAAAAAGTGTCAAGAAACAACACCTATCGTGAGAATGTAAATATTATGGTCTTATAACCGATTTAAGATTATTACAACAAATTTACGAACCCAATTCTCTCATAGTAAATTTGGATTTTACACAACAAAAAGGAGGTAAATACTTTCATATCAAGTATTTACCTCCTAATCTATTGTATTAAAAATAATTATACTGCGGCCGCAATCCACTCATAAACAAGGCTACATACACCGAAGAGAAGAATTCCTGCCATGCAGATAGCTAATGCTAACTTAGTGTTACAATCGCTCTTGAAAGTTGGCAATGGATTGTCTGTACGAACAATATACATTGCCTTTACAATCTTGAGATAATAGTAAAGCGAGATAACAGTATTAAGCAATGCTATGAATACAACGCCATAAGCCCATGCTCCCATTGTTGTATTAATATCAGCACCATTAACACCTGACATAAAAATGAAGAACTTTGAGAACATACCAGCAAACGGAGGAATACCACCGAGAGAGAACATCGCTAAGGTCATCAAGAAACTCAGACGTGGATTGGTCTGATAGAAACCGTTGTAATCATCAATATTAGTTTTACCATTATTATTTTGTTCAACCACAGAAATAATGGTAAAGACAGCCATATTAGCAACAACATAAATCAAGATATAGTAGCTTAGCGCAGCAACTGAACTTGACCAATTGTTTCCAACAGCAGCTAACATAATATAACCAGCCTGAGAGATAGAACTAAATGCCATGAAACGCTTTAATTCACTCTGACGAACAGCAAAGAGGTTTGCTATGGTAATTGATAATACAACTACAATCATCATCAAAACATGCCAGTATTCCATTATTCCTCCAAAAACATGGAAGAGTATACTCAACAACGTAAAGGCTGCAGCACCCTTTGAAATTACACTCAAATAACCAGTAATGGTTGTTGGTGCACCCTGATAAGTATCAGCAGTCCAGAAGTGGAATGGTACGAGAGAAATCTTGAAACCAAGACCACTAAAGAAGAATACAAGTCCCATTATAACCAATGGGGTTGCCTCCATCTTTGCAGCAATATCAGCGAAGTAAAGAGTACCAAACTGACCATAAAGGAAGCTAATACCATAAAGCATTACTCCACTTGAGAATGTTGCAGTCAAGATGAACTTAGCTGCACCTTCTGCTGAGTTCTTGCGATACATATCGAAGGCAACAGTACATGCCAAAGGCACAGATGCCATTTCAAGACCAAGGAAGAACATCAAGAAGTTACCTGCGCTCATCATCATATACATACCAAGGAGTGTAGAAACAATGAGCATATAGAACTCAGCTTCTTTACCGCTCTTTGCAGCCCAATTACGACTCTGAACAACAACAATAAAGGTACCCATAGAAAGGATTGCCTTCATTACGTCGACAGTAGGAGTTGTTTCATACATACCACCAAACAGACTCTGTGGGTCCATAGGACAAAGGCACATAAATGTGTTCAGAAGGAGAAGTACAGAAGCCAGCGGATTGAACCACTTGCGTTCTTCATTTTTTGCCGTTGCAAAGTCTGCAACGAACAAAACAATCAGGATAGCAATAAGACTTGCCTCCGGAATCATCTTAAAGAATTCACTATAATTCATTTCGCCAGTTTATTAAAGATTACCCAAATTTGGTATATATGTGATAATGTGATCAAAGATAGGATGAACCGCATCCATAATCATATTCTCAAAGAAGAGTGGGCAAAGACCTAAACCTGCAACGCAGAAGATTAGACAGCCGATAGCGAATCGCTCGTCCCATGTAGCATCATGTAACTCATAGAACTTCTCATTTGGAATTTTCTGGAAGAGTATCTTTCCTACCACGCGTAAAATGTAAACCGCTGTGATTACGATTGCAGTACAAGCAATGATTGTTGCTACTCGATGAAACATTCCTGCATTCTCAAACGAACCTACAAAAATTGTCATCTCTGCAACGAAACCAGAGAAGCCTGGTAAACCGAGGTTAGCAAGACCTGCCACTACATAAGACACTGCAAGGAATGGAATTACCTTCATCAAACCACCAAGATAACGCACGTCACGTGTTCCTGCACGATGATAAATCATACCGATACATGCAAAGAACAATGCTGTCATCAAACCGTGTGAAAGCATCTGGAGAATAGCACCAGTGATAGCTGTCTGTGTGGTCATAACCAAAGCGAAGAGTACCATACCACAGTGTGAAACTGATGAATAAGCATTGATATACTTCAAGTCGGTCTGTACACAAGCAGAAAGTGCACCATATACTACAGAGATAGTTGTCAACACGAGGAAAATAGGTGCCCACATTTCTAATGCGTCAGGCATAAGGAACATTGCAATACGCAAACATCCATAACCACCAAGTTTCATTAACACTCCCGCATGAAGCATTGATACAGACGTTGGAGCCGAAGCATGACCATCAGGAGACCATGTGTGGAATGGGAATAATGCACCAAGCACACCGAAACCAATAAACACCAATGGGAAGAAGATGTTCTGAACATCCTTTGGCATAGCATGTAAACGTGCTAACTCTATCACATCCATGGTAGTAGCACCACTAAAGTAGTAGATACCAAGAATACCAAGTACTAAGAGAGCAGAACCACCCATCAACATAAGAGTTAGCTTCATTGCAGAATACTCCTTAGGACCAGTACCCCATACACCGATGAGAAGATACATTGGAATAAGTGCTACCTCATAGAACATGAACATTGTGAACATATCTGTAGAGATGAAGAAGCCAAACACACCAGAAGACAAGAGTACGAACCAGAGGAAGTACTCCTTCTTCATTTGGTTCAAGCTGCCAGCTGGCAAAAGTACCTGTGAAGACAATAATTGCAGAAAGCAAAATCATTACGACAGAAATACCATCTACACCTATTGAAAAGGCAATATTTAGAGGCTTGAACCACATTACAGAATTTGTTAGCAACATCGCATCGTGATTACCTGCGTTACGTTGCTGAACGAAATAGACAGTCAGCCAGATGGCACCGATTAAAAGTGCCGTAGAGCCAGCTACCATCACACCACGAACCTGATTATCATTCTTCGCTACCCAAAGAGCGAAAAGCATCAGGACGGGAATAATTACAAATACAGTTAATATCCAACTCATTTCTTTAAATCAAGCAAAGTAATACTAATGTTAACGCTACTGCACCAGTGATGAACCATACGGCATAATGACGAACATCGCCACTCTGCCATGAACGAATAGATTCACCTGCCTCTTGTACCCCATGCCATGAAATTGAATGTACCATCAATAACATGACGATCGAACCATGCAATTGGAATAGAGAAGCAACGGAAAACTATCTTATGTGTAAAGAATTGCCATACATTATCAAGATAGAATCTATTAAGAGCTGCCTTATGCAAACATGGGAATGTACGTTGCAAAGCATCAGCAACTGGCTGCTTCTTGCCCATATACATCCAAGTTGCAAGAGAAATACCAATAACTGCGGCTATAATACTGGTTGTAGCAATACTCCAATCAAGGTGAATATCATAATTAAGACCATTAGCACTTACGAAATGACCGAATGGTATCCAACCTGCAGTAATAGAAATTATTGCGAGGAAAACTAATGGACCCCACATAACAAAAGGAACTTCTTGTGGACGACGACGATTCTCTGGATCTTGCTCGTAGTAAGACTCACCCCAGAAGATTACATAGTACAGACGGAACATATAGAATGCTGTCATACCTGCTACAACGGTCATAATCCATTTCAAAGCCTGTCCTTCTACTCCTGGCAATGCATTACATGCTGAGATAATTTCATCCTTAGAGAAGAAACCTGCAAATGGAGGAATACCTGCAATTGCCAAACAACCAATCAAGAAACAGATGTTTGTAATTGGCATATATTTATGCAAACCACCCATATACTCCTTAAAATTACTGCCAATAATAACAATGATAGCACCAGAGCATAGGAAGAGTAATGCTTTAAACATAGCATGAGTGAAGAGATGGAACATTGCTGCCATATATCCGAGACCTCCGTGGTGGAGATACTCTGCACTATTGAATGATCCATGTTCCTTGTCATAGAAACAAACACCAAGTGCAACGAGCATGTAAGCAATTTGTGAGATGGTTGAGAATGCCAAACCACGCTTAATATCTCGTTGAGCACAAGCTACTGCTGCTGCATAAGAAAGCCGTGAAGGCTGCTATCCAAGCAATCCAGTGGAGTTGCTCCTGTGCACCAAACTGTACATAGATAGGTAACAGTGACGCAACCTGGAATACACCAGCAACAACCATCGTAGCTGCGTGAATCAATGCAGATACTGGCGTTGGACCTTCCATAGCGTCTGGCAACCAGATATGCAATGGGAACATCGCAGACTTACCCGCACCACCAATGAACATCAAGAAGAGAGCTGTTGGAAGTACCCAAGCTAACTCTGGATTGGTAGCCAAACCATTCAGTGTCTCAGCAAGACCAGGATTGACACTAAGATCATAGTTGAAAGTTCCAACATAGAAGCTGAAGAACAAAATACCTATCAAGAAGAACAAGTCAGCAAAACGTGTGACAATAAAAGCCTTCTTGCTGGCGTGTACAGCAGTATGCTTTGGATAATAAAATCCAATCAAGAGATATGAACATACACCCACCAATTCCCAGAACAAATACATCTGGAAAATATTGGTTGCCACTACGAGGCCAAGCATTGACATCGTAAAGAGTGATAGGTAGGCATAGAAACGCTGGAAACCATGCTCATACTCCTCAAACTTATAGTTCTCATCACGTTCAGCCATATAACCGAACGAATAGATGTGAACCATCAAGCTAACAGTAGTAATGACGATTAACATCATCACACTGATTGGAGAAAGACGGAAACCAATGTTGAATGTCAAAAGCTCAGTAAACTTCAACCATGTAATGTTGAAGACTGTAACAATTGGGTATGTACCATTTGCCAAACGACCATCTGTTACGTTAAAGGTCTCGCCCATGGCTGTATACTCACCAGTATAGAAGAAATAGTGGTAAGCAGTATAAAGGCTAAGCACAAATAGTGTACCCAACATACAGGGTGCCGATGATACCAGCGACCTTGCGCGGCATCTTCATACCGAACAAACCAAGCACTATTGCGCTTAGGAACGGGAGAAGAAGTATCAAAAATGCGTAATCAAACATATTTGTTTCTTTTTATAATTTCATATTTTCAATACTGTTCACCTGATCGCTGTGGAAATGACGGTAAACATTGATGATAATAGCGAGTGCAACAGCTGACTCAGCCGCACTGACACCGATAGAGAAGAGTGTAAAGAACATACCTTCGTATCCATCAGGGAAAAGTAAACGATTGAATGCAGCAAAGTTGATATCAACGCTATTGAGAACTAACTCTACGGAGATAAGCATTGCAACAAGGTTGCGACGAGTTACAAAACCAAAGACTCCGATAAAGAACAATAGTCCACTAAGGACAAAGAAATATCCTACTGGTATCATTTGCTTTCCTCCTTCTTTTTATTATTATTCAGTATAACCAGTCCACCAATGATACAAGCCAAAAGGAATACAGAGATGAACTCAAATGGAAGTACATAACCATATTTATCAGCTGTCATCAAATTTTGACCGATAGTTTCCATTGTAACCTCACTTGATAAAGAATCACCGTTCACAATAGTTTGACGCAAAACTTCATTCTTCAACATAACGAGTACTACTGTTCCAAATCCAACTAAAGCAATGAAGGCTGCAAGGAAAGTACGCTTTCCTAACCAACGCTCAGAGAATCCCTGTAATGTACGCTTACTTACTAACTGAATAGCGAAAATGTACATCATAGTTATACCACCAGCATAGATACTGATTTGGGCAGCACCCAGGAAAGTGTAATCCAGCAGGAAGTAGAGACCTGCTACGCCAAATAGCACAAACAGCAATGCTGTCGCAGCTCGCATGATACGCTTCGTCGACACGCAGAATACGGCTGAAGCCAGTATAATAACGGCGAGAACCGCAAACATAATTAATCTTGCCATATCTCTAAATCTTTATTTCTTTTTTGTATTAAATGTTCCAACTTTCCAATCTGCACCACCATCTATAAGACCAGGCAGTGAACCTCCTTCATAAACTTCCTTATCAAGATGAAGGATTAATTTAGAACGATCGAAAACAGCATTCTCGAAATCATTCGTAAACTCAATTGCATCAAAGTTGCAGGCATTAACACACAACTCGCAGAACATGCAATCACCTAAGTCATACTCATAATCAACGAGTTGCTTCTTTTTCTTACCTGTCTCTTCATTGGTAACCATCTCTGAAAGCACTTTGATAGTACCATTAGGACAAGCCTTCTCACACATTGTACAAGATGTACACTTGTGATTTCCTTCCTCGTCACGCTTAAAGACTAGACGGCCACGGTGACGCTTGGCTACGTGAAGGGTTGTCTTGCGGTTCTCAGGATACTGCTCGGTAGATTTAGGTGTGAAGTATTCCTTCATGGTCACCTTCATACCCGTAGCCAGTGTCTTGAGTGCACTCCCGACTTCACCAAAATATGATTGTTTTTTATCTTCCATTCTCTTTAACCATTAATAGTGAATGTCCAACCAAATGCTACACACACTGTCATCAAAACAAGGATAATCAATGATAGCGGCATAAGATACTTCCACTCTAATTTCAGAATCTGATCAATACGGAGACGTGGGAATGTCCACTTAATCCACATGAGCAAGAATACTACTACGAATGTCTTACCAAGGAACCATACAAGACCTGGAATATAATTCATAACAGCATCAAAACCCTCTAAACCAATATTCAAAGGAGCCCAACCACCTAAGAATACAGTAGTTGCAATACCTGACACAACAAAAAGATTAAGATACTCCGCCAAGTAGTAGAAACCAAATCCCATACCACTATACTCAGTGTGGTAACCTGCAGTCAACTCACTCTCAGCCTCTGCCAAGTCAAACGGGCCACGGTTAGCCTCTGCATTACCAGCAACACAGAATACAAGGAAAGCCAAAGTAGCAGGGATGTGTCCCTGTACAATCAACCACTGCCAAGGACCAGTCTGTGCTTCAACAATTCCTGAAATCTGCATTGTACCAGTCAGAATAACAGCAGAAATCAAACAGATACCCAATGACAACTCATACGAAATCATCTGTACAGCACCACGCATAGCAGAAAGGACAGAATACTTATTGTTACTACCCCAACCAGCGATAAACACCCCAATCACACCAATAGAGCTAATGGCGGTTACGAGAAAGATACCGACATTGAAATCCAGGATATGAGCACCCTTGTTCCAAGGAAGGAAAGAGAATGTACCGACAGATGCAATAATTACAAGGAATGGAGCGAGATAATAAAGCAGTTTATCTGCCTTATCAACTGCAAATATTTCCTTAATCAACATCTTCAACACGTCGGCAAAGACCTGTAAGGTTCCCCACCATCCTACTCTGACAGGACCAATACGGCACTGAAAGTAGGCGCAGACCTTACGCTCCATGAAGATAAGTACTATTGCAAGCAAAGCATAAGCAAGAAGTATTGCCAGTCCCACCGCAACGCACTCAATCAGAATAGTCCAGAAGTTACTCAAGCCACAAGTGACACGAAGCAACTCATCGAACCATGTTGTTACTTTACTAAAATCGAACATAGTATGATTTTAATTCTAAATTGATTACTTTAATGATAACCTTGTTAGCGGTCAATATCAGGAATTACGAAGTCAAGCGCAGCACCAGTAGTCACCAAGTCGGCAATCTTCTGACCACGTAACATCTTATCCATAGCACCAACAAGCGTCAGACCCATAGGACGGAACTTCAAACGATATGCCGTCTTGTCACCACGTGAATCCAGATAAGCACCAAACTCACCACTTGCACCCTCAACAGAGAAGTACCACTGTCCCTCTGGAACCTTGATGATTGGTTTCTGCTTAATATAGAAATCACCTTCAGGAATATTATCAATCAGTTGCTCGATAATGTTGAGACTCTGATAGATTTCCTCAATATGACAATAATAACGATCCATAGAATCACCATGCGTCAAGGTAATTTCCTCAAAGTTCACCTTATCATACATTGCGTATGGATGATTCTTACGGACATCGTTCTTCCAACCGCTTGCACGACCAGCAGGACCTGTCACACCATAGCTAATACAATCCTGTTCATTCATTACACCAACGTTACGGAAACGCTGACGTGTGATGACATTATCACCAAAGACATCTAAGTACTCCTGAACCATTGGACGGAGATACTTACAAAGCTCTTTGACGTTTGAAACAAAGTTCGGATCAATATCTGCCTGTAAACCACCTATTCTATAATAGTTCTGAATCAGACGACCACCCGTTGTTTCTTCCATTACGTTCAACACATGTTCGCGATCACGCATACCATAAAGGAAGGCTGTGAGAGCACCCAAGTCCTGAGCACAACAAGATGTATAAAGAAGGTGATTATCAATACGCTGCAACTCATCCATGATTGTACGGATGTAGAGGATACGATCAGACAACTCAATGCCCATACCTTCTTCAATAACACCAACGAGCGCATGACGATGCATCATGGCTGACAGATAGTTCATACGGTCAGTCAACGCCAGTGTTTGAGGGTATGTAAACTGTTCACAAAGTTTCTCAACACCACGGTGGATATAGCCCAAGTGTGGGTAAATCTTGGTTACAGTCTCACCATCCAACACAGTCTGCAAACGAAGCACACCGTGAGTAGATGGGTGCTGAGGCCCAATATTCACAACAAAGTTATCATCAGTAAACAGCGGACGCTGTGTACCAACGAGTTCACCATTCTTATCAAGATTCCATTCTGTTGTTGTGTCGAGTTCTACATCATCCTCCGTAGTGTACATGTTCTTTTCAGGATCCATGTCATAGTCCTTACGAAGTGGATAACCCTTAAAGTCATTTCTCAAGAAGAGACGACGCATATCTGGATGACCGAGGAACTTAACACCATAGAAGTCATAAACCTCGCGTTCTAACAAGTCAGCATCAGCCCAAATATTATAGACAGAAGGAATAACAAACTCCTCACCTACCTTCTTTGCAAGCTGCTTTACAGAACAACGCTCGTGCGTATTTGTATTCTCAAGAATATAGATACATCCAAGACCTTCCTCTGCACCAAAGTCTTCGCCGACAACAGTTACAAGGTAATCGAAATGCTTCTCATTCTTCAGCCTTGCCATTTCTGAAGCAAAGCTATCAAAACCGAATTCTTTATTTTCTAATTTCATTCTCGCGTACCTTATATATTAATTGTTAGTAGCAGTCTCGTCTACCGCCTTGCGTGTAGCTTCAATCTGGTCGATTTCCTTACCCAACTTCTCTACATCTTCTTTTGTTACTGGCTGGTCAACGATAATCGTATCCTTTTTTGGAGCAACAGACTCAGACGATGATATTGAGGTTTCTATTGATTTAGTAGGAACCTCAGCTGGTTTTACAGCTGCTGTAGTAGGCTTCTGTACAGAACGTGCAGGCTTTGGAGTAGGCTTCTTAGCTTCATTCCATGCTGCTTCACGTTTCTCTTTTATTTCATCAGGAGTGATACCTAACTTCTCACTAAAAATAAGTTCAGCATTACTCTTACCCAACTCACGTTCCTCAGCACTCTGCTTGTGATTAACACCACCGAAGAATTTCTCAACCTTCACCTTACGCTGAAGCTGCATCATACCATAAATGATAGCCTCTGGACGTGGAGGACAACCTGGAATATAAACATCCACAGGGATAATCTCATCAATACCACGCATAACGTGATAGCTATCCTTAAACGGACCACCAGAGATAGCACAACCACCAACAGCGATTACATACTTTGGTTCAGCCATCTGGTCATACAGACGCTTTAACGCTGGTGCCATCTTATTTGTAATAGTACCAGCACACATAATAAGGTCTGCCTGACGAGGCGAGTTACGCGTTACCTCAAATCCGAAACGAGAGAAGTCATAACGTGAACAACCAACAGACATAAACTCAATACCACAACATGATGTAGCGAAGGTAAGTGACCAAAGAGAGTTACTACGTCCCCAATTGATAAGTTGGTCCAAGTTACCGAGAACAAGGTTCGTACCACCATCGTTCAAATCGCTTGCCATCTTGCTAAGCGTGTCATTGTCTTTCCATTCCTCGTATGGAAGAGACTTGATTTTTGGTTTTCTTATTTCCATTCAAGTGCTCCTTTCCGCCAAGCATACGCAAGACCAAATACTAATACCAGCATAAAGAAACCTATCGTTGCAAGTGCAAGAGGTCCAAATGCTTTTACAACAACAGCCCATGGATAAAGGAATACGGTTTCCACGTCAAACATCAAGAAGAGGATGGCAAAGAGGTAGTAACCGATATGTACTGGCAACCAAGAGGTTCCATAAGTCGGAATACCACACTCATAAGGCTCACCCTTCGCCGGATTGTATGAACGCGGACCTATCCACTTAGCAATAGCATAAGCTGCCACTACCAAGAATGCGGCCGTTATCAAAACGGTAACAAAAAATGTGAAATTCATAAACTTTATATAGCTATAATTAATTGTGCAATCTTGCTCTTTCAATAAATGTTTTAAAACATGTGCAAAGATACAAAATTATTTGAGAACATGTGCAAAATAATAAAAAAAACACACCACTTTTTGCAAACTCTACTTTACAAACAACACATTTGGCAACTAACGGAAGTTTTCTTGCTCTTCTATAATTGAGAGTAATAGACCACTAATGAATAGACAGATTCGGATTTAAGAATAATATTCTATTAATCCGTCAATCGGAAAGGCAATAACTTTGTCAACTTGATAACCTAATCTCATTGCGCTTGTCCTTAACTGCTCTTCGAAAGCAGCCGCAACACCTCCGACAGCAGATATAGAACGGATTGAAGAATTTGTATACTTTATGACATTCTTATTAAAAAAATCATCGAAATTATTTACCACTAATTCCTCTAATTCAGCATATTGTAAGTTTTCCTTTATAAACCTTGCATTATTTGCAAGAAATCTATTTGCAAGAGGTTGTCGATAAACTTTATCTATAATTTCTGAATAATTTAAACCACACCAATCTAAAAACAAGTCACGTATCTCGGTAGACAAATCTCCCTTAAAGATACCATTTAATAGATGCTTTCAAAGCACAGCCCCACTTCCCTCGTCGCCTAATATATAGCCCAAAGGTGGAATGTTTGACACAATCTGCTTGCCATCATATAAACAGCTATTTGCTCCAGTTCCTAATATGCATGCAATTCCTGCCTCATTACCACATACAGCATGAGCAGCTCCTAACAAATCACCCTCTACATTAATTAATGCATGAGGAAAGATATGAGAAAGAGCTTCACTGACAATTAACGAAAGGGACTTTGTGCAACCTGCACCATAAAAAGCTATTCTTGAAACACATTCAGATATAGACTTCCTTTCAAGAATAAGATTGTTTTCTTTAGCAGTTTTATTTAATGCAGGTAATAACTCTTGATTTAATACTTGCAAAATGAAATCCATCGACTGATGAAACGGATTTATCCCTTGCGTACGAACTTTCAGAACAGACTTAGATGTCTCTGTTGACAAAGATACCAAAGCCCAATCAGTCTTAGAACCGCCACTGTCTGCTATTAAAATCATAATATTATTTTCCTGCAAACTTACAATTTTTTATCCATTTATTGGTCTGATTATCCAAGAAAAAAACTTAATCAAAGTCATCTTTATTATCATTTCACATTTCGATATAAGCCTAAATGATAAACTTTCCGTACCTTTGCAAAGATAAACTTATCATAAGGACTATTCTTTATAAATTAAAAGGCATGTATAAAAACTATTCTTTATCACCATATTGTTGTTCACACTAACCCTTCCTGCAAGTGCCGTACTACAAGAAGATTCGCTAAAAAGCTCACTTCAAGTGCTTCGTTATGAGTTGATCGGACAACATCTTGAACAGACAAAACAGCTGAATAAATCAAAATATATAACAGAACAAGTAACAAATCAACTGAAAGAAATTGGTGATAAATCTGCACAAGTATCATTAATGCTTTATTCCCAAAAAACAGATAACATTTTTGACCTTACATACGCATGCCAGCAAGCTACTGAACTATGGAAAGACTTTCAATCAAAAACACGACCCTTCCATAATATGATTACGGAGAGTAATGAAGAAATTGCACGATACGACTCTCTAATCAACGTACTTAGTACGATGTACACATTCGGACTAACACCAAAAATGAAGACAGACCGCAATGTTTGTCTTACCCTTGCCGTAAGTATTCGAAGAATGCTTAAGGAGCGAAATGATTCTTATCAAGAGTACATCCAATATTATAAATATAACCAACATCAGTTACAAGCACTTGATACATACGCACAGAAGAGGTATAAAGAAATTCAGTCTGGAATATTTAAGAATTCAGGAGACAACTATTTTAAGTTCCTCAAATACGTTAGTTTCCGAATTAATGAGATGAGTACAACGCTTTCCGAAAAGTATACTCCTAACACTGTTATAATATCACAATGGGATGTGAAATGGATTGTCACACTCTTTAGTATGATTCTAATTTATGGATTGATAGCCATTATTATCAACTATCTGAGCATAAGATTTCTTCTTACAAAAGTAATGAAGACCAACCGCTTTGAGCAGAAAAAAAAAAAAAGGACTTTCTTGCCAAGCGTACCTGTATCATTATGCTCGCTTCTGTTATTACATTTAGCATTATTCTTGTCATTATACGTCTATTCTCACCTTCTAACTTCATACACATGGCTTGTAGCCTACTTTTGGAGTATACTTGGATGTTAGCTGTTATCTTCGCATCATTATTACTTCGTGTTGAAGGTTCTCAAACTCAGAATGCATACCGCATTTATTATCCATTGATAATGATTGGATTCGCTGTCATTGCATTTCGTATCATGATGCTACCAGGTACTATTGTTACCCTTTTCTTCACACCTATCTTACTTATAGACACATTGTGGCAAGCAAAAATGATACATAAATACCATAAAAAGGTGCCACGTTACGATATGAATTTTGCCTATTTCTCTCAATTTGTATTCATATTCTCACTCATCAGTGCATGGATTGGCTATACAATGTTGGCAGTACAGGTAATCATCTGGTGGTCTATGCAACTGGCTTGTATTCTGACAATTGCATTCTTCAAAGACTATCTCAACCAGTATAGAGAGAAACAATCCAACGCAAACATGACACCAACAAGAATTGGACACTTCGTTTCATTGATATTGTTCTTATTCCGACTTTATTAGTTATCTCGTTTATCATCGCTATATATTGGGCAACAGATGTATTCAACCTTAGCGATTTGACATGGAATTTATTCTGTACAAACTTCATTGACTCCGACAAGATACAGATGAGTGTCTATTCCATTGCCATAGTGACAATATTATGGTTCATCTTCAACTATCTAAACCAAACTATCCGAGATGCCATACAACTATATCTTCAGCGTAACGACCCCTCTACTGCCGAAGCTCGCGCAACAATGTATATCAATGTTCTGCAAGTAATTGTATGGGGTACTTGGCTATTAATCACACTTGGAATATTTAAGGTAAGTAGCACATGGCTGGTTGTAGTAACAGGTGGTCTGTCTACGGGTATCGGTTTTGCCATGAAGGATATTCTTGAAAACATTTATTATGGCATCTCCTTGATGGCAGGACGTATTAAGATAGGTGACTATATTATCTGTGATGGTATACGAGGAAAAGTTAGTTCTATCAACTATACATCCACAATGATTGATGCACTCGATGGTTCTATAATTGCATTTCAAAACTCACAGCTCTTTACCAAAAATTATAAGAATATGACCAAGAATAATGGTTACGAAATGGGTGTACTTGAAGTTGGTGTAGCATACGGCACAAATATTAAAGAAGTAAAGACACTACTTATTGATGCTATCACTAAGCTTGGTGTTACAAACAAGAACCAAGATGTTATTGTTAGACTTAAAAGCTTTGATGACAGCTGCATTACACTTAAAATTCTTGTATGGCTTAACGTCTTTACACAAGGCCATGATACGGGCTTAATTATGGAGTGTATCTACGAAACGCTAAATAATAATGGTATTGAAATCCCATTCCCACAACGCGAAGTAATGATTAAATACCAAAATGAAAATTAATTCAATCATTGTATTTCAGTAAGATTACACATTTCCTATAATTAATAGATAAGGTAGCAATGGTATCTTTATTTGCCATTAATACTATTATTCTTAATGACCTTCTAATAAAAAAATGATAGTTTGTATTGCAGAGAAACCCAGTGTAGCTAAGGATATTGCTCGAATTCTTGGAGCCAACAAAGCATGTAATGGTTATATGGAAGGTAATAATTACCAGGTAACATGGACCTTTGGACATCTTTGTGAGCTAAAAGAACCAAACGATTATTTCACAAACTGGAAACATTGGAGTCTGGCTGCATTACCAATGATACCTCCACGCTTTGGGATTAAACTGATTGATGATGAGGGTATAAAAAAGCAGTTTTCTATTATAGAAAAACTATATAAATCAGCTGAAATGATTATCAACTGTGGTGATGCTGGTCAAGAAGGAGAATTAATTCAGCGTTGGGTAATGCAAAAGGCAGGAGTTAAATGCCCTGTGAAACGCCTCTGGATTTCTTCTATGACAGATGAAGCTATTCGCGAAGGCTTTGCAAACCTAAAAGAACAAGATCAATTCCAATCACTATATCTTGCTGGATTGTCTCGTGCTATAGGTGATTGGTTACTGGGTATAAATGCCACACGCCTTTATACCTTAAAATATGGCAACAGGAGCTACGGTAGAGGGCAGATATTGTCTATTGGCCGAGTACAAACACCAACCTTAGCACTTATCGTACAGCGACAAAAAGAGATAGATAACTTTAAGCCTACGCCTTATTGGGTGTTAGCGACCATCTATCGTGACACTCAGTTTACTGCAACGGAAGGTAAATTCACCTCTAAAGAAGAAGGTGAGAAAGCCTTCGCCACAATTCAAGGAAAACCCTTTACTATCAAAAGCGTAACCAAGAAAAGTGGAACAGAGCAACCCAAACAACTCTATGACCTTACCTCTCTACAAGTAGATTGTAACCGTAAGTTTGGCTTCTCTGCTGAGATGACACTCAACACAATTCAAAGCCTCTACGAAAGAAAGTTTACAACCTATCCACGTGTTGACACACAATTCCTTTCTGACGACATCTATCCAAAGTGTCCACAGATTATGAATGGATTGTTTCAGACCTCCTTTGCTGGCAAAAAAACCCTATACCGATATCGTAAAAGCATTGGGTGGCAAGCCCTTGCCCAAGTCAAAGCGCGTCTTTAACACTTCAAAAGTAACTGACCACCATGCTATTATTCCGACGGGTGTACAACCACAAGGACTGACTGATGCTGAACAAAAAGTTTTTGACCTCATTGCTCGCCGTTTTATAGCTGCTTTTTATCCTAATTGTAAGTTTTCTACAACAACCGTTATAGGCGAAGTAGACAAAATAGAATTCCAAGCTTCTGGTAAAGAAATACTGGAATTAGGCTGGAAAGTATGTTTTGAAAAAGCAACTGAGTCTTCCCCTACAACGTCTAATAATGAACAAGAAACAACTGTCACAACCTCCCCTCTTCTTCCAACCTTCACAAAAGGAGAAACTGGATCACACGTACCTACCCTCACGGAGAAAATAACGACTCCTCCCAAACACTACAATGAGGCTTCGTTACTTCGCGCAATGGAAACAGCTGGTAAATTTATTGAGGATGAAACCCTGCGTGCAGCTATGAAGGAAAATGGCATTGGACGCCCTTCGTCACGTGCAGGAATTATTGAAACGCTCTTCAAACGTCACTATATTAGACGTAAAAAGAAGAATATTGAAGCTACTGAAACAGGTATTACACTGATTGATACAATTCAAGAAAAACTCCTTACATCAGCCGAACTGACTGGTATATGGGAAAAGAAACTACGTGATATTGAAGCTGAAAAATTTGAAGCTTCAATATTTATTAATGAATTAAAAGTGCAACTTACAAAAAATCGTAAATGATGTTTTTTAGCTGATAATACCACTCAAAAAATTGGTAATAATGAAGATAACAAGAAGAAATAACACCTATTCTCCATTTATCTTCATTATTACCATTTTTACTCTTTGATAAACGCTAATAATCAACTTATCCACGTGGAATTGCCTACATAAGGGTTTTTTCCACTTTTTTTACTCTGTAATTTTATAGAATAAGCATAGCAATCTAATATTCAAGACCCATCAATAAGAATACGAAATATTTTTTTACATATTTTCAAATCATACAATCACTTCATAGTAATAGAATATGTATAAGCAACAAATCCTCAACTATATGAATACCAGAGAGTTATAACATCGCACAAGAAAAAGATGCTTAATAGTACCTCAAAAGGGCGTGAGTAACATGCGTAAAGGGCGTCTTTTGAAAATGAAAAGATGCCCTTTACGAAGCTTAAAGACCATGTATTAACATGAATTTCATTGAAAATAATTTACAAACGTCAGTTTATTAAAAAAAGCAAAGAAAAACATTATCAGAATTTTATAAATTAAACTCAAGGATATATTAACCTATGATTTGTTTGGTTAGGAAAGATTTATTATCTTTGCATAATAAACAGAAATTTGTCTATAAGAGTAAAAAAACGATACTACTGCTAATTCTTTTTTTAGTGATAAGCTATCGACTTATATAGAAGGGAATGTATTTTTCAATACAATATAAAACTTGTTCTAAGTATGAAAAACTGCTTTTTACTTGTGGCTGGATTACTGATTACAGCTGCTACAAATGCCCAAATAAAAAGACCAAAATTGGTTGTTGGGCTTGTTGTCGACCAAATGCGTTGGGATTACTTCTACTATTATTACAATGAATTTGGGAATGACGGCTTGAAAAGACTACTCAATCAAGGCTTCTCCTTTGAGAACACTCACATCAACTATGCACCAACAGTGACCGCTATTGGACATAGTTCAGTTTTTACGGGTTCTATCCCAGCGTTTACTGGTATTGCCGGAAACTATTTCTATCAAGACGATAAAAGTGTTTACTGCTGCGAAGACAAATCAGTAAAGAGTGTAGGTTCAGAAAGTTCAGAAGGTCAAATGAGTCCTCATCGTATGCTAACCTCTACCATTGGAGACGAACTTCAAATAGCATCCGACTTCCGTTCAAAAAGTTATTGGTGTAGCCTTGAAGGATCGCGCCTCTATCCTTCCTGCTGGTCACGCTGCCGATGCCGCTTATTGGTGGGATACTTCTGCGGGGCATTTTGTTTCTTCAACATACTATATGGACAAGTTGCCACAGTGGGTTGAAGACTTTAACGCTAAGAACAAAACAGCTCCGAAGTTTGATATTAAGGGTTCACCACAGGGTGTCACCATGACTTTCAAGATGGCTGAAGCAGCATTGAAGAATGAGAATTTAGGCAAGGGCAAAGAAACTGACATGCTTACCGTAAGTATATCATCTACAGACATCATTGGACATAAATTCTCTACACGTGGAAAAGAAAACCACGAAGTCTATATGCAGTTAGACAAGGACTTAGCATGGTTCCTTAAAGTACTTGACAAAGAAGTTGGCGAAGGTAACTATCTACTTTTCCTGACTGCCGACCATGGTGCAGCTCACAACTATAACTATATGCGTGAACATCGCATTCCAGCAGGTGGATGGGATTATAAACAGACCGTAAAAGACCTCAACACCTATTTGCAAAAAAAGTTTGGAATTAGCCCTGTTATGGGAGAAGACAACTACCAATTTTATCTCAACGACTCTATTATTAAAGTAGCAGGAAAAGATAAAGAGGATGTTATAGAAGAATCAGTTGAATGGTTAAAGAAAGACCCACAATTCCTCTACGTCTTCGACGAAGAAAAGGTCAGTGAAACCACCATGCCTAACTGGATAAAGGAACGTATGCAAAATGGTTACTTCCGTGGTCGTTCTGGTGAAATTGGTGTCGTGACACGACCACAATTCTTTGGAGGTAAAGACAACCCAGAATTCCGTGGAACACAACATGGACAACCATTCCCATACGATACACACATTCCTTTCCTACTCTTTGGTTGGAACGTAAAGCATGGTGCAAGCAATACGGAGACACATATCGTAGACATTGCCCCAACAGTATGTGCGATGTTACATATCCAAATGCCTAATGGATGTGTTGGTAAAGCAAGAACTCAATTCTAAATATAAAAAAAACTCTACATGTACGTCTTTGACTCTGACTGTCACAAGAGAAGACAAAGATGTGCATGTAGACACGATGTTATGCACATTGCAATTGCAGGAAATATAGGTAGCGGTAAAACAACACTCACAACGATGCTTGCCAAACGCTATGGTTGGAAGCCAAGATTTGAGTCAGTAGACTATAACCCCTATCTGGAGGATTATTATAAGGACATAAAACGCTGGTCGTTTCCTATGGAAGTATTCTTCCTGAAAGAACGCTTTAAGGATCTACTTGAAATAAGTCAGAGTAATGAGGACGTTGTACAAGACCGCTCTATCTATGAAGGAGTCTACGTGTTTACAGAGAATAACTACGAAATGGGTAATCTCGACAAACGCGACTATGAGACCTACATGGAGTTATTCGAGGATATGACGGATGCTGTTCGCTTCCCTGACCTAATGATTTATCTTCGTTCTTCTGTTAGCCACCTTGTTTCTAATATTGAGAAACGTGGACGTGAATACGAGCAAAAGATGCCATTAGCTTATCTTGAGAACCTGAACAAACGATACGAAGAGTTTATCAAAAAGAAATACAAAGGGCGAGTTCTAACAATTAATGTTGATAACCTCGACTATCAACATCGACCAAAAAGACTTTGGTTTCATTACGGATAAAATTGATAGAGAGCTTTTTGGCTTATTCTAAGATGCTTATCAAACATACTTTACAATTCTTAAAAGTAAATGTTCAACATACTAAAAATATATAAAAAACGAGTCCCCACAACATAGAACGCAATCAAACCTTCTTACAAAAGGGTGCTGTGAGCTGGGAAATAGATACTTACAAATTATGCATATAGCAATAGCAGGAAATATTGGAGCAGGTAAGACAACACTTACAAAAATGCTCGCAAAACGTTACGGATGGAAAGCCCATTTCGAACCAGTTGATAATAATCCATATTTAGAGGACTATTATGCAGACATGACTCGGTGGTCTTTTTAACCTGCAAAATTTACTTTCTCAACAAGCGTTTTCGTGATGTCGTAGAAATTTCGCAATCAAAGGACACGATTATACAAGACCGTACTATCTTTGAAGATGCACGTATCTTTGCACCAAACCTCTATGATATGGGGTTGATGTCAGAACGTGACTTCAACAACTACACCGACCTCTTCGACTTGATGCTGTCACTGGTAAAACTACCAGACCTGATGATTTACATCCGTTGTTCTATCCCACGTCTCATTGATCATATTCAACAACGTGGACGTGACTACGAACAGACAATGCGAATTGACTATCTTCGTGGGCTCAACGAGCGTTACGAGGAATGGATCAAAAACATACAAAGGACATTTGATGATTGTCGATGGTGACACAACTGACTTCCAAGATAATCCACAAGACTTCAAACGTGTCACTGATATGATTGACGACCGACTCTTTGGCTTATTCCCAATGGAATAAAGACGAGTACGACCCTTTGGCACAATATTTGTTCTGTAAACATTATAATATTATTAATCAAACCCATCATAGGAGTAAAATAACATCCAATGGGTAACACACATTATTACTATATGGAAAAAGTAAAAACACTTATAATTGGTAGCGGACCAGCGGGCTATACTGCTGCAATTTACGCTGGACGTGCTAATCTCCAACCAGTACTCTACTCTGGACTGCAACCGGGTGGTCAGTTAACAACCACAACCATCGTCGAAAACTTCCCAGGTTTCCACGAAGGAATCGATGCTAACCAACTGATGGCAGAGATGCGTCAGCAGGCAGACCTTTATGGTGCTGACCTTCGCGATGGTTCTATCGTAAAGGCAGACCTCAGCAGCCGTCCTTTCCATCTTGAAGACGAACGTGGCAATCAAATTGAAGCTGAAACAGTAATTATTGCAACAGGTGCAAGTGCAAAATACTTAGGTTTAGCAGATGAGGAAAAATACCGTGGTCAGGGTGTCAGCGCATGTGCAACCTGCGATGGTTTCTTCTATCGTAAACGTACCGTAGCCGTTGTTGGCGGTGGCGATACAGCCTGCGAAGAGGCAATGTATCTCTCTGGATTGGCTAAGAAGGTATACATGATCGTACGCAAGCCTCATCTCCGTGCTGCTGAGATTATGCGTAAACGTGTGACAGAGAAAGAGAATATTGAAATCCTTTACAACACCAACACGCTCGGTCTCTTTGGAGAAGATGGTGTAGAGGGTGCACACTTAGTTAGATTCAAGGGTGAGGAAAACGAGGAGAAGTTCGATATCAACATCGATGGTTTCTTCTTGGCTATTGGCCACACTCCTAACACCGACCTCTTCAAAGGCCAGTTAGAGATGGACGACCACGGCTTCATTATCACCCAACCAAAGTCTACAGCAACCAATATTGAGGGGGTTTTTGCAGCTGGTGACGTAGCAGACCCAACCTATCGTCAGGGTGTTGTAGCTGCTGGTACAGGTGCGATGGCAGCTATTGAAGTTGATCGCTTCTTGCAGAAGCAGTAAATAAAACAAAGATAAAAAAGGATGTTTCAGTATCCAGAAAACTGGGTTCTGAAACACCCTTCACTTATATTCTAACTTTTTTTTTTCTCTTGTAACACATCAAAACATGCGTAATATTTTATCAATATTGTGTACATTAATTCTTCCCTCCTTTGTAGAAGCTGCCACATGCGGCATACTAATAACGGGAACAACATCTTGCACAAATAAAACAAAGACATCTATGACACAAACGGATTCTATCATCGCCCCTAAGACGAAGTTTACACGTCCTGACGATGCGACCCTTCGAAAGACTCTTACCCCTGAACAGTATGCTGTAACACAGCAGGCTGCCACCGAACGACCTTTCATCAACGAGTATGATCACGAGTTCAGAGAAGGTATCTATGTTGATATTACAACAGGTGAACCGCTTTTCTCTTCTACTGACAAGTTCGACTCTGGTTGCGGATGGCCTGCTTTCTCAAAGCCAATCGACAAGAAACTTGTCACAAACCATACCGACACATCACATGGGATGGTGCGTACGGAAGTGAGAAGCAAGACAGGTAAGGCGCACCTTGGACACGTCTTTGATGACGGACCAGTAGCGACTGGGGGCAAAAGATATTGTATCAATAGTGCTTCGTTACGTTTCATCCCACTTGAAGAGATGAAAGCGAAAGGCTACGAAGCCTATATTAAATTAGTTAGACCAATGAAAGAGATTTATGTTGCAGGCGGTTGTTTCTGGGGAACAGAGCACTACCTCAAACAGATAGAAGGTGTCACGGCTACCGAGGTGGGCTATGCCAATGGCATTATCAAGAACCCAACGTATGAAGAGGTATGTACGGACAAAACTCAGTTTGCTGAGGCTGTACACATCTCCTACGACCCAAAGGTTATAAGTTTGGAATTCCTACTGAGTTTATACTTTAAGTCTATTGACCCAACAAGCATCAATAAACAAGGGAACGACCGTGGTAGTCAGTATCGTACAGGGGTTTACTACACCGATCCAGCCGACCTCCCAACTATCAAAAAAGTGTTTGAAGAAGAACAGAAACAGATTAAAGGAAAGATTGCCGTTGAGGTTAAACCACTGAAGAATTTCTACACAGCAGAAGAATATCATCAGGATTATCTTGACAAACACCCAACTGGCTATTGCCATCTGCCTGCTGCTCTCTTTGAGTATGCTCGCAAGGCTAAGATGAAAAAATAAGAAAATGCTCTGACAGAACGATTAAATCTCTGCCAGAGCATTTTTATTTATACTTGTCTGATAAAATTAAAGGGACGATTCACTCATATACTATCTATCGTCTAACAACAAGTTATCTTTCCGAATGACATCTAACAATGGTATTAAGCCTCCGCACCACTTGTGCTAAGCCTCCGCACCACCCGTGTGGGATGTCAATACAAGTATAAAAGAGAACCAAACAGATGCTTCATTATCATTATCTTTGACCTTGAGAACAAATGATAAACTTATACAAGAAAATGTTTATTCAGCTGTTCGCAATATTATTGAATACGCACGACACGTATGCCAAGGTTCGCAGAACGAGCCATCATATAATCATAAAGTGTTTCTGCTGGTTCAACTACCTTATTGCCATTCTTCCTAAGATTAGAAGCGTTCATCAAGTGAAGACCATCTTTATGCCATACAGCAAAGCCAAGATGTGTTGTGTCTAACTCTCGTTTACTGGTAACAATCGCAAGAATATCACCATCTCGGATTACCTCCCGAAGTAATTTACTATTGTTAAGTAAGTTTTTAGGAATATAGCGTAACCTTGTTCCATTAGTAGCATCCTCTAACTTCTTTATTTCAGCAACACGCGCTGAATTGTTCTTTAACATGTCATACAGAGCTGAATTCAGACTCATATAGTTGATTTTCAACGTCTGAAAAGCTGTAAAAGGCGGATTTGCAGTAGCTATTTCCTTAACAAAGCCCATTCGTTCATTATTTTCCAGCCACCAATGAAATAGTGCAGACGATTTACATAACTCATCTTACCATCTCGATAACGGAGTTTTTCTAACTGATGCACATAGTCCGAGAATCGAGTTTCATCCTTCTTCACACAAAGTGTAAGAGCTGTAACCGTTTCAACAAATGTAGAACAATCTAATCCATGAAGATTGACAACCAACTTTTCATCTTCGTTTTTATCCAAAGTATGAGCAACATAAGGTACACCGATAAACTTTCGACCAATATTTACAATGAGCTGTTCATTGGTGAGCTGTTGTCGTTGTGACACAAATTCCTGCAATAACTGACATACCAAAACGCTGTCTTCCTTCGTATATCTATCAATATACGTAGGTAACGTGTCAGCCTGCTTATTAGAGAAAGTAGTAAGATTAGCGTTTGATTTCTTCTGTGAAACAGCTATAACATCCGTTACCGATTGTGCTTTTACTTTCTGCTCAGACTTTACCCCACATGCAGATAAGCACCAAAGAGCTGATAAAACAAATGTATATTTTTAGTGACATGTTAATAAGTGCTATTTCAAAAATAATATTCCGTTAGGCTACCTATAAGCCAATCGATTGTACTCTACGACCCTTTTCTTCTTCCAAAAATTAAAACCAAAATATATGTTTATACTTCCAAAGTAATTATTGGTAGAGAAGTTTTTCTGTTGATAATTATAAGTATGAAGAATAGTACTCATCCCGGCATACCATTTACTATTGTTCCAAACGAGACCAAAACGTCCGATACCATCAAAATTAATATTATTAAATTGGAAATCACTCAAATAAAACCTTCTATGGGTAACATCTCCCGTACTACGTTTGTAAGCTAATGCTAAGGAAAGCGAACATGCCAACACCCAATTATGTGCAAAAACCCAGTTATAGGCATAGCCACCACTGACCGAGACATCAGTATACTCCACCTCATTGAACATCATTGTGCTATCGACAGGATTAGTTATACCTTGATTACTAAGACGACTTGTTATGAGGTCATTCAGTTCATCCCAATTCACTCTAAGACTATGTTGAGTATAACCTATACCAAGGAGTGGACTACCAGCAGAACGTCGTTGTATCGTACTCTGACTAAAAGCAGCAGGGTAAGAAAATCGACGATTATTGAAAATATAATAAAAATTAAAGCCCTTAATAATTGATGTCAATCCTCCAAAGTCGGCACCACGTATAGACTCGGTATTTACGTCCTTTCCAAGATATAACCTTCTAATTTTATAATCGTTACCTGTACGACGATAATATATATCAAGTCCAACAATAGAACTATATAAGCTTAAATCATACTCCTGACGCGTATTATTATTATTTCTATGCCAAAAATCTAAATGCTTTATATCAAGTGTATAACCTAAAAACATCCAACGCCAACCAAAATAAGGCCCTACACGCACTGTCATATCAGGCGAGAAGGTAATACTTTGTTCGCTCAAGCCCCTCAATCGATATACTTCGTATGTATTTGTATTTTGAAGCATAAAAGCAAAGTTATATTTCTGGGGTTCGATGTAAGAAGTATCTATCTCATTGATATGGGATAGAAAATTCTTCATTTTTTCAACACTTTGTTTGAATAAAGAGCGAGGCTTATCAGGACGCATCCAGCAGACAGAGTCCGTTGGTTTACTTTGCGAAGAAACACCTATACTATCATTAAAAACCAAGATACTATCAAACTTATTCGTCGTACATAATGCATACGCTTTTATTTTTCTCCTATCAATATAAAAAGAAAACATATAAGAAAATATCCGTTAAACGTAATCCTCATAGGAATGAATAATAAAAACTTATTCTAATGTCTTCATTTATATCTTTCCAAGAATACGGTCCATAACCCAGTTAGTCGGAGTTGCACTTATACTCGTACAATCACAGGCACCATATCCCTGCATATCTTCTATTACAGACTTAATTATTGGAAGTTGAACGTATGGAGGATTAGCAACATCAATATCTCTTTCGCCCTCACTGGTACAAAGATGAATCGGCGCATAAGTATAGACTGAAAAGGATAGTCTACCCTTTGAGCCATAAATCTCTATACGGTCCTCACGCGCACTCTCATGGGCTGCGAAACACCAAGCACCACTACCCGTCAGACCATTCTCAAAACGAAAAACAGCATTTACAGTATCTTCAAGATTATACAATCCCACACGATTGGCTGTATAGCCATGTGCCTTAACAATAACTCCAAACATATTTTGTAGTAGGTCAAGTTGATGAGGAGCAAGGTCATAAAAATATCCACCACCAGATATATGTGATTGCAATCGCCATGGCAATTGTATATTTTGTTCATAATCCAAATCGCGTGGAGGAACTGCAAAACGCACTTGTACGGTAAGTATCTTACCCAGCTCACCGCTATCAACTATTTCTTTTACCTTCTTAAAATAAGGAAGATAACGACGATAATAAGCAACAAAACAAGGCACTCCCGTCTGCTCTGAAACACGATTAATACGTACACAATCTTCGTATGATGCCGCCAAAGGCTTCTCTATGTAACAAGGTTTACCAGCACGCATTGCCATAATAGCAAAGGTTGCATGTGCCGAAGGAGGTGTTGCAATGTAGATTGCATTTACGTCTGGATCATCTACCAAAGCCTGAGCATCTGTACACCATTTACGAATACCTTGACGCTCTGCATACGAACGTGCTTTCAGTTCGCTTCGACTAAATACAGCAACAACCTGCGAACCCATCACTTCATTAAATGCGGGACCAGACTTCTTATAAGTCACCTCTCCACAACCTATAAATCCCCAATTTATTTGTTTCATCTACATAACTTATTTTCTGCAAAAATACGAAAAAACTATCAACTGACCATTCATAGCTATTAACTTTTTAGTAACTTTGCAAAGAAACCAGTTTATAAAACATACACATAAGAATATGATTATCAAGAAATCTGAATTCACTATATCTTCACCCTCATTAGCAAAGTGTCCTGAGGATACTAAGGCCGAATATGCCTTTATAGGACGTTCTAATGTTGGAAAGTCGAGTCTTATTAATATGCTTTGCAATCATAAAGGTTTAGCAAAGACTTCTTCAAAACCGGGTAAGACACTACTTATCAACCACTTTATCATTAACAACGAGTGGTACTTAGTTGACCTCCCCGGCTACGGATATGCCAAAAGCTCAAAAACAGTAAGAAATAAATTGGAGCAGATGATTACCCAATATATCCTCCAACGCAAACAACTCGTAAACGTTTTTGTACTGATTGACATCCGTCATGAACAGCAGAAGATTGATCGTGAGTTCGTTGATTGGTTAGGTGAAAGCAATGTTCCTTTCTCGATTATCTTTACAAAAGCTGACAAACTTTCAGCTGCCAAAGCAAAGTCAAACGCCCTACTTTGGATGAAAAAATTGCAAGACAGATGGGAAGTATTACCACCTTACTTCATTACTTCAGCTGAGAGCAAGATGGGTAAAGATGAGGTTCTGGAATATATTGACGAAATCAATAAGACTTTAGAATAGAACCTATGGCACAGATACCTTATCTTGATATTCAAAATTTAACAAAGAGTTTTGGTGCACAGATTCTTTTTAAAGACATTTCTTTCTCTATCGCAGAAGGACAACATGTTGGACTCGTTGCCCAAAACGGCACAGGAAAGTCTACTCTACTCTCTATCCTCACAGGAAAAGAGGGTTACGACAATGGTTCTATCATCTATCGTAATGACTTACGAGTAGGAATGTTAGAGCAAAGTCCTCATTTCGAACCAGAGGAAAGTGTCTTAGACGCCTGTTTCAATCATGAAGGAAACCCTGAAAGACTCTTAAAAGCAAAGCAGATTCTTAGCATGTTGAAGCTCTACGACTTAGACCAACCAATGGGACAATTAAGTGGTGGACAACAAAAACGTGTCGCCTTGGCGAATGTTCTTATCTTAGAACCAGACTTCCTCATACTTGACGAGCCTACCAATCATCTTGACTTAGAGATGATTGAATGGTTAGAAGGCTATCTTTCTCGTGGTAACAAAACAATCTTTATGGTGACACACGATCGTTATTTCCTTGATAACGTGTGTAATACCATCTTAGAATTAGATAACAACACGATATATACCTATCGTGGCAATTACTCTTATTACTTAGAGAAACGCCAAGAAAGAATAGACAACACACGTGCCGAAATTGCACGAGCAAACAACCTCTATCGTACAGAATTGGAGTGGATGCGTCGTATGCCACAAGCTCGCGGTCACAAAGCACGCTATCGTGAAGAGGCTTTCTATGAATTAGAAGCAAAGGCTAAACAACGAATTGAGGAACGTCAGCTGCGTTTGAAGTCGTCAAGCGTATATATTGGAAGCAAAATCTTTGAGTGTCAATATGTATCAAAGAGTTTTGATGATAAAACAATACTCAACGACTTCTACTATAACTTCTCACGCTTTGAGAAGATGGGTATCGTTGGAAATAATGGTACTGGTAAATCTACCTTCGTAAAGATGTTACTCGGAGAGGTTGCACCTGACAGCGGTAAGTTCGATATTGGTGAGACTGTTCGCTTTGGTTACTTCTCACAAGAAGGCTTAAAGTTCCGTGATGATCAAAAAGTTATTGATATTATCACTGACATAGCAGACTATATTGACCTTGGTGGAGGAAAGCACATGTCGGCCTCACAGTTCCTCAACTATTTCCTCTTCTCACCAGAACAACAGCACAACTATGTCTATAAACTCTCTGGTGGAGAGAAGCGCAAGCTATATCTCTGTACGGTTCTGATGAAGAACCCGAACTTCTTAGTACTCGATGAGCCAACCAACGACTTGGATATTCAGACCTTACAGATACTTGAAGAATATCTACAAGACTTCCCTGGTTGCGTCATTGTAGTATCACACGACCGATACTTTATGGACAAGGTTGTTGACCATCTCTTAGTGTTTAAGGGCGAAGGTAAGATACAAGACTTCCCAGGGAACTACACACAGTTCCGTGAATTCCAAAAGATGAAATCAAAGGAAGAAGAACAGCAGAAGCCTACGAAAAACAATAGTAAAACTACTAACGAGCAAAAGAAGGATTATCGAAATAATCTAAAGCGCAAGATGTCTTTTCAAAGAGAAGCACGAATACGAGCAACTTTCTGATAAGATTGCACAATTAGAAGAAGAGAAACAACAACTTGAAGAAGAACTCTGTTCAGGTAGTCTGGCAGTAGATGAACTTACAGAGAAAAGCAAGCGTCTGCCAATATTGAAAGAAGAATTAGACACATTAGAACTTCGATGGTTAGAACTGTCAGAGTTATTGTAGACGTCTTATTTTTATTATATTTCATCTAATATATCGAATGGTACGGCGGCCATATAGTGTATAGACTCATAGAACAAGGCGTTTATCTTCCCTAAAACCATACGCATTTCGTCATAGAACTTGCAATATAAGTCGCTTGAAAAACCATTTACTATACCAGCTATATGCTCGCTCACAGAAAAAGCTTTCAATTATTACATTTCGCTCCAATCGGGTTGATGTTTTTCCTCAAAAATTACTCAATTAAGTACTAATCCCGCAGGATTATTAGTATTTTTCATATCTATCTTTTAGATATTCACTTTTTGTTTCACTATATTTCAAACTGAAGTATTGAATCAATTCTGACTTATACATCATAGGTACAAAGTAAATGTATTCTTCGACCAAGTCAGTAAAGTATTCCGCAGAAGTCTTTTTAGGAGAGAGTTTAGGTATACTCATAAAATAGGCCCATTTATTCGGGAATTCCTCAAACATTTTCATCTTAGGGAGATGAAATGCTACAAAAAGAGCTACTCCCTTTCTTTGAATATTCGCTAACATAAGGCGATATATTTCCTCACTCTCAGGAAGCTTATACCTCCACATCATCATCCCAAGAGCAGATACTATACAGCGATTGATTTTACTGTTTTCCGCATACTTATTTGCTATTTGCACCAAAACACCCGCAAATTGAACATCTCTAAAAAGCTCCGTATAATAAGAAGACATTTCTTGCCTAGGCTGTTTCTCAAAATCAACAAGAAGCTTTTCGATCTCTTCGCTTGTTTGAATTTCCCAATTCTCAATATGATGCTTCAGTTCGATTATTTTATCAACTCGAAGCTTAATTTTGCTGTTCATATTTCTAGTGAGTATTATTTATCATATGTCCTTTGGAATCAACTTCTGCTGTTTTTCCCTGACTTAAACATCAAAGATTAATCCTTCCTGTGTTAGATAAGTGTTAGGAAATATTTCCTTAGCCTCATCTAACAACAACTGCTCATTATTATACCGTGCGGAGTAATGACCTAAAAGCAATTTTCCTACTGATGCATCACGAGCAACCTGAGCAGCTTGCTGAGATGTACTATGCCAATAAAGACGAGCACGTTCTGCCTCCTTCGCTGCATACGTACTTTCATGATAGAGTGTGCTAACGTCTTTCACCAGTTTAGATAGGTTATTAAAATATCGAGTATCAGAACAATAGGCATAGCTTCGAGCAGGCGAAGCTGGTGTTGTAAGACGACTATTGGGTATCAAATCACCCTCTGACGTTACCCAATCAGAACCAGCTTTTATATTATTAATTTGACTGATAGGAATATTATAAAAATCTATCATATCACGACGTATATGTGGCAGAGTTGGCTTTTCTCTAAATAAAAAACCACAACATTCAATACGATGTTGCAAGGGTATTGTCTCTACCGTTAAACTCCTATCTTCATAAATAACTTTATTCTGCTTTGTATCTACGGAATGAAATATAACATCAAACTCTAACCCCTGACAAAAGAAGTCTAACGTTTGATTAAGAATTGGCTCAAAGTCAGAAGGAGCATAAATATGTAAAGGAGCTGTACGACCAACTAAGCCGAAAGTCGAAATCATACCTGGTAAACCAAAACAATGATCACCATGCAAATGACTGATGAATACTGCTATAATCTTTGAAAAATGTACACGTGAGCGACGAAGTTGTATCTGAGTTCCCTCTCCACAGTCTATCATAAAAAGCTTATCCCTTAACTCTACTATCTGAGATGAAGCATTATGTTGTAGAGTTGGCAATGCACTGCCGCAACCAAGAATATGTACCTTAAATGTTTCCATAAATACTTACCAACATTTTTACCTACCTTGACAAAAGGTTATGTAAAAAGAAGTTGAAAACTACTTTTCTCTTGTAAACACAAAGATACCTTCCTTATTCTCTAATGCCAGAGTGTCTGCTCCAAGACTTTCTACATCAAATGTATCCTTTGACAAAATCAACTTTCCATTCCACATCTTCCAAGCTGTCCAAGCATTTCTCTCTGACTGCAAATTTGATGTAACAACGCCACCTTCTTTTATTTCAAAATTACGATCAAGACTACACCAATTACCTAATAGAGAAGTGAGATTTATTGCTGAGCGCATAAAACTTTCTCCATATTCTTTATATCCAATAATCGCAAAGCGATCACCACTTATCTTACCACCTTTGACTATTTCAAACGTATCATTTGGATTTACAAGATATTCAACCGTATCTCCTTTATCAGTAAGAAGAATAATAGAATTCATACCTCCATCTACCATCGTACCATAAACCGTACTATCATTTGACAAAAGTGAGTCTGCATTCTTTTCTGTATCGGACATAACCGACTTCGACTTGCTGTCTTTACAAGAAATTACGATAGTAAGAACTAACAAAGTCATAATAAAATAAAAATCTTTCTCATATTTATACTCCTAACTTTATTCCTTTTATTGATGTTTTATACAGATTAGTACTACCCCCGAAAATTCTATGAGGTTTGTTAAATCAAATAAATTGTGCAACACTGCTTCGTATAAGAAACATAAGTATTTGACTCATCACCTTTGACAATGTCAAAAACACTGAATTTAATGCTGAACACCTGACAAGAAGAGAAAACTTCTGTCATTACAAAAGTTAATAATTAAAAATAACAATAACATTTATATTATTTATTTTTTTAACTTATAAATTCATGAAATCATTGTAATATGAAGACTTCACTCTCTACCATGAAATTCTTGTCGACTGAATGATTGCCTGACTTTTTACTATTTCAGTACTACATTTGCTTAAACAAATTCTCCAATATAGAGCAATAGCATACACATAAACAACTCACTATGTTCAGGTACAGATTATTAATCGACACCCAAACTTGGAGTTGCTACTCTATAACGAGCCTGCGAAAAAAACTTTACAATAATTCAAGAAAATTATCTATAAGAGAGCGAATTAAAACAAACTAAAAATAAACTCGTAACCAACAGTAAATCAGTAGATTATAAAACCGCAAAAGTAAAAGCGCTTTTCTTAGACTTCAATAGTTGCTTACTTGAGGCCCAAAAAGAGCCTTTTGAAAGTCAATAGAGCATCCTTACAAGCCAAAGAGATCATGTATTGGTTTCGTAGTGTTTAAAAATATTTACAAAATAAAGTTTTATGGGAGAAAAAGAAATTATTTCTTGATATGAGAAAAAGTCAATGGGTTAGTACATTCTTTCTCTCCTTTTGACAAACGATTGATAAAAATATATTCTAAAAGAAGGTTTACTTTTAGACAAAAATCCGCAATACCAGTTAATGATATTGCGGATAGAGCGATAATTACATATTCTTATGTTCTACTATAAGTTTGTTGTTTTCTTTTTCGTTAGTTGTCTGGATTGTATATTTGTCCTCGCCTGCATAAAAACGGCGATGTGCTTCCTCCTGACGTGGTGCAGAGAAATTGCTAACTCGTTTCATATAACCTATGATACGCGTAAGATAGTCAACATTATTAGAATGACAATGTGGACATTCATGCAAATAGCGTTTATCAATGTGACCACAATCGTTGCAGACAGTGTTAGGAATATTAAAAGTAAAATAATTACATCCCTCTTGTGCTGCAACTCGAAGCAATTGTCGGTATTGTAATTCAGACAGATGCTCTTCGAGATTCATGTGAAGTGCAGAACCACCCGTCAAATGTTCTATATAAGGAGCACCATGCAACTTGAATTTGTCAAGAATTGTCAAGGAGTTGTCTTCAACTCGATAGAAATAGCTATTATAACAATCGCGTGGCACAAAGAACCCGTCTTCTGAATCCCATTTTGCATGCTTTACACCCACGTTTTCTGCTGGTATCATTTCACAGTTAAACATTGCTTCCTTCGTACGGAAAGCCTTATTTTGTGTTTCTATTAATCCAAGTACTGTTTGTACGAACTTTTTATATTCCTCATTAGGAGTAATGCTTAGTCCCATAAATTCTGCAGCTTCTACAAGTCCATTGATACCAATAGTCAGGTATTGGCGATCAATATTGATGTATCCTGCGTCAAAGAGAGGTAACATGTGGTTACGAAGAAGGTCTTTGAGATTTTCATTATAGGCTAATTGCACTTTATGACATAAGACGATAATTTGTGTCAGATACTCTTTGTAGTCAAGGTTATTATTAACAGCGTACTGAACACATCGATTGAGGTTAATTGTCAACACACTCTTCGAACCGGTCGACACACCTCCAGCACCGAGTGTATATGAGAACCCATTATCTTGAATTTCATTTCGAAGGCGGCAACATGAGCTAAGAGAGTCTGCATTGTCGCTCATATAAGTAAAGAAACTATGTCCTTCAGAATACATCTTTGCTGTAAAATCTCCCCATTCTTTATCCTTACAGTCACCATTTTCAGCTAATAGAGCCATTGTTTCAACAGGGAAAGTAAGTACTGTTTTTAGGCGTTCTTGGTTGAACCACGTCATAAAGCGTTTCTGCAACCATGACAGACTCTGCCAATCTGGTTGTGAGCCATCTGGGAAGTAGAAGTTTCCAAAAAGTGACTCGAAGTATGGCTGATCATAATAAGATATATTCCAGAAGACTGCCTGATAGTTACGAGCCCCTGTTGGCTGATTGAGCGAGTAGACAATTTGCTCAAAATAGTCAGTAATTACTTTATCTATCGTGCGTTTTCTTAGACTTAAATCAACTACGTCATCAGTATGCTGCCAGTAGTCCTTACCATATTCTTTCTGAATAAAATAGTTCATGTACATCAGGAACTCTGGTGTTGCGCAGGCACCAGCAAGCATTGAAGACACCATAAAGACCATGTTGATAAATCCACCACAGAAACTCTTGAGATTGGTTGGTGCAGTAGAGTTACCTCCCAATAGAGTTAGTTCCACCAATAAGCCAAGGATACATTGTGATAGAAGCACAATAGTTGGCAAGATTGGTTTCATCATTCTTATAGATGAAATGGTGTCTAAGCAGATCAATATATTCATCTGCTAAGTCCTTACCATACATCTTTTTGATACGTTCAACAAGAAGTCGGCGATTAAGACGAATAAAGCCTTGTTTAGGGAGTTCGCCTATGAGGGTTGCAATATTCTTATGTTCGACATTGGCATTGGCGTCAAATTTTGAGCCTGTTGCAGCATTAGAAGCAATGCAATAATCTGAAAGGAACTTCATTTTTTCAAGAGTTTCACGGTCTTCTGTATGCTGTTGTCGATAAACTATAAAACTCTTTGCAACCCGATAATAGCCTTCTTTCATAAGTGCTAACTCTACCTGATTTTGGATATCCTCTACTTTTAATATCATTTTGAATATCTAAGTTTGCAATGATTTTTGAAAGAACAGCTAAGTCTGTTGCCTCATTGACACTTTCGAATGCCTTTAAAATAGCATTCATTATTTTGTCAAGAGAGAAACGTTCCTTCGTTCCATCACGCTTTGTAATTGTAAAATTCTTTATTTCCATT
Organism: uncultured Prevotella sp.; assembly: GCA_916440255.1. GTDB lineage: Bacteria > Bacteroidota > Bacteroidia > Bacteroidales > Bacteroidaceae > Prevotella. The sequence continues at coordinate 733,770 of CAKAIJ010000001.1, read as the reverse complement.
TGTAATATAACTTTTTTGATGTATATAATTTGTCTTGAATAATCATCTGAAAGTGTAGATAAATACACTTTGTTTACCTATAAGTTATCCCTTTGGGCAACCTTTATTTATAACGTCACGTGTTATCCATTTAGGAAACTATCTGTTACAAAAATTATATAAAACTATTCATTCGACAAAGAATATTCTGACTAAATAAAAATTGGATAAATTACTAAGTTTCTATGCTGTTTTTAGCTTAAAAACTTAGTAGCTAAAAAGGTATTGAGAGATATTGTGATGCGTGAAATATATATTTAGACAGTCTTATCTTTTATAAGAAAAATAGGTTCTTTTTGTTAAATTCACACGATTAGTATTCGTGTGTCTAATACCAACGAGGCATTAGACTTATAGATTAAGGTGAAAAAGATAATAAGCTAAACCATTATAGTAAAATAGTACTATAACATCTCGATATGCAAAGAAGAGCGACTATGTTGTGTAAGTTTATAACGATCATTTATACGAAGTCCAAGTACCCAAAGAATAGCACCAGAAGCATCAAGTAAAACTAATTGGTTACGTTTCTCAAATCGATTACGTTTAAGATTGGTAAGAAAATCACTCACAAGTTGTGTACCTCGCATTCCAAGTGGTGTAAAACGTTCTCCTTCCGCATATCGTCTTAATCTTAATGGAAAACGAATAGAAGTTGCATCAAGGTCTATGATAGTTGGACTTTTTGAATAGGTAATTTCTGAGGAAGGTGAAAGATTATGAAACGTTAGTCGAAGAGAAAGATTGTCATCGTATACATAACGTCCAGTCTCGGGCATAATTAGCTCGCGTATCTCATCATTTTTGCGCGGTGAAACAATGAAGACATCTCGATTATGAGTGACTTCATGTGTTGCAGAATACCATAATTGTCCTGTTTGTCCATCAAGATGTGTAACCATCTCTGTTATTTGAGAAGAGGAGAAATTGAGAGGTTTTAACACAAAAAAGAGGAGGTAAGAAGGGGATGGATAAGCTCTAACAACAGATAAATCAAGCTGAAAAGGCTCATTCATCAAACTATTTGCATCTATCTGATTTAGAGAACGGGTAAGCAAACAGCTCGTTTTAATACCTCGTTGATAGACTCTTTCACTATCAAATCTACCTCAGCAAGATGATTGGCTGTTGTAAGAATTGCATCATTTACAGACGGATTAATATCCGACAATTGCGGAATTATATTCAATCGAATTTTGTTTCGAACTACATCGTCAACAAGATTGCTACTATCAGTGACATAGGCAACAGAAAACTGACGAAGATAATCTTCTATTTCCCTACGTGTCACACAAAGTAAGGGACGTATAACATCATTGTTTCGAGGAAGAATACCCATCAATCCGCTGATACCTGTTCCACGAACAAGATTAATAAGAATAGTTTCAACAGAGTCTTCCTTATGATGCCCAACACATATTCCGTCTGCTCCTAATGCGTCTTTCAGCTGAAAGAAATAATGATAGCGTAATTCACGTGCAGCCATTTCTATACTAACCTTGTGCAAGTCAGCATAAGCCTTTGTGTCAAAATGAACTTTATGGAGTGGTATATTCTGAAGATGACATAGTTCAATGCAAAACTGCTCATCTCTCACGCTTTCTTCTCCACGTAAATTAAAATTGCAATGGACAGCCTCTATATTATAGCCTAATTGCTTCAAACATAACAAAAGCGCAACACTGTCGGCACCACCCGACAATGCTACTAAATAAAGAGCATCTATCCGTAGTAGATGTTCAGAGGATATAAATCTTTTAACTTTATTCAACATAAAGGACTAAACCCTTCAAATATTCTCCTTCTGGATGATAAATATTAATTGGATGGTCAGCAGGTTGATGAATCTGATGCAATATGCGAACCTTTCGTCCAGCTTGTGCGGCAGCAGTGAAGACAGCCTGTCGGAAGTTGTCCTTTGTAACGACCTGCGAACAACTGAAGGTAAATAAGATTCCACCTAGTTTAATCTTTTCAAATCCTTTAACATTCAATCGAGTATAACCACGCAAACCATTCTTCAAAGCACTACGATGCTTTGCAAAGGCTGGTGGGTCAAGGATAATAAGATCATACTTACCATCATTGTCATCAAGATATTTGAAAGCGTCCTCACAGATAGCCTCATGGCGTGAATCGTTAGGGAAATTGAGTACTACATTCTTATTCGTCAATTCAATAGCCTTAGCCGAACTATCCACAGAATGAACTACTTTGCACCACCTCGCATAGCATAAACCGAGAAGCCACCCGTGTAACAGAACATATTCAACACACTTCTCCCCTTAGCATAATACTCCAAGAGAGAGCGATTCTCACGTTGGTCAATAAAGAAACCTGTCTTCTGACCCTTTAACCAGTCTATATGAAACTTTAAGCCATTCTCTATCGCAATATTATTGTCCGTATCTCCATAGATAAAACCATTCTCCTGACCGAGGTCTGCCTTGAAAGGAAGAGTGGTTTCACTCTTATAATAGATACTATCCAACTTATCTCCCATCACCTTAACAAGAGCTTTCGCAATCTCTTCACGGCACACGTGCATACCTACAGAATGGGCTTGCATAACGGCTGTCTTGCCATATACGTCAATAACCAATCCAGGAAGATTGTCTCCCTCACCATGAACAAGACGATAAGTAGTATTTGGAAACTCACCATTCACAGCTCCCTCCTCGCGAATAATACCAACAGACTGGCGAGCATGAAGGGCAGCACGCAAACGACTTTCCCAAAACATGTCATCAATCTTTACATCATTGAAAGAAAGAACACGGATGGCAATAGAACCTATCTGAAAGTGCCCAACAGCAATAAATCTATTATCATGCGTCATAACACACACAATATCGCCTTCTTCAAGTCCTTCTTCTATCTTATTGATTGCACCCGAAAAAATCCATGGATGGAAACGAAGAAGACTTTCTTCTTTGCCTCTTTCAAATATACTTGCTTATACATAAAGTTCTTATTTAGCGTTTATTGTTTTCCTCTACTTGATGATTTACAGATTGATTACATGTAATAAATATTTTTTTCTTCACAATAACAATTTATATCAGACCTTTATTCAGTTATTACATCAGACACTGTTCCTATATTATTAGGCATCGGCTTCACCTTTGGAGGAACCACAATGAGTTCGTAATCTCCACTACACTTCAGTTCATGCAGACGCTCATAGAGTTTGATACACGTCCAAGCATCTGTTGAAGCATAGAGTTTTTGTTTATCATTTAATATTTCATTCTCCCAGTTTGATAATTGTTCACGTTTTGTAATTCGTTCATGAAAGACATTAGCATATAGTTTTTGAAGACTCATATCTTCAATTCCTAATGATTTCACATAGTCTTGAAGATCAATAAAATAACCAGGCTTGAAATCAACACGTTGATGTAGCATTAGTATGTCATCACTTAATGATAGTCCAATCTTAGCCACGGTGGTATCTTCAAGAAAACGTTTTATGCAATTTGGTATACCAATAATATTTAAACGAAATAAGAAACACACTTCATGATCACAAGCCTGTAAAAGCGCAACCTTGCGGCGTTGCCCTTTCTTGAAGACTGGACGTGTTTCAGTATCAATACCAATAATATCCTTTGAAAGTAGGTAATTAACAGCCTTTTCAGCTTCATATTCATTCAAGACTACAACTATCTTTCCTGGAAATGTAACCCTTGGTAATAATGATATTTTACTTTTATCAAATCGATTGTATAATATTGTACTCATTTTAGACTGCATACTAATTTGCAAAAATTAAAAAGTTTGAAAAAAACGACACTTATATGACACTAATTTATTACTTTTGCAAGTATAAAAGATTAACAATAAATGGCAAAGAAAAAAACTGAACATAAAAGCAAGACATTCACAGAGGCAATAGGACTAAATAACATTATTAACGATAAGACTGGCTTTATTGTTGGTCTCATTCTTTTAGGTATTGCACTTTTTATATGTGTAGCTTTTTGTAGCTATTTCACTACTGGTGCAATAGATCAGAGTATTGTTACAGACCTTCGTCCGGGTGAAGTTGAGAACTCTGGAAGAGTTTTCCAAAACACATGTGGATCACTTGGGGCGCTCATATCACACGGGCTCATTTCTCGTTGTTTTGGCATTCCAGCTTTTATTATTCCAGCTTTTATTGGTCTATGTGGCATTCGTATGATGGGTGCTTATAAGAAGTTGAGCCTAACAAAATGGTTTATGGGAATGACAATAGTAATGTTATGGCTCTCTGTGACCTTTGCTAAAACACTAACTCCACTTGTAGGCGATCAAGTCTATAATCCAGGTGGTGATCATGGTGCTTTCTGTGTGCAATACGTGGAAAATATTGTCGGCACACGAGGTTTGATAGCAATATTGGTGATTGTCATGCTGACCTATCTTACCTATCTCACCTCCGAAACAATCACTATCGTACGTAAGATGATAAACCCATTCGGTTACATTCGCGACAAAGTGAAATTTACAGTGGTACATGATAGCAAAGGAGATAGTAATGAAGAAAACTATAACGATGAAGTTATTATAGGCAACGACTCAGTAGATCCTGAAAAAAACGATGACTCCAAACCTGCTGTTCCAATCAACTTACCAACGGAACTAACAAACCATCAACAAGGATTGGGTACACCGGCTACACCCGTTTCACCCAATAATAATGAGAATGATACAAAAAAAACAAAGCGAGTAGATCCAGATTTTAAGATTGATAAAAATGAGGATGAAGAGAAAGCAAACAGTAAGACTCTCGCAACCAACAACCTTCCACTAACTCCAATCAATCCTCGTGAACCATTCACCAAGTGGAAGTTCCCAACACTTGACCTATTAAAGGAATATGCTTCCGACTCTAAGACCAACTATGTTAGTCAAGAGGAATTAGAAGCAAACAAAGATCGTATTATCAAGGTGCTGAACGACTTTGGAGTACAGATTCGTAGTATTCGTGCCACAGTCGGTCCAACTATCACTCTTTACGAGATTACACCTGCACAGGGTATTAGAATCTCTAAGATTAAAAACCTTGAAGACGATATCGCACTGAGTTTGGCAGCTATCGGTATCCGTATCATTGCTCCTATGCCAGGGAAGGGTACGATTGGTATTGAGGTTCCAAATGCAAAACCAAATATCGTATCAATGTTCTCTATCCTGAACTCACGTAAGTTTCAGGACTCAACAATGGAGTTGCCGATTGCATTGGGTAAGACTATCACCAACGAGGTGTACATGGTCGACCTTGCAAAAATTCCTCACCTACTCGTTGCGGGTGCTACTGGTCAGGGTAAGTCTGTCGGTTTGAACGCTATCATCACCTCCCTACTCTACAAGAAGCACCCTAACGAGCTAAAGATTGTACTTGTTGACCCGAAGAAAGTGGAGTTCAGCGTTTACTCTCCAATCGCTAAACCATTCATGGCAGCTATTGAGGAGAATGAAGAAGATCCAATCATCACAGACGTTAAGAAGGTAGTAAAGACCTTGAAGGGACTTTGTGTGCTTATGGATGAGCGTTACGACTTACTGAAGGCTGCCCGTGTTAGAAACATAAAAGAATATAACCAGAAGTTCCTTCAACACGAGCTAAACCCAGAAGAAGGACATCAGTACATGCCGTATATCGTTGTCATCATTGATGAGTTCGGCGACTTGATTCTTACTGCTGGTAAAGAAGTAGAAATGCCTATCACACGTATCGCTCAATTGGCACGTGCGATTGGTATTCACATGATTATTGCAACACAGCGACCAACGACAACAATTATCACTGGTAACATCAAAGCTAACTTCCCAGGACGTATTGCCTTCCGCGTTGGAGCAATGATGGACTCACGTATCATCCTTGACCGACCAGGCGCACAACAGCTTGTTGGACGTGGTGATATGCTTTATCTCAATGGTGCCGACCCTGTCCGTGTACAATGTGCCTTTGTTGATACACCAGAAGTCGAGAATATCACGAAGTACATTGCTAACCAGTTAGGTCCTATTCGCCCAATGGAAATACCAGAGCCTTTATCAGAGGAAGAGAGTGATGGTTGTACTTTGGATGCCCATAATCTTGACCCATACTTTGAGGAGGCTGCTCGCTCCATCATTACCAGCCAACAAGGCTCAACGAGTATGATACAACGACGTTTATCTGTTGGATATAACAGAGCTGGACGTATAATGGACCAAATGGAGAAAGCAGGCATCGTGGGGGTTGCCAAAGGATCAAAACCGCGTGAAGTATTGATTAGTGACGAGGCAAGTCTTGACGAATTACTTATTCGTCTTCGAGGATAAACAAATTATCCATCGTCATAAGAAGCAGTTTTTTTACATTAATCTTACTTCTTTACTCACGATTTCAATAGAAATAAAAACAATTATAAATATACATTACCTACATTTTCAACCTTGTATAAATAAGAATTATCATAATTAAAATATCAAATGATGAAAAAGATTAAGTATCTATTTTTGTTTCTTGCTATTTTTGCGACAAATAGTATTTTCTCACAGAACAATAATCAGGCTAAGGCATGCCTTGACAAGGCTACTTCGCTCGTTGCTAATCAAGGTGGTATCACTGCTCACTTCACGCTTTCACTACCAGGGGGAGCAGGTAGCACATCAGGGACTATTTCCATAAAAGGTTCTAAATTCGTTGCAACAACTCCACAAACAACAATATGGTTTAATGGAACAACACAATGGACTTATATGAAGGCCACTGATGAAGTAAATGTTTCAACACCGACGGAAGCACAACGTCTTACAATGAATCCTTATGCACTCATGACGATGTATCGACAGGGTTATTCTCTATCCATGTCTAATAAAAGTGGGGCTTATTCTATTCACATGAAAGCAACAAACCCTAAACGTAATCTTTCTGAGGCTTATATAATTGTTAGCAAGAATTATCAGTTACAAAATATCAAGATGAAGCAGGGAAATAAGTGGACTAACATCTCCATCTCTCGTATTCAAAGTAAGAACTTACCTGACAACATCTTTACTTTTAACAAAAAGGGTCATCCGTCTGCTGATGTTATAGACCTAAGATAAATGACTTATCGGAACTCTTTACAAGTATTACATAAGAATTTTATTTTATCAAACAAAAAAATTAAGGCAAGCCAACACGTAGCAAAGTATCTTTACTACATGTTGGCTATTTTTTATTCATATATCACATGGCTTACAAACTAACAACACAAGTTTAAAACCTATCAACGTATAGCCTCACAATTATTGCAATTTATCAGTCATAAATATAAACGCTGTGTCCTACAAATTATACATAAACCTTTTACACAAAACACAATATCTGTTCGTCTGAAATTTACAAAGTCAATAATCCTCAAAAGGCTCCGAAGCTTATGAGAAACTAATTCCGTCCCTAAACCTGAGTTAGATGATTAAATAAAGATTCAGAAATGATTGAAATACTATCACTCATCAGAATGTAAAGTTTTTCAAACATATAAAACCTAAGTAATAGTCATTTACCCTCTTGAAGGTGACTTATTGACTTTCAAAAGATGCTCTTCTATGATGTTATTAATGGTCTTTTTCAAGTCTAACTAAGCACCCTTTTTCTACACCGTACATAACCGCCTGACAATCTGTTTGTTAAAAAACATCTGAAAGTCAACCTAACATCACAAATACAAGAGCACACCATTGCGCAATTTGTAATAAAATTTCAATAACAAGATTATACTTTTTATACAATAAGAATAAACTCAAGTAAAAAGACTCTGTGAGTCCATCAACGTGTTTTTAATCCAACAGAGATATAATTCGAGATTTTTAATTAAATTTGCATATCAAAAACTGTACTTAGTAAAATAAAGGTAGTCTTTTATATCTTATAAGCTGATAAGCTATTTGCAAATTAAAACATTAGGAAATCAATGCGTTTCTCAAAGTCATATACATTTCTAAATTCAATACTCATTGCAATGACAATATTTATTGCCATTGCCTGTTCGTCAAACAAATTTGTTCCTGATGGACAATATCTATTAGACAAGGTTGAGATACACTCTGACAGAAAGGATGTTGCACCATTTCAGTTTAAACAACATGTACGCCAAAAGGCAAATTCAAGATGGTTCTCTCTCTTCAAGATTCCATTGACAACTTATGCCTTAGCAGGACAAGATACAACAAAATGGATTAATCGCACACTCCGTCAAATGGGCGAAGAACCTGTATTATATGACTCTCTTCAAGCTCGTTCTTCTTGTGAAGAATTGACTATGGCAATGCAGAACATGGGGTATATGGACGCAAAGGTTTATATGCACAAAAGAATAAAAGGAAGAAAAATAATCCTTGACTACCAACTTCACCCCGGCGAACCATACTACATTAACCAATTTAATTATGAGATAGAAGATTCTGTTATTAGGAAAATTCTCACTCCTCACCTAAGAATGAACACAGAACTACCACGTCAATTTACGGTGAATTCTCTGGACGAAGAACGAAAAAGACTAACGCACCTATTAAATGATTCTGGATATTACAGATTTCATAAGGACTTCATATATTATACTGCTGACTCGACACAAGGCAACCGAAACGTAAACGTAACGTTGCATCTTCTGAAATATATTAATAATAAAGGGGCCGAACCAAAATTACATCCACGCTACATCATTAAGAACGTGAACTTTATACCTGGTGATTCTACGGGGCTTTCACCTTAGGCAGTCTGTCCTGGAGGATAACACCTTAATAGAAAAAGGGAAGTATTTCTCTGCAACAAATTTGCAAAACACATATAATAATTTCTCTCGTCTTGCAGCTGTCCGATATACAAATATTAATTTTAAGGAAGTATTAGGTTATGATAGTTTGGCAATAGGCAAGACCTTCACCTACACCCTCCCTACAACGCATTACCTAACAGCAGATATTCAAGTACTCAACAACAAAGCCAATACCATTTCCTTCCAACCAGAAGGAACAAACACGGCTGGTGACCTTGGTGCTGCGGCAGTTCTTTCATATCAGAACAGAAATCTCTTTAAAGGTAGCGAACATTTGAGTTTAGAAATTCGTGCAGCTTTTGAAGCTATCAAAGGACTTGAGGGATATAAAAATAGTAATTATGAAGAATATAGTATGCAAGGACATCTACAATTTCCTCGTTTCTTAGCACCATTTATCCCCAAAAAAATAAAACGAATGAGTAGTGCCTCGTCAGAGGTGTCCTTAGGCTGGAATATGCAAAACAGACCCGAATTCCATCGTCGTGTCTTTTCTTCGGCATGGAAATATCATTGGACTAATCCTGCCCATCACCTGATATATGACTTCGATTTACTTAACCTTAGCTATGTATATATGCCATGGATAAGCGAAACTTTCAAACAAGATTACCTCGATAATATGACCACACGTAATGCGATTCTTAGATATAATTATCAAGATCTTTTTATCTTACGAACAGGATTTGGACTGAATTATAATGGAACAAACCATGCCATAAGAGCAAAAGTGGAATTAGCTGGTAATATGCTAAATGCATTGAGCAATGTTCTTGATTTTAAGAAAAACGAGGAAGGAAAACGAAAATTGTTTAACATCGCCTATGCTCAATATGCTAAATTTGATATTGATTACACTAAACTTGTACGATTTGACCAACGTAACACCTTAGTCCTACATGGAGGTTTTGGCATTGCAGTACCCTATGGTAATAGTACTGTACTTCCATTTGAGAAACGCTACTTCTCTGGTGGAGCCAATTCTGTACGCGGATGGAGCGTGAGAGAATTAGGACCAGGACGTTTTAAGGAATTGATGGACGAATAGATTTTATTAATCAGACAGGTGATATGAAGTTAGACTTAAATGCTGAATATCGTACACATCTCTTTTGGAAACTTGACGCAGCAGCTTTTATTGATGCTGGTAATATTTGGACAATACGTGATTACACTGAACAACCTGGTGGACAGTTCAATATAGAAGAATTTTACAACCAAATAGCGGTTGCATACGGACTTGGATTACGCCTGAACTTCGACTACTTCATTCTTCGCTTCGATAGCGGAATGAAAGCTGTAAATCCAGCCTACACAAGTATAGAAGAACATTACCCCTTATGGCATCCAAATATGAAGCGAGATTTCACATTCCATTTTGCAGTTGGACTACCATTTTAGCCCCATCATAGACACTTCTATAATTAATTATTCCTAAAAATTAATAGATACTATCAGGCAAATCTTATAATAATTTTGTCTATCAAAAATTCTTTTTGCTACATTTGCCTAAAAATAAAAAAATATAATGCTGAGATTTTTTTATCTTTTGGCAGTGGTAGTAGTGGTAATTGTTATCTTTTATATACTGACACTGATTGTCTAATGATTGATTGCGGAGTAGGTATTCGCTCCTTAAAAAAACATTTCCACAACTATGGTCTGCAACTAAATATGATTCATAATGTGCTTATCACGCATGATCATGCTGACCATGTTAAGTCGGTAGGCTCAATCAGTTCTGACCTACAACTACCTGTATATTCAACAAAAGATATCCACAAAGGAATTAGTCAGAATTGGTGTGTAAGACATAAGATTGATAACCAATATGTTAGACACCTAAATAAAAAAGAAGAAATTACTATCGGAGAATTTAAGGTCACCCCTTTTGAAGTGCCACATGATAGTACTGATTGTGTTGGTTATTCCGTAGAACATGAAGGAATAAGATTTACATTAATCACGGATTGTGGTCATATCACAGATGAGATTGCACACTTTATTTCTATTTCTAATTATTTAGTCATAGAAGCAAACCACGAACCTGAAAAATTAGCTGCTGGTCCATATCCACGACATCTGAAAGAACGTATCACAGGACCAAACGGCCATCTTAGTAATTCTGACTGTGCTAAAGCTCTTGTCAAAAACGCCACCCCTGCCCTACGTCATGTATGGTTATGTCATTTAAGCGACGAGAACAATCATCCAGAATTGGCAAAAAAAACAATAGAAGCAATCTTACGTAATGGCGGAATAATCATTGGTAAAGAGTTTAGACTTGAGATTTTGAAACGTAAAATACCCAGTGAAGTCTATGAACTAAATCCGTAAAATTACATATCCTGTTTTACATAAACCTTGTAATTATACAACAAATCATTAGTTCCGATAATAACACTCATCACTCTTTTATTACCAGAATAGTATTTTTTTAACTATTTAATTGTGTAATTATTACAAAAATACTTGTAACTTTGCATACGATATAATATTATTAAAAAATTAATTTCTAACATTATAAAAAGCATTATGAAGAAATACGAATGTGAAAACATGTGGTTATATTTACGACCCAGAACTTGGTGATCCAGATAGTGGCATTGAGCCGGGGAACAGCATTTGAGGATATTCCAGACGATTGGGTTTTGTCCTCTTTGCGGTGTTGGTAAGGACGATTTCGTTCTTGTTGAAGAATAATCAAGTCAAAATCATATAATAAAAAGCCTACTTGTATCTAAGTAGGCTTTTTATTATGCTTAAAAACTTCTTCTTAATATTTTTGAGATAATGAAAGAGGAAAAATAATCCTAAACATCGTTCATAAAAAGGATATACACCTTCTTTACACTAAGAATTAAAGAAGATATATATCCAAATATGATAACATTTTATTCTGTATATAAGAAACGCTTAATAGACTTCTTCGGTGTCTTTTCAAATTCTTCCTTTTGAATTCTGATTTCAGCAACCTTACAATATGCAGGAACAATAGTATTCAGCTGAGTACGATTCTCTTCCATAATATTTTTAATATCATCTGCATTCAGCCCTAAGTTCTGCACCTCATCATAATCAGGATATACAAGTCCAATAAGTTTTTCACCACTTTGAATAACCAAACTTTCACTAACAAGTGCAAGAGAATTTAGCTTATCTTCTATCTCTTCAGGATAAATATTCTGTCCATTACTTCCCAAAAGCATATTCTTGGAACGACCCTTAATAAAAACATTACCGTCTTCATCCATCAAACCAAGATCGCCTGTATGGAACCATCCATCCTTATCAATCGTCTGATTAGTATCCTCATCATTCTTATAATATCCCAGAAGAACATTTGGACCTTTTGTCAAAATCTCACCAGGTATATTAGCTGGGTCAGAACTATTTATACAAACTTCCTGATGTAAGCAGCCTGACCACATGACCCTTGCTTAAAAGTCTGCCAATCACGATAACAGATTATCGGACCACATTCGGTTGCACCATAACCAACAGTATATGGAAACTCTATCCGACGAAGGAAACTCTCTATTTCACCATTAAGTGCTGCTCCTCCAATGATAATCTCATAAAGATTGCCACCAAACGCCTGATACACCTGCTCACGAATCTTTGCACGCACCTTCTTATTAATGACTGGCATATTCAACAGGAGACGCATACGATTGTTCTGTATCTTTGGGAAAACCTTCTTACGAATAATCTTCTCTATGACTAATGGCACAGCAATCATGATAACAGGTTTAACCTCTTGAAGTGCTTGCGAAATAATAGCAGGAGATGGCATTCGAGTCAAGAAATAAATATGAACTCCTGATAAAAACTCATATAAAAACTCAAAAGACATACCATACATGTGGGCCATTGGAAGAATACTAATCACATTGTCTCCCGGCTTTATCACATGACCTAACACATGTTTTCCAAAATCTGCATTGCTCCATAAAGAACGATATGGAAGCATTACTCCCTTTGAACGTCCTGTCGTACCACTGGTATAATTAATCAAGGCAAGCTCATCAGAGCTTTGTTCACGATAATAATGAATATGCTCTGGACGGAAATACTTTGGATAACGACGACCAAACTCTTCATTGAGATGCTCACGTGCATAAGTTAACTTATCCGTTCGACTAACAACCAATGAGTAATCTGCCATATAAATAATTCCTTCCAAATTAGGCATCTTCACTGCATCTACCTGTGTCACAACAACATCGCCCACAAACAATAGCTTAGCATCAGAATGATTTACAATATTATGAATCTGATCAGGCATAAACTCATGTAAAATTGGCACAGCCACTGCACTATAAGTGAGTATTGCTAAGAATGATGCTGCCCATGCAGAAGAATTTCTACCACATAAAGCAATCTTATCACCACGCTGTACACCACTTGCCTCAAACATAATATGCAACTTCTCTATCTTTCTTGCAACATCATGATATTGAAGGGTCTTACCTTTATAATCTGTGAAAGCATCACAATCCCAATGCTCTATAATGCTCTTTTCTATTAATTCATTAAAACTCGGTATCTTTTCCATTGCACAATTTTTCAATTTATGTGCAAAGATACATATTTACAAGCATATAACAAAATCTTATCTACAAAAAATAAAACAGAATAAACATTAAACAGCAAAATATAGTCTTACAAGGCATAATAGAAAAATAACATGCTGACTTATTAAACCCTTTTTGGCTTATATGACAAAAAGAACCCTATAAAAAGCTAAAAAGGCTTGTCTCCCCGACAAGCCTATTTATAATACAAAAACATTATGAAATAATTTATTTCGCGAACAAGATTATCATTTAATAATTATGGCTTATGTCGCACATTTACAAGTGCGGCACTTGCGTTCGCAGTACCGCTCGCACTGCACGCGAATGTCATAACCCAACATTGCACCAAGGATGAAATCCTCTTCTGGTGTTAGTTGGTTAAGAGGTTTTGTTATCATCAGCCCTAATAGCATCAAGACACTCTTGTCGACCAAAGAACAAGTTCATACGATCACGACCTACTGAGGCTGAATGACATAAGGGATATTCTGATGTTCAAGTCGAAGCGTTGCAAATGATTCGTACTTCTTATTACAAGTAAACAAAACCATCTGTCGAACACCCTTCTGGAACTCGTAGATGTGATTCATCAACACCTTCATGTCGGCTGTCATCATATCTGTCCTCATAATTATCCCTTCGTGTGAATAGTTATAATATAAACTTCAAGTTTATTTCTTTTACAATGAAGGCTTAATAGCTTCCAACCATGCATCGATACGACCCTCAGTCTGGTCATCTTCATTTACATCGTCTAAAGCAAGACCTACGAACTGACCATCAACAACAGCCTCGCTGTCATCAAAAGTATAACCCTCTGTTGAAACACCAGGAAGAATGTTTGCGCCCTCAGCTGCATCATAAATCTCCTTCATGGCACTACAGAATGTATCTGTGTAACTCTCGCTATCGCCACAACCAAAGATTGCAACTGTCTTACCAGAAAGATCAGCACCCTTGAGTACGTTAACACCATCATACCAATCGTCCTGCAATTCACCTGCTCCCCAAGTAGAAGTTCCAAGAACAAGGTTGTCATTCTCAGCTACGACTTCGGCAGAGAAATCTGACACATTAATAGCTTCAACGCCGAGTTTCTCAGCGATAGTGTTTGCAATGCTTTCGCATGTACCGGTTGATGAACCGTAAACAACAATAGTCTTCTTCATATTTTGTTACTGATTTAATTTCTGATTTTATTTATTTTCGATTGCAAAGATACGATGAAAAATTATTACCTGCAATACCTAAAAATGATGGTTTCTACAAAATACCTACTTTTAGGGAGTCATTTATTTCACTTTATAAGCTTCTTCCCATTCCTTATATAGATACCTTTAGGTAGGTTTATATCACCAGTGCCTACATAACGACCGTCTAAGAGGTAAATACGATTATCATCTTGTTCTACCTCTCTCTTATCATCAATCATGTTGATGTTCAAAGCCTTTCTACGTAATACTTCTTTCAGACCAGCTACAACATCAATCTGTCCATAGCCATAAAGATTATTAGGATAAGCAAGTGTTGTATCATAATGAATACAAGTCTTGGAAAATATTTCCAAACAATCTGCTGGTGTCAACGTAGGGTCTGCTTGCAACCAAAGAGCTATTGCACCAGCCACCACAGGTGCAGACATAGACGTTCCTGCATTAGAATTCCATGCATAAGTACGACCGTTAAATTCGAAATGACGTACATCACTCTGCACAGAACCATTTACATTCTTTGGGTTGTTGATAAAGAAGGTACTATAAGATGAAACGATGTTCTGTCCTGGTGCCATTACGTCTGGCTTTATACGTCCGTCCAACGTTGGCCCCATAGCTGAGAATGGAGAACGTATGCCATTCCTGCCGCTATCATACACTTTCCTTTCATCTAAGTAATTGACAAACTGTGTACGATAACTTGTTGAACCAACACAAATAACATCAGGCGAACTGGATGGTGAAAAGATTGTATACCTACAATCGCCAGCATTCAATACAGGATCAAGTGTATGTGGGAACATATAACCCGACATACGATAAAGTTTTACATCAGCTTCTCTACCCATAACTTGGAGTGAAACTTGCGGACTATCCCCTACCTTTGACGGACTACTCAGTTGAAAATCGTATGCCGTCTCGCTCATATCATAACTATTAGGATAAGCCAACACTCGCCATATATATTTCTTACCACCTACTAATAAGGAGTCTGTAAGAAGTGAGTCGCGAGCACCACAAACATCAGTTGTTAAGACATCAATCATTGTAGGTGATGTCACATTATTATATATAGAGATACGAAAAGTAAATGTCTGCTTTGACTTGGCCGTACAATTAAAATGTTTCTCGCTACTCAAAACAAAACCACCCGCTCGCTGCTGCCCAACGGGCTTGTGTATATAAGTATTCCTTGCTCCATCATTGCCTGCAGAAGAAACAATGATACGTCCTGGACCTATCAATTTTGCCAAAAGTTCATAATACAACTGGTCGTTTCCATGAAAATCTTGTGAACTACCCTCACTAAAATTAATGACACAAGGTTGTTTCATTCGCTCTGCATAATCAAATATATACTTAAAACCGAGTGCATCTGTTGCATAAGTATATTTATAATAATCCTTCGGGTCAATCAACGAAGTATTATCAGCAGCATTATCAACCAATACCAAGTCGGCATCACACGCCAAACCACGATAAGGAGAGACTACTCCATTTCCTTCCGAACCACTACCAGCAGCAATACCCGACGTATGTGTTCCATGTGTTTGCGTTTCACCATCAACAGGATGACCCAATTCCAACAAAGCATCCTTTCCTATGTAATCCCGTCCTACATATAATGTTGAACCAACCGTATCACGTGACAACTGATCCCACAATGCTTTAATACGATAACGACTCATGTCAGCTGAATAAAAGTTAGGATGTGTCAAGTCAAAACCAATATCTTGTACACCAACAATGACACCACGTCCAGTATAAACTTGCGGTAGTCCTTCGCCAGTGTAAGCAGCCTCAGCATTAATAACCAAACGTGTTGTATCCATTTGTACACTACAACGTCTACCCGCTTCTATCCTTTTTACTTGTCTACCACAAGACAAATCTCCCAGCTTGCCGAGAGGGATAGAAGCAATACTAATATCTCCTATGTGTGCCAACTCCTTACAGCCATATAGCCTGAGAACATCCGCCGCATTACCCTCAATCCGTACAAAAGCTGTCAACAGCCTATTGTCACTCTGACCTCGAGTTAGTTGTTTGGTAGCCAACGAAGAAGCCATAGCTTCACGCACAAAGGGTGACATCTTCTCATATCGAGGACGCTGTGCACTTACAGAGAGAGATATAAATATACATAGTAAACCAATTTCCCAACACTTCATTTCATTATCAATCTAATTCAAAACATTATATTTAAATCGTATAATTAGCTACAAAGGAACAAAAATAAAATGAGTTATACAAGTCTTTTTACCACTCAACAGCATCGATACTTACCAACAGCATACACATGCTACGCTTAAACACTGCACGTTAAAGATGTTAGGAAACAATACAAGAGTTAGAATTTTGGAGCATTGTGGACTAATGACCATTTTAGGATTATTTGTCAGACAATTCAAAAAAAAGCTATAAGTCATTACTTGACTTATAGCTTACATTTACATATATGAAACCTAATCTACTTGTGAAATCTTACTTATTCAGACCACGATTACTGAGAGTTATATTAAGAATCTTTACATACTCACGATACTGACGATCGTTCAACACATAACGCATGTAAGACAAATCCTTCTTAATTGCATTCTGTATCTTTGCCTCACGCTCTGAACTGTCAGCAACAGAAGCATTCTTCATCTCTGCTGCAAAAGTGCGATTAATATCCTCAACGATGTCAATCTGATCATAATTAAGGTTCAACGCACGACTCAAAGCGTATGTGCTAACATTAAATTTATATGCATTTGTGTTTGTTGCTGCATTATTATTGTCATTCTCACTTGTGGCAAAAGCCATTGTCATACTCATTACTGCAACTACTGTTAATACAATCTTCTTCATAATTATTATCCTTTCTTTAATATTTATAGTCTCCTAAAAAGACCAATTATTTTCTTATATTCTGTAATTATTATCCTTATTACGAATGCAAAGTTACAAGTTTTGAAACAAACATTATTACTATTCAAAAACATATCGTTGAATTTTACCCATATTTTTTTGACACACGTCAATACATTTGATTTATATCAGTAGCAAATACCAAGATAAGTCCCTGTCCTTTTTCTAATTGACCCTAACCTATTAATACCCTAAAAAGAAAAAAACTATTAGAAACCATTTATATTCCGTTTTTAATCATTACCTTTGCAATTACATATAACATCTAAAAGATTAATTAAAACAATAATGGAGAATAATACACATCGCCTCGTTGTAGTTAGTTACGAGCTATATAGTTTAGAGAATGGAGAGGAAAAATTCATTGAGAAGACAGAGGATATGAAACCTATGCAACTATATACTGGTTGCAACATGGCCTTACCTAACTTTGAAGAGGAAATTATTAAATTTGAAAAAGATAGTGATTTCAAATTCACACTTACAAAAGAACAAGCATACGGCGAGCATGACGTTAAGAGTGTCTTAGCACTCGACAAGGAGACATTCTCTCCTAACGGAGTATTCGATGCTGAGAATATATATAAGGATGCTATTATCCCTTTACAGAACGAAGAGGGACAACGCTTCTTAGGTAAGGTTGTAGAAATATCTGAGGAGAAAGTTACGATTGACCTGAACCACCCACTTGCTGGTAAAGACTTAGTCTTCCATGGGCATGTATTTGAGAACCGCGAGGCAAGTGAAGAAGAAGTAAAAGACTTCTTTGAAGAGATGAATCAACATCAATGTGGTGGTGGATGCAGTGGATGTGGCAACGGCTGCGGAAGCCATGACGAAGGTGAAGAAGGTTGCTGCGGCTGTCACTAAAATCACATGAACACATTCGGGAAAGTCTTCACACTAACCACTTTTGGCGAAAGCCATGGTGCTGCCGTAGGTGGTATAGTCGATGGTATGCCTGCTGGCATAACCATCGACATGAATTTTATTCAAAGCGAACTGGCACGTCGTCGCCCTGGTCAAAGTAATATAACTACTGACAGAAAAGAAGATGATCGAGTTGAATTCCTAAGTGGTGTGTTTGAAGGGAAATCAACGGGTGCGCCCATTGGTTTCCTCGTTCATAATACCAATCAGCACTCAAAAGACTATGACAACATACGCAATATCTTTCGACCATCACACGCAGACTACACCTATTATAAGAAATATGGAATACGTGACCATCGTGGAGGTGGCCGAGCCTCAGCTCGTATTACCATCTCGCGTGTCGTAGCAGGTGCTTTGGCAAAACTTGTGTTATCTCAGCAAGGAATAAACATCTATGCCTACACCTCACAAGTGGGTGATATTCAACTTGAAAACAATTATCAACAATACGACTTCAACCTCATAGAGTCTAACCCCGTACGATGTCCTTCTCCTATAAAAGCAAAGCAAATGGAGGAGCTAATTGCACAAGTGAAACGTGAAGGAGATACAATTGGAGGCATCGTATCATGCGTTATTAAAGGTTGCCCTGTTGGCTTAGGCGAACCCGAATTTGCAAAACTTCACGCACTATTAGGTGCGGCAATGCTTAGCATCAATGCCGCAAAAGGATTTGAATATGGCGAAGGATTTGCGGGAGCATCATGGAGGGGTAGCCAGCAAAACGATAGCTTTCTACCAACGGGCGACATCGTGCAATACCCAACATGCAACACAAAGACCAATCATAGCGGCGGTATACAAGGTGGCATCAGCAACGGAGAGGATATATACTTTCGAGTTGCCTTCAAACCTGTTGCAACCCTTCTTATGGAACAACAAACTGTAAACATAGAGGGCAAAGCCACTACCATGAACATACAAGGACGACACGACGCCTGTGTTCTACCACGCGCAGTCCCAATCGTTGAGGCTATGGCTGCAATGACCATACTTGACGCTCTATTAATCAATAAAACTAATAGACTCTAAACTGCTTTTTCTACAACAAGAAACAGCTATCTGTAAATTATTTTCACACCAATCAAAAATCGACCAATGATTTTTAGCCCTGAAAAGAGTATCTCTTGACTTGTAAAAGGTACTCTTTTCAAGCTCAACTAAGCATCTTTTGGATTCCAACTAAGCACCATTTCCTAAGGCATACCACAACTACCTGATTCATTGACACTTGCAAACTTGAACTTAACCCATAATAAGATGGTGTCTTTTTTATTTTTTCTCCAATTAATGTAAAGTCTTTTTAATCTTACACAAACCCTCAAATTATAAAAAAATTGGTTATCTTACACAGAAAAACAACTCATTACAAAACATATATAAAAACTTTCCTTCTATGAAAAGAAAGAAAGCTCTTATTAAAACAAAGTATATCAACCTATTCTGTCGTTGCAAACATCAATCTCTATCAGTCCCTCTCCAAAATTAAATTATACTCTCAACAAAAAGACCTTAAAGCCTTACCACCATCCAAAGAAGGTGAATAATCTTCAAGAATATTAAGGTTTGCATTACCAATTATTTCTTTTAAGTCTTTTGCTGTATTCAATACACAAATATCACCAGCCAATCCACACACATCTACCTGATCAATCTTTAACAACTTAATCAACTTATAGAGATTTGCTGCTGACCGCTCATTCTGCATAATTGAATACTCTTCTTTCTCTACACTGTCACCCTTATATAATAAGGTAAAACCACCTCTTGACTCATTAAGAGCAACTAATAATGACTCCCATATCGAGGCACCAGCAGAATGTTGCACACAATGGCGTGGCCACTGTCCACCTTCATCTGCGAACGAACTATGATGATAAGGATGCCAATCTGAGGTAACAATTTTCACAACATATTCATCCCCATGCCCCTTTACATAGTCTGCAAGTGCATCCATCGCCTCAGCAGCACCTCCCACAGGAAGTGAACCTGTAATAAAATCGACTTGCGGATCGACAATTAATAATAACTTATTCATATTATAATATCACGTTAGACACATAAGCAATGTATCATTATTTGTTTTTTATTCTTTATACTTGTGAGTTGTCTAACTCTATCTCATCGGCATCAACATTAACAACTCCACGCTTAACATTACCTTCATAAGTGACAAAGTAAATGCCTTTCCCAGGAGTCCATTCCATACAGAAAAGATCAGCCGGACTATTAAAGCCATTTTGCTTGATAACGCGCAATACCCATACCTGAGAACGACCACATTGTGCAAGACCACTCTCAACAATCTCACCATTGTTTACTAATAAATAGGATTCTGATGCTTTTCCCGTTGGAAGAACAGTTACTGCGCCATTAGCTTCAAAAAGAACATCCTCAACCTCGAACATAGAGAAGATACCTTTCTGTCTTAAAAGCAAACGAAATTGCTCCATCTCAAGACTATTACGCTTGAAGTTTCTAAAGTTGATAACGCCATTCCTTACAAGAAAGACACTCTCTCCTTTAATGAAATGACGTAGGCGAGCTGAACGCATGGCAAAACGAATAAGCATATTGAAAGCTGTCCATACTGCCAATGCAAACAAAATATGCCACATGGACATATCTGGATTGTACAACACACCACCGACTAATGCACCAATCACAAAGGCACTCACTGTGTCAAGTGGTGTAATCTGAGCCAACTGAGCTTTACCCGTAATACGTAAAAAAGCCAAAATACCAATCATTCCTGTGACAAGCTTCAACGTAATACCTATGTAAGGCTGAATGAATTCCATCTTTTTCTAATTATATTATTGTTTTATATCCCTAATTTAACTCTCTATTATAGATGCTGCAAAATTACATATTTTAGACCTTATATGCAAGTAATTGTATTAAAGAAACGTCTATCATTTAAGGCGTTCTATTTATAGAAAACCCATAAATAAGTCGCTATTCATAAAATAAGCAACCTGCAATGCTAAAAAGGGAAGCAACTTTTTTGTTAGTTCAGAAATAATGTATAACTTCGCACCAAACTAACTTGGCAAAGAAAATAGATCGACACTTACATTATACAACGTATCTACCTTTGCCACTAAAAAGAAAGTAATGGAATACTATATCAAGATTAATGACGAGAAGAGAGGTCCATACAGCCTCAACGAATTAGCTGAACGCAAGTTGGAAACAACAACATTAGTAATGCCAATAGACGGTGTAGAGTGGATCCCAGCCAACCAGATAGATGAACTTCGTCCTCTATTAGAAACAAATGCACTTACCAAAAATAAGGCAGAAATAGAAGACATACCACTTGTTGAAGCAACACCCGTAATACAAGCTACTCCACAAGAGTCAATCCAACAACAACAAAACCAACCAATTGAGAGAAAGAAGAGCTACACGGGATGCCTTATTGGTATACTAATTGCGCTAATTGCCTTAGTTTCAGTAATGATTATTACTTGCCCAAAGACGGAACAACACAAAGAAGTCCTGTCTACGGTGATAACCAATACATTGAATAATGAAATAAACAAAAATGAAAACCTCACAGGTAACACACTTATTGACAATTCCTTCAAAACAATAAGTAATGCCTTTGCAGGGAAAGTAATTAAAGCAGTAATTGACAATCTGATTGTAGTAGACAATCATGTTGTATATTCATTAGGAAAGATACACTACGAAGGAAAGGACCACATCGTTTCCATAGGAGTATTCGGACATATCTTTACCGTAGGCGAAGACGACCTTAAAGAAGTCATGGAGCAATATTATAAAAAAGAAGAAATCAACATGAAAGAGCAACTCCTAAAGAAAGCTCAAGACATGTTACAAGACGATGTTATTGAACCAGCAACATCTGCCGTACAAGGATTATTGGAGAATACAATAAATGGTGTGTTAGACGAAATTGGATTAAAACCTAAATCTTCTAATTCTAACAAAGATGAATATATTGAGTCTGATTCCATCTAAATAATAGCACAGAACTTAGATTCTCTAAATAACATCTTCAGCAAAACACGTTTACGAATAATTGCGAAATATCAAGAATTCAACACAAAAAAATAAAAAAATATACATACTATCTTTTGTGTATCAATGACAATTTGCATACATTTTGCACTATTAATTTAATTAGACATATAAACATGAAAAAGATTATTTTTTTAATTGGGATAATGGTATTAACTACTGTTGCAGGCTTTGCTCAGAGTGATACTAAAATTGATAATTTGAAAGAACAGCAGCAAGTGCTTAAGATGAACACTGAGTTGAACAAACTGAAGCTGAACTACGAAAAGGAAAAGGCTTACAACCTTAAACTGAGTAAGAAAGCTGCTGACATAAATGTTGAAGCAAACATTGCGACAACAGAATTCAACACAACAAATGCTTCAAGCACCGTCAAGGATGCTAAGAGTACTATTAAGAAACTCAAAGAAGCTAAATCTATCAATAAAAAATTAGCTAAGAGTCAGAAAACATTAACCAAGTTAGAAAAGAAGATTGCTAAACTTCAGGTTAAAATTGACAATTCTAACAAACGCATCAAGTTTGTTAACAATTAATCTTATAAAATATTATAGAGAAAAAGGACGCACATCACTTATGCGTCCTCTCTTATATAGTCCGTTTTCACAACAACCAGACATCTCTAAAAATCATTTTTATAATGAAAAAGAAAATATTTCTATCGCTATTAGTATTATTGGCCCATCTTCCAATATACTCACAAATGCTTTTTTCTGAAAACCTCACAATGAATATAGATAGTACAAAGACTATACAAGGAACCCTTTTACCTGTATTAGACTTCAAAACAGAAAAAGGAGAATGTTCTCACATTGAAAAAACACAGCAAAATCTTAACCTACTAATAAAACACAAACGTGTTATCAACTTAATAAATAAGCTGGAGCTTTCTACATACGGCGAGAAAGTTACAGTAAGCGGAGGATATGTTCACGTTGAATATCGTTATCTACTGAGTCGTGCCTTTGAGGTTTACCCTTATGCAGAGTCTCAATGGGCAGAAAGTCGTGGGATGGAATACAAGATTTCAACAGGACTATTATCACGCTATAGAATTATAAATAAAGAAAAGAGTCTTATGTTTGCATCAGCTGGATTATTCTATGAATTTGAAAAATGGGAAGACCCTACACCTAACGCAACATCATCACATGCCTATAGCCGTAGTATAAAAAGTCATCTATCTGTAAGTTTCAAACATCATTTAGGCGAACACTGGGAACTTACAACCACAGCTATTCATCAGGCAAAGCCAGACAATTACTTAAAGGAAGCACGATTCGGTGGTGCGGTAGATTTAAAATATAACATTACACCAAAAATTGGTATTAATGGTGCTTATCGTATTATCTACGACACAGCTCCGATTGTTCCTATTAGAAAGACTTACACAACCGTAGAAGCAGGTCTTAGTGTATCCTTTTAAGTAATACGAGCAACATTATTAAGCATAAAACACTAAGAATTAAGCAATAAGCACATACTTGGGTACACCTTATGCTAAAATTAAAATTATTCTTTCTGGCTTCTTTTTATGAAAATAAGCCAGAAAGAATTACAAACCTCAGTGCTGAAGGTGTAAAACAAGCGGAAGATGGTCGCTAAAACCATTATTAAATCGCATACCATTATAATTGCGACGAGGCTTTACCCCGCCATACTTCGTGTCTTCTTCTAATAAAAACAAGCATCATTGATACGACAATTTATAACCCACGAACAAAGGTTCTTACTTACAAGTATCTGATCCAGACTACCCCATTCTCCATGATAACGATAAGTTCCTTTCGCTCCATTACGCCCATGCACTCCCGTTGACACATTAATCAATCCATGCTCGTATGCCAGTTGTAGCGAAGGACTATCTGCATAATCATTAAAATCGCCCATCACCAGAATCTTAGAGTCTGGGAATTTGCGGCAAAGAGAATCCACTGAAAGACATAGATATTCCATTACGTGCTTTCTAAAAGGACGTGAATAAAGTTCACCACCCATTCTACTCGGTGCATGAAGTAAGAAAATATGCAAAGTGTCACCACATTCTATTTCACCTTCTACGTGTAATATATCACGTGTTGGGCGCATCTCTTTCAAAGGACTTATTCGTATAGTGTCCGCTTTTATCAATCGGAAGGAGAAAGGAGAATATAATAATGCTACATCTATACCACGATTATCTTTCGAAGCTGTCATCACATAGTCATAACGAGCCTTACGCAACAATGAACGGCGCGTGAGGTCAAAAATCACACTATCATTCTCTACCTCACACAACCCCACGATATCAGGTAATGACCATCCGCTGCTATCTTCGCCACAGGCAATAATTGTCTGCCCTATCCTATTCAATTTTTGCCAATACTTCGTACGCGTCCAGTGGCGAGGTGAGTCTGGCAGGAATTCATAGTCGTTCTTCAAGCTATCATGTCGAGTGTCAAACAAATTCTCTGTGTTTAATTCGACTATTGTCAAACGTGTTTGAGCCACTGACAAGACACTACTCAACGTGAGAGAAAGGATTAATAAGGAGCGCATAACATACTGATTTGTATTAAACTTTTTGCTTTTTATCTCAATATTGCGTGCCACATGATAACATATTTTAGTCAAAGCCCACTAATCATAGGTATAAGGATTGAACATATACCAACTTCAATACTATTCATCAACACCTAACACCCATCACCCAACACCCTACTTATTCACAATTTCCAACTGTTGACGTACACTCTCTTCATGTATCAACTCAAAAATTTGAGCTGCAAAGTTAGCATCCATTCCACAAAGTCCTGCCCGCGCTTCACACTTATCGAGTATTTCGCTATATCTACCTGATTGCAAAATAGTTATATTATTCTGTTTCTTAAACGCACCAATCTCACGACAAATAAGAAAACGCTTGGCAAGAAGTTCCATTAATGAATTATCTATTTCGTCTATCTGAGTACGAAGAATTCTGAGGTCCTCAGTTTTAGAATCATGATTGCGTACTACTAAACGAGAAAGAATATCGTCAAGACTATCTGGTGTAACCTGCTGCTCTGCATCACTCCATGCTTTCTCTGGTCTGCAATGACACTCTACTATCAAACCATCAAAGCCTAAGTCCATTGCCTGTTGACAAAGTGGTGCAATCAAATCACGACGTCCACCAATATGACTTGGATCACATATAATAGGAAGTCCGGGTATCCTTCGACGCAACTCAATAGGTATTTGCCACATAGGGGCATTCCGATAAATTTTCTTTTCATAACTTGAAAATCCACGATGAATAACACCTAAACGTTTCAAACCAACCTGATTAAGACGTTCAAGTGTTCCTATCCACAGCTCAAGATCAGGATTTACAGGGTTTTTAACCAACACTGGAATATCTACTCCTTGTAAAGCATCCGCCAAGCCTGCACAGCAAAAGGATTAGTAGACGTTCTTGCACCAACCCAAAGAATGTCCATACCGTATTTCAGCGCGGCTTCAACGTGTTCTGGTGTCGCCACCTCTGTTGAAATCATCATACCCGTTTCTTCCTTTACACGCTGTAGCCATGGTAAAGCTATCTCACCATTACCTTCAAAACCACCCGGCTTCGTGCGAGGCTTCCATACTCCTGCACGAAAAATATGACACCCTTTGGCTGCAAGATGACTTGCCGTAGACATCACCTGTGCTTCTGTTTCTGCCGAACAAGGACCAGCTATTATTACAGGATGACCTTTATCACACGGAAGATTCAAATCTGCTAATTCTAATTCCATAACTATATACTATACCCTTATTTTCCTAATTATTCTCCAAAGGTAATATAAATGATGCATATAACCTTATTTTTATTGTTCTAAAAATTAAATCGAATTTTTAGAACAACACAAATTATCTAATGATCAAAAATAAAAATAATTTCAAACAATACCATTGCTCAATATAAAATCGTTATCATAGCATTAAACCTTTTACCTTATCAAATTAATAGATGATAGGTCAGCTTAAAAACAAATGCTCTTACAGCTTTTTCTCTACACACAAGTATTAGTGAATTGAAAAAGCAATAATTATCCTTAAAATACTTGTCAATTACCTTTCAAATATATATATTTGCAAGCAAGATGAGAAAATATAGTTTCATAATAGCAGCAATTCTCTGTATACCATTGTATGCACAGAACACACAAGCGACCCTAAAAGGAGACACTTCTATGGTGGAGCCTATTGAATCTGCGCAACTACAAGGTCCACGTGAAGCTACTCCGGCAGAAAAGGAATACGCCAGACGTATGGCAGAAGACCGAGCACAACAAATGCAGATCGACAACAACCTACCCCTCATTACAGAGAACGGGCAAACTGTTTCGCCAAACGACTTCTATTATCCTGCTTGGGTTTATGGACCTCGAACATGGAGATTACATAAAGGACTAAATATCAATCTTGGAGCTTCCGCTTTTGCCAGTCTTGGACATGGAAACGACAATGGAGCTGGTTTCTCACAGGATGTATCCCTAATGTATGTCACAAATCTATCAAAGAAAGCAACATTAGCCGTTGGTGGATACCTAAACCACCTTACCTATCGAGGAAATGACTACTTCGTCGGAGGTGTTAATGCTGTCATAGGATACCAATTTAACGAGCACTGGAGTGCATACGCCTTCGTACAAAAAGCCTTTACATCCAACAACTTTGCTGAAAACATTGGCTACGGATACGATGGTCAACCTTACTGGGGAGCTGGTTATTCAAGATGGGGATATGGCCCATGGGCTTATGGTTATAACCCTATGGCTTATGGCTATGCCCCCTTTGGATATGGCTATCAACCGATGGGATGGGCATACGGAGCAGACGCAAGCCGATACATGGATAGAATTGGAGGAGGTGTAACCTATCAATGGGGTTCTAAAAATCAGAACTCAATATCAATTAGCGTTGAATTTGACCGTTTCCCTACGCAAAATTATGGATTCTATAATACCAATCGGTATGATTATCCTATAAGATAATCGTAAAATTAAAGTCTTCTCATTTGAACATAAATGAAAAGACTTTAATTTCTTTGAAAAAGTCTCACAACTACAACTCATCACCACAAGATAGTACTTATTCTCCTAATAAAAAGGAATTAAGATTTCTTGAATAATTTGGAATTTACAGCTATTATATCTATCTTTGCAAGATAAAATTAGTCAAAAAAATCAATTATGAAACAATTTCTCAAATATATTTTTGCCTCTTTCATCGGAATGATGTTATTTAGCATCGTTACAGGTCTTTTTGCTCTTTTCACGATTGCTGGAATGATTGCATCGCAGGAAACGACAAAAGAGGTGGAAGAAAACTCTATACTTGTTCTTAATCTCTCAGGACAAATGTCAGAACGAAGCGAAGACAATTTCCTTAGTCAACTACAAGAGTCTTCTATCAACAACCTGGGACTTGACGAAATGATTGAGGCTATAAGAAAAGCCAAGGGCAATGATAAAATAAAAGGTATATACATTGAAGCGGGAGCTTTTTCAGCTGACTCGTATGCATCTATGCAAGCACTTCGCAATGCACTACTCGACTTTAAAAAGAGTAAGAAATGGATTATCACATACGCTGACACGTACACACAAGGAACATACTACATCTCTTCTGTTGCTGACAAAGTATACCTCAATCCACAAGGCCAAATTGATTGGCACGGACTGGCTTCTGAACCGATTTTCGTCAAAGACCTTTTGGCAAAGTTTGGTGTTAAAATGCAGGTAGTTAAGGTTGGAACCTATAAGAGTGCAACTGAAATGTTCACTGGAGAAAAGATGAGTGATGCTAATCGTGAACAAACGTCTGCCTACCTAAATAGTATTTGGGGAAACATCACCAAAGAAGTTGGAGCAAGCAGAAACCTGTCAGTAGAACAACTAAATGCATACGCTGATAGTATGATAACCTTTGCAAACCCACAAGACTACGTCAAACTCAAACTCGTAGATGGCTTGCTGTATACGGACCAAATTAAAGAGCTTATAAGAAAACAATTGAAATTTGACACTGACGAAGAAATCAACCAAGTCACCATTGCAGACATAAACAACATAAAAAGATTATGACTTAGACGACGAGGACAAACAAGTTGCTGTGTACTATGCTTATGGCGACATTGTTGATGGAGTTGTAGGAGGATTATTCTCACAAGGACATCAGATAGACGCACAAGTCGTATGTAAGGACTTGGAGAAGTTAGCAAAAGACGACGATGTAAAAACTGTTATTGTTCGCATCAACTCTGGTGGCGGTTCTGCATACGCATCAGAACAAATCTGGCATCAGATTATGGAATTAAAAAAGCTGAAGCCAGTTGTTATTAGCATGGGCGGTATGGCTGCATCTGGTGGATATTACATGTCTGCTCCTGCAAACTGGATTATTGCAGAGCCAACAACAATAACTGGTTCAATAGGAATCTTTGGAATGTTCCCTGATGTTAGTGGACTACTAAATGAAAAATTAGGCTTAAAGTTTGACCAAGTAAAGACAAATAAATTTGCAGACTTCGGTACACGTACGCGTCCATTCACAAACGAAGAAATGTCCTACCTTAGCCTATATATAAATCGTGGATATAAACTCTTCCGTCATCGTGTAGCAGAAGGACGTAACATGACCGACGAACAAGTTGAGAAAGTAGCACAAGGTCATGTATTCACAGGACAAGATGCACAAAAGATAGGACTCGTTGACCAGCTCGGAGGATTGAATGATGCTATCGTAAAGGCTGTACAACTTGCCAAAATAAATAATTACACTGTATCTTCTTATCCTAAAAAAGCAAACCTGTTAGAACAGATATTGGAACAGTCTAAACCTAACAATTACCTCAACTCACAGTTAAGGACTAACTTAGGTGACTATTATGAACCATTCACTCTTCTGAAAACTCTTGATCATCAAAGTGCTATTCAGGCGCGCTTACCTTTTTATCCAAACATCCATTAATCAAATATGGAAGGAGACCACATCAAAATAAACAAATGGCTTTTGCCTCTCAGTTGGCTCTATGGTTTTGGGGTTAGCTTACGCAATGAGCTGTTTGAACTCAATATTCTTAAATCCAGACAGTTTGACGTCCCAGTCATTTCTGTTGGAAATATCACCGTAGGGGGTTCTGGGAAAACCCCTCACGTAGAATATCTTATCCGTCTGCTAAAAGATAAAATGAAGGTTGCTGTACTCTCACGTGGATACAAACGTAAGAGTAGCGGGTATGTTTTGGCAAATCAAAACACAACAATGAGAGAGATTGGTGATGAACCTTACCAAATGAAAACAAAGTTTCCTGAAATTCGTGTTGCAGTAGACAAGAAACGCTGTGAAGGAATAGACAGACTAACAAACGATGAAGAAACAAAAGACACTGATGTAATCCTTTTAGACGATGCATTCCAACATCGTTATGTTCATCCGGGAATCAACATTCTATTAGTTGATTATCACAGGCTTATCATCTATGACAAACTTCTTCCTGCTGGTAGACTACGCGAACCACTATCTGGAAAAAATCGTGCAGACATCGTCATAATCACAAAATGTCCAAAAAGTCTTAACCCTATTGACTACCGTGTCCTGAGTAAAGCAATGGAACTCTATCCTTTCCAACAACTTTATTTTACGACTTTAGAGTATTGTGACTTAGAACCCATTTTCAATAAGGGACAAAACTTGCCACTCACTGAGATAAGGGGGAAAAACATCCTACTACTTGCAGGTATCATGTCACCAAAACAATTGGAAATGGATTTGAACACTTTTACGGGTAACAATGCTCTGACAACACTTTTCATTCCCAGACCATCATGCTTTCAACGCAAAGGATATTCAACGTATTAACGAAACTTTTGCAATGATGTCGGAACCCAAGATGATTATTACAACAGAGAAAGACAAAGCAAGACTTATTGACATTGAGAACCTATCAGAAGAAGTTAAAGAAAATATTTATGCACTTCCTATCAAAATAAAATTTATGCTTGACAAGGAAGATACATTCAATCAAAAAATAATATCTTATGTACGAAAAAATTCAAGAAACAGCATCTTGGCTAAAAGAGAGGATGACCACAAGTCCAAAGACAGCCATCATTCTGGGCACAGGCCTCGGACAATTAGCTTCAGAGATAACTGATAGCTATGAGTTTTCTTATCAAGATATACCTAACTTCCCCATTTCAACAGTAGAAGGACACGCAGGATGTCTTATCTTCGGAAAACTTGGAGATAAAGACATTATGGCGATGAAAGGTCGTTTCCACTTCTATGAAGGATACGACATGACTGATGTCACCTTCCCTATTCGCGTAATGCATGAATTAGGTATTGAAACATTGTTTGTTTCAAATGCTTCTGGAGGAATGAATCCATTATTTAAGATTGGCGACCTCATGATTATTACCGACCATATTAATATGTTCCCAGAACATCCTTTACGTGGTCGTAACTTCCCAACTGGGCCTCGCTTCTTAGATATGCACGAGGCTTACGATCATAATTTGATAGAGTTGGCTGACGCTATTGCAAAAGAGAAAAACATAAAAGTACAACATGGTGTTTATATGGGAGTACAAGGTCCAACATTTGAAACACCAGCAGAATATCGTATGTACCACAAGATGGGAGGTGACGCTGTTGGTATGAGTACCGTTCCAGAGGTTATTGTTGCACGACACAGTGGCATTAAAGTATTTGGTATCAGCGTAATTACCGATTTGGGAGGCTTTGATGTCCCTGTAAAGGTTAGTCACGAGGAGGTTCAAGAAGCAGCAAATGCGGCACAACCACGTATGACGGAGATTATGCGTGAAATCATTAAACGTTCATAAATTATATACATACGACTAATTATAAGGCGTTCTTTATTCTATCAGTCAATAGATAAAGAACGTCTTAGACATTATACAACAAAGACATTAATAAAGTAAATGGAAATAAAAGAACTTGGCGAATTTGGACTTATCAATCGTCTGACAAAAAATATTCAAACCGCAAACAGCTCAACCATTATGGGGGTAGGTGATGATGCAGCTATTTTACACTATGCTAATAAAGAAACGCTCGTCTCTTCTCAGATGTTTATGGAGGGAGTACAGTTTGACTTAACATACATTGACATGGAACACCTTGCCTATAAAGTGGCAATGATTGCAATGAGTAACATCTTTGCAATGAACGGACAACCACGTCAACTCATTGTTTCGTTAGGTCTGGGTAAACGCTTTAAGGTAGAAGACCTTGACAATTTCTACATAGGACTGAACAAAGCATGTGCTAAATGGAATGTAGATATTGTAGGAGGCGACACAACCTCATCTTATACTGGACTTGCAATAAATATCACCTGTATTGGAGAAGCAGAAAAAGATGAAATTACCTATCGTAATGGAGCAAATGAGACTGACCTCATCTGCGTTACGGGCGACCTTGGGTCAGCTTATATGGGACTGCAAATTCTTGAACGTGAAAAGTCTGTCTACTACCAACAAGTACAAGAGTATAATAATAAGGTGAAAGAAGCACAAAAAAATAAAGACGAAAAAAAACTCGAAGCATTACGTCAGGAACGTGCAGCCATTGAAGACTTCCAACCAGACTTTGCAGGAAAAGAATACCTTATTGATCGACAACTCAAACCAGAAGCACGTGGAGAAATACTTAATCAACTTCGTAATGCTGGTATACACCCAACTGCTATGATTGATATCTCTGACGGATTAGCAAGTGAATTGAAACATATCTGTGAGAAAAGTCACTGTGGTTGCAGAATATATGAAAAGAATATTCCTATCGATTATCAAACAGCAGTTACATGCGAAGAGTTCAACATGAATCTTACAACTGCCGCATTGAACGGAGGCGAAGATTACGAACTTCTTTTTACAGTTCCAATTGGTGAACATGAAAAAATTGACAAAATGGAGAATATCAGACAGATAGGATACATTACAAAAGAGAACTTAGGTGCATTTCTTATTACACGTGACGGAAACGAATTTGAAATAACTGCGCAAGGATGGCAACAAACAAAGAGCATGTAATCCGTTAAAGGATGTAAATAAAATAATTTTTCTTTGCAAAAGTTTGGAGGAATAAAATAAAAATACTACCTTTGCATCGCAATTCAGAAATGCAGTATCAACACTGACAAACAAATTGCAATTAATGATGGTACCATAGCTCAGTTGGTAGAGCAAAGGACTGAAAATCCTTGTGTCCCCGGTTCGATTCCTGGTGGTACCACTCCTCCTTTCATCAGGGCGGTTCTCGCAAGAGGCCGCTCTTTTCACATCTCATGAAAACTTCTTATAAACTTCCTACTATACTTCGGAATTAACATAAACACAAGCGAAGAAGTTTTTAGAAACACTCAAACTCATTAAACTATTACAATTTCAATACAGCAACTCTAAATACAAAAATAAAAAAACTTTTGCTTTTTTTATCATAATTTAGTCTCATGCGTTATGCAGTCTTGATTAATATTATTATCTTTGCACGAACTATTTTAGAATAAATAACTCTACTTATCTATTAAAGACGAGTAGACAATAAACTCTAATCGTATAAATGAAACAATTCAGACTGGTGGACAATACTCTCGGATGGCTTGCATTCTTTATTGCAGCCTTCGTCTATTGTACCACAATCGAACCGACAGCCAGCTTCTGGGACTGTCCCGAATTTATCACAACAGGCTACAAACTTGAGATTGGACACCCTCCTGGGGCACCATTCTTTATGCTTACTGCCAACCTCTTCTCTCATTTTGCAAGCAATCCAACAGAGGTTGCACGTATGGTAAACACCATGAGCGCATTGCTTTCTGCAACTTGTATCATGTTTCTCTTCTGGACCATCACGCATCTCTCACGTCGCTTAATCGTACGTGATGGCGAAGCTCCATCACTTTCAAAAGCAATTGCAATTGAGGGCGCAGGCCTTGTCGGTGCACTGATTTACACTTTCAGTGACACGTTTTGGTTCTCTGCTGTTGAAGGTGAAGTATATGCCTACTCATCAGCCTTTACAGCGATTGTATTCTGGCTTATCCTAAAATGGGAGGACAATGCCGACAAGCCACATTCTGATCGTTGGTTGATACTGATTACCTACATGACTGGTCTATCTATAGGTGTACACTTACTTAACCTCCTTTGTATTCCTGCAATCGCATTGGTTTACTATTATAAGAAAGTGCCAGAAGCAAATCTTAAAGGCTCGCTGTTTGCATTATGCATCTCAGTAATCCTTGTTGCAGCAGTACTCTATGGTGTTGTTCCAAGGTATTATCACCGTAGGTGGATGGTTTGAATTATTCTTCACGAATACACTTGGTATGCCATTCAATACGGGAACCATTGTATATATAGGCTTACTCATTGCATCATTTGTTTGGGGTATCTACGAAACATATCAAGACAAGAGTTCACAACGCCAAAACATTGCTTTCTTAGCTGCATTAGCACTAATTGGTATTCCATTCTATGGCTATGGCTGGACTGCATTCTTCACAGGAATTGTTATCCTTGCACTTGTCTACATATTGCTTCAATGGCAGAAGCCTTTCAACAAAGATGGCAAAAAGCAACGTGTTGCAC
The DNA here is from genome assembly GCA_916440255.1 of uncultured Prevotella sp. Taxonomy (GTDB): domain Bacteria; phylum Bacteroidota; class Bacteroidia; order Bacteroidales; family Bacteroidaceae; genus Prevotella. Next base: position 699,610 of record CAKAIJ010000001.1, on the reverse strand, counting down.
TTGTTTCTTCACGTATAAAGAACACATCCCTACTCTGCATGCTAATGTTGTTTATCGGCTATTCATCATACGCTGTAATCGTTATCCGTTCAACAGCTAATCCACCAATGGACCAGAACTCGCCTGAAGATATCTTCACTTTGGGTAGTTATCTGAGTCGTGACCAGTATGGTGACCGTCCATTACTTTATGGACAAGCATATTCAAGTCAACCTGCTGTTGCAGAAGATGGAATGCACTACAAGTTTGATGAGGGCGCACCGATTTATCAACGCAAAGAGAAAAGTAGTAAGGATGAGAAAGATTCTTACTTCGTAGTTCGTCACAAATCAACACAAATATTTGAACAGAACATGTTCTTTCCACGTATGCATAACCCAGGATTTGCAAGCCAATATGAGCAGTGGATGGGAGGAATTGATGGTCATGATGTTGATGGAACAAAGATGCCTACACAATTGGAAAACATAAAGTTCTTTATTTCTTACCAATGTAACTTCATGTATTGGAGATACTTTATGTGGAACTTTGCAGGTCGTCAAAATGATATACAAGGAAATGGCGAACCAGAACATGGCAACTGGGTTACAGGTATATCATTCATTGACAATTCGCTTTATGGTGACCAAAACTTGTTACCAGATGAGTTGAAAGCAAACAAGGGACACAACGTTTTCTATTGTCTTCCATTATTACTCGGTCTTATTGGTCTTTTCTGGCAGGCATGGCGTGGAAACGTGGTATTCAGCAATTTTGGGTTGTATTCTTCTTGTTCTTTATGACGGGACTTGCCATTGTTATCTACTTGAACCAAACACCAAGTCAGCCACGTGAACGTGACTATGCTTATGCTGCATCATTCTATGCATACGCTATCTGGTGCGGTTTAGGTGTATTAGCTCTCTACGACTGGGCACGCAAATTAAAGATTGCACCGGCATTGTCTGCATCTGTCATTTCACTTGCTTGTCTGTTTGTCCCAATTCAGATGGCATCACAGACTTGGGACGATCATGACCGCTCTGGTCGATATACCTGTCGTGACTTTGGTCAAAACTACCTTAACTCATTACAGAAGGAGGGTAATCCAATCATTTTCACCAATGGAGATAATGACACTTTCCCACTTTGGTACAACCAAGAAGTTGAGGGTATACGTACTGATACACGTGTATGCAACCTTTCTTACCTACAAACAGATTGGTACATTGACCAGATGCGTCGTCCTGCATACAACTCACCAAGTGTACCTATCTCTTGGCCACGTCTTGACTATGTTAGTGGTACGAATGAGTATGTACAGATTGCACCAGAGTTTAAGCAACAGATTCGTGATTTCTACAAGCAGGATCCAGCTGCCGCAAAGGCACAATTTGGTGACGACCCATTTGAGTTAAAGAATATTCTCAAGTATTGGGTACGTTCAAAGAATGCTGACACTCACATCATCCCTACCGATACTATATACATGACTATCGACAAGGAGGCTGTTCGCCGTAGTGGTATGATGCGTCCTGGTGATTCAATTCCAGAACGTATGGTTATCTCATTAGCAGGAAAGCAGGCATTGTACAAGAACGACCTGATGATGCTCGAGATGATTGCTAATTGTAATTGGACTCGTCCTCTCTATGTAGCAGTGACTGTTGGTGCAGAGAACTTCATGAACTTAGGCGAGAACTTCATCCAAGGAAGGACTTGTTAATCGTATCACTCCATTCTCAACAATGGCTGACCCCAACTCACTTGGCCTCAACATGCGTAACTTCGATACAGAAAAGACATACGATGTGATGATGAATCGCTTCAAATGGGGCGGTCTGAGTAAACCAGGACTTTACATTGACGAGACTGTTGCGCGTATGTGCTATACACACCGACGTGAGATGGCAGAACTGGCACTTCACCTTATTGCAAAAGATGAAAAGAAAAAAGCCCTGAAAGTGTTAGAGAAAGTTGAGAAAGAAATACCATATTATAACATACCACTCAATTATATGAGTGGAGCGAGTGATTTAGCACATGCACATGCTTTACTTGGGCAAAAAGCTAAGGCACGACAGATTTATGAACAGTTATGGAAAATCTCTTTACAGTATGTAAGCTACTACTTAACTCTTTCTCCACGCCTATTCAACATATCAGAAGGTTCATGCAAAATGCACTTCCAAATTATGATGAATCTTATCAGCGACAATGAACATACTGACATGGAATGGGTTAACAAACATGAACCACAACTGAAAGCTGTTTACAAGCTTTGAAAAACGTGGAGGTAAATTGATGTAAGATTTCTAAAAATACTGATATAATAAAAGCCAGAATCTGGTTGTCTTAAAAGACAATCATTCTCTGGCTTTTTGTGTCAATCTATCCTGCAATTTACTTAATTTTAAAGTTTAATTAGAAGGACTGATTAGAATAAAAGTTTCTAACTCTACTCTTAATAAATATAGGAGAAGTACAACAATATGCTAATAGAACAACCTGCACGATGGCTACGTTTCTTATATCCACACGCTCTTTGGCGTATGGACAAGAACGACCATTCTGTCTATCTTACATTTGATGATGGGCCAATACCAGAGGCTACTCCTCTTATTCTTGACATACTTGACCAATTCAATGCAAAAGCAATGTTCTTTATGGTCGCTGACAATGTAAGAAAGCACCCAGAATTGTACGAAGAAGTCATACGACGTGGACACAAGGTGGGCAACCATACCTATCATCACATAGGGTCTTTTAGGCATTGGACACTTACGTATGCCGTAGATGTAACTAAAGCCGATGTACTTCTCAAAACTCCTTATTTCCGTCCCCCACATGGCTGGTTACGGCATACCGTGTATTGGTGGATAAAACAAAACTATCGTGTCGTTATGTGGGATCTTGTGACACGTGATTATTCTAAATGGTTGACAGCAGCAGACGTTGTACAAAACATTAAGAAATACACACGAAATGGTTCTATCATAACATTCCATGATTCTCTTAAAAGTATTGATAAACTTCGTACCGCACTTCCTGAATCATTACAATGGCTTAAAGACCAAGGCTACGAATTCAAAGTCTTCCCAGATGATCCAGCCGAAACTTTTTAATAAAAAAAGTATCTTTATTATATTTGAAATACAATAACATTACATTTCAGATATATTTAGAACCAACATCTACACTCTCCTTCAAGTTTCTGTATCTAATAAATATTTATAAACTGTAAACTCTCTCTATGACATCAACAGATGCATATATACCAAATACTCCTGAGGAAAATTCCATTATTATTCAATCTAAAACTATTAAAAACTTAGCACACGATATTGGCTTCTTTGCATGTGGTATAGCCAAGGCTGCACCAGTAGACGAGAACATAGCACAGAAATATAGAAAATGGTTAGATAATGGAGAAGAGGCATCTATGGCTTATATGGCAAATTACTTAGAGAAACGACTTGACCCACGTCTTCTTGTTCCTGGTGTCCGTAGTATCGTTTCTCTTGCACTTAACTATGCGCCTGCTCAACAATTGCCAGAAGGTGAATACCAGATTGCGGCCTATGCACTCGGACAAGACTATCACGACTTGATGAAACAAAAAATGAGAGAATTGGCAATAAAGATAACAGAACAATCACAAATCCCCCTACAAAAAGAAGGAGAAGAGCCATCCATACGTTGCTTCTGTGATACAGCACCAGTACTTGAACGCTATTGGGCACAGAAAGCTGGACTTGGCTGGATTGGACGTAACCATCAGCTCATTATCCCTCGTGCTGGGTCAATGTTCTTTTTAGGAGAAATCTTCTTACCTTTTGATACAGATATATATGACGAACCAATGTCAAATCGATGTGGGAAATGCCATCGTTGTATCGATGCGTGTCCTACAAGAGCCATTATACCCGATGAGGATTTTCATGCACAACGTTGTCTTTCATATCAATTAATAGAAAACAGAGGAGAATTATCAGATGAAGCAAAACAGAACATGGGCGACACCATATATGGATGCGACCGTTGCCAAACTGCATGCCCATGGAACAAATTTGCAACACCTAACACCGAACCTGCTCTTCAACCGAAGTCCGAATTGCTTGCGATGAGTAAAGAGAAATGGCATAACCTAACTATAGAAGAATATCAACGACTCTTCAAGGGTTCAGCCGTAAAACGTGTAAAATTTGAAGGTCTAATACGTAACATCACTGTTAAGAAAGAATAAACGGCTTTTTTCAAATATTCAGCGAGCATTATACACACAACAAAAATAGTAACATTTGTTCCCATTATACAATCTGGCATTAACTTTGTACTGTAAATAAAAAGAAAATTACAACAACTTATTTCATAATTAATAAAGTTTATATAACATGGCTAAAGTAGAAAAAGGAATTGTTTTCAATTCAAACAAAATGATTGACTATGCTGAAGCAGGTGTAGTTAGTAAAGAATTAGTACACAATCATGCAGGAAGTGTTACTTTATTTAGTTTTGATGCTGGACAAGGATTGTCTGAACACACCGCTCCATTTGATGCCTTCATCCAAGTTGTTGAAGGTAAAATGGAACTAATCGTAGATAATAAAAAATATTATCACCGCTGGAGAAAGTTTTATTATTCCAAGCTAAGACCCCTACTCTGTAAATGCATCAGAAAAATTTAAAATGATTATTACAATGATTAGAGGCTAAAAAAACTTTTAATCTCTAACCATTCATTAGAATATAAACTGAATTTATTTTTAATTGCTGCCACTTTTTATCACAGTATACATATTATCAAGAATTTATGTTATACATCAGACTGATAGCAGTGGCAGCAACTTTCAAATCAATATCATTCATTAATGATGAAAAATTATCTAATCTGATCGACAAGAAAATAAAAAATGTTAGGACACAATATGAACGTAAAAAAATATAATATTGTGGTTTAACGAACGATTTGGGTTCAACTAAAAGTAACTACACAAAATAACTGCCTATTCAATTATAAATAAATGAATAAGAGATGACAGGAACTTTTTATAAAGAGATTAAATTATTAATTCGTATACAACCAATAAACTAATCCAATAACCCCTATCGCAACAATCGTCATAATAAACTTCATCACATTATTAAGAATATGACGACGACGCACTGATGAAGAACTCGCTGTCCTATGAGATCCTCTTCTTCGTCTATTACTATAATGTTCACCCATAATTTATATTTATCACTAAACCTAATATAATATTTTACAGATTAAGTCTATTACTGAGACTCTTATATAAAGTTAGAAAAAAATAAAAGCTTAACCTACTCTATCAATTATTTAATTCATCTTAAAAACGGAAACTTAATTCTAAGTCAAACATAGAATAATTAGGACTAACTGTACCCTTCAATGAACGATTATGAACATACGAGTAAATTCCACTTATCTCCATATTTTTTGAAAATACATAATCAAGTCCTAAATCATATTGCGTGCGTTGCTTTGCTGCTCCATCAGATGGCTGATACATATCATAACGAGCCTTAGCATGTAACTTGTTTGGAAGAATTGGCGCAATTACCAAAGCATAAACACCCTGTGCCTTATCCCCATCTGTACTAAGAGTACAGTCACTTGCCGAGCTATCATCCGTATTACTTAATGACTTAGCAAAACCATAACCAGTTGAGTGAACATATTCAGAGCGCAAAGTCCAATCTTTAACCTTATATTCAGCAGATACTGCATAACGACGCTGTTGTAAACTGCGTACACCATTATGTGTTCCCACTTCATCCGTCCAAGTTCCTTTACGTGCATACGAACCACTCCAACCAAACCAACCTAAACGCATACCTTCTATTGGCATTACCCAAAGACCACCAATTATATTCTTCTGCTGATCGATATCTTTCTGATTAATACCCTGACCATTAAAAACGCCTATTTGATAATGAAAAAGGTTACGACCTGTCTTTGTCTTCAAAAAATCTCCTTGAACCTGAACACCTATATCACGTCCATTTGATGGATGTGCACCAGCTCTGTCTGAAAAACCTGCCAATTTGAAAACACTCTGAGCAACGCTCATAAACCCTTGGTCAATAGGATGAATTGGATTATCAAAAGTAAATGGATTCTTAAACTGACCCACCTTTACACGGAAATAATCATACTTTTGCCATTCTACAAAAAGGTCTACTAAACGAGGCGAAGAACCCAATGTTGAGGTATTACCATTAAACTGTATTTGCGCCTTCCAAGCCCAGTCATTAAGAATACGACCATCAAGAGAAAATCTACCCATTCGAAGATTAAAAGAATTTGCCTTATTATTCTCCACACCTATGTATTGATATTGAGCAATGCCGAAACCTGATAGTTTTACATTATTAATCCACTTTGGTGCTTCTTGTGCCTTCATAAGAAGGGAAAAACTTATTAATACAGATAAGACAATTGTTTTTCATATTCCAACGATACATTATTATTATATTTTTAGGGCTGACGATTCTTTAATCATCGATACAAAGATAATATTTTTTTATGAATAATGACAAAACATTAACAGTATTTTTATCATAAATTTATCTAACGAAGAAGCCAATGTATAAAAACAACGAATCTTTGTTCTGGAGACTAATACTCGGTAACATGAGAGGTAACTATTCAGCGTTACCCGATATTATATAGTGCATATCAATTTATTAAACCTTAAATGAGGCTTGAATCGCATTATATGGAGTTTTGTCGTGCTTTTTCGCTGTTTCTATAATCGAATGAAGTTCAAGGAAAGCGTCTGCTCCGAAGTCTGAACGAAATGTACAGGAGTTCTTCAGTTTGATTTTTAGCTTGCGTATTCCCCTTTCGCTTCCATTATTGTCAAATGGTATCATCGGATTTTCGAGGAAATTGAAAATGTAATCTCTGCATTTGACCAAGCCTTTTCTGAACGTAATAAACTTTTTACCAAGTCCCTCTATATTCTGTTTGAGAAGATTGGGTTCATCCGACATTTCGAGTGATACGACAGTCATGCAGTGCATAGAGTCTTAGTCTAAAGTACCTCTCGTCCCTGAAGCCATACGCATTTCGTTTCATTACTTTAATCTTGTTATTTATGCCTTCGACTTTTCCTGTTGATAGATGGCAATCGTACCAGGCAAGGATTCCTTTCTTATAGGTTTTCACGGTAACAGCCATTTTCTATAGTTGAACTGTCTTACTTTGTTCAGCCTGACTAATCCAGTCATCAAGCACTTATTCTACCATATCCTTCGTGGGTTGCGACCATATCTGACGCAGTTGTTCCTTTAAATAGTATGCTTTTGACAATGGCTCATTCATAGCTAAGGCATTCTCAAGCCTTGTCTTATGCTGTTTATCAAAGATGTCTGTGCCATTACCCAGTAGCAGATACCTTGTTCCTTTGAGTACTTTACGATTATTTATATCTTTCTCCATACTATAAACTTTACGTCTAATATCATCAAGTTTCTCGTTCATTAACTTCACTACATGGAAATGGTCAAACACATGTACCGCATCGGGACAATTCTCCATAACTGAGGCTATGAAAGCCGCAGACTGGTCTATTGCCACATGCTTTATCTTTATATTCTTACGTTTGACCTTCCACCAAAATTTCTCCAGAGATTTCGTACCCTTTCCATCGCCAACATAGATTACCTTGCCACTGTCCAAATCCACGACTATTGCCTTATGTACATGTCCTTTCTTAACAGCAAACTCATCTATACCAATATTCTCTACATCATCTAAGGATGGAGGGCTATAATGACGCTTAAGATAAGAGGAGTGTATTTCCTTTACCGTATCCCATGATACACCCAGATGATTTGATACGTCCTGAAGTGTCATGCCACAAAGTAAATCTACTACATATTTGGCGAAGCGGTGAGTATAGCTGCGACTGCCTGTGGCAAAAGGAATTTTCTCCTGCTGATCGAAGTCACATTCCTTACATTTATAACGTTGTACCTTCATACGTATGGTTACTCGCTTACTACCTATGGGAAGTCCAATAAAGTCCCGCAAGCGATACCCGTTTTTCACAACAGAGCGAGCCCCACAACAAGGGCAACATCTTATTCGCTCTTTTGCTTGTACATGCAAAATAATTCTATTACTTTTGTATTCTTCACAAGTGCATTCGTGGGTGTAAAGCCCCAAGCATGATATAGGAAACTGCTGTTCATCTTTGTACATTTGTTTTTGCTTATTCAAATATACAATATTTACAGCGGTTTCCTTTTCTTATTTTATGAATTTATCATTCCAAATCCCTGAAGAACTCAATATCGCTGAATAGTTACGGGACACCTGCCTTTTGTTAATGAAAGTAAAAAAGAAAACCTACAAAAGAAAGTTCTTCTGTAGGTTGAAAAGTGAGTTTAGAAACCTTTGCCTTTCATCCGCTCGTTTATTGTTTTTGGTAAGTTGATGGTAAGTACCCCTTTAGACCTGTATTGTAAGTTTTGGTAAGTTTTGCTATTCAAAAGGGTGCATAAAGCGTGAAAAATGACCATTTCCCCTTAATAAAAATTAGGCGGAACACCTACGTAAACACGTGATATACCGCCTAATATACTGATTTTCAGCAAACTACTACATCTCCTCGACCACAGCCTGAGCCGCCGCAAGTCTTGCTATAGGTACTCGGAATGGAGAACAGCTGACGTAATTAAGACCTACTCGATGGCAGAACTTTACAGAACTTGGCTCACCACCATGCTCACCACAGATACCACACTTGAGGTTCTTGCGAGTCTTGCGGCCCTTCTCAACACCCATTTGAATTAACTGACCAACACCCTTCTGGTCAAGAACCTGGAATGGATCAACATCAAGGATCTTCTTCTCCAAATAGCTTGGCAAGAAGCTTGCGATATCATCACGACTATAACCAAAGGTCATCTGGGTCAAGTCGTTTGTACCGAAGCTGAAATATTCTGCCTTTTGTGCAATCACATCAGCAGTCAAGGCCGCACGTGGAATCTCAATCATTGTACCCACCTTGAACTCAACTTCAACGCCTTCCTTCTTAAAGAGTTTGTTAGCAGTCTTGCGAATGATACTCTCCTGAATATCAAGCTCATGAACTATACCTACCAACGGCACCATAATCTCTGGTTTAGGATCAAATCCTTCCTTCTTCAACTGAACAGCAGCACCAAGGATAGCCTTTGTCTGCATTGCAGTAATCTCTGGGAAGGTGTTACCCAATCGGCAACCACGAAGACCCAACATTGGGTTACTTTCAGAAAGTGCACTTACGCGGCTCTGGATAAACTGAACGCTTACGCCCATCTCCTCTGCCATAACCTCCTGACCTTTGAGATCATGTGGAACGAACTCGTGCAAAGGTGGGTCAAGCAGACGAATGTTAACAGGCATACCATCCATACACTTCAAGATGCCATAGAAATCTTGCTTCTGATAAGGCAAGAGTTTATCAAGTGCTTTTTCACGTTCTTCTGTACTATTAGCGAGAATCATTTCACGCATAGCCTTAATCTTTTCATTCTCGAAGAACATGTGCTCAGTGCGACAAAGACCGATACCAACAGCACCAAAGTTGCTTGCTACCTCAGCATCGTGTGGAGTATCAGCGTTAGTACGAACAACCAACTTGCTATACTTCTTACAAAGGTCCATCAACTCAGCAAAGTCACCTGTCACCTCAGCTGGACGCGTCTTCACCTCACCAAGGTAAACCTCACCAGTTGAGCCATTCAATGAGATATAGTCACCCTCGCGAATAATTGTGCCATCAATCTCTAAAGTACGTGCTTTATAGTCAATCATGATTGCACCAGCACCGCTGACACAACACTTACCCATACCACGTGCTACAACGGCAGCGTGTGAAGTCATACCACCACGAGCTGTCAAGATACCCTCTGCAGCAGACATACCTGCGAGGTCCTCTGGCGATGTTTCGATACGAACCATGACAACTTGACGACCATCCTCGTGCCATTTTGTTGCATCATCGGCAAAGAACACTACCTGACCGCTTGCCGCACCTGGTGAGGCTGGCAAACCACGTGTCAAGACATGAGACTGTGCTAATGCCTCCTTATCAAATACAGGGTGGAGAAGTTCATCGAGCTTGTTTGGCTCACAACGCATAAGTGCTGTCTTCTCGTCAATCTCACCCTCGTGAAGCAGGTCCATAGCAATCTTAACCATTGCAGTACCAGTACGCTTACCATTACGAGTCTGAAGGAACCACAGTTTACCTTCTTGTACAGTAAACTCCATATCCTGCATATCGTGGTAGTGCTTCTCCAGTTTATCTTGTAGTGCATAAAGTTGCTTGTAAAGCTCTGGCATAGCCTCTTCCATTGAAGGGTACTTTGTAGCACGAGTTTCTTCATCTATACTCTGCTGCTCCGCCCAACGAAGAGAACCTACCTTTGTAATCTGCTGTGGTGTACGAATACCTGCAACTACGTCTTCACCCTGTGCATTGATAAGATACTCACCATTGAAGAGGTTTTCACCAGTACCCGCATCACGAGAGAAGCAAACACCTGTTGCTGACGACTCACCCATGTTACCGAATACCATTGCCTGAACAGTCACGGCAGTACCCCACTCTTGTGGAATTCCCTCCATTTTACGATAAAGGATAGCACGTTCATTCATCCAAGAATCGAACACAGCACAAACGGCACCCCACAACTGCTCCATTGGGTCATCTGGGAAGTCCTTACCAGTTTGCTCTTTAATAGCATTCTTGAAAAGAGTTACGAGCTGTTTCAAATCATCAACAGTCATTTCGCTGTCGAGTTTTACGCCACGCTCAGCCTTAACCTTCTGGATAATAGCCTCAAATGGGTCGATATCTTCCTTATTTACAGGCTTCATACCCAACACAACGTCACCATACATCTGTACGAAGCGACGATAGCTATCGTATGCAAAACGCTCATTGCCTGTCTTCTTAACTAATCCCGCAACCACTGTATCATTAAGACCAAGGTTCAGAATTGTATCCATCATACCTGGCATAGAAGCACGTGCACCTGAACGCACACTCATCAGAAGAGGATTAGTTGGGTCACCGAAAGTTGAACTCATTAAGCTCTCTACATGCTTAACACTATTCTCTACTTCTGCCTTCAACAAACCTACTACAGTCTCTTTACCCTTCTCATAATACTCATTACATACATCCGTAGTAATCGTAAAACCTGGAGGAACTGGAACTCCGATAAGGTTCATCTCTGCAAGATTAGCACCCTTGCCACCAAGGAGATTTCTCATATCAGCCTTACCTTCTGCTTTACCATTACCAAAGGTATAAACTCTCTTTTCGCTCATAAGTAATAAAATGATAATAAATTTTGGTTATTTCTATAGTGCAAATATAACAATAAAAGGGTAAAGTAACAAACTTTTCTGTAAAAATTGCTATCCTCACCTTACATTTTTACTTTGTTAGCGAACACAGACCCGATAAAAGTTATTAAGGAGAGTTCAAACGGGATTTTTTTAGTAACTTTGCACCGAAATACAAAACAGATTATGAGTAGAAAAAGAAAGCCATTACCCATCTTGGAGAATGTCACAATAGAAGCTGTGGCTGCCGAAGGTAAATGTGTTGCACATGTTGACGATAAAGTTGTTTTTGTTCCTTTTGTAGTTCCTGGGGACGTTGTAGACCTTCAAGTACGCAAGAAGAAACGTAGCTACTGCGAAGCTACGGTCCTTCGATTTATTAGCAAAAGTGCTGTACGCAAGGAACCTATGTGCGAACACTTTGGTATCTGTGGAGGATGTAAGTGGCAAAACCTCCCTTACGACGAACAGCTAAAGCAAAACAACAGCAGGTTTATGACCAACTGAGTCGTATTGGCAAGGTTGAACTTCCTGACTTCAGAACAATCATGGGTTCTGTACATACAAAGGAATATCGCAATAAACTTGAATTCGGATGTGCTAACAAACGTTGGTATACAGAGGAGGAACTGAAAGATTTACCCGAAGGGGTTGGTTTGGCAGAAGGTGCTATTGGCTTCCATATCACTGGCGCATTCGACAAGGTATATCCTATTGATAAATGCTGGTTGATGGACAACCTCTGCAACGAGATTCGCAAGGACATTCGCGACTATGCGCTTAGCACTGGTATGAAGTTCTACGACATTCGGGCGCAACACGGCCTACTACGTCATATCATGGTGCGCAACTCTAACACGGGCGAGTGGATGGTGCTTGTACAATTCCACTATGACGAGGAGGGAGATGATGTGCGCGCAAAGGCTTTGATGCAACATATCGCTGACCGCTTCTCACAGATTACCTCTCTCTTCTATGTTGACAATCAGAAAGGTAATGACACTTTCAACGACCTTGAGCTAACACTCTTCAAAGGCAATGATCATATCTTTGAAACGATGGAAGACCTAAGATTTAAGGTAGGTCCAAAGAGTTTCTATCAAACAAATACAGAACAAGCCTATCATCTCTATTCTGTTGCACGAGAATTTGTAAACCTTACGGGTAACGAACTCGTATACGACCTCTACACAGGTACGGGAACGATTGCCAACTTTGTTGCAAAGAAAGCAAAGAAAGTCATTGGAATTGAGTATGTTCCAGAGGCAATTGAAGACGCAAAAGTAAATTCAGAGGTAAACAAGATTGATAACACTCTGTTTTATGCAGGTGACATGAAAGACATTCTGACGGAAGACTTTATACATCAACATGGTCGACCAGATGTTATTATCACCGACCCTCCACGTGCAGGCATGCACCCTGACGTTGTGAACGTTATCCTTGGAGCAAGTCCGAAACGAATCGTTTATGTTAGTTGTAACCCTGCAACACAAGCACGTGACCTGGCACTACTCGACACAGACTATAAGGTTACAGCAGTTCAACCCGTTGACATGTTTCCGCATACTCCACACGTTGAGAATGTCGTTCTATTAGAAAAGAGATAGAAGATTTTTATTATATAAACAGAATGCCTACCACATCTGCTCTTAGGATAAGCTTTATCCCTAACAGATGTAGTAGGCATTCTCACATTAATATATAGAGAAAAAAAACGAAACTGCAAGTAAAAAATATATAGAAGAGTAGAACTTACCCCTCCATTACAATCTATTTGTAAATTATTTTCAAACAATCCAAAATCAACGCATGACCTTTATGCTTCGTAAAGACGTCCTTTAAGCATGAAAGAGATGCCCTTTAAGCATGTAACTAACACCTAATTGAAATACAACTACACCTTTTCTATCAAGATGTTATAACCATCTGATTTACTGACAAATACAAACACCCTTACAATACATTATCTTTCCACCTTATAATAAATGATTCTTTCAATATCATGTAATGATTTTTTTCAAAACACCACAATACTATCTCAGAATATTAATCCCAATCAAAGATATAGGTTGTCTTGTTCATCATTCCTTTCTCTGATATTAATTCCCGACACCTCATATCATCTTATCTACTTCTTGTCAGTCTTTTTCACTTGCTCACCTACTACACGCAAGTAATAAAAAAACTATTACCAACTTGAGGTAAAATAGACATCGAAAAATAATCTTATTGTATAAATTATCGGTCCTTGTGAACTATATGAAGATGGTAATGTGACCCATCGTAATCAATCCGCATCATCCTATCATGAAGTTCCTCATAATTAGATAAAGATAAGGCAACGTGTCCCATTGTTCGTCTTAAATTGATTTCAACTAAGGGATGAAGTTTATATCCACTATCCGATGCAACAATCATCATGTCAACACCTAACGGACCATGATACACTCCACGCAACCTATCACTAAGACACTGCTCTAACGAAGCTATCACCTCATCTAACACATTTCTGGAAATAAATGCTGATAGAATAGTGCGCTTCTCTTTTTCGTTTGCAAGACTATTACCAACATAGGCTCCATTTACCGTATGGAAGACAGACAAACCCTTATAGCTTACGCCATGAGTATCCGAGAAAAACTCGACCCCAAAATCTTTCACCTTATTATAATATGGCTCCACCATTATACCCCCCTGCGTCTTTATAACATTCTTTGCCCAATTAATCAGAGCAGGCTCTAAAACAGTATCCATATAGCGCACACCTCTCCCGCTACTACTCCAAGGAGCCTTAATAACAGACTTTCCTGTCTTATGTAGAACATCCAATAAGTCTGTATGATTATTTACATATAAAGCCTTACCGAGTAAAAGAGGATTAGAAAATTGTTCTTGTAAATCCTTTAATACGGCAGAAGAAAACTGACGATTACTAAGTTGACGAATATTCGTAAGTATTTCGGTATCAGGCAGGAGAGCATCACTTATACCCATTTGTTCTAACTGAAACTTTACAGAAGAATCCCATCCCCATGGCAAGACTTTATCAATTTGTCCTATGAATTGTATTATGGTATTTTTATCAACAAATCTTACCTGCTTACCATAACGTTGAAAACGAGTAGCGTGATGCTGGGCTGAGCAAACATTCTCAACAAGAACAAAGTTGCCCTCGTCAGCCCAAAGAATGGGCAAATAATCTAAATCATGACGAAGCTGTCTTCCAGCGTGAGGAGCTGTAAAGTACTTGTTATCATAAGCTAAGGCAATATCATGCTCTGGATTAAATAAGTGTAATGTCATTGAATTCCTTTATTAATACGCTGCAAAGGTACATTAAAGCAAATGTAACACAAAATAAAAACAAAAAAATGCAACTTTTGCTATCCATAGTTTGCAAATTAGAGAAATAAGTCGTAACTTTGCAATTGCATTATATTATATACAAGAACAAGATGGACGCATTCTTTCGTACGCATACTTATTTGGTGGAGCATGTAAATGCCCCAGTGCGCCGTCGGCTCATGGATGAAATAAATTGGGACGACCGTCTCATCGGTATTAAAGGAACACGAGGAGTGGGCAAGACCACCTTTCTCCTTCAATATGCCAAAGAGCGTTATGGTGCAACTGACCGCCAATGTCTTTACATAAATATGAATAACTTCTATTTTCAAGGCAGAGGTATCGCAGACTTTGCTGGTGAGTTCTATCACCACGGAGGGAAAGTCTTATTAATCGACCAAGTATTTAAGCAGTCAGATTGGAGCAATGAGCTTCGACAATGCTATGACAATTACCCTGAATTAAAGATTGTCTTCACGGGATCGAGCGTCATGAGACTGAAAGAAGAAAATCCAGAACTTAATGGTATTGTCAAGAGTTATAACCTTAGAGGTTTCTCTTTCCGTGAGTACTTAAACTTACAGACAAATCAGCAGTTTGAGCCTTACACATTAAAAGAGATTATCAACAACCATGAGGAAATCACACGACAAATCCTTTCAAAGGTAAGTCCAGTGAAATTCTTTGCAGACTATATTCACCATGGCTTCTATCCATTCTTTTTGGAGCATCGCAATTACTCCGAGAATTTATTGAAGACAATGAATATGATGACAGAGGTAGACATTCTTCTTATCAAGCAGATAGACTTGAAATATCTAACTAAGATAAAAAAACTATTCTATCTTCTTGCCTTAGAAGGTCCAAAAGCTCCAAACATCAGCAATCTTGCAAAAGAAATCAACACCAGTCGTGCAACGGTGATGAATTACATCAAGAACCTTGCAGATGCAAGACTTATCAACCTCGTCTACCCAGTTGGACAAGAGTTCCCTAAGAAACCTTCAAAGGTTATGCTACAGAACTCTAACTTGATATATGCTATCTACCCTATCCAACTTGACGAACAGCAACTTATGGAAACATTCTTTGTGAATGCACTACAAGAGGTATGCTCGGTAAACGAAGGAAATAAACAAGGGACATATATCATCAATCAAAAAGAGAAATTCAAAGTTTGCGACACCAGCAAGACTAAAAAAAGATTCAGTAGTGACACAACCTATACAACATATAACACCGAAGTGGGTAAAGACAATCAGATACCACTTTGGCTAATAGGTTTCCTTTATTAAGCAAGACCAAAAACATTATAAATATTCATTTAATAAATTTCAAAATGGCTAAAGAAAAGAAGTTTATCACTTGTGATGGTAACGAAGCCGCTGCTCACGTGAGCTACATGTTCTCTGAGGTAGCAGCTATCTATCCTATCACTCCATCATCTCCAATGGCTGAGCACGTAGACGAGTGGTCAGCACGCGGTCGTAAGAACCTTTGGGGTCAGACCGTAAGCGTTCAAGAGATGCAGTCAGAGGGTGGCGCAGCAGGTGCCGTACATGGTTCATTGCAGTCTGGTGCTCTCACGACTACCTTCACCGCATCACAGGGTCTTCTCTTGATGATTCCTAATATGTACAAGATTGCTGGTGAGCTTTTGCCATGTGTATTCAACGTTTCAGCACGTACACTCGCAAGTCACGCTCTTTGTATCTTCGGTGACCACCAGGACGTAATGGCTTGCCGTCAGACAGGATTCGCTATGTTCTGTTCTGGTTCTGTACAAGAGGTTATGGATCTCTCTGCAGTTCCTCATCTTGCTTCATTGAAGACATCAGTTCCATTCATCAACTTCTTCGATGGTTTCCGTACATCACACGAGTATCACAAGATTGAGTGTATAGATGCAGAGGATATCCGTCCATTAGTTGACGAGGAGGACATTAAGCGTTTCCGTGATCGCGCAATGACACCAGAGCGTCCAGTTGTTCGTGGTACAGCTGAGAACCCAGAGACATTCTTCACACATCGTGAGGCATCTAATAGTGCATACGAGAATGTAGCAGAAGTTGTTGAGCATTATCTCGGCGAGGTATCAAAGATTACTGGTCGTGAGTATCATCTCTTCGACTACTATGGTGCTAAGGATGCAGAGAACATCATTATCTTGATGGGTTCAGCAACTGAGGCAGCTCGTGAGGCTATCGACTACTTGATGTCTCAGGGTAAGAAGATTGGTATGATTGCCGTACACCTCTATCGTCCATTCTCTGTTAAGCACTTACTCGCTGCAGTTCCACAGACTGTTAAGCGTATCGCAGTTCTTGACCGTACGAAGGAACCAGCGCAGAAGGTGAGCCATTGTACCTCGATGTTAAGAGTGCATTCTATGATGTTGAGAACAAACCATTGATCGTTGGTGGTCGTTATGGTCTTGGTTCTTCTGACACTACACCAGCTAAGATTATCGCTGTTTACGACAACCTCGAGTTACCAGAACCAAAGAACCACTTCACTGTTGGTATCGTTGATGACGTAACATTCACTTCTCTCCCAGAGGTTGAGGAGATTCCATTGGGTGGTGAAAGCACATACGAGGCTAAGTTCTATGGTCTTGGTGCTGATGGTACTGTTGGTGCTAACAAGAACTCAGTAAAGATTATCGGTGACAACACTAATAAGTACTGTCAGGCTTACTTCTCATACGACTCTAAGAAGTCTGGTGGTTTCACTTGTTCTCACCTCCGCTTCGGTGATAACCCAATCCGTTCTACTTATCAGGTAAACACTCCTAACTTCGTTGCTTGTCACGTTCAGGCTTACTTGAACATGTACGATGTAACACGTGGTTTGCGTAAGAATGGTACATTCCTTTTGAATACTATCTTCGATGGTGAGGAACTTGTACACTTCATTCCTAATAAGGTTAAGCGTTACCTCGCTAAGAACAATATTAACGTTTACTATATCAACGCTACAAAGATTGCACAAGAGATTGGTCTCGGCAACCGCACTAACACTATTCTCCAGTCTGCATTCTTCCGTATTACAGAGGTAATCCCTCTTGACCTTGCAGTTGACCAGATGAAGAAATTCATCGTTAAGAGTTATAGCAAGAAAGGTCAGGATATCGTAGACAAAAACTTTGCTGCTGTTGACCGTGGTAACGAGTACAAGCAGTTGGCAGTTGATCCAACTTGGGCTGACCTCTCTGACGATGATGCTAAAGCAGACGATGCACCAGCATTCGTTAAGGAGCTTGTTCGTCCAATGAATGCACAGGCAGGCGACCTTTTGAAGGTTTCAGACTTCGTTAAACACGGAACCGTTGATGGTACATGGTCAGTAGGTACAGCAGCTTTCGACAAGCGCGGTGTTGCAACCTTCGTACCAAAGTGGGATGCAGAGAATTGTATCCAGTGTAACAAATGTTCGTTCGTTTGTCCTCACGCTTGTATCCGTCCATTCGTATTAGACGAGGAAGAGAAGGCTAACTTTAATGAGGAAACACTTGACGTTATTGCTCCAAAGCAACTCAAGGGTATGCAATTCCGCATTGAGGTGTCAGTTCTCGACTGTACAGGTTGTAGCAACTGTGCTGATGTTTGTCCAGGAAAGAAGGGCAACAAGGCTCTCGCTATGACCCAATTCGTTGCAGGAGAGGAAGAAGCTAACCATCGTGCAGCTAACTGGAATTACCTCGTAAAGAATATTAAGACTAAGCAACATCTTGTTGACATCAAGTCTAATGCAAAGAACTCTCAGTTCGCTCAACCATTGTTCGAGTTCTCTGGTGCTTGTGCTGGTTGTGGTGAAACTCCATACGTTAAGCTCGTTTCACAGCTCTTCGGTGATCGTGAGATGATTGCTAACGCTACTGGTTGTTCTTCAATCTACTCAGCCTCAGTACCTTCTACTCCTTACACCACCAATGCTGATGGTCATGGTCCAGCCTTCAATAACTCATTGTTCGAAGACTTCTGTGAGTTTGGTATGGGTATGGCCATGGGTAACAGAAAGATGCGTGAGCGTGTTGCTGTACTCCTCAAGGATTCTATGGCTAACGACCATACACCAACTGAGTTCAAGGAGGCTGCACAGGAGTGGCTCGACAACATGGAGGATGCGGATGCTACAAAGGTTATTGCTGCTAAGCTGAAGCCAATGATTGCTGCTGGTGCAGAGAAGGGATGTCCTGTATGTGCAGAGTTGAAAACTCTCGATCACTATCTCGTTAAGCGTAGCCAGTGGATTATCGGTGGTGACGGTGCTTCATACGACATCGGTTATGGTGGTCTCGACCACGTTATCGCTTCTGGTGACGATGTGAACATCTTGGTTCTTGATACTGAGGTTTACTCTAACACCGGTGGTCAGAGTTCTAAATCTACTCCACTCGGTGCTATTGCTCAGTTCGCAGCTAAGGGTAAGCGTATCCGCAAGAAGGACCTTGGTTTGATGGCAACTACATACGGTTATGTTTACGTTGCTCAGATTGCTATGGGTGCTGACAATGCACAGACGCTGAAGGCTATCCGTGAAGCTGAGGCATATCCAGGTCCATCACTCATCATTGCTTACTCTCCATGTATCAACCATGGTTTGAAGGTTAAGGGCGGTATGGGTCGCAGTCAAGCGCAGGAAGCAAACGCCGTTGCATGCGGTTACTGGCAGCTCTGGCGTTACAACCCACTATTGGCTGACGAGGGTAAGAACCCATTCACACTCGATTCTAAGGAGCCAGATTGGAGTAAGTTCCAAGACTTCCTCCGTAGCGAGGTTCGTTTCCTCTCTGTACTCAAGGCTTATCCAGATGAGGGTGAAGAACTCTTCAAGGCTTGTGAGGATATGGCTAAACTCCGCTACCAGAGCTACGTTCGCAAGACTAAGGAAGACTGGAGCGAGGAAGCATAACACGTTATTGACAAAAACATTATCTATATTAAGAGGTTTCTCCCTTATGGAGAGACCTCTTTTTTTATCCAAACATTAAAAGGAAATTAGAAATCATCTTCTACTCTATCTAAAAATATTATCGAACAGCTATTAAACCAAATAGTTTTCGTATCTTCGCACTATGATTAAGATTGAAAATGCACAAAAGTGGCAGGCAAACGTAATTGCTCGTTTAATAATGGAAGCAATGAACCACGAGTGTTGTCAGTGGTTTGCAGGTCCAAACCATAACTTAAAAGAATTCCACCAACTAATGACAAAGTTGGTTGAATGCGAAGACTCACAATACTCTTATCTTAATACACTTGTTGCAATAACTGACAAAAACGAAATAGCAGGAATCTGTGTTAGTTACGACGGAGCAAGACTTAAAGAGCTAAGGCAAGCCTTTATCGAAGGTGCTTTGGCTGACTTTGGGCGTGATTTTAGTGATATGAATGATGAGACTGCGGCTGGTGAATTATATATTGACTCACTCTGTGTAGACAAAGCATTCCGAGCAAAAGGTATTGCTAAACAGTTGCTCGAAGCAACAATCGAAAAAGGTAGAAAGCTAAATCTCTCTACCGGCTTACTCGTTGACATCGGCAACCCTCAGGCGGAACGTCTGTATCATAGAGTAGGGTTCGTTTACGTAGATGACAATCAATGGGGTGGTCATAAGATGAAGCACTTGCAGAAGCAGCTGCCATAATATCACATGAATAGGTTACTGGGACAATATTCCAAGCAGAAAAACATACCTTTATTTGCCCATCTCTTCCCTTTATCGTATCTTTGCAAATGCAATAGGTTCATTATTATCATGATTAAAAAGGGAAAGCGGTGCAATTCCGCTACTGTCCCGCAGCTGTAAGTTGTCATATATAGGTAAGCATAAGCCACTGGTTTTATCGAAACTGGGAAGGCGTTTACTCTCAACTTTGGATAACAAGTCAGAATACCTGCCATTGTAAATCATTGCATCCCTCGAGGAAGGGCACTGCATAGAACCCTTTTATTATTAAAATAAGATATGAGGCAATGGGCTTCACTCTTGCTACTATCATGCTCTCTCAGCACGATAGCACAAACTATTGATTCTACACAAGTACACACAATTGACGAAGTAGTAATCAAGGCTTCCGTATATCTTCTAATGTGTTGGCAAGTTCGCCTACACAAACACTTACCCATGCCGATATGGAACGACTCGGAATTCGTGACATGGGTGATGCCTTGAAACGATTTGCAGGTGTACAAGTGAAAGACTATGGCGGTGTGGGTGGCATGAAAACCGTCAACATACGTGGACTGGGTGCTGGTCATACTGGTGTCATATATGACGGTGTACAGATAGGAGATTGCCAGAGTGGACAAATTGATCTTTCACGCTTTACGCTTGATAATATATCACTCATAAGTCTTTTGATTGGTCAAGACGATAATATCTATCAAAGTGCCAAGACATACGCATCGGCAGGAATGATAAACATAAGTTCGATTCAGACTGAAACACAACAGGATGAAGAAACTCTAAATAACAAAACCAACTTCTCAACAACTATCCGTACAGGTAGTTACGGCTTATTTTCACCTTCCCTACTCTTTCATCAACAATTGTCTCATCTTAATCTTTCAGCATACGCAAACTATGAAAAGGCTAACGGAGTCTACACTTTCAAACTAAAAAATGGCATTAAAACCATTAACGAACGACGCAACAACAGCGACATTGAGACTTGGCGAGGAGAGATAAACCTTAACTATCAAATCAATGATAATCAAGATATTAAGTGGAAATCCTACGGATTCACTTCACATCGAGGCTTACCGGGTGCTGTCATCTACGACAACACCTACTCTGCCGAACGACTAATAGAGAAAAACGTCTTCACACAATTCTTCTACGAGAATCGTTTTAGTCAAAAGATTAAGTTGAAAGCGGCTGCTAAATGGAACTATTCGTGGACACGTTATTCTAATATCCCTGCAAGTGGATATATGGAAGACACATATAAACAGCAGGAAACCTACCTTACTACAACACTATGGACCGAGCCTTTAAGAGGACTACATCTGTCTTTATCACAAGACTATGCCAACAATCACCTCACAATGACACACCAACAAGCAGCCAACCCAACACGTAACTCGTTATGGACAGCACTGGCGGCAAACTATCGTATTGGACAACTCACATTCAACACTTCACTCCTTGCAACCAATATCACAGAAAGTGTGAAGATTGGTGATGCATCTGACGGATTTCATAGACTTTCACCAGCCTTTAGCCTACAATGGAGAGCTATGCAAAACCTGCGCTTCCGTATCGGATATAAAGACATCTTCCGTACTCCTACACTTAATGAATTATACTATACAGGTATTGGAAATAGAAAACTTAATCCTGAAAATTCAAAACAATGGAATATTGGAACAACCTATTCTCAGACCTTCAACCATACACTTAACCTATCTGTTACAGCCGACCTCTATTTCGGTAATGTCACAGACAAGATTATTGCAGTACCCAAAATGTTCTACTGGCAGATGATGAATGCTGGCAAAGTGAAACAAAATGGACTTGATATCTCTGCTAACATAGAACAACGATGGAGCAATGATTGGTCACTAAACATGACAGGAAGCTATAGTCTACTCCATGCAACTGACCAGACAAGCCCCAGTGATGCTTTCTATGGACACCAAATAGCATATACCCCACGACATTCTGGCTCATTCAGCATACTCCTACACTGCCCTTGGATAGACCTGAGCTATAACCTTCTAATAACTGGCGAACGTTATTCATTGGGATATAACATTGAAGATAATAGTATGGAAGCCTTTACTGACCAGAGTGTAACCCTTTCAAAAGAGTTTCAAATTGCCAAACAACGGCTACAAGTACAATTCGACATACGCAATCTTGGCAATAGAAACTACTCTCGCTTGGTATCATCTTGGTATCAGCACTTACATTCACTGCTTGTAATGACGACTATGATTGCGAAGATGTACAACCATCTGTGTCTAATTCAGACGTATACATATCATGTGCAGGAAACTGGAATGCAAACGATGGAACAGTAGGTATACTCGACTATGATCTCAACAAACGCCCAACTGCTCCTTATGTATTCAGCAATGCCTACAAGAGTCAGAACGGAATTGGAATTGGTGATGCACAAGACCTGATTGTGTTTGGCAACAAAATTATCGTTACCTCTACAACCTCTTCAAAAGTTGAAGTTCTGAACCGACAGGGTAAGAAAGAGCTAACTATTAAACTTCACAATGTTAGCCCACGCTATCTGACAAAAGATGGCAACTTTGTCTACTTCTCTGCTTACAATGGTAAGGTTTATAAGATGGACCCTAACAATACTCAGAAGCCATTGGTTGATTCAGTAGAAGTTGGCGATCACCCAGAGGCTCTCTCTGTTGCTAATGGAAAACTTTATACAAACATCTCTGGATATGGGAAGGGAAGCACTATCGCTGTTGTTGATTGCAATTCATTCAAGAAAACAAAAACACTAACCGTAGGACTGAACCCTTACAGCCAGAGTATTGCTGTTGACAATGATGTTTATTTCGTATCAATGTTCGACCACAAGACTGCTCTTGTACAGAAGATTAATGCAAAGAACGACAAGGTGACAAACCTATTCAAGGCAAGCTCAATTGCTTATAGTGCCAAAAAGAATGCGCTCGTTTGCTGTACGCAACCTACTACGATAAAAACAAACGTTTCTTCATCCACGACTTGGCAACTGGTAAGGAAACTGAGCTTGACATGACTGATCTTAAAAGTCCACAGCAGGTAAATGTCGACCACTATGGCAACATCTATGTTATTGATAATCCAAGCTACACAGCTCCAAGTGAAGTATTCTATTACTCACCAGAAGGTAAACTCATTCAGGGTCACATCCAAGTAGGTTACAGCGCACAGAACATTCGTTTTGCAAACTAAGTAACCTCTACCAAGAAGTAGAACCTAAATGGCTCTTATTTTATTGTCGGCATCTTGTCTGCCTATGTAACGATAACGTAATAGATACGTCAAGTTGCAAAAGCAGACAAGTTGCCGACAAGAATATAAAAATGTTAGGAGATAACACTAAAACATGTATTCCTGAAAGATTGAACTCTAATGACCGATTGGGGTTAAAGATTATTTGAACTCCGACACCCTATACGCAAGATAACGATAATAATTGGATACAAAGATACCTTTTTCCAGATATTGTAATCCGTATGCACCTGGCCCTGCACTAAATGGATGCCCCGTAGAAGACCAACAATAACCACACACATCAATATGATACAACATACCATCTTTATAATTTCCCGAAGCTGGTAGAAAAAAATAATCACCAATATTCTCTGCTGATGGAAGACCTATTACGGGTTTATACGCATACGTCTTATCTGCCAAACGTAAATCTGTTTTTCCATCTGCAGATTTTTCTGTATCGTAATGATTCTCTGCTATCAACACAGCCTTCTTTTTAAGCCATATTCCTCCTTTGTGCAGGTGTCCCATAGTCGCCCAAAGTGTTTCTTCTTCCCAATGAGCGTCACCATACATACAATACCAAGACATTTCGTTAGCATTTGGAGCTTTACGAAAGGCCTCCTGAGTCGCCGGTATACTTATATAATATCCATAGAAATTCTCACTAAAATAACGCGAATCACTATTATCCAGTGGATAATTACTATCCTTATTTCCTCTCAAAACTGGCTGATGATTATTCTCCGACCACCATTCATGTCCTTTCCAATACGAATCCTTTGCATCCCACATATAATAATGATCGCCATCATAGACCTCTACGTCAAGCTTTGCGGTCATATCATAGTAGTTGTTGGCAACGTAGTCAAAAGAAGGAAGAGATTTCGTAATAACACCCTCAACATTTGTCATAATATCCTTCACATAATAACGCACTGTCAAGGTATGAGTTCCTGGCTTTATAATCATATAAGCTCCATTGGTAGAAACACTCGGTGTCTGATTGTTCAAAGGGAAACCATTTGAATAATCACCACTACCAATAGTTGAAAGCTCTATCTGCTTACTACCTGCCGAACTGGTAAACCCATCTGTACTTGGATCAATGGTATAAGTCTCGGCAATATCATTGTCAGAAACTACCTCAATCTTCGTCACATAAGTACTTACAAGCTTTGTGTTGCTTACATAAGGCTGAAAAACAAGGTAAGCAGGTTTATGATCTAATGCAAAACTGAAATGATACTTTTCAGCTATCTTATTCGCCATTGCCGTACCATAGTCACCCACTTCTCCAAAGTGTTCAGTTGTGTTTGGCTTTGTCTGACCCTGAGAAGTAGAGATAACTGCCTGATAATTACTACTATTCTTACCCAAGTAATAAACCTTATAACTATCGCTGGATTTAAAACTACCAGTAACTTGATATTCGAAAATAGCAACCTTACTTGTTGGTGCATTACTACTTTTCTGCAATATACCATTATCATCCTTCACATAGATATAATCGCCAGCTTCCCAAAAGAAGTCAGAACTATTATAATCTAACGATGTGCGAGTCTTTGCCTCACCACCGGCAACGAATGTTGTAGATTCCTTACCACTATCACTCTCAATAAAAACGGAGTCCTTTGCCTCCTCCACACTTGAGCAAGAAGTAAAAGTAAGATCAAATAAAATAACTAATAATAATTGAGCCTTAAAAAACACTTATACATACTCTGAATATCTAAATTAAATACTTCTCAATTAATTCTCAAAAACTGTGACCTCATCATAATCATCATCCAAAAAGTCTGCAGGCTTAGCAGAACTCGGCCCCTGCTGACGATGCGCTGGCTTATGTTGTCCATTCAATCTCGCATTCTCATCACTTTGACCCATAAGATACGTCATTTCACTCAATTGTACTATCGAACACTCTGGTGCAAGATAGACCTTTCTGTCAACTCTCTTCATCATATTATTAAATAATTTTTATATTACAGTGTGACTAAATAAAAAAACATTCTACTTCTTTTCGGCTTCTGAATTTATAGCAACATCCAAGTAGGTTACAGCGCACAGAACGTTCGCTTTTGCAAATTAAGTAACATCTACCAAGAAGTAGAACCTAAATGGTCTTATTTTATTGTCGGCATCTTGTCTGCCTATGTAACGCTAACGTAGCAGATACGTCAAGTTGCAAAAGCAGACAAGTTGCCGACAAGAATATAAAAATGTTAGGAGATAACACTAAAACATGTATTCCTGAAAGATTGAACTCTAATGACCGATTTGGGTTAAAGATTATTTGAACTCCGACACCCTAAACCCAAGATAACGATAAAAATTTAATAAATAGATACGTTCTTTGCCATATTGTAATCCGTATGCACCTAGAAATATATTAAATGGATACCCCGTAGAAGACCAACTAAAACCATACACATCAATTAGATACAATTTACCTTTACTATAATCTCCCATAGCTGGTAGATAAAAATAATCACCAATATTCTCTGCTGGCGGAAGACCAATTACAGGTACAGACGCATACGTCCTACCATTCAAACGTAAATCTGTTTTTTTATCTGCAGATATTTCTGTATCATAATGATTCTCTGCTATCAACACAGCCTTCTTTTTAAGCCATACTCCTCCTTTGTGCAGATGTCCCATAGTCGCCCAAAGTGTTTCTTCTTCCCAATGAGCGTCACCATAAAAAACAATACCAAGACATTTCGTTAGCATTTGGAGCTTTACGAAAACTCTCCTGAGTCGCCCGTATACTTTTATTATGTCCATAGTAATTCTCACTAAAATAACGCGAATCACTATTATCCAGTGGATAATTACTATCTTCACCTCCGACCAAAACTGGCTGATGATGATTATCCGACCACCATTCATGTCCTTTCCAATACGAATCCTTTGCATCCCACATATAATAATGATCGCCATCATAGACCTCTACGTCAAGCTTTGCGGTCATATCATAGTAGTTGTTGGCAACGTAGTCAAAAGAAGGAAGAGATTTCGTAATAACACCCTCAACATTTGTCATAATATCCTTCACATAATAACGCACTGTCAAGGTATGAGTTCCTGGCTTTATAATCATATAAGCTCCATTGGTAGAAACACTCGGTGTCTGATTGTTCAAAGGGAAACCATTTGAATAATCACCACTACCAATAGTTGAAAGTTCTATCTGCTTACTACCTGCCGAACTGGTAAACCCATCTGTACTTGGATCAATGGTATAAGTCTCGGCAATATCATTGTCAGAAACTACCTCAATCTTCGTCACATAAGTACTTACAAGCTTTGTGTTACTTACATAAGGCTGAAAAACAAGGTAAGCAGGTTTATGATCTAATGCAAAACTGAAATGATACTTTTCAGCTATCTTATTCGCCATTGCCGTACCATAGTCACCCACTTCTCCAAAGTGTTCAGTTGTGTTTGGCTTTGTCTGACCCTGAGAAGTGGAGATAACTGCCTGATAATTATTACTATTCTTACCCAAGTAATAAACCTTATAACTATCGCTGGATTTAAAACTACCAGTAACTTGATATTCGAAAATAGCAACCTTACTTGTTGGTGCATTACTACTTTTCTGCAATATACCATTATCATCCTTCACATAGATATAATCGCCAGCTTCCCAAAAGAAGTCAGAACTATTATAATCTAACGATGTGCGAGTCTTTGCCTCACCACCAGCAACGAATGTTGTAGATTCCTTACCACTATCACTCTCAATAAAAACGGAGTCCTTTGTCTCCTCCACACTTGAGCAAGAAGTAAAGTAAGACCAAATAAAATAACTAATAATAATTGAGCCTTAAAAAAACACTTATACATACTCTGAATATCTAAATTAAATACTTCTCAATTAATTCTCAAAAACTGTGACCTCGTCATAATCATCATCCAAAAAGTCTGCAGGCTTAGCAGAACTCGGTCCCTGCTGACGATGCGCTGGATTATGTTGTCCATTCAATCTCGCATTCTCATCACTTAGACCCATAAGATACGTCATTTTCACTCAATTGTACTATCGAACACTCTGGTGCAAGATAGACCTTTCTGTCAACTCTCTTCATCATATTATTAAATAATTTTTTTATATTACAGTGTGACTACATAAAAATACATTCTACTTCTTTCGGCTTCTGAATTTATAGTGACCTAAATATTTTGCATTAAAATAATTTCATAACTACCTCCTAAACATCCAAGTAAACCTTGACAACAAGTATCAAGGCTATAATCACACATATAATTTAATCAAGATGTATATGGTTAATTAACGTGTGGCTGTGAACAAAACATATATGAGCTAAAATGAAAATTACTATAAATATAAATCTCTTTTATTCAATATATAGCATATTAAAAATCATTCACGACGCAAAGTTACAACTTTCTTTCGAAAGTAACAAGAAATAGATATAAAATCTCCTAAATAAAAAGACGAAAAACGCCCGAAATAGCCATAAAAATAAAATAAAGACTATATAGTCTGCTCAAAAACAAAACTAATAATGTAGGCTCTGATGCCTAAGATTTAGATTAAATATAAAACCTCTGTAACTTAGAGTGGAGAACAAACCATAAGTTATCTCCAAAAACAAAATAATATAGAACAACAAAAGAGAATGAACGAATAAGTAGACAACACATATAAAAATGTATACAATATTTGAAATAGTCATTCAAAAAAAATCTCTATAAGCTACTCCTCTATTTACTCTATGGCATATAAAACACTCTTCTCGTCAATATGCAAGTCTGAGATGAAATCAAATTCTGTCCGCAAAAATATTTACATAGTTTCGTCCAATATGTATATAAAAACAAAAAAAAGACAAATCGAAAACACAATCCTAACACCCAATATTTCAAATGGTTACAACACAGAATAAGAAAACGTACTTTATATGACTTCTAAAGAGCATTATTAACATGCGTAAAGAGCATCTTTTGAAGGTCAAAAGACGCCCCTTACAACGCTTAAAAATCATGTTTTGTTATTCAACACATGAAAAATTTATTACATTCTTACATACAAATCGGTCATTAGCGTCAAGATATTAGACACTAATGACCGATTTGTATGTAAGTACATATAGTTTGTTATTATATCTAATTTATAGGGATGACCTTTAGTCCCTGAGAAGATCAGGACGAAGACGTTTAGTACGCTCCATCGCTTGATCAAACTCCCACTGTCTAATCTTTGCCTCATTACCACTAAGTAAAATCTCAGGAACGTCCCATCCATTATAGCTACGAGGTCGGGTATAGATAGGTGCTGAGAGCATATCGTCCATAAAACAGTCGGAGAGTGCACTCTGCTCGTCACTGATAACTCCTGGAACCAATCGTACAACAGCATCGGCAATAATAGCCGCAGGCAGTTCGCCACCCGTTAAGACGAAGTCACCAACAGAAATTTCACGTGTGATAAGGTGATCGCGAACACGCTGATCCACACCTTTATAATGTCCAGCAAGAATAATGAAGTTGCCCCCTAAGGAGAGGTCGTTAGCAATCTTCTGATTGAATTGTTCGCCATCGGGCGAAGTAAAGATAACTTCGTCATACTCACGCTCTTCCTTCAAGGCTGCAATACAACGGTCGATAGGTTCAACCTGCATAACCATACCAGCTTGCCCACCAAAGGGATAGTCGTCGACACGACGCCACTTATCCTTTGTGTAGTCACGAAGATTATGCAAACGCACCTCAGCTAATCCTTTCTTTTCAGCTCGGGCAAGGATACTTTCGTGTACGAAGCCTTCGAGCATTTCTGGCAATACGGTGATGATATCTATTCTCATATAGCTACAAAGTTAAGGATTCTTTTGCTATTACGCTGATAGTTTAAGATTTTTGTAACTTTGCCGCTGTTTCTAATTTATATAAACAAAGAATAGTTATGAAAAGATTCTTTTCCCTCGCTATCGTTTTTGATAGCAGCTTTTGGTTGTGCAACAGCACAAAACATTCAGTTACATTATGATTTGGGGCATAACCTCTACAATGACCTCAACTCACGTACATCAGTTACAACGACCGTCGAAATGTTCAAGCCTGACACTTGGGGTTCTACCTTTATGTTCACAGACATCGACTATAAAGGCGATGGTGCTATGGGTGCTTATTGGGAGATTGCTCGTGAGTTCAACCTTTCAAAGAATAAGCAATGGGCTGCACACGTTGAGTATAATGGCGGTTTAAGCACAAACGAGTTAGCAGACGCTATAATGGTACTCGTTACCAGCATGCTGTTCTTCTTGGTGGTGCATGGAACTGGGCTTCAAAAGACTTCTCTAAAACTTTTAGCCTTCAGTTAATGTACAAGTATCAGTTTAAGAATGCTCACACTGGTGACAAGCCTTTCAGTGGTTTCCAGCTGACAGAAGTATGGGGAACGACCTTTGCTAAGGGTCTTTGCACCTTCTCTGGTTTCTGTGACCTCTGGTATGATCCAAATGTAAATGGTAAGTTGGTCCTCATTTCAGAACCTCAGTTCTGGGTAAACCTCAACACACTTAAGGGTATGAAGGATGTAAATCTCTCTTTGGGTACAGAGGTAGAGATTAGCAAAAACTTTATTTATAATGATAACTTTGCGCATAATCGCTTCTATGCTATCCCTACGGTAGCTGCTAAGTGGACGTTCTAAAATATTCTTAATCATAGGATTTATTAATATATTTTACGGATGAAAAACTTAAGGATTCTTGTATTATTGGTATCTTTATTGGTGACTATGTCTCTTAATGCTCAAAGTACTAAAAATTTTATTAAGCCTTTAGTGAAAGATGGATTTTATGTTGATTCTATATTGAGCCTAAAAGGAAATACCATAATTTACATGAGGGCTGGAACAGAGTTTGATATAGAGAAGGCAAAGGTTGCTTATGTAGAGCATTCTGTTCTTGGGCGAATAGATATTACAGATGGAAAAACAGCTAATCAGAATTCCACTATTCTGATATTTCCTGAACCAGAGTTTAATGGTGATGCCTTTATATGTAATTTAGAAGATAAAACATATATTAAAATGGAAAGAGCTATTGGTCAAGTTAAGATAAAAGACCAGCTGTGGGGACCAGAAAGTAAACTATATGTGAAGCCAGAAACTTCTCCTGAAGGATTTCTAAAGGGAAAGTGGTTATTCTCATAAGAGTATCAAACGTAAATGAAAATCCAAAATCATTTGTTAAGGTTTCACGGTTTTCTGTAAGTAAAACTCGTAAGTTGTCTTTAGCAAGGCAAAATGAATTAACAGGTAAAATAACTTATGGAGGTTATAATGGGCAAGAGAAAGATTTTTACATATAAACGATATGGTAAAAAGTTCTTTATTGCTAACAGTCAATATAGATGACGCTGGAGAATATTGTGTTAGTATTAGTAATCCTAACAGAGTAGATAATAAACTTTCTGTGTCTTGCTTTGGAGTGGACGAATAAATAAGTTTATTGAATGGTAAACTTAAAGAGTTTTTCCGTTAAATGCGTAGAAACTTTTCATATAGCTTTAACGGAAAAAAACTTAATTTACAAATTAAACAAAACATAGTCAAGACTGTTAATTTTTCTATTTTATTATCGTCCGCTGACGCAGAAAAATCTTGCGTGTGTCAAAACACGATAAGACCCTGCAACTTTCAAACCATAAGCAGGCGTTTTTCTAATGAAAAAGACCATTTCTTTACTCCAAAATCAAGTAAAGAAATGGTCTTTTTCAATGGATTAGTTTTTAAACTACAAGATTATCAAAAATGGTATTTACATTTTGTCAATCTATCTATTTCTTATAACCTAAAAGATTCTAACCACGCTTTAACCTTACTCATGTCTGTGCGAACCTCATGACCATAAAAACTTCAGGACTAAGGATATTGGCGTTAGGATAAATTTCTTTGATGTCTCGAACGGCATAACCCATTCCACTCCCTTCGTGCGTGAGGAAAGGAATCAGGGTTTTATTACTCAAGTCATACTGTTTCATAAAGGTAAACATTACCTGCGGATAACTATAGATCCAGACAGGACCACCAAGGAATACAACATCGTAGTCATCAATGTTATTGACTTTTCCTTTGAAAGGAGGATATTCTTTGCCGTATCTCTCCTTCTTTGCAACTTCTACTACTTCCTTGTAAGTCTTAGGATAAGGGGTTTCTCTTACCACTTCAAACTCATCACCATCGGTCACGTCTCGAATGTAGTCAGCCACCATCTTTGTGTTACCGACCTCTATATTTCCAACAGCATAATTCTCTCCTGTGTGAGAGAAGAAAACAATAAGAATCTTACTTTTTCTTTTCTCGTCATTTTTCTTCTCAATACTATTCGTTTTACAGCTTTGAGCTCTACTTGTTTTTGGTAGCAAGGCAAGACCTAATGCAGCCATGATATTGGTAAATATTCCTGTTAACTGTTTCATAATGTATTAAGTTGTTATATAATTGGAAGTATTGAAGATGTTTTAGAATAGTGTTCCTTCTTTGATTGGAGAGGATTTTGGAGCAGGTTTATTCTCGTCTGTCTGCACAAATTGAGTAATAAAATCCTCCTCAGAGATGATTGGAATAGAAAGTTCCTTTGCTTTCTGATTCTTTCCAGAAGTACTTTCTACGTCATTATTAATAAGGTAATTCGTTGATTTAGAAACTGAACCAGTGACCTTACCGCCTTGACTTTCGATATAAGCCTTAAGTTCGTTGCGATTCTTGTAATGATGAACATCACCTGTGACGACAAAGGTCAGTCCTTGACAACCAGTGCCAATAGGAGCAGACGAGGACTGACTAACATTAAGTTCCGTAAGCAAATGTTGCAGCATTGACAGATTATCTTCATCCTTCATCCAACGTACAAAGCATGCACTCTTCTCTGGTCCAATACCAGCAATCGTAGAGAAGACATCTTCCGAAGTGCTTTCCGTGGCAGTCTTGACCAGCTCCTCCAATGGATAAGCTGACAACAAGCGATTGCAAACATCCTGTCCAACAAGTGGAATATTGAGAGCAAAGAGTAACCGACGAGCCTCCACATTACGAGCCTTTTCAATGGCTGCCAATAACTTAGTGACACTTCTGTTGCCGAAACCCTCCATTGTGCGCAACTCTGTGGCGTGTTCGTTTAGGTGGAAGAGGTCAGCATACTCGCATATCCAGCCAAGATTGATGAATTTCTGAACAGTCTGTTCAGACAGACCGTCGATGTTTACACCCTCTTTTGACACAAACCTACCGAACTTCTTTAGCTGTTTGGCAGGGCAGTGAACGTTTGTACAGTGCAATGTACGTGTTCCACTAACCTCACTTTCGCAGACTTCTGTGGCTGAATGACACACGGGACAAGTCGAAGGAATCTGGAAACCTCCAACGCTTTCAATGACGTTGATAACCTTCGGGATAATCTTGTTTGCCTTGATAACCGCAATCTTCGTTCCCTTATCACCCATCCCTAATCGCTCACACTCGGAGATATTGCAGAGAGAAGCACGCTTCACGGTTGTTCCCTCTAACTCAACAGGACGAAAAACAGCAACAGCGAGATAGTCGAAGCTGCACATGACCATTCGATGTAGTCTAACTCCGTATCAGCACTTTCGTCTTGCCACTTGAAGGCATAGCCCCCTCGTGTAGCATGATGACCAGTGACAGAGCCTGCGGCAGCGTATGCAGTGTCATCGTATGATATGACTAAGCCATCAACTGGATAGGGGAAAGGCGAAGAACTTGCACCAGTCACTCGCTCGGTCCAACGATGAATAACAGAGCCAATGTTATCAACTGTAGGCTGCACGATCATTTCCCTATCTATAACCTTAAACCCTTGTTGTTCGAGCCACTCCATTCGCTTCCCCCAAGAGTTTATGTCTTCCTCCAAATAAACAAGCGTAAAGGGAATCCAACGTAGGTGACGAGCCTTTACTTCGTTGATGTCTTTCAGTGTGAGGGAGCCTGACGCAAGGTTGCGAGGATTAGCGTACTCCTCCTCTGCTTCCATATTAAACTGTTCAAAATCAGGATAACTAATGACTGCTTCGCCACGAATAACGAGGTGTCCTTTGTAAGGAATGGTTTGCAAAACACCATCAATAGCCGTAGAAAGATGGGTAATATTAGTCCCGATGTGTCCATTGCCACGTGTGACAAGCTTTGTTAGCTTACCATTATCGTAGGTAGCAACAAGAGTCAATCCGTCCAACTTCCACGAAAGCCATATCGGTCTATTCTCTGCCCATTTAGTAAGATCTTCTATTTTCTTTGTCTTCGCTAAGGAGAGAGCCGAGAATTCATGTTCTTCCTTCTTACCAGAAACATTATCAGCAGACACATTCTGCGTTGGCGAATCAGGGAGTATAATACCTGTTTCTTCTTCTAATTTCTTTAGCTTATCAAAGGCTGCATCCCACTCGTAGTCGGTCATCAGTTCATCGCGTCCGTTGTAGTAAGCATCCGAAGCAGCATTAAGTTGATGAATAAGCGATTGTATTTCTTCTTTCATTTTCTACTATATTATTGATTGGTGATGGTCGTTCATAGAGCAACATTATTATTCTTCCAATAATTGGAGGAATTTTATCTATTATTCAGATAGTTTTTCTCCTTTTTACTCTTTTAACTTTACTTGCAAATATACTATAATTTGCCGAATGATTCTATCTTTCTATGAATTAATTTGATTTCTTTTATAAGCAACTCATATCTTTTGATTATCTTTGCATACCGAAATATATATAGAAAAAAGAATAAAATGTCTACTTTAACAATTGCTATTATCGTGGTCTTCGTTCTGGGCTATGCGCTCATTGCAATGGAGAGTCTTACCAAGGTTAATAAGGCTGCAGTTGCCTTATTGATGTTCGTTTTCTGTTGGACACTCTTTATGGTTGATCCAGCATCGTTTGTACAACTTATGCACCCTGATTTTACTGGAACTGGCGAGAAGGTTGCTTCGTTTGTTAATTCCTTGATAACAGAGCATTTAGGCGACACTTCGGCTACGTTATTCTTCCTTATGGGAGCAATGACTATTGTCGAAATAGTCGACCAGAATGGTGGTTTCAACTGGGTAAAAAATGTAATGCAGTCTAAAACAAAGCGTGGGCTTTTATGGAAGATCGCCTTTATGACGTTTTTCTTATCAGCCATTCTTGACAACCTAACGACAAGTATCGTGATGGTTATGATTTTGCGCAAACTGGTGCAGGACAAGCATGACCGAATGATTTATGCCTCATTGGTTATTATTGCAGCAAACTCAGGTGGTGCTTTCTCTCCTATTGGTGACGTAACAACGATCATGTTGTGGAACTCAGGTATGATAACCGCAGGTGGAGTTATCAGTGAAATATTCATCCCTTCATTAATATCAATGCTCATACCAGCCTTCTTGTTACAGATGTTATTGAAAGGTAACATTCAGAATGATGATTTATCAAACCAGATGACAGGCGACAATGAAGTATTAGAGTTTAACGGAATTCAGCGTAAGATTGTCTTTGCTGTCGGCGTAGGCGGTCTGTGCTCAGTACCTTTGTTCCACTTCTTTACGAACTTACCACCTTTTGCAGGTATTCTTTTAGTACTGGGTATCTTGTGGACAATAACAGAAGTCTTCTATCATAACCTTCATAAGAAGAAAGGAAGCGAGATGAGTTTCTCAAAGCGAGTTAGCAGTTTGCTTAGCCGTATAGATATGTCCACTATCCTTTTCTTCCTTGGTATTCTGATGGCTGTGGCTTGTCTGGAAGAAGTTGGTGTATTGAAAGAGTTAGGAAGTGGCCTGAACACTGCATTTAATGGTAACCATTATGCCGTAACGGGTATTATCGGTGTATTGTCGGCCATCGTTGATAACGTACCACTTGTTGCTGGTAGTATGGGTATGTATCCAATCGGTGTAGAACCAGATATGGCTGTAGATGGTATTTTCTGGCAGCTTCTTGCCTACTGTGCAGGTGTGGGAGGTTCAATGCTCATCGTTGGTTCAGCAGCTGGTGTTGTTGTTATGGGGCTTGAGAAGATTACCTTCGGATGGTATATGAAGCGTGTTACATGGATTGCTTTCGTGGGCTATATCGCTGGTATCATTTCATATTGGGTTATCCGCAGCTTTATCCTTACAAATCCGCTATAACCAATACCACATCATTAAAGTCTAAACAGACTTACTTTTCTTATTATTACTGTCCGCTAAACCTCTAACTTCTTCAGCTCATCCCTTTACGCATTTAGGATGAGCTTTTTTCTCTTAGACAAGCCCCCTCTATACATTTTCCTCACATTGCGGAGGGAAATACCATGTTTGCTAAAGTATTTTTTTCCAATCGTTCTCAGGTTGTTCGAAAAAGGATTCCATATTGATATAGTACATCAGTACAATTCTTATCATTGTGGCTAATCCCGAGAAACTCCATGACCTTTTTATCCTTCTCTGTACGATGGTTATTAGCAGATTTGCAAGAAAAAAACCATCCAAATCTGTATTTTAATAGCATTAGCAGTCTCTCCGTAAAAGTATCTTAGCGGAAAAAATTCTGCTTGACTTGCTTGAATAGTGACTCTATCTGCCACCTTTTCCGGTAAACTAGCCACTATATCTTGCGCATCCATCTCAAAGTCGTTGGTAAGCAGTGATATTAGTTTCGTTGTCTTATTCTTTTCCCGTCTTCTTGTGGTCTATGTAGGTGACGATTCGTGCATGATGTTCCACCCCTTCTTTTTAAGGACTACCTCCTTGATATTGTATAAGAAACGGCTATCATCGTCTGTAATATTATACTCTATTTCTAGTTGATAAACAAGATTTTTCTTCATCTTTGTAACGTAGACAGCACCATTATGAGTCATCTGTTCAAATTTAACATAGTCTATGTAGGCTCTGTCAATAGCTAGAATATCGTTCTTTGAATAATCCTGCGGTGCCATCATAAAACTGTCATGTGTGGCAGCAGAAGTGAATTGCATATCGTAAGGCACTCTTCGTTGGCATTTATGATGGTATGCACCTTTATGCCTCCTTTCTTCTTTCCGTGCTTGGGATTACGTCCCACACCCTTGAAGACGAGATTCGAAAAAACAAGGGAATAGTGGTAGAATCCATTATTTTCAGACGATTAAGCCAAGAATCCCCCTTGCCTCGTTGGCTGTCCGAGAAAAGTAGGTCACGATGAGCTTCAAGGACATCCATATAGAGCCAACCAAAGAGTTCTTCGGGGCGTCTCTTATTGGCATCAGAGAGCGTACTACGCTTGGGTAAAGTATCTATGCTTAGATGAGGTAGCTTACGGGATTCTGCCAGCATAGAAGCCTGTATCTCACGAAGAGAGTCGAAACGCATCACCACGGCATAGAGCATAGTTACCACGTGAGACCACATATCGAACTTCTTTACATACCGTTCGCCACCATGTTGACGGCTATAAGTGTTAATTTTGTTCTTGTCTAAGCATTTTATTAACTGACCATATACTGGCTGTCCGAAAAAATGTGTACTTTTGCTCATGTTACTTATGTTTTGTTGCAAAAGCAAAGGTAATTAAATGGGCTGATACTATGAAAAAAGTATCAGCCCAAATTTGTGAAAATAAACAAAAGTTTAGCGGACAGTAATATTTTCTTATCAAACAAGTTGGACTGTCCTTGTACACTGGCGTAACAAACTACGACAAGTTGCAAAGACAGTCCAATTTGCTTAGTAAGCAACACGAAAGACATTAGAACACTATACGCACATCATATTTATCGTACATTAATATCCGAATGAAGCTGTATAATAAACCAAAATATAGCAAGGTATCATCCCTTCAATAAAAGATTAGCAAGTGACACACTACCTTACAAACACCTTTTATCCCACTTACGTACAGCCTGTCGATACTATCCTTCACCATTCTGAGATAAACCTTATCATATAGAAGGCTGACACTAACACTTCTTCTTTCAAATAAGAAACTCCCTACAAGTTCCTGAAAACTTATAGGGAGTAAAAATAAATTGAGGTAAGCCAAATTCAGTTTATACAATAATGACCGAACAAGGTTAAACTAACTATTTCAGATACTTCTTCAAACGCTTTTCGAGAAGCATGTAATGTGCTTTAAGTTCTGGATTAGCAACATTAGGAATGACAGAACCTAATAATGAAAGCAACTTTTGCGCATAAGCCAACTGAAACTCTGAGGTGCGATTAACGGTTGTTCCCCATAAAGGTTCAGGTTCGCCATATCCATTACCAAAGTTAAGGAAACCAGTATCATAACTGAAACCACGCTGTTTACCAGTCAGATAACAACATTCATTCTGTTCGTCGTTTGCCACATTACGTTGAAGGAGATTAGCAACAAAAGCATTTTCAGGTAACACATCCGAATGAAGATTATGAACATTAGGAGCCTGTTTCATATCAGCAACCCCATCTTGTAACAAGTCTACATAAAGACGTTGCATAGACAGGTCAGCTACTGAAAGGTTCTCTTTACCAGCAATAGTCTTACCAAAGACATCTTGATAGACATCCTCCATATACTCAATTGGTGAGTAAGAAGTAGAATCAAGATAATAAGAAATTGCCAACTTTGATGCTGACATCATGGCAAGCGACTGCACATCACGTGCCAAAATCTTAAAAGGCTTGTTTGCACCATAAGGCAACTTCTTCTCAATAGTATCATTACCCAATGTAGCAAATGTGCGAGCTTGCTTCAAAAGCCATTGTACAGACTCTTTCTGCTTAGCCTTTGGAACAACCTTATACCTTGGCAAGCCCGACTTCTCACTTGTATGATAAAGATAGACACCAAGGACATTGGCACTGACAATACGAACATAATGTATTGCCTGAGATAAAAGCTCATTATACAATTCTGCCTTACGATTATTATCATCGGCATCCGCAATCCAGTGGTCAAGATGATTGAGAATCATTCTCAGATTATCCATTCCGTAGGTAGACGACTTTACAGGGTCATCGCCAAGATCTTCCTCAATCGCCGATGGGTCATATCTCGTACCCGTTTGTTGTAGACCATAACGATAGAAAGGATCGCCCTCATGCTTCTCAACCAACAAGCGCAACTGCTTAGCATCGTCCTCAAATCCTGTAGAATTAGGGAAAAGTCTATATGCCCACTCAACAGCATAGAAATCATAGACACCAAGACGAGGCGGTGTCAGTTTTACTCCGTGATCGGTTGGTTGTGCCACATAATTAAAACGTGCATAATCCATAATCGAAGCCGTTGTCCCATATTTTTGAGTGAAAGATGGAGAACGAAGCGAGTCCGTAGGAAGAGCTGCTGAAGCTGCCATATTATGCATAAAGCCAAGAGTATGACCAATCTCGTGCGCAATAATATACTCAAGTGTTTCTTCTGTAATACTATCTGGCATCTGTGTTGCACGTGCAAGTGGATCAATCTGTGCCGTTTGAACAAAACGCCAATTGTTGATAGTGTTTACCACATCATTATAAACCAACACCGTGGCATTAATCACCTCCCCAGTACGAGGGTCGGTCCATGACGGACCCATAGCATTCTCAACGTCAGTTGGAAGGTATCTGATACAAGAATACTTAAAGTCGTCTGGATCGAAATTTGGGTCGTCCGTAGGGAAGTCTGCAACCTGCATTACATTCTTAAAGCCAATACGTTCAAAAGCCTTATTCCACCACAAAATACCAGCCTTAATGGCGCGTTTCCATAGCGGAGGAAAAGTATTCTCAACATAATATACTATTGGCTTTGTAGGTTCGCACAATTTCCCTGCAAAATAGGCCGCCGTATCCTTAGGTACAATTCTCCAACGTTTGACAAACGTTGCTTTATCAACTGAACCATCCTCCTTAAGGACATCCTTATTCACAAGAAACATTCCCACACGTGTATCGCTCAGACGAGGGGTCATTAGCTCATTAGGCAACAATGCTAACGTAAAGTTTACGCCGATAGTGACCGGATAGTTGGTTATTGGCGAACCTTTTTTACCAGAGAGACTTACGATGAAATGTCTATCCATACCAATAGAAGCGTTCTGATCGAACACTTTCATCTTTGTCACTCTTGTAAGATTATCTTTCAAAGACGAACTTACAGAGTAAGAGCCTACACTCTTGGTAATTACAGGGAAAAAGCGATTCTCTTTAAGAATGAAAGATGAAGCGTCAAACAACACTGCCCCATCAACTCCATTACGTGCCTTTATAGGAAATGAAGAAGTCAAGATTATCATAATTCAGTCTTGCAGAAAGGTCGGCTGACGGTCGGTTCTTTGGTACGAATAAGTCGGTATTTACCACCTGCATCACTACAGCACTGTCTTTCTCTATAAAGCGCACATGTACTAAATTAGAGTTCTTAAATCCTAAATCAGCCATCTTTGGATTTGAGACAGACGATATAGTTACGCCTATTAACATATCGCGTCCCAAAGACTGCTTAGGAAGCTCCATCAAGATACGTCCATCCGTCTTATGGAACGAAACGAAAGTGCCACGAACAGACTCTGTTAGTCCTTCGCTAAGAATACGCTCGTAAGCCGACTTCTTTACGCTTTGCGTACTCTGCGCCTTCTTTTTACGTTTGAAGAACGGAAATGCTGTTCCTGACGTTGTGAAGACAGAGAAAACTAACAGAAGTAATAGGATACGCCGCATTGAACTATTTGATATTAAAGAACATTTCATTGACCATCCTCCAAAGCTTTATTTACCTTAAAGAGTAACATAGAATAATGAGAGAGTGCATCAGGTGAAAGATTTGACTTGACACATTTCTCTAACATTGGCTTCAACTTCAACAAAGAGGTGTAGAAGTAAATTGCCGACCCATCTAACAAAGACGCTTCAACTGTTGGAGCAAGTGATGCATTAGGATTACCGAATGCTGTACTATTCGTCTGAGTGAAAGTAGGCATTGTAGACTGAAGAGCAGCAGGACCATTACCACCCAACTTGTTAGCCTTATCTATCACTGCACGTGAATATGTTAGATAAGCACGCTGCAACACACGTTCCTCCTGAGATGGAGCTTTACAGAGTTGTACACTTTGGAAAAGTGAAGAGAACAAATCTTCAAAATACTCCTTCTGACTATAACTTTGTGATGACAGATGTGATGCAACTGCCAAGCGAGTACGAACACCAAAGAGATCATATCCGATAAACTCTAACAGCTGATCATAATAACTTACAGCCATGTATCCCTTACGTTCGAAGGTTGGGTTAGCATATTGTTTGAAGTGTTTTGCTTGATTTAAGCACCATAACATTGCCTGACGCTGACGCGCCTTAGGTACCACTTCATAATGAGGTATACCTGACGACATCTTCATATCGTTTAAGAAGATACCTCCAACATTGCTCAACACACGCTTAAAGAAAGCATATCTCTGCTGAGAAATTGTAAGATATAACTTCTCTTTAATACGACTATCTTCATCATCCTTTACCCAGTTAAAAAGGTTATTCTCAACGACTTGCATATTACGCAATCCGTATTCGCTCGCCTTAATAGCGTCATTACCTAAAGCACCCTCCTGCACTCGTGGATCCCAAGCCATTGAAGAGGTGCGGAAGAAACGATAACGAGGATTTTGTACTCGTTTATCAACCATCTTTTCAAGTACATCAGTTTCTGCACTTAAACTGGTTTTTGAGGGATCAAAATAACGATAAGCCCATTCAATAGCATGCTTATCATATTGTCCGACATTCTCTGGCATATAAACAACACCTTTGTCACCAACCTGAGCAACATAATTAAAAGGTGTGTTTGCCATTATTGAGGCTGCAAGATTATTTGTACGAGTAAATGTACCGTTACGAAGAGAATCAACGGGATAGGAATATGAAGCACCAATATTATCGAGCAAACCAAGACACCTACCAACTTCTCGTGCAACAAGATATTTCAACCCCTTATTGAACTTATCTGTTGACAAATGAGAGCTACGCATTGACGGATCTGATGCTGCTGAACCTAAGAAAAGCCAACGATAAATCTGATCACCAACATTCGCTGGCACAAAAATAGAAGCATTAACAATTTCACCTGTTTGTGGATTTGCCAAGAATGAAGAAGTAACCTTCTCTGATGTACTTGGTACGTAACGAATACAAGAATATGCTATATCATCTGCATCAAGGCTACTATTATCCTTAGGGAAATCTAAGGTCTCGATAGCCTTTTGATAACCCGCTTGCTCAAAGGCTTTATTCCAGAGTTCAACTCCTTGCTTAATAGCATTCTTCCATTCAAAAGGAAAGGCATCATCGATATAAAAACAAATTGGTTTAATCGGCTTAGATAACTTTCCTTGTTCACAAGCCTTAGGACTCTGTGGAACAAGGTTCCAACGTTGTGCAATAAATGTCCGCTTACTTTTCGCAATATTGTTATCAAAAGTAATCTTTGATACTGACGCCACACCTACACGTGAGTCCGTTATACGTTGACGCATCTTGCTATCTGACACTAATGCCAAACTATATGTAACACCTACGGTTGTAGGAATCTCACTGGCTACTGGCAAGGACATCAGAGACGCTGTCAGGAGATAGTTGAAGTCAAGATTGATAGTAATATTACGATCAAAACTCTTAATGGCTCTAACATAAGACATTTCACTCTTTGGAGAAGCACTCAAAGCCAAATCACCTGACTTTTTAGGAATAATAGGCAACATTGAGTTAGGACGTGCCAAGAAGTCGGTAGCATCAATCACAATTGCTGTGCTATCATTATTATAAGCAGAAATCCTAAATCCCATCAAGACTGGATCTCGATAGTTTATCTTCAAAGCCTCCTGCATCTGCATACTTGCACTACCATCCGAATAAACCACGGTATTAGGAGTTTTCATAACCAAACTACTATCCTGCACTTCAAAGAAGAAGTGTAAAGGATTAAAACTCTTAGTACCAATGGTCAGATAAGTTGGGTCAGTTGTTGAAGAAATACAACCTCCTAATAACATCTCTTTATGCAAGTATTTAACAGGTATCTCCAGATAGAGCTTCCCATCGCACTTATGTATTGAAATGAACTTACTACTTGCAGTCTCTTTCTTCTTATCTTTGAATAACTTATCGTATTTTGTTTCCTTTTTGGCTTTCTTCTCGTCATTATCTTTTTTATCATCCGAAAAAGCCCTAACATTAACGCACAATAGCAATAGACTTATTACTATTGTGCGCATTCCTACCATTGTATTGTTTATTTTCATATCAGAATTATTGTTTGATTATGGCATGTACATTCCTACATGCCATAATCTTTATTGTCTGTATGTAATACTCTTGATTCTACCAGTAATGTTCTTTTTCTCCCAGAGTACTTTATTTTCATTCATATCAAAACAGTAAATACTTCCCACAAGCTGACCACTTGCTGCATTTGTAGCAACATAAAGTTTATTACTTCCATTCGTAATAAGCATATCAACGATAGTTTCACCTGTGTCACCAAATGTTACCAAAGCATTTGTGGGAAATTACCACCAGACAACACGTTATATGCGTATAACTTATTGCCATCAGAGTAGTAAACTAAATTCTTCTCAGCGGATACACGTACTATGGACTGCTTCGTTAATCCCGCAGTAGCTGGGACAACAGTTTCGTTTTTAAGAATAGCTGGCTCAACCTTAGCCGCAGTAGAAGGATAGAAACCTGGGAAGATATAATAACACTTGAACTTTGACAAAGCTTCATTCCAAGTAAGTAGTACGATGTTGCGTTCGCTATCTACAGACCCCATTCCGACCAGAGTTTCACCAGTAAACTTTCCTTTCAACAATTCTACTGGTATCTTACCCGTTGCTTGTACCTTTTGAGTTATCAATCGTCCATTAGCATTATCAAACATTACATAACCTTGCACATAACGTAAGTCTTGTTGCTTCCATGCGGTTGCTTCATCAGCCAAAGATATATCAGAACCTAAATCATTCTTTATAGATTTACCCAAATCGAAAGGATTGCTCTCCGAGAGAGTCAGTCTATAAGGGATATGATTAACCATTGCCAAGATTGACTTTGGATATGTCAAATGACTCTTTTTTAGATATGACACATCGCCAGTACTATTCGTTGCAAAACGCATATTCATCAAGTTACCATCAAACTCGTAAATAGTACTTGGACTGCCTACCGCAACAAATAATAGAGGAGTCTTATTATCACGTGCTAAC
Organism: uncultured Prevotella sp.; assembly: GCA_916440255.1. Lineage (GTDB taxonomy): Bacteria > Bacteroidota > Bacteroidia > Bacteroidales > Bacteroidaceae > Prevotella. The sequence goes on along the minus strand of CAKAIJ010000001.1, from coordinate 655,732 downwards.
GCATAATCAATACCCTTAGGTTCACCAGTAAAATCAATCTTTGGATTGTTCTTTTGCAAAACATCAAAGTCAAAAGACTTACTACTGCCATTCTCTGGCAAATAAGAAACTATTGACTTTCCATTATTGCTTGCTAATATGTACAGACCATCAACATAAGAGTATTGTACATTTAGATTAAACTGATAGTATTGAAGATTTTCTCCATTGCTAACCTTTAGTCGACATAAAAATGTACCAAAGTCCTTGCAAACATATTTAAGCGTGTCATCAGTCGATACAACCTTACCATTAATCTCCCATTCGTAGTCAACATTCTTTTGCTCATTTGTCTGTACAACCTGTGGAGAAATCTTCAACGTATCCCATCTATTTAGCGTATATTTCTCTGTAAATCCTGCGCAAGTGACAACTTAGAAGAATTCCCTGATGGACCATTAGATTCATCTTTTATACATGACTGAAATAACAATGCCGCTAACGAAAGTGTTACGAGAAAAACTATAAATATTTCTTTTATCATCTTATTTCTTATTATTCTATTTACAAATATTCTTTTATCAAAAAAACGTATTATAATTAGTTTATAGTAAACATATTCCCATTGAGAAAAAGATGTCCTATCTACTCATCTTAAAAGACATATTATAATACCAATCTAACTCTTACAACTCATTAGGATGAGCCGCAAAATAAGCAATAACCTCCTGTACATGCTGATAGAGATAACCTTGTGCGGTTGCATCAGTACCCGTCATGATGTTTCTTATGGTTGTTTCATTACTATCATAATAAGCAAGTAGCTTACGATACTTGTTTCTTGTAAAAGGACCTAAACCCCAATAACTCTCCATCACTTCCCAGAAGTCAGGCTTAGATAGTACATTATTAAAGGTTATTGTCACCTTATTACTCTTGGCGAATCGTGTTCCCAGTTCATTCTTTCCAACTAAGTTCAAAACCAATTGTATAGAATCATTCTTTTCCTCTGACAAATTTGTACGTATCAATGTCACTGGAACAAAGCTGCGATAAGCATTAGGTGCAAAACGCAAGGTGTCTGCATTAAGTGTATAATGCTTTCCTGCAACAGCATTAGTACCTTTTCCTATCTCTACGGTAAAAAACTGTTCCTCTGCTGATAGATTACCAACGAGCTGCACTGGGAGGTAGACCACGTGTGTCAATGTATCAACAGACTTTACACCGAATGAGTAATTAACAAGCGTATCACCTGGTTGTGCATAATAGAATATCGCTTGATTTGTTGGCTCAAAGCTACCATCAGAACTATGTTCGCCACCAAAATCCACATCACTACATGCTACAAACGTAATTACACCAGCACAAGCAATTACTATATTTCTTATTATTTTTTTCATTTTCATTAAGTTTTTATTTACTTACTTTCCACCAAACTCAATTTCCTTCTCTGGCCATGGTAACACGAAGATAGAAGAAGATGGTTGATGTGTGGAAATACCTCTAAAATCAGTAAATGCTTTATTATAGTGCTTTAATGCAAAGAACGTTTGTCCTTCGCCTGGCATCTCTCGCATACGCTCACGTATCATCTCCTTTAAAAAGGCTTCCTTCGTTGCAACTTTAGCTTCATCAACATCCTCTAAACCACGACTTTTCCTTACAGCGTTGAGTAATTTCACAGCCTCAGCCTTATCACTGTCGTAAGTACATTCACTCAGAATATAGTACATCTCTGGTAAACGAATAAGTGTCAGACCCTGTAAAGGATTACTATTTACTTGTGCATCACTCTCTAAGAATCTTACAAAGGAGTAGCTCTTCAAACCATCTGATGTAACATTCTGTCTGTAATAACCTGTGTAACGCAAGTCTGTACTTGTTGCCGAAAAAGCAGATGTCTCGTACAACTCTTCAAGGTCTCTACGTCCTTCTGTAAATGTACCACGTGCTGTTTGTGACAAAAACATTGAAGAAATAGTATTTGACAAGCTATTATTATACAAGCCAAAAATCAACTCTCCCTTTGCTGGGAAACGCTTTACATCGTTCAAAGAACTATACTTCTTCAAAGAGAAATTACCTGTCGCATCAATGACTTGCTTTGCATACTTAGCAGCATTTTGTACATCGCCCATAGCGTAGTAAACTCTTGCCTTCGTTGCAGCCACAGCATATTTATTAAATAACACAGCACGTCCCTTGAGATAGTCTTCTGTTGCCTCTGCCTCTACATCTACTACATTATCCTTCTTTAACAGCTCCTCTGCTTTGTCTAAGTCAGACAGAATAGCTTCATAGGTTTTATGTAAGGTAAGTATCGGCTTATTGTTCAAATCGAAAGTTGTAGCGTATGGTATTCCACGAGTAGTCTCATTGCTTTGAGCATAATCCTCAGCAAAAAGACGAACGAGATCGAAGTGCATAAAAGCACGTAAACCATAACACTCACCACGCATCAATGATAACTCAGAATGCTCAAATTTAGAATTCTCGGTGTGAGCAAGTATATTATTTACATACGCTATTGTTTGATATTGTCTTCCCCAAATGGCATCTACGATTGGACGTACAATGTCACGCTTATAATCGTACTGACCAACAAAATAGCTTGTCTCAGACGAGAGGTCGTAACCAAATACCTGTCCCAACTGATCAATAAAACCAAAACTAAGGTTTCCACCATATAAGTCAGCAGTTGCCATAGTACCATACGCACCATACATCGCTGTGCGGAAACCACGTATTGATGAGAATTGATCCTCCTCATCAACTTGACCTACTGGCTGAACATTTATAAAGTCGTTACACGATACCACAAAAAGCATCATGACAGCACCTATCAACAATTTTGAATAATATGATATTCTCTTCATATTCTTTTCTCTTATTATTACCTAATTAGTCTTTCAACATTATATTAAACGCAGCTGACTTCTGATTAGAAACCAAATCTTACTGATAACTCTACACTTCGTTCATAAGGATAATTCAATCCACGCTCACGTTTTACCGATGAGAGGTAGAAGAGGTCGTTAGCTAACATCTCAAGATGTAAACGGTTTAGACCATATTGTTTAATAAATGTCAAAGGCACTTCGTATGCCAATGAGAGACTGCTTAATGTGATATAATTATTTGTTTCTACGAAACGTGATGTCTGCATAGGTATGCTCGAATCACTGATACGTTTGTATTTTGCTTGCTGACCGACTTCCTTCCATCTATCGTTAAACACGCGTTCGTCAGCGTTAAAACGTGGATCAGAACCCTCTACCTTAGATGCCAGTGTTTGGTTGTAAACAATGCCTCCAAAAGAATAACGCATAGACATTCCCATTGAGAACTGCTTATAGGTGAGATAAGATCCGATTGAACCCATACCAAATGGTGTAGTATCTCCATACACCACCTTATCGTTTGGATCATAAACAAACGTAAGACTACCATCACGTTTTATGTAGACCTCATTACCAGTAATAGGGTCAATACCTGCAGAAGAAACGACCTTCAATGCTGTCAACGACTGCCCCTCCTCGTAGATAGGCTGTATATTTCTTCTATCTGCTTGATTCTTCTCATTCTGTTCACGAAGAAATTACTGATTTTCTTAATCTTATTCTTGTTATAAGAATAATTAAGACTCAATGACCATTCCCAATCCTTATTCCTTATAGGGATAACGCGAGTTTGGAATTCAAAACCACGATTTTCAACTTCACCCAAATTCTCACGCGACGAAGTAATACCCAAAGATGGTGCCTTTGTGATATCAAGCAAAAGATTGTCCGTATTCTTTACATAAACATCTGCCGAGAAATCCCAACGTCCCTTAAACATTGTAAGATCAAGACCGATGTTACCACTGAGCGTCCTCTCCCATTTCAGATTCTTGTTTCCGATACCCATTGGAATAGAACCAATACCTTTGATGTAGTTAGGTGCACCCAAGCTGGTGTACGTTGTCAATGCCTGATATGGCTCAAACGAAATATTACCCAGATAACCCAAACTTGCACGAAGTTTTAATAATTGAAAAGGAGAACCTTTTAGGAACTTCTCATTATGAATATTCCAACCTGTACCAAAACTCCAGAATGGTGCAAACGAGAATTCTTACCAAACTTAGATGAACCTTCATAACGATAAATCACATCTAAGAAGTAACGATTATCCCATATCGTATTAAGATTTACAAAGAAACCTACACCATTATATCTATTATCAACACCTGTTGGACTACCTGTTGGATAGAGGCCCGCCATCATTGGGTGGGCAACCTTATCCGTATAATAACCTATCGATGCATACGTACTTCCATCAATGCTATTTGACTCAATGGTTGTACCTGCCATCGTTGTGAGGAACAATTTACTAAAGAAGTAATTATTATATGAAAGCATCAACTTACCCTGATAGGTAGATGAATTGGTGAATGTCTCACTTAAACGTCCTCTACGCGACACATCTGCAATCTTCTTAATCTGGTCGGCCGAGAAAGGAGAAACGAAGGTACGTCCCTCATATTTGGTCTTCTGGATAGAGAAATCTCCATCAATTCTAAGTTTATCACCCAACCATAATTGTAGTGTTGTAGTATTTAACACATCGAGGGTATTTCCTCTACTGAAACCACCCAATGAAGCCTCATACAAAGGATTAGAAAGATCATAATTCAACTTTGGTTTCAATGCTCCAAACTCATCATACGGGTTTTCGTACGGATTTGGCTTTACCCATTCTTCGAAATTTCCGTATGGTGACTGGTTTGACATTATTGACGAAATTGTCGATGTATTACTAACAAAAAAACTTTCCTGAAAGATTGTATGAAAGCTTGAAATTCGTTGATAAACGTTCACGACCTGAGCCCTTCATTACACCTTCATCATTTCCATAGCGCACACCTAAGTTATATCGTGCATGCTCATCACCTCCATCAACGCTTACGCTATGTTGTGAAGAAATAGAATTGCGCAATGGCTTCTTAATCCAATCGGTTGAGACTCCATCATGAATCTGATTATAATAGTATGCATACTTTTTTTTTGTAACGCATAGTGTTCTACCAAGTCTGTTGATGAGTAAAGACCTGCCAAACGCTCATATTCAAGTTTTTGTGAAGCTGAAAGTAAATTATAATCACTCAAGTCAGGACTTGACAAACGCAATGTTCCATTATAATTAAATTTCAACTTACCACCTTTGAGAACCTTCGTTGTAATGACAATTACACCTGCTGAGGCCTTCGCACCATAGAGAGCCGAAGCAGAGGCATCCTTAAGTACAGTTATCGTCTCAATATCGTTCATATCCATATCATTGATATAGTCAACCTTTACCTGAGTTCCGTCAACAACGAATACCGGATAGTTGGCCTGACCAGAGAATGTTGCACGACCACGAATATTGATATTAGCAATCTTATTGGGGTCTGAACCTCCAAGGTTATCCTCTAAAATGCTAAGACCCGGTACAAAGTTTGACAAACTTGTAAGCACATTCTTTGTTCCAACTGACAATAACTCTTCTTTCTTTATAGAAACCTGCGAACCAGTAAAGCTGTTTCTGTTCTTTGTAGTAAAACCAGTCACAACAACTTCTCCCAACTCACCAATGTCTTCTTGCAACGTAAAGTTACCAGCTGTTCCATTTTTCACCTTCTTCTCTAAAGCCTTATATCCTATATAATTAAAGGTGAGCGTAACCTCTGGCTGATCAGTATTTATTTCATACTGACCATCCATATTCGTAATGTAACCACCATTAAACCCTTTCATACGGATAGTTACACCAGGCAGAGGCAAGCCGTCCTTGTCAGTGATTTGACCGTAGATACCACTTCGCTTCTTCTGTCCAACTTTGCGACTCAGCTTGACGACATTACCATCAATACTATAACTCAAACCCGTCTGATTAAAGACTTGCCCTAACACGGCACGAACAGGCTGTTCCTGTGCCTCAATATTAACTTTCTCTGATTGAGATAAAAGCTCAGACGTTACGTCAAATTCTAATCCTGTTTGCTTTGACACCTCATCTAAGAAGGTCTTCATTTCTGTTTGCTTCATAGACAGCGTCACTACCATCTTATCGACATCATGCGTTTGCGCCGATACTGTTGACCCTATACTAAGCATTAACATCAGAGCCAGTACTGCCCAAATACGTAGTACGAAATTACTTTTTTTCATTTCTTTTCTCATTCCCCTCTGGTACTTTAATGTTTAGAACTATTCTCATGAAATTAAAAAGTATAACACTATTTAGACTGAGAATCTTTTACAAAAAAATCGCTATTAAAAACTGCGAGCTTGCAAAAATAATCAAAAAAACGAATAACTTGCAAATAAATATATCAAAAAGTTTCACAAGTAGTAAATATCATAAATTTAGATTCTATGGAATTTCGTCCAAATGTATTATTTATTCTTTTTCTTATAAGGACATTAATAACAGATTGATGAATGTGCATATTGTAATCTAATGCCCGATTGGAATTAAAAGATTACGTATTTTTCAAATATAAGTCTACATGTGGATCTAACATACGACACCAGATATCACCTAATAAAGCAACACCCCCAAAATTCCATTGTTTAACAAGCTCTATATTCTCTGCATTTATACCTCCCAAAGCAATAACCTTCCTATCAATAATCTTTTCTTCTGCAGCACGATTTAGTAAGTCGGGAGCAAACGCAGCATGATATCCCACCTTTGAAATACTATCAAAGATAGGACTCAGAAATACATAGTCTTTTGACACTTTACAATGAGCAACCTCCTCCATAGAATGACAAGAGGCAGAAACACTTCCTTTATAATTATCAGGAACACTTAGACAACGATGATTCTGATGAATACCAAAAAGCTCATATTCTTGTGCCAAAGCAAAATGTTCATGTACAACAATACGATTATGCCATTCCCTGGGAATATTAAGTATCAGTTGTTTATAGGATTCGTAAGAAGCACCAGGCTTACGTATATGTAACAAATCAAGCCCCTGATAGAAGAGTCTATCAATAAAAACATCCTCTCCTAACAAAAAGTCAGGAGAGGTTATCGTTATCCATTTCATGAAAATAACATTATTTTTTTAATCGGTCTATGATTAAATCGGCAACCTTTTTACCAGAGAGTAACATTCCACCAAAGATTGGCCCCATTCGTGGAGTACCTGAAACAGCCGAAGAAGCCATCCCACAGACATAGAGTCCTGGATAAACTTCACGTGTACCCTCAACGACCTTACGTTCGCCTTCAACAACATCTAATGACATTTCGCCAACAACACCACCTGTTACAGTGTCAAGCTGAACTCCATTCTTACGTGCGACAACCTTACACACCTCACTGTCATGACCTGTACCGTCAATCACATATTCTGCCATGATATTTAACGGATCAACATGTAAGCCTTGACGAAGTACAGGGGTCCAATTTACAACTACACCACTGACCACGTCACTCTTGAAGACAACATCTTCTACGGAATAACAATTGAAAATAGTTGCACCAGCATGTGCTGCATGATAAAGTAAAGAAGCAGTACTTTCCACAGAATCAATCGTGTAAAGTCCATCTTCAAAAATCTCATAACTGATATTGAAGTCTTTAACGATTTGCAATGCCTCTTCTTGTATAACAATTTGGTTAAACATCATAGCGCCACCCCACATTCCTCCACCAGGAGATAACTTACGATCAAAGATAGCAACTCGCAATCCCGCTTTTGCCATGTAATAAGCAGCTACAATACCAGAGGGACCACCGCCAACAATGGCTACATCAAGGTTTAAACTACGTTTGAGTTTGTCGAAATAGGTACTTATAATACCTTTTGATACTTGTGTTTCAATCATATTAATTATGTATATATAAATTAAACATTCTTATTCTTCACAATTCTTTAACGAGTGACTGATACGTGCTGCACAAAAGTTTGGACCACACATCGTACAGTAATTTGCATCTATGGAATTACTTGCCTTATAATACTCTAAGGCACGTTCTGGGTCAAGAGCTAAGTTAAATTGGTCTTTCCAACGAAATTCATAACGTGCTTTACTCAAAGCGTTATCACGAATAGAGGCACTGGGATGACCCTTTGCTAAGTCTGCTGCATGAGCTGCAATCTTATAAGTTATTACTCCCACACGTACATCTTCTTTCTCAGGAAGTGCTAAATGTTCCTTTGGGGTTACATAACACAACATTGCCGTACCATACCATCCGATAAGTGAGGCTCCAATAGCAGAAGTTATATGATCGTAAGCAGGTGCTATATCAGTGACAAGCGGACCTAATGTATAGAATGGTGCACCATGACACTTATCTATCTGTCGTTCCATGTTTTCCTTGATTTTATGCATTGGAACGTGACCAGGTCCTTCAATAAACACCTGAACATTCTTAACCCACGCACGTTCGACTAACTCTCCCATAGTATCGAGTTCAGCAAACTGAGCAGCATCATTTGCATCACTTGTACAACCAGGTCTCAATCCATCACCCAAAGATATGGCAACATCATACCTTGCACAAATATCACATATATCATCAAAATGCTCATAGAGGAAACTCTCTTTCTGATGTTCTTTACACCATTTTGATATAATGCTACCACCACGACTAACGATTCCAGTCAAACGATTATCTGCAAGATGTATATTCTTCAAACGTATACCCCAATGAATTGTAAAGTAGTCTACCCCCTGCTCGCATTGTTCAATCAGAGTGTCACGAAAAACATCCCAATTCAAGTCTCTTATTCTTCCATTCACCTTCTCAAAAGCTTGATACATTGGCACTGTACCAACTGGGACTGGACAATTTCGGAGTATTTGTTCGCGGGTTTCGTGAATATTCTTACCTGTTGATAAATCCATCAACGTATCACAACCCCATTTACAACTCCATACAGCTTTTTCGATCTCTTGTTCGATTCCAGATGATGTAGCGGAGTTACCAATATTAGCATTTATTTTTACAAGAAAATTAGTTCCAATAATCATTGGTTCCGACTCTGGATGTTTCTTATTAACAGGTATCACTGCCCTTCCTTCTGCTATTTCCTTACAGACAAAGGCAGGTGTAATACGAGTCTTAATACCTAACTCTTCACAATTCATATTTTCCCTTATAGCAACGTATTCCATCTCTTCGGTGATAACACCTTGTTTAGCAAAATACATTTGAGTTTCCCCTTCTTTTCGATTGATTACCCATGATTCTCGTAGTTTGGGTAAACCGCACTCCAAACTTATTTCTACATTTGGATCACTATACGCTCCACTGCTATCATATATATATACAGGGGCATTCTGTTCCTCACATCTTTTTCCATTCTCTTTACGAATGGTAGGTGTGAGATATACTTTTCTCATTCCAACCCTTAACTCTGGATAAAGTTTGCCTCTCAGGTAAACTTTCTCTGAAGAAGGATAAGTAAATTTAAAATCTGTCTTCATTGATTACATGATTTAAGTTCGTTAATAAATTTTTCCATTATTGCGACAGGATTTTCTTCATTATCGGCATTCAAAATAGCACTACTTATAGCTATACCATTTACTCCCGCTCGCATTATATCCGTTACATCAGAGACACCAATACCTCCTATCGCAATGATGGGAATGTGTATCCCGTACTCCTTAGCCCCATTTACAATACGCTTATATCCATCTAAACCCAAAATCGGAGAGAGCTTCTTCTTGGTAGTAGTAAATCGAAAGGGGCCACAACCTATATAGTCAGCTCCTGAAGAATAAATACGTATAACATCTTCGAGAGTATTGGCCGTTCCACCAATAATCTTCTCCTTTCCAAGTAGACTTCTTGCTTGGCTAATAGGCATATCATCTTTCCCTAAATGTACACCATCTGCTCCTACCCTTTCAACTAACTCTACATGATCATTAAGAAGAAAAACAGCCTCATATTGTCTACATAATATTCTTATCCTTTCTGCAACATCCACAAATTCCTCTACCGAAGCACCTTTCATTCGAAGTTGAATCCATCGACAGCCTCCTTCTAATGCCAGCTGTGCACCTTCCAGATAATCATAACGCTTATTAGCATGTGTAACAAATTGTATCATAAGATTATTAGTTTTTCTGGATTAAAAAAATGATTAACAGGACCTTTCCCCTTACCAACATAAATATCCTTCCCAGCCAACATCGCCTTATAAAGATAGTTGTTTGCAAAAGCTATCGCATTAGGTATGTCCAATCCTCGTGCAATATACGAAGCAATTGCAGAAGAGAGTGTACACCCTGTCCCATGTGTATTTCGGGTATCTATTGTAGGATGCTCATAAGTATGAGTTCTACCATTAGCCATATATAGCCTATCTGTTTTTATACTACCCGATAAATGTCCTCCTTTGATTAAGACGGCGTTGCAACCCATATTAAGAACTTTTTGCGCAGCAACTTCCACATCTTTCACATTCGCTATTTTCATTTTTGATAACCACTCAGCCTCTGGTAAATTAGGAGTTAACAACGTAGCCATTGGGAGCAATAAACTACAAAATGTTTCAAAAGCTTCTTCTTGCATAAGTCTTACACCACTTGTCGAAAACATAATAGGATCAATAACAATCTCTCTCTTAGGATAAGTCTTTAACACATCTGCTATAGCTTGAATCGTCTCACTATCATTGACCATACCAATCTTTAAGACTACAGGATTAATATCCTCCATCACTGCCTTAATCTGCCCAGAAACAAGAGAAGAGTCTATCGCCTGAACATATTTCACACCCTTCGTATTCTGCACGGTAACGGCTGTTATTGCAGTAGCGGCATAAACTCCCAAAGCCGACATGACCTTCACATCGGCTTGTATTCCAGCCCCACCGCTACAATCAGAGCCTGCTATTGTCAGCGCACAAATATACCTCATTCAACAATCTAAAAATATAGAGGCACGCCATTCATGGTCATTAAAAGATACTACGAAATAGAAAACAGCTCCATTATAAACTAACAAAATGTACGTAATTAATGAAGCAATCCCTGCGACTGCATTATCAGCTTCAGGTTCTATGGGTATAATCTCAGCAACACAATCGTGAAGCACCCCTTGTTTCTTTAACTAAAATTTGATTACAAATATAGCTCATAATTAATAAAAAAATCTTCAAGAAAATACCAATTTAACACACAATTAACATTTCATCTTATAAGGAACTCTATAAATCTCAAACCAAACGACCTTATCTATCAAAAATATAAAGTAAATTTATGAAGTCAAAAAAATGCATTAATTTTTCAGGTTTCAGGCAGAATTACTATTTATTCATACACCCACATCTTTTTATAGGGATAATAGCTATAGTTATTAAAGAAAAAAATATGTAAATTTGCACACTTATCAGAATTTACAAACATATATAAACATTGTGAACACATCATCCCCTATAAAAGGCTATGGCTATGCCAGTTTATCAGCCATCACCTTCGGTACAATACCGCTCTTCTCCATCCCAGTAATGAAGGCTGGAATGCTGTTGCCATCAGTGCTTATCTATCGTTTCGCCTTTGGCTGCTTCTTTATGATGGTAGTCCTATTATGGCGCAAACAAAACCTACACATAAAATGGGGAGATGGTCTCAGAATAATGTTCCTATCTATTATGTATGCTGTATCTGCCGTATGCCTTTTCAGCAGTTACGAATATATGCCCGGAGGGATAGCAACAACACTTCTATTCTCCTACCCCGTATGGACAGAGATTCTACTCATTATCTTCTTTAACGAGAAACTCTCCATTCGTATATCCTTAGTAATCATACTTGCTATTGTGGGAGTTGCCTTTCTTGGAGGAATCGGTCAGACGGATGGTATCAAATCATTGTGGGGCGTAACTCTTGCCATGTCTTCTGGACTTTTATATGCTATCTACATGGTTATTTTCCCTCACATGCGTATTAGCAAACTGCCTGCGTTGAAGGTAAATTTCTATATCTTTTTCATGGCAATGTTACTACTCATTCTCTACTCTTCATTTACAACCGGAGGAATACAGCACATCCCAGATGCTGACTCCTTCCTTTCGCTGGTACTACTTGGCTTAATCCCTACCACTATCAGCAACGTAACCTTAGTGCGCTCGCTTACGCTAATCGACTCTGCCAGTGTAGCCATTTTGGGAGCTTTCGAGCCTTTAACTGCCATGACAATAGGCGTTACACTCATGGGAGAGCCTCTTACAACATCAGCTATCATCGGCTGCATACTTATCATTACCTCCGTAATACTTCTTATAACAAAAGGCAAAACCTTATCTAATCCTCTTCGTAAAAATGCAAACAATTAAGAACAAAACCATACTTTGGCATCTACTTGCCATTGCTATTGTAGCCGTCTGGGGTACTACCTTCGTTAATACAAAGATTCTCTATAACAGTGGACTGACTCCATTGGAGATTTTCTTTATCCGTTTTATCATTGCCTATATATGTATATGGTTTATTTCACCACGCAAACTTTTTTCTGATACGTGGAATGACGAACTTATCATGCTCTTATTAGGAGTTACTGGAGGTTCTGTGTTTTTCCTTGCAGAAACTATGCCGTGGGACTTACCTATGTAAATAACGTCAGCTTCATTGTTTGTACTGCACCGCTACTCACCGTCATACTGGGAATAACCTTTGTAAAAAGCATTAAGTCAAGCTGGTCGCTTATTCTTGGATCATTAATCGCACTTATGGGAGTTGCTATCGTAATATTCAATGGTAGCTTTGTATTACATCTTAACCCGTGGGGCGACCTCCTCACCTTATTAGCATCATTCTGCTGGGCAGTCTACTCGTTATTGATGAAAAAGGTGTCAAAAAGCTATTCAGCGGTTTTTATTACTCGTAAGATATTCTTCTATGGACTTATAACCGTCCTACCCGCCTTTATCTTTGACCCTTGGACGGCAACAACGTCTATGCTTCTTACACCGAAAGTTCTCTTAAACATTTTGTTTCTTGGTCTGGTTGCTTCCTTCCTTTGCTTCGTACTATGGACATTAGTTATTGTAAAGCTTGGTGCCATGACCTCTTCTAACTATCTATACCTCAACCCTATCACAACTGTTGTGACAAGTGCTATTTTCCTTAACGAACCTATGACTGCCATTGCCTATATCGGAAGTGCATTAATCCTAATCGGTGTAGCAGTCACGAATAAGTAACATTCTACGTAGACACTACACGAAAATAAGACTAATGCTTAAAGACAAATCAGTCATTTAAACAAATCTATCGTTAGACACAATGTTCCGACTCAATACCAACAATAAGTCAGAACATATCCTGTCGTACATTCACATTTGAACTTAATTGTAATATTACGTCTAAGGTTACTCACCAATCTTGTATATGGATCTACCTTTATTTCCTTAAAGGCAAGATGCTCTGAGGAGAAGAGTTTATATGCAGTTTCTTTTGCACACCAAATAAGAAGTAAATCCCTTGTATTATGAAAGAGTTCATCATCTCTCAAGAAACGTGACGTAATCCGATTAACACGTTCAGAAACATATTCTATATCTATCCCTACCTGATATTTGCGAGAAAGAATAACAACAACATAACCAATAGTGTGTGATATACTGATATTATAATCCTTTAGAAAAGGCTTACCATCTGTGTTATGCTGAATTAATGGCTCATAACCTAACATCTCTTTTAGAAGACAAGACACTCCCTCCTTCTCTGCTTGTCGTCCTTTCTCAATCTCCAACAGGCCGATTAAAACATTACCTTCGGCATCACTTGTTATCCGTACCACAAACTGTTACCTTCACTTTACTTATTCGACGCTCCTCAATAGCTAAAACTTCAAACTTATAATTTTTATATATAAGTATCTCATGAACAGCAGGGAAGTCACCTTTTATTTCTAACAACAGACCTGCCAAAGAGTCTGCGTCGCCCTCTGCATCATCAAATTCGTTGTCAGGAAGATTAAGTACTCTTAAGAAGTCTTTTAAGAGTATTTTTCCTTCAAAAATATAGATATTCGAACCCAACTTCGTATAATTACGTTCCTCTTCATCAAATTCGTCATTGATTTCTCCTACTATTTCCTCAAGAATATCTTCTAACGTCACAATGCCACTCGTACCACCAAACTCATCAACAACAATAGCAATATGCACCTTGTTTTCTTGAAAGTCACGCAAGAGATCGTCTATCTTCTTTGTTTCTGGAACAAAATAAGGCGGACGAATTAAGCTCTGCCACCTAAAACTAACAGGCTTTGACAGGTGGGGCAATAAATCCTTAATATAGAGTACACCACGGATATTGTCTTGATTGTCTTGATATACAGGGATACGAGAATAATTATTATCCACAATACATTTTAAGACATCATCATAAGAGCATCGAATATCTAAATCAACAATATCCTGCCGAGAAGTCATCACCTCCTTCGCCGTTTCGTCTCCAAAACGTATAATTCCTTGAAGCATTTCTTTTTCATCCCTTAAATCGTTCTTGTCCGTCAATTCTAATGCTTGCTCAAGATCGTCTACCGACAATTGTCTATTCTCCTTCTGTACAACCTTCTCTGCAAAAGCACCACTCTTTAAGAGTAACGTTTCAATAGGCCAGAATAAGCGGCGAAAGAAAATAATACCCTTCACACCATTCCGACAAAAAGCCAAAGGACTTCTTCTGCTGTAAACCTTCGGGATAATCTCACCAAAAAGTAGGAGAAGAAAAGTCAGAAGAATAGTTACACACAGAAATTGTAACCACTCTTCACCAAAAGAAAATAAACGAGCAAAGATATAATTACAAAGCATAATAATAGCTACGTTGACAAGATTGTTCGTTATAAGAATTGTTGCCAATGTTCGCTCGCTATCATCTCTTAACTCCTTTATTAATCTATCTAAAAACATTCTTCTCTGGTTCAAGCGACTCAATATCTGTTGGAGACAAACTAAAAAAAGCAATCTCAGAAGCACTTGCAAATCCTGATAAAATTAAAAGGGAAACAGCCGATAGAAATGCTACAACAACACTGATATCTATTGGATGAATACTAATAGAAGAAGATAAATCTATAAAAAAACTATCCATTAAAAAGGTAATTTAGTGTTATCTGAAGGTTCTGACTCATTCTTCGCCTCAGACTTTGTCTCTACCCTGCGTGGAGATGAAAGCCACTCGAGATTATTACAATAGATTTCTGTGATAAATTTGCGTTTACCCAACTTATCATCTTCATAACGGTAGCGTATACGTCCTTCAACATAAAGTTTGTCGCCCTTATGAATATATTTATCAGCATACTTTGCCAATTCTCTGAACATCACAACCTTGTGCCAGTCTGTATGATCAGGTACTACCGTACCATTAGGAAGAGTATAACCACGCTCTGTTGTAGCCAATGTTATAGTAGCAACACACTGATCCACATCATAATAACGTATATCAGGTTCGCAACCAACATTACCAATCAACATTACTTTATTCATAAAAGAATAAACATAAAAAGGCACATGGAAATTACTTCCACATACCTAAATACTTAAACGAAAAGTTCTTACCCTTAGCCGATGGGAACTGACTTCTTCCATCAACTCGATCCTTCAAATAGTCAACAATGCGATTGTAACAATCCCAACCAGATATAGCCTTACATTGTACGACAAAATGAGTGTCACGATATTCGTGCTTACCAGAAGAAGGAATTAGTACGACACGCTTAAAGTTAAGCTCTCCTTCATACCATCCTTCACGCTCCTCATTAAGATGCATAACAGCAGGATTTTCCTTGCGCACAGTATTCTCAACCATTGGACGAAGTGCTTTCTTCTGCTTAAAATCAGCCATTGTTGCAGCTTCTGTCTTAATGACTATAAAATAAACACGAGGACGAATCTTATAACGTTTAGGATAAAAGACATCATTTGAAGCATAATTTCTAATATCGTCTTCCAAATCAGGAGTTACTTGAATATTAGGAATAGAACACAAAAAGTCTAATGCTTCCTCAACGCTATGTACTAATACTTCATTATCGAAATATCGCAAATATAAATTCATAAAGATATGCTATGTATGTTTCTCTAAAAAGAGAGAGCGGCAAACGAGGCTCGAACTCGCGACCCCGACCTTGGCAAGGTCGTGCTCTACCAACTGAGCTATTGCCGCATGTAAAAAGGTAAGTTAATCTTACTTTAAGTTCTATGTGAAGAGGAGGAGACTCGAACTCCCACGAAACAATTTTCACTACCCCCTCAAAGTAGCGCGTCTACCAATTCCGCCACCTCTCCAGCATATATAAGATATTCTAATCAAAAAGTGCCCAGAACAGGACTCGAACCTGCACGTCGTGAAACACACGCACCTGAAACGTGCGCGTCTACCAATTCCGCCACCTGGGCTTAAAACAGAAGTAAAATCTTCTATAATTCAGAATATCAAAGAGCGGCAAACGAGGCTCGAACTCGCGACCCCGACCTTGGCAAGGTCGTACTCTACCAACTGAGCTATTGCCGCAATTTAACGTCTTCCCTTCTCTAAGAGATTAGACAAAAAAGTCGGGGTGACAGGATTCGAACCTGCGACCGCCTGGTCCCAAACCAGATGCGCTACCGAGCTGCGCTACACCCCGCTGCTTTTCATTAATGATTAACTCATTTCTGAATTGCGAGTGCAAAGGTACTACATATTTCTGACACCACCAAACATTTCTACACTTTTTTTCAACAAAAATTTTCACGCTGCTTATAAAAAGCCGTCACAAAAACAGCAAAGATACTGATATACAAGCTTCTATAAATTCACACAGGAATATTATTTATACATTAACATAAACCGTTTCTACCCATAATTAAACCCAAACAACGGATTAGAACACAACGTTTACAATCATCCTCTGTACGATTTTCCCTGATTACAACACATCATTTATACAAATAACAAGTTTCCGCACAACTGGTGCTAAGCCTCCGCACAACTGGTGCTGGGCATGAAAACACAATTTACAAGTAATTCTAAACATAGTAATATGCGATAAAACTAAAACATTCGTTAGATAACAATATTCCTTTTTTTTACTTTGCATATTGTGGTCTAATAACCAATTGGGGGTTAACACTAATAACCTGACAAAATTCAAAACCCTGACACTAAAATCTCAACCATTCATTTATCTAACAGGGCGGCTACCTTCACCTCTTCTTATACTTTCACAGACATTCAAAAAAATAACGCCCCACACGCTATATATATAAGGTGTATAAAAAGACGAAGGAGCTATCCAAATTAAGATAACCCCTTCGTTTTTCTATCAAAACCCTCTCTTTGCAGAGGGCAAAATAACGTACTTATTTTATAACACCCTGTGATCTAAAAATCTTAGTCAACGCCTGAACACCACGTTCAACCTGCTCCTCAGTATGCGTAGCCATCAAAGCGAAGCGTACCAAGGTGTCTTGTGGAGCACATGCTGGCGGGATAACAGGATTGATGAACACACCAGCCTCATACGCTAACTTTGTTACCACAAAAGTTTTTTCAATATCACGCACATAAAGAGGAATAATTGGACTCTCTGTATCACCAATCTCAAAGCCCTCTTCTCTGAAACGTTTCAAGGCATAATTTGTTACTTTCCACAATTGTTCCAAGCGCTCAGGCTCCTGTTCTAAGATATGAAGAGCCTCCAAAGCAGCAGCTGTTGCAGCTGGTGCATTACTTGCTGAGAAAATGTAGGTACGGCAGGTGTGACGGAGGTAATTGATAGTATCCTTATCACCAGCGATAAAACCACCAATTGACGCTAAACTCTTTGAGAAAGTACCCATAATAAGGTCTACCTCATCTGTCAAACCGAAATGGTCACAAACACCTCTACCCTGACGACCGAACACACCTAAACCATGCGCCTCATCAACCATGATAGAACAGTTATACTTACGCTTCAACTCTACAATCGCAGGAAGATTAGCCAAGTCACCCTCCATAGAGAAGACACCGTCAACAACTATCAGCTTAACTGCTTCCTGAGGAAGTCTTTGGAGTACACGCTCTAAGTCTTCCATATCATTGTGCTTGTAACGTAGCTGAGTAGCAAAACTCAAACGGCGTCCATCAACAATACTTGCATGGTCGCGGTCATCACAGATAACATAATCACCACGTCCTACTACAACAGAGAGAACTCCCGCATTAACAGAAAAACCTGTTGAGAAAACAAGAGCCTCATCTTTGCCCTCAAAGCAGCAAGTTCCTTCTCCAACTGAACGTGAAGGTCGAGCGTACCATTTAAGAAACGACTACCGGCACAACCTGAACCATACTTTTCAAGCGCACATTGAGCAGCATTAATAACACGTGGATCATTTGGAAGACCAGTGTAGGCGTTTGATCCGAACATAAGAATTTTGTTGCCATCAATATCTGTAACCTCTGTTCCTTGCTTACTTGTAATTTCACGGAAGTATGGATAAACACCTGCATCCATAAACTTCTGAGGTTCGCGGTAACTCTTGTACTTGTCTTGTAATTGTCCCATTATATTTTAATATGGTGTAGCCATAAAGACTACCTAAGTATTATTTTCAGTCTGCAAAGATACTAATTTAGAATGATAAAAAGATGTTTTTAATTAGAAAAGTGAATTTTAAGCATTTTTTTACCCCTTCATTTCCAAAAACATAATCAATAAATATGTAACTTTGTCGAGAATAATATCGTGCGCTGATTAATTTACAAAAATGAGTAAGAAGAATATCGTTTTTATACTTAATCCCATATCGGGTACCATTTGCAAGGCTGGCATTCCAGACCTTATAGAAAAAGGACTCGATAAGAATTTGTATGACTATCGTATTGCCGAAACACAATATGCTGGTCACGCAACAGAGCTTGCACAAATAGCGGTGAAGGATGGTGCAGACGTTGTTGTTGCCGTGGGTGGAGACGGAACCGTCAATGAAGTCGGTCGCTCACTAATCAACACAAAGACGGCGATGGGTATTCTTCCTTGTGGTTCAGGCAATGGGCTTGCAAGACACCTTCATCTGCCTATGAACATTAAGAGATGTATAGACATATTGAACTATCATGACGTGAAAGCACTCGACTATGGTATTATCAACGAACACCCCTTCTTCTGTACTTGTGGTATGGGTTTTGATGCCTTTATCTCTATGAAATTTGCAACAGCTGGTAAGCGTGGTCCAATCACCTATATGCAGAAAATTCTGGAAGAAGGATTACGATATGAGCCAGAGACTTACATCATAGAAGACAGAGAGGGAACGCATCAACACAAAGCGTTTCTCGTGTCGGCGGCTAACGCTTCACAATATGGCAACAACGCATATATTGCACCACAAGCATCTATGAGCGACGGTTTACTGGATATTATCATCATGGAACCCTTCGACATCATTGAAGCCCCACAAGTTGCCATCGAACTCTTCAATAAGACCCTGGACAAGAATATAAAAATAAAAACTTTTAGAGCAAAACATATCCACATACAACGTAAGAAGGAAGGTTTTATTCACTACGACGGCGACCCTATATGCTCGGATGCCGATGTCGATATTTCGATTGTTCCAAAGGGTATCAATATCATTGTAAACCCTAAGGGAGAAAAAGATTACAGACAACCAAACCTAATTCAGACGGCCTTTTCTGAAATCTTTTACAACATTGACTTGATGCGACAAGATATTACAAAACAAAGTAGAAAAATGCAGGCTATTAACAAAAACCTGCTTCGCAAACTGAACAGATAACCCCCATTAGACATCCTAATGAGCTTCACCTTCAAACAATTTCACATCTCTGACAATCACACGGCCATGAAGGTCGGGACAGATGGCGTATTGCTTGGAGCTTGGGCAAGAGGCGGATTAAGAATACTTGACATTGGAACTGGCACCGGACTCATTGCGCTGATGATGGCTCAACGCTTTCCTTCGGCAATCATTGACGCTATCGAGATTGACAAAGATGCCTTTGAAGACGCACGGCTTAATTTCCTAAATTCAACTTTCAAGGATAGAATTACGATTGTCAATAGTTCTCTACAAAACTTTCAACCATGTAATCTTCCCAAAGAAAAAGGTATCTATGACGCTATAGTCTGCAATCCACCCTACTTTATCAACTCATTCAAAAACCCTTTACAACAAAGGACTACCGCAAGACATACGGACTCGCTCTCTCACCAAGAACTGATCTTTCACTCTAAAAGACTACTAAAAGAAAATGGCACCTTATCTATTATCATCCCTTATGATAACAAAAACATCCTTGAAGCAGAAGCGACATTTAACAACCTGTCTATAAACAAGATAGTAAACATCAAGACCAAATACTCCAAACCCATTAAGCGTTGCCTGATGGAGTTCGGAAAAGGTAACACAACACGATGTGAAATAGAAGAACAAGTGCTTAATGATGCTGAAGAAAAGCGTACTGCGTGGTATCATCATCTAACACAAGATTTTTACATCAAATAAGGCTCTACATCTTAGACCTTAAGAAAAACTGCAAGGAGAATAGGTCAAACATAACACTAACACCGAACAAAACCTACTTATTACCCACATATTTTCAACAAATACACCTACTAAACACAAGTTTAGAAAAGACAAGAAAGAACAAGCATAGAAACCTTTCTATGCTATTTATCATCAAATCCTTATACCTATAAAGTCATTCTTTTTACAACAGAGACAATTAAAGCATCTCTAATTTTTCAGTCTTTCGGTTTTATTTTGTAACTTTGCATACTAAAAGTAGTTATAAAAGAACTTTATGAAACAAAATAGCTCTATACAAATGATTACAGATTACGAAGGAGATATGCCAAACCTTGATGTACAAGTAGATGGCGAAATCCCTATTTTCGTAACCCGTAACCTTGTTATGTTCCCAGGAATTCTCTCACCAATCCTCGTTGGTAGGAAGCCAACATTGGAACTTGTTAAACACTTAGAAGAGAATCCTAACACGATTATAGCGATTGTAAGCCAGAAGGATAGCAACATTAACGACCCACAAGTAGATGACATCTATATGACAGGTATCTATGCTCGTTTTGTTCGTGCCTTTGATATGCCTGGTAATTACGAGGGTAATAATCGTACAGTCATCTTACAAGGACTCGGAAAATGTAAGATAACAGATATTACGACTACTGAACCTTACATGAAAGGACATACCATTGCTATTCCCGAAGAGGCTGAACCAAAGAGAGACAAAGAGTTCTCTACTGCCGTTGAGGATATGAAGCAGGTCACTAAGGAATATATTCATGGAAGCGAAGAACTGCCTGATGATGCGCAATTTGCACTCGAAAACATCAATAACCCCGTCGTTGCAGTAAACTACGTTTGCTCTACCATGCCTTTCTCCATCACAGACAAGATTAAGATGTTAGAAGAAAACTCTATCAAGGATCGTCTGTTTGCATTGATGAAGGTTCTCAATCGAGAAATTCAATTCCAACATCTCCGTCAGAATATACGCTCAAAAACACGAGAAGACCTCGATGAACAGCAACGCGAATACTTCTTACATCAACAGATTAAGAACATTAAAGAGGAGTTAGGGGATGGAGATTCTGCACCTGAAAAGAAAGAATTACTTGAAAAAAGTAAGACGAAAAAGTGGTCGGAAGATATTGCTAAGATTTTCCAAAAGGAATTAGACAAGCTCGAAACTCTGAACCCACAAAGTCCTGATTATAGTGTGCAGGTAAATTACCTACAAACAATGGTCAACCTGCCTTGGAATGAATACACGAAAGACGACCTTGACCTCAAGCGTGCAAAACGTATACTTGACAAGGACCATTATGGAATGGAGAAGGTGAAGGAACGTATCCTGGAATATATTGCAGTACTTCAATTGCGTGGCAATTTGAAATCACCAATTCTCTGTCTCTATGGGCCTCCGGGTGTTGGTAAGACCAGTTTGGGCAAAAGTATTGCTGAGGCCATGAAGCGTAAGTATGTTCGTGTATCATTAGGCGGACTCCATGATGAGTCTGAAATTAGAGGACATCGTAAGACTTACATTGGTGCAATGCCTGGACGTATCATTAAGAACATCCAAAAAGCAGGCTCATCAAACCCTGTATTTATCCTTGACGAAATTGACAAGGTTACTCAGAACACTATTAATGGCGACCCTTCATCAGCCTTGTTAGAGGTTCTCGACCCAGAACAGAACAATGCCTTCCATGATAATTATCTGGATATGGACTACGATTTGTCAAAGGTAATGTTCATTGCTACCGCAAACGACCTCAATACTATTCCACGTCCACTACTCGACCGTATGGAACTTATTGAGGTTTCAGGCTATATCACAGAAGAAAAAGTTGAGATTGCCAAACGTCATCTTGTTCCAAAAGAACTTGAAAATACAGGTTTAGACCAGTTAGAAGAGAAGCCTAAGTTTGCAAAGACTACATTGGAAAAGATTATTGAAAGCTATACACGTGAAAGTGGCGTGCGTCAACTTGAAAAGCAAATCAATAAGACGATGCGTAAGTTGGCTTTCAAACAAGCAATGGATAAGCAACTTCCTTACACCAAGATTACACCTGATAACTTAGAAGACCTATTAGGCAAAGCTCCTTTCACACGTGACATCTATCAAGGTAACAACTATGCTGGTGTGGTTACAGGACTTGCATGGACAAGCGTTGGTGGGGAAATTCTCTTTGTTGAAACCTCCCTTTCTAAGGGTAAGGCTGGCAAATTGACCCTAACTGGCAATCTGGGTGATGTAATGAAGGAGTCTGCTGCCATTGCCTTAGAATACGTCAAAGCACATTCTAACGCTTTGAACGTAGACTATCGCATCTTTGATCAATGGAATCTTCATATCCATGTACCTGAAGGAGCTACACCAAAGGATGGTCCATCAGCAGGTATAACCATTGCAACAAGTATTGCATCAGCACTTACACAGCGTAAGGTGCGTAAGAATATAGCTATGACTGGTGAGATAACCCTTCGCGGTAAGGTCCTTCCTTGTTGGCGGAATTAAAGAAAAGATGCTTGCTGCAAAACGTGCAGGAATTACTGACATTATTATGTGTTCAGAGAATAAAAAGGATGTTGAGGAGATTCCAGAAATCTATCGTAAGAACCTTCAATTCCATTTTGTTGAGAACGTGCAGGAAGTATGGGACTTTGCTTTGACCGACGAAAAGGTTGATCATCCCATAGACTTCACTATTACAGAAGAAAAGAAGGAGGAAACAAGATAATGACATTTGAACTTCAGCATACAGATAATGCCAGTGATGCTCGCACAGGCATCATCACAACAGACCACGGACAGATAAAGACTCCTATCTTTATGCCTGTCGGCACTGTTGGTTCTGTTAAAGGTGTACATTTTGAAGAATTGCGTAAGCAAGTCAAGGCACAGATTATTCTTGGCAATACTTACCACCTTTATCTACGTCCAGGATTAGACATCATTAAGGCTGCTGGCGGCTTGCATGGCTTCAATGGATGGGAACGTCCTATCCTGACAGACTCTGGTGGTTTCCAAGTTTTCTCCTTAACAGGAATACGTAAGCTGTCAGAAGAAGGTTGTGAGTTCAGAAGTCATATTGATGGTTCTAAGCATATCTTCACACCAGAGAATGTGATGGACACAGAGAGAATTATTGGTGCTGACATCATGATGGCCTTTGACGAATGCCCTCCGGGCCAGAGTGACTATCAATATGCCAAAAAGAGTTTGGGAATGACACAACGTTGGTTGGATCGTTGTATTAAACGTTTCAACGAGACAGAGCCGCTCTACGGTCATAACCAAAGTCTCTTCCCTATCGTTCAAGGCTGTACTTACAAAGACCTACGCCGTGAAGCGGCAAAGTTTGTGGCTGATAAGGGTGCAGATGGTAATGCTATCGGAGGTTTGGCGGTTGGAGAACCGACAGAGGTGATGTATGAAATGATTGAAGTTGTCAATGAGATTCTTCCAAAAGATAAGCCTCGTTACCTGATGGGAGTTGGTACACCACAGAACATTCTTGAAGCTATTGAACGTGGAGTGGATATGTTCGACTGCGTTATGCCTACCCGTAACGGTCGTAATGCAATGCTCTTCACCTACAATGGCACCATGAATATGAAGAATAAGAAGTGGGAAAAAGACTTCTCGCCAATTGACCCTGATGGCTGTGATATTGATGTTATCACAAGTAAAGCCTATCTCCATCATCTCTTTAAGGCAGGAGAACTACTCGCAATGCAGATTGCCAGCATTCACAATCTTGCATTCTATCTCCGTCTCGTAACGGACGCACGCACACATATCGAGCAAGGTGACTTCGTGCAATGGAAAGCTTCTGTCATTGAACAACTGGGAAGAAGAATTTAAGAAAAAACCAAATGAGTAAGGTTAAAGAGATTGTTGATAAAGTCAAGAAGCTGATTAATCATTTCAGACAACGCATTATAACACGTTTACCCATGTTAAAGAAGGTAGGACATCTATTACAGATGCTCTCTCCTTCTCGCTACATTGGTATTCTGGACTGGTATATTATTAAGAAATTCATAGGAACATACATCTATGCCATCTTATTAATTATCTCTATTGCCATTGTGTTCGACTTTAATGAAAACCTATCAAAGTTTACACAATATCATGCTCCATGGCGTGCAATAATCTTTGATTATTACGCCAACTTTATCCCTTACTATTCCAACCTCTTCTCGCCATTATTCGTATTCATTGCAGTAATCTTCTTTACTTCCAAACTGGCAAGTAATTCAGAGATAATATCAATGATGGCTGCAGGCGTATCTATCAGACGACTGATGCGCCCTTATATGATATCATGTGTGTTCATCGCAGGCTTAACATTCTATCTTAACAGTTTTGTGATACCTCATGGGACTGTTATTCGCCAAAACTTTGAGTCTCTCTATCGTAATTCTAAAAAGAACACATCGGCAGAGAACGTACAATTGTTTGTTGCAAAGAATACTACCGCTTATATTCAACATTACGACGACCAGTATAAACGGGGCTATGGATTCTCACTTGTAAAGACTAAAAACAAGAAGATTGTCAGCCACATGACTGCAATGGAGATTCAGTATGATACCGTTGCTGACACAAAGTATCATTGGAAAGTAAGTAATTGGAAAATTCGAACACTAAAAGGATTAAAGGAACATATTCAGAGTGGGGCCTCGAAGGACACCATCCTACTTATGGAACCTACTGACCTTGTCTATTCGAAAGGACAGCAAGAAACCTTCACTTCTCCAGAGTTACTGGACTACATCTCTAAACAGACGAGTCGTGGCTCAGGCAATGTGGCGCAATACGAAGTTGAATTCCACAAACGAATAGCAATGTCCTTCTCATCATTTATCCTTACCATCATCGGCCTATCACTCTCTTCTCGTAAACGAAAAGGCGGCATGGGACTCTATCTTGGTATAGGCTTGGCACTGAGTTTTGGATATATCATGTTACAAACAGTATCCGCAACCTTTGCCATTCAGGCTGATACTCCCGCAATATTAGCAGCTTGGATACCAAACATTATCTTTGCGGTCATCGCATACTTTTGCTATCGAAACGCACCAAGCTAATAAAGCAAACAAAAAAGAATTAAGAACTACCCTTTGTGATGAAGGGAAAAACAGTAAATTATGTATTTTGAAGATTTAGATTTAAACGATAACGTACTTGACGCATTGTATGATATGCGTTTTGATAAATGCACTCCCTGTACAAGAGAAGTGTATTCCCGAAATATTAAAAGGCAAAGACGTACTGGGTGTTGCCCAGACAGGAACAGGTAAAACAGCGGCTTACCTCCTTCCTGTTCTCTCTAAACTGGCTGATGGTGGCTACCCTGAATCAGCTATCAATTGTGTCATTATGTCACCAACTCGCGAGTTAGCACAACAGATTGACCAAGGTATGCAGGGCTTTGCCTACTATCTTAACGGTGTGTCATGTGTTGCCGTATATGGTGGAAATGACGGAAACAGATACGACCAAGAGTTAAAGAGCTTAGCATTAGGAGCAGATGTCGTCATTGCAACTCCAGGACGCTTCATCTCACATATATCACTCGGAAATGTCGACTTATCTAAGGTTAGCTTCTTCATTCTTGACGAAGCCGACCGTATGCTTGATATGGGTTTCTCTGAGGACATCATGACAATTGCAAAGAAATTACCTGCAACTTGTCAGACAATTATGTTCTCAGCTACCATGCCAAAAAAGATAGAAGAACTGGCTAAGACTTTGCTAAAAAACCCTGTTGAGATTAAACTTGCCGTAAGTAAGCTGCCGAAAAGATACAACAGACAGCATACGTATGCTATGAAACACAGAAAATGGGTATCATTAAGGATATCTTCAAGGCTGGAAATCTCAAGCGTGTCATTATCTTCTCAGGTTCAAAACAGAAGGTAAAGCAGATTGCAGGATCGCTTAATCGCATGCACATCAACTGTGGAGAAATGCACTCTGACCTTGATCAAGAACAGCGCAATGACGTTATGTTCAAATTCAAGAGTGGACAGCTTGACGTGCTTGTTGCTACTGACATCGTATCACGTGGTATTGACATTGACGATATCGCAATGGTCATCAACTACGACGTAGCTCACGATGCTGAGGATTACGTACACCGCATTGGACGTACTGCACGTGCCGATCGTGACGGCAAAGCTATCACCTTCGTAAATGAAGACGACATCTATTTCTTTCAACAGATAGAAACATTCTTGGAGAAAGATGTAGAAAAAGCTCAACTTCCCGAAGAACTTGGCGAAGGACCTGTATATCAATCTAACGGGAAACCTAAAAAAGCAGGCAATAATGCTAAAAATCGCCGAAGAAAAGACCGCGACCATCAGAGTCATAAAGACAAGAAACAGGCTAATAACAAACAAAGAAACAGACGCCCTTCTACACAAATATCAAGTAATTCTGACGAGAATAACACTAAAACGCAAGAGCAGAAGAAGGGGTACAAGCAGAACAACAACTCAAAAAAAATACAAGAGAATAATTCTGCTTCAAATGAAGTTAGACCTGCGAATAATAAGAAAAAGAATCCATCGAAGACACAACAGCAGGAACAAAAGCAAAAAGATAATAACGTAAAACGAAACGACAGAAAACCTGCTAACAATAAAACAATGCTGAAAATACAGCTAATCAGCAGAATAAGAAGACTAACAACAAGCGCAAAAAGCGTAACAATCGCCAGCAGAAACCTGATGAGAAGTTTGTAAGAAGAAGTACCAAGTATGATATTCGTGAGGAGCTACCTTCTAACTCTAAAAATAATTCAGCATTGAAGGAACTAATCAAAAAACCATTGAAATGGCTTCGTGGACTTGGTAAGAAATAAGTCAAGGCCTAACATACTCTACACGGTTAAGCCCGTAGCCCTTTTTGATGGGATTACGGGCTTAACTTTTACGACTAAAATCAGAAATTCTTACGCTCTAAACATTACAAAAACGTTCTGAAAAAACTTTACAAAACAAAGTAATAGATACCATAAAACCCGTAAAAACAATCCTATAAAAACATACTCATAAGCTGCATTAAATCAACGGGTTACAACGTGGAGTAAAAAAAGTCCTTAACATGAACTCTAAAGATGCTTACTTGAGCTTCAAAAGAGTATCTTTACGAAACCAAAAGAGCGTCTTTTCAATACCTAAAGCAGATGTTTTCACTTTGAATTACTTGAAAATAACTTACAAACATCTTTATCTAAAATAAAAGAGATGAATAGGAACCTACACAAATACAACGTGCGGAAATGATTTCTCCTTACGCAAGCAGTCATGAGGATTGAGAGATATTAGTATAGATTCCTTGTAAGGAAACAAATATTTTATTACTTTTGTAGACCGATAGGAAAGAAATATCCAACCCTTAGGAAATAGCAAGGATAAAAGAGAAGAATAACTTACACTCTTTTAAGGATAGTATCAAGGCTTCCTGTACGAATATAAGAATAAACTTAAAATACTCCTCTACCAACTGAAAAGATAGACTGATGGAACAGCTCAATGCTTTTTTCGAACGTGTGTTTGACTATCTAGGAGATAATCCAAAGTATGGTCTGCCTGTAGCAATGTTACTCGTTATAATATACCTTATAGGGATTATCCTGAATTGGAAATGGACACTCATACCAAGAAGTGATAGTGACCATACTCAAAGGTGGATAGAAATTTATGGAGAAAAAACTGTCCGCTTTGGTAAGGGTGTAATGGCAGTCTTGTTACTCGCCTGCTTGTTCTACTTATACATCAAACTTTAGTTTCTTATCATAAGTACTTTATTGCTTGTTGAATTCACGGTTATGCGAAACACAAACTCATATAAAAACAATGAACAAAATACATAAAAAAAGTGTCAAAGCTATTGCCTTGACACTCCCTTTTATCATTCTTTAATTCTTAACGAGCCTGCTCGATCTTGCTATCAATGTGTGCAATAGCATGGCTCTCCAAGTGAGAGAAAGAATCAAGGATATCCTTAACATTCTTCTCTTCCTCAACTTGCTCATCAATATACTTTGCAATGAAATTCTGTGATGCACGATCTTTCTCCTCATCAGCAACATCAGCCAACTGATTGATAAGCTCGGTTACCTTCAGCTCGTGTGCGTATGTATCCTCGAAAACCTCCTTAGCATCTGTCCAACTTGTTTTAACTGCCTCAAGACTTGTAAGAAGAACCTCGCCGCCACGATGAAGAACGAACTGTGCCATATCCATTGCATGCTCTCTCTCTTCCTCTGCCTGCTTGTACATCCAGCTTGAAAAACCTTTCCAACCTTCCTTACGGAACCAGCATGACATCTGTAAATAGAGATTTGATGACCACATTTCTGCTGCAATCTGTGCGTTGAACGCATCCTGCATCTTCTTTTGATATATTCATTTGTTATAATTAGTAATTAAGTACTTATTTTGTTAGTCACTAATAATAATTCCGACGACAAAAATTACTAATTTTATATTGTTTACACAAATAATCTACTCAAAAAAATAAGAGTTTATAAACTATCATTAAGAAATCTTTTAATCTTCAATCTAAATCATTTATTAGGCAACAATATTCAAAAATCTTACTTTGAGTATTGTTTCCATACATCTTTATTCCCTCTTATCGACAACGTGTATATAGTTGTTACATGACGTAGTCCGCTTCGCCTGCTTTGAAAGAATAGCTAATCTATTCGTCTAAAAGTCAGTATCTGCTTAGACTCTAATAGGCGACATAAATGCAAAGGATAGCCTTACCCTCTAAATTTATAAACATATAAAATGCACCAAAGTCCTTATACCATGTAAACAGGACTTTGATGCTATTCTTCGCATCCGCTTAATGCACTTAAAGATGCGCTTTCATGTGGACAAATATTATTCTATCACAACAGTAGTCCACCCATGCTTATCCTCTATCGTACCATACTGAATGCCACGAAGTGTCTCATAGAGCTTTGTAGACCATGGTCCAGGTTTGTCCCCAAAATTATAAACCTTGCCCGTCTCCATATCGTCAAGATGTGATATCGGAGAAATAACAGCCGCTGTACCACAAGCACCAGCCTCCTCAAAACTCTCTAATTCGTCTTCAGAAATTGGGCGACGCTCCACCTTCATACCAAGGTCTTCCGCAATCTGCATAAGACTCTTATTCGTGATTGATGGTAAGATAGAACTTGACTTAGGTGTAACATAAGTATCATTCTTAATACCAAAGAAGTTAGCAGCTCCACACTCATCGACATACTTCTTCTCTTTTGCATCAAGATAGAACTCTGACGCATAGCCTTGTTCATGCGCACGACGATTGGCTCTTAATGAAGCTGCATAGTTACCTCCCACCTTATACATACCAGTACCCAACGGAGCCGCACGATCAACATCCCTAACAATCACATAAGGATTAGCACAGAAACCTCCCTTGAAATAAGGACCTACTGGTGTAACAAAGATTAAGAAGCAATATTCCTCTGCTGGACGAACACCAACTTGGGCAGATGTACCGATTAACAATGGGCGGATGTAAAGGGAAGCACCACTCTCGTATGGTGGGATATACTCCTGATTAAGACGGACAACCTTCGTCACCATCTCCATAAACAACTCTGTTGGAACCTCTGGCATTACAATTCCACGACTTGTATTCTGCAAGCGTTCAGCATTTTCTACTACACGAAAAACACGTACCTTACCATCGGGACAACGATATGCCTTTAAACCTTCAAATGCTTCCTGACCATAGTGAAGACAAGTGGAAGCCATGTGAAGTTTCAGATATTCGTCTGAACACACTTCTACTTCACCCCACTTACCATTACGATAGTAACAGCGAACATTATAATCAGTTGGCATATAGCCAAATGAAAGCCCTGACCATTCAATATTCTTCATCTTATTTTCGTGTTAAGTTATTATTCATGATAAATGTCTACAAAAGTAAACAAAAATCTCTTTACTATGCAACCAAATAACAAGTTAATTGCAGAGAATCCCTATTCTACAAATAAGCACAAAACGATTTATTGATTTTCTAATAATTTCTTAATCTCATCATCGGTATGCTTCAACTTTTGTTTGCAGAGTTTTACCAACTCTTGTGCTTTCTTCAACTGGGTTGCCATAGAATCTATATCAAGTTCCCCCTCGCTCCATCTTAACAACTATTTCTTCTAACTGACGTACAGCCTCTTCGTATTTGACTTCTTTCATTGTTCTTATTAATTTAATATTATAAGGTTGCTATACTCTCTTAAAAAATCGTTCCACCTTACTCTCGACCTCACCAGACTCTAATCGCGTCGTAATCATATCACCAGCTTTTAAGTCCGAAGCGTTACGCACCAACCTTCCGTTACACAACGTAATACTATACCCACGCTTTAATAATAAAGAAGGATCAAGCAATTTTGCTCTTTGGTCTAACATCTCAAGTCGGTGAGACTCGATTGACAAGCGACTTTGAAGTATTGGTAAGAACCTGTTTTGTAGTGTTTTAAGCTGAAAATCATACTGTTTAATCGTCTCATTCATATTTACTACCAGACGTTGCGACAAACTATCAAGTTGCGATTCCTGCTTTGTACGAACAACAGAAAACAGAACTGGGATATGTGCGCTAATGTGTTGAACACGCATTCTCTCAATCTCTAAGATTCTTTTCACCCCCTCAATAATCGTAGCCTGCGCACTTTCCACCCTATTAAGCGTCAGTGCAAGACAATCTATAAGGTAGGCAGCGGCGGCAGTCGGCGTCTTTACACGTCGAAAGGCCACCATATCCAACACACTCTCATCACGTTCATGCCCTATACCAGTAATGATTGGTAAAGGAAAATTTGCCACATTCTCTGCAAGACTAAGCGTATCAAAGCCGCTAAGGTCGGCAGTTGCACCACCACCACGTATGATTACAACACAATCAAATTCGTCCTCACGACTATTAATTTCATTCAAAGCGGCAATAACACTCCCTTCAACGGCGTCTCCTTGCATCACAGCAGGGAATAATTCTACATCGAAATGCAACCCGTACTCGTTTGTCTTCAACTGATTACAGAAGTCGCCATAACCCGCAGCAGTCTCTGAAGAGATAACTGCGATACGCTGAGAAAACATCTTAAGAGAGAGTTCTCTCTGCAAATCAAAGACTCCTTCTTTCTTCAATTGACTGATTATCTCCTGACGTCTACGCATCATATCTCCCATAGTATATTCAGGATTAATATCATCCACAATCCATGAAAAACCATACTGGGGATGGAACTGGGCATGAACTTGTAACATCACTTTCATCCCTGCACGCACTTCCTGTCCTGTAATACGGATAAAAGATGGCTTAATAAGCATCCATACATTGCGCCAACATTTAGCATAAGCCCGTGCTATGGGCACATTACTCCCTTCTCGTTTCTCTATCAATTCCATATAGCAGTGCCCACTATTCTCACGGGCCTCTGACAATTCAGCCTCAACCCAATAAGAATGCGACATCGTAGTATCAATCACCTCTGCCACAAGACTATTTAATTCAAAAAGAGAAAGTGCTTTTGTCATCATTGGAGCATCTTTTAGACATCAATTCATTACAGACTATAACGAGTAGCAGACTGATAAGCCCACCAAAAATCAGGCACACCATATCCCATTATATTATTCGGATAATCACGATTATTACCTGACTTACGAACAAGGTCTATTATCTCTGTGGCTGACTTATTTGGAAAGGCTTGCCACAAGCAAGCAACCATCCCTGCAATAAGCGGACACGCAAAGGAAGTACCATTATCTGGAATAATAAATCCTCTACCCGACACAACGTTTGTTGGACTGCCAAACGCCATCACATCAGGCTTGACACGTCCATCAGCAGTGGGACCAATTGACGAAAAAGGTGCATTAACACTATCAAGCGATATGGCACCCACTGTCAGAATATCATGTGCATCAGCTGGTACATTTATCTTTTTTCCAGACACCCATACCATCATTGCCCGCACTATTGACAAGTATCATTCCCTTACTTGCCAACCGCGACGCTGTGCGAGAGATAGCAGACGTCCTGCCATCTAAGTCCTGGTAACGGTAACTCATTGATTTATCATCAAAGCCATGATAACCTAACGAGGAACTAACGACATCTACTCCTACGGAATCAGCAAACTCAACGGCAGCAATCCAGAAATCTTCTTCTGCCACACTTTCTGTCAAATAATCCTCTGTTCGGAGCAACCAGAAAGACGACTTTGGTGCAGTTCCCACAAAAACAGTAGGCTGATTCATTGCAATAGTAGAGAGTGTCTTCGTCCCATGATCCATCTCCTTATACACATTATCATCATAGCCTGCAACAAAATTCTTCGTACCCCTTAATATCAAGATTCTTAAATGCGGGAATTTTATCAACATTCATAAACCCTGCATCCAAGACCGCTATTGTCATTCCTTGTCCCATAAAACCAAGGTTATGCAACTTTCTTCCATTCAAACTCTCTATCTGTCCTCTACCCATACCATAATAATCACAGATGGTTGAGTCGAGAGAACGAAGTTCTGAATTATAGCGTACTCGCTGAGATAATGGTCGGATTGAATCTGGCGAAACGAAAACCAACTTACTCTCCTTTACGCAAGAAAGAACCTTTAAGTCGTCTAACATCTGGCGATTATTGCCTCGAACAAGAACAGAATTATTCCATTTGCTCACAGCAACAACCTTACCACCCTTCTTTATTATCTGCTGAATATAATCAGGCGACACTGGAAGGTCGGTAGAGTCTACCTTCAACCCCTGACGCTCACGTCTATGAATAGAGGCTTTCGACAGGTATTTCTCTGGTTTATCTAAGGAGTAAGTTGTACCGTTCTTATCCTTCAAACTAACCCGAAACATATAACACTTACCTTCGGGGTAAGCTATCAGACCTCCATCTTTCTTAGAAGCCCAAAGAGCCATACTAAGCAGACTAAATAGAATAAGAGTATAACTTTTTCGATAAGTTTGTTTCATAATATGCAAACTTACGAAAAATAATTGAGAAATAAAGGGGTCGACTATCGTTTTTATGATATTATTTTCTTAACAAGATAGCTCCATAAGAAGTATTTCTAACATGAAGCTATGGATTGACTTCAAATATCTACATACATGGCCCTCGAACTCATATTAACGAGTTGCAAACAGCACGTTTACTCTTTGTAAATACGCTTCACATCAATTGCTTACAACCCTTCTATTTTGAAACAATGCCCAGCACCAATCGTGCTGAAGGTTAGCACAAATGGTGCTGAGCACTAAACACATGTTTGCCTGACAACTAAAGTGAGTCAACACCTTTATAATAAGTTCTTATTATGTACTAAACGTTTTCAAAATGCCTTCACACCCATCTTCTATCAAGTCGAGTGCTAAGTTAAAATCCTCAGCATCACCATAATAAGGATCAGGAACACAGGTAGCAGAAGGATGTTGAGTAAAGAAGTCTGCCATACGAACGACCTTTTCTTGTGCCAAGTCATTCGGAGCTTGGGATGTAATATTACGATAATTCTCCTCATCCATAACGACAATCTTATCGAATAACTCAAAATCCTTACGTGCATCAAATTGTCTGGCAATATGATTTATATTATAACCACGCAGCCTACCATATTCACGCATACGCTTATCGGGCAATTGTCCGACGTGCCAATTGCCAATTCCAGCAGAGTCAATCACGTATTGATTAGCACACCCACGTTCCTCAATAAGATATTGCATCACTGCATTTGCTGCCGGAGAGCGACATATATTGCCTAAACAAATAAATAACACGCTCAACTTCTCATTATTATTCTTATCCATCTTTATCTTATTTTTAGTCTCATCGGTCGTTAAACGACTTATCCTAAAAGTTTATAAGTACTCGTTATTTTCTCTTTGCTAAGGGAGCAATCGCATCAAAGCTGTAAACAAGCGTACCACTGGTAAAAGTTGTTGTCTCAATCTTGAAGGACCGATTCTTACGTAGGCATTCGACAAAAGCCACAGGATTCTGCACAAAGGCAGAGTCAGTCTGCTTACTTATTCCTGGTAGATAACGAAATCGTCCGACTTCCTTTCCATAAGCATAGACACGAACAAAATTGGTTGTGTCATAACTATTTCCTGCAAATTGCTCGCCATCGCCAAGTATCATACACGCTTCTACACCCACACGTCCAAGATAGCGTACACGTATATCCATGCGATTAGAAGGCGTAATCTGTGACTTCTTGTTTGGCGCACTTAACATATTAGCTACCGCCGAGTCCTTGCGATAAGTCCACGAGGATACATACGTTCCTTCATCTGATGAATTACTGTCAAGATTAACAGCAATCATCGTATCGACCTGCGTTGTGTCATAATGTCCTATGCCTCGTGAAGAGAAACCAGAACAGGACATAATAGCTACAACAAAGACAAGGGGAAGTAACTTCAAAAAATATTCTTTCATCTCATAAAAACAAAAACTGTTTAGGCTCTAATAAACGATTCGGGTTAAAGGAGTTATAAGAATTGAAGATTGTACAACCTAATTCTTAATTCGAAAGAAATAATGCTTTACAAAGAAGAACCGTATAATCCTTATCTATAATATCCCTATTGCTTCCTTAACTCCTTTAACCCGAGAAATTATTAATATTCGCCCCAAGCCTTAATGTCTATATCCTCTAAGCTGACATTACAAAAGGCAGAGATGAATGCACTTGCCAATCGGCTGTTGGTAATCAATGGTATATTGAGATCGATAGCCGCACGACGAACCTTATAACCATTGGTCAGCTCGCGTGGTGTGAGGTCCTTTGGCATATTTACCACCATGTCTATCCTCTTCTCATGGAGAAGGTCGAGAGCCTGTGGCTGCTTTCCTTCATCAGAAGGCATATAGACACAAGTATTCTCAATTCCATTCTCAGCAAGATACTTTGACGTACCTACTGTTGCATAGAGTTCATATCCGTGTTCCCTCAACATCTTTGCAGCATCAAGCATATCAGCCTTCTGCTTTGCACCTCCTGTTGATAGCAAGACCGTCTTCTTAGGTATACGTAGTCCAACTGACAGCATTGACTTTAACAAAGCTGTTGAGGTATCGTCGCCCAAACAACCCACTTCACCCGTAGAACTCATATCAACACCCAATACTGGGTCGGCCTTCTGTAAGCGGTTGAAAGAGAACTGAGATGCCTTAATACCTACGTAATCAAGGTCGAAGAGGTTCTTGTTAGGTCTCTCAACAGGCGCACCGAGCATAATCTTTGTAGCCAAATCGATGAAGTTTATCTTCAATACCTTACTAACGAATGGGAATGAACGACTTGCACGAAGATTACATTCGATAACGAGAATATCGTTATCACGTGCCATAAACTGAATGTTGAATGGTCCGTTGATATGCAGTTTCTTAGCAATCTGTCGGCTAATGCGCTTGATACGGCGCATTGTTTCAACATAAAGTTTCTGTGGTGGGAACTGGATTGTGGCATCACCAGAGTGAACACCTGCAAACTCGACATGTTCAGAAATAGCATACGCAACAATCTCTCCATCCTGTGCTACGGCATCCATCTCTATCTCCTTAGCGTGTTCAATAAACTTACTTACCACGACTGGATGATCTACGCTGACATTCGCAGCCAACTGAAGGAAGCGAGTAAGCTCATCCTTGTTAGAACAAATGTTCATCGCTGCTCCTGAAAGTACGTAAGACGGACGAACAAGTACTGGGAAGCCGACACGCTCAACGAACTTATCAATATCGTCCATACTTGTCAATGCGCTCCATTCTGGCTGGTTGATTCCGCTCTCTGTAAGCATAGAGGAGAACTTAGCACGATCCTCAGCATTATCAATATCCTTTGCAGAAGTACCGAGAATTGGCACATTCTCCTCATCAAGATACATCGCAAGGTTGTTAGGTATCTGACCACCCGTAGAAACAATCACGCCATGTGGGTTCTCTGCATCTATGATATCCATTACACGTCGAAGGTCAACTCATCGAAGTAGAGGCGGTCGCACATATCATAGTCTGTTGAAACAGTCTCTGGGTTATAGTTAATCATGATAGAACGATAACCCTGACGGCGGATAGTATTCAATGCCTGAACACCACACCAGTCGAACTCTACCGAACTACCAATGCGGTAAGCACCCGAGCCGAGTACAATAACCGAGTTGCGGTCATTAGAGAATGTAATATCAGAAGCTACACCAGCGTATGTTACATAGAGATAATTGGTCTGTGCGGGATATTCTGCAGCAAGTGTATCAATCTGCTTAACAACAGGAAGAATACCAAAACTCTTACGCAGACGACGAACGATTCGCATGGCTTCGTGCATGTGTTTGCATTCTTCTTCAAGTCCTACTGCACGTGCAATCTGGAAATCGGTAAAACCATAAACCTTTGCAGTACGCAGGAGTTCCTTATCAAGTGTATTGATATTCTTATGCTTCAACTCCTCGTCGATATCAATGATATGCTTGAGTTTATTGAGGAACCAACGATCAATCTTGGTCAACTCATGAATCTGATCAACCGTATATCCCTTGTGCATTGCCTTAGAAATAAGGAAGACACGCTTATCGGTTGGCTCACGCAGAGCAGCATCAAGGTCATCAATCTGCAATTCTTTGTTCTCTACAAGCCATGCATACCCTGTCCTATCATACGAAGTCCCTTCTGAATAGCCTCCTCGAAATTACGACCAATAGCCATTACCTCACCGACAGACTTCATACTTGAACCTAATTCCTTATCAACACCACGGAACTTACTGAGATCCCAACGTGGAATCTTGCAGACTACATAGTCGAGTGCTGGCTCAAAGAAAGCTGATGTTGTCTTTGTAACAGAGTTCTTCAACTCAAAGAGTCCGTAGCCCATACCCAACTTAGCTGCAACAAAAGCAAGAGGATAACCAGTTGCCTTGCTGGCAAGAGCAGAAGAACGTGACAGACGAGCATTTACCTCAATAACTCGATAGTCCTCACTCTCTGGGTCGAAAGCATACTGAACATTACATTCTCCAACAATACCAATATGGCGCACAATCTTAATAGACAATGCACGGAGCTTATGATACTCACTATTAGAAAGTGTTTGAGATGGTGCAATAACGATAGACTCACCAGTGTGAATACCAAGCGGATCGAAGTTCTCCATGTTACAAACCGTGATACAGTTGTCATAACGATCACGTACAACCTCATACTCTATCTCCTTCCAACCCTTCAAACTCTTCTCAACCAACACCTGAGGAGAGAAAGAGAAAGCCTTCTCGCAAAGTGTGTTCAGTTCATCTTCATTATCAGCAAAACCACTACCAAGACCGCCCAATGCGTATGCTGCACGAACGATAACAGGATAACCGAGGTTCTTAGCTGCCACACGTGCCTGCTGAATATCCTCACATGCCTCACTCTTAATAGTCTTTACATCTATTTCATCAAGTCGTTCTACAAAGAGTTCACGGTCCTCAGTATCCATGATAGCCTTAACAGGAGTACCTAAAACCTTTACATTATACTTCTGAAGAACACCAGTCTTATCCAACTCGACACCACAGTTCAATGCGGTCTGTCCACCAAATGACAGCAAGATACCATCGGGACGCTCCTTTTCAATGACACGCTCCACGAAGTAAGGTTGAACAGGAAGATAGTAAATCTGATCTGCTACACCCTCAGATGTCTGTACGGTAGCAATGTTCGGATTAATCAGAACCGTAGAAACACCTTCCTCACGTAATGCCTTCAATGCCTGTGAACCAGAGTAATCGAACTCACCTGCCTCACCAATCTTCAATGCGCCTGAACCAAGTATCAGGACTTTCTTTATTGACTCGTCTTTCATTATTTCAGTGTTTCTACAAATTTATCAAACATAAAGTAAGTATCAACAGGACCAGAGCATGCCTCTGGGTGGAATTGAGAGGTAAACCAAGGGTTCTCCTTGTGGCAAATCCCCTCGTTGCTTCCGTCATTCATATTGACAAAGAGTTCGTTCCAATCCTTATCTAATGTTGATGCATCAACGGCATAACCATGGTTCTGTGAGGTGACATAACACTTATCAGTGCCCACCATACGAACTGGCTGATTATGTCCACGATGACCATATTTCAGTTTATATATCTTTGCTCCTGCAGCCTTTGATAACAACTGGTTACCCATACAAATACCACAGATAGGTTTCTTGCTCATACTCATCTGCTTACGGATAACCTCAACTGCCTCATTACACATATCAGGGTCGCCAGGACCATTTGCAAGGAAAAGTCCATCATATTCCATACGAGTATAGTCATAATTCCATGGCACACGGATAACCTCAACACCTCTGGTAATCAATGAACGGATAATATTAGCTTTTACACCACAGTCAACAAGAACAACTTTTTTTCCTGCACCCTCATTGTAGCGGATGATTTCCTTTGTCGAAACACGATCAACGAAGTTTACACCCTCGTAATCAGCCTCTGGAATATTATCAGGTTCATCATCAAAAAGTATCTTACCCATCATCACACCATGCTCACGCAGCACCTTAGTGAGTTCACGTGTATCAATACCAGTAATGCCCGGTACGTGTTCACGCTTCAGCCAGTCAGCCAGACTCTCCACAGCATTCCAGTGCGAATACTCCTCTGTATAGTCTGACACTATCAAGGCTGAGGCATAGATTTTATCACTCTCCATGAAGGTTGGGATACCACTTTCCTCAATAGTAAAAGGTGGTACACCATAGTTACCTACCAATGGGAAGGTCATTGTTAGAAGCTGACCCGCATATGAAGGGTCTGTCAAGCTCTCTGGATAGCCCATCATAGCTGTATTGAAGACTACTTCACCAGCCACTGGGGCATCGTATCCAAACGACTTTCCATGGAATTTTGTTCCGTCACTTAGGACTAAAGTTACGTTCCTCATTGCTTATAGTATTGTTGTATTGAAAATTCTTTTCATGAAAAGAAATATTATTCATCGTGAAAAGAAAGCCTTCTTTTAATGAAAGTACTTCTTTTTTCGTATTAATAATTTACAGACAAGCGATTCTTACACTTTAACTGTATTCAAATGTTCACGCTCATAATAATTGATAAATGCCTCGTTTACAAGTCGCATACCACCTGGCGTTGGATAATTTCCCGTAAAATACCAATCACCTGGATGATTTGGGATTGCCATGTGTAATCCTTCCACACTCTGGAAAACTATCTCTACAGGCGTAGTCATACCCTCTGGACGCAACATTTCAACTATCTTCCGATTTATCTCTTCAACAGTAAAAGGCTTATATACTGCACGAACAGCATTAAATATTGGTTCTCCCTTAGGTTTTGCCAATTCCCTCTTACAATTATCATAGACTTCACGAAGTAGGGTTTCCATACCTCGCTCACGTATTAATTCAATTACTGCACGGAAAACACAAAACTCTTCTGGATGGGACATATCGATACCATAGTAATCTGGGAATCGAATCTGTGGCGCACTGGAAACAACTACTATCTTCTTAGGATGCAAGCGGTCGAGAATGCGAAGAATACTCTCTTTCAATGTTGTACCACGAACGATAGAGTCGTCAATAATTACAAGATTATCCTCGTAAGGCTTTATACACTCGTATGTAACATCATAGACATGAGAGGCAAGGTCGTTACGCGAATTACCTTCTGTAATAAAAGTACGTAACTTAATATCTTTCCATGCCACCTTCTCTGAACGTACATCTTGATGAATAATACGATAAACATCTTCTGGAGAAGCATTCGTCCCCAAGGTGGCTATCTGCTCAACCTTCTTCTTGTCTATCTCTTCCTTAAACCCATGAACAAGTCCATAGAATGCAACCTCCGCTGTATTAGGAATATAAGAAAGAACAGTATGTTCTGTATCATAGCCAACTGCCTTCAATACAGGCTCAGTCAACTGACGTCCCAATGTTTCACGCTCCTTATAAATATCGCGATCTGAACCACGTGAAAAGTAAATTCGCTCGAAAGAACAGGCAGAATTACTCTTTGGTTCAAGAATTTGTTGCAATGAACATTCGCCACGCTTATTGACAATCAATGCCTGACCAGGCTTTAACTCTTGAATATCATCGCATTCAAGGTCAAAGGTTGTTTGCAAAACGGGACGCTCACTTGCTAAAACGACAATCTCATCGTTCTTATAATAGAACGCAGGACGAATTGACCATGGGTCACGAATAGAAAACATCTCGCCCGAACCCGTCAGTCCACAGATAACATATCCACCATCAAAGTGCTGCATTGTTGTTTGAAGAACGTTACTCATCTGCACATTCTCTTCAATATAATGTGTAATATCACGCTTTTCTAAGCCTAATTTCTGAGCTTCAACAAAGTTGCGTTCAACCTCCCTATCGAGTCTATGCCCCATCAATTCCAAGAGAATATTCGTATCACTATAAATACGAGGGCACTGACCTTGTTCTGTTAAAATCTCAAAGACATCTTCAATATTAGTCATATTGAAGTTACCACACATACATAGGTTCTTTGCCTTCCAATTATTACGACGTAGAAAAGGGTGAACATAAGAAAGGCCACTCTTACCAGTAGTTGAATACCGAAGGTGGCCCATATAAAGATCTCCAGCAAAAGGAAGATTGGTTTTAGCAAAAGAAACATCAGACAACTGCTCTTGCGAGAAGTCCTTATAACGCTTATGAACATTAGCAAAGATTTCAGCGACAGCATTCTTGCCCTCTGCTCGTTCGCGAAACATATATTCATTACCTGGCAGAGAATCTAACTTTACAGAAGCCATACCAGCTCCCTCTTGACCACGATTATGCTGTTTCTCCATCATCAGATAGAGTTTATTAAGAGCATACATCCACGTGCCATACTTTTCCTGATAATACTCAAGCGGCTTTAACAATCGAATCATTGCCCCACACCGCAGTCTTCATGAATATTCTTTTCCATTGATAAGATTTTCTGTCTATCTTTTACTTTGATATTGTTTATCTATTATAGTTTATCTTACTAATTTCTGCTTATTCTACCGTTACGGATTTAGCAAGATTTCTTGGCTGATCAACATTCTTGCCCTTGCATACTGCTATATGATAAGACAAGAGTTGTAATGGGATTGTCGCAACTAAAGGTTCAAGACACTCCATCGTGTCAGGAAGTTCAATAACAGCGTCTGCAATCTTTGATATTGTTGTGTCACCTTTTGAAACTAAGGCTATTACTCGTCCTTGACGTGCCTTGATTTCCTGGATATTACTTCTTACCTTTTCATACATCCCATTATGTGTTGCAATAGCTACCACAGGCATATCCGAGTCTATCAAAGCAATAGGTCCATGCTTCATCTCGGCTGCTGGATAACCCTCTGCATGAATATAAGATATCTCCTTCAACTTCAATGCGCCTTCAAGAGCTACGGGGTAACTATATCCTCTACCAAGATAGAGAAAATTGCGTGCATAAGTAAAGGTGCGCGCTAAGTCGGCTATCTGATCATTCGTCTTTAAGACTTCTTCTATTATTGATGGTATTTCAGCCAAACCCCTTACCACCTTCTTATATTCTTCTGTACTAATACTTTCTCTTGCATTTGCCAAAGCAAGCGCAAACATTGTCAAAACCGTTACCTGACCTGTAAATGCCTTCGTTGAAGCAACACCTATCTCTGGCCCGACGTGAATATAGGTTCCTGTATCTGTTGTGCGTGGTATGCTTGCCCCAATAGCATTGCATATACCATATATGAAAGCACCCTTTGATTTTGCTAATTCTATTGCAGCAAGCGTGTCTGCCGTCTCACCACTCTGCGAGATGGCTATCACAACATCACCATCGCCTACAACGGGATTACCATAACGGAACTCACTTGCATATTCAACCTGAACAGGAATACGACAATACTCCTCTATAAGCTGCTTACCAATTAATCCTGCATGCCAACTTGTCCCACAAGCAACAATAATTATACGATTAGCATTAAGCAAGGTGTCATGATGATCTATAAAAGACCTCAGTGTCACTTGATTATGTTCATAAAGTACTCGCCCTCGCATACAGTTTTTCAGACACTCTGGCTGATCAAAGATTTCTTTGAGCATAAAGTGTGGGAAACCGCCCTTCTCTATTTGTCCAAGATTGATATCTACTGTACGAACCTCTGGCGACAACTCTTCATTTAATATATTAACAACCTTCAGTTCTTCTCCTAACTTCATAACAGCGATATTGCCATCATCTAAATACACAACCTTATCGGTGTATTCTACAATAGGACTTGCATCAGAACCAAGGAAGAACTCTCCTTCGCCAATGCCCACTACTAATGGACTCTGTTTGCGAGCTGCAATTATCGTATCAGGATGACGCTTGTCGAGAATAGCAATAGCGTATGCACCAATCACTTGATGGAGTGCCAACTGAACCGCTTCCAATAGGTCAAGATTTTTCTTTATCTGGATGTAATCAATCAGTTGCACCAGTACCTCTGTGTCTGTTTCTGACTGAAACTCTATTCCTTTTTTCTTTGAGGTTATGCTTGATTTCTGCATAATTCTCTATAATACCATTATGAATGATAGCAAGATTTTTCGACTGCGAATAATGTGGATGAGCATTTGTTGATGAAGGTTCTCCATGCGTTGCCCAACGTGTATGAGCTATACCCACATTACCCGTAATGTCCTTATCAGAACAATATTCCTCTAAGTTTACAACCTTTCCTTTTGTTTTATAAACCCTCAGTTCCTTGTCATCATTTACTAATGCGACACCCGAACTATCATAGCCTCTATATTCGAGTCGTTGTAAACCCTTAATTAAAATGGAATATGCATCGCGCTTTGTTCCAATATATCCTACTATTCCACACATATCCTCTAATTATTAATGGTATTATTCGCAAAGAGAACATCCCTCACACCCACCTTTTAATAGTACAACGATTATACTAAACAAGATATGGATATCAAAGATATTCTCATTCCAACTATAATTTTATTCAAAGAAGAATGCCTTACAACACACCTCCCACTACGAATATTTATTATCTCAATACGCTTACAACTAATGATGCCACAGACGTTATAATTCCCACAAAAGAGAACCATAAAGTCGTAGAAGGACCAACACTTGAATTCTTAGCTTTTACATGATTTGGCTCAACATAGAGGACATCGTTCTGTTGCAAATAGTAATAGGGTGAATTCAAGATGTTTGCATCATTGAGGTTCAGACGTACAACATGTTTCTGACCTGTCATATCCTCACGAATCAACATAATATTATCACGTTTACCATAGACGCCAAGGTCGCCTGCCTGAGCCAATGCCTCCAACACGCTCATCTTCTCTGTACTAACAGGAATAACACCTGGCTGTCCTACTTCACCAAGAACAGTCACATGATAACTACTCATGCGCACGGTAACGATAGGATTCTCCGTCCGAGACAAATAAGGCTGTATCTTACTCTTGATAAGCGTTTCACATTCAGGCTTAGTCAAACCACTGACTTGTATCTTACCTATTACTGGGAAATTGATAAAACCAGAGTTATCAACAAGATAGCCCTGCGAAGAACCTCCCGACGACCCCACATCCTTACGTCCACCAGAGCTACTACGACCCTGCAGATTAAAAGGAGCCGCAGCATCTGGATCTATTGTATTTACAGTAATTGTCAATTCGTCTTTTGGCATAATTCGAGCATCATACAAACCACGAGAACCTGCAAGACTAATAGAATCTACATTTTCCAAATAGGTAAAGCCCTTACTTGAGCCACAGCCTGTCATAGTAATAATCATAGCCGAAACTATGAGGGAGAAAATAATCTTTTTCATTTAATAATAACGTGTAGTCAACTATCAACATTAATTTTAGCAAAAATGTAAACTGAGAAATAACCGAGAGCTTATATCCTCATGCTACATAATTTCTTTGCAAAAATACAACTATTTTCTGACAATCGCAAACGAATATATGTTTTTCTTTTCATATATTACCTTTTAACCAAAAATCATCCATTAGCGCCTCAACCCTTTTTTGTTTGTTTCCAACCAGATTATTGCCTTTACATCATAGGTATAGCGGACCACATCAAGCTATAAAGTCAACACAAAACTACAAAACAATACGCAAAACAAAAGGCTCTTCCGTTAAATGGATAGAGATGTGCCATTAAGTGGATATAAAAGGGATAAACTCATAAGATATAATTTTTGAAAAAACAAATAAAAATATGTCTATCCATTAACATGTCTTTTTGTCTTCTACAAAACAACTTATTCTCTTATTAATCGACATTTGT
Source organism: uncultured Prevotella sp. (assembly GCA_916440255.1). Lineage (GTDB taxonomy): Bacteria > Bacteroidota > Bacteroidia > Bacteroidales > Bacteroidaceae > Prevotella. Next base: position 610,833 of record CAKAIJ010000001.1, on the reverse strand, counting down.
AAACTATTTTCACACAACTCAAAACCAACACACACTCTTTTGACTTCTAAAAGACACCTGATTGACTTGCTAAAGATGCTCTTTTGAAGTGTTACTAACGCCCTTTCGAAGATCAACCAAGCACCTTTTCTTGAACCATTTCACAACTAACTGTTTTACAGTTAGTTGCAAACTGCCTTTTTACACGTATTTTTATCTTTATCTATTGTTGTTTTATTCGAAATTATATAATGATTTTTCAGAATCTTATCTACATTTTTGAAGCATTAAAATAAAAAGTGGCGGTGCTGGAAGGTGATAACAGAATGAACAATTGGACTATCTTGACTAAATTATGAAGCATCCACGCATTTAACGAAAGAACCTTAAATATCCCCAACACATAGACACAACTCCGCGCATGAAAAGAAACAAAAGGAAGGCTACCCATAAGGCCGTATTCCCAAAATCATCCCTTAAAAAGTAATAAACAACAAAAAACACAAGCATAGACATAGCCGTCGAAACGAGCATTCCTTACTCTCTGTCAAACCAATAAACACTCCATCCATAACAAAGGCAACCATTCCTGCTACGGGAATTAAATAAGCCCATAACAAATAAGGACGAGCTGCCAATATAACAGCTGTATCATCAGTGAGAAGACGCAGAAATGCTCGTCCTCCAAAAACATAAACTCCTGTGAAAAAGATTATCATTACAACTCGAAACCAAACAAACGACAAACTACCGCCCTTAGTCCTAACTTATCACCAGAACCATAATAACGACCACTTAAGGCTTCTCCCGCATAAGCGAACCCATCCATCACATAAGAAAATAATGTGAACAACGTCATCAATAACGTATTGACTGCCAACAGTATTGCACCTTGCTTGCCGCCTACTGATGTGAAAAAGAAATTCACTACTACCAGACAAAGCGTCCGTAAAAAAATGTCTCTATTCACACGAAAAAACTCACCCCAGCCTCTTGTATTCGTCATAACGTACCTAAAGGTATTGTGCAGAGTTTCAAACACTTTATACCCCCTCACTATCCTTAACGACTCCTGCTTTCTCATTCGCCGACACACAGCCAACAAAGAGATTAAAAAGCCTCCCCACTGAGCCGAAACAGTCCCAACAGCGACTCCTTTTATATCCCAACATAAAATAAAAACAAAAAACAAAGAGGCAAGTATATTTATCACATTCTGCAATATAGCGACCATCATCGGTGTATGAGTATCCTGCATTCCTACAAACCAACCCGTCAGCGCATAGAGTCCCAACATTGCTGGCGCACCCCATACGACAATACGAAAATATGTAGACACCAGACTCCACGACGTACCCGGAGTATTCATCAACCGAAGCATCGACCACTCTATCCCACCTTGCAAAACAATAAATAGAAGACCCATCACAAACCCTATCACCAAGGAGCGCACAAGAATATTTACACATTCCTGACTATCTCCACGACCATAAGCCTGCGAAGACATACCGCTCGTCCCCATACGCAAAAAGCCTAACAACCAGTACATTACATTGAATACCATTGTACCAACTGCTATGGCGCTGATATACGACTCATCGCCTATATGCCCTACAACCGCTAAATCGACAAGTCCCAACAACGGGACTGTTACATTACTAACAATTGAGGGGAATAGCAAGACGCAAGATTTCCTTGTTCCATCTATCCATCATCACACAAACCTACTCTCGAATATAATCCTTTGCAACAAGATCATAATACAATGCCTCTAACTCTGCCAACGACAAACGTTCTATCGAATGCTCTAAGATACGTATCAATTCTGCACGACGTATCTCATTCTCTACCCTATCAAAATTCATTTTCTGTCTTTTTTATCTTAAAACTAATATTATGCCAGAACAAAAGTAACTGAATTAATTGTGAATTCAAAAGATATTAGCTAATTTTGCGTGCAATAACATATAATTTATCTATATGGGGAAGAAACAAGACTATAAATTAAAGAATAAAGAATATCTCCGTAAAATCCGTCTAAAAGAAGGTATCAATACGCTTCCTAACGACATTCTCTACGAAGTAATCAAAGAAGGGAACGGGGATGGCAACGTTTCTGAACGCTCCATTGTCACCTGCCACTATCGTGGTAGCCTTATTTCTGGATTAGTCTTCGATGATAGCTGGCAAAGAGGTATACCTGAGGCTTTTCGGGTAAACGAACTGATTACGGGTTTTCAAACAGCTCTTTGCGCTATGCACATAGGCGACCACTGGCGTGTATACATTCCTTATCAAGCTGGATACGGGACGAAACGTGATGGCGAAATCCCTGGCTTCTCTACACTGATTTTTGAAATTGAACTCTTTAATATTGGTTAAGACGATTTATATCGTCCTAACCATAAGAAACATTCATAAAATTACCAACAAATATTTACAAAATAAAAAAATACATCATGATGAATATAAAAGAAACTCCAGTCCTACTGCTTACTGGATATTTAGGCAGCGGAAAAACGACATTGGTAAACAAAATTCTTGCGAATAAGAAAGGTATTAAGTTTGCCGTTATCGTCAACGACATTGGCGAGGTAAACATTGATGCCGACCTTATCGAAGCTGGTGGAGTTGTAGACCAAAAAGACGACTCGCTCGTTGCACTTCAAAATGGCTGTATCTGTTGTACACTAAAAATGGACTTAGTGCAACAACTAAACGAAATTGTCTCACAACAAAAGTTCGACTATATTGTCATTGAGGCAAGTGGTATATGCGAACCTGCACCTATCGCACAGACAATCTGTGCCTACCCACAGATGTATCCAGACTTGATTAAAAAAGGGAAAGCAACACTCGACTCTATCGTCACCGTTGTTGATGCGCGACGCATGTGTGACGAGTTCTCTGCTGGTAACGACTTATTAAAGAAGGACTTACAAGAGGATGATATTGAAAACCTACTTATTCAGCAAATCGAATTCTGCAATCATCATACTTCTTAATAAAGTAGATGACGTAAGTAAAGAGGAACTAATTCTTGTCAAACAGATTATACGCTCTCTACAACCAAAAAGCTGAAATTATCGAATGTAACTATGGCGAAGTTGACCTCAACAAAATCCTTAACACTGGAGACTTCAACTTTGACAAGGTAGCAACCTCTGCTTCATGGATTGCCGAAATTGAAGGAAACCACAATGAAGAACATGAAGAACATGAACATGAACACCATCATCATCACCACTCTCACTGCCATCATCACCACGGATTGGAAAATGAAGAGAGTGGAGAAGCCTTAGAATATAATATCCAAACATTCGTATATTACGCACGACGACCATTCGATATTAACTTCTTTGACGACTTTGTTGCACGTCAATGGCCTAAACAGATTATCCGCTGTAAAGGACTCTGTTACTTCGCTAACGAAAAAGACATTTGCTATGTCTTTGAACAAGCGGGAAAACAAATCAACCTTCGTAATGCAGGACAATGGTATGCAACAATGCCGCAATTCCAATTACGTGAGTTCCTTGACAAAAATCCGAAACTAAAAAAAGACTGGGAGGAACCTTACGGAGACAGAATGCAGAAATTAGTTTTCATCGGACAAAACCTTGATAAAGAGGCTATTACAAAAGCCTTAGACACCTGCCTAACTGACTTCTAAACCTCTAACAGAAGCAGAACCATACAAAAACAACCCTTATATGCTTAACACATACAAGGGTTGTTTTTGTTTACTATTATTTGTAAAGGATAAATCAAAATGCAACCTATTCTGAGACCTTTGCAAAACTCTCAACCCAAGTTTAATGGGCAAAATTATTTTTCATAAATTTTCAAGGTGATTTAAAAGTCTCTGATTTGCTAAGTGCTTAATAATAAGGTGTAGCGTTTTAAAAACAGAGGAACTAATTCTCTATTTGGCAAGTCGCAGGAGGGAATCACCGCATTGGAACAGACAAAAGCGGATGAGTGGTGGCAGCGGATGAAAGAGGAAGGAGGCATTGATAGGTTCGACAAGAAGGAACAGAAGTCTCCTTGAGACAGGATGATAACAAAGTTGTAAAGAATAACATTGTTATTGAATGATATAGGATATTACATTTTTCATTTTTCCTTATTTGATATTCTATTATGCAATACAACATACGAGGTTATTTTCTATCTATGATTTGTCTTTAAACAAATAAAAGCAGCTATAGGCAAAGTCCCATACTTTCTTCGTTAATTTCTTTTTCTACTTCTACAATTCTTTATTTAATATTACGACTTTCTTCTATTAGTTTTTCTTTTGATGGTAATTTTTCTACGTTAAGGATAAAGGCTATTTTTCTCATCATATATTAAAAGTTAAATATCCTTTATGTTCCCATTCTTTTAATACAGGAAGTATTCTTTCCCTTTCTGTATATATAATTGGAGGAAAAGCCATCCCATGTCCAGATAGGACTATATGCAAATGGATCATGACAAATATAAGTTGCCAATACACGAATAATATTTATTCTCTTCATATTATTTTAATGTTATTGTTCTACCTGTTTTCAAGTTCACCATTCTCATCAATCATTATTTGAAATTCAGGCTCTCTTCTATTAGTTTTTCTTTTGATGGTAATTTCTCTGGAATAAAAAGAAAAAGCAATCTCGTTATCTTCTATTAATTTTTATATATCCATTTTCCTGCCATTTCAACAAAAATGGGTCTAATTCTTTTCATAATTATTTCGAATATTTTTATTTAGCACATCTAATAATTTCCAATCAACAATTGGAAACATCAAATAAATATTATCGTGATAAATATAATTTATTATTATTATTATTAATCTACTACGTTTCATAACTCATGTGTTATTTGAAGGTTATGACTTCTCCTGTTTTTAGATTTGTCATTCTTGTTAATTTAATTTTAGATTGTGTTATAAATTGCGATGCTCCGCCTTTTCCAAAATTAGGAAAACTACGTGCAAGTCATACTCATCAGTTCCATAACTCTCGTTTTTCAATTGGATAGGTACAGAAGAGGTTTTATCTTCCGATGCCTCTACGGTGAATGCAGACTCGATAGGAACGACAGTCTCTTTGAGACAGGATGATAGCAAAACAGTAAAGAGCAATACTGCTATTGAACGACATGGAATCTTTGCTATTATGATTTTATTTTTTATCTTATTCAATATCATTATTTCAATACATTTTCAAAGTTAGTTTCTTTTAGAATCATAGTCACAAAAGGTTTGTATCCTCTTATATATTGGAGGATGCCCCATGCACATAAACCATCTGTAGTCATAATATCACCTCTTGTCAATTCCTAATTCTTTTCGCTTCTTTTTCCAGAAGTCATTTATATTGTCAAAATCTTCACTATACTCAAAATCTTTATAAGGAGGTTCAAACCAATGAAAAACGATAGACTGCTTGGCGATTCTGCAAACATAAAATCCTGTTTTATCCTCTCGGCAAAAAAAACATACCTCTCCTAATCTATCTTCTATATGATTTCTCCAGTCCATTGTATTATCCCAGCTACTAAATTCCGGATTATATTGCCCCCTTCTTTTAAAATCTTTAGTGAGATATTTTTGTTTCCCTATAAAACCTATAACCAAACATAGAGTTATATCTATTTATTGTATCCAGTGTTATATTTTTCCAAAAGAAAGTTTCTAAGTTTCTCTTTAATGAATTCTTTAGGCAAGGGCATTCGCCACAAGGATAATATTTGCTGCATATATCTTTTTTTCTCATTGTTATTACCAGTATTACACCTGTATAAATGTCAGTTACTTCTTCAATAAACTTTTTGTATGGGATTTCTATATAATGATCTCCATTATCTAAAAAAATCCTAATAAACATGTCTGAGTTTCCAAATCTGGGTATAGGATGATATTACCATCTGACACAACCGTATTCGGAGTATATTTTTCCTCCTTGATATTTACAATAACAATATTTATAGAATGCAGAATACTCATAACTACGTCTATACGGAATATATAGCTTATAATAATTATTTTTCTTTCCTAAACCCTAATTTTTAAAAAGAAATCATTTTCAGTAAAAATCTTCCAATAAAGAATTATCAAACTCAGCTAAATTCCATATTCAACCAATGCCCATATATATATATACATAGTGCCCCTCTTTAAATAACTAACATCCTTTAAAACCATATAACAAAAATTATTTTATTGTATTAAACTTTCCATCTTTATACACTGCTCGCAGCGTTTCTCTTCCATCATTGAAAACTTCCCAAAGTTCAGCACCATCTTCAAAATCTATCCTTTGTAACAAATTTCATTCAGGTATTCCTAATCTACCATTGTTACCAGAGGTAAATCCTGTGGAAGTAAATGGATAATCCATATCTTCTGAAGTAGGGATGACAAGTATATGTGAGGTATCTTCTTATTTAAATCGGATTACTGTTATTCATTCGCACTTTATTTGATGTTTCTCTTATACCATGCACCATGCAGATTCTCTTCAATATATGAATTATCTTTGAACAGATAAACTAATGGTTCTACATCAAAAACAAAATCAGAAATAGGCTTTCGCTCTTCCCAAATAATTGGGGAAGAAGCGATGAATTCCTCATAAGGAACTTCTATTCGACTATCATCACGATCATTTAACTTTAAGTATCTTCTTGTCTTACGTTCGTTTGGATATAGTATGAATAATCCATGCCATATATTCTCAACATCATACTTGTATCCCAAGTAAATGCAATACATATTACTTTCATAAGCAGAATATGGATAACTCTTACCTTGTTCTAACCATAGCTCGAAATCATTATTTGTCTGTTTTCCATTTTCTACAGAAATGGAATTTTCAGAAAAAATAATCCAATACCTCTTTCTTTTGTTATAATCATAATAGCTGGCTAAAGCCAAATCTTTCTCCTCAAATAAAAACTCGAGAAGTTTTTGTTATTTTTATCTTCATTTTTCAATAATTTCAAATTTACTTTTTGCCCATTATTGCATATCAAGCAATAGTGAAGTGATATCGTTGACAAATGACAACACTCCACAAAGTAATTATAATATGGTCTAATTCATGGCTTAATCTTTTTTACACATTTTGCTGTTATATTCCAACTCTTCGATAATCTTTTCATCTATCTTTCCCCTCCCTCTGTATAGGAGCATAGCATCTAAATATTTTGCCATGTTAAAAAAATAGTCTAATCTCCTCTATTTGAGGGTCTTCGCTCAAAGGTGATAGTTACTCTTTGACTTTCCTTGGAACATCCCACACTTATGTCATAATAATTCTTTTTTTACTATTAAATTTGGCAAAACACCGTACCTTATTCAACAAAAGCAAGGGCATGCCTTTTGAAATTCCTCTGGAATATTTTTGATATTCTTTAAAATGTTTTTTCCATCTTCTGTATCTTCATACCATACAAATATTCCCTGATTTTCGTCAATGTAATTTACCCATTTTTGATAATCTATAGAGCCTTTAGTATCTGCCACAAAACTAAAACTCTTTTTATCTATATTCAAATATGTCAATTTCCCTATAGTAAACATGCCACCATTATTTTATATAACTAAAGTTTCCCACCCTAACAAATAGATAGAAAAATAACAGTTTGTCGAATTTTCTTTGTAAATTAGTAATCGCAAAAAAACTGATTGTCAAAGACAAAACAACTATGGTAAAAACTGTTTCTATCGGATGATGATTCGCCCACAGATGGATTGGAGACGTTTGATGAACCACTTTTGCACTGCGTTATATGTGCCTATTGCGTAGGTATGGCGAAGCTCCTCAACCCGATGCCACGACCTGTTTCATCATAGACGACACCGTGCTTGAGAAGAGTGGAGTGAGAATGGAGGGTGTCAGTCGTGTTTTTGACCATGTAAAAGGAAGGTGTGTATTGGGCTACAAACTGCTACTTTGTGCTTTCTTTGACAGCAAGACAACCATACCCTTTGATTTTTCACTGCATCAGGAAAAAGGGAAACATGGCGACTGTGGGTTGACAAAACAGCAACGTAAAAAGGCGTATCATACCAAAAGGAATACTGGCAACCCCGATTATAAGCGTTTTCAAGAGTGTAAGATGTCTAAGATGGAAGCTGCCATGAATATGCTTCGCCGTGGATGGAAGATGGGTTTGCATGCGAAGTATGTGATTACCGATAGTTGGTTCACTTGCGAGCAACTTATGGAATGTGTTAGAAGCATAGGTAAAGGAGTAATGCACTTTGTTGAACTTGCTAAAATGGGAAAGACGAAATACACCGTATCAGGCAGGAAGAAAAATGCTGCAGAACTCATTGCTACCTATGAACGTGAACGAGGAGAAAGCTGTCGTAAGTACAGATGTCGATATATTCAGCTCAACGGACACTTAGGAGATATACCTGTAAGAATCTTCCTTATTAAGTATGGTAGGAACTCCACATGGAACGTCCTGCTCACCACGTATACAACGATGTCTTTCATAAAAGCCTTTGAAGTGTATCAGATTAGATGGAACATAGAGGTAATTAACAAGGAGACTAAGCAGTATCTTGGATTAGAAGGATATCAAGGATGCGACTTCAATGGTCAGATAGCCGACGCAACGTTGTGTTACCTTACATATACCGTCATAGCTTTGGAAAAAAGGTTCACAGAATATCAAACCATGGGCGAACTTTTTTCGGATATAGAGGACGACCTCATGGCACTCACGTTATGGAAGCGAGTTCTTGCCTGTATCGAACGCATTCTTTGCGTTTTAGGAGAAACACTTGGGGTGACGCCACAACAGCTTATGGCTACAATCAGCGGCAACAACAAAGAGATGAGAAAAATCCTTGTAATGGCAGAAGCGTTAGAAAAATGGGACGAAGTATATGAACAGACTGCTTAACCTCTATTATACTTGTGTTAAAAATCAATGGATATGGGCAATAACAGGCAAAGGTGAATAAAAAAAGACCAGTGTTTTAAGGGTGGGAAACTTTAGTTATTTTATTGTATTAAACTTTCCATCTTTTATACACTGCTCGCAGCGTTTCTCTTCCATCATTGAAAAACTTCCCAAAGTTCTGAACCATCTTCTATAGTTGCATACTTTCCTTTACCGACATACCACTCAGGAACTCCCAAACGTCCATTATTCCCAGAGGTAAAGCCATGTGCCGTGTATGGGTATCCATTACATCCCAATAACTCTTTTTCCTGGTATCGCAAAGTCGCTTGCTGATGACGTTTTTAAAACCTAATAACTCCACAACTACCATCTTCGACAAAATTCAATACTCTTTACTTCATATTTAACTTATCTATATAACTAAAGTTTCCCACCCTAACAAATAGATAGAAAAATAACAGTTTGTCGAATTTTCTTTTGTAAATTAGTAATCGCAAAAAACTGATTGTCAAAGACAAAACAACAAAAACTGTTATGGAAGCAAAAAAATAGAGAAAATAAGTGAGTTATCCAAACTTTTTGAGTGTTAAAACTCGAATGAGTGATGATTTATTGCATCTTTTTGGCAAGTTTGGTATCGGTCACCTGCTATCTCGTCTGTCATTGGAGAAACATGACGGAGTTTCAGCATCTGAGCTAATCCTTTCTCTTTGCCTCTTCCGCATTGTGGGTGAGAGCATCCACAGTATATGCAAGCATAAGATATATGAGCTTTCAAATCATGGTAAGAACTGTTTCTATCGAATGATGACTCGCCCGCAGATGGATTGGAGACGCTTGATGAACCGCTTTGCACTGCGTTACATGTGCCTGATTGCGTAAGTATGGCGAAGCTCCTCAATCCGATTCCACGACCTGTTTCATTATAGATGACACCGTGCTTGAGAAGAGCGGTGTGAGGATGGAGGGTATCAGTCGTGTTTTTGACCATGTTAAAGGCAGGTGCGTATTGGGCTACAAACTGCTACTTTGTGCTTTCTTTGACGGCAAGACAACCATACCCTTTGATTTTTCACTGCATCAGGAAAAAGGGAAACAAGGCGACTGCGGACTGACAAAACAGCAACGTAGAAAAGCGTATCATACCAAAAGGAATCGGCAACCCTGATTATAAGCGTTTTCAAGAGTGTAAGATGTCTAAGATGGAAGCTGCCATGAATATGCTTCGCCGTGGATGGAAGATGGGTTTGCATGCGAAGTATGTGATTACCGATAGTTGGTTCACTTGCGAGCAACTTATGAAATGTGTTAGAAGCATAGGTAAAGGAGTAATGCACTTTGTTGGACTTGCTAAAATGGGAAAGACGAAATACACCGTATCAGGCAGGAAGAAAAATGCTGCAGAACTCATTGCTACCTATGAACGTGAACGAGGAAAGAACTGTCGTAAGTACAGATGTCGATATATTCAGCTCAACGGCAACTTAGGGGATGTACCTATTAGAATATTCCTCATCAAGTATGGTAGGAACTCCACATGGAACGTCCTGCTCACCACGGATACAACGATGTCTTTCATAAAAGCCTTTGAAGTGTATCAGATTAGATGGAACATAGAAGTGATGAACAAGGAGACTAAGCAATATCTCGGATTAGGAGGTTATCAAGGTTGCGACTTTAATGGTCAGATAGCCGACGCAACGCTATGTTACCTTACATATACCGTCATGGCTTTGGAAAAAGAGGTTCACAGAATATCAAACCATAGGGCGAACTTTTTTTCGGATATAGAGGACGACCTCATGGCACTCACGTTATGGAAGCGAGTTCTTGCCTGTATCAAACGTATACTTCGCATTTTAGGAGAAACACTTGGGATAACGCCCCAACAGCTTATGGCTACAATCAGCGGCAACGACAAAGAGTTGAGCAAAATCCTTGTAATGGCAGAAGTGTTAGAAAAATGGGACGAAGTATATGAACAGACTGCTTAACCTCTATTATACTTGTGTTAAAAATCAATGGATATGGGTAATAACAGTTAAAGGTGAATAAAAAAAGACCAGTGTTTTAAGGGTGGGAAACTTTAGTAAATAATTATTATCAGTAATACCACAATAAGAAGATTTCACCTTTCAATGCATTGATAATGAAAGCTAATTCAATAGGGAATAGCATACTCCTTAAGACAAGATGATAGTAAAATTCATTCCCCATAGATATTTTGTTATAAGATGAATTCTACACTTTCTGTAAACTATTGTCTTATTTGTTGATTTCTTTCGTATTCCCATCTACCGAGTCTTTTCCTTTTTTCTAACTGATGTAGTGCAAGTTCTTTTATCTTTTCATCGCCTGTTTCTGATGCTAAGTCCCCTAATGCAGAGAGACTCTCCAGTTGGGGTTGAGCCTAATAGCATAAATGATTTTTATATAAGAATATTTAGTTGCTTCATCTTCTTGAAGATATGTAGGTATATTAATTAACGCATTTAATAGTATATATATATTCTCAATATCTTTATTGAAATACGACTGAAACAAGCCTACAATATCTTCATGCTCTATATGCCAATCTTCTAACAGCAATTGCCTATAGATATTTTTAAAAAGTCTTACATCTCTTATGGGTATAAGTCTCAAGTAACCCAATGTCTTGCTATCTTTATTGAGAATAATTTCATTATATTTCTTGACTATGAAATCTTCGTTTTTATATTGAGGCATCTTTTTGTAAAAATCATCAATAGTTATCTCAAGAAGACGCAAAATCAAGAATGGCATTTTCTTCTAATTCCGTCATTTTTTTATGATTTTAATTAATTGATATTCTGTTATATTATTATTGAATATATTAAGAGCCTCTCCCTGCCCTAATGCAATATTCACTTGTTTAGAATTTGTTGTTCTTAATGTCTCTACTTTGAAACGAGCCTTTGATTTACTCCAATTACCGCCCACTTCAGAATTCATAGGCATTTTTCCAAATAGCCTTTTTACCAAAGGATTTCCATCTGTAACACCTATTAATTTTAGTTCATCAATAGTTCCTCTTTTCATTTTGAATTGAACCAAATAGCCTTCATAACTCTCGGAAAAGCTCTTGTCGGAGAAGTGGTTGACGGTAGCTCATTCTGAAAATATTTAGGATAAGAACAAGTAACATTACTTTTAATTGTTGCATTATGTTGATATTACCTCTATTCATATAATTTTTAATAGCATCTATTATTATTTCAGAAGAAATTATTGTTTTACTTATGGTGAATGTAACGAGCTAATCTGCTAAACATGTTTTCTAAAATTTCTCCCGAAAGACTCTTTTCTATCCTATATATCCAATCATCAGGAAAGATTCTTGGGACTAGCATTGTCGATTCCCCATCCTAGAACTATAGGATGCCCACATGATTCATCTTTTTAATTTTCCAATGGACCACCATCCTTTAGAAATATTAATGACAGCTTCTCCTATATATATAGATATAATCATATGGAATTTCTTTTTGATTATATGCTGTTTCAATAAGTCTCATTTCCTCTATGGAGAAGGTAAAATAATCTAAATTCAGCACTTTTAAGAAGTCCCTGCATCTTTTTATTTTTGTTTGCTAAAAATGTCCATGCAACTCTTTATTTAGTTTTATTTCCATAAGCTTAATATTGAATTATTATAAACTCAGTATCTTTTAATCCAGCCTTTTTAGCCTCTGCTTTGACATTTTGAATAAATTTCGCATCTACTTCGCCAAAGCAATGCCATTCTACTTTATTTATATTTTTAATGCCCGCAGCAACGATCTCTAAATCTTGTCCCACTATAATAATCTGACAAGTAAGGACTTTGAGGAGACGGCCATTGAACGGTAGCATGAATTGAGTAGTATTGAGCACGCAAAGGCTGCCCTACCCCCGTAAACAGGAGCAGGAGTAGTAACAAACACCTAACCAACCGATGATGCTTCATACTTGTATCGTTCTATTTATATTTATAGCGTTTTCGCCATCACCTTATCATGCGACTTCTAATCTATATCGTTTTGATATGTAATATAACGTATATTAGCGCATAAAATTATATCTTTTGCCCGATGATATGATAGATAATTGCAACGTGACTTCATCTAAAATAACTTTTACCCTCATCCCCAACAATTTTAAATGCTCTGGTTGAATCATTACAGACAAAACCTCGCCTTCTGATGATTCGATTGAGAATGCAGACTCAATTGGAACAGCTGTCTCCTTGAGACTGGATGATAGCAAAACTGTAAAAAGCAATGTCGCTATTGAACGAGATGGAATATTATCGTTATTCATTTTCCTTATCTGATATTTTATTATACCATGATGATACTTGATTTAACCTTGCTAAAACTTCCATATTAAACTACTGGAATTAATAGACCTCATATAATTAATATACTGTATCGTCAGATTCAATCATATTCAAGATAATGTCCTTCTGTATTAAAGCGGAGTAAAAAATCCTCTAACGAGTTTTGCAATCTTTCTTTCGAAAAATAAATGGCATTTTGGCTACCTAATGTTTTTTTATCAATATGTAGATAAGTTCCTTCACACAATTCAAAAATATACTTGTTTCGAAAAAATAGAACTATTATACAATTCCATATCTGGATCATACTTATAATAGTCCTGTCTAAGATTAATTTGTTTAAAAACTAATTGCATCTAATAGCCTATCACTATTATCCTTATTATTTTGGAAAAAGAAACCATAACCTATATGTCTATAAAAAAATTCCAACTCGAAAAGGTATTTCTATTTCTTTTCTTCACTAATTCAATTTCAGAATCTGAAATAGGAAAGAAATGATGTTTGAAATTTTTATATATTTCTTTTTCCTATCATTTTTCATTTGGCAATACATATTCTTTTAACTGCTTATAAATCATAACTCTAATCATTTAAATAAATATCTTGCTGGTGAATCTTTACCACGAAGTAATCTCTGATGCTCTTGTGGTTTCGTAGCAGGATGAATATTCCACCACTCATTATCATCTCCATATTTGTTTTCTATGATATAATACACCCTTCTACTCCTTTTTGAGGGTTGTTTTTTTACTATTTATCTTTTTCATTTGCATATTTACTAAAAACGAGCTATCCATCCGTTTTCTCTACTCAATTATGCTTTTAACATTTCACTAATTTTATTCAGATCTACTTGTCTACCACCATTATTTTCATACACAATTTTATATTCTTCATTTTCTTCAAATATACCTAACAGCCCAAAAATCACAGTTCTCACAGTATCATCAACATATTTATACAATACTTTTCTGTCATTAGGGCTTAATTTTTGAAACACCTCTGTATATTCTTTCCCAGTTCCCCATTTAGTAGAACCTTCTATTAATTCTTTTAGATATTTCATTGAATCATCATAAACTTGTGAAACAACATATACTCCGAACTGATCCGAGTATTTCTTGATTACTATTCATAATTAATATTTGTTATAAATCTAATTTATACCATTCCATGGAATATTAGCAATACTTTTCACACCTTTGGTTTGTAGGTCTTATAAACCTTTTACAACCCAGCCTGTGGCAATATCTTCAGGTATTCCTGCGTTTACCATTGCTTTGATTTCAATGTTTGCTATTTCTCTAATTCCTATTTGTTTAAACGGATTCTCTCTTCGCCATTTTGTATATAAGAAACCTCTGCAAAACCTTCATTTATAGAAAATTTCCTTTTTAGTTGTGTTTTGAAACATATTCCAACATATATATTGGTATAATTGATGCCGTAAAACGATTATTATCATCTATATTTGTGTCCAATTTTCTTTTATTTGAGAGTATTGGACACAATTATCCCTGGCGTTCGATATAAGTTGTAGGCAACAGCCTCCATAATATGCTGTGCATGTGTTTTGGCAAGCCCTACATATCTTTCCGTTCCTCCTCTAAACCATCTGTCTATGGAGCCAAAAGTGCGTTCTACCCTGTACCTAATTTTGCTGATAGCCATATTGATGCGTTTCACTTTTTCTGTAATCTTATACCCTCTTGTTCCTTTATGCATAATGCGACTTTTTAGTTTCATTCGAGCAAGTGCCTCCTTGTTTTCTGCCGAGTCCTTACCCGTTTCTTCATCCCTATCCTCAACAACCTCATATTCCTTGCGACCACGTGGACGACGAGGACTATCGGTGATGCTGGCATCAACGATAGCCCCACGCCTAACAATAACACCTTGTTGCTCTAACTGACGGTTAATTTCATTCAGTACCATATCATAAAGGTCTGCCTCTACAAGAATGTTACGGAAACGACATACCGTCGTACTGTCAGGAGCAACATCTTCCAAGCCCAGTCCTACAAATCGGCTGAAAGACAAACGATCGCTAACCTGCTCCTCAACCTCACCATCACTAAGACCATACCAAGTACGGAGAAGTTCGATTTTAAAAAGAACAAGACTATCATAGCTCGGACGACCAGTTGCCTTGTAACCTTTGGTATAGGCAACTTCAATAATACAACGAATTGGATTCCAATTGATAATCTTGTCTATCTGAGAAAAGAAGGTCTGCTTGACCTTACGCTGACCGACTAATAGGTCGGCGAAGCTGAGAGAGGAGAGTTGCTGTTTCATACTATAAAAGTACGAAAGAATAATGATATAAGCAAATTTCTAAACTGATAGTTTTGCAGAGGTCTCAATATATACGTTACAATATACTTCTAAACACAACTAAATGGAAAATTTTTCTATAAATGAAGGTTCTGCAGAGGTCTCGTAATGGTTATCGTTGTATCCAACTTCTGGCAATAGTCGTACACCTGCCCCAAATTCCACAACCCCACCTTGGCGTACCAACACAGCTGGGCTTTCAGAATGTATGGCACGGGTGTAGTATCGGGACTGTTGTAAATCCACCTGATCAGTGCAGCTTCGAAAACTCCATTGCAGACAATCCCGCCTAAAATCTATCCTATTAATTTCCTTCGTTTCAGCCCTTTTAGTTTATACTACAAAATTAGTAACAACCTTTTTACGCTTTTTTTTCAGACTGAACGGGATAGGATTGGTTATACTAACGAACTGACCCGTAGCATCGCTGAACACTGCGAAACGAATTGCCATCGTTTTATTATCTGTATATGGTTCCAGCAGATAATTGGGAAAATAAAGATTGGTGTTGAAAATGGCTTCATCATCAGAAGGAGGTGTAATGTTTTCCGAGGCGACAAAGACGCTTTTCGTTCCTTGTACGACATAAGTGCCATATTGATTCGTGAGAAACGCATATATCCTCACAGGAGTGCCTCCCACGCCAGAGATACCAAATCGAACGTTTCCGCATAGGCAGAGATTACCAGCATACATCACATTATGGGATAGCTGCACTGAATAGAAGTTGACAGAAGCCTGATAGGGAACACCCTGCTGCTCTACGCTAATGGACAACATGATGCTCCTATCTTCACATTGAAAGTGCCATGACGTGCTTCGTGTGAGGGATTGCTCGAAATGTCTATGGCAAGCGTCGTATTGTTCACTTTTCTCACCGTATACCAGAAATTCTCGTCATCGGAAATCCACCATCGCCCCGCATCCGTAGAGATATCTACATATTTGGTTTCGCATTCATTCCCTACCGCTATGGTCGCCATATACCCCCCATTTGCATAGATATAGGTGCCTCTCTGTATATGTTTCTTCTTGTTGATGTATTTTCTCGTTTGTGCCACCCACTTACGGCTGCCGGCTGTTGCTCCTTGGGGCTGTTTGGTCTTTTTTTCAGGAGCCGATGATGAAAAAGGACGAGGGATTACACGCACAGAAAGCTGTGATCGGTCTTTACTGACATCCCGCTTAGGCTTTGCCTGCGCCATTGCTGCCAATGGCATTAGGAAGAACAATACTATACAGGTTAAAAAACTTACTCTATCTTTCATTTGTATTTCTTACTGTCTGTGCCTCTATTTGTTTGTACCATATCCCATCGCAGGGTTGGTTATTCTTAAAACTGCCGACAAACGCAGCTCCATCAACATCTGTAAATCGCCCTTTCTGCCACTTGTCGTTTCTCATGGAACCTTTGAAATAGGAACCATCGCGATAGAACATAATGGCATTGGTATCTACACGTTCACCGTTGACGAAATTCCCATAATAGTACAGGCGTTGTTCCTTGTCATTGTCCCGATAGATAGCCACACCGACTCCATTCGGTTTACCATTGTTTATCGGGCCATAATAGAGAAACTCGCCTGCGTCATACTTAGTAACTTCGTTTGGAAACAAAACCTTGTTCCACACGATGAAGCCAAGAATTAGTACAACGATGGTCAAAAAGCTTACCCATTTCGTGTTTTGTTGTTTTCGTCTATTTTTCGTCAAATCGCTCTGCAACTGCTGGTTGCTTTGCTTCAAATCGTTTATTTGGCTGTACAACTTCCGCAGACGAGTAGAATAGGCATTCATGTTTGCCGTGTCGTAGTCCTTTGACTTATAGATTACCGTATATCCATTGGTATAGCACGACTCAAAAATCTTATCGGCATCGTCCTGAATGCTGAACGTTTGAATAGCATTGCTGCTCGATTGGTAGCTGACAGGTGGTAAGGGCTGGTATGCCAGCTGATTGAAAGCATATATCAAGCTATGGTTGATAGTATCAATATACTCTTTCTCTGCATAGAGCTTGTCTACAGATGTCGTTATCTCTCCGTTGTTATCATAATGAATCAAGCAACCATTGCAAACCATTCTTTCTACAATCATCTCAAAAGTAGAGAAAAGTGTATGAGGATGTTTGATACAACTGCCATTCAGCTCGGCACACAGCCCTATATAGTAGTTGCTTTCCAGTTTGCGTATGTAGGCATAATAAATCAAATCACCCTTACGGTGAACGGCTATCTGGGTTTTCGCCTTGCTATTGTTATAGAAGGTTTGGAAAACAGTCTGTGTATAATCAGTGGGAATTTGACAATAACCCGACTTAAAGTTTCCGAAAATATATGTTGTTATATTCATCTTAACATGAATCTAATGAGTTTGTTTTCGTTGTCAACCGAATAAGACGGCACGCGATTCAAGATTTCATTGCCCAACAGCAAAGGAGCTTTTGCATTTTCTGAAACAGTCGCCGTTACGTTATAACAGACTATCTTGTCGGATATGACAAGCTCACGAAGATTTACAACCATACTCTCACCAATGCTGCCATCAGCTATCTGTGTCTGGGTAGTACCAAAGGAAATCGTCCTCGGTGATACATCCTTTCTCATACAGGTATCGCGCCTCGGCAATCGATATCAAGGTGGTAGAGCAACCACTATCAAGTATCATCTTGACCGTCAGCTGTCCATTGACGGTAACATCTATATACTTCTCGCCGCCCTGCTCGATAAAGGGTACATCCACTTCGTTATCATTTTTTACTTGTAAAGACTCCTGTAGGTCTTCTGGGGGTACAGCGACGGTGTCAGTGATTGACTCGGTTTCTACGGAGTCTCCCTGAGTTGAATCATTTTCGTAAAAAACAATGTTCTTCTTCTGCTCGCCACATGACGAGAGAAAGAAAAGCATACAGAATAAGGACAAACAGACTCTTACTATATACCTGTTATTTCCGAGACTTTTTTGCATTTCTTTGTTTCTTATGAGGCTTCAACAAGGTATTCAACTTTCCTATCTCGCTTTGCTGATTCTCTACTTGGGTTGCTATTCCTTGTATGTCCTCTCTAATTTTAACGACATCAGTCCCTACTCCATGTACGGTAAAGTAGAGAATGCACAACGCACCAACAATCAATATAGACAACAAAAGATGGAAGACCTTTCTCCAAATTTTGGGTTTCCTCTTTGGTTGCCCCGATGGTCTGTCTAGATAACAAGTCGTAGGTATTGCCGGTGAACTTATTGGAGTAGAAACAGCATCCGAGCCACTTGTGTGAAGCAGTTCTGAAGCCTTATGAAACTTCTGTTTGTAGTTCTCGATTTCACTTTTGTAATCGTTGCACGTCTTTAGTGCCTTTCCAAGTTTTTCTTCTGCTTCCGCAAGCCTTTGGTTCAGTGCGTTCAATTGATCTTTTTCGCGTTTGGCACTATTGCTCTTTTCGCTTTCAAAATGGCGTTTAAGGTCATTCAAGGTTTGCTGGGTATTGGATTCTATTTTGTTGATCTCAGCATCACACCTTGTCTGAACCGACTTCAACTCCTCGGCATGGAGTTGCTCCCGCTTCTGTTCTCTGAAAGAAGCATAGAACTCTGATACAAGGATGGAACCATTGGCACGAATGAGTTTGAAGTGCAGGTTCAGCGTCGCAGTCTGACGAGGCTGATGGATTTCGTTTCCCCTCCGGCAAGCATTTGTTTATCCAAAGGCTTGATATCCGAGTCGTGAGAGAATTTAAAAATGTAATCAGAGATTGATTTTTCCAATTCAATCAGTTCCTCGTTCTTGTCTTTGAAATCGGGAATGGCAAACTGGACAAAGTTCTGACGGTCAGTCAGCAACAACCCCATACAATATTTATAGTACGCAGCCTTCAAGATGGTATAGATGTTTTGTATGTCCCTGTAATAGGAATTCATCTTTAGCGTAAGCGCAAAAATAAGAGCCCTGCCGGCCATCATAGGCATTGATGTTCTTACCTACGATGAAAGTATAGAAAACGGATGGATTTCCTACAATATTCCGACATTCTACTTTCATATACTCTTGTATGTCCTTGTTGCCTTGATAGAATTGATCAAGATAGAGCTGATCTTCCTTGCAGAACTTTCCCCACTGTTTCTTCCCGGCAGGCACGCCATGAACGAATAGCTTTACTGTTAATGCCATAATTTTCAGCCTTTAATGAATTGTAAGATTGCATTCCAGAGATTTCTTGGGTATTCGTCCTGACTCGGAGTGTAAGTAAAGGTGCCATCCATAGTTGGTGCATAATCTCCTGTGGAGAACGTAACGAAGCCGCAATTGAATTTCCTCCACATTTTCGTTATTGGATTCTGATTCACAAAGGACTCGAAAATACCAGGGTACTGGTCAGAAACTTCTTTAATAGAGGTTGACAAAGCTCCCCCGATGGTAAAACTCTGGTCTATCTTGTTATAGATGAAGAGAACCTTGTCCTGTGTCCGCATATCAATGTTCAACCTGCGTACATTATCAACATATCCTTTCTTTGCAGATGCGTCTGTCCATTTTGCGTCAAGAATGACAGCAAAGAGCTTACGGTTTTCTGTATTAATAATCTCGCTAACATAAGGTGGTCTTGGCTGGTTGTTTCCTGGGTTGTAATAATGCTCCCCGGGAGCCTCCAATATCTGACAGATGGTTTGACCCTTGTAAAGTATCTTTACCAACATAAAACTGATAAGGTTAGTACTTTTTGCAGCATCGTTGGAGTCAATAAAGCTGTTGAAGTTGTCGCAAAGTTGCTTATAACCGGTATCTTTCGATTCACGGAAAGACTTATCTGGAACGACTTGGAAACCCTTTTTGTTCAGCCATCGTGCCAAACGAATGAGCGTCATGGTTTTTCCACAAGAAGGAGGACCATAGAGAACTACTATCGGCGAAGTCTTGTCGGCGATAATAACTTTGATTTTGTTGGGGTCACTCTCGGATTGGGACATAGGGGTAACTTCTTGAGCAATAGTGGTTGACTCTTGCACAGGTGCATCCATGGATACATTATCCTCAGAAGATTGGGAAAGGATATTGCTATCCAATTGTACGTCTTTTAATGCCATATTCTATGTATTTAACTAATGTATTATTAATTGCAACTATTAATTATCTCTGTTTGTAAAAGCGATGTCGAAGAAAATAAAGGCTGCTACATCTACAAGAATAGATATGAGAATCCAAAAAAATAAACGATAGTCCTCCTTGTTGTCCCGTAACGAAGTCTCTCCAAACATCATACACGCTCAGTAGTCGGGCTACCTTGGTTTGCGGAGAAGGTGCAGTATAGTTGGTCTTGTCCTCTACATTCTTGAAATCGACAAACTGAGCATACATCTTGATTGTACTGTAGCCCTGATTGATTTTGTCACAGATTTGCTTTATATCGTTAGCATTATTCACATCCAGATTTCCTTCGTCTATATTGCGCTTGATTACGTCCAAATTCTTGCTGTCCATCAGTGCCTGCTGCTTGTAGTTGCTATTTGCTGGGGTCATGGAGGCCTTTATGTTTTCTACTTTCGCATCTCGAAGCGTGTAAATCATTTTTCGATACTCGTTGCAAAGCACCTGTCTGTCTTAGGCAGAAGTCCCGACAAACGAAAGTGGCTTAATGACAGGCACATCGAGTAGATTGGCAAAGTCAGCCAAAATCGCTTTGGCGCGAGGCCCATTACCAGGATTAGCTTCGTTCTTAATTTCAGCCTCCAGCTGTCCTAACTTCATATTTATCTGATTGATAAACTCCGTGATACGCGCATTCGTCTTGTCGGCTGTTACTACCCCATTGGCAATTTGGTCAAGATAACCTTTGGTCGTAGCAATCTCATAAGTAACCTTGTCATTGATAAGATTCCGATAAAAGAATGTGTGTGTATTTGTCGGAAGACTGCAACACAGCCAGAAAACAAAAACGATGATAATGCCTAATGACAACTTCGTCCCACGGTTCTCCACGAAAATACGCTGGTTCAGACTGTCTGCTATCATCTTTGTCCCAAGGGATGCAATGATAAAAAATCCGATGGTGATAGCCCAGCAAAATGCAACAGGCCAAGACGATAATAGCAAATGCAAGGATTCTGCCGTAGCCCAGCAGCTGACGGCACCGAATACTAAGAAGCCTATGATTGACAGGCCTTTCATGTAATTGTTCTGATTCATATAGAAATTGATTATATTGTTTCTTTTTCAGCTTCTAAAAACAGCTATTGATTGTTCAAGTACATATACAAAAAAAGCGTGGGGAGTCTGTACCTGTTACTCGTTCCACATCAGGAGGCCTTCGCATTGCCCATTGTCGTAAGAACGAGCAACGCAGAAGCCCACGCTGATATGTATATAGCCAAACTGTATACCTATTTCTAAGAAGGCATACCATAAAGGCTGCAAATACACACCCGCATGAGCATCTACCGTTGCTATGTTCAAGACGACAATAAGAAAGTTGCGAAGTTTCCTGATGTCAAGAACAAAGCGTCAAGTAAACGCCTTATCATATATATGATTCCCCCGTCAAAATGCTCTTCATGAACAATTCTTCCCACCCTTACGGACTTCTGCTATTATTAACTTTTGTCCGATACAGCTTCAGATAGGGTTATCGGCTACAAATTTACTTATTTATGTGATATAAAAACAAGTTTTTAATATAAAAAAAGTGAAAGAAAAATTAAATCGGAATGACTATGCCTAAATTTACTTCACACTTTTTTTGGGTTATTGTTACTGAATTAGTTTACACATTTTTCTTGCTTCCTGAATAGCTTTACACCCCCATGGAAACTTTACTGATTCACTTTGCATAGTCATAAACTTTGACAATGAAGTCTGAACGTGTGTAGCACATGTTCAAAGTTAATATTTTTTTCCTTTTAACTTACAAAATTTAATACTATGAAAAACACAGAAACCCTTATGCCACATTATAGTGCTTTTCTCTCATTTGTCTTGGCGTAAGCATGCCGTTGCTCATGTGGGGTCTCTTATTGTTGTAGAAGTCTATGATACCGGCAATAATGCATCGTGCATCATCGAGATTCTTGGGTCGTTTCATGTGGTAGAGCCACTCTTGCTTTATTATTCCATTCACTCCTTCGGAGATTGCATTATCTGTAGGGTTTTAGTACTTCTCCTTTTGAATTTTAAATGTTAAAACGAAGTGAAGTAAATCTGGTATAAGAAACACATTATCACTTAATAATGAAGCACATAAAAATAGTACAAAATAATTGCAAGTAATAAAAATAATATGTATTTTTGTCCTTAGATACAATTACTAACTTATAAAACAATAACAATGGAAAATAACCTTTTTAGAAACTCAGCCAATAGACTGGAAGCACACTTAGGAAAAGACTCACATGAGTTTACAAAAAACGACATCAAACAAGTTGCCAGTGACCTGAATATAAGAATGATTAACTTCATGTATCCGGCTGGTGATGGACGATTAAAAACACTCAACATTATCCTTCACACCCCCGATTACTTAGAAACAATTCTTACAAGTGGCGAGCGAGTAGACGGCTCTTCACTTTTCAGTTTTATCGCTGCGGCAAGTAGCGACCTTTATGTTATACCGCGTTTCTCTACCGCATTCATTGATCCTTTCTCAGAGATACCAACGCTTTGTATGCTTTGCTCCTTCTTCGACCGGGATGGCAATCCATTAGCCTCATCGCCGGAGTACACACTCTATAAGTCGATGAAAGCCTTTAACGAAGTAACGAGTATGGAATTTCATGCTATGGGCGAGTTAGAGTACTATGTTATCCGAGAGAATGAAGGCTTATTTCCTGCTGACGACCAACACGGATATCACGAGAGTACTCCTTTCTCTAAAGGTAATGATTTCCGTATGCGAGCTATGCAATTAATTGCAGAATGTGGTGGAAAAATCAAATACGGACATTCAGAAGTGGGTAATTTCATTGAAAACGGACGCTGTTACGAACAAAACGAGATAGAATTTTTGCCTGTTCCTGCAAATGAATGTGCAGAACAACTACTCATTGCAAAATGGGTTATCCGTAGCTTAGGTTACGAAGAAGGACTTGATGTTACGTTCGCTCCCAAGATAACTGTGGGAAAAGCTGGTTCAGGTATGCACATCCACATGCGTATGATGAAAGATGGGAAAACATGATGCTCGACGGAGGAAAACTATCTAAATATGCTCGCCGTGCTATTGCGGGTATGATGGACTTAGCAGAGAGTATCACAGCCTTTGGTAACAAAAACCCAACCTCTTACTTCCGCCTCGTTCCACATCAGGAAGCTCCGACGAATGTTTGTTGGGGAATGAGCAATCGTTCTGTACTTGTCCGCGTACCATTAGGTTGGACTTCGGGCGAAGACATGTGTCATAAGGCTAATGAAATCGAACCACTTACAGCACGTGATTATACCAACAAACAGACCATTGAGATGCGTTCTCCTGACGCTTCGGCTGACATCTATCAGCTATTAGCAGGTCTTTGTGTGGCTTGTCGTCATGGCTTTGAGATGGAGAATGCAGAGGCAGAGGCAGAAAGAACTTTTGCAGATGGCGATATCCACGATTCGAAGAATGCTGAACGATACGCAACATTGGCTCAGTTGCCTGATAGTTGTGCAGCCTCAGCCGATTGTCTGGAACGTCAGCGTAAAGTCTATGAAGAACATGGGGTCTTCTCTCCTGCCATGATTGATGGCATTATTAATCAACTCCGTTCTTTCAATGACCGCACACTTCGTCAAGAAATTGAAAACAAAGAAATGATAATGGAGAAACTTGTTCGCCAGTACTACCACTGCGGATAACACTATCAAAATAAAATAAATCTCAAGCAATAAAACGATTGCTTGGGATTTTATGCATAATGTTTATAAGCCAACGATATTAAGCACTCTCAAACTTATTAAAATAGATTTTATACCGCTCTGCTATCTTTTTCAAATAGAAATACGTATCTTTGCAAGTAATCTGAATAAGACTAATGGATAAGGATATTAAAGATATAAAAATCGCCGTAGCAGGTACAGGCTATGTAGGTCTTAGTATTGCAACATTGCTAAGTCAAATCATCATGTTATTGCTGTTGATGTAGTAAAAGAAAAGGTAGAACTGATTAATAATCGTCGGTCACCTATTCAAGATGATTATATAGAACAATATTTGGCCGAAAAAGAACTGAACCTCACTGCAACCATGGATGCAGAGGCAGCATATAAAGAAGCTGACTTTGTCGTTATCGCTACACCCACGAATTACGACCCCGTAAAGAATTACTTTGACACACGTCGTGTTGAGGAGGTTATCGAAATTGTGTTAAGAGTCCATCCAGAAGCAATTATGGTGGTTAAGTCTACAATCCCCGTAGGATACACTGAGCATATCAGAACAAAATACAATTGCAAGAATATTCTCTTTGCACCAGAGTTCCTCCGTGAAAGTAAGGCTCTCTACGACAATCTGTACCCAAGTCGTATTATCATTGGTCGCCCTGAGGGTGACGAACGAATGGAACGTGCTGCCCAACTCTTTGCTCAGTTATTACAGGAGGGAGCGATTGAGGAGAATATCCCTACTCTATTCATGGGTTTGACAGAGGCAGAAGCCGTAAAACTCTTTGCAAACACCTACCTTGCACTGCGTGTTAGTTATTTTAACGAGTTAGACACTTATGCAGAAGTAAAAGGTCTTAACACATCAAATATTATTCAAGGTGTATGCCTCGACCCACGTATTGGCTCTTACTATAATAATCCTTCTTTTGGTTATGGAGGCTATTGTTTACCAAAGGATACCAAACAGTTGTTAGCCAACTATGCCGATGTTCCTGAAAATCTTATTCAGGCAATTGTCGAAAGTAATCGTACACGCAAAGATTTTATTGCAGACCAAGTATTGCACAAAGCAGGTTACTACGACTATTACGATCGTGGAAATTACAACCCCGAGGATGAGAAAGAGTGCGTTATCGGTGTCTATCGACTTACGATGAAGTCTAACAGCGATAATTTCCGACAAAGTTCTATACAAGGAGTAATGAAACGTATTAAAGCCAAAGGCGCACAAGTTATCATTTATGAACCTACACTTGAAGATGGTACAACCTTCTTGGTAGCCTCATCGTCAATAATCTTGACGAATTCAAACGACGTTGTCATGCTATTATAGCCAATCGCTATGACAATTGCCTTGAGAATGTAAAAGAGAAAGTCTACACAAGGGACATCTTTAAAAGAGACTAAATTGAAAAAAACAGGAATTAGAACCATATAAGGCAATGATAACAAAAGATAGTATCGAAGCTGCTTATTGCTTCTTTCATCAGAAATATCAAGTTTATGCTTTCTCCAATTGCGAAAGACAAAAAGATGACATTGAATATGCCATAAGTTCTTATGTGGAAGTAATGAATAAGGAACTTTACACGAAACTTGCAGCAGGTAAAGATGGCTTTCTTCTGACGCACTCACGATTCAAGGAGGATATGAAAGAGGCTATCGAGAAACTTTCCTTGCTGTAATGTCTACTTTTACATTCTTATAACCCATTGCCTTCAAGAATTGAGTGAATTGCTGTTTCGCATTTCTCTCAGCTATTAGAATATTCTCATTTGTCATACAACGAGCCATCATCTTCTTATATGCACGTTGATAAAGCTGCTCGCGATCAGCAGAAGTCCACTCGCCTTTCTCAAAGAACGAACGTGATTTAGCTTCATCAATGAAGTTATTATCCAATAATTCAATGGCGGGCAACTTTGCTACGATAATACTATCATTCACCACACGTATCCAATGGGGTTCTGTATGATGTAAATCAACACCTAAGCGAAGTGTTCCGTAATAAATACGAACAAGTTCTGAATCAGAAAAGAAACCACGACTCACGGTATCAACAAGTTCCTCATCATTAATAGAAAGAAATTCCCATTGACCAATATCTTGTATCTCTTGTATCCTTGTTGGTGTTATATCAATCTTAGAGTCAGTAGAAACACTTACCTCATTAGAAGAATTTAGCCAAAAGAAGACTCCACCAACGAAACAAATGATGAATAAAATAAAAAGTAGAACAATATATTTGAATAGAAAAAAACGAGATAGACATCCCTTTCCAAAGTTCCTTCCCTTACGTTCCTTGTTATCTATAACAGCTCTATGTGTTTCTTTTATTTTCATTATCAATCTCTGTTATTAACTTCAATCATCGACCCTAAATCTTTAATAGAAAAAGTCTTTCTAAAAGAGATAGTTATATCTTTTTCCTTATATCCCATCGCAGTAAAGATTGGTACAAGCTGTCGAGCTGCACTTTGTTGTGCTTGATGGACAATACCCATTTGTGGAATAGACGAAATGATTTGTTTTCTCCCTTGCAATTCATAGCTTGTCAACTCAGCATCAGTAAAGTTATGACGAGTAAGTGCCACATATTGCTTAACTTCTTTATGATCTATCTTTGTTGACGTTAGAATAATTTTTAGGGTCAGGTAGTGTAACAATAAGGTCTTTACCTCGACGCTAATATTCTTATCACTAAAACCTGATAAGTCAATATAAGCCTTTAAGGTTGCATCCATAGGAATGGCAATGCGTCGTTCGCCAAGGGGTAAATTCACATTAAAGTCTTGCTTCATAAACCTACCTGATAGTTTTAATTTATCATCGTGAGTTACAATCTTATGAATATGGTACTCTGTTGTGTAAAGCCGCGAACACTGCTGAACTTGTGTAACCAACATAGGTATGGTATCAATCTCATTAACAGATGCTTCCACTGGCGTTTTCTTATCTACACATGCAGTTATAAGAAACGAGAAAAACAAGACAATGGTAAGAATTTGCTTCATCCTTAAAGCTTATGATATGATATGTAAAAAGTTTTTGACCTATAATAAAAAGAGTAATACTAAAATTACATTGGATAATGTTTAGCCAATCCGCCCGCACTTGTTTCCTTATAAAGTGATGGAATATCATGACCTGTCTGCTTCATAACCTCTACAACGCGGTCAAATGATACTCGGTGACTACCATCACTAAAAGAGGCATAGAGTTGAGCATCAAGTGCACGACAGGCAGCAAAAGCGTTACGCTCAATACATGGAATCTGAACCAAGCCGCAAACAGGGTCGCAAGTCATGCCTAAATGATGCTCTAAACCCATCTCTGCTGCATATTCTATTTGAGAAGGACTACCACCAAATAACTGGCAAGAAGCTGCCGAAGCCATTGCACAAGCAACACCAACCTCACCTTGACAACCTACTTCAGCACCCGAAATCGAAGCATTGTACTTTACGATATTACCAAAAAGTCCTGCCGTAGCAAGTGCATGCAATATCTTTGTTTCTGAAAAATCATGCCCTTTTGACAAATGATAAAGTACAGCAGGAACGACGCCACAAGCTCCACATGTGGGTGCAGTGACTATTGTTCCACCAGAGGCGTTCTCTTCACTTACCGCTAAGGCGTATGAATAAACCATCCCACGACTCTGTAACGAAGGCTTATAACCACGTGCTTTTATAAAATAATTCGGTGCCTTACGTGCAAGATTTAACGGTCCGGGCAAAGCTCCTTCACTATCAAGACCTCGCTCTACAGCAGCCTTCATCGTCTGCCACACTTCACGAAGATAATCCCAAAAATCATCTCCTTCGCACTGTTTTACATATTCCCAATAGCCTCTTCCATAACGTTCACACCATGTCTGAATATCCGTAAGTGTGTGCATATCATAAACCGACTCTTTATGGAAATAATCATTCGTCCCCTTTCCTTCTGACAAAGCACCACCACCAACACTATATACAGTCCACTCATCTAAGAGAACTTGACTATTGTTATATGCGCAGAATAGCATTCCATTAGGATGATAAGGCAGAAAGACTTCTGGTCCCATACAAGCTCTACTGGTGCCACTTGCTTCAACACATCTATGATAGCACAGTCTGTCATGTGACCTTTACCCGTAGCAGCCAGACTACCATAAAGTGTAACCTTAAACTTCGCTGCTTCTGGATGACGTTCTGCAAAGATGATTGCAGCACGTTGTGGTCCCATCGTGTGGCTACTTGATGGTCCTTTACCTATTCTAAATATCTCTCTTAATGATTCCATATATGGTTGTACCTGACACTTGTGAATTACTATTATGATGCAAATTTACAAAAAAACATCAACGAAAAAAAATATAAACTTATAATTTGTTGTATAGAAACAGAACTATGTGTACAGAATACTCTTGAATTAATTACGGAATGATTTTATCAGATGCCATCCTTCCCTTATCCATAACACAAAGGAAGAAGCAATCAATATAATTACCCAATCTTCTAAAGACAATCCTCCCTCAACAATATTGAAGAACACCTGTAAGACAGGAATTTCTACCATTGCTATTTGACCTATCAAGATAATCAAGATAATAAGGAGTAAGCCTCTACATCCCTTAAAGTGAAGTGCACTTCTTCCTGTTTCAAATGCACGTGCATTGAATAAATAAAAGAAATGCGTCATCACAAAGATTGTGAAAAGTAAGGTCAACTCGTATGGACTTAGTCCGTTAGTTTCCCCAACGTGTAGGTAAAGAATATCCCTTAAAGCAGTAATATCAGCATGTTCAAAAATATAGAGCAAAACAACCAGAAGCACAAAGAAGAAACCACCCACGCCGAGAATATTCCATCCCATAGAAGGATTAATAATAAAGCTTTTTCGATTACGAGGAGATTTGTTCATCACTCTCTCTGATGGCGGTAAAGAAGCCAGTGCCATTGCTGCAAAGGTGTCCATTATCAGATTTACCCATAACATCTGCGTAACGGTCAGCGGAGACTCCGTTCCCATAAAGGCACCAGCAAGGACAAGTAAACATGCGGCAACATTCACCGTGAGTTGGAATAGCAAGAATCGTTGTATGTTTTGATAGAGAGAACGACCCCACATCACAGCCATACCGATACTACTAAAAGAGTTATCTATAATGGTAATATCCGATGCTTCTTTTGCAACAGAGGTACCATCGCCCATAGACAATCCTACATGTGCAGCATGAAGTGCAGGAGCGTCATTCGTACCATCACCCGTGACAGCAACGACCTCATTGCAACGCTGTAACGACTCGACAAGACGCTTCTTGTCCAGCGGACGCGCGCGAGAAATAATCTTTAACTCCTTAACACGCTTATCCAATTCCTCGTCAGAGAGAGTTGCAAACTCTGGACCAGTAATAATATTTCTATCAGTATCCGAACTCTTCCACAAGCCTATCTGTCTACCAATCTCCTTTGCAGTTCTTGAAGTATCGCCAGTAACAATTTTAACCTCTATACCCGCCTTCATACATTCTGCAACAGCCTCTGGGACATCAGTACGTATTGGGTCGCTAATAGCTACAATGCCTTGAAAAGTAAGATTATCAGCAATAACATTCCCTTTGTCAAAAATGCCAGACATATCGTCAATTATCTGATAAGCAAAACCCAAAGTGCGCATCGCTTGTTCTTGATATTGTTCCAGCTGACGTTCGATTATCTTTTTATCGATATTAGAATCGGTCTGCTTGCAAAGTCCAAGTAAAATCTCTGGTGCCCCTTTTACATAGAGTATTGTCTTACCTTCCACGAGAGTAGAGTTGACAAGCACAGCCATATACTTTCGTTCTGTTGTAAACGGAAGTTCTTCAATGATTTGCGTATTCTCTCTCAGTTCTTGAAAGTCGACTTGCTGTTCTTTTAACCAGAACAGTAATGCCCCTTCTGTAGGATTTCCCAAAACCCTTGGATTATTCTGATCTGAATAATCAATAGAAGCTGTAGAATTAACAGCAATACCTTCTTTCAGCAAACGAGCAGTCAAGCTATCATCTAACAGCTGATTATCTAAGCTATAGAACTGTGTCTGATGAACCCGCATCTGATTTTGAGTTAGCGTACCCGTTTTATCTGTACAAATGACCGTTGTAGCTCCCATTGTTTCACAAGCATGCATTTTACGCACAAGGTTATTGGTCTTCATCATTCTCCTCATGCTATATGCAAGACTTAAAGTTACAGCCATAGGAAGTCCTTCGGGAACAGCAACAACAATCAGCGTAACGGCAATCATCATTGTATTTAATGTATGAGAAAGAAGTTCTGCAACACTTCCATTTGGCAAGAGGTAATTATGAAAGACCATCACACTACCCATCAAAACCAAGACATAAAGGATTGTGATAATCGTATTCAGATACCATTTCCATTTATCAAACCTTCTGATAACAAACCAAAGAACATGATTGTAGGAATTGCCAGTATCCAAACAATAGGATTCCAATGAAAATAAACCATTACCCTACCCACAATGATAAATCCAGCAAAGAGATAACTTAACTTCGTAATAAGTGCACTTAAGCCTTCAAGTTGCTCACTAAGCGGTGTTCTCACGCTATCATCAATCTGCGCTGCCTCAAACACCTTACCATTTTCAGTACTATCACCTACCGCTTCTACCTTAAAGACACCATGCCCCTCCATTACTTTCGTTCCTCGAAGCACCTGATTAGTAGCATAAGAAGCCTCCTTGTCAAAGTCTTCTTCATTTACGGATTTAAGTGCGGGTACACTTTCACCATTCAACGTTGACTCATCGACATGGAGTGAGATTGCCTCCAACAGTCTACCGTCTGCGGGGATCTCAACACCAGTATTGATGATAACAATATCCCCTACAACAATATCTTTTTGGAATAACAGTGGTATTATTGTTTCGTATAACCTCGACTTCTTCATCATCATTTACTTGATTAAGAAGCGAAAATTCCTTATCAGCCTTCAACTCAAAAAAGAAAGCAATGCCCGTTGCCAACAAAATCGCTATAAAGATACCAACAGGTTCAAAAAAAACAGCTAATCCGTCTTCATCATGAAGTCCCCAATACTCCCAACAAGAAATTGCGACAGAGAGAAAGCCTGCAATAATGAGAATAATGATGAGAGGGTCTTCAAGTTTCTCTAAGAATTGTTTCATTAGAGAAATCTTCTTTATAGGTGTTAAAATATTAGCACCAAACTGTTCACGACTCTTCAACACCTCTGTGTCTGTCAATCCTTCATAATGTTTTTTTTGTCCCATAAACTTACTTTGCAAATTTATTAAGTTTTTTCTTATCCTGGATACCATTGAGTTTCATTATGCTCAATTCCACTTAATACGCCTGCAAAGATACAAATATTTTGCTATTAATAACCCTTATAGTTATAAATATTACCTAACAAGGGTTCACCTTCATATACCAAAGGCAAGAGTTTTTCTTTGCCGGCGGGCATGTAGATGCCCGCCGGCAATGAAACAAATAAATCAAATCTATCGGATTATTCTGAGACTGGACGCACAGCGAACCCATAGTTACGTAGATCCCCTGCTTAACGTTGTCACTCGGTTCATTCTTACTGCAATGCTGACAGCCCTGCCTGCATCGTCGTCGTGTGGATCTTCTACTGGTTGCGGTGATGGATAATGAAACGGAACTGCCGACCAATAGAAACCCACTTCTCCGTCCTCATAAATCTTACCATTGTCGGAGTGACGATAGCCCACTGCAGGGAAATAAATAGTAGCAGTTTTACTCTTATTGGTCCAGAAATTATGACCGAAGTTGTTCTTAAAAACTTGCTCATCGATTGTACGATCAGCATTAATCTGCGATTTGTCGAGAGAGGTCCAACCCGTCGTGGTAAAACCATTAAACGCAATGTCAGCTGGCATCTTGAATCCTACAGGACAAGGATCGTAAACAGTCTTTACGACGGGAAAGTTATAACGAGAGGTGGGCTTATAGGCATAACCACCATTCGCTGTATTATCAGCTGCCCAAAGATTAAAATAATTATAGTTGTTCAACAATGATTCGTTGTGAGAACCGATGTTATAGAACCTATCTGGATTCTGAATATTGTTCTTAATAGACATATTGTCACCAGCATTCCTCGTAAAATAGCTATTTGCAGCTAAGGAGTTAACACCAGGGAAGGCATCCTTACGCCCAAACTGATAAAGGGTAGTAGCACCCCTCCTTACCAAACCAGGGTTCTGGGTAATATTGATGATTGCATCTTGTGCTACTCCACCATTCTTAATGGTCTGTACAATCTTGACCTTGACAGTACGAGCGTTGTCGTATGCAGAAGCATCCCATAGGGTAGGCTTCCATCCTAAGGATTCTTTAGTGAAGTTATAAACCTTATTCTTATTGTTGGTAACAGGAATCTTATCCAATGCATCCTTAGGAGCAAACCACAAATGCCATGACCAAACAGTCGTACCAGCCTTCTTGACAGCAACAACGGCATTACCACTCTGAATGTCGCTTGCCTTAACCTCGAAGTCGAGGAAGCCTTCGCCACCATTATGCACGATAGAAGGAGAATGAACGAGGTCGGGAGCATCTGCCCAAACTACCTCAGCACCATCAACACCATTGTTGGCACTGTTGTTGGTTTTCTCTATCCAAGGGTCGGTGATGTCTTGCCCATCGTGGTCCTTAAAGTGATACAAAACGTTTGGATTACCTTCAGGAGCTTGGCTGATGTAAGCGTGTTCATTGGTTGCACCATTCTCGATAGCATTGCCATAAACAAGCGGTATGCGATAATGACCGGGAGCAGAGATAAGGTAAGAGTTGGCAGTGCTACGAGCTACCGAACCGCCCTTTGTAGAAAGGTCGTAAGGAGTGCCTGTACCTAATTCTGTTGCCTCCTTGAGAGTGTTATTACGCTTAGCGAGCAAGTCGATAATATCCTTGGTGAGGGTTGCTGTACCCTGCTCGGCAGCAGTACCACCAGTACCCTCAGTCTTGCTAAGTTTGGTGAGCCATTCTGGTTTCTCATCCATAGAGAAAGTACCATCGGCATCGGCATCGTAACCTACGACTTTCCATGCCACAGCCTGCTGCTGGTGTGTTGCAGGGTCTTCACGATAACTTGTGATACCGTATGCCTGCGACTGGATTTCATCATAATTAGCCGCACGGCTTAGGGGGGTTACTTCGAGTTTGTAATCCCAAGTAGAATTAGTCTGACTTAGCTTATAAGTACGGGTTGTTCCTGCCTTCCATTCACCCTTAAGAGGTACGGTGATTTCAGTTCCATCGGTACAATGCACGTAAGCCGTCACAAAGCCTGTAAGCTGTTGTGGTATCATATAGAACGTGTAGTTATCGCCCTTATTACCCGTGATGATTACATTAGGGTTGGCACTTGTACTCACACTGACATCCGAAAGGGTTGCATTGCCACGTATGTCATTTGAGTGATCCCACTCGGCACCATTGCCATCGAACAGCTTAGAGAGTACATACTTACTCTTCATCACAGCATTACGCAACTCCACCTTGTCAATGGTCTTATTCCAAGAGAGGTTCTGACCCACAGCAAAGCGAATACCTGTAAGCGAGTGACGGAAGTCGAGTTTCGTTGTAGGATGCTGAAACTGCGTCGCATACTCAACATCGCCCGTACAAGCCGTCATAAAGTCGACCTGCTTTATAACATCACTGTTTACCTCGAAATCAACACTTGGACTACCAGTCGTAGCATCAGTATTATTAATGGTCATCTTGTCATAGCTCTCTGCATTAGGATAGACAGCAAAGAAGCGAGCCTTAGGCTGTGCAAACGACCATTGAATAGGCGAATAAAGTTCGCCATTGCTCTTGGTCCGCTGAGCATGAAACCACTCTGGTGTGGTGAGAATGCCTGAGGCGGCTGTACCACGTATACCAGAGGCAGAGAAGTCGCCAAGGGTAGAGGTTTCGATGATGTTGGCACGTGTGTGGGTATCCGCCTTAACAGGATTGACACCCTCGACAGTGGTCTCTATCAAGCAAACGTCGACATTGCGGTTGCTATGGGCTGCGAGCTTACCACCAGCGAGATCGTTGCTACTCAAAGCCGGGAGTAATAGCACCACGTGTCATGACACCACGACTAATAGCACCTTCCTGCACATCGTTTACATTAAAGCGGACAAGGACATTTTTGCCATTCGTTCCGCCATTATCCAAATCGGTGTCGGCACACGACACTACCGACAAAGCTGCGCCACCAGCTAAGAGAGCTGAACAGGCGTAAAAGAAAAGTTTGTTCATTGTTATTATTTGAGGAGTGAAAGGAGTGAAAGGGAATTAAGACGACACCCTAATATTACTTTACACACTTCCTACTCCATTATTTAATTGTTTTTTTTGAGGAAAGAAATGAGAGAATTAAAGAGCATGTAGTCAAAAACGCTGTTTGCTTATTCATTTCAGCGTTAAAGCATAGACTTACATACAAGCAACTTGTCAACTCGTCTACTCGTCAACTACCCCTCCAAAATATCTTCATCACCTCCGTCTACTTCGGTAGGAGGTACAACCTTAACACTGCCTGACTGAGAAGTAGTACCGCCACCACCTGGGTGAACGGGAGGACTACCAGCAAGGATATTGCCCTCTGTTTCAACTTGGACCACCTCAACGGTAGGACGAACATAAAGTTGTCGCACGGTCTGTCTGATTTTCTTCATAAAGTTTACTAATTAATTACTTATAATATACGTTTGCTTACTTATTTATCATAAAAGAAAGGGAATTAAGCAACCATGCTGACTCCTAAGGGCAAGGACATAGACACATCGAAACCCATTATCACCAAAATGGTCGTAACTTAATAATATGAGAGATAAAATGAATGATAACAAAAAAAAAGACAAAAGGCAGATAAAAAAGCCCCTTGTCGATATCTCGCCATGGTCTGAGCATCGCACAGACACGTAACAAGCAATGAGAAAGTTAGTTATTCTATTATATATGAGAGAGAGAGAGAGAGAGAGAGTATAAAATTATTTGAAACCGCCAAACAATTTAATATCTTTTTCATATTTTCTCTCAAACGAACTTTAAGAGTCAAAGGCACAACACAAGTCCTTACACCCTCGTTACTGAAGATGTAAGCATCACTGGCTTGAATAATATGCTTCGAAACTCTCATTCTCGTTTTGCAGAGTCAATTTATGTTTAATTGCGTACAAAGATAATGAAAATTATTGAAACTCAAAAGAATAAGACGATTAAATTAATTTATGTTTCTTTCGCTTAATACATAGATAATAGAACAAGACTCATCCATAGACATGGTATGACTCCCCCCATTAAATGGTTTTACAAAGCGGGATAAACACCATGAGAAATGTAATTAGGTGCGATATCAATCTATCTTTCACAAACAACTTATTCTCTTATTAGTTGAGATTTGTAAACTATTTTCGTGTGACTCAAAACCAACACATGCGCTTTTTGGCTTCTAAAAGACGCCTAATAGACTTGCAAGAGATACCCTTTTGAGGTCTAACTAACGCCCTTTTGAAACCTTATTAAGCATCGTCAACTTTACCATTTTACAACTAACTGATTTCAAGACAATTACGAACCCATTTCTCGAATGTGTTTTTTCCATTACTTATAGACATCTTATTTGAATTTCTGTAATGATTTTTCAAACCTTTGCCAGCTGATTTTCTAAGTCATAAAGTGTATTTTTTTCAAAGGAAGAGGATGTTAATAGAATAGGAAAATGACTGTCTTAACTATGTTTTTCTTTAATTAGCAACTTCGGTTGTGCGTTAAAGTAATACGAAAACGTCTACGCATTTAACGGAAAAGGAAAATTATTATCACATCAACACACAAACGAATTATTATTATTTAACTTAATAAGGTCACATTTGTTATCCTACTATTTCCCAAGACACAGTACCTTTGCATTAGAACAATAACAAAATCAGTAACAACATTATGGCAAATAAGATGAAAGACTTTCTCCCAAAGATTGATATGGAGAAAATGCAAACACTACTTGAAGTTGAAGAGAAATACGAGACAGGAAAAATCACATTAGACGAAGCACGCGAAATCTTGCGTACAAAGGTTGGCTCCATTCGTCCTTATCACCTTGCCTTCATCGAACAGAACATGAAGTCAATGGTGGAAGACGAGTGTATTCGTGCCGACATGCGTAAGATTATAGAACTCGTAGAAGGTTTTATGGATAATACTCGTTTAGACCTACCATCTGACCATCCGCTAATGCATTACTACAAAGAGAATGATGAGATGCGCCGACTACTCCTTGCAGTCGAGGACCTCATACAATATCCTGTGATTAAAAATCAGTGGTTAGAACTATACGACCAAATACGTCAGTATCCTATTCACTATCAACGCAAACAAAATCAGCTCTACCCACTTCTTGAGAAGAAAGGTTTTGATCGTCCTACTACACCATGTGGAACTTTGACGATATCATTCGTGATGAAATCAAGGAGTCACTACGATTATTAGACGCTGGTGACGAAGAAGCATTCATCGCTGCCCAAAGCGAATTTATTGCTCATGCACGCGACCTAATGGAAAAAGAGGAAACGATCCTCTACCCTACTTCTCATGCCCTTATCTCGGCGGAAGAGTTCGAAGACATGAAGTCGGGTGACCAAGAGATTGGGTTTGCCTTCTTCAAAGTAGACTTTCCATCAACACCCAACACTCAACACTCAACACCCAACACTCAACACCCAACACCCAACACCCAACACCCCAACATCCAACACCCCAAAACGGCTTTGCCGAAGACCTACAAGCATTGCTCAGCAAGTATGGCTACTCTGCAGGACCACAACAGGAGTTGGATGTAGCAACTGGCAAACTGACCTTAGAGCAGATAAACCTCATCTACAAGCACCTACCAATAGATATTTCCTTCGTGGACGAGAACGAACTGGTAAAGTTCTATTCAGACACTGACCATCGTATATTCCCAAGATCAAAGAATGTTATCGGTCGACAAGTTTCTAACTGCCACCCACGTAAGAGCGTACACATCGTTGAGGAAATCGTAGAGAAATTCCGTAATGGCGAACAAGACAAGGCTGAGTTTTGGATTAATAAGCCTGAAGTATTCCTCTATATTGTCTATTATGCGGTGCGTGATGCCGAAGGACGTTTTCGTGGTGTACTTGAAATGATGCAAGATTGTACCCATATCCGTGAGTTAACCGGTTCGCAAACCTTGCTAACATGGGCGGGAGAAAAAACAGAAAACAAAACAAAAGAAGACAGATGTGAGGACAAACAAGAAGAAACGACAGATGAGCAAATAAAGACTGACATAGAAATAACCCCAGACACACGTCTGAAGGATTTATTTGACACCTATCCTCATCTCAAGAAAGAACTTGCTTCGCGCTACCCTTCATTTAAGATGCTGAACACTCCATTAGGCAAATTAATTCTTAAAAAAGCAACTGTTCGGATGGCATCAGAACGTTCTGGACTGGGTGAGGAGAGATTTATCAACTTGATAAAAGAATGTATATAATCCCACATTCTTATTCTTCTTATTGCCAATCTAAATCAGACCGATTGGCAATAAGAAGTTTTTTAAATTAGAACTTCAAGCCCTTTGAAACAAGGGTGTCGTAATCGTATAAGTATAAGACTTTGAGAAATGAAAGATATATCTTTAATCGCCTTTGATGCGGACGACACACTATGGGAATGTCAAAATCATTTTGAAACCGTAGAGAGGGAGTATTGCGAAATACTTAATTCCTATGCACCAGCTGACAAGATATCAAAAACACTTTTCTCCATAGAGACTGCAAATATGCCATTATTAGGTTATGGGAGTAAAGCCTTCCTACTATCACTTTTGGAGAATGCAGTGGAAGTAAGCAACGGAAAAGTAAAGCAGAGGAAATTAGAAAGATTATTCTTTTAGGTAAACGACTTCTTCAGTTATCAGGAAGTCCGATAGATGGTGTAGAGCCGACATTGAAAAGACTGCAAGATATAGGGAAATATCAAATGGTGGTATTTACCAAAGGTGAGCTACTTGACCAAGAAAACAAGTTTCAGCGTTCAGGATTGAGTCCTTACTTTGAAGACATTATTGTCGTTTCAGATAAGACAGAAAAGTCTTATCAACAATTATGTAAGAGATTCTCTATTGATATAAACCAATTGTTGATGGTAGGTAATTCATTCCGTTCTGACATAGAACCAGTATTAAAACTGGGCGGATGGGCGGCATATATACCTTTTCATACAACATGGCAGCATGAAGTTACAGAAGAGTACGAACACCCTCATTTGGTTAAACTAAACAGTTTTTCGCAGTTAGTTGCCCTACTATAAACCATTATTGAGTAGCTTTTTCAAGCTTTTGGACTAATTACATCGTATCTCAATTATTTTATGTATGTTTGCATTTCAAACATACATAAAACATACGAACAAGACAATTCATTTAATAATTAGATAAATGTTAGCACCACAAATAGAGTTCTCAGACAGAGAAGAGAGAATTGAATTTATCCAAGACCGTTTTCATTGTAAGTCGCCCTCGTGTGGCGGATGTGGTTCATGTAATCTTCCTGATGGTGTACCAGCAGCAGAATATTTTGCCGATTATATTGATGGTAAAGTTGAGTTTGTAAAACTTGCTGCAAAGATTTGGGAGTAAACAAGAGTTTTGCTTACTAACCATAAAGAACAACATCCTTCCCAAATGGCGCAAAACTTAATCGTGCCATCTTAAAGTGTTGCTTTGCAAAAGGAATACCTATAATCGTTAAGGCAAGAAGAACACCAAAAAGGACATGATTCAAAAAAGCCCAAAAGCCTCCAAAGATAATCCAAATAATGTTGAGAGGAACACTTAAACAACCCGAAAGACCATTACCATCCCTCACCTCTGTACCAAAGGCCAGAGACACAACAATCCAATCTTGAAGGTTTGCACCGCAGCAGGAATGCCAACAAGCGATAGGGCAAGAACAAAACTACCAACGAAATAACCAATTGCAGCTTCTAAACCACCAAAAATCAACCAAATAATATTTCCAAGTAAACGCATAAACAACTATTTATATCTTGACACAAAGTTAGGCTACTTATATTATTTCGGTTATTTCCTCTATTGACTTACGTTTCTTTTCATTCGGCAAACAATCAATAGCTATATGACCAAGAGGAATAATCGCAACAGGTTCAAAACCAACGTATGGGAAATACGTCTTTAACTTATCAACATCAAAATTACATACCCAGCAGCTACCTAAACCACGCTCTGCTGCCGCTAAACAAAGATGTTCCGTAGCAATAGCAACATCAATGTCACCATGTGGTTTCTTATCTTCCTGACGTATCCAATTGTTTTCGACATCACGTAAACAAATTATATAGAGTGGTGCAGACTTAAACCACTCACGGTCATAACATTCTTGTAAATGTTTACGTGCATGTTCAGACTTACAATAACAAACTTCCAAGCCTGTTTATTGACAGCCGAAGGTGCCATACGTGTCACTTCAAGAATGTAATGTAAATCCTCATCAGACACGGGGAGGTCCTTATACTTACGTACTGAAAAACGTTTTTGAGATAACTCTAAGATACTCATAATCTATAAATCATAACCCTAATAGAGAGAAACATCTTGTAAAGAATTGACTATTTATGGACTACCATAAGCTACAATCTTCGCTTATTTTAATTCTTCTTTATAATAGAGTAACGCCTTAAGAACAACATCCTCAGCTTCTTCAATTGTACAATTTAGTCTGCCACCAGAAGCATCAGCATGTCCTCCACCATTGAAGAACTTTGTAGCCATTGGCTGACAATGGAAGCCGTTGCAAGAACGAAGACTCACAAGCACAGTCCTTGGCTTCTCTGTATCTTCTCGAAGCGATATACTCAACTTAAGCCCTTTAATCTGCTGTGGGATATTAACAAGTCCCTCCATGTCACCTTTTATAAAGTGGAATTGCGCCATCTCATCCTTTGTTACAGAAAAATAAGAAGCATGCAACTCCTCTACCACCTTCATCTTATTAAGAATAATATGCGCACGAAGTCGAAGAGCGTTAACAGAATAGTTATGAAACACACGATTGTAAATCTCATCCTTATCAACTCGTTTTGCAAGAAGCTGCCCGATAATATAGAATATCTCAGGACGTGATGAGTTATAAGTAAATCCGCCTGTATCTGTCATCATTCCACAATAGATACATGTAGCACACTGCGTTGTCATCTTCTCATATCCACCTAACTGACTAATCAATCGGAAAACAATTTCGCATGTACTTGACATCTCTGGGTTTGAAACTGTCAGCTCGTTATTTTCCTCAGGTTCTAAATGGTGATCAATGAGTAGACGAGGTGCTGAGGATGCATCCAACACTTCTTGCATAGCGTCGACTCTTGAACTTTGATTAAAGTCCAGACAACAGATAAGATCAGCCTCACGAAAGAACCTTCTAACATCCTTTGACCGTCTATCATAACGAATAACAGAGTTATGTCCCGGTAGCCAATGCAAAAAGTCAGGTGTCGCGTCTGGCATACAAACCCTTACATTCTGCTTACCAATTTGATTAAGATAATGCAGCCACGCAAGCGATGAGCCAATAGCGTCACCATCGGGCGACTTATGGGCACAAATAACAATATTAGTTGCATTAGATAGAAGATTTTGAAGTCTTTCGAGTTTATCTTGACTTAGAAGGTTTATTTCCATTATAACTGAAAACGTTTTGTGTTTGAAAGTAAAATAATCCCTACCCCAATATACTTATCACAACCTGATTATAAAGGTATGTGCGAAATTATATTCGGGCAGGGATTTATTTATTAAAACAATTTAGCAGGATAGACACCCTCATCAACAAGTGACTGAATCTTGTCAACTACACTCTGACGATCGGCAGCATACGTTACGCCAAACCACTTACTGGTTGTGTCAAGTACCTTTACAGTAGAAGTACCATCATTAATGAGCTTATTTACCATCAATGGAATAAAGTATTCTGACTTCTTATTCTCCATATTCTTTGGATTAGAAAGGAACTCCTTAAAGTAAGCCTCACTATATTCAAAATAATCTGGTGTG
Source organism: uncultured Prevotella sp. (assembly GCA_916440255.1). Lineage (GTDB taxonomy): Bacteria > Bacteroidota > Bacteroidia > Bacteroidales > Bacteroidaceae > Prevotella. The sequence goes on along the minus strand of CAKAIJ010000001.1, from coordinate 569,279 downwards.
AAACCCCAAACATTCATTGACACAGGAGTATTCTCGCCTACTGCAACCCACTCTCCATTATCATCTTTATACTTGATTTCACCCTCACGACGCTCAATCTCTGTACGCTCAACAACAGTTGTCAAGTTACCCTCAGCATTTGTTGAGCAAATACCACGAGCCACAGTACCGTTCTCACTCAGCGTATTGCCAACACGGAATCCGACCATTGCATACTTATCTGTTGCTCCCTCTGGTAGATCTGCAAGGAATTTACCAATCACCTTAAAACAATCGCGATTGTAGAAATCGTCACAGTTTATCACACAGAAAGGCTCCTTAATAACATCCTTTGCCATCAAGACTGCATGGTTTGTACCCCATGGTTTCTCACGACCATCAGGCACAGAGAAGCCTTCAGGAAGCGCATCTATACTCTGGAAAACAAGTTCCGCAGGAATATGTCCCTCATACTTTGACAGAACCTGACTACGGAATTGCTCTTCAAAATCCTTACGAATAACAAAAACAATCTTTCCAAAGCCTGCCTGAATTGCATCATAAATAGAATAGTCCATGATGGTTTCACCATTAGGACCTAATTCATCGAGCTGTTTCAGCCCACCATAGCGGCTTCCCATACCTGCCGCAAGAAGTAATAATGTAGGTTTCATTTTCTTTTTTATTTCGTTTAATTATACAATATGTTCTGATTGCAAAGATAAGAAAATTATAGGATATATCTTTACTGACTGCTTTGAAAATTATTCATTCAGGCGAAACATCATATAGTCCTAAATCAAATAAAAGACAATTTAATATCGTGTTTTATCCGTCTTTTCAGTCCATTGTTGAAACACTTTTATTGCTTCATTATTCAAAAGTATCTCTGATGGCTTCTTGCGATATTGCGGTTGCACCTCCATCTCTTGATAGATGAGTTCATCATCAAAACCAATATTTGCCGCATCTTTACGATCATTAGCATAATAAATCTTGTCAATGTGCGCCCAATAAATAGCACCAAGACACATCGGACAAGGTTCACAAGAGGTATAGATTTCACATCCTGTAAGGTCAAAACTATTCAGTTTCTTACAAGCCTGACGAATAGCAGAAACTTCTGCATGCGCCGTAGGGTCATTGAGGATTGTAACACCATTGCTTCCTTCTGCAATAATCTCCCCATCACGAACAATTACTGCACCAAAGGGACCACCTCCATTACTTACGCTATCTGCCGAGTTTAATCGCTCTTCGCATTAATTCTTCTTTCCTCATTTCAATTCATGTTATATTAATTATTTTGGTATTACTGACATATCTGCTTATAGATGCGCTCAAACACCTTTCTCAATTCAGATTCATCGTCAATCAACTTACGAATAATTTCAAGGTTTTTCGCATTCGGCGACATAGGAATCCAAAGTCTTAAATAGCCCGTTCGTCCATATTTCTCCTTCATGTGGTCATAAAAACGCTGCCACATTTCATCCTCATTCTTCTCTGGATAGGTCTCTATACCAAAGAGTATGGCACGCGAGAAGACAACTTCTGGCTCAAGATCGCGATCAGCCTCAGCCACAATCTTCCCATAAATACTACGTGGTACACGTGAGCTACTGGCACGATGGTCTTCTACGGCTTCCTTCATAATCCTTTAACTGCTCGGCTGTGAACCATTTACGAAGTCGGGCATCTGCCATAAGTATCTTTCCACTGGTTATATGATGGATTGCACGAGGGCCGGACATACCTAAATCGTGATAGGCGGCAATGACATACACCATATTCACGTCAGCACCCGTTACAGCCGCTAAAGCAAGCGAACTCTTTATTACTCGCTGTACATGTCCGAGCCCATGGCTCTTACCAAATTCATTATAACGTGGGAGAATTTGCTGCTCCACAAAGGTCATTATCTCAAGATTAGGCTGCTGCATAGGAGTGATGGGTGATGAGTATTGGGTGATGGGTGATGAATATTGGGTGATGAGGAAGTGATTGGAATTAAGAAAGATTTATAAACAACTATCGCAATAGATGTTGCAATACCATAAACTAACATATTCCGAGCGGTCTGAGCCAAGATAACATTTAACTCCTTACCTTTCTTTATCTTCCTCATCTGCATCGCTGTCTTGTAATGTAATATATTATAAGGTGCAAAAATAATCATCAAAAGAATATAGCTCAAAAGGCTATGCCTCTCTCCTGCAAGAAAAGACAACTGAACAAATGCCATAAGACCCAAGCCCAAATAAAGCTTTTCAGCAGCCTCCTCACCTATTCGCACAATGAACGTAATCTTTCCATCGCGTTTATCATTTTCCCTATCACGATAATTATTAACTACAAGCAGAGTATCAACCACCAATCCACAGATGACACCAGACATAATAACGTCTAAACTAAGTGCCTGAGAATGATTAGGAAGAATAACGTATGTGGTAAAAAGAACAGGTACAATGCCAAAGAAAATTAGCACCAAAACATCACCCAATCCAAGATAAGAAAAGTAAGTCGTGTAGAGAAAGGCAAAAAGAACGCAGGCTAATCCCACGAGAATCATTTCCCAACCACCAAAGACAATGAGCGGAACACCTACTGCACAAGCCAATAACGAAGTAACAACAAGTCCGACTCGCATTGCACGAAGCGTAACCCACCCTTCTGAACAAGCACGCTTCGGACCTAACCGAGTGGTACGATCATCATTACCTTTCAGACAATCAAAGTAGTCATTAATGAAGTTAGAATCAATCTGCATAAGAAAGGCAAAAAGAAAACAAAGAATGGCAGGGAGAATACGAAAGTTCGTTCCGCCACTTAGCTTCCATGCCCAAGCAGTTCCTATCATCACGGGCACCATTGCTCCTGTAAGCGTCTTTGGACGTGCTGCAAGTATCCATGCCGAGAAACTATTCGTCTTTATGTCGTCACGTTCTGAAGTCACCTTATTCTGTTTTTTTCTAATCCATTAGTTAAAGAAGTTCCAACTCACACCAAACTGCAACACTCGCTGGTTCAAAGGATAATGAGGTGCGAAGAAATACCTTCCTCCGCTACTACTATTCACGTGCGTAAACATCACAAAGAAGCGAGTATGTTGGAGCTGGAAGTTAGCATAAGCATTTAAGTGCGGATAATTACCAATCAATGTTCGACTTGACTCATTCTCTTGTACACCAAAGCTACCAATACCCGGTATATATTCTGGAGCATAATAGCTTGTGAAATAACGTCCGTCCACACCGAGATCTACATCCAACACTCGAGCTATCTTAAATCGTAAAAACAAATTACTATAAGCATTGAAAGTCGGCACTGGTAGTATATCTTCCTTACTTGACTTCTGCAATGTCAGCACATTCTGCCAATTGACAATACCTAATTGGAAGTCTTGTTGCAGCTGTAACGTAAACAAATTAATAGGGCTACGAGACTGACGAACATTCAAGTCATTATGCTGAACGAGGTAGTTATCACCGCTTTTTACTCGATCGCTCTGTATTCCAAAATAAGTATAATTACTAAGAACATCATACCCAACCCGCAACTTTGTACGTGTCTTCTGCAAAGAGAACTCACCAAGAAGACGAGAATGTATTTCCTGATCAAGGTTGTTCTCCCACATATAATGCTTACCATAATACTTACTCATATAAAAAGAGGGAACAGTACGATGTAAAAAGGCGGTTGCTGAAAGCTGTACCGTATCTCCGAAGAGTGGGAAACCAAGCTCAGCATGACCATCTAAATGAAACTGTCCTGCCCTACTTCCTGCCAACCAAGCCTCAGCAGTAACATCATAATGGAGTGTCTTGCCTAAGGTCTTCAATAGCTGACCGCCCACAGAAACATCATGCATGTTCCACGCTTGCTCTCCATTATACAAACGGATTGTAGCACCCGGCTGCACACCCATAGAAGGAAGTGAATAATGACGCAATTCGTAGGATAAGAAAGCTTTTAATCCTGCCTTAGCCCACTTGTTAAATCCCTCTAAAAGGGCAATCGCAAAAGTATTCTTTAATGCCCAATGCTTTGTCTGGTCATAAATCGAATCGTTAGCTGTACTACCATAGTTGAAGTAATTATTTTTATAAAAAGCCGTTGGTGTTTCGTATGCTTGATAAATACGCTCATAATTATCGAGACGTACGGAATGAATAAAGCTCGTCACTGGCACATACTCATCCTTCATCCATTTCTGCGTGGAATCATTCGCCAACGCATCTTCCTTTTTTAACTTCTCAATCTGAGTTGAGTCTTCCAAATCAACCTTTACACGCTCACTATCACCATCTTTACCAGCTAACGTCTTAGCCTCAGGTGCCTCACCTACTATGGCAGCATCCTCAGGACGACCCGCCGAACGCTTCTCTTTATCGTAAGCCTCCTCATCAAACTTTTCTCCCTTAGCCTTGGCACGACGACGCGCCTTCTCTTTATTCTCTTGTGCCTCCTGTGCTTTCTGAGATTTAAGCGCAAACTTTTTAGCTTTTATCTCCTCTTCGGTCATTGCCACTTTACGAAAGAAACCAAGACTATAACGATGATTAAAGAACACGTGTTGGTTGTCATTTCTATTCCAATTCCTTTCAATGCAGTTGGAATCTCCTCCTCATTATAACTATCATGGAACACCTCTGGATGTGTTATATAGGCATCATTAGTTATACCACCATTCTCTGTGACCTTCTGCTGATTTGAAGAAAGAAGAAGATGGGCTTGATAACGTTCACCTAAATAGCTACCCCACATAGAATAATTAAAGTGAGATGTACTCTGATTGCTATAATATCCACGTCCATACAAGTAATCGAACTTAAAGCCAAAGCCCCATTTCTTTCCTGCATTCACCGCAAAAAAAGCCTTAAATCGGTCTTCACCATTATTTCTATTACCAGCAGTATTATAAGAAAGAACAGTGATTGGCGAAAGAGTTGATGTAAACAGGACTTCACTCGGCTGCACGATAAACATATCGTATGGGTCAAGAAAGAAAAATTCTGACGTAGGACGGCGCGCAATAAAAATACGATTCTGACGTGGAGAACCAAGGTTTCCTAACGTATTATACTCTCCACGAGTCCCATAGGTAAGACTCGCATTCATATACATATATGATAATGTGTCTGGAACAGATGCTGTTCGATCACCAAAACGCTCATCTATCGTCCATACCTTTAATCCTCGTGGTATTTCCTTATGTTCGCTTTGTATAGAGTCTGAAACACCTGTTTTACGAGCATTACGAGTCCCCCCAGTAGCAAAAGTACCATTATCAAACGGAGTAGTATCCTCCGTCTGTGACCTTACTACATTAACCACTAAGAAAAGAAGGGCAAATAAAAAGAGATAATTTCTTCATTTAACGAATAATACGAAGTATACTTTCAACCATCTTAAAGACCATCGAAACAAGAATAATAATTGTACCCACCGTTGTGTTATCCAACAAGAAGTAGACCACCACACCGACAATCGCTCCCAGCATGAAGATAATATTAAGCCATTGACGAACTGACAAGAACTTATCCTTTGGCTCTTGTTTATGACGACGACGTTCTGAACGCCTTACTGTACTATTCTCTATATCCATTTTATCTTTATATTTTTTATCCTAAATGAGGTATATCGGTTAATTGATTACAGAATTATTCACTCCCTCTACACTAATGTTTGAGACAACCATGAGCTATATGAGAGAAATAACTCAATCAAACTAAACGAATACACCATACATGTATTTTCTCTTATTGTTGACTTAAAGCCCCCATAAAACCTTCAAAAATACTATTCTTACGGTCTATTGTTGCACGACGAAACTTACCCGATATTGGTAAAAGACGAGTCTGCTTCTTGTTTAGGGCATACTTGTCGGTAATCCATTTCTCTGCTGAAAACTCAGAAACATTACCCTGAACATCATAACGATATGTCAAACGCTTCATTGTCAAAGTTGCCTGACCATCACGACAAGTCGCCTGAAGCACATAATTAAACTGCGTATAGTCCAACGAGAGGAAAGAAGATGAGAAAATCAACTTCTCACGTACCGTTGCTACAATGCTATGCTCACTCTTATTTACCAATGCTACCTTACTACCATTCAATTGATTGGCACTCTGTGTTAGTTCTGTAAGATAAGCAAATGCCTTTTTATAAAGTTCCTCTGCATTTGCACCGGGTACGACTACGATGTCAGACCACACCACTTGCCCGTTAATCTCAGGCACAACACCCTTTTGAAGATAAAAATCATTATGTGCTTTACTATCTGTTTTCAAATGCCTATCAGTTTTAGAAGAATCTATAACCGATGTTGAAGGTACAACCCACGAATCAGATGTTTCACCCTTGGTTTTTCTCATCTGCAGCTGCCTTTGCCTTAGCAGCATTTATCTTTGCTTGCTCTAATGCCGCCTTAGCCTCTTCTAACTGTCGTTGCGCCTGCTCCAGTTTCTGCTCTGGCGTCAATGTTGTCTGCGCCACAGTCATCATAGGGAGGCACATAAACAAGAATATCAAAGCCTTCTTCATAATCTCAACTTCTTTCTAATGATATTTTAATAAGCAAAGATACAAAAATCAGCTGCTTTTCAAGTCTTTCATAAAGTTTTTTTCTTTTATTGAGACGGGATAAGAAAAAGACAAGGTATTATAAAGACAAAGTAATAAAAAAACTAATGCAAATACAAAGTAATCGAAAACAAATCTTTATAAAAATCAACTTTGTCCTATTTTTCGGGTTAGTCAACTCAATGGTGTCAATCCGCTTTTCTGTTAGGCTTAAACCTCGGTCGGCGGGATGCGATTTTTAATCGTATTTCGCCGATGAGGAGTCCGCGGCAACGCAAAGTTACATAATCTTGAAACGATTTCCAAACTTAATTGCTAATTGTTGCGCCGTCTGACCCCAGTTTACCAGTGGTATAGTCCATTTCTTACGGATATTGCGATAGGCAAGATAGACGAGCTTGTAAAGTGAATCATCGGTAGGAAAGACACCTTTGGTCTTTGTAATTTTACGGACCTGACGGTGGTATCCCTCAACAGTATTGGTGGTGTAGATAATCTTACGGATAGCGGACATGTATTGAAATAACAGCTCAATAGCTCCCATTTGTCTCTCCACGACTTTATGACGATAAGATATAACTCACCCCATTTCTTTTCCAGATTATCGAGTTCCGTTTCCGCTTTTTCCTTCGTATCAGCAGCATAGACCAGCTTGAGATCTCTAAGAAATTCCTTCTGGTTTTTACTGCCCACATATTTCACGGAGTTGCGTATCTGATGGACGATGCACAATTGTACGTCCGTATCGGGGAACACTCTCCCAATGGCATCAGGAACGCCTGATAGACCATCTACGCAGGCAAGCTTCCAATACTTGATGAAATGCACCATCTTTGCCAAACAGAGGTTTACCAACCTTGAATTGCTCCTTAGCCGTAGCCAACATCTTTGAATAATCTTCTTGTGTCATTGTTCTAATAATTTATGCTCTATAAACTGAGCGATGATAAATTTATTGTATTAGTCGTTGACACAGTTCAGATGACAGCCTCCCATCAGGTATCTATATTGTTAAAACGAAGTACTATTCAAAAGTTGTAGCAGTTGAATAGAATGACATCAAACTTGTCCGCATGAGAAAACGGAAAAGTTAGAATTATCAATCCCGAAGGTTATTATAGACTTTCGGGATTGATTTTCTATTATTGCTGTCCGGTAAACCTTATCCACATATAAAAGTTAAAGGCTAAAATCCGTATTTGGATTTCAGCCCTTTTTGTTATTTTTATTTCTGCGATAAAACTTCAATAACATGAGCAAAAGTACACATTTTATCGGACAGCCGGTCTATAATCAGGTAATAAAATTACTCGATAAGCAACAAATCAAGCAAATCAGCCTTGAAACACCCCGAAGTGAAGCTTATGTGAAGCATCTTGATGGGTGGACTCACCTTGTCATAATGCTTTTCGGTGTTCTCAAACACTTTGATTCTCTTCGGGAAGTGGAGATAGAGCATGAAGGCTGAAGTAAACAAACTGCATCATCTTGGCATCGACTATGTCGTCCGTCGTAGTACGCTTGCTGATGCCAACAAGCGTCGTCCACAAGAGTTCTTTGCAAGCGTTTATGCGTACCTCTTAGAGCGTTATGGTTCTTTTTTATCGGACAGCCGCCCTAAAGGTGAACAGAAGACATGGGAAAAGCTTCGTATATGATGGATTCAACTACGATTACCCTTTTTGACAACATACTCAAGGGTGTAGGCAGACACCCCAAGAGTGGTAAGAAGAAAGGCGGTATGAAGGTTCATACGGTGATGAAGTATCATGTTGGCGTTCCCATGGTCGTACAGCTTACCTCTGCCGCCACGCATGATCATTATCTACTTAAAGAAGTGCATCTTCCTAAGGATGCTACCCTTTCACCATGGACAGAGCATACGTTGATTATGCACAGTTCCAGCGACTTACAGAGGAAGGGGTATGCTATGTGACCAAGATGAAGAAGAAACTCACCTATACGGAGTTGTCCTCAGTAACCTATGTAAGCCCTGATGGATTGGTTACACATACAGACAAGAAGATTGTCTTTGAGAAGGGGGAGATAAGACACCGAGGCAAGACGAGTGGAACTGTGGAGTGACAACTCACATAAGTCAGTTGTCCCTGTTGACCAATAACCTTGAGCTTGATGTAAAGGACCTTGAGGAGATTTACAAGCGAAGATGGGCTATAGAGTCCCTTTACAAGCAGCTCAAACAGAACTTCCCACTGCATTTCTTCTATGGTGACAGTGTAAATGCCATACAGATACAGACATGGGTGGTACTCATTGCCAATCTGCTTTGTACCGTTATCTCCAGAATGATAAAAAGACACGTATCCTTCTCGCAGCTGGTAACCATGCTGAGGCTCACACTGATGTATTACACTGATTTCATCTCATTTATGGAAAATCCACAAAATGATGAACTCATCATAATAGCTGAAAAGGCAAATTCACCACCAAAAGAACTTGACTTATTTGATTAGGGGGTTGGATTTCAAAAAGAATGCGAATTGCCTATATAAAGCCAATTCCGCAAGGATTTATATGTTATTTAAGTTTTACCGGACAGCAATATTTTCATTTATTATTTTATAAAGTATAACTGCAAAAGATAATATAAAATTCACTTCCTGCTCACTCCTATCAACAAAAATACTAATAAAAATCGTTGATAATTCAGAATAATGTTTACCTTTGCAGGGGGTAATCATTAAAAGAAGACTTACGTAACGTGTTGGCAGGCAATAATAAATGTACGGAGCATTCTCATCTTTACCTACTTTCAAACACCTATAGACAGGGATGCTTATCCCCAAGCTTAGAGAAGTATAATCTTATAAAACAAGCAATTATGAAGGAAAAACTCATGCCATACAGATGGATAGCTTACGTGTTAATGTGGTATATCTTTCATCTGTCTCCTGCCTATCTCAGAATGGCTTATACGTCAGAAGAATATCTCATAACGAGTTTCCTAATATCAGTAGTGGTAATTCTCTTTTGTTCTTACAAATTTGGTTCAGAGAAAGGAAAGGTTCTTGGCATACTGATGTTTTTAGTTGGTGGGCTTATCGACGTATTTGTTGCGCTTATGCCATATATCGTATTTTTGGGATTGAACTGGGATGATTAACTCTTTAGATTTATATTCCAGCTTTTTTATTCCTATTTTTGTTACTTAAGAGCTGTCCAAATAGCACAATGATATATATATTCCCCCAAAACAGTGTGTTCTTTCGTCTCATTCAGCCCTTAATTACATCGTTAGAACCGCTCACACTGTTTGAATTTTCCTTACAAAAACAAAGAACCAACACTCTTAAAATCACCCCAAAAGAGCCTTTACTTTCACCTTCATAACCAACAGAGAATCAATAAGTTGTAAAACTGTGCAAGAAAAGGTGCTTAATTGGACTCCAAAAGGGCGTTAATAAGGGTTCAAAAGGGCATCTTTTAGAAGCTAAAAGAGCATGAATTGAAAGCCAATTCATGCTCTTTTTAGGCGTAATGGACATTTGGTAGGCTGAAAAACTCTCGGAATTCTTTTATTTACTACCTTTGCAGCATTTGAAAATCTATGAATAAAAAAACTGTATCTTCTGTAATAGCTCAAATGTTAAAAAGAATGGGCATCGACGTTCTGTTCAGATGTATTCCTGCAAGGATTGTGGTAGACAATTTCAAGGTGGTCTGCGTATAAATAATATTTCTCTATGGAACGACTATCTGACGGCAAATCGAACGATATCTGATCTATCCACTCTTTATAAATGTTCAGAACGAACCATACGACGTAGGTTGAGTTTAGTAGTAGATAGCTTTACTGCCACTTACCCCAAATCTGCAGTAATAATATTGGATACAACATACTTTTCCAGGACATTTGGTGTGATGCTGTTTCAGGATGCTTCATCAGGCAAAATACTCTATCGCAAGTTTGTCAAAAACGAAACTAACAGAGATTATCTTGATGGACTTCGGTATATTGCGGAGCGTGGAACTATGATAAAAAGCAGTGGTGTGTGATGGGCATGTAGGGACTTTTACAAGCTATAAGTTTCTGTCCCGTACAAATGTGTCTATTTCACCAATTTCAGATAGTTAGAAGACTCCTTACTAACAACCCACATTTGCCTGCTGGCGTTGAACTGTTGGCATTAATGAGAAGGATGTTCTCTATAAGAAAAGAAGAGTTTATAACCGCTTTTGATAAATGGTGTGATAAATGGAAAGAGTTCCTAAACGAACGAACTCTCTTAATCTCGGGTAAGACAACTTATACATACAGAAGGCTGAGAACGGCAAGACGTTCTATTAAGACACATCTGCCATGGAACTATACGTGTGAGGAGTATCCGGATATGCAAATACCTAATAACCTGAATTCGGGATAAGTATCATACCACTCTCCTGTTTGGTTTAGTACAACGGCTCTTTAGACTCAATTTTTTGATTGGGTCTAAAGATAATAATAAAACAGATTACTTTAGAATAATGAGAGCTGTCCCGAATGTTGCTCTATAGCAAAGTCTATGTTCACTGCTGGCTTCTTCTCAAAGAAGCAGTAGGCTGCAATAGCAGAGAGAACATTCATTGCGAAATTAAATATGCTTCTATGCCTTGAATGCACTAATTGAGCTACATTCTTTAGCTCATCATTGATAGTCTCTATTACAGATCTTTTCCTTAGAAGAAGTCTATCATAAAGTGGCATCAGTTTATTTTTCATGTTACTCCTAACGCCAGTAACTAAATTTATTCCATCATTGAACAATCGCTCAAATAATCCTTGAGAGATGTACCCTTTGTCTGCAAACAATTTACCAAACACATTGTCTGTCAACCTGTTAAATACATTTTCATCTCGGTCATCAACATTTGCTTTAGTGAGCATAAAGTTTAGAATCTCACCTCTTTCATTACAGATAAGATGTAGTTTGAATCCAAAATACCATCCCATTGTACTCTTACCCCTTGTTGCATAATTTCTAAAAACCTTATTGCGACAAATACGTTTATTATGGCAAACTGGAATACAAGTTGAGTCAATAAAACTAATACCAGTACACCTCCCAAAACAACATATCTGCAGGAACATCATCATCTCTAAAGAGACTCTTGCCTCTAATTCAAGAAAACGATTATAAGACAATTGATTTGGAAATAAATCTGCTAAATGCTCTTTTACGAAAAAGGTATAATAGTGACGAAAATTACGATAGGAATTAAAGTGGAAGCAAATTAAAAATAGTTATGATTTCAGATTTACTCATACGCCACTTGCGATGGCGATGACACCCTTTATTCTTTTCTGAGAGACCTATTTTATCAGTTTCTAACTCAAATTCTTTGCAAAAGTCATCTGCAATACAGAAAATTTCAGTAATTTTGTCCTTGGTAATCATTGTTATGTTTATTGTAAATAATTGATTTTCAACTATAAAGTTACAAAAATATAATGAGATTACCAACTTTTTGCAGACATTTCTTATCCTGAGTTCAGGTTAATACAACAAACCTGTTGGAAGGATTTAACTCACAACTTAAAAAGAAGCGCTACATAATCATAATGGATTGAATGAAACTAACAACAAGAAGTTTATAGATGGATTCATAAATACAAAAAAGTAGGCTGGAATAACCAGCCTACCAAATGTCCATTACTAAAACCCGAGAGTTTTTCAGCCTACCAAATGTCCATTACGCCGTAAATAATAACGAATGAAGAAGTCAGGAAAAACAATATCTTTGATATAAAGCAACCTCTCAATTACAAGATAAACAACTGATTATCAAAAAAAAAGAGAATAACCTTGTAAGTTATTCTCTTTTATTTACCCAGTGATTCCGTTGGGGTTCGAACCCAAGACCCACAGCTTAGAAGGCTATCCGAGTGAAATGATGTTATATACTGATATGTAAGTTATTACGCTGCTTATCTTTTTAATGAAATATTCGTTTTATTGCGAGTGAGCCTATTTTTTAATAAAGTTCGTCCCCATCTTTGCCGGGTTTATAAGGCTCTTTTTGCTTCTTTGGCTTTACATATATTCCTTCGCTTATCTGACTATCATCTGTAACCTCTTTTACGAGCAAAAAGTGTAATACCTTATCTTTAAGACCTGACAGAAAATAGGTATCTTTGACGGCCCAGCCTAACTTTGCCATATAGTTAAGTGCATCAATCGGGCTATGAAATTCTACCCTTTTACCGTTTTTGTCCACGATCGTTCCCATCCTCTCAGCTCCGAGGTCAATACCTATTGAAACACCTTGCTTGAAGAGTGCATATCATAGGCAACAATTTCGCAGTATGCCGGACGGGTTGTTTGTGAATATGCTATATTTGCAATTAATAGCATTAATACAAGTAAGTTTTTTTTCATTTATCTGTTATTTATTTGTTTTATTTCAAATTGACTACTGTCCAAAGAATTGCACCATATATAATTAAAACAATGCCAGCTATTAGATAATTCCTTGCAATCTTTTTGTTTTTCTCTATCTGTTCATCAGTTGCAGGTCTTCTAAATGGTACTGAGCGTGTGATATTTCCGTTATATCTCAGTCCATTTTTATATCTGTTGTCTGTTACATACGTTTTATATGTAAAAAAACCTTCTTGCCTCGTACGATGTTCGTCTTGTTACGTAGATTAAAACCATAAAGTAACAACGCAATGCCGCCAAAAGCATTGAAAAGAAATGCAATTAGACAATGAATAAGAAAGTTCGGAGATTTATATTGTTCATATAAAAGTTCCTCACTATTTTCATCTATAAAACACTTACTTTCATATCCAACCCTACGATAGGGGGTTGAATGAGCATCGCCGTATAGTTGATTACTGATTACTTTACCGCCATCTCTGCCTACTTGATTAATAGCAGAGCGTACAAAACCTTTTCCTAAATTCTTTAAATATCCCATAATAATTTATGTTTCAGGTGCATTTTATGTACTTGAAGCCACCCTTTCAGGTGCATTTTATGTACTTGAAGCCACCCTTTCAGGTGCATTTTATGTACTTGAAAGAAGCAAACTTCTTTCTCTTATACTCTCTTTCTTAATATAATTTATTATTATAGATTATATATAATATATATTTATAATATAATAATATATAGATATTATATGCGTGCGCGCGAGAAAAATTTATGTTTGCTCTCGTGAGATTGTACCGACTATCTTGTACATCTGTAGTATGTCTTTTTTCTTTACCTCGTAATCTGGATAGTAAGAGTTAAGAGCAACGAGATTGTAGATTCCGCTTTTATCAGTTAAGAGCGCTCTACGAATAAACCAATCAGAGCCTGTGAAGAACAGGTATATTTGCCCAGGCATGATGTTATTAGCTTCTTGTAAGAAGATGATATCGCTAAACATATATCTTGGCTCAGCATCGTATCTAAGATAATGGATACCTACACACCCAGAGAAGTAAGGCACGGATACATACTCGATGACAGGGTAATTACCAGCGTTGAGGCTGGCGATAGAATTAGCCGAGATATTCAGCACTGGCTGTTGCTCTGACTTTGCCCCCACCCCGAAGATGTCTTTACCGAGTATCTGTGTTATCTCTATGAGATAGCCAGGTTTAAACATCTTAGCGTTTAGCCTTGATGACAGAGCCTGCGGGGTTATCCCCCACTCTTCTGCAAGCCAAGCAAGGTTAATATGATTATCTTGCAGGGTTTTTCTTACTTCGTTTCCATCCATAAGCTACTTTGTTAATCGGTCAATAATATCCGTCATTTGCTGTATCTGTTTTTGAGATGTAGCAACGACTTCTATTAGATGGCTTTTCTGTTGCTGTGATGTTTCCAACTCTCTCGTTAACGTAGACACCGTTTCCGTTAGCGTGGTAACGTTATCTTTCTTATCTTGGGTATTTGTACCACCATAGTTGTTTTGAACGCCTATATGCCCGTCATTATCGTTTCGCCCTCCAAAAGTAACATCTCCAGAGTTGGTGGCAATAGACTGGTCGCCATTTGCTGAAACCTGTACGGATACAGGTGCATATTTTGTGCCTTTATAAAAGAAGTCCATAGACACGTTAAGCACATCGCATAATTTTTCAAGAAAGCCTGTTTTTACATCAGAAACTTTTAGGGCTTTGAAAAATTTTGCTGCGACATCTCTAATTCCGCTGCTAAATCTTTGAATTGTAGGCGTGTATGCGCCAAGATGTATTTTAATTCGTCGCCTGTCATTTGAGGAATAGGTTTATTATATACTTAAAATATGTTAAGAATAAACCAAATGTTTGTTCATATCAACCAAATAGTTTATCTTTGCCACAGAATTATGAAACAAAGATATAAATAAACTTTTGAAATAAACAATACCTCAAACGGGGTAAATTAAAAAAAGACTTGTTATGAAAGCAACAAAAAAGACATTAGAAGAGAGAGTTATTGCTTATGCAATTAAGAGAAACATGGGTTATGATTGGGTTATTAAAGCTATCAAAGAAAATATAAATTACTTCGGATATCTTACCCCAGCAAGAGCATACGAAGCATGTTTAAATTGCATTTGATTAGGCTTGTAGCAAACTCAAGCAGCAATACAACATTATGTGTGATTTCTAAACCATTGGAATATGAAGGCTAAAGAATTACAGTACAGCACAAGAGAGATTAACCGAGACTTTAAGATTAAGGTATACGGTTACACAGAGGAAGGCGCAAAGGTTGATACATTGGTCGGTGTCTCTGGTCTTATCCTTCTGATAGGTGTAGAGCTTGCAAATAAGCAGATAGAAAGAGCCTACAAGTCAGGTAAAGATAAATGCGTATGTAAGTTGCGTAGAGGTTTGAAGGTTACTTATTACGTTCACTAAAATAGATAAAGCAATGGAAAGAGCAAAGGAATTAAAGAAGAAGTACCCAGAGGCAATCCTATTACTTCGTAATGCAGATGTTTATGAAACTTACGGAGAAGATGCAAAGAAGGTTGCAGAGGTAACTGGAAGAGAGATACAAAACAATGTATGCTGCTTCAAAAACTACGAGTTAGATGAGGTCTTAACAAAGCTGATTAGAGTGGGTAATAAGATAGTGATAGATGAATAAGATTTAGGGTGTACATGATAGGCAGGCATTCGGGTTCAAGTCCGAGACACCCACAGCGCAGAGAGTACAGATTTTCGGGGAAACCCTTTGAGCCATCTCTCAAAAATAAAAATGACTGAAAGCGGGTGGTTTAGAATTGTACCACAACAATCGGGCGAGGTGAGCCTTAATCACCAAGGCAAAAGAGTATGAGGCTCGATGGTGGTTCGAATCCGCCTTTGCCACGAAGGCTACGCATAATGTAGCGGTTCCCCTGCCTGATGGGGCTGTAAATTGCAGGATTGAGATAATATCCAAATATAGCGATGAAGCAGAGGCCAACCGTAGAAGCAAGCAGCCCTATAAGGGTCGAGGCAAGCAGCGGGGAAGAAAGTAACAAGGAGCTAAGTAACAAATAGGCTGGCGTCGTTGAACTCGACAGCATAGTGCGAAGAATAGTAACACAAACAGACCGTAGTAGGTTAGCCAGTCACAAGTAATATAAAAAACAAATCATATGGAAGAAAACAAATTAAATCTCTTGGAAAAAGAGAACGCAGAGTTAAAGAAGAGCGTTGCTTGCTTGGAAAAGCAACTCGAGGAACAGAAAGGCGTGCTGTTAGCATCGCAAGATGCCGCTAATCAGTATAAGGATTGGTGGTTTCAAGAACAAAAGAAGCGTGAGAAATTAAAAGAGGACATAAAGGTTGTTTCCAAAATGTATAACATACTAAGTCAATCATGGTAAGAATGAGAAGAGAAAGAATTTATGGTGAATACAAAAA
The DNA here is from genome assembly GCA_916440255.1 of uncultured Prevotella sp. Classification (GTDB taxonomy): domain Bacteria; phylum Bacteroidota; class Bacteroidia; order Bacteroidales; family Bacteroidaceae; genus Prevotella. Next base: position 552,874 of record CAKAIJ010000001.1, on the reverse strand, counting down.
GCCTGTTATACCTACTCTCAAGAGTATGAAGGTAGGACAGACGGAGGAGTGGCCGATTGAACGTATGGAGGTAGTACGTGTGTCTACCGCTAATGTAGCAGCGATGAGCCGTAGAGAGGGAAAGAAGTTCAGAATGCGATTAGGGAAGCTGGTAATAGAAGTTACCAGAATATCCTAAAGCTGTACTATCTGATGCGGAACACCGTCTGATACTGGAGTACTGCAAAGGCTATTCTGATAAGGAAGTAGCCGATAAATTGTGCAAAAGCTATTGGACGGTGAAGACGCAAAAGAAAACTATCTACAGGAAACTTGGTATATCGAAAGACACCGAGCTGTTATGGTGGATGGTCTGTGAGAGGTTGAAGATAAACTTTGACCTCAGGGAGATACGAAAGCATGGTATCGAGATACTCTTTAGTTTGCTTTTCGTAGTTCTATAAGAGACGAGAAACGGAGGCGATTTACGAAGATGTAGGATGCCGAGAAGTGCGAGAACTGAAATAAGGTCAGGAAATGGGAAACTACATGATTTCGGATAGTGAAAAGCTCTTGACCATAATGCGAGTAATGAATAGTAAAACATTTGGTTTGAGGTTCAGCGAGAAGATAGTAGGAGGTCGTGCCAGACTGGAAAGACTAATCACTGCTGGAAAGATTAGAGCCGAGAAGGGCAACGGAGAAGCCCAGAACGGCAAATGGTTGGTAAACGCTGCCGATGTCCTACGATATGCAAGAGCAAAATGAAAACAAAGAAGATAAATAAAAACAAGGTCGTTAGTTGGCTTGACGAGCAGAGCGAACTCTACACCAAAATCATGGAAGAGCCAGTAACGAGAGGTACGGTGCTATTGGTTAATCTGATAGCTATCTGTATTATTATTGCTGCGATAGCTGCTGAAGGTGCATTAATCATCTCTGCAGGGGCTACGCTTTGTGCAGGCTATCTGGTAAGGAGGTTAAACAGGAGAAACGAATAGCTTTCACTTTTGTGAGAGTCTTTTTTTAATAGTTTATTTTAAAGTTATTATTGGAAGGTGCAGCAGGGTGCGGGCAAGTGATTGTCTGGGTGGTTCGATACCGCCGTACCTACGATTTTAAATTAATTAAGCGTATGGATAAATTAAATTTTAGAACTTTACATGCAGACGAGATTGAGTGTAGGGTCGGGACAGTTGTGGATGGTAAAGGGTGCAGCCTTCTGATGTACAAGAATGCGAGAGTAGACATGACGCTACTTGATGAGGTTGTAGGACCAGAAAACTGGAAGCGCAGCCATGAATTGATTAACGGTAATCTTTTCTGTACGGTAGCCGTGCGATCTGATATAGGCGAGTGGGTAACAAAGCAAGACGTAGGAACAGAAAGCTACACAGAGAAAGAGAAGGGGCAAGCGTCTGATGCCTTCAAGCGTGCTTGTGTTAACTGGGGTATTGGTCGAGAGTTATACACATGTCCGTTTGTCTGGGTAAACCTAAAGGAAGACGAATGGAAGTCTGGGTATAATGGAAAGCGACAGCCAAAAACGAGATTTGTCGTGTCATCTATAGAGTATGACAACCAACGTAAAGTATCCTTTATCGAAATCAAGGATGATAAAGGAGTGGTACGTTATACTTGGGGTAACTCGAGTGAGTTAGATGATGTACGTGCAGAGGCTATCGACAGAGTAAAGAGAGCTACTACACGGAAGGAGCTGGAAGATACGTACAATCTCTATCCGGGGCTAAAGAAAGACCCAGTATTTATTAACGCTTGCACGAAACAGTCAAAGAAAATCGAAACAGCAGCATAACTATGGAAAAGAAAATATTACATAAAGACTTTCGTAGAGACTTTATCGAGCTTTTGTTAGAAGCAGGCTTTAATGACGAAGAAGCAAATAAATTAGTTTCAAGAAAGTACAAGGAGAAACTAAAGGAAGAAGTTGTTAAACACCTTAAAGAAGTAACATCTTTAATCGAGAAAGAGGAATATGACAAGGTTAAAGAATGCTTGGCTTTTTCGCCATCTGGAGATGGATATGGATGCAACAATAACTATATAGATTTTTCATATCTATTCCCTACCGATGAACACTGGAGAAGTGACATTGAGGACTTAGGCGATGTTATTAACGAATTATCAGAGTAAGTACGATGAAAAAAAAGATAGAATTAAAGAAAGCCCTGTCATCTTTGATGAAGGTGCACATACGTACACCTTAGATGGCGTACGATTGAGTGGTGTTACGGCGATAGTCAAGTGGATGTTCCCAGACACCTATAAGGACATCCCGCAGTCTGTATTGGAGAAAGCAGCCGAGCATGGTTCGCTTATTCACAAGAAGTGCGAGCAATACGACAATTGCGGTTTTGGAGATGATTTACCAGAGGTTAAGGAGTATGTAAGGCTAAAGAAAGAAAACGGGCTTACAACGGCTGAAAACGAGTATCTCGTAGATGATGGAAAGAATATAGCTTCGAGTATTGATATTGTCTTCGATGAGGACGAGAAAGGCTGCTATCCGCTGGCTGACATCAAGACTACGAGCAAGATACACAAAAACAATGTATCGTTGCAGTTGTCTATTTACGCTTATCTGTTTGAGAAGTGTAACAAAGGCAAGAAGGCTGGACGATTGTTTGTTATATGGCTGCCAAAAGAACAGTACGGAAAGGCGGAACTGATGGAACTTAACCGTATCAGTGCAACGGATTGTAAGAAGATTGTTAAGGCGTATCTTGCAAAGGAAGATTCAACACCATACAGAGAGAAGTATTTCGGAGCTAAAGAGAGTTCGACAGAATTAGAGCCTATCGAGGAGGCTTTACCAGCCACGCTTAAGGATGCCGAGGACGAGATAATCAAAATCGAAACCCAGCTAAAGCAGATGGAAGAGAGAAAGAAAGAGCTGAAAGAAGGCTTATACAACCTCATGGTAGAGCACAATGTAAAGAAGTGGCAAAGCGAACGAATACAGATAGTTCGTAAGCTGGATAGCACACGAGAGAGTATAGATACGGCAAAGGTAAAGAAGATGTACCCCGACGTATACAAAGAGTGCTTGAAGGTGTCAAAAGTCAAAGGAAGTATAACGATTAACGTATTATGATATGGCACGGAGTAAGAATTCAGTTAGCCTTATAGGTGTAGTTGGCAAGGATGCCGAATTAAGGCAGACGCAACAAGGTGTACATTATGCACAGATTTCACTTGCAACGTCTACTGGTGGATACAAGAAGAAAGATGGTACGGACGTTCCAGAGGTAACACAATGGCACCGTATTGTAGCGTGGAATAACCTTGCAGACTTTGCGGGTAATTACGTAAAGAAGGGAATGAAGATAGCCGTAGACGGAATGATTACCTACCGAACGTATAAGAACCAGCAAGGGGTTGACGTGTATACGACAGATATTGTCGCAGATAGTATAGTATTAATGACTATACCACAGGGGCAACAGCAGAATGTAGGAGCAGCCCCAGCGCAGAACGTAGCCCCGCAACAGCAAGGGGTTGTTCAGCCTACTGGAGGTTATACGCAACCTCAACAGGCTACAGTTCCACAGCAGCCTGTACAGCAGCAACCAGCTAACTACCAACAGGGAGGCTATACACAACCAAATATGGGCGGACCATTCTCACCCCCCGAAGATGATTTACCATTTTAATGAAAGTTGTAAAAGTTGAGAAGAAAGATGGTCGGGTTTCGTTAGATACGGATCTCGACTATCTTTTTTCAACGTTAAAGAATGGTAGCTATTCACTGATACTGAAGCGTGTTAGTGAGAAAAGAACGATAAATCAAAACGATTTAATGTGGATATGGTTTAAGTGTATCGAGAATAGCACTGGAACGGAGAAGAATGACATCTACATGTATTACTGCAAGAAGTTTTTGTGTAAAGTCATCCGAGTTGGCGAAAAGGTAGAGAAGGTGTACGAAACATCATCTATGCTTAATACTACACAGATGACAGAGTTTTTGAACAAGATACAGGCGGATGCAGCAAGTGAACTTGGTATAATGCTACCTATACCAGATGATAGGTACTTTGAGGCTTTTTATCAGCAATATAATGTCTAATTAAAACAAGTGAAATGGACTTTAAGAAAATTCAATTAACAAAGCAGAATACGCTTAATGTGGTGTATTCTAATCGTGATGGAGATACCATTACGATGGTAGGTGCTAACATTGTGCACAAGGACTTCAAGGAGGCGATTAAAGCCCTCGTTCCCCATCTGGCTATGTTGACAGAACAGAGAGAAGGCGTATAATAACTCTCTGGAAGAACTGGAGGCGCAAAGAAGCTGGGAGGAAAAGAGTATCTTTACTCGAATGTCTGTTGGTTCTGTAACGTTTAGTGGTGATGAGGTCATTGTAACTGGTACTCGTGTACTGGACCGAGGAGATATAATGAACATCAATGCACCGAAAATATCCACGGTAGATGATGATAGTTATATGTATCTATCGGAGTTGTCTTTAGCTATCGACAATGTGACGTATGAAGCTGAGCAGTACGTTAATGAGCGTAAATGGGGCTTGAAACAAGGCGAATTAAATTTCGATGAAGCAGGCGATCCGTTTGCAGGTGTTGAGGCTGGAGAAGTACCACAGGTATCTATTGAGGTGCACGATACAGGAAAGAAGAAAGGAAGGAAAAAGAAAACAGAAGTAGCTTAACGAATTATGATGCGTCTAAATATAATGACGTTTACCTTAACTCCTAACTGCTACAAGGTCGTTTTTAATTACCAGCCTTTATTGGTGGCATGTGTGAGAAGAATACCGTCAGCTCGTTATAGGGCTGACGGTAAATTCTGGGAGGTCTCGCCTACGGATGAGAATTATCTAAGGCTAATGGCAGACTGGGCTGTACAACGCCATCTATGCAATAGTGTCCAGTGGTTGAAAGACGAGGAGCCAGTAGAGAGTTACGAGATACCAGAGATGCCAAAGCTGGAAGTCGAGCATAATATGACGCTTGAACCATACGAATACCAGAAGGAAGGTATAGCATACGCATTGGAGAAGAAGAGGTGCATAATGGGGGACGAGCCAGGACTTGGAAAGACGGCACAGGCTATTGGTACGATGACAGCGAGCGGAGCATGGCCAGCACTGGTAATATGTCCAGCGTCACTAAAAGTAAACTGGCAGCGAGAGTTTAAGAAGTTTGGAGATGCGCAAGCTGTAATACTAAGCGACGCTAATAGAAATACATGGCAGCTTTTTTGGCAGTCACGCAATAAAGCAGGCGAGCCTTTGGCAAAGGTCTTCATTACAAACTATGAGAGCTTAAAGAAGTTTTTTGTAAAGAGAGTGAAGAGCCAGCAACGATTTACGCTAAAGAGTGTTGAATTTGACGAAAGAATAAATCTATTTAAGTCGGTAATCATCGATGAAAGCCATAAATGCAAATCAAGCAAGACACAACAAAGTAAATTCGTGCAGGGTATTGCAAAGGGTAAAGAGTTCGTACTTGAGTTGACAGGTACACCGGTAGTAAACAACAATACCGACCTTATACAGCAGCTTAATATTATGGAGCGTCTGGAGGACTTCGGAGGATATACGAAGTTCAAAGAAAGGTATTGCGCAGGCGAGAACCAGTCAAGCCACCTAAAGGAACTTAACTACTATCTGAATAAGTTTTGTTTTTTTCAGAAGGCAAAAGAAAGACGTTTTGAAATGGCTACCCGATAAGACACGTTCATATCTGGTTGTTGATATAGAGAATAGGAAAGAGTACAATGAGGCAAAACGAGATATTATCCAGTATCTAAGAGAGTTCAAGAAGGCAGATGATGATAAGATACAGAGAGCTATTCGAGGGGCTGTAATGGTGAAGATGGGGCTATTAAAGCAAATATCCTCTAAGGGAAAGATTAAAGCAGCTATTGACATCATCCATAACACTATAGACGGAGGCGAAAAACTGATTGTGTTCTGCTTTCTAAAGCAGGTTGTACAGGAACTTAAAGAGGAGTTCCCAAAGGCTGTTACGGTTACGGGCGATGATGATGACAGGGCAAAGCAACGAAGTGTAGATGCTTTCCAACAAGACCCAGATACGAAACTGATTATACTAAACTATCGAAGCGGTGGTACAGGCTTAACGCTTACAGCAGCCTCTAATGTGTTGTTTATCGAGTTCCCTTGGACTTATTCAGATTGTTGCCAAGCGGAGGACAGAGCGCATAGAAACGGACAAAAGAATGCTGTTACCTGTACATACTTACTTGGAAAAGAAACGATAGACGAGTATATGTATCAACTCATACAGACGAAGAAGGATATAGCCAACGGAGTAACAGGTACGATTGATAATGTAGAAGAAAAGAAGGTTAATACGCAGCAGATGTTGTTAGATGCCGCCTTCGATATGTTCAGGGGAGAATACTAATTATGAAACCATTAACAGAAAGTCAGATACAAAAGCAGTGTGTAGAGTGGTTCCGAAAGACTTATCCGAGTATCGAACCATTGTTTTTTGCTGTTCCTAATGGAGGAGCAAGAAACGCATGGACTGCAAAGATAATGAAAGACGAGGGCGTAAGGTCTGGTGTAGCCGATCTTATACTTCAAGTTCCTATGGGTGGTTATGCTTCGCTATGTATTGAGATGAAGACGCCTGTAGGTAAGCAGTCACAGAGCCAGAGAGAATATGAGAAGCTGGCAAAGCGTATGAAAAACAAATACGTGGTGTGCCATTCGTTGGAGGAGTTCCAAAAGGCTATCAAGGAATATATCGAGGCATGAGTTACGAGGAGCGTATAGAATGGTTCTGGAGCGTGTTCAGGTGTTGAGGCTGGATAGCTACCAGATAGCTCTTTGGTTCGGTATATTGAGAAACTTTAAGATAGCAGGTTTCCCGACCCGTTGCGAGGTCCAAAATGAAATATTGTGTACTTTATTAGGAATAGAGGTTAGGACGCTAAGAGCGGCACGCAAACGGCTTATCGAGAACAATATAATAGCCTATGAGGCTGGAAATGGACGGAGGCAGCCTGCCTATATCATAGATATGGAGCTTTACGAAGCTATGTACCCGAAGAAGACGGGGGATGAAAAACCTGTAAAGGAAAAGCCTCAACCGAAAGTGAAGAAGGTGCAGAAGCAGGTTGAGGCTAACCTACTATTCAAGGAGGAGAAAAGAAAAAAAACAAAACCGATTAAGAAAATAGAGCCTACGACACCGACGCTGGAAGAGGTGCTAAAGATATGCACCGATAAGGGTATGAGTGAAGAGGAGGCAAAGAACTTTTATTATTACTATGATGCCCAGGGCTGGGTAACCACTGGAGGGCAAAAAATTAAGCGTATCGATAGTATGGTTAATAGATGGCTAACGAACGGAAAAGGCAAAGAATATGGTAGAAACAGTGACACAAATACTGCAAAGAGAGAGGCACGAAATAAAGAGGTCATCGACGAAGTCATGTCTCACTATAAGTAAGAGTAAGGAGGAGGCACGAGAACTTCTGGAAAGATTTAACCCTTCATTTCAAACGCAGTGTTATTCCTATCCAGAAAGATGTGTTACAGGAAATGCCCCAACGCTTGCAGAAGTAAGCAGAGATTATGGCGAGCAGGTATCTATTGACTGGTTAATTATAGAGCTGAACGACTATCAGAACTTTGTCGGAGTGAAGGAAGAAAACAAAGCAACGTTTGGAGTAGTTCGAGAGATGTCTAAGATGATACTAAGTAGGTATTACTTCTTAAAGCTATCCGAGTTGATGTTATTCTTTCAGCGATTGAAATACGGAGATTATGGAGAGATGTACGGGTGCATAGATGCTGTAAGAATTATGCGAGCTTTGCGTACCTTCTTTGACGAGAGGAATCAAATCATAGAAAGATAGAGCAAAGAGAGCGAGAGAGGAAGATGGAAGAGGACAGAAAGAATGCGGTAAGCTATGAAGAATACACCGAGATAAAAAAAAGAGAAAGAATAACCACAAAGTAGCCGGATAGTGATGATGTACTTTATCGTAGTCTATTATAAGATAAGAGACATAGCAACTATAAGAAAGATACAAGAACGTTTTAAGTTTCCGAAGTGTATGACGGTAAATGCCGAATGGCAAGTACTTGTAGAAGGTACGGACTGGGAGACGCTAAGAGAAACGGAGAGACGAGGATACATTGAAATACGTAACAAAACAATAAGGAATATGAAAGCAACTAATTTATTTATCAAGCGTATCGAGGAGTACTTGAAAAAGGAAGCCGATACGGATCTGGAATTTGCCAAGAGGATGCAGGAGCAGCCAGAGAAGACACCCGAAGCAGTGTGTAATTATATCCTATCAGAGGTCAGCAAGAAGCAGCAAAGCGGATGGGCTGACGAAGAGATATACGGCATGGCAAAGCACTTCATAGATGAGGCGGAGCTGAAAGACCCAGGAAGCGGGGCAAATAGAGTCTCTCGTGTTGTTGTAGATACTCATGTGGACTTGACAGAGGAGCAGAAGCAGGAAGCTATGAAGAAGGCGCAGAAGAACTTTGAGCGAAAACTGGAAGATGAACACAAGAGAAAGCAAGAGGAGCAGAGAGAGCGAGAAAGGAGAGCTAAAGAAAAGAGGCTACAAGCTGCGAAGGAGAAGCAAGAGAAAGAAGCAGCGATAATGGGAGATTTATTCGGAGGGCAATACTGATGGAAGATAAATACTGGGGGTTATGCGAGACCTGTACATATTCGGTTGATACAGGTCCAACAATAGAGTGTGGGTTAAATCTATTGCACTGCAATGATAATTACGAACCAAACGAAAGAAACTATGAAACCAAGGACGAAGGAGCAGAAACACGTACTACAGCTCTCTAAGCAACTAAAGCCTATCAGTGAAGCTGCAAAGAAATATGCTTATGAACATTGTTTCGAGGATATAGGCTTATACAAGAAAAACGGATGGGTGTGGTGCCAGTGTTGCGGACATAGTTCGAGATTATCAAGCTCGTTGTTAGGGGTCTCCCTTGGTTGCGAGAACGGCTATGAGTGCCCAGAGTGTGGAAAGAAGCTAAAGTTAGTTTACCACAGGTCAACCAAGACCAAAGGTAATACTTCAAGATACTTTACTCTATTTCAGGCATACAAGGGCTATCAAGTGATAAGGACATTTGAAGTAAGCAGGTGTAACTATAGGAATGGTAGTACGATGTATGATGTTATGGAGTTATGGCAGAGTTGGATAAGCGAAGAAGGAAAAGAAACCATAGTCGGTAGAGATTATACGAGAAGTATGTATCACTTCAGTTGGAGTATTAATAGCGAGATGAACATCAAGAACCATAATGCAAGTGCTACAGGTTATGTAGCTTATGAAGACATATTCGATATAACTGGTAACTATATGTATGCTCGTGGTTCGGTTACAAAGCTACTGAAGAGAAATGGCTGGACGATGGATATAATGAAAGAGAAGGAAATAGAAATTATCCCTTTAATGAAGTCGTTAATCAGAATGGATGATGCCTTTGTCGAGGAACTGGTGAAGCAGAGACAATTCGGTATATTGTCCTTTTGGCAGCATGCTGGTGGTCCGTTGAAAGACCGCACTCAGTGGCAACACGCTGTGCGTGTCTGTGAGAGAAACAAGTATATCGTAGAGGATGGTAGCCTTTATATGGACTATCTGGAACTATTAAGATACTTCCACCTCGATACGCATAATGCCAAGTATGTATGTCCTGGCGACTTGAAGAAGGAACACGACAGGTTATTGAATAGAAAGAATAAGATAGAAGCAAAGAGGGAAATGGAGAAAAAGATGCAGGAGGCCAAGGAGTTTGAAGAACAGTACAGAGAACGAATGCAAGCCTTCTTTAGTTTATCCTTCGGTTCTGGAGATATTCAAATCCAACCATTGAAGAGTGTAGAAGAGTTTGTCGAGGAAGGTTTGGCAATGCACCACTGCGTATATGCTATGGGGTATTATGATGGCAAGAGGCGTCCAGATAGTTTGATTATGTCCGCAAAGGATAAGGAAGGCAATAGGCTGGAAACGATAGAGGTTAATACCAAATCGTGGAAGGTAATACAGTCGAGAGGCGTGTGCAATCAAAATTCGCCCCACCACGAGGACATCGTGAAGTTGGTAACTAACTATATGCCTTTGATAAGGAAAACGGCAGACACGGCAAAATAGGAGAAAATAAGATGAAGGACATAGAATTATATAACGACCACTTTCAGAACTTCAAGCAGTATCTGAATTGTAAGGCTCAACTAATTATAGCCGACCCACCCTATAATCTCGGTGTTAATGCCTACGCAAGCAACCCGGCTTGGTATGAGGGAGGGGATAATAAGAACGGAGAAAGCGAGCTTGCAGGTAAGGAGTTTTTCGATACGGATAAGGATTTCAGACCTGCCGAGTTTATGCATTTCTGTTCGCAGATGCTGGTTAAGGAGCCAAAAGAAAGTGGCAAAGCGCCGTGTATGATTATCTTCTGCGAATTTGAACAGCAATTCAAATATATAGAACTGGGCAAAAGGTATGGGTTCAACCATTACATAAACTTGGTATTCCGCAAGAACTTTTCGGCTCAGGTCTTAAAGGCAAATATGAAGGTCGTAGGTAATTGTGAATATGGCTTAATCTTGTACCGTGAGAAGTTGCCGAAATTTAACAACGAAGGGAAGATGGTATTCAACTGCTTTGATTGGGTGCGAGATAATGTAACACCGAAGGTACACCCGACACAAAAGCCTGTACCTTTACTTGAAAGAATTATCGAGCTATTTACTGACAAGGGCGATGTGGTGATAGACCCGACAGCAGGAAGTGGTACTACACTACTGGCAGCAGCTAATATGGGGCGCAGAGCATACGGCTTTGAGATAAAAAAGAAGTTCTATAACGCAGCCGTAGAAAAGATTTTAAAATACAAACAACCCAAATTATTTTTTTAACAAAACAAAGAATTATGAAGCGAGTATTTTATGCTCTGAATGAGCAAGTAGCAGAGAAGTTTGGACCGTTCCAGACTAAGGATGAGGCACAGAAGACAATCGTCGCAGAAGTGGTAGAAGGTAGCCCGGTCTTTGGCTGGAAACTGGAAGAGAAAGAGGTTAAGAGCTGGAAGGACATTAAGACCTTCGAGGATGCTGTTGCCTGTCTGGGCAATAAAAATAAATATGTTGAGGCTTATCATAGGGCGATAGGTCTCCTTGATGCCAATGCTGCTAAGGAGCTGTTAGGTGTCGATGTGATAGCCTTTTTAAAGCTAAGAGTTATTACGGCAGCTGTCAATGAAGGTTGGGATCCAAATTTTACAAAAGACGAACACAGATGGTTCCCGTGGTTCTACCTATACGAAGAGGACGAATATAGAGGTTTCTCAGATGAGAAAAAAAAAAAGCGGTGTGTTGGTCGTACGAATAGCAATGCGGGTGCGGGTGGCGGTCTTGTGTATGCGTATGCGAGTTACGCTTCTTCGTTCACGAGTACGAACTGCGGTGCTCGCCTTGCCTTCGAGAGCGAAGAAAAAGCGCAATACGCAGGCGTAACATTTAAGGAACTTTGGGCAGACTTCTGCTGGCCAGAGAAATAATTTGCATTCCTTGTTGCTTTCTTGTGGGGGTGTTGTCATGATGTTAGCACCCCCATTTTTGCGTGATAGACCGTGAAAAGAGTTGTTTTAATCGCTTTAAGTGTTAAATTTGTGTTAAATGAGAATATTTGTTTGCTCATTTTGAAATTACGATATATCTTTGCAACATCAAACAAAAACAATAATAACTTGTAAACTATAAGAATTATGAATACAGCAATATTACTTAAAGAGACAGAAAAAAAGCTATCTTCGTTACTTTCGGCGCTGATGTGTATGAGAAGTGCGTAACGATTAAGACATGGTTACCGAAGTCACAAGTTGAGATTGAAAAGAAGGAAGGAGAAAAGATTTATTTCGAGCTAAAGAACAATTGGCTTCTCGGTGCGAAGATAATGGACTACGCAAAGTATCTTGACAGTAAAGGCTATAATATGCCCTCAGAACTGCGTACTTATCTTGGTGTAGGTCATAATGAAGATATTGAATATTGCTACGCTTAATAGAGAGGATTAATTATAAAAAACAACTAAGCCCTACGCATCACGGTAAAGCGAATTGTATGAAAAAAATAGTAAATAAATCAGAGATTACAGCAAAGACAGTAGAAGGTGTTAAGTCACAAGTTGAGGAGCTTGTAAGCCGTTATAATAATGTAGTTAGTGATAAGGAATCGGCAGAGCAGTTTTTCACAGATTGCGAAATAGAAGGAGACTTGTATAGTGAGAATGTACAGAGTTTCTCCGTAGAAGGAGAAATGAACGGAGATTGGCAAGAAACGATTACAGTAGTCATAACAGCCTACTATAAGGATGCCGGAAGCGAAGACTATTGTTATAGCGTGACCGTTACAGAAGATTAATGAAGACGTTAAATGTTACTCGTGTCGCTCATGAACGTGGCACGAGTATTCAAGAGATAGCAGATAAGCTGGGTATTTCGAGGCGAGCTTTGAGTTCGAGAATTAATGCAACCCGACGCTAAGTAGCTTAATAGAGATTGCAGAGGCAATTGGATGTGATATAACAGAGTTATTCAGGTAAAGAGAAAGGATTAACGCCTTTCTCTTTTATTGTAATTGCTTGATAATTATAAAGATTTTCATTATCTTTGTATCGTTAATTGCTTTATTTCAATAAAGAATTTGTTTATATGGCTGAAAAGATAACGAAAACGAATATTGATGCTCTAAAACAGGACGATAAGAACTTCAACAAAGGCACGAAAAGGGGTGCTATAATGATGAAGCACAGTATCGAGACATTGGGGCTTGGTCGGTCTATCCTTTTGGATAAGGATAACAATATCATTGCAGGTAATAAGACGCAGGAAACGGCAAAAGAGCTGGGCATAAATGACGTTGTTATTGTTGAGACGGACGGAACAAAGGTCATTGCTGTTAAGCGCACAGATTTGTCTCTGAACTCGGAGAAAGGTCGAGAAATGGCTTTGGCTGATAATAAGACAGCGCAGGAGAATATAGACCTCGATTACGTGAAGATGAAGGAGGAACTCGACAAAGAGGTGTTAGAGGTCTATAATGTCAAGGAGCCGTTGAAGAGCAAGACAGAAGAGTTAAGCAAGTTACAGTACAATTCTTGTTACTACGAGCCTAAAGAAAAGCCTACATTAAAGCTGGAAGAGTGCGTAAACTTGGATAAGTTCAATGCGAAGTTGCAGGCTCTGAAAGAATACGACCTGACTGATGAGCAAAGGGAGGTTCTGAAATTCTTTGCTTATCGTTTCATAAAGATTGATTTTGAGAGCGTGGCTAATTACTATGCGTTCAATGCTACGGAGGAAGAGAAGAAGGCAATAGAGCGTTTACGGCTGGTTCTGGTGGATAATGGAGAGAGGGGCTTTATCGAGGATGAAATGCTACGAATACTCAATGCGGAGATTATAGATGAAATGGAGGGCGAAGGATGATAGATGTATTTATACCTTCATACCACAGAGCAGACAACCTGAAAACGGTTAGGTATCTGGAAAAGATAGACTATGATATGCAGCACGTTTATGTCTTTGTGGATGATGAGGCAGACGATAGAGAGCGGTACAAGGCCGTAGCGAAGCAGTACGGCTTTCATTTGGTGGTCTTTGATATGACAGAGGCACGAAAGAGGTTCGACTATGTGCATAGAGCAAGCGTATCGAGGCGGAGTGCTGGGCAGGCTCGTAATATGTTTCAGGACTATGCGAAGAAGAAGGGTATCGAGCAGTATGTGGTAATGGATGATGATACTAACGATTTTCAATTTCGTATCAAGGGTATATATGTGCATAAAGCCTCTGGCGAGACGGTAAAGAAAACGTTTGATATGATTGCAGCGATGATGAGGCGGTATCGAATAGGTCTGTTTGGAGTATCGCAAACGGGAGATTTCTACGGAGGTATGCACCTGGCGATGATGAGGCGGAAAGTCATGAACGTAACGTTTTATGATACGAGGTTTATTTATCGCGGAGAAAGAGGAGTGCAAGACGATGACACCTCACAATTCGTTGGTGTGCTCAATGAAGGTTTATTCACAGGCTCGCTGGCTGATGGTATAACATTACAGCAGACTATATCTGCTACTGCCAAAGGAGGCTTAACGGATCTATATAACGAATGCAAGCTATATAACAAGGCTATGGTTACGCCTATCCAGTACCCGTCCGCCATTAGAGCTGAAAGGCAGGTAATGAATGGAAACAGAATACACCACAGAATTGATTACAAGTACCTTGCACCACGACTGTTGAAGGGAGAGCGTAATAACATAGCTTGGGACACCTATCCGGAGGACTATCCGTTTACGAATGAGCCTAAGAGAAACAAGGGGATTGTTTAACGAATTTTACGACTGAAAAGATGTATAAGGAGAAGGATAAGAAAAAGATATACGAGCAAGCTAAGAATGTGATAGAAGGGGACGATAATATATTGTTCCTCGACGATGTGGTGGCAGAACTTCCTATATCGAAGCCTACGTTTTATAGCTGGTGGCCGAAAGGTTCTGATGAGTACAACGAATTGTGGCGTCTGATAAATACCAATAGGGTGAAGGTAAAGCGCTATATCCGTTTGAAGTTGAGGATAAGCGGAAAGGCAGCAGAGCTTCTAAGTCTGTATCGAATGATATGCACCGAAGAGGAAAGAAGGGCAATCAATCAAAAATTACATTGATGTGAAGGCAAATGTCGATAGCAAAAATCGAGATAGGTTTTATCGAGACTGGTGTCGAGCCTGTAAGTGACGAAAGTGAGGTCGATGTATGATAATGCCGTTTAAGGTTATAGGTCCGTTATTCCGTGCTAACACGGATAAGGCTGCAAGAGTGTATATCAATCAAGGAGGCACATCCTCTGGAAAGACTTACACGATTATGCAGGGTTCTTATCTATGTGGCGTTACTGGAAGCTGGAAGTATAACAACGGTAGTAGGTCAAGACTTGCCAAACTTGAAGGTGGGTGCGCTTCGTGATGCAAAAGACAATATTAGTTGGTTCGGACTGGCTGGCTGGTTACTTTGATATGCACGAGAGCGGACATTACTTGCAGTGTAGGAATGGTTCTGTAATTGAATTTAAGAGTTACAAGGACGAGCAGGACGCAAAAAAACGGTAAGCGTGACTATCTATTCGTTAACGAGGGCGAATGGTATAGGCTATGAGATATACTGGCAGTTGGCTATTCGTACACGTAAGAAGATATGGATAGACTATAACCCTTCGGAGAGGTTCTGGGCGCATAACGAAGTGAAAGGTCGTGAAGGTGTGAAGATGATTATCTCAGACCACAGAGGCAACCCATTCTTGACTAAGGAGGAGCACGAGCGCATCGAGAGCATAGAAGATAAAGAGCTATGGAAGGTATATGCACGTGGTCTGACTGGTAAGCTATCTGGGGTTATCTTTCCTAACTTTCGTATCGTTGACAGACTGCCAGAGCGTGAGAGCTGGAAGATGCAGGGCTATGGCTTGGACTTTGGTTTCACTAACGATCCAACAGCTCTGGTGCATTGTGTTATTGCGCACGGTGAGTTATGGACGGATGGAGTAATTTACGAAACTGGGTTAACGAACCCTATGATAGCAGAGAAGGCAAAGGAAGCAGGGTTAACGAAAGCAGACCAGATAATCGCTGATAGTGCAGAGCCTAAGAGTATAGCCGAACTTCGTAATGCTGGTTTATGGGTAATACCAACCGTTAAGGGTGGTGATAGTATAACAGTAGGTATTGATATACTCCATCGCTACAAATGGAACGTTACACGGTGTTCATCTGGCTTGATTGAGGAACTACAAAGCTACAAATGGAAAAAGGACAGAGACGGTAAGAAAACGAATACCCCTGTTGATAAGTTTAACCACGCTATCGACGCAACGAGGTACTTTGGCTTGATGAGGCTTAATGTCAGAAGAGTTGGAGGACCGAAGGCGCACGTTATAAATCTTGATTAAGACATGAGAGAGGGAGAGAAATTCAAACACTGGATGATAATAGCTTCATTCAGCAAGGATATTGAAGGGGTGGAGCTGGAGAAGTGCACACGACCGATGAAGGTAGGTAATGTGCGCACGCCTTCAAGCCTTGATGATATGACGTTAGGGCAGATGGTACAGATGAGTGACTGCAAGACAGGTGCGGAACTCTTCTATAGAGTGTGCAAAGTGCTGTTAGGAATGGAGGCGAAGAAAGTAGATGATTGTTTTGCCGTAGAGGTCGTTCGTTTCGTTGGCTGGGTACTTGGCAAAGTAAAGACGATTAACGAGCTGTTCGATAAAGCAAAGAGCCAACCAAGTGATGAGGAGATAAGGGCAGGTATTAACCAGTTAAATTTTGGTATCTTCGGGCTGATAGACTGGTATGCACTCAGAATGGGTATAACGGATCACGAGGAAGTGACAAAGGTGCCATGGGGGCGTGTATATAAGTGCCTTGATATGGATAAGAGGACAAAAGATTATAGAAAGAAACTACAAAAGGTATACGAAGATGAGCATAGAAAGTAAGATACGAGAGGTAGCGAAAGAAAAGTTCCCGAACTTTAGCTATGTTTTTGAAAACTGGAACGGTGCAGCGGAGCAGATAGACCGAGTTTCCCTGCCTGCTATTGTGTGCGTGCTGCCTGTAGGTGGTCATCTGCTGTTTAACCGTGGAACGGTAAAGGATAGAGAAGATTGTATGCTCGCTTTCGTTGATAAGGTTACACGTGATGCAAACGGAGAAGACAACGAGAAGGTGTATAGTGCTATGAAGGAGAGTGCAGCGAGCTTTATAACGGCTATGAATAAAAGCCGTTACTTCGAACCTATAGATGGGAGTGTTAAGTATACGACGATACTGGAGAGTGCCAGCGCATACTTTACGGGTGTGTGTGTTGAATTGACATTGAAAGAGTTACAGGGGGCTTGTTTATGAAAAATGGTGCAGTTAGTCTTGTGTTGACGGAGGAGCTGGAGGCGCTGAAAGCGAAAATCATAGCCCAGCATATAGGAGCTGGACAAAGCCAGTGGAAGGACGGCAGCAAGTCTACGAATTGAAGTCACAGAGGAGGAAGGCACGTTATATGGTCGCTCACCCTTTGGCACGCTGGAAACTGGTAGAAAGCCTGGCAAAGTCCCTCAGGGTTTTCAGAGTATCATCAGAGAGTGGATGGCAGATAAAGGTATAAGTGCAGCACCGATACCATACAAGACAGATAGACCACATAAATACACGCCACAAGAAAGGGGTAATCTTTCGCTTTCCTTTCTGATAGCGAGGAAGATAAAAAGAGAAGGTACAAGGCTGTTTCGTAAGGGCGGAAGAGATGATATATATTCGAACGTTATACCGGCAGCAATAGAAAGAATACAAAGCCGTATTGTAGAGCTGCTCAAATTAGAAGTGGAAAGTATTAAGCTAAACAATGTTGATGTATGAGAGAGATAACAAATAATGGGGTTACGTTGTCGTACCCCGATGAGATAGGTTTTGTGTTTAACCCTTGCTTGCTCGTAGCGTCTGGAGATGAGCTGGTAAAGATGACTATAGATATACGTACAGGAGAAAAGAAGGAGACTATCTGGATGGAGGCGATGAAAGGAAAATGTTACGCCGATGTAAGGGAGTACGTGCAAACCTTCTTTGAGACTTTGGCATTTAGTGATGTCGACTATAATCAAGAAAGGCAGACGGCTATGGGTAAAAGGGTTTCTTTCTCGGTGACAGCTACGAAGAATGATGAGGCAAGTACAACGATAGAATATACGTTTGAAGTATTCTATATCTGGGGAGCGTTGAAGATAGGAGGTCAAGAGGTGTATAATAGCTATCGTACCCTTACTTGGTTCCGTGGCTTTCCTTTTACGGTTGGTGTATATGCTGCTGGTGGTGGTTCTATTATGTTCAGTAAGGATGGTGTAGCAGATAAGTTCGTAAACCTACCAGAGCAGGGAGTATGGAATATCCCGCTAAAGAAAACAGAAGACGCTAAGATGTTCTACTTACTAAGTGATTGTACTGGAGCTTTTGCCGAGGTGACGTTTGATAACACCTTTGATATGACGTTTAGGTATAGTTATGTAGGCACGAAGACAGAAAAGATACGTATAGATATAATTGATGATTACGACGAGGGATATTATCTGCGTTGGATAAATAGGCATGGGTTCTACTGCTACTATCTCTTTAAGCCAGGGGATGAGGCTCGGAAGGTGACGAGTGATGGCGCATTTATGCGCAACAACCTTCTATCTTATGATATGAATTACGGATATCAAGGTTATACGGGTAGGCAGCAGAGAATGAGCAGAGAAGACACGATACCAGTATGCGCCCCATTGGTAGATAGTGATACGTGGGATATGCTTTTCGACGTTGCTACAAGTCCGTGCGTAGATTTGTTCGTAGGCTACAAGAACGACGAGCCGAAGTGGATGCCTGTAACTATTGTTTCAGGCTCTTATACGAAAGCGAAAGCAGTTCTACAGGACTTTATATGTAGTATAATGATGCCAGACGTAACTATTCAAAAGTTATAAGCTATGAATGACGAAAGATTATATATAGATGGCGAGTTAGTGGATATTGATGACACTACGAAAATCACGATGGATATTAAGAGTAATCTGTTTCGTGATGTTTCTCAGATAGTATCTAATAGCACTTATACGGTAAAGTTACCAAAGACGGTAAGAAACCAAATGATATTAAAACATTCGGATCTTGTTCAAGCAAGAGATAACTATCCGTACTTAATGCACACAGCACGTTATTTACGTAATGGTGTAGAGATAATAAAGAGCGGAAGGTTAACGATACTACAAGTTACCGATACGGCTATAGAAGTGTGTATCGTCTGGGGGTTATTCTCACAATTTAGCAGCCTAATAAGTAAAGGGACGGCACTCAACGACTTGAAGAGTAATGATAAGATATTATATAACTTAGCAAATGAAGTAGAGAAGTTCGAGGATGTGAAGGAAAAGCCATACTTCTATGCAGGTTATAATGTATGGAGATATGAGGAAGAGGAAGATTTAACGTGGCGGACTGGTTTATCCATGGTCTCGCCAGGAGGTAGACGAGACGGAAATAAAAAGACATGGTTTGAATATAGGATGTCATTTGGTGGTCAAAGAGACCCTAATAGGAAAGGTTTGCCACTCCTTCACCCTGTTGTACGTGTTCCTTTTGTGCTTTCACTCATCAAGTCACAGACGGGAGTAGATTTTCGTTTCCATGAAGAGGCGCAGGAATATATTAATACCCTTGTGTTACCTCTCATCAATCGTAAGGCAAACGAGTTAACATCTGAAGGGGCTTTTAGTGGTACTTTTGACCCTATGAGCAGGCAGCAGGGGCGGATGACACTGAATGTAACTGGAACGAGTAGTGTAATTGGAGAGCAAAGCGGAAGCAGGGTAACTGCTATTACCGTTACTACTGATGCTACATTGATATTCGATATATCTGCTGAATGGTCTTTCGAGCTTGGAGGAATGATAAAGCCTGTCGGGACTGCTAACCACTGGGGAGGCGGAGAGAATGATAGGTACAATTTCAGAAGTGGATGCGTGTTAAGAATGACGATAACGAAAGGAGAGCAGCAGGAGGTCTACGATATAGGAGAGAAGCGAGATGTCTTTTCTGTTGTAGTTCCAAAGGGGTATAGGGGTGAATGTCGATTTAACAATGCTGGTTATGGAAAGATAGAAGTAGTGAAAGGAAGTACCATTACGTTTGACTGGGTGGATGCTACAAATTTTCCTGAAATGAAGATGTTAGAAGGAACTATTAAGGCTACGATATCTAAGGGAGAGAACGTCCCAGACGGTGGTTTCTTTCCCATTGCCTATAATCTACCAAAGATAAAGGTTATCGACTTTGTGAAGTTCCTAACAGTTATTACGGGCTCTTTCCCGTTACAGATAACAGAAGACGGTATTGTTAGGCTTGCACCGCTATCTAAGATATGGAAGCGTAGAGATGAGGCAGTAGACTGGACGAATAAGATTATTGCACCTACAAGCGAGAATAAGCCTTCTGAACTCAATTATAAGGTTGAGAACTATGGTCAGCATAACCGCTATAAGTGGAAAGCTGATGAAACGGTAAAAGGTCATTATGATGGCGATCTGAAAATAAACAACGAAACCCTTGATGTCGAGAAAGTAATGTACGAATTCCCGTTTGCTGCTACTGATGGAAATTCAGTGCCTATGTACAAGGTAGAATTCGATAAAAGCACAAAGAATGGTTCTGCGTTTGGAAATAAGCGAGGAGAAGGGAAAAAGGACGAGATAGAAAAAACAAAAGAGCCTTCTTATACGGCATGTAAGGACAGAATATTAAGGCTACGTGCGGATGATAACGGCTTGCTGCTGCATACTTCGACATCAATATGCAGGATATTTTGGATGATAAGTATAAGGATGTAGCACGTACCTTGCAGCAGCCAAAGGTAATTAAGGAGAAGGTGTTAATGCGAGATATAGAGCTGCTTAATTTCGACGAAACTATACCTGTGTATATTGCGCAGTACGGGGCTTACTTTGCGGTGACAGAGGTAAGGTCTTCAAGTAACGGTATTGCAGAGGTAACGATGTTACAATTAGTGTTTGAGTAAAAGATAAAGCTATGACTACAGAAGAAGAGAAGATATTAAATATCAAAGTAAAGTACGAGGATGCTATATATGGCATTCTCAGATACAAAGAGAAGCTACAGGAGTTATCGGAGACGGAGAATAAGTTAAAAGATGACTTCAAGAACGGCAAGATTACCTATGATGAGTATGCTACAACCATTACTGCTATTGGTGAGCAGGTAAAGGACTATAAAGGCACCGTCAGGGAACTATCGAAGGAAGTACAGAATAACATCAAGACGGAGAAGGAGCAGGAAGGCTCTTTGAGGTCTTTGCGTGCAGAGTTAAGCAACGCTACAAAGGCGTATGACAGCCTTTCAGAGGCTGAACGTAAGGGAGCAAAGGGACAGGAGTTAAAAAAACATATAAACGAAATCACTGATAAATTAAAGGAGACAGAGGCGGAAACGCAAAGGTTCTATAGAAATGTTGGTAACTATGAGGAGAGTATTAAGTCGGCACTTGGTATTAATAACAACTTCGCTAATTCTATTATGCAGATGGCTTCAAATGGAAAGGGGCTATCTGGTGTATTTGATGGAGCGATAACAAGTGCAAAGGCTTTCGGCTCTACGCTTATTGGCTTTATGTCGAACCCTGTATTCCTTGCACTGGCTGGCATTGCAGGGGTAGGAGTAGCTTTTAAGTGGTTCTTTGACTACAATAAGGGCATACTGGAGAGTACGAGATTAACGAGAGAGTTCCTCGGACTTACTGGAGACAATCTGAAAGCGGTAAGAGATGAGATACAAGCAACGGCAGATACATACGGCAAGGACTATAAGGAGGTTCTGGAGGCTGTAGATGTGCTTACATCTCAATACGGCTATGATACTGGGCAGGCGTTGAAGATAATTAATGATGGTTTCCAAGCCGGTGCAGACCTTAACGGAGATATGATAGCTAAGATTAAGCAGTACGCCCCTGCTTTTCACGATGCGAATATATCTGGAAAGGAACTTGTAGCTACTATTCAGCAGACGAGAAGCGGTATCTTTAGCGATAGCGGTATGGCACTTATCCAGATGGGCAGCAAGAAGATACGTGAGATGTCTACAAAGACGGTTGAGGCTTTGGAAGGTATCGGTATCAGCTCTAAGAAGGTTGAGGCAGATTTGGTAAGCGGATCAAAATCGACCTATGATGTAATTAAGATGATAAGCACGAAGTTAAAGGAGTTCCCGCAGAACTCCCAGGAAGTGGGTGCAGTCTTAAAGGATGTCTTCGGAAAGCAGGGTGCAAATGCTGGCTTGAAGATGATAGAGCAGTTAGATACTATGAATGTTGACCTCGAGAAGTTGAAAAAGACTACTGGAGAGTATGGCAAGAAGATGAACGAACAGAAAGAGGCTAACAAGGAACTGAATAAGACGTTAGCTGCTATGTTCGATATGAGCGATAAAGGCTTTGGTAGTATGTTGGCAAACGTGAAGATATTAACTACACAAGGCATTACTAAGTTGTTGAAGGGTGTAATCAATGTTATTAACTACTTTATCGACTTGTATAATGAGAGTATGATATTCAGGGCTGCTATTCAAGCTATTATAAGTAACTTTAAGCAGCTATGGACAACGGTAAAGCTGGTGTTTAATCTGATTATAGACGCTATTAAGAATGTAGGCTCACAACTGAAGGGGGCTGCCGAGATAGTAGAAGGTATTGTAACACTATCGTTTGATAAGATTAAGAAAGGCTTTAACACGATAGGTGGTGGTTTTGTTAAGAGCATTAAGGAAGGTTTCGGAGATATTAAGAGCTTTGCCAAAGAGTTTGCACAGAATGGAGTTGACACGATTAATAACGTCTTAAAGAATAGTAAGATACATCATATCGAGATACCTGCTTATGTAGTAGAAGAAGGAAGCGGTACGAGTGGTTCTGATGAAACGCCAAGAACTGGCAAAGGACTTGGAGGAGATAAGAAAAAAGAAGAAAGATAAGAAGAAGAAAACGAAGAAGGAAAAGACGATATCAGCTGAGGAGATAGCGAAGAAGGAAGCCGAGGCTATAAGGAAGGCAGAAGACTTGTTAAGCCAACTTATAGAGCAAACGGACGAACAGAGAAGAAAAGCTATCGAGGTGCAGTATGATAGGCAGATAGAGGATGTACAGCGTAGATTGAAGACAGAAAAGGGTTTAACGTTGAACGCAAAGAAAGCTCTATATGCTCAAATATCACTGCTGGAACAAGTAAGCAAGAGAAGTTATCAGAATTTGACCAGCAAGTTAAAGATGAGGCTATAAAGAGAGAACAGACGTATATACAGAATATGCTGGCAGCAGTAGAGAAAGGCTCTAAGGAAGAGTATCAACTAAAGATAAGGAATATTAAGACAGCCTACGAATTAGAGCTTGACGCAGCAAATAAACAGGTAATGAGCGAGGAGGAAAAGAATAAGCTACTCGCATCGATTAATGAGAAGTATTATGCGCAAGAACAGCAGGCTTACAAGGATTACCATAACAAGCTGCTGGAGGAACAGACAAAGGCAATAGAAGACAGATATAAATCTCAGATATTGCAGACGCAAATCGATTCTAATGGTGCAGACGAACTGGGAGTGTTACGATTGCAGATGGATGAGAAGCAAGCCCTACTGGAAGCAGCGCAGCAAAGAGAAGGAGAGACGATAGAAGCCTTTAATCTTCGTAAGCTGCAATTAGAAGAGGACTATCAGCAGGCAAAGAAAGCTGTTAGCGATAAAGAGATTGAAATAGAGAGAGGTAAATATGAAGCTATTGCAGGAATGATAGGAGCTACTCAACAGGTAGCAGAGGCTTTCGGAGAGCAGAGTAAAGGAATGGCGAGAGCGTCAAAGGTTCTTGCTTTAGCGGAGATAGCGATAAACACTGGTGTAGCTCTTGCACAAGGTATAAGGCAGGCTCAAAGTGTACCTTTCCCGAGCAATATAGCCGCTATTGCAACTACTGTGACTACTATCCTTGCAAATGTAGCTTCGGCTGTTAAAACGGTTAAATCAGCAAAGTTTGCTACCGGTGGTTTAGTTACTGGTCCGGGAAGTGAAACGAGCGATAGTATACCAGCACAGCTATCCAACGGAGAGAGTGTTATGACAGCTTCAGCTACAAGGATGTTCGCCCCTGCCCTATCGGCATTTAACCAGATAGGAGGAGGAGTGCCGATAATGTCATACGCTGGAAGTGGTGCACAGATAGGCGAGGAGTTTCTGGCACGAGCTGTAGCAAGAGGTATGGCAATGGCACCGAGACCAGTAGTAAGTGTTGAAGAGATAAACAATACTGCAGGAAGAGTTAAGGCGATAGAAAGAGTTGCAACGATAAAATAAAATAGCTATGACACAATATGAATTATTAAAGACGGCAGAAAGTTTGCTCGCTGTTCTGATGAGTAACGATGTAGACGCTAAGGATGTTAAGTACTTGGAAATGTACAAAGAGTATATGAGGCTAAAAAAAGAAGGTCATAAAGTTGGTTATGTTGTCTATTATCTAAGTCAGCAGTATGAGTGTAGCGAGGCTACAGTGTATCGAGTTGTAAAGAGGATGACGCAAAATATAAGATAATTTCATACATTTAGATTAATTAGTAAGGGTGTTTTGTCTGCGAAGATAGAACACCCTGTTTTTATTTGTCGCACGATATGAGAGTGAAGATAAAGGCAAATAAAGGATTTCTTTATAAATATAAAGTAAATTTGTGCAGAAATAAAATCTATTATGGCAGTTCTAAAGATATTCAATGACATTCAAACCGAGAATGAGAAGAATTTTTGCAAGTACTTCGGAGAAGCCGAAGGAGTATGTTTCAAGGATGTAGACGAGTTTTGTGAGGCTATTCCAAAAGGTGATAATTCTATAGATGTACGAATACATTGTGATGGTGGTTCAGTAGTTGAAGGCTGGGGCATTTACGACAGATTGAGAGCAACAGGCAAAGATATTACATGTACAGTAGAAGGTAATGCAGCGTCTATGGCTACGGTTATCTTGATGGCAGCACCAAAGGAAAGGCGAAGAGCCTATAAGAATGCTCAGATATGTGTGCACAACCCGTGGGTGCCAGCCTATGCTCTGGGTAATACTCTTACGGCAGCAGAACTGGAGAAGGCAGCTTCGGATCTGAAAGAGACACAAGAAAAGATGCTCGATTTGTATGTAGAACGTTGCGAATGTAACAGAGAAGAGATGCAGGCACTGATGGACGAAGATAAGTATATCGGAGTTGACAGGGCTATGGAACTCGGTTTAATTGGAGAAATAATCGCCCCAGCTTCAGCCAAGAAGCAAGGGTTAGTGTTTAACAACAAAAAAGAGAATAAAATGGCAAAAGAAAAAGATGAGAAGGTAGAGGTTAAAGCCTCTTTACTGGACCGTGCGCTGGCGAAGCTGGGTTTGAAGAACATTGACGAGCTGGCAAAGGGTATGGATTTATCCACGAGTGATGGGCAGACGCTGACCATTGAGAGAGAAGAGGGTGAGCCACAGGTCGGAGATAAGGCGAGCCCCGATGGTACGTTTGTTATGCCTGACGGCAAGACTATCATCGTGAAGGATGGAGCTATCACTGATATTCAGACCTCTTCAAGTGGAGGTAATGAAGGAAACGAAGGCTCGGAACTGGAACAGCGTGTTGCAGAGTTGGAAAATGAAGTTAGGGAGCTTCAGGAGAAGCTGGAGACCTCGGAGAATGCCCGCAAGCAGGCAGAAACTATGGCTAAGACACAGGATGATTTGCGCATCCTCAATGCTGTGAAGATTGCAGGAGGCGAGAAAGCTCTGGCTAAGATTTCATCGAACTATAAGCCAGTACCTCGCAAGCCAGAGGGTGCTAACGCAAGCCGTAAGGCGGAGGAACAGGAGGATGAGTCGCCTATGCGTAAGGAGATTGAAGCTCGAAAGAACGGAACTTACAAGAATAAGAAGTAAACAAAAAAGGAGTAAAGAAAATGACAAAGTTTTTTGAAAACATTTCGGTAAATCCAAAGGATGTTACAGACCTCAAAGAGGTTATCCCTTTGAGTATTGACCAAGACGAGGATTTTCAGCGTTTTACGCACCTTATGAAGGTGAAAAGCGGCGATCCTGTGGCTTTCCTCGGAGATATGGACGATGTGGGGATCAAGGGAAGTGGTTGCGATCCGACATATCAGGAGGTTGGTATCGCCAACTCACAGAAGCGCTGGGAGCTGGGCGACTGGCAAATTCCAATTAAGATTTGCTACGAGAGTTTGAAGGGTACTATCGCCGAGTACACTCTGAAAACAGGCACACCTGTTGGAGATTTGACAAGTACCGAGTTTATGACCTATATCATCCGTCCTGCTTTGGAGCGTCAGATGAAGCGAATGATTTGGCGTTTTGGCTGGTTCGGTGATACCGCAGCTAAGGATGTGTCAGGAGGTGGTCAGCTTACTAATGGTTCGAGAACAGAGCTATTTACAACCTGTGATGGTCTGTTTAAGCGCATCTTTGCCCAGTGTACAAAGAAGTCAAACCAGCTTACTGCTATTGAGGCAAATAGTAAGACCACGTTTGCAGAGCAGAAGAAGGCTATCCTCGGTAAGGGTGTTGCTACTGGTATCCTCGACAATCTTTTGATGGATGCAGACAGCCGTGTATCTGCTGATAGCGGTGCGGTGGTACTTCTTACAAAGGGTTTGGCTGACGCTCTGACCTACGACATCAAGAAGTGCTATACACAGATTATGCCGTGGGATACTATCTTCGACGGTCTCGATGTGGCTAATTACAACGGTGTAACGTTGGTGCGTGTATCTATCTGGGACCGTATGATTATGGCATACGAGAACACAGGCACAATGCTTAACAAGCCTTATCGTGCTGTGTATGCTAATATCAACCAGTTGCAGGTTGGTACTGATGCAGACGGTTTGATTTCTGACCTCGATATTTGGTTCGATAAGAAGGAGCGTAGAAACTACATCTACTCTACTGGTCGTATCGGTACACAGATTTTGGAGGATGATATGTTCCAAGCAGCTTACTAAGGAGGATTGAATTATGGCAGGTATATGTGATAGTATTATCAGCAAGGGCATTGAGCAGAATTGTGAAAGCCCTATCGTAAAAGGTTTGGAAGCAGATGCAGTTATCTGTAATCGTGCAGATGTTGATTTCTCTAAGAGTGTTTTTGATGAGAGCTTCAAGAATATATTGAAGACCCTTATCTTAAAGAGTGGAAAGAAAGGCTACCCTGTTGTACAGCAGGGTAGCAAACCTTTCACCGGCACAAAAATTTCGTTAGCAACTGGAACGTACAGAAACACGTTCACAAACGAGATTTCTATTGCCGTGCTTGATAATGGTCCAGACGTGGCTCAAAACATCATTGACGGGCTTGCAAACGGCTCATTCGTACTCATTACGAAGAACGTATATAAGGGAGAAGGAGGAAAGGCAGAGTATCAGGTTTATGGCTATTACCAAGGCTTGCGTGCTACTGCTATAGAGAGTGATAAGTATAGCGAAGATACAGACGGTGGCTGGCTTGTGACCTTGCAGGAAACAAGTGCGCCTAAGGCTGCTTTGTTCTACTTTAATACGGACTCAAAGACTACGGAAACGCAGTTTAAGAGTTTACTAACAGAAGCTGGATAAATGGAGCTGGCCGAAGTAAATAAGGTTATAGAGGATTTGAAAGGGCGTTTTGATGCCCCTTTCAGTTCCTCTGATAAGTCCACGATAGAAAACCTTTATTATGAGGTTATCGGTAAGACTTTCGTACCCACTTCGTGCCAACAGTGTTACCATGATGGGCTTATAGAGATTTATCATTACATAAAAAAATACGGTAAAATGGCAGAAAAACTTAATTATAGATTGAAGGCTGGGGCAATTATCAACTGCCCTGCATTTATGGGTGGTAAGGTATTCTCGAATGACAACCTTACTGATGAGGTTGCAGAGAATTATCTAAAGCAGTTCCCCGACAATGTTGAGTTATTCCAGAAGGTTCCCGAAGAGGAGGATAAAACCCCCGATGATGGAGCTGGCAAGGGAAAGGACAAAGGCACACAGAAGCCTGTTGGGACCCCCGATGCTGGAGAAGAGAAGTAACGAATAAAGAAAGAAGGGCGAAAATGAATGTAAAAACAGCAAAAAAACCACAGAAGCGCATAGAGGTAAACTATGAACTTCGCTTTAAGATGCAACGCTATGGTAGCGATAACCTCTATCCACAAAACATTGTGGATATTACCAATGCGTCTGGTACGGCTAAGTTGTGTCTATCTCGTTACGAGAAGTTTGTAGAAGGCTACGGGTTTAACAACGAGGCTTTCTCTGAATGGAAAGTAAACAGGGAAGGGGTAACGATGGATGACCTTCTTAAAAGCGTAGCAGGAGACCTTACGCGCTTTGGTGGTTTCGCTCTTCAAATAAATTACAATGTTCTGGGGCAGGTAACGGAGGTTAATTACCTGCCTTTTGAGCAATGTAGATTGGAAGAGACGGACGATACAGGGGTGGTTTCTCACATCCTTACGCATATTGACTGGAAAGGAGAAAAGACAAAGAACGGCAAAAAGCAGTTTGTATCTGAAAATAACATCATCCGCTTTCCTGTGTTCAATCCCGATCCGATGGTTGTGATGAGACAGATAGAGGATTGCGGAGGTATCGAGAATTATAAGGGGCAGGTAATGTGGCTTTCTATGGATGGAAAGTATCAATATCCAACCCCTATTTATGATGCTGTGATAACGGAAATCTCCACGGACGAAGGACTGGGGAATATTAAGTATCGGAATGTTCGTAATAACTTCCTTGTAGCCTGTATGCTGGTAACCAAGAAGGGTTTGCCTCGTGTAGATGAGAACGGTAAGGAAGTCGAGCAAAAGATGATTTCCGATGAGGATATGAAGCAGTTCCAAGGAGATACACGAGGATCAAAAATTATGATGGTTGAGCTGGAAAATTACGAGGATGAGCCGAAGGTGGTTCAGTTCCCAGCACGAAACTTTGATAAGGAGTTTACGGTAACTGATGAGAGCGTAGTCGAACGCATTTACTCACAGTTCCATCAAGAATTATTCTACTCTTATCCGTCTCGGTAAGCTGGGTTTCTCTGGCGATGTTATGCGTGATGCCTACGAGTATTATGCTGGCGAGGTAACTAATGAGCAGAGATTTATAGAACGAGCCTTTACGAAGCTATTTGCTAATTGGTATGATAAGATGATATCGCAAGACTTTTCTATCAAGCCGTTAAAATATATCTCTGCGGATAAAAATGATAAATATAATGGCGAATGAGCATTTAATAACGGTTGAGAGGTTCAAGGAACTGGCTCGACCTACTTCAAAGCATATTGATGATGGAGAAGTGCAGACATTTATTCGCGAGTGCGAAGATATATATATTATTCCGGCTATTGGTTTGGCACGTTTCAAGGCTCTGCAAGAAGATGAGATAGAGCCTAAAAATATAACGTTGCTTGATGGTGGAGATTACGAGGATAAGGAAGGGATATTAAAGAAGTGTTCAGGCTTACGATTAGCCCTATCTTATTTCGTATATGGGAAGATGGTGATGTCAGACGGTGGATTGCTCACCCGTACTGGTTTAATGCAGCATAACGATAGCTATGCGTCCAGAGAGGACGACAAAAATAGGGTTAGGATGTATAACGATGCTATGAATGTAGCGGAGACCTATCTGGGTTCGTGCCTGGCATACTTGAAGAGTGTAGAAGGGGAAGAGATAAACCCGTAAGGGGAACGAGAATAAAAATTCATTCAATCGGTGAGTAATGGCAACAATAAATGAATTAAGGACAAAGGCTAACTTGGTGGCAAATGCCACCGCAGTAGGAGAGAACACCGCAGGACGTGTGGGGGGGGCTTTACAGGATGCAGCAGACCTTATCGCACAGCTGTTGGATAGTGTTAATAGCAATAAAGGTGCAGATAGAGTAAGGGACGAAAGTATTACTTCTTTGCTGAACACTCTTGCTAATCTACGGCAGGCAGTAGACAGCGCAAAGAGAACAGCTACTGAAACATATGTAGACTTAACAAGATTGAAGAATTCTAAGGGAGTTCCAGACGGCATAGCCCCACTTGATAGAAAAGGAAAAATACCAGCTGATCATTTGCCGAGTTATGTTGATGATGTCATAGAGTTTGATGGTTGTATGGATAACCTTACCGTGCAACAAGCAGGTGTAGATATGTTATCAACAGACGAGCATGCAAAGGTAATCTATAATCGCACTGATAATGTTTTTGTGTTAGCTGTAAAAACACAAGAAAACGAAAATACCATTTATTATGCTTCTTGGCCAGACCAAGATACCTATGGAGTTTCTTCAAGAAATGGATTTGCACCAATAAGTGGCAAGATATATGTCGATACGTCAACGAATATTACATATCGATGGAGCGGAACAAAATTAGTTCCTATTGGCTCAGACCTCGCATTGGGCTATACAGCTGGGACAGCATTTCCTGGTAATGAAGGTGCAGAATTAAAACAGAGATATATAAGGGATGTGGAAATACTAAATGAGGATTTAACTGATACGGCGAAGACTATCCGTGAAATGCAGTCGGCGATAAGCACCAACACAACGAGCCTTAACGACCTAACAACTCGGGTGGGTAGCATGGAAACAAATAGTACCCGCACGGCAGCCGTGATGGCAGCCGTAAAGACATCGGTCGAAGAGGCAAAGGCATCGGCAGAAGAGGCAAAGGCATCAGCCGAGGGCGTTAAAGCCAGCACCACCACCACTGACGGCAAGACCCTCGAAGACGTTTACACGCTTGCAAAGGAAGCCGCCAATCGTGAGCCAGCAGCACGTGTTGAAGTGGTTCAGGCGACGGGTGACGCAGAGGATAAGGTGATGTCACAGAAAGCAGTGACAGAAGCGTTGAAAGGCGTAGGTGGGACGAGTGCCAAGGCGGAGGTGATGAAGCTAAGACAGCTTAACGAAAACTTCTTTGTCCGTACGTCAGCTCATTTTATCAAGACAAAGCTCATTCCTATTCCAGAGGGTACTAAGTCATTGGACTTTGATGTTACGAAGCTGAAAGAGAAATCTCCGCAACGGTATGATTGTGTACTTTTCTTATACAATCAGCTTGGCTATCAAATAGACGATATAAGATACCGCACAGGTGCTAATCCTATGGATGACGTTTTGCATACAGATATTAGTTCGTATACAGATGCAAAGTTTTATGAACTTGGTTTTTATACACGAGAGTTTGATAATATATCTTCGGTTGACGCATATACTCTATTGCCTATTACAGACACTGATTTCGCAAAGTTAAATGTTCCTATTGAGCATCATTCATTATCACAGCTTGAAAAGAATAGAGCCGCATGGGCTGCATACACAAGAGATGGCAGTGAGCATGTAGGATTATTACATCTTGGCTGCACCAATGGCGATGTTGGTATGTTTGAATTAGCTCGTAACTTTGCTTGTGACTTGGACGATATAAAGGGTATTTTTAATTTAGGAGGAGTAGGTGCAGATATTTACGATTTCGTTAATAATCACAAGGATATTTCTAATATTATCAAGACGAGCCGTGTTCCTTTCTTTATGGCTATGAGTATGTTAGAACGTCATGTTTCATCTTCCTTCTATAATGTGGTATCGAGCGACTGTTTCTATCGGACAGTCATCGAGCCATTAACAGGTAAGGGACGCCTTTATGAGGGATGGTGTGTAGAAAACGAGTGTTATTACAAAGCAGACTTAGGCGATTTTCATGTTTATGTCCTAAACCCATACGACAATGACGACCTTAAAGAAAACGAATATTGGGAGCCAGTAGACTATAACGAGAGCTATCCACAAGCTCAGAAAGAGCAGACGTATACGTATGATGAGAATAATCCCGTATTTATCAACTTCTTCCCTTATACCAAGCATTCGTTCCGCTTGAAGAAAACAGTAACTACCGAAAGTTCAGACTCTACCGACACAATGCCAAGAGTGAAAGTTGATGATTATACTTGTTTCTCTCAGAAACAGCTCGAGTGGTTTTGTGGGGATTTGTTAAACAACTTCCACTCTTTTATGATTGCTGCAAGCGCACCTGTATGTCAAGGAATGACAGTGGTAAGCGGTAAGATGAGCCACACGGATAGAGACTTCACCTCGGTAGAAGATAATTTCCCAACAGCAATGGAGACGGACGTGATAAAGGAAATACTTAAAGCCTACAAGAGCCGTGGCGAGCTGGACATAAAGGTGAGATATAAGGAGGATGGTCCAGCTGCATATCTGAACACACAGACTGACGAAGAAGGACGTAAGTACGCATTTAAGCTCCAACACTCTTTTAGCCACGCTTATGGGTCTTTCAGAGGTTTTCTTGGTGGCTATATGACTACGGATGGTATGATAATTAAGGAGAGTGAATGTGGCTTTTGTTCAGTTCATGCTCCTTATAGCTCCACGTATGGCAACATCGAGTCTCAAGGTACAAACAAATACAATACCTATGCCTTTAATGTTGTCGGTATGCGCTCAGGTGCGGATAACAAAAATTCGTTGTTCCGCATAGCTCGCATAGGTTACGACATAGCCGAAGACGGCAGCTTGGATGATGTATTAGAATTAAAGAAAGATTGATTATGGAAACAATAAACATCTGTAACACCACAAGGAACGTGGTGCGTATCAATAGAAAGAGCGACTTCCCATTGGCAGTGAAGTTGGGCGAGGGCGACTTCCCCGATTGCGACTTTCAGCTCCGTGGGCAACAAACTGATTGATGAAAAGATACTCACAGGAATATGATTTATAAAAAAGATATGCAGTCATGGTTTACCTAATCATCTTATCGGTAGTACTTTCAGTTGCAATGGCAATAGTTGCAGCAAAGAAAGCAAAGGAGTTGCCAGACAGTGTGAGTAGTTTCAGCTATTATGTAGGTGATGTTCGCTTTTCGTTGTGGGCAACAATGACGGCAGCAGTCTTGTTGTTCTCTTCACTTCATGCTTTGCCGCCTAAGCAGGGTTATATTGCAGGACTGATGAGTGCAGGCTTGTTGATGGTAGCAGCTTCACCACGTTATCGGACAGAGAATAAGATACTACATTACATTGGCGGTTATCTTTTCGGACTGGCAAGCCAAGTTGTGGTAGCATTGGTTATGCCATGGCTGCTCACATCGTGGATATTGTTTCCACTTGTCTTTATTCGTAAGGACTGGAAAGAGAATGCTACATTTATAGCCGAGGCAATATGTTACATCACATTAATAGGCAGCATCATCATATCTCTACTATGGTAAGAATTTAATTAAAAGACAAGATGAAGAAAATAATTTTGTGGTTAAAAAGAAAGCAATAGGTATAAGCACTTGATAGGTGGTGTACTTATCGGTGTTGGTGCTAATAGTTTGTATTGTGCTGCTTATGCAGGCATAGGCATAGCAACAGCATTAGAATTGAAAGATAAGATGTGGGGCGGCAGGGCAGACATCATCGATTGGGGACTAACAGTCGGGGGGGTGGCTATCGGCTTCGGAGTAAGAACGTTGGTAAAATTATTTGTATTATGAATTATATTGAACAAGTTAAATACGTTATGTGTAGTATCATTAGCGGTATGCTAAGTCTTTTTTTTCCTATCCGTGACTTTATGTACGCCATGTTGATAGTCTTTACACTAAATTATATCTTTGGCGTAGTAGCAGGGTTGAAACATGGCGAACATTGGAATCTAAAGAAATCAATGGTCTTCTTCTATCATTGTGCATTATTCTTTGTTATGACCGCATCCATCTTCGTTACAGGTCATTTCCTCCATGCAGGCGAAGAAACGTTAGGAGTAGTCAAGGCTTTATGCGGTGTTGCTATTTGGTTCTACTCAACCAATATCATTCGTAACTGGAGAATGATGCTCGTTGAGAATACAACAATGTGGAAGGTGGCAGGTTTCGTCTATTACGTTTTAACCTTAAAGGCGGTAGATAAAATTCCATTTCTTAGTGAGTATCTTAAAACAACTAATGTCGGTATTAACGACAATAAACCCAAATTCGATTAACGTAAGATGAGAAATATACAATACATTGCGGTTCACTGCACCGCAAGTCATCAGTCACAGACGATTGAGGGCTTAAAGCAAGAGTTCAAGCGTAAAGGGTGGATTAACCCAGGTTATCACTATGTAGTTAGCTCAGACGGCAAGATTACACAATTGCTTGATGAAGACAAAGTAAGTAATGGCGTTAAGGGTTTTAATGCTGTTTCTATCAATGTTGCGTATATTGGTGGCATTGATAGAACAGGTAAGCCGATAGACAATAGAACAGATGAGCAGAAGGCAAGCCTGCACTCTCTGCTGAAGATGCTTCATAAGAAGTACCCTACAGCAGTTATTCAAGGACATAGGGACTTTTCTCCAGACTTGAATAAGGACGGCAAAATAACTCCTAACGAATGGATGAAGGTTTGCCCATGCTTTGACGTGAAGACAGAGTACGCTAACTTATAATATCAGAGATATGGGAAAGAAATTATTAATGTTTTTCGTTGGCATTCTCACCCTGCTTATGCTTGTAGGGTGTAGAACGCAAAAGGTTGTGGAAGTAAGGACTATTCACGATAGCATCTTCCAGACACGTGACAGCATTGTGACAAGGTACGTGCAAGATAGTATCTCAGAACGTGAGAAAACGGTTATACTGACCAAGCACGATACTATTACAGGCACAGATACCGTTTTTGTCACACGTGAGTATTATAAGGACAGATGGCGAGTGCGCACGGATACCATTCAGAAGGTAGTCTATAAGTATAAGGAGAATACCGATATTAAGGACGTTAAAAAAGCACCTAAAGAAAAGAAAAAATGGTATCAGAAAAGATTTCATTCGTTACCTTCGCTATTGCTGGTGTTGCGTGGTTAATTGTGTATCTATATATTAGGTTAAGACGATAGTTTATAGATGGTGTGGTACAGGAAGAGTATCACACCATCTTATTTTTATCAGTTTTCGTTTTTACGGCATCCAATTCTTTTCTGTGGTAACTTATATACCTGCAAGATTATCGAGTATTTGACGGAAAGCAACGTCGGCATGCTTTCTCATTATCTTTAAGTAGTTAAATATCGGTCGGTTGTTCTTAACAGATTGTCCGATACAATACTCTAATACTTCGAGGCTAATACCGAGGTCGAAACCATGCTGAACAAATGATTTACGTGCTGTATAATAGCATACCTTTCGGTAATCTTGTATATCGATATCCTTTGCGAGGCTCTTTATTGAGCGAGTGATATAGGCGAGAAAATTCTTATAAGAGAATTTATAACCGAAATCAAGCCTGCCTGTACTACGATTCATCCATTTGCTAATTAGTTCCTTTGCCTCTGGCTGGAGAGTGAAAGAAATACGTTTATCGGATAGTTTCATGTTACGGGACTTATGTCGAGTATATTCAAGAACAGATACACCCCGAAAATCTATCTCGAGAAGGTCTATAAGATTGATGCCTCCGAGATAATAAGAGAGCATAAAGATGTCACGAGCGATCCTCTGTTTCTTTAATCGTGGTTGTGCGTCTCTGATAGCTCGCACATCTTCTACTGATATATCAAGCTCACGTTCTGGGTCTGCTGGTCGTTTCCAATACGTAAAGGGGTGTACGCTATAGGTTACGAGTTGCATTCTTATGGCACGATTAACGATTGTACGGGTCATTGAAAGGGTCATACTGATGTATGTTTGTGATACCCCTTTTCGTTTTAGCCAACGTTCGAACTCTGATATAGTAATAGTACTAATTTCAGAAAGAAAAACATCGCCGCCTGTAAATTCAAAGAAGAGCCTCAACGAGTTTTGAAGCATGCCAGCATAAGAGCCACGTCCGTCCTCGATGAGTTCCTTCTGATATTGTTCTGATACTTGCTTAAATGTAACCTTTGAAGAATGAGTACGCATCGACTTTAGAAGGTCCCGAAGTTCCTTGCAGGTATAATCTTCAGGAGAGTCAATACGCTCTAATCTCTCTTCATAGTCATTGAGAAGATTACGGAGCTTAATATTAATTTCATGTGCGTTAGGAACTCTTACCACTATTCCGTTATCGAACTCTGAAAGAGCATTAACAGAATAAGATGTAACGATGTAATGCGTTTCGGATCTGTGACCAATGGAAATACGAATCTTGTATGAACCATCTTTTGATTTTGTGTGCTTGAGCACTGCGAGTTTGATTGTTGCCATTATACTTAATTCTTAAAACGAATAGAAAAAACTTGCTTGGCGGTCCAAAATTGGACGAAATAAGCGTTTTTTTTATTCCCGAATAGCGTAACGGCTGGGGAGTTGAAAAAGAAAAAGTACCTAAAAACCAGTGTTATAGGTACTTTTTCAAGAAGTGATTCCGTTGGGGTTCGAACCCAAGACCCACAGCTTAGAAGGCTGTTGCTCTAATCCAACTGAGCTACGGAACCATCATGCGGATGCAAAGGTACGGATTTTATTCGGTTCTGCCAAATTCCATCACCTCAAATTTTGTCACAATAAACCTAAGTAATGAATTTATTTATACTTCTTCAAGAAAGTGTCGGCTTGTGTATTGCCAAGTTCCTTTGCTTTCTTAATATTCTCCAAACCTTCTTCCTTTTGTTTACTTTCACATTGCGCAATACCTAAGACGAGGTAGGCATCAGGCAAAGATTCATCAAGTTGGATTGCCTGTTTAGCCGCAGTGATAGCAGCCTCAACCTTATTAAGACGCAAGAGAAGACTTCCTGCTTCTGTTGGATATAAAGGTTCCTTAGGGTCAAGGCGTGAAGCGATAAGAATGTCTTGCAAAGCCTGTTGCCACATACGTCCCTTAACTTCACACTGCTCACGCATATAATAGAATTCTGCACCAAGTCTTCCCTGATTAAAATACTCGTAAGTATAATAGTCTTTTATTGCCTTTCGATAATCTCCCATCTTCTCTAACTGCTGACCTCGTGTATAAAAGTATGGTGCCGAAGTTGACACGTATGGTGTGTCACAAAGTTCGATACTCTTATTGAGCAAATCAAGAATTTCTTGATCATTCGCTCCTAAATGCTGCCGACTCTGCGCCATCTCCAAATAAAGTTCTGGATTATTAAATTTAGTCTTTGTCAGAGCTTCAAACCCTTCATACGCCTTTGCATAATCGCCTTTTGCATAGGTAATCTGCGCCTGAAGGTGATGGTAAGCGTCATTGGCTTTCACAGTCTGCGCCTTTTGAATTTCAGTCAAGGCTTTATCAAGTGTCCATCCTGTCGCTTTTGCTTTTTCTGTAAATTCGGGAGACACAGCAACACGATAGATAAGACGTGCATAATTGTAATGCGCCTCATCTTTTTCCTTCGTATTTTGAAGGGCATTTTGCATCGTCTTATCAGCACCTTCAAACTCATTATTAGCTAATTGTATATTTGCTAATGCATAATACCCCTCGTTAGAATATGGATATTTTGTTATAAATCGTTGACAATCTCTTTATGAATATTTGCTGGTTTCTCCGATGATAACATTAGCCCAACTACTGCCTCTTCCAACTTATTTGGTAGACCAATACGAATGTTACACTGACGAAGAGTAATATCATTCTGAGAAAGACCTTTAACCTCAAAATCATTCGCATAGTTTACATCCGTAGCACTTTGTATTTCGCCAACAAAACTAAACAAACCTACAACCTGTCCCTTTGAATTAAAGACTGGTGAGCCATTTAACTTATCAGTAGCAGTAGATTTAAGGAGTGCATAATTATACCTATCCATGAACTTTTCGACACTCGTAACATTCGCCTTCTCTATTACGCCACTCTTTGACATTGGCACAACCCACACTTCCTCTGTAGGTGAAACGTTTGAGGCAAGTGAAGCCGTAATCGTCTTACCGCTCACCTGAAACTTGACAACATCATAAATCTCATTGGCGGCAAGCAAACATTCCACCTCATGCTTCTGTCCTTTCCCGTCAACAATAACAGCCTTACTCGCACCAACAAAAGGTTTCCAAGGACTTATAGCTATACCATTTGCTCCCACACACACACCATTCGATGTTGCTAAGATACTGCCGTCTTCCTTAAAGGTTGTCAATGTGAAGGCTGCATCTGCTGCTTTCTTCACTGCCATTGACTGAGCAAATACAGTTGCAGAAAGTCCCAATAGGAGGGAAAAAGTCAAGATTAAAGTTTTAAGTTTCATGTTCATTTTCATATATTATGTGATAGTGTTCTTATTTCTTCTTACTTAATTCTAAGAGTTCGCGTGCATTCATTAAAGCAGCATCTGACACATCTGCACCTGAAAGCATCTGTGCAATCTCCTTCACGCGTTCGTCCTTAGTGAGCTTACACATCTGACTTCGTGTTCCTTCTTCGGTTTCCTCCTTCTCAACCTTATAGTGTGAGCTACCCAAAGCCGCAATCTGTGGGAGGTGAGTAATCGAAATTACTTGACGATTATTATCGCCCATCTCCTGCATGATAAGTGCCATCTTCTGAGCAATCTTACCACTTACACCTGTGTCAATTTCATCAAAGATAATTGTAGGCAATTTTACTGCGCCACTTACCATTGCCTTCAATGACAACATTACACGAGCTATCTCACCGCCAGAAGCCACCTGTGCAACTGGTTCCATTTTGGTACTTGTATTAGCTGAGAAGAGGAATTGAACCTTATCGGCACCATCCTGTGCTAATGGTTTAGACGACAAATCAACCTTAAACCTGACATTTGGAATACCAAGTGGGATAAGTCGGCTACTCATTTGTTCTTCAACAATCTTTACCGCCTTACGTCTAAGTATGGTCAACTTCTCAGCTTGCTTCTTACAATCTGTAAGTTTCGCACCTACTTCTTGTTCAAGCAATTCCAACTCTTCATCACTATTGTCAATATTTTTAAGTTGTTCAGCAATGTTATCACGTATCTCTATAAGCTCTTTCTCTGTCGAAACATGGAATTTCTGTTCAAGAGTATTCAGTAGATCGAGTTGCTGATTGATATTATCTAAACGCAAAGGATCAAAGTCAATACTCTCCACCTCGCTCCCAATTTCACCAGCTATATCCTTTAATTCAATATGAGTAGCCGACAGCCGTTGCATGAGTTCTTGTGCTTTCGGATAAACCTTTTCGATGTTTGCAAGACAATCTAAACTCTGCCCTAATTTGCGAAGGACACCATTATCCTCATCATTCAATAAGTTATCAGCTTCATAAAAAGCTGTTTTGATGTCCTCAGAATGTGAAAGAGTCTCACTTTCCTGCTCTAATTCTTCTTGTCTACCCTCTACTAAATTAGCAGTATCAAGTTCGTTAAATTGAAAACGCATAAACTCCTCATTCTCCTGCGTCTTAGCTATCTGCGCTTTCACATCAGACAAACGACGTTCAGCGTCCTTATAGTCTTGATAAGCCAAACGATAAGTAGCCAACTCTTTACTGTCCTTAGCTATAATATCCACAACATTCAGTTGGAAATCATCTTTCTGCAATAAAAAGATTTTTGATGTTGTGAATGAATATCAATGAGCTGTTCGCCTAAGGAACGCATCATTTGCAACGACACTGGAGTATCATTAATAAAAGCACGTGACTTCCCCGTAGCAGTCAATTCACGACGAACAATGGTATCTTCGGGTTCAAAGTCTATATCATGTTCTTCAAAGAACGGTTCGAAACCATAGTTAGAGAGATCGAAATGCGCCTCAATCGTACACTTCTTTTCTCCTTGTTTTATCTGTTTACTATCCGCTCTGTTGCCTAACAGCAAACCAATTGCACCCAAGATAATACTTTTTTCCCGCACCTGTCTCACCCGTAATAACAGAGAAACCTGAGTGGAAAGCAATATCCAACTGGTCTATCAAGGTGAAATTCTTTATATATAGATGTTTCAACATATATTTGCCTTTTGTAATAAATAAAAGTAAGAGATTGCACTTATTCGACTATTTCGAACAGTCTATTGCTTAATTTTATCCCATGTAATATTCTGACTGGCATTGATACCAAGAAGAATTCCATAGACTAAATCCTTTTCTTTTTGTGTTCCTTTTCCTTTGTATATATTAGCCAATTCGTCTTTCTTATAGTCGGTCCAGATTTGTGGCAATGTACTTATCGGTCGGTTCTCATGTGCTTTTTTTAATCCATCCTCCAAGGCTGTTGTTATGTTTGTACGACCACGTTCCGCATTATTAGCCATCTCATCTAAACCGGTTCTATAGTAGTCGTACTGCAACTGACGAAAGGGTTTCATTGCACCATCAAGATAATCGT
This sequence comes from uncultured Prevotella sp., assembly GCA_916440255.1. Lineage (GTDB taxonomy): Bacteria > Bacteroidota > Bacteroidia > Bacteroidales > Bacteroidaceae > Prevotella. The sequence goes on along the minus strand of CAKAIJ010000001.1, from coordinate 512,928 downwards.
TGATAATCGCAAACCGATTGCGAGAATTGTCAAAAGCCTTCCAACCTGTAAAATTAAGGTTCTGCGCATTATTTGTTAAAATCATACAGCGTTGTAGAACATCTTCACCACCCATAGGCGAAAAAGAATCCAAGTCTAATCCTATGATAAGATAAGCATAATAAGCGATGAGAGCTGTCAACTGATTGTCTATATTCTCCTCATTAAACTCAATTTGCTCAAACTGAGCAAAGGTGAAATTAAAATCACCATCCTGATTATTATATAGCGTTGAGGTGTAAGCTGCGTTATACACTGGTCTGTTTGCTTGTATCAAAGCAGAGCAAGTAAAGAGATTGCTACTTGGATCATACTTACTGACCGTGATATTAAAATTACAATTTATGCGTTCGTTTCTCTGAAACTGGTAATGCGTCCATTGCCGTGTATTAATAAATTGTTGCAGAGTCTGTTGCAGATTCTCAAAGACAGAAGCCTCCGTTCCCTGAATCTGGTTATGATTCACGGTTACCTTTGCATTTAACTCCTGAGCTGACAATTCACTGTTAGAAAATAGAAACAAGCTCGTCAATAATATCACAAGCCACTTCTGACTTTGGTTTCTTAGCATAACACTTCTTACCTTCTTTATTGATAATCGTAATTTGGTTATCATCTGCCTGGAAAGTCGTACCAGGAATTCTTGTAGAGTTCAAGACAATAAAGTCTGCCTTCTTTTTTACCAACTTTCTTTTGGCATTAGCTTCCTCTTCATTCGTTTCCAAAGCGAAAGCTACAATACGCTGGTTATCATCCTTCATCCTACCAATGGCTTCGGCAATATCCTGCGTTGGCTTCAACTTTAACAACAAGTCATCTCCTTTGCGCTTAATCTTTTGCGCCGCAACCTCCTCTGGACGAAAGTCGGCAACTGCTGCACAAAGTATTGCTGCATCACAATTAGAGAACTCTCCTATGGTTGCTTCATACATTTCCTTACAACTTTCAACATCTACTCGATGAATACTATCTGAACAAGTAAGACTTACTGGTCCTGCAACAAGAACAACCTCTGCACCTCGTCGACTACACTCTTCCGCTAAGGCAAAGCCCATCTTACCAGAAGAATAGTTGCCTATAAAACGCACCGGGTCTATTTTTTCGTATGTAGGACCAGCCGTAATAAGAACCTTTTTACCTTTCAAGTCCTCAGTATTAGGCTCTTTCTTCGCTGAACCAGAAAAGAACTCTTCCAAAGACCTAACTATCTTTTCAGGCTCTTCCATTCTTCCTTTACCCTCTAAACCGCTGGCAAGAAAGCCACTACCCGCCTCGATAATATGATTACCAAAGCCACGAAGAGTTTTTATATTGCGTAATGTCGAAGGATGCTTATACATATCCAAATCCATTGCTGGTGCAATGAAAACAGGAGCCTTCATTGAAAGATAAGTAGTAATCAGCATATTGTCTGCCACTCCATTAGCCATCTTACCCAAAGTAGCAGCAGTACATGGTGCTATAAGCATTGCATCTGCCCATAACCCAAGGTCTACATGAGAGTTCCATGTACCGTCCCTCTGTGAGAAGAACTCACTGATAACAGGTTTATGTGTCAAGGCTGACAATGTGATAGGAGTAATAAACTCTTTACCAGAGGGAGTTATAACAACCTGAACCTCCGCCCCACGCTTTATCAACTCACGGATTATAAGACAACTCTTATATGCCGCAATTGACCCTGTTATGCCTAATACTATTTTCTTTCCCTTCAGCATCACCTTACTTATTATTGACCTTACTTATTATTAAACTCTCGTAGACGAATACGAGTCAGCACCTGCTTTGTGTTATAAGTAAATCGTTCGCAAGCATCCAACTGTAATAACCCGGAGCTTTACGCAAGACTTCGGCTACCTCCCAGCCTTTATATTTACCGAAGTTAAACACCTCACGACGACGTGGCTTACCCTCAGCGTCTAACAACTGGTTGCCCTCTTTATCTGTCATATCACACCATATAATACGTCCTGCAAAGTCAACATTGTTATTCATTCGTGAGAATTCAGCAAGCTCGTCCATATCATTGTGTAGCACACGGTCTTCTTCCTCTTGCTTACCTGGTGCATACATTTCAAGCTCACCCTGCAACACACGCCACGTTGCCTCTGTATCTTGATCAGCCCTGTGCGCCTCAAAATCATCCTCCATCTTTCTACCACAATAGTACTTATAAGCAGCGGCAAGATTGCGACGCTCCATTTTATGATAGATATTCTGAGCATCAATCAGACGACACTTTGAGAAATCAAAATCAACTCCAGCGCGCAGAAACTCCTCTGCCAACATTGGTACATCGAAGCGGTTAGAATTATATCCTGCAAAGTCACAACCTGAAAATCTCTCTGACAATTCTTTTGCCACCTGCTTAAATGTTGGCGCAGCAGCCACCTCAGCATCAGAGATACCCGTCAGCACGGTCACTTCTGTAGGGATAGGCTTTTCTGGATTGATAAAGAGATTTTCTCGTTCTTCCTTTCCATCTGGATAAATCTTTATGAAAGAAAGTTGGATAATTTTATCTTTAACAAGGTCAAGTCCAGTTGTCTCTAAATCGAAGACTACCAAAGGTTTTGTTAAATTCAGTTTCATACGTCCGTATTTATCCTACATATAATCAAAGAGGAGAATGGCTATATAGAAGATACACAGCCATCCTCCCCAACAAATTCTATTCTCTCAGCGACTTAATCGTTCAACAACATCGGCATAATCAACATGAGAATATCCTCATTCTCAGGCTGAGTGCTTGGTACGATTATTCCTGCACGTGATGGATCAGCTAACTGTATAATGATTTCATCTCCTTCAAGATTGTTCAGAATATCAAGCAAACTTGCTCCCCTGAACCCTATACTCATAGAAGAACCACCATAACCACAAGTCACCTGTTCCTTTGCACTTGTCGCAAAGTCGATATCCTCAGCATTCAACTCTAATAAACCAGTTGACACATGAATACGAATAAGCTGAGAAGAGTCACTTGCAAATGGTAACACACGACGCAAAGCACCAACCATGGTTCGACGATCTACGATCACTTGATTTGGGTTATCCAATGGAATAACACTATTATAATTAGGATATTTACCTTCTATCAATCGACATGAAAGATTACCCTCTGAATAAGAAATTTCAGCCGAACGCTCGTCAAAACGAATCACTACATCACCTCCATCCTTCGATAACACATTCTTCAACAAAGAAGCTGGCTTCCTTGGTAGAATAAATGATGCTGGAACATCTGTTCTTATTGCAAAATTCTTATTCCTCACAAGCTTATGACCATCAGTAGCCACAATTGCGAGAGCCTCCTCTTTCAAATCGAAGAAGATGCCATTCATCACAGGGCGTAGCTCATCCTGCGCTGTTGCAAAGAGGCAGCGTGTCAAGCTTTCTGACAAATTCTCTGCCTGCAACGTAATTATCGTGGCATTATCAGATACTGGCTGAACCCTTGGGAATTCATCAGCACCAATGATTGGGAAATTATAAGAACCATTCTGATAGGTAACATAAATTGTCATCTCATCAAAATTGACCTCCAAAGTCAATGGCTGTTCTGGAAGTTCCTTCACAGCGTCAAGAATAGTATGATTCTTCACCGCAAAGTTACCCTCTCCTTCACAATTCTCAAGATTCAACGTCCCGCACATAACATTCTCACTGTCTGACGCCGTTATAGTAAGCTGACCATCAGATACTTCAAACAAGAAGCACTCTAAAATAGGCAGAGAATTCTTACTATTTATTACTCGCGAGAGTGTCACTAACCGGCTGCTCAACGCAGTACTTGAAAGGTTAAATTTCATCAGTATGAATTTTAGTTAATATTTCTTTTTATCTCTATATATCCAGACAGATGGAATAAATCCTCCTTTGTCCTTCAACTTCATCGTACAAAAATACAAAAAAAGGCTTGTGAAAAACAAAAAAATTAAGGATAAAAAGTTTCGGTTTTTAGAACTATTTTAGTAATTTCGCAAACAGAATAAAATATCAAAATAAACAAAAACAAGTAATATAAATGGAACTACAAGGAAAAGTTATCGCAGTCCTTCCTCCACGTGAAGGAACCTCATCGCGCGGACCATGGAAGTCACAGGAATATGTGATTGAAACACACGATCAGTTCCCAAAGAAAATGGTTTTCAACATCTTTGGTGCTGACAGAATTGACCAGTTTGCTATTAAGGCTGGCGAAGAAATCAGCGTTAGCTTTGACATTGATGCACACGAATACAACGGCCGTTGGTTCAACAACATACGTGCATGGAACATTCAGCGCGTAGATGCTACGGCTGCCATGGCAAGTGCTCCTGTTGCAGCTGCTGCACCAGTCACCCCACAGCCTACGCCTGAAACTCAACCAGCTAACCCTTTCCCTCCTACACAGCCAGGGGAAAATTCTGCTGATGACCTACCTTTCTAACAGAATAAACTCTTATTCTAATCAACAAAGACAGACTCCACACGCTTTTGTAGAGTCTGTCTTTGTTTATATTAAGATAACCACCTCAGTCCAATGAAGTTATCTATCTTCTTTTAGCGTGTTAGTACTCACCACAAACCAGACTGATAAACATCCATAATGCTATTTACTTCATCCATCGCAAACGAAGACTGTTCAAAACCACACTTACGCTCGAAAAAGCCATCAAAGCACTTGCCCATGTTGGTGTAATCTGCCAATCTATACCAAAAACATGAAGTAAACCTGCTGCTAAAGGAATACTGATGAGATTGTAAACAAAAGCCCAAAACAGGTTTTCCCAAATCATACGCACAGTATTATTGCTCAACTTTATAGCCTCTGGGATGGCTAACAAATCATCACCCATAAGTGTGACCTGTGCCACATCCATTGCAACATCTGTACCCTTGCCAATGGCTATACTCACATCTGCCAACGCCAATGCCTGCGTATCATTAACACCATCACCTACCATTGCTACTCGCTTGCCCTCGTCTTGTAACTTTCTAACGAGATTTTCTTTATCCTGTGGCAACACCTTACTATAATAGTGTTTTATTCCAGCCTTTTCGGCCCAATAACGAGCCGCCTCGTCCTTATCTCCACTCATCATATAAACTTCAATCCCCTTCTTCTGTAGCTCATCCATTGCCTCACGAGTATTAGGCTTTAATATTTCACGCTCTTCAAAAGGAAGGTTATCTGCCTTTGTAAAGTCGACGTTCTTATTCGGAATGGTCAGTGTACCAGTCTTATCGGTCACCAACACATCGACCTTGCGCAAACCTTCTAAAGCTGCCGCATCTTTTATGAGAATTTGTTTTCGAGCAGCCTTCCCTATACCAACCATCAGTGCCGTTGGTGTTGCCAAACCCATTGCACAAGGACAAGCAATGACCAAGACCGCAACAGACGACATTATTGCCTGAGGTAAACAACTGCTCCCTCCTATTATCAACCAAAGAAGAAAGGTTGCAACTGATAAACAAACAATAATAGGAACAAAGATTAACGCTGCCTTGTCTACAATACGTTGCACAGGTGCTTTGGAACTCTGCGCCTCCTGTACCATTCGAACGATATGCGCCAAGGCTGTATCTTCGCCTATTTGACGAGCACGCATACGAAACCTTCCTTGACTTGGTATTGTTCCAGCAAGAACATTTGCTCCTTTCTTCTTTTCTACTGGTGTTGGTTCGCCTGTAATCATACTCTCATCAACATATACTGCTTCTGAGTTCATAAAACTTTCTGCCCATACCACCTCGCCATCTACGGGTACTTTCTCACCTGCACACACCTCCAGTAAGTCGCCAACTTCAATCGTTGCGAGTGGAACAACCTCGACCTGACCATCCACAACGACACGTGCCGTCTTGGGAGCCATACCCATCATCTGACGAATAGAGGAGGTCATACCGTCCTTTGCCTTCTCTTCCAACAAACGGCCAGTCAAAACAAAAGTAATTATCATTACTGCCGCATCAAAGTACGTATGCCAGACTATTCCCTGACTCAACCAAACCGCATCTCCCCAAAACGTATTAAACGTACTGAACAAAAAAGCTATTGAAGTGGACAAGGCTACCAATGTGTCCATATTTGCACTACCATGAAGCAACTGTCTTATTGACGAACTAAAAAAGTGACGTCCACAATAAAAGTATATTTGCTAAGGCTAACAATAATGACACTTGGTTCGACACATCACGAGAGCCTAAGTCTAACCACCGCATAGAAACACACATCACAGCTATTGCGAAAAGCCATGACAAGATGGTCCTACGTCTTAAAAGCGTATACTCACGCTTCTCTATCTCTTCGACTGATGTCTCCTTATCTACCACTAAGTCATAGCCCAACGCATTTACCTCTGCCTTCATCTTCTCGAGCGAAATCACCCGAGGGTCATAATCTACCAAAACTGAACGACCAGGGAGCGAAACTGACGCTACATTAATTCCGTCAAGCTCGTTCAAACGCTTTTCAACATTGGCCGAACAAGCCGAACAGGCCATGCCGATTACTGGTAATGTTTGTTTCATACCATGCAACAATTATAACGTCATCTCAAAACGCCCACTATTATCTACAGCCTCTTTGAGTTGAGAAGTAGAAACCTCATTGTCATCATACTCAACTGTTACATTAGCATTTGTGAGGTTCACTTCTGCATTATGAACACCAACTAACGAGGTTAAAGCCTTTTCAACAGTACCTTTACAATGTACACATTTCATACCACTTACAGCAAATACTTCTTTCTTCATAGTTTACCTTATATTATTAAACAACAATAAATTCACCCTATCCTTATCATCAATAAAGAAATCATCAAACCTCCATCTGCCTTTCCGCATCCTCACGCGTAAACTCACGGAAGGTGTAAACGACAATAGGTATTGTGAGCATGAATGAGAGTAAGTCACTCACCGCCTGACACATCTCTACACCCAACAAACCATAACAAGAGGGAAGAATGAAAATTAGTGGAATAAAGAATAGTCCTTGTCGAGCCGCTGCTAAAATATTAGCTCGCCAAGGCTTACGACAAGTTTGTGCAAGCATATTACTTACTAAGACGAGCGCACTTACGGGGGAAAACACCAAGCTGCCATCTCAATGCCACAACACCAATAGCTATCACCTCTGGATCATTACGAAAGACGGCTATAAGCGAGCCACTAATCATCCAACCAACGACGGCTAACACAACAAGGAAGATTGTACCAATAACGACCGTGAAATTATATGCCTTTTTTAATCTGTCATATAAACCCGCACCATAACAAAAACCACAGACAGGCTGAAAGCCCAAACCTAAACCAATAACAACCGCAAAAGAAAGCATTGCTATTCGCCCGACAATACTCATAGCAGCAATAGCTGAGTCGCCATAAGCACCTGCTGCCAAATTTAAGGACATCGTAGCAACACAAGCCAACCCTTGCCTCATCAACGAAGGGCTTCCTCCATAGAATATCTCCTTATACATCTCAATTGAGGGTAGAAAATCACGAAAATGTATTGCTATATTCTCTCCCTTACGTGACACAAAGAGAAGTATGATAAAAGACACTATCTGACCAATAACGGTTGCACAAGCTGCACCTCTTACCCTCATATCAAAAGTAAAAATAAAAAGAGGGTCAAGCAAAAAGTTCAAGAAAGCACCAACAATGACTCCATACATCGAAGACTTTGCATTTCCTTGCAAACGCATCTGGTTGCTTAAGTCAATGATGACGTTAAGAAAGGTGCTCCGAGCAGAAGAACCTGCATGTAATCCTCTGTATAAGGAAGGATTGTAGGCGTACTACCTAACATCAAAGAGAGTGGAGTAAGAAACAACTCACCCAGAAAAAGGATAACCAAACCAAGAAGGAAAGAACTGAAAAAGCCCGTTGAGGCCATCTTAACCGCATTCTCACGTTGTCTTGCACCGAGTTCACGAGAGATATAATTACCCGAGCCATGCCCAAAGAAAAAGCCCATTGCCTGTATAAAAAACATGAGTGAGAACACGATACCCACTGCTGCCGTTGCTTGTGTATCAATCTTACCGACAAAGAACGTATCTGCAAGATTATATAAACCTGAGACAAGCATACCAATGATGGTTGGTATTGCCATGGTGATAATGACACGATGGACGGGTGCTTGAGTTAAAAATGTATAGTTATCTGTCTTTTTACCCATAAAACAATCTTCTTTAATTTACTCGTGCAAAGGTACGAAATAATTCAGAAGTAAGAGGTTCTATATTCGTATTTCATAAAATCTTAATCCATATATATGATTTTTATCAATTATCAACCAAAGGCTTATTTACTTCACACACAAAAAAGACAGATAAACTCTATGTCCGTCGGTAATATTATGCAACGAACAACGAGATTATCTGTCCTTACTCTTATAAGCAACAGCTTGCCCTATAAAAGACATTTTTTAATGCCGTTCTAACAATATTTGAATAACACGTTCAGCCGAACGACCATCCCAACGCTCAGGTACTCCACACTTTTTCCACGACTCTGACACCATATCAGACAATGCTGAACGAAGCAACTCTGGGTCTTCGCCAACAAGCACATTGGTTCCCACCTTTGCCGTTTCTATATGTTCAGTATAACTGTTGAGCGTAATACATGGCACACCATTGAATGTTGCTTCCTCTGCAACATTACCTGAGTCCGTAATAATTCCCTTTGCATGAGCCGTCAAGTAAGCAAATTCAAGATAGCCCAATGGCTTAACAACATGAAGATTATGTAGTTTTATATTCTTCTTCAAACTGAGTGCCATAATCACCTGTACGGCCGAGTCACGAAGAGGGGCAATGATTGGCATATCGCCAGCCGTCTCACTCAACACGTGTAACATTCGTTCAAGATTTTCTTGATCGGCCAATAAAGCCTTACGATTCAGTGTAAAAACAAGATAATTACCCTCCTTCAATGGTAAACCTGCCAACTCGTCAATCTCCGAAAGACTCATACCCTCTATACGCTCACGGTCGTAGCGAATATTATCAATGAGGATATTACCCACCATATAGACCTTTGACAATTCAGCACCTTCCTTGTTAGCGATACTATTATTACTAAATCCCGCCGTAAAGAGTATGTCTGAAAGTCCGTCTATCACCAAACGATTGATTTCCTTTGGCATCGTAATATCAAACGAACGAGTACCTGCTGCGATATGAGCCAGCGTAATTGCCTGCTTCTTTGTCACGATAGCAGCTGCCATTGTTGAAGCAAGATCGTCCACAACAATCACAACATCTGACGGATTCTCTTGTAAATACTTTTCAAACTTTGACATCACCTGTCCTGTAAGCTCATTCAAATTCTCACATTCGACATCGAGATAAACGTCTGGCCGACGAATAGAGAGATTTTCAAAAAGCTGCTCTTCAAGCGTAGGGTCATCTGCTCTACCTGCATAAACCAGTGAATAAGAAACCATGCGAGGGCTATTCTCCTCTGACAGTCTATTGATTACCCTAATAATTGGTGCCACCTTTATAAAGTTAGGACGTGCACCACAAAAGATACAAAGTTTTTTCATTTCTTCAAAAGACACTCCGCAAAGTCCGTATTCATGAAAGGGCACTTACGAGGTCGTCATCTATTTTAGCGTTTTTACTTAATCTCTATAACTAACGAAATTATCAAACAGACAAAAGATTATTTGAACATATCTTTAATTCCACCGATAGACCCCATCAAATTACTTGCCTCAAATGGCAGGTAGACAGTCTTCTGGTTGTTGTTTTGTGCCAGTTCTGTGAGCATCTGGATATACTTCTGCGCAATGAGATAGTTTGCAGGATTTGTACTCTGCCCGACAGCATCTGTAATTTTCTGAATGGCGATAGCCTCAGCCTCAGCCTTACGAATACGTGCCTGCGCCTCACCCTCTGCAATAAGTATCTGCTGCTGCTTGTTAGCCTCAGCACGGTTGATAGCAGCCTGCTTTTCACCCTCAGACTGAAGGATAGCCGACTGCTTCTGTCCTTCACTCGTGAGAATTGTCGCACGCTTATTACGTTCTGCCTGCATTTGCTTCTCCATTGCCTCCGAAACACTTGCTGGAGGAGTAATATCCTGAAGCTCAACACGATTTACCTTGATACCCCACTTATTCGTTGCATCGTCCAACACGGCACGCAACTTTGTGTTAATCGTGTCACGTGAGGTCAGCGTCTGGTCAAGTTCCATCTCACCAATGATGTTACGGAGCGTTGTCTGTGTCAACTTTTCGATAGCATTTGGAAGGTTGTTTATCTCATAAACAGCCTTGAATGGATCGATAATCTGGAAATAAAGCAGTGCATTGATCTGCATCTGAATATTATCTTTTGTAATCACATTCTGACGGTCGAAATCATACACCTGCTCACGCAAATCTATTGAGTTTGTGTAAGTGTAACGACCTGCTCGTAGTGCAACAATATCCTTTGCATGGTCAATGAAAGGGATAATGATATTAATACCTGGTTGAAGGGTTGCATAATACTTACCGAGTCGCTCAATAATCTTTGTTTCACTCTGTGAAATAATCACGATTGACATCTTGGCAAAAACAAGTGCTAACACAATAATAGCAATCAGCACATAAACAATCATATCCATAAGCATTAAAGTTTTTGGGGTTCTAACCATCCTCTATTTATAGCTTTATGAAGGAAGAACCCGAAGTTTATAATTTATCTTATTATTATTTTAATTACGATTTAACAACGTTCTACTATTGCGATAATCGACTCAAGACGGAGAATACGTACGTCGACTCCTTCCATAATGTCTAAGCCATCAACCGACTTTGCCTTCCACGAGTCGCCATCTATTTTTACTCTTCCGTACCCGCCTGCTTCTATTCGGTCTGTAACCTTTCCTTCACGTCCTATCAATGCGTCCACATTACTCCGCCTATTGTCTGCACCTTGATGTAAATACCGCACTGCTATCGGACGCACTAAGAAGATGCTCAACAGTGAGAATATGACGAATATTATCACCTGAACCACAAGACTGTCCGTAAAGGCCGAAGCTATTGAAGCCGAAAAACTACCAATTGCAATACACATGATGTAGAAATCGCCGTTTGTCATCTCCAAAATAAGACAAACAAGACCTAATAACAACCATGCTAACCATAGGTTTTGAATAATATAATCTATCATAATCTGAAAGGTTTGATTTCGTTTGTAAAGATAATAATAAAAGATGAAACCATCAAATCTTTCTATAAAAATTAAGGTGACTATATATAATACTACCCTAAGAAGATGGTATATTACTCAAAGAACTTGTTTCAACCTCTTTATTTATATTACTAATTTGCTGCGTCATTTCCGTTTTGAGATTTGTCTATATTCGACAAACGTTCCTCAATTGTTTCAAGAAATCATTTAATTTACCCTCTGTCTGTATTAACTTATTAGATGTATCACTTATACTTATTGCCGCTGAATTTATTTTTCTCAAACTGCTGTTGAATTTGTACGTTAGAAACATATGTGTATAAAAATAGCAAACACAGACAATGTTATTGATAGTATAATAGAAGCGCATGATACATAATTTATAATAAACTGTGCATCAGATATTTTACCCCATATTATATATGAAATAAGCAATATAATGATAGTTGACAATAGACCGACTATCCACCAAAAAATGCGGAGAGTTATTTTTCATTTATTATTTTTCTGTAAACTGATTAAAATATGCTTGTAGAATATTCATGCATCTTGCGTATAAATTATTAATATGATCATACGAGTAAACAAACTGTTCTATAGAAATCCATACAGATTCATTGTTTATGGTACCTTTTGCAGCTTTAATTTGGTTATTGCAGTGATTTATCTTCTTATATATACTTATTTCATTATCATTTCTGACTTCTGCAATGTTCGGTAATATTATCCTAAAAATAATGCGTGTCAGATTCATCATAAACAAACATATATTTAAGCTCATTATATTCAAAAATTTATTAAAGGAATTTAGTTCTTCATACTGAATTCCATTGAGTGACAAATATCTTCTAAAAGCGTCTATCATTTTGATATTTTTTTAGCGCAAAAGTAGTTTTTTTTGTTCATATTCCAAAGATAAATACTTATATAAACTTTGAGTATAATAATTTTTAAGAAAGTTTATGTTAATTTCCTTTCGCAAAGGCTTTATAATGTTCAAATAGAGATAACGCTCTAAAAATATTAACGTATTAAACACTAATTTACCATATTTTCCAAAGTCATCAAAGTTACTCATTCCAAAGAACAAAACGCTTTGGAATATGAGAAACTTTACATTGAAATTCAATTCCCTATTCGATTTGCAGGCAGCATTTCCAACGGAAAAGTCCTGCATTAGATTTCTTGAGCAAATCCGCTGGAATGGAAATATCATTTCTCCTTTCGACTCTGCCTCAAAAGTATATAAGAGAAATGACGGCTCATACAGATGTAAGAACTCTGGTAAGAACTTCAACGCAAGGATTGGAACTATCTTTGAAAGCTCGAAACTACCATTAAGAAAATGGTTTATGGCTATCTATATGCTTACTTCCAATAAGAAAGGTGTTTCTTCCATGCAACTCGCTAAAGACATACACGTAACACAGAAGACAGCATGGTTCCTGACACAGCGCATACGTGAGACTTTTATAAGACGAACATCGGATAAACTTACAGGTGAAGTAGAACTTGACGAGACGTTTGTTGGCGGAAAGAACAAGAACCGTCATTGGAATAAGAAAGCTAAGAAATGCCAAGGTAGGTCTTTTGTTGATAAAGTTCCTGTATTAGGTATGCTTGAACGTGGTGGCAGAGTCATTTGCAAAGTCGTTCGGAATACATCTTACAAACAGCTTACAGCTCCGATACTTAGGAACGTAGAAAGAAATGCAATGCTCTATATGGACGAGTGGGTTGGTTACAAGACTGTTCAAAAAGTATATAGGCATGCTGTTGTTGACCACGGACATGGTATTTACGTTGCTGATGGCGGAGCTTATACAAATACCATTGAGGCTTTCTGGAGTAACTACTGCAAACGAGCTATCATAGGAACTTATAATTATCTCAGCAAGAAACATCTACAAAGATACTTTGACGAGTTTTCTTTCAGATACAACACCCGCAAGGTTAAAGAGAATGAACGCTTTGGAGACTATTTTCTTCACCTTGGCGGTCATATTACATACAACCAGTTAATTCAGAAGTCATGAGTAAAAAGAAAGAAGAATGGAATCCGTTTGATACGATGTCTGAAGAACGTATGAAAAGTATTAAGTCGGATGTTGATTTCAGTGAAGCTATCTCTAAATGTGTGAAGAAAAGGAAAAGAAATGGGGTGTCTAAATAAACACCCCAAATAATTATTTTTTCTTTTCAAGTCTAATTTCAAATGTTCCATCGCTTGGAGCATGTCTAACGATACAATGATACGTATCTTTTGAATATTCTGATTGTAAAAACATATGCACTGTTTCAGGGAATTATTCCATCCTTAGTTCTGCCTATCTTAATATAATTCATACTTTCTAAATCTTTCGTTAAACGATAATGGAAAGATGAACCATAATTTATAATAAATCTGACGAGCTTAATATGTTTATTGGTTTTACTAAATGCCAAAACGTCGCAAATGCAAATGGAATTAAAGCCATTCTCCATTAAAAGATGCTGTAAGTTGGGTTTGATTATTTTTTTAATATATCCATCTTATTGCTCTTAATAATCTGTTTTGCTGATAGAAAATTATTCTTACTCAAAATCTCTTCTCCTATTTTCATAATAGAAAGAGTTTGTCCAAGCATTGTTAAGTTACCAATAACAACTACAAGCAGTGTAATAAAAAGTCTTTTCATAATAGCGATATTTACAAGAGTTCTCTTTAGGCAGACTATCGGAGAATTTAACAATGTTATTAAGTATAGAAAGTGGGCTGCCACCCATGCACTCTTGAAGGCATCGCCAAACACCTGAATATACGCACGGATAAACAGCCCACCGATATGAGCTGTTCCGTGCCTCTGTATATTCCTTTAGAGATTTGGCGATTTCACAAGAAGTGAGGCACTTTCTTTAATTCCAAAAACTTTGTCTACTACGACATTGCAAAAATACTAAATTATCTGTATCTTTGCAAAATAATAGCGAGTTTTTATGAAAATAACAATGGAATGAGCATATCTCAAAGAAAATCCAAATACCATATTTAGGATATATATTGTAAATTCAAATAATATCGTTGAGTATAATTTGCCATATGATGTAGAAAAAAACGTCATTCGGCAAGAATAGAACAAATATGCTTCATAGATAACCAAGATGTTCTCACATCCCCTAAGTTCAACTTAACATTATCGCTTCTTTTTATTCATAATTTATTGTTTTCTAATTCTTTCTTAGGGCTTATAGGTGAGGTTATTCACAAACAACGCAGAATAATTATTTGAAGTTATTTTCAAGTCTTTACTTTCCGTGTTGTCTATCAAGATACCACTCGTCCCATTTAATAAGTCATAAGTTACACGACATGTTTCAAATACTGGTTTTTCTACTTTAACCGATATATGAAACATGCCAACTTTCTGTACTATTATATCATAGGAAGTGGTTTGCTGATTGTGAGTAGCCTTATCTTCTATTAGCTTTAAAGTAACCTTACGTTTCGGAAATAACGCCTTAAATGCCTTAGTAACATCTTCCGTATTATCTGCCTTCAAATCTATTGTCAGATGGTTAGAATTTGCTTCTCTGAAAATCTTATTTATCTTGGTTTGAACATTTTGTTTGGTCAGACCATAGCTATTTAATACAGGGGCATGCTTCAACTCTCCAAATAGAGAATTGACGCTTATCTCTGATTTTAGAATTTCCTCAGCTTCTTCTACGGAAGAAATATGTATGTTCTTGATTAAATCCATATTTAGATTATAGTTGGATAATTCTTAACAGTATGGCTGACAGATTGTCGTTGCAAGTACGACATAATTGGCAGCGTCATCACTTGGTATAATTGTTGCATTTATCTAAAAGGTGTCATAGGCACTTGCTTGCCAAAAACCTAATAGTATGCAACGTTTCTACTAATCTTTCGATATAAGATAGTGGAGCTTCAACTCCATTATAAAAGGGGAGTTTACATGTTTAACAAGAATAAAATCATATGGCAATTTTTTCAGAAGACACTGTACAAAAAGTATGGGAGAAAGCAGATACAGTTCCAGGATATGATGCACAAAAATGGAGAAAAGACCAATGTAAGGCTTGGATTGGAAGAAATCAATATGGAAATAGGCAAAGTGATTATGGGTGGGAAATAGACCATATTACTCCAGTGTCTAAAGGTGGTACTGATAATCTTTCCAATCTTCGTCCTTTACAATGGGAAAATAATGCATCACGTCAAAACGACCGACTGGTTTGCAAAATCACTTCTTCAGGTAATAAAAACACTGAAAGATAGCGATACATCTCATTTCACGTTATTGCACGATAAATGAGTCTTATCAAAGCTACTGTTATTTTGACACCGTAACGGTAGCTTTTCTTTATTAACTCTGCTATAATAACGGCTTTATATTTGGTTTATTATATCAAGTATAAGATTATAGATGTTATTACAATATAAAACACTGCCTAATCTGTTGAGTTAAGCGGTGTTTCGTATAATTTAGGGTAATGTCGTATATAGTCACCAAAATTAATTACGTTGGGATTTTAATAAGCTCACATTATTCTAAAAAAAACTTTACATGAACATTGTAAAAAAATACAAAAAGCAAGGATAAAAGTACAATCAAAAAGCGAGTTTGCAACTAACGACAAATCAATTAGTTACAAACTCACATCAGAAAAGCTACTTAATTGAACTTCAAAAGGTGCCTACTTGAGCTTCAAAAGAGCATCTTTACAAAGGCTGAAAAGCCTCTTTACGAAGCCAAAAGAGCATGTATTGACGTTCGAATACGTGAAAATAATTTACAATCATCACCTTACAAGATAAGTAAATGATTATAGATAGAGAAAAGAGAACTATGAGACAAAATCTGTTTAGCCTCTAATAAGTCGAATTGATTTACTTTCTTATTAATTTACCGACGTTTGTTAGAACGATTAGAATTTGATGTTCCACGCACAGGAGTTGTCTTTGAAGACGAAGAAGGTGCCGTATGCAACACACGATTAGAACTACTGTCACGATAATACTTCTGTGCGTCAGGCAACCAACCCTTGATATTCTGAATACGACGTGCGTCAGAAGGATGAGAACTCAACAACTCTGAACGATTGCTATTACTACCCTCTGCCATTCGCTCCCAGAAACCGACAGCCCGCGCAGGGTCATATCCTGCCATCGCCGCAAAGATAAGTCCCATATAATCGGCCTCACTTTCGTTATCACGACTATACTTCAAATTGCGGAACGAGAAGTATCCGCCAGCCACCTGTGAAGCTATATCACCAACTCCATTACCAACGGCTGAATTCAAAACCGTCCCCAAGATATTAGTACCTACTTGCTGGTTCATCTTTGTTGTCATCTGTTCCGCACTATGCTTTGCCACCGCATGTGCTATCTCATGTCCTAATACAATTGCCAAACCTGCCTCGTCCTGAGAATAAGGCAGCAAACCCTCATAGACAACAATCTTACCGCCAGGCATACAGAAAGCATTTGCTTGTTTGTCCTGAACAAGATTAAACTCCCATTTGAAGTTGTTTATTTCATTAGCATAACCATTATTGCGAAGGTATGTCTCAACTGCATTGGCAAGATTACGCCCTACCTGCTGCACCATAGCCGTATTCTTCGCATCCGTAGAACGCTTTGCCGATGCCATAAACTTTGCATATTCCTGATTACTCAAACTGAGAAGTTGTCCGTCTGAAACACTAATACGATGTGTACGACCTGTCAAAGGTACTTTCGACGTCGTTCCACAAGCTGTCATCAAAGCGACAACAGCTACCATTAAAAAACACTTAATCTTCATTCTTATTATTGTTTTTATATCAATCTATTTACCTATATTTTTTCTCAACATGAAACAACGAGCGAGAACTCGCCTCCTTTCTATAACATTTAATGATGAATGAGAAATAACAGAACTATCGTTCCAATAACGAATTAACCGCCTACTTACGTCTTCCTATCTCCTCAGTAACAGGAATAAAGTAGGCGACTATAACACTCATAACTCCCAGCAAAGATACGAGAAGGAAGAACACACGATAGCCCACATACTCTTGTAAGAAACCAGTAAACCAACCTGACATCACCAAAGAGAAGGCTGTTATTGCCGTACCTATTGAATAAGTAAACGTGGAATGCTCTCCTTTTGTACAATGAGTGAGCCACACAACATATACCGTTAACCCAAATCCAAGCCCTAATTGTTCGATAATCATACATATATTGATTATCGACAGGGTCGAAACAAAGTAATAACTAAGATAAACAAAAAGAAATTTCGGTAGTACTAATGCTATCACAAATATCCAGAACCAACGTTTTAAGCCGTCACGACGCACCAAAGTTTGTCCTAACGCACTACTCCCTATCAACGAGAATGTACCCACCGTTCCTAATACCAACCCTAACTCCTGCGGCGAAAGTGCCAAGCCTCCGTTACTACCGGGGTCTATCAAGAAGAGTGGAGCTATTCTGACAAACATTCCCTCAGGTATCAGAAAAATAAAAAAGAAACATAAGTTCGCCACGTAATGAGGACGACGAACAAAGGTTGCCCTAACATCATGCCACCACTGACGCGTCACTCCCGTCCATATAGGCAGCTTGACACGATGATTGTCCTTAGGAAGTGTGAACACATGAAGTGTCATCAAGCTAAACATCAAAGCTGTCAGAACCCAAAAGATAACGGTCCACGAAGGTACAACCGACCTATATATCACTTCTAAATTGCCTGCTATCGTCACCGGGATGGCCATTCCCACAATTATAGAAAGTATGTAAGAAACAACTCGAATACCATAGAACGTGGGGCGATGATACAAAACAACCTGACGTTTATAGAGTCTTTCAACAGCCACATCATGCAAAACCGCCATCGTTGCCACTATCATTAAGAAAAAGACAGTCCATTCAAACCAATTGTTAGATGAAGCGGTAAAAGCCAATCCACCAAGGCTCAGTGCCATAACCAACTCTGTCAGGATTATCCAAGTATACTTATTCCAATAACCGACTACAATTCTTCCTAACAAAGGACGAAGGATAAACGGCAGTAAAAACCATGAACTTGTAAGCGTGATGGCCCCATTTGACAAGCCCATCCTATTGAAGTAGACAAGTGAAGTCATCAACATAATCACGTAAGGAAGCCCACGTGTCAAATAGGCAGTGGGAAGCCATAGCCAATGACTGTACCACTGACCTGCAATTGGTATACCGTTGATTATCTTCTGTTCCACTCGCCTCTATTTATCTATTATTCATACTGTGCTTGAATGATTGCTGTCTGGTAATAATGTTTTAATATCTCGTCATACTTATAACCTTTCTCACCCATCACCGCAGCACCTATCTGGCACAAACCAACGCCATGTCCCCATCCTGCTCCTACAAGACGGAAGTGCTGTGGGACGTTATTCGATAGCCTGCTACGTTCTACGACGAAGGCAGAACTATACAGATGGCTCTCACTCAACAAACGTCTTATCTCTAACTCCTTACCAACAATACGGGTGAGTCTTGTTCCAACTATCTTCAAACGACTGATACGTCCACTCTTACCACGCTCCAATGGTTGAAGATCGATGATTTCACCAAAATCAAGTCCACTCTTGCGTCGAATCAAATCGGCAAGTTCTGCCTGTGTGAAATCTATTGTCCAACGATAAAAGTCCTGTGTTTCTTGATCGTAGTTATTGAGTACCTGTCCCAAGACTGTCGCATCCTTTGTATTACAAAACGCCTCTGGCGAAGACAGAATCCACTCCCTCGCTACCTCCTCACGAGTGAGGTCAATCGTAGGGGGCGTCCCCAAAGGTGCATTATCCACTACCGAGAGTAGATAAGGCTTATGGTTATTGTCCCAACAGTACTCGTATTCCTCTGAAACACCACCGCAGCACTTACTGAAACGGGCATCACATATTTCCTTACCATTCATCAGCAACTGCCCACGTGTAGCCTTGATAGCCTCTTCAACATGTGGACTTGTCGCCATTGTAATGCCCTGATAGCGTTGACAATGGTCGTCTGCGCAGACATCAAACAGCGTATGAGCGTCGCTATCGTACCAAACCACACCTTCTTCATCCGACACCTTTACTGGTGCTGAAGCCGCCTGAATACCCATTTCAATGGCTTTTCGTCTTCTCATTTGTACAAAAAGCCAACTTCGCGAGATAACGGCATGAGCCTTCAACAGTTCCAACGAAGACGTAGCACTCATTTCGCTTGAGATAACACTTGTAAGATAATGTTCTACGGGTAGTTCGTTTATAGCCCAAAGTTTATCCCCATCAACAACGAAACGCAACTTACCAAGGAAGGTTTGAGTTTCCTTACGCTCCCAATGGAAGTCTACTCCGATAGTAACATCCTCCAAAGTAAAGGATATATCATCATTTTGCGGGGTGAAGCAAAGTTCTTGATAGACCGCAGAATCCCACAGAATATGTCCGTCTTTGAGCTGTACAGTCTGTTTACCTGTCACCTCTTTATTTGCTATCGTATAAGTACCATTCAGTTGGAAACATATTTCATCACCGCTGACAATACCCACCGAAACCACAGGTTCTTGCTTCCAATCATCGAAGGCGAGGTCAACAGCCTTATTGCGAAGATGTTTCACGACCTCTGCCATCGACTCATCTGACAGAGAAACCTCACGTAAAACGGCCTTAGCACGCTCTGCGGTCATATTTCAAAGTCGCTTTGACGAGGCAATATCAGCATTCCTGCCATATCCAAGCTGCCCGGACTGACAAGACACTGCGCCTCTCCTTCTGCCGAATAGCAATCAGGACGATGCTTCTCACGTGGGAACACGACCGAAACAAAGCCTTCCTCGCTACGCCAAGCAACGATATTCATCATTGGTTCTGTCTCATCTCCGTTCAAAGGCAATGCCTCATATAAATAGTTGAACAGCTCAACATCGTGCTTCTCAGTATGGCTCACGATGGCAAAAGCTGAACAGATATAATCTTTTATCTCATAGATTCCCTCCGCATCATTCAGTTTCAGGAGCGGAACAGATGTCTCACGGAGCCTCTTCCAGTCACGTTGCAAAGGGAGCATCCCACTTGTTCCTGCCTGAAAGTGCAGATGGTCGGGTGCACTGGCACCACACTTCGGTCCGTTATAGAACACCATTAACTGCGGATAAGCTCTTAGCAGACGATGTATCTGCACATAATTCCCAGCTATTGCTTGAAGTTGATGATAGCGAGAAGGGATTGTGAAATGAATAGGAAGGATTGGGAAAGGATTGATAAGAATATCAAACCCATCTCCGAAAGGCAGTACTATCTGCTCTCCCGGGCGATTCTTTTCACAAAGGAAGCAAGGACGCTTAGCCAGTGTGGCCTTATCTATCTTCGCCCCAGTGCTCACCAAGCGTGCAGGATTGAATTGCACAAGGGCTGAACCCACCTCACGTGTCTGCACACCCTTCAACTCTTCAAAACGTTTTGCAACGTCTTGCCATTGGTTCAGCTGGTTATGAAAAAAATCCGTCAACCCTTTCTCTCTCTCTTGATTTTGCTTCTGACGTGCCAGAATCTCAATCGTTCGTAGTTGGTCTTTATAATGATTATTAGCATTTACCTTATCAATGCTCAGTACGGCATCACTATTTCCACCCCAACGGCGGCAAAGATAAAGTTCATCATAGATTCGTCCGATACGGAAACGACGGCTGAAAGCCAAGCCCATAGCATAGTCTTCGCCATAACTTGTGTTAGGGAATTGATGCTGACGAACCAAAGGAGTGAAGAAAGCACGTGGTGCACCGAGTCCATTGATACGTAGGGCGTTGTTGCAACCATTATCCTCTGTCCACTCATTATGACTAATCAAACCCGGAGGAAGGGTGTTAAGCTCAAAATCACACATACGATAAGAACCGACAATCATTGCTGCCTTCTGCTCGTGGAAAGCGTTGACAATTGTCTGCAAGGTATTCTCTGAAGAATAAAGGTCATCACTATCCAACTGAACAGCAAAGCGACCGCAATGCGCATCATTGATAGCATAGTTCCAACAGCCGCCTATACCGAGGTCAGTACGTGTAGGAATAAGATGCACAAGACGCTCATCAGCAGCCAAAGAAGAGAGAATCTCCATCGTCCCGTCTGTCGAATGATTGTCGACAACGATAACGTTAAAAGGAAAATCTGTCTTCTGTGAGAGGGCCGAAACCACCGCATCGCGCACAGTCTTCTCACGATTAAAGACAGGAATCACCACCGAAGCCTCTACCGGAAAAGCCTCACCAGAGAAGTCAGGCTGTACATATTGCGTTGTATCTACCAAGGCTTTGATAGCAGAGAGGTGTGCCGTTGCTGCCTGCTCCATCTCAATCTGTACCTCACGGTTGCGTGGATTCACATAATCAAACTGCTTCTCACCGCTGGCACGTAGGTCATCCTCTTCCTCTGTATAAAGGTATTCATTCAGATGGAAGAGGTCTCCCTTACGACTCAGGAAGAGACGAAGGTCGTACCAACCTGCAAACTGATAATCCTTTGCCACCTCTTTCGCTGCATATTCCTTCAGGTACTCCGTCTTGAGAAGTACGACAGAACCAAAATCGAAGTCATCACGGATACTACCCAACTGATAGTCTGTAACGGGATGCTTCACCGTCTTGCCAGCTTCCACAGAGTAATGGTCAGCATAAACCATAGCTGCACCAGTCTCTTCAGCTACCTGCAGCATACGCTCAAGCGCATGATAACCTAACGTGATAGGTCCTTGCTTCAAATAAAGCAGGGCATAATCGGCTGTTGCTGTTGCAGCAATAAGACGCATGGTAGCAAGAGAAAGCAAACCACCTGTCTGCAACTGACGTGCAAACTTTGGCAAAGTCTCTGAAGACAAGCCCTCTGCCGTTAATATATATAGGTCTTTCACCACACCTTCCTCACACAACTGCGAAGTGAGCGACTGCATCATTGCAGCCGTAGAAAATGGTAAAAAACAATCTATCTGTTTCTTCTTTTCCATCTAAAATATGTTCATTTATCTACTTGCAAAGATAGTATAAAATCCCGTCTTACGTGCGAAGTTCCGAAAGAAAACACCTCACAACATATTATTTTCATGAAAAGAATTTCTTTTCTACATGAAAAAAAAAATGGAAGCAGTGGTCATACTGAACTTTTTCCGTAACTTTGCACACAGCAAAAAGACATTAAGAGATAGTAAAACGATGGAAAAAGAAAATCATATTGACCGTGCATTAGCATTTATAGAAAATCTTAAGAAACTTGGTACGCAACTTCAAAGGGCTGGCGAACAGCAACAGATTATGCTGCAAAGAATGCTGATAAAAAGCCAAAATAACGAAACGGACACGGACGAATATCGTGAACTGGAACAGCGAAGTAAGGACCTTCAAGCAATGATTAATAAGTGGCGACCAATATACGAAGAACGCCATAAAATGCTACAAGACGCAGAGAAGGCTGCTAAAAAATAAGAAGAGCATAAACATTCACAAATATCAAACCTCAGTCAAAGGGAGAGAAAGAAAATGGAAAAGGAAAAGAACAGTGAAGGAATGATGAGCGTTATCGCTGCCTTAGCTGCAAACATACTGGTAGCAATCTCAAAGTTTGTGGGTTTTGCAGTGTCTGGCTCAGCAGCTATGTTGAATGAGTCTATCCATAGCATTGTGGATTGTGGCAATCAGATACTACTATTGATTGGCAACCGACAATCAACTGTTAAAGCCACGGAGCAACATCCATTCGGACAGGCACGTGCAAAGTATTTCTACAGTTTGGTTGTTGCAATGATGTTGTTCTTCGCTGGTGGTGCATTAGGTATCATGGAAGCTGCTGAGAAGTTGTTTCACCCAGAACACAGCTTGGAGAACACGTGGCTCATTATCGGCATTCTTGTCTTCGGTCTCTTAGTAGAATTGGGCAGTCTGCGTGTTGCATTCAAAGAAATAAGAGAGTTGAACAAGGACAATCTTTCGCTTTATCGCTTCCTACGAGAGAGCCGTCACAGCGAAATCCTCATCATCTTTGCAGAAGATAGTTGTGCAGTCATTGGTCTACTGATAGCCTTAGGCGGTACGCTTCTCACCCATGTCACGGGCAATCCGTTCTATGATGCGCTTTCGGGTGTACTGATTGGTTTGCTCCTCTGCGTGGCAGCTCTTTTCTTAGCACGTGAGTTCTACAGTCTGCTTATCGGCGAAAGTGTCACAAAGAAAGACCTAACTCGTATTAAGGAAACCTTCAACAGGACAGAAGTCGACCGCCTCATCAACGTCAAACTATCCACCTCGGTCCTAATGACATCCTCGTCACTGCAAAGATTGATGTTAAAAGCGAATACGAAGCACAAGCATCTCAACTGGTTAACGACATCGAAAAGAATATGCGTGCCGCTTTCCCTGAATACAAGATTTACATCTATATTGAGACGGATAAGTATAAGGAGGATTATTAAAGACCTCTCCCCAACCCCTCTCCAAGAGAGAGGGGTTGGGGACTAAGAAAAAAATAATTACTGTTACTATGCCTATTCGTCGTCCACAAACAATTTATCCCCTTACAAAGCGACGTTTGTAAACTATTTTCATGTGATTCAAATCCAAAACATGCTCTTTCGGCTTCAAAAAGATGCCTAACAGACTTGCAGAGGGTACTCTTTTGAGGGTTAACTAACGCCCTTTTGAAGTCCAATTAAGCACCTCTATTTACACTAATTTATAACTAACTGATTATCTGCCGATTACAAACATGCTTTTTATATATATTTTTACTATTATTTATAGATGCTTTTATTTGAAATCTGTAAAGATTTTTCAGAGTCGTATCTGTATGTTATAAATATTGAAAAGAAGAATCATGCAGAGTTCTCAATTTAGTCATTTCTATAAAAACTAACAAAAAACATATTATAAGTTGATGTTTACCTTTGCAAGCAATATATTTTTTTACAAAAACATTTATGAATAATTTTTAGTATCGTATACTATTGCTCTAACTGTTTTAGTTAGTGCTTGTCAAAAAGAAAGTTTACAGGATGGTAGCTTACAAAACCAAAGCGAAGTCACTGATAAAAGTCAATTAACTAAGGAAAGTGCAGAACTTCTTTTTGCAAAAATCCTTTCAAAAGCAACCTATGCAGAACCACAATTACGTGGGTTCTTAAAGAAAGTTGCACTTGAACAGAATGATAATGATTATAACATTTTTTATCCTTTAACAAAGAATCGAACGGTAACAGACGGAAAAACTTTTGCTGAAATCTTGCAAAAGTACACTAAGAATAACAAAGAGCTTGCTCAGATAGAAAAGTCTGTACCACTCTTAAATGTTTTTGTTCCCGATTTGTCTCTATTTGACGACAGTTTATCTGTAAATCAGTTAAATACCCAAGATTGTAATACGCCAGTGTATTACAATGGTAAATTCTATGTTGATGGCAGTGTTACAGATTCTGTATCAGAGGAAACACGTGGCATGTTACCTTTGTTTCATACATTTGTCGTAGGTGAGAGCCATAGAATGAAATTAAAAGACGGAATAACACGTGCTACAAGTGAAGCAAGTTATACTTTTGTAGATGATGGCTACAATCCAGCAAAGACCCATACATATAACCCTTTGACACGTGATAGAACTATCTATTATGGTGATATGTATGAAGATTATGATGAGAAAAAAGATGCTGCTAAAAATACAATTGATACCATATATCTTCCGAAAGAAACCTTGAAGGCTTTCAAGAAGGTAGGTAGTGGAAATGGTGTGCTTAGGACCCAAATGGCCTATCAGCTAAATCAACTCAGTGATTTCAACACTCAAAAACGAGAATTGGATCTCTCTGTTAAAGATGTAGTGTTTAGAATGAAACTCAATCCTGCACATTATTACTGGTTAAGCCGTCACAAGGAACAAAATGCTGTCCCTGGCGTCTATTTGAGTCCGTATGTCATGGATGGAGAATACTACGACGAGGGAGGGGATCCTGATTACAACTATGTTTTTAAACGTTTATGGACCGATGGTAATTTTACATTCCACATTACTGTCGTAACAGGAACAAGTAAGAATGTTATAGCACTCTCTATCAGACCTGAGGATTTATTTACTGCAACAATACATGTGCGTAGAAAGCATAAAACTTTTTTTAGAAAAAGTCATTCTTGGTACCGCATTGATGTTAAGGAATTAAAATCTAAATGGATTTATCCACACGATATAAATACGGATCTTAGTTTTGAATCTTGGAATCCATTTGATCAAACATTGCAACGTTCTATTTATGTTTCCGTATTAGGAACAAATGCTAAGAATGTAAATGAGAAACGTAAAGATGATACTTATATGACTCGTTTAAAAGCAGGAGTAGAAGGTTCTGTTACAATACCAATTTCTACGGATGGAAAGGGTAATCCTTCTATCAAACTCTCATCAGATTGGGAAAAACAACATACAGTACAGTTAACAGAACGTGTACAAATAGATGTTGCTGACAATGAAATATTAACAGGTAATCGTAGCTACCATTTCTTCAGTCCAAGTCCTATAGAACGCATTGAGGGGAACAAAGCCTATCTTACAACAGAACTTTTTGGATGTTTCGACATGTGTATTATGCCTGTAAAAGGTAGTTTAATTAAATAATAATTTAAATATGACAACTATGAAATTAATCTTATCCAAGATACAGAAAACAGGTGTTATTGTATTATGCCTGTTTATCTTATCAATTTCTTTTAGTTCGTGTTCCGATGACGACGACTCTATTCCAAACGTAGAAAATACAATTTGGCGTATGGTAGATAATTACGTAACAAATCAAAACACTACCATTCCACAAATAAGTTTTCATAACGGATATGCTACCTATGCTTACGTGAACAGGCATACGGGAGTAATAGACCATTATGGAAACCTGAGAGCACATGGACGATACTATTATGACAGGCAGTTCGGAGGTTTCGTGATTATTGATGAAAAGACAGGTAAACCGTATGAAGGATTAGGAGCTTTTCATTTTAAAAATGGTATACTGGAGTATAGTTCTATGACTTTTGTCCTTTATAGATAAGAAAATCAAAATAGGGATGCACGGCTTCGAGCATCCCTATAATTTTTCACAGCATTACTTACAGTCCATCAATAACTCAAGTGGTGAGGCAACAGAGCTTACATCGAAAAGATACAGTACTCAAATAACCAAGTAAAAACCATGATATATATATACACAAAGTACAAATAGTACTAACAGTTGACAGTATCAATACATCATGAACAAAGTCAAAAAAACAGAGGTGTACTCTTGCACACCTCTGTTTTATTATATTTCCTTACCATTAATTATTTAAAGGTATGTTTACCTTCTTGCACAGCAGGCTTCACGATAATCTCACGCTGCTTAGCATCTGTCATCACCTTCATCGCTACGGCAGCTATGTCCTGCGCTGTGAGGGTCTTAAAGATGGGCGAAGAAGCGGTATTATCGTTTGGCGACAATTCGTTACCTGTTTCAGCATAGATGTTCAACAGTGCCATCCAAACAGACGGATCACTATTTGGCTGTGCCGCAGCAGCCTGTTCCTCATCAACAGCCAGTGGAACCATTGCCGCCTTAAACTCATCAGCAGTGAAATGTCCTGATTTTACATCGTCAAGAATACTATAAACAAGGCTAACAGCTTTATCGACATTCTCCTTTGATGTAGAAAGATGGATATTAAGACGTTCGCTTGTCACAGGTTGAGCCGTATAATTACTCTGTACACCAACGGTATAAGTGAGTTGCTCTTTCTCACGCAACACGTCAAAATAACGACGTTCCAAAAGTCCACGCATCACCTCCAAAGCAGCTTGTTCACGCTCAGAAAGTTTCTGCTTATTAGCAAAGGAAATCTCAATCTCAGCCATACCACCTTCTGTCTCTGTCTCAAATGTACGCTTGATAACGGGAGTAGATGACGAGAAATCCATTGGCTGGATAGCAGTCTTCACAGGCTTACCTTCACCCTTGAGAGAACCGATATAACGAAGTACCAACTCTTTTGCCTTTGCTTCAGGAATATCACCGATAAGACAATAGGTGAAACGTGACGCATCGCCAAGGTGTGTCTGGAACTGTTCTTGCAATTTATCGTACTGAACCGACTTGAAGAACGCTTCATCCTGACGAGGGTTCATCGCACTGACAGGATAGAGCAAGTGCTGAATAGAGTCTTGTACAGCTGCCATACCTGTCGTTGCTCGGTTCTCATAGACATAGAGATTGCGCTGGATGTACTTATCAAAGGCTGACTTTGAGAAGTTCTGACGTGACAAAATCAGATACAAATAGCTAAAGAAATCGTCAGCATTAGCAACAGGAGCATTACCACCTACACCATCACTATAATCCTCTAACGAGAGTGAAAGGTTGATATTCTTTCCCTGCAACCATTGAGCTAACTGGTTTCGATTGTATTTATACACGCCCGATTGCATCAAGAGTGAGCGCATTGCATGATAGTTGGCAAGTTCTTGTGCTGGGACAATAGACTTACCTCCTTCTGCCGAACCCGCAAAAAGGAACTGTCCGCTCAACTCTGGAACATGACGATAAAGCACCTTTGCGCCATTCGAAAGAGTCCACTCCTTAGCTTGCAAAGTCTTCAAAGACTTCTCTGATATAATCTGACCAGTTGGCAGACGGAAGTCAATCAATTGACTCATAGGAGTTGTTCCTTCAGCACGTGCCATATCGCTAAACGAACTCTTAGCTTTCAGTGCAGCCATAAGGTCGTTTTCCGTAATATTCATCTCACGCTCTGACTTAGAATAAGTAACGAAAGCAAGGTTATTATCATCGAGCAATGACTTCAACCAAGCATTCATATCCTCAACCTCTAACTCAACTAAACTTTCTATATTACGATTAATCTGGGCACGGAAGTCTTGTACCGGCACATCATAAAGGAAGTTCTGACGGAAAAGCATCAAAGCATTGTCTGGTGTACCCAGTCCTTGTGATTCAAGTGCCTCCTTCATACCATTATACATCTTCTCTTTCTCTGCATTGAACTCGGCAGCCGTGAAGCCTTGGTCACGCAAGTTGTCGCGTACAGCCAACAACTGTTGGAGTGCCTTCTGTTCATTGCCCTGATAAGGAACTACATCCCACGCCATCTGATAATAATTTCTTACCAGTGGGGACAAACTCACCTCTGCAGCAATATAACTCTCTTTATCGGCATTCTTCAACATTGCAAAACGCTTTGGAGCTAATGTATTGAAGAAGTTGGTAAAGATAAATTGACGCACACGGTTCTCTTCTGGTGCGTTGCCCTTCACCTCCAAACGTTGATAAAGTCCAAAGATGCACTCTTGTTTTCTGCATCAATGAAACGCATATAGAGCGGAGTGGTATTGTTAGGGATTTGTCTTACCTGTGGATTTACAGCTGGAGCCTGCGTCATTGGTAAAGTCTTGAAGACTGCCTGAACATCCTTCTCTACCTGATTGATATCGACATCACCGATGATAGCAATAAACTGCATATTAGGACGATACCATTTATCATAGAACTGCTTTACCTGCTTCTGCTTGAAAGTTTCCAAAATCTTCTGCGAGCCAATCACGTTATGAGTGGCATAGCCTGCGTGATTATAGACAACAGGTGCGATAGCATCGGTCAAACGGCGGTCTACTCCCGAACGATGCCGCCACTCTTCAAGAATAATCCCACGTTCCTTTTCAATATCCTTGGTCGTCATCTTAACACCATGACACCAGTCACGAAGTACCCAAAGCATCTTCTCATTAAGCTTTACATCGTTTGTTGGAACATTGTGAACAGCATAACGAGTGTCATCAACGCCCGTGAAAGCCTCGAAGTCATTGAGGTTATTACTACGAAGGAAGTTCATCACACCATCAGGAAAATGGTCGGT
This sequence comes from uncultured Prevotella sp., assembly GCA_916440255.1. GTDB lineage: Bacteria > Bacteroidota > Bacteroidia > Bacteroidales > Bacteroidaceae > Prevotella. The sequence goes on along the minus strand of CAKAIJ010000001.1, from coordinate 483,761 downwards.
CGTATTAAAAGCCAGATGCTCCAATACATGTGCCAACCCCATCTCTTCCTCATTCTCCAAGATAGCACCTACATTCTGGTAGAGATAATACTGCGCCTCCCCCGAAGCTGAGCCATCATTGTAGATATAGTAAGTAAGCCCATTTGCCAACTTTCCCTTTCGAAGTCCTTTCATCTGTGCATTGACAGGACTGAAAGAGAAAAACAAAAAGCCTATGAGCAGCGCCACTGGCACGCTCGATAGGCATTTAACGATATTCTTAAACATTGTCATTGTTTACTTTTCAAGAAGATCCAGTGTAGCGAGCTTCTGCTTGATTGCTCCTTGCAACATCGCTTGTGGCATCTCCATATTTTCTAAACGAAGTGACTCTGCAAAACCTTGATTATAGAACTCACGTGACTTGGTATAGTTCTTTAACTCACGATAAGAGTCACCAATCATAACCATATAATTCACACGATCCATCACAGCTTCTTCCTGTGCCAAGGCTTTCTCTGCCCACTTGATAGCCACTTCATGATCCTTAGCCTTCAAGCTCTTGCCTGCTGCCATATAAAGATTCTGTGCAGCCTTACCATAGTCGGCCGAACGGAGGTTCTTCTCCATCTTGCCGAAGTAGGTTTCCATAGCACTTACATAGCCACTAACATCTTTGTTCTTATACAAGTTGAAGAGTGCATCGAAGTAAAGTTTAGCCTTCTCGTAAGGAGTAATACCTGTCAAGCCAACAACCTCGTATGCCTTCGCATATTGACTCTTAACCTTCTCCACATAATCCTTATACTTAACGTTACCATCCTTTGCTAAATCCTCAGCAAAGATATCGTTAGCCTCAACAATATAGTAAGCAGGTGCGTTACCAAGTGCCTTCATCCAATCATCAAGGTGGTCGTTCATAAGGTCAATCATATACTGCTTATGCTCCTTATCCTCATCACCCTCCAAGGTCAGAATGATACGATAATCATTCTCATTGATAAGCTTCAGTGGGGCCTTTGCAGCTACATAGCTCTTATAAAGTTTCTGCAAACGTGTTACCCACTTGTCAGCATCCATACCTTCTTGTGCTTGCAAAAAAGATGGTGCTTTGAGGAGAAGTTGCTGCTGCACATCGAGGTCGTTGTTATCAGCCTTGTATTTGTTGTAAAGTTCCTCAAAACTAACACTTTCACCTGCGGCAATCTTAGCTGCTTCCATCAGCTCATCTTTATCCATAGCACCTGTATTTACCGACAAAGCCTTACCATCTGATGAAATAAATGCGACGGTTGGATAAGCTGCAACTTTATAGTTTTTAGCTATTTCAACATTCTCGCCTTTCTCTGCATCTAACTGAAGATTGATAAAGTGCTCATTGAAATACTTACCAACTTCCTCTTGTGTGAAAACAGTCTTTGCCATCTTCTTACATGGTACACACCATACGGCATAGAAGTCAACGAAAACTAATTTATTCTCCTTCTTTGCTTGTACTAAAGCCTCGCTGAAAGTTCCCCTTAAAGAACTTTATACCATTTGCAGCTTCTGTACCATGCTGTGCACGAAGCTGTACTGCCACCATCAAAAGTGCCATAAGCAGTAGGACGTATCTTCTTTTTTTCATATCTACTATGTTTTTAAAGATTATTATTGAAGTCCTTTGTATCATTCATTCTTACATAAAGCATTGATAATCCTCATCCTTACACGCTATATAACAATAAGAAACAAGTAATACCAAAGCCTAAATAATATGTTTGAATACATAATCCTCTTATTATTCTACAATTAACTCATCATCCGTCACAACAATCTTAAAGACATCTTTAAGATCTGCAGAATGATCCTCATTATACACTTTTAGTGTTAGAGAATATCTACCATTTGGTAATTGTTTTGCCGCTTCCTGTGTAACGACAATCAAACCACCAGTAACAGAAACCTTACCCTCTTTATAGAGTTTCATAAACAATTGCGAGAGTTCCTCGCTATCAGCCTTAACCCCAGACAATTCATAATTGATAGGATTAGTACCTGCAACACCCTGAATACGTGTTGAGACAAATGGTAAGTTTCCCCTTCCACGTTCGCTATCTGGGTCTATGTTATGGAAAACATTAAGTGAGTCTGGATGAAACGAAGCATCCCTCGTTCGTAGATACCCCACATCTACTTTGCTGCATGATACCATAAAACCGATAACAAGTCCAAGAAGGCACAGCAACGATATTCTTTTTTTCATTTGATTCATTATTAAAAGTCCTTTAAGCTAAAGTCATAAACAAGTGAGTGAACGACACCCGTGTTTGTCTCAATATTACATGAAGCAACTTCCGATGTCATGGTTGTGTTAGGAGAAACCAAATAGATGCGCTTCGGACCAGCACCAGGCACATTATTATAAGACTCACGGAAAGTGTAAATCCACAATTGGTTGCCTGAGGCCATATCAATAGTCTCTCCTCCCTTACCGATTGGCGTTGATGGGTCAGAAGACTTAACTCCTTCCTTGAAATCATCAAGCATCACACGCTTATTAGGAAGAACTCCATTCATGATAAATTTCTTGCAATCCTCCACAGGGATATCAGACACACGCTGCATATTATTTTCAAGCAGATAACGACGTATACTATGGTTCGTAGGACCAAAGAATGTAAAGTCTTTACCATATTCACTTGTACCTTGGAAAAGCGAAACCAAGTCAGCATGCTCTGCCATCACACGTAGAGAATCCCAGTTATAGCTATCACGCTTGAAGTATTCCCACATTGTCATATCGTGCTTGCCATTCGCAAAGCCAGTATCATCAAAATTGTACTGGGTGCAACTGCCGAAGACAGCTATTGTCAGGCACATTGTTATTATATATATAATCTTCTTCATTTTATCTTACACTTTATTTCTTGTAACAATCCACCTTAATATTAGTTATAAGCCTGCCAATATGGCTTCTGTCGCAAACGGGTATTAATGATATGTCCCTGCTTATCCTGCCATGCATCTTTTGGAAGTGGAAGGAAGAGCGCACCGCCCTGAATATCCTGATTACGCAGTGAAGAGAACTTACCTTGTAATTCCTCTTTCACATAACCATTGCGGATAACATCTGCATAACGTGCATCGTTCTCACCAACAAACTCCTTTTCTCTCTCTCGGAAGATAGCCTTCTTTAATCCTTCTGTATCGTAAGTTGAAGGATAAGGTAATGCTCCAGCACGTGATCGAATCACATTGAGGTCGGCAATAGCTTGTGGCTCATTACCTAACTTCTGATAACATTCAGCTCTTAAGAGATAGAAATCAGCAAGTCGCCAGTAAACATAGTCAGCGTCAACAGAGCGAAAATCCTTTCCACTTGCAGAATACTGATTAGTTTCCATAAGGCTTCTTCTAAACTTATACATAATTGCATAGTCTATTCCACCGACCTCATGTGGAGTGCCCCACTCATAGAAGAATGCCTGCAAACGCTGATCAGTAGCATCAGGGAACATAGACGTTACAGTTGATGCATAAAGCTGATAGGTACTCTGCGAAGGCAAGTCTGCCAAAGTCTTATCCTCTCTTACAGGCCAGCTCACAAAGTTCTGTGCCACCTCATTAGGCGAAACAGTATACTCAGAGCGTGTCTTATCGAAGTATAAGCTGAAGATTACCTCTGGATTTGGAGACTTCTCGTTAGACAAGTAAGTACAGAGTTCCTCTGGTGACGAACAAAGCTGATAATTGCCAACCTGACCATCGATAAGCTGTGTGGAGTAATCAATAGACTTTTGATAATCATTCTGTGCATTCCCTTCCAATTTATAAAGTTCCGTCACACTACCCTTCCACGCATAAATTTGTGCAAGCAAGGCAGTCGCACTACCCTTTGATGCTATCTGACGAATATTGACTGACGCACCATTAATATCCCTCAGTTTATCCCATGTAGGTAGAACGTCCAATGCCTTCTTTGCATGTTCAATTGCGGTATTGAGCACCTCACTCTGAGAAGACAAAGAGTAAGGCTTTATCTCCGAAGAATTCTCTGTGATGACAGCCTCACCATAACGCTGAGCCAAAAGGAAATAAGACAGTCCAAGCGCAAACTCTGCTTGTCCAACATGATAATTTCGACGTTCTTCTGTCAATTCCTTTGTCTTATCTATATTATCAAGCAAAAGGTTAGCTTCAAAGATAATATCATATAGACCTTTCCAAGAATACTCGCTTGCAATCACTGTTCGTGGGTTCCACTCACGCAACTGCTTATTATCACGTACTTCATCAGCCTTCATACCAGCTGTTGAAAAAACAATGTTGTTACCAACAACAGAGTTTATTTCAAATAGGATAGCACTGGTTGTTGCGTTCAACTCTTTTTCTGTATTAAATGAGTTACTATAAGTCTGTCTATTCTCTGGCTGCAAATCAAGGTTGCAAGAGGATAGAAGGCTACCAGTTATTAAAAGCATTATAATCTTATTCATTTCCCTTAGAATTTTAAGTTGAGACCCAAAGTTACCTTTCTATTCAATGGGTATTGTGTTCCATCGTCCTTACCTGTATAAGGATTAATAATTTCTGGGTCCAATCCTGAATAATTAGTAATCAAGAACAGGTTCTCACCACTTTAGATAGATATTAGCATCCTTGATGAATGAACCTTTCAGCCATTTCTTTGGTAACTGATAACCGAGAACCAACTGCTTAAGTCGTAAGAAGCTGATATTCTCAATATTAGAATCAATATTACCATCAAATTGTCCTGAATAATCTCTGTCTGCAAATTCAAGTGATGGATATTTTGCATCACGATTGGTTGTTGTCCAGAAATCATTAAGATGGAAGTGATTCATAATTACACCAAACTCTTTTGTGAAAGTAAATGCACTGTTCTTATACATATTCATAACCTTACGGCCAATTGTATAGCTAAAGAGTAAGTCAAGACTAAATCCGTTCCACTCTAAGTGACTGTTCAAACCACCATAGAGAGCAGGAAGCGTGCTACCAGCATAATAGAGATCCTTATCATCTATCACACCATCATAGTTCTGATCCTTGATTTTCCTTCCACCTACACGTAATGGATTATTAATAGACTGGAAGTAAAGTGGAAGCTGTTTACCTGACGTATTGTAATACATTGGTACCTCTTCTTCCTTTTGAACAATACCTTCGTCCTTGAATGTATAGATACCATAAACAGACGACCTAATACTTTGTCATTAAGGTCTTCGCCATTGTAGGTCTGACGCAGCATATTTCTATTGTGAGAAAGGTTGAAACCTACGCTCCAATTCCAATTCTTCTTACGAATAACATCATACTGAGCCTCAAACTCAATACCCTCATTAGAAATAGCAGAAGCGTTGTCCCACATGTCTGTAGCAAGGAAAACATCACCTGGCAAATAAGACTGCATCAACAGCTTGCTTGAATACTTATAGTAATAATCGAGTTTGAGCTTCAAACGATAATCCAAAAGCTGCAAGTCGAGTCCAAGGTCATATTGATCACTTTCCTCCCATGTCAATTTCTTATTAGCGATGATACTTGGTGCAAGACCAGGCGAGCCATTAAAGCTCCCATGCTCTGTCATCACACCCAAAGCCAAATAAGGCTCCTGGAACTTCTGCCCAGACTTACCCCAAGATGCACGAAGTTTACCGAAACTCAACCACCAGAACTTCTTCATAAATCGTTCTTCACTGAATGCCCAGCCAAGACCAACAGAAGGAAAAGTTCCCCAACGCACGTCTTTACCAAACACACTTGAACCATCGGCACGAACTGAAAGCTCTGTCATATAACGTTTCTTATAACTATATGCTGCGCGACCTAAGAAACTAAGCATCGCCTGCTCTTCCATATTCGTCAAGAAAGTTTGAGCATGTATTACCTCACCTCCGTCCCTATAAGTTGTTGGCCATCCTTCACCAACATACTTGATGGAATTAGTAGGACCACCCTTTGCCGTACCATTCAGACTCTGCAACAAGTCATAGTTATAGGTCAAACCAGTCATCAACTCCAACTTATGCTCACTTGGTAACACAAGGTTATAAGTAAGTATATTCTCAGTCTGAACATTTGTCATTGCAATATTAGCGGCCTCAACACTCGACATCTTATCACCCTTCAAGTAATTAGGCGTGAAGGTATAAGCACGTGTGAAGTAATGATCAAGCGAATAGGTAGAAGTGAAACGCAAACCTTTCAAAATATTATAGTTCAAACCAAGGCTTAAACGAACATTATAATTTGAATTAGTCTTGTCAATATCCTTCAATTCTCTCAAGGTCAGCTCCTCCACAGCCGTACCCTTACCCGGCAAGAGTGTCGATGTTCGTTTTGGGTCGAATGTCAATCCCTGCACACGACCGCCATCTGCCCCTGCATTCTGAGTTGCGTATGTAAGATTGACACGTGTAAAGGCACTCAACTTCGTTGAAAGGTTGAAGTCGAGATTACTCAACAAACTGAAACGACGGAAGTTAGAACTGATCATAATACCCGTTTCGTCATATACACCAGCATTGACCATATATCTAATATTGTCTGTACCACCAGACACCAACATGTCGGCCTTAGTCACCTTACCTACACGGAAGGCATACTTCCACCAGTTTGTCTTGTTATTATAGAAAGTATTAAGAGAGTCTTGTGCAATAGCTGACAAACGGCTTTCTGGATCCAATACCTTACCATTACGCCATAAATAATCGTATGCACCATCGCCACCTATATCCCAGCCATACGAATCCTTGTAAGAACCCGGTAATATCAACTTGTCCGTAGAATAATCATAATGTGCACCGCGCTGCATTCTTGCAAGAAGAAGATAGATGTCTCGCTCGCCCTTACCCATCGTCTGCAATGGTGTACTTGGCAACCAAGAAAAAGATTGTGAGAAATTAAAACTTACCTCAGAACGACCAGACTTACCCTTCTTTGTCGTAATAAGGATAACACCATTACCTGCTCTTGAACCATAAAGCGAAGCAGAAGCAGCATCTTTAAGAACCTGTACAGACTCAATACTTGATGGGTCGAGTCCTGACAAAGGATTGATACCACCTGTTGAAGTGCTTGAACTACCAGCAACAGGAATGCCATCAATAACATAAAGAGGTGTGCCATCATTGACTCCCTGCTGATTGAGAGAATTGAAACCACGAATAGTGATGCGCGAACCTCCACCACCCGGCGAACCAGAGAGAGATTAGTTACATCAACACCTGCCATACGACCCTGCAAAAGGGTCTCAATACTTGCTGATGGAGCCTTTTGTAAATCCTCAACCTTTACAGATGCCACTGCTCCTACTTGCTCACGTGTGTTGCGCTTACCATACGCAACGACCGTCACCTCGCCCATTGCTATGGCTGATGATGGCAAAAGAACATTCAACGGCTTACCTGCATGATACTTCAAAGTTTTTGATTCATAGCCTACACTGGAAATACTGATTGTTCCCACTTCCGTTTCTACGGGCATAGAGAAATTTCCATCTATATCAGCTGTCACACCCTTTGACGTTCCCTTTATCTGTACAATCGCAAAAGGTACACCCAATCCGTCTTTGTCCTTTATCGTACCACGAATAGTGTATTGTCCCTGCGTTACATTCTTCATCTTAAACACATCAATCACCTTACCATCAATGTTATATACGAAAGATGAGTGAGACAAGAGGTTTTCTACTGCACTTAGTTCGTCTACATCTTCAAACGAGATTGTAAGAAGCAACGTGTCATTCTTTACATCGTCTGAATAATTAATTTTGTAGTCTCCCTTTGTAGAAATAAAATCTAAAATCTGAGCAACACTCTTATCCTTAAAGATATCGAGAATTTCTTACCTACTGTCTGTGCCGTAGCGGCAGAACTCCACGACACCATCAAGACAAAAGCTGTCAGAAACACTAAAGAAGGTAGCCTTCTTAAAGTTCTAAACATACATTGATGATACTTCATTGATTAGCCTTTATTATTATTATTTGAAATATTTACGTTATTAAATAGATGAAACTCTTTCATTTCTGAGCTGATAATACTTCTACATAAAAAAAGTATTAATATTAATTACGCTGCAAAAAGTACATAAAATTATCCAATATCTAAGTCAAAACTGAAATAAAAATGAGTCAAGTTTATCCTGCAAGACCTCTTCCTTACTTTTTCGAGTAGATTTTCTCTATATTCTCCAACATCATTAAGTTATTGAAAAGAGCTCATGACAAGCATCTATCACTATCAGAAATTATACTGAAATCCTATTGAAGTGAACTCGTTCAACTGCCAATAAGCATAATCCTCGTCACGGCGTACACCATCGTCAAAACGTGGGAAGAGGAATATTCGACTTGAAATATAACGATTGAAACGAAGGGTGAACGTATTTTCCCATTCTAACTCTGAACGTTTATATGTCGAGTAAGCATAAAGACGAGTCTTCCATGTCAACGCATCCATCAACTTCCACTCTAAGTCTACCGAAAACTCCGAACCATAATCATGTAAGAAATGATTGCCTTCTTTTATTCCCAAACGTGTACTCAAATCCAACATTCGAGTATACTTCATATTATAAGCCATTGGAGCCAAATGAAAATTACCCTTCAAACGATGGTTTAACCAGTCTACGGAGTAATTCATACCGACTGAAAAGTTTATATTCAACGGAGCTGCAAAAGACGAAAAGACCTTTGAATTATTCGAACGATAAGAATTACTGAACTGTGTACTACCGATAAACTGAACCGTATAATACCATTTTTTTGTAGCCTGCAAACCGAACTTTGAAGTAAGACGTATCAAGTCTTCTGTACTCTTAAAACTATGCAAGGAGTCTGAGCTACTACTTTGCAAACCGTACTTCAACTCCAAAAGGTTTTCCCACTTCACCTTTTGCTTATTATTATAATTGGCTTGCATCACCAATGCTGCCAATGCTGAATAATTACTTTCGCCACCCTTATACCAGTTTCCTGAAACAAAATTCTGTAAAAAATGTAATGAATAATCGCCATTATACGTCCAGAAATTTGGTCGCTTTACCAAGACTTCCACTGGAACTACCTCTGGCTCAATAGGTGCTTCCACAACCTTCTCTACCAAAGTGGCTTCGTGACGAATTGGCACATCTATATCGTTCAACTTTGTCTGCTGCTGCTTAACCATTCGGTCGGTACCCACAACAAGATCGGGACGTGTCAGATAAATATGCATCAATTCTGACGAATGAGCATTCTCAACCTTATCAAGCGAAAACAAACCTTCTGTCACCTTACTATAATATGTCAACGGCATAAAAAGACGTATTTCACTCTGACGAAGTCGACAAACCTGTCGCTTCTTCTGACTCTTACGTGTAAAAATACTATCTTTCAATGTATTCAGTGAGTCTGTATATGCTTGCAACTCCTCTACAAACAATCCTTCGTTTCCTCCAACGAAGACTGGCTCACTCTCCTGAGCTACCGCACCTACAGATATTAGCAAAAAAATAATGTAATAAAAAAACTTTGCTTCATCATACTTTTTTTATATAATGTGCAAACTTACTGCATTTTTAATTTTTCAACCCTACTTATCGAAAATCTTAAATATTAAAAACAATTTTTAGCGATTTTTTTCTCTAATATTTATACATTGCTGTCAATTATTCTCATTAGAATTCAGCAAGCAAGTGCGAATTTATCTTATTTATTCGTAAGAATACTCTTGTGGTGTCTTCGATACGAAATTCTTGGTTCTACAACAAAAGTATTTCCTGAAATCTCTGTTCATGAATTAGTTATGAATTGATGGTTATCATCTCGAGGAATTATATTATAGGGGTTGCCTCTGTACGAAACTACAAAGACAACCCCTCACACTCAAAAACCCCAAAAGAGGAATAGTAAACTATAAATCTGTACGCAGAATTTACTACTTCATAAAACCACAGAAGCGTTTTATTCATGCAAAAGCCTATAAGCTTCTGGCTTTTGCCTCATAGTGCTTATTTCCGATATATCTCGACAACTTCCTATATAAGTGCCATTAATAAAATAATGATACGATTGATGAATAACGTTTTTATCATTAGTTCCAATTAAGCCAAAATAGAACGCTTTAATATACTTCCATCTCCATTTTGTCTTATATTTTTTTATTATTTATCATGAACAATGGGAAAATAATAATTAATGTGTAAAAGGTCATCATAAACATTCGAAATGACAATAAAATCTATTCCCTTTTCCTTGCAAACACCTGAAAATACCGTAGGAGAAACACAAAAATCTGAGTTACAAAAAGGAGTATAATCATAGACGACAACCTCTTTATGTCTTGAAAGGTACGCTTTCACCTGTTCATGTGTAATGACATAGACATTATTATAATCTGAAACATCATCAATCTTTCCATCGTAGTTTATAACCTTCTTCTTTGCATTATCTGACAAATGATTATAACCGGGTGTTAATCCTCCAATCTGACAAGATACCAAACTCAGACATGTAATTGCTAAAAAGAGTTTTTTTCATAAATCTATTATTAGTAAATCATAATCTTAAATCATTTGCAAAAAAATAAAGAGAAAAAAACAGAAAGTACAAAAAGCGTTTATTTTTGAAAATTAAATAAAACAAACCACTATTTCTTATATAATAAAAACCTTTCCTGAGGCACGTAAGACGAGGGTATGTTTTTATTTGAATTTTCTTTACAATACTTTTCAATAATCACCAAGAAAAAAATCAAAAACATCTTTTCCTACACCTACCATAAGATACTGTATTTCAGTAAGTTGAAAAAAAGTACAACAAAAGGTGCTTAATTAGACCTGAAAAGGTGCTTACTTGAGCTTCAAAAGAGCATCTTTAAGAAGCGTATTAAGCCTTAATTCAGTGCTTAAAAAGCGTCTTTTGAATTTGTATTGATAATTTTTTATTACAGATTTGTGCTTCTTTACCCATATAACAACAAAGGAATTTTGTCGCCAACCAACAATAAAACGCCTTTCATCCTCATTCAATAACTTCCCATTTGTAATCTCAACACAAACACTTGTCACCTCACAGGCTATTTCCTCCGAAGAAGTATATACTCCGCAAGTTTAACCAACTAATCTCTAAATAAAGTATAATTTCTTTTGTCGTTATCTTATTTTGCAGTATCTTTGCAGGAACTTTGGTGTATTATACCTTATTGAATAAAATGGCAACAAAAAGAAATAAAGCCCGCAATTATCACAGCTTGCAGGTTGTTACGTTATGTATCAGTACAGCAATGGTACTGATGCTGATTGGTATGGTTGTGCTGACCAGCTTCACCAGTCGTAATCTTAGTTCCTACGTAAAGGAGAATTTGACCATCACAATGATTCTCCAACCCGACATGAATACAGAAGAGAGTGCAGCTCTCTACCAACGTATTCATGACCTACACTACATCAGCAGCCTGAACTTTATTAGCAAAGAACAGGCTTTGAAAGAAGGCACACGAGAATTGGGAGCCAACCCTGCCGAATTTGCAGGTGAGAACCCTTTTACGAGCGAAATAGAAATACAATTGAAGGCCAACTACGCCAACAATGATTCAATACAGAACATTGTCAAAGAACTACGCACCTACCGAGGCGTAAGTGACATCACTTATCCTCAGAGTTTGGTAGAAAGCGTCAATCAGACCTTAGGAAAGATTAGTTTAGTACTATTGGTTATTGCCGTCCTGCTGACTATTGTTTCTTTCTCACTGATTAACAATACCATTCGACTGAGCATCTACGCCCACCGCTTCTCTATCCACACGATGAAACTTGTTGGTGCATCATGGAACTTTATCCGTGCACCTTTCCTACGACGTGCGGTATTAGAAGGGCTTGCCTCTGCACTATTAGCAATTGCTGTATTGGGCATCGGAATGTGCTTCCTCTACGACTATGAGCCTGAGATTACGAAGCTCTTATCATGGGATGCATTACTCATCACCGCACTGGTAATGCTGGCTTTTGGCGTGATTATAGCTACCTTCTGCTCATGGCTATCAGTAAATAAGTTCCTGCGCATGAAGGCAGGCGACCTCTATAAGATTTAATAGGAAAAGAAGAGAAAAGGGAAAGATGACAAAAAAGAAGCCCTTAGGCAATAGAAATCTACGCTTGCCTAAAATTCTTCTGACACTCAATACACTCCCCTAACTCCTCACCTCAAACTTTCCAAAATTATAATATGGACAAAAGAAATTTAGCATTCAGTAAGATTAACTTTATCTTGTTGGCTATAAGCATAGCCGTTGTTATACTCGGTTTCATTCTTATGAGCGGCGGAACATCTACGGAAACCGTGTTCGATACCGACATCTTCAGTGCAAGACACATAACAATTGCTCCGATTGTAACCTTCATTGGCTTTATCTCAATCATCGGTGCTATCCTCTATCAGCCAAAGAAAAATAAAGAAGTGGAGGAATAATGACACTCTTACAAACCATTATTATCTCTATTATTGAAGGACTGACAGAGTTCCTTCCCGTATCCTCTACGGGTCACATGATTATCACACAGAACCTTCTGGGTGTACCATCTGGTGACGAATTTGTACACGCTTTTACATTCATCATACAGTTTGGTGCCATCCTCTCTGTAGTGTGCTTATATTGGAAACGATTCTTCCAAATCGACCACACACCTGTTTCAGACGAAGAAAAATGCCCTTTTAAAAAGGTTGTTCACCCCGTACGCTTCTATTGGCTACTCTTCGTGGGTGTACTACCAGCTGTCGTTATTGGCTTAGCAGCAAAGAAGAGTGGACTGCTCGACTGGCTCCTCGACTCAGTTTGGGTTGTCGCTATCATGCTTGTTGTAGGAGGTGTCTTCATGCTCTTCTGTGACAATATATTTAATAAAGGTAAAGAAGAGAACCAAGTAACTGAAAAGCGTGCTTTCTTTATTGGTCTTTTCCAATGCTTATCAGTTATTCCTGGCACAAGCCGTTCTATGGCAACAATCGTAGGCGGTATGGCGAACGGACTGACACGTAAGCGTGCAGCTGAATTTTCGTTCTTCCTTGCCGTACCAACAATGGCTGGTGCAACACTACTCGACCTGCTTGATTTATTAAAAGCTGATAGCTCTTGGGCTTCTACACATAATCTGACAATGCTGGCAGTAGGCTGCGTGGTATCCTTCCTCGTTGCCCTATTAGCAATGAAATGGTTCGTAAACTTCCTTGCAAAATATGGCTTTAAGTGGTTTGGCTGGTATCGTATCATCGTTGGTATCATCATCATTATAATGCTGCTCTGCGATATTCCACTGCAAATGGTTGACTAATCTCATATACTTATCGTCCAAATGAACTTCAAAGAAGGTATAATTATTCCTATCGACAAGCCTTACGGAATTACCAGTTTCAAGGCTTTAGCACACGTTCGATACCTTTGCACACAAACCAACGATGGAAAGGTAAAGATTGGTCATGCAGGTACATTAGACCCTTTGGCTACAGGTGTACTCATCCTTGCCACGGGGAAAATGACTAAGCAGATTGAAACATTGCAAACACATACAAAGGAATATACAGCTACTCTTCAGTTAGGTGCAACCACACCGAGCTACGATATGGAGCATGAAGAGAACGAGTCTTTCCCTACTGCACATATTAACAGAGAACTGATTGAGGCTACACTGCCACAATTCATTGGTGACATTGAACAGATTCCACCTACTTATAGTGCAGTAAAAGTCGACGGCAAACGCGCCTTTGACTATCGCCGAAAAGGAAAAGACGTAACACTGAAACCGAAGAATATACGCATTGACGAAATAGAAGTACTAAACTTCGATACAGAAAAAATGCAACTCTCGATACGTGTGGTTTGTGGAAAAGGTACGTATATCCGTGCTTTAGCACGTGACTTGGGCCGTGCTATGAATAGTGGTGCCTATCTTACCGCCCTGCGACGCACAAGAGTTGGAGACATAAAAGTTGAGGACTGCGTTAATTATGAGCACTTTGACCAATGGCTCCAACAACAAACAATAGATAAATAATAAACTCCCCAAATAATAAATATGAAGCTTTCACAGTTTAAATTCAACTTACCAAAAGAACAAGTAGCCCTATATCCGCATTCATCTGAACGTATACTAACACGTACTGACGGTACAACACAGACCTTCACAGTTACACGTCGTGACGAAAGCAGATTGATGGTTTTACATCGTCAGTCTGGTAAAATTGATATGTTCAAAGGTGATATCAATGGCGAACCAAAAGAAGAAGACTTCATTCGTTTCAAAGACTTATTCAATTACTTTGATGAAGGCGATGCATTTATCTTCAATGATACGAAGGTGTTTCCTGCTCGCCTATATGGAACAAAGGAGAAAACAGATGCGAAGATTGAAGTGTTCTTACTTCGTGAACTAAATCAGGAGATGCGTCTTTGGGATGTATTAGTTGAGCCTGCACGCAAGATTCGCATTGGAAACAAACTCTTCTTTGACGAGTCTGGCACCATGGTGGCCGAAGTAATTGATAACACAACCTCTCGTGGACGTACACTTCGTTTCTTATACGACTGTCCACACGATGAGTTTAAGCGTGAGTTATTTGCCTTAGGCGAAGCTCCACTACCACGATACATTATTGACAATCGACCAAAAGAGGAGGGAGAAGACTTTGCTCATGCAACAGCCGACGACATGGAATACTTCCAGTCTGTCTTTGCTACCCACGAAGGAGCTGTTTCTGCACCAGGAACAAACATCCACTTCTCTGAACAGATGATGAAGATAATGGATATCAAAGGTATCAAGAAAGCCTTTATCACCCTACACTGTGGCTTAGGTAACTTCCATGACATTGAAGTAGAAGACCTTACCAAACACAAGATGGACTCTGAGGAGATGCACGTCAATGCCGATGCTTGCCGTATTGCTAATGGTGCAAAGAAAGCGGGACATCGCATTTGTGCCATCGGTGCGAGTGTTGTCAAGGCTACTGAAACCGCTGTTGGAACGGATGGAATGATAAAAAGAGTATGATGGTTGGACCAATGAATTTATCTTCCCACCTTACAACTTTGGCTTTGCCGACTCAATGTTAGTTAACTTCTATCATCCATATTCAACCTTATTGATGGAAACCGCAGCCTTTGGTGGCTACGACCTTGTGATGGAAGCCTACGACATGGCTGTAAAGAATGGTTATATGTTTGGTTGCTTCGGTGACTCTTTGTTGATTCTCAACGATTAGTATGCACATTGTTTACTTATCGCTCGGCACAAATCTTGGCAACAGAAAGGCCATCATGTACGAAGCGATAACATTAATAGGAGAAAAGATTGGCACTGTCATTCGCCAATCTTCTTTCCATGAAACTGAGCCTTGGGGCTTTGAAAGTCCCAACCTCTTCCTCAATGCTTGTGTCTGTGTTTCTACCTCGCTTGCTCCTCGACAGCTATTAGAAGCGACACAAGCAATAGAGATAAAGATGGGAAGGGTACAAAAATCTATTGACGCACAATATACTGATCGTATCATTGACATTGATATTCTACTTTACGACAAGCTAAACATCGACGAACCAGACCTTATAATCCCCCACCCACTGATGGACAAACGTGAGTTTGTAATGGTGCCCTTAAAAGAAATATGGAAAGATTAATTAAGAAAAAGGACACAAAAACAAGCAAAAACCTAACTCTATTAAAGGTCTAAAAATCTATATAACACAACATAATATAACACAACAAACAAATGAAAAGACAATTATTATTTATGCTAACTGCATTGACAAGCACCTTACTTGCTAATGCAGAACCCGTCAGCAAAGCAAAAGCTTTGAGTATTGCAACGAAATACATCAACAATCCAAAGCTATCAAACACTACGCCTAAGACTCGCTCTTCGCAAACAAATGAGCAGCCAGCTTACTATATCTTCACTAATCCTGACAACAAGAAGTTTGTTATCATATCAGGTGAAAGTAAGATGAACGAGGTCGTTGGTTATGGCGATAAAATGTCTGACAACCCTAACGGACAATCGCCAGAATTCAAAATGTTCTTAAAAGAATATGAGCGTGTAGTAAAAGAGGTGCGTGCTAATGGTACCGTTATCAAAAAAAAATTGACACCTATCAAACGAAAGGTAAGTCCTCTACTCACTTGCAAATGGAGCCAATATGCACCATTCAATAACTACACCCCTAAAAGTGGAACACAAAGAACACCTACCGGATGTGTTGCAACAGCTACAGCACAAGTTATGTTCTACAACAAATGGCCCAAGAACCGACCACAGGATTACATTGCATCAACAGGTGATGAAGCTAAGAAGAGTTCTACCTATTGGTGGGATGAGATGAAGAACACGACTAATGAGATGAGAACGGAACAATCTCAACAAGCCGTTGGCGTATTGATGTATGATATTGGCAAGGCTGTCAATATGAGATACTACATTAAAGGAAGTGACTCAAATCTGCAGTATGCCTGCAATGCACTTCGCCACGAGTTCGACTATACGGTGCGCTATCTTGATAAGAACGTCCTCCCTGCCAATGAGTTCCTCAATGAGGTAATGAAAGAAATATCTGACGGGTATCCTGTCTTAGTAGTAGGTGGTCCTCATGCCTTTGTTTATGATGGATATGATGAGCAGGGACTCATTCATACCAACTGGGGTTGGGGAGGCGAAAACGATGGATACTACGACATCAACATAGTTACCCTTAATGTTTCAGGCTTTGCTCTCAATAGCGGAACATTCTGGGACGACATCTCTGTAGTCTTTGCACATCCTAATGACGGTAAGGCTGTACCATTTAAGGATATAGAGCGAGGGCTGGATGCAAGAACCACCACTTCATTCACTATCGACAAGACAGAGGGAAGCCGTTCTGAAAGTTTCAATGCAAAGATTGAGAAGTTAGGCTCGTATAGTTCAGTGAAAGGCGAACTTGGAGTATTCACAGGAAATGTAGCACTTGCCCTTTATAATGATAAGAACGAACGAGTAAAAATCTTCAACTCAACTACTGGCGACCAACCATGGGCATCCATCTTTACTGCCATGTCCTTTGATGTTGCTGATATTAACTTTAAGGATATTGCTGACGGAAACTACCGTTTAGTGCCAGTTTTCACTGAGTTGCTCGATACCAAGACTAAGGAACACAGTGACTGGAAGCCAATCAAACACGCTAATGAAATAGAAGTAACACTCTCTGCAAATGCTGTACAGTTCAACACGAACAATCCAAAGGATATAGTGATTATGGAGAAAGCTCCAAGCCTACTTGCACCTTACTATGAAGGTTCTGGATTTAAGGGTGCATATAGTTTCACGATGTACAATCCTGGTAGAGAGGAAGTACGTGGTGACTTGGTGATGACTCTTACAAATCAAGAAACAAAGAATGTATATAACGGTTATCTACTTACTCCAAACGTTGTTGCACAACGCCTTGGACGAACAACCTTTGTCATTAATATGCTTCCACTATATTACAACAAACCAAGTTTAGGTAACCTTCCAAGAGGTAAATATGACGTCACACTATCTATAAAGGTCAATCGAAAAGGCACAGAAACCATTGTTCCTATTGACATGAAAGAACCATTCGAGATTGAAGTATTACCATATATCAATAACGGAAACATTGAATTAACTTTCCTCGACTACTACGTTGATAATGCATACGCTAATTACAGCACCTTTAATCTTGACAAAATAAAGAATATCAGTCTACAAGTACATTCTAAAGTATCTGGCTATCAAATCAGAAATGGTTATCGTGGACCTATCCATTATCGACTACTTGACTTGACAACAAACAAGTGGATTGAATTGGGAACAGTACATAATGTTTATCTTCCTTGTGATCAAAGAAAACAATGCAGCTGGTACCCGTTTGACCTTCTCTGCTTCGCTGTTAGAACCTAACCATTCTTACGAAATACATTTAGTGCTTGAAAGAGACGGAAAACGTATAGACACGTGGAACCCACTTGTATTGCGCAACGTCTTCAACACAGTAAGTGAAGTCGAAACCACCCCTACTGGAATTAATTCTGTTAATAATAAGCAGAACACTCCAAAGGACATCTATACACTGCAAGGTCTTCGACTATCAAAGACCTGGGAAGAACTCCCTGCGGGTATCTATATCGTTAATGGTAAGAAGATGATTAAGCAATAAAACAAGAAAACTGATTATACATATAACTCTCACAGCTTATATCAAGCTTTTTAATACAAATCGGTCGTTGAATATTAGCAAGTAATACTCAACGACCGATTTTTTAGCCTAAACAAATCAAAAGAAAAGGACTATTTGTAAATATTTTTCTACAACCTCTACTCCAACTAAGGATTAATAGCATTGCAATTAATGCCCTCTACACTTCTTACTAACGCCCTTTACGACTATTACTAACGCCCTTTACAAACACGAATAATGCCCTTTACAAACAGACCAAGTTAATATACTGAATTACAAGTAATTACAAATACGTTGCAAAACAACATCATTCCTATTCAAAAAGTGAGCTTTCAAGGATTTATGTAAATATTTTTCAGTATCAAGCAATATGTAATATATACCTACAACCTTATCAAGAAGAAAACGAAAAAAGGTAAAAATGAAAGGATTGGAAACCCCATATCCTTTACATTCTTACCTTTTTTATCTTGTTTCTCTTAGAAATCTTATCTACGGAGACCCAAAGCCTTGATGATAGCACGATAACGCTCGATGTCACGATCGTAAAGGTAATCGAGCAATGCACGACGCTTACCAACGAGCTTAGTCAATGAGCGAGTAGTAACATAATCCTTGCGATTCTTCTTTACGTGCTCTGTCAAGTGCTTAATACGATAAGAGAAAAGTGCAATCTGACTCTCTGCTGAACCAGTGTCAGTTGTGTTCTGTGCCTTACCATACTGTGCGAAGATTTCTTCCTTCTTAGTTTTGTCTAAATACATAATTTGTTTTGATTAATGTTATTGCAATTACATCTTTCTGTCGTTATTCGCCTTAATCACAACGAGTTACGACTTCAAATGCATCGGATGTTCCGAAAATGCTTTGCAAAGTTACAACTTTTTATTGGAACCACAAGCGTTTTCCATTTTTTATTCGTAATTTTGCACCATAATTATAGCGTTAAGCTTTTTAAGATATTTCAATGCAAGATATTCGTAACATCGCAGTTATTGCGCACGTCGATCATGGTAAAACAACCTTGGTTGACAAGATGATGATCGCTGGAAAGCTCTTCCGTGACGGACAAGACAACAGCGGAGAAGTTCTCGACTCTAACGACTTGGAGCGCGAACGAGGGATAACCATTCTGAGTAAGAATGTAAGTATTAATTGGAAAGGAGTAAAAATCAACATTCTCGACACGCTGGTCACTCTGACTTCGGTGGTGAAGTAGAACGCGTATTGAACATGGCAGACGGCTGTCTGCTTCTCGTTGATGCCTTTGAAGGTCCTATGCCACAGACTCGATTTGTACTACAAAAGGCCTTACAACTTGGACTAAAACCCGTTGTTGTCATTAACAAAGTAGATAAACCAAACTGTCGCCCAGAGGAAGTCTACGAAATGGTATTCGACCTCATGTGCGATCTTAACGCTACAGAAGACCAGCTAAACTTCCCTGTCGTCTATGGTTCTGCTAAGAATGGATGGATGAGCGAAGATTGGAAAAAGCCAACCGACAATATTGAATACCTCCTCGACCTTATCATTAAGGCCATCCCTGCTCCTAAGCAGCTTGAAGGAACACCACAGATGTTGATTACTTCTTTGGATTATTCAAGCTATACAGGACGTATTGCCGTTGGTCGTGTACATCGTGGTACATTGAAGGACGGACAAAACATCACTATCTGTCATCGTGACGGAACACAAGAACGCACGAGAATTAAGGAGCTTCACACCTTCGAGGGTATGGGGCATAAAAAGACTGATACCGTCGATTCTGGCGACATCTGTGCAGTTATTGGTCTGGAGAAGTTTGAGATTGGTGACACAATCGCCGATTTTGAGAACCCAGAACCATTACCACCTATCGCCGTTGACGAGCCTACAATGAGTATGCTCTTCACCATTAACGACTCTCCTTTCTTTGGAAAAGAAGGCAAGTTCTGCACCTCACGTCATATTAGCGACCGACTAAGCAAGGAGCTTGAAAAAAACCTTGCACTCCGTGTGCGCCCTATGGAAGAGTCTATGGACAAGTGGATTGTCAGCGGTCGTGGTGTACTTCATCTCTCTGTTCTCATTGAAACAATGCGCCGTGAGGGTTATGAGCTGCAAGTGGGTCAGCCACAAGTAATCTACAAGGAGATTGACGGACAGAAATGTGAACCTATCGAAGAGCTAACCATCAATGTTCCAACCGACTTCTCAAGCAAGATGATCGACATGGTGACACGTCGTAAAGGCGAACTACTTGGCATGGATGCAGAAGGCGAACGTGTAAACATCACCTTCGAAATACCATCACGTGGTATCATTGGTCTGCGTACCAACGTATTAACAGCCAGTCAGGGCGAGGCCATTATGGCTCACCGCTTCAAGAACTATCAACCTTTTAAGGGCGAAATCGTACGTCGTACAAATGGTTCAATGATTGCATTGGAAGCTGGTACTGCCTACGCATACGCCATTGATAAGTTGCAAGATCGTGGTAAGTTCTTCATCGATTCAGGTGAGGAAGTTTATGGCGGACAGGTTGTTGGTGAGCATGTTCACGACAACGACCTTGTCATCAACGTTACTAAGGCTAAGCAGTTGACCAACGTTCGTGCCTCTGGTTCTGACGAAAAGGCACGTGTTATCCCTAAGACCGAGATGAGTCTTGAAGAATGTCTTGAGTATATCAAGGGTAACGAATACGTTGAAGTGACACCAAAGAACATCCGTATGCGTAAGATTACACTTGACCATAACGATCGCAAGCGTGAAAGCAAGGATTAAACACTTTAACCATATATCAGAAAGAGGCGACAATCTATTATAGATTTCGCCTCTTTTTCATCTTTGAAAAGACTTTTTCCTTTTTTATTTATTATATCCGTCATTCGTTATAATACCTTCTCCTTATCTTTAATCCTAATAAGTAAGATGGGGTTAGCCTTAATCCGTCATTAGATAACAACATTCATAATTCCTGCTTTGTAAATTAAAATATCACACTCCCTTTATTTTCTTTTCGCAAAAAACAACGTAATATTTAATAAAAAATACGTAGCTTTGTTGCAACAAAAACATACACAATGAGCACGATTATCTATCCATCTCCCATATTTGGACCCATTCATAGCCGCCGCTTAGGCATCTCGTTAGGTATCAACCTCATGCCAGCTGACGGCAAGATATGCACATTCGATTGCATATACTGCGAATGTGGATTTAACAAAGACCATCGAACAAAGATGCCCCACCCTACTCGTGAGCGTGTTGCGGAAGCTTTGGAAACCAAGTTAAAGAAGATGCAACAAGAGAATATTCACCCTGATGTACTGACCTTTGCGGGTAATGGAGAACCTACCTCTCACCCACAATTCGCTGAAATTATTGATGACACAATCCGCTTGCGCAACAAACATTGTCCGCAAGCAAAGATTTCTGTACTCAGTAACTCCACCTTTATCCACCGTCCAAAGGTTCATGAAGCCTTATCAAAGATAGACAATAACATCCTGAAACTTGATACTATCAACACCGATTACATCCGTAAAGTAGACCGTCCCACACAGCCTTCCTATGATGTAAACCGCATCATTGCCAACATCAAAGCATTCAATGGACAGGCGATTATCCAAACAATGTTTATGAAAGGTACAACCGAAGAGGGCGATAATATTGATAACACAACCGAAGACTTCGTTGCTCCATGGCTTGAAGCTATCAAAGAGATTGCTCCACGTGAGGTGATGATTTACACTATCGATCGTGAAACTCCCGACAAGTACCTACAAAAGGCTACACAAGAAGAGCTTAACACCATCCGTGACCGTGTCATCGCTCTGGACATACCCTGCACTGCATCGTACTAAGAAGACTTAAACTCACTTGCACGTAAAAGGGAAGCCAGCCTTCCGACTGACTCCCCACTCTTTTCAATAAATGATAGATGTGCGTATTATAACTTACTAATAATTCCCGCTTCTGTACCACGTAGGAATTCAAGGATACTGCGAATTTCAGGCGAGTCAGGCACCTGCTGTTCAATCTGGTTACAAGCATCGAAGACCGATGTCTGACCATGGAATAACAGACGATATGCATTTGCAATATGTTTGAGTACTTTATCGTCAACGCCTAATCGCTTGCCGACGGTAGTGTTTATACCATTGTAACCGATAGGTGAACCACCTGCAATAGCATAAGGAGGAACGTCTTTTGAGAAGGTTGTACCAGCCTGAACAACAGCGTATTCACCAACCCGAGTATTAGCCTTCTCAACCACATTTGACGATATCAATGCGCCTGAATCAATCTTACAATCGCCTGCAACCTTTGCACCATAGCCGAAAACACAACCATCACCAACAATCGTATCATGGCTGATATGCGTACCTTCCATCAAGAAGTTGTTTGACCCGAGGACTGTCTTACAGCCACGATGTGTAGCACGATTAATTACTACATTCTCACGAATAATATTATTGTCACCCATAATCAGTTCGCTCTTTTCGCCCACAAACTCGAAGTCCTGCGGTAAAGCGGCAAGTACCGAACCTTGGTGAATCTTATTACCCTTGCCCATACGCGTACCATTCAAGATACTAACAAATGGAAAGATAATACAGTTGTCACCTATAACAACGTCATCTTCTATATAGACAAATGGGAATATCTTACAGCCGTCCCCAATCTTTGCTTTTGGAGAAACGTCGGCCTTAGGACTAATTTCGCTACTCATAATCTTAATATTTTATTACTTTGCGCCTCCACCGAGAGCTTTGTAAAGATTGACAATTGACTGAATTTTTGTGAATTGTTCCTTTACCTGAGAAATCTCAGCATTAAGCAAATTCTGCTGTGCGGTGATAACCTCAAGATATGTACTCGAACTTTGTTTTATACAACATCTGAACCTGCTCAACATTCTTCTTCAAGACATTAATCTGCTGTTGACGCAACCTTTCTTTCTCATCAGCCGAATTGTAAGCAACAAGTGCGTTGCTAATCTCTGAACCAGCCTTAAGAATACTATTCTGCCATGTGTTGTATGCTTGCTTATACTTGTCCTGTGCAACACGTAGTCCAGCTATCAACTGACCACGCATAAAGACAGGTTGAGTAAGACTTCCTACTACATTCAAGAGCATTTTTCCAGGGTTAACCATACCGCCATTATTCGTCCATGCACCAGATGGTGAGATAACAATTGACGGATAGAAACGGCTACGTGCCGTCTGAACATTATAGAAGCATTGCGCCAAAGCCATCTCATTAGCATGAACATCAGCTCGATTGCTTAATAATTGTATATCTACACCACCTGAGAAATTGTTTGGTAACGTCTGACCATCAAGACTTCCTCGCAAAATCATCTGAGCAGGTTCACCAAGAAGCAAGCTAAGTGAATTCTCTGTCTCACGAATCTGGCGACGAATGTCTGCCGCTTGTGTCTGTACATTATAGAAAGCAGCCTCAGCACTCTGTACACTGGTTGAACGAGCACGTCCAAACTCCATCTGTAACTTCATCACATCCCATGTATTCTTGGTCAAACCTAACATGTCCGTAACAATCTGGTTCTGACGATCAAGCATCAAGAGTGTATAATATAGATTTGCAACTCCACTGATGAGGTTTGTCTGTGCATAAACCTTATAATCACGCACCTGCATCAAAGTCATTTGAGCCGCTTTCTTCGACGAACGAAGTTTCCCAAAGAGGTCTATCTCCCAGCTTGCTGCGATAGGAAGTGTATAAATCTCCTTAGTTGGAGCATTAGAACCAAACTGAGAAATAGTACCCGATGGAGCCAAAGAAACTGATGGTAAGAATGACAAGTTAGCAGCCTTAACCTGCTGTTCTGCAATATCCACATTCAATGTAGCATTGAGCAAATCTGGATTGTTATTAAGTGCCTTCTCTATAAGCTGCTGTAACTGCGGGTCGGTGAAAACACTTCTCCATGGTAGATTACCAAAATCATTAGCACCGTCAAGTGTTGCCTTGTCATCAACGGGGTCGCGTACAATGCCACTTGTCTTTACACTCGGACGATTGTAATTGCCATAGAGACTCTTACAGCCTGTCAGTGACAGGGCTGCAAGAGCTATGATTATTATATTAGTTTTATTCATTATTCTACCTTTATTATTGTCTACTCTTCAATCTTATAGTCTGTTGCAGGTCCCTTCGAGAACTGTTCCAGTTCCTTTATCACGTCACGACTTGCCTCATCTTCAAAGACAAGTGGCTTAATACGTTCCTGTAAGTTCTGGAAGAACACAAACAGAGCTGGTACGACAAATACCTGACAGAGCGTACCGATAAGCATACCACCCACAGCTGCTGCACCCAGTGTCTGGTTACCATTACGACCAACACCACTTGCAAACATCAATGGTAACAAGCCAATAATCATTGCGAGAGAAGTCATTAGGATAGGACGAAGACGAGCACCTGCTCCTAAGATTGCTGCATACTTAATAGCCATACCCGTACGACGACGTTCGAGGGCAAACTCTACAATAAGAATAGCGTTCTTTGCCAAAAGACCAATCAGCATAATCAACGATATCTGCATATAGATGTCGTTGTTATGTCCAAAGATTAAGGTGAATAGGAATGCACCAGCCAGACCGATTGGAATTGAAAGGATTACTGACAATGGAAGAATATAACTCTCGTATTGCGCACTCAATATCAAGTAAACAAAGACAATACATAACACGAAAATCATTGCAGTAGAATTAGACGACTCACGTTCTGAACGTGTCAGACCAGAGAACTCATAGCCATAACCCGGTGGCAACACTTGCTTTGCGACCTCCTCAGCAGCCTGAATAGCCTGACCAGACGAATAACCCTCGGCTGCTGTCGTACTGATAACGATTGATGTAAAGAGGTTGAAACGTGTGATATTTGACGGACCATAGATGCGTTTCAATGTACAGAACTCACTTACTGGTGCCATTCCTTTCGCTGTCCTTACGTAGATATTGGTTAGTCCTTCTTCACTCATTCTACTTTCAACCGTACCTTGTATCATCACACGGAAGAGCTTACCATACGCATTGAAGTTTGATGCATACAAACCTCCATAATAACCCTGCAATACCGATAGGACAGCAGAAGGTGACGTACCTGCTTGCTTAGTCTTTGCAACATCTACATCTACCATATATTGTGGATAGTTTGGATTGTAAGTAGTGAGGGGCACGACTAAACTCTGGACGTTTACTCAATACCGCCAGATAATCCTGCGCCACCTTATAAAACTTATTTAGATCGCCACCAGTCTTGTCCTGCAACACAAAGGTTACACCGTTAGAAAGACCATAACCAGGTATCATTGGTGAGCCAAAAGCAATCACCTGTGCACCCTTGATACTTGACGTTTGTTTGTAAATCATACCCAAAATCATATTTGAAGATGTCGGATCAATAAACAAACCTGCTATGCCAGCACCATCAAAAACAGACACTATGCGGTCTATCATACTATACTTACGCTCGGCAAATGGCTTCAACTTGATAATAAAGTAGACTGATTAGAACCCTGTCCTGCAATAAAGTTAAAGCCCACTATCTGTTCACGACGCTCGATATATGGGTTACTTGCCAACATTCTATCAATCTGGTTCGTCACTTTCTGAGTTTCAACCTGAGATGTACCCGGTGGCAAACTAATCATTGCAAACAATGTTCCTGTATCCTCGTTTGGAACAAGACCAGTCTTCGTGAAGTTCATTGTGAGTGCAAGCGCAATGATACCTAACACAACGGCTACACTTGAAATCCAACGATGATTGACAACCTTGTCTACAATCTTCTGATACTTATTATTAATCTTGTCATATTGAGCATTGAAAGCAAGATGGAAACGATCGACACGTGATAGTTTCTTGTGTTCCTCCTTACTATGTGGTTTAAGGAAGATAGCACAGAGAGCAGGTGATAATGTCAATGCATTCAAAGCCGAAATAACAATAGACACTGCCATTGTCACACCAAACTCACGATAGAATGTACCTGAGGTTCCGCCCATAAAGGACACAGGAACGAACACAGCTGCCATCACCAAAGTGATTGAAATTATAGCTCCAGAGATTTCATTCATCGCATCAATAGCAGCAGTCATCGCACTCTTATAACCTAAGTCGAGCTTTGCATGTACCGCCTCAACAACCACAATCGCATCATCGACCACAATCGCAATCGCTAACAACAATGCCGAAAGTGTTAATAAGTTGATAGAGAAACCAAACACCCAAAGGAAGAAGAAGGTTCCTATCAACGCCACTGGTACAGCTATCATTGGAATAACCGTTGAACGGAAGTCCTGCAAGAAGATGTAAACAACGAAGAAAACCAACAACAACGTTATTACCAACGTAAACAACACCTCCTCAATAGAGGCAAAAAGGAACTCATTTACATCTTGTCCAATAGTCACCTTCATACCCGGCGGCATCTGTTTCTGTGCATCAGCAAGAGCTGCCTTCACGTCTTTTGCTATCTGTGTTGCATTTGAGCCTGCCACCTGATTTACCATTCCAATTACAGCAGAACGACCATTGTTATTCATCATGACCGAATACTGCAAACCGCCTAACTCTACCTTTGCAACATCACGCAGATGAACTGTCTGCCCATTGGTATTGCTTGATATAATGATGTCACCATACTCCTCAGCCGTTTTCAAGCGACCTTTATAACGCATGGTATATTCAAACTTCTGATTACTTTGTTCGCCAAACGAACCCGGTGCAGCTTCAATATTCTGCTCGGCTAATGCCTTAGATATATCAGCTGGAACAAGACCATGCTGCTTCATCATTTCTGGATACAACCAGATACGCATAGAATAGCTCTTCATACCAGGCGTTTGTACGTCACCCACACCATTGATACGCTTCAACATCGGTACGATATTAATGTTGTTATAGTTCGTAAGGAACTCATCGTCATATCGTCCATCATCCGTTGTAAGCGAGTACATCACCACGTTTGAAGTCTGACGCTTTGATACCGTCACACCCACTCGCGTCACCTCAGCAGGCAACAGAGCCTGAGCTTGCGACACACGGTTCTGCACATTCACGGCTGCCATGTCAGGATCAGAACCTTGCTTGAAGTAAACAGTAATCGAAGCCATACCTGAATTAGTGGCAGTCGACTCCATATAAGTCATATTCTCTACACCATTGATACTCTCCTCCAATGGTGTAACAACAGAATTCAATACAGTCTGTGCATCTGCTCCTTGATAGAATGTCGATATTGAAATCGTCGGAGGAGCGATATTCGGATATTGTTCGATGGGTAACGATATCAATCCGATTATACCCAAAAGCACAAAGAAGATTGATATTACCGTTGACAATACCGGACGTTTAATAAATTTCGTAAATGTCATAATCTCTGATTGTTTATTTAGGAGAGGGGTTATCGTATGAGTTAAGAAATCATCATCACCTCAATACCTAACACCCATCACCCATCACCTACTTTCCTTCTCCCTTCATTGCCTTGAGAAAGCCCGATGCCGAACCTTGATTTTCGCCTAACTTCTCGGCTTTCTCTATTGCCTTATCATACTCAGCAGGTGTTAGAGCTGTTATCTTTGCACCATCTTCAAGACCAGAAAGTCCCTTACTTACAATGCGATCGCCCATTTTTAGTCCACTCGTTACGATGTAATTGATACCATCATTCTGAGCATCTACTGTAATCTCCGTATAATGAACCTTACTGTCTGAACCTACCTTATAAACGAATAGTTTGTTCTGAACCTGAACAGTCGCCTCTTGTGGGACTAATAAAGCACGATTATTATTCTTGGCTATCACAATCTTACCACTACCACCACTCTTTAATAAGTGCTCTGGATTAGGGAAACGAGCGATAACGCTCACCGTACCTGTCGTTGCGTCAATCAGACCACTTGTCTTAACAATCACACCCTCATGATTATAAGTTGACCCGTCTGCCAACAACAGACTAACACTTGGGAAAGACTTAATAGCATTATTCAAGCCATTATTTGTGCGACTTAGCTTTAATACGTCTGCCTCTGTCATCGAGAAATATACTTCTATTGTAGAGGTATTGCTCACCGTGGTGACAGGCTGCATAGAAGACGCACTAACCAATGCTCCTTCCTTATAAGGAAGACTACCAACATAACCCGATGCAGGACTCTTCACATAACAGAAGCCAAGATTTTCTTTAGCCGTCATAAGCATTGCCTGAGCCTGACGAACGGCTGCATGTGACTGGGTTACTGCCGCATTAGCTGCCGCCACACCACTTTGTGCCTGACTGACTGCCGACTGCGCTGTCTCGTATGCATTCTTCGCAGCCTCCATCTCATAGTCACCAATCACCTTATTATTATAGAGGTTCTTACTGTTACTATAATTCAAACGTGACGTTGCTGCCTGTGCTTTTGCCGAACTCAAACCAGCATTAGCCTGCACCACTCGTGCCTTGGCTGCCGCCACACCACTCTGAGCTGAAGCCACCTGAGCCTCTGCCTGACGTACTGCTGCTTGGAAAGTTGTATTATCTACGACAAAAAGCACCTGTCCTGCACGGACATACTCGCCTTCATGTACATATAATTTTGTGATGAAACCACTCACCTTTGGACGCACCTCAACATCCTGAACACCCTTGATGGTTGCAGGATAAGTTGTCTTTAACTGTGCATTACCTGCACCTATTGTAACTACTGGATACTCATCATTGGTTGGAAGACTTTGTCTACCTCCTCCACCACAACTGGTGAGTAACAATGCCGCTACCGCAATAGCCGACAAGATGATATTCTTTTTATTCATACCTATTAATTGGTTATCGTTTTGTTTATCTTTATTCTCAAAAAAAACAAGCTGTACTAACTTTATCGAGTTGTAATTTATCACAAAATAAAAGTACGCTGAAAAACTAAACTACCACTAATCAGTTTTCAGCGTACAAATTTACATATTATTCTTTTAATTGAACTCCTCTAACGACTTTACTTTTAATAATTATTGGCTATAACAAACCCAATTCCTTTGCTTTCTCATGTAATAAAGCCAAGAGTGGTTCACGTTCGTTAGGGACTTTATTGTCAAGTACGGCATCCTTCAACGTCTTTTTCAACTCCCCAACCTCCCTACTCGGTGGTAGGTGAAACATCTCCATTATTTCGTTTCCATCGACACATGGCTGCAAAAGACGCTTATAATCTCGGTCTTTCAAATCCTTTAACTTTTCACGAACAATCCGAAAATTATCTAAGAAGCGTTGCTTGCGCACTGCGTTCTTACTCGTTATGTCCGCCTCACAAAGCGTCATCAAATCGTCGATGTCATCTCCTGCGTCATTCATCAGTCGACGAATAGCCGAGTCGGTCACCTCATCATCTGCTATTGCTATCGGACGCATGTGTAAGTCCACCTGCTTCTGAACATACTTCATCTTACTGTCCATTGGAAGTTTCAAACGGCGGAAAATATTGGGTACCATCTTCGCACCTACGAAATTGTGATTATGGAAGGTCCAACCTGACACTGGATCCCACCGTCTACACTTTGCCTTACCCACGTCATGTAGCAATGCCGACCAACGCAACCATAGATTGTCCGTAAATTTACAGATATTATCCAACACCTCCAACGTGTGATAGAAATTATTCTTATGCGCACGCCCATTTCTCGTTTCCACGATGTCGAGTGCAACAAGTTCTGGAAGAATAAGCTGCAAAAGACCACAACGATACAACTCGATAAATCCCTACTTGGAGTTGCTGTCATCATAATCTTATTCAACTCTTCTTCTACTCGCTCACCACTGATAATCTTAATGCGCTCTGCATTACGCTCCAAAGCCTCAAAAGTCTCGTCTTCAATAAAAAAGTTTAATTGTGTTGCGAAACGAACACAACGCATCATGCGCAATGGATCGTCTGAGAAGGTCACATCAGGGTCGAGTGGCGTGCGGATAACACCATCCCAGAGGTCGTCAATTCCTCCGAAAGGATCGACCAATTCGCCAAAACGTGCCTTATTCAAGCACACCGCCATCGCATTTATCGTGAAGTCACGGCGATTCTGATCGTCTTCCAACGTACCGTCCTCGACTATTGGTTTTCTGCTATCATGGCTATAACTTTCCTTTCTTGCACCAACAAACTCGACTTCAATATCCCTGAATTTCACTTGCGCTGTGCCAAAGTTACGGAAAACTGACAGATGTGCCTTCTTACCCAAGATGGCTTTCAATTCACTTGCTACCTGAATACCGCTTCCTACTACCACAACATCAATGTCATTTGAAGGACGCTCTAAAAACAAATCACGCACATAACCTCCAACGACATAACATTCTAATCCGAGCTTATCTGCGGCAGACGAAATATGATGAAATATATCTTTATCTAATAATTGTGCCAATTCGGCATCTGAGAGATCTCGCATATAATAATGTTATCTTTTATAAATAAGAGTTATGCAAAGATACATAAATTAGTTTAGTCCTACAAACGGATATTAACGAAAGATAACCAAAAATGATTTGAAGATTTAAGACTTCGACCTATTTCTCTCTGTAAACAGGTCCGACTCCTCTGCTTATCTCCGAATTTAGCACTGACGATTTTTAAGATAACAGAACAGGTTATGATTACGAAAATTATTTACACAATTCCATAAAAACTGTCTGCAAACAGCATGTAAACCACACGCGAAAGCCGTACTTACAACTGGCTGAAAACCAATTGATTAAAAACCACAAAAGAAAAGATGCTTGACAGCACTTCAAAAGGGCGTTAGTAACATTCGTAAAGAGCATGTTTTACAAGTCAAAACATACCGTTTACAAGGCTAAAAAACCATGTCTTGATTTTTAGTCGCACGAAAATATTTTACAAACAAGTTATCGTATTAATAAGAACTGCTTGTAAATGATGTTTTCACTCACTGAGAAAAGCATTTCACGAAGATGGTATAGAAAAAAATCCTTGTACAAGAAGTATCTCCACAGAACCTGTCATTATTTAGAATCTTATTCGTATCTTTGTCGATGTCTGACGAAATGACTAATTCAATCTATCACATTACATATTATTAAGAACTACAAGAACATGGCTACAACAATCGTAAGCTCTCTGACTAATCTATTGCAGAAGAATCTGCTATTTCAGAACTACAAGAACAAGTTGGATGCTTTCTTTACAGTCGAAAAACTTACAACAAAGACTGTACTAACGCTCCTCATCGCACTGACATTCAACCAAATAGCAACTGCTCAGAACTTTAGAACGCTGAGAGATGTGAAAGTAAACGAAACAACACTCGACCTATCTCAGTCTGATTGTAAGATAATTCCTCGCAACGCAATGCACTCTTGCCATCGGCTCACCTCTGTCCAACTTCCTCCAAAGCTCGACTCTATCGGCACACAGGCTTTCTTTGCTTGTGACGGAATAGCTGGGCAACTTCATTTCCCTGCAACAACACGTGTGATAGAATCCTCTGCTTTCAACGGCTGTCGCCAACTGAACAAACTGAGTTTTGAAGGTTCTACACGTATAGGTGCCTTCGCTTTTGCAAATTGTCGTGGACTTCGCGAAGTGCGTCTTTCTGCTACTATCCCTCCTGTTTGTGCCGACAACGCCTTCGATGGTGTCAATCTTCGACGGGTGAAGCTCATTGTCCCTACTCAAGCTAAGCAAGCATACCGCAAAGCTATGGGTTGGCGTAACTTCTTTTCAACACACAAGACAGAGAATGTTTGCAACCCCGAGCAACTCCTCGTA
Source organism: uncultured Prevotella sp. (assembly GCA_916440255.1). Classification (GTDB taxonomy): domain Bacteria; phylum Bacteroidota; class Bacteroidia; order Bacteroidales; family Bacteroidaceae; genus Prevotella. The sequence goes on along the minus strand of CAKAIJ010000001.1, from coordinate 451,781 downwards.
CCTCGTCCGCTCACATTAAAGATCTATTCTTCACAAGCTCCACTCAAATGGGCGTCTGTCACGGGAATAGATGCACCAAAAGAGCTGAACAATGAAAGAATACAGGCAGAACGTATCCTTAGCGAGCGAACAACATATAAGAAAGGTAAGAAAAAGATGGGAGTAAAAATAATCCTTGCACTTGACAAGTCGCTCACTGACCATGAAGCCTATACCTTAGAAGTAAACAACAACAGGCTCACAATCAAAGGACGCACGGCAACGGCTGTATTTAACGCCTTGATGACTCTCGAACAACTCTGCATCGGCAATGGTGCATCGGCACGTTCTGAGCAACTTCCAGCACTCTATATTGCAGACAAACCACGTACGGCAATCCGTGAATTAATGGTCGACCCCGTGCGCCATTTCATTCCTTTTGAAGACCTGAAAGGTTTTGTAGTTGAGATGGCACGCTATAAGTATAATGCACTCCACCTCCACTTGGTAGACGATCAGGCGTGGCGTATTGAAATAAAGAAATATCCAGAACTCATTGCAAAGGGTTCTGATCGTGTCGGTATGGACGATATGCCAGAACGTATCAGTGGCTATTACACCCAAGAGCAGATGCGCGAACTCGTTCGTTTTGCAGCTCAATATCATGTTATGATTATTCCAGAGATTGAGCTACCGGGCCATGAAGTGGCTGCTGTCCACTGCTATCCACAATTGTCTTGTGCCAAAAAGCCCGTACCTATTCGTCTGACTTGTGGTGTGAGCAATGAGCTATTATGCCCTGCCGAACCATTTGTCTACGAATTTCTCGATAATGTCTTCACTGAATTAGCCGATGTTTTCCCTGCTCCATACGTTCACTTGGGCGGTGACGAAGCTGGTCAGCCTCCATTGGGCGCATGGTCTGACTGCACTGCTTGCACAGCATTGAAGCAAAAAGAGGGATATACGGAGAATTGGCAATTACAACAACACCTCTTCGATCGCGTGATTAAAAAACTACATTCCTTGGGAAAAACACCAATGTATTGGTACGAAAAAGAATTCAAGACTATCCAGCCCGGTTGTGTGGTTTACGCATGGCGACATGGTTTGACGAAGACGGCAATTGATGCCGCCGTACGCAATAAGGCAAAGATTATGCTTTGCCCGGGCGAACACTGCTATCTTGACTATCCACAGCAGCGAGGTGATATGCCTGAGAAGAACTGGGGTATGCCTGTTACAACACTTGAACAGACCTATCGCCTTGACCCTGCTTGGGGACAAGACAGCGTGTTTGTTCAGAACCATCTGCTCGGCGTCAGTGGTACGCTATGGAGCGAATGTATCAACTCTACGGAACGCATCTACTATCAGGCTTTCCCACGTGCTGCCGCCTTAGCAGAAGCAGGTTGGACTGTACCAGAACGACGAAGTTATAAAGAATTTCTTACTCGTGTTCGTCCCCTGACAGACGATATGCAACGTCGTGGCATTGCTGTAAATGTGAAATAAGTAAAGAAGAATGGGCAATTATGACGATAAAGACCTGCTCTTTACAATCATAATTGCCCATTATAAACGAATTATCACCACGAAAATAATGATTTATCTACGTGGTGATAAAAAATATTATAGATTGAACTTCACACCTGTAACAACCCATCTACCGGGTTGTGGAACATTGCCATAGTCGACGTAATGAGTACCAAAGAGATTGTTTACCTCAATGAATGCTGCCCACTTAGGCTCATTCCAACTTAAACGAGAGTCCACAATACTATAACTCTTGTACTCTTGTCGATTGTTGTTCGTATCAAGATAGCTTCCCATACGATGTTGGAAACGATAGTAAAGCGAAAGATCAAGTTTCTTACAGAGGCTCAGCTGAAGATTACTAACAACCTTATTCTTCAAATATTCCAATGCATATTTGCTGACATAACCTTCTTCTTTAACCTTGTCTTGGTGAATAAAACTGTAAGCTACACCAAACTTCTTAAAGAACCTTTGTGATGGAAGAAGCTGATGGAGATTAAAATCAAATGAAACCTCTGTGCCAAAGTTCTTGATTTTACCAAAGTTCACACTCTTCCATACTACTGCTCCCTGAGCATCTAACGTACCATCGCTAACCCAGTCGATGAGGTTCTTATAATTGTTCCAGTAAAGACTTGCCTTCGCATTTACACCTTTATCCTCATACTTCACACCCGTTTCCACAGCTGACAACTCTTCTGGACGAAGATGTTTGTCTGCCTTATGACCGCCAACAGAGTAGAATAGCTCCGTAAAAGACGGCATACGAAGCGATGTGTTATAAGAAGCATAAAGTTTCCAAGCCTTTCCTATACGATAACTTGCGTCCAAACCCGGATAAACACGCATTGACATATCAGCCTGACTGTTCTTAACGGCTGTCAAACCAGCTGACAGTGTGAAGCGATCAAGGATGATATTATGCTCAAGAACAAACTGAATATTTGTGCGATTAAGTCCGACTGTGTAGTTTCTGTCTGTCCCATGGATATGCTCTGGACTTGATAATGGTTCGCCAAGATTACCACTTACGAGGTCTTCATTACGTAGTTCGGCAGCGAAGGCTGTACGTCCAAGTGTCCAATCAAAGTAGGCATTGAGATTTACGCCATAGACATCCGTGCGATGATAATTAAAAGGAAACTTATTAGACACGCCACGGACAAGTTCAAAGCGGTCCATATTGCGGTTCCAATAGATAGAAGGACGAATGTGGAAACGTCCACCAATATTCTCGGCTTGAATAGCTGTGAAGGTCTTAAAAGTATGTTCAAACTGATCATCAAACTTAGTCGAATAGAATGTGTTAGAGCCAAAATCCTTCACACTCATACCCGCATGCCATCTTACCGCTACATCTTCATCGGTGTAGTTGCCCTGATAAAAGACCTTTGAAGTACGATAATCGGAATTAAGACTATTAGCCTTGCTGCGCAAGTAACCATCACTTCGAGTGTAAGAAGCTGATAGCTGATTGTTCCAATGACCCTTTGAGGAAATATTACCACGAACACCGGTACCGAAATAGCCGTATGAGCCACCCTCAACACGGGCAGAAAGACTTGTTTTCTCTGGGGTTCTGGTTACGATGTTTATAGCACCTAATAAAGAAGATGTACCATAAACGCGGGCCGCAGGACCTTCAAGGACTTCTATTCGTTCGATTTCACTAATCTCAACTGGGAAATCAAAGGAGTTGTGTCCAGTCTGTGCATCACAGATATTAATACCATTAAGGAGGATAGTGATTTGTTCTGAATTACCACCGCGTATACTTACGTCAGTCAAGGCACCTAATGGTCCTTTCTGTCGAACGTCTACTCCGACGGCGTACTTCAATAAATCGTTTACACTTTGTACTGGTGCCGCTTGAATATCCTCACGACTCAGTACAGTTACCATTCTCGCTTGCTGACTAACTGTCAGCGGAGCTCGTGTTCCAGTTACGTTCACTTCCTGCATCATCACGCCCTTCTTGGTGAATGCTGAGTCTGTTTCTGCCTTATCAGTTTCAATGCTAATGCCCTTAGCAGTAGCATTTTGCAAGGTAGCAACACTCAGTACACCAATCAAAACCTCCTTACCAAGAACAGCAAAGAGCGAGTAGCCGTGATTAGAGAAGCGTTTAAACTTCAAAACACTACGCTTTTTGAAATGTTGGTTTTGTACATAATATAAATAAATAAAAAAACGTCGGAAGACGGAACAATTCCCCCTACCGACAAACGAGTGCAAAAAGTAATAAAATTTTTCAGAACAATGCAAATTATGCCCTGATAATTATCTTTTATCGGTGCAAGACGTAGAAAAATCGATCAATTATGCACGTTATATTTGAGAATTTTTACTACTTTTTGTAGGCAATTAACTCTCAAAACAGACAAACGATTAATTGCACAATGAAAGCATTACGTGACCGCATCCTTAAAAGATGGAAAGTGTTTTCCCAGATGGAATCTTGAAGGTAGACAAGTTTATCAATCACCAAATGGATCCTAATCTGATGAAGCAGATTTGCGTGGAATTTATCCGCCGTTATGCCTCAACAGAAATCAACAAAATTATTACTATCGAAGCCAGTGGCATTGCGCCTGCTATTATGATGGGTTTCTTACTCGACCTTCCTGTGGTCTTTGCTAAGAAGAAAAAGCCCTCAACAATGGGCGATATGCTTTCGACGAGCGTTTTCTCGTTTACCAAACAAAGGGAATATCACGTTGTAATATCGAAAGAATACTTAGGCGAAGGCGACAAAGTGCTATTTGTTGATGACTTTCTTGCTTACGGAAATGCGGCAAAAGGAGTCATAGACCTATGTAAGAAAGCTGGTGCAGAGTTGGTTGGCATGGGATTTATCATTGAGAAAGCGTTCCAACACGGCCGTGACGCAATAGAAGCCGAGGGCATCCGCTGTGAGAGTTTAGCAATTATCGAATCGCTTGATAATTGTGAGATTAAGATGAGAGATAGATAAACAAGGTGGGCATACGTGCTCACCTTTCTTGTTTTTATAAGGTTTATTATCTGACGGATAAGCGTTTCCTATATTAGAAGAAGATTGTAATTAGGAGCTACTCTCTTATTTTCAAGAAACATAAAGAGACACTTTGGGCAACCAAAGTCGAACTTGTCATTTTACAAAACATAGAATTACACCTATTATTATATCGTATTAAAACAACAAAAAGAATGGAAAAGTCTAAGGAACTTATCTATGGGCTGAATGATCGTCCACCAATTCGTGAAACAGTATTTGCAGCTTTACAGCATCTGTTGGCAATCTTCGTAGCCATCATCACACCACCCCTTATCATTAGTTCAGCATTGAAATTCGACTTGGACACTACTGGTTTCCTCGTGTCAATGTCTCTCTTCGTGTCTGGATTGGCTACCTTTATTCAGTGCCGTAGGTTCGGTCCGATTGGAGCAGGTCTTCTTTGTATTCAAGGAACATCCTTCTCGTTTATCAGTCCGATTATTGGTGCAGGACTACTTGGCGTTGTTAATGGCAAGATGAACGTAGAGATGGGACTCAGCTACATCTTTGGAGCTTGTCTTGTTGCCTCTGTTGTCGAAATGGTTGTCAGTCGTCTACTTCCTTACACACACGCAAAATTATCACCCCACTGGTATCAGGCATCGTTGTAAGCCTCATCGGTATGTGCCTTATCAAGGCTGGTATCAACTCTTGTGGAGGTGGTCAGTCGGCTGTTGATGCAGGTACATTCGGCTCATTACAGAACTTGGGGCTTGCCTTACTCGTATTGGTCAGCATCATTTTCTTCAATCGTTCAAACAATCGTTTCCTACGAATGGGTTCCATCGTCTTAGGTTTATTAATTGGCTGCATCGCTGCATACGTACTCGAAATGATTGATTTCTCAAGCCTCAAAGGTAGTGGAAGCCTCAACATTCCAGTCCCTTTTAAATATGGTTTGAACTTTGATTTGGGTACAATCATTGGCATCGGACTCATTTATCTCGTAACAGCCGTTGAGGCTTTTGGTGATATTACCGCCAATTCGCTCATCTCTGGTGAGCCTGTCGAGGGTTCTGTCTTCATGAAGAGAGCGCAGGGTGGTGTCCTTGCAGATGGTTTCAATTCCTTCTTAGCAGCCGTCTTCAACAGTTTCCCTAACTCAATCTTTGCTCAGAACAACGGAATGATTCAGCTTACTGGTGTTGCCAGTCGCTACGTTGGCTATTTCATTGCAGCAGCCTTAGTACTCTTAGGACTCTTCCCAGTGGTTGGTAAAGTCTTCTCGCTCATTCCCGACCCTGTCTTAGGCGGAGCAACACTCTTGATGTTTGGTACGGTTGCAGCCGCAGGAATACGTATCATTGCCTCTACTGAAATAACACGTAAAGCGGTATTGGTAATGGCCATCAGCTTTGCAATGGGTCTGAGTGTCGAATTAGTTCCTGGTATTCTTGACAAGATGCCTGACTTAATTAAAAACATCTTCTCAAGCGGTATCACAACGGGAGGACTTACTGCCATTCTTGCAAATGCCTTTATTCGTATCAAAGAGTAATATCTACCTAAACCGATACAAATCCTAACATAAAGAACATATTTTTCCTCACCTTTCGGTACATTCTCCTTTTTAATGTTTATCTTTGCAAAAGATAGAAGGAGAATGTACCGATTGCATTCTACACAAAGATAAAACTCAATTCTAACAGAACAAAAATAAAACTATGTCAAATCCTCATAAACAGCGCAAAATCACAAAGTCGACGACCATAAAAGTGCTTTGCCTACTGATAATCCTCCTCCTCTTGGGCCTAATCTATAATCTTATTGTGGCAACCGATGACGTCCCAATGACCGAACAAGAGGAAGAAGAAATACAGAAACGCAATGCTGATATTGACACGATTGACATTGTGGGCGACTACCTTTGGAAAAACATGAGACCAAGACCTGAGGATCTGAGGACCGAAGCAGAGAAGGCAGAAGAGAAGTCTACCACAACGAAAGACGATAAAGACAAGACCTCATCCGACAAGAGCCTAACAAACGAGAATGAAGCTCCTATCGCCGCACCTGCACCCGACATCACACCATCAGTAGACCTACCTGCCAAACAAACTGTCCCAGCTGTCGACAAAATGGAAACTCCTAAGATTGAGAAGATTGAATAGGATTGACTGCTCCCTTCTGCTTTCGCTCGAAAAGAACGAAAGCACATGTCACGTGATAATAAAAAACGGGAATAGCGTTTTGAAAAATATTTACACGCATCGTTACCTGACAACTATAAATTGACAAACAACGAACTACCGAAACCGACTCTGTAACTAACAGAATACCAACGATTTACAAAACACATTTTGAAAGACGCTTAATTAGACTTCAAAAGGGCATTACTAACACGCTTAAAGAGCATCTTTTCTACTCTTATTAACCCTCTGTTCGAGCCTTAAAGACCATCTGTTAGACTATAATTCTTTGAAAAATATTTACATGGAGTAGATTGTGATGTCGGCTTAAAACTGCTTATATATGAAAGGTTGAATACTATGATAGCTGAGATTGATGACCATTTGCATAACAAAAGCAAAAACACATAGCTTAACAATCCATGAAGAATTGACAAACTTACACTCTAACCAGTTGTAGTCTGCCACGCAAACACTCTGAAGTTCTATGCTTATAAGAACAACTGCAAGCCATAGAGGATATTCCATTAAGAAACGATAAACATCGGATAGACTTACACCACATATAATATTGCTAAAGATGGTCGTTACTGTCGCAAAGTCGTTTGCACGGAAGAAAATCCATGTAAACATTACATAACTAAAGGTAATGAGCCAACTGACAGACTTTGTATATTTATTATCTGGTATACGCTTCAACCCGAGCTTATTGCAAGACTTATGAACCACCAGACCAAACCCATGAAGTAGTCCCCAAACAACAAACATCCACGATGCACCATGCCACAAACCTGCCATAATCATGACAACAAAACAATTCAAATAGGTGTGCCATTCACCCTTCTTGTTTCCTCCCAATGGTATGTAAATATAATCACGAAACCATGTCGAGAGTGCTATATGCCAACGATGCCAAAAACTCTGTGAGGTTCAGACTCTGATAAAGGAAACTTGAAATTCTCTTTTAACTCGTATCCCATTAAGGCAGCTACACCAATAGCAAGGTCACTATAACCAGCAAAATCGAAGTAAATTTGCACCGAAAAAGCCTAATACACCCATCAGAGTTCCAAAACCCGTTTGCGTTGCAGGAGCATCAAAAAAACAATGTTATTATACTGTGCAATATAATCGGCTATGAGTGCCTTCTTTTATCAATCCACAAATGATGAGCCACAGACCCTTATAGACAAGATTATCCTCAACCTTGTCCTTCGGCATCTGTACCTGCGGAAGTAAGACTTCGGCACGGGTAATAGGACCAGCAATAAAGAGTGGGAAAAAAGTGAGATAGAACGCATAATCTATAAGTTCTGCCGACTTAGGATAGCGTCCCTTATAGACATCAACCGTATAGCTGATAGCTTGAAAGGTAAAAAAAGAAATGCCTATCGGTAACAACATCTTCTCTGGCGAGAAATTGCTGCGTAAGAGTTCATGGATTATCTCCAGTGTAAAGTTTGTGTATTTATAATATAGCAAGGGCAACAACTCTGTCAAAAGCACGAAGACAAGTCCTATTCTTCGCACCTTTCCCCGTCGGAGTCGCATCATATAACGAGTGAGATACCATGAGCTGATAGTCGTAATGGGTAATAACCACATCAGAAAACCATTCGCCTTAAAAGCAAAGAAAAGGCTGAAAAGAATAACATAAACCTTTGTCCAGCCCTGACGATAGCGGTTTATTCCTATATAAATAGCGAAAAAAATAAGGAAAGAAACCATAAAAGGGAATGTAGACAAAGACCAACTCCTATCCGGTGAGGATAAGAACTCGAATAAAGCAGTTGTCATCTGTGTTATGTCCATCATCTAAAAATCATATAAGTGCTGCTTACTTCCTTGACTAATATCCCTCAAAGGATGGCTGCAGAAGCTTCGTATTTGTTGCTTTATGATGTTGCTTAGGCTTATTGAGTTGCAGAGGATAAGCGCATTGCTTACTCGAAATAAACCTCACGGCAGTGTCCATCCAGTAGGCAGCAGCAGTACGCGTAGGGTGATAATGGTCGCTACCGCGTTCGAGTTTGAGGTTACGACTATCGAAGAAACGTCCTTTCCCGACATTTTCCTTAATGACATCATTAATCCCCGTGTCACCATTCCAATTTGAAGGACTAATCCATACGAAAGGAATGTTATCCAACTTCTTCACCAACTGCCGCACGTACTGTGTACGGTTAGCAAGGTCGTTGATAAACAATTCGTTACTACCAAGACAGATAAGAACGTAAGTTGGCTTATATTCGGCTATGAAATGTTCAATAGTACGTGATGTTCCCCATCGTTCTGTGGTAGAACTATACCAAATGACGGTATATAACTTATGTCCGTTCTCACCTGCGTAATCACCCAACCTCAATGACAATCCCTCTAACATAGAGTCTCCTATAAAAAGGATTGTTTGGTTGCGATAAATCTTTCTTTTTGTTTGTTTTTTCTCTTTTACCTGTTCTATATGTGGCTGGCTGAGGTTGGCAAGAGTTATTTTACGTACGATAAAGCTACCCATAGTTATCTCTGTTGGGATAACAGCATAGACAATGATGACTGCCATAACAGCAGTCATCAAAAGTAAGGTCTTTATCTGGGCTTGCATAAGATAACTTATTTCAGAACTATCTCTACTGGGCAGTGGTCGCTACCCATCATGTCTGTATGAATCTTAGCATCTTCGAGTCGCTCTCTCAAACGCTCTGAGATAAGGAAATAATCAATGCGCCAACCCGTATTCTTCTCTCTTGCACGGAAACGATACGACCACCAAGAATACGTGACCTGCTCTGGATAAAGACTGCGGAAGGTATCAACGAAGCCATTATTGAGTAATTGACTCATCTTCTCACGCTCTTCATCAGTAAATCCTGCGTTCTTGTGGTTTGTCTTTGGATTCTTGAGGTCTATTTCCTGATGAGCAACATTCATATCACCACATACTATTACAGGCTTTTTCTCATCAAGTTTATGAAGGTAGGCTTGGAAGTCGTCTTCCCACTTCATACGATATTCTAATCGACGAAGCCCATCCTGCGAGTTCGGTGTATAGACTGTCACGAGATAGAAATCCTCCATTTCAAAGTGTTATCACACGCCCCTCGTGGTCGTGTTCATCAATATCAATACCACATGTCACGCTCAATGGCTTATGTTTTGTAAAGATAGCCGTACCAGAATATCCCTTCTTATCAGCGTAGTTCCAATAAGACTCATAGCCAGGGAAACTCAAATCGAGCTGTCCAGCTTGCATCTTTGTCTCTTGCAGACAAAAGAAATCAGCGTCTAAGTCCTTAAATTGTTGTTCAAACTCTTTTCCAACACAGGCACGAAGCCCGTTTACATTCCATGAAATAAACTTCATCTTATTTTTTACCTTTCTATTTTCCCTTCTTTATCCTTAACTTACTTTTATATAACTACATCTTACGTCCACGCAAAGTAAAGGTAACTGGTATGTCAAAATCTACCATATCGGTTGTTTCTCCCACATGTTCTAAATCAGCCTTTACCAACTTAGTGATTGTTAGTCGTGCTTGCATTTCTGAATTATTTGAAATATATTGAGCTTCAGGAACATTATTATTGGAGCGAACAATACCTAAAAAAACATACTTTCCATTAGCTGTGTTAACATCAATTTTAATATACTCTGATAGGAACAACTTTACCCCTTTCTCATTAAGTGCAAAGAGATGTATCCTAAAAGCAGCAGGTGCAGCCTTCATATTGGATAGCACTTCATAAAGCGGCGAAGCCTTCTCTTTTGACACACCCTTTGCCAATTGAGAATAAGGGAAGTCTTTTAATGTAATAAACCCCTTATCATCAACAGTCCAACTGAGGGTTTGTGGCGATGTTTTATAGTTACTATATTCCATCGACAATTCACCATTGTAGTTCCCCTCCACACTCTTTAACATCTTCATAACCTCTTTGTTTCTTTCAGACACGTCAGTATCTTCTTTACAACTTGTTGCAAACAAAGATACGATAAGTCCACAAAAAACAATAAATAAAAGTTTTTTCGCCTTTTCCATTTCAATCAGTATTAAGTTAATTGTTCATTTGTACTAAATCCTCTTATTATCACCACGCAATAAATCCATAAACTCGTTACGTGACTTACTTGACTCAAACACACCACTATAAGCACTTGTTGTAGTGATAGAGTTCTGCTTTCCACCCCACGCATTTGCATACACATGTGCTTTGCTTCGATAACAACCATCACACCCTGTGGCTTTAACGTTTCGTTGATACACTCCATCACCTGCTCTGTCAGGCGTTCCTGTACCTGCAAACGATGTGAGAAGATGTCTACAACACGTGCAATCTTGCTCAAACCCGTAATATATCCGTTAGGAATATAGGCTACATGAACCTTTCCATAGAAAGGAAGTATGTGATGTTCGCACATAGAGAAGAAGTCAATATCCTTCACAATAACCATCTGGTTGTACTTCTCTTCAAACAAAGCATCGGTCAAAACCTTACGTGGGTCTTGTGTATAGCCACGTGTAAGCACCTGCATTGCCTTTGCAACACGCATCGGCGTCTTCTCTAACCCTTCTCTGCTGGGGTCTTCTCCTAAGAGAGTAAGCACTTGTTTATAGTGTTCTGCAAGTTCGTCTAACCCTTCTCGGTATGGTATTTCAGGAGTCATATTATCTTTCTTTCTGGTTGATTATATTTATTAGGCTGATGATTTATTCTAAGATCATAGACCGCCCATATTAATTAACAGGTTTTGTTACCTTTACATTTACCATCATACGAATAACATTCGCATTAGGATAGCCTTCTTTTCGGAGTGTTCGCATCACCTTCCTCGCTGCATCATAGTCAGTAAAATTCCCTACAAGACACATCCAACGAGGCGAATAGAAATGCACATAAACAGGCTGATTGGGGAAAAGTAGCTTTGCTTTCTGTCCTGCTTGGTCAGCTTGTTGATGTGCAATACGAGTGTTACCGCCACCGTAAACTTGTACACGAAAGCCACGAGCTTTCTGTATTCCTTTTCTTACACGTTTGGTCACAATCCGCGTTTCTTCTATCTCATCCCACGTAGGGATGTGCGGTCTTCTGACTAAACGCTTTTCAACCTTAGTCCTAATAGGTTGTAAAGTCTTATTATCTGGTCGTGCTATTTCGGGCTTATACTCGTTTAATTTCGGCACAGTCAGTTGTTTCGTATCTGGCGACTTCACCGACGAACGTACTGCATCGGTTTGACTCTCTACTTTCTTTCGGTCCTTATTATTTTTCTTAACATCGACTTTCCTACTATTCATCATTGCGTCAATATCAGCACTTTGAGTCGCAGTCACCGAACCCTGAGCGACTAACAGACAGAATAGTAGTCAGTATTAAAACTATGATTGTAAGGAGTCTTTTCATTCTTTAATATCTAAAATTGAAATAGAGGTTGTATCAAATTTGCCAAATGGTTATTGACCCAGTGACAGATTGATACAGCCTCTTATTACTTTATTGAATTACTTCTTCCAAGCATCAATGATACCCTTGAAGTCGGCAGCCTTCAATGATGCGCCACCAATCAAGCCACCATCGATGTCAGCCTTACCGAACAACTCAGCAGCGTTGCTTGCGTTACAGCTACCACCGTAGAGGATAGATGTTTCCTCAGCAGCCTCTTTGCCATACTTCTCTGCAACGATTGAGCGAATGTAAGCCAACATCTCCTGAGCCTGATCAGAAGTAGCTGTCTTACCAGTACCGATAGCCCAGATTGGTTCGTATGCCAAGATGATGTTCTTCCACGCCTCAGCAGAAAGATGGAAAACAGAACCTTCGAGTTCAGCCTTTACCACCTCGTTCTGCTTCTCAGCCTCACGCTCCTCGAGTGTCTCACCACAGCAGAAGATAACCTTCAAGCCGTTAGCCAATGCCAACTGCACCTTCTCCTTCAAGATTTCAGCAGTCTCACCATAATACTGGCGACGTTCAGAGTGACCAAGGATTACGTACTGTGCACCAGTGCTCTTTACCATAGCGGCAGAAACCTCACCAGTGTAAGCACCCTTCTCCTTGTCAGCGCAGTTCTCAGCACCAAGAGCAACACCCTCAGCGTCTAATACCTGTGCAACACTTGCAAGGTGAATAAATGGAGTACAGATAACAACGTCACAATTTGGCTTCTCTGCCTTCAATGAATCGTTGATTTCCTTTGCCAAAGCAACACCTTCTTGCAGGGTCTCGTTCATCTTCCAGTTACCTGCTACAATTTTCTTTCTCATTTGTCTTTTACGTTTTAAAAGTTGATATAATTTATTTGATTGTTCTTTCTGCTTTAACCATTCTTCCTTTTGTCTCAACCATTCCTCACGTTTTCTCACCCATCTTGTCCACGACCAGATGCGGTCTGCTACGATAAGGAGTGTTAGCGGGAAGATATAGCAAATAAGAATCAGTACAATTTTCGACCAAGTCTTATTCTCTGGCTCACGTCCTATCTCAATAAGCGATAGTGGTGCGTTGAGTTCTGCTTGCTTAGGAAGGTCGTTATGACTCCACTTGTTGATGATAGTACCTTTGTAGAGCAAGACCAATCCAGGGTTACTACGAATAATCGTTTTCAGTGTTGTCCCATCGGTTGTATAGAAAGGGTATTCTGCTCCAGTGACATCCCGCCAATGCTTCACAGCCTTGTCCGTGCTTGCCGTTAGTCCAAAGAAGTCATAACCATTCTCCTTCGCATATTCGTATACAGCATCTATCTCACCAAAGTTACTATCATCCGCACGTTCCAGCACTGGTGCTACCAGCAAGAAGGTATATCCCTCCTTGTTTAATATACTGTCTGTAAGGTCTTCGCCCGTTGCTTCGTCAGTGATTGAGAAGTCATGAATAGGTGGTTCATAGCCTTTTTCAAGTATCTCCTGATGTGTATCTTTGAACACCCATGTTGAGTCATTGTAGGGATAATTATTCTCCGTAAACTCCTTTGTCACACCATCTTTCTCACAGATAAAGGTCGTCTTATAAGTCGTTTGCTTAGCACCTTTGGGCATTTCCATCCCCTTCTTAATGTTTTGTCCAATATAATAAGGACGGAAGTCAAAGATTGGGAGGTGATAAAGACTCAATATTGACGCTGTGAAGATAAAGACAATTGTGAAGTAGAACGCTATCCACTGATTTGTCTTTGATACAAAACGTATCTGATAAAGCGGCCAACGTGTAAGAACAAAAGCCGCTATCAAGAGGAGAATATTCTTTACGAATGTTTGCGTATTCGTCAGATGTATAGCATCTCCGAAGCAACCACAGTCTTGTATCGGATTGCTCACTGTCAACCAAAGTGTCACAAGCGTCATCACTATCATTAAAACCAATGATATCTTACTTGCAAGGCGACGACGAATAGCAAGCAAGAGCATCACTCCCAAAGTGAACTCTATGGCTGCTAATCCAACCGACAACATCAATTGTCCCCAGTCTGGAATATATGCCGACAACTGCACCGCCTCTAAGTATTCTGCTATCTTATATTGCGAACCTAAGGGGTCTATTGCCTTCACAAAACCTGAAAAGATGAATGTCAAGGCAAGCAGTGCGCGACTGAAATTTACCAGTATGGATTTTATTTTATTCATGTAGTTTTATTGCACCAAAGACTGCATAATTCATGATGTCCATATAATTGGCATCAATACCCTCGCTAACAAGGGTTGCACCTCCAAGATCTTCTATCTCCTTAACACGTTCTATCTTTGTCAGAATAAGGTCGGTATAACTGCTTACACGCATATCACGCCAAGCCTCACCATAGTCGTGGTTCTTCTTTACCATCAGCTCATACGCAGACTTTGCATATCTATCGTATAGTGTCAATGCCTCATCAGCACTCATATCGACACTATCCACAAATCCTTTCTCTAACTGAATAAGTCCCACAATACTATAATTAATCAATGCAATGAACTCTGGTCGAATACCCTCACCCACCAAACTCTCTCCCGTTATCTCTAAAGAACGAATGCGTTTTGCCTTGATAAAAAGCTGGTCGGTCAATGATGATGGGCGCAAAATACGCCATGAAGCACCATAATCATGCAGCTTCTTCTCGAAGAGACTTCTGCACTCGGCGAGTATATCTTGAAATTCTTGCTGTGTCTTTGTCACTTGAATTACCATTGTCTTATATTGATTTGACTGCAAAAATACAGAATTTCGCTGTAATAAACGAATGAATTTCCAACTATTCATTACCAAAAAGTAACTCTTTTCTCAGAATTTGTACCGACGCAGCAAATTATAGGCTTGACTCCTACCTATTCTTCGTTTTCTCACTGGACTTTGCGACCGAATGATTAACTGCTAAATCTACCTGAAAATTCGCAATATACATAAACTATGAAATGACAAGTGTACTTCTCGAAAACTCACAATATCTGTAAATTATTTTCACAACAACGAAGCCTAAACATAGTCTTTTAGCTTCGTAAAGAGCATCTTTTCAACTTCAAGACATGCCCTTTATGCGTGCTTATAACGCCCTTTTGAAGTCCTACCAAACACCTTTTCGCAAACGACTTTCTAACACCCTGGCTTGCTGTATGTTACAAATTCCATCTTCTCACATATGCCACAAGATGTCTGTAGATGACCTCTTGAATTTATGTAAAGTTTTTTCAAAGATTTAGAATGGATAATTATCTCGAAACACTCAAACAAGACAACGGCATACAAGACACGATTGCCGTCTGAAAAAATATTTTTAGTATTTCTCAAATCGTGAAACAGTCTGTCGTGAGGCACGCCACTTCATTTTCTTGGTTTCGCAGGGAAAAGAAAAAGTTCTTTATTAGTACGAAATATTTCACTAAAAACTTTGTTAGTACGAAATATCACACTACCTTTGTATTGTTAAACAAATCAAGTAAAAATATAAAAAAGGAAATCACTGAAGAAGAAAACTTCCCCTGTTTAACAGCAAAGTCGCCCGCCGCCTACGAGCGCAACAATTCTTACAACCCTCCACTTATGAGGGCGATATTATTAAGGACTTCAATAAAAAAACAAATGGATACGACAAGAACTTTCAATATAACATTGTCCCAGCTGATAACATTAAAGCAAAGAGACGATGGAAAGAAACAAACTTTGGAGAAAGCGTAAAAGCTTTCATCTATTCAAAAAGCGTATGATGATTTTTGCCGCTTACAGTGGTTATACCATTCTTTTTGACGGTAAGCGCATCACTAATCCTCACTGGTTCGATATTGCTCGCTGCAATTGGGCTAAGACTTACAAAAACACTCCCACCCCATGCAGCTGCCCTCTCTGTAAGAACGAACGTTATAGTCGGCTGAACTATAAGAAGGAAACATATCGCTTGCTGAACAACGAGGATATTTAAGTCCTTGCCCCCGATGCTTCTATGCATCGGGGGCTTTTTATATCTTTTGCCATATCTCCTGAACAGTTACGTTGCTATCACCATATTACTTTTAATATTAAACCTTTCATCGTTCTACGTTTTTTAGTCAACACTTGCATACTAGAAGTATTTGTAGTATCTTTGCGTTATCAAAAGGAAAATGAGAATATGAAAAAGAAGTGATGAAGTTCACACCAAAAAACGGAAACTCCTCGAAAGAATGAGAAATTAAAATCGTTCTTATCCAAATGGCTATCCACAATTCCTATGGAATTTACAGTAACTCTTCGATAAGATAGTCCGACAGTCATACGAATAAAGCTAAAAACCTTCCCCCTACGAGGGAGAGGCACAACAAAGTAAAACTATAAACACAGAAGCAATGGAAACAATTATTAGAAAACCAGTAGTAGTCAGCGACATGAAAAGAAAAGTACAAGACATCCTTATGGCGGTTTCATGGCGTGATTTCGCTGGAACGTACTTTCAAAAGTCTCCTTCTTGGTTTTACCACAAAATGGATGGCATTGATGGAAACGGAGGAACTGGTGGCTTCAACCAGCAGGAAACCGAGCAGATGCGAGGCGCACTTATCGATTTGTCCAACCGCATCCGTCGAGCAGCAGAAAATATTTAGGCGAGGTTCTCATTGACCTTATGACAAAAGCCATTCATCGCCTATGGGTGCATTTTAGCCTCTCGCTATGCGAGGGGCTTTGCGCATTAAACAACTAAAGTTTCCCACTCCCTTGAAACATTAACTTTTCTTATTTCCCTTAGCCTGCCGTCCCCCATATTCATTGAATTATGACATATAACTAACATATCATATATTAGCACACGCCGTAGATACTCTCATCCATAATGCGTAAGAGGCAAAGAGAAAGTATCAATTCCGAAGCTGAAACTCCGTCCTATTTCTCCAGTGACAGGCGAAACAACAGGTGACCGTTGTCAAATTTGCCAAAAAGATGAAATAAATCATCACTCATTCGAGTTTTAAAAACTTAAAAGTTTGGATAACTCACTTATTTTCTCTATTTTTGTTTCTATAATAGTTTTGTTGTTTTGTCTTTAAAATCAGTTGTTTAGCGATTACTGACTTGCAAAGTAAATTCGGCAAATTGTTATTTTTCTAACTATTTATTTAGAGGGAAAACATTAGGTCTTAAGATTATGACAAAAAAGAAAAAAACGACGATCCGCCTATCAGCGACGCCAGCGTCAACGTGGCAGCTTTGTCTTCGACTTACCGCCCAGCTTCGACACCAGCTGAAAGTACGCACTTCTTCTCTACCCCTGAGGTAGTAGATGCTATTCCGTAATATAGCCCCTTCTGCCAAGGTGTGTGCAGAGCAAGTATTCTCAGCTCTTCACAACGTTGGATATAAGTTCTGCAATCGCCCTGGTGCGCAAGGTTTAGAATTTAAATGGATGTTTCATGAAATATAAATAATAATATGGTACTTGTACAATCAATATTCTTTTTAATAACATTCTTTTTAATGCCATTTGTAACTCATGGTCACTCCTGGTCATTAAAATTATTATACATCGGTATTTGTGGCTGTCTTACTCCAATAATAGGAATACCTCTTTATCGACATCTAACGAAATAATATATCTTCTTGGAGGAATAGGCTGTCCTTTATTCTTCTGCTGTCTGTTATTATATTTGCAAATAAAAAGATAAATATGGTAACAGACAGCCTCATTCGTGATACACTTTAGCAGGGTATCTCTAAAATTTATGCTACACAAGAGTCAGTTGTGCGTAGCAATTATCAGCTGCAATCTGGGCGTCTTCTGACTTCTCTTCAAACATTCTTATAGTTCCGGTATTACAGGCAAGACTTTTACTATCTTTGTTCGAATTCTTCCTTATCTACATTTTTTTGATATATCATATCGTAAGACGCTTGTTCCTCCTATAAAGGGTGTTATACTTCTTACCTGCTATCTATGCCACTTATACGGCAGGGTAAAAGCAAAGATAACAAAATGGGCTGATACTTTGAAAAAAAGTATCAGCCCAAATTTGTGTAAATAAACAAAAGTTTAGCGAACAGTAATAATTCTTTATAATCACGTTTTTCCTGATTTATCTATGAGTACACCGACAAGGTTCGTAACCATCTGCGCAATCAATTGCACCATACAATAGAAAGTAAATAATCAGACTATTACTTGCAAATTTTAAAGATATTATCTATCTTTGTCAAAGGAACTAAAAACAAAAATATGTGGACATTTCTCGAGATAATCATAACGCTGATAACAATGCCATTCTTTATAAAGGCTGACGATTGGTGCTGGGGAGCTTGCCTTATTTACATTGGTTGCTGTATGCTCTTTACACCCCTCGTAGGAATCCCTGTTTACCTCTTTGCTTTCAGCAGATAGACAAACAGTATTGTCCCTTCATACTTTTATTGTTTATTATATGTTTAGCCTCTTTTGGAATAATCTGAATAAAGCTCACCGACTTTTCGCCGACCACTTTACCACCGACCAAAGACAATTATTTGATTTTCAGTATCTTCGATTTGTTTTAGTCGGGATGACCAGACTCGAACTGGCGACCACTGGTCCCCCAGACCAGCATTCTAAACCTACTGAACTACATCCCGTTTCGCTTAGAGCATTGCAAAATTAGCTACTTTCCGTCATATTAGCAAACTTTTGGACTTCTTTTTCTCTTATCCCAAGTTTATTTTGTAATTTTGTCGTATAATAAATCTGCACAAATACACATGCAATACATCATAACTCCGACAAAAGAGATTGATACTTCCATCACGCTTCCTGCATCCAAAAGTATCAGTAATCGTGCATTGATTATCAAAGCACTCACAAAGGGAGGTATGATGCCCGAGAATTTGTCTGACTGCGATGACACTGATGTCATCATTCGTGCGCTCAACACACCATCGTCAGACTTCATTGACATCAAGGCCGCCGGGACTGCAATGCGCTTTATGACTGCCTACCTAAGTGCCACAAAGGGCGAGCATACCATAAGCGGAACGGAACGCATGAAACACCGTCCAATAGCAATCCTTGTGGATGCGCTTCGCTATTTAGGTGCAGAAATCAAATATATCGGCGAAGAAGGGTTTCCTCCTCTCCACATCCGCGGTAAACAATTAGAGGGTGGCACATTGGAAATACCTGGCAATGTTAGCTCACAATACATCTCTGCGCTGCTAATGATTGCACCCATTATGACAAGAGGATTAGAATTAAAACTGACGGGCAACATCGTCTCACGTCCTTACATTGACCTCACCTTGCATCTTATGCACGAGTTTGGAATATCGGCTGAGTGGTCTGCGTTTGACACAATCCGTGTGAAACCACAAGCCTATCAACAACGTGCCTACACGATAGAGAGCGATTGGAGTGCAGCAAGCTATTGGTACGAATGCCTTGCATTGACCGACAATACACTCTCGAAATTAACACTACACGGTCTGAAAGATGGTTCCCGACAAGGCGACTCGGCTGTGCGCTATATCTTCTCATTGCTCGGAATTAAAACGAACTTTAAGAACAACGAAAATAACGAACTATCCAAAGCAATCCTGACACGACACTCTCGTATGCTAAACAGAATGGAATATGACTTCACCAACCAACCTGACTTAGCGCAAACACTCATTGCTCTGTGTCCAGTATTGGGAATTCCCTTCCATTTCACTGGCTTAGGGAAGTCTGAAAATCAAAGAAACAGATCGCATCGAAGCAATGAAAAAAGAGATGAGCAAACTGGGTTATATCCTCCACGATAAGGACGGCGCAGAATTGTCTTGGACTGGCGAACGCTGCGAACCAATCATACAACCCGTCATCGATACCTACGAAGACCATCGCATGGCAATGTCCTTCGCTCCATTGGCTATCAAACTGGGCGAAATACGTATCAACAACCCAGAGGTTGTGTCTAAATCCTACCCCCACTATTGGGACGATTTGGCAAGAGTTGGCTTCCACATACAACGAAAGGATTAACCAACTCGGCAGAGTCTCTTAAACATTAAAACATAGTAAAGCATGGACATATTTCTCATTGGCATAAGTTCTCTTTTGATATTAGCAATCATTGCAGCCTTAGCAACCAAGCTCACCAAGAAAAAGAATGGTGAACCAGATCTCATCATACCCGCTTCTGGCGACTGCAACACCTGTGATGGCACAGACGACAAATGCGAACAGGTGTGCATGATGGAGGCTGCTACGAAAGAAATAGAATATTATGACGATGAAGAACTTGACCGATTTCGTGGAAAAGAACCTGACCAATACACGGATGAGGAGGTAGAAGAATTTGCCAACGTCCTCTACACCATGCAATCGCATGAGGTGAAAGAATGGAACAGAAGTCTTATCCTTCGACAAATCAATCTACCTAACCAAATAAAAGATGAGGTTATTACAATGATTGAAGGCTAACCCGACATCGCCCTCTACCACCAATTAAAGACGCATACGTCAGAACTCATATATCTACGTGAACGTGAAGAAAGAAATATTTAGACATATTACCCTCACACTGTTGACTATCAGTAGCCTAACCATTATCAGCTGCTCAACAAAGAATAACACCTCGCAAACACGATGGTGGAAGGCTTTCAACACCCGTTATAACGTCTACTATAACGGCGCACAAGCCTATATTGATGGCTCAACCGAGAAGGAAAATGGAAACAAAGATAACTTCACCGAACTTATCCCACTCTATACTGTCGGCAACAAGGAGAGTCGTGACCTTGGCAAAGGCAACTTTAATAGGGCAATAGAAAAAGCTGAAAAAGCAATTGCAAAGCACAGTATTAAGAAAAGACCTATGTGGACTAAGAGTAGACGAAAGACCGAAAAAGATATTGAATGGCTTTCACGACGTGAGTACAATCCCTTCCTTTGGAAAGCATGGATGCTCTTAGGACGCTCACAATTCCATAAAGGAACCTTCGAAGAAGCAGCTGCAACGTTTGCTTACATGAGTCGCATCTACAAGACCCAACCTGCTATCTATGGTAAAGCAAGAGCATGGCTGGCGAAATGTTATATAGAACAAGACTGGCTCTATGACGCTGAGGACATCATCCGCAACATGCAACGTGACTCCTTGGACTGGCGAGCCTTAAAGGAATGGGACTACACCTATGCCGACTATTATCTACATTCGGGCGACTTAGAGAGAGCTGTTCCTTATCTTCAAAAAGTCATCAAACACGAATTGCGTAAGAAACAAAAAGCACGTGAACTATATCTACTTGGACAAGTGTTGGCTTCACTTGGCAGAAACGAGGAGGCCTACAATGCCTTTCAACGTGTCATACGCACCAATCCTCCGTACGAATTAGCATTTAATGCACGCATTGCACAAACAGAAGTTACCGCTAAGGGACAAACGAAGAAGATGATTAGTAAACTCAAACTAATGGCAGCTTCTGACAACAACAAGAACTTTCTTGACCAAGTGTATTACGCTATGGGCAACATACATCTTGCTGCGCAAGACACTCTTGCTGCAATAAATGCATACGAACTGGGCAATAAGAAGGCTACAAGAAGTGGTATCGAGAAGGGTGTATTACTACTCCACCTTGGTAATCTCTACTGGCAAAAGGAACGCTTTGGAGATGCTAAACGATGCTACGGAGAGGCTATCGGACTGCTTGACAAGGACCGCAAAGACTATAATCTCTTGGCTGAACGTTCAAAAGTATTAGACGAATTAGCCCTTTACACTGATGCCGTACAACTCCAAGACTCTCTTCAACAACTTGCTAAATGTTCTGAAAAAGAACGCAATGCTGCTATTGACCGTGTCATCTCTGCCCTTAAAAAGAAAGAGAAAGAAGAACAAGAACAACAAGCTGCATTGAACAACGACTCTCAAACTGGTATGGGTGCTAACTTTGGCAACAATAATCTGAAAACGCCGAAACCTATAAACAACAGAACACAACAAGCTAACACTTGGTATTTTTATAGTCCAACGGCTGTTCAACAAGGTAAAACGACCTTCCAACAACTATGGGGCAAACGTGAGAATATTGACAACTGGCAGCGTACTAACCAAAGTGTCGTGAGCAAAACAGGAAATATGAATATGCCCTTAGAACTCACCGAACAACAAAAAGACTCTATCTTGCGAGCCGAGATACGAAAAGACTCCATCGAACAAGTCAACGACTCGCTTAAAAACAATCCTCATAAACGAGAATATTACTTATCACAAATCCCCTTCACTGCTGAACAGTTAGAAGCAAGTAATAAGATTCTAAAAGACGGATTACACCATTCGGGGATTATCTTTAAGGACAGACTCGACAATCTTCAACTGTCTGAAAAAAAGCATTGAGAAGACTGACTGACAACTATCCCGACTATGAACAAATGGACGATGTCTACTATCATCTCTATCTTCTCTATATGCGTAAGAACGAAACGAACGTAGCTGAAAACTATGTTAGACGACTTAATCAGCAATTCCCTAAGAGTAAATGGACTACTCTGCTTAACGACCCATACTATAAACTGAACCTTTCGTTTTGGTGAACAAATAGAAGACTCACTTTATACTGCTACATACGAAGCCTTCAAACTGTCTAAGTATAATGAGGTTATAGGCAACACACAGATTTCTGCCGCACGCTTTCCAATGGGTGCTAATAGAGACAAATTCCTTTTCATTGGTGGACTAAGTAAGTTGAATAATGGCGACGCAACAGCTTGTCTGAACGATATGAAAGAGGTTGTAAACAAGTTTCCAAATAGTCGTATCAGCGAGATGGCAGGTATGATTATCAATGGTGTACAAGCTGGAAAGAAGTTACATGGGGCAAAATTTGAGCTTGATGACGTGTGGAACTATCGAACAAACGTAATGAACAACAACGATAGTACACAACGAGAAAAGCTCTCTACCGAACGCAACATCGACTTTAAGTTCCTACTCATCTACCACCCTGACTCGCTGAAAGAGAACAAATTACTCTTCGAGTTAGCACGATTTAATTTTACAAACTTCCTTGTTCGTAATTTTGAACTTGAAATTACCGAACTCAACGGACTACACCAAATGCAGGTATCTGGCTTCCGCAGTTTTGACGAAGCCTATCTCTACGCACGACAATTGTTTGCTTCACAACCCGTTGTACAGCAAATGAAGAAGCTAACAAAGGGTATCATCATCAGCAACAAGAACCTCAAACTGATTGGAAAGGCTTACAGCTACAAGGATTATGAAGCTTTCTATGCAAAATATTTTGCCCCAATTGTTGTCACAAAGAGTTATCTTCTCAACGAACCTGCTGAACCAGTTCTTCCTAAGGAACGTGACCTACAACGAGAGATTGAACAGAAGTATACTAACGATTCTGACTTCTATCTTGACACACCCAACACACCCGTAGACAACAAAATGACCATTCCTTTGGAGGAAACTACACCTAAGATGAATAAAAAGGTAGACGAATCGAAAAATACTCCTAAGTCTAACGCAACTAAGGTGCAGCCAACTTCTTCCCAAAAGACACAAACAACACCTGAAAAGAAGAAGACAAAGGAGGATAACCCGATAATATACTTTGGAGAAGATGCTCCGCAACAGAATAAAACAAACAATAAGAATAAGGAAAAGAATCAGCCTGTACAAAACAAAGTCGATGACGAATACTACGACTTAGAGGGCTTCTAAAGAAAGGAGAATACACACAATGAACAATGGACTATTACTCTGGGTGGATGATGACATTGAACTCTTAAAAGCACATATCATCTTCCTCGAAAAGAAAGGATATGAAGTAGTGACCGTTAGCAATGGTGCTGATGCAATCGACCAATGCCAAACACAAACCTTCGACCTCGTCTTATTAGACGAACAGATGCCTGGACTATCAGGCTTAGAAACGCTACAACGTATCAAAGAAATACAACCTGCAACTCCAATCGTTATGGTAACGAAGAGTGAAGAGGAAGATATTATGAACCAAGCGATTGGAGCAAAGATTGCTGACTACCTCATTAAGCCTGTCAATCCTAACCAAATACTACTCACGTTGAAAAAGAATATCCACCAAAAGGAGATTGTCACGGAAGTCACTCAAAGTGGATACCAGCAGAACTATCAGCAGATTGCGATGCAAATTGCTAACTGCCGAACGTTCAACGACTGGAAAGAAGTCTATCGAAAACTCGTACATTGGGAACTCGAACTGAGTAGTGCCGACAGTAACATGACCGAGATGTTGAAGATGCAAAAGGAAGAAGCAAACATTGGTTTTGCTAAATACATTGCGAAAAACTATCTTGACTGGGTGGCTCCACACGACAAAAAGCTAAACAATAACTTCTCTAAACTGGCTGGAAACAACAAGAAACTAACAGCCAACTATGACGAGAACAAACCATTAATGAGTACTGGCATCTTTAAAAACAAAGTATTTCCACTCATTGACAAAGGTGAGAAAGTGTTCCTCATCGTCATTGACAACTTCCGATTAGACCAATGGCGAATCCTCTCAAAAGAGATTGGCGACATGTTTGACATCGAGGAAGACCTCTACATGACCATCCTTCCAACTGCCACTCAATATGCTCGCAACGCTATATTCAGCGGTCTGATGCCGAAACAAATCGCAACCATGTTCCCCGAACTATGGGTTGATGAGGACGAAGAAGAGGGTAAGAATCTCTACGAAGAGGCACTCATACAAACACAAATAGAACGCTATCGGAGACACGATAAATTCTCCTACAACAAGATTAACAACTCTGCGGGTGCCGACAAGTTCCTACAACAATATAACAACCTTGCACTGAACGACCTCAATGTACTGGTAGTGAACTTTGTGGACATGCTTTCCCACGCACGAACAGAGATGAGAATGATACGCGAATTAGCAAGCAACGAAAGCGCATATCGCTCTATCACGCTTAGTTGGTTTCAACATAGCGTATTAGCCGAATTGTTCAAAGAACTGGCACAATCTGACTATAAGGTAATTATCACCACGGATCATGGGTCAATACGTACTACCAATCCCGTGAAGATTATCGGTGATCGAAACACGAACACCAACCTACGATATAAGTTAGGGAAGAACCTTAACTACGATGCACGCCAGGTGTTTACCATCAAGAACCCGCATCTTGCACAGCTTCCTGCTCCTAACCTCAGTACAAGCTACGTCTTTGCTACTGGCGACTCATTCTTTGCCTATCCGAACAATTACAACTATTACGTTTCCTACTATAAGGATACTTTCCAGCATGGGGGTGTCTCTTTGGAGGAAATGATTGTTCCACTGGTTACGCTTAGTCCGAGGAAGCGGTAAAGAAAGCCTGCCCCTCCGAACCAACGGTCACTGACCGAAGGGAAGTAAAGGAGAGGAGATTTACTCAAAAGTTATCTACAGGATGAGATAGAGAGTTTATCGGATATCGAAATAAATAATCAATAGAAAAAAAAGGTGGTTGTGACTGAAATATGCGGACTTAGTTGTCTATGAATTTCTTAAAAAACTCATAGACATCTATGAATTACCGCACAATTCACAACCAGCTAAACATAAAACAAAATAAAAGAAAACAATATGGAAATTACAATCAAAAGCCTTGACAACATTCATGAGGCTGCAAAAGAATTTATCAAAGAGATGGGCGACGGAAAAGTGTTCGCTTTCTATGGAAAAATGGGTGCTGGAAAAACTACCTTCATCAAAGCCCTTTGTGAAGTCTTAGGTGTTGAAGACGTTATCACCTCGCCTACCTTCGCCATCATCAACGAGTATACTGACGGCGAAGAAAACCCAATCTACCACTTTGACTTCTACCGAATTAAGAAGTTGGAAGAGGTATATGACATGGGATATGAGGACTATTTCTACAGTGGCAACCTCTGTCTACTGGAATGGCCAGAACTAATTGAGGAAATTCTACCAGACAACGTCATCAAAGTTACAATCGAGGAACAGGCTGATGGGACTCGAAAAATAAGCTGCTAACAAAAATAATGGCAGCTAAAAATACTTTGTTAGGATTGCGAAATATCTTTACGCCTTTTCACTCAATACAGCACAAAGATGCTATAAAACGTCTTTTTCAATCGCACCTACAATCCTTTGTTAATCAACGGATTATAAAAGTTATTCAAAAAGGTGCTTAATTAGACTCTTAAAGGGCATTAGTAACACGTCAAAAGAGCGTCTTTTCAAGGTTTATTAAGGCTTAATTTGAGTGCAATTAACCAACTATTGGAAAAGTAAGGATAAAAATATAGGACAAATCTATTCGATTTGTCCTATATTTGTTATGTATGTAAGCCTACATTACACCTTATTTATTATTAGCGCCATCAGACTCCGTAAAGTCCACATACTCGCCCTCACTATCAGGGATTATCTGCTTATTGCGTTCTTCCATCGGACGATTATCAATGATAGTATTCTCCGTTGACGATGTTTCCTGCTGCTGATAGTCGTAAGGATTGAACTGACGACGAACCCTCGTCACCTGCTTATAGAACTTATAAGCCACCCATAAGGTAAGCCCTAAGAATACTATAAAAATTAGGAAGGCAAACTTCAAAATGAATGCAATTATTGACATAAACTGAATTATTATGACATGTTAGACTGTGCCGACGATTGTTTTACGATAAGTGATAATATCACATACCATGCAATAATGATAGCAAATGATGAAATACCAAAGATTACAACCAATGGGATACAAGTGAGTAAGAAAAGATATTTCACCTCATTCCCCTTGAAACCCCATTGCTTGAACTTCAAGGCAAACATTGGTACTTCTGAAACAAGCAACCATGAGCTTATCAAAACTCCTGCAAGAAGGAAGTATAAAGTCCATGAATGAACCTCTAATCTCTCCCCGACACCCACAAGAAGTGAAGCCCAGAAAAGTGCATTAGCAGGTGTTGGCAAACCTATAAACCCTAAGGCTTGACGCTCATCAAGATTGAATTTTGCAAGACGCAATGCCGAGAAGGCTGCCAAAACAAAGGCTGTATAAGGTAGATAATCACGCAAAGGTTCGAGAAACATTGGATAAGCCATCACATGCAACTGTGAAAAAATAATCGTTGATGGTGCTACGCCGAAGGTAACCACATCTGCCAAAGAGTCTAACTCCTTACCAATAGGCGAACTAACATTCAACAAACGTGCTACCATTCCATCAAAGAAATCGAACACAGCGCCAATGATTATCAGCAAAAAAGCCATCTCTATATTACCCGCAAAAGCAAAACCCGTTGCCACACAACCCGAAATAAGATTGCAGCAAGTAATTGTGTTAGGAATATGTCTCTTCATCTTTACTTATTGTTTGGCTTCAGCTTAGCAATCACAGTCTGGTCGCCTGTTGTTGTCTGACCCATCTTTACACATACCTCAGAACCAACAGGAAGGAAGATGTCTACACGACTTCCCAACTTAATAAAGCCAAGATGCTCGTCTATATAACAATCCTCTCCGGGCTTAGCGTATGTCACAATACGACGTGCCATAGCACCCGCTATCTGACGACAAAGAATGTCTGTGCCGTCAGGAGTAGTGATAACCGTGTCTGCATGCTCATTCTCTTCACTTGCCTTTGGCAGCCATGCCTTGTGGAAGTTACCAGAGAAATGTTGTACAGACTTCACAACTCCATCTACGGGAAACCAATTGGCATGTACGTTCCATAGACTCATAAAGATTGAGATCATCAATCGGCGATCATGAAAATACTCATTCTCGTCTACTTCTTCTATCACAACAATATGCCCATCGGCAGGAGCTACAACAATCCCCTCAGTATCCTCGCTACCAAAATAACGAATTGGACACCGATAGAAATTGAGTACTATACCATAAACGGTACCAAACACGACTGCAAATATCCAAAATGGTATCTTTGTTGGAACTGCAAACCAAAGAATCAACGCCACAAGTACAAGACAAATAGCTCCATATACTAATGTATTTGTCCCCTCATGATGGATTCTGATCTTTTTGAGTTTCTTCTTTATTTTACCCATGGTCGAAAAACGACATATTTGTTTTGTTGCAAAGATACTTCTTTTTTGTCATTTGGACAAATTTTCACTCTCATTCTTTTGATATATCGGCTTTTCATCGTAACTTTACAGCTCAAAAACGCATAACTTAAATGGAAGATTACGTACATCTACACGTTCACACCCACTATTCTATTCTTGATGGTCAGTCAAAGGTTACTCGCCTTGTCGATAAGGCTATCGCAGACGGAATGAAGGGTATGGCAATAACCGACCATGGTGTAATGTTTGGCATAAAAGAGTTTGCCGACTATTGCGCAAAGGTTAACAAAGGTAGGAAAGAAAAGGGTGAAGAACCTTTCAAACCCATCTTTGGTTGCGAGATGTATGTAGCCCGACGCACTATGCACGATAAGGACAAGAGTATGCGTGACAACTCTGGTTATCACCTTATCGTATTGGCAAAGAACTATACTGGCTACAAGAACCTTATCAAACTTGTATCCAATGCGTGGGTAGATGGCTATTATTATCGTCCACGAACAGACCGCCAACAGCTCGAGAAGTATCATGAAGGTCTGATTGTCTGTACAGCTTGTATTGCGGGTGAAGTCCCTAACAAAATTATTCATGATGATATCGAAGGCGCAAGAGAAGCCTGTGAGTGGTATCACCGTGTGTTTGGCGACGACTTCTACCTTGAATTACAACGCCATGAAGTGAAAGACCCAACCATCATGGCTAATCGTGAGGCCTATCCCTTACAGCAGAAAGCCAACAAAGTGCTTATGCAGTTTGCAAAAGAATATGGCATCAAACTTGTCTGCACCAATGACTGTCACTTCGAAGACAAGGAAACAGCCGAGGCTCACGACCACCTACTCTGCCTTTCAACAAACGAAGACTTGAATAATCCAAAGCGTATGCGCTACTCTAAACAGGAGTGGTTCAAGACGCAGGAAGAGATGAATGAAATCTTCTCCGACGTTCCCGAAGCAATGGCAAACACGTTGGATATTCTTAATAAGGTAGAAACTTACAACATCAACCACGGACCTATCATGCCTTTCTTCCCTATTCCAGAAGACTTTGGAACAGAAGAAGAGTGGAAAAAGAAGTTCAGCGAAGAAGATATTTACAAGGAATTTACATCTGATGAGAACGGAAACAACCCGCTATCTCTTGAAGAAGGACAACAAGTTATCGACCGATTAGGCGGCTACGAAAAGATTTATCGTATTAAGTTTGAGGCCGATTACCTTGCTAAATTAGCCTATGATGGTGCGAAGAAACTCTATGGCGACCCACTATCCGAAGAGGTTGACAGCCGCATTCGCTTTGAGTTGCATGTCATGAAGACAATGGGTTTCCCGGGTTACTTCCTTATTGTACAAGACTTTATCAATGCTGCAAGAGAAGAGTTAGGCGTAATGGTGGGTCCGGGTCGTGGCTCTGCCGCTGGCTCGGTTGTGGCCTACTGCCTTGGCATTACGCTGATTGACCCATTGAAGTACGACCTACTTTTTGAGCGTTTTCTCAACCCTGACCGTGTCAATCTCCCCGATATTGATACCGACTTCGATGATGACGGACGTGGACGTGTACTGCAATGGGTAATGGATAAGTACGGACACGAGAATTGTGCGCATATTATCACCTACTCAACAATGGCAACAAAGAACTCCATCAAGGATGTTGCCCGCGTAGAGAAGCTGCCATTGGACATCTCGAATGCACTTTGCAAGGCCATTCCTGAACGCTTACCTGATGGCATGAAGATGAACCTAACGAATGCGATCAAGTGTACACCGCAATTGCAGAATGCAGAGGTGAGCGAAGACATAAGGGAGCGTAACACCATTAAATACGCCAAATGCTGGAAGGAACAGTGCGTGGAACGGGTATCCATGCCTGTGGCTTCATTATCTGTCGTAACCCTATTGACGAATGGGTACCTATCTCTACAGCAGATGACCCTGACTTCCCAGAGAAGAAAGTACCTGTGACCCAGTACGATGGTCACGTGATTGAGTCTACGGGACTTATCAAAATGGACTTCCTCGGACTGAAGACTCTCTCTGAATTGAAGGAGGCATGTAAGGTTGTTAAGCAAACAAGAGGCGACATTATCGACCTTGAAAAAATCCCTATTGACGACGAACTGACCTATCAACTTTACCAGCGTGGACAAACAGTCGGCACTTTCCAGTTTGAGTCGGCTGGTATGCAGAAGTATTTGCGTGAGCTTCATCCCACAGTGTTTGAGGACCTCATCGCCATGAATGCACTCTATCGTCCGGGTCCAATGGACTATATCCCAGACTTTATCAAGCGTAAGCATGACCCTTCTTTGGTGAAGTACGACATCCCATGCATGGAGAAGTACCTCAAAGACACTTACGGAATTACGGTTTACCAAGAGCAAGTTATGCTCCTAAGTCGCCAGTTAGCGAACTTCACACGTGGCGAGAGTGATGCCCTTCGTAAGGCAATGGGTAAGAAGATGAAGGCTATCGTTGACAAGATGAAGCCTAAATTCATCAAGCAAGGACAAGAGAACGGACACGACCCACAGGTACTTGAGAAGATATGGCGCGACTGGGAGAAGTTTGCCAGCTACGCTTTCAACAAGTCACATGCTACTTGCTACTCATGGGTTGCTTATCAAACAGCCTACATGAAGGCGCATTATCCAGCCGAATATATGGCTGCGCTGATGACACGACGTTTCAGTCAGATTACCGAAATTACTAAGTTAATGGAGGAATGTAAGGCATTGAAGATTGCAACTCTTGGTCCTGATGTCAACGAGAGTCAGATTGGCTTTGGTGTGAACAAGCATGGCGAGATTCGCTTCGGACTATCGGCTATTAAGGGAATGGGCGCAAGTGCGGCTGAAAGTATTGTACGCGAGCGTGAGCAGAATGGTCCTTATAAGGATATATATGACTTTGCGGAGCGTGTCGACCTCAGTAATGTGAACCGTAAGGCATTTGAAAGTTTGGCTTATAGTGGTGGTTTTGACAGCTTTGGATTGCAACGTGAACAATACTTTGCGAATACAGCAAAGGGTGATTTATTCTTGGATACCATCGTCCGCTATGGCCAGCTATTCCAAGTCGAGAAGGTACAACAACAGACTTCTCTCTTCGGTGGCATGAATACGATTGATGTAGTCCATCCTATCCCTCCAAAAGCCGAGAAGCTACCTGCCATTGAGAAATTGAATAAAGAACGCGAACTGGTCGGCATCTATCTGTCAGCCCATCCACTCGATGAATATAGCGTTGTACTTAACAATATGTGCAACACACATTGTTCTAAGATTGGTCGTAACACAGATATGTCAGAACTAACAAAAGTAGACGAAGTGACTTTTGGCGGCATTGTAACAGCTGTGAACGAACGATTTTCTCAAAAAACAGGAAAACCTTTTGGTTTTGTAACAATAGAAGACTTTGAAGGTACGGGCGAAATAGCTCTCTTTGGCGATGATTGGGCAAGATGGAACAACCACTTAAAGTTGAACTATAGCATCTTTATCACTGCTAAATGTCAGCCTCGTTACCGCAACAATCCAGATCTATTAGAACTGAAAATACAGAAAGTTGAACAACTCTATGACGTGAAACAAAATCGTTTGAAACGCTTCACCATCTCTATGGATGCGACAGCATTAGACGACGCGCTTGTCTCGGAACTGTCTACCATCATTGAGCAGCACACGGGTAACACGCAACTCTACATACAACTGCGAACACCTGACAATGCAGTACTGACGCTGAAAAGGAAGAATGGTGGTGTAAACATTGACCGTCAATTGGTTGACTTTATATCATCGAACGAGAAAATGGAGTTTTCGATTAACTAAATCGAAAGTGGCACAATCTTTGATATTAGATTACAAACAGAAAAGAACAATATTAATATAAACTTATAAATAGAATAAAAAAATGGAAGTAGTAATTACAAACGAGAATTTAGAAACTTATAAGAATGGTGATTTACCATTAGTAGTTGACCTATGGGCTACATGGTGTGGTCCTTGCAAGATGCTTAGCCCAATCATCTCTGAGCTTGCAGAAGAGTATGATGGTAAGCTTGTTGTAGGAAAGTGCGACGTTGAGGAGAATGATGATGTAGCCATCGACTTCGGTGTTCGCAACATCCCTACAATCCTCTTCTTCAAGGATGGCAAATTAGTTGACAAGTTTGTTGGTGCAGCGTCTAAGGACGTTCTCAAAGAGAAGTTCGACGCACTGCTCTAAGCTCTACGCTTATAAGCACAAAGCCATATTAGACAAATCCTTCTATTGGATGTCTGATATGGCTTTTTGTTTTAAACTATTACTGTGTCTTACTCGGAAAATCTTGACCGCTATGATGTAAACCAGGACCTCCGCCAGCTGTATATCCACGACTTTCTCCAGTTTCCCAAGGTGATATCCAGAAGGCATAGAGTTCGCCATTAGTAAGATAAAACTTTATACGTATATCTTTACCTGACAACGATGATAAGTTTTGATGCTTTCTCCACGTAACCATTTGCTTAGTCTTATCTACGCCACATATCAAGTTACAGTCCTTTTTGCTGTATCCCTCGATAATATTACCATCTGTATCAAGTAATTCAACTGCTAAACTTGCTTTCTTTAGATGAGCATCTACGTTTACAAACATATAAGTTCCATCAAAATGCAGGGGTTCAGTCAATAGAAAGCCCTCTTTCTCAGCTTTCATTGACACAAAACTATCACGGCGCAGTGTTGCCAAACCTGTACTTACTCCAGCATCCCACCACTTGCCATTAAGGCTACGTCCTGACGAGTAGATGTATAAAGAGTCACCTACGATAAGAGGAACACCATTAACAGATTGCATATTACCATAGTTCCATGCCCCTGTTTTCTCATTAACACTCATAAAAGATTCATGCGTTGGACGTGAGAAGTGAAATCCATCTCGGCTATAACCAAGTTGAACTTCATTCCTTTTAGGAATCATCAACTTTTTAGCAACACCATTTTCTGGGCCTTGCCACTGACTATAAAAGCCTAACATAATACTTTCATAGGCTATAGCATCGAAATTATAGATACCAGGATTTACATCAGGGTATCTCTCATGTCTCTTTTCCTTATCGTCTGGTGTAAACCAATAGACAACATGTTTATCAGGAACACCTTTTCGAATCCTATGAGCTAAACTTACAGCTTCTTCTGGGTCAGAATGCTCAAGATATGCGCGAGATCTTCTTGAAACTTTTGTACCTTGTCTCAAACTGAGCACCCATTTCTTTAAGAATGGATTATAGAAAGCTGTACTTCTATCAGAGATATTTCCAGATTGTGCTTTCACGTCTGACCAATGAATACCATCTGGGGAATACTTCAATGTGTATAAGCACTGGGTATAATCTGGCTGGTATATCACATTAAAGAATTTCCATCTTTTAAGAGAATCTTTTTCTTGCCTATCCAACCACACCGTTGCAGCATCACGAAAAGTCGTATCTACAACATTCGTCCCTGGAAGAATATCTAACAAAGGTTTATCCCAATGTTTGCCATCTTTCGATTCAGCATAACAGGTATACAAACTGTGATGGCGCTTATTTATTAAGCCAGCACCTGCAAGATACCACATCTTATACTTACCATCTTTTTCATCATACCAAATACCATCCGAGAAAGGAGCAGCATACTCAAATCCTTCAGGTGTAAGTTCCCACTTCTTATCTGCCTTCAAAATAGGATTTAAAGGATAAAAGTTTGGTTGATGAAAAACCATCTTCAGATTAGTCTTTGCAACTAAAAAGCTGTCTACAAAGAGTTGTCTTCCAACATTAATAGGAATAACCTTCGGTTTATTCCTTAAATACGGAACATCCATTTCTTTAGCTACAGTTGGCTCCTCATATCTTGGTGGCCAAACCTTAGGAAGAGAAATTCCATTGCACAGAGTCTGTGCAATGGAACCCAAAGGGAGGATGCTCAATAAAAGTAATAATCCTTTATTTTCATATTAATCTACTATTTGGTATCAATACCCTTTACATTCAAGTTTGGACCACCTCCAGCTGTATATCCACGGCTTTCTCCACTTTCCCAAGGAGAAATCCAGAAGGCATATAAATCAGCATCTGTGCTATAAAACTTGACCTTTATAAGCTTATTCCTGAGATTCTTAAGAGAAGAATTATTCTTCCATTTTACAATCTGTTTTGTTTGATCGCCTTTGATTATGACACAATCATCTTTGGTAAAGCCCTTTATTACATTATCGTTTTCGTCTAATAGTTCAACTGCCAAACTACCTCTTACTATTGCATTGACAAAAAGGTAGTCACCATCAAATTTAAGCTTTTCAGTAGTGAGTTCACCACTTCCACTCATTGACACAAATCCATCTCTACGGAGTGTTGCCAAACCTGTAGAAACGAACTCAGCGGTGCCACTGAGGCGTCTACCACTTACATAGAAATAGAGCTTATCTCCAACAATCAGAGGTGAGCCTACAACAGACTGAACATTACCATTGTTCCAAGTGGTTGCGTCAACGTTAACAGGGAGAAATGGATTCATATCCTTTCTGTACCAAGAATAGCCATCTCTACTATAACCAATCATAACCTGATTACGCTTGATGACATTATCCTTTGCTGCAACATCATTTTCAGGTCCCTGCCATACGGTGAACTGTCCAAGTATAATGCTCTCATAAGGAATTGCATCCAAGTTGTAGATACCTGGTGAACCATCATCATTGTTGTAATGTGGATGTTTCAACTCATCTTTCCAAGGACCAAACCAGAAAGATGAAAGCTGTGCCTTTGCAGCTTGATTACCCAGCATAGGATCAGCATTCTCCATATAATCACGTGCTCGGATGGTATATTTATCACCCTTATTCACTCGAACATTGTGGCGCATAGACCAAGCCCAAACATTTCTAAATGGATTCTTGAAAACAGTTGAGCGGTCAACAATTGCACCTGAAGGTGTATTTTGTTCCTGCCACTGTTTACCATCTGCAGAGGTTAAGTAATTGTACTTCCATTTACCAGCTCCACCAGCAACCTCAAACAGCTTATATCTCTTATTTGCGTCTGTTTCTTGCTTGTCAAGCCACATAGAAGAGGCGTCACGCTTTGTATTGTATCTTACAATATTAGTTCCAGACACAACATTGAGTTTTGGCTTTTCCCAAACGATACCATCCTTAGATACAGCATAACATGTAACCCCATACTCATCTATCTTATATGTGCCACCCGCAGCTAAATACCACATTTTGAAAAGCTGATCCTTCTCATCATACCATACACCATCACTGAATGGGGCTGCAAAGCCACCATGCGCCCCCTTTAACTCCCATTCTTCAACAGGTGAAAGAACAGGGTTATTAGCAACATACTCTGGATAATAATACTTCCTTTGTAGCGTTGTTGAAGCAATGAGGAAATCATCAACAAATAACTGTCGACCCACGTTTACATTAATAACCTTAGGTTTCTCCTCTAAATAAAAAGGTGACATGCCACTGCGGATTTCGGTCTTATAATCTCGCTGTGGCGGCCATACATCTGGCAATTTTATACCATTGTATTGTAAATCCTTATCGTCTTCAGCAACAGTTGCTGTAGCATCTGGACGTTTTGTAGGAGTATTTAAGAACCCTTCAACATATCCTTCTTGACATGCAGACAGCGTTGTTAAAGTTGCAGCACCTATAATTATTATGCTATAAATACTTTTACTCATATTATTTTTTTTGAACTTAATTTTGTGGTTGGTCAACACCGCTTTCACTCATTTGAGGTCCACCTCCAGCTGTAAAGCCACGGCTTTCGCCACTTTCCCAAGGAGAAACCCAGAAAGAATAGAGTTTACCCTGTGTCAGATAGAACTTTACACGAACTCCGCTTCCGACCAGCTGAGCCACATCTTTATTATTCTTCCATACAACACGCATCTTGGTCTTATCAACACCTTTCAATATCACACAATCCTTTTTGCTATATCCCGCAATAACATTACCATCTTTATCCAGCAGTTCTACTTGGAGTTTAGCCTTTTTATTCCTAAGGTCCGCATTGACAAAGAAATATTTTCCATCAAAAGAAAGAGGTTCTGTAATGAGGTAGCCTTCATTCTGATCTGAATTCATAGAGGCAAAACCATCACGTCTCAAAATAGCAAGACCTGTTGAAGTATAGCTATCCCACATAATCTTGTTAAGTCTTCTACCTGATGCGTAGAAATATAGAGAGTCACCTACAATCAATGGAGTTCCATTAATTGACTGCATATTGCCCCAGTTCCAAGCACCTTCTTTTTCTACAACGTTCATAAAGGGTTGATGAGTTGGACGATAGAAGTGGAATCCATCACGGCTATAACCTAAAGATATAACATTGCGTTTTTGTATGCCATCACGCTTACAAACATCATTCTCAGGACCAGCCCATGCAGCATATTGTCCAATCAATACACTTTCATAAGGTATAACATCAAAGTTATAAATACCAGGCTTAACAGAAGGATACTTCTCATGAACCAACTCCTTATCATCTGGCGTAAACCAATAGCGCATATTCTTGTCAGCTACATC
Organism: uncultured Prevotella sp.; assembly: GCA_916440255.1. Classification (GTDB taxonomy): domain Bacteria; phylum Bacteroidota; class Bacteroidia; order Bacteroidales; family Bacteroidaceae; genus Prevotella. Next base: position 415,047 of record CAKAIJ010000001.1, on the reverse strand, counting down.
ACTACGAAATCTATGAGTAAGACTTACAAGAGCCTCTGGGTCTTCATTCTCTATATACGCACGCGAACGGCTTGATACAGGTGTACCATATCGCATACTGAATGCCCAACGCTTTGTAAATGGATTATAGAAAGCTGTTGAACGGTCATAAATATCTCCAGACTGAGCAACACCTTTACTCCACTTACGTCCATCTGCAGAGTATTTCAAGACAATTTGCCAACGCTTATCAGAAGCACGTCTTTCAATGTTGAAGAACTTCCAACGTTTGTTAGGGTCTTTCTCATAACGATCAAGCCAAACGGTGGCAGCATCTCGGTTACATGTATCGACGATGTTAGTTCCAGGAACTATATCCAATTTCTTTTTCTCCCAGTGTTTACCATCCTTTGATTCTGCATAACAGGTATAAAAAGTCTGATTACTTTCTTTATGCATTGAACCAGCACCAGCAAGGTACCACATTTTGAAGACACCTTCTTTCTCATCATACCATACACCATCACTGAAAGGTGAAGCATAAGGAGCACCTTCTGTTGTATTTTCCCACTTTTCAGTTGGTTCCAGTACAGGATTTCCTGTATAATAATTAGGAGTATGGCACTCACGCTTCAAATTTGTCTTGCTGATTAGGAAGTCATCAACAAACAACTGTCTTCCGTTATTAATCGGAAGAATTGTTGGTTTCTGTTGTAAATAAGGAACAGGCATTTCGTGGCGTTCTGTAGGAATCGGATATACTGGTGGCCACACTTCTGGCAATTTAATACCATTGTTTAATGTCTGTGCTGAAGCTGTTACAGCAGAAAGAGCTAATATAAATGAAGCTATATGTTTCATAAATTAAAGTGATTTTATTAATCAAGTAATAGAGGATGGGGGATTAGTCCCATCCTGGATTATTGTGAGTAATATATGGATTGCCTTCCACCTCATCAATAGGCAATGGCAACCATTCATTCTTATTCTCTTGGAAACCGAGATAAGCAGAGTTGCTATACTTCTTGAAATATGGATCCTGTGTTTCAAGCTGCTTGAAACGCTGTGCCAATTTACCCCAGCGGAGAAGATCATAGAAACGGTGTCCCTCTCCTGTGAGTTCAAGAATGCGCTCATTTTCAATCACATCCATATCAACAGAAGTGACAGGAGGGCAATTAACATTTGCACGCTGGCGCACAAGATTTACAGCCTGTACAGGTGTCAACGTACCCTGAGTTCCACCCTTTAGCACTGCTTCTGCATACATAAGTAAAATATCCGCATAGCGTAAGAAAGTATAGTTCATACCATTAGCACGGATGTTTCCATACCAGAAGTTATTTCCTGGATTCTTGCCAGGTAAAGTCCAGTCCATTCCCTTACGACAAGCAGCCTTGTAATTACCTGCACGTGGACTAACAGCACTAAATCCTTTCAGGGTATTGCCAGCTTTATCCTTCTTTACGTAATATTCTGTAAAGGTCTTATTGTCAAAGAGCTTAACCTCATTTCCGGGTTTAGCATTAATGTCTGTTGACTTATCGTCGAAGATAAGCGTTCCAAACATACGTGAATCTGTATAGCCATTAACATCCTTTGATGCTACAAATGCATCATAAACCCACTGATGAACAACCTGAGAGTTCTCTGAAATAAGTGTTGGAGGTTGTGTTCCACGAGTGTCTCTCCAGCAACCACTTGTAACGAGACCAGGGTTAAAGCCTGTGTTGATAACATCGCCTAAGAATTGGAACTCAAGAACAGACTCATCGTTGTTCTCTGTTGCAACCTTGAAGTTGTCATCATAGTTTGGCATAAGCTTATAAGTGCCATAGTCTCCACGAATAATCTCGTTGAAGTTCTCTGCAGCTTCATTGTAATAGGTTGTTGTAGAGGTACCATATTTGGGTTCAATACCAGATCTGTACAGATAACTTAAACCTAACATACCAGCGGCTGAACCTGCCGTTACACGACCGAGATTATCTCCCTTCCAATATCCCTTCTTTGGAAGAAGCTTTTTAGCCATCTTGAAGTCCTCGATAATGAAATCCCAAGCCTCTTCTGGAGTAGACTGTGGCTTATAATCCTTTGTTGTATTAGGGAATTTCTTCTCCAAAGGAATATTACGGAAGTTTACCAAAAGGAACCAATGTGCCCATCCACGCCAGAAATAAGCTTCTCCAAGATAAGCATTCTTTTGGTCTTGATTTTTGAACTCTACTGAAGGTATCTGTTCAATCATCTGACATGCCTGTGAAGCAGCAGTGTAGAACAAGCTAAATGGTTGTGCAATGGTATACCAAGAAGGCTTAAATGTAGCACTATATTGTCCTGGAACTCCATAATCAGTGATATCACTCTCTTCGTCACCTCTGTTTACAAGAAGACGAATTCCTGAAGCTCCCATTGCACGTGGAGTAGAAATATATGAGTAGATTCCTACAATACCCTTATTTACATTTTCAGGTGATGTATAGAACGATGTTACGTCTTGCTGATTTGGGTTCTTTGCCAAGTCATCAAACACACTCTCACATGAAGTCAAAGCAATTGTTGAGAGGGATAGTGCAAGTCCAACGAATATCTTAATTCTTTTCATATCTCAAATATTATTTATTATAATGTAACTGTAAACCAATATTATATGAACGAGCATTAATTGTTGGCGAATTAGTTCCCAAACCGTCAACACCTCTGTTAAACAAAGCGTTGCTACTTACTTCTGGATCGTAGAGAGGGTACTTAGTGATTGTGAACAAGTTCTGTACACTTGCATAGACTCTTAATGAAGAGACATATCTTAAATGTTTCAACATCTGCTGGTTAAATGAATATCCAACCTGTAAGTTCTTACAACGGAGATATGAACCATCTTCAACGTAGAATGTGCTTGGCAGAGCATTCACACCACCATTATTATCAGTCTTTGCAATCGGTAAACGCTGGCTCTTATTTGTTGGAGTCCAAGCATTCAAAGCATCTACGAGGTTGTTGTTGTTATATGAGAAATACATCATATACTTACCTGCGGCGAAGATATCGTTTCCTTGACTACCCTGGAAGAAGGCTGTAAAGTCCCAATTCTTGTAAGTTAGATTCACATTCAAACCATAGGTAAAGTCTGGAATTGGATTACCAATAACTTGCTTATCCTTTTCTGTAGCATTCTTTGCAGAAACAGGATTTCCATCAGAACCCTCAAAGAGGAAGTTTCCCCTGATTATCTACACCGACAACCTTGTAACCCCAGAACGTACCGATAGGAAGTCCTTCTCTGGTAACTGTAGGACGATCATTAAACTTAGTACTCATCAGAGAACCACGAATTGGCTGTACACCTTCACCAAGTTTGAGAACCTTATTCTTAAGGAATGTGATGTTTCCTTGTACATCTACACTGAAGTCATTCCATCTTTTGCGATAACCCATAGTGAACTCGAAGCCCCTATTTTCAACTGATGCCGTGTTATAGTAAGGAACAATACCATCATTGATTACAATAGTCTGACCAGAAGAAGGGAGTGACTCTAATGGAGCCAACAAATCTCTGTTCTTGCGATAGAAGTATTCTGCGGTAAATGTCAGTGAGTTATTCAAGAAAGCAGTCTCGATACCAAAGTTTGAACTAACTGCAGTCTCCCACTTGAGATCACCTTGCGCCAATCGTGTAACATATCCATATTGACGTTTTCCACCCATAATAGCAGGTACAGGACCATAGGCTAAATTCAAGAAAGAATATGGGTCAATAAAGTTAGCACCTAACTGACCATAACTTGCACGGAGTTTCAGTTTAGACATCCATGGAAGCTTAAAGAACTTTTCTTCGTGTACGTTCCAACCAGCAGATAATGAGGGGAAATAACCTACACGGTGTCCTTTTGCAAACTTAGAAGACTCGTCACTACGAATACTCAGAGAAAGCAAGTAGCGATTCAAGTAGTTGTAGTTTACACGCGCAAAGAATGACAACAATGCTGAATTAGCTTCATTTGAACCAACAGTTCCTGCACCGTTATAGGTGGTAACAGAAGGAGAACCTAAGTCATTTACACCTGAAGAAATTGACATTGTACGATAGAACTCACGCATCCAGCTGGTACCAAGTAAAACGTCAAAGTTGTGGTCGCCTAAAGAACCCTTATAAGTAAGAAGGTTATCAATGTTGTAATTCAAACCTTCATTTCTTGACTCACTAAGAGAAGTATATGGATGACTAAATCTTGAGTCTGGTGAACCATTCTCATCCCAGTATGTTGCATATTGAGGAGTATGAGTATAGCCATTAGTTGTATAGTAGCTACCAGCTACGTTCAACTTGTAATTCAATCCCTTGAAAATCTGTACACCTACACCAAAACTACCTGTCAGAGAAGTTTTGTGAGTCACACTATTCTTAACATACATATCAGCCAAAGGGTTGCTGATGTCTGCATTAATTAGTGAATAACCCAACTCTTTAGGAGTAGAAACATAACGGCCGTATTCATCCGTTACAGGAATTGTAGGAATCTCTATGGTACGTGCTGTAGGGGCTGCATGTCTACGTGTATGTGCTAAAGACAAGTTCTCGAAAATCTCGAAGATACCTTCTTATATGTACCGTTAAGACGTGCATTATACTTCTCATAATCAGATTGTATGATAATACCATTTTGCTTTGTATAAGCTAAACTTGTAGCAAAAGTTGAAAACTCTCCACCACCTGAGACAGAAGCACCTAAATTATACATTGCAGCATTTCTGTAATAGATGTCCTGCCAGTCTTGAGAATAATCTGGATTTGTTGGATTAACATTTTGTGCAGCCTTGTTGTATGCTGGAGAATTATCTGCAACCATATTTGCGTATGTTCTCCACTGGTCAGCATTCATGAAATCGAGTTTCTTGCTCAATGTCTGTAATGTATATGAGCCTGTAATCTCAACTTTTGTAGCTCCCTTTTGACCATTTTTAGTTGTTACAAGCACAACACCATTGGCTGCACGAGAACCATAGATAGCTGCAGCAGAGCCATCCTTTAGAATTTCGATAGATTGAATATCGTTAGGGTTCAATGTGTTAAGTCCATTTGAACTTACTGCACCATCGATAATATAAAGAGGTTCTGTAGAGCCAAAAGAACCTGCACCACGAATAAGAATGCTTACATTACCACCAGCATCTCCTCCTTTCTGAAGGATTTCAACACCGGGTGCACGACCTTGAATAGCTGAAGCGATGTTAGAAGTAACTTGCTTAGTGAGATCTTCCTTTGAAATACTTGATACAGCAGCAGTCATACTTGACTTTTTCTGTACACCATATCCGACAACAACAACTTCGTCCAAGGCTTTGTTATCATTAGTGAGTTTAATATTTAAAGGCGAACCATCATATTTAACCTCAACAGTTTTATAACCAAGATATGAAATGACAATAGTTTCCCCAAGTTTAACACGGTCAATAACGAAGTTACCGTCAACGTCAGTAACCACACCATTTCTTGTACCCTTAATTAAAACTGAAGCACCAATTACATCATTTCCCTCGTCGTCTTTTACTGTACCCGTACATTTCTTTCAACATCCGATTGACCTATAGCTATCGGTGTTTGAGCTTGCATTGTGATAGCAGTTCCACTACCAGCAAGCGACATAAGGATTAATAATGTTCTTAGATTCATAGTTAGGAATATTTTGCGATTGATTATTTTATTGTTTTATATTTTCACTTTCACAATGAGTTTTCTAATCTTTCCATTTCCTATGATAGGAGCATGTGCATCTTCAGGCCAAACTATAAGAAATTGACCTGGCAAGAGTTGAACACTTGTTGAGAAAGGATCTTCATATAGAGCACAATCATCTTCTTCTGAATATGATTTCTTTTCAAGCTTAACATCAGATAGAGAGGTCCAACCAATAGTTTCTTTACCTTCTAATAAGATGTGAATGTCAATATACTGGCGATGCACCTCCAACACTTGTTGTTCAGAAGTGACGCATTCTGGGTTTACATTGTTGATAAAGAGGTCATCACCGTCTACCTCTATTCTACCACAAGGAGTATTTAACAAATCGTGAGTCTTAACATAATCGAAAGCTTTCTTAAATAGTGGATGAAGTTTTTCGATTCGTTCACTATACTTTAATTCTGAAAGTACCATGTTTTTGTATTTGAGTTAGTGTAAATTATTCAACATTGTCTGTCTTAGGACGCAAGCTATATAGCTGTACAGCAATAGCAACAGCGACAACAGCTGCAAGAAGAGCGAAGCCCATACCTAAGTTACCATCGTCACTCCATGCACCTAATACAGATGTAATCATTGCACCAGCAAACACACCTACCATGTTCATCACACCGTAAGCTGTAGCACGCTGGTTAGGACCAACAAATTGACAGAGAATTGGCATATTATTAGCATCAAACATTCCAAATCCTATTCCAAACAGAACACCTGCACAAACTACTTCAACAATGCTATTGCCAAATCCGAGCAGTAATAAAGAAGGAATAGTCAGTGACAGACCGATAGCACCAGTATAGATTCTACCTCTGATGTTCTTGCGTACCCATTTATCTGAAAGGATACCACCTAATAGAACACCAATAAAAGATGATACTGCTATGGTAATGGTAGCCATAGGTCCAGCTTGTGACATTGGTAGGTGCAAGTTTTCTGCGAACAATGTAGGGAGCCAATTCTTAGTAGCCCATCCAGGCAAACTTGGTATTGCAAAGTAAAGAAGAATAACCCAAAAAGCAACGTTTGTAAACAATGATTTTAAGCTAACTAATACATTTGTCTTAGGTTTTTGTTCCGTTTGTACGTTAGTTTCAGCTACCTTACGTTTTGAATCCTTCAAGAAAACCAATAACACAAACGCATAAACAATTCCTATTATACCAAACCAATGGAAAGTCGTATGCCAAGAGTAAGTTGCAGCGAGTGTAGCACCAAATCCGCCGATAGCCTGTCCAAGATATAGACCTGTCATGTGAATACCTACAGCTAAAGATCTTGAACCACCTGTATGATAATCTGCGATAAGTGCTAATCCTGCTGGCAGATACAGAGCTTCACTTACACCCATAAGTGCACGAAGCCAAAATACTTGGTCATAAGTAGTAGCCAATCCCATAAGATAAGTGACTGAAGACCATACAAGAAGACTACCGACAATGAGTTTCTTACGACTCAAATTGTCTGCAATAATACCAGAAATAGGACTCATTAAGCCATATATCCAAAGGAATACAGCCATCAGTCGTCCAAAGTTTGTTGCAGATTGCAGATCCGCAATATCCATTTGCATGGAATCCTTCATCGTACTAAGCATCTGCCTATCCATATAGTTAAGTAAGGCTACACCACCTAAGAGTGCAACAACAACCCATGGATAAAATTTACTATTTGTTAGACTTTTCATAAAGTTTTGATAAGATGCCTCCACCTACTTTTCATCGTAGGTATGGAGGACTTTTATATTACTGAAAAAGTTAGATCGTACTTTTAAACAGACTTATGCCTGTTTATTTATTTCATTACAGAGCATATACCCTTTAATCATCATTCTTGGAATATGGAATGGACCTTTAAAGATATTTCCTTTGGCTGGTTGCGCTACCGTTCCGTCACGATGTAAATAACCATACCATTCTCCATGTTCTAAATCAGGGAAATGAGCGTATGTCCAATCACTTATTTGCTTATGCATTTCTAAGAAACGTTCATCTTTAGTTGCCTCATAAGCATAAAGAGTTGCTATAATTGCTTCAGTTTGTGGCCACCAGAACTTCATGTCTTGTGAATAATCCTGTACAGGTAATCCTTTACAGTCACGGAAGTTGATGATACCTCCATACTCTTTGTCCCAACCCCATTCCCATGACCATTCAAGAATAGTAACTGCCATTTTAGTTAGCTTAGAATCCCAATTGCGATACTTGCTTCTTCAAGTAAGAACCACGCAGTCTCTATACAATGTCCTGGGTTGATTGTACGTCCAATAATATTGTCAATGAACTCTCCATTAGGACCTACGGTCTCTAAAAGAGCTTCAAATTCTGGATGAACAAAATAACGTTGAAGACCTTCTATTGAAAGGTCTATCTGAGCATCGAGTTCATTAGCAGGAATTGCCTCACGAATGCGTGAAGCTGTATTGATAAGGATCATTGTAATAGAATGTCCTCTCATTTCCACGCCCTCACAATACTTTGGTTCAAGAATACCATCTGTGTTTATGAAGTGAAGTATGCTCTTGAAAAGTTCTAATGCTTTATGCGCATAGCTCTTGTCACCTGATGCTATAGAGTACTCAGACATTGCAATTGCGGCAAAGCACTCAGAGAACACATAACGACGTTTTCTTATTGGTTTTCCCTCAGCAGTCACTTCAAAATACATTCGACCATCTGTGTCAAAACAATGATGTTCAATGAAATCAATACAACTCTTAGATGCATTGAGCCATTCCTCATTAGCTTCAATGTTGTTATAGGCAAAAGCACTGATAAAGCCGAAACGACCTTGGAACCAAACAGACTTTGTTGAGTCTATCAACGTTCCATCACGGTCAACACAAGTATAAACACCTCCATTGATCCTATCTAATCCATATTTCAACCAAAAAGGGAGTATATTCTTTGTAATATCTTCGTAATATCTGTCTGCCCAATAAGCAAGATACTTATTTACATCCATTGTTGAAAATCTTTAAGTTGTGATATTTAAAAGACATTACAGCGATTGAAGAAGTCAATAGCCTCTAATTCTTGCTTCATACGTGCTTCTTCTTCATCAGTCATATTGTTGAAAGGAGTTCTATTCTTTCCAAGATCCAAGCCGATGAGCTTCATAATGCGCTTGCCACCAACGATGTTACCACGGAAATGGCAAATAACATTAATAACCTCTTGTCCAAAGTTTTGTAGTTCGCGTGCTTTATCAAGATCGCCATTTTTCCAAGCGTCAAGTATTCCTACAAGGCAACGACCATTGTAGTTAGTTGTTCCACCAATTCCACCTTGTGCTCCTCCCATTGCTAAGCAAGGTAAAATGGTTTCATCCTGACCATGCAACATATCAAACTTACCGTTAGCATATAAACGACACTGGTTATACTCATACAAGCTCTCGTAGGTGTACTTGATACCTGCGAAGTTAGGAATACGTCCGTCTACAGCCTTCAAGAAATCAAGCATTGAAAGGTAAGCACTATTGAATGCTGGGATATGGTAATAATAGAAAGGAAGTTCTGGTGCAGCTGCTGCAATCTCTTCACAATACTTTACGAGTTCCTCAATTCGACCAATTTTGGGGAATGGTGTAGCCATTGCACCGATACCAAAAGCACCAATTTTCTGTGCATGTGCAGCCAAACGCTCACTTGATTTTACGCATGTACTACCGACATGTACAATAACCTTAAAACCCTCTGGAGCAACTTCTACCCAACGTTCTGCTAAACGCATACGCTCATCCTCTGTCAGCATATAACCTTCTCCAGAAGAACCATTAATAAACACACCTTTAAGGCCGTTTTTAGCCAACATTTTGGCATACTGCTCAATTGGTTCTAAATTTACTTCACCATTCTCATAAAACGGAGTAAATGGTGCATCTATTAACCTGTAATCTTATCCATGCTTTAATCTTTTAGATTGTTATAGTTATATTTTTTTACTCGTCAAACGAGATGTTGTTTTTTGCTTATACCTATTTATTATATATTGTTCATTTGGAAATAGATGTAGCAAAATGATTTATGCCGTCAAAGTTAAACGTTTTTCTGGTACTTCCAAAAAAATATTTGTTAAATCACACGTATTTCGATAATTTTATTTTTATATACGTATGAATAATGAACAAAATTACGTAAACAAAAATAAAAAAACATCAAAACTAAATTCGTGTTTTTTTATAAATTTTAGGGAGAAAGTTTATAAACTTCTTACGAAAAGTAGTAAATTTGCAAAAAAAGAAAAATGAAAACAATCTTTCCATATAACAAAGAATCTAAATATGGTCTTATCAAAAGTAGGATCATAGAATATTTTATTAGTAATGGAAATGCTACGAACACTGATATATCAAAGGAATTTAATCTAAGTTCCCCTACGATAGCAAGAATTATCAATGAAATGTGCCAAGAGGGTTTTGTCCTTGAATATGGAAAATTAGAGACAGAGGAAGGACGGCATCCAAATCTTTTTGGTCTAAACCCTGATTCTGGTTATTTTATCGGTGTAGACATAAACCCTACCTTTGTGAATATTGGTTTAATGAACATTAGAGGAGACCTTATAGATTTAATTAAGGACACAAGTTATGTTCATAACAATACTCTTGAAGCTCTCGAGCGTTTATGTGACATTATTCATAATTATACTATCAACGCTTCAGTTCCTCAAGAAAAGATTTTTAATATCAATATAAATATCGGAGGTCGCATAAATCCAGATACAGGATATAGTTACTCTGTATTTAATTTCTCCGAGTCATCATTAAGCAGTATGTTAACTGAAAGACTTGGTTATCAGGTTACCATTGAGAATGATACGCGTGCAATGGCTTTTGGTGAATATATGGAAGGTTGCGTACAAGGAGAAAAGAATATTCTTTTTATCAATGTTAGCTGGGGATTAGGTGCTGGTATCATAATTGATGGTAACTTATACAAGGGTAAGTCTGGCTATGCAGGGGAGATAGGACATAACTTCTTTACGAACAATGAATTAATATGTCATTGTGGGAAAAAGGGTTGTTTGGAAACAGAAGTTTCAGGTAGTGCGTTTGTGCGTATTGTTAAGGAGAAACTTAAAAATGGCGAGTCTTCTTCCATAACCTTAGATGAAAATGGTGATTTCACTTTACAAGACGTAATCACAGCAACTTGTAACGAAGACACCTTATGTATAGAGGTTGTTGAGTCAATGGGTTATAAATTGGGACAATCTATTGCAGGTCTTATAAATATTTTTAATCCAGAACTCGTTGTTATAGGTGGCATTTTATCTATGACAGGCGAATACTTTATTCATTCAATTAAGTCTGCCATATTAAAATACTCACTTAACTTAGTAAGCAAAGATACTAAAATTGTATTATCGAAGCTGAAGGAAAAGGCAGGTGTTGTTGGTTCTTGTATGATAGCAAGGAAAAACTTTCTACAAATATAATGTAAGTAAGTTGTTCTTAAATTGATGAATATAATCATTCAAATTCAACATATCGTCTTTTTGCTTCGTAAAGGACGTGCTTAGACTTACAAAGATACTCTTTACGAGTGTTATTAATTGACGGACAAAACATAAAAAAGGGTTGTATCAAAGATGAAACCAGTAATGGAATCATTGATACAACCCCTTCTTTTCAGTATCTTAATGCGTTCTTACACCACCAATAGACGAGGGCAAGAACACATACGTCAATCTACTTCTTACTGCTCCTTTGCTCGGTAATTCTCCAAGCCCTTATCAAGGAAGTCGAGATAAGCTGGGACATCCTCCTTAAAGCTAAAGCTACCATTCAACGGTTTACCCGCATTGTCCAATGGAACATAGAAAGGTTGAGCCAAGTAACCAAACTTCGTCTGTTCCAAATAGCTCCACTTGTCACCGACAGTACGCAGTGTGCGTGATGTACCATCAGGAAGTTTCACCTCAACAGCTTGCTTCAACGGAGTCTTATCATCCACATAAAGTGAGATGAGAATATAATCTTTCTTCAACTTATCAGCAACACGTGAGTCAGTCCATACCGATGCTTCCATCTTACGACAGTTCACACATCCAAAGCCAGTGAAATCTACCAAGACTGGCTTACCCGCTGCTGCAGCGGCACGCATACCCTCGTCATAATCTGTATAATCGGCATGTACGGCCTGTGGCGCAAGGTTGAAATCCTGCGTATTGATAGGTGGTGCAAAAGCACTTACAGCCTTACAAGGTGCGCCCCAAAGACCAGGAAGCATATAAACAGAGAAGGCTAATGAACATAGACCAAGCATAATTGCAGGTACAGGCATTGCCTTTTGTTCCGCATCGTCATGTGGGAACTTCAGTTTACCAATGAGGTATAGTCCCAAGAGGCCGAAGAGAACAATCCAGATAGAGAGGAACACCTCACGATCCAGAATGTGCCAGCCGTATGCAAGGTCGGCTACTGACAAGAATTTCAGCGAGAAAGCCAATTCAATAAAGCCTAAGACAACCTTAATCATGTTCATCCATGAACCAGACTTTGGTGCCTGCTTCAAGAGAGAAGGGAAGAGGGCAAAGAAGGTAAATGGTAAGGCAAGTGCCAAGCAAAGCCAAACATGCCCACAGCAGGTGCTACCCACTCGCCACTTGTTGCTGCCTGAACAAGAAGCAGACCAACAACAGGAGCTGTACAAGAGAAACTTACCAATGACAAGGTGAAAGCCATCAGGAAGATAGAGAGTATTCCTGTGGTTGCAGAAGCCTTGTTGTCGACAGCGTTGCCCCAAGAAGATGGTAAGCGAAGTTCGAACCATCCGAAGAAGCTGAACGCAAAAACAATAAGCAAAAGGAAGAAGAAGACATTGAATTTAGCATCCGTTGCCAGCTCATTCAACTTCTGCGGACCGAATGCCCATGTGACAAGCGTTGCCAAAGCCATATAGATAACGATGATTGACAAGCCGTATGACACCGCATCACGTATACCCTTCTTACGGTCATCCTTTGCTCTTTTGAGGAAGAAGCTGACTGTCATTGGAATAATCGGCCACACACATGGAGTCAGCAAAGCAATAAATCCGCCCAAAACACCCATAAAGAAGATACTCCAAAGCGAACTATTCGTACTGTCCTTAGTACTATTAAAAGCTGACAATTCCTTAATTACAGGCTGCCACAAGTTGGCGTCAGCTTTTACATCAGCATTCTCTTTCACCGTAGCACCCACTGAGTCGACAGACGAAACATCTGTTTTCTTCGCTGTATCAGCCGCCATTGCGGTAAGTGCTGATAAATCATCAGCTGCTACATCAGTAGCAGCTGTAGTTGTTTTTCCCGTTTCTGCATTCGCAGCAGTTGGTGCTGCAGCAGGCGCAGAGGCTGGTCCGTTACCCTTGAAATTGAACTCTTCCTGCATTGGAGGCAAACACATTTCGTCGTTGCAAGCCCCATACTCCAAGTAACCTTTTATGCTATAAGTCTTAGCCGTTATCTTGTAACGCTGAACGAAGCTAACGCTATTCTCAAAATAACGTAGTTTCATTTCAAAGGTCTTGTCATAAACGTTCAGTTCCTTACCACGAGGTGTGAGTTTACCAATAGGTGTTACTCCTTCTGCCTTATCGACATGCAACGCTGCAGAGGTAGGTCCGTCAGCTGGAAGATTGGTCGAATATACGTGCCACCCTTGATCTATTTTCGCCGTAAAGACAACCTCCACCTCCGTTGGAGATGTCTGCTTCTGCTGTACAGACATACGTACAGGCTTCTGCTGTGCCAAAGCAACGAGGCTGAACAACAGCGTAAAGAGGGTTAATAATGTTTTTCTTTTATTCATTGACTTATACAATTAAAATTAGCACTACAAAGATAAGAAAAATTATTTTTTTATATACATCGATTGTGAATATATTTAATGTTTATATTCAAATTTTTTTCTTATAAATTCCTCCATTTATACCCATAATAGGACCTTAAAACCTAAAAATATTTTTATTTTATCACTAAACGGATTGTCTGCAATTAACAAACAAACGTAGCGGGATTTCATGACTAAAAAAAGAGTTACAAGAGTTCGACAAGAGAATAAAAGATATAAGGACCGATTTGGATTAAAGGATTTTCTGAACAGGAAAAAAAGACTTTATCTACACATTTTTATATATAAAAGATTGTTGCAAACTGACTGTAACCCATCAGTTGCAACAACCTTTCACACATGCATTGTTAGCTTAATTATGTACTAATGTTCCTATATCTTCTCCGTCCATAACCTTCTTTAAGTTGCCAACAACATCCATATTGAAGACATAGATTGGAAGGTCGTTTTCCTTACACATAGTCGTTGCCGTGAGGTCCATCACCTTTAATCCCTTGGTGTAAATCTCATCGTAGGTGATTTCAGAGAACTTTGTTGCGGTTGGGTCCTTCTCTGGGTCAGCCGTATAGATACCGTCTACACGTGTACCCTTGAGCATTACGTCTGCTTCAATCTCTATACCACGCAGACTTGAACCAGTGTCGGTAGTGAAGTAAGGACTACCCGTTCCGGCTGAGAAGATGCAGACATAACCTGCCTCCATCGCCTCGATAGCCTTCCACTTGCTATAGAACTCGCCAATAGGTTCCATACGAATAGCGGTCAGGACCTTAGCCTTTACACCGATTGCTTCAAGTGCTGAACTGAGCGCAAGAGAGTTGATAACGGTTGCACACATACCCATCTGATCGCCTTTCACACGGTCAAAGCCTTTCTGACTACCACTCAATCCACGGAAGATGTTACCACCACCGATGACGATACCAATCTGTACGCCCATTTCGTGTACTTCCTTAATTTGCTTAGCATAATCACTAAGACGCTCTGGGTCGATACCAAAGCCCTGCTTTCCCATTAAACTCTCACCCGAGAGCTTCAAAAGTATTCTTTTAAATCTTGCCATTATTTTTGAAATTAAAAGTGTTGAGGGTACTTATTTCTTCTCTCAAACACCTTATTATATAATAAATTCGACTTCCTTAAATTGATATTCACGAATCATACCCTTGCTATCACGAAGGATGAGATGCCCATCGTCTTCTACTTCAACAATGGCTCCTTCAAACTCACCGTCAGCATCACGGAACCTATAAAAGCCTCCACGACGATACAAGGCTTCGTGATACATTGCACTGACGTCATTATATCCACCCATTTCTAAGAGCTGATAGAGTTCTGAGAACTTCTTGATAATCTTCTGCAACAGTTCTTCTTTATCAACTTCATGCCCTAAAATCTGACAGAGAGAGACAGGATTAGGTGCATCACTATGGAATGTGTCCTGATTTACATTCAGTCCCACACCGAAGACACAATCCTTTATACGTCCCGCCGCAAGCTTTGTTTCAATCAGTGTTCCACTTAGCTTTCTTATCTTTCCAATAGATGTCATTTGGCCATTTCAGGCGGACATCCTCCTTCACATAGTCTGCCAGTGCTTCTTTCAAAGCCAAAGCACCAGCCTCCGAGAGAAGAAACTGACTGCGAACGGGCAACATCGTCGGGTGAACAAGTACAGAGAACAACAGGTTCTTACCTGCTTCACTCTCCCAAGCGTTCGTTCCCTGCCCTCGTCCTGCTGTCTGATAGTCAGCAACAACGACTGTCATTGGTTCATCCTCAGCGGGTGTATAACTACGAAGAAAGGCATTTGTACTCTCTATTGTGTCCAGTCTTACGACCTTCACCGCTCTTTCTTTCTCTACTACTGTTGGCTTGAAAAAGCCCAATACGGCATCTATTATCTTCATTTACAATCTATTCTTTACACGAATGGTAGGAAAGCATCCTTCACGTGGCGCACCTCACCGACTCCAGTCGGCTCTCCCACAACGATGATGATATCGAAGCGGATGTCCAGACTGATAGCATATCGCTTGACGTAGGCATTAGCCGCAATAGAGAGCGAACGTATCTTTTGAGCCGTAACAGCCTCATCGGCATCGGCAAATCGCTCATTCTTTCGTGTCTTCACCTCAACGATAACCAGTGTACCATTATCTATCGCCACAATATCAAGGTCGCGATGAAGATAGTCCCAATCTCGATGAAGAATGGTGTAGCCCATCTGCTGAAGATAGCTTACCGCCACATCCTCTCCCCATTTACCCATTTCGTTATGATAAGCCATGCGTCTTTCCATTCATACCTGTAGAAGGCAAGGAGAGAAAAGAACTATCCTCTTCGTCTTATTTCTCACACCTTAACGCTCCCCCTACAAGGGCTATATACATTCATTATTTACAGCACAAAGTTAGAATAAACTTTCGTAAAATCAAAATAAAACCCGTATTTTTGCAGTATGAGTACAGAAGAACAAAGCAAGAAAGACCTCTACTATATGCAGCGTGCATTGACCGAAGCCGAAGCTGCCTATAAAGAAGGCGAAATTCCAGTTGGTGCCGTTGTGGTGTGCCGTGACCGCATCATCGCTCGCGCCCATAACCTTACAGAGACGCTCAATGACGTTACTGCACACGCCGAAATGCAAGCTATAACCATGGCTGCCAACGAGTTGGGTGGCAAATATCTACAAGACTGCACACTATACGTAACCGTTGAACCTTGCATCATGTGTGCTGGTGCCATTGGCTGGGCACAACTTCGGCGCATTGTCTACGGTTGTCCCGATGACAAACGGGGCTATCATGAATATGCACCTAAGGCATTTCACCCTAAAGCTAACGTCACATACGGCGTAATGGAAGAGGAATGTCGTGCCTTGATGCAACGATTCTTTCAAGAGAGAAGGTAGGGATTGAGCAGTTAAGGAGTACGAAGGAAATGAAAGGTGTTAAGACATCCCCTCTGTTCCTGATACTAATTAAAACATAGATAGAGAGGAGGAAGAATTTTACCCATGCTTTCTACGAATATTAGAGGTCGTCGGTAAGGATTCAAAAGGGCGTTAACAAGACCTCAAAAGAGCGTCTTCTCGAAGCCTATTAGGCATCTTTTCAAAGCCAAAAGAGTATCAACTTAATTTAGTCCGTTGAAATATTTATACAAAAACCTTTTTTGAATCAATGCTGGAATACATAAAGTCTGCTTCATACAAACAGAATAATGAATATCCACGAATTTAGCGAAAGAACCATTATTCTCATGGAAATAATTCGCTCAAAAAAATTGTAGTAAACATACAGAAAACCGTTATCTGAAAAAAGAATCAATACCATAAAACAAATAAATTTATGCCTTTGTTGTCACCTTTTACAAACCAATAACGTTATACAAGTGAATCGGTTCAGAAAGAAAACCAAATGTATAACATATTAAAACTTAAAATAGAAAGATTATGAACACTATTGAATTTTTTATTAGCAAGTTGGTTCCTATTGCTTTGATAGGAGTCCTTCCGATAGTATTAGCATGGCTATCCTTCCGTCATCGACAACACGAGACAGATAAAAGAAGTGAGATTATAATGGCTGTCATCGAAAAGAATCCTGAGGTTGACGTGCAGGAGTTCCTCAACAAACTAAACCCTCCAAAGAAATCATTTAAAGAGCAACTGATGACAAAAATGCATTATGAAGTTCTTTTAGGAACAATTTGCACGATTGGTGGTATAACAACCATCTTGGGTAGCATAGTTATGATCATAGTGCCAGGCTTTAATGACGCTATTATTCCCATTGGTGCTGTATTTGGTGTTGCCCCATTAGCAGTAGGCAGCGGGCTGTTGGTAGCCTACAACAATGCTAAGAAGACTTTGGAAAACCTGAAAGACAACGATTAGGTTATTATGACAAGAGAACAATTCGTCGAACAGATCGGTCGGGAACAGGCAGTATTACGCCGGTTCCTGACGGCTCTATGCTGCGGCAATAGTGCTGAAGCTGACGATATTGCTCAAGAAACTCTCATCAAAGCCTACCTTCGCTGCAGCCAATATGACGAACGGGGACAATTCTCGGCATGGCTGATGAAAATAGCTTATCGTGTCTTCATAGACTCTCGCCGCAAACAGAAGTATCAGCAGGAACTACCCCTTGAGAAGGCTATCACGCTCCAAGCAAACTGTAAGAGTGACGATGCCTTCCGCTATCAGGAACTACACTGTGCTTTGACAACGCTCTCAGAGACAATGCGCACGAGTATTCTACTCTACTATATGCAGGGCTATCAAATAAAAGAGATTGCAGAGATAACCGACAACAGTGAGGATGCAATTAAGAAACAACTCTCACGAGGACGAGAACAACTTAAACACTTATTGGAAAAATGAACGAAGATAAATTCTTAAAAGATCTATTCTCTGACTATCATCCACAACTGTCGGATGACAATACCTTTATGCAAAGACTTCAACGACAGATGGAACTCATCGAAGAAGTCAAGGCATATCAACGTGCGGAGAGCCGAAAGAATAAACTGATGTCGCTCAAACTGCTTGTTGTTGGTGTTGTTTTGGGTTGTATTGTGACGCTTGCAAGTTTCATGCTTCCTACTATCTTCGATAGATATATCTATGGAACAGAATCGGAATTCATTCTTACCTTGCTTCACAATGTTCAATACATCGGACTGGCAATAGGTGCAGGCTTCGTGACACTCAGTTTGCTGTTTAGCTCGAAATTAGCAGAATTAAAAGAGGAAGAGCCGCATTCATAAGACCTTCCTTGGACTTTAATAAAGGTGAGAGAAAAGGAATAAAGCCTGCAAAAGATAGCTGTCACCGCTCTTACTTGAATTAAATACACATGAAAAGAGGCATCCTCACGATAAGAATGCCTCTTTTCATATTTTGTACATTATGATTATTTAACCTGAACAACCAGATACTTGCTTGTACTCCAGAAAGTCTGTGGGTCAGTGATACGAAGTACATACTGTCCGTTGGTATCAGTTGTCAATGTGTAGCTACTGCTTGGATGAGTAGTTAGCAGACGTGCACTCTTACTGTAGAGTTTGACTTCCTTATTGACACGGATGTCAATCTTTGTAAAGTAGTTCTTATTGAAAGAACCTTGAAGCACCTTACCGCCATCAAGAATGCGCTGTGCCTTCAACTCACTCTTAGTACCGAACACATACCAAGCGGTGTTCAACTGCTTATCCTGAGTATTGATAGTCTCAGACTTTTGGCTACTCTCAGACTGAAGGTTCTCCTTTTCCTTCGTGAGATTATCCTTCTCGCTTGTCAGTTTCTCCTTGTCAGTTTTGAGATTACTTACGTCCGTATTCAGTCCTGTGATTGTTTCATCCAATTCTTTGATATGAATATTCTTAGACTCTAACTCAGCACGCAAAGCCTTTAATTCATTCTCCTTCGCCGACAACTGAGCAGCCAGACGACTGAGTGTTTCCTTCATTGCGTCGCCCTTAAAGCCACTCTCGCGAAGTTGCTGTTGAAGTTTCTTAATCAATTCGCGGTTTTCCTGCATACGCTGGGCGATGAATTGGATATTTTCTCTCATCTGTACCGCCTTGTCAGCACGCTCCCCATTCTTAGCAATGGTCACTCTATTCTCGGCTTCATTGATAGCAGCAAACCCCTGCTGAATGTCATTCAATGTTCCCATCATATCGTTAATCTCGTGATCACGAGCATCAATAACACTTCGTAAAGAATCGTTCTGTATCTCTGAAGGGTTCAAAGCCGATTTCTTGTCATGGTTGCAGGATGCCAGTGCAAATACTCCACATACTGCTATTACAAATAAGTTCTTCATACGTTATAAATTTTTATTGTTACATTTCTTCTTATCTAAAGATTTTACTTTTTCCTTTCCTGCCACTACAAGGACGAACTCTCCACGTGGTTCCGTCTCTTTGAAGTGTGCAATCACCTCTGTTAAGGTTCCTCGAACACTCTCCTCATGGAGCTTTGAAATCTCCCGACAACAGCTCACTTGTCGTTCTGCACCAAAGACTTCAACGAATTGTTCTAAGGTCTTCACTACTCTGTAAGGCGACTCATAGAACACCATTGTACGAGACTCGTCAGCCAAACTCTCCAAATGCGTCTTACGACCTTTTTTCTGTGGTAGAAAACCTTCAAAGCAGAAGCGGTCGCAGGGCAATCCACTTGACACCAACGCAGGAACGAAAGCAGTGGCTCCGGGCAGTGTCTGCACGATTATTCCATTGGCAGCAGCCTCACGAGCGAGGAAGAAACCCGGGTCGCTAATACCCGGAGTGCCAGCATCAGAGATGAGTGCTATTGTCTCCCCAGCCTTTAATCTATTGACTAAGCCCGCCGTACTTGCATGTTCATTGAATTTATGATGAGACATAAGACGATTCTTTATCTCAAAATGTTTCAACAAAATACCCGATGTACGAGTATCCTCACACAAGACCAAATCAGCCTCTTTTAGAATTCTGATGGCACGGAGGGTCATATCCTCCATATTTCCAACCGGTGTCGGTACGAGATATAATGTTCCCATTTATAAATCGCAAATATAAAATAAATGTATCAAAGCACAAAATAATTTAGTTTTTTTTACACAACAAAACCAACGATTTATAAAAAAACGAAGCCTCAGATGTAAGTTCACCATATATATATAAGACTAACCCTTACCCAACAAACCTCCGACTTCTAAAAACTGAGAACGACTAACGCTCGCACATTGAGTCTTACGAAAAAAAGAAAGAAACATTAGCTCAATAACTTTTAACGCTTTACATTTATCTATTATCCATTAATTCTTTATCTTTGCATTGATTATGACAAAGATAGATAACCATAATGGCGAAAGACGTCGTCAAGGACGTATTGAGGTGATTTGCGGGAGTATGTTCTCTGGTAAAACAGAAGAACTCATCCGCCGTATGAAACGTGCTAAGTTTGCAAAGCAGAAGGTTGAAATCTTCAAACCATCGCTTGACACACGCTATTCAGACGACGATGTAGTCAGCCATGACAAGAATGTTATTCATTCTACGCCTATTGACTCTTCTCAAAATATTCTTCTCCTTGCCTCAGACATTGATGTTGTGGGCATTGACGAAGCACAATTCTTTGACGAAGGACTAACAGAAGTATGCAACAAACTGGCTAACGAAGGTGTGAGAGTCATTGTTGCAGGACTCGACATGGACTTTCAGGGCGTTCCTTTCGGTCCTATCCCTGCACTCTGCGCTATCGCCGACGAGGTGACAAAGGTACACGCTATCTGTGTGAAGTGTGGAGCTTTAGCATACGTCAGCCATCGTCTTATTGCAGACAATCGTCGTGTAATGCTCGGCGAACAACAGGAGTACGAGCCGCTTTGTCGTGAATGCTACAAGAAAGCAACACAAGAAGAAAACAAACAATAAAGTCCGAAAAGTTTATGCGACAAATCATTACCTTCGACAAATTCATACGTTGGGCATTAGTTGCTCTTGCCATCCTACTAGTTGGATTTATCATTAACATACTCTCTGAGGTTCTCTTGCCTTTCTTTATAGCATGGCTGATAGCCTACCTCCTCTACCCCATCGTAAAATTCATACAATATAAACTCCACGTCCCGGGCAGAGCTTTAAGTATTGTCCTAACCTTTCTACTTGCCATTGCAGTCATTGCAGCCATCTTCCTGTTCATCGTTCCGCCAATGCTCGAGCAAGGAGATAAGTTCATGACCATCGTCAACCGCTATCTACACGAGACTACACACACCAATGACCTCTCAACAATGGTGAAAGAATGGATTAAAAACAACCAAAATCAGATTGAGAGTTTCGTGAAGAGTCAGGACTTCCAAAACACCATAAAAACTGCCATGCCTAAGGTGTTCTCTGTGATTGGACAAACGGCAAGCATCGTTATCTCTATCATTGCCTCGTGCATCACTCTTCTCTATGCCTTCTTTATCCTCCTTGATTATGAACTGCTTACGAACAACTGGATAAAGATGTTTCCAAAGAGTGTACGTCCTTTCTGGGCTGGACTGGCAAAGGATGCCGAACGAGAATTAAACAATTACATCCGTGGACAGGGTTTGGTTTCACTCTGCATGGGGATTCTTTTCTGCATTGGATTTACAATTATCGACTTCCCAATAGCCATCGGCATGGGTATCCTCATAGGCGTACTCAACCTTGTTCCCTATCTCCACACCTTCGCACTCATCCCTACGGTCTTTCTGGCATTGCTCAAAGCTGCCGACACAGGACAGAACTTCTGGATTATCTTTGCCTCTGCACTGATTGTTTTTGCCGTTGTACAAGTGCTTATGGACATGATTATCACACCGAAAATCATGGGTAAAGCAATGGGACTTAACCCTGCCATTCTGCTCCTCTCACTCTCTATCTGGGGCGCACTTTTAGGCTTCATCGGACTTATCATTGCCTTGCCGCTCACAACACTTATCATTGCTTACTGGCAAAGATACGTCACAAAAGAAGCTGATGGGACTGAAACCGAGAATGCGTCAGTAATCCCTAAGGAACTGAATGAGCATAAGGAATAAGCCCAACCTATCTATCAAGCATAAAAAACAGGTCTACTTTCCTTGCGAAAAGTAGACCTGTTTTTTTATGCAGCCTTCCTCTAATATCATTGGTGCTTATCACAAGCACAATATGTGCTAGCCTCAACACATTTATTGAAGATGAGGAAAAGGAACAATGAAGAGTATCTTCATAAAGACAGACAGACGTTATAGACACGCTAATAGGAGGGCAAAAACTCAGCTAAAGCGGTCGATAATGCACTAATTAGACGTAAGACTCTAAGAACTTGATTGTTCCCGAAACCTTAACAATCGTTGCTGTAGCTGGTAGGAGTACACTCTCACCTGCACGGAAAGAAATACTATTCCCCTCAGCATCGGTAATTTCGCCTTCACCTTTGAGTCCAACGAAAATCACGAAAGAGTCTAAGTCACTGTAATCAAGCACCATCGGCTCTGTAAGGTCGTAAACAGAGGTTGTGAAATAAGGACAGCTAACAAGTTCCACAGATTCATTCTGACGTGGCTCATACTGCGTGCGATAGTCTGGATAGACCGTATAGTCAATACACTCAGCCGCTTCCTTCGTATGCAACTGACGATAATTGCCCTCAGCATCTTGACGTTTGAAGTCATAGATACGATAAGTCACATCACTTGTCTCCTGTATCTCTGCCAAGAAACAGCCTGCACCAATAGAGTGGATACGACCTGCTGGCAAGAAGAATACGTCACCTTCCTTCACAGGATACTCTGACAAAGCCTCAGTAATGGTATCATTCTCCACCATCTCCTTGTACTGCTCTGGTGTTATCTGCTGCTTCAAACCACTACGAAGAGAGGCATCAGTATCGCTTTCCATCACATACCACATCTCTGTCTTGCCACGTCCCAAGCCCTGTGCCTGCGCCTGTTCGTCAGTAGGATGAACCTGAATAGACAACTGCTCACGTGCATCAATAAACTTCACAAGCAGAGGGAACTCATTGCCAAAGCGTTCATAGTTCTCCTTTCCTACTAACTTGTCCTTCAACGTATCAACAAGTTTGTTCAGCGTCCAACCTTTATATTCACCATCTGACACAATACTCTCATTGTCCTTAACACCAGACATTTCCCAACTTTCGCCCACTTGCTTCTGATCGGAGCTAAGCTGCTTGAAGGGTACTATCTTTTCTCCACCCCAAAGGATAGACTTCAAAAGAGGATTAAACTTAAACATTTCCATTTATATATTACTTTTTTTATTTTACAAATTTACAAAATGATATACGAAACAAGGACTTATTCGACCGAAATAATTGATTTCATCGCTCATTTTACTTTATTTTAGCCATCCTCCTCGCCTCCTTCTGTATAATGTTCTTCGTCGAATTATCTCCCGTAAACACACTGTAAAAGCCCTGAGGTTCATGAGCTGGGTCGCAAGTAAAGTCATCTCCCACCTGCCAACGCTCATGACGTGGTTTTGCTTCACCACCCCAACCCCAGAAGTTACAACCCACAAGCAGTCCACCCTTTGTCGCATTCTCTGCAACAGCGTCCATAACATACTTGTAGTAAGCATCGCGCGCCTTTGTTAGACTCTTCAACGAAAATGAGAAACCATCACGAGGATAACCAAACTCTTCGAGTACAAGCGGTTTACCGATACGCTGACAGATTTCAAGATGACTATCAATATACTCTTGCGTATGCCTAAAACTTGCCTTGAGGTCTTCCTTCAGATGAGTCTTTCTTGCCCACTGCCAATTGTAAGGCCAGATATGAATATTGCAATAGTCCACATTCTTGTCGGCACAGATACGCTCAAAACTTCCATAGTCACGCTCACAACCAAAAGCTCCTTCGCTTCCAAGACTGATAAGATGGTTCTTATCAAGACTTCGAACAAGGGCTGTTGCCTCCGAAAGCCACTGCTCAAAGGCTGGTAAGGCATCCTTTGAGAAAGCACGTGGCTCATTACATATCTGCCAAGACATAATCGTTGGGTCATCAACATACTTCATACCAGAGTATCTATTGGTACGACTAAGAATAAAACGGATATGATCGTAAAACATCAAATGCGCCTTCTTACTGACTGCAAACCTACTGGCAAACTTTGTGTAAGCACCATAACCATCTCGACGTGGGATAAGTGCCTGACCCTCACCTGCCCACTCTAAATAAGTACCATAACCACCACTCCATTCCCAAGAGTTAGTCAGATAAAGTACAGCAACCATCTTTCGCTTGCTCATCTCCACCAAGAGATAATCTAAGCCTGCAAGAATCGAATCGTTATACACCCCCGGACGTGATTGTAACACGGGTGCTATCTTATCCTCAACACCTGCCAAACCATCCGCACCGACCAAGATACGAAGATTGTCTATACCCAAACGCTGCATCTCATCAAGTTCCCGAATTAAACGAGCACGGTCGCCACCTAAACCCTCCGAACCAAGAATAGGTCCGTACCAAAAGTTGGCTCCTACGTAATAGTAAGGTTTATCACCACGATAAAATCTACCGTTCCTTACTTTCACAAAGTCGTTTGCCATCATACTCACAGCCATTATCAAGGCAAACATTGCCATAAAAACTCTTTTCATACAATTAGTCGTAGGTCGAAATGTTACTAACTCTATCTACTACACTCCCCTTCGATGAGGAAGGATTCTACTTATTAATACAGCTTACACCAGCTTTTCCCTTACTTACTTTGCCACTTTTAGAAGAATATCTTTGGTTTTACTTTTTTAATCTTTTACCTTATTACTTTTACAAACCTACCCCATTTCTCACTTTTATTTACTAACTTTGTAGCCAAATGTACAAGAAAACAAGAGAAGATGAACTTTTCAGAAGTTATAGGACAAGAAGCCGTTAAAGAACGACTTATAAACATGGTAAACGAGGGACGACTGCCTCATGCTTTACTCTTCTGTGGACCACAAGGAGTAGGCAAGATGGCACTTGCAATGGCTTTTGCCAGTTATTTGCTTGCAGGAGACGAAACAAACGAACCAACCTCTCCTATCGTTTCAAACGCTCGTGCCATGCTTCGCAACTGGGAACATCCCGACCTTCACTTCTCTTATCCTACCATCAAACTGCCAAGTATGAGTAGTGACCACCAACCCATAAGCAACGACTTTGCAAAAGAATGGCACACGCTCATCATGAAAGGAACGTACTTCACCATGAACCAATGGATGAAGCAGATGGAGGCTACCACACAACAAGCTATTATCACGGGAGCTGAAAGCGACGAACTGTCTCGCATCCTGTCGCTGAAATCAAGTCAAGGAGGCTATAAGGTGTCTATCATCTGGCTACCAGAAAGAATGAATCTCACCTCTGCAAACAAACTATTAAAGCTATTAGAAGAACCGCCACAAGGCACGGTCTTCCTCATGGTGTGCGAAGAACCAGAAAAGTTACTCGAAACCATTCGCAGCCGAACACAACGTATTGACTTGAAACGCATTGACGACAAAGCAATCGAACAAGCTCTCATCGAAAAACGAGGAATTGACAACGATGCCGCATATCGCATTGCACGCATCGCACATGGCAGTTGGACAAAAGCATTAGACGCTATTGACGTTGGCAACGAAAACCGTGAGTTCCATAATATGTTTCAAATGCTGATGCGCCTATGTTACCTCCGTAACGTAAAAGACCTCAAACGATGGAGCGAACTGGTCACTGGCTACGGACGTGAAAAAGAACGCCGTATGCTTACTTACTTCCAACAACAAGTACGCGAAAACTTTATGTTCAACTTCCCACAAACCCGAACTTAATTACATGACTTTGGAGGAAGAGAACTTTGCAAAGAACTTCGCTCGCTTTATCAACGAGGCTAACGTGATTGAAATCAACGAACTCTTCCAACGTGCCTATCGTGACATCGGACAGAACGCCAATGCTAAGATTGTCTTCTACGACATGGCTCTGAAACTCATCGTGTTACTGCTGAAAAAGTGAACGAGTAGACAAGTAGACGAGTGGACAAGTAGACGAGTGGACGAGTGGACGAGTTATATGTCTATGACCCACAGAACATAATTTATCATTACTTATCACAGCCTATCATTCGCACGCAGAAACGTGACACATGGAGGCTTTCAACATATATATAACAAAAATAAAGAATACAATCAATGGATTATAAAGATATGAAATTCAAGGTCTGGCATGGCTGCAATAGGGGTCTATGTCACAAAGGATGTGGCAGACAAGACCACCAGCTCAACACCTTTGACTGGCTGGCTGACATCCCCGGCAACAACCAAACAACCGACCTTGTTGAAGTTCAATTCAAAAACACTCGCAAAGGTTACTACCATAATGTCAACAACCTTGACCTGAAGAAAGGCGACATCGTAGCCGTAGAAGCCAACCCGGGACATGACATCGGAGTAGTCACACTGACTGGACGGCTCGTCAAACTGCAAATAAAAAAGTCTACTTCTGTAAAGTCGCCTGACGATATCAAACGTGTCTACCGACTTGCAAAAGATGTCGATATGCAAAAATATCACGAAGCAAAAGCACGTGAACACGCCACTATGATCGAAAGCCGACAAATAGCAAAGGGCTTAGGACTGAAAATGAAAATCGGCGATGTCGAATACCAAGGCGATGGAAACAAAGCCATCTTCTACTATATTGCCGACGAACGTGTAGACTTCCGACAGCTTATTAAGGACCTTGCCGCAGCCTTTCATGTACGAATAGAAATGAAACAGATTGGTGCAAGACAAGAAGCTGGCCGTATTGGCGGTACTGGTCCTTGTGGACGCGAACTTTGTTGTGCTACATGGATGAAGAACTTCTCAAGTGTCTCAACAAACGCCGCTCGTATCCAAGACCTCTCCCTGAACCCAACCAAACTGGCAGGAATGTGTGCTAAACTGAAATGTTGCCTGAACTATGAGGTCGATGAGTATATGGAGGCTTCCAGAAAACTACCAAGCAAGGAGGTTGTCTTAGAAACTATGGATGGTGAATACTACCTATTTAAGACTGACATCCTCAACGGACAATGCACCTACTCTACCGACAAGAACCTTGCTGTCAACCTCGAAATCATCAGCGCAAAACGTGCAAAAGAGGTTATCGAACTGAACAAAAGGGGCGAAAAACCGCTTTCTCTCCTCGATGATGGTAAGGCTAAACCTGCTAAAAAGCCTGTCGACCTACTTGCTGGTGCTGACCTTAGTCGCTTTGACAAAGCCAAGAAACGTAAGAAGAACAACCAGCCTCGTAATAACAACGGGCAACAAGGGGGAAGACCACAACGTGAGAATCGCCGATACCAACGTGACGGACAGGATGGTAATAGACAAAACAATGACAACCGCCGGACACAGAACACATCCCGACGACCTTACAACAGTACACGTCCTGCGCAACAACAGAACGATACTGCACCACAAAACAATAAAAACGAGGATAGACAGCCTCAACAAACAGAAAGAAAACCAGAATGAAACATAAGGTCCTAACCTTATTATATATCTTCACACTCACGCTCCTCGGCGTGAGTGTCGTTGCTAGTAGCGACCCTCGCACATACAATCAATATAAGAGTGTGTCACTGCAAGGATGGACACGCAACGACACGCTAACCTTTGACATACCACGACAATGGGAGGGCAACTACCAATTAGATCTCTGCCTACGGGCTACTCACGCCTTTCCTTACCGATTTGTCACAATGATTGTCGAACGTAAAGTCATCAACTTTAAGCATGGACGTAAAAAAGAAAAACAATACAATGATACTATCAACTGCGAAATTATCAACAACAAAGGACTCTTAAAGGGACTTGAAGCAATTACTCGCACTGACATTCAGCAGCCTATCTGCAGCTTCCCTCTGAACCGAAACGACTCATTACGCATCAAAGTTTACCACATTATGAACCGTGAGTCG
This sequence comes from uncultured Prevotella sp., assembly GCA_916440255.1. Taxonomy (GTDB): domain Bacteria; phylum Bacteroidota; class Bacteroidia; order Bacteroidales; family Bacteroidaceae; genus Prevotella. The sequence continues at coordinate 387,005 of CAKAIJ010000001.1, read as the reverse complement.
CTACCGGGACTATCCGACATCGGACTCAGACTTACTAAACCACTATCGTTTAACCCCTAATAACGGTTTACATAAAAACCAAAAGGCTACTTCACTCTCCCTACGCAAGGAGGATGAAGTAGCCTTTTTTATATGCTCTAAAGTCCTGCAACCTCTGCAAACCTCTTCTGAAGTTCGGACATACCTTCTAATAAATCTTCAAACTTTGGTTTTTTCCCATAAATCATAGATTCTTTCATTGCTGTATAATCCGCTCTCCATATATCAAGTATGTCTTCTCTGGGGATAAGCTGGAGCCGTTTGCGTACATCAGGACTATAATCAACATCTCGCACAGAAGTAAAAATCTCCCGATGGTGACGGATAGACTCCCATAAAACATCATCTGCAACCGCATACTTTGCAAAATCCTTATCCATCATGACATATAGGTCATAAAGATGTCTGCTTTTACGCTCTGCCTTCACCCCATGCCCCGATACAGAAAATAACTCGTGAAGCAGAAAAACTTTTTCAAGAAATGTCTTTGCCGGAATAGCGGTATAGATTCGACTTTCAGACAATGGCTTGACTGGAATATTCTGACTAAGAATGCTTTGGACTTGTATAGAATCGATCGGTTCGAGCAATGAACGTGGCACTAACTTCCAGAACAACATCTGGGCGAAGATATGTGAGTGCCTTATCAAAAACAGATTTATAATGCAAATAGATCTGGCGTGGTTCTGGATATGTATTATCACCTTCGCCATTTAGCTGAGCATCAATTGTAACAAACGAATTTAAACCTTTTTGTTTCAATTCTTCGCGGATCATAGGATATAACTCCTCTATAACATAAAGCGATGATGCTTTGCGTAATTTCTTTATTTGTTTTTTAGTAAGATCTCCTTCTGGTACACCAAGGAGAATAGGAGAAACAGCAATATCTATATCCTCCGAAAAACGTTCTATAAGTTTCCAACCTTTACTAAGGCTTGTACCACCTTTGAAAACTAAATATTTTGCAATAGGAAGTGCAAAGATAATCTGCAAAATCGCTGTTACCCAAAAATCTTTTTCAATCACTTGGGCAGGCAGTCCCTCTTTATATGCAATTGATTCATAAACGCTTTTTCGTTGTGAATCTGTTAGTTGCAAAAACTTATTCATATAGGCTAACTATAAATTCTCTTACTTTTGCTGTCATTAGTTTGAGGTCAGCAACTTGAAGACGAGAGCTTTTATTTAACGTCGTTTTAATCATAGCTACATGCTCTTCTGTCAAATTTTCTATCTTCCAGTCTTTAAGAGCCATTGTTAGGAGAAGAGCCAACTGATTGTGTATAGCAAAATACCTCGGAGAGGCTCGTTTGAATTTGATATCTCTCTCCCATCTTCAAGTTTTATGGTGCGCGAAACTCCGTCAGTCAAGTAAACAACGTTCATCGGCACTTGTTGGGTTAACCCCAATTGATACTGGGCATAAAGTCCCGTTGGAACAATTCTTGCTCCGTCTCTTTTCGCTATTGCTTTGGCAATATCTTCAAGCGAAGGAGGAACTACACCAAGTCCGTAAATCTTCTCTATCTTTGGGTAGCAATAAATGCCACGTGCAACCCTAAGCATCAGTCCTTTCCTCGTTAGACGTTCCAATGCTTTGTTGACGGCATTTCGACTGCCATACTGAACAAAGTCTCCTATAAAAAAAACAGAACCACGTCCGCACTTCTTAGACTTTGCAAATATCTTATTTTCAATACTTTCATCCATAACAAAACCTGTTTTTTGTCGCGAAACAATACATTATTCACGACAACAAAGATACAGATTATATGTGACAATTTTCCCAAATTCCTAAAAAAAAGATGTCTTACACACCAAAATAATAGTTTACACAAAAAATCAAAAGGCTACTTCACTCTCCCTAAGCAAGGAGGATGAAGTAGCCTTTCTTATATGCTCGAAGTTCCTATTAGAAGTGTATTCTTAAGTCAACACCCATCTGGAAAGGATTACCCAACTGTGCAAAGGTGTATCGTGTACCCGTAGCAGCACTCTGAACAGCAAAAGTGTTGTAGTTAGTATCCGTCAGGTTACGAACCCACAGATTGACATGCAGCGGACCAAAGTCGGCATCAGCATGAACTCCTAAGACGGCATAAAAATTCTGACTGACAGTGTTTTGTTCGTCCCAATAAGTCTTGCCTTGTCCCGTCAGACTCAATCCCACCGTAACACTACGAATGCGCAAACGATGAGACGGGTCAAGTAACGCTGCTGGGTCTACATCTATGCGATAATCAACATTCCCACCAAACGTATGCTGAGGAACATAAGGTATTTGCTTACCCTTATAATCGACCACGCCTACATGGGCCAACGAATCCTTATAATCGTCAAACACAGCACGCGTAAGACCATAGCTCAATCCATAAGTCAACTTATTATCCATTGCACCACCACGAGCCGATGCCTCCAAACCACACGAATGGCTACGACCTGCATTCGTCATCACACGCCCGAAACCATAATTACCCGCCATGACCGATAACTGCTGATTACGAATTTGCATATAATAGGCTGCGAGGTCAAGATGCAACTGACTATTCAAGAGGTTTAGATGCGTCCCAACCTCATAGTTCCAACTCGTCTCTGGCTTATAAGCAATCGTCTTTGCGATACGCTCATAATAGTTCTCATCATGCGCAATAGTAATCTCTTCGTTCTTACGCACCTTCTGTGCTGCTTGTGACGTCTCAGCTTGAAGAATGTCTGAGAACATCTGGAAATTATATCCTCCTGCACGATAACCCTTTGACCACGTCGCATAGACATTCCCTCCATTGCGCAAACGATAAGTCAGTCCGAGCTTTGGAAGTAACTGCTTGAAAACGTTATGCTCACTATGCTTCAATGCTGAGCTAACAACAGGGTTTATCTTCATCCCTAACACATTCTCCTGCAAGGCTACTCGTAGGGAAGTATCATAATCAATACCTACATGCGAATAATCATAACGCAAACCTAAGGTTGCCATAAGGCGATCTGACAGTTCGACATTACTCTCATGATACACGCCAAGATTAAGTATTGGTGTATGGAACAGCCCCGGTACAGGCTCTACACTCATCTTTATATCGACACCACCTGCCTTGGCTATATCGGCTGCCACCTTCTTACGTGCAGCCTGCTTGGCAAGCTCCTCCGACATTCCCTCCTTCACGAGCTGAGGCACCATCATACCTGCAAAGGCCGAAAGAATACCGTTATAAGCATAGTCTGTGATTTTCTTTGATAAGTAGGTGTTCATATCCTGACCGAATAGACTGGCGCATCTGTCTTCAACCACTGATATGAGCCGAAAGCACCAAAGGTCCAATGCCATCTACTGCGATTACGACTCTTAATCGAAACTTCCTCCGTCAGCACATTTCCCAACTGACGCTGCGTGAGATGTAGAAAGTCTTGCGGACTATAATCTAAGTCCATCAGCATATCGTCACGAAGGAATTGCCATGAGGTCATCGAATTAAGCTCATAACCCTTACCACTATACTTCACGCCTAAACCACTATTAAGAATGTTGCGTCCGTAATTTCCCTGATAGTTCTGATTAGGCGACTGCGTCCCTGCCTTCTTGCCATAAAGTGGCGAAGTGAGCGTTGCTTCAGCAAGCTCCTTCTCGCTTATCACCTGCCCATAGGGGAAACCATTCTGACGAGTGTGCTGATAGTCGGTGATGAAGTCAAGACTTAACCTGTCTGTCGGATGCCACATGAAACGAACCTTACCTCCAAACTCATTGATGAGGTCGGCATGGGTTCCGTCATACAGATTGCGAAAGAAACCATTCTGACCAGTGTAGAAACCTGACAAAGAGAATGCTACCTTGTCGCTTACTTTCTCGTAATGGCTTAACGCTACCTTACGATGCAACTTCGTACCGAGCGATAACTCAACATCCGTCCCTTGATACTGAAAAGGATTGCGACTATACAAACGTATCAATCCGCCTTCGGTATTCATACCATAGAGTGTACCCTGCGGACCATGCAGCACGTCAATGCGCTCGACCTCATAAGTGTGAAAATTAAAAGCACTCTTATTCAGAACGGGTATACCGTCGACGTATATTCCCACAGATGGTGCAGACACACGCGAACCAATTCCTCGCATATATATAGAAGAGGTGTAACGACTTCCATACACTGGCATAGAAAAAGATGGCACATACATCGACAGATGGCGTACATCCTGAACATTCAAGCCTCGAAGCATGTCGCCATTAAAGGAGGTACTACTCATAGGCTGCTGGCGAAGACGAAAATTCTCCTTTGGCTGATCAACAACCACTACCTCTTCAATATCATAGACTCGTGAGGTATCACCTTTCTCTATAATGTCCTTTGCCTGTATACCAACAGGCAAAAAGAAGCCAAGTAGGAATGCTATTCCCAGTTTAGATTTAATCATGAATTCTTTTCTCTAATATTTTTGTACTTGTTTGTGTCTGCAAAGGTAAGAAGAATCGAGTTTCTTGACAATCCTTATTTATTAGGAATTTGCCCCCTTATCCCTCCATTTTCTACTTTCTACACTCCAAACATCCGCTCACTGACCTACATAGCTATGCTCACGAAACAAGAGTGAATGAGAATGTAAAATAAATGTCAAGTGCAAAACGATAACACATCATCATTCGGACACGAAACAACGCTCTTTTATCTTCTCAAAGGTGCTCTTCTGACTTACAAAACATGCTCTTCCGCAACCTTATTAAGCACCTTTCCCCGCCCCATTCCATAACCTTTTGACTTCCACCATATTAAAAAGACAAACATTCTCGCCCGTCTAAGCCTCACCAACCCCTGATTTACCCAGAACTATGTAAACATTTTTCAAACACATATTTCCCCTTCCAGCACAGCACACTCGCAAAACACGAATAACAAGAAGTTGGTACTACAATGGCTGAAAATCACAACAAATAGGTATTGCCGTATTCAAACGATACCCCTAACTTTGTAATCAAGAGAAAATAGTTCGGATTATGAAAACTAAGATACTTTCTGTCGTTTTAACGATAATATGTTTATTTAGCTCTGTTTCAAGCGTTTGTGCAAAAGACTACGAAGGAACATTGTCGAATATCACCATGAATGGTAAACATTTCAACAACACTAAAAAACAACTGTTTTCCTTATCTAACAACGGAGATGGAACTTACACACTCTCTGGTCTGATTCAAAAAATCGGGAAAATGCCCGGTGTCGTCACCATCAGAATGAAAGTCAATGTTGCCAACGGTATTATTACTCCCATTGAAACTGACGGAAAAGCAGGAAAAATAACCATTATGGGTAAACTACCAATTTCTGTAAAACTAAAAAATATTACTGGAAAATTGACCGACAAAGTCCTACACTTTGTTTTAGACACCTACGCCGGCTGGAAATCACTCCCCTTAAATCCCGCATCTGTAACCTTTGATGGGACACTTCAATAAGAACCACGAATGAAGCCTTAAACTCAAATCAGCCAGTAAGACTTAAAGCGATTTTGCGTTTTATTATCGAGCCGACTACACTTCTACAATCCTCCATCCTACTCCACATTCGTTATGAAACGAACTTCACCTACTGAACAAAGCTGATTTTACACTACTAAACATTCCCAATTCCAAATAGCAATACATACAATATGCAGCCACGTTGCCTTCTTCTGCGGCTTTAGAGAAGGAACCTGTAAATCCTCAACTGGCATATTCTTTGCAGCCATTTCTTCCAATAGCATATTCGGTAGCGAGTCTGTATCATCACATTCGGCCTCATCTGTTCCATTCTGTGATAAAAGGTCTAATGTGGAATGAATCTTGCTTTTAAATTTATAGTAGACTTCTTGGTTCTTTTCAAGCCAATCCTTCATCTTGTTACCCATAGGTGTCGTGTTAGTTAACGGATTAATCTTTAAGGCAAGCCAGTGGAATCACCTTAACCCCATCTTGGCGAGTATATGCCATTGTGCCTCCAGTCATCACTATAAGTAAGTCAGGTTCTCGAAGAGGTACTTGCTTCTCTGTTTGGTTATGCTCCTGTATCAGTCTTTTAAGTTCAAGCAAATGCTCTGCACCCTCGTCTATTTCGCTACTGCCAAGTTTACACTCAATTAAAGCGTAACGCCCGTCTTCCAGGTGCAGCACTAAATCAGCTTCCAGACCATACCTGTCTCTATAATATGAAATACGACTATTGAAATCAGCGGTGTAAATTTTCAAGTCTCTTATACACATCTGCTCAAAAATAAAACCAAATGTTTTTAATTGAGTTTCCATTTCTTCGACACTTATATTCATGGTAGCTACCGCAATAGAAGGGTCAACGAAACAGCGTTTAGGAGCACTGCGTAGCGATGTCTTACTACGGATGGCAGGACACCATGCATCAATATCTTGGATTACAAACAGTCTTTCCAAAGCACTTATATAATCATCATAGGTATTCATAGTTAATGTAATATCTTCTGATGCTGTAACGTCTGCAAGTATGCTGCTTTTCTTGGCCAACGTACTGATATTTCTTGCGTATGATCTTAATATCTGTCTGGCAACTTTGGGATTGCGCTGCCTACCGTCCACCGCAGATATATCATTTTCACAAACACTATTGACATAATCCTTTGCTATAAGCATTGCTGCTTTCGACTTCATTTGCAAGGTAGCGGGCCAACCACCACGACAAGCAACATAAATCAACTCAGGTATATCCAGTTTGCTTGTTGCCCCATCAATATCATAGTTCGGATTATAGAATAACTCATGTATTGAGATTTCCCCTGATGATTCCAAGGACTCCCATAAACTCATGGGGTACATTTTCATTCTTGTAATGCGCCCTGTTCCTGTATGTTTGATTTGTGTCTTGTCTACTGTATTGCTTCCTGTTAGAATATATTGTCCTGGAACCCCACCAGCATCATCAACAGCCATTCTTACCGCATCCCACAACATGGGAGCATCTTGCCATTCGTCTACCAAACGAGGTTGGTCTCCTTTCAACAGCAATGATGGTTTGGTTTTGGCGGTTGCAAGATATTCATTAGCCTTATCAGGATTCTGTAATTTTATTATGCTTTTGGCTTGTTGTTCTGCTGTAGTCGTTTTTCCAGTCCATTTTGGGCCCTCTATTAACACAGCTCCAAAAGCCTCCAGCCTTTCCTGTAGCATTTTGTCTGCCACTCTTGATAGATATTTCATAATAACACGTTGTTAACCTATGGTGCAAAGATACACATTTTATTTTATATGGAAGTCCTATTTGGTATTTTTGAGGCATTTTATTTGGTATTTTTGAGGCATTTCATTTGGTATTTTTGTGGCATTTCATTTGGTATTCTTGTGGTAAATAACTAGAATTAGTCAGATAAGTTGACCGTCAACTCCATTCGTTCATCCTACTCAACTTTCGTTCTGAAAAGAACTTCACTTACTCAACAAAGCAGACTTTCCACTGCCGAGCCTCCATTCGTACTACAACTTCGTTAAAAAACAATAATAAAACAGAAGACACATCGTGATTATTTCCTAATTCATATAAAAGTTAATAACTTTGCACCTCATTTTGCTATTAAAGCTATTTTTAGAGTGATAAAAATAAGTAAAAAATATAACCAGCTAAAAGATGATTAAAAAAAATTACGTTAAACCCACGATTACGGTGGAACCATTATGTTTAGAAACATTAATGACAATACATAGTTTTCATGCGCCAGTATATGGTTTTGAAGAGGGAGGAGAGTTGCCTGATTCTGAGGATTAGAAAGCATCATGCTAAAAGCGCACATTCAATTAATCAGTAAAAAATAAAAACAAACATAGACTACAAACTTATGAAAAAGGAAACGATGGCAAAGTATCTAACTGTTTCATACATGCTACTTGCATGTTGCTTAGGCCTAATGACATCTTGTTCTAACGAAGAATATTCAACAAACACAGAGTCTTTACCAGAAAAAGAAGTAAGCTATACGCTCAATATTGACATCGCAGAAATTCCAATCCTTCCTGCTCAAACACAGTTAATTACTGACACGAAGAAAGAGGAAAGTGAAGTGGAAGCACCCAAGCCAACCACACGCTCTATCGAATTGACCGTACCACAAACAGGTAACTACCCTTCTGTGAGCTTAAAAGATGGTAGCAAAATCAGTGTTTACCTCATGCTCTATCCTAAAACCGGATACTATGGACATAAAGTGTTCTATAGCAAGAAACCAGTCGAATTGACGGTAAAAAAAGGAAAACTATACATGCTTTCTCAGCAAGTAGAATTCCTTGGAGGAAAATACAGAGTTGGTAACAATGAGAGGGCTCTGAAATTTAATGGAGAGATGGCGTTTCATAATAAAGACCACTGGATGCTCTCTGCCATCTATGCTCCTGGCGGAACACTGAACACAGCGAACGGAGAATTGTCGTTTCAGGGTTCTATGCCTACACGTTTCCTCAACGCAGGTGAAAAACTAACGGTAGGCTCAGACCTCAACATTCCTTTCATCTTAGGTACAATCAATAACAACAAGACACGTTCAACGGGTGTAGAACTCGAAATGGATTGGGACAAAACGAAGGTTCAAGAGTATAATACAGGTAGCCCAGAAGCGAACAAGCCTGAAAACTACACATTCAAGATAAAGAAAAGCGTCAACTTTGGTTTTTATCCTGTAGGAACTCTCTTCTGTATGCGTTTTAAGAACGACATGAAGAGCATCCAAGTAAAACCTGAACTTATGGGACAGGCTTATTGGTTGGGGCGCAACGGAGGAAGCATAGATGCTAACAAAAGAAAATACGATTATAGCATTAAAAAGGTTTTCTGCAGAAGTACAAGTAACAAGGGCGTATTTCACATAGGTAGAGACCTTGATTTCCAACCTAATGGTACGACAACACAATCGTTTGACGTGCAAAACGTAGACATCAATGTGGATGGAAAGAATCTCCATGGTTATACTTCTGGCAATACTCTCAGGGAGGAGCAGAAGACAACTCCTTAGAGATTACGTTTAACATGTTTAATAAAGACTTATACATGGACAAACTTGCCCGTGTATACACGCTTTCTGCTTCTAACTTGAAGAACTCTCAAGGTAAGCAATATTACAAAACTGTAAAACTAAGAAACACCTTAGCTATCACACCACTCTACACGGTTGGGCCTACATTTACATCACACATCGATGGAAACCTAACATGGGGTAACTCTGGACAAAGTAATGCTAAGATTGACGAAAATGGCAAGCGTGGTGTAGGTCGTGTATATAGTTTTCAAGAATTACGTGAGAACAACGGACGTTTCACAAAACCTTTCACCATAAAAGACCCTGATGGAAGAGCTACGCCAGCTGACAAACTAAAATGGGTGCTACCAACGGAGAAGGTTGTGTTTAGTGTGTTCCCTAAGCAAATAAAAGGATTATCAAACATTAGAGGAAATTATCTTAGGAAACAAACCGTCGATGGTACGCAAGCTGTTACTGTTGATGGTGAAAATGTGACAGACAATGCAGTCTACTATTACGATGGTGTGAAAGATATTCATGGGTTAAATCAGAAAGACGGAAATTCTCTTCGCATTTATTATGCCATACGTTACGTAGGAACTAAGTATGTTTCTGCATGGCGTTATATAGAGAAAGGAAGATGGAATGGTGACTTGAGTAATCCAAACGACGAAGCTATTGCTTCTAAATATATCATCCAAAGTCGTGCATTGACCTTAGATATTGGTTCGCACAAAACTAATGGAAGCTACCAGTTCAATTATGACAAGGCGAAACAGTATCTTGAAGACCATATCATAAAGAACAGCTTCTGGAGCGATGACGTGAAAGATGGTGATAAACTCACTATAAATAGCATCGACTATCTTAAGCCAGACGTTATCAAACGTGAGTTCTCTCTTGTAGGAAACTGGTTATTATCAACCAGAAACAATACGGGTTCAACTTTTACATTCTGGTTACATCCAGAAGGTGAAACGAGAATTATCTTTGCTCCATTATTCCAAGTTTCTAATCAAGATCGAGAGAATCTCGTAAAAATAACTGCTAAGAAGCAAGGATTTGGTAGTACATTAAGTATGGTTCTTCCATTCTTGATGCCCGGTCAAGGAAAATAAAGCAACTGGCTAAATGCTTAGTTTCAGGAACGAAACAGCATAAAAGCTATAAACAACAACAATCCTCAAATGTATTCATTAAACAAAAATGAAACATTTGAGGATTTTCTTTCATGGACGTCTTCTCAAAGTTGGGTTTTGAAAAACCTACCGAATCTGTATTGGGCAAACGTGGAAATAGCGATAAAGCATTCAGCCATGGAAGTATTTTCAGATCTCTCTTCTTCAGCTATCTTTGCGGCAGAGAATGTCTTGAGAATATCAATGCGCTTCTAAGATAAGTCCAAAAAAACATTGAAAAGTTTCATATCAATGTATAGAAACTCAAGATGTCACATCAATGTGTAAACTTTTTCTCACAAGAATTTATACTGCGGAATTAAGGTAAAGAATAAGAATTTTAAATTCTTCTCTAAAAAGTTTTATTTTTTTATTTGGAACTTATCCATCAAAAACTAAATTTGTAATCGATTATAGGAATAAAAAAATTCAGTAAGGAGTAATATATAGCATAGAAACCAATAACAATATTATATGAGAAACAACAATTTTTCAATCTTCCTAATAGTGGAGCTTGTGTCGGCGTTTTTTATTTTATCTTCTTGTACAACAGATGAATTTAATGCTGAAGAACAAAAGACTGACAACAAGTACGCCAAAATTCAGGTTAAAGGCGAATGGGACGAGTCATATCATCCCAGTACAAGTAGTCGCTCGTTGAATGAGAGTTACGAATTTGTGCCTGTTGGTATTAAAAATGTGTATACGGGTATGATTCTAAGGGGCGAGGAACTTAATACTGGTAAGATGGTGCCTATCACAGAAAAGGCTGATTCTTTAGGACTCGTATTTACTGTTCCGAGTTTCTATATTGGCAGGCTTCAGCATCCTAGCTATACCAACTATATGCAAGAGTTTAAGAAAGCATTAAACGAAGAAGACTTCTCTGGACAGCAAATTGAGGAGTTTGAGTATGATTTGAAACAGTTCTCGAAGTATAGCGAGATGAAATTGGCATTCGGAGCGAATGTGGATATTTGTTCTATCTTGAAGATAGAGGGTAGTTATGAATCTAACAAGATTAAGCATAAGACAGGCCTCTTTGCGCGTGTGTGCCAGAAGAACTTTAATGCTGTAATTGACTATCCTGATGATGGCAATATCTTCAAAAAAAATAGTAATCTATCAATATATCCAAACGCTGCGTATATCAACAGTATTACCTATGGTAGAATGGCCATTATCTCTATCGAGAGTGAGTCTTCTTACAGCGAGGTCAAGTCGGCTTTCAAAATAGCTCTAAATATCAAAAAAGTGAATGGGGAAATTTCGATAGATGCGCATGCTAAAAAAACACTTCAGGAGGCTGATATTCGTATTTGGGTCAGAGGTGGTAATGGAGCTGATGTCGTAAAAACCATTGCAGGCTTCGACGAATTTGCCAACTTCATTATTAATGGTGGAACGTTTACGAAGGACGTACCTGGTCAGCCAATTTTCTGCACAGCCAACAGAGCTGACAATAATTCCGCATTTAATCTACAATTTGATACTGATAATAAATAGTCATGCGTTTTTCAGAATATTCACTTTCTTTTTTGCTTATTACGTTTCTTGCCAGTTGTTCTAATGAGGTTGATGGGCTTTTGAAAACAACATCGGTTACATTTCATCATCCTGATGATTATGTCGTTTCTATCAATACAAGCCGACATTCCTTTAACCTGTTGGACGAAGACTCCGCCCTTTTCAATTGCGGTAATGTAGTAAGGGGTACCCGCTCTGCTGACGACTATTTTACGGTTGAGAAAGACATTTCCTCTAATGAAACCGTAGTTTTGCCCGAGTACAGTCCGCATGTGTGGTTAGGGAATGTATTATACAGGAGTTCTGTTGCAGATTGTACATATAGACCCATTTCTGGGGCAAAGAACCCGATAGTAGTTTCTTTGACTCTGTCAGGAACAGAATCCAGCGTTATTAACTATCCCTCTTATTCAAGGTACACCTCATACATCAAGCAACAGACCCTTAACTCATCTTTCAAACAGAATGATGAGTTCCTCCTTTCAATAGAGCAATTTACATCGTATAATGAGTTAAAGTCTACATTCGGAAGTAATGTGAACACCAGTTTTTTGTTCTGGGGTTCATCCTCGTCAAATAATGGCATGGAGCATCATATCAACAAAGCAACAGGTATTTATCTAAAATTTTGGCAAAGTAGTTTTACTGCTGTCATGGATACGCCTAATATTCCCTATGCCAATGTATCAGCAGCACTTATGGATTCTGCCGTATATATTAACTCCATCACCTATGGTCGTTTTGGCTTACTAACGCTGGAGACTAACGCAGAGGCTAACTATGCCAAGAGGATGATTCAAGAGTCTTTTCATACACTCTTCACCAAAGGTAGTTCTTATATAACCAACGAGGAGCGAAACTTCTTGAATGAGTGTGACTTTAAAATCTATCTTATAGGTGGTAACGGAACTACGGCCGTACAGAGTTTTTATGGGTTCACTGGCTTCGTGGATCATATCGCCAAAGGTCAGTTTTCGAAAGAACAGCCAGGTGTTCCAATTTTCTGCTCATTTGCCAATGTGGCTGATAATTCTTTGGCAAAAATAAAGTTTAAATACAATATCCGTCGTGAGCCGCTGTATGTGGATATCATAGACAATAATACTAAGGGGCCATACCGCGATAGACATGAGTACACGATGAAGTTCTATGCCAATCATTCAAAAGTTCCCACGATTGCACATCCTAAGATCAAGTTCAGGTTTAAGTTCGACGAAAAATATGAGGATGCTCCTCCCAGATTCAGAGATACAACCTATGTTCAGGAGTATTCAAATACAGGCTATGGAACCTCAATGCCACTGTTCTGGTATAATTCTTATCAGGCAAGAACCATTACCCATCCTGCCGGACGAGGTGGGACTGAGACTGATATCATCTGGGAAAAGTATACAAACGTAAAGTTGCTTGACAGTCCCGATTACAGATTGTTGAATATTATATCACTTCGCAAATAAATATTAAGTAAATATTATAGTGTTATGAGAATTTTAAGAAAGGGCACTTGGTCGTTGACTTTGTTCCTTTGCATCTTGCTTTCTTGCAATAAGGATGACTCAGACATAAAGGAATCTACAAATATTAATGTGAATGCCAATGAGGTGCTGATTGACTTTGTGGATATCAATAACCATCATCTGGCAAAAGATGGCTATGCCAACTTCTATGTTGTTGCTGGGAATGACAATATAGTTAATACCTGCTTTGTAGAAAATGATGGAAAAGCCTATTTAAAGTTCAAGCCAGTATTGTTTTCTTGATTCAATAGAAAAAAATAGAAAAAGAAGTCTATAAGGTTTATTGGAAAAATAAGATAGTGGCTATGATTGAGAGTACGTTTAGACTTGATTCGATGCGATTAACAGATACCCACAGATTGTTTTATTACACAAATACTGAGAACAAGGTTTCCAGTCGACTCGCAAATCATCCTGTTAAGATGCTTGTAGGAGAAAATAGTTCATATCGAGAAGAAGAGTTAGCTAAGTTCTGTGTGGTGTTTAACTTTCCATCCGTAAAGATTCAACCAACAGAGGTAGTGGATTACCATGTAACAATCAGTGGCTTTATGGGGCAAAGCATAGAACCTATCCAAAAGGGACTGATTGTAACGGGTAATCCTGACAATACTCAGAATGTGGTTCTTGCCATTGAGGGTATTGTTCATAATTATTATGATGCAGAAGGGTTACTTCAAGAACCTTATGATATCGTCTACGAGATAGTCAGCCAGCAATTATTTGGAAACCATGAGAAGCATATTCTTAGAGTAACCAATTCGGGTGACTGCTATAGTAATAGGATTCAAGCGTGTATTCTTGATGGACAACGACTCAATCTGACTTCTATCGTCGCTCAGAAAACTTTCGGCGGTGAATACATCAATCTAACCATTAAGTAGACAAAGTCATAGTTGGAGGTGAGAATCGTGATGGAAACACCAATGTGAAATTCCATCAGAAGGACAGGCCCCATCGCATTATGGACCATGTAACATCCGAACTTGGTGTTCTGATAGAGTATTTCCGTGCCGATTGCGGGTCATTCTCAAAGGAAATCATCCAAATCATAGAGTCACGCTGAAACACGTTCTACATTCGTGCTGTCAACTACGGCAGTCGCTACGAAACTTCCGACAGTTAAAGGAATGGAAAAAGGTCAAGCCGTTGAAAAAGACAAGCAGACCGAAAGCCTTTATTCTGCATTTTGTCAGCGTACCAGCAAAATGGGTGAGAACGGGAAGGCAGAACGTTCTGAACCTATATAAAAGATAAAACCTACTACGCTGAAGTTTTCCTTGAATAAACAGTATTTCTTTGTAGTTATCATATTCCTCATTGGTTTGGGTGTGGGGGATGCTTAGACAAGTCCAAAAACATCGAAAAGCCTCATATCAATGTATAGAAACTCAAAATATCACATCAATGTATAAACTTTTTTTCTCACAAGAATTTATACTGCGGAATTAAGGGATTTCTTATTATTCGTCTGACAATTCAATTTACAATTATCCGAAATACCATAAAAAGCAAAAGAATAACAACCTTCAAGCTCGGTATTAGTCACAAAAATATTAAAAAACTCCGAAAGTTAGCCGATATGTACATAAAAAAAGGACTATCTACTTGACAATCCTAATTATTTCATTATCTTTGCACCTAACTAATGTTTGTCAAACACATGACAAGAAAAAGAAAAAATAAGTTTAGGGAAATCCGCGAATTTCTGATGATAGCGTTGGCAATGATAACTGGCAGCTTCGGCTGGTGTGCGTTCTTGTTGCCTCATCAAATCACCATCGGCGGTATTGCGGGTATAGCATCAGTCATTCAGTGGGGTGTTAACATTCCCGTACAGTACACCTACCTCACAATCAACGGCATCCTACTCTTTGTCGCCTTAAAAGTCTTAGGTTGGAAGTTCTGCGTGAGAACCATCTTTGCTGTCTTAGTCTTCGCTTCTTCGACCTCATTGCTGCGAGGTGTGTTCGAAAACCTACCACTATTCTCCAACGAGCCCTTCCTTGCTTGCGTAGTGGGTGGCGTACTCTTGGGTGTCGGTGTCAGCATTGCCCTGCAATACAATGCCAGCTCGGGCGGTTCAGACGTTATTGCAGCAATGATACATAAATATCGTGACGTGTCACTCGGACGTGTCATATTGGCTTGCGACCTGTGTATCATCACTTCCAGTTACCTCGTTTTAGAGAATTGGGAAAAGGTTATCTATGGTTACATCGTCCTCTTCGTCATGACCTACGTGGTGGATTATCTTATCAATGGTATGCGTGGGTCGGTGCAATTCTTCGTCATCTCAGAACACTGGGAAGAGATTGGCTCGGCAATTAACAACGATGTGCAACGTGGCTGTACAGTGATTGAAGCACGCGGTTTTTATACAGGACAGAAAGTAGGAATGCTCTTTATCATCGCACGCCGTTCCGAAGCCCACTCTATCTATCAAGTGATTGACGAAATAGACCCTAACGCCTTTGTTTCACAAGGTGCTGTGAATGGTGTCTATGGTATGGGATTTGACAGAATGAAGGTGGCACACAAAAGAAAAGAAGAGAAAACAAAAATAAAAGAATAAGCAAGAGGAAGGAAACAGAAGAATGAAGGTCCATGAACTCGAAGGTAAGCGTATTGCCGTCCTCCTATCCGGAGGCGTTGATAGCTCGGTTGTAGTGTATGAATTTGCACGCTTAGGACTACATCCTGACTGCTTCTATATTAAGATAGGACCAGAAGAGAAAGAAGACTGGGACTGCAATTCGGAAGAAGACCTCGAGATGGCAACACTTGTGGCACGACGCTTCGGATGTAAACTCGAAGTTATCGACTGCCATAAGGAATATTGGGAACAGGTGACACGCTACACTATGGAAAAGGTGAAGGCTGGTTTCACTCCTAATCCTGACGTGATGTGCAACCGACTGATTAAGTTTGGGGCTTTTCATGAAAAGATGGGGCACCAATACGACCTCATTGCAACAGGACACTATGCACAGACAGAATGGATTGACGGGCGCAAATGGCTCACAACAAGCCCCGACCCTGTGAAAGACCAAACAGACTTCTTGGCACAAATCTATGACTGGCAACTGAAAAAAGCAATCTTTCCTATCGGACACTATGAAAAAAATGAAGTAAGAGAGATTGCTGAAAGAGAACAACTTATCAACGCACGACGCAAGGACTCGCAGGGCATCTGCTTCCTTGGAAATATAGATTACAATGAGTATGTGCGTCGCTACTTAGGCGAAGAGATTGGTGACGTCATCGAGCATGAAACGGGAAAGAAAATAGGCGAACACAAAGGACTATGGTTTCATACCATCGGGCAACGTAAGGGGCTTGGTCTGGGCGGTGGTCCTTGGTTTGTCATTAAAAAAAGACGTAACTAAAAATATCCTGTACGTAAGTCATGGCTATGACCCTGACACTGCTTACAAAAAAGAGTTCCCGCTCCATGACTTCCATTTCCTAACAGAAGGTATCACATCACTACCTGAAAAGATTACCTTCAAGATTCGCCATACACCTGACTACCATTCGGCAACTGTTGAACAGTTGTCGGATGGTAGGTGTATCATTCACTCTGCCGAAAGTATTCATGGTGTTGCACCGGGACAATTCTGTGTTGTCTACGATGAACAACATCATCGTTGCTTTGGGTCGGGTGAAATCACATTAGAATTAAACGAATAACGACTTATCCATAAGCATTACAATCGTTCTTATACAAAAAGAAAGAAAATATGAGAAAAATATTACTTGCAATATCATTCTTGGCAATATTCAACACTGCCTTTGCCCAGTCGAAACTTGACCTAAGAAGTATGATGGAGTTGGCAAAACTTCGCAAAACAACAGTCCTTACCGACAATGGTCATACACGCTCATTAGGACAACAAACAAAGCCAACACACATCATAGCGATTGTGGAACTGGGAGAACAAAATAGCCGTGCAGACCTCGACACACAGGGGGGTTACAGTGCTAAATGCACGTGACAACCTTGCAATCGTACGCATCCCATTAGAGGACGTTGAACGTATAGCTGAGTTGAGTTGTATTCGTCGCATAGAACTTCCACGCCGCTTGCAGCAAAAGATGAACCTTGTGCGTCAGGAGGTTGGCATAGACAAAACACACAGTGGACTTAACCTTCCAAAGGCTTATACAGGTAAGGGGGTCGTTACCGCTGTTGTCGATGCTGGTGTAGACCCTAACCACATTAACTTCCTTAAAGAAGATGGTACGTCGCGCTTTGCATACGTTGGTAAGATTGTCTCTGACAATAACAACAGGAAAGGTTATCAATATGACAAGTATTATCCTCGTGCCATACTTGACACCATGACTCTACTGGACAATGCGCACGCACTTGAAGACTTTACTACCGATAACGATGAGGGTGTTCATGGCACGCACACCTTAGGTATTATGGCGGGCGGATATAAAGGAAATATTACATACGCAGAAAAAACGAAACGGGGCGTTATAAACAAGCGTGCTCAAAATCCTTTCTATGGTATTGCAACCGAGTCAGAACTAATAGCGTCATGTGGAGACTTGCTCAACAGCTATATCATTCTTGGCATTGAAGACGCTATTAAATATGCAAAAACATCTGGTTCGGAACCTAAGCCTTGCGTTATTAATCTCTCATTAGGTGGTAATATTGGACTACACGACTCTACAAGCGTTGAAAATAGATATATGTCTAAACTGGGAAAGGAAGCTATTATCTGTATCTCAGCTGGTAACGAAGGTGACAAATCAATTGTTCTGAAACGTCATTTCGCACACAAAGATGATGTCGTAAAAACCTTCCTCGAATCAACAGAGTCTGACCCAATGACCGATGGGACAACAACCTACTATAACATTCGTGAAGCACAGATAGCAGCTTATAGCAAAGACTCTACTGCTTTTGAGTTTTCTATCAACATTGTTGATACACAACATAGCAACAAAAAAATCCTCAGTCTTGCTGTTCGTAATAGTACAAGTGGAGGACAATTGATTTACGCATCTGACAAGAAATATGTCACAAACATCAAAAGTGTCAACCAAGAGTTTGCAAAATACTTCGATGGTTATGTTTCTGTCTCTTCTCAGCGTGATTATATTACAGGCATTTACAATGCTCTTGCCGATATCATGGTTGGTGACAATCAAATAAACAATAAGACGGGACGATACAAACTAACATTAGAAATAAGGTCAAAGAAAGATAATCAGAGTGTAGAAGTCTACGCTGAGGATAAAAGCATCCAGTTCGATGACAACAATCAGTTTGGCTATGTAAAGGGTACAACCGATGGAACAATCAACGACATGGCATGTGCAACAAACATTGTTTCCGTTGGTAGCTATAATGTTCGCAACACCATTGCTTCGCTTGATGGTAATCTATATGGATTTAACAACGACTTCGAAATAGGTCATATCTCAAGCTTCTCGTCTTACGGAACAATCAGAGATGGTCGAAAACTACCACACGTTTGTGCGCCCGGTGCAACCATCATCTCGTCTGTAAACACATACGCCGTTGAGAACAAAGACAATAACTACGAAGATAAGCTATTGCAGGGTAAATTGAAGAAAAACAATCATACTTATTATTGGCATCAGTCAATGGGTACGTCTATGGCTTCTCCTGTCGTTGCTGGCGGTATTGCACTATGGCTCGAAGCTAATCCAAAATTAACAATAAAGGACGTGCTACGTATCATTCAACAGACGGCTCGTAAGGACGACTATGTTAAGACAACTGGAAATCCTATACAATGGGGTGCTGGTAAATTTGACGCTTATGAGGGATTGAAGCAGGTTCTGAACGAAATGCAATCTAATGGTATAAACGGAATAAGAACTGCTGAAAACAAGAATACACCTATCATTACCCTGACTGGCGAACGTGCCTTCAACATCTACCTTACGGGTGCTGACAAACTCAACGTTCGTGCCTATACACCGAGTGGACAACTTGTTCACACGCTCTCTACACAAGGTGACGAAATGAACATCAATGCCTCTACTTGGGAAAAAGGTATTTACCTCATTCAAGTAAATGGTCATAAAGCACAACGCATCGTTATCTATTAACACACAAAAATCTTTCAATGATGGGAAAAGGAAAAACGCTTAATTATCCTCTTCTATCATTGAAAGATTTCAACATTAAATAAGAAAAACCTTTTTATATCAATCGTTTATACCAAGCAGAAACATCCTTTTTGCATGTAACATTACAACAATCAGAACCTTTGAATTATAAACTTATAACAAAAAGAAGAAAGAGAGAAGAAAACAACAGATAAAGATTAGTATATATACATTAAAAACCTTATCTTTTGCAAAAATAATAACACTTATGGACTGGTTAATTAATATTTTTTCAGCAGAAAAGCAAGATACAGTAGCCCATATAATGCTATTGTATTCAATTGTCATTGCCTTGGGTATCTACCTTGGTAAGATTAAGATTGGAGGTATATCGCTCGGCGTTACCTTCGTATTGTTTGTGGGTATTCTTGCAGGTCACATTAAGTTTACAGGTCCACTACACGTATTGAGTTTCGTACAAGACTTCGGATTAATACTCTTCGTCTTTATGATTGGTCTACAAGTCGGACCGGGCTTCTTCGAGAGTTTCGGTAAAGGCGGATTAAAACTAAACCTCCTTTCAACGGCAGCAATCATTCTCAACGTACTCGTCATGTTTGCTTGTTACTACATCTTCTTTGATACGAGTGACAAAACAAACCTACCAATGATGATTGGTACGCTCTATGGTGCCGTAACAAACACGCCTGGTCTTGGTGCTGCCAATGAAGCCCTCCATAGTGTTTTCAAGAATGGTATGAGCTTTGACATCGCCTCTGGCTATGCTTGTGCTTATCCCTTAGGCGTTGTTGGTATCATCAGTGCTACCATCGCAATACGATACATCTGTAAGGTAAACCTCCAAGTTGAGAACGAAAAAATAAACGAGGAAGAAGCAGAGAACCCTCATGCAAAACCTTACACAATGTACCTCAAAATACAGAATGCCTATATCGCAGGACGTAAGCTCAAAGAGATTTCAGAGTTCCTCAATCGTGACTTCGTTTGTACACGTCTTATGCATGATGGGGTCTTATCTGTTCCTACCTTAGACAACGTATTTGAATTAGGCGACGAGGTGCTTATCGTCAGCGCAGAAGGTGACGCAGAGGCTATCCGTGCGTTCATCGGTCCAGAGATTGAGGTAGACTGGCACGAAGAAGACCAGCCACAGAAGTTAGTAAGCCGTCGCATAGTTGTCACCAACAGCAAGATTAACGGTAAGACTCTGGGCGACATGCACTTCCGCACCGTACATGGCGTAAACGTTACGCGTATCATCCGCCAAGGTATGGACCTCTTTGCAGGTCGCAACCACCGCTTCATTATTGGCGACCGTGTCATGGTTGTTGGTCCAGAAGAGAATGTAAACCGTGTCTCAGAGATGATGGGTAACTGCGAAAAACACCTTAATGCACCAAACATCGCAACCATCTTCATCGGAATTATTGTAGGTATCATCTTCGGAATGTTACCAATCGCAATCCCACACATGCCAGTACCTATGAAGCTTGGTTTGGCTGGTGGTCCGTTGGTTATTGCCATTCTCATTGGTCGTTTCGGTTATCGAATGGGACTCATCACCTATACAACAACCTCAGCCAATATGATGCTACGTGAAATAGGCTTAGCCCTCTTCCTCGCCTCTGTTGGTATCAAGGCTGGCGCAACATTCTGGGATACAGTCGTACAAGGTGACGGATTGAAATATGTTTACACTGGTTTTATCATTACAATCATACCAATCCTTATCGTTGGTACCATTGCCCGCTTGAAGTATAAGTTCAATTACTTCACCATCATGGGTATGCTTGCCGGAACATATACCGACCCACCAGCCTTAGCCTATGCCAACTCCATCTGTGTAGGTGAAGCACCAGCCGTAGGCTACTCTACTGTTTATCCGTTAAGTATGTTCCTTAGAATTTTCTTAGCACAGGTGATTGTACTCTTCTTCTGCCAGATTTAAGCAGAAAAAGATTGATATAAAAAACAAATTTGGGTCTATCAGTTCTATGATAGGCCCAAATTTGTTTATATATTAACCGCCTATGTCAAAAAAGTTTTGTATATTTGCTTTTTTTATACAGTCAAACAGGAGAGAACAACAACAAGTAATGAACAAGCAAAGATCATACAACATAATAAAAGGATGGGTAGCCTGTCTACTCCTCCTCTTGCTTGCAGCTTGTAACATTCCACAACAACAGACTGTTGATGACTATAACGACAAAGCATACGCACAACATTATCGTAATCTTGACTCTATGAAAATCTATGCTGACACAGCATATCGTTTGGCAAAAGACTACGAAGCAGGAAAAGCCGAAGCATTAAACAATCTTGCCTTCATTGACCTTGCGAAGATGCGCTTTAACGATGCATACAACAAACTTGACGCTGTCCTCAAAACCACTGATAATCAAGTAGAACTACTCGTGGCTGACATTCAACTCATGCGTCTTTGTCAGCGTGAGTCACTCAACAAGGAGTTCTACGACTACTATGAGCAAGCCCGAAAACGAATCCATCGTATTGAAGAAGACGAAGACATTCTCTCTGCTCGTCAACGCCGACGTATGATTTACGCACGCTCTGAATTTGCTATTGTCACCTCTGCCTATTATTATTACGTGGGTCTCGAACAACCTTCTATCAAAGCCCTCAACCAAATTAAACCAGATGGTGAAATACAAACCGACATCCCACAATTATTGGCTTATTACTATAATATCGGAGCGGGTGGTATCCTCAATAACGACACACAAAAAAACATCGCACAAAAAGAATTTGAATACCTCATACGCTGCTACACTCTGGCACGTCAACACAACATTCCTTACTGGGAAGCAAACTCCTTGCAGGCTATTAGCAAAATGATTCAGAACGACAAGAGTCGAGAAACATTGATTAACAACAACCTGCCTTATTTCCAATACCTTAACGATGAACACATCGACAAACATCTTCTACCAAACAACTTTGCACAACGTGCATTGTATATCTTTCAACACTATGGCGATGTGTACCAAACAGCTGGTTCCTATCGTACACTGGCCTCTTGCTATTGGCACACAAAGGACTACTCCGCAGCCATCAAATATCTGAACAAAGCTCTACATTATAGTCCTGCTATCAAACAAGCACCTGAACTTATTGCCTCTATCCGCGAGCGACTTAGTGTGGCTTATTCGGCTATCGACAATAAACAACAAAGTGATTACAACCGCAACATCTACCTTGACCTTCAAAACGAAACACGACAAGACAGATACCTCACCTCACGTGCCGAACAATTAGAGAATACTTCTAATCAACTGAATATTATCATCTCTGCCGTAGCGGTTTCTATCTTTATCGTACTCGCTTTGCTCATCCTCTTCCACTACCTTCGACGTCGACGCGACTCAAAGGCTTCGCTTGATGAACTCCTACTGCCCCTTGAACAATGGAGGCAACACAACGAACAACACATGAAGGACCTTGTGGAACAATATGAAGAAATATCTGAACAACTGCATATTAACAACCTACACCTTAACGATAACAAACGGAAACACCTTGAACAAAGGGCTAAAATCTCACTCGTATACAGCATCATACCCCTCATCGACCGTATGCTGCACGAGATTGACATGCTTAAAAAGGGTGGCGAAACAGATAGCGTGAAAGTGGAACGATACACCTATATCCGCGAACTCACCGATAAAATCAACGAACTCAACAATGTACTGACTGAATGGATACAGCTCAGACAAGGCAAACTGTCGCTACACGTTGAGAGCTTTCCTATACAACAAGTCTTTGACATCGTCAAGAAAGGACGAATGGACTTCCAAATGAAAGGGATTGACCTACGAGTTGACGACTCTGAAACAATCGTCAAAGCCGACCGCATACTAACGCTCTTTATGGTGAACACCTTAGCCGACAATGCACGCAAGTTTACTGAGGCTGGAGGTAAAGTAACGATTAACTCGACCGAAAAGACCGACTGCGTCGAAATCTCTGTTACCGACACAGGATGCGGACTCACCGAGCAGGAACTCCTACATATCTTCGACCACAAACCTATCCATGACCATAAAGACAGCTCTTCACATGGCTTTGGACTCATGAATTGTAAAGGCATCATCAATAAGTATAAGAAGATGAGCAACATCTTCTCTGTCTGCGAAATAGGTGTGGAAAGCGAAAAAGGAAAAGGTAGTCGTTTCTTCTTCCGACTACCAAAGGGCATCTCACGCATCTTACTCCTATCGTTCCTCTCCCTTACATCTCTTCTAACAACGCAAGCTCGCCCAGAAAGAAAAATCAATAAGGCTACTGCACTTTGCTAAGAAGGACTACAACGCCCTTGCAAGTATCTATGCCGACTCGGCCTACTTCTCAAACATCAACGGTGAATACACAAAGACACTGGACTTTGCTGACACCTGCCGACACTACCTAAACCTGCATTACCACCAGCTCCAACCGAAGGGGAAGGTACTCATGAAGCGTATTGATAACCTTACAAAAGTGCCGGCTGAAATCAAGTGGTACCATGACAGCCTACCAATGAACTACACCATCATCCTCGACATTCGCAACGAGAGTGCCGTGGCTGCTTTGGCTTTACACGAATGGGACCTTTACAAATATAACAACTCGGCGTATACTCATCTCTTTAAAGAACGTTATGCCGACAATTCCTTAGGCAACTACTGTCGTATGATGGCAAAGTCTGAAACAAATAAGAACGTGGCTCTCGCACTTCTTGTCCTCTTCCTACTCTCCATCTTCCCTGTCTATTACGTGATGTACTACCGCCACCGACTTATCTATCACTTCTGCTTGGAACGAGTGAAGCATCTTAACGCTATCCTACTTAGTGACATCAGCGAAGAAGACAAACTTAACGAGGTCGAAAAAGGAGGCAGTGACCGTTTTCCCGAACGACTTCTGGCTATCGTCAACAACATTAAGGAGGCTCTCATCTCATCTGTTGAAGAAAATCAAAAAAGCCAGTCTAACATCGAACTACTCGAAGACGAAGTGAGATGTGTAGAATACGAAAAAGACCGACTCTACATCAGTAATAGCATTATTGACAACTGCCTTTCTACACTCAAACACGAAACCATGTACTACCCCCCACGCATACGTCAACTGGTAGACGAACCCGAACGCCAACTTGACGCCATTGACGAATTAGCAGTCTACTATAAAGAGCTTTACCAGATTCTTAGTTTGCAAGCAATAAGCCAAATAAAATCTGTACAACTCGTATCACGACCAGTAGACTTATCTTCTATACTCAACCCTACCAAACTCTCTACTTCCTTCGAGTCGCCACTCATCAAAGGCGACCCGATATTCCTGCTTATTTATTTGACATTCTATATCTTGTCAATAACAACCAACCGCTTACGGTCACTGCCGAAGAGAATACACCAGATTACGTCACACTACATATCCTTCTTTCGTCTATAAACCTACCTGACGACGTCTGCCGCAACCTCTTTCAGCCGTCTGCCGACAGACTAATGTTCTTCATCTGCCGACAAATAGTACGCGACAACGGAGAAGCCGCTGCCAAACGTGGCTGCGGAATAACAGCCAACATGACACAACAAGGAATGGGCATTGACGTGGTTCTGGCAAAAGCAAATTAAATGATAATTAAAAACAAGAGATATACTTATGGAGAAGTTTAAAGTCATCATCGTCGAAGACGTACCCTTAGAACTGAAAGGAACAGAGGGTATATTTAGAAATGAAATTCCCGAAGCTGAGATTATCGGGACTGCAGAGAACGAACCATCCTACTGGAAACTGATTAAACAAAACCTGCCCGACCTCGTACTACTCGACCTTGGACTGGGTGGTTCTACAACCGTGGGAGTAGAAATCTGCCGACACACAAAACAAACTTATCCACACGTGAAAGTACTCATCTTTACAGGCGAAATCCTGAACGAGAAACTTTGGCTTGACGTCCTCGATGCTGGTGCTGATGGCATCTGCCTCAAGAGTGGCGAACTATTGACACGTGGCGATGTGGCAAGCGTCATGCAGGGAAAACGAATGGTCTTCAACCAACCTATCCTCGAAAAAATCGTCAACCGATTTAAGACAAGCGTCAGCAAACAATTAATGCACCAAGAAGCAATGATCAACTACGAGATTGACGAATATGACGAACGCTTCTTGCGCCACCTCGCACTCGGCTTTACAAAGGAACAAATCACCAAACTACGTGGTATGCCTTTCGGTGTGAAGAGTTTAGAGAAACGACAAAACGAACTCGCACAGAAATTCTTCCCGAGCGGTAACAAAGGTATGAACATCAATGCGACACGCCTCGTAGTGCGTGCCTTAGAACTACGCATTATCGACATCGACAACCTATATGCTGATGAAGAATAAGTTAGGATATATTGTCTTAGTACTTTTCATAGCCCAAATGGCTCTGATACTACTCTCATGGCTTCTCACAGCTGCTTTCCCCGAGCTGCCTATGCGCTCTGTGTTGAGCAGCGAGGGTATCCGATGGTTCTTTGGTTCCTTTGTCGACAATCTCCTGTCGCCACTCCTCATCTACCTTATTACTATCATGATTGCTTACGGAGCATTCCTGCGAAGCCGTCTCTTTACGACCACTCGAATGATGCTATCAAACATCAAAAATCGACTAACAAACGCTCCCCAAAAGACCTACAAGTTTCATTATCGTGAAAGCGTTGGACTACGCATTGCACTGGCAGAACTAATTGCCTACATCATCATCATGATGCTACTCACAACCGTCCCACATGCCATCCTCCTGAGTGTGACGGGACAACTCTTCCCCAGCTCTTTCTCGTCCAGCTTCATCCCCTCACTATCATTCCTCATCACGATTATGTCACTGACCTATGGTGTTGCAAGTGGAACGATTGACAGCATTGCCAACATGCACAAAACACTTGTTTGCGGCTTAGAGATAGGCTCAAAACTCATCCCCACCTACCTTGCCGGCATTCAATTATACATGTCAATCATTTATGTCCTTATCTTATAGCCTCTCTATAAACCAATTCAAAAAAAATAATATCTATTATCAAAATTCTACACCTACTGACTTGATAATAAGACCAATAAATCCGGCTTTTCTTAACAGAAATTAACTGCCATGAAGGCGAGTGCAAAGATAGACATTTTTAAGCAAAAAGCAAAAAACAAAGAACGAATGACTAAAACTTATTAATCAAGGATGATTTTTCATAAGTTCTTGCCTTCATGAGTTTTCCAGAAGCGGGAGGTGATATCCTCAAAGCTATCATCAGGACGGCGGCGATACATCCGTTGATTGGTACGAGGCGAGTCAAGTCCACCGAGATGGCGGAGATAAGGACCTACCTTTATATAATCGAAACACGCTTGATCAATGAGCGGTGAGATTGACGTGCGCCCTGTATACCAACCTGTCTTTAAGCCTGCGTGATGACAACGGACGTGAGCAGCAAGTCGACTGACCTCAGATGGATCGGCATCGCCGCCCATAAACCCACACATGTTATCGTGTCCCCTGTCTCACAAATCAACGCAGACAAAGCCTCATCCGTCAAAGCCTTGCCCCTGTCTGCCCAAAGAAACTTACTATGACAGCCCGGACAACGACACGGACAACCCGATAGATTGATGGCAAGTGTGACCTCGTCGGGAAACTCCTGAAAGACAATATCTGTGTTGATAAAACGTAGCATCCTGAACTGATTTTTTCATTACTATCGCCCATCGTGCTATCTCTCAGTAAACAAACCTACAAGACACGTTTCGGGACGAACATTTAAAACGAGTTTCTAAACTCAATATAGTTTCTAAACAACCATGACTGCCCCTCTGACAAAAGTTTGACTACCTCAGCGCAAACTAAAAGTCCGATGACAACAGAAAGGAGAAAAGCAAAACTAAACCAAAGAATATCCAAAGGTCGCCATCTGCATATTTGTCCTGAAAACGACGTATCTGTGTAGACGACTTATTGACAAACTCACTGGTGCTTTCAGTTGCATTCTTCAAAGTCTCGCCTGCTTGCTTTGAGACGTTAATAGCACGCTGAGAAGCCTCAGCCAGTTTGCTTCGCTTCTCACTGAGCTGCTCTTCTGACAGACTGCTCACGAGTCTACACGAAACCTCTGGAAGCGTCCTTAACTTCTCTTCATCATAAACAGACTTCCCTGTCAATGGGACAACAGAACGTGCCTGCGTGCGGAAAGGCTTTGGCGCATCAAACCTGCAATTCAACACGTTACCACAATAGGGGCAACGATATTTCATTGTCCCGTAGCGCTCAGTCTCTGCTACAAAGTCGCGATGACATTCATTACATTTGACAGTATACCTCATGATGGGACAAAATTATAAAAAAATGTTGAAATGTAAGCAGAAATATCTGTTAATTCGAACTTATTTACTTTTGACCTAAACTCCAAATCTCTAAATACTCATAGAAAGAGTATATAACTGCATCAAGAAACAGACAGAAAAAAAGAATGAAAAATTATTCTATGAAGGATGAATTAAGAAATACTAAAAACAACAGAATTATACGTTGTTCAGTCTACTATCTCAACTAAAAAAATATTATCTTTGCATTTATGAATTTAAAGAAGATAACTCTCCTTATTGTCAGCATACTATCTTTCACAAGCATTAAGGCACAATACACTATTCAGTGTGAGGACACTTGCAGACACATTCACGGACTTGATATGAGCCATTATCAAGGCGATGTGTGGTGGGAAACAGTGGCAGGAAACAGCAATCACAAGCTCAATTATGTCTACTTAAAAGCCACTGAGGGAGGCACACGTATAGACCAACGCTATCTTGAAAACATAGAGGCAGCACAGCGTTATGGTATGAATGTGGGTTCTTACCACTTCTATCGCCCAACTGTACCGCAAGCAGAACAGTTGCGCAACTTCCGTATGCAATGCCGCCCACAAGACCAAGACCTCATCCCAATGGTGGATATTGAGACTACTGGGGGGTTGAATAGAGATGCCTTGCGAGACAGCTTACAGCTCTTCCTTGTCCTTATGACGCAGGAGTATGGGGTCAAACCGCTTGTCTATACCTATACGAACTTCTATAACAAATACCTCTGTGGAGCATTGGACGGATACAAACTCTTCATCGCACAGTACAACGGGCGTGAACCAGAGTTAAATGATGGACGAGACATCTTTGCATGGCAGTACACGGGGAAAGGACGTATTAACGGCGTGAAGGGATATGTTGATAAGTCCCGCCTAATGGGGAAACACAGTATGCGAGAGCTACGCTTTCAACGAAAACGATAGCTTCAAACAATGTAAACAAGCATAGAAAATTATTCACACTACTATAATCTTACGACAGATAAATGATTATCAAATGCCCTGAATGTGGCCATCAAGTGAGTGACAAGGCTCCCGTATGCCCAAGTTGTGGAGTCGAAATAGCCGGACATATTGTCCAATGCGCTTATTGCAGCGAGTTATACCTGAAAGAAGAGGCTTCTTGTCCGTGCTGTCATCATACGGACAACACAACTGTTGCTCCTAAAACGAATGTTGGTAATGCGCATCATAGTCTTGCTAATGAGAGCAATACCAATGAACCTATCGTACTTCTTTCTGACGAGGCAGAAAGCACAATACAAGATGGGACGCTTGTTTCGACAAGCGATACAGCTGACGATGCTGCTTTCTCTCGACAAATACCTTCTAATGAGTCAGAAACTATCCATGCCAACTTTGTTGTTGACGACAACGCCGTCGTTGCCGAAGCCGTGGTAGAAGGCGAAGAAGAAAACAATCGACAGACAAAAAAACAATCATCTTTCACTGGCAGTGTCATTGCTCATTGCAGTAATCATTGCAGCCGTATTGCTCTTCCTCTATAATCAAGGTATAGGGGTTGGCAAGGCTAATAGTGAGCAGGAGGCTTACGAACAAGCCCTTAGCAGCAACGAACCTGCCGTACTAAACAATTATCTTAAAGAGAATCCATCGGCTTCTAAGGCTCATCGTGATAGTATCTCTACCCGCTTAAACAGTCTGATGGCTACTACAAAGAGCAAGGAGCAAGCCGACAAAGACTTGTCAATTGCACTGTCGAGCAACTCTAAGGAAGTGTTGCAGCAGTTCCTTGCAAAATATCCTAACTCCAATTATCGCCATGAGTTTGAGGCTAAGATTGACGAAATAGACTGGGGACTGGCGGTGGCTAAGGATAACGAAGATGCTTATCTGGGTTACAAGGCGCAACACCCGAATGGTGTTCATGGTAAGGAAGCCGACGAGAAACTTGGTAAACTCCTTTCTACAGAGGACGAGAAACCTACTGAAACAACTGAGGTGACCGATGGCGAGAAGACGAAGGCTGTCGCTGCTGTGCGCCAACTCTTGCAGGGTATCAACAGTAAGAGTAAGGATAAGATTGCGTCTGCCGTAGCTCCTTCACTCAACTTCCTCGGTGCGAGTGGTGCAACATCGAAGGATATTCAGCGTTACATGACCGATAAACTCTATCAAGCTGACGTCAAAACAATCAATTGGCATCTTGGTTCTCTTGCAGAGATTAACAAGAAGGTAACGACTCTGATGCTGAACTTCATGTCAAGATTCCCGCAACGTTAGACATAGAACGCAAAGGCGGTAAGGCTAAGCGCAATTATGTTATTTCTGCAACAATTAAGAATGGCAGAATAACTACTATTAATTGGTAGTAAACGTCGGCTTATCTATTTAGTCCAAATCTCTAAGTTTGTAATTCACATTGCAAACTTAGAGATTTTTGTTTATATCTATGACTGAGCTTTGGGTTAATAGTAATAAGATGTGTTTATGATGAGGCTCTCTTTCATATTGTTGATAGGAAAAGCACCCCCTAATCCCTCGTTTCGGAGGATTAGAGGGTGTTTTGTTCTTTCGTAATGCCTACGATGTCTTACATGATGTTAGTGTATAAGTTCTTGAAGCTATTCATAACAAACAAATATAACTCCTGTTTTTTTAATATTTATGTAATAAAAACACACTGGTGCGTTTGGTAAAAGTAATAATTTCTCAATATGATTTTTATTTGTTTTATAAAGTTATTCTTTTTAATTTTGCAGAAAAATCTTATTTATTAATTATAAATGTTTTTTTATGAAAACAAATCATTTTATGTTTTTCTGCTGTATTATCTTTTATTGTTTACAGCTTGTTCAGTTGCTTGTTGCTAAAAATATGATTAATATGAAAAATATATATGCATCGTCCTTTTTGTATTGGCTTCTATTTTTGTCATTATTGGGATCTGACTTTAAACTTAATTTTTCTGTCATTTTGAATATATGTATGGGAGCTTGTGGAGCTATCTACTTTTATCGAAAGGCGAAAAAAGAGG
This sequence comes from uncultured Prevotella sp., assembly GCA_916440255.1. Lineage (GTDB taxonomy): Bacteria > Bacteroidota > Bacteroidia > Bacteroidales > Bacteroidaceae > Prevotella. The sequence continues at coordinate 356,239 of CAKAIJ010000001.1, read as the reverse complement.
AAAAATAAAAAATAATCGGACTATCCTAACATTGTATTATGTAGGATGGTTCGATTTTTAATATTACACGGATAGCATTTTCAAACGCAGACAAAATCTAAGTAAAGCCGTAAGAATAAGAATAGGATTGCCAATGACAAGGACGTACATTGAGAGGTGAAACCTGTGAGAAGTCTATGGCAACCATTTTACTAACGTATAGAAACTTCCACACTGAATCAGAGCGTGGGTCAGTTTGCTAAAAAAACAAAGTACAAAATAGCCATTTGGATGTGAATTATGAATATTGGGCTTGGTAGGCTTGGCTTAATTTTCTATTGGTTCAATCGTTGGTTTTTTAATCTCGGGTGTTGGAGCTTTGACAACAGGCTCGGTCTGTCCCTCAGGGAGATTAGGTACGATGACGGGCAGGTCGGGATCAGTTGTTTCCTCCGACTCGCTGACCTCTTTTGTAGAAGCCTCAGTTACTTTCTTCTCTTCTTTTTCTACTACTGCGTCCTCCTCCTTGGTAAGGACAGGAATTTTCGGACCATTGTCAATACCGATAACCTCGCCCGACATGTCAACCTCATACTTACGAGGCGGTGCCATCTGGCGTGTTTCCATGAGAATAGCAAGAACGATAGAACCCACTACCAGTATGATAGCACAGACGGATACGGGTAATTTATAGGTTGGTTTCTTTTTCTTCATCTTTGTTTCACTTTGATTATTGTCGTATTCTCGCCTTCTTACTCTGTTATCTGGACACAATAAGGCAGAGGTTGCATGAGCCTCAGCAGACTAATTGTAGGCTGTCCGTCTTTTGTACAAATTGTCGTGTTTTGGTCGTCTTTCGCTGCCTTGCCCATGTCGTAGCCCATTGCCTTCACCTGTGCTTGCAGGTTCGCAAAGACGGTACGATTGAAGACATAGATGCAGAGCGTCTTACCATCTTGTGCCATGAGTACCATACTTGAATTGCCCCGTCCCATCTCCGAAGGGAAGAAGTCGCTCGTCAAGTCCATATTCTTCACCCAGCAATAGTCCTTCCCGAAGTCGTCGGACGCTATGCCTTTGTACTGATACCCTTGTTTCTCCAGTACTTGTTTGCCCACTTGTAGGGTCTTTGCTTGGAAGATTTTAATAGCATCAGTCATCGAGACAAGGTCTTTCTGGGCACGCACACCTATCGAGAGGAGGAGGCTAATGAGTAGGAGTAGTATTTTTTTCATTCGTTTTTGTTCGTTTTTTTTGTCTTGAAAAGCTGAGATTGCTCTGTGACAACCACAATTCGACACGTTACAAAATTATGAAAAATATGGAAAATGAGCAAGAAAAAAGACAAAATTTGTACATAAGAGGAATTATACGTACCATATATATTACGATTACGTTTAATCCATATCGGCCATTAAAGACTAAACATATTTTGTTTTATTGTCGAGCAGATTGCGATTTCTTGATTGAAATTACTTTACATAATTTCAACAAAATCATCCATAACGAACATGCATAACACACCTAACAAACGAATTCATAATCAACAAACAATCAATTGATTATAAAGTCATAAATTAAAAGATGCTTAATAAGACTTCAAAAGAGCATTAGTAACATTCGAAAAGGGCATCTTTTGAAAGCCAATTGGATGTCCTTTCGAATGCAATTAAGCCTTAATAAAAAACGAGTGAAGAAAATTACTTACAAAGAAGTTTTCTAACCGATGAATCATTGAACACTAAACCCGCAAAAAGCCTACTTCAACAAATACTCTTTTCTCGACTCAATGAAAGAATGACTGTACATAAGATTTGTTTCATATCACCTGCGTTTTATCATAAACTTATAATCTTTATTCCTGCTTCCTCCATCTCTTTCATGTCCACGTGGTCCATTACCTGAAGGTTATCGGCTATCCCCTTAGCACAATAAGTGAGCAGAGCACGTTTGCTTTCATCCTCTTCCAACACCGTGACAAGCACTGATGGATGCACCAAAGCATAGAGAAGTGCAAACTCACCATGGTCGTTGTTCTTTATCAAGACGGCAGAAAGGTTCTCGGAAGTGTCTATCAAACGTGTGAAACAGTTGTTCCGCTTGATGTTCTTATGCACCGAACGATAGATTTCCACACCCTTATAGCAATACCGATCCTCAACAAGTGGGGCGAAATAGGCTGCCGTTTCAATCTCATGTGCCAGTTGTTCATACTCCTTTTTATAGAAGGCATGCACACGGGAAGTCATCTCTGAGTAAGTGGTATGCCCATCCTGGCGCACCCGTTCATAGCCTTTCACAGTGATAGAACCCGAGAAAACCTGGTAACTATTGCGTGGTAGAACCACGTTAAGCCCATGAATGATGAACGGTTGTATGTCAAGTCCATAACGTTCTGCGAATAGGAATGCTCCTTTATGGAACCTACTGATGGTTGAACGGTCGTTACGTTTACCCTCAGGGAACACCACCAAACTGTAACCATGCGCTATGTAATCTCTTACAAGCTCATCATTGATGGCACTTTTATCGTCTAACGTAATGAAACCGTTCCACTGATAAATCTTTCGGATGACCCTATTACGACTCACCTTACTGTTAGAAACGAGGATAGTCTTCGGACTTAACGCCATGAAGACAGCCGAATCGAGCATGGACTGATGGTTACAAACGATGATGGATGCCGTACCGAAGGTTTCCTTTGTTATCCCTTCAACACGGAATATGACGCCTGGGATGTGGCGTAAGTCAAACAAGAACAGCCGCTGTTGGTATCTTCTGAACCATAGTCGACGTTTCTCCGACTGCGGCAAAAGCCCAAAAAGGATAAATCCCAACACGTAACCGTTATCAACTGACTAAAGAAGACGACGGCACAACAGCCCATCACGGCAAGATTCTTTAGCCTTAGCGGTCGACGTCTGTATGCTCCTCGTGTCTTAACAAGGACGTTGAAGATCAGTGGAGGGAAGATATAAGCCATCAAAACAACGGAGAACATACCCGCAATGGTCACCTCTGCCAGCGAATGGAGTGCAGGATGACGTGCTATGATGAGCGTTCCAATACCGATAAACATTATCAATGCCGAGATAATTATCGAGTGTTTATACGATGCAAGCATTTTTCTTCGATACGCATACTCGTACATTGAGCCTTCAGTCATGAAGATAGTATAGTCGTCGCCCTGCCCAAATATGAACGTGGCAAGAATGATATTGACAATATTAAACTGCATTCCACACAGTGACATGATACCTAATATCCACAACCAGCTCACTGCCATGGGTACGAAAGAGAGCAAAGCTAATTCCAGATTACCAAAGGATAGCCACAAGAAGAGGAGCACTATTAGTCCACAAGCAAAGCCAATGTAGTTGAAATCATTAGATAGATGATTGGCAATGGCACTGTTCATGCTCGTGATATCAAAGCTAAAACAGTCCTTATCAGCCAGTTTCGCCTTCACCAGTTGCATATCTTTGTCCTTAACAGAGAGCACATTGACGATGTTATACCTTCCCTCCGCCTTGTCAATACTGATGTTTCCAGCGAAAAGGGTCGTTGTCAGCGGAGCGAAATAAGCTGGTTGCTGTGGCTGATAACGCTTGCTAAGCAGTGAATAGTAGTCGTTGAAGCTGTCAGGAGCGAAGCCTTCCGCCTGCATGGCACTACGAAGTGCCGTCGTCAGTTCGGCCTTGTGGCGTTCTATAAAGTTCTCCCACAATTCCAAACGACGCCTCTGTTCAGCCATCGACACGACAAACTGACTACAAGAAGAGTATTCATGCACCGCCTTTTCATGTACCAATCGGTCCAAAGAGGGCTGCAAATGCTGGCTCTTCTCCAATGCTCCGTCCATTGTGGAGTCACTTGTTACGGCGTAAACCTTCTGATATCCACCGTTCACAGTCATCATTTTCTGAAAGTAAGCCATGTCTTCTTTCTGCTCATCGGTCATGTAATTGATATTAGATATGTTCGCATCGAACCGTGTTTGGAAGCTGAAATAGCCAAAAATTAGCGTCAAAACAATGACAAAAGCCACGAATACGGGCTTATTCTCCAATGAGACATCACTCAAACGGTCGAGGAATGTATGCTTCACCTCTTTTGTTTCCTTTGTGATATGTGGCAGATAGATCAGAACAAAGACGATTGTACCCACCAAAAAGGAAGGAGCTGAAGAGTCCTAAGTCCCTTTAATGCCACCGACTGTAACGGTACAAGGGCAAGAAAAAGCACCAACGGTTGTGACGTTGCCCACCAACAACGGCATGACAATCTCACGTAAAGCACGCTTCTTATCAGGCGTATGACTGAGGTGAGCAATGAAGTGTAGTGGATAATTGACGGCTATACCAAGTATGACAGAGCTAATTCCGATGACGATTATAGACACACTGTCATGGAACAAAAGCCAACCCTCCCATGGCAAAGAGCCATCCCCAAGCAATAGAAAGGACGATGAGTGAAATGTTTCGGACACTGCGTAACGTGAACAACAACAGTGCCATTATAAGCGTTACGGCAATGATTACCGAGAGGATACTGTCCGATTTAATCTGGGAAGCATTCCCAACGGCTATCACCGGACCGCCAATAATGTGCACATCAAGGTTCTTTGCGTGTGCCAGTGCCCGTTTTCCACATCCCTGCAGCATGTTAATGAGCTGCGTATTGTTCTCTGTTTCGCTCGCACCATAGGGTGAATCAATCATCACAATGGCACGTTGCATATCCGGAGAGAAGATGTGTCCGCCATAAAGTTCATACTTCAAGCCCGTGTCCGAACGCTGAAGTTTCTGCACAACAGGCGTAAAGAGGTTCAGTGGGTCACGTTGTATGTTGTCCGAAAGGATATCACCAGCAGGGAACATCAGCATCTGCTTGTCTTGCTGAAGCTGCTTTTCAACGTATCCGAGACTACGAAGAGTACTGTCCATACGGGCATAATCATGCTCAGTAAGGAAGTATGGGATGTTCTGATAGACGAAGTTCGTCACGGAAGTCAACTTCTCCAAGTCCACTTGTGACGTCATGTTCTGCACGATATGCGCCGTATCAGCCCGTTGAACCTCATCTACAAAGGCATCAACAGCCGTTACCATGGCATCAGCATCCCTCTTTGTTGTATCTCGATACTGGAAAACGGCAAAGATTTTATTTGCACCTGATATGTCCTGATACACCTTCAGTGCATTATGATGGTTGCTATCCACGGGTAGAAAGTCGGCAATATCCTCCTTATAGCCCAACCGTAGCACTGAAACAGTCAGCAACAGCGTAACAACAACGAACGAAACCAAACCCACAAGGCGGTGTTGTCGCAGATAATCATATAGCTTCAGTATTGTTTCTGTCATACTTATTTATTGTTTACCGGGTTCGAATAAATTCCCAGGAATATGTCTTTGAGCTTGTCAATGTCGCAGGTGTCATACTGTTCCAGCGTCTGCAGGCGTTTTAGGAACGCTTCTTTCTCTGCCACGGTGTAGCAGTGTTTGTACTTTGTCGTACCATATCGTAGGTCATAGGCTATGTAGTTGTTTGGATAAAGCCTATAAGCGGCATGGATACGACGGTCTATCAGGCGTGCCACCTGCTTGTGATAATCGTTATTTGTCAGTCCATCAAACTTTGAAAGTTCGGCATAAGAGAGGGGTTCACATAGTTCAAAATGTACGCGTCCCTTCTCTTGTACAATGCCCGTGAGGATACTATTGAGGTCTTCTCCAGGCTTTTTGGTGTATTTGGAGAACTGTGATTCATAGAGTTCAAGCGTCTTAAGCACGTCACAAGGCTCCCACTCGTAAGACACAGCGATGGGAACGATGTGCAAATCATCAATGGCTTTGATCTTATCTTCGGCACATGACATGCAGAACATCTTGACAACACCCTGGTCAGTGACGTCGTTACCATCCTTCGTCCTACCGTTTCGCTGGGCAATCCATGCCGATTCGCCTTTCTCTGTGATTACATAACGAATGTAATCAGACAGATGTCGGGAGCTACGATAGAAGTCTTTGATGTTGTTTCCAGGTCGTTCTACCTTGAACATCTTGTTACATTTGCCGATATCTATCACCAATTGATTAATCATCAGGTTGGCTCCGAAGGTTATTTCGGTTGTTTCAAAGTCCTGCGTAACGAAGTAATACTGCAGCAAACTGGAGTCTAACATGATGTCACGATGGTTAGACACGAAGAGATAGTGCCTCTCCCTGCTCAGTTTGTCTATCCCTGAACAGGTGAAGTCCTTAATACTGTGTTCTATAACCCGCTCATTGACAATGCGCATCGTCTCCGTTTGGAAGTCACGCACGGTCTTGTAGTCTGCAATACGCTTGCGAACCACCTCCAAAGGTTCGTCCGGATAGACGTAAGAGGCAAGGAGTGGGAAGGAAGAACTATTGGCTATGCGCACCATAGCAGCCGGAATCTCCTCTGCATTGTACGGTCGGATGTCATCAAACTGTGTCTTCTCCATTGCTGTATATATCTTTGATTGTTCTTAAAAAGGTTGTCTATCTTATGTGTTTCAGACTCTGATACAAACTGTTCTGTGCCCTTGCAGCTGTCCTTATCACGTCTTTTGCAATGCGTTCTCGGTCTTTTCGGAAAATTACAAGCCGCTTGTAATATTTCTACAAACCGTCCATAATCTTATTACAAAGGTTTTGTAATTTCTCGTATTACGGCAGATGACACTGTCAACGACGCTTCTCGAGTCTGCGAAACCACGTCATGAACTCCTCTTTCCACTGTCGGCACTCTGCCGTTCCCTTATGGTTGGAAGCTCCAAAGCCGTGTCCTCCTGTCTTATACTGTATGTAACGATGGGGCACATGCTGCCGGGTGAGTGCCGAATCGAGCAGTTCTGAATTGTGATAGTGTACGATAGGGTCGTCTTTACAGTTAACTAAGAACACCGGCGGACAGTCTTTCGACACATGACGCTCCAAGGATAGTGAATCACGCAACTGCTTATTGCGCAACCGACTGTCGCCCAACAGGGCACGACGGGAACGCTTATGGACACAAGGTTCAACCATTGTGACGACGGGATAGACGGGAACGACGAACCATGGGCGCTGCTCTCGGGGTAATAACTCAGCTGCCGACATCACCAGATGGCCACCAGCCGAGAAGCCCATAGCTGCCACATGCGAGGCATCAATGCCCATTTCCTCGGCATGTGCCTTGACATATTGCATCGCACGTTGCAAGTCATTGAGTGCATCAGGATACCGATTGCCACGGAAAACATACCGATAAGGAGTCATGAAAGCCCCTACACCTGCCGTCCGATAGTGCAAAACGAAAGCCGAGATACCATTGCGTTGCAGCCATTCGCCCACATCCTTACCCTCAGCTCCCATGTCATGCCACAGATAACTACCGCCTGGACAAACAATAACGGCAACATTCCCCTTGCCTTTTGCCAAGTATGGCGTCATCATAACAGTCTTTCCAACCGCCGTTCCTTGCCATATATTAATCCGTTGTGGCTTTTCCTTCTGTGCAAAAGTGCAGAGAGAGAAGAGAAAGACCACCAGGATAAGCGTATAATATTTCTTCATTTCTTACTTTGTTTTGCGAAATTGACGTGTTGACAAGTAGATGAGTTGACAAGTTATTGGCTAATCTTCTCCAACTTAATCAACACTAATATCCAACCGACTTGATATACCTCATCCAACCCACTTAGCCGTTATATCCGTTCTTATCTCCTCCCACTTATAAATGGTGTAGCATAGTATCCTCGAACTACTTGGCGTATTCCAAGTGTCCACGTCCCAACCTTTTAGGAGAGAGGTTGTAGGTAAATCTGGTTGGAGTTGAGCTAAGGCTGGTCGTGAATAGAGTTAAGTCTTCCTATCACATAATTCCTCCCCAATATCGCCTCAACGGTATTTATTGCCGTAAGAGGCACTCCACAGAAACCAGGAAGGTTGTTATACTGTCCTGTTAGCAGCAGATTATCAACCTTTGTCACCACTGGCAACTGTGAGAAAATGGTGTTCTTATAGTCCTTACTGAAGCCACACATCGTCCCCTCCTTGGCTCCATAATAGTCACGAATGGTAAGTGGGGATGCCGTATTGACCTTATCCACACAGGCATTGAAGCCTGGATGAATCTCGTCTATGCGTTCGAAGAGTTTCTGTGCCTGCTCTTTCTTCCACAACTCGTAGTCTTTTCCTCTTCTGCCAACGGTGGTCTGCGTCCATTTCTCCACCTCATCAAATATCATTGGTGCCGTAATAATCGCCTTATCAGCATATTTCCCTTGGTTATCTTCAGGAGGTGTCATGAAAAGAAAGCCCAACGGCCATGTGTCATGGTGCTCACCAAAGTGCCACACCTTATCATATCGGCTCATGTAATACTCCGAATGATTAATGTAAGGGAACGTTTCTGGTTTGAACTTCACATATACCGAGAAGGCTGAATAGGCATTCGGGATATCGTTAAGCCTGTCCCGATAAGCTTTGGGAAACGCCTTTTCAGACAGCAAAGAAAGTAAAGTACAGGGGTGGATGGCTGAAATATAATGATCAGCACGATACTCGTACCCCTTCGTAGACCGTACATAATCAACGTGACGATCGTTCACTTCCACCCATTCTGCACCCTCGTTGCATCTGACCTCACCTCCTGCCGACTCAATAACAGACACTAACAGCTGTGCAAAGCGGTCGCTTCCCCCCACAAAGCGGCTCGCCCCCTGCATGTAAAGCACACTCACAATAGCATGGACATAAGCAGGTGTTGCATCAGCCATGCCTCCATAGAGTGGATTCATGTATGCAACGACATTGCGAAGCTTAGGGTTTTGGATGTATTTCGCTATGAAAGCATCAGCAGCAAGGTTGAATTCCTCCGAATGAACAGGGAAGACATCATTGGAAGGACGCAGGTAAAAGAGGTCGGCTTCATCCGTCAGGCGACATACAGCATCCACGTATGCTTCAAGATTTGTCCGTTCTTCAGGGAAATGTTCAGCCAGAGAGCTAACAAATCCCTCCTTACCTTTCTTTATATGGTAGGTTGTCTGGTCCTCAGCAAAGTAGAGACTGTCCATACAATCATCGTCAACGTCACGCAACTGCACCTTGTCTGCAATGCCGAGATACTCACAAATACGATAGATATTACCCCCAGGGTGCATCCCACCGATGACATGCATACCCGTATCGAACTTCATCCCAAAGCGTTGGAAATTCTGAAGTCCACCGCCAGCAGTGTCGTTCTTCTCCAAAAACAGTGACCTTAAAGCCCTCACGAGAGAGGATAGCACCCGCAAAGAGTCCACCCAGCCCTCCACCTATAATCAAAGTTGTCTTCATTCGTTAGCCTCCTTTATCTGTTCATAAATGGTCTTTTGCCGTCAACAACTCACTGCAAGTGACAATCGTTCCCACCAAAACGCCTAACATTCCATGGGAATTTATGTTCTGACCAGTGAGGTAAAGATTTGGGACCTTCGTACGTTGCGGAACACGACAAGCACTACCCAAGCTGATATCCTTAGCATTGCCATACATTGATCCACCCTCCGTCCCAGTGTAATCAATATAGGGTCAGCGGTGTGGAAGTGTAGTAATTCTGTATCTTGGAACGTATGTTTGGGAAATGTTCTTCCAATACATCAAGGAGTCGTTCAGCCTTTTCGCGTTTGAAATCCTCATACTCTTGTCCTCTCCTCCCGACCTTTGTACCCTTCCATTGCTCCACATCAGCCATCTGCATATAAGAAAGGATGACGCCCGTAGAGGCATATTGTGTATCGTCTTCTGGACAGAAGTGCATGTAGAGGAAGCCTTTTTGGCCAGCTTTCAGGCGAATACCGTTCACAATCCCACGGTGTATCGCCTTGATAACCATAGTAATTATAGTTGAGATAAGGGACTGTCTTCTCCTTGAAATGTAGATAAACAGAGAATCCACCCACGGTTTTGTGGGATATGATTAATACGTTTGCGGAAGGCAGGACGAATTAGTTTCGTGTCTAACAATTCCAACGTACGCATCGGATGGGCATCAGAAATGATGATGTCACAGGGCAAAAGTGTCTTTTTCCATTCACCTCTACTCCAACAGCATGTGTGTCATCGCAGATGATACGGGTCACCTTCTTACGGGTCAAAACCTCACCTCCATAACGGTTGATGGTACCCATTAAAGGCTGTTGCAATGCTGTCACTACCCCCTTAACACGGAAAGCACTCTGGTTATAGAAGTCCATAATGAAGGCATGTGTGGCAAAAGGCGTCTTATCTTTCTCTGCTGCATAGAGCGGAAGATTGCCCACAAGGACCTTAGCCAACACAGGATCGGTGATTAGTTCATCTATGACGGAATTAATAGAACGCAGCTGATACTTCATATTCAATGGCGAATCAGAGTCTGCATACTTAAGAGAATGAAGTGAAGAGGCATTGGCAATCTCCTCAATAAGGTCGTAATAACGAACGAGATTGTCATGCTGGGAAGGAAATACTCAGTCATCTGCTTGAGAAAACGCCTCTCTGCCATTGGCAAAAGCATACTTTTTCCCACCCAATGCCACGACATCATAACCTTGGGAATCAAGCTGTGAGAGCGTAACAGTCTTGTCTATCTCCAAGTAACGCATGAGTTTATCAAGTGTCTGACCATGTGCTGCACTACCTATGAAGTGCATTCCTGTCTCGAACTTTGCACCACGGCGAGAGAAACATTGCAGACAACCACCCACCTGAACGCCCTGTTCAAGTACAGTAACGGCATAACCATTCTTTGCAAGGATAGCCCCACAGGACAGTCCGCCCAAACCACTTCCGATGATGATAACCTTCTTCTGCTGTGTCATTGTTCCATTCTGTTAGCTATTTCTTCATACTTTTCTTTGTAACGCTTGCGCATTGCGGATGTCTGTTGCTTTAGGTCACCCATGGCAGTGAGTTCCTCTTGCGTCAGTGGTTTGTCCACTTCTACAAAGAATTTACCCTTATGGAGGTGCCAACCAGTCTTTGGAAGGATCTTACCAGGTCCGTAAAGAATCATCGGAAGGATCTCTAAGCCAAACTCACGCGCAATATAGAACGCTCCTTGATGAAATCTTCCGATACGACAATCCTTAGATCTTGTCCCTTCAGGATAGATTGCTATACTGTAGCCACGCTCTATCAATGAACGTAAATGGGGCATTATCTCATCCAACCCCTCCCTAACGGGTAGGTATTCTGCATTCCGAATGAGTGAACCATAGAAGGGATTGTCCCATACCCAAGCATTGGTGAGGAAGACTATCTTCGGTGTGAAAACCAGCTGACACATCAAATCAAGATGCGACTGATGGTTACAGATGATGATACGGGGCTTGTTGAAATCGATACCTTCAGCCACCTTATATTCATATTTCGTACCAGGAATGCCATGATGAATCATCACAAAGCGTGAAGCATGATAGATAAGCTGATGCAAACGATAACGACGACGTTCGGTCATCTTACCAACTTTCGTATAAATCCATACAAAAGGAGTGAAGACAACCAGCGTAAAAAAAAGGAAAAAGAGTAAGGAGTAAGCTGTACGAAGAAAGGTCATCAGTGTTCGCCATAATCGTAAGGGAAGTCCATAGACCACTGCCAAGAAACAAAGGACAGTGTTCAGAACACTAATACGTGCAAAATCCTTTCCCGGACGGAAGTGACTTACACGCTCATTGCGTGGTGGATAATAAACCTGTACGGGTATTGGGACAAGCTTGACACCATGCCAAGAGGCAAGACAAGCAGTTCCAACTCTGCTTCATAGCGTGAAGTGAGCAATGACAGTCCATACAAACGGCGCAGAGGATAGAGTCTATAACCTGTCTGGGTGTCAGGTAAAGCCCTTCCTGTCTGTACATAAAACCAGAAATTAGAGAACTTATTAGCAAAGGAACTACCCTTGGAACGGTCGACACCCTCCAACTGTCGGCTACCAATAATCAAGGATTGAGGGTGCTCTTGATTGGCTTTCAAGAAGAGTGGGATGTCCTCTGGATAGTGTTGTCCATCCCCATCAAGAGTGATAGCATAGGAGAAACCCATCTCTAATGCCTTTCTGAAACCCATCTTCAAGGCATATCCTTTCCCTCGATTCTGCTGATAGGACACTATCGTTATACCATCAATAGTATCAAAAATGTCGGTAGTACGATCTGTACACCCATCTGTAACGACAATGACATCGTCACAGTAGAGCAGACTCTTTTCCACTACTGTCTTTATCGTTGTGTCATTGTTATAGGTGGGAATGACAACACAGATACCTCTATTTCGTAATTGTTTCTTCAGTTCCTCATTCATCATACAGTCCTCAATACTAAGGAAATCTTTGCCATTAGCTTCTCTTCTGCGAGTACTATCAACTGTACTTCAACACTTGTTCCATCCTCTGACGTTACCAATTTCTTCACTTGATACGTGAGATGTAACGTTTCATCGGGTGAGATTACAGAAAGAAACTTCACGTTCTTCACCTTTGAAATTATCAGCTTACAGGGTGTGGAACATTGCTCGGAGAGTAGTTCTTCGACAAGTTCCTTGCCCATTTGGACAATACAAACACCTGGAGTTATAGGTTCACCTGGGAAATGGGCTGCATAGATAACACAAGAAGGGCTTAACTCAATGGTGTAATTCACAATATGATTAACCTCTTCTTTACGAATTATCTTATATAAATTATTCTTCAGTTGCATCGTTCTCTCCCTCTTTTATACTGACATTCTCATCATTACTCATTACTGAAAACTTGTAACTGATGTGATATTTCTCATTTTTATAGGTAGGATTACCCTTCATAAGGTTCTCCATGACATACTGTAAGTCATTTTTTAGTACACGACGAATATACCATTTATCAAGCATTGCAATGACTTCTATCAACTCTACTTTCTTGATCTGAGGCTGATAAGTGAACTCTAATGCCGTGATACCAAACTCATTGAACAAGACACCATGATAAACATCCGCTTCACGTACCATGATAGTAATACCGCTGAGATAGCCTTTTGACAATTCAATCGTAGTAGCATACTTTGTTTTACAGCCTATACTATCCGACAAAGGAGTCTGTTGAGCAATAAGACTATCCTGTGCTTGTACCGTCAGAGACATGAGAGGAAGCAGAAGAATACTAATTAACAGTAAATACTTTCGCATTAATAGGACTATTTACTTTAACATTCATCATCTCAATAACAGTACAATCGCCACGTTTTTCTATAAGCTCAACCTTCGCAACCATTGCACGCTGACGGTTGAAATGAAGAATAATCTTCTGAAACATCTGCTGCATCTGCTTCTGCTGTGGATAGAGAGTAGCGACATACTCGGTTGCTGATGAAGAGAGGCTAACCTTGAAATCACGTTTGTCATTAAGGGCTTTTCCAACAACACTATTCATCATTATGCGTGCAATCTCTTTAAAGAACTTACTCTGATTGACGTTGATAATATCATTGCGATTGCCCTTACTGATAAGAACACGTGAGCCATTCAATACGAAAGTATATGCATAAGGAGAGGTGTACTCCCAACGAAGCTTATCACTTTGCTGGTAATACATCTTACCACGTGACACCATCTTATCATTCAACATGCTAATAAACTTCGTCTGTACAAAATCACATTGCATGGTTTTCATATTTGCTGCAGCAGCTTCTATCTGCTGTCTTATCTTTGCTTCACTGACAGCTTGTGCTGAAACAGTCGTTGTGGCGACACAAAACACCACCAAAATTGACAATAACTTTTTCATTTTACATCTTATTTTTCTACTTAGCAATCAGGCAACAACCTAATATTATCAGGCTCACTCCTACCCATTTCATCACAGAAACGGACTCATGGAAAAAGAGTATTGCTGCAAGAAGTCCAAACACATAACTCAAACTAATCATCGGATAAGCCACACTCAGAGGGTAGTGCTTAACGATATACATCCAGAGTATGGAACTTGAACCAAATAACAGTCCACTACAAGCAAACTGCCAATTCAGCAAAAGACTACACCAGAACGTACGAGTCCAACCAAAAGGGAGTATTTTCTGAAGTGCAAACTTCAAAAACACCTGTCCTCCTGCCAACAGAGAACTCTGAATAACGGACAAGATAACTACTCGCCACATGATAATACCATTGCGACAGCATGGATTGAAGGCTGCTCTTCTGCCCCATCCCGCTTCAATAATGAATTAAAAAGTGGAGTACTCTCATCGTGATATCCCACAAGAACTGTCTTTGCTTTCCCCTCTCTTAGTAGCATCTCTGCATCACGCAATGCCCACGACAGAGATTCCGTACCCTGTGTATAAGTAACGTTGTAGCCATGACAGTGGGTTTTAATGGCGATATTACTTCCTATGGTGTTGTGTGTACTCTGCATGAAGTAAGTGGGTTTCAACATCGTTTCACCCTCCTCCTTCATTTGTTCCAACAGTCGTTCGCTATATTCCAAACAACCATACATCGTTCCTGTGATGATGGCATCAGGTTTTTCAACGCCTGCTTGGGACAATGCTTCCAAAGAAGAAAGCAACGAACTCTTCATAATTTTGCCCATGCGACGTGCCTCTAAAGGCTTGACATACTTACGGATGTCTTCCAACTGTTCCTCCGAAGTAAGTTCAACACGCGACAAGACCTTAACATTCTTCCTTGTCTCAACTGACTTTTCTGTGATTGTTGGATGGGCAGAAAACAATAAAGCAGAGTCGTTACCACCAAAGCCAAAGGAATTACAGAGTACGTTTTCCAACTCAACACTCTGTTTGCCTAAGGTCGGAGTAATACCCTTCTCCATCTGATGCGCCCAACCTAAGTTGGCTGGAACAAAATGGTTCTGCATCGCTAAGATACAGATAACAGCCTCAATACTTCCTGACGCACTCGTAGTATGACCAGTAAAAGACTTTGTACTGGATATCAATGGGAGCTCATCACCGAAGATTCGTCGCAAAGAAACACTCTCACTTTGGTCATTATTAGGTGTTCCTGTTCCGTGAGCATTAACATATTGAACATCTTTCGGAGTGAGATGTGCCATGTCTAAGGCCTCTTTCATAGCAAGATAAGCGCCTTCGCCATCTTCAGATGATGCTGTTTGATGATATGCGTCACAGGCATTACCATATCCCGTAAGATAAGCATGGACATTTACACCACGTTTATTGGCAGACTCCTCTGACTCTAACACAACGAAGGCCGCACCTTCACCTAAGTTCAGACCAGCCCTTGTAGCATCAAACGGACGACAACGCTCATGATCAAGAATCATCAATGAATTGAAACCATTGAGGTGAAAGCGAGATAAAGACTCAGTACCACCAGCTATTACGATGTCAGCTTGATGATCTTTCAGCAGTCGTGCACCAAACATAATAGCATTAGCTGCCGAAGAACACGCAGTAGACAAAGTCGTTACTTCCGTGAAGATACCAAAATAATCAGCCATAGTGTTCGTGCAACTGCCACAGTCATGATGCTGAAGGAAGGATACATTGTCATCTTCTTCAATATGATCGAAGCAGAGTTCGGTGATATCCATGCCACCAACGGTTGTACCAGAGACAAGTGCTATGCGCAGACTTTCACCCTTTTTCTTACGTGCAAGGATGTCATCGACACTGATTCCAGCATCCCTTAATGCCTGACGAACAGCAATAGTACCCATCAAGGCTGTACGACTCATCATCTGAGATACAGGGATTCCAAGCATCTCTTTCATCTGTTCATTCGCCAAATCAACCTCTCCTACAGGGCAACTCATGATGAACTGATTGAAGATGCTTTAGCATCCCAATGCCACTCTCCTCTGCGATCAATGACCGTAACACCTCTTGTTTATTAAAGCCAATAGCAGAGATTATGCCTTCGCCAGTAACTGCAATATTCATTTTATTGGTTTATCCGTTCGATATTATTACCCACAAAGTGACTTTATTTCTTTCGGTTCTTGCTGACATAGTCGGCAATAGAAGCCACACTGGTGAAGATTTTCTTACCTTCAGCAGGGTCTGCCAACTTGATACCATACTTCTTTTCCAAAAGAACAATCAACTCCAAAGCATCGATTGAGTCTAATCCCAAACCTTCACCAAAGAGAGACTCATTCTCATCAATGTCGTCAGCTGTCATTTCTTCGAGGTTCAAAGCCTCTATAATCTCATCCTTTAGTTCTTTTACTAACTCGTTCATTGTTATGTCTATTTTATATATAATATGATTTTTCTGTTTTATTGTTAATTATTACACCTTATCAATAGAAGCTATATACATGTCGGCTTCATAATGTTCACAGTCTTCATAATCAATCCATCCAGTCAATAAACTTGTTGTTTGACGGTCTAAGAAAGCCGTTTGTATTAATGCCTGCATCTGCTCTTCATTCTTTTCAGACAAAATATAGAAAGATGTCTCACCATGATAGTCATTGCGAATGGCAATCTCACCAGTAACAATATTCGGTAAGGTATACACAAAGACGGACGGACTTGGGAAATAATTGTCCTTGTCTACAATTGAAGCTAAGTATTTTTTATCAGAGGAGATAGATGAAGAGCGATTGAAAAGTACCACTCCTCGACTCCTTTGATACTCTTTTATGGATATTCCTTCTGCCTTTTCTGTCTGCAACAAGAGTTCTGAAGCAATGAAACCCAAACGACAGAGGCCATCCATCTTATAATACTTTGGATAGTCTCCTATCATCTTTTTATAGATTGTTGTGAGCAAACTCTTCTCGTTAGGTTCACCTTCAACAGGGAGAAATCTACCATCAAGCCATGCTCCTTCAGGACTGATGCGCACATGATGCGTCTTTCTGAATACTGAGGGGACACGCTCTCTCCTTTCTTTTAAAGATACAGAAGAGGTTTCAACAGACTTCGCATAGAGAGTAGCATTACATCCGCCAAAGCCTGAAAGCATCTTGATAAACCCTGTCTTATGGGTTGGACTGTGCTCTGCAGACAGCATAACTTTACCAGAGACGCCTATTTCTTCATATCCACGAGTCCCTAAGATGGTGTGGTCATCGACAGATTTCATACAGAGAATGGTTTCAAAGACTCCTGCTGCACCTAAAGAATGACCGATATAACCCTTTAAAGCATTGGCAGGAACATCAGAAAGTCCTGCTCTCTGAATAGCTATAGACTCCATTTGGTCATTGAATAGCGTAGCGGTTCCGTGTGTATTGATAAAAGCTAAATCCTCTTTCTCAACATTTTCCATCGTCTGTTGCAAGGCTTCAAGCAGTCCTTCTGCCGTCTTCGACGGTGCACTGATATGGAAAGCATCGTTTTTTACATATCCATGTCCTATCGTCCAAACCCGATTGTCAGACCTACCAATAGCAGAAGTACCAGAGGGAAGACGACTGCTCAGTACCATTGTTGCTGCGGCCTCGCCTAAATTAAGCCCCTGACGCTCTATATCGAAAGGTTTACAAGGCTCTGCCGACATGGCATTAAGTGACTGGAAACCAGAGATAATAAAGCGTTGAGGACAATCAGCTCCACAGACTACAGCATGCTCATACACTCCTAACTGTAACAGTCGAGAAGCCAAGATTATTGCTGCACAACCTGATATACAAGCATTACATACCACTACTGGATGGGTTGTAAAACCTAACCGAGTGGCTATTCGTTGGGCAGTCTCACCCAGATATAGTCTTTCGTCGGTCTCTTCCCCTAATCTTTCTATCGCACCTTTAGTAGAACTTAGAATGAAAACAGAACGACCATCGGCTACGTTAATACCCGAATCATCAATGGCCTTGCCTGCAGAACGAAAGACTAAGTCTTCAAAGTCGGCTGACATCAAGGATGCGATGAAACCGTCTGGGATACCATCCGTCATTGGAGCATAGGCACGAATAGCCGACTTACCAGCCTTTACAGTCTGGTAATTATTCTCTGATGTGTCGCCCAGAGGAGAGATAATATTATCAGCTAAAACGTAAACCATGATTTCTTCTTATCCTTTCCTGTACACTATTAATTCTTATCCACCTGTCCCCAGCGTTCTTTCCACTGCTGATAAAAAGGGGGATTGTCCCACACTAACTGATAGTTGAGGTCCATAAACACCTGTACGGACTGTCCTGTTGCTATCAGACTGTCATCTTCCGCATCATGAATCTCATAATCAAAGACTATCTTTGCAGCCTCTGTTGGACGATAGATAATGTCTATGCGAGGTGTCATCCCATATCTAATTGGCTTCTTATAGTGGAAGGAGAGGTCGACTAATGGTGCAAAATAGCCATGATCAAAGAATCCCATGTATTCCAATCCATACTGCTTCCCAAATGCTTCACGTGCATCTTCAAAGTAAAGAGGATAAGAACCATGCCATACAACATTCATGGAATCAACCTCACTGAAGCGAACTGCAAACGTTTTTGATGCTTTTAATTCTTTCATTTATTGCAAAATTCCTTCCTTTCTCAAGCGCCTTCTTGCTCCCCTAACGGCTATCTTTATCTCTGATGTGACGAGCACTTTGTCGCCGCATGTTACGCTTGCTTCAGCCAATGTCATACCAAAAACTTCTTCCTTTACTTCTACACGAGTCATTATGACGTCTCCAACATGGGGTAAATCAAAGACTTCAAAGTTACGAACAGCACCGATAAAGCCCAATTGAATACCCTTCTTTAGGATGTACTTATTGACATATCCTATGCGGGCTGCACAGGTTTGGGCGATATTCTCCATCAAACCCGAAGCTGAAAAACAATCATCATCTACAAAGATATTGCTTTTCTTCACCTCTGTTTCCGTTACAGTAAGTGTCTTATCAAAATGTACCAGTGTTCCAATCATTACGAAAGGCTCCTGTTGTGGCAGTAACACATGTACATCTATCGCCCGAAGTTCCTCTTCAGAAGGATTCTCTACATCAAAAATTACCATCTTCTTTATCATCAACTTAACGTGACCAGAAGTCATAGAAATTAAACCATTGCAAAGGATACTGCCGCACTCTGCGTTCAAGTTCCTTCACATAACTATCAGCTAATTGCTGCATCTGCTGTCGACGAGGTGCTTGCTTGTCGTAAGAAAGACGTGCTACATATACCTTATAATGCTTAGCAGATGTCTTCATGACATTGACTGCGAGGACATCCAGTCCCTTCATTGTAGCTACAGAGAGTGGACCAGCAGGGAAACGAGCCTCAGCATCCATAAACACAGACGTTACAAACTTGGCTGAACCAATAATTCTGTCGGCGGGCATGCTCATGATCTCATTGTTATCCAATGCTTCATTCACAAGGAAAAGGTGGCTCATGTCCTCCCTAACAGGTATCATACGGATATTATGATGACCCAGAACTTCCTGTCTCCCAGCCATCACAGTGGCCTTTTCGCCCCCAAAGACTAACGCATTGAAGCGTTTTGTCTTGAGACAAGGGAGTAACCTGCCACCTCATAACAGCCAATATGGGAACTGAAAATCATGAATCCTTTCGGTTCTGACTCTAACAGGCGAAAGTTATCATACCCTTCGATATCCAAATGGAAATGTTTACCAGCAAAGACTGCAAAGCGATCTACCACTACTTGACTGAACAAACAGTGATTGACATAAACACTCCATACCGCACGCAAACGCCCATAGCGTAAACGATAACGATAGAAATGATAGGCTGAGGTCCTGCTATAGTTGGTATTCAGTAGCAGACAGACTGGTATAACGAAGAGGGATGTGACTAAATAAACCATCCTCACATCCAACCAACGCAACGATTGTATCAATAATCGATGCATCCAGCCACTACCAAATGTTGTGTTAGCCAACCTTACTCTCTATATAGTCGTAGAATTGTGATAAGGTAACAACTCCCTGCATCTCTTCTGGTTTAATCTTAAAACCGAAGTTCTTCTCAACAATAACGACTATATCAACAAAATCCAGACTATCAATGCCGAGGTCGTCCTTCAGCTTTGCCTCTGGTGCAATGTTTTCTTCATCAATCTCAAGATCCTCTATGAGGAAGTTTCTTACTTTCTCTTCAATTTCTTTTCTTTCCATTATACTTTATAATTTATACGATTTATTTCAACTTTACTTCCAATATTGTGTGTCCTTGTCCAATACCATCATGGGTCTCAACAACCTTCAATCCAGCTCTTTCAATCTGCTTGATCATATCATCAGAATGATACATCTTGCTATTTCCATTTGCCATAACAGTGAAATAGACACTTGTCATGGTCAGGCATAGTGATGCTGGTTCATACTTTTGTCGGTCCCAGAAGGTCTCCATTATATATAAGGTGGAATCCCTCTTCATCACTTTGGCAGCCCGAACAAGGATACTATAGATTTCTTCTTCCGAGAAGCAATCAAGGAACTGGCTCATCCAGATGGCATCCCAATTCCCTTGTGGTAGACCATTGTTTTCGTCAAGGATATTTGTGGAATAGCCATTGATGCGTCCTGCACCATCTCTCCCCTCAATATTCTTCTTCATCATTCCAATCTGACCTGGTAGATCAACGATGGTAACATTGACTTCAGAATCAAACTCAACGCAGCGCAAAGCAAAACGTCCAGTATTTCGCCAACATCCATTAAATGCTTAGGATGTTTACTGAACACAACCTCCAACGCCTTATCAAAGGAATGGTCACTATAGAAATGGTCAAAGCCAAACCAACTGTCCTGCACTTGTTTATCAAGTTTTGACAATCCTTCATAGATTGTTGGCCAGTCACCAAGGGTTTTGAGTCCTGCTGGTTTCCCTTCCTTTAATGCTTCATCGAGAAAGAACATGCCCCGATAATTGACATCATGATTGAAGTCTATATTCACACGTGTAGCAGGGTCATTGAGTAGAAACCAACCTGTCTTAGATATGGTGTAGCGGTCTGTATCTGTATTCACCAAAACAGTCCCCGCACTCAGTGAAGCCTCGAGCAAAACCTTCAAAGCATACTTTGAAAGTTGCGTTTGTCTCACCAATTCATCCAATGTCAAACCCTCTAAACTATCACGCAGCGCATCCAGGATACCCCATTTCACCATCAGGCGAGACACCTGAAAGATGACTGGTCCCCATGCTATATACTCTGCAAGACGTTGTGCCTCACGTGCAGAGAGCTGTTCCTGAGTGTATCTATCACTTTCTGATTGGAATAGATTCATCCTTATTTATTTGCCTTTTTAATTTCTCTTATAAATAACTTAGCGAAAGACTCACCTAATTCATCCATCGGATTCTTAAATGTTATTGGGTCATCATTATCGCCATCGTCAGACTTAAACGCCATCGTTGTCTCGAGCCTTGTGGAACCTACCTCACGTAAATAAGCATTACCACTAATTACTTCCGTCTTTATAAACAACCAATGGGGTCAGAACAAGGATAAATTTAGCGTCTCTGGAATGAGTTGTTACACTAAGATTACGCTTATAACATTCATCATTGAAATCTTTCACAAAATAGTCAAGAGAACGTTCTTTCCAATCAGTTACTCTTCTTCCGAGCGATAAGAAATCCTTAAAAGGGAAATCTTTATTG
This sequence comes from uncultured Prevotella sp., assembly GCA_916440255.1. Lineage (GTDB taxonomy): Bacteria > Bacteroidota > Bacteroidia > Bacteroidales > Bacteroidaceae > Prevotella. Next base: position 334,681 of record CAKAIJ010000001.1, on the reverse strand, counting down.
TATTTAATCCTTGTCAAGTCTAAGCTGGCAGCAACAGTCTTCTCACCTTTCAGGCAACAAAGACTGCCACTCTCTAACTTCACCTTTGCAATACAAGATAGGTTCAGAATTGACAGAAACATCAATATGATGATCTTTCTCATATCTTATATCACACAAAGAGTTATATTTAATTTGCCTTCTTTATTAGCTTAACAACTTGCTCTGCCAATTCGCGATAGGTTTCAATACGGCGCTTCTCATTACCGAAGCCCGCACCAGCAACTCCATCAATATCAATAACAGCAAATGGTTGCTTCACGTTCTTCTCATAAGAAGTTCATCAAACCACTCATGTGAGCATCACCAGCACCAAAGCCTATGAGGACAGAAGCACTAGTACTACCATAATGGAAGTCTTTCACCTCAACAACTATGGTGTAGTCAGCTTCACTCTTCTTATCCGTGATTGTCACACTCTTCGTCTTATCATTGAAGCGCTCCATAAAGTTTGCTTCTGCATGTTCAAGTTCTGTCTTATAATCACGCTCCCACTCTTTGCCTTTCTCTTTTAAGAAGTCTTTTACATCCTTACCTTCTAATGTTGCATGACTATAGTCCCAAACAACATAAACTTTTGCTTTTGAGCCCTTTAATGGAGAAAGTGAACCACTCTTTAATGTTACATCTGCCTTAGCAAACATACTCATCGTGCAGCACACGATAAAAGATAATAACAATACAATTCGTTTCATAATCGATAAAATATAAATTAATAATCAAATAATAATTTCTTTAGATATCTAAGCCTACGGTTAATTCTATACCACTTGCATTACCGTTTATAGCCCCGAAATGCGTATCTTTCTTAAATTCCTGAAGTGTATAACCAATCGCTGTACTGAGTCCAAACTTACTATGACCAAAATAGAAGTGACATCCTACTTGTGGCGCAAAGTATAAGCCTTCAATGTCTCCCACACTATAACCGACTTTTGTACTTATATATGGAGAGAAATTCTTACGCAATGCCTTATGAAACTCCACACGAGTGTCTACAAACAGAGGAACACTCCAGTATTCACTGTCCAACCAGTAGTTTACGGCTACACCTCCACCGATAAAAAACTCCGGATCAATCTGTACGCCATGGGGAAGTGGAAAAGAAGGTACGATTCTCTTTCACATCACCTGTCCCAAATACATTACCCTCTGAGATGAACCCTCTATAACGAGGAGCTTGCTCCCAACCATAGGTTTCGCTACTCTGTGCATTTACAATAGGACTATATAGAAATACAGCGACAAGAACCAATAAGGTCTTTACATACATTCTCATAATAATATAAATTAAGTTTTAATTAGTCAATACCCATTAGTCCTTAAACTTCTTAATGACCAGAGCTGAATTAGTACCACCAAAGCCAAATGAATTACTTAGAACTGTATTTATTTCTGTGTCTATGGTTGTTGTAGCAAGATTCATCTTCTCAGAATATTCATCAGGATTCTCAAAGTTGATGTTAGGTGCTACGAAATTATGCTGCATCATCAAGATACTATACACTGCCTCTGATGCTCCTGCCATCCAACACTCATGTCCTGTCATACTCTTGGTAGATGAGATAAGGGCATGTTTACCTCCAAACATACGGTCCAAAGCAATTGCTTCGTACATATCTCCTTGGTGTGTACTCGTAGCATGGGCATTGATATAGTCTATATCATCAGCTTCCATATCTGCCGCCTTCAATGCACGAGTCATGGCAATAACACTTCCCTCATCAGATGGTTGACTGATACCACCGCCATTACTTGAGAAGCCATACCCAACAACTTCGGCAAGGATATTCGCTCCACGTGCCTTCGCATGTTCATAATCCTCTAATACCAATGATGCTGCTCCACCACTCGGTATGAGTCCATCACGATCTCTATCAAACGGACGACTGGCTTTTGTCGGTTCATCCATACGAATGGAGAAGGCGCCAAGTGCATCAAATGATGCCATTGAATAGTAGTTCGTTTCTTGTGCACCACCGCAAAGGACCATATCTTGAAGTCCTTGCTTAATCATCATAAAACCTAAACCTATAGAATGGCTACCACTGGCGCAAGCTGAACTAATAGTGAAATTCACACCACGCAAATGGAAGATAGTACTGAGGTTCATATTGACCGTTGAGTTCATCGCCTGGAAGATGAGTCCATAACCTAACATAGCAGAATCATGTTTCTCATCCATTATCTTTGAGGCTTCAATGACAGGCTGGGCAGAAGAGTCGTTACCAAAGATACAACCTACTTCATTCTCTCGAAGATAGTCATCCGTGATACCTGCCTGAGCAAAGGCTTGCAAACTTGACATGTAGGCATATCGTGCCTCTTCTGACATACCTGCTCGTATATGACGATCAAGCATCTTCTTCGTGATGACAGGTTCAGTAACGATACCTGTCAATGCTGAACGATAGCCATAGGTAAGGCGTTCTTCCTGAATGCCTATGCCTGACTTTCCTTCATATAATGAATTCTTTACCGTTTCGAGGTCAGTACCAAGGCATGACCATATTCCCATTCCTGTTATTACTACTCTTCTTTCCATATTTCTTTTTCAGAAGTTAAGGATATTAAGGTGTTAGAGGAGTTAAAAGCTAACAGCGGGATACCACTGACATCAGCAACAAAACATTTGGATTAACCCCTTTAACGTCCTACCTTCTCATCACTTCTTTCACTTCTCATTAAGTATATAATCCTCCATTCACATTTATCACCTCACCTGTAACGTATGCAGCAGCATCCGAAGCAAGAAACGCCACGACCGCAGCAACCTCTTCAGGCTTACCGAAGCGTCCCACAGGGATGAGTTTCTTCAGGTCATCCTCTGGTAACTCCTTCGTCATATCAGTCTGTATGAAACCAGGTGCTACAGCATTCACTGTGATATTTCGTGGTGCTACTTCCTGTGCCAACGCCTTTGTTGCTCCTATTAAAGCTGCCTTTGCTGCACTATAATTGACCTGCCCTGGCATACCTTTCAGTCCCGACAGTGATGCCATATTGATAATTCGTCCTCCATGTCGACGTGGCATCATGTGTTTCAATAGTCGACGTGTGATATAGAAGAAACCATTCATATTCGTATCCAAAACGCTATGCCATCGCCTTCTGACATCATAAACATGACATTATCTCTTCGAATACCCGCATTATTCACCAATACAGAGATGAACTCATCTGGATGAGCAGCCTCCCAACTATCAATAGCAACGTCGATAGACTTCGGATTTGCGACGTCAAAGGGCAGTAGTTCTGCATGACCACCCTTCTCCTCTATCAGTTGTTTCACTTCTTGAGCACATTCAGAATTAGAATGGTAATTAATTATTATAGTATATTGTTCGGCTAAAGACAAAGCTACAGCACGTCCTATCCCTCGCGAAGCGCCAGTTATTAAAGCATACTTCATGTTTTATTGATTTTTAATTATACTTAAATAAAATAAGGAACACACTCTGTATCATTATATACCGACAAAGGTATGACTTTTTTGGGAATTACCTAAATTTTATAGCATATTTTTTAAAACTCCAAGCATTTTGAGGACTTTGTTTCTCAGACACATGGACTTCTTACAAGAAATTATGCTGATGAATTAAGGTTTTATTACGATTGCATTTAACCCATATCGGCCATTAAAGACTAAACCGATTTTGTTTTATTGTCGAGCAGATTGCAATTTCTTGATTGAACTTACTTTACATAATTTCAACAAAACCATCCATAACGAGCATGCATAACACACAGAAAAAACGAATTCATAATCAACAGCTAACCAGTTGGTTATAAAGTCACAAATAAAAAGGTGCTTAATAAGACTTCAAAAGAGCATTAGTAACATTCGAAAAGGGCATCTATTAAAAGCCAATTGGACGTCTTTTCGAATGCAATTAAGCCTTAATAAAAAACGAATAAAGGAAAATTACTTACAAAGAAGTTTTCTAACTGTTGAATCGTTGACTGCTAAACCCGCTAAAAAGCCCATTTCAACAAATACTCATTTATGTCACTAATCCATCAATCGTTTGAGTAATGCATCACGTCTTATCTCCATTCTATTCTATATTTTTGCACCTACCCGCATTTTTATCGACTACAAATATAAATAAATATTGATACAAAAGCAAATCTATTCAAGAATAATTCTGATTTACAAAAGCGAAGAATTCACTTTGTTTTAATCAATTAATTGAAATACTTGACACACTATTCAGCTGACATGGAACGAAAAGTGAAGGCAAATAAAGTGAAGGCAAGTCACGGACAGATAGCGAGAACACAAAAAGATAGGGAACGACAAATTGTGACTCCCTATCTTTTTATTTATCAAATGACTATAATAAGCTATTTACTTCTCCAATACCTTGAACTCAGCACCTGTTGCGAAGTCCTGACCATTCTGTTCGCTGAGGGCTGTCAGACGGACGAAACGAGCCTTGACTGGTGTGGTGAGAAGGATAGTCTTTTCCTTTCTGTTGTTCTCAAACTCACCTTCAGCAACAGCCTTGCCCCATGTCTTACCATCATTGCTCACCTGAATGCTATACTTCTTGATGTTACCATTGTCACTGTCCTGACGTGGGAGGTAGGTGAAGCCCTTGATAGTCTTCATACCGCCACAATCGAAGTCAACCCAGTGTGGATGATTAGCCACCGTAACAGAGTACATTGTGTGCCAGTAACTGCTTGGATTGCCGTCGGTAAGATGGCTTGCATCACCCTCGCCACTCTCCTGACTTGAAGCAAAGACCACTGACAATGGGATGCTCTCGATGCGTGAGAAGGTTTGAGAAGCTACGAGCCAATCATTTCCCTTTGTCCAAGCTGAAATCGTACCACCATTGCGCAAGCTAACAGGACCAGTGTATTTCACAGTCTTCTTGTTGCCATTAACACGATAGTAAATATCGCCTTCTGCGCCGTTTGCATTGATGGTTACATTACCTTCTGCGTCACGAACGATAGTAAGTGGTGTAGCACCATTAAGACTTATATTCGCATTGCTAACGAGATCGGCAGTCTTAGTAGAGTTCATCGGACGAATCATATAACCAAAGGTGTGTGGCGTTGCCATCACACGGTCGTGCATCAATGGTCCACCCTGTCCACAACTGTTACCACCAAGACCAGTGATAGCCATGTCAAGGTGCAGGTGCGTGTATTCGCTCTGTGGCAACTCGTGTGGGTGATTAGCCATTGCAATGGTATTATCCGACCAAGGAAGAGCTGAGAAACTCATCTTGTCCTTTGCCACGAAGATAGCTCCATAAAGCGCATCGTTGCCATCATTGCCTGTAAGCGAGAGCCAACGGGTATCTTGATGGTTACCCGTATCCTGTGGTTTAGGGAAGGCAACGAACTCATCCTCAACTTCCTGCTGCTCATAGATACCAATCATCTGACCCGTCTTGCGATCTGGATAGTTGTCAACCATACCACGACCATAGTAATTCAAGAGGCGGAGTGCCTTTGGAACACGTACGGTATAGCCCAACTTTGCGAGTGTCAGATTAGGCTTGTTGCTTGTGATTGCGCTCTCGCTCTCAATGCTACCGTCAGGGAAGATGGTATAAACCACTTGTGTATTAAAGCGGAAGTCGTCCTTACCGAATGGCTTTTCCTTGTATTCGATGAGCTTCTTCCAGTTGGCATTGCCACCCTCAAGGCGATAGCTATATGGTGCTTGTGACTCTACGTTGAATACAACAGATACAGAACCGTCAGCATTTGCGTGGGTTGTATAGTTAGTACACTTGTGCTGCAGGTTGTTCAATCCGTTTGCATACCATGCCTCGTAAGCCCAGTTGTCATTGTTGACCCATGCACGGAAAGCATTCAACTCCGGTCCACAACCATCTGGAATGACAGTCTTGCCATCGTACTGAAGGTTATAAATCGTACCCTTTGTGAGGTCAAAAGTCGTTGTAAAGGTCTTGCCAGAGAAGACTATCTTATTGTCCTTTACGGCAGACATATTCACCTTACCTGCTGCAGCGATAGCTGGACGAGCCGCTGCTACCTGTACAGGCAACTGCTCCTCAGCCTGAACATATCCTGCCTTAGCCCATGGCATGTCATGCTTGAGGCGATAGGTAATGTGGAGGAGGTACTCCTTATTTGGGTCAAGACCCTCGTTGAGTCCTGCGATTGTAATGCTCTTATGACTTCTTGCTGGTACACTACCAAGCTCAAGGTCGCCTTTCTTAACGGTTACACCATCAGCTGTCAGGCTATAAGACATTGCATAACCACTAAGGTCATCAGAGTAGTAGTTCTTATTGAACACATCCAAAGTAGCTGTCTTAGCGTCCTTCCAGCTTGTGCCAATATACTGATACACCTTCTTCACCTCAAAATACTGTGGTTTTGGTGTCTCATCACCGAAGATAACACCGTTCATAACAAACTGTCCGTCGTTAGCGTATCACCGAAGTCACCACCATAAGCAAGGTAACGCTTGCCATCCTTTGTGTAGTTGTACATACTCTGGTCAATCCAGTCCCAGATGGCACCACCCATAAAGAAGTTGGTTGACTCCATTGCCTCCCAGTAGTCAGCGAGGTTGCCCACGGCGTTACCCATCGAATGGGCATACTCTGAGATATGGAAAGGATACTTAATACCCATCTTACCCTTCACCGCATCACGTGTCCACGCAATACTTGGATACTGGTTAGAACCCATATCCACAATGTCGTTGTTGCGCTCATACTGTACTGGTCTTGAAGCATCGTAAGCCTTCAAAGAGTCGTAGGCTACAACGAAGTTATGACCCGGTCCAGCCTCATTACCCAAACTCCAGATAACGATTGAAGGCTGATTAACAAGCTGGTGAGTCATAGCCATTACACGATCAACGTGTGCTGCTTGAAACTCTGGTACGTGTGAAAGCGATGCCTTGCCATAGAAGTACTCATGACTCTCAATGTTTGCCTCGCTCTCTAAGTAGATACCATATTTGTTGCAAAGATAATAGAAGTAAGGGTCGTTAGGATAATGAGAGGTACGTATGTGGTTGATATTCGCACGCTTCATCAGCATAATCTCATGTTCCATCTGCTCACGAGAGATAACCTTACCTGTTAATGGGTTGGTATCGTGGCGGTTCACACCCTTGAGTTTCACTGGCTTACCATTGATATAATAATATCTTCCAGCCAAACCGAACTCATCCTGACTTGCAGGAGTATCCTTAATCTCAACAGTACGGAAACCAGTTTGGAAACTTATCGTTTCAACTACCTTCTTTCCTTGCATCAACTCACCAACGAGAACATAGACATTAGGCTCTTCTGCTGTCCATGCTGCCGCATTGTCCACGGTAAGTGTCTGACGAACGTGAGCCTGCCCCTTGCTGTTACAAGCAGTCTTTGCCTTCGCATCTTCGAAGGTTGCCACCAACTCGTTGTCATCAGCAAAGAGTCTGTTCTTATAGATGCTCCAACGAAGATGCAAGTCCTTTGCATTCTTTGTCGTGAGGTTCTGCAATGTTGTATTGAGATTGACAGTACCCTTACCATCAGCGAATGAAGGGATAGCCTTCACGTCAGCCACGTGTACCTTTGGAGTAGCTGTTACGCTGACATTACGGAAGATACCTTGGCAAGCGGAACATATCCTGTGCTTCAAGGAAACTACCGTCTGACGAGCGATAAACCTCTACTGCCACCTCGTTCTTGCCCTTAGTGATATAAGGGGTAATATCGAATTGTGCCGTATTGCGTGAGTTCTTTGAGAAGCCCACGTAACGACCGTTAATCCACAAATAGAAGAATGAGTCTACACCATCAAAGTTCAGGTAGACTTCCTTACCATCCCAGTTGGCTGGAACTTCAAAACTTCTTCTGAACGAACCGACCTCATTACGATACTCGTAAGTGGTGTAGTTCTTTGGTGGTACACGCATGACACCCTTCTTCCAGTCACCTGGTTCGATGTTATACTTGAAGATAACCCACTGATTTACATAGATTGGCACACCATACTTCAGCGAACCATCCTTTTGAATACCCGCCATATTCCAGCTTACAGGTACTTGTAAACGATCCCACTTGCTGTCATCATAACCCTTTGCGAAGAAGTCCTTTGGACGCTCATCAGGGTTCTTTGAGAAGTGGAAACTCCATTCTCCTTCAAGAGAAAGGTAATCCTTGGCAAACTCTGGCAATACCTTTCTTGCCTCATCAACCGATGAGAAAGAAGAGAAATCGCACGAGCTGGCAACTTGTTATAACCCAATGCACCGGGTGACTGCCATTCATTACCAGTTGGTGCTGTTGCCTGACCGAAGAGATAGCCTCCAGCAGGATAGTCATCAGCCTGCATTGGTGCAGCTGTTAATGACGATAATAAAATACCGAATAGTAATTGTTTATACATAATAGTTAGGTGTTATACGCTTTCTGAACTGTCTCTGACCGCCTTTTTCAAGACGTCTTCGAAGACGCTATGAGCCTGGTAATCAATTAATAAACCTCACCTCATCTTACAACGTAGGCAAAGTTAATAAAAAAAAGTAAATAAGCAATAGGAAACAGAAAGATAATACGTAAATAATACACTTTACTCAAAGAGGGGAATTAGGCTATTAGGCTTATTGAGCCTATTAGCCTAATTGGGATTATTAGCCTAATTGCGATTATTAACCTTATTGGGATTATTAGCCTTAGGGTCTATTAGCCTAATAATAAAAAGGGATAAGCAAAAGCCTATCCCTTTTTATTAATTTCAGCCAAGCCCTACCACAGAGGCAGACTGGGAGTTAGTTATTTACCGTACCACCGACAATATCGAGCAACTCAGATGTGATGGCTGCCTGACGCGACTTGTTATACTGCAAGTTGAGTGCACGGAGCAGTTCGTCAGCATTATCTGTTGCGGTCTGCATGGCAACCATACGTGCCGCATGCTCAGAGGCATTACTATCAAGAAGAGCCGTAAAGACCATGTGGTGCAACAACTTCGGAACTAATGCTGTTAAGACCGTGTGTAAGTCTGGTTCAATGATGAAGTTATCATTCAGAGGAGTCACAATCTCGTTCTTCGACATCTGCATTCCCGACTGTCCCTTTTGCTTGAGGTAATCCTGTGCAGCCTTAGTTGCAATGTTCGAAGAAAGGTCGCGCGAAGAGTCTGTGTTGAGTTCCTCGTCAAGGTCAATCGGAAGAAAATTCTTACGTTGTAACACCTGACTACCCGCACTCTTGAAGTGATGAATATATCATTTCCACCTTATCAAACTCTCCCTCCAACCATCTATGGCTCAACTCTTTGGCAATATTACGACTCTCCTCTGAATTAGGTTTGTCGGCGAGTTGCGGATAAGGATACACGCAGGTATATCCCCGCTTCTTAGCCACTTCAAACACCTTACGTCCTACGGGATAGATGACAATATCCTTGTCGGTCAGCCCCTGTGCATGATATTCGTCTATCGTCTGTTGCATTAGCTTGATGACATTCGCATTGAATCCACCACAGAGAGAACTGTTTGAGGAGAACACGAGTAAGGCAACACGCTTCACAGGTCTCTGCTTATCGAACGGAGTATCCGTGTCGGGCGTAGAGACAAGGAATGCCTTGAGAATGTGTTCGAGCATAGCCTCGTATGGGAGCATACTCTCGATGGCATTCTGGGCATGGTGTAACTTACTCGACGCTACCATCTTCATCGCACTCGTAATCTTACGAGTACTCTGAACACTGGCTATACGAGTCTTGATTTCCTTTAAGGATGCCATTCTGTATTGTCTTTATTTATATTGTCCGGCAATATTGCCCATGACTTCTTCGATTACCTTGATAGAAGCATCTTCGAGCTTACCAGAAGCCAACTCACTGATAACATCAGCATGAGCGGTGCGCATGCTGTCGAGGAACTGCTCCTGACACAGCGAATCTGGTCAACAGGTACGTCGCGCATCAATCCATGTACGCCACAATATAGGATGGCAATCTGCTCACCCACTGGCATTGGGCTGTACTGTGGCTGGATAAGCAATTGGTTGTTCTTACGTCCACGATCGAGGGTCATCGCTGTGACCTTATCCATATCTGACGAGAACTTAGAGAATGCCTCCAACTCACGATATTGCGCCATATCAATCTTCAACGTACCAGCTACCTTCTTCATACTCTTAACCTGCGCTGAACCACCCACACGAGATACGGAAATACCTACGTTAATAGCTGGACGGAAACCCTGGTTGAAGAGGTCTGACTCAAGATAAATCTGACCGTCGGTAATAGAAATCACGTTAGTAGGAATATAGGCTGACACGTCACCTGCCTGTGTCTCAATGATAGGCAATGCGGTGAGTGAACCACCACCACGTACATGGCCCTTCATACACTCTGGGAGGTCGTTCATCTTTTCAGCAATCTCCTGCTGGTTATTGATACGTGCAGCACGCTCAAGCAGACGAGAGTGAAGATAGAAGACATCACCTGGATAAGCCTCACGACCAGAAGGACGACGAAGAATCAATGATACCTCACGATAGGCAACAGCCTGCTTTGACAAGTCATCATAGATAACGAGAGCAGAGTAGCCACGATCGCGGAAGTACTCACCGATAGCAGCACCAGCAAATGGTGCATAATACTGCATAGCAGCTGGGTCGGCAGCAGTTGCACTTACAACGATTGTATAAGGCAATGCACCACGCTCTTTGAGGTTCTGCACCAAGGTAGCCACGGTAGAAGCCTTCTGACCGATGGCAACATAGATACAATAAACAGGATTGCCCTGCTCATAAAAGCTCTTCTGATTGATGATGGTATCAACGGCAATGGCAGTCTTACCTGTCTGGCGGTCACCAATGATAAGCTCACGCTGACCACGACCGATAGGAATCATTGAGTCAACAGCCTTCAAACCCGTTTGGAGTGGTTCCTTCACTGGCTGACGATAGATAACACCCGGAGCCTTACGATCCAGTGGCATCTCGAAAGAGTCAGTCAGGTCGATATCACCCTTACCATCGATAGCCTCTCCAAGCGGATTGACTACACGTCCCAAGAAGTTGTCATTGACACGGATAGAGGCAATGCGGTGTGTACGCTTCACGCTCTGACCTTCCTTGATACCTGCGGTAGGACCAAGAAGGACACAGCCGACATTGTCTTCCTCCAAGTTCATGACAATCGCCATAGTGCCATTCTCAAATTCAAGCAACTCGTTGGCTTCAGCATTGCGAAGACCATAGACACGTGCCACACCGTCGCTGACGGTCAGTACGGTACCGACTTCATCAAACTTCTCCTCAGAGTTGATGCCTTGAAGTTCTTTGATAAGAATCTCAGACACCTCACTTGGTTTAATTTTATCTGACATGTTATTAATCTAATTACTTTTTTAATTGTGTGAGGATAGCGTTCAGTTTGCTCTTCACGCTGGCATCCATCCTATACGTATCATACTCAAGGATAAAACCACCAATGAGTGAAGGGTCTACTTCTGTATTGAACTCAACAGTACCCTGTGCTCTGGACTGTACCAGTGCCTTCATCTTGTCTTGCGTCTGAGAAGAAACAGGCGAAGCTGTGATAACCTTACCACGAATAATATTCCTCTGCTTGCGATACAAAGTAATATAATCATTCGCCATAAGATACAACAAGTCTTCCCTATCTCCTTTCAAAACAAGGGAAAGGAAATTGCCAACCAGCTTAGGACAGTCGTCACCACAGGCCACTTCCAATAGTTTGCGCTTCTTCTCCTTCGGAAGCATCGGACTTTCAATCGTCATGCGGAGTTCGGGGACTTGAAGGTAACTCTGGACAAGTGTCTGCATAATAGCATATAACTTATCCTCGAGTCCCTGCTCACAAGCTGTCTTCAACAGTGCACGAGCATAGCGAACCGATATTACACCTGTATTCATAAGCGATTATTTACGTTCTGTTCCGTTAGAAGAAGTAACTTCATCCAATAAGTTGTCAATGAGCTGAGTCTGTTCAGCAGAACCCGATAGCTCCTTGTGCAAAATCTTCTCTGCAATCTGTACAGATAACTCTGCAACCTGCGAACGAATATCACGAATGGCTGCTTGCTTCTGACTTTCGATTTCTGCCTTAGCTTCAGAAAGGATACGAGCACTCTCTTCGTGTGCCTTCTCCTGTGCCTGACCGACTATGGTGTCACGTGTTGCAGATGCTTCCCGAAGGATTTGCGCCTGCTTTTCCCGCGCCTCCATAAGCAGCTCCTCACCTTGTTTCTGAATGTTAGCAAGCCGTAAGTTGGCTTCCTCTGCCTTGGCAAGACTCTCATCAATATACTCCTTACGCTCATTCACCATCTTAATGATTGATGGGAACCCCCACTTCCATAAGACGAAGAAGACCACAAGGAAGACAATCGTCATCCAAAAGAGTAAACCAGCATCTGGCAATAATAATGACATAAGCTGCTAAATTACTTTTTCTTACTAATTCTGTTAAATGATTGTGCGAAATCGTTTAGAACACACAAAAGGAGTGCGATAATTGCAGCGAAGAAGGCAACACCCTCAACCAATGCTGCTGCAATAATCATAGCAGAACGAAGATCACCAATCTTCTCTGGCTGACGAGCCATAGCGTCCATTGCCTGACCACCGATACGACCAATACCAAGACCTGCGCCTACGGCTGCGATACCTGCACCGATAGCGGCGCCTAACTTTGCAGTTTCTGCTGCTAATAACAATGATGTCAACATAGTTTTTGCTTTTAATTTATTAATTGTTTTTTTGTTTTCTTTTCTTATTGATTAGAAGGAATTGCTTTCCTATACTTCCTAGTACTCCTATGTTTCCTAGACTTCCTAGTTTTCCTAGGCTTCCTAGGCCTTAATAGAGCGGCTCTCTTGTCAAGCAACTCCTCAACTACCCTTCTGCCTCATGCACTCGTGCCAAAGAGATGAAGACCGCACTCAGCATCGTGAATACCAATGCCTGAATAAAGCTAACCAAAATCTCCAATAGCATCATAAAGATACTCATACCTACACTCACAATCGTCATGGATGAACTTAGGACAACACCCATCGTTGCCATGATGAAGATGATACAAGTCAAAGCCAATGCAATAGCATGTCCAGCCATCATATTGGCAAAAAGACGTACCATCAGAGCAAATGGTTTTGTGAAGATACCAAAGATTTCTATTACAGGCATCAAAGGTACAGGCACTTTCAACCAAGCAGGAACGTCTGGCCAAAAGATATCCTTCCAATAATGCTTTGTTCCCGACACATTCGTTACGATGAAGGTACAAACAGCTAAGAAGAGTGTAATTGTTATATTACCCGTAAGGTTACCACCACCCGGAGGGAATGGTACGATACCCATAACATTCGCCACGAAGATGAAGAAGAAACACGTCAGAAGATAAGGCGCATACTTGTCAGTGTCCTTACCCAAGGTCGGCTTTATCACTTCGTCATAGACATACATCACAAACATGTGCATCAAACCCGTAAACCTTTTGGTGCCTTATCCGTAACTTTATGACGGCGACACCATCGTGCTGGCAACAAGACACACAACATGAGGATAATAGCATCAATGAAGAGTACACACACCGACTTCGTTATAGAGAGGTCTAAGGGGCGTACTTCCGTACCATCACGCTGCAATTCAACAATACGACGTTCGTAGTTTCCCTTCGTTGCGATAAACAAATCTGGATTGTTATTACAAGGACGATAACCCGCATGTGGACCCTCCTCTATCGGTTCTTCGGCAAAATCCTCAGCCCAACCCGTATACCAGCCCTTCGATGTTTTCACAAAGACTGGTAGGTTGATGATGACATGCTTATCACCGATACTGGTAACATGCCACTCGTATGAGTCCTTGATATGTCCCCACAATATCTCTTGCAGGTCAACACCCTCCCCTTTACTCTCCGATGCAGCAGCACCAGGCAAAAGCAGGAAGAGCATCATCACCACACAAAACAGATGCTTGAGATATTTCATTCGTTAATTATTAATTTTATTGTTCTTTTCGACTTTGTAAAAATAGATGGTATCAAATGCCAACAGCACAAGATAGAATATCATAAAGATAACGACAAAGCCTATCACCATCGGACGTTCCTTCACCACAATTGCATAAATCAACACAGTAAAGAATGCCATAAGCATACGAAAGCCCGAGCCAGCGAGATAAAACTTGTTCAGCACAGCTGGCGACTGACTGGCTATTGCCTTCCACGTGCCTCCATAGATAGAGGCAGAGATAAGCGAATAGACAGCACTGATGGTCAGCACATTGATATAGGACGTGTACTGCGTCAGCTGCACCACGAGTAAACCAATAAGATAGAGTCCTGCGATAATCCACAGGTTATTCTTATAGTACCGCTTATACACTTTGTTTGCATCCATCATCCGTAATCAACTATCTGTCAGTTTGTTTTCTTTTAGATTTCTACACAAAGGCTCACCAAGTTCTTCTTCACCTCGACGAAGCCGCCAACGATTGGAAGTTCTGTCGTTGTCCCCTTTATGCTATATGTAACCTTGCCTTCGACGAGTGTTGAAATGATTGGTGCATGGTTATTGAGAATCTCAAACGGCCCAATGCTACCAGGCACCTGCACACTATCCACCTCGCCTGTAAAGACAACCCTTTCGGGAGAAACTATTCTAAGTGTCAACATAGACAATTCAATTATTTTTCTATTCGTACAAGGCGTTCATTACTTTGTTGCCTCCAAGAGACGCTTAGCCTTCTCCTTAACATCCTCGATCGTACCAACGTTCAAGAATGCCTGCTCTGGTAAGTCGTCTACCTCACCATTCAAGATGGCATTGAAGCCCTTAATCGTCTCCTCGATTGGAACCATAACACCCTTAACACCAGTGAACTGCTCTGCGACAGTGAATGGCTGAGAGAGGAAACGCTGTACACGACGAGCGCGGTTCACCACCAACTTATCCTCGTCTGACAGCTCGTCCATACCCAAGATGGCAATGATGTCCTGCAATTCGTTATAGTGTTGCAACAACTGCTTTACACGCTGCGCACACTCATAGTGGTCCTTACCAACAATCAGTGGGTCGAGAATACGTGAGGTACTACCCAATGGGTCTACCGCTGGATAGATACCAAGCTCGGTTATCTTACGACTCAACTCTGTTGTTGCATCCAAGTGGGTAAAGGTTGTCGCTGGAGCAGGGTCGGTCAAGTCGTCAGCAGGCACATAAACTGCCTGAACTGAGGTGATAGAACCATGCTTTGTAGAAGTAATACGCTCCTGCATCGTACCCATTTCGCTCGCCAGTGTAGGTTGATAACCTACGGCTGATGGCATACGGCCCAACAACGCCGACACCTCAGAACCTGCCTGTGTGAAACGGAAGATGTTATCAATAAAGAACATGATATCTGCTGCCTCACCATTCTTTCCTCCGTGGTCGCGGAACTCCTCAGCAACGGTCAGACCCGAGAGTGCCACTGATGCACGTGCGCCAGGTGGCTCATTCATCTGTCCATAGACAAGTGTTGCCTGCGACTTCTGCAACTCCTCCTTGTCAATAAGCGAAAGGTCCCACTTGCCTTCATCCATTGCCTTGCGGAACTTCTCACCATAACGGATAACACCCGACTCCAACATATCGCGAATCAAGTCATTACCCTCACGAGTACGCTCACCAACACCAGCAAACACAGAATAACCATTGTGTCCCTTTGCGATATTGTTAATCAGCTCCATGATCAGCACCGTCTTACCTACACCGGCACCACCGAAGAGTCCAATCTTACCACCCTTCATATAAGGCTCAAGCAAGTCGATGACCTTTATACCCGTCTGAAGCATCTCCTTGTGAGTAGAGAGGTCTTCAAACTTTGGAGCCTCACGGTGAATAGGATAAGCACCTTCCATGCTCAGTGCGTCCATACCGTCGATAGGCTGACCGATAACATTCATCATACGTCCCTTGATTTGGTCACCTGCTGGCATAACAATAGGACTGCCTGTTGGCACAACCTCAAGGTTGCGCTGCAAACCATCCGTGTTATCCATAGCCACACAACGCACGGTATCCTCACCGATGTGCTGCTGTACCTCGATAATCAAATCCTGCCCATTTGGACGTTTTACGCATAGGGCATCGTAAATCTTTGGCAGAACCTTCTCAGGATTCTCTCCCTTGGTGTCAAAATAGACATCGATAACAGGACCGATAATCTGGGAGATTCGCCCATTAATCTGTGACATAAATATCTTTATTGTTTTTATTATTATTTCCTATATATATAAGGTGTACTTCTTAAATGCTCAACTCGTCGAGTACCTTGATGAGTTTCCTATCGAAAGGCTTGTCCGAACGAATTGCCTCTGACAACGGAACATATACCACCTCATTGTTTCTAACACCAACCATAATATTACGCTGTCCTTGAAGGATTGCCTCAATAGCACCAACCCCCGTACGACTCGCAAGTATACGATCACGTGCCGAAGGACGACCACCACGCTGCAGATGCCCAAGGATTGACACACGTACATCAAAGTCAGGGAACTCCTTACGCACACGATCTGCATAATACATCGCACCGCACTTCGGACTCTCCGAAACAATCACGATACAACTCTTCTTTGACTTACGTATACCACGCTCCATGAAACGTCCTAACTGGTCTACACCTGTTGAGTCCTCTGGAATAATCGCAGCCTCTGCACCACAGGCAATGGCCGAGTTCTGTGCAAGAAAACCAGCATCACGTCCCATCACCTCAACAAAGAAGATTCGCTCGTGGCTCTGAGCCGTGTCACGAATACGGTCGACACACTCCATAATCGTGTTCATCGTCGTGTCGTAACCAATAGTGCTATCCGTACCATAAAGGTCGTTGTCTATCGTACCCGGCAAACCAATACAACAAAGGTCGAACTCCTGTGCAAACTTCATCGCACCCGTCAACGAACCATTACCGCCAATGACAACCAGTGCATCTATACCCGCCTTCATAAGGTTCTCATACGCCTGCTCACGTCCTTCCTTTGTTACAAAGCCTTTCGAACGTGCCGACTTGAGAATCGTACCACCCTGACCGATAATACCACTTACATTCTCTGTCGTAAATGATCTTATGTCATTCGTTATCAAACCCTCATAACCACGATAGACACCCTTGATTTCAAACCCATTATAGATACCTGCTCTGGTCACAGCACGTATGGCTGCATTCATTCCCGGAGCATCACCACCTGAGGTCAAAACGCCAATTGTCTTAATTTTAGCCATATTATAATCTTAGAACTCTTTTATGATTTAATACACCGCAAAGATAATAAATAAATGAGATATAAGCAAAGTACTATCAAAAAAGTTACGTGCAACTTTCAAAAAAAAGACATATCCACAAACTTTCACGAAATATCAACGAATTTTTATGTATTAATTAACTCTAACCTCAACCTTCAACACCCATCACCCATCACCCATCACCCATCACCCAACATCCCAACAAGCCATCATCACCCAACACCCCAACACCCCAACAAGCCATCATCACCCAACATCCAACACCCATCACCCAACACCCAACACCCAACAACATTTTTCTAAATTTTCATTTGTAGTTTCAAAATTTTTATTACCTTTGCGAACTATCTAAAAGTAAATCTGACTCACCGCTCATATTGACGTATCTAATAAGCGATGAAAACATTAAGACTATAACAACCCGTTGTTAGTTATATGTATAAGAACGAGACTCACAGCATCTACAAGCAGTCAAATGCTTCCTTAGCACTCCTCCAAATGAGTGTTAAGGCATTACGTGAGGTTCGTTGCTTCTACCCCCCCCGTTTAACTTTTGTTTACAAATCGGTAATACATCCCCCTTACACCTTATCTTATAATAAGACAAGGCGTGAGGGGCAATTTGTCGTACCCATAAACGTCGTATGCAGACAACGACCGCCAACAAAAGACTGAATATAAACACGTTTGACAACACCTATAACCACTTATAAGGAGTCACAACATGAAATACACCAAAATATTAACAATAAAAATTTAACAATTATGAAAAAAGTAATGACAACTCAAGAGACAACTAAGGGAAACAAAACCTATGTTCGCCCAACAATGGAAATCTACCCCGTGTATATAGAACATGCACTGCTGGGTAAAAGCGATCCTAAAAACGGAGGTGCGGAACTTGTGCCACCCCCTCATGGCGAAGATAACCCTGGCGGTGATGGCAATGACTAATTATTTTTTATTATACTACATGAAATTTATAAGTATGAAACATCTATTCAAACCATACACAGCATTCGCAGTGGCAGCCATTTTGGCACTGTCTGCCACTTCGTGTGCAGACGATACGATTACGAGCGAGAGTCAAAAACTGAATAACGGCACGCTGGACGCAGAGGCTTTCACCACCATCGCCGTGGATTTGAACGCCACCGTACAAGCTCCGAATATCGTACAAGAGGGCAACGGCACACGCACCATTGCCCTCGACAAGCAAAATTTACCCATCCTGCACGGTACTGAACTAAAAGCACGCATCTTCATCGTGCGTGCTGGCGATGACGATAAAGCGATGGTGAACGGCAAGGAAGCTGTAGATCCGAGCAAAGTTGTGCTTGGCACGGGCGAAATGAACTGGAGCAATGTGGAGCCAAAACCAGATGGGACAATAGATATAAACAGCGATGGTATAGTGAAATTTCACTGGCTCAACGGCAAGAGTGCCATACCCAAGGAAGGTGAGAAGTGGTATGTGTGCGGCATCATCGGAGGCGAATACAATCCCGACTTTGACAAGGCACGCACCAATATGAGCCTTGACGAGAACAAACGCAAGCTGGCAGAGAACCTATATCGCTTCTATGTAGACCTCGACCCCAAGCACACTAACCTCCACAATACAGTGGACGCAAAAGGCAACATCCTCGCCAACGTGCCTTTCACCACAGGCTGGAAACCGCTCGTGGTGCATAATGGTAAAATCATCATCGAGGGTTGGAAGTTCAATATGATAGGCAACCTGATACGCTTCAAGGTGAAACGCAACACCGACCTGGTGAAACCAGAAGGTCATAAATACGCCTTTGCCAGTTCGCAAATCACGGCCCAAGGTGGCTTTCTCATGATGCCACCAAGCCTTTTCCGTTCGGATGCCGACCTTGCCACAGACCGTTCCTTTGGTATAGACTGCGAGCTACGACCATGGACTAATAGTATTGAAAACAATTTCTATTGGATGTACCAAAACGACCGACAAAAACACTATAACAATCCAGCCGACGTAAGTCCTCTCAACGAAGGTAGCGACTATGGCGACCCACTCTACGAATACCGATACACCTTTGATGCGTCTGCGATGCGCAAAGGAAAAGAGGATGCAGCATACGATGAGTTCTATGTATGGGGAATGCCAATACCAAAGCTCGACTACATCGGTCAGACAATGCTCACCGCAGAACATGGCAGCTTCATGCTCGGCAGAAAACAAAAAGCTAACGCTCGCTATCCATACGCTAACGAATGGCTACTGGGGCAGTCAAAACCACAAGAATGGTCAGGCGAATTTACAGCTCATGATTTCAAAAGCGATGGGAATAAAAACCAAGTTCTGACTGTAGAACTTGGTGTATGTAGACCATGTTTTGGAAAAATGCGAGACGGAAAGCCTGCTTATCCATGGGCAAACCCCTTAGAACGATTAGCCGTAACGAATAGCAAAACAGACGAAATAGGCTTCCACGACACCAACATGCCACATCCGAATAGCAGCGGAGCTGGATGGGTGCAGAACTGGTCACTCAAAAGCAGCGACATGAAGATGCGCTTTGTCCTGAATAATGGTACGATGAAACCACAAGACTATCACCTCCCTACTGGCGAAGAGTGGGGCTTAGCATTACCAAACGTCCTTACAAGCATACATGACGGCACATTGCCCATAGGACTTACAGGTTGGGACAATCTCAAATCAGCTCCTAAACCATACTACGAGATGTATGACCCAGAAGAGGACGACATGCGCCCAATTATCACCGCAGGCGAAACCCATAACAATAACAAAGCTGATATACAAGAAGAGAGATTCTGGAGCCAAAAACCTATCTTCTATTCTTATTTCATGCAAGATAAGAGTAGACTCGAACTATATGCCATACGTTTTGACGGCAACAACAAAGAAGCGCTATCACACAAAGACCGCCGCCCTTACGGAAACCGCTATCGTTGTGCATATCGATGGAGATTTGTTGATGTCGGAGGACCTAACACCACTGACGACGGACAAGGAATGCGCTTAATCGTACAAAGCAGATGGATAGGAAATGCCAATATTACCGTACGCGACATTATGGACGATAAATGGTGGGGTGAATGCTCTGAGAATAATCCGCTCTTTCAAACCGACTGCTACCGCATACTGCCATGCGTAGGCTTCCCCTTCCCAAAAGATGCCTCAACATGGCGAATGGGTTACTGGTCACGCACTCGCTGGAAACATAACACATACGACAAAGACGATGCTTATAGCAACAAAACCTTCTGCTACCGTGTCTTATCAAAAGACGGCTTCGACCGTGGACATAATGAAAATGCAAGTCTGCACTATGGTGTGCGCCTCATTGCTAACAGAGAAGTAGACGAATTCGGAAATCGCGCACCTCGACAACTGCAAAAAGACAAGGACGAAAAAAAACTTATACACCGCAAATAGTTCTATTGAACAAAAATCATAATTACTGAAATATTGTGGTCTAATGACCGATTGGACTTAAATTCGTAAAGGGCGTCTTTTCACTTGGAAAAGATGCCCTTTACGCATGTTGTTAATGCTCTTTTGAAACCCTATTAAGCACCTTTTCTCACACACCCCTCTATCTGACTGATTTACTACGAGTTACTAACTCGGACTTTAACACTATCCCTTCCCACACCTTATTAGCTGTCTGAAAAGATGTGAACTCTTACTCATCTTACATATATATTGTAGCAAAAGTTTGGCGGATATTAACAAGAAACACGTATATTTAACGCATAATATCCACAAAGACACGAAAAGCCGCAAAGAAATTGGATAAAATTAAAATTAATACCTTAATTCCGCAGCATTATTTCTTGTAAAAACTCC
This sequence comes from uncultured Prevotella sp., assembly GCA_916440255.1. Lineage (GTDB taxonomy): Bacteria > Bacteroidota > Bacteroidia > Bacteroidales > Bacteroidaceae > Prevotella. The sequence goes on along the minus strand of CAKAIJ010000001.1, from coordinate 313,532 downwards.
AAGTGCCTGAGAAACAAAGTCCTCAAAACACTTGGATATGTTAGAAATTTCACCTATCTTAGTGCTACGGAAATAAAAAGTAAGCAAAAATCTGACATGGCAAAGGTAGCAATTAAAAACGAGAATATCACTTCTTTCGGTGGAATTTATCATATTATGGACGTTTTTTCAAAGTTGAGCTTTGAAGAACTTACCGAATCTGTATTGGGAAAACGTGGAAGTAGTGGTAAAGCATTCAGCCATGGAAGTACTTTCGAATCTCTCTTCTTCAGCTATCTTTGCGGCGGAGAATGTCTTGAGGATATCAATACGCTATAGGTCAGTTCAAACAGACCCGAGATGCTACTACCCGCCGATACGGTGGGGCGCGGACTAAAAGAGCTTGCCGAAGAGAATGTTGTATACAAGCGAGACATCTGGTAGGTCTTATAGTTTCAATACAGCGAAAGCTAAACACTACTTTACATGAATGATACGGAGGATGGTGCTTATAAAGGTGGCAGTCATGTTGACTTAGACTTTGACCACTGGGCCATTCCTGCCCACAAGTTCGACGCAAAGTATTCCTATAAGTGTGATTTTGCTACTTCCTCAAGTTGGGCTTCCATTGGGGGTATCATAGTTGAGGTGAGAATCGATGGAAACACCAATGGGCCCCCATCAGGAGGACACACTGCCGCATTATGGACCGTGACCCGAACTCGCGCGGATAGAGTTTCCGTGCTGGATTGCGGGTCGTTCTCAAAGCGAAGTCATCCAAACCATAGAACCACGCTGCAACATCGTTTCCCATATAATGTGCTGCCAATTGTGGCAGCCGACACGAGGAGTTCCGCCAGCTTGAAAGAATGGAAGAGCATCAGTTGGTTATGAGAAATGCGATCGCCTCTGTCAGCATGGACAACCTCATCGAAGGAAAGTCATACGGTGCTGTCGTACAGCGAACCTTTGAAAGACAAGCACGGCAGGGAACAGACGGATATGTTCGGAGAAATATACATATCGCTGTATCCTTACCAATAATTGGACATCTACCGAGAAAGACATCACATTTATAATGAGCGTGAGCGAGCGAAAGAACTTCGACATACAGAACAATGACTTTGGATGGTCGCATCTGCCATTTTCTTTTATGGTTGAGAATATGGTTTTCATGATGGTTACCGCCATGTTGAAGAACTTCTATCTTTATTCATCCGTCATATCAGCGAGAAGCTGTCGTTGAAAAAGACAAGCAGGTTGAAAGTCTTTTATCTTGCATTTTGTCATGTGCCAGCAAAATGGTGCGAAATGGTGAAGGCGGAACATTCTGAACTCATACACAAATAAACCTACTAATTGTAGCAAGTCTTCCTTGAATAAACAGCATATCTTTACGATTCTCATATTCCCATTAGTTTGGGTGATTTCATGTTTAAACAAGTCCAAAAACATCGAAAAGTCCTACATCAATGCATAGAGTCCCAAAATGTCACATCAATATATAAAAATTTTCACAAGAAATTATATTGCGGAATTATAATACACCTACAATATATGTTATTTAGAAAAAAATAAATAAATTTGCAAATGTACATAGTGTACATTATGTCACGTTGAACAAGATTATAAAAGTCCAAAAGGCTGGACAAAACAATAAAACAACAAATCGAATTAATACAATCTAATAAATACATTTATGAAACTAAGGATTTGGATCTTAACCCTATGTTTACTTGCTGGACTCAGCGAAGTCTTTGCGCAAAGTATAACGGTAAAGGGTAATGTTGTAGACGAGAATGGAGAGCCGTTGCCGGGTGTGAGTATTATACCCAAGGCGGCTGCAAAGTCAGGAACGGTATCAAGTGCTGATGGCGACTTCACCATCAGCGTGAAGAGTGGCGAAAAACTGACGTTTAGTTTTATTGGTTATGAGAGTCAAGAACTGGTTGCGACAGCTCAGATGAAGGTGAAAATGCAACCCTCCGACCTCATGCTAAACGATGTTGTTGTTGTCGGTTACATGGAACGAAAGGTAGCCAACACATCGGCATCGGTGGTCAAGGTAAGTGCAAAGGACTTAGCCATGAAGCCCGTAGCCAACCCCTTAGACGCGGTTCAGGGTAAGGTGAGCGGTCTGCAAGTCTTTTCATCGTCAGGCGAACCTTCAGCCCGTCTGTCAATGGCTTTGCACGGACAAGGCTCCTTAGGAGCAGGAACAGGTTTGCTCATTATCCTCGACGGTATGCAGGTCAGTATGGCAGTACTTCAGTCAATGAACCAGAACGACATTGAGAGTGTTCAGTTTCTTAAGGATGCTGCTGCAACCTCAATCTATGGAGCACGTGCCGCCAATGGTGTGATGTATGTAACGACAAAGCGCGGTAAGACTGACGCTCGTCCGTCAATAACACTCAGGGCACAATATGCCGTATCTTCATTGGCAAACACCGACTACTTCGACCAACTGATGACTGGTCCAGAGTTATTGCGTTATTATAAGGAGACAGGTATATATACAGAGGCTGAGATAAACAATTTCAAGGAGAAGTATTTCAAGGAGACCGACTTCCAATGGTATAAATACATCTATCAACCTGCACCAATGTACACGGCAGACGTGTCAGTGTCGGGCGGCACGACGGGTTTGAGATACTATCTCTCAGGTGGAGCATTGAGTCAGGACGGTCTGCGTATGGGTTCCAGTTATAAGAAAGTCTTTGGACGTATGAACCTTGATGCGAAGTTGACTGAATGGGCAAGAGCAAATGTGAACACCCAAATAGCGTATGATGACACTCACGTGTCACCATTTGGAGAATCTAACGCTACGGGTGGAGGTATTGCGGCATTGAATGCACCATTTGCCTCACCATACGACCCCAACACAGGTTTGGAGTTAGAACGCGTGCCATTGCTCGACATATCAACACCAAAGCATGTGATTGATACAAGCCAGCTAATACCAATGCGTTTATTCTTTCAACCAATGGTAGTTTGACGCTCACACCAATAAAGAATTTAACCTTGCGTTCGCTTGTCGGATTAGAACTCAATTATGGCGACAGTCGTTCGCGTGTGTTGCCAACTTTTTATCGTGCATACGGCAACGGAAGTTCGCAGCGTTCTTATTCGATGGCTTCTAACGTGACCGTTACGAATACGGCTGCCTATAACATGGGTTTTGGCGACCATCATCTCACAGCCTTGCTCGGTCATGAATATACCAACTATAAGGACGATGGCTTCGGGGCAGCAGGTTCAGGTGTCTTAGACGAACGCCTCTATCTGCTTAATAATGCCACACAAGATAAGTCGATAAATGAGGACACGAACGGATATGCCTTCCTTTCATACTTCACTCAGTTGTCGTATGACTTCTCAGAGCGTTACTTCATAGATTGGGTTCTTCGTAACGATGCTTCGTCACGTTTTGGCCGTAACAATCGCAACGGACTCTTTTGGTCGGTTGGTTTGTTATGGAAGGCAAAGAATGAGCATTTCTTGAAAGACCTGTCGTGGTTGAACGAACTTGACTTCAAGGCAAGCTACGGAACGCAGGGCAACTCTTCTATTCCCCTTATAGTACAACGTCATACGTTGGAAAGGTTGGACAAAAGAAGGGTGGAATGAGCCTTGGATTTATAAGTCTTGGTAATCCAGACTTAACTTGGGAAAATCAGAGTAAGTTCACTATCGGAATGAAGACTCGTATGTTCAATCGTGTTGACTTGAATATCGAATATTACAATCGTGTCACCAGTGACATGCTCTTCGAGGTGCCACTGCCTTACAGTTCTGGTCTACCAGTGGGTAGTGCTGGTTATGCCACCCGTTATGAGAATGCAGGACGTTACCTCAACCATGGTATAGACTTGCAGCTGAGTGCCGACCTGCTTCGTGGGCGTGATTGGGGCGTGTCAGCCAACGTGAACTTTAATTACAACCGCGATAAGGTGCTCGAGCTATTTGAGGGTCGCCAGTCATGGTTAGAACCGGGAGGTCAGTTGGCTTATATTGTGGGTAAACCTGTGACCTTTATGCTACCATTATATAAAGGTGTAAACGTCAATACGGGTGTGCCAGAGTGGTATAAACCAGGAAGTGACATAAATGAAAGTCGTCGTGATGATAACGATGTCGTTTCAGAATATACGGCTTCGCTCACTCAGAATACTGGCATCGATGCTTATACGCCAGTCACAGGCGGTTGGGGTATCTCGGCTTATTGGAAAGGTTTTTATGTGAATGCCGACTTCTTCTTTGCACTTGGCAAGCACATGATTTCTCTTGACAAGCAGTTCTATGAGAATGACTTCCATGTACGCAACCGCAATGCTAATTTCAATGGTTCACGTCGTTTGTTTGACTACTGGAAACAGCCTGGTGACAACGCCGAATATCCATCGTTGGAGTGGGTGCGTGATCCAAACCATCATAGTAATTACGTCGACTCAAAGATGCTTGAGGACGCCTCGTTCATGCGCTTGAAGAACTTCACCATAGGTTATGACATTCCTCGAAAAAGCCTTGGAAAGCAGACTGTTATTCGTTCTGCAAAGGTCTTCTTCACAGGTAGAAATCTACTGACCTTTACAAAGTTCAGAGGTATTGACCCAGAGGTAAATCGCAATATATCGCATGGAGTTAATCCAAACACAAAACAAATGAGTGTAGGTGTTGAGATTGGACTCTAATAACAATCGTCAAAAAATGAATATAAGAATGAAAACAACAAAGATATATTTATGTTTGCTTGCGTTTGCTGCTATCTTTCAGAGTTGTAACCTTGACCGCGAACCAGCCGACTTCATTGGTTATGACAGTTCTTTTCGTAATATGCAGGACGCCGCAAAGTGGGACAATGGAGTCTACTCCACCCTTCGTGGTAAGTTTGGTGGAGGTTATGTGCTGCCACAGGAAGTGCAGGCCGATATGCTAAATGCACACGCTTCCTTCAACGACCTATACAGTGAGTTTCATGGATGGAAGATATTGCCAGAGAGTGAGGTATTGCAGGAAATCTATCACTCATATTATGCTGCGCTTATTGACGTGAATGTCGTCTTGACAAAACTGCCCAAACTCGAAGTAAGCGAGGCAGAGAAAGCTCGAAAGAACCAATATTTGGGCGATGCTTACTTTGCAAGAGCATTCTATCATTTCAATTTAGCCCTGAGATGGGCTGCTCCCCCTACGAGGCAAGTACGGCCGAGAAAGACTCGGGAGTCGTATTAAGTACGGAAGTGGTGAGCGTTAACAAGCCTCATCGAGCTTCAAATGCACAAACTTACAAGCAGATATTAGACGACTTACAACAAGCCGAAACTTACTTGGCAGCCGTTGAAACAAAGGCAGGAAACACTGAAATCAGTGCCGACGCTGTACGCGCACTTCGTGCACGTGTCTACCTTTATATGGGAGATATGAAGAATGCCTATCAAGAAGCTAAGCAATTGATAAGTAAGAACACCTATCCGCTCATTGAACCTTATTACTCTAACGTAACCACGAAGGTAAGATTAATCCACAAGAGGATGCTTTCGCACAGATGTGGTTCTATGATAAGGGTACAGAACAAATCTGGCAACCATACGTAGCTAAGGAAAATGAAGTGCCAACAGTGACCTCTCTCTACGGAGCTGACCTCTCAACAACTACTTACTGGGATGAGTCAAAAGAAAAGAATAGGAGGGGCGACTATAATAAACCTACCTATGTCCCAACAAGAGAGGTGATAAACGACCTCTTTTCAAGTCAGACTGATCACCGAGCATTGGCACTCTTTGAGTTTGTTAATACTACCGTAAGCGACAAGGAGGTAAGTACTCAGCTTTATGTCGTGTCTAAATTCAAAGGAAACCCTAACTATGCAACTCTCGCCAGTACACATTGGGGCGGCTATGTGCCTAATGGCAATCAAGCTCCAAAACCTTTCCGCATAGCAGAACAGTATCTCATTGCAGCAGAAGCAGCCTATATGTTGGGCAACGAACCTGAGGCGCAGAACTATCTCAACACACTCAGAACGTCAAGAGGAGTTCCTACTACGGAAGAAACAGGCGAAGCTCTCTTTAAGGAAATAAAGGACGAACGTGCTCGCGAGTTAGCTTTTGAAGGTTTCAGACTATGGGACTTACGCCGCTGGAAACAAGGTTTCTCTAAGCGTTCTTTCCAAGGAGCAGAGGGATATTATCAGGTTCCTGCTGCCTTCTATGCACAGGGATTTAATGTAAACATACAGCCTGACAATAGTCTGTTTGTATGGCCTATCCCTAAAAACGAAAGAGATATAAACGACAATTTTAATAAGGACCAGTTTAGAAAGAAATAGTAATGAGACATACGCAAATAAACAAATCATACACTATGTATAAGAAAATAAGATTATGCGCCTTGCTCCTCGTTATTGTGTTGGTAAGCGCATGCCAGAAGGACCTTACTTTGGGCGGAACAGAAAACTTTGTTCAAGGCAAAGAACAGTCCTTCACATTCAAGCAAGAAGGTGAGACGAAGTCTATTAATATGACTACCTTGGGCGATGAATGGCAGTGGAGGATGGAGCATATAGCACTTGGCTCTCTGCGAAGAAGATGGGTAGCGTACTTGAACTCACTGCCTTGCCCAACGATGGTGCTGACGAACGTCGTACAGAACTTACGCTGACTACGCCTAATGGTAAACAATCGCTCGAAGTCACTCAATTTGGTTCTGAGCCCTACATCGCCATTGAGGGTAGTAATGGTACAGCCATCTTCAACCACGAAGCACATGCAGCTGTTGAACTGAACGTCATCTCTAACTCTGATGATTGGCGTGTTGAACAAGTGGACAAAGAGAACAATAATTGGCTTACATACGAAGTGGACACTAAGCAACGTAAGCTGAAACTGAACCTTACTGCCATTGAACGCAATAGCCAATGGGCACAGACCAGTAGAACCGAGAAACTCTTCCTCACTAATGGAAACAAGCACTACTTGCTGAACGTGACACAGAATGGATTCGTTCAGTTCCAATTCCCTGTTTGGGATGTAGACAACTTCGACCTCGCACGTGCAACACAACTTGAAGCACAGAGAAACAATAGCCGTGACAGAGCCTTCGAAATCGACTCTCTCCTACCTTTTAAGGAGGATGTAGATAAGATTTATTATGCCTTCCACTCACCCGGTGAGCAGTCTCCTCGAATATATTACATGCCTCACTATGATACCAAACAGATTCATACGGCTTGGCTGAAAGCTCCTAAGGGTAAGGTCTTCCAGAAAGAATCTTACGAACCTTGGTTGAAACAAAACAACTTCATGTTAGGAAACAAACAGCGTCTGGGAAACCGAAACACAATACTATTGTGAAGAGGAAGATGTGACACGTCTGATACATGTTTACAACGACCCGACGAACTTTAAGATGTTTGGTGGTATATACAAGAGCCCTTGCATGAAGTATGTTGTTAGTTCTAACAGCTTAAAACTGAATAGCAATGGGAAAATCAAGAGCTTCCCTGTATTCAAGTCTAACCTCTTACATAATAAGAACTTCAAGCTCAAAGAGATTATTGAGTTTGAAAAGAAGCGTGGTATGAAACCTGACTTTAACAACGAATTCAACGACGAGAAAATCACAACCACCACATCCGATCCACTCTGTAAGTACTCACGCCTACTCTTTGTTCCAGAGAATGCAAGCCATGAGAATGGTTCTTTGGCGAATGTTGTCTATGAATTCAATTGGCAGGGAGCAACTGCCGAGGATATTGATGCGGGTATCGTTGCTGATGCCGACCTAAGTGGAACCGTTGGTTTATGCCGCATGTTCTACATGGGTAGCGACATTATCTATAACCGTGAGCAGGAAGGTACACCGGGCGTTTACGAATGGTTCACATTTACCTTGCCTGTTAGCATAAGAAACGTCATCGAAGAAAAAGGCTATACTTACTTCCGTGGCGACAGCAATGGCTTCGTTACTTTCTTCCGTGGTGAGTCTGATCTTATTGATATGCAACCACAGGAGACACGCACTGTCATCACTTACTATAAGAGTAAGCATTATGTAGACCAAATCAAGAAAACCCTCAACTTATAGACAAGAAACCAATGAAACAATTTAGAAAAATATATGCATTGACAGCCTGCTTGTCGTTAGCAGTGGGCTTATTCTCGGCTTGTAGCGATGACTTCATCTCTACACAAGCCAACAACGATGCTACTCAGGCTAATGCTAACGACGACTTCCCTTGGCAACCGGGACTGGCCTTCATCAAACTGAAAGCCAACCTTACTCCCTCTACACGTGCTGCCTCACAAAGCGTGACACGTGCCAAAGTTTTCGAGGACTCGAAAGTAAAGGTGGAACAGGTCTTTAACATGAATAATGAATATGCCAATCTTAAACGTGCCAGAGGATTAGACAGATGGTTTGTTGTGAGATTTGACAGTACGAAAAACGTTGAGAAAGTTATCGAAGAGTTGCGCCGTGACCCTACCATTGAGAAGGTGCATGGTAACGTTCAGATAGCTCCTTCACAAGTGAAGTACACTCCCGTAACACGTACGCCTATCGATCCAAACAATCTAAGACCAGCAAATGATGGTGCGGGATACCTGAACTTCTCTGATCCTTTCCTACAATATCAGTGGCATTACACAACCACCATTGACAGATATGCTACCTTTAAGGAAGGAGCCGACATAGACCTCTTCTCGGCTTGGCAGAAAGAAACAGGCGACCCAAATGTTGTTGTTGCCGTAATGGATGCTGGTATCGACTTCGACCACGAAGACCTATCGGCCTCAGCATGGCAGGGTACTGACCCAACAACGGGTGCTACCATCCATGGACGCAACTTCTATGCGGCTGAAAAAGGAACGGGCGACCCTAACGTCATCGTCGCTGGAAGCCATGGCACCCACGTCGCTGGAACCATTGCTGCACGTAACAATAACGGACTTGGTGTCTGTGGCGTTGCTGGCGGTAATGGTGATGCCAACTCGGGTGTGCGACTCATGAGTTGTGAGATATACGGACGCGACGGATTTAACGAGACAGCTTCAACGGCCTACATCGTTAAAGCCTTTGAGTTTGCTGCCGAAAATGGTGCCTCTGTCTGCAACTGCTCATGGGGTTATGCCTTCGACCGCAAGAAGTATCTTAACAATGCTAACTTCCAAAATATCTTTAAGACGCAATTTGACCTACTTAAAGAGGGTATCGACTACTTCACCGACATTGCTGGATGCGACCCACAAGGTAACAAAAAACCTGATGCTTACATGAAGGGCGGACTTGTTGTCTTTGCTTCGGGTAACGATTCGCAATATGATATTGAGATGATACCAGCCTCTTATCCACGTGTCTTGGCAGTAGGTGCGTTCAACAGTCTTGGTATTCCTACCGACTATATGAACAAAGGACCATGGGTAGACCTACTGGCACCGGGTGGAACAACCAATCCTGACGAGGTTTATAAGGGCGTGTTAAGTACTGTTCCGGCCGATTTCTACCAGAGATACACTGGCGAATATCCTAACACCGACTTCACCCTGCCTACTGATGCCAACTATGCCTACGCACAAGGTACGTCAATGGCTGCTCCCGCACGTTTCTGGTGTGGCTGCATTAGTCATCTCTAAGTTTGGTAAGAACAATCCTAACTTCACTAACACCGACCTGCGTCAACGCTTGGAAAACGCTGTGAAAACCAGTAGTCCTTACGCTGTGAAGACGGATGCCAACCTTGCTGGTAAGATGGGTGTGGGATATATTGATGCCAACTTTGCCCTCTCTGACCCTGAAACCATGAAGCCGGAAGCACCCGTACTTAACGTGACCGACTGGTCGGCTGATGCTACACGTGGCTACTACGATGCTCAAATCACATGGAACGTGACTGCGGACGAGGATGCTATCAATCCTGAACATACCGCCTTTGCATACGACATCAAACTCTTTAAGAAGTCTGAACTCAACAATCCTGTGCAAAGCCTTACACGTTATTCTTACGATATGGCTGTGGGAACACCGTTAGAGGAGAACTTTAAGGAACTTGAAACAGGTACTGACTATGTTGTAAAGATAGTGGCTCGCGACCGCTTCAATAATATGTCGCCAGAAGTTACGGCTAACTTTACCACACGTCTCAACCATGCTCCGGCGTTCACTACGTCTGTCGCTGACACCTTACTACTCCTTGACACACAGCCTTACCTCCATAAGCTGCTTTCTGTCAAGGACGAGGATGGACACACATGGACCTACAACACCACTGACTTGCCTCGTGGTGTCGAACTGAAACGTGTGGGCGACAACTTCGACTTGCTTATTAAGGTGGAGAAAGCTGGTGTGTTTGAATTTACCCTTACACTGACCGACCAATTGGGCGGACAAACACAACAGAAGATTGTCTATAAGGTTGTTCCTCATACTGCTCCACAAATCGTCAACGCTCTTAGCGATGTTTCTCTCTTTGAAAATGGTGAAGCCGTTCAAATCAATCTGGCAAACGTCTTCTCGGCTATGAGTGGTAACGAAATGACTTTCTCGGCTACAACCAACAACGAGTCGGCCGTGAAAACCTCTGTTAAGGGTAGTATGCTCTCACTTACACCATTAGGAAAGGGTGAAGCAACCATCACCATCACGGCTAACGATAAGGGAAAACGCACGTCAACAACCATCAAGGTGCGTGTGACTGACAAGGCGGCTCCTGACGTTCATGTCATCTACCCTAACCCTGCCCACAGCTACATAAAGGCGCTCATGCGTAGCGAGGTGAAACAGGTGCAAGCCATTGTCACATCATTACGTGGACAGAAGCTCATCGACGAGCAACTGACTCCTAACGCTGCTACACACGAAGTGACCTTAGGCATCGACCGACTGGCTCCGGGCACTTACTACCTGCTGCTCAAGACAAACAGACTAACAAGCAAACATACTTTCATTAAGAAATAAAATATCACACTATGAACAAATATCAATGGCACTTGTCGCATTGGGGTCTTTCATGACAATGGAGGTTACGGCACAAAGCCGTATCCTTCCTATACTCGAGGCCAACCCTGATGTAAGAAGTGAGGCTATGGGTAGCACCTTATTGGGCAATACCAACCAGATGTTTATATACACTAACCCTGCTGCTCTGTCACTGGGAGAAACTCGCTTCGCTGTCGATGCGTCGCTCGAAGCACAAGCGATGACCAACGAGGGGACGACCTATGCAGTATAACCTTGCAACGGGTTATAGATTCGACAATCGTTCGGCCTTAATGGCGGGTATGCGTTACTATGGTGGACTCAATGTTCGTGAGGTTGGTTCGACCAATAAAGACCATTATTTGTCGCCCAACGATTTCACACTCGACCTTGCTTACTCGTTCACCGTCACTGAAAACATTGCCGTCTACACCTCAGCAACCTACGCACATAGTCAGGCTGCAACAAGCACCAATGCCCTAACTTTCTCTCTCGGTGGAGCTTATCAAAAACCGATTGCCGTGAGCGAGAAGGTAAATTCGGTGCTGACATTGGGCGTTCGACTGATGGACTTCGGTAAGAGTGTGAAGTTTGATGACACTGGTATTCCTTACAGCCTACCTACCTCGCTCGTCGTGGGTGGTGATTGGCAGGTGGATGTTTCGCCTAAACATCGTCTGACTTATGCTCTTTCAGCTCGCCACTTCACTCCTAAAGAAACAAAGGAGACATTGGTTGGAACGGGCTTAGAATATACTTATAACAAAATGCTCTCTGCACGTGTGGGCTATCAGTTTGCCGAGAAAACCTCAAATGCGTTCACACTGGGTGCTGGCGGACAGCTTAAGCACTTCAAAGTCGACATTGCCTACCAGCACTCTTTTGCCTACTACGGTATAGATGCGTTCATGGTTCACTTGGGGTATAGACTCTAACCATCCCGCACGAACAGCATTTTTTTTTAGAATAGCATTTTTTATATGATGGGATAATTCCCTCACATACTCACTTTCTGGCTGAGGTTCGTTATCGAACCTCAGCCTTTCTCTTTTACCACCGCTCGGTCGACTAAGAAACTTGCAAAACACGCCCTTTACGCCTGCTATTAACGCTCTTTTGAAGTCCTATTAAGCACCTTCTCCCGCACCCTCTTGCATCCGTCTGATTTCCTTCGAGTTACGAGTTCAGTCTTTAACGCTATTTCATCCCATGATCACTATTAATTGTATAATCATCGTGAAAATTACAATGTTATCAATTTTTGTTTATCATGAAAGGCAACCTTAAGCTCGTAGAGGCTGCTTTGCTCGGTTACACCTATGAATAATATTTTGTCTGCCATCTCGCAAAGCCATTTATTCCTCATCATAGCCGTGTTCTTTGACTGCCGTGCAGCATTACATACAGAAACTATCAATAATCTATTTTGAATTAAAGATTCCTGTAATTCCTTAGGGATAACTTTATACATTCGCCGAGCAATAACAAGAATAACAGGTTGGTTGCCCTTCAACAGAAAATGAAGTACATCTTGTTCCAACCTACTGTTAAAACCACTGACGACACACTCCCCCCGACTACGCATATCCGTAGCCCAGTCATATACTTGCAACACCGTTTCAGTAGCGATATTGCTCGATGCGAGGAAAGCTATCTTTGGTAGTTTCAGCAGATCCTGATTACCAAGATATTCTGTGTTGACTATCATTGATTATTCTCTCTATCGTCTTTTCTCGTTTTATTGTTCTTTCGTGGTGCAATACGCTTTAAATCTTGATCGAGTTGTTTAATACTATCAAAGTGTTCTATCTGTCGTTGTTCTTCTTTATAAGCAACATATTCCTTTGTAGCTTTATCTACAGCCACCTTGTGAGAAATCTTACCTGCGTGTTCAAGAATATTCTTCTCATTCATAGTGAGTACAAGGCATAATTTCTGCACCCAATCACGCATATACATCGGTTTCTCAGCCAAAGCCTGCGACTCGGCATAAGCAAGAAATTGTTCTACGATTAATTTTAGCTGACTAATCTCTTTCTCATTCAGATAGTTTTTACCTATCAGGACATCATTCTTGGTAATTTTTCCCTCCTTTTCCGTAGAAGTAAGGCCCATCATTGGCAGAGTAGCATTGACACGATAGTAGATAAGCTCGGCGGCAGTCTTGCCGCTGACAGCCCAAAGCAGCTTATTCTGTACTTCCTTAAAGAAAGCCAATGTCATTTCTGCAGATGGGTTATAGTCGATGCTTGTTTTATAAATATCCTTTATCTGCTGATAAAAAACCTTCTCAGAAAGGCGTATGTCACGAATGCGGTCTAAAAGTTCTTTGAAATAATTGTAAGATGAACCGGTTTTGAATCGCTCATCGTTCAGTGCAAAGCCTTTGATGATATATTCCTTTAGTCGCTGAGTAGCCCAAATGCGGAACTGCGTGCCCTGTTGTGACTTCACCCTGTAGCCCACCGAAATGATAACATCAAGATTATAATAATCTATATTTCTGGTAACCTCCCTATTTCCTTCCACTTGAACTGTTGCAAAATTTGCAACAGTTGCATCCGTAGGTAATTCTCCCTCTTCAAACACATTCTTAACATGTCGTGAGATAGTAGATTTATCACGCCCAAAGAGAGTTGCCATCTGATCTAACGATAGCCACACCGTCTCGTTTCTGAACCGTACATCTATTTTTATCTTTCCATCTGCCGATTGGTAGATGAGCATATTGTCGTTGTTGCTTGCTTCCATTATTTTATTTATTTTCGTTCACTTGAAGGCATCTTGACTCTGCCTAAATTTACTTCACACTTTTTTGGTTATTGTTACAGAATTGGTTTACACATTTTTCACTTGCTTCCCGAATAGCTTTACACCCTATGGAAACTCTACTGATTCGCTTTACATAGTCATAAACTTTGACAATGAAGTCCGAACCTGTGTTGCACATGTTCAAAGTTAATATTTTTCCTTCAACTTACAAAATTTAATACTATGAAAAGCACAGAAACCCTTATGCCGCATTGCAGTACCTTTCTCTCATTTGTCTTGGCGTAAAATACAGGTTATCGAATTGATGGAATTCTTGATGACATGAGTACTTTCTCTTATTATCTTACAGCAACCCCAAGCATCCACTATGGAGGAGTACGCTTCATGTTCTACATGACTAATAGCGAGGTACGCTACCATGACGAAGATGGTCTAACTTCAACAACTGGTGGCATCCGACCTGTTGCAGAATAATCAAAATTGTTTTGAACAATTAAAAAAAGAACATTCTATTACTACGTGAGTAATGGAATGTTCTTTTTTTCGTTGATAGAACGTAACTGCTTGTATAACCAACAGAGGTTCTACGCTGTGGTCGTGAGTATTATTCTTCATCCGAAACCTTCTGCTTCGCCATACGCAACCACAACTGCAGCAAGGAAGGAATGAATATGCAAAGTGAGAAGAATAAACCGCCGTACATCAGGCGGTCATTGCCATGAAACAAGTCGATAAGCTTTCCGTCGTTCATCTGAGGCATAAGATTAAACATCAGGTAAGCAACCGTGTTATTCACCCAGTGAAGAACAAAACCAGGCAGTATGCTTCCCGTACTGGAATAAAGCCAACCTAAGAGTAAACCGATAACGAAAGCATGTATGCCCTGTACCAGATTGAAATGGATGATACCAAAGATGAGGGCTGGAACGACTATGGCTATCCAACGATTGCGCTTGCCCAAAGCCTCTTGCAACACACGCTGAATGGCACCACGAAAGACAAGCTCCTCGGCAATAGGTGCCATAAGTCCTAAGGCGATATAACCCCAAGGCTCACGCATGATACTCTCGAACATCAGCTTCGTTGCTTCTGGCATCGTGACGTTCACCTGTTCCATCACGTACTGCATTGGCAGAATACTGCCCAAAGCCAAAAGTCCTGACCAAACAAAGGACGACCAAGGACGAGTTCTTAGGTAAGCAGGAGAAAGCCTCGCCCACTTCTTTACCAACAAAGACTGCGAAGGTAAGAAGACTACTCACAACGGCTGTGATAGCAAAAATCTCACCATCCGAAGTCGAACCGACGGCTTTGACAGACTCGCCACCACGCAGAAGATGCACCAACTGACTACTCGCAAACAAGGAAAGACTTTGTATCAGAATGAAAAGCGACACAAAAAGTAGGATATAGAGCGATGCGCTCAATAAGTTTTTATTATTCATTCGTCCAAACATTATGGGTTATTAATCTTGTCTTCATCCGTCTTATAAGCCTCATCTAACAAACAATTGGCACTCTCCCTGTCACGTGCCAACTGCTCCTTTAAGGCTTCCAAAGAGTCGAAACGACGCTCATCTCTGATCCTACCGACAAGACTAACAAGAAGTTCCTGCCCATAAAGATTACCACTGAAATCAAAGAGATGGACCTCTACTGACACTTCTTCGCCATTGAACGTAGGACGATGCCCGATGTTCATCATACCTCGTTTCCATTCAACAGTGTCCTTCAAGCTCACCATGACGGCATAGACTCCACACTTCGGAAGAAGCTGCTCGCAACGCTTCACATCGAGATTGGCGGTTGGGAAACCCATCTTACGACCATTCTGAAAGCCACTTACAACCTTACTCTCTATCGTATAGTTATGACCTAAAGACGATTGGCAGTTTCGACCCTACCCTCACGGAGGTGGACTCTGATAGCCGACGAACTAATCTTCTCATCGTCAGGCACGTAAGCATTAGCCAAAATAACCTCTATGCCCAGTTCCTTGCCATAACGGACATAATCCTCAAAACGCTCCGAACGATTATGCCCGAAACGATTATCATAACCAATGACGAGCTTCCTCACATTGAGTTGTCTGCACAAGACATCCCGCATGAAGTCATGAGCCGTGAGCGCAGCCAAAGAAGCATCGAAGTGTAACACAAAACAATTCTCAACCCGAGTCTTTGAAAGCAAGGACAACTTCGTTTCAAGGCTCGACAGCAACTGCGGACGATAATTCTCCTGCAACACCTGACGTGGAGATCTATCGAACGTCACTACAGCCGAAGCCATCCCCGACAGCTTAGCCTCATCTATAACACGACTTATCAAGAACTGATGACCACGATGCACACCATCAAAAAAACCAATGGTTGCAACCAGTCCAGTCCTCTCACTCTCCTCACCCAAACGAATATATCTTGTGTTCAATCTTCTTGACTTATAAAACGTTTACTTACGTGCAAAGTTACTCGAAATAGCCCACAAACCGTCTTTCATACAAACAAAATGTGTTAAAACATGAAATTTCCTAACTATCTTTTCTCCTTTTTCCATTTAATTTATTATCTTTGCACCCGAATTGGTAAAATTCAGGACTTGTAGCTCAGTTGGTTAGAGCAACAGACTCATAATCTGGAGGTCCCTGGTTCAAGCCCAGGCTGGTCCACAAAGGGAAAAGAAGAGCTTTACACTATGCTGTAAGGCTCTTTTTTGTTAGTAATAAAACAGAATATATTGCCGTTATAGCAGGAATGGACTATTTAGTGGGGATAGGCATATATTTTGTCAAGTCTAAAAAGAACTTTTATCTACAACTCCTCTTAAGTTAGCGCTAAATGTTTTATTTTTGCATTGAAGGATTGCGCAGCAGCGTTTGTAGATCTGTTAATATAAAAGTTAAGTATGTCTTCGTAATGCTCGTAGAAAGTTGCAGCAATGACATTAAAGGAATGAAAACCAGCTTCTGCGACATTATTATACCATTTTGCCAATGATAGTCTGGCTGCATCTTTGATAGTATTCTTAGCAAAATCATTCTTAGCGAATGTGATAAACCGTATAAGCCTTCTTAATGTCAGGATATTCTCTGAACAGTATTTTAGCTCTGTTGTTCATCAGTCCATTTCTCTGATGATTTGAACAACAGATACCTACTTCACCAGCAGTTCACTACGTGTATTCCATTTTCAAAAGTCAGTGGTTGATACGCTATCTTTTCTAACTTCGCATTCTCTTTCTCGTCATTTGCTTGCTGTAAAGCTGCCCAGCGATACTCTATTCTCATCTGTTGCACGGCATCACTTGCAAGTTTCTGTATATGAAAACGTCGATCACTCGTTTAGCCTTTGCAAAACGCAATGCCTACAATCTACGCATACCATCGGACAAGTCCAAGGTAACCTCTTCTACGGCTTCTGTCTTTTCATCTATCTTATCCAATACCTTGCAGACATCCAAGGATTTGGTTCCAGCAACAATGGCTACAAGACATCCTTGCTTGCCGTGTTTGTCCCTATTAGTGATAATCGTATCAGAGTTCACCCATTAGACAAGGATGTCTCAATCTAGTGCCTATATTCTTACCAATATTTATCCTCAAAGCCACTTCTGAGCATGAGACACACTGATCCCAAGACCTGTAACCACTTAATGTTTCCTCGTTGTTTCTCAAAACTACGTCCATTGATATGGAAAAGAATTCCTCAAGATGTAGCGGCGTCACTGGGGATGCTCTCCATACGTTTCTTTTAGCTCCGAACTCTTTGGAATAACGAGTACGGAGGCTGTAATGTCTATCTGCAAGGGAAGAGAAACTCTTACCTGTACGAATATCTATCCAGCGGCGTCGACGAAGAACCAAAATAACCTTATGGTCACAGATCGGAAAGTCCGTCACCTCGACAGCTTCCATAAAAGCCTTTTGATTCAAAACTGAAAAATCATCGGAAAGTTCTTTTTCTCCATCTTCTCATCAAGATAAATGCGCTAACAATGAAGTATCAGACTCTATCTTAACAATAGAAAATAATGTAATACATCACTGGGTAAAACGGAATTCAGTTAACTGATATAAATATTTTTCTTCCATGATACAAAGGAAAGAAAAATATATATTAAGAAAATTTCCCACCTTTTTCTACTGGGAGCATTTATAGCAGAATGGACTATTTAATACTATAAGAAATACGAAATTGCCCAATATCAAAAGATTATGGTTGAGGGCGTAGAACATATTGCCATACCATTTGATGTGGGAAAGAATTTATCAGACCACATAAAGAAATGTAACATGATTTCTCAAGTACGCCATTCTTTCTACTTTTTCTCCAGTTGACGAGTAAGTAACTATCATCCATTATTTTCGAACTAATGTAAGGACTTTTTGAAAGCTAAGTCTACCCTAAAAGTCATCTATAAAGATGTTTAGAGAAACGCTATTAGCAAAAAAAACATAAAAAAGCACATCTAAACACCGATAGAATTTGCCCGTCTGCATAATAATTTGTACCTTTGCACGCCGTATCGAATTTGGATAACGGGAAGTAACTATATTTTAGGAGGAAATAGTAACACAATTCATGAGACAACTTAAGATTTCAAAAAGTATCACCAACCGATCAAGTGAGGCACTGGACAAGTATCTCGTTGAGATTGGTCGTGAACCGATGATTAGCGTAGACGAAGAGATTGAGTTGGCGCAGATAATCCACAAGGGCGGTCGCAAGGGCGAACGTGCGAAGGAGAAACTGATCAAGGCTAACCTCCGTTTCGTCGTTTCTGTGGCTAAACAGTATCAGCACCAAGGTCTCTCTCTGACCGACCTTATCGACGAGGGAAACATTGGATTAGTGAAAGCCGCTGAGAAATTCGATGAAACTCGTGGTTTTAAGTTTATCTCATACGCCGTTTGGTGGATTCGTCAGAGCATTTTGCAGGCTATCGCTGAGCAGAGTCGCATCGTGCGCCTTCCGCTGAACCAAGTGGGTGCCATCTCAAAGATTAATCAGGTAACGAACGAGTTTGTGCAGCAACACAACCGTCGTCCTTCTATCCATGAGTTAGCCGAGTTGACGGGTATCGATGAGGCACGCATCCGCCAGAGCCAGAGTGCAGACAACCATCACATGAGTATCGACGCACCATTCAGCGATGACGATGACAACTCAATGAGTGACATGCTGTCTTCGGGTGATGACTCACGTACCGACCGTGGCGTTGATTTCGAGTCAATGTCAGACGACCTCCGTGCTGTTCTTCAGAACACATTGAAGGATCGTGAGATAAAGATTGTCACCGAGTGTTTCGGTATCGGTTGTCAAGAGAAGGGTTTGGAGGAGATTGGAACAGAGATGGGTCTTACCCGTGAGCGTGTTCGCCAGATTCGTGAGAAGGCTATCGAGAAGATTCGTGAGAGCGGAAATGCACGCGTACTCATGAAGTACTTAGGCTAAGAAAGCAAGATTAAGATGATAAATAATAAAGAGGATGTGTAAGAAAACACATCCTCTTTTCTTTCTATAAAAGTCCCACAATCTTTTGTTGCAGGGCTTTTAGCTTTTGTTTCATACGACATTTGAAACCATAAGATTTCGCTTCATTGTCGCAAGTTAGTTCGTAATGAAACGCTTATCACATTTTGTGAGTAAGTTCCTCAGCATAAGAAAGTTGAGTATCTTTCCCCGTTAGGAAGTCATCGACCTTCATTGGCACAAGGCGGTGAGGCTTAACACCTTCGCCCTCTAATGGGAATCCCTTAGGAGAAGACTTAAAAGGATGACCGATTGGAACCCAGTAGTACATTCCGTACGTGGTCTTAAACAAACGAGGATTACCACCAGTATCACCCGCAGAAGGCGTACCCACAACGATAGCATCACCACTTTCTTTCATTGTTATCAGGAAGCTCTCAGCAGCTGAAACCGTAACAACTCCCGAAAGAATAATCACCTTGCCCTTATAAGCATCCGCAGAAGGCGACAATGTTGTGCCGTTCCAAATCGTCCGTTCACCCTTTATCAGGTGCTGTGCTATGAAATCTCCGACACTACTACTCCCTCCGCCATTATTACGAATGTCCACTATAAGGAATGGCAGGCGGCTTAAAGACGCAAAAGCTTTGCTGAACTGCTTGTCAACTCCATCCAACATACTTCTCACATCTATATATCCAACCTTTGAAGAAAGTTTCTTCCATGTCACGTCTTGTTCTTTGTCCTTTGTAGGGATATACTGAGATTGCAGATGAACGGTGAGCGTTAGAGGTTTGCCTTGTCGGATAACATCCAGCTTCTTCACCGAATCCGTATAGCTACATAATATTCTCTTTGCCGCTCTAAAGTAACGATCGGCATCTGTAGAAGCCGAAACATACTTGGTGTAATCAGTTACCCATTTATTCACTGGCACCCCGTCTACCGCCACAATCTCGTCTTTATCCAGCAAACCTGCCTTTACAGCGAAGTCAGAAGGTTTGTCAACAAACATCCGATTTTCAATCACTGTGATATTTGCACCTTGTACAAACCAAGGTTCCTCTATGGATACATTATTTGCGTGAGCACATTTCAGGCTACTAAAAAACTCTTTTATCAACAATGAATAAGCCACTTTCGACTGCATTGTGTCAAGACACTGAAGGCAGGCGGTATGAATTGAGTCGAGCTTTAAATGCTTCGTATCTTTATATGCATACTTGTCTTTGATGACGTTAAACATCTCTTCAAAGTCATTTCGGAAATCTCTTGGTTCGACGGGTATCTTATCAGCATTATACGCTTGTACGTCTTCCCCTTTTAAAGACGTACGCTCCTGATTCCAAACATAAAGAACAAAGGCTGTAAGTAACAGTCCTAAAAACACAAAGGTTGATAAAATAAGCTTCTTCATCATATTTCAAATGGCGTAAATTGTTTGTTACAAAGATATAAAAACATTATACATCAAAATTGAAACACATAAATAAGATAAATAAAAGCAATTATCATTTCCACTAAAGCATAAGATCCGCTTTGCAGCAAGTCTTTCACTTCTAAGCGACCGAGAAAGACAATAAAACGAAATCAGCAACGTTATATAAAGGTTATGAAACGTAAGGATATTCAGAAATACATATTACTTCTATTGTTCGTGCTGACAGCCCAGTTGGCACTGGCGCAATCGTTCACCCTTCAAGGGAAGGTTTCCGACAAGGATGGCAACCCGATTGAACTGGCTTCTGTCATGGTTGTTACGCAGGGAAAACTGTCGATGACCAACCTAAAAGGCGAGTTCAATATGCAGTTGCAGAGTGAAGACTCCGTGAAGGTGCGCTTCTCTATGATTGGTTATAAGACCAAAACTAAAATCCTCGTGCGCCCAAAGGGAAAGCAGACGCTACTCATTCAGTTGGCTGACGACAACGCATTGGAGGAGGTTGTAGTGCAAGGGAAAGCCAAACAGCACGGAACAACAGAAGAATTGGATATTCAAAAAACCAAACAAGGACCATCAGCTTCGGGCAATGCTGTCGAAGAAATGGTACAGACACAGGCGGGTGTTTCGACCCACTCAGAACTGTCTTCACAATATAACGTTCGTGGTGGTACGTTCGACGAAAACTCTGTCTATATCAACAACATAGAAGTGTTCCGTCCCTTCCTTGTGCGAAGCGGACAGCAAGAAGGACTCTCTGTCATCAATCCCGACATGGTTGAGAGCGTTGGCTTCTCGACTGGTGGATACGAAGCGAAATATGGTGACAAGATGAGTTCGGCTTTGGACATCACCTACAAGCGTCCGAAGAAGACGGAAGCATCCATCTCAGCCTCTCTCTTAGGTGCCAGTGCCTACCTCGGATTGTCTACTAAGAAACTGACATGGACCAATGGGGTGCGTTATAAAACCAATCGTTACCTCCTTGGTTCACTCCAAACAAAGGGCGAATATCGTCCGTCTTTCCTTGATTATCAGACTTATCTCTCATGGCAACCCGACAAGCATTGGCAGATAGATTTCATCGGTAACATCTCTGACAATCGTTATAACTTCGAGCCAGAAGACCGTGAGACAAACTTCGGTACGCTGCAGAACGTGAAGAAGTTCCGTGTCTACTTCGACGGACAGGAGAAAGACCTCTTCCGTACTTACTTCGGCTCGCTGGCTATCACACGCCATTTGAGTCCACGCACCGACCTCTCCCTACACGCATCGGCCTTCACAACGAAGGAACAGGAGCGTTATGACATTCAGGGACAGTATTGGTTGACACAGACTGAGACGTCTGAAAACCTCGGTGTGGGTACGTTTATGCAGCATTCTCGCGACTATCTCAATGCGAACGTGAAGAGTTTGAAGCTGATGATGCAGCACCGTACTGACAAACACAAGATTGAAACCGCTGTGACTTACAAGCAGGAAAATATCAAGGAGAACTCTGCCGAATACGAATATCGTGACTCAGCAGGTTATAATGTTCCACATACAGGACGTGATTTGAAGATGATTTACGCACTTCGTGCTCGCAACGAACTCAATGCAAAACGCTTTGAGAGTTATGTGCAAGACACATGGAACTTCCAGACGCGCGACTCTGTTCCAACGCTTTTCACACTGAATTATGGCGTTCGCTTTGCGCATTGGGACTTCAATGGTGAGAGTCTATTCTCTCCACGTGCATCACTAACCATCACACCGGGCAAAAACCGCAACCTTAGCTTCCGCATTGCAGGTGGTATCTACTATCAGGCACCATTCTATAAGGAACTACGCGACACGTCAATTGTCAATGGTGTTACCTACGCAACGCTCAATCAGAAGATTCGTGCACAGCAGTCTATCCACGCATTGGCTGGTATGACCTACCGATTTAAGATGTTAGCTCGTCCGTTTAAGTTTACTGCGGAGGCTTATTACAAGGCTCTCTCACACCTCGTCCCCTACTCTGTCGACAATGTGAAGGTGACCTATTATGGTGAGAACACAGCTACTGGACACGCAACAGGTCTTGATCTTAAACTCTATGGCGAGTTCGTCCCGGGTGCTGACTCATGGCTGACACTGAGTGTGATGAACACGAGTATGAAGTTGAATGGTAAGAGTATTCCTCTCCCAACCGACCAACGTTATGCGCTCAATCTTTATTTCACAGACTTCTTCCCGGGAACGACGCGCTGGCGTATGTCGCTAAAGTTGGCTTACGCCGACGGACTGCCCTTCTCTGCTCCACACAAGGAATTGGAGAACAACACCTTCCGATCACCGGCCTACAAACGTGCCGACATCGGTATGAGCTACCGCCTATTAGACAATCACGACGGCAGTCGCAACACCATCTTTAAGAACATTTGGCTCGGTCTGGACTGCCTGAACCTCTTCGGTATCAACAACGTCAACTCCTACTATTGGGTGACTGACATTGCTGGACAGCAGTATGCCGTTCCAAACTTCCTCACCGGACGACAAATAAACGGTAGGATAACCATTGATTTTTAAGCCCAAATCTCTAAGTAGAACAAGGGAAAAGCCTTTGTTCTACTTTTTTTTCGTACCTTTGCATCAATATTTTATCTATCATTAATCCATAAAATAAATATATTAATGAAATTTATTAACTCGATGAGCCTTACTCTCTTGGTAGGACTCTTACTTTCCTCATGTATTCGAGAGGAAGCGTTAAATGCTGAAGCAGATATTACAGACGTAAAGCTTGAAGGCATCAATCTTGTTCGTAAACCGATTATTACAAACAACGAAGTAGTCTTCCACGTCAATGGTTGGGAGAACCTCACAAAGGTAGCACCTCAATTTAGCCTTACAGAGGGTGCAAAGATTGAACCTGAGAGTGGTAAGGAATTAGACTTCACACAAGCTCAGACCTACATCGTGACCTCACAAGACGGATTGTGGAAGAAGACGTATAAGGTGTCCTTCAAAAGTAATGATGTGGCAACCGACTATCATTTCGAGACCCTTAAAGAAGATGCTACCAGTAAGTATCACACCTTCATTGACAAGACAGACGAGGGTAACCTCACAGAATGGGGCAGCGGCAACTCTGGTGTGTCATTCCTCATGGGAAACAGCAAGGCTACGGGGAGTATCCGACCAGTCAGTCAGAAGACGGATATGCGGGTAAGTGTCTGAAACTAACAACTGTCTCTACGGGTTTCCTCGGTTCGATGTTCGGTGCTCCTATCGCTGCTGGCAATCTCTTTATCGGCGACTTCAGCATTGACATGAGCAATGCTGCCAAATCAACCCACTTTGGTCGTCCGTTCAAGAAATTGCCTAAGATGCTGAGTGGATACTATAAGTATAAGGCTGGACCAAAGTTTCAAGACAAGAACAAGAAAGAGATTAAGGATGGCAAGGACAGTCTGGCTATCTATGCCATACTCTTTGAAACAGGCGACGGAGTGGAATATCTTGACGGAACAAACTCGCTTACCAGTGACCGCATCGTCCTTCTTGCACAACTCAAAGGAGCGAAGGAAGCTGACGAGTGGACCCACTTTGAGATTCCTTTCGAGGCTGTTGCAGGACGTGTGATTGATAGTGAGAAGCTAAAGAACGGACAGTATAGCCTTTCTATCATTATGTCGTCAAGTAAAGAGGGTGCCATCTTCAAGGGGGCAATTGGCAGTACGCTATACGTTGATGAACTGAAATTATATTCTGAATAACAATCCCGTGGTGTCTGCTGACAGTCTTTTCAAGACTTATGAACTGACTCCAGAAATATTAAAGATAAAAAAAATGAGACAACATCTTATAACTATCCTCATCACTGCTATGAGCTGCTCAATGACAGCCTCAGCACAGACAAACAATACAACAACACAACCTTTGCCAACGAAGAAGACGTGGGAACACGAAGTGAAGGTTGGTGTGAACATGGGTGGTGCTACGCCACTTCCCATGCCCGTTGAAATCAGAAAGATTGGAAGCTACGACCCGAAAGTCAACGTGACTGCAGAAGCCACTGCCACAAAATGGTTTGGAGAAAGTCAGAAATGGGGCATTTCTGCTGGATTGAAGTATGAGGAGAAAGACATGGCTACGGGTGCATACGTGAAGAATTACAGCATGGAAATCCTTAACGACGGCAATAAAGTTGCAGGCTACTGGACTGGATACGTGAACACGGACTATCACACATCGCTCCTCACAGCCCCTATCATGGCAAACTATCGCATCAACAAACATTTGAAGGTGCGTGCAGGACTTTACGCTTCGGTTGTGTTAAACGAACAGTTCACTGGACACGTGAGCAATGGTTATCTCCGCGAGGGTACTCCTGTTGGCGAAAAACTTTCCTTTACTGACGACAACACCGCTTCTTACGACTTCACCTGCGATCTCCACGACTATCAATGGGGCGGTCAGTTAGGTGCTACTTGGTATGCTTACAAGCATTTCACAGTGAATACCGACCTCACATGGGCTTTCAACAACATCTTTGAACCCGACTTCAAAACTATCAGTTTCGGACTTTATCCCATCTATCTAAACGTTGCATTAGGATATAGTTTTTGATAGGGGGAACTAAAAAAAGATAGAAAAGAAAATAGGAAAGGCTAACTTTTTAGCTTTTCCTATTTTTTTCTTAATCGGTTTTTTACGTCTAAACTCGTTTTGTTTTATCATCAAGCCGAATATTTGAGAGCATATCTTTCCCCTGTCTTGTAAGTTAAAAAATTATTGATGTATTGTTCTATATCTTTTGAATTAAACGTATAATATCCGCCACTCTTGTATTTTTTGAGCAGCTTAATATATTCGATGAATTCATCAGAGGCAATAATGTCCTTAATGACATTGAAACTAATTTCAAAGTCGGTGATAAGATAAAGTCCACTATATACCCCTTCCCCTGCTTTTAATTCTACAAGTTTGAAATCCTCCTTCTTTCTTGCAGGCGTATTAATAGAGAGTTTTGGACGATAAACATCAGACAGTGCTTGGACCTACCAAAAAGATACCATCCCGGACGGTCTTTTTCTCCTTTCAGTAATGCTTTTCTTTCATTTATGGGGGCTACATGCCCCAACCCCATCAGTATTTCAGGTATAGATTTCCTATACTAAACCTATACATGGAATTGCAGCTCCATTTTGAATATGTGTATTTTTAACAAACAAACAAAAGATAATTATGTATTATTAACATAATTGGGGGGTAAAGCGAAAAATTACATACCTTTGCACCGAAATTTAATTATTTTAATATTAATTTATCCTGATAAATGATAGCTACACAAACATTATGTATAAGAAAAAAACTTACATGACACCCACCTTAGAGGTGATTAAACTTGATTACCAGACATTTATTACTGGGAGTAACATCGAAATTGCCCCCTCCAACTCAGAGGAAAAAGACTGGGATCCCGAGAAAGGAATTGGAGGAGAAAAAAGAGTATGGTTTTGAATAGTGAAAAAATAAACAAAAGAAAATGATAATAAGAAAGAATACAAAATTTGGATTGTTATTAGCTATAATTTTTCTTGTGGCATGTAATAACACAGAAGATCTTACAAATAAAAAAATAGCTGATTATAGCACTGTGAGTATTAATATTGTCGAGGGTTATTATGAAGACCTGGCCACTACTACTCGAGTTGGTACTGATAATCAGAAATTAGAAGACCTACCAGTTGTTTCACAAATATCTGATTGCAGTGTTTCTACTTATGTAGAAGGTGATAATGATACATCACGAGATGCAATAATAAAAACAAGAGCTATAACGACACCAACTCATTATAAAGTGCACGTTTATGAAGGTTCTACCAGGGTTGGGGAGCTTAGTGGTGTGATAGATAGTAATAATTTTACACCAGATGCAGGTTCAAGTAATCATTTGCGATTAAAACGTAACACAACTTATACATTGGTTTGTTTTAATGACGATGTTGTAAGTAATGGAAACAATCTTGAAGTATCGCTTAGTAATGCTGAAACAGCACGTATTGGACTGAGTACGTTTACTACCAATGCTGATAATACAACAGAAAAGATTAATATTATTGCTAAACACGCTGGTGCAAGAGTTCGAACAAAGATAATGGGTTATAAGCATTTTGTAAAAGAATTCAAAGCAACTCTTTCTTCTACTATAGATGATATACCAACAAAGGTTTCGTTTAATCCGCTTACTAATCGTTACACAACCTTATCTTCAGCCGCATTTCCTGCGGTAGAAAACGACTCTCCATTGAGTTCAGAAGAAAAATATAAAGCATCTGGTTGGGGAGGTTACCTTGGCTTCACTTCTCCGGGTCCTTGGCACTATGTATTACCAGGTACAAATGTAAAACATCTCCAAATGGATATTACAGAAGGACAAATCTATTGGAAGAATATTGTGGGCAAAATCCCTGAGTTGGTGTCTAAAGATTATATGGTCAATGCGAATGGAACTTATTCTGCACAAATACGTACGAAGCCCATTTATACTTATTTGTTTAGCGACGGAACAACAGGCTCATTAACAGCAAATCCTAATAAAACCGCAGTTGCAGTTGTTGTTGATGCCGACCAACGTCTTGCTGCTGCAATAGAAGAGGCCGGAAATGGAAAAAAATACCTCTGGCAGACTGAAAAGTATGGTAATTCCCCAGCTGCAGCAAAGATTATTAACTCTAATTGGATGGGTCATTCAGATTACACATTTTCTAATGGAGAGAGTGGCTATGACAATACCTGGGATGCTTCTACCAGTAGTAGTAGCGTTGAGGGAAATAAAGTAAGAGGTGAGAATGAAGATTTTCCTGCTTTTTATGCTGCAGCTCATTTTGTACCAAGTGGTGGTGTTACAGGATCTTTGGTGGGAAAGAAATGGTTCTTACCATCAGCATTAGATTACTTTTATGCTATTGTAAATCTGGGATTTACAGAGAAGTCAGAAATAAAAGGAGTATACAAGGCTTATCGTATATATGGAAATTTATTTCAGAAAGTATTCACCCAAGCAGGTGGTAAGCCTTTCGCAAATGATGTAAATACTAGAAACTTTTGGACAAGTACTGCTATAGGTACTCAGGGTATATGTCCTTCTTTTAACTTTCCCGGAATAGATTTTTGCTTCTAAAAAGAATTAATGAAGAATATAAGGTTCGTGCTTTTATAAAGTATTAAACTATTATTTTGATATAACTGACAGACAAACCTTAGATAGTAATATTTTTTTAGGTGTGATAAATATTTTATCATATTATTGAAGATTTATCAAGAAAATAAAAAGTAATAAAAAGGGTTAAAAATTCAAATGAGAATTTTTAGCCCTTAATTTTTATTTCATTGTAATATGCTTATTTTTAAAAAAGAGAAGCCCTATAATAACCAAATAAATTAATGAAATCATAAGTTTAAGCCTATTTTAACTAACACAGATAACTCCAAAAAAGCTTTATCGGACACCGATAAATGATAAAGAGTAAATTTGTTTTTTTGTGTTACGAAGTTGACGAGTTTACAAGTTAGACGGGTTAACAAGTTGCTTATTATAAAGTCTAAAAACAGAGCAACAAATTAGCTTGTTACTCTGTTTTTTTATATTCTTATAAAAGGATAGCTCACTGTTTACGCCCCTCTTTCTCTTAAATCAGCGGTTACGAGTTTGGAGGATCCTTGGGGTATCTCGGTAATTAATTACCCCTCCCCTTCGGGGAGGGGATGGGATGGGGCTACTTGTTTTTACTTACTTTTCTTATTTAGCAGCACATACCCACCTATTCCGCCTAAGATGGAGGCGAGGAAGATACCCAATTTTGCTTGTGTCATCAATAGCTCGTCGGTGAAGGCGAGGGTAGAGATGAACATTGACATGGTGAAGCCGATAGAGGCAAGCATACCTAAGCCTAACAGTGTGCGACGAGTGATGGCACTTGGAAGGGTTGCCCAACGCATTTTTACCATTAAGAAAGTTGCTCCGATAATACCAATCGGTTTTCCTAAGAGCAGACCCAATGTCACTCCGAGTGCTACGTGGGTAGAGAAGATGTCAGATAGACTTAAATCCGTGAAGCTGATACCTGCATTGGCAATTGCAAAGATAGGCATGATCAAGAAGGTAACGATAGGTGACATCTTATGTTCAAGCTGTTGTAGCAAAGGTATTGCAATCTCGGTGTCGTGCTGTATATGTGTCAGCACGTCTACCTGTCCCTCCTCCAAGGTTCTCACCTCGTTAGCTTCCTCATGCTCAAAGCGTCTTGTCAGTTTCTTCATACGCTTGAGATAGACCGACTCGTTAATCTTCGCGTCGGCTGGAATCATAAAGGCAGCAAGTACGGCAGCAATCGTTGCGTGGATTCCCGACAGCAAGAAGGTTACCCATACACCACCGATACCGAGTGCGGCATAGAAGAATAGGCTCTTGATACCGAGTCTGTTTCCTATAAACATCACTGCAAGAAAGCACAAACCAAAGAGCAAACTCGCAATAGAGAGTTCGGAAGTGTAGAAGAAGGCAATGACAAGCACAGCCCCAAGGTCGTCTACTATGGCAAGCGTTGTAAGGAAAACCTTTGCCGATACGGGTACTTTATCACCCAAAAGATATACTACTCCTAAGGCAAAAGCAATGTCAGTTGCCATCGGTATTCCCCATCCCATCGTTTGTGGAGTACCTATGTTCAGACTTAAAAATATCAAGGCAGGTACAATCATACCGCCTACTGCTGCGCCGATAGGTAGAATGGTGTTTCTGATGTCAGCCAGTTCGCCTCCGATAAATTCTCTTTTCAACTCTAAGCCGACCACAAAGAAGAACATAGCCATTAAGCCATCATTAATCCAATGGTGCAGACTATAATTCAGATACGGCTGTCCATTTACGATAAATCCTACTTCATGTTCAAAGAAATGGAAATAGCTCTCAGCAATATTGCTGTTTGCCAATATCATTGCTAAGGTGACACTGAGAATCAGAACGATACCTCCTGACTTCTCTCTACCCATAAACAGCTTTATCGGTAGCATCAAATGCTGGTTTAGCTTCTTTTCAACTCGTTGTCTCATAATTTTCTTCTTATCCTTATTTTACAATATATATAAAAGGTGAAGAACGCTATAAGCCTTATACAATAAAAGCATATAAAGCCTATGCCCTAAACACTCTTCGATTTAAACGGAATACCCTCGTAAGCCAATATACTTGCGAGGGTATTCTCTTTCAACCTTCATCTTTTGTGATGACTTCCCCTTGTCTCCACACTTTACTTCTCGCAATGACCGCAAGTTCAGAGAATCCTTGGGGTATCTCGGTAATCAATTACCCCTCCCTTCGGGGAGGGATGGGGTGGGGCTTCTACTTCTTCTTCCTCCACTCCATATACCCTGCCCCCGCAATCGCCAAGAGCAAGATGATGATAGCAATGTAAGCGATAGTCTCAGTGGTAGAGATACTTCTTGGGTGGAAGTCGAGGACTACGGTATGCTTACCCGGTTTCACGCTTACGGCACGGAGGATGTAGTTAACACGTCCGAGCTCGACTGGCTGACCGTCGATAGTCGCAGTCCAACCCGGATAGTAGATCTCAGAGAAGACGACAACACCACCATTCTTTGAGTTGACGGTGTACTGCAGGTTGTTAGGCTCATACTTATCGAGCTTCACGGTTGCAGTAGAGTCGTTCGCCTTCGCCTGACCTAAAGCCGCCTCAAACTTCTTATCGGCTACTGCCTCATGGCGCACGTCAATCTTACCCACCTCAGCATACTCTGCATTGGCATCATTGACATAGGTGAGCTTATCGACAAACCAGCCGTTGCCCTGTGCGTATGGGTTCTGTATTGGTGTCGTTACGCCACCCTGCAAAGGTAGGATAAAGTACTTCGTGTTCAGCATATTCAGTACGGGGAAAGTCTTTACGCCATCTACTGCCTGCATATTACCACCCACGGCCGCTATTGCCTGCATCGTCTTCTGCATTTCTGGTGCAATGTAAGCATCGACCATTTCCTGATAACGACGAAGTTTCGCAGGATGATAACCTCCGATGCTCTTATGGAAATAAGATGTCTCGTTCTCGTTGAATGTGTTTGAAGCAAAGTTCAGTACACGATAGTCGAGACTCTTATCCTTATTTATCTCAAGGTCGGCTGCTGTTGGCTGCTGTGGCATATCGCGCTCACTCTTTGGTACGAACATCTCATCGTTGAGGTAACGCTTATTTACCTGCCACAAATCAACAAGACAAAGCACCAAAAGCCCAGCCACCATATAGTCGGCACGCAGCTTCTTCATCCTGTAAGCGAAGAGCAACGCGAAGCCGATGAGGATAACGATAACCGAACGCCAAGCATCAGAACTGACCATTGCTGCACGCATAGCGGAGATATTGGCAAGGATGGTACTCGCCGTATTGCCGTCCATGCCCTGAATGCCATTAATCATCTGACGTTCCTGATCGCTGACAAACGGACCCATCATGTCTGGGAACACTGCTACTAAAACTGCCACACCTGCTGTCAAGGCAAGACTGATATAAGCATACTTCATCTCCGTTCCTAAGAGTTCAGGCTCGTCAACAAGACGCTTAAGGTCAGTGCTGCCAAGAGCGGGATGGTGAACTCAGCAATAACAAGGATACTTGCCACCGTTCGGAACTTCGCATACATCGGTATGTAATCGAGGAAGAAGTTGGTAAAGCCCATGAAGTTATGGCCCCATGATAGGAGAACGGATAATATTGTAGCTGCCAACAATGCCCACTTCATCGTACCCTTCACCAAGAAAAGTCCTAAGATGAAGAGGAAAAGCACGAAAGCACCCACGTAGACTGGTCCGCTCGTACCCGGCTGTGTACCGAAATACTGTGGGAAAGCGTCGTAGAGCTGTGGAATCATTGACTGTATCTGTGGGTCAACCTTCGACATAGCCGTACTACTTTGACTCAACGGAACACTTGCTCCACCCTTCGCCTCTGGTACGAGTAAGGTCAACGTTTCGTCAATGCCATAACTCCACTGCGTGATATAGTCGCGATCAAGTCCTGAACTTGTCTGATTAGCTCCGTCGGCTTTCGTCAGCTCACTCTTGCCTCGCATACTTCTCCTTCTGATATTGCCATGTGTGGTAAAGGCTTGAGAGATTGATTAATATACCAATCAATGCCGCTACAGCCAATACACCCGAAGCCTTGAGGAAGCCTGCAAGTTGCTTCTCACGAACGGCTTGAACGAGATAGCCGATGACCATAAAGAGAATGATAAAGAGATAGTAATAAGTCATCTGCACGTGGTTTGCCTTCACCTCAAAGGCGGTGAAGATAGCCGTCACGATGAAGCCCGACAGATAACGACCTCGATAAGCCAAGACAATACCAGCAATCATCGGTGGAAGATAAGCCAACGCCATTACCTTCCAGAGGTGACCGGCTGCTATGATAATTAGGAAATAAGTCGAGAAAGCCCACATGATACTGCCCAAGGCTGCCAACGACTGACGAAAATCGAAGGCACGCAAGAGTATATAAAAGCCTAAGAGATAGGCAAACAGAAACCATACATTCTCTGGCAACCAAAGATGATAGGCGTTCATCACCTGCGACAGTCCGTCTGTCGACTGGTAAGAGGGCGACATCTGATAAGTTGGCATACCACCGAAGATGGCGTTTGTCCAACGTGTTGCCTCACCTGTACGGTTCTGGTACTCTGTCATTTCCTGCGCCGAACCGACTCCTGCTGAGGCATCGTGGCGATAGAGTATCTTACCCTGTGTGACGGGTACGAAGAAGTAAGCGAACGAGATGACCGCAAACAACACGACTACCACTACATCGGGTAGAAATCTTTTCCAAGTTTTCATTCTTATTTATTTTTGCTGTTTTCTTACAAATCAATTTATCTCTGCAAAGTTACAAAAAAACAAAGCACTTACAATATCCAACTTCTAACTTTTTTTCGTACCTTTGCACCATGAAAATAGGAATCATCGTTGCTATGGACAAGGAGTTCGAGCAACTTAAAGCAATTCTTTCTAACACCGAGACGGAGCATTTCAACCATAAAGACTTCGTTACGGGACGATTAGGAGAGAAGGAAATCATCTTGCAGCAATGCGGTATCGGTAAGGTGAACTCTACCATCGGTGCTGTGGAAATGATTAATCATTACCACCCCGACCTTATTATCTCAAGCGGTTGTGCTGGTGGAGCTGACACGTCATTGGAGGTGACGGATGTTGTAGTGGCTACGGAGTGTGCCTACCACGATGCCTACTGTGGCGACGAAGTGGCTTTCGGACAAATTATTGGTATGCCTGCCCGCTTCAAAGCTCCTGCCGAACTGATTGAAAAGGCTCTGTCCCTGAACAACCTTCCTGATTGTAAGGACCTACACATCAAGGCTGGACTGACCGTCAGTGGCGAGTGGTTTGTCAACGCTCGTGAGAAGATGCAAGAGATTATGAACCACTTCCCGGAGGCAACGGCTGTCGACATGGAGAGCTGCTCGATTGCACAGGTCTGCCACATCTACCAGACGCCTTTCGTCTCGTTCCGTGTTATCAGCGACATACCCCTCAAAGACAACAAAGCCAGCCAGTACTACGACTTCTGGGAGCGCATTGCCAACGGTAGTTTTGAAGTGACGAAACACTTTGTTGAACGTATCTAAATTCACAATTAACAGATTAAAAGTTTTTTTGAAAGCATTATGAATAAAATCCCTTCCTTTAACATTGACCACGAGCGTTTGCTGCGTGGTATCTACGTGAGCCGCAAGGACCAAGTGGGCAACGAAACCATCACTACCTTCGACATCCGCATGAAAGAGCCCAACCGCGAACCGGTCTTACACGTGGGGGCTATCCATGCCATCGAACACTTGGCAGCTACCTATCTTCGCAACGACGAAGAGTGGAAAGACCGCATCATCTACTGGGGTCCAATGGGCTGCCTGACGGGCAACTATCTCATCCTCCGTGGTGACCTCGAGTCGAAAGACATCGTCGAACTCATGCGCCGTACCTTCCAATTCGTTGCCGACTTCGAAGGCGAAATTCCCGGTGCTGCCGCACGCGACTGTGGCAACTACCTGCTCCACGACCTGCCCATGGCGAAGTGGGAGTCGCGCAAATACCTCACCGAAGTGCTCAACAACATCACCGAAGCCAACCTCGTGTATCCCAAGATTTAGTGGACGAGTGGACGAGTTTGCTGACAAAGGCTCTCACAGATGACACAGATATACAGATTAGACAGAACTTTTTCGCTAAACGCACACAGAGACCTAAAGGTCGTGGAACTCACAGAATTGGTGGACAAGTGGACGAGGGGACGTTAGAGAGTAGACAGGTAGCTGGTCTGTGCATTCCCTGACCTTTAGGTCTCTGTGCGTCAGCTTTCCGTTTCATCTGTTCATCTGTGCTATCTGTGAGAGCCTTTACAAGCAACTCGTTCACTCGTCTACTTGTCCACTTGTCTACTTGTCTTCTCACAGATGACACAGATAGACAGATTAGACAGATTAGACAGAACTTTTTCGCTAAACACACACAGAGACCTAAAGGTCGTGGAACTCACAGAATTGGGGGACGAGGGGACGTTAGAAAGTAGACAAGCAGCTGGTCTGTGCATTCCCTGACCTTTAGGTCTCTGTGCGTCACGCTTTCCGTTTCATCTGTTCATCTGTGCTATCTGTGAGAGCCTTTACAAGCAACTTGTCTACTCGTCTACTTGTCCACTTGTTACTCTGTCTTTATTATACTTTCTCATGACTATGGCTTTATTTGTCATTATGTCATTCTGTCTTCCAATTAATGCTCTTTTCCCTTTCAAGAGATGCCCTTTTAAGGTCTTACTAACGCCCTTTACATGCCCAACAAAGCACCTTTTCTCACGAGAAACGATAAACACCTGATATTCTACCGATTACAAACGCACATTTTCACCCGTCTTTTTCTTCCTCTTTACAGCTTTTTTAACTAAAAATATGGACCTATAGCTCATTTTGCAGGCTTAGACATTTCTATCTTTCCGATGTACACCGGCGGTTGAGAGCAGCCATGAATAGTTCTATCTTTCTTAAAAGGTTTATTAATGTTTTTTTTCTGGTATTAATAAAAACTCTAAGTATGAAAAAGCAGGAATAAAACCAGCCTGCAATTTGAGCTATGGAACATCTAATAAAAAAATAGCCTGCAAAATGAGCTATATGCCCAAAATAATCACTATATTTGCAGAGATAACCGCAGAATAATGTTTTATGCATCATTATTCTGCACTTAAAATAAGCACATGGAGATTAGAAGAGATATTATAGATACGTTCCTACAATGGAAAGACGAGGCAGATAGGAAGCCTATTCTCTTGAAGGGAGCAAGGCAGATTGGTAAGACTTGGGCGATGGAAACCTTTGGCAAAGTGGCTTTTGAATATTGTGCAAAGTTTGATTTTGACCGACAGCCCGAACTGAAGAGTGTGTTTCAGACTTCTAAAACTCCTGTGCGTATCCTCAAAGAGTTGTCGCTCTATACGGAAGTGCCTATCATTGCTGGCAAAACGCTCATCATCTTTGACGAGATACAAGAATGCGAGGAGGCTTTTAACAGTTTGAAATACTTCTACGAAGACGCTCCCGAATATCACATCATAGCTGCTGGCAGTTTGTTGGGAGTGGCAGTGAAGAAGAAAAGCATGACTGTTCCTGTGGGCAAGGTGCGCATACTGCGAATGTATCCCATTTCATTTCGGGAATTTTTGCGTTCGGCAGACAGTAAATTATTTGAATATGTGGAAAGCTTACAGCAGGCAGAGCATTTGCCAGAGATTATTTTCAACAAGTTGAAGACCGAGTACCGGCGGTATTTGGTGTGTGGCGGCATGCCCGAAGCAGTCATTAGTCTACTTGATAACAAGGGTATGGAAACTGTGGAGCGTGTATTGCAGGACATTCTCGACCTTTACGAACTTGATTTTGCCAAATATGCCACCACCAAAGAGATACCACGCATTCATGCCATTTGGCACTCTCTTCCATCGCAATTAGCAAAGGAGAATCGCAAATTTATTTATAAAGTGGTGAAACCTGGGGCACGTTCCAAAGATTACGAAGACGCACTGCTATGGCTGGAAGATGCAGGTATGATTTACAGAACGTTCAATATCACCAAGCCCACTTTGCCCATATCAGCCTATGAAGACCCAACGGCATTCAAAGTCTATGCTTGCGATTGTGGATTGTTGCGCCGTTTGGCAAAGTTGCCAGCAACGGTTGTGCTGAACGCTACTGCCAACTACACGGAATTCAAAGGTAGCATGGCAGAGAACGCCGTTTTGCAGTCTTTGATGCCACAGATGCAGGACGACGTACCACATTATTGGTCGCCCGATAGCAGAGCGGAAATTGAGTTTGTCATTCAGCTGGGAGAAGACATTATCCCGATTGAAGTCAAAGCCGAACAATGTGTCAGTGGGCGGAGTTTGTCAGTATATACCGACAAATACCATCCCAAACACCGCATTCGCTTTTCTTTCCTCAATTTGCAATACAACAATGGCTTGCTTAGTTGCCCTTCTCCCCTTGCAGAATGGTTCAAACGGTTCTTGCCAAAGGAGTGAGTTGAAGAGACAGAAGTATCTATTCGTTAGAGTAGAAAGATTTGGACCTATAACTCATTTTGCAGGCTTAGACATTTCTATCTTTCCGATGTACACCGGCGGTTGAGAGCAGCCTACAATTTGAGCTATATGCCCAAATATGTAATGTTTTTTTAAGCCTTACCCATAAAAAAACAGAGTAACAAATAATCCTGCTACTCTGTCTTCTAATTTCTTTATAAGGCTATCCCCTAAACACTCACATCACCATAACTTTCCTACGCACAATGCTCGTTTGGAGAGAATATAGGGGTATCTCGCATTTCACTCCCCTCTCCACTCGGAGAGGGGCTGGGGGTGAGGCTGTTGGGGGTGAGGGCAGTTGGTTGCTGGGTGGGGCTTTACTCCTCCATCAACTTTCTATATCTACCCTTCTTAATCTCCTCGTTGCCAAGGCGGCGTGCCTTATTGATTTCGTAATCAGAGAAGCCACCTTCGAAGTAGACAACCTCACCATTACCCTCAAAGGCGAGGATGTGAGTACAGATACGGTCGAGGAACCAACGGTCGTGACTGATGACAACCGCACAACCTGCGAAAGCTTCAAGACCTTCCTCCAAGGCACGGAGAGTGTTCACGTCGATGTCGTTGGTAGGCTCATCGAGGAGGAGGACGTTGCCTTCCTGCTTCAATGCCATAGCCAACTGAAGACGATTGCGCTCACCACCAGAGAGTACTGAACAAAGCTTACTCTGGTCAGTACCTGAGAAGTTGAAACGTGAGAGGTAAGCACGTGCGTTGATGTCACGACCACCCATGCGGATTGTTTCGTTGCCCTGCGACACTACGTCATATACCGTCTTGTTAGGGTCGATGTCCTTATGCTGCTGGTCGACGTAAGCAAGTTTGACAGTCTCGCCCACTGCGAACGTACCGCCATCTGCCTGCTCCAAACCCATGATAAGGCGGAAGAGCGTTGTCTTTCCTGCACCATTAGGACCGATAACACCAACAATGCCGTTAGGAGGCAACATGAAGTTGAGGTCGTTGAAGAGTACCTTCTCACCGAAAGCCTTCTGCACGTGCTGTGCTTCGATAACCTTATTACCCAGACGTGGACCGTTAGGAATGAAGATTTCGAGTTTCTCCTCACGCTGCTTCTGCTCCTCGTTGAGCATCTGCTCGTAAGAGTTCAGACGAGCCTTACCCTTTGCCTGACGAGCCTTCGGTGCCATGCGCACCCAGTCTAACTCACGTTCCAAAGTCTTGCGACGCTTAGAAGCCGATTTCTCTTCCTGCTCCATGCGCTTTGTCTTCTGATCGAGCCATGAAGAGTAGTTACCCTTCCATGGAATACCCTCGCCACGGTCGAGTTCAAGAATCCACTCGCTCACATCGTCCAAGAAGTAACGGTCGTGAGTAACCGCAATAACCGTACCCTCATACTGCTGCAAATGCTGCTCCAACCAGTCGATACTCTCAGCATCAAGGTGGTTGGTAGGCTCATCGAGCAACAATACGTCTGGCTTCTGAAGCAGCAGACGACAGAGTGCCACACACGGCGACGCTCACCTCCCGATAGGTTAGTCACTGGCAAATCGCCCTTTGGACAGCGCAATGCGTCCATCGCACGCTCCAAACGTGAGTCTACGTTCCAAGCGTCTGTTGCATCAATGATATCCTGCAACTCAGCCTGACGCTGCATCAGTTTGTCCATCTTGTCAGCATCA
This sequence comes from uncultured Prevotella sp., assembly GCA_916440255.1. Classification (GTDB taxonomy): domain Bacteria; phylum Bacteroidota; class Bacteroidia; order Bacteroidales; family Bacteroidaceae; genus Prevotella. Next base: position 275,548 of record CAKAIJ010000001.1, on the reverse strand, counting down.
GAGTAATACTCCTCCAAGCCGAACTTTACGTTGATATCGTCATATTCCTTCAGTGCATCATAGATATGTTGCACACCTTCCATAACATTCTCCTTCACGGTCTTAGCCTCATCGAGCGGTGGGTCCTGTGGGAGATAACCCACCGAGTAGCCCGGACTCCATACCACTTCGCCCTGTGTTGGTTCCACAAGACCAGCGATAATCTTCATCAGCGTAGACTTACCTGCGCCGTTGAGACCAATAATACCTATCTTTGCACCATAGAAGAACGAGAGGTAAATGTTCTTCAGAATCTGTTTCTGGTTCTGTGGGATAATCTTCGATACACCCACCATTGAGAAGATAATCTTCTTGTCGTCTACTGTTGCCATTAATTCTTTCGTTTGTTTTGTAGGCAAAGATAACGAAAATAATTCATATTGGCAAGTGAACGGGTGGACAAGTGGACGAGTATCCCAACAAAATCTCTCACAGAATACACAGATATACAGATTAGACAGAACCTTATCGCTAACTACACACAGAGACCTAAAGGTCGAGGAACTCACAGAATTGGTAGACAAGGGGACAAGTAGACGAGTAGACGAGTAGACAAGTTGTTAGTCCTGAGGGAATACGTGGCTTCTAGTTTTGTTATATACAAACTTCGGTTCTGTGCCTTCCCTGACCGTTAGGTCTCTGTGCGTCAGCTTTCTGCTTCATCTGTGCTATCTGTGAGAGCCTATACAAAGCAACTTGTCCACTGGTCTACTTATCTTCTCACAGAATACACAGATATACAGATTAGACAGAACCTTTTCGCTAATCGCACACAGAGACCTAAAAGTCGAGGAACTCACAGAATTGGTGGACAGGTAGACAAGTGAACGAGTAGACAAGTTAATTGTAAAGATAGCAATAATGCTATCTAATGACCCATCTGAGCTTAAGGATAACCACCATGAACAAGACCTTAAACTTAATGAACGAAAAAGCGGACTGAAATAAAAGCATAACTTTTATTCAGTCCGCAAAACTAATTATTTATAATTAAAGCTGAATTACAAAAGATTAGAGAATAATCTTAGCACCCTTCATAACATAAACACCATGTGGCAACTGACGCTTGCTACCTGCACGGCGAACAAGCTGACCATTGAGGTTATAGATGTCATTTGCTTGTGCCTCAGCCTCTGTTACTTGAACAGCATTAATACCTGCTGCTGAGATAAACGCTGGGGTGAGCAATACACTACCCTTCATTGCCTTAGCTGGGATTGTATATTCATGATCAGTTGTCTTAATGATCTCAGTCCACCACTGACGGTTACCAACAGCATCGACACCCTTTGCATTATCAAAGTTGTAACCATACTTGATAGCAACACCACCAACAGAGAAGTCTGTATCAGGAGTCAACATCACCTTCAACTCTGTGTTAGGCTCTGCTGAGTAATCCATAGCCGCAGTAAGCTGCTGTGCACCTACTTCTGCCTTACCATGCTCAGTCTTAGCACCAACCTTAACCTTTGCATTAGGAGCCTGTACGTTTATAAGAACGTCAACGATGTCACCACCATCTCTACGAATCTCTTCGCTACCACCTGCTTCGAGATTATTCCAATCGAGCTTGTAACGCATACGATAAAGACCTGGCTTAACAGACTCAGGAACCTTGAAGTAACCCATCCAGTTCTTGATGTTATCATCCTTAGGGAATTGTGTACTCTTATAGAATGTCTTTCCATTACTATTGTACCAGTTGTTATCATCCTTGCTATGAGCCGAGAAACTTACGACCTCACATTCATCTGTTCGCTGTGGAGCTGGGTCCCAACCTTCTCCAAATGTAAGACCATCTGTAGAGAATTTACCATCATTGTTCCAGTCTATGAAAGCATAACCGCTCATCCACAAACCATGATAAGAAAGATAAGGACGATAAGTCTGACCTGCTGTCACATTGAACACAACCTCGTCAGTCTTGTCCAAATAGAACTGCTTGGTAATACGAGCTGTCAAATCATTATCTGGGAACTGCTGAAGAGCACCATCAGAATTAGCAGAATAGTCATAGATACCAACGTGCATTACATAACGGTCTTCACGCTCATGTGGAGCCTTCTTATTGAAGTTCACCTGATAATGAGGACCTTGACCTGTTGTATCTGCTGGATTGATTACCTCGTCTGGTTGTCCCTTCATGATGGTACGCCATACGATGTTAGAAGCTGTATGTAAGTCTGTTGATACAGAGCGAACACCAACCTGCATTGACTGACCTTCTGACAATGGAAGGTGTGAAACGATAGTAGCCCACTGAGAAGTACGACCTACCTCAACATCCTTACCATCTTTCTTCATGAAGATTTCGAAGTGGTCAATCTTATTGTCATCGTTAAATGAACGACCATAATCGTCTACCTGACCATCAACAGTCCAATATAATTTCAACGTTACATCATTCCCTGTTTCTGAAACTGACTCGGCTGAAACAAACTCCTTGATATTGGCAGGTTGAACGGTCTCACCATTGTTCACCTCAAGTTTACCAACCAACAAATTAGCAGTACCCTTTACACGGAAGCCGATACGTTCAATCTTCTTGCCTGCCAACTCATTTAAGTTGAGTTCTACCTCACTCCAAGTTGAGCCAACACCATTGATTGCGTATGTCTTCCACTCGCTACCTACACGAACTAACAAAGACAATTCAGCACTGCCACCAAGTGACTTAACAGCCACCTTTGCTTTGGTCTGTGCAGTAGCTTCGATACCAGTCTTGTAAAGGACAACGTCAGCACCCTTTGTATTAACATTTCCTTCTAACTTCAAGCAAGAACCACCAACATAAGCATCCTCATGAGTGAAAGACGCTTTTAGATCAGTATTTACAATAGTTGAATTAGCATCATAAATCAACCAACGATAAGTTGGAACAACATCCTGTGAAGCCATATTATACCAGCCACCAACAGTTGTCTTCTCGCCCTTGTCATAGTAGAATTGTCCATTACCAACATTGAAGTTTGTAAGGAAAGTACGACTTACGGCTGAACGCTCAGGCATCCACTTTGCCATACCTTGGGAAATCGCTCAAATAGCCACTGTATGAAGCACGATCGTCCTCATTTTCTGGCAACTTAGCTGGATTACCATTACCACCTGAGAAGAAATGTTCTTGCATCGTCTGATAGTTAGTCTGCCACTCTGCGTCGGTGCTACCAGAAGTATGAGAATAAAGCTGATTACTTGTATGCTCACCCCAACAGATGAGGTTCATTTTCTTTGCATAGTCTAACTCTTCCCAGTTACGACCTTCTATACGAGCGATATGTACGCCTGCATAAAGACGACTTGCATCACCTGCTACATCTTGTGCATAATTGTAAGAATTTTCTGCACCATTTGCGATAGCACCACCTGCATAGTTCAAGAAAAGCTCGTGAATTGGCTCATCTTTTGTTCCATAAACAAGAGCTGCACGACCAGCATCAAGGCTTGAACTTAACGTGTAGACAACAGAGCCGTAACCAGTGAAGTTACGCTCCTTTGCCTTCTTATAGAGTGCCTTATGGAACGCAACAACATCAGCATCACCATATCTGTTAGCCTCCCAGTTGTAAACTATACCATCATGGCCAAAATAAAGAAGGGCATTAATCATTGGCTCTACATACTTGTAATTGCCTGTACCATCCTTTTGTGAGATGAAGTTCACCCATGGACCATCGCTGGCACCACCAAAGGCCTCCTCAAAGAACATCTGACCAGACATCAAACGAGCACCATTCTTGTGTGCGGCATCAGCCCAAGAACCTGGTGCTTGGAAGAAACCATGATTCCATGAACCAAAGCTTGCGGTGTAATTCCACATAGTCCATACGTCTGTCTTACCAAAGTCATTGCTTGGATAACCATGAGCACCCTGTGAACCATTGCCCATAGGAGTACACATGAACACCTGACGGTCCTTGTAAAGGTTAGGATAGAGATGGTCTTCTGGATTAACCAGCTCGCTACGGCGAACATGTGAGCGAATAAACTCAATGTCAGCAGCCGAAATACCAATACTCTTAAATTCTTCCAGAGTAGGATAATTACGTCCTGCCTCCTTTGCCTTCAAGAACAAATTAAGAACCGACTGCGCTGTAACATTGTCGAACTCATAAAAGTCCTTTGCGCCTGCATTAAACACTCCCAAACTGAGAAGTGCGGCAAGCAGTAAAGCTTTCTTTCTCATAAGATTAAGTTTTTAGTAAAATAAAAAAATAATTCGAAATATTCGTTTACGTATAAAATCAAAGAGTCGAGGTTGGCGACACATCAGTATCTCCACCCCGACTCAAAAACAAATTATCAAATACTATTTTGGACTAACATTACCATTAGAGAATAACCTTTGTAGTCTTGTTAACTCCAGTCTTAACGAGGTAAACACCTCTACCAAGTTCGTTGCCACGAACAACGGTTGGCTTAGTAAGATTTCTTACCAACATACCATCAACTGTGTAGATAGTAGCTGACTGAACACCCTTGAATACCAAGTTACCATTAACAACCTGAACAGAACCAGTATTGTCTGCAGCAACCTCAGTAATCTCTGTTACTACATTCCAGTTTTCAGTTTCGCCCTTATCGTGGAGATCCTTAGGACCACGCTGACCAGCCTCGTTACCAACAATCTCTACATCGATATCCAAGGTGTAACCCTTGTTATTGTTAGCTGTTGGAGTGAACTGACCTGGGAACCAAGCATCAGAGTAAACGATACGGAGACGGCTCTTACCAACGTGTGCATCTGTTGGGATCTTTATTTGACCCTTTAAGCCTTCACCCTTAACCAAAGTAAGGTTACCCTTGCGGAGTGAACCATGACGGAAGACACGCTCTCCATAAGGCTCTGTTCCGTCCTTTGTTTTTTCGTCAAATGCATAATCAGCCTCACCTTGAATTGTGTTATCATAAAGTGGCACCAGAATGGCTGCTCCTCCATACCCTTACCATAGTTGAATGTACCACTTCCATCGAAGTCCATCCAACCACCTACGAAGCAGTAGCGACAGTCGTCCTTGCCTAAGTTAAGAGTTTCACCATTGAATCCCTTCAATCTAAAGTCTATAACCTGACCCTGTCTTACCTTCAAAGTCATGCCCTTTACATGATGATAATTCAGATACTTATTATCTTTGTTTGAGTTCTTAAATTGTTCATAAGACTGCTGGAAGTCGATATTTTCCTCAGCACCAGTTGTCTTGAAACGCTCAACACCACGAAGTTTGAGAGCAGTCTTCCATCCCTCACCATTAACATTAAGAGAAGACTGACCATAAGTACCAAATGGATCTTCCTCTGCATTAGCATTCTTCTCAAGAGCTGTCCATAAGATCTCTGAATGAGACTTTAAGTCCTTAGACACAGCAACGACACCAATGTAAGGATGAGTTGAAGTCTTAACATCCAAAGCTGGTATGAAAGTAGCCCACTGTGAAGTGCGACCTACCTCAACAACCTTACCATCAGCACCATCCTTGAAGAGAATCTCAAAGTGATCGATGTTTGCATCGTCATTATAAACAAGACCATAATTATTAGCATTGGCATTAACACTCCAATCTAACTTCAAGTCCATTGTTGAAGGAGTTTCAGCTGTCTTAGCTACTGCCAAATCCTTGATAGCAGTTGGGTTAACCTTATTGCCATCGTTAAGTTCTAATGAACCAACATACATATTGTAGTTAGTGTCACCACCCTTAACACGAAGACCAACTTCTGTAATCTTATCAGCTGTTCCAAGGTTCAAAGCAATGCGGTGTTCCTGCCAAGACTTACCTGCATTATCTGGCACCTTATATTCTTTCCAAGTGCCATTCACCTTAACAATAAGGTAAAGATGACTCTCTACTGCACCATCAGCACGATCACCAGCACCCTTTGTAGAAACCAAAGCATAAGTAGCAGCGTCGTTTGGTGTTATATCAGTCTTGTAAAGAATTACGTCAGTTGCTTTTGAAGCATCACCCTTCAACTGCAGACATGAACCACCATTGAAGGCATCCTCATGAGAGAAGTTTACGGTAAGAGCTTCGCTTGGTGTCATCTGACCTTCATTAACAACCAACCAACGATAAGTTGGAACTACATCCTGTGCTGACATGTTATACCATGCACCAGAAACCATCTTACCACGATAGTTGTAACGATCACCATTACCAAGGTTGAAGTTTGTTGCAAATGGGAACTTACCCTGAACTGTTGAACGCTCAGGAATCCAAGTAGCGAAACCTGCGAAGGTTGACAATGGAGGAGTAGTGCCAGACCATTCCATCTTATTGCCTTCCTCATTAATAGCAGGTCTATTCTGTGGGTTACGATTACCACCAGAGAAAGCACGCTCTAAGAATGCTTGATAGTTAGCCTGCTGGTTCATAGCACCTGCACCAGAGTTATAGCTCCAGAAACGGCTATCCTTGTGCTCACCCCAAGACAGATATTAACTTCTTTGCCGCCTTCTTCACTAAGGGCGTCCCATTCCCTATCCATTCCTACTAACCAGAAGCCCTGCCATACGCCAGAGGCTCCTAAATTAGGGTTATGTTGTTTTGCAACGTTCTGAGTAAAAGAAATCTGTCCTTCGCCATTATAATTCAACATGGCATCACAAGTCTGCTCATCTCTATCTGCATAATTCGCATCAACGTTAGCATTACTTAGTGACGAACTCGTTGTGTAAAGACCAATATGGAAGTTGTTAAAGCCAGACTCTTTAGCATAAGCATAGCATGCCTTGTGGAATTGCATACTTTCAACAGGAGAACCCGCCTCCCAGTTGATATTGATACCATCAACACCAAAGTAACGAAGCATATTAACCAATGGCTTAACATACTTAAATTTCCTATATGCTACATTTGGTTTATCTGACGTCATACTAGAATATTTCGTCCAAACGTGATACGCACCCCAATCTCCATGTGATGCATCAAAGAACACTGTACCACCTAACATGTCGCAACCATTCTTGTGAGCAGCGTCAGTCCATGAACCCGGTACCTGACCAATGCTGTGGTTCCATGAACCCCACATAGCTGTGTAGTTCCACAAAGAGAATACATCACTATGGAAGCTACCCGTTGGATAGCCTGCATCGCCACCTGAACCACTACCCATTGGAGTGTTCATCCACAACTTACGACCAGCATAAGTGTTAGAAATAAGACGATTGTTGCTGTTATCAACACGTGTACGCTGCTTAACGTGTGAGCGCATAAATTCCAAGTCAGCACGTGAGATTCCTATTGCCATAATCTCCTGATCAGTAGGATACTGCTTTCCGTTCTCCAAAGCAGTAGCAAAAACCTCAACCATCTTAGTCCAGTCCACTTTACTAAAATCGTAGTTCTGGGCATTGGCGTTGAAAGGATTACCGCTCAACATAGCTGCCATGAGCAACGCTGCCAAAGTAGATTTCTTCTTCATAATAAATCAGTTATTGTTTAGTTATATATTAATAAATTGCAAATTCATCCACCTCAACTCCCTCACATAGGAGCTAAGGTGGAATTATTCTTTAGATTTAGAAATTAGGTTTATTTACGTCCCACCAGAGACGAGTAGCCTGCTTGTCAGGACCATTAAGAGCCTTCAAACCAGTTTCATTAATCTCTTTAAGTGTTGCATCATCCGTGCTACCTGGGAAAGGTATACGTCTAACCATATCGCCTTCCTTCAAAGAGCCGTCACCATCTGACAAATTCAGCATGTTGAAAAGACGTGGATAGCCAGTGCGACGAAGGTCAACCCAAGCCTCAAGACTGTTAGGGAAGCCAGCAATATATTTCTGAGTGATGATCTTCTCGAGCTTAATCTCCTGAGAATCGCCTTCATTCCATTTTACACCAACCTTAATTTGACTTTCACGATCAGCATCATTACCCGTTGGGTCTACATAAGTGAATGGGATAGCATTCTCAATTGCCAAGTAGTTCTCCACAGCATTTTCATACTTATTGCGAAGTTTTCTATGTGGCATTCTACGATCAAGAACATTCGCTGCACGAATACCCTTCTCATAGAACTCTTTTGCCGAACCCTTCATGTTCCAGCCACGTACAGCACCCTCTGCACGAAGGAAACAAACCTCCGATAGCTTCATCAGATAAAGAGGTGCATTACCCATAGCCTTAGAATTCAACTTAGAGAAACCATTGTAAGGATTTGAAGTAGAACCCTGCTCCTGTCCTACGTGAGCACCAGCAAGGATACCACATACCTTTGTATTTGCTTCAACTGTCAACTTAGCATTCTTAGAATTGGCAATACGATCATTCTTCTCAAACAACATATCAAGGAAAGGATGGTTGTAAGCACGTAAAGCCTGCTCATAACCTGCACCAAGACGCATATCTGACCATGAGTTCCAAAGCTCAACCATAGGGTTACCGCCTCCTGTTACTGAGGTAATGAAGGCAAACTCCTGATCGATATCTTCAATCACGCCACTTGCAACAGCCTCCTCAGCCCACTTCTTAGCAGTTTCAGGACTGACCTTTACGATATGCATAGCCATTCGAAGTTTCAAAGAGTTAGCAAAACGCTTCAAAACATCAAGGTTAGGATAATCAGTCTGTGCAAGGTAACAACATTTTGTGTTGGCAGCCAAGACTTTACATAGTTTCGCCTTGTACCAAGCTGGACGATTAGCCTCATAGTATTCATAACACTTAACGATAGAGTCAATATTAGCCTCTACGGTGTTATAGATAACCTCTAAATTATCATACGTAAAAGGATGATCCTGTTTGTTGGTCTTAATATCCTGATAAGGCATTGGACCATAGTTATCAACACTTTCAATACAAGCATAATTGTAGAAAAGCAAATAAGTCGCTTTAACCTCTGGCAGAGAGTCAATCTCTTCCATATTTAATAATGGAACGATTGCCTTGTCGCCATCTGATATTGTCCGTAAGCACCTCCAAACGACTTAGGATCAAGCGCAGAAGACGATACTAAGTTAATACCAGAATAGGGATAGTTCACGTGAGGAATAACTCCATATTGTGCGTATGAATCCTGATGAAGGGCAGTAAGATACTGATAAGCATGAACAACAGGAGCTGTACCATTCTTACCGCCACGAAGAGCATATACACCACCGTAAGCAGTCTTGAGATTTGTCTCAATCTTTGAATACAACTTATTGTATTGTTCCTCTGTTATATTGACTCTATAATTGATGGAGTCAACCTTACCCTGACGAACGACCTTCTTTTCATTTTTTGTTGTTGAGGTAAATTCGGCACCAGTAACATCGAAGTCCAGACAAGAGTGCAATGTGAATCCTACAACTGAAATTGCGAGGATTTTTCCTATATTCTTAATTTCATTGTCTTTGGTTTTAATCGTTAGATTTAGAAATTCATTTTAACTGAGAAGCCATAAGAGCGTGTTGAAGGAGTATTGAACACCTCAAAACCTCCCAATCCATTAGTTCTTGAAAGTGACACATCTGGATCTGTTGGTGCATCCTTATAGAAGAAGAACAAGTTACGTCCAATAAATGACAGTGACACGTTCCTATTTATGCCCAAGAGATTACGGAATGTATATCCTAATGAAAGCTCACGAAGACGGAAGTTAGTTGCATTATAGATGTAATCAGCAGGTCCGTCTGCTGCACCAAGTGCTTGATAGAAAGCCTGAATAGGTACGATGCGACCACTACCATCGTTGAGAACCATACCCGGAACGTTACCGTAGTCAGCTGCAACAACATTATTCTTCTCAGCATTCAAACGTGCATTTGCTGTACGCTCTGAGAAACCATAGTAGTCAAGCTTCTGTTCTGTAATGCTAATAACCTTACCACCAATACGACCATTGATAAGGAATGAAAGCTGGAAGTCTTTATAATTGAAAGTGTTGCTCCAACCCATCTGCCAATTACCATTCATATTACCAGCATATACTAACTTACCACTCTTATCGAACTGTGGCTGACCAAGAGTATTCAACTTGATATGTCCATTCTCATCACGATCATAATCACGAACATACATATCACCAATAGAACCACCTTCTTTATATTTCACGTGAACACCAGCAACCACCTGCTCTATCTCACGCTCCTTACCCTGCTCATCATAAGCAGTCTTAAGAATCTTATTATTATTATAAGAGAGGTTATAAGATGTACGCCAACGCAACCAGCTGAAAGGTTTGAAATCATAACCAATAGTCATTTCAATACCCTGATTACGTACCTTTGCAGAGTTCAAGTTCTTTGTAAGACCTGTACCTGTACTTACCGTCATATAGAGGTTGCTCATCACGGCATTATAATAGGTGAGGTCGAAAGTCAAACGATTTCTTAACCAGAGAGACTCAATACCTGTTTCAAAAGAGCGAGTCTTCTCAGGACGTGGATCAGTGAACTGTGAGTAGTTACTTCCTGCAATAGCACCTGTTTGGAGGTTCTCGTCTACCGCATCATACGCAAAGTTTGGAATTGAGTTACCTACCTCTGAATAAGAAACACGATACTTCAAATAGTTAATTGCCTCTGGCAACTTTACGAGGTTGCTTACAATAGCATTAGCACCAAAGCCAAAGTAACCAAAGTTATCTGTCTTAGACACACCGCTTAACTTAAAGTAACGGAATGGACGATACCAGTCACGACGGTAAGAAGCGTCAACGTAAACAGACTCCTTCCATCCTAACTGACCTGTTGCGAGCCACGCACGATCCCATTCTGATGATTTGCCCTTACTCTTTCCTCCCATTTGACCAGCACGCACGTCGAAGAAATTTACACGTGTAGGTAAGCCCTGTAACTGGGCATTAAAAGGAGTAGCATCAGCATTTATATCAAGATGTTCTCCCTTAATAGTATGACCTACCCAACCAGCAGATCCTGACACGTCGTAATTACCAAATTTCTTGTTATAATTCAGCAAATAATCAATATACAATTCTGTTGTCTTTGAACTATTGTCCCAGTAGAACCATAGTCATCTATATTTGATGGAATGAACGTTGTTGCGTAACGTTTACTAACAGAGCTAAAACGTGTGTGATCGTAGTTTACACGTGCTTGGAAAGAAAGACCATCATAGATATCAACATTAGCAGAGACTGTACCCCAGATACGATCCTCAGTCTGCTTACTATTATTCATACCAATAAGCCAATATGGGTTATTATTATCAGGATTCATAAACACCCAGTTCTGACGTGGTCCTGCAAGCTGCACTGATCCTTTTACCCAGTTATAACCATCATCAACCTTCTCATAATATTCTCTTCCTTCACGACTCATCCATGTAGCATTGTCAGTCACATAATTATCACGATAATAACCCATATCCACATTACGTGGAGTCAGATAAAGGTGATAAAGTGGATTACCTACCGTACCACCACCAGGACGATTACGAGTTATGGTCTGTGCATAGTTTAGCGACAAGTCAATCTTCAAACGATTGAAGAAACGATAGTTCTGACGCAAACTGAATGTGTTACGGTTATAACTATTACTACGGAATAATCCCTTAGCATGGCTATTTGCCATAGAGAAATATGTTGTCATCTTCTCCGTACCACCTGAAAGCGAAACAGAGTTATTGGTAGTAACACCTGTACGGAAGAAATCCTTTACATCATCCTGCGCATGATTACGAAGATAAATGTCGTGCTTGGCACCTAAACCAAAGAAGGTTGAAGACAATGGCGATGACATTTTCAACTGGTCGTCAGTCAATGTTTCAATCTTTGCTCCCCAACCATCTGCTTGGATAGTATTACCATTGATTGTTGCACCGTATGTATTCTGAATCTTTGGTGTAAGCAATGGTGTATCAAAAGTAACATTTGACGTTACGTTAATATCCAACTTACCCTCTCGTCCACGCTTGGTAGTAATCATCACAACACCATTAGCAGCCACTGAACCGTAAAGGGCAGCAGCGTTAGCACCTTTGAGGACATTGATTGACTCGATATCGTCTGGGTTAATCAATGACAATGGGTCTGAACCTTCTGACATTCCTGCATAAGTAATATCCTTACTCATACTTTGCATATTGTGATTACCACGAGCGTCATTACTCATTGGCACACCATCGACAACGATGAGTGGAGAACTATTACCAAGGATTGACTTAGCACCACGAAGCACAATCTTTGTAGAACCACCGGCACCACCTGCACTCGGAGTAATCGTCAAACCTGACACCTTACCCTCCAATGAGTTGGCAACGTTAGGGTCTTGTACCTTCATAAGGTCTTCTGCCTTTACTCTCTGAGTTGCGTATGTCAAAGACTCTTCCTTACGCTGAATACCCATAGCTGTCACCACTACTTCCTTCATGGTGTTAGTCTCTTCCTTCAAGGTTACATTGATTGTACCCTTACCGCCCACTGCGATGGTCTGTGAAGAGAAACCGATGTAAGAGAAGACGATCTTTGCGTTTGGGGTAGTATTGAGGACAAAGTTACCATCAATATCTGTTACAGTACCATTTGTACTGCCCTCTACAAGGACTGTTGCGCCAATAAGAGGCTCGCCGGTTGAGTCTACAACACGACCCGTCACTTTGTGATTACCTTTCTGCTGTACAGACTGCACAGCTTCCTTGGCATTTGTACCTGCATAAACGCCAGCAGGTGCCATCGCTAATGATAAAGCGAAGGCTGCTGAGAAATACAAATGCTTTTGCTTTGATTCTTTAAAGATTCTCATCTGGTTTAGGTTTAATATATTTATTATTTTAATCTGATTTCACCTTATATATATAGGCTTCATAATGTCTTGCTTATACTTTTTATCATACTTGTTGCTAAAAGATTCTTACCAAAAAGGCTATAAATTAATATTACCCTCTGATAATCAAAGGTTTACATTTATGATTGTCCATGATATATAATTTATCTGTCTAAGTTATACACTCTTCTAACAACCGAAACGCCCCTTTTACGTATAGCACGTGTAAAATTTAACAAACATAAACATCATTGCTCGCCATTACATAAATTTAGATTTCTACTGCAAAGATACATATTTTTTCTTATTTAATACACGAAACCGTAAAATTATCACACACCTCATAAATCTCCGCCTATCAAATCAACCTCTGAAACTGGCGGATGAGAATGAGGGGGGATAACAAATGAGGAAGTATAAAGGTTCTATAACGTTTTATGTGGGTAAATAGTTTTTCCTTGCCAACGTTCCTATGCTGAATGGCTGAATGGCTGAACAGATGAAGACGAATTGATCTACAAAGTCTAAAGGAGTTTGAGCTAAACAAGCTTCTACACGCCTCCTGTTTATTCTTAATATTACAACACTTTGCTCACAATTCATCTCCTATCATCCTTATATCATAGTGAATTTAACCCTCCGCACCACACGTGCTAACCCTCCGCACAATATGTGCTAAGCATCAGCACCACAGCAAATGATGGTAAGTATTCACAAACATTGTATGAAACAAGACCTTAAAATATCCTTTCCCGTTGGCTAAAGTGTAAAACGCTAAAACTAAACTGAACAAATAACTTCTTTATATGATTACAACAGGCGTTATTCTAATCGGGGCAAACAACCCTCACGATTCGTTATAGAGCCACATAATATAAAGGTAGGTCTAAGGTAAAGTTGAAATTAAGTACATTACATGTGTGCTTTTACGAACTAATTAAGTAAATTTGCACTTGCTTGTTGAATTCACGATTAGCAATAATTGTCATTGAATATAAAAATATGGATAAAAAGGAATTTGAAAAACTTCTGATCGAAGAGGTAAAATCATACAAGGCTTTACTTGAAACAAAGAACAATGATTGGATAGTAAAGGGCTTTATAGATGTAAATAAAAACATCTACACGATAACCAATGACACGAAAGTAGTATCTAAAATCATAGAAATCATACTTATTCCTAAACTTGATGCCTTTGCCAAACGCAATGGGCTTACATTGGAACTCCCTTCAGCTCAGAACTTTTATCCAGATCTTACTTTCAAGGACAAGGACGGCAATCTCTTTGCTGTAGATTTCAAGTCGAGTTATTATGGAGAAGACAGGAAGGTGAATGGACTTACACTTGGCTCTTATTGGGGATATTTTCGTAATCGGAGAGTAAAAAAGAATACGGATTATCCATATGGCGATTACAAATGTCATCTTGTTCTTGGAATGCTTTACAAACAGAGTGTTGTTGAGGAAAACGAAAAAGATGTATATGGTATTGATGAACTTGATGTGATAAAGTCTGTTATTGAGCAATTTATTTTCTTTGTACAGCCCAAATGGAAAATTGCATGCGACAGACCCGGAAGTGGAAATACGAGAAATATTGGAGGTATTGTTGATATTGATAAACTTGTAAGTGGTGAAGGTACTTTTTCAAAACTTGGCGAAGATGTTTTCGACCACTATTGGATGAACTTCTACAATGCAGCTGATGCAACAAAAGCAGGTATAGACAACCCTCACTACAATAATCTCAAAACTTATCAAGAGTATTTAGAAAAAGAACACATGATACTTATCGAACTAAAGAAATAAATATGGCTGTTATCATTCCTCCTATAAAATCACAAGGCATCAAGACCAAATTAGTCCCATGGATAAACAACTTGATTTTGACATCGGGCATTTCGCTCAACACAAGGTGGATAGAGCCATTCTTTGGTACGGGTGTTGTTGGCTTCAATTCCCCCGTAAAGGGTACGCACATCGTGGGCGATACCAATCCACACATTATAAATTTTTACCAGCAGGTGCAAAGTGGAAAGATAACGCCTTATACTATGCGTACATATCTTGAGCGTGAAAGTAAGCTGTTAGAGATGGCAGACGAAGATGGATATGCGCATTATCGTCTTGTTCGCAGCAGGTTTAATCAAGAACATAGTCCTTATGATTTTATTTTTTTGTCTCGAGCAGGGTTTAATGGAATGATGCGTTTTAATAAAAGTGGTGATTGGAATATTCCATTTTGTAAAAAGCCTGGACGATTTGCACCTGCATATATTACAAAAATTTGTAATCAAATAAGAAGTGTCGCTCAGATTATCAGAAAAGAAGAGTGGAATTTTAATAATGCTTCATTTCTTGAAACTATAGCACAAGCTGGTGAGGGTGATATTATTTATTGTGATCCACCATATTATGGTCGATATGTAGACTATTATAATGGGTGGACGGAGAAAGATGAAGAAGAACTTTTCCATGCATTATCACAAACTCGTGCAAAGTTTATTCTTTCCACCTGGCATCACAATGATTATCGACCCAATGAGATGATAAAGCGTTTCTGGCATCGTTTCAATGTTGTGACAAAAGAGCATTTCTATCATAATGGTGGAAAAATTGAAAACAGACACTCTATGGTAGAAGCTATGGTCTTCAATTTTGATTTACAGGAAAGAGTTGAGGTTATAACTCCCCATAAACAATTGGAGTTATTCACAACTATATAAAATGAGACCTCTGCAAAACCTTCGATTTATTTAGTAGAGGTTTCAACATAATATAAAGGTAGGTCTAAGGAAAAGTTGGAAATTAAGTACATCACATGTGTGCTTTTACGAACTAATTAAGTAAATTTGCACTTGCTTGTTGAATTCAAGTTGCAATCTGAATGATTTGCGTTTTATAAAGAATGTCAATTTTTTTCCATAATCAAAAATATTATCCTTACCTTTGTCTTAACTTTATTGACATAAACAAGTATGTTATTACTTGTCAATCCTAAATATTATTTATATGACAAAGATGAAAAGATTTATGTTGCTCCTTGCAGCAATGACCATGAGCATTGGTGCCTTTGCACAGTTTCAAGAAGGAAAGGGCTATGTAGGGGCTTCAATGACAGGATTCGACCTGCACTATAATGGTGAGAACGGATTAAACATTGGTTTGCAAGCAAAGGCAGGTTACTTCCCACTGGACAACCTGATGGTATATGCCACCATTGACGCTCAACACAATGGTTCAGAAACGGTTGCTGATCATATCGGCTTCGGTGCTGGTGGACGTTATTATGTCACACAGAACGGACTCTACTTGGGGGCTGGACTGAAATTCATCCATGCTTACCACAGCTACAACGACCTCATGCCGGGCGTTGAAGTAGGATATGCTTACTACATCAATCGTTCGGTGACTGTCGAACCTGCAATATACTATGACCAGTCCTTGAAGAAGTATGATTATTCGAACATTGGACTAAAAATAGGACTTGGCATCTATCTCTTTGACGATTAAGAAGACACGGCCGACAAGAACCTTTCTTAGATGCAGCAGTATCCTTCTCAACTCTTAGAACGTGCCGTCGAGGCCTTCTCTCAACTTCCAGGTGTGGGGCGCAAAACAGCCTTACGCCTTGTTTTGCATCTGCTCAGACAACCGCTGGAGGATGTCGATGGATTTGCAGAGGCGGTCTTACGTGTGAAGCACGATGTGAAGCATTGTAAAGTGTGCCACAACATTTCCGACAATGAGGTATGCACCATCTGCACCGACCCTCGCCGAGACACATCACTTGTCTGCGTCGTTGAGAATGTGCAAGACGTGATGGCCATTGAGAATACCCAGCAATTCCACGGACTATACCATGTCTTAGGTGGCATCATCTCTCCGATGGATGGTATCGGACCAAACGATTTGGAAATCGACTCGCTCGTCGAACGCGTGAAAGAGGGGACTGTGAAGGAGATTATCCTTGCACTTGCCAGTACGATGGAAGGCGACACGACCAATTTCTACATCTCACGCAAACTGAAAGATACAGACGTCAGCCTGTCGGTCATCGCACGTGGAATATCTGTTGGCGACGAACTTGAATATACTGACGAGGTGACGTTGGGAAGAAGTATTCTGAACCGCACACCTTTTGAATCTTAATTATCACCTTAATTATAACTATGAAGAAAACCCAAAAAATACTTCTTTCCGAGTTTGTTGGTTCATTCCTTATCGCACTACTCCTCATTGCTGTCTATGAGCTTGAACTACTCTTACCGGGAGACTGGACAGATATTGAAAACAGCAATATCGTTACCTTGCAGTTTCTTATGCAGCTATCGACACTTGCTGCCATCCCACTCGCACTCTTCCTCTTCAAGATTGAATACGTACACTCAGACTTGCAGACCGACGAGAGCCACGTGAGCCGCAAGCTCCTCTTCTGGGCCAGCCTCAGAATGATGATACTCTCTGTTCCAATGCTACTCAACATCCTCTTCTATTACCTCTTCGGAGATATCGTGAGCTTCTTCTACCTTGCTGTCATTCTGGCGTTGAGCCTTTTCTTCGTCTACCCCAGCATGAAGCGTTGCAAACATGAATGTTCGTTAGACAACTCAGAACAAGAATAAATGAAACTTAGTGTTGTCATCGTTAATTATAACGTGAAGTACTACCTCGACCAATGCCTAAAAAGTCTTCTTAGAGCCTTAGAAGGTATTGACGCTGAGGTGTTTGTCGTTGACAACCACTCTCGCGACGGCTCTATCGCCTACCTCCGCCACCGCTACCCTACTGTTCACTTCATCGCCAGTGCGCACAACCTCGGCTTTGCCCGTGGCAATAACATTGCTATTCGACAAAGTCAGGGAGAATACGTACTACTACTCAACCCCGACACCGTTGTGGGGGAAGACGTGATACGCAGCTCCATCGACTTCATGGACCAGCATCCAAAGGCTGGTGCACACGGTGTACTAATGCTTAATTCCTGTGGACAAAAGGCCTTAGAGAGCCGACGCGGACTACCAACGCCCTTAGTGTCACTCTACAAGATGATTGGACTTTGCAAACGCTTCCCACAGAGCGAACGCTTTGCCCACTATTACATGGGAGGACTGGCATGGGAAGTCCCTGGCAAATCGAAGTGATGAGTGGTGCCTACTGCTTCCTACGCAAGTCGGCCTTAGACAAAATAGGTCTCTTGGACGAGGACTTCTTTATGTATGGCGAGGATATCGACCTTAGCTATCGACTGCTCAAAGCTGGATTTGAAAACTGGTATCTACCTGCCCCTATCCTCCACTACAAAGGCGAAAGCACAAAGAAAACGAGCTTCAGATACGTCCACGTCTTCTACGATGCTATGCTCATCTTCTTCAACAAACACTACGGCGGTATGAATGCCTTATGGCAAATACCTATCAAAATGGCAATCTATGCAAAAGCCTTTGCTGCCCTGATAGCTACTACCCTGCATGCCACAAAGAAGAAAATGGGTTTCCAAAGCTCAACAATGACGAGCCTTCCTGAATACATCTTTATTGTCAGCGAGAAAGTCATAGACAATTGTAAACAACTTGCTGCCAATAACGCCCTAACAGCAGAATACAAAGTGGCTGAAAAGACCGACTTGGAAGTGATACACAGCGAACTCATCCAACAATATGCCTCACGCAACAAGACCTACTACCTCGTCTATGACACCGACTATTACAGCTTCCAAGACATCCTTCGTGTCTTTGCGCAACATCCCACACAGAATGTTCACATCGGCTTCTACCACCGAAAAGAAAAAAGAGTTATCACAATGAAAGACATCATAGGAGGATAAAAAAATGGAGAGAAAACAACACATTGAGGTTAAACTGAGGGCAATGGAACCAGAAGACCTTGACATACTCTATCATATAGAGAATGACAAGAAACTTTGGGACATCAGTGCAACAAATGTACCTTATAGCCGATACGCTCTCCATAATTACATCGCTGATGCCAAAAACGACATCTACCTCGATGGACAAGTGCGCATGATGATTGAAAACGAAGCACAGGACATAATCGGTATCATTGACCTCGTAAACTTTGACCCTAAACATCAACGTGCTGAAATGGGAATTATCATCATGAAACCCTACCGCCAACAAGGCTATGCACACGCAGCCCTCCAAAGCCTCATCGACTACACACAGAACGGATTGCATCTGAAACAAATCTATGCTATCGTAGATGTTGACAACAACGACTCTATCCACTGCCTCACATCCTTTGGATTTACGAACAACTGTCTACTCAAAGATTGGCTTTACCGTGATGGAAAAATATAAAGATGCAAGGCTAATGCAATTTTTTTATAAAAAAAGCATAAATTAATTTTTGGTAGATTAGATTTTTATTATTACCTTTGCACTCGCAAAACAGAATTAGGCTTATCCTTTTTGGTGCGTTAGTTCAGTTGGTTAGAATGCCTGCCTGTCACGCAGGAGGTCACGAGTTCGAGTCTCGTACGCACCGCTGAAACCTAAGACTGTAATGCATGGTGCGTTAGTTCAGTTGGTTAGAATGCCTGCCTGTCACGCAGGAGGTCACGAGTTCGAGTCTCGTACGCACCGCTGAAACATACCTTGGCTTTTTCAAGCCAAGGTTTTTTGTTTTAGGGGGGGGGGAATAAGAAAGTTAAGGAACAGCAGCCACTAAGGAACAACTAAGATAACTAGGACTGCTAGGATAACTAGGACAACTAGGAAACCTAGGATAACTAGAAGCAGCCACCCCACAACCACAAAAAAGGGAACACTCAAACGAGTATTCCCTTTTGTGATTCCGACAGGATTCAAACCTGTAACCTCTTGATCCGTAGTCAAGTGCTCTATTCAGTTGAGCTACGGAACCATTAAAAATGGTTTCAATAACGATAATAACAATCTTGTTATTTCCTTATTGCGAGTGCAAAGGTATAGCTTTTTATCGGTTCTACCAAATATTTTGTCATCTTTTTTATTATTTTTTTTCGTCATCATCATGCAATGTGGGGAGCGAAATATGATAACCCACTGCAATAAAACGAATTAAGCAGATTGCTAAGAAGGTTGCAATTACTACCAACGGAAGCGACAGTCCGAGCAAATAAAGCAGCCAATAGATAAGTCCGCCTGCCATACTTGCCACTGCATAGATTTCCTTATGAAAGATGACTGGGACGTTATTCAACAACACATCTCGAATAACACCACCTGCAACACCTGTTATACATCCCATAATGACTGCCACCCAAAAAGGATGACCCAAGGCTACGGTCTTCTGTATTCCCGCTATCGTAAAAAGTGCCAAACCAAGTGTGTCGAACACAAACCATGCATTATTCAAACGCTGTATCCAACGACGTGACAATATCACCAAGAAAAGCGCAAGACCCGTACACAAGACATACATGATATTCGACATCCAGAACGGACGAACACCTAACATCGTGTCGCGTATCGTTCCGCCACCTATCGCGACCGCAAAACCACATACGTAACCGCCAAACCAGTCGAAATGTTTCTGTGCTGCATGTCGTATACCCGAAATAGCAAACGCAAATGTTCCGAGAAATTCCAATGTTACCTGAAGTGTACGTACAAGATGGGGGTCGGTGTAAATCATATTTGAATAAAAAGAAAAGAAGCCCCACTCCCGACCCTCCCCGAAAGGGAGGAGGCAAACAGGATAAGGTTCGATAAACATTCTTCGTAAGTATTAAAGTATATCTCCTCATTGTTGTGCAATAAAGAAATCTAATTTACATATTATAATTACTTAAGCCCTCCATGTAGCTATGCTCATTGACTCCATAAACTTAGAGTACTACCCATTGTTATCTGCACTCCCCTCCTTTCGGAGGGGCTGGGGAGGCTTTCTCCCTCCCTTCGGGAGGGTCAGGGGTGGGGCTTTGGGCTTCTTTTCACACCACGTTCTGCGGTTCTCCTGCTATGAACTTTTTAATATTCTCCACACAGATAGCCATTAGGCGTTCGCGTGCTTCACGTGTGGCCCAAGCGATATGTGGAGTGATAAAAGCATTCGGCTGTGAGAATAGCGGATTGTCTGAACGAGGTGGCTCGTCTGTCAATACGTCGGCACAATAGGCACCGAGCTGACCACTCGCAAGAGCGTCTGCCACTGCCTGCTCGTCTACCAAAGCACCACGACCTGTATTAATGAGTATTGCACCTCGACGCACGCCCTTCAACGTCTCTGCATTGATCATTGAGGTGTTCTCTGCCGTGAGCGGACAATGAAGACTGATCACGTCTGAGGTGCTGAACAGTCCTTCAAGGGTTGTCTTACGTATCCACTCTGGTAAATCACTACTGTTCTTACTGGTGTATGCCGATATGTCCATACCCATCGTGTGAGCAATCGTTGCCACCTTCTGACCGATATTTCCTAATCCTACTACTCCAAGTGTCTTTCCTGACAACTCTACGAGCGGGGTGTCCCAATAACAGAAGTCTTGCTGCTTACTCCATTCGCCTCGTCTTACGGCTTCGGCATAATGCCCCACTCGTGTAGTGACATTCAACAAGAGGGCAAAGACGTGCTGTGCCACACTGTCGGTGCTATATGCGGGGATATTACATACGACAATGCCACGCTCACGTGCTGCCTCAACGTCTATGTTATTATAACCTGTCGCCAACTCGCCTATATACTTCAAACGGGGCAACTGGTCGAGTATCTCACGTGTGATACTGACCTTATTGATCAATATCCCATCGGCTTCTCTTGCTCTTTCTACTATTTCTGATTGACTTGTGCGCTCATAAATGTCGCACTCTGCTATTGCCTTGATTGCGTCCCACGAGAGGTCGCCTGGATTGACTGCGTGGCAGTCGAGAATTGATAGTTTCATGATGTTGGGTGTTAGAACCTCTCCCCCAACCCCTCCCCAAAAGGGAGGGGGAGTGCCTAACGGGGTACAGTTTGGTTGGGTTTGAGGCACAATTTGATTGGGTTTGGGGTACAATTTAGTGAGCTTTCGCTACATATTATTACTATCATAAGGGGAGACATAGGGAGATAACACTCCGTTAGGTGCTCCCCTCCTTTGGAGGGGTTGGGGGAGGTACCAACTCATCCGGCATATACTGCTGCTCGACAAAATGGTCGGGGAAATCATGGGGATACTTATAGCCGTCACTGTATCCTAAATCCTTCATCAGCTTTGTCGGAGCATTGCGAAGATGGAGGGGAACAGGAAGATTGCCCGTCTGTCTGACCAGTTCGAGGGCTTATTGATTGCCTTATAGGCTGAATTGTCCTTCTTCGAACGAGCAAGATAGACCACCGCCTCAGCCAATGGTATCCGAGCTTCGGGCCATCCTATCTTCGTCACGGCATCAAAAGCCGCATTCGCCAATAATAAAGCGTTGGGATTGGCAAGTCCTATATCCTCTGCCGCACTGATGACCACTCGACGAGCTATAAAGGTCGGATCTTCTCCTCCCTCTATCATTCGTGCCATCCAATAAAGAGCGGCTTCTGGGTCAGAACCTCGTATCGACTTTATAAATGCCGAAACAATGTCATAATGCATCTCTCCCTCCTTATCGTAAGCCAACGGATTCTCTTGCAAACGCTCCTCTACGAGCTTGTCGCTTATCACGACCTCCTCACTCGTTTCTGCTGCCATAATGAGATCGAGAATATTAAGCAACTTTCGTGCATCTCCACCACTATAACGTAAGAGGGCATTCGTCTCAGCGAGTTCGATGTGACGTTTCTTTAATTCGACATCCTCCGTCACCGCTCTATGCAATAGACGAAGTAGGTCGGACTTTTCCAGCGGCTTCAACGTATAGAGTTGACAACGTGAGAAGTAAGGGACGAATCACCTCGAACGAGGGGTTTTCGGTCGTTGCTCCAATGAGCGTCACTGTTCCCTTCTCCACAGCTCCCAAGAGTGAGTCTTGCTGCGACTTAGAGAAACGATGGATTTCATCGATGAAAAGGATGGGCGAAACGGAGTTGAAGAAACGATTGCGCTGTGCCTTTTCAATGACCTCACGCACGTCCTTCACACCGCTCGTCACTGCCGAAAGTGTATAGAAGGGTGTTTCTAAACGATGGGCTATGATCTGTGCCAGCGTTGTCTTTCCCACTCCCGGTGGACCCCAGAGTATGAAGGAGGCGATACGACCAGAGTCTATCATACGCCGAAGCACAGCCCCCTCACCTACGAGGTGGCTTTGTCCGATATAATCGTCGAGCGTTCGTGGACGCAATCGTTCTGCCAATGGTTCCATCTCTGATGTTCTTTCTTTATTGTTACAAAAGTAATGAATTAATCTCATAATAACAAAGAATGACAGCACGAAATATTCTTCCTACCGACTTAACCCTCTTTCTGGGTCGTTCCGTCTACTCACGCTCCTTCGTTACGCTTCACCATGAAGTAGCCTATGCGGAAATGCTTCTTCTTTCGATTGTCTATTCGCACTGAGTACATTCCTTCTGGTAAGGTACTGATAACTAACTGCCTTTCTCTTACTGCCTTAGCACTGACCCGACGGAGGGCAACACCTTGCAGCGTGCAGATCACATAATGGTCGACTGCTGCCTGATCAACCATTGCTGGGAGGCTTACCGTCTTCCCGTCATTGGGCAACAACAACCGATGAACGTAGACTGTGGGTTCTGACGCTACCTTTTCTTGCAATGCTGCCGACTCGTTTCCATAGTTATCCATTGCCCGAACAGCAAAATAATATCCTTCATCGACCTTCCTCAAACGGAGCTGTCGAGCTGGATAACGTGTACAAAGAAGATTGCGTGCATCCTCGGTATCTACGGGATAAGTGCGACTGACATAGACGTTATAATAAGGAGCATTCGCATTCCAACGCAACACGACCGTCCCTCCTGCTTGTCGCTCCGCCAACGAAGCCTGAACGGCTGTGGGAGTCGTTGCCGTCGGCTTGACACCCTGCATGGCATGAGGAAGCGAAGGAGTCGCATTAAACTGTCTTTCAAAGTTATAGACACCTTGATGATTGTCTGTGAGGAACTTTGAACGGAAATGTGCATGTCCTGCACCCAACGACCGACTCACATACATCTGACGTGTCAAGTCGTCTATCGTCCATCGCCCTTCTCGTGGATCAAGAAAATACGTACCGAGTCCCGAAACGATCTCTCGCCGTGAGGCATTCTCCACCCCAGTCGGCTACGAAAGGATAATAATTGTTTCCTCGAAAATATTGCATCGGGTAAAGCTGATCCATCAGTCCCTGCTTCAACCACTCTTGTGCCTCTTGCGAAACACGATCGCGAGCATTAAAATTCTTCGAACTATAACGACTGAGGTCGGCATACTTTCCTATGGGCGAACACGACATCTTCACCGATGGGCGGATAGACTTCACCTTGTCATGTATGGCTCGCACGATAGCCGTAATGTTTCGCCGACGCTGCGTGGGACTGTCTCCATTACGATAGGTTGGTGCTGGCCAACCGTCCGGATAACGAATATAATCGAGGTTGATACCATCAACATCATAACGGCTGACAATCTCACCGCACAACTTTGCTAAATAAACCGTTACGGCTGGGTCGGCTGGATTGAGATAAGCTCCTGACGAATACTCCTTCACCTTTAGTCCTTTCTTCATCAGCGTCCGACAGCCCAAACCATTCTTTGCACCTATCGGTATCGTTGCTATCCACGCATGCAGTTCCATCCCTCGTTTGTGGCACTCCTTGACAGCAAAGGCAAGCGGATCATAACTGGGGGCTTTACCCTCTACGCCCGTGATGCAACGATCCCATGGCTCGTACGCCGAAGGATAGATGGTCGTTGCTCGCACACGTGTCTGCAAGAGTACGGTGTTGATATTTGCGGCTTGATACTTATCCAAGATGGCGACGAGTTCTTGTTTCTGCCTTTCGACACTCTCCTCCGACCGTGCATGGGTCTTCGGCCAATCGAGATTGGCAAGCGTCGTGAGCCACACGGCACGTGTCTCTCGCTTTGGAATTGACTTCGTGAGATAGTCTACAAGCGTTGTCTGTGCCTGTGCCGACAAAGCAACTACGCTCAGGAGCGTTGATAAAAATACTTCTTCTTATTACGGAACATCTGTTTCTTCGGGGGAAAAATTCATAGAATGGGGAGTTTTTCTCGTTTTCCTAGGGTTCCTAGTTATCCTAGTTATTCTAGGACTCCTAGGTTTCCTAGTTTTCCTAGTTTTCCTAGTTCTCCTAGGCCTCCTAACTCTCCTAAAACTCCTTGCGCACCTTCCCTTGCTTATCCTTCACTATCAAGACCTGACGTCCTTCCTTCCTATCCTTCGAGGCCTTCACACCTGCGAGGGTGTAGGTTTCGGTGGCAGAAGAACTGTCAGCTGAAAGACTGCTAATGCCTGTCGAACCGCTGATAGGCGTATAAACAAAAGAAACCGACTTATCGCCATTAACGACAACCTGACTAATGCCCGCACCGCTATTCACCTGATAGCCCGTATAGAAAGACAAACGTGGATTGGTTGAGGTCGTCAGACTATTACTCAAACTGCTTGGAAAAGGATCGCTATGCTGCGAACTCTTGTCAAGACGACCATCGGCTGGAACAATCGTAAAACGTGGATGATGCTGATAACGCTCGGCATTGACATTATTGCTCTGCCATGAACGAGCATCGAAATCAACATGAAACACCATCAAGCCATGACCGGGCAACTCGCTGTCCCAACGGCTCTTCGTGCGATTCTCTAAGATATAGTACTCGTCCTGATGCTCTGGATTATAAAGGAAGTAGGCTTCGCCGCCCTCTGACAGTCCCTTCAAACCATCTACCTTCACCGTCTCACTGCCCAAAACCTTTGGTTCTAACCATCCCATATAGGCTTTCTCGTATGCATCATAACCGGCTGGAATAGTGCCAATACCCGAACCGCCATAAACATTGACCAAACTCAACGGACCACCATTATAACTGCCTGAACACATCAAGTCGTAACGACCCGAACCAATATTCTTGCCTCCACGGGTGTCATAGAAGTCGGGCAAACCAAGACAGTGGGAGAACTCATGACAGATAGTGCCTATCCCTGAATAATAAACTCGCTCTCTTGCTCCTTCCTGCGCACGAATAATCTCATTACTACATGCGTAGGTGTCTACCTCATAACCTCCAAAACTTAATGCGCCTATTCCTGCTTCTGTCAGCGAAAACTTATGTGGCCAAATCGTATTGGGTTCGCCTCCCGTTGCCTCGCCCTCGCCTGCATAAAGGACATATACCTGTTCTACCTCGCCATCGTTGTCCCAATCATACTGACTGAAGTCTACCTGATTCTTTACGGCATTGCAAGCATCGACTATCATCTGTGATGCCCTGACATCGTTCTGTCCACCATTACGCTCACCATAATACTTATAAGGATGGGCAAGCGTTATCGGTCCGACAACATCGAAGGTGAGGTCGAACAAACCATTACTCTGGTCCAGAAAATAATCATGCACACTACCTATGGCTCCATTTTTATTCTTATAACCCTTCTCATTGAGCATCTTCTCATAGAGGGTCTTCACGTCACGCTCACGTGGCTCGAGCGTCAACACGTTCTTTGGATCTCTGAAAGCCATATCCTCAAGGCTACCAAGAGCACCAGTCCTTTCTTCTTGCCCTGACGCAACCTACCGAAACTGTCGCCGAAAGCCCTCGTTCTTACGTGTTCCTCTCGCTCACGCTGCAAGGCTGTCACCTTGTCCAAAGCGGCTGCCACCAGTGCCTCACTTCTCTGTCGCTGACCTTTCTCATGTGCCAAGACCGACGATGCCACAAGCCTACCGCCCTCTACACGAGCGTAATAATAACTTCCGTCACTCGGCAATACGGGGATACTATCCTCGGTCAATGCGTAACTGAAATGCTCATCGCCAACGGTCATCACACGGAGCATCGTGCCGTCTGACTGCCTTACACTTCGCCACATCCCTAAGGCTGGGATACCAAAAGTAGATACTGACGCTAATAAACCAGCAAGGAGGATTATAATTTTCTTCATAATTCTTTCTTTTAATGATAATCTTACTATTTTCGCAACCGACTACTCGATGATTGAAACATTTTGCAAATATAAAGAAAATTCCCGAATTAGCTGACTATTGTGAACAAAAAGAAACAGCGCACATAAAAAAAGACAGAGAATAAGCCTTAACTTATCACTCTGTCTTTCTTTTATTTTTATCAGATCGTGCCGAACGCAATACTCTCCGCTTAGAGTATCCAATCCAGTCTATTTCTTTTTAAGCATCATCTCATTCTTAAATGGACGGACAGCCCCCTTAAAAGTTCCAAAACTCTTTCTTTGGAACGAGCCATAGCCACCTCCTCCCCATGCACCGTTAAACACACGATTATAAGAGGTGCCGTTGTATTTACCGGAAGTCAAGAACTGACTCGCCTGTCCTATGCTCTTATATTTCCCATTTTCGAACTCGCCTGAAGCTGGCAATTCTCTCACAATATTATACTTACCATTATGATTCCACCATGCATCACTCGTAATCTCGTCAATCGTCACAGGAGAGTCACCTATCCAACGACATGTAACGGTAGCATAACCTTTGGTATTTACATCAAGATAACGAGGATTGCCGTCGGATAACGTTGTAAAATCCCATTTATAAGCGCAACGTATTTTATTCCCGTAAGTGCTATTCTCTGCGAATCTTATACTGTATATAATCTTTTTTGAAGCGTCTGCAAGCCAAATATAAGACTTGAAAGTTTCGACAATTCGATCATCAAAACTATCCAAAATCGTTTGTTTATTCGAACTTGACGTTGCGATATTGCCTTTAATATCAGGATCATCACAAACAACCCAGATGTCCTTACCATCAGACTGATAAGAGTCCTGATAAGCATAAAGCGTTACCTTCTCCCTCCATGCGTCTGACTTACTATTAAAAGCCGTATTCCAGTTTAAGTCATTGCCTCTCTCATCTTCGATTGCCGTAAATGGCAAAAGAACTGTCATTTCGTCTAACGAAGGTAGGTGATAACCTTCTGGCATAAAGTTACGGTCTGAGGCTTGCTCTTGTGTGAAAAGAACGCTCTCGTCCGTTTTTATCGCTTTAGTAAATTTATCTTTGGTATATTTCGCCCTATTAGGATTCCACCAGTGTTTTTCTGCATCCAAATTATATTCTGCAACACGTTCCATGATGTTCAGGAAGTTGAAGCCCGGATAAGGCTCTGGCGCATGCATACTTAGATTAAAGGACTTAATCTTGCCTTCGTCATTCGTGAAGTTATGCGTACTTACCATTGGCCCCTGCTTATCACCATACTTAATGATGTAACCACCATCAATCGTCACCATCGTTGTTTCGACATTTGCACTTGCCTTATTAGGCATTCCCCAAACATACCAAACAAAATAATTATTTCCCGCTTCTGAAAGTTTCACAGCATTTGAGCCCTTCAAAAGTATATCATACTTACTGCCATCAGCTAATGACGACTGCCACTCTGCCTTATCAAGCAAATTATTGTCTCCCGTAGAACTCTGTATACTGAATACGCCCGAAGGCTCTACACCCGTCGTCCTGAAAACAAAATTCTCATCCAATGACACGTCAGGGTCACGCTTCACCTTTAATTTCAACAGCGTACCTGCCAACTTGAAGTTGAACTTAATCAGCGATTTCTGACCACCATCAACTGCGAGATTCCTCACATTGCTATAATCTGAAATAAATGGCACATTGAGCTTTCCCTCAACCGACGCGTTGCTCTCATCTGGCGCAAAACTAACAACCTCGCGCCCATCTTTCTGCATAGCCTGTCCGCCACCAGCAAAGGCACACACCCTCCCAGTCGTCGCCCGACAGACTGGTTGGGGCTGTACCCTTCGCCCAAACGACAGGAAAGGCACGCTCCTTATTACCTTCTAACTCTAAGCTCCCAGCTCTTACGTTCCATGTCAAGTCGAAACGTCCCAACTGTCCTGTATTCTTATTACGAAGGAAGCAGATGGCTGGGAAACTTTGTCCATCCTCCACATGTCCCTTGCCGTCTAATACTAATGCTCGGGTCTTAACCGCCTTGAGCTGCATCATTGCCGCAGCTGCTTGCTTGGTGTCGTCATTACTAAAACCTGCATTCTCAACGCCCAAGTTCAGATATGTTGTATCATACGCTGCCACTGCCACCTCAACCGGTTTTGCCTTCTCAGCGTCATCAGTCTGAACATAGTCGTGCGAACAACCTATCAGACCTAAAAGACAGGCAACACAAAAAATATTAATGATTGATTTCATATAGTTGATTTTTCTCTTTTTATGGTTATAAAACAAATTACGAATTACATACAAAAGGAAACTTTATTAATCTGTTACCTCCTCTTCCGCTGGTTGTTCTAACTTAGCGTCTGAAACGGTCATAAAACAAATCCTCCATCACCGCTTCGCCATAGAGTTCTATCACCTCTATCTCTGGCGCAACATAAGTTTGTCGTGCTTTTTTTAGTTACTTTTTCCATGTTCTTTAATACTTTTTAGTTCTTTTTATCACGTAAGTTTTTTTCTATTTAGTGAGGGGCAAAAATTAAATAATATTTTATAAAAAACCGCTACGGGGGGTAAAAAAATGTTAAAAAGTCAAATAAATTCTAACACCTCTCCCCTACCCTCTAACGTCTACCCGTCCAACAATTCTGTGAGTTCCACGACCTTTAGGTCTCTGTGTGCAGTTAGCAAAAAAATCTGTTTATTCTGTTTATCTGTGTCATCTGTGAGAAAAAGTTGACGAGTGAACAAGTAGACGAGTGAACAAGTTGCTTGTAAAAGACAGAGTAACAAGTGGACAGGTTTTGCTGACAAAAGGCTCTCACAGATGACACAGATAAGCAGATTAGACAGAACTTTTTCGCTAACCGCACACAGAGACCTAAGGGTCATGGAACTCACAGAGTTGGTGGACGAGTAGACAGGTAGACAAGTTATATGTAAAAAAACAGAATAACAAAAGAAACATGTTACTCTGTCTTTCAATCTAATAACAGGGGTATCTCACTATTCACTCCCCTTCCTTTGGGGGAGGGGTTGGGGAGGGGCCAGTTGATTGCGGCTTTTCCTATCTAACAACAGGGGTATCTCACTATCCACTCCCCTCTGTTTGGGGTGAGGCTCTTTTCACACCCAAAACACGCCCTTTTGAAGCCTTAAAGATGCCCTTTTGAAGCCCTATCACTTATGTGACACAAAACAGAAGAGAAAGGATAAGCAGATGAGTCGACAAGTTAAAGAAAAAAAGCATTCTATGCCAAAACCAACTCATGTAGACAGAGAAAAACGCTTTTTTAATTAACTTTAACATAGGGGAGTGCAAAAATATCCATATTTCATTAACTTTGCAGCGGGAAAAGTGTAGTTTAACGAATCTCAATGCCATGTCAAAATGCTTTCTTTTGTTAGTGGGGATTATCCCAACCGACACGCAGGAAGAAAAAGGACACTGATATCTCAGTGCGTAATCAAGCAGTGACAGCGTTTGAGAAGAAACCTTCTGAATGCAAAAAAATACAACTCCAAAATAAATTTTTCATATTACAAATAATTTATAATTATGACCTACCACAAAGAAAAAACAAAGAAATCAGTTGTTAGCAGCTCGGCGAAAGCCATATATAACCCCATGGTCTAACAACATACCTATTGATACAACACATATATTAGAGAGTTCTCCTGCACGCATAGAAGACAATAAGGTTGGAGAGAAGCTTTATGAAGAGAATATTGATGACAACTAAAATCGCTATTTCATCATAAAGAAATAATATATTCCTCGTTTTTGTCAACACCTTTACACCTTCTAAAACGAAGGCTCTATAACGAAATGTGAGGTGTCTTATCATGTGCGCAGAACATTGCGCATAGATTAAGAACGGAAGAAGAAACATATCAAAATTAAAAAAACAGAAATTTATAATATGAATATCAAAATCTTTTCGATAGCAATTTTGGCTTCACTGCTATGCTTATCGTGTACTGATACAAATTTAGAAACAACAGCGCAGTCAGACAAAACACAAACCAACGGAACGCTACACACTTACAATGTAGAGATAGAAGCTGGCACATTTAATCCCAGCAGTAGAGCTGCGCTGACAAGAATGGCGATGCCATATAAAATCACCGAAGAGAACTTGCAGGGTGAAACGGTTTTATATCCTAAACTGGATATCCCCGACAAGACGACAATGCCCTCACTCTTGGTGTTCTACAACAAAACAAATCAGACAAAACGAATAGTAAAGGCTAACTGGACAGTAGATAAGAGTGGCAATGGCACTGAGTTTTTTTTTTAGATAAAATAACCATTAACGAAGATTTTAAAAATGGCGAATGGTATCTGATGGCTTTCATGGGCGGTGGAGAGATAAGTGGCGAACAGCTAAACGTAAATCTAAGTACCACAGCAAACTTGATTAAAAAGGATCAAGCTTATACAGCACAATGCCCATACGCAACCACATGGAGACGTGTTGTAATGGACGGAGGCTACCTAAAGCTCCAAGATAAGAAAAATAAAATGATATTTAAGCCACAAGGTGTGTTCTTGATGATAGATGCAGAAAGCAGAATGTCGCTCAACACAAAGCTCGAACGTGAAGTGCAATTAGAAAGCAATGCGTTCAGCTCTCGAGGTACTTATAACTTTAATATCGACAAAAACACGATAGCAGATGACGCCGATGTAGCTTCTAAATATTGGACACCTAATGACGATGATAAAGTTCCAAACTCTTTTCAAACTCATATAAAGTGTAATGGACAACTCTACACTACAAATATTACGCTGAATTATCAAGCTGGTTCTCCTGATGGTACAGTAACTTCTGGCAAATCAGAACTTAATAAATACATGTATTTCAACGCAGCAGAAGCATCCTTTGATGATAAGGGAGAAAGACATGTAACAACGAAACCAACGAAGCAATTCTTATTATGCCTAATGCCTGTTGACTACAGAAAAACAGCCACATTGAATTCTGGTGTCGTAACAGAAGCATTGTTCTATGGAAAAGTTTCTATAGAAAATGATACGAGAACTCACTACACGTATGACCAACTAACATATCAATATGACCCTTCGACATGGAAACCCTACATGGGAAAAAGGTATCTCTTAGGTAGTTTTAGTAACAACTTAACAAAAGGCTCATGCTACAGAATGAGACTAAGACTTGTTCGCCCAATGCTACCAATTGAACGTTTGTGGGCTTTTAGACAAGGAACAAGTGAAAGCGGTGTGTCAGATGACTACAGGATGAAACCAACGAACCGAGGAGATGCTGAAGCGTTCGCAGAAGGAAATAAAACCGAAAAAGGTATGGGCTATCCGGGATTAACCAACCACAAATATAGATTTCCTAAATATTCAGAGTTGATGCCCATCTTTAATAATTGTACATACCAATTAGAAAATGGACAGAAATTAGGTAACATACAAGGTTACTCTGTTAACTCTGAATATGGTGATGCACTTGCAATGCAATCACATGGCAACTGGGTTAATATTAATGGAAAACAGAGAAAGTTTGATAACTGGTTCTGTCATCAGAAACATAGTACTGAGTTATACGGAATAATGAATATAAAACCATTCGGTGGAGATGGTCCGACAACTGGAAACTATAAAGTCGCAGTTAAAATGACTTTTGACAATCCTAATAATGACGCAGGAATTGCTCATATATATGTTTATTATTTAGGTCCTAACTATAACTTATCTAATGCAGTTGCAGGCTTTTATTGCTGCCATAACCAGTTTTGGTCTAAACTTACTGAGACAGATTACATTTATAGAAGGTTCCCGTTAGGCGGAAACTATTGGCTTAATGACAAAGCAGAACTTCATCAAGGAGGTGAGACTCGCTCACTCGTTAATAAATTTAGCCTCAATGGCACGGTACAACCAGCAATTAATACAATCCCTGTGGTACCAAAGCCTGTCATAAAAAGACCAATAGATGCTTTCTTCCTACCTTGGTTAAAAGACCCATCATGGCAATAATTGAGCATCAATAAACATAAAATAGCGACTTAAAAGAGTCGCTATTTTTGTTTTGTTTGGTGGATGAGTAGACAGGTAGACGGATAGACAGGTGGACGAGTTATTAGTCCTGAGTGAATACGTAGCTTTTTGTGTTGTTATATACAAGCAACGAATCTGTGCATTCCCTGACCATTAGGTCTCTGTGCGTCACACTTTCCGTTTCATCTGTTCATCTGTGTTATCTGTGAGAGAATTACATCAAGAGGACGTACTTGCTAACAAAGGCTCTCACAGATGACACAGATAAACAGAATAAACAGATTTTTTTGCTAACCACTCACAGAGACCTAAAGGTCGTGGAACTCACAGAGTTGGTGGACGGGTAGACGAGTAGACAAGTAAACGAGTTGCGTGTAAAAAAAGACAGAGTAACAGAAGGACAAGTGGACGAGTAGACGAGTAGATAGGTAGACAAGTTATATGTAAAAAAGACAGAGTAACAATTCAACATGTTACTCTGTCTTTCAATCTAATGACAGGGGTATCTCACTATTCACTCCCCTCTCCATTACTTCCCTTCGGTCAGTGACCGTTGGTTCGGAGAGGGGTTGGGGGTGAGGCTTCTTTTGAAGCCCTATCACTTATGTGACACAAAACAGAAGAGAAAGGACAAGCAGATGAGTCAACAAGTTAAAGAAAAAAGTGTTTTAAGGATAAAGAAACGCTTAAAAACAGAGAAAAACAGTTTTTAACTAACTTTAACATAGGGGGGGTGCAAAAATATCCACTTTATATTAACTTTGCAGCATAAATCATCAGATGAGTTTTCAATGCCATGTCAAAATGCTTTCTTTTGTTAGTGGGGATTATCCCAACCGACACGCAAGAAGAAAAAGAACGGCTTTCTAATAATGTGTGCATTACGTGACAAGCTGTCAAAGAACACCACCACTAAAAACGGGTATCAAAATCAGCTTTAACCTTGTGAGTGGAATGAACTCTGTGATGGGCACATAGATATAAACATATTAGTAAAAATATTCATTTAATAACAACCATATTATTTATGTCGTACAAAAAAAACCACACCCTATCATCGTCTTCACCACAACGCAAGCCTTATATAGAGCCAAGCGTTAAGATTCAAGCCTTAATAGAAGAAGTACAATTACTTGCTGGTTCAGGACCAGAAGCAAACGTTCAAGATTTTAATAATAGTGGTAAAGATTTAAGTTCTCCCATAGACGACGAATAACGTTCTATGTATTTTTCCTTCTCGCTTTAATTGTTTATACACGCTTTTTAATGCCTATTAGCAATTATAGACATACAAAAACGAAGGGTTAATACTGCTTTTTTTCCACAATTAAAAACATAAGTAAAATATTTATTCTTTTGAAAAAGAAATTAGTATAAAAAAACATAAAAAAATATGACAGCTAAAAAGTTTATTTGTTGCCGTTTTATCATTGGTGCTATGCTTGTCGTGTAGCGAAGCCAATTTAGACGACACACAAACATCCCGTACAAAAGAAGAACCAAAGGTTTTATACACCTACGATGTAGACATTTCAGCTACTACTAAGGTAGAAAAAGACTCTGCGCAGAAAACAAGAGTAGCTGACATGGAATTTAATATTGATGAAAATTTTGTTCCTAAAATAGACCGCACAAAAGATTCAATCGAGTCGCTTGTAGTGCTTTACAACAAGACAAACAACACCAAACAAGTGTTAGAAGCCAAATGGGAGAAAGGTAAGAAACATAATCTTAACTTAAAGACATTAAGAGTATATAATAGCCTGAAAACAGGTGAATGGTATTTAATGGCTTTCATTGGTGGCGGACAAATGACGAGCAATGGTCTACAAGTAAACACAAACACCACGCTTAGTCCGATGAAAAAGGGAGAAAAATACACAACTTCTTGTCCTTTTGCAACCACTTGGCGTCGTGTTGTCTTAAAGGGTACTAAATTAGAACTGCAGAATCCTGACAACGTAATGACGTTTAAGCCACAAGGTGTATTTTTGGTTTTGAATGTTGAAAACAGAACCACACTCAACACAAAACTTAATCGTGATGTGCGATTGGAGAGTAACGCATTCTGTTCGTCTGGTTCGTATGACTTTGATATCAAACAAAACACGATGGCAGATGACGCAGACTTAGCTTTTGATTATTGGAGACCAAACGAGCAAAAGCTTGTAACTGGTAACTCTGATGTTTATACTAAGTATAACGCAAAGCACTATTTTACAGACTTTAAGCTAAGCTACAGCGCAAGTGTTAACGATGGTTCAAACCGCTCAGGACAATCAGATTTAGCAGATTACTTGTATTTTAACAAGAAAAACAAAGGTGCTAATCCTCAAACAGCCGGTCCATATATACTTTGTTTAATGCCTGTAAACTATCAAGACGCATCACAATATGGAAGTAGAGAAACACAAGCGTTGTTCTATGGAAAGGTTAATGTAACCGATCCAGGAAGAGTTAATCCTACATATAAACTGGAAACATACGTAGGTGAGTCTGGTAAAAACCCTAACACTTGGTATCCTTGCATGGAAAACAGGTATCTTTTAGGCAGTTTTCGCGAAGACCTTGGCAAAGGAAACAAATTTAATTTAACACTAAGAATAGTTCGTCCAATGCTACCTATTGAGCGTTTATGGACTAATAATCAAGAAACTGACCAAGGAAAGAAATGGGAACAAGAAGCAAAAGATATAGTTAACGGTAACACAAATGGTGGTAAAAGTGTAAAGATTTCCTTAATAAATACCCACTTTTTAAGTCCGGAAAATACAGGCTTCCTAAGTATTCAGAGTTAATGCCAGTCTTTCATAATTGTAAAAATCAACTTGACACAGGTGCTAAGATTGGTGGTTTAAATAGCTATGGTATTGGTGACAAATATGGTTACGCTATATCTATAATAACACCGGGCGACTATTTTGCCCTAAATGATAAGCAATATAAGTTTGACAACTGGTTCTGTGCAGAAAGAGGAAAAAAAGTTTTATATGGAATTATGAATATGAAACCATATCAACCAAGAGGTGGTGATCTGACCAACAATTATAGATATGCGGTTAGAATGACCTTCGAAGACCCTAAAGAAGATAAAGGTGTTGCACTGATAGAAGTATACTATTTAGGTCCAAACTATAATTTATCAG
Organism: uncultured Prevotella sp.; assembly: GCA_916440255.1. Taxonomy (GTDB): domain Bacteria; phylum Bacteroidota; class Bacteroidia; order Bacteroidales; family Bacteroidaceae; genus Prevotella. The sequence continues at coordinate 239,574 of CAKAIJ010000001.1, read as the reverse complement.
CAAGAACAATGGGTTATCACGTTTGTCACCCTGATTTTTGGAGTAAATTAGACACAAAAGATATCATCGCTCGCAAGTTTAGAGTTGGCGCAAACTATTGGCTGAATTATGAGATTAGTCATGCAGCTACCGAAACTCGTTCTAAATATAATAAGTTTACACTCAATGGTGAATCACAAGGTGCAAATACAAGTACAAGTAAGTGGCAAGATGGTTGGGTAATACCTTGGTTAAATGATGCAGCATGGTAATCATTGAACAATAATAACATAAAATAGCGACTTAAAAGAGTCGCTATTTTTGTTTTGTTTGGTGGACGAGTAGACAAGTGGACGAGTAGACAGGTAGACAGGTAGACGAGTAGACGAGTAGACGAGTTATATGTCCTGAGTGAATACGTTGTTTTTTGTGTTGTTATATACAAGCAACGAATCTGTGCATTCTCTGACCGTTAGGTCTCTGTGTATCACACTTTCCGTTTCATCTGTTCATCTGTGTTATCTGTGAGAGCCTTTACAAGCAACTCGTCCACTCACTACATTTTCTCACAGATGACACAGATATACAGATTAAGCAGAACCTTATTGCTAACAACGCACAGAGACCTAAAGGTCGTGGAACTCACAGAGTTGGTGGACGAGTAGACGAGTAGACAGGTAGACAAGTTATATGTAAAAAAGACAGAGTAACATGTTGAATTGTTACTCTGTCTTTTTATTTTTCAACAGGAGTATCTCACTATTCACTCCCCTCTCCACTCGGAGAGGGGCTGGGGGTGAGGCTGTTGGGGGTATCCCGCTATTCACTCCCCTCTCTACTCGGAGAGGGGTTGGGGGTGAGGTTTCTTCTTCCCCCCAACGATATAAACGCCGTTAGGCAGACCTTCAAGTGCAGACTCGGCATCGACCTTGCTACGGATGAGGACACCATAGATGCTGTAAACGTCGACCTTACCATTGTTAGGTTGGGCAGCGAAAGTCTTAATGCCAGTTGGGGTCACGCCCGGAGCCACCTCAGAGCCGTCAGAACCACAGACCTTAACGATGATGTTGTTGTTAGCATCCTGCATCACCTTACGAGGGATGGTGAAAGTCTTGGTGTTAGCAAAGTAGATGAGTTCGTTCTTGCTATTGTAGATTTTGAAGCCAACCACATGGTCGTTCTTCGCCTCCATCGTATAGGTGCGCTTACCATCGACCGTTTTTTCGTCCTTGATTTCAGCCCAACCCTGACCTTGGTTCTCAGGTTTGAACTGATCCCATGAGCCGAAGTCGCCCATTCTACCTATACGTACGGCATCGTTGAAGTCAGCACGCATCTCACCCTCAGCATGACCCTCGTAGGTAGCTGGTGTACGGCGGATATGGTCGTCGATGAAAATCATGTTGTTAGCAGGACCCTTCTTAAACTTCTTCATGAATTTCAGGGCTTCGTTCCATTGCTGTCTGGTAGTGTACATGGTGGTATTGCTGTAGTCACCGATGACAGAACCCGTCACATCATAGAAGTGACCCCAAGCCTCGAAGAAACTTGAGAGGTCTTGATTGGCAGCAACACAACAAGCCTTAGCAAAGAGGAGATAGTCCTTATCGCCACGACAGTTGGTTGTACCACGACCCTCGAGACGATTGCGGCGTAGATAGTCCAGGCACTTGTTCCAGAACTGATCGTCGAGTCCTGTTGAGTGGAACATCATGTAGAGCTTGTAGTACATCTGTGTTGTACCCCATGTACCATATTCAAACCACTTCTTCTTGCTTGCGAAGCGGTCGGCGTAGGTAGCGACAGCACTCTCGCAAACACCATCGTACTGCTTACCGTCAACGTCGGTGTAAGAGCAATTCTCCGAGCGACTGGTAACACGTCCAGAGGTAAACATAATCATGTTAGAATACATGTTCACAGAGATTTCGGTCATACCCGCAGTATTAAAGAGTTGCTGGTGGTTGTGACCGAACTCGTGGGCAGGACCCCAAAGCGTTCCATCACCACGCTTCACCTTCTCATAGTTGAGGATGTCGCTCAAGGTGTTGTAGTTGTAGTAAGTACCGCCCGTTGTGGCATACATGTAGCCATGGTCTACGGCAGTAGCATTGAGGACGTTGTTACACTTCTCCTTCTTACCAGCACGGAAACCCATGAGTCGTCCTCACGCTTCACGATACTGTTCCATGCTTCAACAAGCTCCTTCATGTTGTTAGGACAGTAAGTCTTGCAGTCGGCACTTGGCATGTGCATCACAATCAAGTCGCCCTTCATATTGAACGCCTTCGCCCAAACAAGTCCGTCAGCCTTCATTGTCTTCCAATCCTCGTTGGTATGGTTTCGTGTGAGGTCGAAGTAACCATTCACCTTACCACCCTCGATGTGGATGTTAAGGTCCTTATAGAATTTGAGCGTTTTGGTTCCCTTATTAAAGGTGCGTCCGATATAGTTGACGAAGACATTGTTTTCGCCTTGGTTAAGGATGATGTTCAATCCCTTCTTGAGCTTATAGAACTTGCCTGCGCTGCGAGTACCCAATGGTACTAATTCGATTTCGACACTTGCGTCCTGTTGAAGCTCCTCGCCAAGGAAGACAAAGAGGTCTTCGCCATCAGAAACGGTGATACCCGTTGGGTTGGTCAAGCTACCATAGTTGTAACCAATACCCATCGACTTAGCCCAAGCGTCGTATTCATTCTCGCTGTAAGCCTTGTAGGCAGCAATACGGAACTGCTTCTCCCAGTTGCGTCCACTCTTGTATTGTTGCCAGCTTTGGTTCTTAATCTTCAAGACAATCTCTTGTAAGCCCTTTGGAAGTTTCTCTTCATCCATCTTCGCTTTCAGGGCCTCGTCAGACATCGCCTTAACGTCGGCAGTTACCTCCGTAGCTTGGTTATCGACAAAATACTTTGCGATGGCAGCAGCATACTTATCGACATTCTTTGTCAAGTCGGTACGTAGACTGTAAGACTCTCTTTGAGCTTCGAGCTTCTTCTCGTCCACCGTCGCCACCTTGAAAATCCACTTATTCGCTTCGCTTCCTTCATTCCATCCAACAGGACGATAGCCCTGACTCTCAGCACAGTGGATACCAACACCTTGAGCATCGACCATTTCGAAAGCCAAGACGTAAGCATCGCTTGTGTTACGCTTGAACTCGAAGCCGTTGCCTTCGGCAGTAGCCGTGGTGTAAGTATGACTACGCGTACCATTCTGTGGAACGATGTACTTACCCGTAACGGCGTTCTGGAAGACGTAGCGACCATTAGCCAACTTCACCAACTTCCAGCAGTAGCTATAGTCGTTAGCATCGTAAGCACCCGTAGACAAAGAACCCTCAACGAAGTCCTCGCGCATGGCTCTGTCGTAAGGTTCAGAGATAATCTTATAGTACTTGTTGAGGTCTGTCGTTGGATCGACAATCAAGGTGAGCTTAGCCAATTGCGCATGGACCTGCTCGTCAGACACAGAGGTCACGGGAAGGAGGCGGAACTCGCTTGGTCCGACCGCCATGTGTCCGTTGTCCTGCAATGGATGCCAACGCACGATGTGCTTTCCTGCGTCAAGATGCCAGCACCAGTCGTCCTTCACACGGTCGTTGTAGATATTGAAGTAAGACTTTCCCTTACCCCTTTGACTCCTCCTGATAGGTCACTTGGAACTTGTAAGCCTCGTGTCCTGTCTTGTAAGTAACGTTGTTGCCAGAGACCGTCTGAACGTACTTACCGTCTCTCAAACTCTGAATGGTATAGTTGTCACCACCCTTAGCATGGAGGATGAAGATGTCGGCAAAGTTGGTTGTTGGCTTTGAATAAAACTGACCAGAAAGATGACCATTAGCCTCAGTGTATACGTGGAGGTCCTTACCGGGCTCTCGCTTGTCATTCACAATATAGTAAACACCCGTTTTGAGTGTTTGGTTCTCTCCTTCGGCTTTTGGAGCAGCAGGGAGAGGCGACGCCTTAGCAACACTTGACACAACAGATGATAATGCCATTGCTGCGAGTAAAGTCTTGATGCGTAGATTTTTTTGTAATAACATTGTTTGTAATAACATTATAGGTTCTGATAAATTAATTGTAAGATAGTTTTAGCTTATGCTATGAGAAACGATTATCCCTCGCCATGAGTTAAAACACGTAAATCAAGTAAATGTCTTATATCATAAATTACGAATTGAATAAAAATCGGGTAGGAGGTAAATGTTATTCATAAAAGGCATTTACCTCCTACTTTCACATTTACCGACCTCCCACACCACCGTACGTGCCGTTCGGCATACGGCGGTTTCGTACTTTTACACCTCACGGTGTGTGGCAAGTTGTTTTCAGCTATCCCTTTGAGTAACGTCACTTCTACCCTATTGTCGGATTCCGTCCTATCGTCTTGGATAGAGAGCTCCTTTCGGACATCTGACGAAGAAATTCGCAGGGTAGCATTCATTTACTATTGCACTGCACGATTCGGTCCTTCCCTGTAGGCACACGTACCTTGAGTACTATGACCTCTGCTGACTTCTCACGGCAAGCTTTACTCCGCTTCCTTCGTAAAAACAACTATTTGAAACGTCCGTGAGACCTCCTCGGATAAGAACATTATCTTTCCATCTTATACCTACTTCATTTACACCGACCATTCCGAATAGCTATGGGACTTTGATTTGTTTGGCAATCTTATCCATGGTCATATGCCTTATATGAAGTTTCTGTTCGTTAGGCCAGATGTTTGCCGCCGGCTTCCTTCAGATTTCACCTCACGATGAACACCCTTGCCTTTGACTATGTAATTCCCGCTATTAGGGCTTACTCGGGACTTCCACCCGTTAGATAATGCTCATGCCGAGCGTACCAAAAACCCTACTGGCATAGATGTTTCTATGCCAATAGGTTATGATAAAAAGGAATTAGAGTCCTAACTTCGCCTTCTTCCAAGCCTCATCGTGGTGAACGTAGAGGTGGAGTTCGGCAAGATACCAGAATGACGAACCGCCACCATTGAGGATCATCAGAACCGTTCTTGCGCTGTGTAGGCTCGAAGCGGATGTGTGTGATACCTGTACCATGAGAGTAAGCAAGCGGTATGCCTACGGCGTTTGCAGAGCGATAAGTAACCTGCGTTGTTACTGGTGTAGCAGCCGTAATCACGTCAGCCGAAGCATAAATATTAGCCTTCTTAGGATTGCGGTCGTTGCTTGTCACCTTGTGTTCGTCAAAGCCGATGAAGAATGTACCACTGATAGCCTCGTTAAGGGTAATATCAATATATGGTTTAGGCTCACTGGTGCTACCGTTACTCTTTGTCTGGAAGTAAGTCTTATCATCACGATCGACAGCCGAACCAAGTTCGTGACCAGCCTGCACAGAGTTAGAAGAAAGCATCTCAGCCGTGAGTGGTATCTCGACAGACTCTGACCACTCGTTAGCCTGAGCCGTTGCAGTAGCAGGAGCGTCAGTATTCTTACCTCTTAGACCCTGAGTAGTCACGGTGATGGTGTAGTCGCCAGCAAACTTGAAGACGTCGTCGAGAACACAAGAAGTCTCAGATGCTGCCACCTCCTTCACCGACTCAGGAACGCCAGCCATACTGCTCTTAGCCTTGATGATGACCTTCTCGTAGTTGACCTCATCAGGCGACTTCCATGAAACGTTGAACTGACCCTTACCCGGAGTAACCTTTAACTCGTTCACACCCGCAGGTACAACGTTTTGGAAAGGCTGCTGAGTCACGTGGATAGTGAAAGGCTTGATACTTGAGTTAGAAGGCTTACAAACCACGTCACAAGAACGTGCATTATCGGTAGTGTTGAGTGTTGTTGTGAGGACAAGCTCAGAACCAGAAATATTCTTCTTGGTTGTTGTCAACCAGTCCTTAGCACTCTCTGGAACAATAATCTCATAGTTGCCATCTACCGTAGCACGCTGGAATGGTACACGATAAGTGCGACCGAGGTCGAGCAACTCGACAGAAGCCTCTTTTGACTCCATAGGATAGATAGGACGAACCTTATACCCCTTAGCAGCCTGTTCGATGACATACTCGATAGAAGCATCCCAGTTGTCAGAACTCTTCAGACGTACGGTACAATAACGCTTTTCAGCAGTGGTGTTAGCGTCCATGTCGAAGTGGAGACGGATGATACCATTCTCCTTGACTGTCTTGCTTGCGTCCAAACGAACGAAAGAAACGGTGTCAGGTACGATGATATTATCAAGGTTGAGGTTGGTTTCAACAGGAACGTCGATAGAAGTCGTCTTGCTTTCAAGGAGCGAATAGAAAGTACCTTCACGATTGAAGAATGGTGACTCTTCAGGAATACGAAGAATACTCTCATAACCCATTTGCGACACCTTAATATCGTAGGTTGAGCGTTCGCCACATGCCACAGTAATGACAGCCTCGCGTGCCTTAAAACCGGCGTAAGATGGTGCCTTAACCGTTACGCCCTTGCCATCAGCATTCTTGGTAACGGTGAGCCACTCAGCGTTAGACACAGCAGTCCACTCATCAAGAGAGACGTTGGTTTCAACAACGATTTGTTGTTCGCCACCATCCTTATTGAATGAAATCATTCGCTGAGAAGAATGAGGAACAACAAGTTCCTTATTCTTGAAATCAGTATCATAGTCAGCTGCACATGAAGCGAGTCCTAATGTTCCCACGAACAGCACAGACAATATGAATAGGAAATTATTCTTAAGTTTCATTATTCGTAGTAATTAATACGTTATTTTTTTTCTGATCTTGGATTAAACTGATAGCGCATCTTTGTCAACACTTCCTTCCATGGACCAGACTTCCAAGTACCATCTTTCTGCTTCTCGTTCTTCATGATACGATAGCGATAGTGGAGGCGAAACTCCTTGAAGTAAGTAGGATTAGACGATGCACTCACACCAATCTTATTAAGTAAGAACGTGTTGTCGTAATCGCCAACAGGAGTGAGCATCTCAACCTCGATAGAGTCCTTCTTGAAAGGCTTCAATGCCACCTCGCGAGCAGCTGGGTTGGTAGCTGTCTTGTTTCCAATCACCGCCACAACACTCTTGACATTGATGTCGTGCAAAGCCTTTGTGTAGTTGTCCCACTTCTCGTCGCCAGCAAGGAAACGAACAGCGTTAGAAGCTACTGGGAACAAACGAACCGTATTGGTAGGACGAGTTGTCGACTTTGTCTCAACGTTTGTCACCTGTGAAGTGAACAACTGGTAGTTCCAACTATCAGCCGTTGAACCAAACTCGTTCTTCCATGTAATCTTTATCAACACATGATTCAACTTAATGCCCAACTTATTATTGTCAGTAGCGAGGCTACTTGCATCATGGCTAACAATCTTGTAGTTGAGGAAGTAAGTACTGTCTGCCGACAAGCTACCGAGGTTCTTGAGCTTGATATCAAAGAGACATTTGTTGTACCAGAAGGGATAACACCCTCCATGGCTGGGTCTTCATAACAATCCTTTGGAAGAAGACGAGCAAACTTTGTACTATCGATATCGAAGTTAGACTTGTTATAAGCATGGAAGAGTGAGTCATCATGTGCGATGGTCACGTGATAGTCACGGTCAGCCAACTGCGAACCACTAAGGTTAGCAACCAATTGTACAGACGCCGTACCGTTCTCCACGGCAGAAAGCTCTACCGTGGTGCGGTCATTGATACGATTGTTACCTGCCATCAATCCCACCTTGTGAGGATAGAAGTTCTGCTCAAAGTCAAAATTGTTACATGATGACAATGCCACAGCAGCCAAGGCACATCCTATAATATATTTGTATTTTTTCATAAAAGTTACTATATTAACGTTATTAACGATCCCAACCCGGGTTCTGAGCCATGTTCGGACTCTTCACCAACTGATCATGCTGAAGTGGTAGGAATACCATACGAAGGAGTGCCTTACGGTCGCGGATATTCTGTTCGTTGATAGTTACGAGCGTGAAGAAAGGACCATTATTGTTGTTTTCCTTCTTGCTGTAAACATCAAGACCACGCCAGTTAGAACTATTCGCATCCTCGGTGAAGTAAGTACCCCAACGACGAGTGTCGAAGTAGCGGTGACCCTCATTGAAGAGTTCGACCTGACGCTCGTTCTTGATAACCTCATCGAAAGCATTTTCAGAGCTGAGTGTTGCTGGTTCTACACCCGGTAGACCCACACGATAGCGAATTGCGTTGAAGTAGAATGCCATAGCCGCCACATTACGACTTACAGGAACGTCTATCAACTTACCGTTTGCATCCCATGTCTTCACGGTTTCAGCACCCTGAACATGGTTAGCAGCCTCGCAATAAGCCAACAAGATTTCGGCATAACGGATGATTGGGAAAGGCTTGTTGATAACCGCTGCACCATCCTTACCATGCCAAGAGTCGTCTGGGTGGATATACTTGAATGGTACGTAACCACTGATACAGTAGTCGTTAGGGTTGTTACCCGCTGCATTCTTACCTGCCTTAGTATCATCAACAGAGTACCAGAAAGTCTGGTTATTAAAGCTACCATCGGTAGTAGAGTTCATTCGCCAGATACGACCGGGGAAACCAATACTTGCATAGAAGCGAGCCGAACGATCAACATAAGCCTTTGGAGTACCATTTGCCATGTCGCAATCGCCGATAGTCTTCTTCTGTGTGATGTGCTTTGTGAGGTCCTGCTCGTAGAGAGGTGACTCCGAAGGCTTCTTACCATCCTTCATCAGGAAGCAGTCGATTACACGCTGTGGCACTGACATACCACCCCATCCGCCATAGTTCACTGGGAACGAGTGATGGGTGTATTCTCTTACTGCGTTCGATGACTCATCAGCCCAGATAAACTCTCTGTTCACCTTTGCTGTACCTTCACCATTGAACATATTAGCAAATGAGTGATAAGGGTCGATACCGCCAGCACCATAAGGGAACTTAGCCGTTGACACAGATGGGTCGAGTGGATATGGGTTATCCTTGTCAGCATCAACCGTGTGGAGAGTGTAGTAATTGAGTCCGATTACCTGCATAGCGGCAGCTGCAGCAACAGCCCAACGCTTAGCATCATACTCCTGATTGACATAATACTTGCCATCACTCGTACGCTTCCACTCGCCAAAGCAACGCTTTGCGTAAGTACCACCATTGAAGGTTGGTGAAGCCTGAATAAGGCGAAGACGTGCGATGAGTGCCAGTGCAGTACCCTTTGTAGGACGACCGAAGTAAGCCGTAGACTGCTCGTTTGGACGCTTCAAACCAGGAAGTGACAGTGCGAACTCGTTACAGATGTAGTCGATTGACTCATCCATTGTTGAGCGATAACGATTATAGTATTCAGCCGACTCACTGGTAGAGACAACCTCGTCGCCAACAATAAGGCAAGGTCCCCAGTTCTGCAACAAGATGTAGTAAGCATAACCACGGATGAAGTGAACCATTGCCTTATAGTCAGCTTTATCATTGTTAGTCATGTCAGCAATCTTGTCCACCTTCGACAACATGAGGTTGCATCGTCTGATAATCTTATACATCTGGTACCACTGTCCCCAGTTAGGTACGCTCTCAGGATTGACATTACCGACAGTGAACTTTGCTCCCCAGAACTCGTTTGTCTGCCAGCGCACACAAATCTCGTCCGACGCTGTCTCGCCCGGAGTCCATGAGTTACCCCAGATGTTACCAGCCGATGGGAACATCGTCGGAGTATGATAGAGGTAGCCATTTGCATTCTGGGCAGAGTGGAAGACAGAGTCCTCCTTGAAGATAGCATTAAAGTTGTCGTCTTGATCAAGGAAGCTACATGATGTAAAGGTCATTCCTGATACCAGAGCAGCAACTGCGCCCAAAGCTAATATATGTTTTTTCATTCTTACAATCTAATTAAGAGGTGAAACCTTAGAATCTGAAGTACAACTGCAATGAGTAGGTGGTTGGGATTGGATAAGCCGCACCATTATACCATGCCTGCTCTGGGTCGAAGTACTTCACGCTGTCAATCGTAAAGAGGTTATTAATAACGAAGTCGCACTCCAATGAGCTGATACCTGCTGTGCGCAACCACTTACGATGACGGAAGACGTAACGGAAGTTCAACTCTTGGAAACGGAGGAACGAACCATTCTGCTTCCAGAACGTAGAGAGCTGTGAGTTGTTTTTATTCGAGCCGTACGAGAGGCGTGGGAACATTGCGTTAGGGTTCTCTGTTGATGGGTCGCCTGAATACCATGATGGTATCCAACGATTCTTTGGATTATTCACCATCTTCAATACGTTACCCATCTCACCATTGTAGAATGGTATCCAACCTGCGTCGACACCCATACCTACACGGTAGTAGTTAACACCAGTATTGCCCTTGAAGAGCATGCTCACGGTGAAGTCCTTATAATTGAACTCACCACCAATACCGAACATTACACGAGGAACGTTGTTACCGTATGACAATGGCACACGGTCGTCCTTATTGATAACACCATCACCATTGACGTCACGATACTTGATGTCACCAGGACGAACAACGCCGAAGGCACCCTTCTGGTCTGGACTCTGACGGATGTCAGCCTCATCCTTGAAGAGACCCTCAGAGATGTAACCACGCAATACGCCGTAAGGCATACCTGTCACACTCTGGTAGTCGTAAGCCAGCTTATTCTCCTCGAAGTAGTCAACAATATTCTGCGACCATGTATAGTTAGCACGTACGGTATAGTTCATCTCCTTATTAATCTTGTGGAAATAAGAGATGTTACCATCTGAACCGAATGAGTGCATACGTCCCACATTAGACTTAGGATAAGTTACCATACCCGCAAACTCTGGCAATGTGACACGATCTTGGAAGATGCGGTCACGTGTATCACGGAAGAAGTCAACAGTCAACTTAATAGCATCGTTGAAGAAGTTAGCATCGATACCAACATTCAACTTCTTTGCAACCTCCCATTTCAAGTTGTCAGCACCCTGCTGTTTTTCAACGATACCCTGTCCGGTGTAACCCCATGTGGTACCAGCGTGGTTGTTGATAATGGTCAGGTATGGGAAACGAGTGTTTGCAATGTTATCATTACCTGCAAGACCGTAAGAACCACGTATCTTGAAGAAGTTTACGAAAGGCACGTGCTTCTGTACCCATTCGTATGATGTTGGAGCCCAACCCACAGCGATTGATGGGAAGAAACCAAAACGCTCGCCCTTAGGGAAGAGGTCGGAACCTGTGTAACCGAAGTTAGCATCAACGAAGTAAGTTGAGTTATAACCCCAAGACAAACGACCTGACACGTTCTGACGACGCTTTGCGATAGCAGAGATACCGAGTTCGTCACCATTGCCCCATTTAGAACCCTTTGTATCTTCCATATAATAGAAGAGGAGTGCACCGAGATTGTGATCGCCAATACTCTTGTTATAGTCTAACTTCGCCTCCATGTAATACTTTCTCCATGACTCGTTGCCTGACGTGTAGTTCATGTCCTGCTGCTTAGAACGGAGCGTCTTGATAAGGTCGCCCGTTGAGGTACGGCCCGTTGCACGATAGTAGTCAGGACGAACGAAACGACGTTCGTTGAAATCTCCAGTGCGGTCGTTAACGGCTTGAACAGAACCGACAAGTCCTTTAAGGATACCACCGAAGCGGTGTGTGACCTTCAAGGTAATCATGTTACGGCTATAGTCTGACGATCTGTAACCCTGATAGTTGAGGGCAGCAAATGGCGAGATAAGGTCGCTCTGACCGTAGGTTGGCAATGTTCCGTCGGCGTATGTGACAGGGAACATCAATGGATTAAGACTGAGGACGTCCGACCACACTTGATTGGTGTTCTTATCGCCCGGAGTAGTATGATTAGAGATGCTACCATCAACACCGAAGTAAAGTTCAGTGTTCTTGGTGAGGTTCATGTTAATATTGGCACGATAGGTCAGCTGGTCGTAAGACAATGGACGATGGAACTGGTTTTCCTGCTGCTTATAGGCTGCACCCTCATGGCGATAACCTAATGAAACAAAGTACTGAGCAACGTCGCCACCACCACGCGCACTGGCATAGTAGTTCTCCTGCCAAGAGGTCTTCTTCATAATCTGGTCAATCCAGTTGACATCAGGGAAGAGTTCTGGGTCAAGATTGTGCTTGATGATATCCATCTGAATTGGTGTATAGAGGTCGGCTTCGCCCGACATAGCACGTGCCTCGTTAGCAAGGCGTGCATACTCGTAAGACGAGAGATACTCTGGCAAACGCTTAATCTGTGACAACTTCACTGTTGCACGAGCTGTCACCTGAATTTTCTCCTTTGAACCGCGCTTGGTGGTAACCAATACAACACCGTTCGCACCACGCACACCATAGACAGCTGTTGCAGCAGCATCCTTTAATACAGAAATGCTCTCAACGTCGTCTACGTCAATATCATTGAGGTTGCCCTCGATACCGTCGATGAGGACCAACGCACCTGCTCCTGCACCGAAGGTCGACACACCACGCACCCAGAAGTTAGAAAGGTTCTGACCCGGCTCGCCTGATGTCTGCATCGTGATAACACCCGGCATACGACCACCAATCATGTTGACAAGCGAAGTACCCGGTGTGCGCAATTCCTCCATATTAATAGTAGATACCGCACCTACCACTGACACCTTCTTCTGTGACACAAGACCTGTCACGACAACCTCGTCGATGGCATTTGTCTTTGCGACCTTGAATTTTACTGAAAGTGATGGTTCGTCCTTAAGAATCGTACGATGTACGCTCTCCATACCTACATACTCGAACAAGAGTGTAGCACCCGGCTTAACCTTTATTTCGAACTTACCATCGAGGTCGGAAACGGTTCCTACACCCGGCTCATTCTTTACACGAACGGAAGCTCCGATACATGGCTCGCCTGTATCATCGAGAATAACTCCCCGCTACTGAGAACTGCTTTACAGCACCATTATCTTGCGCATAAGCCTGAACTCCGTTGAGCAACAGAGCCACCATAAGACACAAGACATATAATATTCTTCTCATATATCAATGTTTGTAATATAATTAGGTAAAAGCTATTTAATTGATAATTCTCGTATCACCTGATTCTTTGAGTCGGCTACATAAACCGTTCCTCCATCTGCACTCACGGCGACACCCGTCGGCCAATTAAACTTGGCTAATTCAACACCACCATCTCGGAAACCTGCACTCTGTGGCACACCAATAGGTGTCGTGACACGTGCGTTCTTACCCAGTGTTGTGTCTATCATACGAATACAATGGTTACCTGAGTCGGCAATATAAAGCTTACCATCCTTAGTGAAGGTCATCTGACGTGGATAGCAGAATTTAGCATTCTTCAACGCTCCGTCTTCCCATCCCTTACCTTCAGATACGTTTACAGTTCCGAAAGAAGAAATACCTGCGTATGGCTCACCTGCGTAAGTCAGAGAGTCCTTGTCTGACAACTGGTCGATGTCAACATACCAAATCTGGTGTGCATCACTGAAAGAAACGAACAGACGGTTAGGCTGTGTAGGACTGAAAGTACAGAAAGCATCCGAACCACTATTCTTAGGACCATCCTTACCTACACGCTTCAAGAGCAACTCTGCCTTACGTGTCTTAGGATTGATACGGATGAGCTGCCCCTTAAACATCACAGAGTAAATCATTTGGTCGTTCTTATTAATCACGAAGCAGAACTTCCAGTTGCTGTTATCAAGGTCTGAATAACCATTAGGATTGATGAACTGCTGCTTATGAACAGCATAGCCCTGATCCTTCAACAGACTATAGTACGCACGTCCCTGATCGTCTGGCACATACACTCCCTCATAACCTTCAAGTGTTGAATAAGCTGGTGCATTGATTTTGTCTTTTTTTGTCATGATTCACCTGAAGAACTGAAACCTGATCTTTCTTTAAGTCAGCTTTCAACACCATACCACCGACAGCATCATTCTTCTCATTACGACATTCGATGAAAGCACTACTTCCATTTTCATTAAAGTAGTCATCAAATCTATGTTGTACAATAAAGATGTTATTTTGATCGTCAACACAGAGATAGCCCGGAGCTGAGAGGTTTGAGGTCAACAACTTGTCAGCCTTTGTTGCACGTGCATCGTTTGTCTGTGTTCCAACAATCGTCGTAACGGCTGTCTGTGTGATGTACTTAAAGTCGTGATTGCTTGCACTCTTAATGGTGTCAGTACCATTAGCACGTGTCACCTCAAGTTTGATGTTATGCTTGTAAGTCAAACCTGCTGGCACATTACAATAGAGGTACTCGCCATTTGATGAAATAAGACCACCACGATGGCGCACTCCGTCTTCGTCAACATACCAAATAGCAAGACCCGTGGTGTCAGTACCAAAGTTCTTACCAGTGATAATCATTGGGGTAGCAATACCGCCACTGTCTGGATAAAAGTCGTTGATAACGATTGGTTGTGAAGGGTCAAAAGGTATTCCGCCACCTGTCTCCTTGTCTGAACAAGAAACCCACGCGAGTGAACCTAATAAAACCATCCACAGATAAGATTTGAAAAATCTCTTCATAAGAAATGATTTAGTTTATTGTTTTTGTTTAATATTAATTGCTTTTAGGTAATTTTTAATTTGCTCATTAGGCACTTTGGCAAATTTAGATATTTATTTTAAATTATGTACACCATACAATTATTAATTAACAATATTTAAGGTCGCTACTGGCTAACACGTAATTCCATGAAGTCAATAAGCAAGTGCAAATTTACTTAATTAGTTCGTAAAAGCACACATGTAATGTACTTAATTTCCAATTTTTCCTTAGGCCTACCTTTATATTATGTTGATGTTCTTTGACTTGTTTATGACCGATATTAGATATTTTTTCTCAAAACAATAGGCGATTTGAAAAATATATAGTATTTTTGCACTTATTAAGCAAGCACTTACAATTTTACACGTCACTAAGGATTATGAATGTTTTTTGTTACAACCCAATCATACAAAGACTTACATGCTATGGATGTATGTTATTACAGCTTATCGCTCGACAATGATGCTTTTTACCCAACATGTCAAAAGAAGATTTTTTCACATTTTAATAACTTTCACCCCATGCTCCTGAAGGTGTCTTCAATCTCGAAGTAAAGGGGGCGCCAAAAAACAATGAAGAATAATTTACGTAGTTATTGTGCGGCTATCATCGCATTAGTTAGCATCTTTTTTGCGCCAACGCTGATGGCTCAATCAGCAACAAAGAAGGCATACGTCGTACAAAGTGCAGACCAGACAACTCTCACCTTCTACTACGATGCGGCACGCGCCTCACACAATGAAAAAAGCTGGAGCATTGATGAGACTTCTGGAGGTGAAACTGGATTTCCCTACCCAGCATGGGCAGGGTCGGGTTTAGATCAAAATACTACTGCTAAACAAGTAGTGTTTGATGCTTCATTCAAAGCCTTCCGTCCAACAAGTACAAAAAATTGGTTCCGTTATTGTGTTGCACTAACCGACATTAAGGGAATGAAGAACCTCAACACTGAAAACGTGACCGACATGTCTGGAATGTTCTACTGCTGCCATAGCCTAACTGATATCGACTTGGACCACTTCAATACTGAAAAAGTAGAAAACATGTGTGCAATGTTCATGGAGTGTAAGCAGTTAACAACTCTCGATGTGAGTAAATTCAACACAGCCAATGTGACTGACATGAGTGTAATGTTTGCATTTTGCGAACGTCTGTTTTACATTAAAGTGAAAAACTTTAACACAGAAAAGGTTACCGATATGAAGCAAATGTTTATGTTTGATAAAACCTTAACATGGCTCGACCTGACAAACTTTAAAACAGACAATGTGACTGATATGTCTGATATGTTTCATGGGTGTTCCAACGTAAACTCTATCACATTAGGAGACTTCAACACAACTAAAGTAAAAGACTTCTTTCAGATGTTTATGGGTTGCCATAACTTAGAAAAGATTGAGTGCAACACAAATTGGCCAAACGTTGCCTCAATAAGAATGTTCGATGATTGCGGTAGTTTGAAAGGTGCAGTAGCCTTCGATGCAAGCAGAATTGATGCGACAATGGCTAATCCTGAAACGGGTTATTTCACAAAAATTCCAACTGGCGTGGAGCGCATTACTCTTAAAAACGACGCTACACAAAGCATCTACACCTTGGACGGCAAACGCATGCACAACGCATGGCAAGACTTACCTGCTGGCGTGTATGTTGTCAACGGAAAGAAAGTCATCAAATAAGAACTCTCTTCGATAAGATACAAAAAAAATCCCTCTTATTCATATAGCCTGTAAGACTACATGAATAAGAGGGAATTATCCTTAAGCAACATCCAATTATTCCATATAAAAGGCGAAGGAAGTCTGCCGAAAATATTTTTACATTAATACAAACGATTTCGCCCTGAGAAAACACATAAAGGACTTTTTCGTCTATGGCGGAACCCTTCGATTATCAGCAACTTGCAGAACCGTATTTCAAAAGGGCGTTAACAACACCGCAAAAGAGCATGTTCTGAAAGCCTATTAGGCATCTTTTCAAAGTCAAAAAACAATATTTTCACTTCATCCAGAATGTATTAATAAACTCCGTATGAGAGACATCTGTAAATGTTTTTACAATCTCATCATTCGCCTTTAATTCCTGTGAACTCTTGGCGATCTGACTTCTTTCAGACTGATACATTGCCCATCCCTTTTCAGGACCTTCCTTCAACATAACAACAAGACAGCGATTAATCTCATGTGCAGAGTGGGAGTCCTGATTATAAAGTTTCTTGAAGTTGACATCGGCTTGCTCATAGTATTCCATAGCTTTCTCCTTATTCCCAAGTTTTTCATTGAGAATACCCATAGGAAGCAAAGCATAAGGGTCGGTCGGGTTAGCTTTAAGGTAAATTTCCAGGGTTTCCAAAGCCTTTTCTACCCTACCCAACCTTGTGAGATACTCAGCTTTATTACCGTATGTCAAGCGATAATTGGGATCCGCAGCAATCGCTTCGTCAAGCAAGCCAATTGCCTTTTCGAGCGTTTCTGAGGATTTTGGGTTCTGTGCATAGATATCCATAGCCTCATTGTTCAATGTTATCGCAACGGAGGTAGGTTGCCCATCATATACTTGTTACATTTTTCTGCTGAGCGCAGCAAGATATTATTGTGAGAATAAAAATGTAGTAAAAGAAATTACGAAACATAGCTATATAATAATTATGTG
This sequence comes from uncultured Prevotella sp., assembly GCA_916440255.1. GTDB lineage: Bacteria > Bacteroidota > Bacteroidia > Bacteroidales > Bacteroidaceae > Prevotella. The sequence goes on along the minus strand of CAKAIJ010000001.1, from coordinate 222,416 downwards.
AATTAATTATATTATAAAAACTGATTTTTACTCAAGAGTAAAATTATCTATTTGCTGAATAAACTGTTTCTTCATGCACATGATTTTTATTTCCTGCTCCACTATCATAGTGAAAGTAAATGCGTACTTTTATTTCAACTCTCCCCGAATATTTAGTTAAATTAAATTTTGCATTTCCGACGGGGTTATCTCCTGTTCTATAAATATATGAGCCTTCTAATGCCAAATCCTGACTTTCCATTTCATTTCCATCAACGTATAGAACTGCAACACCAGTAGGTATACCTTGATTCAATTCTGGTCTTGTATAGGCAGCATTACTTACAGACACAAAAATCTCACCATTCTGAATAACCGTGTAACCTTGTACATTTGTCCCTGCTGTTGATCCTATTCCCTCTACAAGATAGTATTGGCAAGAATTTCCTCCAAACAGTGATGTTATTCTTGATTTTTCTGTAACCGTGAATTCCATACCTATATATCCATAATTTTGCACAAAACCACCTCCCCACGTTCCTTCTTCGATGGCATCATTATACTGTTTAACAGTATAGAACTTCATTGTTCCATCGGTTCCACCATCATATATTTCCGAAGAGCCTCCTATTGTTAATATATTATCAGTTATGAAATTCTCATAAGTTCCACCTGTATTTACGACTTGATAACCCATTTTAGAAACTCCTGTTACCCATCCACCAGTCCAGTGTCCATGGTCTACAAGCTCTCTGAACTCAAATGCAGTAAAAGGGTCTTCTTTAGACCCACTACCACCCCTACATAACTTTTCTGTTCACGAAAACGAAATGATTTCCTTTGATTTTTGCTAATTCTGAAAGACTGGCTTTTTGTTAGTTTTTCATAAGCCTTGTTTTTATTAATAATTATTCGATAAGACGCTCAATGAAGTCTCTTTCTTTTCTGAAATTATGCAATGTCACGCTGTAATAGCAATAAAAACGACATAGCGTTTATTTTATTCTATCCACTTGCGCCCCTGTAATATAGTATTCCTTTTCTTTCATCCCCCCTGCTACTGGATGTACTGGCAATTTACACTTGCTGTATAGGAGAAGAATCTTGTAGATTTGCTCTTGAGTTAAGTATTTTGCAGTGCTACTTCTCATTCCAATCTTCACAAATCGTTGTTTGCTGTTTACAAAGATATAAAAATCTGAGGTAAAGATATTTCTTTCTTCCCCAATAGGGTTTAAAAGTTTCTTTTGTTTCTTAGTGAGCACTTTACTTAGAACTTTCTCAAGATTTTTTTTTATTAACCACGTTGATTTCCTATTATATGGCATATATCTTTTGTCACGGACATCTTTCCAATTCCCTTCCTTGATAAAGCGTTCTGTACTATCTGCATCAGCAGCAATGTAATAGGTCATGAAGGTGTCACGATCCCAAGTCGAAGGGAGAGACTTCTGAATGAGTTCTCCCACCTTTGTAATTTTCACGTTGTTCTGTGCGCATATAGGAGTGCAGAACAAGAATGCTAAAAGAAAAATGTGTAAATGGCAATAAATAAATCTCATCTTATTTTCAAACTCTTTAGGTGTAGTTATAGTCTGGACACAAAGATAAGATAAAATCTACTATGAAAGGATTGAAAGCCGATTTTTAACTTTTTTTTGGCTCTATAACGAATCGTGTGGGTAATCATATAAATTTCAGATAAAAATATTACCTTTGTTTTATGAATAGTACAGAGATATTTACAATGGCTTTAGGCCTGTCAGAACCATGGTATGTATCCAAGGTTGAGTTTATAGAAGGCAAACACTCCACCAAAGAACTCCATATTTGGTTGAGCTTTAATCGTGGACATCGTTTTAAGCTTAATGAAAATGAGTACACTGCCTACGATACCATAGATAAGACATGGCGTCATTTGAACTTCTTTGAACATCTTTGTTATCTTCACGCCAGCGTTCCCCGTATTAAAAACAGATGACCACCGAACAATCATGGTAGATGTTCCGTGAGGCATAAAACAGCAGTTTTCACATTGCTTTTCGAAGCCTACTCAATGCTTCTCATAGAGCGTGAAATGCTGTGAAGAGCGTTTCCCGTACCATTCATGAAACAGCTCCACTTATGTAGCGTGTTTTTAATCATTGGGTTCACTAAAAGCCGTTAAAGAAAATTGACATGTCCAAAAAGTACGTCACATCGGAGTGGATGAAACCTCTAAACGAAAGGGACACAACTACATAACGCAGTTTGTAGACTTGGATACTCGTAAGACTATTTTCGTCACTGATGGTAGATGCAAGCACTTTCGAGGCATTCAGCAAGGCATTGGTTGCGAGCCATGGAAAGGTGGAGAATATAGAAGCTATCAGTATGGATATGTCTAAATCTTTCATATCAGGTGCCTTAACTCACTTCCCCAATGCCGGTATCATTTTTCGATAAATTCCATATATTTAAGGCTCTCAACGAGGGCTGTTGATATGGTACGTAAGGAGAACACAAAGAAACCAAACTACTTAAAGGACACCGTTTTTACGCTGCTATACAACAAGAAGAATCTCTCACCAAAAAAAATGATGGAACTGAATACCCTCCTGATGACCTACCCAACAATTGGAAAGGCTTATAGCTTTAAGGAATCTTTCATCGATATATTCAATGAGTGCGCTAAGGATTCTGTGGAAAAACTTGATTTATGGTGTGAGATGGTAGAACAATCGGCAATCAAGCCTATGCTTAATTTCGTTGCAATGATAAAATCGCACATGTACGGCATCAAGCAGCTATTTGCCATGAGGGATGTCAACAACGGAGTTCTGGAGGGATTGAACTCACAGATACAACTTGCAAAAAGGAGGGCAGGAGGATTCGTAAATACGAAAACTTTAAGTATATGATCTATTTCATAACAGGTGGGCTTGAACTGGATTACCCACACGATTCGTTATAGAGCCTTTTTTTTCAGTTACACATTCGCAGAATAGTTACTCTCGTGCGTAATTATTCAGCAGTATTGACCAGTCTGTATTATCTCCTCTAAAATCTTCGTATAAAGACAATTATTACTTCTTACTACCTACAAACCATCAGTTTATTACTTTCAGTCGGAGTTCCATTTCTTTAAGGATTTCTTTTCTACGGTTTGCTTTTGTTATTACTTCTTTAGAAACTTCTTCAAAAGACTCTTCACGTACAAAAACATTTTTCCTGTTACCATGCTTTATGAAGAAGACCCCGCTGAACCTTTGATACAGATTAGTTGGGTAGAACTCTTCTGGACTCTGGTAAGCTCCTTTAAAGCGTGTAAGCACCAATTGATTGAAAGAAGCATTTAATGGGAAGTAAATAGAATAATCGGTTAATGAATTGAGATAACACTCTAAACTATTCGTTGGTGCTTTACCCAATGCTTTGTCCTTAGTCCCAAATTGAAAGTCAGTAGCAATAGCATCGCCCCCTTCTGTAGTAATAATTAAGGAACAGTAGTCGCTGCCAAATGCTTTCCTAAGATAACTGCCCATAGGTTCACAATGTACAGCAGGATAGGTAGACACTGGGTTTGTGTGTACTGCATGGGCATAGACAAAGACCTTGCTACTCTTTTCTTTGGCAAACTTGTTTATTAAGAATTGAGCACACAATGCCATAGTAGAGTCGCGCTGAATATATCTTTCAATGGAAGGAGTTTGTAAATGTTGTACGTTCAGATTTAAGATAAATTCAAAACAACTAATCTCGTCTTCACGAAGTAACTCAGCTATTTTGGAGCGATGCATGTGAAGATAATTAAGCGCATCAGACAGCTTGTTTTTCATTATCAACACGGCAAGTCTGTCGAGTTCTGGGCTTTGTGGTTTCTTGTTGATGGCAGCTATGAAATCGAACAAATAGAATATTGATGACATAGTTAACGTTTTTTAATGCGTATAATCAATGCCAAACAACCTCACCTTATCATTGTCTACCCTACCTTGATTATAAACTCTCAGTTTGTTTAGAAATACACCGATTGTAGGGTGTGATATCAAGGAAGAGTCTAATTCAAAGGCTTTCTCATGTATATAACGATTATAGAATAGTGATTTCCCTAAGGGATATTCCATTAATACCAACTTGCAATTCTGTTTTTCGATAGTCTCTTCCATCTGGCTGAAGACAAAGTTTATAATATCAGAATTGCCATGTACGGACTCACCCAAAGCGATAATTTGCTTGTCTTTCAAATTATTAATCTGTGCCAAGTCAAAGCAATGTTTATCATCCTCACAAACATAATCAAGGCTATTGTCCAACTTTATAGGATTAAGAATCCTAATAGGATATTCATCAATAGGTTTATTGTCAAGTGATACCTTCACTTTTGAGAAGGCTACAGATGCTTCTTTATTCTCCTCACCCAAAGCATTGATGCGTATATTCAATGAAGATGCATTTGACAGGTCGATTCGCTTTGAATGTGTTTTGAGCGTAGAGTCTGGTCTATAAGTTAATGTTTCTATTGCTATCCGGTTTTCAGCCTCATCAATAGCTTCCAATGTTAGTGTCACGCGGTTTAGATTACGTCCCTTACATTCAAATCCGATGACTCCTTCTTTAAGATTATTGTGGGGAAGTAATATCCTTTGTGAGTATTCTGTTCTTAGTTGCTTCATAAAAGGAAATTCCGTAAAATTTCTTTTACCAAACAAAGAACGTGTGGGGTCTTCGACGCCCCACGAAATTGAATAAGGCTTATAGGCTGCATTCTCTATCCAATTATAGAGTCGCATCGAGTCTGGCAACATATTGAAATCGAGGTCATACGCTCTTGTATAGATTAGCTTTTCTGATTGTGCAACACTTGGTATTACCGAGATAATCGTAAAAAATGAATATAATAAATAGTGCTTCAACATATCTCTCATAAAATGAATATACATAAAACTCTAAGACAATAAAAAGAAATTGCTCCAAATAGTATCATCTTATATTACCTTAGAGTTAATTTAGTCATAAAATAGATGTTATGTCTGTTCCTCCAGTATATGAGAGTTCTCTGTATTTTTCTTCAAGACCTAACACCCAACCTCCAGTCCAGTTGCCTGTATTTACTATATCTTCAAACTCCTCTTGTGTATGTGGGTCACCAGCTTCTCCTGTTCCTCCACCTACATAACTTTTCTGTTCAAGAAACGAAATGATTTCCTTTGATTTTGCTAATTCTGAAAGACTGGCTTTTGTTAGTTTTCTCATAAGCCTTGTTTTTATTAATAATTATTCGATAAGACTCTCAATGAAGTCTCTTTCTTTTCTGAAATTATGTAATGTCACGTTGTAATAGCAATAAAACGATATATCGTTTATTTTATTCTATCCACTTGCGCCCCTGTAATATAGTATTCCTTTTCCTTGAACACTCCTACTACAGGATGTATTGGCAACTCACACTTGCTGTATAAACGGAGAATCTCATAAATCTGCTCTTGAGTTAAGTATTTTGCGGTGCTACTCACCATTTTTATCTTCGCAAACCTCTTGTTGCTATTTATAAAGACATAGAACTCAGACCACATAATATTACTTCGCCTTCCAATGAGGTTTAATATTTTCTTTTGATCTTCTGTAAGAACCGCACTTATGGACTCAGCAAAGCATTTTCTGATTAAAGGTAGTGACACATTATTATAAGGCGTGTATCGTTTCTCATAAGCAGGCTTCCAGTTTCCTTCTTTGATAAAGTGTTCCGTACTATCCGCATCAGCAGCAATGTAGTAGGTCATAAAGGTATCACGGCTCCAAGTTGAAGGGAGACCCTCTTGAATAAGTTTACCCACCCTTGTAATCTTTACATCGTTCTGTGCATCAGCAGGAATGCAGAACAAGAATGCTAAAAGAATAGCATAAAAATAACATCTGATTCTTTCCATTGTTTTGCTTTTATTTGAAGTTACGAAGTCCTGTAATGTCACGCTGTAAATAGCAATAAAACGACAGTCCTCTTATTCTATTTTATTCACTTGCGCCCCCGTAGTATAGTATTCCTTTTCCTTGAACGCTCCTACTACAGGGTGTATTGGCAACTCACACTTGCTGTATAAACGGAGAATCTCATAAATCTGCTCGTGGGTTAAGTATTTTGCGGTGCTACTCTTCATTTCTAACTTTACAAACCTCTTATTACTATTTATAAAGATATAGAACTCAGACCGCATAATATTACTTTTATTTCTAATAACATTTAATATTTTCTTTTGTTCTTCTGTAAGAACCGCACTTATGGACTTAGCAAAGCATTCTCTGATTAAAGGTAGTGACACATTATTATAAGGTGTGTATCGTTTCTCATAAGCAGGCTTCCAGTTTCCTTCTTTGATGAAGTGTTCCGTACTATCCGCATCAGCAGCAATGTAGTAGGTCATAAAGGTATCACGGCTCCAAGTTGAAGGGAGGGCCTCTTGAATGAGTTTGCCCACCCTTGTAATCTTTACATCGTTCTGTGCACCAGCAGGAATGCAGAATAAGAATGCTAAAAGAATAGCATAAAAATAACATTTGATTCTTTCCATTGTTTTGTTCTTGTTTGAAGTTATTCTTTTTTGATATTGAGTTCTTTAAAGAAATAATCCCATTTATAGTCCCAATTTTCTTGCTCGCCTTCTAAATATACCTCAGGAGTATTAGGTCTTGCCTTATAATATGTTCTCCATTCACTTTGTAACTTTAAAATAAAATTCTTATCATGCAGTTTGTTCCAGAGTTCTTTCTTCACAATAATATCTTTGTTTTCTGCTATATAAAGTCCATCTAGAATTTCATCCTTTGTATCCGTTGACATCCAAGTAATCTGATTGAGATCCCAAGAATAACGAACACCAAATATTGCAGCCATAACGTCTGCTTGCATTTCACGGTTAAGATTTCCATCCACAGCGTTAACTGGGAGCATTCCTTTCTTATCTTGTAAAAAATGCGTATACTCATGTGCCATTACATAATTGTTAGGGATAAAATTAGGATTTTTATGAATGAAAAATTTATTTGCTACCGTGTCGTAATATGCGGGATTATTGTATTTGGGATTGGTATTCACACACAAATTACCTTTTACCCATTCTTTTTTAATTAGAGCAAAAAGGAATGGATCCATATATTTCTCCATCGCATAAAATCTGTCACTGGATAGTTTTGGTCCTGTATTTGCCTTAGGTCCACCTCCCAAAGAACTATTAGAACCACTCGTGTGTCCTCCACCACCTGCATTTGTCACATACGTCTCTCTTGGAGCATAATTAGAATCATTAGAGGGTATAGAATGAGTAGAACCTGTAAAATAATAATCATCACCATAATTATAATCGTAATTATAGTTATAATTGAGATACATGCTATTGAAACCAAATGCTGGATTTGGATTAGATGGACGATGACCTATTACAACTACTTCATCTAACTCATGAGATCTATCCTTGTTGTCTAATGTGCCACCAGCGTATCTTGTTTTTCCATCGTATGGAGAATTGCCATTTGAACCACCAGCATACTGTGTTTTACCATCGTATAGAACATTACTATTTGAACCACCAGTATACTGTGTGCCACCAGAAAAATTAGTACCTCCATTATAAGCTTCATCCGTCTTTGTTAGAGTTCCGCCTATATAAACAGGAGTATCTTTTTCATTATCTTGCACCCATCCACCATTCCAACTGCTATTACCAATTAAGGCGTTGAATTCCTCAATAGAATAGGGGCATGTCGTGTTCCATTGCCTCCGCCTACATAGCATCGTTGTTCACGAAACGAAATGATTTCCTTTGATTTTGCCAATTCTGAAAGACTGGCTTTTGTTAGTTTTCTCATATTTTATTAATAATAGTTCTGTTTATACTTCATTTTAAGGATAAAACGCTTTATTTCAGTAACACCTCATGATTCTATTGTAAAAGTTTTTATTGTTCTAATGAAGGCACTTGAGATGCAACCATTTGGAAATAGTGACCTTTTCTTTCCATTAATGACTCATGATTACCAATTTCAACAATATACCCTTTATCTAAGATCACAATTTGGTCAGCATTTCTAATCGTGCTTAATCTATGAGCAACAACAATAACAGTACGCTGAAGAAAAGCATTATTTAATGCTTCAACTATCTTCTTTTCATTGATAGTATCTAATGCATTTGTAGCTTCATCAAGAAAAAGGTATTGTGGATTACGATAAAGAGCACGAGCTATCAAAAGTCTTTGCTTTTGTCCTCCACTTAATCCTCGACCATTCTCACCAATATTGGTTTCAAAGCCTTTTGGCATTGCGTTTATTTCATCTTCTATTTGTGCTATTCTACAAACTTTTCGTAGTTGTTCGTAATCAATACGTTCGTCATCTAAGACAATATTGTTTAAGATTGTATCACTGAAGATTTTTCCATCCTGCATTACTACACCACACATATTGCGCCATTGTCGTAGATTAATAGCATTTACATTCATTTTATCCATTTTTATGTCTCCATAGCTGGGTTTATATAAACGGACTAAAAGTTTTAATAAGGTTGACTTACCACTACCACTGCCTCCCACAATAGCGGTCACCTTATTTTCTGGAATGTGCAAATAAATATTATGTAATACTAATGGAGAGTTGGCTGTGTACTGGAAATTTACATTGTCCAATATAAGTGATTTGTTCTCTGGTAGAATGGTAGTACTACCGACTGACAATAATTCTTCTTCATCTTCTAATTGTTTGATTTCATTAATTCGGAGGAAACTTATTTTTGCGTATTGTGCAGATACAATAAAATTAATGAACTGAACTAAGGGACCATTAAGCATACCTATGATGAATTGGGTCGAAATCATCACACCAAAGGTAATCTCTCCTTTAATCACGGCTGTGGCACAGAAGAACACAATACCCATATTTTTAATACTCTCAATGAATTGTGCTCAAGATTCTGGGCATTTGTAATAGCTAACACACGCTTGTTTACATGATACAAACGAGCTTGTATCTCTTCCCATTTCCAACGTCTATGTTTCTCATAATTGTAGATTTTTATATCTTGGATGGAAGATACCGTCTCAACCCAGTAACTCTGATTTTTAGAGAGTAACTCAAAATATTCCCAGTCCATTTTTTGCGAATATTGAGAAATAACAATACCCAACCAGCATACAAAAATGAGCCAGAAATAAAGATGTAGAAAATGATAGCATTGTATATCAGTAAGATAATAGAGAATACAACAAACGTCAATATTGAAAATATCAAAGACAATGAATTATTCATGATAAAGCTGCGTATTCGCTCGTGGTCCTGTGCTCTTTGAAGAATATCTCCTAAGAGTTTGTTCTCGAAGAAAGTAACAGGAAGCTTCATCAATTTAATAAGATAATCTGAAATAAGTGCAATATTTACTCTTGCTGTAATATGCATCAAAATCCAGTCACGTATTACATTGAATATCATCACACTAAGCAGGATAGATATGTTTCCAATTAAGACCATATTGATGAAATTTACATCTGAGGTCTTTATTCCTACATCAATAACTGCCTTAGAAATAAATGGCAACATTCCTTGTAAAGCAGTTACAAGGAGCATGATTACAAAAATCAGTGTAAAGTTGCGCTGATAAGGAATAAAATATTTCAGAATACTTGAAAAAGTATTTTTTCTTTGCTCTCTTTCCGCCTTACTATCCTTAAATTCTGCAGTGGGTTCTATTGCCAACAATACACCTTGTTTAACTCCTTTCTGATACCATCCTTTTCTAAATTCGTCATGAGAATACTTAACACGACCTTTTGCAGGGTCAGAGACCCAAACATATTTTTTATTAGCATGATATACAACTACAAAATGGCTATCTTTCCAAAAAATAATAGCAGGGAAAGGAACGCTATTTACCACATCATCAACAGTACATTTTATTGCTAATGTGCGTAGTCCTATGCTTTCTGCACCAGTACTTAAGTCTAACAATGAGACACCTTCTTTGGTAATACCGCATCTATCTCTGAGAGATTGTAAAGGTAGAACTTTCCAAAAATGTTTAGCAATGATTTTCAAACATGCAGGACCACAGTCTTGTGAATCCATTTGATATTCTACAGGAAATCTATTTAACAACATATTTTATTTTTCTCCTTTTGCATATAAATTATCAAACAATCTCTCTATAAGCCTCTTAGGTTTAGTAATAATTTCCACAACTCCTTTCGACTCAAAATCTAATGGCAGTTGCTGTCCAAAATTTGTTATTAACCCCTCTGGAAAAGAAATAATAACAGAGTAGGCATCTATATCACCTTTCTGCGTCTTTAGTTTATTAGTGATACGCGAGACAGACGTAACCTTTCCTCGCAGCAAGCCATACTCATCGTATGGAAAATTATTGATTTTCACATTTGCACGTTGCCCTACTTTTACTTTTCCTGCACCAAAGGAAGGTATCTGAACTTCTCCTATTATGCTATTCTTATGTGGAATGACAGAGAACAGTTCTTGACCAGCTTGCACAAAATTATTATTGCGCCAAAAACCAGAATATTCCAATTCTCCATTAATTGGTGCAGTTATTAGATAGCGTTCTTTCCAAAGCAGAATAGCATTTGCCAACTCATTCTTTTTGGTTAATAACTCAGAATAAAGTTTTTCCCTTGTTTCTGCTTCTTCCAACTTTATACGTTGTACTTCGGTCTGGTTCCTATTCACTTCTGACATCTTCATCTGCCGATTACTTTGAAGTCCAATGTTTGATGCTTGAAGATTTTGGTGATTTGTATGTTGGTTCTGGTACTCTATCTCACTCATTCCCTTAGCAGCAAGTAAGATGCTATCTTTCTTCAACTGTGTTTTAGAATTGTCAAGTACCTCTTTCTTTATTTCTATTTCCGAATCTATATTAGTAATAACTTTTTTGTCAGAGGCTATTTGTTCTTGAATACTTTGGCGCATCGTTGCATAAAGGTCGGATGCTAACAATCGTTGATACTGTGAGTGGGCAAGTTTTAAGGAGTTATAGGCAGTACTTAACTCGCCAAGTACTAATGTATCTGGCATGACAACAGAGGTTAATGCAGTACCAGACATTTTATCTAAGATTTTCTCCAAACGTAATAAGTGCCAATAGTTAGCCCCATTATCTACATAGGCGACAACCTCTCCTCTTTTTACTTTCGAATGGCTGGAATGTAACAATATAATACAACCATTATCTTTAGAAACTAATCGTATTGGCGCATTGGAGGCTGTAACGGTTATCTCTCCATCGACAGTGTCTGGATATTTGATTAAAAAGCCTAACAGAATAACAACACCCATAAGTACGCTCACACAAAGTGCAACCCATTTGGTCCAATAAGTAGGCATACGGTCGATGATAACCTGTATTTCTTCTGATCTCTGTTCTAATTCAGCATGCTCTTGCACTGTTTCTTTTTCCATATTGTATATCAGTCGTTAAAATGATGTGATATGTTATGAACCATTGCCAATCTCTTATCCGTCTCTTGAAAATGTTGACTTATTAGTCCCTTAAACCTATCATTACTGGCTGTTACATCTGAATAACCAAAATCAGTCTGTATAGACAGAAAAGGATAAACCGTCATTTTGTTTTTGGCAAGGACAGATAGCACACCATCTGCTGTGTCATTATCCTGAAAATCGTATTCCAAGATTTTATTAAATAGAGATTTGAAAATAACGATGAACTGTGTACACCAAAACCAGTCTACCCAATATCTATTGGCAGATACTGGTACGGCATGTCCAAATCCTCCGATACCTCCTGACAATAACTCGACGTGTTGTTCTTCTGCTTCAATAATATTAGCGAACAAGTAATCTCTGGAATAATCCTGCGTAAAAGTATGGTCATCCTCACAGATAATCATAATATCATCACCGTTACTTATAGCTGTTTTTACAGCCTTAACCATGCTTTTCCATAATCCTAATCTTCCATTTGTATCTTCAACGGCATCAATGATATGTAAAGCGAATTCTTTTTTCCCTCTGAACTGTTTCTCTAAGTGCTTACGTCTGTCAGGGCGACTTTTCATGTTGATGGCATAGACAGGAAGATAAAAATCTGTAGCGGAGTCTATTTCGCTCTTTTTTTGTGTTATTGCATTTCTAAAGATGGCGTCAACTTTTCTTTTCCATACATCCCAATTCAGTCTTTTTTCATATTCTTTCCTGCTTGATTTACGCAGTGCGATATATTGTTTTTGATTACTGAAAATTGAGATGATTTTCTCTGCATAATCCTTACCAGAAGCAGAGGGTGGAAGTAAATAACCATTTTGTCCTTCCCTCACAGGTTGACTCACACCACCCACATTTGCAGCTATGCTTGGTACTCCATAAGCTGATGCTTCACAGAAAACAATTCCATAAGCATCAAAAGTGGTTGGCAAAATAAGGAAATGCGCATTATAAAGTATTTCACCAAGTTTTTGTAGGTCTTCGTCCTTTGATTTGTCCAAAAAAGGAATGATAGTGAGGTCTTCGTCCTCCTCTATTTTTGTAGGTGGAACAGAGCCTATAATTGTCAGCGTACAAGGAAATCCTTTGTCTTTCATGTGTCTGTAAGCCGCAAGAGCTTTATCACCTCCTTTCTTTTCCCAATTTCTCCCAATAAATACCAGATGGCAAACGTCCGTGGCTGACGCTATATTATACTCTAAGGGTGTAGGGATGTTAGCTCCGAACTCTACGACATTTATCTTACGTGCATCAGCATGATAATGCTCTATTGCATTGTTTTTCACCCATTCTGAACAATATAACAGAACATCAACATTGTCTATCAACCGTTGTTCTGTTGCTTCTGCAAGGCCATGATAGTAGCCTTCTTTGATATTAAGATAATCCTTAAATTGATCAAACGTTGCATCACTGATATATACGATAGGGATGTTTATTTGTAGGTCAGATGCAAAATAGTAATCACAAGCTACAACCACATCAAATCGCCCATTCTTAATTTCTGCTGAAAGAATCCTTGCGAAATCCTTCGAGTAATTCTCTGGGTAATTCTCTGGGTAATATCTTTCATTCTTTCCTTTGAAACGATGGTGCCAAACGCCACCATTTACAAGATTACCACCAAGCCACGCTACTTCATACTGTTGAGATAGAATATGATAAATATGATGTGTAGTACCAGACCATAGGTGAATGTCATTAGGATTTTTGTTTGAGAGAAATGCTATTTTCATAGGTTATAGAAAAATAGTTTTTGAAAATATTATTTTTTGAATATTAAAGAAACTACTGTCTTCATTTTCTCCTGAAGATCTTTTTATGAGCAACCTTTCGACTACGGTTTGCAGGACTATTCGCATTCAGTTTGCTTTCAATCTCCTTGAGGATTTCTTTTCTACGGTTCATCTTTTCTATCATCCGTTTAGTACCCTCTTCAAACGATATCTCATGAGAAAGTACATTTTTCTGATCATCATGCTTTACGAAGAAGACACCATTAAACTTCTGGAACAAGTTAGAAGGGTAGAACTTGTGTGGAACATCCCAATATCCCATATATCGTGTCAGCGTCAATCGGTCGAAAGATGGTGTCAAGGGGAAATATATCGAGCAGTCGGTTAATGCATTGAGATAATGCTCTAAACTGTTTTTTGGTGCTTTATCCATCCGTATTTTCCCACGTTTCCAATCTTTGTTTACTCCTGACGCATTACCGCCTTCTGTTGTAATGAACAGAGGGCAGTAGTCATTACCATATTCCTTTTTTTATATAACTGCCCATCGGCGCACAGGGAACGGCAGGGAAGGTAGAAATAGGATTAACGTGTCCTGCATGTGCATATATGAACACCATCTTATCCCTTTCACTTGCAAACTTGTTTATTAAGAAACGTGCATTCAAAGCCATGACAGAGTCTCGTCGTATCATTCTGTCAACCTCGGACGTATTTATCTCATTCTGGTCCAATCTCAGAAGATGCTCTAAACAAATAAGTTCGTCATTGTTGAGCACCTTACTAATCTTAGTGCGATGTTGTGTAAGGTAGGCGATGGCTTCTGTAAGTCTTTCGTTTACTATTAACACGGCAAGTCTGTCAACCTCCGGGACACGCACCGTCTTGTTCATATCGGTTATGAAATCAAAGAGGTAAAGGGATGAAGACACATGTTGGGTCTTACTCCAGGGGTAATCCATTCCAAACACTCTTACTTTCTCATGATTATCTTTCCCTCTGTTATAAGCTCTAACCTTGTCTAAAAATTCCTTTTCTTGAAGCTCCTTGACCAGCGATGAGTCTATGACAAATGACTCGTCTTGTACGTAACGGTTATAGTATAGGGATTTTTCGATGTTGTGTTCAAGTAAGACCAATCTGCAATTCTGCTTCTCAATAGCTTCTCCAATCAGTCTGAGAGTAAATGAATTAATGTCAGAGTTTCCATGCATTGATTCTCCTAAGGCAATAATTTTCTTACCTTTTGTTTCATTAATCTGCGTTAAGTCAAAGCCTTTATACTTATCTTCTTGGATATAGTCAAGGCTATTCCCCACTTTTATGGGTTCGAGTATTCTTACTGGATAATCGTCAATGGGCTTATTGTCGAGTGTTACAATGAGTCGTGCAAAGGCTATATAGGCTTCTTTATTTTCCTCGCCTGAAGCATTGATTCGGATATTCAATGAAGCCGCATCAGACAAATTGATACGTTTAGAAAATGATTTGACGATTCTCTCTGGCAGGAAGGTTAGGGTTTCAGATGCCAGCACTCTCTCTCTTTCTCATCAATGGCTTCCAACAGCATAGAAACCCGCTTTAACCCTTTGCCCTTACATTCAAATCCCACTACACCATCTTTAAGTCGATTATTCGGCAGCAATATTCTTTGTGTGAATTCCGTTCTTAACTTATTAGTTAGCGGTATGCTACCCTTAATATAGTTCTTAGAGAACAAGATGCGAGTAGAGTCTTTCCTACCCAACGCAATGCCATGGCCTATATAGGCTGCATTCTCCGTCCAGGGATAGAGTCGCATCGAGTCTGGCAGCATACTAAAGTTCAGGTCATACGCCCTTGTATAAGTTTGTTTTTCTGATTGTGCAATGCTTGGAATTGCAAAGGTGAGGAAAAGTATTAAACTTAATGAGCTGCTCAGAATAATTTTTCTCATTTTTCCTTTTCTTTCTTTATATCCTTAAGGTAAAACCGAACTCTACGATTATACCTTAAGGATTATTCTAAAAATTAAAACCAGCTGGACTTTCCAATGGCGGCTCTTCCTGCATTCAAACCATCTCTGACACCTATTGCCTGGTGCTGCATTTCTGGACGATATTCAGGACCATCTCCAGAACCAGAAAGCATAGCACTGATTCCAGACCATATAATAGCATTTACATCATCAATATCTCCTTCTGTTATTCCTGCCCTAAATCCTGTTATATATCCCCCTTCATACATTAAATCATAAAGAGGATCACCGGTTTTATGAATTTCATTAGGATTAAAAGATATACATGTAGCATCGTCCATAACATACCCCATTCCCTTCACAAATCCTCCATTCCAACTTCCTTTTTCAAACATTTCATTAAACTGTTTTTTTCGTATAAGGGTGGGAAGCATTTCCATCTCCTTTTATTTCTGGCACTTGTGTCTTTCCATTGTATGCTCCTATATAACCAGATGTTATGCCTGTTCCTCCAGTATATGAGAGTTCTCCGTATTTTTCTTCAAGACCTAACACCCAACCTCCAGTCCAGTTGCCTGTATTTACTATATCTTCAAACTCCTCTTGTGTATATGGGTCACCAGCTTCTCCTGTTCCTCCACCTACATAACTTTTCTGTTCAAGAAACGAAATGATCTCCTTTGACTTTGCCAATTCTGAAAGACTGGCTTTTGTTAGTTTTCTCATAAAAATATTTTTTTTATTAATACTTATTTAATAAGACTCTCAATTAAGTCTTGTGGGCGTTAAAGACAACAATCCTCTTCTACTACCCATACAATTCCCTTAGTCATCACATTAAAATTTTCTTATAAATAAATCAGTGATGGAAAAGGTCTAAAATACTAATGAACATTCTTTGGCTTTTACTGAAGACACGTCATCTATGATAAATGAATTCTTATGTTTCTTCACCTTAATATATATATATTTTCTGGGATGGAACTTTATCATAAAATGAAGGCCATAAGAATGAAATGCAGAACCAATCTTTGTCAATTGGTTTAATCTGTAGTGTACGTACATTCTCTTCTATGCAGTCTTGCGCATCAAGAAGAACGTCTACATCTGCATCTGCTGTCTTCTTTAAAACCTTTGGGTTAACATTTTTTTTGCAATCATCTTATGAAGGTCTGACAGTTGATAGATAAGACTATTCATATAAGTCTTATAAAAGCCATAAGCGAATTGTAGCTTGTCTTTCTGCTCTTCATTCACTGCATACACAGACTCATTTACTGCGTCAGACTGTGCGCAAACACTATATGGCTTTTTGCTACAAAGCATAAAAAGAAACTTATAAACAAAAGAAATTTTCTCATAAAAAATGTTTTAGTTAATACTTATCTGATAAGACTCTCCATGAAGTCTCTTTCTTTTCTGGAATTATGTAATGTCACGTTGTAATAACAATAAAGCGATAGATCACTTATCTTATTCTATCCACTTGTACCCCGGTAATATAGTATCGTGAATTCAATAAATAAGAATGCAAAAGACAAACTGACAAATCTTTTTTACTATCCGTAAAGATGAAATAATAGCTATTAAAGCGACCGCCTTAATTAAACCATATCATACCCTTCAACTGCGCAAGATATTTATCAAGGTCTTTGGCATTATCATCTGTCAAAAGAAAATACATAAAGATGAATCTGTAATCCTTTCCGACAACCACACAACGACCACGAGTGAACTTGTCACGACACTCCTGTCGTTTTGTGTCGATGGGGTACATTAGCATATAGTCAGCATTAAAGTACTTCTTGGCAAGTTTTGCAGGATAGTTTGTTACGAGCATCTTCAACTCGTCTATCTCGCACTTATTGGCATATCTCGGCATTTTTATCACCTGCCAATCTAAATCACTCTTAATACGATTATAGATGGTCATGTTTTTTGACCCACCCATAAAATCTGGTATACTTTCTGGATTCCCATGCAAGTTCTTATATGAAGACTTCATATAAACCTCACAATTGTTATCCTTATGAGTCAAACTTGCATTTGCAGAGTTAATAGTATGTCTTAAATTACAATCATAATTATCACATGGCAGACATCGACTATTATTCGTCAATGTGTATGGTGACCTAACTTTTAACATGATATTCTGCTGCTTGAAGATTTCCTCAATCGTAGGTGGAAACATTTCCTTTAGTGCTACAGTATCAACATCGCCAATATCGTGGATTTCAACTGTTACTTGTGCAGAGATAGTCTGCGCGAACAAAAATAAAAATAAGTAAAGACAAATCTTTTTCATAAGACATTCATTATTTAATTGTAATTATTCTTGCGTTACCATCCTGTAAATCAGAAGAATTCGCATATATAGTTTTTTCATTTTGAGTTTCAGTAAGAGTATAAACCTGCTTCTTCATGTCATACGAATCAATTACAGCCGCATGACCTACAGATTCGTCGTATCTTATTCGTTTCCCATCATAGAAATCAGATGCTTCAGTAGAAATTAAAACTTGTACTACACCATCCTTCTTACGTTCATGAGTCTTGAAATAATCGACCATTACTCTTTGCATATCATTAAACGACATTTTACAAGCATAGTTACCTTCTTTAAATTCTCTCCTAAAACTTCTTTGGCTATGTCATGTGCCAATCTATCATTACCTCGCCCTTCATCACCATATTGAATGTACGCTATTGTTTGCCAGAAACAGTCATTTGGATCATATTTCACTTTTTCTTCTTTTTCAGGGGTTTGAAACTGATTACTTCCGCCTTGATATTCTGTTCCTCCAGAATATGGATTTACACTATTATCAAAATATTCTCTGAAATGTGATCCACCAGCATACTTAAGAAAATCTGAACTGATATAAGTTGCATGTGTACCTCCATTGTAAGTTAGACGATTATTAACCTCTATTACACCATCAACATAACCACCTTGCCATTGATTCGATTCCATTTGACGTATAAACTCTTCATAAGAGTATAAACCGCCACTTTCTCCTGTTCCTCCACCTACATAACTTTTCTGTTCAAGAAACGAAATGATTTCCTTTGATTTTGCCAATTCTGAAAGACTGGCTTTTGTTAGTTTTCTCATAAAAAAAATGTTTTAATTAATAATTATTTAATAAGACTTTCTATTAAGTCTCTTTCTTTTTTGAAGTCATATAAAGTCATGCCCCTTATGATGTAGTAGTTTGTATATGCTTGTCTGATAGCAGAAGCATATTGTGATAAAGAGGTAAATTGATTGTTTTGTGCAACATATAGTTCATAATCTGAAATTCTACCTAATGAGAATTTCTTCAAGGCAAGTGAATATTGAGCCTGCGATAGCTCGTAGGTTCGTTTAGCTGTCATCCAGAGTTTGACAGACGACCGATAAGCATTAATTCTTTCTATGATTTGATTTTCAAAGTTTCTTAGCCTCGTCTCACGTTCAAGGAGGTTAGACTGAAATATATTCTCAGCCATTCTGACTTTATTCTTGTTAATACCCCATTGGAAAATAGGAATCTGAATTCCCACCTGAATAGATTGACGAGCATTCGGATGATAGTATGCTTCTACTAAATGGTCAGCATATTGGTTAGTTCCATACCCAAGACTAATACTGGCATTAAAACGGTTTTCCAGTTTAACAAGATAAAGATTTTGCTCGGCCTCAAGTTTCTCAAGTTCCTGCTGCTGATAAAAAGAATTGTTCTTACGCACATAGTGCCATATTGCCACAGAGTCAATGGATAATGGAAGGTCAAATTCTGGCGATACGATAGCTATCTCTTGTGTTGTACCAATACTTGTCAATAATCGGTGATAGAGTTGTTGATAGTTTTGAATGGCATCCTCTGAGTCTAACTTGCTTCGTAAAGATTGTAACTCTATTTGCTTGTAATCATATTCCGTAATACGTCCATTATCCAGTTTTATTCGTGCAATATCTAATAATGTGTCATTGTTTAGAACGGTTTGATTGGAAAGATTAAGTCTCATTTTCGCTGCTAAAACATCCATATATTGACCTAAGATGTTCTGTTGTATCTGCGCAATATTAGAACAAAACTTATTGATAGCTATCACGTTCTTCGATTCTTCTATTTTCTTTTCCAATAGATAACGCTTTCTTCCACCCCATAGATTTTGCGAATAACTAATATAATAAGGTGAGGTACTGTAACTCTTACGATGATAAGAAAATTCGTTCAGATAGTTTATACTACTTCCGACTTGTAGTTGTCCTCCTGTAAATGGCACTTTTTGATGTATAGTAAGTCCAAAGTTGCTGCTGTTTGAATAATCTTTTATATACGTATAACTACCAGTGCAGCATCTTGCATTAGCCTTAATGAACGATTAAGACCAATAGGAGACAACGAAAAACTAATAGAAGGTAAGTAACTCTTTTTATAGTTTTCATAACGTAAGAGTTCGTTCTTATACTTAAGTTTTTCTATCTGGGCATTATTTGAAGTAAGTGAAAGCGTATCTATGACATACGACACAGTTCCCTTCACAAAAGTAGTCTGTGAAAAGACGCTATTATTATAGAAGAATAACAGACAAAGTGGCAAATAAATATAGAAGTTAAGTTTCACAAATTTAGGTGTAGTTGTTTATTTTTACAAATATAAAAATATTTTTATTGCACATACAAATGTATGTGTATTTAACCTATTTTTACAATATAACAATTCCAAGTAAAAGAAGATTTGTATGAGCATTAAAGACTTTTTATCGTTTTCAATAGCTCATACAAATCTTTTATACAGCACATTCTGATTTCATTAAATAAGAATATGAAAAACTAATAGATAAACCTCTATCTTATCTTTAAGTGCATCAATATATCAATTTTTGGTAAAACACCTTAGTTAAACCATATCATACCCTTCAACTGCGCAAGATATTTATCAAGGTCTTTGGCATTATTATCTGTCAAAAGAAAATACATAAAGATGAATCTGTAATCCTTTCCGACAACCACACAACGACCACGTGTGAACTTGTCACGACACTCCTGTCGTTTTGTGTCGATGGGGTACATCAGCATATAGTCAGCATTAAAGTACTTCTTGGCAAGTGTTACAGGGTAGTCTGTTACAAGCATTTTCACCTCGTCAATCTCACACGGCTCGGCAACTTTGCACATCTTTTCCACCTGCCATTTCAGGTCGCACTTTATTTCGCTGTAGATAGTCATATTCATTGTACCACCCATGGGAATTGGGGTAACTTCTGCTTTTCCGCTCACACTCTTATATGAAGCTCTTAAATATACTTCGCAGTCCTTGTCCTGATGAACTATACTGGCAGAAGATAGGACAATAAATCTTCGTAAAATACAGCCTTTGGTTTTACAGGGCAGGTCACAGGGCAGGTAAGCCTTGTTCCTTGTCAATATGTACGGAGATTTTACATTAAATGCGATATTCTGCTGCTTTAGTATCCCCTCTATCGTAGGTGGAAAAGATTCATGGAGTGCTACAGTGTCAATGTCGTTAACATCATGAAACTCCACTGTTACCTGTGCAGAGATAGTCTGCGCGAACAAAAACAAAAATAAATAAAGACAGCTCTTTTTCATAATTCTTATTTTTGTTTTATTTCTTCAAAATCATAACCCGTCCTTTGTTTAGCATTTATCTGAAATGACTTCTCGCCCTTAAAGACGAGGGCTTTGCCATTCTCAAAGTGACGATAGTTGGCAATACTATCATACTCCAAAGGAATAACCTCGTTTCCCTGCTTATCAATAAATCCCCACTTACCACCGACAACATACTCATGCTCTGGATCGTCTTGCGGTCTCACTGTCTTGCAGCCTACTGCCACAGCAGCCAATCCCTCATAGTATGGGAAGATAGCATCATACTTTGGTTTAACAATAACCTGTCCTTTCATATTGGCAATGCCCATCTTTGTACCGCTCTTATCTAAGATTCTAAAGAGTCCATCCTTTGGGCGGTCATTCCCATTATCAACCATAAATACATTGAACAATTCTTTGCCCTTATTGTTGATAGCTACACAGCCGACATTCGGTTTAAACACAAAACCAATAGTACGGATTGTGTCGGTATAACACAGCAAGTATCGTTTATAGGGCACAACGGTCTGCCCATCCTGATTAACGTATGCATATTGCTCATATTTTGCAGTCGTATCAGCCATTAAAACTAAATACATGTCTTTTACGTCTTTCGTCGACGAACATGACAACACTAAACTGCATGACAGAGCGAGTATCAAAAACTTTAAGTTATTCATAATCTATACATTTACTTTATTTCCACAAAATATATCTCATTGCATCTATTGCTATAGTCAAGACTATTTATTATTGAAAAAACGTTACTGCATTATTAGATTTCAATAAATAAGAATGCAAAAGACTAACTGATATTATTTTTTTACTATCCGAAAAGATTAAATATAAGAGTATAAAACTGCTCCTCCACCTACATAACTTTTTCTGTTCACGAAACGAAATGATTTCCTTTGATTTTGCTAATTCTGAAAGACTGGCTTTTGTTAGTTTCCTCATAAGCCTTATTTTTAATTAATAATTATTCCACGAGACTCTCATTGAAGTTTCTTTCTTTTTGAAGTTATGTAATATCACGCAGTAAATAGCAATACCTCTTATTCTATTCACTTGTGCACAGTAATATAGTATTCATCTTATTTTCAAAATATTTAGGTGTAGTTATAGTCTGAATACAAAGATAAGATAAAAATCTACTATGGAAGGGTTTAAAGATTGTTTTTAACTTTTTAATTACACTTTATTATTGACACAACAATAATATTACTAAAAACATTAATACGTGCAACTTTGTCTAAATCTTTAATTATTCCATTACTTACCTTTACCTTCCTTACCCACCCCTAATTTCATCTCTACCTTGCCTCTCTACATCAAAGTCTTACACATACATTTCTTGTCCATTTGTCTACCCATCCACTCGTAAACTCGTCCACCAATTCTGTGAGTTCCACGACCTTTAGGTCTCTGTGCGTGGTTAGCAAAAAATCTGTTTATTCTGTCTATCTGTGTCATCTGTGAGAAAAAAAATAGACGAGTAGACAATTTGCTTGTAAAGGCTCTCACAGATAGCACAGATGAACAGATGAAGCAGAAAGCCTGACGCACAGAGACTTAAAAGTCTGAGAATGCACAGACCCGAAGCCTGTCTTTTTTTACACGCAACTCGTCCACCAACTCTGTGAGTTCCACGACCGTTAGGTCTCTGTGTGTGGTTAGCGATAAGGTTCTGTTAAATCTGTATATCTGTGTCATCTGTGAGAAAAAAGTAGACGAGTGGACAAGTTGCTTGTAAAGGCTCTCACAGATAGCACAGATGAACAGATGAAACGGAAAGCTGACGCACAGAGACCTAAAGGTCAGAGAATGCACAGACCTGAAGCCTCTCTTTTTTTACACGCTACTCGTCCACCAATTCTGTGAGTTCCACGACCGTTAGGTCTCTGTGCGTGGTTAGCAAAAAATCTGTTTATTCTGTTTATCTGTGTAATCTGTGAGAAAAAAAGTAGACGAGTAGACAATTTGCTTGTAAAGGCTCTCACAGATAGCACAGATGAACAGATGAAACAGATGAAACAGAAAACGTGACGCACAGAGACTTAAAAGTCAGAGAATGCACAGACCCGCTGCTTGTATATAACAATATGAAAACTACGTATTCTCACAAAACATATTACTTGTCTGCTCGTCTACCCACCCCACTTGTCTACTCGTCTACTTCTAAAAACATAAACAAAGGAATATATATTTATATAATTCGGCGACAAAAAAGTGTAAAGTTTTTATTTAGAATGACTATAAATCGTTTATTAAAACAATACATTTATTTTATTTCATGCGTGAAAGGCGGTTCGGCCTTACATAACCGATGTAAGATAAAGTTTTTTTCAACAAACTACATATTTGTCGCACTTTTAATGAACGACTTCAAAGATAAAGTTACTAATTTGTCGCCATATTCCTTAATCATTTGATTTACATGATATTAAGAAGAAAACAAATCAAACAAAAAGAATGAGAAACAAATTAGTAACAATGAAAATAATAAAACAAACACTATAAAAACTTACTTACTTGTAAAGAAAAGAGATAAATATGGAACACTTATTCCCTTCTTGTCTCTCTTTTCTTCCCTATTCGTCGCACAATCCTTAAAAATCCTGGCTCTATAACGAATCGTGTGGGTAATCATATAAATTTCAGATAAAAATATTACCTTTGTTTTATGAATAGTACAGAGATATTTACAATGGCTTTAGGCCTGTCAGAACCATGGTATGTATCCAAGGTTGAGTTTATAGAAGGCAAACACTCCACCAAAGAACTCCATATTTGGTTGAGCTTTTAATCGTGGACATCGTTTTTAAGCTTAATGAAAATGAGTACACTGCCTACGATACCATAGATAAGACATGGCGTCATTTGAACTTCTTTGAACATCTTTGTTATCTTCACGCCAGCGTTCCCCGTATTAAAACAGATGACCACCGAACAATCATGGTAGATGTTCCGTGGGCACGTAAAAGCAGCGGTTTCACATTGCTTTTCGAAGCCTACTCAATGCTTCTCATAGAGCGTGAAATGCCCGTGAAGAGCGTTTCCCGTACCATTCATGAAACAGCTCCACGTATATGGCGTGTTTTTAATCATTGGGTTCGCAAAGCCGTTAAGAAAATTGACATGTCCAAAGTACGTCACATCGGAGTGGATGAAACCTCTAAACGAAAGGGACACAACTACATAACGCAGTTTGTAGACTTGGATACTCGTAAGACTATTTTCGTCACTGATGGTAAAGATGCAAGCACTTTCGAGGGCATTCAGCAAGGCATTGGTTGCGAGCCATGGAAAGGTGGAGAATATAGAAGCTATCAGTATGGATATGTCTAAATCTTTCATATCAGGTGCCTTAACTCACTTCCCCAATGCCGGTATCATTTTCGATAAATTCCATATATTTAAGGCTCTCAACGAGGCTGTTGATATGGTACGTAAGGAGGAACACAAAGAAACCAAACTACTTAAAGGACACCGTTTTACGCTGCTATACAACAAGAAGAATCTCTCACCAAAAAAAATGATGGAACTGAATACCCTCCTGATGACCTACCCAACAATTGGAAAGGCTTATAGCTTTAAGGAATCTTTCATCGATATATTCAATGAGTGCGCTAAGGATTCTGTGGAAAAACTTGATTTATGGTGTGAGATGGTAGAACAATCGGCAATCAAGCCTATGCTTAATTTCGTTGCAATGATAAAATCGCACATGTACGGCATCAAGCAGCTATTTGCCATGAGGGATGTCAACAACGGAGTTCTGGAGGGATTGAACTCACAGATACAACTTGCAAAAAGGAGGGCAAGAGGATTCGTAAATACAGAAAACTTTAAGTATATGATCTATTTCATAACAGGTGGGCTTGAACTGGATTACCCACACGATTCGTTATAGAGCCAAAATCCTCCTTTCCTGACGCACTTATCCTCCCTTTCTGTCTGGGACAACCTCCCTACAAGTCGAAAATAAACTACATATACGTCTACTATCACATACACAAACAACTGAAAACCAGAGTGATAAACCTGTCTAAATAAGTCTTTATAACAGATTTCTAACGATGGTCTAACTGCAAGACGAAGTCAAAGGCTTTGTTTTATAGACACGAACTGACACCCAAACTGGTTGCCAATGCCGTGAGTACGGTTACGAGAATATGCAGGATATTCTTCCAAAGTGGTTTATTCATATACTTCTATTTTTTTCTTACACAAACCTCGGGCATCCGACTACAATCAACATGATTTACCATCCGATGATCCTTCCTAATATCTCTTAAGTATTAAGAACCGATTATCGTGTAAAGATGAATAATAAATGTTCGTAGTAAAAAGAGGGAGAGTATCAACAGGTGTGAAGCCGCCTTAACTCTCACCTCTGCATGAGAACGAAGGTAGACGAGCGTCCAGAAAATA
This sequence comes from uncultured Prevotella sp., assembly GCA_916440255.1. GTDB lineage: Bacteria > Bacteroidota > Bacteroidia > Bacteroidales > Bacteroidaceae > Prevotella. The sequence goes on along the minus strand of CAKAIJ010000001.1, from coordinate 197,224 downwards.
GGACGGACGCTCTACTACAATCGCTTACCAGACGGACTATGCGTGTGTTTCGCCAGTCGTTGTGCTATCACCAGCACCAGGAGTTGCCTCGTGACCAGCCTCTGGCGATGGAGCATTCTCCTTCTTCTCCTTCTTTGGCCTAGCTGCTTCCTTTGGAGAGTCGTACTGAACAGCCTCCTGAATGCGCAAACCATTGATGAGGTTCTTCACACGATTCTTCATAGCGTCTACGGTCACCGCTGGCGCAAAGATGACGTGCGCACCAAAGATGTTCTTCTGAACATTAAAGTCCTTAACATTCTCCACACCAATAGAATGAATACCTACACGGAATGTTCCCAGTCCGTCGAGCTTCACACGACTACCATTCTTCAACACTTGGTTCATCTCGAACACCAAAGCACTGATTACCGCCAGAATGTCTGGTTCTGTTACCGTACAACGCTCACTGATGCGAACTGCAAGGTCCTTCACTGTTACAAGGTCTGGACTCACCGCACGGGCATACCAAAAACCTTTTTTCTTACTGTTTGAACGATTGTCCTGATACAAACGAAATTTGATTGACATAACTTAATAATTTTAATAGTGAAACAAAAAAATATTGATAATTAAATGATTTTCCTCGAATACAATCTTCTTACCGACCGCCCGCCTACTTCTCCTCCCCCTCACCGCAGCAAGGGGAAGGTTGAAGTATGTATATTTACATAAGGCGACAAAAAGTGTAAAAAAATAAATAAACAAACAAATAAAAAGTAAACCTACAAAAAGATGAAAAATAAATAAGTAAAAAAATGAAATGACTAAAAAAAGCAAAAAAAGCTAAAAACGTATATAAATATAAAGGTAAAAGTCGAAATACACAAAAAACGCAATAACATAATTAAATATAAATATAAATGTCTAAATCAGTGAAAAGATATTCACATAAAAAAACTTAAAAACTTTCTAATCAGCAGCTTACATCCCTACTCCGACCCGTAAACTGCCTCAAAACTGCCCTAAAATCTGATGCCGATTTCGTCCATTCCGCTTATGACTGACGTGTATCCATCGCTTCACCGCCGACTCCTGTGGCTCAAAAATAATCTGATCGAAGTCTGTCGTAGAGAGAATTGCACCATATTTCCGACACATTTTCTGTCCTGTGACATGAATATCGACTGCCTCGCCTTTCATGTGCTGCGAATTATCCGCACCATTTACAAGCCTATTGAGGGCCTCACAGCGATAGCCACTAACCACTACCACCCTACCGACTCGACGCCTGAGTGGCTCCAAAACCGACGTACATAGCGCACGGAGATTGTCCTTCACTTCCTCCGCCCTGTACCCAAAGGGTGAGTCATCTAATCCTGGCTCATTCTTTATACGATGGGTGATTGCCACTCCCGAGCGAAGCATCTCTCCTAACGTGAAATGAGGCGAAAGACGTTCTTCATAATTTATCTTTCCTGAATGATTATCGTTTATCATACACATTTATTATTATAGATTATTTGGTTCATTAATAACTCTCTCGTCACCCCTTTTGTTCTTGATGACGATGCAAAGGTACAACACAAAAATCCCGATTGCAAGGATGTTATATGTAGTTATATGAGTAGACAAGTGAACAAGTTTACAAGTGGACGAGTTGCGAGTAAAAAAAACAGGTTGACAAGTTAGACAAGTAGACGAGTTGTGTGTAAAAAAAGACAGAATAACAAAAGAACAAGTGAACAAGCAACCTGTCTACCTGTCCACCCGTCTACCCGTCCACCAATTTTCTCACAGATAGCACAGATGAACAGATGAAACAGAAAACGTGACGCACAGAGACTTAAAAGTCTGAGAATGCACAGACCCGATACTTGTATATAACAATATGAAAGCTACGTATTCTCACAAAACATATAACTTGTCTGCTCGTCTACTTGTTTACCCTACTCGTCCACCAATTCTGTGAGTTCCACGACCGTTAGGTCTCTGTGTGCGGTTAGCAAAAAAATCTGTTTATTCTGTTCATCTGTGTCATCTGTGAGAAAATGTAGTGAGTGGACAAGTTGGTTATAAAGGCTCTCACAGATAGCACAGATGAACAGATGAAACAGAAAACGTGACGCACAGAGACCTAAAGGTCAGAGAATGCACAGACCCGATACTTGTATATAACAATATGAAAGCTACGTATTCTCACAAAACATATAACTTGTCTACTTATCTACCCTACTCGTCCACTCGTGAACTCGTCCACCAATTCTGTGAGTTCCACGACCGTTAGGTCTCTGTGTGTGGTTGTAGGTTGTGCTTAAAATAGTTCTATATTCTTTCTTCTTTCATGATGTTTATAAAGCGTTTATTACCCACTTTCCGCCCTTGTCTGGTCCTTCACGCCTTATGATACCATCTTCCTGCATTTTCTTCAAATGTTTGGATATGGCACTGCGGTTGATGCCGAGGCTTTCTGCCATCTGGGTAGATGTGACCTTAGCATCCATGACTATCAGCTCCAAGATAGCATTGCGGGTTTTCTGTCCACCTTTTCTGTCCACCTTTTGAGTTTTCTGTCCACCTTTTCTGTCCACTTCACCAAGAGATTCCTTATAGGTAGCTATTTCCTGCTGAAGGTTTTTGATATGTGCTTGTAGCATAAACTCACGGAAGGCTTCTGTTGTACCCTGCTCTCGCGAATCGATCAATGCCTGTATATAATCAGCCTTATCTTCTTTGCAGACCTTGGTAGGAACAAGACCATACTCAAACTGTATGTGATTCATTATCAGGCGTGACATTCTGCCATTGCCATCTACCCAAGGATGGATTGTAACCAGCTCGTAGTGAGCATCAAAGCTTAAAAGGTATTGTGCTATGATATCATTACCATTGCCGAGCGAAAGTCTCCTCTCATTCATCTTTATGCAGAACTCTTCCAGGCGTGATGGAACTTTCTGGAAGTTCATATAGGAACGCCCTCCAGCACCTGCCGTCACATTAACCAGACGCAGGTCGCCTTTCGACGCATCGAAAGAGCCTTGTAACGTGTTGTAGATGCCACCTGTATTCTTCATGACAATCGAAAGAGAACCCCTTCAGCATACTGATAGAGAAATCTGTCCTGACCTTAGCCATACGAAGGCTCTCCTCGTAGGCTTTCTTCAAGTCGAGATTCATCAGTTGTTCCTGTATGGTACGCCCTTTGGCCGAAATACCTTCATCAAACAGCAACTGATTCTCTATCTCTGTCATCGTCGAGCCTTCAATAGCTGTCGAATGGGTAATGAGAGAGTAGAGATAGAATTTATCGTAGTCTATCTGCGCTGCTATTCCAAGCTGTCTGTACTCGTCAAGTACTTCTATCAGTTTCTCTTTTGCGGTCATGCGCTTACTTCATTTTTGCTAATACATCGCCAAACATTGCATGGTTTACGACAATACCGTCGTCGAGGTCGAAGCTGATGGCTTGTTCTGCCACTACCTGCAGGCGCTCATGATAGCCATTATAACTGCAAATATAGCGTTTTTAGACAGAATGACAAAATTATTTTAAGATTGACTGACGTAAAAAAAGTGGACGAGTAGACAGGTAGACAAGAGAACGAGTTGCTTGTAAAGAAGACAGAGTAACAAAGGAACAAGTAAACGAGTTTACTAACACAGGCTCTCACAGATAACACAGATGAACAAATGAAGCGGAAAGCTGACGCACAGAAACCTAAAGGTCAGAGAATACATAGGCCCGTTGCTAGTCTACTCTCTAACGTCTACTTGTCCGCCAATTCTGTGAGTTCCACGACCTTTAAGTCTCTGTGTGTGGTTAGCGATAAGAGTCTGTTTATTCTGTATATCTGTGTCATCTGTGAGAAAATTATAGCAAGTAGACGGGTGGACGAGTAGACAGGTTGCTTGTCTACTCGTCCACTTGTTCCTCTGTTACTCTGTCTTCTTTACAAGCAACTTGTTCACCTGTCTATCCGTTCACTCGTCCACTTGTTCCTCTGTTACTCTGTTACTCTGTCTTCTTACAAGCAACTTGTTCACTTGTCTACTCGTTCACTTGTCTACTCCTCATCGTCAAAGTCAAAGTCGCTCTCTTTTGCACCTGCCACAGTGCCGTTAGGAGCCTCTGGGGCGTTATTAGTATTCTGTGTGTACTCACCGAGTAGTCTTTCGGCAGGAAGGGTATAAAGGCTGATTACGGGTGATATATAGTGTTTTTTCATCATTGTGTTTTTATCATTATGTTTATATCATTGTGTTTACTTTTTGATTATCTTTTTCCCTTTGTATAGATACACACCCATAGGCAGCTGTGGCAGTGACGCATACTTGCCTACGCATAGTCCATTGAGCGTATAGACGTTGTCGTCACGGTCGAGTGAGAGGGAATTGATGCCCGTTGTCTCATCAATGAGCTGCAACCTTGCTGGTGCCGAAGCCGCTTGCTTGCTAAGGAAGTAGCAGCGGTAGGCTGGAATGACCACACCACCATCGTGATTGGCCTTCATAAAGTTGCCATTGTCGGCAGCATAGATGAAGTAGGTAGTCTCGGCAGTTGATACTTTTTTCGACTCGTTCATCGTTCCCTCGAAGCTATAGTGTCCGAAGGTAGTAGGGATAGGATTTCCCACGAGTGCCACCTTATCAGTCAGACCGCTGAACACTTTCTCCGTATTGTTGGCCACGAAGATGTAGGGTTTGAAAGCCTCGATAGCGTTTGCTTGTTTGAAGATGAGAACATCGTCAGCCGCCCCCGTCATCTGATAAACCTTACCATGGAGCCGAGCTGTTTCAGACTCATCAAGGCTGAAAGGCAGACAGAGCGTACTCTTCGTCTGCGCCTTAAACTCACGTTCGAAGATATTGTCGGTGTTGCTGCCAGTACTGGTCATTGCCGTCATCGTGTAATAGCCACCATTGGTGAAGGCATATTCATTGCTTTTCTGTGTATCTTTGGCTACTCCGTCATTAAACATAATCATGGCAGGAACGACCGATGTGTTGCAAGTCCACTTCCATATCTTATTACCATTCTCCGCCTTCCCAATGTATTGGCAAGCCTGTCCCGGCCATGTTCCACCCGTATAGTTATTGTTACCTTCCCAAGCCCAACAGCTCACCTTGTCCCATGCTTCAGGCGACTCGAAGAAGGCAACGCATTCGTTCGTTCTGAACGTGAGCAAGTCTACCTCACCCTTGACGTTTTCGTTTGCATAGTGTTCGGTATTGTTCGTCACATTGCGGTTGTTGTAGGCGTAGAAGGCATCCGCCGTCACCCCTGTCACATCGGTAGTCTTTGTTTCCTCACTACCTTTGTTAAGAAGGAAGTTCAGTCGGTCGGCCTTAAAGGTCATGTAGTAGAACTGCTTGTCGCCCACCATTCTCTTCTTCGTCAGCAGCGTTCCCGGATAGGCGTCCGTGAGCTGTGTGTTGTCGTCAGTCCACGCATAGAGTCGTAGGGGTTGTTCGTTTGCCTCAATGTAGAGGGTAATATCCTTCGCCGGCGTTGTCTCCTTATAGAAGGCGTAGTTAGGATTTTCAGGCGTACCCACAGAAACGGGGGTATAACCTCTCGTGTCTATATTCTTAGGAAAACCACTGACAACCATAATCTTGCTCCGTTCGCCCTGTACGATGGTCACATAGCCACCATCATAGTATCGACCCGACACAATCCTACTCTGGTTGGTGATGCCCGCCTCCTTACGTGCCGCAATCATCTTCTCGAGTTCTGCCTGATAGGCCTTCCAGTGAGGGAGGAAGAGGCATGGAGTCCCGGGCATAGCCAAGATGAAGGCATTCGCTGCGAGGACATTGTTCTGCAACTGTTCGTTGTGTTCGTTGCGATAAGTGTCGTGATTGTCGACGAAGGTCACCGCATAACGGCTCATATTTGGGTCGCCTGCCACTCCTTTATAGGTCAGCGCACCCCAATTGCCCCTACCAAAGGCCTCGTTAATGATATTCTTCAGTGGGAAGTCGAAGGCAGCCGAACTGTATCCAGTCCCTTTGATCCATCCGACAACATTCTCATAGTTATAGTCCCAATACTCTCCCACTGACAGTTCAGGCTTAGCTGCCTCATTGTAAATCTTGATAAACTCTGGTCCATAGCCTTTCACCATGTCATAGCGAAAGCCCCTGTATCCCATTTCCTCTTTCAGGAAGTGGAGGTAGGTCTTAATGTTTTTCTGCACATTCTCGCTCCGATGGTCTAAGTCCCGATAGCCGAAGTGGTCGCCCGTATCGTAGTTACCCGTCACATTGAAGTGTTCCTTTGCCTCGTCGTCTTGGCAGATGTCAGCCAACGACCATTCCAGTCTGTTGCCGTTCCACTCCTCAACGGGGAAGTCGCACCAGTCTCTGTCACCACTCTTATGATTAATGACAACATCTTCTATCACTGCGACCTGCTTTTCGTTGAAGGCTGCAATCATGGCTTTCAGGTCTTTCTGGCTACCGAAAGAGCTATTCTGATTGAACCACCACACGGGGTTATACCCCATACTCTTTCCGCCTTCGCCCGTATTGCAGTAGCCACTCTGTGGCACCCATATAGCATTAAAACTGCGGCTCAACGGCTCCACTTGCTGCCTCAGCTTCGTCCATTGGCTGTCTTCGTACGAGTCCCAATAGAAGGCTTGCAACATTACTCCTTGATACTTAGCAGGCCATCCCTGCGCAAATCCCAGCTGCATGGTCAGCAGGAATGAAAAATAACAGTATGATTCGTTTTCATCTTGTTTAGATGTTAGGTTTATGCCTACAAATGTATTATTTTAGCAGTTATTGTCCTACAATCCACCCTTTTTTCTCCATTCTTTTCTTGCGCAAACGTTTGCAATTGCCCACGCTTCCATCCCTCTTTATTGTCTATGAAGCCATACAGAACAGAAACGAAAAGGAGAAACCTACACAAAATGAGAGTTATTAGAGAAATAATAGCTACCTTTGTAGCCAAATATCCCATTTGCTTGCATTTGCACCCATAGACGTTTCACCTCGAAACGTCTTTGTGCCTATACTTGCAAAGTTACTTTCGTAAAATTACGAAACACTTTAATTAAAAAAGAAAAAGCTAATTATGAAGAAGAAAATTTACGCAAGTCCGTCGTGCGAAGCAATTCCTTTCGCTGATGAAGTACTTTTGTCAGCAGCAACAAATCCTAAGAAAAAGGAAGACGAAAACTCTTCTGATACGCCTCCTTCTATTGTCAAACCAGTCATTCCCATAGACAATAGTGGTAAAGTGATTGATAACCCTGATGACATTCTGTAAGACAACACAACTAACAGTGGGGCTTTAAGTAGAGGATGACGGTAGAGGTTAAACATTAGACGTTAGAAAATAGACCTTGGATTTCAAATAAAATAGCAATTATTTACAATAACAATTTACTCAAAACATGAAAAAGAAGATTTACACAAATCCATTGTGTGAGGTAGTTCCTTTCGCCGACGAAGTGCTTTTGTTAGCGGGAACAGATCCAAAAAATAATGACACTACCACTGGTGGAACAGGTACCGGTTCGTCTGACAATCCATCAGCGGGTCCATCCGTGGGACCTGGCACTATCGGTATTGGAGAAGGTGGTGGTTTTAGCATTGGACCTGGCACTGACAATATGTCAGCAAGTGAGCAACACTAATAAAGTTAGTCCATCCCCCCCCAACGTCTGCGCCCTTGTTTTGACAAGACGTTAGACGTTAGCGGGGGGAGAGGTTTTAGCCAATAGGACCTATTCAAAAGTCTTCTTGTTATCAAAATATAATAACAACTTCTCTTCCTCTAAAACGTCCATCGCAATGGCTTGGAATGTGGCTTTAACACCTGTTACATTCAGTTCATTGTCAAATACTATATAAGCGTCTATATCAACCTTCTCTTCAAGTTCGACACCCATCTGATTACATTTTGGCTTAACGATTTCATTTATTGTATGAAGGATTTGGGACACAGCTTTATGACAGCGTTGCTCAAGAGTCTCGTCTGATGCTGTCCTTACATTCGTTTTGAACTCAATCAGGCTTAATTCGTTCACCGTGAGCAATGCACAATCACACACACCACCCAGTACTACTTTTGGACCTGTTATAATCCGATTATCCAAAGGCAATAATACAATCTCTGTTTTCATAGGATTATCAGCACAAAAAGTCTCAGAAAGATGGGATGGAACCATATTCGTCCAGTCAGAATATCCTAATGTGGCATTGTCGTAAACATATAAACTCTCATCACGACTTATATCCATTGCCTCTTGAACACCAACATGTCCACAATTACTTAATGCAGAACATAGTCTGAGCTTACTAACGGCGATAGGAATATTGGTACTATTTGATAGCCTTGGCATAAATACGGTATAATGTGTTAAACTCATGCATAATCTTCTCTGATACTGTATCAAGATCATTTTTGCTAATTATACCCGATGATTCAGAAAGAACAGATTGATAATTCTCCATGCCTGTTTCCGAAAGACTAAAAGCTGTGAGCGATTCAGGGTCAACATGATATTCCGGAGGAACAATCTCAGCAACCTTTCTTTTTGTATCGTCATCCCCCTTTTCGTATGCTTTATAAGCAAGTACAAGGTTGTTAAGTATAGCCAGTGTGTATGGACTATGCGAAGTTAACAAAAGCATATTATCCGTTGTTCCATTATTAACTTTGCATAGTAACCTTATCAATGAGTTTTGTGATTCTGGGAAAAGACTCAACTCTGGTTCTTCGACGATATTTACAAAACAATTGTAACGACTACGACCAGAGAGATGTTTTAGCATAGCGTTCTTAACCGCATCTGTCAAATTATCATTTTCCATAACTAAAGTTTCCCACCCTAACAAATAGATAGAAAAATAACAGTTTGTCGAATTTTCTTTGTAAATTAGTAATCGCAAAAAAACTGATTGTCAAAGACAAAACAACAAAACTGTTATGGAAGCAAAAATAGAGAAAAATAAGTGAGTTATCCAAACTTTTGAGTGTTAAAACTCGAATGAGTGATGATTTATTGCATCTTTTTGGCAAGTTTGGTATCGGTCACCTGCTATCTCGTCTGTCATTGGAGAAACATGACGGAGTTTCGGCATCTGAGCTAATCCTTTCTCTTTGCCTCTTCCGCATTGTGGGTGAGAGCATCCACAGTATATGCAAGCATAAGATATATGAGCTTTCAAATCATGGTAAGAACTGTTTCTATCGAATGATGACTCGCCCGCAGATGGATTGGAGACGCTTGATGAACCGCTTTGCACTGCGTTACATGTGCCTATTGCGTAAGTATGGCGAAGCTCCTCAATCCGATTCCACGACCTGTTTCATTATAGATGACACCGTGCTTGAGAAGAGCGGTGTGAGGATGGAGGGTATCAGTCGTGTTTTTGACCATGTTAAAAGGCAGGTGCGTATTGGGCTACAAACTGCTACTTTGTGCTTTCTTTGACGGCAAGACAACCATACCCTTTGATTTTTCACTGCATCAGGAAAAAGGGAAACAAGGCGACTGCGGACTGACAAAACAGCAACGTAGAAAAGCGTATCATACCAAAAGGAATACTGGCAACCCCGATTATAAGCGTTTTCAAGAGTGTAAGATGTCTAAGATGGAAGCTGCCATGAATATGCTTCGCCGTGGATGGAAGATGGGTTTGCATGCGAAGTATGTGATTACCGATAGTTGGTTCACTTGCGAGCAACTTATGAAATGTGTTAGAAGCATAGGTAAAGGAGTAATGCACTTTGTTGGACTTGCTAAAATGGGAAAGACGAAATACACCGTATCAGGCAGGAAGAAAAATGCTGCAGAACTCATTGCTACCTATGAACGTGAACGAGGAAAGAACTGTCGTAAGTACAGATGTCGATATATTCAGCTCAACGGCAACTTAGGGGATGTACCTATTAGAATATTCCTCATCAAGTATGGTAGGAACTCCACATGGAACGTCCTGCTCACCACGGATACAACGATGTCTTTCATAAAAGCCTTTGAAGTGTATCAGATTAGATGGAACATAGAAGTGATGAACAAGGAGACTAAGCAATATCTCGGATTAGGAGGTTATCAAGGTTGCGACTTTAATGGTCAGATAGCCGACGCAACGCTATGTTACCTTACATATACCGTCATGGCTTTGGAAAAGAGGTTCACAGAATATCAAACCATGGGCGAACTTTTTTCGGATATAGAGGACGACCTCATGGCACTCACGTTATGGAAGCGAGTTCTTGCCTGTATCAAACGTATACTTCGCATTTTAGGAGAAACACTTGGGATAACGCCCCAACAGCTTATGGCTACAATCAGCGGCAACGACAAAGAGTTGAGCAAAATCCTTGTAATGGCAGAAGTGTTAGAAAAATGGGACGAAGTATATGAACAGACTGCTTAACCTCTATTATACTTGTGTTAAAAATCAATGGATATGGGTAATAACAGGTAAAGGTGAATAAAAAAAGACCAGTGTTTTAAGGGTGGGAAACTTTAGTTCCATAATCTTAGACGTTTCTTTTTGCAGTTTCTGTAATTCATCTACTGACATGGGACGTTCCTTACCCGATGCAACAATATTTCCTAAATAATCAGAAACGATACAGACTGGTAGGGCAGACTGAATACCACTGGATGCGTTGATTAGACGAACACGATAACCACTACCTACTATCCAGCTAATATCATTCAAAGAATCATACTTATAGCTCAAATTACCAAAAGGCAGAACATATCCATCCTTAAATTGTTCCTTCGACTCCCAAAAAGTCTGATTAAAAGTAAGGTTGGAAGCAGGAAGCCCATCAAAGGTCTTCAACTTCTTTTCTGCTGAACTTAATATTATTCTTTCAGCCGGAACATACATTATTTTTGGTAATCCGGTAATAGTTCCTTTCTTATTTTCTATATTAAACACACTTTCTGTATAAACAAATTTAAACAAAGTGCTTTCATATAAGATGTAGGTATCGTCACAGAAAAAATCTTCTATACGATGATATCCACACAATTGTTTCTTAAAGCGTGCATCTACAAACTTCGTAAAATAGTCCAAAGGATACGTTTCTGTCATTAATGCCTTTTCGAGCCATCTAAAAGTAGAGAACAACTTTACGATGCAACTTTTTCCTGTACCTTGGTCACCAATGAAAAGATTTACTTTGCGAAAGCTGATATCTATGTTTCTTATAGGACCGAATGACTTGACTACTAATCGCTCGTTCATAATCCTGTGTTATATTATTCTTTTACGGATTCTACTAATATTCTTGGCAAAGATAATAATAAATAAGGGGAATGTCAAGAAAAGATGAGAAAAACAACAATACTCCATTTCTATTTACTCCCATCGGACATTAGAGCCTAACCTCTAATCTCTCCCCCTCTAACTCCTCCACCCTTGCGAACTGCGCATCATACCTTGTTTCTTTCCTCAGGTTTTGCGTGATGAGCATCCCCAACACCCATCACTCATCACCCAAAACCCAACACCCATCATCCAACACCCAACAAAAGTATTCATCAACACCCATCACCCAACATCCAACACCCATCATCCAACACCCATCACCCAACAAAAGTATTCATCAACACCCAACACCCAACATCCAACACCCATCATCCAACACCCATCACCCAACACCCAACACCCATGTGCGCAATGTTTTCGACAATCTCCATACTCTCCTTAATCACCTTTACGTTTCCTTTTCCTGATTAATGCGTATTTACGCAAAAAAAAGAATACAATCTTGATGTTGTGAGAAAAAAGAAGAAAGACAATCTGCAACAGTTTTTTCTAATCTCTCCCCCTTTAATCTCTAATCTCCAACACTCAACACCCATCACCCAACACCCATCACCCAACACCCATCACCCAAACAAAAAAACAACCGCCAAGTCTTCGTGATGAAGTTTGGCGGTTGTTGTGCTATCGCATCGGCATCATGGGGACGAACTATTGCATCATCCTCCAAGGTGCCGTACGTATCAGCTGTACTGCTGGTATCGACTTGACGTTATTTGTAATATTCCTCATTGTGTCCCTCCGTAATGCGTTGCTGACGTGGTGCGTTGGGTGCGCTTTCACTTAAATTCCAGTCGGCAAAGCAACGGATAGGGGCATGTTTCTGTCCAAAACCCTTTGTCATATATCCGCGATAAAAACCATTGGGGTGAAAATAACGACAGAAGAAGGTCTTATTAGGATTGCCGAGATCGTAACTGTAATTCTGTGCGTAGGTCCCCGAAAAGTAGCAGGCGTCATCAACTATTTGCGCCCCCTTCCTGTCACCGTCATCATTGAGTATGCGAACAACGTCATTGCTATTGTTTTTGTTCCAATAGTCTGGTTTTGCTATCTCGTCAAGAGTTATGGGCAGGTTGCCCAGCCAGCGTGCCGTAATGGCAAGCCTGCGCCCACGTCCATCTACATTACAATTATTTCCTTCTGTGTGTATTACGAAGCGATAGGCACAACGATAGCGATTGCCTGTAAGGTCTGCGTTGTTAGCACTACGAACATGCTCAAAGCGGATAGCGTATATCACCTTGCTGTTACCGTCTATTACCGTCTTATATATGCTATTGTAGAGCGAAGGTTGAGAGAATCCTTGCAAGTCTCTAAGCTGAAGCCACTCCTTGAAATAGCCGTCGAGCTGATAACCCCCTGCTCCACTAAACCCAAGGTTATCATCCTCTAAGTCTTCTACGTTTGGAGTCCAGTCAGGATCACACCTTTTGGAAACATAAGGTAATGCAGCACCTAATTCCTGAACAGAGGGGATATGGTAGCCTATGGGAGCTTTTCCTGCCTCTACTAATATTTGAAGTTCCCTTTGCTGAAATCGCCCTTTACCTCTGTTTGGTTCTAAATCGTTTGTAAAAGTCAGCTGCTCTCTTGGCATATCACTATACACACTCTGTGGGTGAGTCAAGTTTGATTTTGCCATGCGTTCAAGCGGCACACGCCATTTGTAACGATTGTCACCAGGGCGCATCACCTTGAGGTTCACGTCCATTATTTTTCCCATGTACGGAGTCCAGTCGTTTATCTGTTGAAATTCGTTGGTGTGTTGTGTTCCACAAAGAAACTCTCCTCGCACTTTGTTTTGACCGTTGAGCCAACCCAGCATGAAACCACCATGTGCGGAAGTAATGGCAGTGGTGTTGCCTAATATAGTTTTTGACTTGGAAGGGTCTGCCGTGGCGTTCTTTTCATTGCCCGTACCCGTGTACGACAGATATTCTACGTACTCACCACCATTTATGGGCATGCCCCATACATAGAAAACATCGTAGTCTTTGCCCTTGACTTTAGAAGCTGGATATGTGTACCTGTAACGCAGTTCTTGGGTATGTGAGAACTGAAATGTTTTATTATACCATATTAAAGCCTTATTCGTTTGCTTATGAGCACCATTCCCTAAATCTCGATTGTCTGATGGATGATACCACACCCAATAGTCCTTTACGGGATTATTGTGCGACACTCTTACGTCGTGGCTTTGTCGTGGGTCTCCTGCTTTAGAGTAATCAACGAAGCAGAAGAAGACATTGGGCGACAGTCCTGTGCTGGAGAACATATATTCGTGTTCCTCTGGTTTCAATAGCTTTTCGTTACGCTTTACCTTTACCTTAAACACTACGCCTTGCGGTTCGAAATGCATGTTGCGGAACCTTATTTTGTTCTTCCCTATGATGTCTACTTTCACCCAGTTAGCCACAAACGGCACATTGAACTTATGTTTGCTGTTATCGCCAGCGACAGGGCCGTTCATCACGTTGTTTGCTTTTCTATAAAACTCTACCGTGTTAGGAATACCTTCATTTCTATCCAAATTTCCACCAACAATGCCTGCCAAATACCATTTTTCGCCAGGCTTAATGTCTACACTTTCTTTGTTAATCCATTCTAATGTGACGGTTGGGTCGTAGGTACTGAGATTCCAACCATTGGCAGTTTTGGACTTATTCTTCCAACGTATGCGAAGATATGCCAGCTTGCGTTTGCTGTTGTCGTTTTCGTTTTCGTCTTCCTTGATAAGGTAAGCATCGGTCTCAAAGTTGTTGTCCTCGGTCAGCTGAAACATCTCGTTCATGGTGACTGACGCACGTGTAGAATTTGTTGACTCTGGTAAGCTAACACCTGCACTACCGTCTTCGATGGTAATAACGGATGTGACAGGTTCCTTACTCGTTTCTGTTTTCTTAAGGTTAGGCTCTGTAATCGTTTCGTCGGCGCATCCAGCACTTAAGACAAGCAGGGCTATGACGAAAAAGATAGTTTTTGTTAATAAAAATATTCGTCTCATCTTTTTTATGTTGTGTACTTGGTTGTATCTTTTGTATATCAATTTTCGTAGTCACTGTAATCTTGATTATCAGATGCGTTAGAATCTCCTGATTTTCCCGGATTAAAGTTTACATGCTGATAATTATTGATGTTAGACCCGTTTCCACTACTTATTTCGACAAGTAGACTTTCGAAGTCTATGGGAATGGTATGACAAACTGGTACAATGTATTTCTTTCTCATTTTTATAAGGGGTTTGATTTTCGTCCTATGGGATGAAAAAAACTAATAAAAAATTGGGAATAAGTAATGCCTTTCTATAAAGGCGACATGCTACAAAAGGCAGCATTGTTGAGAAAAAAATAGAAAGGATTTCAAGGAAATCCGTGCAAATACAAAAAAACAGAAAATAAAGAATGCCCAATTACTACATTCCTTTTAGATAGTGGTATATACGTGTGGGGGGTAAAAAATTCATTTTAATTATGCAAATATTTTATGTTAAAAAAAGCACATAAACAGGGTTTTCTTTTGATTAATCTTCGTTTTCTTCTATGAAATGCATTTAATGTCAGAGAATTGCCTGTCTGTTAGTTTTCTTAAAGCTCTTCTGTTTTCTTTGCAAAAGTAGAATTAAATTACCGAAAATGGAAATTAAAAAGTATGATTAACACTTTTTATAAGTATATTTGTCCCCCATCGGACACCTAACTCCTCTAATCTCTGCTCTCTATCTCCTCCATCCTTGCGAACTGCGCATCATACCTTGTTTCTTTCCTCAGGTTTTGCGTGATGAGCATCCCCAATATCCAACACCCATCATCCAACAAAAGTATTCATCAACACCCAACACCCATCATCCAACACCCATCATCCAACACCCATCACCCAACACCCAACACCTTGAAAAGGCTACATTGTGTGTAGCCATGTAGTCGGCAAGCTGTCGGAGGTCGATGGTTTCTTCACTTACGGCACGTACATAAAACTTCTTGTTGCCCGCACTCTTCTTGCTCCTGTTTTCGTAGATCTTGTAACGAATCATAGTTGTTGTTCCTTTCTGTACTTGTTAGTTAAACATTTTGTTTTCTCTGTCATCACGTTGCAAAGTTAGGAAGGGTGCGAGAGTGGGTAGAGGTTTTCAACGGTTAGCAGATATTTTTACTTGTAATAAGATTTCCAAGTAATTCATTGCAATGATTAAATATGTTTTGTATTTTTGCATCCAAATATAATTTTACATGAAAAGAGCAACTACAATACCAGAACAAATTAAACTTTTAAGAAATCGTGGAGTACAGATTAATAATGAAGCGAAAGCAAAGGAAAATCTATTGGATATAGGTTACTATCGCTTAGGATTTTACTTTTTTCCTTTTGAAATATCATATCCTAATCCGAATAACCGAAATCATAAGATGAAAGCTAATACATGTTTCGAAGATGCCGTTACACTCTACTACTTTGATTATGATTTGCGTAACATGCTTTTAAAATATATCAGCAGAATAGAAGTTGCTTTTCGCACTTACCTTACCTATATATTAAGCAAACGATATAAAAACATTCCTTGTTGGTTTGTTAGTCCGAAAGTTGTAGAGCAGTTGTTCATCAGCAAGTTCAACAATAAATGCTATAAGGAAGTGAAACGCAACATAAATATAAAACGACATCACAAGAAACATAAGGGTAGCATTTATGCACCAGCATGGAAAACGCTTGAACACATGACGCTTGGAAGTGTGCTGTTACTCTATAATAATTTGAAAAAGACAGATGACCAGCTGCTCATTGCAAAGCATTTTCAGATAAATAAGGTCGCTGTTTTTAAAAACTATATCGAGGTTGTAAGATGTATACGCAATGTTTGTGCCCATGGTGCCGTGTTATACGATGTGCGGCTTCATCAGATGGTAAAGAAAGGACCTGCTGGGAAAATTACACAAGACGAAGCGTATAGCCTTGGTGGTGCAATAAAAGTGATAGCCTATCTTATTGGTGCTATCTCGAAGAATCGTCAGCACGACTTTGTTATAGAACTGAATAAGGCTTATACTACATTAAAAAATAAGTCCATCAACTTAACACCAATAGTGGAACAAATTACACACATGAAGTGGGAATTGTCTGATATAGCATCACTTGAAATCTAAAAAATAATTAAAAAATATCGAAATAGAGTATGCTTATATTGTGATATAAAAACAAAGACATACCTTTGTATCGTAAAAAGTGCTGGTGAATGCCCCTGTCGCACCATCAACACTATAAAAGGATTAAAGAACAATGGCTTGCACCCTCGTCGTGCAAGCCATTATTATTTAGTTTGTATATATAATGAAGGGGTAAGCGAAAATGAGAGTTAAGGCTTACTTCCAAAAGTTATCTAATATTTTTTCATAATGCCTTTGAGTCAGCTCCTTTGGCAAAGAATCAAGAGAAGGGAACTCTAACAGCATCTCTTCTGATAATGTGTTAAGCAACTTACTTGCCAGTAATTCAGAGTAAGTGCCTGTTAAGGCTTTCTCATACCATTTTATCAACTCTTTTTCAGTGACAATATTTTGTATTTTGCTTTTCCAGCCTATCTGATTTAGGAGGGAAACTATGTTTTTTTCTTCAGCATCCTTACATACTATTACTATTCTATCGCTGATAACCTAATGTTACTAATATCTCTGGTGGTATAGCATTATCATCAAACAAGTTATCCTGGAACCTTGCACTACTTGTACAACGCCTCCCCAGCAATGACAGAGACATAGTGTCTCTCCATTTCTTGCTCTTTGTTCTATAACCCTCTAACTTCGATAAGTCAATATCTTTATCAACTCGGTGATGATATAGAATTTCTGCTATTTGTATAGGTTTATACCAGTGTACTCTGGACTTCTTTATAAGCGTGTCTAAGGCAGACTTTGCTTCTTCTCTTGTTTTCATCGTCATATTGATTTAGTGCTTTTATCATTTGTTTAGCAACAGCTTTAATAACAGGTACTGCTACAGAATTTCCGCATTGCTTCTTTACCTTAGAATAAGGCAACACAATCCTATAAGTATCAGGAAAACCTTGCAGTCTTAACATCTCTCTCTCTGTAGGTCTACGTTCATCATTAATTAAAATGTAATTGGCAGATGCTCCTGCCCTCAGACACGAAGAGTACAGATGTGGCGTTATACTGCCAGCCATATTCTCATGAGAAATATATGGTTTAGGATAATTCTTATCTTTTAATCTCTTCAATCTTGATTCTCTGATTTCTGGCTTGACATAATATTTTGAAGCTACATCTTGTTCCAAAACATCAGATAGGGTCTTGTGGTTTATCTCTTTCTCTGGAAAGGTAAATAACACTCTGTCTAAGAAACCCACAATAATAATCCGTTCTCGCTTTTGCATGCACCCATAGTCTAAAGCGTTTAAGATTTTAGCATATACGGTGTAACCTAATGCTTCCAAATGAGACATGATAACCTTAAAGGTTTTTCCCTTATCGTGGGCAACTAAGTTCCTTACATTCTCGAGCATAAAAGCTCTTGGCTTTTTCGCCTTTAATATTCTTTCAATCTCAAAGAACAAAGTACCTCTTGTTTCGTCCTTAAAACCCTCTTTTTTACCTATAATGGAGAAGGCTTGACATGGAAAGCCCGCTAATAAAACTTCAAAATCTGGTATCTTGGCGGCTTCAATTTTCGTTATGTCTCCGAAGGGATATTCACCGAAGTTAGCTTTATAAGTGGTGCAGGCATCTTCATCAAATTCAGAGGAAAAGACGCATTTTCCCCCTGCAGCTTCAAATCCTAATCTTATTCCACCAATACCTGCAAACAAGTCGATAAACGTAAACTTCGGATTCTTGGGAGCAGGGAAAGGTACTTTGAAAAAATCGTCAAACAGACCATACTGTGCTGGTTGTTCGGCTACAGCCCACACCTCATCGTCAGTCAGTGCGTCATTGTAGGACTTTTCCCCCCGTGCATGCTTATGTTTCAAGAAACTACGGATAGCCGAGATGATCTCTTCTTTGCGCTCGTTACTTTCCTTGTCTCCCACATTATGTAGATAATGGCTAAGCACAGCCATTTGGTTTTCATAAGAAGTCTCCCCGTAAATCTTCACCCCATCTTCGGTTATCTCTTCGGGGAAAGACTTCAATGTCATATCTTGTTTTGTGATTTTCGCTGTCATTGCTTTTTATTATTTACTTGCAAAGATAACTATTTTAATTGGGAAAAGGTAATCAGACTTGTTCTAATCTATTACCATATACAACAAAAAACGAGCGCAGAGTCAACCAGCAAGTGCAAAATTACAAAACGTGTTTAATGAACTCGCACTTTGGAGTAGAAAAGTTTAATTTCTCTCTTGGTCTTTCGTTCAATTTCTTTTGTATGGACATAATTCTCTTGTCCGAATAGTTATCAAACGAATCCTTTTTAGGTATATACTGCCTGATTAATTTGTTTGTATTCTCAACAGCTCCCTTTTGCCATGAACAATATGGGTCAGCGAAGTATACGGGCACGCCTAAGTATTTGGTGATGTCCATATATGCTGCAAATTCAGGTCCGTTATCTGTTGTAATTGTCTTCAGGCTGTTCTTGTATGGCAGCAGTAGTTTCCTAACCACCTTTTCCAGAGGCGTTGACTGTTTTTCAAATGGTAGTTTCTGCATAAGCAACATATTGGTAGATTTCTCCACTATTGTGAGTATGGCGTGATGGGCAGGGTCGACGATTAAGTCCATCTCAAAAGTTCCAAATCTCTTCCCGTCAACTTCCTTACTTCTTTCATGGATACTCACCCTTGAATGAAATTTCCTAATGAACGGAAGCCATTGTGTTTCTTCTGATATAGATTATTAAGCTAAACCTACAGCTGAAATTGTCGTTCTATGTTGAACTTGCGACTTGCTTGTTGAATTCACGTGTAACTTCGTATAAAACACCTAATATAAAGTTGGAAAACAGGTATAAAAGATAAGTTTGCAACCAACATAGAATCAACAAGTTATAAAACTGTGCAAGAAAAGGTGCTTAGTTGGACTTCAAAAGGGGTATAAAAGTATAGAACTTACAAAAGTTATTGGAAATGAACCAAAAGCCTTTCTAATTCCCTCCTTTCTCATTATTGATGGACACGGAATTATGCTACACACTCACGGAAACGACATAAACTACAAATCTTATATCCATTGTTAATCAGTAGGTTACAAAACAGACTCACGGAATTATTACGAAGGTTCACGGAATTATTACGAAGGTTCACGGAATTATTACGAAGGTTCACGGAATTCTCACGGAATTTCTGTGAATTCTCAGGGGCATGTAAAGCTACTCCACCAAAACCCAAAAATTATCTTCACTGAATCTTATTCTACCTGCTTTCTTTAATTTTTTTAATTGATAATCTATCTTATTATTCTTTTGCCGAGCATTTAACACATCAGATAATTTATTCATTAACAAATTATCTATATCTTTACGAGAAGCTTTTGCCAAACTTCTTCAGATACTCTACAATCATTTTCATAAAATATTCATCATCAAAGCTACGATTTTTAATATATTGACTCTTCAGTCCCGTATCTTTTGTTTTACATACAACCCTGTGAGATAAATAAAAATGTGGCTTCCTTCCTTCTATGAACTTATTCTTTCTAAGAAAAGCAGCTTGCTCATCCGAAATTAATTTTTCGTTTTTTTGGACATTATCTAACAACATTATTTCTTCAAGACTAATATCAGGATTTTCCGTCAAGATACGTGCAAAGTTTTCATCAATTACCTTACCTATAATCGTTACTCTAACCTTACCGTCAGAGAAATCGTATTCAGGCAACGGAAACAATCTGACTCGTTGGTTAATAAACATTTTCTTTATGCCTCCACCCTCTGTTTCTATCATATTCAGATTACGCATAGCTTCTACCAAGAAACGGTTCCGATAAACAGACTCTGGACAATCCTTAGTCACAACATTTTCCACACTTTGTGGCAAAAACATTCCATGATTCTGGAAAATTATATGACTATCTTCAAACTCTACAACTTCTATTCTTGCACACTTTGTATAATCTTGGTGTGCAATAGCATTATTTAGAGGCTCTCGTATGTTAAACATATCATAACGTAACATTTCATTTGGGAAAAGAGATTCTGGTCTCACGAGACGGTACTTCACATTCCTTACCTTGTTGTATAAACGGTCAATACTCAGCAGTAATGGCATTGGTAATATCTCATAATCCTTGTTTTGATTCGTTCCTAAACTCCTTAAAGACCAACGAATACAGGCTACATAAGGATTAAGAAGGTGTTCACTTTCTTCTTTTCCCAACAGTACAAGGGCAGCTCTGGTAATTTTACCATTGATAGTTACTTTCGCCTTATCAAGGAATTTCGCATTATCCCATGCTAAAATCTCTCCTTTCCGATAGGGATTACGGATAATATATTCCTTACGAGCTTTCTCTATTGCATCAGCATCTAAGTCTTCGATAGACGCATCAGGTGTGATTTCGACACTCCAATCATCTGTGATTTCAAGTTCTGACAATATTGTTTTTAGTCTCTCCTCTTTCATTTCAATAAGAGAGTCACCAACTCTCTACCACGCCTTATTATGAGCATAAACAGGTAACTTTGCCTTGTGTTTAGGGACAGTAATTATCCAAACAATTTGGTCAGTGTCCTCAGCTCTAAGTTCAGCGATATTCAGATCCTCTATTGGCAGATTTCGACATTTCTCTGCTATTTTTGCTTTAGCAGATTCAATATTGTAATTCCCAAAATTTTGAATACCGATGACCTCTAATGTTTTGTCCTGAATTCCAAGAACAATGGTACCACCATTCATATTAGAAATTGCAGAAACATAAGAAACAACATCATCACCTTCATGTCCACAAAGACTGTTTTTTAGATTCTTATACTCTTTCCAATCACATCCTTCGTTCTCGTTAGGATATTGAATCCGTATATACTCTCTTATATCTTGTCTTTTCATATTTGTCAAAATCATATTTATATTACAAATGTACAAAACAAAACTGAAATGGCACACACAAATCATCAAAATAACATATTCTATCTTCTGTATTTTCTGGGTGATGGGTGGTGAATACTGAGTGATAATGTTCACCTCCGTGTTCTCCCTCAATCTATGTGACGTTTACATGTAGCAGGCTTACTTTATCACGCCATATTTCGGAAGAATCCTTTTTTATTCATCCTCCGAGACAGAAACCTTCCCATATTAACGCTTCGAAAATATACAGATAAGACGTTGAAAAATCATGATATAACTTCGTATAAAACACCTAATATAAAGTTGGAAAACAGGTATAAAAGATAAGTTTGCAACCAGCAGGGAATCAACAAGTTATAAAACTGTACAAGAAAAGGTGCTTAGTTGGACTTCAAAAGGGCATCTTGTGCAAGTCAAAAGGGCATCTTTTCAAAGACCGAAGAGCAACTACTGGCAACAACACCCCTACTCTCCTCAGCACTCGTCCTATAAAAAAGAGGTGTAGGAAACATTTCGCTGAGATAAAGTCAAAAGATTTTTCCCAAACCAATAGGGATAACCTGCATCGCTATTCCCTCTCTGTAGGAAAGAAATTAAGGTGAAACTACCGTCTTCTTACCTATCTTATGTAAAGTTTTTTCAAGATGTTACTTTTTTGTCGTTTATCTATGTGAAGGCTTGACACAAAAATCCTCCCTAATTGTCACGCCTTGTCCAACTGCTTTCTATAAGTATCAATATATAAGATAGTTAAAATATACAGTATGAATGCGACAAGAGAAGTAAAAAGACGGATAAACATGGAGAGTTCTGACAGTGGAAGGAAGAAAAGAAAGTAAAGAAGAAGAAAAATCAAGAGATTTGTTTAATTATTTCATAATAACACCCTACTCCCTCCCAAGCTGTCGCACCTAAACTCCTAACTTGTCGGCGATACTGCACTAACACCTACTAACTTGTCGGCTGTCAGCTACTAATTTGTCGCACTAAGCTTACTAACTTGTCGCCGCTAACTTACTAATTTGTCGGCAAATAGTCTTGTAAATATCTCGCAATCAAAAAGTTACCCCTACCCTACTAATATCTTATAAAGATATAATAAGGATAATCTAATTGAAGAAGAAGTTTTAATTTTTAAGAAAAATATTATTTTTCTCTGTTGGAGGAAGACTTTTAACCAAAAGAAAAGGCGCACCCTCCCTTTTTGTCGCAGATATAGTGAGTCGGTCGCTGTTGGGTCTGTTTATGAGGAACGGGAGGGGGGCGGTGGTGGAGTGGTTGCTGTTTTCCGCTCGTTGCATATACTGTGTAATACTATTTTTAGTTCGTAGCTGAAATTTACCATTTTTGTGTGCATTATTCTAAATAAATAATTATATTTGCATATCATATTAAATTGTTTCTTATGTGACGATTTGTCGCATATTGTAGTTTTTTGATAATTCTAAGGGGATAGTTCGTGAGAATTATTCTCTTTTTTTCGTTTAGTGGGCAATCACAGTGACTAGCTTTTTTCTTGCTTATATATTATTGTACTATTATAAACGTATATATATATATGTTTGTTTCTGTTCCTCCTATTTTTTTGTACGTTTGTTCTATTTATTTTTTTCTTTATTTTGTCGTCGTTTATTCGTTGATAGTTAGTTGTTTATCTGTTTCCTGAAAAATGTTTTTATATATTTATGTTTTTATTGGTGGATAAGTAGACGTGTTGACGAATAGACAGGTTGTTAGTCCTGAGGGTTTACGTTGTTTTTGTGTTGTTTTATACAAGCAGCTGGTCTGTGCATTCGCTGACCTTTAGGTTTCTGTGCGTCAGCTTTCTGCTTCATCTGTTCATCTGTGCTATCTGTGAGAGCCTATACAAGCAACATGTCCACTTGTCTACTTGCTATAATTTTCTCACAGATGACACAGATATACAGATTTAACAGAACCTTGTCGCTAACCACACACAGAGACCTAATGGTCGTGGAACTCACAGAATTGGTGGATAAGTAGACTGGTTGACGGGTGGACAAGTTGTTAGTCCTGAGGGAATACGTGGCTTCTATTTTTGTTATATTCAAGCAGCGGTTCTGTGCATTCGCTGACCTTTAGGTCTCTGTGTGTCATACTTTCTGTTTCATCTGTTCTTCTGTGCTATCTGTGAGAGC
This sequence comes from uncultured Prevotella sp., assembly GCA_916440255.1. Taxonomy (GTDB): domain Bacteria; phylum Bacteroidota; class Bacteroidia; order Bacteroidales; family Bacteroidaceae; genus Prevotella. The sequence continues at coordinate 173,758 of CAKAIJ010000001.1, read as the reverse complement.
TTATACAAGCAACTTGCCCACTTGTCTACTTGCTATAATTTTCTCACAGATTACACAGATATACAGATTTAACAGACCTTATCGCTAACCACACACAGAGACCTAAAGGTCGTGGAACTCACAGAATTGGGGACGGGTAGACAAGTAGACAAGGGGACGTTAGAGAGTAGACTGGTAGCTGGTCTGTGCATTCTCTGACCTTTAGGTCTCTGTGCGTGAGCTTTCCGTTAAATCTGTTTATCTGTGCTATCTGTGAGAGCCTGTACAAGCAACTTGTTTACTTGTCCACTTGTCTACTTTTCTTCTCACAGATGACACAGATATACAGATTTAACAGAACTTTATTGCTAACCACACAGAGACCTAAAGGTTGAGGAACTCACAGAATTGGGGATGGGTAGACAAGTAACTTATTAAAAAAACAAGCAGTGAGTCTGTGCATTCTCTGACCTTTAGGTCTCTGTGCGTCAGCTTTCCGCTTCATCTGTTCTATCTGTGAGAAAATTATAGCAAATGCTCCAGAAGACTTGTTCCTCTGTCATTCCGTCTTTTTTATTCACATAATTTGTCCCTTTTTTGTCGCACTTTGTTTTTTTATACCTGATAAATCGTTTATAATCAGATAATTATTAGTTTTTTTGTTTTATAGTAAAAAGTCTCCCTTTTTGTCGACTTTCGCTTTGTTTTGTTTTTTTTTAGCTATTTGTCTTTATTCTTGTGAGAATAATCCTGCAAGTGGACGAGTTTGTTGATAAAGCTTCACTGAATTTGTGGACGAGTAGACGAGTGAACAGGTAGACAAGTTGCATGTGAAGTAAGACTGGATAATAGTGGGACGAGTGGATGCGTGTTATTACTGTGTGAATACATATCTTTTAGTGTTGTTATAGACAAGCTACGGCTCTGTGTATTCCATGACTTTTAAGTCTCTGTGCGTCATGCTTTCTTTTTCATCTGTTCATCTGTGTCATCTGTGAGAAAGTTATAGCAAAAGTATCAGTAGACTTGTCCCTCTGTTACTCTGTCTTATTTCTCAGCAACTGGTTCACCAGTCTACTTATTTTTGTCTTTCAAAAATTATGAATTATCTTTACAATTTTACCACTTATATTTTTGCATATTTGCCCACCAAATTTCTTTTGTTGACAAATACGTGATTTTTTTAATTTCACAGAAATTTTAGTTTTTGTCATAGAGAATGTGTGGTGGGACTGTAAATGTGGAGCAATATTTTTCGGATTTGTTTTGGGGTAGGGAGGGGAAGTTTAACAGTTGTTTTTTTGCTTCTTTTTGTTTTTTTATTTTGCTATAATCATCTTTTTCATTTTCCTATTTTTTTGTCACCTCACGTATGTACTTCTTCGTTTTTTTATTTTGTCATTAGTTTCATTCAGTCATTACGCTATTGGATTTTTCCTCTACAAGTCTGATAAATCCTCAACTTTTCCTTTTTTTGTCGCCGTTTCAGTCAGATGGCTTTTTTTGATAAATTTCGCTTCGTTTTCTCTTCTGTTCAGTCTCCTTTTTCACCCTTTTTATTTTTTTATGTTTTCATTCTTTTATTTCTCAATGTAAATGTGTTTTTTTAGGTAAGTATAAAAAAATACTTTTTACGTGTTTACTCCTTTGTTTTTTTATCTCCTTTGTTTTTCTTTTTCCTTGTTTATTTATTTAATTAATCTTTTTAGTTAAATGCATTTTAATATAAAAAGTAGATTTATGTAATAATATAAAATTACTCTTTTCGTTTTACTTTACTATAAATATATAAATATGTTTTAATTTATTTGTTTTTTTGTTTTTATATTTATATGTAATTATATGTTTATTCCTTATAACTCGCTATTTTTTTATTGTATGAAAAAAATAAATATATAAATATATCTTTTTATTTTATATGTCTTTTATTTATTTGTTTCGTTATGTGTTATTTATTTTTTTAGTAAGGAATTGTAGAACTTAAAGATTAAGGATGTCTGCGCTTTGGTGTTTTTCGTTTTAGTTTTTTTGTTTAAGATTTTTGGGTTTAGTAGGGTAGGGTAGCTTGTTGTTGTAAGATTTCAGGATTAGGTTGTATCTTAATTAGTTCAGTTTTCATCGATTTATTCGTGTGTTTTTAAGTGTTACTTCTTGATTATTGTTCAATTACTCAGTTTATGATGTTCTAATGTGCTGACTTGTAGGTTTCTATATATTTATCTTTTTGCTTAAATGTGTTTTATATTTCTATAAGATTTGACTCATCTGTGTCTTTTTTTCTTATGTATTCGTCGTAGGTTTAGCAGATTTAATAAGGTGTACGTCCCAGTTTTCTTAAAGTTGTTGTTTTTTTCGATGAAAAAGGAAGGAAAAAGGGAGGAACAGAGTTTGAGGTTTTGCAACGGTTTAAGCATTATTTCGGAGTTTATTTGTCCGTTTAGCTGCTGACATTAAGTATTTTTGTGTTTTTTTATATTCATATAAATATTTTTTTATGTGCTTTTATCACCTTCGGTATTTGGATGCTAAAAAAAGATGTTGTATTTCCGTTGAAATCGAGAGAATAGGTTTTTTTGTCAGTCAGCTTTTTCTTTAAGTTTTTGAGGTGCATTTATATGTTTACTTTTTTTCTATTATTACGGAATTATAGATTTATTGTAATATAGAAAAAAATATTAAAGTGTAAATATATAAATGTTATTCATTGTTTTTTTGTTTTCTTATAAATCTTTTTTTATATAAATATTTATTTCTTTTTGATAGTTTGTGAGATTATTCTTTTATTATTTTATAGAGCAATCCTTTTTCGTCGTGTAGGTTTTATAAGTTATATTATAAAATGAAATATAAAAAAATATAAACACGGAAAAAGAATAAATATTTTATTGTATTTTTGCTTTCTTATCTTTTTTTATTTTTTTCTCATTAAAAAAATGTTTAGATGTATTTGCTTTTTTTCGATAAATAGATGTATATTTGCAATTATAAAAAAATATAATCAGGCGCATGTTTGAGTATATAAATGTCTTAATGTAGAAGAAAATTTATGAGATTAAGTCGTTTTTCGGTCAGTGGAAAGGAAGCAGAGGTCTTGAATTGGTCCTTAGGTTTGTTCCTTGCTTTCAGTGCGATTAATTTTGTTGACAGTTTCACGGCAGTAGCAAATCCGGGTCAGGTCGTCCTCACGCAGGCATTTGCCAGTGTGCAGAGTTTCGATTTCATGCGTAATATTGAAACGCTGGTGTTGTGTGCAGTACGATTGTTGATGTTCGAAGTGTTTCGTCGTAGTCTAACTCGCAATGAGAATAAGTCGGCAGCACTGGTAGTGTCAATTATTTTGATCCTTATGTTGAGTAGCACACTTGTCGGAGTTGTTCCACGATTTATATATGGAAAGGAATACGCATTGCAAGTGTTTATGGGAACTGCTCCATTACCATTTTTGAACACTTTTGTTAAGCTCAGCAACGTAGCAGTTTTCGTTTGCGAGGTAGCATTGTGTGTTCAGTTGGTGCGTAAGTATGTTGGTCGACTCCGTTTTTATGGAGCGTCATTAATAGGCTGTACGTTGTTCGCATCATTGGTAAATTTATCTTACATTTTCCTCTACTCTTACGTGGGCGGTCTTGCGATGAGTGAGCTTACAATTTACTCGTCAATTACCTCATTTGTTTCGTTCGTAATGAGTGTGCTTCCATTCATTTTCTTAAGAAGAGCGATGGTCACAGAGGATTAGTCGACGGCAAAAGGAGGATGTAGAAAATTAAGAAAACTCTACTCGACAGATCTTTGTTCAGAGATATGACGCGACAGACAAAGTGGAGGCGTTGAAAAGACAGGCTGTAATTTACGTATTTGCGTGTAAGTAGTCGAGTGATTGAAAATATTGCAAAAATGAGACGCTTTGTTGCTGCGTCAGGTTGACAGAAAGTAAGTAATATGCTTGTAAAGCAGTAGATGTGAAAGCATTCAGAGCGGTCAATACACATTATATATATAAAGAACTGATAAAAAGCTAAATCACGGTTTTCAAAAACTTGTTGACGAAATAGCACGAAATAGCGTCAAAATGACGAGTAAGGAGGAAAGAACGCAGAAAGAGGCGGCAGGACGAGGATAATTCCTCAGAAAAAGCGAACGAAGCGTTCCGTCGATGGCAGACTCGGAAGAGGAAGCCAACGCACAAGAAGAGAGAAGTCAGAGAAGACAGGAGGAAGACAAAATATGTAAATATGCTAATCGGTTAAAATATAAAAACAAAGAAGCATAAATACATAGATAAGTAAATGACGAAAAAAAGTAAAAAAATATAAATATATAAACAATGAAGAATAAGAAGATTGTTTTTGCAAATCAGAAAGGTGGAGTAGGGAAGAGTACGTTGTGCATTCTCTTCGCCAACTATCTTGCGTCAAAGGGTAAGGACGTGTGCATCATAGACACCGACTTACAGAAGACGATTTTGATGCAGCGTCGTAAGGACAAGTTGATATATGAAGGCGAGGAAGAACCATATAACGTACAGGACTTCGATGTGACCGATGTCGAGACCATGCAGTCGTTGATAGACTCAGCTTCGCAGGTAGAGGGTTATGTACTCTTCGACTCGCCGGGAAACATCAGCGAAGACGGTTTGGCACCACTGTTCGTAGGCGCAGACTATATTATTTGTCCATACGAATATGAGGATAAGGCGTTGGACTCAACAGGTGTTTTCGTTCAGGTGCTCAATGTCTTGCGCGAACACAATCCACAGATGGCAGCACAACTATTCTTTGTTCCTAACCGCATTGACCCACGTATCGGTACGGCTGAGGAGCAGGAGATGTGGCGCAGAACCGACGAAGTGTTCGGTAATTTTGGACGTGTCACACCAGTTGTCAACAGTCGTGCAACACTCAAACGTACTAACACCTTTGAATTGCTCGGTACACAGCGCGACGCAGTCAAGAAGGCGTTCGACTATATGCTGAGGAGGATGAAGTAAAAACCTCCCCCCAAAAACCTCACCCCCAACCCCTCTCCGAAGGGAGAGGGGAGTGCCTAACGGGATAAGGTTAGATAAAGTAGCTTAGGCAGAGAATGATAAACAAGTCTGGCTGAAAGACTTTGTTAGGGGCGCAATAGGGAAGAGAGGAAGATGAAGATACATCAGATCCACAAGGCAATCTCTAAAAAATCGTTCAAATAGGAGAGAGATAGATGAAGGGATGCATCAGGAGAAGGGGGAAATGTAAGGTTCCACATTTATATATAATAAGGTAAAAACAAAGAAATAAAGATACAATGGCTAAGAAGAAGAAAACAATGGTAATGATGCCAGGTGCCATGTCTGACTTGGCGCATAGCGTACAAAAGGGTGCAAGACCTGCACCAACTACTAACGCAGACGAAAATAAAATGTCTAATGAGGAGGAAGAAGTAGAGTCAGCTCAGTATGAGTCGAATGTGGCGGAACAGGAGAGTCGTACACAGGTGGCGGAACAGCAGCCAGCACAATATACAGAACCCGTAGCAACGGTTGAGGAACCCGCTGCTGCGACTCATCCACAGAGTAAGTTCGGACAAGTTGAGCCAAAGCAAGAAAGCACAGACCGCAAAGACCGCACCGCACCAGCTGCAAAGAAGTTGCCAAAGGCCGAGGGTCGTCAGTTGGCACGTGAGTATTCGTTGGCAAAGGACAGTGGCGAAGATAGTTGGCAAATCTTTCTGGACTTAGCTCGCGACTATAAAGCCCGCGACTCACGTCTGGCAACCGTTTATATCGACTCAGACCTCAAAGGCGTCCTCGATCGTCTGAAGTCAGCCACAAGTGTGAAACTCCCTTCAACCGCCCTGCTCAGTGCCATTGTAGCCCGCTTCGTCTTCGAACACGAGAAGGATATAAAGAACGCAATCTTTGGAGAGAGCTTGTTGTAAGGAACAAACAGCTCTGTTTCTTTCGTTTAGGGAAGGGAGTGAAAATCGAAATACGCTCCTTGTGTCAGTGGACTAATGAACGAGTTTAGAAGTAGACGAGTGGACAAGTTGCTTGTATAGGCTCTCACAGATAACACAGATGAACAGATGAAGCGGAAAGCTGACGCACAGAGACCTAATGGTCAGAGAATGCACAGAATTTTTAGCTTGTATATAATATTACTAAAAAACCCGTATTCCTCAGGACTAATAGCGAGTAGACAAGTGAACAAGTGAACAGGTGAACGAGTTACTTGTTGTGCAAATTGTTAGCTGCAACAACTTGTCCACTTGTCCACTAACCACTTGTTTACCCTATCAGTTCGTAGGCAGTGCTTCGTCCGCCCTCGCTACTTTTTTTCAATATATTCTTTTTGACAAGGTCGTTCAGGTCACGTGTGGCGGTGTCCTGTGAGCAGTGATTAATCTTGTACCATTTAGAAGAGGTCAGTTTACCTTCAAAACCATTGAGGAGCATGTTGAGCACTTTTCTTTGTCGGTCGTTGAGTTGGAGGTCGTTATGTTTGTCCCAGAAGCGCACCTTATCGATGATATGTTCTGTTTTTTTCGAGTGCGGTGTTCAAGGCCCTGTTAAGAGTTTCAAGAAACCAGACAATCCATTCCGTTATATCAATTCCTCCGTGTTGAGCCTTCTCTAATTGAGCGTAGTACTCTTTTCGGTTTTTAAAGGATTTCAGACGAAAGACTATAATATCTTTTTGAAGTGTTGTCAGCTCTTGATAGTAGCATCTCTGTCAGCGTACGGCAGAGTCGTCCGTTACCATCATCGAAAGGGTGGATTGTAACGAACCAAAGGTGGGCTACGGCCGCCTTTATCAGTGGGTCGATGTCAAGTGTTGGGTCGTCAAGCCATATTAATAATTGTGTCATCATTTCTGGTACGTCACAGCTCGGTGGTGCTTCGTAATGCACTTTCTGTCGCCCCATAGCCCCCGACACCACCTGCATTGGTTCATCTCCTTGTCGCCAATCGCCAACGGTAATCTTGTACATACCACTATATCCTGTTGGAAATAAGGCAGAGTGCCAGCCGAAGAGTCTTTCCAGAGTAAGTGGGTCACGGAAGTGCTGGGTAGCATTGAGCATCACCTGTACCACACCTTCTATATAATGGTCGGTCTTGGGCAATCCGTCATATTCAATCCCTAACTGTCGTGCGACAGACGAACGCACGCTATCCCAATTAAGTCTTTCTCCTTCTATCTCAGAGGAATGAACAATTTCCTCCGTTAGCGAGTCTAACATAGAGTCTCCCTGCTCCTTAAATCCGAACATAGAAAGTCTACCGAGTAGGCTTCCTCGACGAAGACTGACCTCGGTGATTAGGGTGCTAAAAGCATTGTCTTGCCATGTCATCTTACGCAGATCTACTTTCTGCCATATATATTGAGTGTTCATACGCTGCTCTTTTAGTGTGGCAAACTTACAACTTTTTTGCTTTAATTCCAAGCTTTTGCGGAGAAAATGGCTCTTATTCTCCGCAAACTTGCGGAGAATAGGGTGTTGGGTGATGGGTGTTGATGAATAGCTTTGTTGGGTGTTGGGTGATGAGTGTTGGGTGTTGGGTGATGGGTGTTGATGAATAGCTTTGTTGGGTGTTGGGTGATGAGTGTTGGGTGTTGGGTGATGGGTGTTGATGAATAGCTTTGTTGGGTGATGGGTGATGAGTGTTGGGTGTTGATGAATAGCTTTGATGAGTGATGGGTGATGGGTGTTGATGAATAGCTTTGATGGGTGATGAAGGTTAGGTGAGTCACTCGTTAGCTAACTTTCTGTGGGCATATTGTTCGATTGAAAAAAACAAGGAATTATCTGTTAGTATGTCGGTAATGGTTGTATTTCTTACTTGAATATACGATATTTCCAAATTAATTTGTAAATTTGCGACATCTTTGGGGTTGTAGGTTGTCTTGTCAAGCAGCACAGAGGCAGAGAGGCAGCTCCAGAGGATGATAAAACCTAAACCGAATATTGTCAATCAAAAAGAAATAAAGACAAGGTCATTTGTGCTGCAAAACTAAAAATCCTAATATGAACAACCGATTTCTACATGGTGTGCTAACCGCACTTGCTTTAACGGCATCGGCTGCGAGTTTTGGTCAGTCTAATTCAGTTATCACCATTCAGCCGCAAAGCGTTCCTAATCCAGAGAACGAGCCACGTCCAGTCTTTCCAGTTCCCACAGAGCGACAGTGGAAGTGGCAGCAGACGGAGTTTTATGCTTTCTTCCACTATGGTATGAACACCTACACAGGTAAGGAGTGGGGCAAGGGCGATGAGAATGTGAACACGTTTGCACCAACAGGTAAGCCCGACCCAAAGCAGTGGTTGGAGGTAGTGAAAGAGGCTGGTATGAAGGGCGGTATAGCCGTTGTGAAGCATCATGATGGTTTCTGTCTGTGGCCTACGGAAACGACGCAGCATAAGAGTATGAACTCGTCAAGCGAGAATGCACATGTGAATATTGCAGAACGCTTTGCAAGTGCAGCACAAGAGTTGCAGATGAAGTATGGTTTCTATGTCTCACCATGGGACCGAAACAGTGGACTTTATGGTACGGACCGATACGTAAAGGAAGTGTTCTTGAAGCAGTGTGCCGAGTTGGCAAAGTATGGTTCAGACCAGTTCGAGATGTGGTTTGATGGTGCAAATGGTGGAGACGGCTATTATGGCGGTCAGAATAAGAAGATTAGTATCGACCGAGCGACATATTACGATGTGCCAAATCTTCGTGACTCCATTCATAAGCTCAGTCCGAATATTATTCTGTGGGGTGTCGGAGGCGAGGCCCGTTGGATAGGTAATGAAGACGGATGGGCAGGCGAGACCAACTGGTGTAACGAGAATCGAGGCATAGCTCCCGAGAGCAATGGAATGTATGGTACGGAGAACGGCTGGTTCTGGTTGCCGGGTGAGAGCGATGCGAAGTTCACGGACAAGGGTTGGTTCTGGCATCCGGGCTGTAAACCCATGAGTGCCGAGCGCACGTTCCAGATGTATTTGGAGACGGTTGGACGCAACGCAACGCTCATTCTCAATTGTCCGCCAGACAAAAGTGGTAAGATACCAGAGGACCAAGTGAAGCGTCTGAAAGAGTTTGGAGAGATGTTACGAAGTCGTTTCAAGACCAATCTTGCCAAGACGGCAACCATCGAGGCAAGCAGTAAGCGTGCTAACGGAGCGACACGAAGCTACGAAACAAATAATCTTGTCGATGAGAGTGCAGACACTTATTGGGCAGCCAAGGACGAGGTGAAGGACGTCACCCTCACCTTCAATTGGAACAGTCCACAGACACTGCGCTATGTCACGCTGCAAGAGTATGTCAGACTCGGTCAGCGTGTGAAGGCATTCTCCATTGAATACAGTCCAGATGGCAACACATGGAAGCCACTCGGAGGTAGGATAAAGCAAACCACTATTGGTTATAAGCGCATCATTCCGCTCAACGGCAGCACCTCGTGGAGCTATGGTTCGGGTTATAATGCCAAGGCACTTCGCATACACATAAAGGACGCTAAGGCTTGTCCAGCATTGAGTGAGATAGCAATTTATTAATCGGCAAAACTAAAATATAAGATGAAAAAGAATATAATCGCAACCTGTGGTCTGTTGTTCTGTACGGCTTTGCTTCATGCACAGAAGAGCGAGCAGGTAATCATTGATTTTGAGAACCACGACTATAAGTCAGTTGGTGTATACGACACTTGGGAGAAGTCGCCTTTCCGTTCGCAGAATGGGAAACCTGCCCAGTTGGAGGGTAATGTGAAGACGGTCAGCAACATCGACAAGACGGTCGATAAGATACTGAAGAAAGCTCCGAATGCATCAGACAACGTCTTGGGTTTTCAGCGTTCGCAATTAGGTTCTAACACCTTTGATGCACGCATCGACCTAAAAAATCCCTTTACCCTGACGAAGGAGGCAAAGTATGTACACGTGATGATTCATAAGCCAAAGGCAGGACGCACGATGCTCATCGGACTGGGCAAGCGCACCGACCGCGACGGACAGAGTGCTGAAACAGAACAGTTCCATGAGTTCTCAACAAGAGAGATTGAACCCAACAAGTGGGTCGATGCTGTCTTTGCCGTGAAAGGTGCTGGCGGAATAGAAATTCATAGTCTTGTCGTGGTTGTCGATGGCGAAGACCCAAGCAGTCTGAAAGAGGACTTCATCGCTTACATTGATAATATAGAGGTGAACGATAAGCCGAGTACCATTACCAACAGGGAGGACTATCCGATTAACTTCGGTAAGGACCAGAACTATACACGCACCGACCGTGGTATCACGGCAATCGGACTTGGCAATCAAACACTTGACATAAACGGCGACATCACAAAGTCGACCCCTGCCTATACCTATCTCAAAACGCAGGCTTTCAAGGCTAAACCGGGCGAAACGCTCCGTCCGTCAGTAAGTTACAAAGGTACTTGGATGCACAGCTACGTCTATCTTGACCTGAACAACAACGGACGCTTTGAACCAAAGGTGGAGAAAGGAAAAATTCTGCCAAACGCCGACAACGAGCTGATGGCTTACTCCTTCCTTTCGGCTACGGACGAGAACTTAGGCTACAACAGTGCGGGGGGAAGAACTAACCGACGATGCTCGCAACACGATAAGCCTACCAGAGTTTAAGATTCCTGAAGGACTACAACCGGGCTTCTATCGTTTGCGTTACAAGGTGGACTGGAACACTGCTGACGCTGGTGGTAGCATTGCTCAAGGAAACAATATCATTGCAAATGGTGGCGGTATCATCGACCTCCGTCTTAACGTACACGGCGATAGAGTCAAGGTGAACCAGAGTGCGCTCAATGGTAAGGTCGTTTCGGCCGCTGATGGTAGCGAATTTAACGATAACACCATACCATTTGGTCAGCCTTACACCATACAGATGAAGCCCGCAGATGGCTTTGAATTTAATGGATTGACCGTGAAACACGGTTACAACCTCACAGGCGACAATCTGAAACATGGCACCTACCAGTATGTTGAAGAAGTAATCCCACGCGAACGTTTCAATGCTGACGGCACATTCACGCTCCCTGCCGAAATGGTGGATGGCGACCTCCTTCTTGAAGGTAGTTTTGTCGATGCAAAAACGTCAGTAGTCTATAACGTCTACTTCAATAACGAGTTTGCTTACTCAACCATTGTCAATGGTGCAAAGACTGGAGCGGTCGCTATACCAGAGAGTCTTCGCCGAGACTATGTCAGTCTGACAACAGACAAACAGACTATCGACGAACTGCCTTCTACGGTTCGAATAGATGCCACATGGAACAGTCCGATGAAGATTTCTACACCTGCCGAAACAACATGGTACAGCCTGAAAGTGAGCAGTCAGCAAAGATGGGTAGCTTCAAGAAGCAGCAGTCCTAACGTCTACTTCGCTACAACCTTAAACGAGAATGATGACGCTATGCTCTGGGCCTTGACAGGAAACCCTTTCACCGGGTTACACCTTATCAACAAGGCAACGGGCGAAAACATGATCTTGGCATCGGCTTCACCTAAGGACTCGCCTAACGCTGGCGGCAATACATACGCTACGCTTCAACCTTCCGAGAACGTACCAGCAGGATACAGCAGCGCATGGACTCTGAGCACAAGTCCTGACGACACAAAGGGTTTCTACATCTGTAACCCAGAGGGATACGGACTGAACTATCGCGCCGATAACAACTGGGCGTACTGGACAGGCGGTAAGGATGGCGGTTCTACCTTTGTTCCAAAAGAGGTGAAGAAGACTACCAACGGCATCGACAGCCTATCTCTCCATTACAACAACGATACCACCTACGACCTCACCGGGACTGTTGTCAGCAAGAACCATAAGGGTGTCGTCATCCGTAATGGCAAGAAGTATCTCGTTAGATAATGATTAGGTCATAAATTTTTAACCCAAATCGGACATTAGAAGCTAACAGTTGTTAGCAAACAATACACACAGAGCAATGTTTGTAGGCTAATGTTCGATTTGGGTTAAACTATCAAAAGAAAGAAATATTGTCGTTTTTCCTCCTTAAAAGTTGTACCTTTGTAACAACCAACTCTCTTTCATAGAAATATAGAACGAAGAAGAGGTTCAAAAGTTTATCAAACTGTAATTAGCATTTGCAATATGGAGAAAATTCGTGCAGAACGAAATCGTACTATCGTTTTGTCGGAAGACGAACGTATAGAGCTTAGGAACGATTTATGTAAGCTCGACACTATGGCGTCGGTTGATAGTGTGGTTAATAAAATTTTTCATCAAGATTTGTTTGAGGTGATAGATTACCTACCCAAACATTTCGTGGACTTACTAATCATAGACCCTCCTTATAATCTTTCTAAAGACTTTGCCGGACTTAAGTTTAAGGCAACAGATGACAAGAAATATATTGAATATGTAAGATGTTGGCTTCCAAAGGTGTTAGAGTTGTTAAAGCCTAATGGGAGCGTATACGTATGTTGTGATTGGAAAAGTACAAGTGCGATTTATCAGGTCTTAAGTGAGTTTGCAATTATCAAGAATCGTATTACGTGGCAACGTGAAAAGGGACGTGGAGCTAAAACAAACTGGAAGAATGCTATGGAAGACATTTGGTTTGCTGTCCTCAATGATAAGGATTATTACTTTGATGTAGAAGCTGTTATGCAGAAGAGGAAGGTCATAGCTCCATATAAAGTCAACGGCAAACCTAAGGATTGGGAGGAAACCGAAGAAGGAAACTTCCGTCTTACATATCCTTCTAACTTTTGGGATGATATAAGCATCCCCTATTGGTCTATGCCTGAAAACACAGACCATCCCACTCAGAAACCAGAGAAATTGATTGCTAAACTTATTTTAGCTTCATGTCCAAAAGGAGGAGTAGTCTTTGACCCCTTCCTTGGAAGTGGTACAACCTGCGTTGTGGCTAAAAAAATAGATTGACAGTATTGTGGGATAGAAATCAATGAGGAGTATGCTTTGTTAACCTCAAAACGTTTACGTATGGCAGAAAACAACAAAGACATTCAAAGTTATTCCGATGGTGTGTTTTGGGAACGTAACACTTTGAACCTTCAAAAAAAATCACAAAAAAAATCACAAAAAAAATCTTTGAAAAAGAATGAGGATACATCATTATCTGTCAATTTAACCCAAATCGGACATTAGAAGCTAACAGTTGTTTGGCACTAATGCCCGATTTTTTTTGGATAAAAAAGGACTATATAACGTTTTGTGTGGGTAAATAGTTTTTCCTTTCCAACGTTCCTATGCTGAATGGCTTTATGGCTGAACAGATGAAGAAGATTTAATCTACAAAGTATAAAGGAGTTTGAACTAAAACAAACTTCTACACACCTCTTGTTTATTCTTAGTATTACAAGATTTTACTCACAATTCATCCCCTGTCATCCTTATATCATACTGAATTTAACCCTCCGCACCACACGTGCTAAGCATCAGCACAACATGTGCAGAGTATCAGCACCATAGTAAATGATGATAAGTATTCACGAACATTGTATGAAATAAGACCTTAAAATATCCTTTCCCGTTGGCTAAAACATTAAAGTGTAAAACGCTAAAACTAAACTAAACTGAACAAATAACTTCTTTCTATGATTACAACAGACAATATTCTAATCGGGTCAAACAATCCACACGATTTGTTATAGAACCTAAAAAAGTGACAATCATTTTTTGGATATATAAGACTAATTTTATACCTTTGTCCATTGATTGCAATTTATTAATAAATTTTAGAAATTTAGTTATGAAGAAAATTTTAGCACTCTTGGGTCTTACTTTATGCTTGTCAAGTACGATGAGCGCACAGAATACAGACTCAAAGGGTATTTTCAAGCACGTCGGTGCAAATGTTTCAGTAGGTACAGAGGGTATCGGCTTTGGTGTTGCAACCCCAGTAACAAACTATCTTGAAATAGGTTTTGGTCTAAACTTCATGCCCGACTACAAAGTGAACAGTAAGGTTGAGGTTGATGACCTTAAGGTTAGCGGTCTTGTGGTTAATGGAAACAAGCTTCCAGACCAAACAATCCACATGAAAGAAGTTGATGTAAACGGAAGTTTTGCACGCACCACCTGCGACTTAAAGGTGAACTGCTATCCATTTGGCGGTAAAAGTAAGTTCTTTGTGGCAGCAGGCTTCTCTTTTGCAGGAAGTCAGCTCATCACCCTCCAAGGACATAGCGAGGATGTTAAAGACGCAATTCTGAAATATCCACAATATAAAGGTCAGATAAAAACAGAAATCGACAAGTATAAAGTCCAGTTTGATGACAACGGCGACATCAACGGCGACATCAGAGTAAGCGGCTTCCGTCCTTACCTTGGACTCGGTTTTGGTCGACTCGTTCCAACCAAGCGTGTGGGTGCAAGATTAGAGTTAGGATGCCACTTTCAGGGGAAAGCCAAAATCTATCAAGATAATCAAGAAATTGAACCATCAGATATAAAAGACAAGGACGATACCTTTTCAAAAGTCCTTCCCTACACCACTCTCTATCCTGTCTTAAAACTCTCTATTACAGGACGAATCTTGTAAAAGTATCGGTTTGGCGTAACCAACAGCAACACAATTGCAGTTGATTACGCCAACTGTTTTTTTATATTAATCATCCTTTATTGGAGTAATAAAGGTCGATAATGTTGCGTGTGAGTAATATAGATTGAATACCCACCACGATATGTTACAAAACAGTATAAAAAAAGCGAGGGGCAACCCATAGGTTGTCCCTCTATGTTCTTTTGGTAAAGGTGCAGTCTAATGGTCGTAACCATTAGGTGCATCTGTTTTCTTATGCAAAGGTAGTATTGTTTTTTTAGATACTCCAATTAATTTAAGCATTTTTATAAATCTTCTATTCTCAATCCTGAAGTAGTTTGTACAAGGTCTATAATATTTTTGTAACCTATTTGATTATAAGCTATTTTCATTTCTTCTTTCATCTCTTCGACTCTGTTTTTAGAAATGAAATTCAAAAAATATCTCAAGACAAAGTAAGAACCAGCAAGCATTGTGTGCCGAGGACTTAAATTACCTAAGGGTCCACCACCAACGGGATCGTGTAGTTTCAGGTCGAAGAGCACCTTTCCATGGGCGCAACAATTGCGCAATCGTCTAATGACATTAAGATAATTAGTAAACTGCGAGGGATAAGACATACCATATATACCTGCTATTTGGCATTTTAATTTAGGGCTTATTAAGTTTTCATACAGTCCAATTATAGTTCCAAAGGGCATAAATTCTAAAGCTTTCCAAACAGGGGCAAATTCCCTATGGTACTTCTTTAAGTCACGTTTTATGGGCGGTTCTTTACGAATATTAGAAAGAGTAGCTTTATATTTTTGGTCAATAAGAAACGGACTGTTAATCACTGTTTTATCGGTATACCAATAAGGATTTTTTTTATATTCGTTTGATACGTAATAGATGAGTGTTGTTCGAAAATTTACTTCTATACGACTGATGTAGCGTAGAAGAATATTACGAAGATCATAATCAAAATAATATAGTTTTATTGCATAATCAAAATGAGTGTTTTCCTTTAGGATATGATTTCGCTTTGTTGTCTTGGGATAAGTCAGTTCAAAAGGAAACCAATAAAAGCCCAATCGATAATACCCGATATCAAGTAAAGCCTCTTTTACCTTGTTTTCTTGTTCGGGTTCGATAATCATGCCTCGCTCACGCAGTTTTGCAATTTGGTCGTCAACAGATGTTGCTTTCTTTTCCTTTTTCATGATATTTCTATTTTCGTACAAAGATACAATAAAATACTGAAAGTGAATCAGTAACCAACAATTTGTTATTTTACAAATTCACTCGCACGCAACGACGTAGAGCCAGTAGTGAACCTTAACACCCAACACTCAACACTCAATACTCCACAAAGCTATTTATCATAACCTAACACCTAATACCCATCACCCTCCACCCATCACCCTCCACCCATCACCCTCCACAAAGCTATTCATCATCACCTAACACCTAACACCCATCACCCCTCCCACACCCAACACTCCACAAAGCTATTCATCATCACCCACCACCCATCACCCACCACCCACCACCCACCACCCACTAATTACTCATTGTCTAAATATTCCCCATTTCGATAAGAAAAAAACAAATGTTTTGAAAAGACTCAAAAAAATAATTAATACCTTTGCAAAAACGAAAAGATTGTAATAATTACAGATATAGAAAAGGGCGCAAAATAAACAATAAATAAAGGTTGTTAGAAGTCCTATTCGTCTGTGGTTAGTCAGAAAATACAAAACATTAAAGAACAAAAACATTATGAAAAAGAAATTTGTTTGTACCGTTTGTGGCTATATCCACGAAGGTACAGAGGCACCTGAGCAGTGCCCAGTATGCCGTGTAAAGGCAGAGAAGTTTAAGGAGTTCAACCCAGCAGCATTGAAGGGTACAAAGACCGAGCAGAACCTCAAGAACGCATTTGCAGGTGAGAGTCAGGCACACACAAAGTATCTCTACTATGCTTCAAAGGCTAAGAAGGACGGTTATGAGCAGATAGCAGGTTTGTTCGAGGAGACTGCACGCAATGAGAAGGAGCACGCAAAGATTTGGTTCAAGTTCCTCCATGATGGCGATATTCCAACAACAACACAGAACCTCGCTGACGCTGCAGCTGGTGAGAACTACGAGTGGACCGACATGTACGAGCAGATGGCAAAGGAGGCACTTGAAGAGGGTTTCCCAGAGTTGGCTGTTAAGTTCCGCAGCGTGGGTAAGGTTGAGAAGCACCACGAGGAGCGTTACCGCAAGCTCTTGAAGAACATCGAGGATGGTGTAGTCTTCTCACGTGAGGGCGATTGCATCTGGCAGTGCCGCAACTGTGGTCACATCGTTATCGGCAAGAAGGCTCCTTCTGTTTGTGCCGTTTGTAACCACCCACAGAGCTTCTTCCAAGTTGAGGAGTCTAACTACTAAGCATACGCAATAATAATTCCACATAGTGCGTTAGTCACACGGTGCCAAGATTCGAAAGAGTCTTGGCACTGTTTTTTTGCATAGAAACACCGAATGAGGACAAAAAAGCGGGATTACCGATGCAAAGGTAATCCCGCAATAATATTAGTGTTACAGTATCTCGTTATAGTACGTCTAACACCTTTCTTATCGTATTGTAGGTAAGGAAAGCATATTCTGACTATAACAAGAAGTCCTATTTACCACCACAGATGAACGTGTTGAACAACTCTGATAGGACGTTTTGCCTGCGCAACAGCAACGTCACGTGCAGCCTTGATAACGCTCATACGCTCTTGATGCTCACGAGCCAGAGCCGCATTCATTGCAGCCCAGCGTCTTTGGTCAAGGGCTTTGACACGAGCCTCGATTTCCTTTACCAACTGTCGTGCAGCGGCTGATGATGTTGTGCCGACAGGCATTTCGCTTAATATTTCGGCAACACGCTCAGCCCCTTCCTCGTCAGGTGCTGCTGCCCAAGCTGCTTGTGCCTGTTGGAGTAGCGAAGCAGCCAAGTTGTTAGCATACATCTTGTAGGTGCGTTCTACCATTGGAAGCACCTTTGTCGTGTAACCGGGCGTTTCTTCTGGTATTTCCATTAAGATGGCTAAGGCATCATCATATTGCTTTGAATTGATGTTTGTCTGTGCCTTTGCTAAAGTCTTTTGGAGTTGACGTTGGTAGTAGGCAACTATCTTAGATTGTCCGTTAGACAGAAACGCCTGAAAGGCTGGAGTGTTAAGATTTACGCCTGCAAAGGAACGAGCAACAGCATTGATTTTGTTCTGACCACGTGTCTGAACACCCTCTACAATATATGAGTCAAACACAACGCCACTTGCAATTCCGACAAGTGAGAAGGTGTAGTTAAGGTTCATTGACACAGTGTTTTGCACACCTGCCCCAGTCTGCTCGTTGAGTATAGATATTGATGGAACCAGTGCCACCGCCGCATTCTCTGCCGTCGTAGCCAGTCCGGCTGAAGAAAGTGCTGCAAGCATTTTGTCACGCAATTGTGTTTCGGCTTTTTCAGGCACCTTGTAGTCTGAATTTAGGTGAGCTGGTAGAACAGCAAACTGTTGTGCCGAAGCAGTGTTCAGACAGGTTGTAATTCCTACGATTGCCATTAAGACAACTTGTAGGAAGAATGATTTTGCTTTATTCATAATCGTTTATTTAATGGTAAGCACGGCTGAGCCAAGTGCACCCGTCATACCTGATGCCGTAGCACCGGAACGTGGTCCGTCGACAGTCAGGCCTAATGATTTTAGATATTTAGCCAATTCACGATAGAAGACACGTGCGTCAACAGCACGTCCTTGTTCGTTAAAGAGTGGCATCATCGCCTGAGAAACGCTCATGCGTCCTTCGTCTTGATCGTCAATAGAGAAGGCTTGGCGTATGCAGTGTTCTGTGAGCCAGTCTTCCACATGTTGTGCGATTGTTTTACCTGCAACAACATTTTCTAATGATTGACCATTAGCAGCTTGAACCGTAAGACGGCTTTCGCGTCCTGACTCTATGTAGCTTTCGAAGGTTGTTTGCAGCTGGCTGTTGAATTTGTCAAGATAGTTCATTACCGCCTCTTGGAGCAGTGTGGCAACATCAACGCCGATTGCAGGCTGGCCTGTACCACTGGCGGAAGCTATGCTCTTATTACTGTAAGCATCAAAGGCTTCGAGGGTAAACATCACAGTGCTGCGAGGTCCTTGCTTATTAACCTTATAGCTAAACTCAATCTTGATGTCAATTGGAATAGGGTGGTTAGGGTCGTTCTTTGCGAGTTTAAGCTCCTGTTCTAACGAGGTAACCTCAAAACCACGATCTTTCATCAACTCATTAAACTTTGACATGGCTGCTTGAAGGTCGTTGTCGAGGAAGGCTCTTTCGTAGTCGGCAATCCAATTCGTTGCACCCATATCATCTGTCTCTGACAACAGATTCATTGTTTTAAGTAGTCGGTCGGATGGAACTACTACAACACGTGGCTTCTTTGCCTTTGCTTGCGCCTTTGCTGTGAGCGCAAAGCCAAACACAACACTACCAAACTGAGTGCTAATACTATGATACGTTTATTCATTGTTTATGCTTATTATTAAAAGAGACCTGCGTCAAGACGCTTGATAACACCTGCCTGCTCTAAATACTTACGAAGTGCATCTTTCTGAACAGACACGACAACTCCAATCTTGTAATTGTTGCCCACTCTAAGGCGGTCAGCTCCATCAACACTACCATCATTAGAGATGTTGACAAAGCGAAGATATTCGCCGTTCTTGAAGAACTTGTCGAAGAATGCCTGATTTGCAGCCAACTCCTGTGGCTTGACGATGGCTGGCTGGTTAGCACATCCGTTTCCGCCAACAATTCCCTTAAAGAGAATGCCATGAACGGCATCATGTTTTGCCTGATTTACGGCTTTGTCATAATTTTTAGCGTATGAATACACCTTGATAAGATTAGAACCCTCAGAACCTACACCAAGGCAATTCAATTCATAACCGAAATTGTTTTTTGTTGCACACGAAGCCAATGAAAGCGTAAGTGCAGCTAAAGCTAAAATAACGAATGTTTTTTTCATCTTACATATAAATAAAAAAATCTTTGCAGCATCGTATTCGCTTGAATAACAATGCTACAAAGAGAGTTGATAATTAATTTAACGTCCTAAAATTAGAAACTGATGCGAGCACCCAAAGATGCTGATACTGGACTAATTTCCCAAGCTTTTTCAATTAAGTCCTTGTCTTCACCCAAGGTGTAACCATAGTCAGCACCTACGAAGAAACCAAGAGCTGGAGCGACTTGAATACCTAAACGTGCACCAGCTGCAATCGTGTAAACATCAGGTGTCTTCTTTATCGTACGATTACCCGCAGAAAGAGCGTCGCCCGAAATAAGGAGATAATATCCATTGAAACTTGCGTGGGCTGCAAAGTTTAGACAACGAGCAAAATTAAACTCTTTACGAGCACCAATTCCCCATTGCAACATGCTTCCTGGCACTTTTTTTGCTATTGTCATAGTAGTCAAATTTTACAGGACCAAATTTCTCTCCATCAATACCCTTAGCACCCAAAGGAAGACCTACGCGCACAAAAGTAAAGGTTCCTGGAATGCCAGTCCATTTAGAAACGCGTTGTTCGATTTCTGCACCTACGAAGTTATTACTCAATATTGGTAGTACAGAAGTTCCAATATCTTTCTTAGAAACTAAGGTCATACCCTTATCATAGCCGCCACCAGCAACCTGATAGAAAGTAGTAAACTCCTCGCCATGACCATCGGCATTCTTACGATTATCAGCAATGTTCTTTGTAACACGGAATGTTGAACGACGCTTGTCCTTCATTGTTCCATCTGCACTCTGAACCATCTCCATTACATAGAAGCGATCGTCTACTTTCAAACCTTCCTTCTTTCCAATTTTGGCTTGTAAAGGATGAACGCCAAGAACCGGACTCTGCACTTGGAAGTCAGTATTTACTTGTGACATTCGTGTGAGGAAGTCGTCATAAGCTGAAGCTACGTCTTTGTCTTTTGTAAACGAAACAACCTTTGTTGATGCAACAAAGTTAAGTGGGAACTCTACCTTGTCAATACCATCAGCAGAGTCGTAGCCTTTCTCATAGAAGTTTGTACGAACCTCTGCGCCAAAGTCGAGCTTGTACAGCACTGAATAGATTTTATTTGTTACTGTTTGCTCATGGGTCTCAGATGTTAAATAGACTACTTGGACATAAGAACGATCAATCATTCGCTCTCCAAGTTCCATCAATCGAGCGTCCTTTCCACGCTTGCTTGCCTCTGCTGCCAAAACGTCGGCATCGGTTGCTCCATACGCACCACGCTCTGTAACGACATCAAAAGTGTAGCACTTTTCTTTTTCGTCAAAACGTGGGAACCAACAATGCATAACTTTTTGACCAACATTGTTCTCTTTCAATAGTTTTTCTGCGTAAGATTTTAGTTGCTCTACAAGCTCTTTGTCATTTTTTGCCTCCACGTTGAGTTCACCTGTTGGCAGGTTTACTGGGTTGTAATAAAACTGCTCGGTGTTAAGTTCTTGCAATTCTGATAATACTTGATTTGCTTCACTACTACCGTCTGTTACATACAACACTGTAAGAGAAGGGCGCACGTAACCACGTGCTAATTCCGATTGCACAGCTGTCGTATTCATTACGGCTTCCTGTGCGAGTACTGGACTTGAAATGCTTCCTAATGCAAGGAGAGCACCCTAATGACATAACTTTTTTTGTTAGATTCATAATTAAAAATATTTAGTTAGAATTGTATCACGGAGTTGTATTTTTTACTATTTGTTTTTGTTTATATTAAAAAATATTGGTGCAAACTTAATGAAAAATATCAAATTACCCCCGATATGTTAAATTATCATAACTAATAAGTTTTCTTGTATGTTACAGTTTCTTCATGCCCACATCTAATAGAGTTAAAAAACGGAAATCACGGAAGTGCTTGGTGGGTACGAAGAAACATGGTAGGCTTTTCCGCTATGGATTATTCGATAGAGAGACGTATTACGAACGTTGAAGAAACGTGTAATACGTCTTTTTTTGATTCAATAGAATTGCATAGCAAAAAAGCGATAGTTCGAACAGAAAATAATCACTATTAGAACTTACGCTAAAGAAACAAATGAGTAATATCTACGAATTTCACTAATTGTACGAATTCTTATTGCAAAGTGATTCGTTTAATTCGTGGTTAACTATATAAATTGTGTTTAACCCTTGAGCTTTGAACTGTCACTACATCGGTAATCATAATTTTGGATTATGACGTACTGATGAGAACTTCGTTCGAATAATTCTGAATTCTGAATTATGTGTCAAGTTATCAATCACCCCAATTCTTTCCAATATTTGCAAGATTGGAAAGAATTGAGATAAGAGTATTTCTACTTTTTAGATAGTATTTCATCTAAGCCATCCCCTTTCACATAAGCCCTTTTAACTTTGTTCAATGAGATTTCTGAGACAATATTCTTTTCTAACAAACCAATAATATCTGTCTTTGCAGTTGTTGGACTTACGCCGAATCTAACCTCCAAGTCTTTAATTGTCACCAGTGCATTAGAATCATCAGCAAATAGCTTGATAATTTGTGCCTGACGCTCGTTGAAGTTCCCCATACGAAGGAATAGGCTTGCAGCTTTCTTCTCTTCTTGCTTTCTTTTAATGTAATTTTGTAGTTGCTGGAATGATTGCTCCAACACTTTCAAATTATATGCAACAAAGTAGCCAATGTCCATTCCGTCAGCCTCTGTATAAAGGAAGGCTTTTTCGTATGCTTTCTTAGATTTTGCGATAACCCTTGAAATAGATAGATATTCTGTCAACCAGTATCCCTCCCTTAACATATACCAAAAGAACATCGCCCTGGCTGTTCTGCCATTGCCATCAACAAAAGGGTGGACAAATGAAATCATGAAATGGATCACGATACCACGAATAATAGGATGTATGAATTGGCGAGGATTCTTGTCATTGAAAAACTCACACAGGTCCTTTATGAACTGTGGAATATCTTTATAAGAAGGAGGGGTATGCACCGTTTCGTGAGTGATACCATTCTCGACAACAACATCATTATTATTCCTAAAACGTCCTGCATCTTCGGGATTCTGCATCGTATTATCAGTCAGATGACGATGTATCTGTAACAACAACTCCTCAGATAAAGGTTCATCCTTATGTTCTGCAATATATTGTATCGTTTGATAGTTGTTATGAATCATCTGCTGTGACTTATCCCTCGGAGTCATCTTCTTACGAAGCATTTCCTTTGCCACCTTTCTTGTTGTTGCAGCACCCTCCATTTGGCTTGAGTAGATAGCCTCTTCCATCAAAGAACTGATTAAGTACTGTTCTTTGTTTTTAGTATCAATGATTGAGTTATTTCCCCAGCTACCACCCCAATACATATCAAACTGGTGGCACATTTTCTGCATAGAATTCGTTAAGCTTAATCTCACATCATACTTGTCCCATACTTTTATATTGCTTATCCTCCTTGCAGCTTTCACAAAGGTCCACAACTGCTGGGGAGTACAACCTGTTGGGCACTTCTTATACTTTATCGAATCCCAATACTCAAAGGTTTCATTGATTTTATCAATCATATCACCTACATGCGCATTCGGCTGATGAAGCATTGCAGAAAATAAATCTTTCTTGCTTATATGTGGAGGTCTTTCTATTTTCATACTTTATAGTTTTAAGTGCAAAGCTAATCAATTCTTTCCAATTCTGCAAACATTGGAAAGAATTTGAAGGTTGTTAAGGGAGCAAGTGGAAGAGTTAAACAAGTAGACGAGTTGACAAGATGTTTGTGTGAGAAAGGATAATATTATTGTTCTTTTTTAATAACTATTCAAGCGAGGAAACGATATAAAGGCTTCTGTTCTTTTTAGACTTGCCAAACTATATGCCTATCCCCACTAAATGTCTACTGTCCCATAGTTCGAATAGAAAATAATCACTATTAGAACTTACGCTAAAAAAATAAACGAGTAATATCTAAGAATTTAAAGATATTAGATGAAAGTGTAAGATAAGAAAGTAAATTTACATACCAATGAGACGATAAATACGTTTTTTAGTGCCTCATTGGTATGTTGAAAAAAAATAGAGTTACTCTGTAACATGCAATTTTTTATATTTTATTTTAGCTTCTTCTGGGTGGCATGGAATATAATATTCACCATTAGGAGTTTGCCCTATGGCATTGGAAATAATTCGATAGCAGACGGTTTTAAGTATATAGGAATTCTCAGAATCGTCTGAAATGTATGCTTTGGTTCCTCTTGAAATTCGTTTTGGATTTTTTAATGGTGGTAGGAAACCACAACTTTCGTCTACAGCATCTTTGTAAATAACGTTAGGATCCTCTGGTGTTTTTGCGGTAATGGTATATACGTCACAAATGTACATGCCTGGTCCAGGTAAATATTCCGCGTATGCAGGGCTAAAGATAACCTTTACTTTCGATTTTCTTTCGATTTTTATATCACCAGTCCATGTTTCTATTAGAGAAGAACTTGCTCTTGTTGTAGAAGAGTTTGGCTTTGTCGTAAGGGAATTGTTCCCCTTTTGCGACTTTATATTGTCAGATGTTTTTGATATCTTCGTCTGTTACATCCGAAGAACAAGCTGTGCTTATAAAGCACAAAGCAGAAAAAAATAAGTAATAAATAATTTCTTAACATAACGTTGGTTTTATAAAGTTATAGAATATCCAGCAGAAAGGACGAAACTCCGATTATAGATGTTTTCGTTAGTATATTTTGTATACGTTCGTAAGACCTATATTATACTTAAAGTCAATGGAAAAATCTCTTATATTGATATGAAATACCTATAGGAATTGCCAGCTGTACCTTATTATATCCATCGGTAAAGTCTCCTTTATTATTTCCAGAATAGTGATTGTTGACAATCCATTGGTCATTTTCTTTTTTTATAGAAAGAAAAAAATTGTTTTTAGTCGTATTGTTTAACAGAAAGCTGATGAGAAGTCCTGACTCTAAGTTTATTTTTGAAACATTATTCCCCCATATATTGTATGAAACAATGAGCGGAAGGTCTAAACTTTTATTTAGAATTGAAAAGTTTCTCGAATCAATCCGATAATCTTCGGATGATACTGAAATGTCTTCAAATTCTATATGTTCTAAGGTGAAAATAAGGCCCAATGATAAGCCTATATTCTTGTTTTTCTTTTCTATTTCTCCTCCAAAATTGAAGCCTATTGTGTGTTTTGGATTATAAACAAACGTCTCTCCGTTGTCTAAAGAATATGTTACACCTTTAGTAAAGGAGGAGATATTAAAACCAATACGAGGGGATATGGAAAGACCCGTATTCCTCTGTGCAGAAATAGTTTCCGTACAAAAAAAGCATATTATTATGTAGAGTATTTTTGTTTTCATTTAGGTATGTTTTGCTTGAGTTTTTAGAGAACTATATCTGTTTGCAAAGATAATAATAATATTTATATATCATATATATTCTTCTTTTGTTTTTGATATGTAAACGATTTTATTATTGTTCTTTTTAAAAAACTATTCAAGCGAGGAAACGATATAAAAAGGCTTCTGTTCTTTGATTCTATTCGCAAATTCGTTACAATTCACATCATTTCGAACAAGGGAGGGGGATAAAAGAAACGGCAGAGCAACTGCTCTTCCGTTATCTCCGAATGATTAGCGTCTCGCGACGATAATGTTTCTACAATCTTTACCTAAAAATATAACTAAAAAAACCTAAATCTATTACTAACCTAAACAAATCTTTTCCTTTCATTTATAATCCTGAGCAATCTTAATACCTTAATGAACTAAACCTATGATTCAATTTATTCTGATACTAAACTCTCGATTACAATGCAAAGGTATAGTTTTTTTTCATATCATCAAAATTATATGGAGAAAAATTTCATTCCGAAGCATCATTATTGATATATATCAAAGATAATAGCGATTAAACTCGAATTGTTCGTTAGAATGTATAGAGATTTTGTTTTATTATCGAGCTGATTGTCTGTCGGTGTCTTCGTCTGCTCTGCACTTTGCCTATATCGCAACGACAGGCAGGTCCTATGCGCCCATGTACGGGTCGACATAGAACCTGCCCCAAAGTTTTTCGTCTGCTACTCCACCTTATATATATGTAGGCTTTGTTTCTCAGCTTAAAGATAATGGTTTCATGGCAGCTCAGATGTGCTTCTCACAGCTTTGCCGCACTGACAAAAGCCGACAGTGCGCTTACTTCTTTTTCTTTTGTATAAGCATAAACAAATGTTTCGCTCGTTTGCCAAACCTGATGTCCAGACGCATAGGGTCGAGAATCTTCCCATCATGAATAAGATGAAGATAGCGGTCGCGAATAGAACTTACCCTTATATTCTTGCGCGCGCGAACGGCGGAGATGACCGACGAAGGGTTGCGGGGCTCGTGAACGTGAAGCACCTTACAGATGGTGTGGACTATTTCTCGGAACTCCATCGGATGACCATTATCGTCTAAGAGCAAACCACTCTCCCAGACAATGTGGGCAAGGTCGATGAGGTCGCAGGTCATTCCTGTCCAGTACAACCCGTCTTCTTCACTACTATTCAGCAGCTCATAGAAGTTCTTAATGTTCTTCTTGTCCAATAGCTCCTCATCCTCTTTCGACCAGCGGATGACTGATTTCAGCGTTACTTTCACTTTGTTAGTCATAAGGCATAAAATAATTTAATGTGTAAAACATGTATAAGTTGATTATTTTCTGGTCGGACTGCCGCTTTCTGTACAGTCGTTTCCAGTCTTTTGTCCCCCCTGACTTGTACTGACCTTGGTAGGACAGACGGAGAAGAAGTCGGGCGACGTTTGCATCTTTTCCTCTTGAAACAGTCACTGGGGAAGACTGCCTCGTAGGAATGCTGCAAAGATAAAACACGCTTGTGCAATGAATGTTCAATCACGAAAAAATCTTTGTTAAATAAACGTAATGCGTTCTTTTTTATTTTCGATTCTATCTAACGAAATTGCCGAGTAGAAGTCACTTTGCTATGCTTAATCTATAAAAACCCTATATTATTTAGCCTCAGAATTTTCTCCTATAAATTCTTTGCATTTTCCAAAGTTTTGATTACATTATATAGAGAATAGTTTTTTCCTGAGTTGTTTCTCACGGCAGACGGTAGGAGAGAAGGGGGTAAGTGGACGAGTTGACATGTTAAATCGTGTTTTCTCACAGAGGCGCAGAGAGGGCGAGTTTGCAACTATCTATAAATCAGCCACTTACAAGGCAGGATTCTGAAAGGTGCTTAATAAGGCTTCAAAAGAGCATCAATAGCCAGCTTAAAGAGCATTAATAGCCAGCTTAAAGGACGTTTTTAGACAGATGAGAAGACTAATGCAAGTTGCAAGTTCCAAAACGAATTGATTAACTTTAAAAAACGATGATTTATTTGCTTTTTAATTCAATTAGTTGTATATTTGTCGCAAGCCATGGTTTAATCTTATATTTAACTTAATACCTTATTTTATGAAAAAGATTACGATTCTCATTGTAGCAGTTATAGCCCTTTGCTTTACTGCATGTTCTATGGATTGGATAGTTGGTGCAGGTTCTGAAGCTGTTGGTTCTGCTTTCATTTGTCTAAAATAAACTTGTCTAAAATATGGATAAACATGTGAAAAACGGAATAATATCTATGAGCATCTGGATATTATTCATTATGATCCTTTGGGGGTCTTATCTATATATAACCGAAAAAAATGTTAGTTATTTCTTAGATGAAGAAACAGGTGGGTTTATAACGGCCGCTTTCTTTATAGGTTGGGCACTTATATGGTTTGCTATAGGCAGACATTGCAGTCGTGACTATGAAACCAAAAAACAGTTATATGTCAACAAAAAACATGGAATAGGGATAGAACAATTAGAAAAAACATTCAAGAAAATCTACTTTTCTGACATGGCAAGGATGCTATACAAAGTATTTATTGGTTTTGTCCCTTGTTATGTGGTAGCAAATGTTAGAGATACACCAACAATAAAAGACTATGTGTTTATAGGAGCTTTTATGGTTATCTCTATGGTTTCTTATGTTTATTATAAGAAAAAAACAGAAACATATCATAAAGTGTCATATCGTTCTTTATTAAGGTGCAGACATTGAAAAAATCATTAGGTGGATGCTTAATAATGATTACGAAGTAAAATCGACAAAAATAACAAAGGTGGAGAGGAAAATTACCTCTCCGCTTTTAAGATTAAGCTTTTTCTCTAAACTTGCAGTAGTAGTCGTATTTAGATGTTCTTCCGTAAAAAATCTTGCTTAAAACATTGTCACTTATAAAAATATAGTGTAACTTTGTCATTTGATTGTAAAAAACAATCAGCTAAAAACCCAGAGGCGTTCAGAAGCAAGGAAGACAATGCTTAGGGACAAGAGATAAGAAACGATAAAATGAATAAGAAGAAAGCAAAGATTTTGTTTGCAGCTTTGTTGTTGGCAGTGGGCGAGACCGCATTGGCAGATGGAAAGGCAGTGAGTGGTATTCGACAAGTCAATCCGACAACGGTAGAGATAACTTATAGTGATGGTGGCGTGATGACGGTAGACTTCTATGGTAAGAATGTCTTTCGACTATTTCGCGATCCAAAGGGTGGAATTGTTCGCGACCCAGAGAGCAATCCTTCGGCAAGAATACTCCTTGCTAATCCACGTAAGGACTCAGGCCGACTGAAGGTTAGCGAGTCGGATGCTGATGTGGCTGTGTCTACGGCTGAGGTGCGTGTGCGCTTCGATCGAAGTACGGGCTTGATGAACGTCACCGACCTACGCAATGGTAAGGAGGTCGTTAAAGAGGTGAAGGAAGTAGACTTCCAGAAGAACCGCACCACCGTTACCCTCGCCAATGCGGCAGGAGAATATTTCTATGGTGGCGGTGTGCAGAACGGTCGCTTCTCACATCGTGGCAAGCGCATAGAGATTGTCAATACGAATAGTTGGACCGATGGCGGTGTGGCTTCGCCAGCTCCGTTCTATTGGTCGACGGGCGGTTATGCAGCTATGCCATACACCTTTGCGCCCGGAGCCTACGACTTCGGCAGTGTGGAGAAGAACACGGTGACGATCAGTCACGATATGCCTTATCTCGACCTCTTCCTGATGGTTGATACAACCCCAGTTTCTTTGCTTCAAGATTATTATCAGCTGACCGGTAACCCGGTCTTATTACCAAAGTTTGCTTTCTATGAGGGCCACCTCAATGCCTACAACCGTGACTATTGGAAGGAGACAACCGAAGAAGGTAAGGGCATCCTCTTTGAAGACGGCAAGCGATATGTAGAAAGTCAGAAGGACAATGGCGGTATCAAGGAAAGCCTGAATGGCGAAAAGGATAACTATCAGTTCTCTGCTCGTGCCGTTATTGATCGATATAAGAAAGACGATATGCCATTGGGTTGGATTCTCCCTAACGATGGTTACGGAGCTGGATATGGTCAGACTTCGACCCTCGATGGTAATATTGCCAACCTCAAGAGTCTTGGCGATTATGCACGTAAGAACGGTGTAGAGATTGGTTTGTGGACACAGTCAAACCTTCATCCAGTCGACAGCATCCCAGCACTTTTGCAGCGTGACATCGTTAAAGAGGTGCGTGATGCAGGTGTACGTGTCTTGAAGACCGACGTAGCATGGGTCGGAGCAGGCTATTCCTTTGGACTCAATGGTATTGCCGATGTGGCTAATATCATGCCTTACTATGGCAGCGATGCCCGTCCGTTCATCATCACTCTCGATGGTTGGGCTGGTACACAGCGTTATGGTGGTGTGTGGAGTGGCGACCAGAGTGGTGGCGAGTGGGAGTATATCCGTTTCCACATCCCAACTTATATCGGCTCTGGACTCTCCGGAATGGGTAATATTACGAGCGATATGGACGGTATCTTCGGTGGAAAGAACCTGCAAGTGAACATCCGCGACTTCCAGTGGAAGACCTTCACACCAATGCAGTTGAATATGGACGGCTGGGGTAGCAACCCTAAGTATCCACAAGCCTTGGGCGAACCTGCCACAAGTATTAACCGTTCTTACCTCAAACTCAAGTCGATGCTCCTGCCATATACCTATTCTTGTTCGTATGAGGCAGTGACCGGTAAGCCATTGATGCGTGCGATGTTCCTCGATGATACCAACGATTACACGCTCGGCAGCGCAACACGCTATCAGTATATGTACGGTCCATCGTTCCTCGTTGCGCCTGTTTATCAGAACACCGCAGCCGACAAGGAGGGCAACGATGTGCGCGCAATGGCATCTATCTACCAAAGGGAACATGGTACGACTACTTCACGGGTGCTACCTACGAGGGTGGTTGTGTGCTTAATGATTATTTCGCACCAATCTGGAAGTTGCCTGTATTGGTGAAGGCAGGTGCAATCATTCCGATGGTCAATCCGAATAACAACCCTTCAGAAATCGACAAGAGCCGTCGTGTCTTTGAGATTTATCCAGACGGAAAGACCGAGTTTACCCTCTATGATGACGATGGTACGACACAGAAATATCTCTTTGGTGAGAAGGCAATAACCCGCATCACTTCCGAACTTAACGATAAGCAGGTGCTGACTGTGAGCATCGACAAGACCGAAGGAGCGTTTGAAGGTATGGTGAAGAATCAGTCAACTACCTTCTATCTGAACACCAACGCAAAGCCAAAGAAGCTCACAGCCGTTGTCGGTGGCAGGAAGATTCGACTCACAGAGGCTGCGCAGGGCGATAACACATGGCAATATGTTCAGGCTTCGAATATAAACCGTTTCTCAACCGCTAACAGCGAGATGGAACGCCTTTTGGTAACTAAAAATGCCCAAATCATCGTACATTTGGCTTCCTGCGACATCACAAAGGAGGCTGTAACACTTCGCGTGGAGGGTTTCGCACGTCTGAACAAGTCGAACGAAACCCTGCGCAAGAAGGGTGCTTTGACGGCTCCTGAACTCCTCGAAGCTGACGTTCAGCCTTATAGCGTTACGCCAAAGTGGAAACCTGTGCAGAATGCTGACTACTATGAGATAGCCTTCAATGGTCAGACCTATACCACTATCCGCCACAACTCGCTCCTTTTCGAAGACCTCCAGCCAGCAACCGACTACGACTTTAAGGTGCGTGCGGTGAATAGCGATGGGGCAGGAGAGTGGACTCCGCTGCACGTGAAGACGGCTGTCAACCCATTGGAGTATGCTATCAAGGGACTCACTGCTACCTCAACCGCACCAGACATGGACGGCTTTGGTATCTGGCATCTCTTCGACTTCAATACGACAGGCGACCTCTGGCATACACATTATTCTAAGAAGGTAGTGCCATTCGAGTTCACTGTCGACCTCCATAGCACCAACACCCTCGACAAGTTGCAGTATGTGCCACGTGCAAATGGCGGTAACGGAACGATTACGAAGTGTGACATCGCTGTCAGCAAGGACGGACGAAACTGGATGGAAATCGGTTCGCAGAAGTGGGCACGTGATGGCAGAACGAAGGAGGTGACACTGACCGAGCATCCAGTGGCTCGCTTTGTGAAGGTGAGCGTGAAGGAAGCTGTCGGCAACTTCGGTTCTGGTCGTGAGTTCTATGTCTTCAAGGTGCCGGGTACAAAGTCGGTTCTTCCGGGCGACATCAACCTCGATGGTAAGATTGACGAGAACGATTTCACCTCTTATATGAACTATACCGGACTCAGAAAGGGCGATGCCGACTTCGACGGCTATATCTCTGGTGGCGACCTCAACGGCAACGGTCTCATTGATGCATACGACATTTCGAATGTTGCCATGCACCTTGAGGATGGTTGGAACGATGATGAGGTAGCACCAGTTGGCGGTAAGGTTTACTACGAATACAACCGTAAGTCATACGCAGCAGGCGACGAGGTCATCATCAAGGTGAAGGGTAAGGACTTGCAGGCTGTCAACGCCTTCAACCTCATCTTCCCATACAGTCCGAAGGAATTGCAGTTCGTGAAGGTTGAGACCGACCCATCAATGGTGATGCGCAACCTCACCTACGACCGCCGTCACAACGATGGTTCTCAGGTACTCTATCCAACCTTCGTGAACGTGGGCGACCACCATACGCTCAATGGCGACGTAGAAATGCTCGTCATCCGTATGAAGGCACTCAAACCATTCACGGTTAAGTCTACCGCAGTCAAGGGCTTGTTGGTGGATAAGCAGTTGAATCAGTTGGAGTTGTAGAAAGAGAGCAACCAACAAACCGACCGACCCTCCCCCAACCAACGATCACTGACCGAAGGGAAGTAAAGGGAGGGGCGTAATTAGTGGGATACCCCTATGAAATAAAAAGGAAGGTGTGTCAAAATGAATATATCATTTTGATAATCTTATAGTTTGAAACAATTCATTGAAAAAGACTATTTCCGTACTCAGTTTTGAGTAAAGAAATAGTCTTTTTCCTTATGTACGCTCGGTATGAGTATTGTCTAACGGGTGGAAGTACAGAGAGTTGATTTTCCACTCATGGAGGCTGCTTGTCGCCACCCCCCCTCGGTGTTTTTAGGTATAGATTATTAAGCTAAACCTACACATGGAATTGCAGTTCTATGTTGAACTTACGACTTTTCCGATTTTCATAATGCACTTTTTTGAGTTTCATAATGCATTTTTCGTTGATTGGTAATACACTACCTAAAACCTATCGGAGTTCATCACAATAATAGCTCATCTGTCCGCCCGTGTCGCCTATTTCGACATTGGCTTTGTACCAACTGATGATCTGTAATTTGAAATATCGCTGTCCGTCGGCAGTGCGTACCACGTATGTATGGAACGAAGGAGCATATACAGGTGGCGGACCTGTGAAGGTCATCGCTTTTGCCAATGTGGGGTTAGCATCTGTCTGTGTCGATGCGGGACCGCGATTGGGGTCGAACCAAGGATTCTGTTCAAAGTCGAGCTTATTGGCGATGAGATACTTGTTCCAGTCGTTTTGCGACATGGTGATATATACCGAATGGTCATCCACCACCCATTGCAATTGGTTGGCAATTGCGCCACCGTTTTCCAAGTGTCGTAACTGCCGTATCCTAAGTCGGCGGCTCCGCCTTTTCCATTACCCGATGTTCCGCTATTCGTTCGCATACGGTAGCCGCAAAAGGCAATGTCCCAGTCGGTACGCTCCCGCTGTTCGCCCTCTTTAATGTCGCCATTGGGCTTGTCAAGGTTGAATATTTTTCCTGTGCGCAAATTGATGTACAGCCAATCATTGGTAACGCCAGTGGTGTATCCCGTAGCTCTTGGCAGCGTTTTGCCCGTAAATTCCTCTGCATCGTAACTCACGCACGAGGACAATGCTGTTGTTAAAGCGAAAAGTATAAATATGTATTTTTTCATTTCTTTCTTTTTAATGATTTTACGATGTCATCAACAAGAAACTCCACCTGCACATATCCCTTGGCACCGCTGGTGGCAGGAACATTGAACATAGTGATGCCTGACCCCAATGTGTGGGGCACATAGTTGAAGATGTTATCTACTCCGAGCGTAACTTTCACTTTGTTGTAGAATGTCTGCACCACTGCCAAGTTACAGAGTGCATAAGTAGGCAGCGTGCAGCGGAAATAGGCATCGTAGCTCTTATGATGTTCCTCCACCCACACACGATCTTGCACATCAAAGCTTTTCTCGCCCATGAGCGATGCGCTGAAGATGGTTTTCAGGCGGTAGTTAGGTTTGTTATATACATAGTCGATGCTTGCCGTGGCAGCATGTGGCGACGTGGTATTCACTTGTATGCCATCCTGCTTGCTCACGTTTACATAGCTGTAAGTTCCGTTCAGGGTAAAGTGGTCGAAGAGATGCCACTTTAGGATAGTTTCGATTCCGTACAGACGCTGACTGCTGAGATTAGTGTATTCGAAAGTTGTACTGCATATCGTAAATATGCCATACACCCTCTATCTTGTTACGGAACTTATTAATGTAAGCATTTACATTTATGAAGAAACCATTATGGGTGTATTCTGCTCCCAAAGAGAAATAATGGTTCTTCTCTGGCTTCAGGTCTTCGCTACCCTTTATCTGGAACATTCCGAGATGATCCCAGTTGAAGAACAGTTCCTTGATGCTGGGCGCACGATAGCCCAAGGAGTAGTTGGCACGTATTGCCCAATGCTCATCAGGCGAATATTTAACTGCAATCTTTGGCATATACATAAATCCAAACGCCTTCGAGAAGTTAGTGCGCACACCTGCTGACAGCATCCAATGCTTGTTTGCCGTCCATTCATCTTGCAGGAAGTATTCCGTTTCGTGCAGTGCCCGAGTGGTCATCTTACGGTTTACAAATCGGTCGCTGGTGAGTTCATCCGAAGTATGTTCCACTCCAAGTATGATGCTGTGTCCGCTAAAGTAGGTACTTGTCAGTGTGAGACGTGGTTCGAATATTTTGCTCTTGTACACCTTCTTGCGTTCATCGATACGCTCGTGCCGTTTGAAACGGTCGTAGAAATCGTTGTGTATGCTAAGGTTTACGGTAAACCAGTCTTTTACATTATATTTCGCCTTAATGCCTGCCATAAAGTCGCGACTCTGCGAGAAGGTCATATCTTGTATCAGGTCGTATGAGTTCATGAAGAACATCGAACCATACACCTGTACCGACAGGTTTCTGTTGGGTTCATAATAGAACTTCTGCGCTGCCGAGATATGCTCCGTTCCCTCAATACCCATTGGCGAACGGACGGCAATGCCGTTTAGTGTGATGTCGTGAGGGAGGAATGGGTTAGCCTTCTTTGTGTAGGTTTTGCTGTCGTTCTCCGCCTGATACATATAAAAGGCATCGCTCTCGCTGTACCATACGTCGGTTTGTGAAGTGAAAGCCTTGTGCTTCACTCCTGCCGAAAGCCATGCTTGCAGGTTGGGGCGGTCGCTGTTCTTCTCAAACATATATAGAAAATCTTTTGGAGACGGTGTCTTGTAGTTGCGCTCGTTCATCTGTGCCCAGCGCATACCTGCCTGAATATCCAATGGTTTGGTCGCTTTTTTAGAAATAAGATTGATGACCGCACCCGAAGCACGACTGCCATACAAAGTACTGCTGGCACCCTTTACAATCTCTACGCGGTCGATGGCGTGCAGGTTAAAGCGTTCGTAATCGAGGTTGCCTGCCATATCGCCCGTCATTCGTTCACCGTCTTGCAGAAAGAGAACGTGGCGCGCATCGAGTCCCTGCATCGAGATTTCGTTGCCGAAACCCACTTTCTGAATGTTGAGTCCTGGTGTCTCTTGTTGCAGGGCATGTTGTAGGTCGCTGTAGCCTGCATCAACGAGTGCCTTTCCGCCCAATACCTGTGTGGTGATGGGCGACAGTTTTATGGGTCGCTCTGTTCGTGAACCTGTTACAACGACATCGTTCAGGTGCAGCACGTCTTCGCGCATAACAATCTTTATGTTGTTTTCCTGTGGCGGCACACTTCCTTTTACGGGGACGAAGCCCGTTGCGTGGACATTATAGTATAGTTCCTTTCCCTTTTCTATACTTAATATCACCTTGCCATCAATGTCGGTAATGGTATTCTTAACATCCAACATCTCTTTGCTCGTGGCATATTGCACAGTAACCCCTACCAAAGGTTGCTGCGTATCTTTCTCAAGTATGGTTATCCTTACCCTGCGCTGTGCCTGTGCGCTTATCGCCAAAGCAGGCAAAGGAGTAAGAATAAGAATCCTTTCTTCTGCATTGTTTCTTTTTATTAAAAAAAGGAAGTGAAAGCACTCACGGCCTCTCACTTCCTTTATTGTCATATTGGTAACGTATTACAATCCGTGCTCCTTCTTATAGGCTGCCAAGTCCTTCTCGTATTGGGCAAACTCGGCTTTGTAGTTGTTGAGACGGTTCTTGTCGATGGTCTGCAAGAAACACTCGGAACGCACGTTCATCATGTTGTAATCAACTATGAATGTAATCTGGTTTGTTTTCACATTCAGATAGCCTTCTACACCTGCGCCACTTCCTTGCTGTACTCCGGAATCATCTTTAGGATTTCCCGTAACGCTACCGTCCTTACCCTTAAACTTTATCCAGCCATCCCCTTTATATTCGTCTTTTTCCCAAGAGTTGAGTTGCATAAACTTACATTTGCATGAGAAATACACAATCAATGGCATCTTGCCTACGGTAAAGCCATCGAGCATCAGACGAAGACTGTCCTTCTCCCAACTGAAATTAAATTTAGTAGGACATCCTTGGGGCAGGAGGGTCTTATCGACCGTGTTCATTGTCGCTTTTGTGGAAAGGACAATATCTCCTGACAAAATATTCTTTGCCTCTTTTAGGTATTCCTGAGCGGGGGCTTTTTGTTCCAAATTGTCATCACTGTTACAGGAAGATAAACCCAATGAGAACACTGCCAAGAGGCAAAGGATACATTTTACTGTTATGAATCGCATATCGTCTTGTTATGGTTATAGCGTACCGTTAAAAGTAACAGAAGCAGGGAAGGCAGGAACGAATTGCCAACCTGCGTATGTGTCAAGAACGAAGTGGAGTTCATTATTCACAAGAGAGCCTGTAAAACTGGATAATTTAATATTAATGGGGAATCCACCATTCAACAACATCAATTTACCGGCATAATCGCCTATAGGGGTCGTTGCTGTAAGAACTCCATTGTTGATAGAAACTTTAAGTTTTACTTTGATTTTTCCCGGCATCTTGCCAATAGGTCCCACTGTACCTGTCAAATTATACAGGTTACCACCAGCGCTTGTCAATGTAAAGCTCTGATTTGTAGCATCATTGTATAATTTCCCATTCATAGTAATGTTACTCAACGTACCATTGTAAGTACCTGTCTGCGCATTAGAATTTACTGCAAATCCTAAAATGCTGATTACCGTCAATATGGTAGAAATTAAAAAATGTCTCATCTTTTTTTGTGTTTTGTTAATTATTAATTAGTGATGACCATTCAACTCCATCTTCTATGTAGCCACCACCACCGGACAAGACCTTGAGATACTTCTTGATAAAGTCTTTTGTTTCCTGTCTGTCAAACACGTCTTGCGTACACGCAAAAGCGGTTTTTTTATCGTAGGTATGAAATTCCGTCAATTTCGGATAGGTAACACGACAATTCGGAGATAAACCGCCAAGTTCCAAACTAGATATCATCTTAAACTTGGACAAATCCACCTGTTCTAAACTCTTCATATTCACAAATGTTATCATATAAGATCGCAATCCGCTTTTTTCCGGTAAAGCTATCTTTTTCAAATCTGGGCAGTCTACAAAAACAAGTGAGGAACCATCGGGACCATTCTGTTCCTGCTCAATCGCTCTCTGACCAAACAGGGTACTATGGCTTAAATCTATTACGCTAATACCGCTAACATTTACCCATTGGATACATGTCATGTTTGTAGCATCCACAAGATTGATGCCTTCAGAGGCATCCACGTCTGTCAATGACAAGGTCATGAGACCGCTACTGGGTCTCAGGTACGGGAGTTTCGCTTTGTTTGTCAGGCTTACAGTAAGAAGTTTGCCGTCCCAATAAGGATTGTTCACAATGTATTGTACCCCTTCCAGTGTTTTAGCAGTGGCAACTCCATACCACTCATTAAATACACAGACATTCAACCTATCTTTGTTGCTTAACCGCTTGCTGATGTCTATATGAATACTGTCCTTATCAAAGATACTTGAAAAGTATTTTTTGAAATTAGCCCTTATATTCTCATCAGGTATCTCGCGAATGGTATTGTATTTCTGCAAGTTGCCTTTTGCTGTTTCCATCTTCACGTCTATACTGCCAGACTCAATCTCAGCCTTCTTCTCTCGATAGAAACGCACAAGGTCTTTGATGTTGAACTTTGCCGTCTGTGGCAAGTACAATTTCGTGATTTTGTGCAGCTGTGTTATGGTTTCATCACCATTCTCTTCCGTCTTTACATTCACCAGTCCTTCAAAGTCATAAATGTTGTTGCCTGTCAAATCTACGCCAGTAATTTGTGCTGGCAGTTGGGCGAAGTCGAAAACAGGTCCATACCCGTTATTAGAGAGTTTTACATCTTTTAGGTTTGGAAGAATATCAAGACCACTGAGATCCTTCAGGTTTGTACCACTAAGGTCAAGCGATGTGGTATTGTTTGCCAAATCGTTGAGTTCCAACTTCCCATCTTTGTCGAACTGATAACCTTTCGATTTCAACACAGTCATCAACTCTGTATTTTTAAGAGGGTTTTCACTGTAATGCACGGTGTCATCATGATTACATGAGGTAAGTCCCATCACAAGGAATACCAATACTGGTAATGTTAAATTCTTTACTATTTTCATTTTCGGTAATAAATTAATTGTTTATAATTGCAAAGATAAAAGCTTTGTTTGGGTTTCACAATACCTATTTATTAGGATTTTATTTTTGTTTTTGCAACACTTATTTGTTAGGATTTTGTGGTTTTAGAGATACCTTAATTCCGCAGCACAATTTCTTGTGAGAACTCCAAGTACCTGAGAAACAAAGTCCTCAAAACACTTGGATATGTCAGAAATTTCACCTAATCTTAATGCTATCAAAATAATAAACAAGCAAAAATCTGACATGACAAAAGTAGCAATTAAAAGCTGTGCAAGAAAAGGTGCTTAATTGGACTTCGAAAGGGCGTTAGTTAGACCTCAAAAGGGCATCTATTGCAAATCAAAAGGGCATCTTTTCAAAACCAATATATAAAAGTATCTCACAAGGAACGCTGCGGAATTGAGATATTCAACGAATATAAATGTAGATTGTAAAAAAGTTAAAAATGAGGGTGGTGATTAGATGAATTTCTAAAATTATATATACATTTGCAAAATATAAATTTCTCAAAAAATAATTATATGAAAAACAATTCTATACATCACAATGGTTCTAATGTCAGCCCTTATAGTAGGATGTAAAAATGAGGGAGAGGGAGACGACTATTACGAGTATTTTAAGACAGACACGATAAGGGTATTGTCATATAAAGAGTATTATCTTTACCCCGGTACATCTATTAAATCGAAAAATAAAGGCTACGTTATCGTAGACAAAGATATGAGAAAAATCTGTTGTATCTCATATTGATGGATTTGATAGTATCTATGAAGAGGGACACGAATATCTTATTCTCGTAGATATATTCAGCCCACGTTACTTGATGCCAGATTTGTATGGAGAAAGATATAAATTTGTTCGTTTAATTAGTAAAAAATAATGGCTCTATAACGAATCGTGTGGGTAATCCAGTTCAAGCCCACCTGTTATGAAATAGATCATATACTTAAAGTTTTCTGTATTTACGAATCCTCTTGCCCTCCTTTTTGCAAGTTGTATCTGTGAGTTCAATCCCTCCAGAACTCCGTTGTTGACATCCCTCATGGCAAATAGCTGCTTGATGCCGTACATGTGCGATTTTATCATTGCAACGAAATTAAGCATAGGCTTGATTGCCGATTGTTCTACCATCTCACACCATAAATCAAGTTTTTCCACAGAATCCTTAGCGCACTCATTGAATATATCGATGAAAGATTCCTTAAAGCTATAAGCCTTTCCAATTGTTGGGTAGGTCATCAGGAGGGTATTCAGTTCCATCATTTTTTTTGGTGAGAGATTCTTCTTGTTGTATAGCAGCGTAAAACGGTGTCCTTTAAGTAGTTTGGTTTCTTTGTGTTCCTCCTTACGTACCATATCAACAGCCTCGTTGAGAGCCTTAAATATATGGAATTTATCGAAAATGATACCGGCATTGGGGAAGTGAGTTAAGGCACCTGATATGAAAGATTTAGACATATCCATACTGATAGCTTCTATATTCTCCACCTTTCCATGGCTCGCAACCAATGCCTTGCTGAATGCCTCGAAAGTGCTTGCATCTTTACCATCAGTGACGAAAATAGTCTTACGAGTATCCAAGTCTACAAACTGCGTTATGTAGTTGTGTCCCTTTCGTTTAGAGGTTTCATCCACTCCGATGTGACGTACTTTGGACATGTCAATTTTCTTAACGGCTTTGCGAACCCAATGATTAAAAAAACACGCCATATACGTGGAGCTGTTTCATGAATGGTACGGGAAACGCTCTTCACAGGGCATTTCACGCTCTATGAGAAGCATTGAGTAGGCTTCGAAAAGCAATGTGAAACCGCTGCTTTTACGTCTTACGGAACATCTACCATGATTGTTCGGTGGTCATCTGTTTTAATACGGGGAACGCTGGCGTGAAGATAACAAAGATGTTCAAAGAAGTTCAAATGACGCCATGTCTTATCTATGGTATCGTAGGCAGTGTACTCATTTTCATTAAGCTTAAAACGATGTCCACGATTAAAGCTCAACCAAATATGGAGTTCTTTGGTGGAGTGTTTGCCTTCTATAAACTCAACCTTGGATACATACCATGGTTCTGACAGGCCTAAAGCCATTGTAAATATCTCTGTACTATTCATAAAACAAAGGTAATATTTTTATCTGAAATTTATATGATTACCCACACGATTCGTTATAGAGCCAAAATAATATTAGAGGTTTAGCAGCCACTAATAAAAAATAAACAAAAGTTTAGCGGACAGCCTCGTAATAATTGAAAAAGACTATTTCCGTACTCGATTTTGAGTAAAGAAATAGTCTTTTTCTTTATTGTATTTGTATTTGACACAGTTCCGATGACAGCCTCTATTCCTATTATCTTGTCTTTCTTTTTCTGTCATATTATTTCCATTACCCTGTCTGTTCTTCTGTCTTTCTTCCGGCAACTTGTTCCCTCGTTGCCTTGTAAACCCTTTTACTTGTTGCCTAACTATCAGCTCTCCCAAAACGATGCTTTATTTCATTCCAAACGATGTAGCGTTTACGCTCAGATATTACGACGTTATTGCTCTCATTTCGGCAAGAAAGTTATCCTTCTTGCTGTTATTTTTCGTATCTAAGGTAAAAAACACCTAAGTTATCAGACCAGTTATATCCTTTTTTGTGTATATTTGCACACAAATAGATATATAACTTATGGCAAAAAAAACATACCCAAATAGGTTAAGGATAATTTTGGCTGAGAAGAATGTTACCAATCATTGGCTTGCAATGGAAATGGGCATGACAGATATGACGGTTTCGAGATGGTGTACAAACCGGATACAGCCTTCAATCTCACAACTTTTCCAAATGAGCAAGTTGTTAGATACCGAGATGGAGAAATTTATTGATACAAGCGTTGACTCTGAATAAACTGCGATGACAAGTAAAATCAATATAGAAAATTTCCCCTCTGCCATAGATAGTGGAGTTAAGATTTATGATGAAACCTCGTATGAGAATGCCATGGCTGTCATAAGTCATAAACTACATTCTATCAAGGCAACTGGCAAATATGAAGATGAGGATAGAAATGAGATATTACTATTGCTCAAGGAATTCTTAGAATACAAAAAAAGGGAATATTGAGATTACAGAAGAAGATATCGACATGGTTGCAGAGAATCCTCTTCAGTATAAGCTATTCCAAGATTTTTTTAATATTCCTTTTTCTGCACCAAAGCAAACGGATTTCAAATTTATTGATTTATTTGCTGGTGTAGGTGGATTCAGACTTGCCTTACAAAGAGTAGGAGGCAGATGTGTCTACTCTTCTGAATTTGAGCCAAATGCTCAACAAACATATTTGGCAAATTATGGAGAGATGCCTTTTGGTGATATTACAAAGGAATCTACGAAAAGTTATATTCCAGATGATTTTGATGTCTTGTGTGCAGGTTTTCCATGCCAGCCATTCAGTATTTCTGGCAAGCAAAAAGGATTTGCAGATACACGAGGCACTCTTTTCTTTGACGTTTGTCAAATATTAGAGGGGAAACGTCCCTCAGTTGTGTTCTTAGAGAACGTGAAACATTTACAGTATCACGATGGGGGACGCACACTTGAAGTCATTTTGGAGAAATTAAGGGAGCTTGGGTATCATACTGAATGGAAATTCTAAATGCTGCTGATTTCGGAGTTCCACAGAACAGAGAAAGAATAATCATCATTGGGTCTTTGAAACAACCCTTTGATTTTTCAAGGTTGGTTAAACAACCGAGAAAGCCATTAGTTGATTTTCTTGACGAATCAGGTAATTTTGAGTATTTAGTTCCCTCTGAATACACTTTACTCGAAGAAACCCATCAGACTCAAGCAGGTTTGATATTTGCGGGGTATAGAAACAAAGCCATTAGAAAGGCTGGCGTTCGCCCTGGTACAGAGCATCTTTCAAGAGTTCACAAGCAACCCAATAGAATTTATTCTATTTATGGTACACATCCGACTCTCCCATCACAGGAGTCATCTGGTAGATTTTTTGTTCTGACAAAGGACAATCGTGTCAGGAAACTTACCATTAATGAGTGCTGGCGCATCATGGGTTTCCCTAACAATTTTGTTCGCGTTAGTGCTGTTGGAGCTCAATACAAGCAATTAGGGAACTCTGTGTGTGTAAGCATGATTGAAGCAATAGGAAATGAAATAAAGAAACAATTATTATAAGATGACAAATTATAGGCAAATATTAGACGATGCATATTCTTTTGCCGAGCAGATACAGAATGTCGACGAGACGTTTACTTTCAGCAATGAAGTAAAGGGCTACATAGAAACCATTGTCGATAGAGCAGAAAATAGTAAAGCTGTTTTAGCAGTAATTATAACGCTGATGGCACACAAAATAGTTGTTCCTGAAGATGACATCCGATATCATCAAAAAGATATTGGCAATTTTTCGGGAAGAACTATTGACTCGAAGTTTATTACTCCTTTTATTAAGGAGAAAAACTTTCTCTTCAGATTTCATCGAACACTATGTTAGTTTGATGAAGAATGATGAAAATGTAAAATATCCTCAGCAGGCTGCATGGAATGAAATAATCAGTAAGTTAAATCTCTAATTATAATATTTTTCTTTACAAACAGATTATCTTTGTGTGATCTCTCGGATAAATAAGAAAAGCTGCATCAAGACAGGTTAATCCTACTTCGATGCAGCTTTTTCTTACTTTAATCTATTACTCTTTTATTATTACTGATTTTTAGGTTTCTCCTTGTCGTTTTTTCTCGAAAGCGAAGCCTTTTTCACTTCAAAGTCAGCAGTAGAGTTGTTGTCATCAACAAACTTCTTACCATCCCATTTTCTTGTAAGTGCAAGTCCAGAGTATTTAGGATAGTCGTTCTGATCGGTACCCGACTTAGAGTTGTCCATCACAGCATTGTAGCCTCTGTCTAACTTGCTTGGACGAATCTGGAAGAGACGGCGAGGACAGATGGTCATACAGTCAATTACGTTCTGCAATGGCACTTCAATTGCGTAGAAGTCAGAGAATGAAGTGTTAGTGACAGTGATGTAGTGCAGATAACCTTTATGGTCCTTTGTATCCTCATAGTTCTTGGCAAATTCCTCAGACGTCCAAGGCATTTTGATTAGGGCGATACCGCAACTCTCGGTAATATCAGAGAAGTTGTGGTAAAGCACCTATATTTCCCTTACTATCCTTTACAGTGAGTATGGCGTTGAGGTCAGGGACGTCAGGATTATTCTTTTTACCAGGGTCGTAGTTGATGTTCGTCCATTCAAAGTCGGCCTTACTCAGGTCGAGGAAATCATCAAATCCAACGTAGAGTTTGAGGTTCTCGCCTTCAAGTTCTTTTTCGTATTGCTTCTTGTGATCGATTGCATATTTGGCAACAACGATAG
Source organism: uncultured Prevotella sp. (assembly GCA_916440255.1). Taxonomy (GTDB): domain Bacteria; phylum Bacteroidota; class Bacteroidia; order Bacteroidales; family Bacteroidaceae; genus Prevotella. The sequence continues at coordinate 130,506 of CAKAIJ010000001.1, read as the reverse complement.
TTTGTCCCGGCTTCACGGGGTAGTCGTTACCTTTGCCAGGGAAGTAAGAGATGGCCGATGCACCATAGTATTTATTGACGAAGTCGTCTTTTGGTGCAAATTGTATGGCCTTAGTTGGATCGATGGCGTTGATACACAAGGCGAGTCCGTCAAGGTATTTCACCTCGTCAGTAGGGTTATATATGGTGATGTATTGGTCTTCGTTATACAACTGGTTAAATTTCTTCATTCCCCATTTTCTGGTATCACGAAACCAATAGTGACCGATATAGAACACCTCTTTGATAATCAGGTGGTCCAACTTTGTTCTTGAAGTAGATTGCTTTACGGGCATTTCGTTACGCATACAGCTATTCGTGCCAAAGAGCGTCAGGCAGAGGAGCAGCGATGCAGCTATCTTCTTTTGTATCATTTGTTTTCTTCTTTATATGTTTATATTATTCCTGTGCAGAGCGGAGGGACAGGCGTTCAGGATAGATTGATGATGAATTACAGACGTATGTATGATTCCTTATTTACGACACTGTCCACTCCTGCTGCGCATATTACAAGAACCAGTTTCCGAAACCAGAACCACCACCGATACCATGTGTTTGCACATTCTGTGAGGCCTCCATGGCGTCTAATGATGACAGTCCTATTTCCTTACCTAAGTAGAAATAGAGTGGGTCGTTAGGGTCGATGGTTGTTGGGTCGGTGTCGAAACTGCTACAGAACACCTTAATAGGAATGTTAAATCGGAATAGCTCCTTCCATTCAGAGTCGGCTCCATACTCCTTTGGTTCGTCAGGGTTATAAGCCTCTGAGCAGATGAACGGACTACGGAAGACGTAGGTAGAATGGCGGTTGAGATACTCATCTTTCGGTATCAAGGCCTTCTTTCCCTTTGGACACTTCATTACTCTTACAGAGAGAGATAGAAGCGTGGAAGGAGGTAGGTAGGACGTGTGTAAGGTCCTGCTTCGCCAGTTGCATAATCCTTACGGCGAGTAATCTCCAAAGGCCATAGGGTGTGTTTAGAATCGTTTTCGTCAGCATCGATATCGAAGTTGAAGTGACCTTTCAGTCCTACACGGTCTTGGTCGTAGGGAGCTACCGCCCAGTCGGCATCCTCACGTGTCAAAGGAGGAAGCAGACGTTGGTTGAACAATTCGCGTGCGCCATCGGCCATAGCGTTATGAATCCATGTATCACGGTAGGTGTATTCAAAGATTTTCGGTGTGAGGTTGGCACGTTCTTTCCAAGTGTTTGCTCCCGCAAAGTAAGGCGAAGGAACAGGGACGGTGTCAATTGTTCCACCCTTTTTCCATTCATCAAACCTATTTCTCTTAGGATGCCACGTACCACGGCAGTCCATAACCTCGTAAGGTTTTCCTTTATCATCGACATCGCTGACGGTAAAGAAGATTTGGTATTCATCAGAATGATCAAGGATATTGTCGTTCATCAGTTTACCCTCTTTGTCAAAGAAGTACAGACAAAGTCCCCATCTTTTCAGTCGTCCACCAATGATACGTATGTAGTTTGGTCCGACTTTTCCATCAGCTTGTTCGAGTCGAGTCACGGTGCTTTGTCGTTGCACCTCGACAGTTGGCCATTGTTGGGTATTATTGCGTATGATGACAAACTCCTCTTGTTTCCAAGGTGCGTTTTGATAGACAAAGTTACCGTGCATCATACCGTCGCCGTGCGAGTGTCCTTCCTTAAACATAGCTAAGCAGGTGGCCCAGTTGTTGAAGGCACCATCAGGGTCAGGATTGTTCACATCGTTCGACACTTTAATCTTCGAGAGGCTATCAACGAAGTGGTCAGCACCGCTATGTGCTAATCCTTTACTCTCCAAGGGGTTTTCGTCATAATTAACATGTACGTCTCCAAACACGAATTGGTCGCATGAAGCGAAGAGAGCGGTGACGCATGATAATAAAAGGATGTTCTTGAATATTTTATTCATCTTGCCAATTCTTTTTTTACATCAATACTACGTTATGTCTGTACTGTATGAAGAAGTCTTCTGGCTGTGTTAGCATACGCCAAAAGCCTTGTTTTTATTGGCATTTGGATAGAAACGCTTAACATCTTTTGAAACACTTTTCTTCACCATCTTTTGTATTGGCTATCACACGAACAGAGAGTGGATAGTCGATGTCGAAGCTGTCCCAACCCGGTTGCAGTTGGTTGAAGTCCCACAGGTAAGCATTCTCGCTATTGTTTGTGTTACAGTACTTTGCTGGTTTTTCTGACTCTCCTGCGTGCTGCACACCTTTGTTAAGGATGTGGCAGATGCGCACTTGCAGTTGGAAGGCAATGTTTGCCTTATGGAATTGCATGATACCCTTAAAGCCCAATCTGTCTGGGTCAGAACCAAAGTCCAAGCTACGTTTCTGTCGAAGCAGTCCCACGGTGTGTCCGTAACGTTGGCGTTGTGCGTCTGTGTCAGGGTCTTTGAAGTCGTCGTTATAAATCTCTGTGAAGAGTTTTCCGAGTTCTTCTTCCACTGGGTCGGTATCACGGTACTCGTAGGTGAAGAGTTCTGGTGTGATTTTGTTCAACTCGTTTAGTTCGATAGTCTTAAAGAGTCGGTAGCTCTTTCCATTAAAGGTGTAAGGCTCGAGAGCCTCTGACTTACCAGATACCTCAATAGACTTCCATGCCAAGTCGTTATAGAATGGCACCTTATTCTCTCCCCATACGTATCCCTCAGGCACAAAGATATTGGATGTTGAGAACTTTGTGGCAGGCTCAAGGTTCTTACCAGCGGTTCTGAAGGTGTATCGGTCATAATAAGTAGGTATAGAGTCTAATGTACGTGGGTATGCCATTTGCAATCCACGCACCTCTGTTCCGTGTGTTGCTGATAGTGTATCGACAACGGCTTTGTTGAGCGAGGCATTACCCACACCGAAGAAGTGTTGGTGAACGAGTAGTGTTGCGTTATCCTCATCAGGTATTTTATATCCGTCTTTATCGGTCGTGAAAGGATAGCCTGAGAACTGATGGTTGATAAGCATACCATTCTGGTCGTAATATTTCAGTTCTAATCCGTAGTAGATACTGTCTGATGCGATTACGTCAAAGCAGTCACGTTCTGTCGTAATGGTCATCTGTCCGTCGTCATCTTTGGCGATATCAATCTCTTGCATGACGGGGATAGAGGTGTCACCATTGACGAGGTGATAGGTGTTATAGGCTTGAACGGAGTCGTTGCCGTCTGGTCCTACACCGATGATAGCTCCTTTGTATCCCATTCTAAGGATTGCGTGAACAGCATAGATTTGTTCGTGACCCTTCACATCTCGCTCAATAGAAGCCGGAGGGGCGATAATCCTTTTCTTGAAGAAATCGTCAACTTGCTCGTTAGTACAACTTCCGCAGAGCATTCCTATGGCCGTTGTGGCAAGTAAAACACGTATATTTTTATGTAAATTCATTTTGTTGCTCCTTAAAACTTAAATAATGTACGTAAAGAGAAGTTTGAACCACGTTCGTGAGCGTAGTATCTAAAGCGGTCGGTGTACTCCTTATAAAGTGCGTTAAAGATGTTGTCGCCGACAAGCATAAACTTCAATTCTCTCTTTTGTGGTAGTGCGATGCGGAACTCGACCGTACCGTTGAGTAGGAAGTAGGCTGGTGGCGAGTCTGGCACGAGGTCTTTGTCTGAGTCAAAGCGTGTTTGCTTTGTGACATAGATACCCGAGAGAGTGACAGCGAAGCATGGTACTTATCATTCTTTGACAGTGGTAGGTCGTAGGTTCCTGATAGTCCGTAACGGTCTGACGGCATGAAAGGTAGCCAGTCGTTATGTGTCAGGTTGCGTGCAAACATCCACTCACCCTTACCAACGAAGGTCAGTCTATTGGTTGGCTTCACGGTTGCCTCGATGTCACCACCATAGAGTTTCACGTCGTCTTGGTCGTAAATGAACTTTGGATACTTACCACTTGGATGGTTGTGGAAGCGGTCCTTACCTGTTCCGATGTGGTCGTAGATATAGCTATCGATGCGTTGGAGGAAGACACTTGGCTCTACAGAGAACCATGTGTTTCTATATTTTGTACCCAAGACGATTTTATAACCACGCTCACTGGCAAGGTTCTTATTACCTACTACCCAGTATGAACCATCTTGCAAACCAATAGCATAAAGCTCATTGATATCTGGTGGACGCCATGACCAACCGATATTGGCACGTGCATCCCACTTGTCACTGAACTGATAGTGAGTAGCAAGACTCATGGTGAAGTTACTATACAACTTGAAGTCGTCGTAGTAGGTGTAATTGCTAAGACTGCTATAACCATTTACTGACATCACACGGAAGTCGTAACGCATACCGAGTGCACACTGCAACTTACCGAACTCGGCTTTATGCAAGAAGTATCCACCCATCGAAAGGGCTGCAAAGTTAGGAACGAAAGCAGGCTGCTTCGTACCAGGATAGTTGAAGTTCTCCTGATAGGTGTTAGAGATACCTGCGTCGGTTGTCATCTTCCATAGCTTCCACTTCGCCTGCCATAGCGCATCAAACTTATAGGTTTTCAGCATCAAGTCCTGCATAGGAATCCAACTCCACTGTGTCTTCTTACGATTTTCAAACTCCTGACGGAGGTTCTCTTGGAAAGAGAGTGTGAGGTTCAAATGATGGTTAGATTGATTTCCCACTTCAATTCTCCCTTCATCGTCACGTGTTGCGACTGCTGGAAAGGTGGCTTTATCTCGTAAGAGAACTCCTTCACCGTCTCTGGGTCAGGACGACCATATTCGAAACGCTTTATTAACTGAGCCAAGTCTGAAATCTTACTTGCATAGTAGATACCACTTCGCTGATAATAAATGCTTGAGAAGAGGGTTGCCGTCAGCTTCTTACCCTGCCATCCTGCTAAGGCTGAGAGGCTGATGGTGTTATATCCCGTATTGTTCAGTACGTAGTCGGCTGTATGATAGTCACCGCCTTTGGTATACATACCATGTAGGCGCAAGCCAAACTGCTTATAACCTGTTTCGACAGTTCCCGAACCACTGATACCACGGGCATTAGTGTCGTAACCCATATTGAAGTTACCGTTCACCTTCACTTTCTTATTCTCGTATGGCAGAGGGGCATCATTCAGAAGAACAACTCCACCCATAGCACCGAAACCATAACGGATACACTCGGCTCCCTTTACTACCTCGACCATACTCGAACCGGTATAGTCCAGCTCTGGTGCGTGGTCGGCTCCCCAACTCTGACTTTCCAAGCGTACACCGTTGTTCATCAAGAGGATACGACTACTATGCATACCCTGAATTACTGGCTTTGCAATGGTGTTACCCGTACTTATCGAACTGACGCCCGGGATGGTTTCAAGCAGCTTTGCCAAGGAGGTTGCACCACCTCTTTCCAATGCGTCCTGACTAATTGCAGACGACTGCTGCAGCACACTCGTATGACGTTTCAAAGCGGTGACGGTCACATTATCCAACTGCTTAGAGTCATCCTTTAATTGTATGGTTACCATACGATTTTCTGGAATGTTTACAACACGTGTTGTCGCCTTATAACCTACATAGGTTACAGTCAATTTTACACGTGTCATAGCCGACTTAAACTTAACGACACACTTACCGTCAAGGTCTGTAACCGAGGGAGTTGACACGCCTTCGCAGCGTACGACAGCACCGACAAGTGGCTCTTGCGACTGTTCGGCTACCACCTGGAATGTTACAGATGATTTGGCATCCTTATCCTCTTCGTCCACAGTTTCATGCCCATGTGCCAACGTAGCGTATGCATGAGTAGGCGGAAAGAGGAACAATGCACTCAACAAAGCGGCGGACAGATAGCTTCTGAGTCGCCTCACGTTGTTCATTCTTAATTTGTTCATATTCACTGATTACAAATGGTTTGTTTCTATTAAACGCATCACCCTCCCTACCATTTAACGGGGGGATGCGAACTGAAATTTCTTTCTAAGGCGTCAGCTTTATTGCTGGTGTCTGGTATTATCAGTCGTGCGTTTTCCTTACTACATTGATTTCTGGGTGCAAAATTACAAAAACCTCACACACCACACAATACCTAATTTTTGTGAAATCGCATATACCTACTTTTTGGTAATAGTGTTGATAATTCTCTGTCGGTTAGCAGAGTCTAATCATATTTTTCTTTTATTATCGAGCAGCTTGTTCGATTTTGCAAGCTAAGTGTATATAATAAGGTGTAAGATGAGGATGAAGCTGAAATGATGGATAGGTTGTCACTTCTGAATAGTCACCTTCAATGTTCAACCTTAAAAAAAATATCAATAAAGTAGTAAATTTCTCCGAAAGAAGTGATATTTTCATTTTTAATTGCTATCTTTGTCACATTAGATGTTTTGCTTGCTTGCTATGTTTGCAGCACTAAGGCAGGTGGAACTTTTCTGATAGTCTGTTTGTTGTGAGAGCTTTGTTTCTCAGACACTTGAAGTTTTTGAAAGATTTAATGCTGCAGAGTAAAGGAATAATATTGAAAACAAATGAAGAAGCCATTTTCAAAAAGAGTATTAGTTTTTTGTTTCATTCTTTCTTCTCTTTCTTTATTTGCTCAGAACGAAGAAAAGCGATTGGTTTTTATTCCTAATATTGGTGTAAATTTTTCTAACATAGAAAAACCTATAGCTGAATTTCTCGTATCTGAGGAAAAAACTAATAAAGCAAAGATAGGAATAAGCTATACAATTGGAGCAAACTTAAAAATTCCTGTTTTAGAAGGAGTTGATTTTCTGACAGGTTTAGAATACGTCAACTATAAGTATTCTTTTGAAGATTTTTCTATCACTCGTGAATCTAATAAAGATGTTTACAGTATAGCAATGGATGCTCATTCTATTGAAGCTCCTTTTATCTTTTCAAAGGATATTTATGCGTCAGGCTTTAAGATAAATGCAGGTATTCAACTTGGATATATTGTTTCTGCACATTCAGAACACACTGTAAAAAGCTATGAAAGAGATAATAATGGTTTTTGGACTTTCAAGGACGAAGAAGAACTGAGAGAAGACATAAAAGGACTTGTCAAGAGAACTAAAATAAGTATTCCAGTAGGTTTTTCATTTGAGCTTCCTCGCCTTTACTTTTCTCTATTATATAATTTTGGAATAACCAAGTTTTACGATGATAATTATAGTAAAAACGTAACGTTTAAGGTTGGATATAAGATATAATAAGCATTGCTCTCTGGGCATAGCTTAATATCTTCTATAAGCAAATTCCCAATATGTGTAAAATCTTGCACATATTGGGAATTATGTTTTATACAAGTCTGTTCGTCACCCCTCTATAAGTCTTCGGACATTAGAAATTGATAATCGCTTTGGCTTATAGTGAATGTGTTATAACACTCTTTTAAGCAGATGATTACAGAGTGCCGTTGTTAGCTTGGCGAACCATTTCGGAAGACGCATAGAGGTAGACCTCCACACGGCGGTTAGCCTGACTTACGGTCTTATTCTCGATAGGGTTGGCACTGCCTAAACCTTGTACAGAACGAATCTGGCTGTTGCTCACACCCTGACCTTTAAGATATGACGATACCGCTTCGGCACGACGCTCAGACAGCGGCAAGTTGATATTGTCATTACCAGAAGCGTCGGTGTAACCCTGAATAGTTACGTCGCAAGTAGCGTTGCGCTTCATCAGTGCGGCAAACTTTGTAAGGTCGTTCTTGGCTGCGTTGCTGAGGCTTGAGCCATTCAGCGGGAAGAGGATGCCAGAGTCGAAGGTCACCTTCACACTCTCCAAGCCGTTGGCATCTGTCACCTTGTCGACACGTGCGTTAGGCAATTGCTGTGCTGCCTCGCGTGCCACCTTGTCCATGTGGCGTCCGATGAGCGTACCCGCTCCTGCACCAATCGCACCACCAATAGCGGCTCCGATAGCTGTACTCTTGCCGTCACGACCAATAATCTGACCAACGATACCACCTAAGGCAGCACCTGCGCCACCACCGATTAACGTGCCAGTACCCTGTTTTGTCTGACAACTTACCACAGTCAGGAAACACATTCCTGCTGCCATCATTTTCATATTCTTCATCATCAAAAGTTTTTCTTTTACCTTTTTCTTTATCCTGTGTGCGTGATAGAACGCTATTTATTCGTGCAAAGTTAGTAATTCTATTCATAATGGCAAAGGGGAATTGTCTATAAGTGAATGGAAAATCCCTAAATAGTCAGGGTGAAAACAAAACAAAATATATATTGATGGTAAACGAACTAAAAGAAATAATATGAAAATGGATATAAGATGAAAAAAATCCAAATAAAGTATTATAAACTAAACATTTTGTTGTATCTTTGCACTGTAAAAGATACATTATGACAAAATTTACCAAAGCAAACTGGATGACGAGGGCACTTCAAGAAAAACTGAACATCGTTGGAGAGCAAATCCGCCTCGCCCGACTGCGAAGAGATCTAACCATGGACCAAGTCGCACAACGTGCGCAATGTACCAGACTCACACTCTCACGTTTAGAGAAAGGTGAACCTACGGTGTCGATTGGCGTGCTAATGAGAGTTCTCAATGCCCTACAACTCGAAGATGATATTCTTCACTTAGCAAAAGATGACGAGTTAGGACACATGGTGCAGGACTTAGGCATCAAGAATAAGAAACGAGCTTCAAAAAGATAACACATGGAAAAAATAGATGTGATAGCCAGTTTCGACTGGATGGATAAAGAAGAGTTGGAGTTGTAGTTCTATGTTGAACTTGCGTTATAAAATAATCAAAACGGAGATAAAGATTAATGTTGTCATACCGTTATATCTCTAAGTTGTTAACTCTTTGATAACGATTTCTTTTTACAATTCGAGACCTCTGCAAAACCTCATAGCGAAATCATAAATATAACTTATTGATTATCAATAGTAGCTTTTAGGTGTAAAAGGACTTTTGCAGAGGTCTCAATTCATAGATATTTTTAAGGAATGAAGCTTTCCTGTTTGAAATTTATGGTTTCAGGGTCAGTTCTCCGTTCGTATCCTCTTTTAGGGTAAATATGTAAATATTAGACTTTTTCCTTGGTTTAATTTTCTTCTTTTTACATTCAATGGAATCTATATAAATTGCATTTGTTCCCAAAAAGTCCTTTTTCCCCAAAAAAAGTAGTTTATAGTAAAAATCTTATTTTGAGGGTTTTTACTTTGAAAAAGTAATTGTAACATCGGAATGTCCAAACCCTTCAGTTTTCTCTGAATTGTATTTCATTGAGGACATATTTGGGAGATCTGCATTAAAAATCTAATATCTTTCTTCCATTATAATTTGCAAGTCTTAAAGGAATTTCCTTCCTACTTTCATTTCCATATATAGAGATTTCCTTTTTGATAAAAATATCCTTGCAGTCGTATTCTTCTCCATTTTTTCTCTATAGAAAGAAACACATTGTTACCTAATGTTGATGCTATTGCAGGATTGTACTCAATCTCTGAGGAACAAGAAAACAGAAGAAGTACACACGAAAGGTAGAAAAAGATTTTTTCATAGATAAGTAGGTTTAATTGTTAATAGGCTTTTCAGATTTTGCATTTATTTTTGATGCAAATATATGATAATTACAAATAATTACCAAATTATATGTGTGAAAAATATAAAAAAACATTTTTTTGATTTGGCTTTTAATCAAGCCTAATTGCATTAAACTTCCAATTTCCTGCAAATATTACGGTGTTTTTCGTATTTTTGCAGAGAAATAGACTGCAGTTTCTAAATCAGAAGCAGGCGGCTTTTTCCTCGTCAGACGCTATCGGTGTGCAATGTTAGTTTTTCTAATCATTACGCTGAAAGAAAAATTGTCTATAAGTGAATGGGAAATCCCTAAATAGTCAAGGTTAAAATAGAAAACAATATATATTTATGGCAAAGGAACTAAAAGAAATGACCAAGAGAGCAGACAATTACTCTCAATGGTACAATGACTTGGTAATAAAGGCAGATTTGATTGAGCAGTCGGCCGTACGTGGTTGTATGGTTATCAAGCCATACGGCTATGCTATCTGGGAGAAGATACAGGCACAACTCGACAAGATGTTTAAGGAGACAGGTGTGCAGAACGCTTACTTCCCAATGCTGATCCCTAAGAGCTTCCTCTCTCGTGAGGCTGAGCACGTTAAGGGATTTGCTAAGGAGTGTGCCGTGGTTACTCACTATCGTTTGAAGGCTACCGAAGACGGCAATGCTGTGCAGGTTGACCCTAACGCAAAGTTGGAGGAGGAACTCATCATCCGTCCTACCAGTGAGACCATCATCTGGAACACTTATAAGAACTGGATTAACTCTTGGCGCGACCTGCCGCTGATGTGCAACCAGTGGTGTAACGTTATGCGCTGGGAGATGCGTACTCGTCCGTTCCTCCGCACGTCTGAGTTCCTCTGGCAGGAGGGTCACACGGCTCACGCCACACGTGAGGAGGCTGAGAAGGAGGCACAGACCATGTTGCGTGTCTATGCTGACTTCGCTGAGAAGTGGCTTGCTGTTCCTGTCGTACAGGGTGTGAAGAGTGAGACCGAACGTTTCGCTGGTGCCTTAGATACCTATACCATCGAGGCAATGATGCAGGACGGTAAGGCTCTCCAGAGTGGTACTTCTCACTTCTTAGGTCAGAACTTTGCAAAGTCGTTCGACGTTACCTTCCTTAACAAGGAGAACAAGCCAGAGTATGTATGGGCTACGTCTTGGGGCGTTAGTACTCGTCTTATTGGTGCGCTCATCATGACCCACTCTGACGACAACGGACTTGTGCTTCCTCCAAAGATTGCACCTATTCAGGTGGTTATCGTACCAATCTTCAAGGGCGAAGAGCAGTTGAAGGCACTCACCGACAAGTTGCAGCCAGTGATCGATCAGCTCCGTGCGTTGGGTATCACCGTTAAGTTTGACGATGCCGACAACAAGCGTCCGGGCTTTAAGTTTGCTGAATACGAGTTGAAGGGTGTACCAGTACGCCTCGCTATGGGCGGTCGTGACTTGGAGAACAACACCATCGAGGTGATGCGTCGCGACACCTTGGAGAAGGAGAGTGTTAGCTTCGACGGCATTGTTGAGCGCATCAAGAACCTCCTTGACGAAATTCAGGACAACATCTTCAAGAAGGCTAAGGACTTCCGTGATGCTCACATCTACGAGTGCGAGAACTATGAGGAGTTCAAGGAGAAGGTGAAGGACGGCGGTTTCTTCCTCTGCCACTGGGATGGTACTGAGGAGACTGAGGCGAAGATCAAGGAAGACACGCAGGCAACCATCCGTTGTGTTCCTTATATGTTCGAGCAGACACCGGGCGTCGATATGGTTAGCGGCAAGCCTGCTAAGTATCGTGTCCTCATCGCAAGATCTTACTAATACAAGAGATAAACTGGCATTGCGGAGTCTTTATAAGCCCCTGCAATGTCAGTTTTCGCTTTAGAAACTCCTAGGACCCCTAGGCATCCTAAACTATTAAACCAAACTTAAACAACAATTAATAATGAAAAATCACTTATCACTTTTGCATTACTTCTCGCTGTAACAGCGTTGAATGCTCAGACTTTAATCAAAGCTAAGTTCCAGAAAGGCGACAGGGCAGTCTACGAAACAGTGAGCGATATTAAGATAGACGCGCCTATGGGTGGAGGTTCTGAAAGCGTAAAGGCAAACAGCACGACACGCTTTGCAGTACAGGAGGCTACTGCTGACGGCTATGTCGTTGAGATGACGACTGTCAATATGAAGATGGACGGCAGTATGGAGGTTGTACAGCAGACAGGAAATATGCTGAACCAATTCCTTAGCAATGTCCCAATGCTCTTAAAGACGGATGCCAACGGAAAAGTGAACGACCTCTTGAACTACACTGAGGTTCAGGCAAAGGCAAGCAAATTTGCAATGGCATTCATAGATTCAATCTATAAAGCCAAACCTGACATGGAGAAGACGCTGCCTAAGTACAAGATGGTTATGTCTGTCAACGGCCAACTCACCAAGCAAGCTTTCATCGAGTCTGCCGAGAACAATTCTTTCTTTAACTTATTCGGCAAGACGCTCAAGACGGGTGACAAAGAAGACCAGAACACGCAAGGCATCAAAACCTCTGTGACCTACGAGGTCAACAGGGAGGCGGACGCACTCAATGTCATTGGTAAGATTAAGGGCAATATGACCGAAGACGATGTCAAGCTCTTCCTTATTGACAAGATGAAGCAGATGGGAGCTGACGAAGCTATGACCTCACAGATTGATGCTAACTGGGGACAAATGAAGATGATGGGCATGGCAAAGATGGATGTCGACGGCACTTCTACTACCAAACTCCTCGACACTGGTTGGGCTACCGAATACGGTACGGATGTGAAAACAAAGGTGATGGGAATGAATATGACTATCAAGGCTTCTACTAAATTGGTGGAGAAGAGTTGGAAGTAGTCTTTTAGAAACACGAGTTCGATTAACAATCGTTAGTGCAAAAAGCTTTTATGAGAAAGCAGTCGTGATTTGCAGAAAATGTTTATCTTTACAAACATTCTTCTTTTGATGAACGAAAAATACGTAATATCGGGTCTGTGCATTCCCTGACCTTTAGGTCTCTGTGCGTCAGGTTTCTGCTTCATCTGTTCATCTGTGCTATCTGTGAGAGCCTTTACAAGTAACTTGTCCACTAACTACATTTTCTCACAGATGACACAGATGAACAGAATAAACAGATTTTTTTGCTAACCACACACAGAGACCTAAAGGTCGTGGAACTCACAGAATTGTTGGACGAGTAAACAAGTAGACGGGTAGACAGGTTGTTAGTCCTGAGTGTTTACGTTGTTTTTTGTGTTGTTTTATACAGGCAGCGGGTCTGTGCATTCTCTGACCTTTAGGTCTCTGTGCGTCAGTTTTCTGCTTCATCTGTTCATCTGTGCTATCTGTGAGAGCCTTTACAAGCAACTTGTTCACTCGTCTACCTGTTCCTCTGTTACCCTGTCTTCTCTACAAGCAACTCGTCTACCTGTTCACTTGTCTACTTGTTCACGAGATTTTAGACAATATGTATCTAAATCTGAAAACATTTATTTACAGCAATTTTTTTAATTCATCAATACTTGGCAAAGCTTTAAGCAGTTTCTCTGGCATTTCTGCGGATGTCTTATAGGTTGCCACTCCCATAGGCTTGTCATATTGGCGCACCATGTACTCGGCATAATGCTTGTTTGCACTGCGACAAAGCACAATACCTATGGTTGGATTTTCGTGTGGCTTGCGTATCTTGTCGTCAGCAATGGCAAGATAGGCGTTGAGTTGTCCAAGATAGGAAGTTTTGAACTCGCCTGTTTTCAATTCAATAACAACCAAAGCATTCAGTTCACGATTAAAGAATACGAGGTCGGGAAAATGTTCCACGCCATATATCTCCATACGATACTGATTGCCAACAAATGCAAAGTCGTAACCGAAGGTCATAATGAACTTCTTGATATTGTGGACGATTTGTTGCTCCACCACTCGCTCATCTATATCTGCGACGTCACGTTCTCCTATTTGTTCAATATTGATGAAGTTTAGCAGATACTCATCTTTAAACGCCATAACCGCCTTACGTGCCAAATCTCCTTTGCGGAGTGTGGTTGTAAAGTTGTTGGGTATGTTAGACTGGTGGTTGTAGTCGTCCTTAGCCATCGCCCTTTTCAGAGTTTCCACAGACATGTGTTCCTCGGCACAGCGATGGATATAGTATAAACGTTCATCAAGTGACTTAACTTTGGCAAGAATACGTGAGTGATGGGTGAATGGAACCTTAAAAAAATCGTCTATTGGGAAGGTAGCCGAATTTATGAATTGCAATTCACGAATTGATATCTGTTTTTTTTCAGAACTATCTAAATCGTGAATTGTAATTAACGAATTATCCTTTTCTTCTTCGGCTTTCAGAGAAGTTGCATCTAATTCTTCCACTCTTCATAGAAGATGCGCATCAGTTTAAGACTATCTGCAGAATATCCTCGCAGTCCAGGCAGTAATTGGCGCAATCGAGTACTTATAGCTTCCAATGCACCAGTCCCCCAAACTCCTTGTCGGGTGTTAGCCGAAACATATTTGCCTATGCTGAAATAGGTTGCTAACTGAATGCGATTAACACCTTTGGCTGCTTCATACTGTCCTTGCAGAATAGTGTTCTTTATGTTTTCAGCCGCAATTTCGTATGCTTGTGATATATGATTTTGTTTCATAACCTTGATATTATTTACTTATTAAATTTCAAGCTGTCAAGCTGATGTGTCATTTCTTCTTCAAGTTTGTGGTTTTCTGCAAACGATTAGGTAAACGTCTGACGGAAAGAAGCTATACGTGCTTTTAATTCTTCTCTGCTTATCCACATAATCAATGTTGATGTGAAAAAATTGACTCGCTTTGTTGTTGAATATGCAAGCACAAAGATATGTTTTTGTAGGCGTTACTCCAAACAAAATTAAAAATTAGTGCTTGCTGGAATTAAAATTCTTGTTTTTCAATCGTATTTTCGCAATGAAAAGAGTAAACCTTGTAGCATCAAAACCTCTGTAACTTACGAGGACAACAAGGTGCCAAACACTTATCAGGTAAAAAATAGTGAATGGTTGGGACATTTTTTGTTGTTTTATACAAGCAGCGTTCTGTGTATTCCCTGACCTTTAGGTCTCTGTGCGTCAGCTTTCCGTTTCTTCTGTTCATCTGTGCTATCTGTGAGAGCCTTTACAAGCAACTTGTCCACTCACTACATTTTCTCACAGATGGCACAGATATACAGAATAAACAGATTTCATCTGTGCTATCTGTGAGTACCTTTACAAGCAACTTGTTCACTCGTCTACCCGTTCACTTGTCTACTTGTCTACTTGTCTACTCATAAAGCACCTTTAAGGCTTCAAAAGAGCATGTTTAGGGCTTCAAAAGAGCATCTTTTCAAAATCCGTCTACCTGTCCCTCTGTTACTCTGTCTTTTTCACAAGCAACTTGTCTACCCGTCTACCCGTCCACCCGTCTACCCGTCCACTCGTCTACTCATAAACCTGTTACTACATAAGCTAACGATGAAACGTTTTTTACACATTATTAACTTATTCAGGGGGGTAAAAATACAAAAGTTATTATCTTTGCACAAATATTTTATGTTAGGTATATTTGTTTGCGAACATTGAAATCCTAACACCAGAGTATTATCAGATGATTTATTAATCACTAAGATTACAGATACTTACATCTTATCAAGATTACATAACAATTACATAATAAAACAAGCATGAACAATAAAGAAACGATTAAGAAAAAAACTTACATCGCTCCTATTAGTACTGTGTTCTTAATGGAGCCGCTAATGGAGTCTGCCATTATTACAGGTTCCTTAGGGAGAATTAATAACAAAGGTGTGGTTACAGACTCAAAGCTCAATTATTTTCACGAAGAAGATTTTGAATAATACGAAACATGAGAAACCCATTATTTATCCATATCAGAAAATGCTGACGTAGAAAGATAGAACCTATAAGAATATTAATAACTGGAATAAATGAAAACAATTCGTCTTAAATTTAGAAAATCAAATATATTTTTAGGAACACTTGCCCTCATTGCGGTGTGTATTCTGCTCAGTGCTTGCGAAGGCAATTTTGAAACCATCACATCAAAAAACACAGTAAATGCTGTAAATCAGAAGAAATATCCCACGTCAATAATCAAAATTGCAGTGGACAAAACCATCTTCGATAAAGAGACCGAGCATATTATGCGCCAAGTCAAAGTTCAGACCCAAAAGGCTGCTACTCGTGCTCTCGAAATCGACGAAAATGGTAAACCCAAGAAGAATCAAACCTTTGTTGCTACATGCTATCTGATTAATGAGAAAACAAGTCAGCTTGGTAAATTTAACTACACCTGGCGGACATCCAACAATGATGCATACGTTCTGGAAGACCCGCAGGGGCAGTCTGGTCCAATGAATATCACTGTTACATGGCTGAAAGGACAACCAACATCAAGTATCTCAGGCGATAATTGGAAGTTCTGTGCCATTGTTGGAGGTACAGAAAAAGAGTTGTCGTCAAGCGTAGGAGGTGAAACACGACATAGTATAGACTTTCAGCCAGAGATGGCTGAAGACCGCAGTCCAGATACTGACGGAAGCAATATTCGATTAGCCACAAACAGCGAACCGCTTGCATTCGTTTCGCCAGCTAAGGCGGTTGAATACGACATGACGCAAAATGCGCCTCGTCTGCACTTCCGCTTTAATATCACAGGTGTATTGCTGCAAATAAAAATCAAACGCGATGACGAAGTGTCGCCCACACATGACTATTTCTTAAAATCTAATTCGCTCCATCCTATGGGAGTGTTCTGTCCTTTCAAGGCGGACGGAAGTATTAAAGGAACAAACATTGACGAATGGTGGGAAAGCACCAGCCCCAAAAAGGTTAGAAACTTCTCAAATAATGAGAACTACATTGCGCATCTTGATGCAAACAAGTCGGGCTATCAAGTCACAGAGAACAACGACACCTACGATGTTTGGTACGTATGGGGAATGCCTACCAATATCTCTGGGGCAGAAACCATGTTAGGTTCGTGGACAGGAGGATATATCCTCAAACAAGAAATGAATCCTAATGCACAAGGACCATTCATTAGCAAGCATGATTTCAGCAAGGATAAGGGTGCAATGCGCACACTGCTTGCCAAGGTGCACGATTCTGAACCCTATCCTGCTTTTAACTTCCTTAATTTCCTTTCACGTGCAGCCGATCATAACGTGGGTGCACCCCGCACTTGGTGGGATAATGATGCTGTGATAGAGAGCGACAAATGGTTAGATACACGTTTTGAGTTTAGAGGTAGTGACGGCAGTCTCTGGTATTCATGGGATGAAGCCATGCTGCATAAGAAGGTAATGCCAGAAGAGAATGTTTGGCATACACCATCGCTAACGGAACTGACTACTCTCTTCCCTTTCCCTGCCAAGTATGGAAGATGGGAAGATCAAGGATGGGATATTTTTGTCGGAAATCATCCAGACCATGAGAACACATTTAAGGATGCAAATGAACTTTTTAAGGAATGGATGACGCTCTATGCCGATCTTGAAGATTCTGAGGGCGCTATGTTTGTGCGCGACCTTCTCCCTGGAAATGGAGGCGACTTGGCAGAAGAACAAATGAAGAACTCCAACACAAAGCTTTCTGGCCACACTTCCTAACGATTGGTAAAACCACCTATGCTATTCGCTTCTTTCGCTCTACAGTCTATGGCGACAGGCTATGTTGTGCATATAAATGGGAAACCAAGAACTGGCCACATGCTCTGTGGACTTATGAGAACCAACTTATCGTAACCAGCCGTTGGATAGGAAACGCACCTCTTCAAATATCAGATATTAGCAACGATGCATGGTGGAATGGTAATGAGAAACAATATAATGTGCAAGTGAAATTGCCTTGTCAGGGCGAAAGTACTGGAACATCGTATGAAAACAAGCATAGTTCTATGACGATGTTAGCAGCAAACACTTATCAAGTAAAAAAACGTCTATGGACAGGGCATTTTGCGCGTGCTTTTTCTAACGAAAAGGATGGTCAATTCCAACGTAAAAACGTCTTCCAAAAAGGTTTTATTCATCCTTTCTGCAACCGACAAATGTGTATAGAAAGAGGTACAAAGGGTAATCAACTTTTTGAAGAAGGAACAGGTAGAGGAACAGGAACACAGTGGCCTTTGCCTCAGACTGGTTGGCGACGAAGAGATCGTCGATAAGCTAAGAGGTACTCGGTTGTTTATAAATAAAATTTGTTTCACTATCGAACAGATGTCTTTTTCCAGTAAGCGAAAAGGACATCTGTTCTTTTCTTTTCTCTCTGTCTTATGTGAAAGGATTGTTTCAAGTTTGATGTATGGATGAGTCGGCTTGCCACTGGTTAATGCAAAAAACACAAAAAAAGCTCGCCTTGTTATGAGAAAGCAGTCGTAATTTGCGGAAAATGATTACCTTTACAAACGTTTTTCTTTTAGTGAACGAAAAACACGTAATGATACTTATTAAAATCAAATAACAATGAAAACAAGAAATTTATCAAAGTGGCTAATCCTTTTATTATGTGCGTGTGTCGTAACCTTTCATTCTTGCGACAAGTCGGATTATGATCAAAAGGATCGTAAGGAGATGAAGAAGCAGGAGGAAGAGAAGAAGAAACAGGAAGAGGAAAAAGAAGAAACAAGAGGAAGAAAAGAAGAAACAGGAAGAAGAGAAGAAGAAACAAGAGGAAGAAAAAGAAGAAACAAGAGGAAGAAAAAGAAGAAACAGGAGGAAGAAAAGAAGAAACAGGAGGAAGAAAAGAAGAAACAGGAGGAAGAAAAGAAGAAGCAGGAAGAGGAAAAGAAGAAGCAAGAAGAGGAAGAAAAGAGGAAACAAGAAGAGGAAGCAAGACGAAAGAAAGAGGAAGAGGAAAAGCAGAAGCAACTGACGCTCGACCCAACTTCAATCACGTTGGCACCAATTGTAACAAAGAATATACACATCAAAAACGGAACTGCACCATACGAAGTACAGGTGGCTGATGGCAAGATTGCCCTTGCAAAGGTCTATGATAAAGAAAACTATATTGCAGTTACAGGCTTAGGATTGGGTACGACAGAGATTGTAGTGACCGACAAGAATATGAAAACGGGAAAGGTGACGGTTACTGTTTCGACAGGAAACCTACAACCGATTAAGGTAAGTAAGGCTAACGTAGCATTGTCGGTAGGCAAAAGTGAGAATGTAAATATTCAGTCGGGTCGTTATCCATATAAGGCAGAAGCAGTAGACAAAAGTGTTGTAGAGGTAAAGGTCACTGATGCTACAATCACAATAAAGGCTTTAAAAGAAGGAAGAACGGATGTGAATGTTACGGACAGGGTCGGTGCTAAGGGACGCATCTCTGTTGTGGTGTCAAAATAGGTGTAGTTTTTAAATATATAGAATTGTGTTTATAATCCCCCTCTTCAATGCATGTTTCTACATGTATTGTTGAGGGGGTTCTTTCTTAAGAGCTAAATTGGTTATTAGAGTCAAAAACATATATTTTTTTATTGAGCATATTGTATGGTGCTTGTGTGAATTATTTTATTTTTTTGTAAAAATTGTAGGAAAAAGTTCGTTTTTACAAAAAGAATGTTTATTTGAAAAAAAGTGTTATCTTTGCAGGCACTTTATAATCTGAGTACGTTAAATTAAAAGTGTCGTAATGTTTTTATCAACAGAATGACACTCAAGCAAAAAACTATTCATAAAAACTTATGCAAGGCATAGCAATTAAAACAATTGATAACCACGCTTTGCTTCTTCAAGGAATGGAAGAAGTGAAAGGAAAAAGGCTTTGTTGGCTTTTTAACATCTCCCCCGTATTTTAGAATTTTTTTAATATTGTTCTGCGCATTGTGTCGATTGCGCAGATTGTTTTGTTAAAGTCAATATTCTTGGCATGTTGTCTGACGTGTCGGACTAATGTGATAGTGCCGAAATGGAATATATGTTCAAGGTAAAAGTAAATATATTAACCACAATAAATTAATTAAATTTTTTTATGTAGAAAAAGAATAAAAACAACACAAAAGTCGGAATTTGTAAACTAATGACTGAGTTTTGGGTTTAAGAGTTAGAATATTCTGGCTCTATAACGAATCGTGTGGGTAATCCAGTTCAAGCCCACATGTTATGAAATAGATCATATACTTAAAGTTTTCTGTATTTACGAATCCTCTTGCCCTCCTTTTTGCAAGTTGTATCTGTGAGTTCAATCCCTCCAGAACTCCGTTGTTGACATCCCTCATGGCAAATAGCTGCTTGATGCCGTACATGTGCGATTTTATCATTGCAACGAAATTAAGCATAGGCTTGATTGCCGATTGTTCTACCATCTCACACCATAAATCAAGTTTTTCCACAGAATCCTTAGCGCACTCATTGAATATATCGATGAAAGATTCCTTAAAGCTATAAGCCTTTCCAATTGTTGGGTAGGTCATCAGGAGGGTATTCAGTTCCATCATTTTTTTTGGTGAGAGATTCTTCTTGTTGTATAGCAGCGTAAAACGGTGTCCTTTAAGTAGTTTGGTTTCTTTGTGTTCCTCCTTACGTACCATATCAACAGCCTCGTTGAGAGCCTTAAATATATGGAATTTATCGAAAATGATACCGGCATTGGGGGAAGTGAGTTAAGGCACCTGATATGAAAGATTTAGACATATCCATACTGATAGCTTCTATATTCTCCACCTTTCCATGGCTCGCAACCAATGCCTTGCTGAATGCCTCGAAAGTGCTTGCATCTTTACCATCAGTGACGAAAAATAGTCTTACGAGTATCCAAGTCTACAAACTGCGTTATGTAGTTGTGTCCCTTTCGTTTAGAGGTTTCATCCACTCCGATGTGACGTACTTTGGACATGTCAATTTTTCTTAACGGCTTTGCAGACCCAATGATTAAAAAAACACGCCATATACGTGGAGCTGTTTCATGAATGGTACGGGAAACGCTCTTCACGGGCATTTCACGCTCTATGAGAAGCATTGAGTAGGCTTCGAAAAGCAATGTGAAACCGCTGCTTTTACGCGCCCACGGAACATCTACCATGATTGTTCGGTGGTCATCTGTTTTAATACGGGGAACGCTGGCGTGAAGATAACAAAAGATGTTCAAAGAAGTTCAAATGACGCCATGTCTTATCTATGGTATCGTAGGCAGTGTACTCATTTTCATTAAGCTTAAAACGATGTCCACGATTAAAGCTCAACCAAATATGGAGTTCTTTGGTGGAGTGTTTGCCTCTATAAACTCAACCTTGGATACATACCATGGTTCTGACAGGCCTAAAGCCATTGTAAATATCTCTGTACTATTCATAAAACAAAGGTAATATTTTTATCTGAAATTTATATGATTACCCACACGATTCGTTATAGAGCCAATATTCTTAATAAGTTATAGACTGATGATTTTGAAGAAATATATAATTATGGAGATTAATAAAGAAAAGAAGTGTTACGTCTCTCCCTGTATTCAATTATACGCTTTGGCAGGGGATGTTATCTTACATGAGCCTTCAGCAGGGATTCATGGTAGCATAGGAGGGTGGCCTAGTGGAGGTGCCCTTGCCAAGAAGGCTTGGGATTTTGAGGAGGACGCGGAAGAGTCGAGAAATGTGTCAGCTAAATCTGATAGTACGAAATAAGAAGAATAGTAATGAAACGATTTATAGGAAATAGAAAGATAATGATGATGCTATTTGCAATCATCATCGTTTTGGGCAGTACAGCCTTGTCGTCATGTAGAGATGATTTCTCTATAAGCAATCAGCAGAATTTGAAAAAAAGAGAGGTTAAGAATGTGGCATTAGACTCGTCATTAGTTAATCTTTCAGTTAGTGGAGGTTTACAGCGTCCTAAACTTACACGCTCTTTGGATGATGGACAGACTGGTACGCGAGCCGTTACGCTTAACGATAATTATAGACCAGTACAGATAGGGTCTAATCTTACGACAAGATTTTTTCTTGTGAAGGATAATGGAAATCATAAACAGATAAATGGAGAAGAGGCTATAAATCCTGAAAATATTGTAATGGCAGCCGGCGAGTTTACTTGGGATGACGTTGTTGAAACACCAGGTGGCGGATTGACCTTCAACTATTCTTCAAAGCCTTATCTCACAAAAATCTTTTGGCTCAATGGCAAGAAGGACATAAAGCCGGGTGAGAATTGGTATATCTGTTGCATTATAGGAGGTGAGTATAATGCTGCATTCGATAAAGCTAGAAAGGAGGAAGGTGATAATAAAGCACTTGCAGAAAAGTTATATCATTTTTATGTAGATTTTGATCCTAATCATAGCAAAGACCATAATAAACTGGAAACGAATTACATAAAAGTAACAGCTCCTTATACTACAGGATGGATAAAACTTAATGTTAAAAATGAAAATAGAATCGATTTGCCAAGTTGTTTTTCAGCCCATTAGGAACGCTTCTACATTTTCGTGTGAAGCGTGATGAGAATTTGGTTCCGCTTTCTGCTTGTCGTTATGCTTTTGCCAGTTCGCAGCTCTCAGCCAATGGTGGGTTCTTGATGATGCCACAGAGTTCGTTTCGTCAAGGAAATAATTTGAAAGAGGATTATGATGCAAAAGTTAATTGTGAGATTCGTCCGTGGGAAAAGGATATCACTAAGAATTTTTATTGGAACTATGTGGGTGATATGCAACCTCACATGAATAATGTTAATAACCAGACTGGTTATGAAGAATTTAAGACAAAGCTGTGGGGAGATAAGCCGCTCTATGAATATCGCTACACTTTTGACGCAGAGGTAATGCGTGGTAAGGGTAAGCAATACGACGAGTTCTATGTTTGGGGAATGCCTATACCATACGATGGATATATTGGTCAGACGATGTTAACCGCTGAGCGTGGTGGATATATGCTCGGACGTAAGCAGCCAAAGGGCGCTAAATATCCTTATGCTGATGAGTGGCTTTATGCGGCTGGTGAGCCACCAATGACTTCTGGCGAATACAGGGTTATTGACTTCAAGGCTGCGGATAAGAAGAATAAGGCTTATTCGATAGAACTTGGTGTGTGTCGTCCACGTTTCAGTGACCCTAAATATCCATGGGCTAACCCTTTGGAGCGTTTAGCTGTTACGAATAGTAATACGGAAGGTGCGCCTAAGACATTCCATACTGATAATGCAAACCATACAAACAAGAATAAGCCCGGATATGTTAAAGGTTGGTCATTGAAATCTAGTGATTTTAAGATGCGCTTTGTTTTGAATAAGGATTATCTACCAGATGGTTATCATGTTCCTTCTGGTGAGGAATGGGGATTGGTACTTCCTAATAAAGTTCAAAGCCTGGAAAGTATGAAACTCTATGATGATGTACTAGGATGGAATAATATAGAAACAGCTCCAGGACCTCTTTATGAACGGTACAATCCTTTTGAGGATGATCAGCGCGATAGGATAGTTGCAGGTCATACAAGTTATTCGGCTTATGCAGAGGATCTCGGAGCTCAGAAAAAGCCAGCTTTCTTGTCTTATTATATGCAGGATAGGAGTAAACTTGAATTGTATGCTATCCGTTTTAATGGTAATAATATTGAGGCAGCACGTAAAACAGGACGTCTACTTCCAGGCAATAGATATTGTTGTGCTTATCGTTGGCGTATGATGGATGCTGAGGGTCCTGAAATGACAACTGATCATAAGGGTATGCGTGTGATCGTACAAAGTCGCTGGATAGGTAATGCTAACGTGTCAGTTCGTGACCTTGTAGACGATGCATGGTGGGGACCAGTGTCTCATACTAATCCGCTATTCAATATCGATTGTTATCGTATTTTGAATAATGCAGGTTATCCTTATAAAGGTCCTTCGTGGGATTGGACCTGGTATGTTACTTTTTGGTCAAGAACGCGATGGGGGTTCTATGGTAGTACAGATGATGCATATAGTAATAAAACATTCTGTTACCGTCGTTTCTATAAAGAGGGTTATGAACGTGGACATTATGATAATGCCTGGGCATGTTATCCAGTACGTTTGTTGTGTGGAAGAGATCAAGATGAGTTTGGTCCGAATGCACCACGTCAGAAACAAAGTGACTTATTCAATGAGGATCTTCTTCGTCGTCGTTTCGATGAAGGTGTTGACTGGACGTATCCGAAGAAAAAGAAGTAGCTCACAGCATTTAGAACAAACAAAATCGTAGATAAAAAAGAATTGCGGGATTGCCCATGAGGGGCGGTCCCGCAATTCCTTTTTGTATTGTTTATGACAATGATACTATCAACCTAAAATAGCATGCTTCGGAGAGGTCGGATTTTTATCTGTAATGCCCTTTGCATCCAGTACTTCTTTTATTCGGTTCATACATGCACTATCTTGTTTAACGGGTTGCAGAAGTACAAAATTTTATTTGGTAAACGGGCTTTTTCTGCCATAAAAGTATTACCTTTGTACATAACAATTTTAATTGTCTTCTTATGCAAAAGATACAGATTGACGAAATTAGGATAGATGGATTCCGTGGATTGAAAGATTTTAAAATGAGCCTTTCAGAAACTACGGTACTGACCGGTATGAATAATGTCGGGAAAACCTCTGTTTTAAAAGCACTACAGCTGTTGTTTGGAAACAGCTCGTTCCTTTCAACAGAAGATTTACATATTGGCAAGAACGGCAAATCAAATTGTATCATTGTTGATGCCAAAATAGTAGCAATTGATAATGATGGAAAACGTATTGCAAATTTCTCAGATGTATGGGAAATTGCATTTGGTGCGGATAATATAAAAATGGACGCTGAAGAATACGCCTATGTGCCTTTGCGTGTTAAATATACTTTTCAAACACTTCAGAATTCATTTAATAGAGATATGCAAATCCTGAATGAATGGGACTTAGCAGGCATTGCTTGGCAAAATTTGAAAGGTAAAAAATCTACAGTTAAGGGAGATTATTTTCAGTTTCACTATCTGGATGCCAAACGGGATATTCAGGATGATTTAAAAGCCAGAACCTCCTATCTAGGCAAAATGCTTGGTGATGTAGTTAGTAATTATGATGCGAAAGATGTTGCTGAATTAGAAAAAAAAATAAGTTCTTTAAATGCAGAAGCCATAGAAAAGAGTGATGTGCTTAAAAATATTCAGGAATCACTAAAAGGGATTGACGCTACAATGGACTCTTCGGGCAAAGTCTATGTGTCACCTTTTGCTAAGAAATTGCGAGATTTGAACAAGAGCTTGACTATCCATTATGGAACGGAGGATAGTAGTTTTCCAATGGACTATCATGGTATGGGTACTAGAAGTTGGTCTTCTATGTTGTCGTTTCGGGCTTTTGTAAAGCAAATGTGCGACAGCAAGAATCCAGAAGACGAGGCTTTTTTGCCGATTATAGCTATAGAAGAACCTGAAGCACATTTGCATCCGAATGCACAGAAGCAACTGTATAAACAGATGTGCGAAATGCCGGGCATTAAAATAATCTCAACGCACTCTCCGTATGTGGCTGCATGTGCGGAATTATCAGAGTTGAGAGGTATGTATAAAGCCGCTGAGAATACAGTTTGTGGAAGTTTACCCGTTACAGAACTAACTTCAGAGGAACAAAGAAAAATCAGGCAAGCTGTATTGACTAGCAATGGCGAGCTGTTGTTTGCCAAAGCAATTGTGCTGGGCGAAGGAGAAACAGAAGTACAAGCTTTACCAATTTTCTGTCAACAACATTGGGGATTGACTCCAGTTGAGTCCGGCCTGTCGTTTATCGATGCAAAGGGATGTGGTAATTATTATCCATTTATAGCCCTTGCTGAAGCGTTTCAGATACCTTGGTATATTTTCTCCGATGGAGAAAAAGATACTCAGAAAGGTCTTAAAAAACTTTTGAAGAGGACTTACAATGAAGATAAGAAACTGGAGGAACAGAATAATATATTCATCATTTCCTCTGAAAAAGATTTCGAAGGAATGCTCCTTGATGATGGGTATAAAGATGAAATAGAAAAGGCTATAGAACAGTTGAAAGGAGAAGGCTATATTGATGAATTTATCAGGAAATTCAATCATAAGCCTAAAGGGAGGGAACAAACTCCCAATATATGTAAAAGCTGTAATCAACATATATTTGTAGATATTGAACGAATATATGATGGTGAAGATGGTAGATTAACAGCTTTGGATGACATAATGGAGAAAAATAAAGCTCAGTTAGGTCCGGTATTGGCAAATTGTATAATTGAAAGCGAAAAATCATTACCACCATTAGTAGTTAAACTATTTGATGGAATAAAAAAGGATATATGTCATGTGTAAGATAAAGTTATCTCCCAAACAACAAGAAATTGCATCATTGACAGATGGTGCAGTTTTAGTACGTGCAAGTGCTGGTAGTGGTAAGACAAGAGTACTTGTGGAACGTATAAAAATGTTGGCTGGTATGACTAAGCGTAAGGTATTGGCAATTACATTTACCAACAAAGCCTGTGAAGAGATTAGAACAAGACTTGCTGAAGTTGATGAAAATCTATTGGAGCACGTTTTTGTTGCTACTTTCCATGGTCTATGCGAATCAATCATTGAAAGCCATATTGCTGCCACTAGGTTTGTAACAATGCCACAAATCTTTGCAGATGACGATAGGAAGAAAATCTTGGAAGAAACAATTACTGAGACTCCATCTTTAAGCCAGTGGTATAGGGGACTGAATGATAAAGAACGTAGGGAAACTCTTTATCGGGCATTGGATAATATCAGCCTTATAAAACGGTCTGTGATTTTAGATGACGAACTGTCTAAGGTTATTAAAGATGAGCAGATGCGTAATCTATATTTAAGTTATAGGGAGCAGATGGATTCGCTAAACGCAATTGATTTGATGATTTGTTGCTTAATGCTTACCAATTATTGATACATAACCCAAGAATCGCAGACTTATATCGAAGAAGTTTTACATACATTTGTGTGGATGAGGCTCAGGATTTAAACAAGGCTCAATATATGGTTCTTCGTGCAATTACTGGTAGCGATCATAAGAACGTAATGCTGGTTGGCGACACCAAACAATCCATATACGCCTTTAATGGTTCAAGCAGCAAATATATGGATGATTGGTTTGTGAATGACTACAATCCGACCGTATATAACCTAAATGAGAACTATCGAAGTGCTAAAGCGATTCTAGACTATGCACAAAAGGTAGTGTATGATGATACATTAGACGTAACCTTACCTTATGCAGGAGTTTGTAAGGAATACGCTTATGATACACCATGTGAGGAAGCGCAAGAAGTAGTAAGTAGTATAAAATCATTGGTTGATACTGAAATAGAAGGTTATGACGGGAAATTAAGTTATTCTGACATTGCAGTACTTGCTAGGAATAAATTTGTTCTTGGAAAGATTGAAGAGCAATTAAAGAGTAGTAACTTGCCGTATCATTATAAAACTACGGGAGCTGGTCTGGAATTTGCATCCACTGCTGCTAAAGCTTTTGATTTGGCTATGGTAGTACGGACCAATCCCTATGATAGACTGCATCTTGATATGTTACAGTCTATAGTAGGCGTGAGCCATTGCAAATCATTAGAACAAGTCGTAGAAAATATTAGTGATGCATTCTTAAAAGATGTTGTGCAGCAAGCCTCACTATTGAAGGAAGATGGTAGTAATATGTATCAAACTATCAAATCTGTATTGAATACCTTAAAAACCTTTAATGCTTCGGAATTTAAATCAACAGATGAGGCTTTGGCTGTTTTTGATGAATTTGAGTTATTAAAACATCATTGGTGCTCTTATGCTAAGAGTGTAACAAACTATTCTTTGTCTGCTTTTCGTAATACAATGTCGTTGGGACAAACCTCAGTAGCTTCTATGGATGTAGAAGGAGTTACATTGAGCACAGTCCACACGATGAAAGGTCAACAAGCTGTAATAGTATTCCTTGTGGGTATGGATGAAGGTACATTTCCCGATTATCGTGCTATTAAAAAAGGGAACAATAGCGTTGAAATGCAACAAGAGAAAAACAACCTATATGTTGCAATTACTAGAGCTCAAAGACATCTTTATATTTGTTACCCCAAAAAACGAAAGATGCCTTGGGGTGATTGGTCTTCAAGAAAAAAATCTAGCTTGCTTCCCCAATAAACGATTGTATAAACTTATCAGGTTCAGAACGTTCTGCCTTCCAGTACGCACCCATTTTGCTGGCACGGTAGCGACCGACTTTGTGTAAAACAAGCGTGACGGGTGGTAATCATCTTTCACGTTTAGGATGCATATTCTGTTATGTAGATGCTTGCAATTACATAACAAAATTAGTATCTTTGCACCAAGAGGTCGCACTTTTTATTTGTAATGCCCTTGCATAGGGTATTCCTCCGCAGGTGGTAATGAAATGGGCGGAACATAGTGACAACAAAGTAATGAAGCCCTACATGGACATTGCCGACGACATCAGGGTGAATGCGATGAGTAAGTTTAATCAGTTATAATAGATTTCACAATGAGCAACGATATAAGGAACACCGATAAACAGGATTTCTCGCCCATAGTGCGTGCTATTGGCTCTGATTTAGAGCAGACGCAAGTGCGTGTGATTGCTTCGGCTAATGCTGATATGCTCTTCCATTATTGGAAGGTGGGACATTTCATTCTCTACCTCCAGAAGAAAGAAGGTTGGGGAAGCAAAGTCATTGACAATCTATCCAAGGCGATACGCTCACAATATCCTGACAAGAAGGGGTATTCTCGCAGAAACATCTTCTATATGTGTCAGTTCGCCAGTGCTTATCCGCTGGAAATACTTATAGAAATGGGTAAGGTTGAAGAGTTACTTAATAGTCCCTCGGTTGATAATGTATTGCAACTAACAAACAAACTCAATCAAATTGTGCAAGAACCTCTTGCACTAATTCAATTTGCAGAAAATCAAAGAGATATAATTGTGCAACAACCTGTTGCACAATTGTGCGAAGTATCAGAAACTTTGTCTACTATCTATCACAGCGACATTAGTCAGATAGAGGATATCTTCAAGCAGTCAGCCATCGTTCGTACCAACTGGGCAAGTCACGTGATTCTAATGAATAGCAAACTTCCCATAGGTGAACGATATTGGTACATAACGCAGGCGGTTGCCAATGGTTGGAGTAGTAATGTTCTGCAAATGCAGATTGAGACCAATCTCTTTGCTCGTCAGATTGAGGCTAAGAAGGTGAATAACTTTGCCGTGCGTCTCCCCAATCCACAAAGCGACCTCGCCAACTATCTGATGAAGGACCCCTATATCTTTGATATGATGGGGCAAACGGAAGCGATGAATGAGCAAGACATCGAGCGACAACTCGTACAACACATCACAAAGTATCTGCTCGAGATGGGTAGTGGTTTTGCTTTCGTAGCGCAACAGAAACATTTTGAAGTTGGTGAGCAAGATTTCTATGCCGACCTCATTCTCTACAATATCCAACTGCACGCATACGTGGTTATCGAACTTAAAGCCACCCCTTTCAAACCCGAATATATGGGGCAACTCAACTTCTACATCAATGTAGTAGATGATACGTTACGTGGCGAACACGACAATAAGACCATCGGCTTGCTCCTCTGTAATGGTGGTGATAAGGTGGTGGCGCAATATGCTCTCTCTGGCTACGACCAGCCCATCGGTGTGAGCGACTACCAACTCTCAAGGGCTATTCCTGATAATCTTCGCTCAACGCTCCCAAGTATTGAAGAGGTTGAGGAGGAGTTGTCAAAGATTATCGAACGATGATCTTAAATCGGTAGAGGGGTAGCGACCGACTTTGTGTGAAACAAAATCGGTCTGTTAGTGATTACTTTCTTCTAATCTTGTAGCCTGCAAGTCCGTAGTAGAGGATGAAGAGGAAGCAAGGGACGCTCACCCAGTAAGAGGTCTGGTAGGAGGTAGCGTCTTGCAGTAGACCACGCAACCAAGGCATGACAGCACCACCAGCGATAGCCATAGTCAGCAATGAAGCTCCCGACTTCGTGAACTTACCAAGGTCTGCCATTGCCAAAGGCCACAGTGCAGGCCACATCAGTGAACAACCTAAGGCCATCAGGAAGATGCAATAGACAGAGATGACAGGATTGGGCGACTACTGCCACAGCCACACTACCCACGAGAGCAACGATGGCACAGATGCGCATTGCAGCCGCTTGGGAGAGATAGCGAGGGATGAAGATAACGCCACAGATGTAGCCCACAATCATTCCCACAGAAGGAATAAAGCCGTAGTTGTCGCCTTCTAAGCCTAATGACTGTGCATAACCTCGTTGCCGTAGCAAGCGAGATAGTCTCAACGCCCACGTAGAGAAAGAGAGCCAGACAGCCTAAGAGTAGGTGAGGGAATTGCAGGATGCTCGTCTTTTGGTCAGCGTAAGAGTTGTTTGCGATGTCTTCGCCACTCTCTTCTTCGCCCTCAGCCTTGACGTCGGGTAGTGGAGCCAGTAAGGCAATAAGACCTAAGAGTAGGAAGATGCCAATGATGATGGTGAAAGGTAGGTAAAGGTCGGTGAGTTCTACTTCGCCAATGCCCTTACCAATGACTAAACTAATGAAGAGCGTTGTTACGGGCCAAGCTAATTTGTTGCTGATGCCCATGCAAGAGATGCGTCGTGCGGCAGAGTCCATCGGACCGAGAATGGTCACGTAGGGATTGACCGAAGCCTGCAATACCGCGTTGGCAGCACCACTGACGAAGCTCGCAATGAGGAACCACGTGAGAGAGTTCTGCTTTGCAGCGAGGATGAATAGTCCGAAGGCAACGGCAAAGATGACGAACGACAGAGCCATGGTGCGCTTATAGCCGATGGCTTTGATACAATGTGTGGCAGGGATGCCGAACAAGAGGAAGGGCACGAAGGTCGCTGCAAGCAAGAGGCTTGAAGCCGCACCAGAGATGTGCATAGACTTCTCTAAGACAGGCATTAGGTAGGAGTTGATACCTAAGGCAAAGCCAATAGAGAAGAAGAATAAGCCAATGATGGCTAAGGGAAAGAGAAAGTTAGTTTTTTGTTTCATAATAATGATATTTTTAATTGATTGTTATGTCATACGTCCGTTTAGGCTCTTCCGTCCGACTGGGGTTATAACGGACAAGGAGGAGGATTATTGCCATGTCGCCAGAACAGAGGGCGATGAGTAGGCGTTAGAAAGTCAAAGACGCACGATGTAGACATCCGTTAGTAAGACTTGTTACGGAGGAATACGTCGTGCGTCGATGTTGAGGCATCAAGTATTTCTTACTTGACACATAGATTCATGTTAGTTAGCATGCACTTTACCACCCTGAATGTATAGCCCTTTTGATGGTGCTTCAGGGAGTCTACGACCAGAGAGGTCGTAGACTTGTTGGTTTGTCATTGATGAGAAGTTGACGGCAGAGATTCCGTTTGCGGTATCATCTGCCGCGTCTGAAAAAGGGATGAAGCGTACGGTGTTTGAGTAGGTTTTACCTTTTTCGATAGAATATTTTGCCAGAGGTCCCGGTCCACACGAACCATTACCCACACCTTTCTGGACAGCATCGAAGTGAGCAACGGTGACGTTAGATGCAGGCAACTGCCATTCATGACGTGTCTCGCGCAACTGTCTTTCGGTCCAAGGGCTCATAGAGAAGGCTACATCGCCAGCTGTCTCAACCTTCACGCCGTTGCCCTCGTTGTTGGTGAGGGTCAGCCAACGTAGTCCGAGGCGGTTGCCGTTGCTCTGTGGGTGTGCGAAAGGCTCGTACATATCCTTGAGAGACGACTCGTAGACACCAAAGTCGGCACCATCGAGGCGGTCGACATAGTTAGCCAACGGACCACGTGCATAGTAGCGCAGCTTGGTGAGTTCGGTTGGTAGGCTCACCACAAAGCCTAATCGTCTTGCACCGTCACCCTGTGCCTCGTAAGAGCTGTTGAGGTCGATGGCTCCGTTAGCATTGACGGTGTATTTGTATGAAGCCTTGCCGTGCTTGCCAATCATGGTTACGTTGACCGTAGCCGTCTTACCATCGGCAGCGAGTTGGAAGTTGGCAGTCTGTGAGTTTACGCCATTGTCGGTAGGACTATCGCCGTAAGCCTCCATCGGACCATCGTTCTCTATCCAGCGATAGCGTTCAAAACGTGGACCCTCATTCTCTACAAAGAGTTTCTTACCATCGTATGCCCAAAGGGTGATGTTGCCCTGCTTGTCGAAGGTCACTCGCTGCTTGCTGTTAGCGTAGGTGTAGCCACCGTCAGCATTCTTTGTTGCTGTCAGCTTCTCAGCCTTAGTGTTGTCCACGGCAGCGAGGCTTGTTGTGGCAGTAGCCAACTGCTGTTGGAACTGAGCCACAGGGTAGTCACGATTGCACCAGAGGGTAGCCTCGTTGGTATAAAGTCCGATGTTGAGGAAGAGTTCCTTACCAGCATGAGCAGCCGTATTGTACTTCAAGTCGACCGTCTGTGTAGCCCCAGCAGCGCAGTTGAGCTTATTAAATGTTCCGTTCTGTACTGGTTTACCATCAGCAAGGAGGGTCCACTTGAGATAGAACTGGTTGAGGTTGCGATCAAGATATTTGTTGGTCAGTTTCACCTGACGGCTGTCTTTGTTCAGGTCGAAGCCCACCCACTGATAAACACGCTTCACCTCGTCGAGTTCGGCACTCCAAGTGCGGTCGGCATTGATCAAACCATTGTTGACGAAGTTGTATTGATGAGGACCCGGGCGGTCGAAGCCAGTGATGTAGGCAGGGAAGCCATTCTGTGTCAATTGGTTATTCTTGATGGCATCGTAAGAGTACACACTCTGGTCAACCCAGTCCCAGATACAACCACCAACACCCATCTGCGAACCTTCCATAGCGTCCCAATATTCACGCAAGTTGCCGACGGCATTACCCATGGCATGGGCATACTCACACATGAAGTAAGGTTTGCCAGTGCTTGGTCGGTTCACGTCAGAAGCAACAGGACCCGTCGTTCCGCCGCGGTTGTGGTCCATTGCAGGATACATCACAGAGTGTAGCTCGGTGCCTTCAGCAAAGTCACGAGTAGAGCCTTCATAGTGGATGTATCGGTTGTCGAGTTCTTTCACAGCCTTGAAGGCTGCCATGATGTTCAGACCAGAGCCACTCTCGTTACCAAGACTCCAGAACACCACACTCGGATGGTTGCGGTCGCGGAGCGTATTGCGCACGTTGCGGTCAACGATAGCACCTGTCCAGTCTTTGTTGTTGATAATTGTCTTTGAGCCTTCCCAGTTGCGGTGAAGCTCCATGTCTGCCTCGTCAACAACGAAGAGACCGAAGTGATCGAACATTGCCATCATCTTCGCTTGACGTGGATAGTGACTGGTACGAACGGTGTTCATATTCGCCTGTTTCATCATGGTGATGTCACGAAGCATGAGATCAGTGGTTATACTACGTCCGTGCAGTGGGTCGGTGTCTTGTGTGTTAGCACCTTTGAGATAGGTGCGACGGCCGTTCACCTCGAGATAACCCTTTGAGAGGTCAATCTTTCTGAAGCCATACTTTGTAGAGAAAGCCTCCTCTTCCTTGCCGTCTTGCGACTGACTGAAGGTGAAGGTATAGAGGGTAGGAGTCTCAGCTGACCATAGTTTCACGCCAGAGAGTGTGCCGAAGTCCAAGGTTTGCGTCTTCAAGCTGTCGCCAGCCGCAAAGAGGAAGTCGGCTGATAACTTCTTTACTTCTTTGCCCGATGGGTCGAAGAGTGCAACGGTGACGGTCTTCTTTGTCGCCGACTTATCACGGTTGCAGACGGTGAGTTCTACTGATGTAGCGGCACTACCCGTAGCAACGGTTGTAGCTCCCGGAGTGACCGTAGACTTGATGTAATGGTCGGATAAGTAAGTCTTTGGTGTAGCCACGAGGTAGACGTCACGATGAATACCACTCATGTGCCACATGTCCTGACCTTCAAGATAAGAGCCATCCGACCAGCGGATAACCTGAACAGCAACGTTGTTCTTGCCCGTGCGTACGTATTTTGTTATGTCAAACTCGCTCACGTTGTTAGCTCCTTGTGTGTATAACCCACCTCGTTGCCGTTCACATAAACGTAGGCAGCCGAGTAGATACCATCGAAGTGGAGGAAGACACGCTTAGTCTCCCAACCCTCAGGCAGGCTGAAGTCGCGGCGATAAGAACCCACAGAGTTCTTCAAATCACCTTTCATACGAACGTGAGGTTGATGGTCCTCAAATGGATAATCAACATTCACGTACATAGGTTCGCCATAGCCATTCATCTCCAAACAAGAAGGCACAAGAATGTCGTTCCATGCTTCGCCCACGGTGCTAACACCATCGCCCCAGAACTCATCTTTGCTGAGTAAGACAGGTTTAGGACCTTGGTTCCAGCGCAGTCGCCATGTACCATTGAGGCTAAGATAGTTTGCGCCCGTTGGTTCCAACCATGGTTTGTCGTAACGCTGACCATCCGCCTTCATCGCTTTTGTAGAAGAATAAGGCATATAGGTGGCGTGGGCACGCTCCTTATTGCGCTCGAAGACCATTGCGTTCTCCCAGTCGGGAGAGGCTTTCACAGCGACCGCAGGCACTTCCTTAAACAAGGCAGTGACAGCAAAGTTCTCATCGTCTTCATAACCACAATAGGCTGGTGAAAGGTTGCCAAGGTGGCCCGTTGATAGGTAGTAAGTCTTATGATTTTTGGCAGAAACAGCACTTAACTGATAGCCATTGCCTTTCTTCGTGACATAAATCTGCTGATTAGGATTGCCAATATTCTGACTCCACATGCAGGGGAAGCCAGAATGCAGGTTAGGATTGTTGAGTGCCATGTCTAAGGCAAGTTCGCCATCGGCATTGACAAGCTGATAACAATTCTCTTTTCCTTGTACAGCAATAAATTTCCACTTCTGTGCATCGTTCCCATCGGTATAAGATTGGAACGCAAGTCCTGTCTCTCTTTGCCAAGTAAACTTGTAGGGAGTAAGCACATTCTTACTGTCTTGTCCTACTGAGATGATGTAGGTCTTGCCATTCTCGGGCTTATCTCCCCAGCTACCAGCCCATAACGCAGTCGGTAGGAGGGTCATAAGCAATGAGAGAAGACCGTAGTTTTTGATTGTTTTCATATCACTGAAAGATAAATAGATGTTTTAGTTGAACCCACACCTCAATACTTTTGTGAGGTGTGGGTTTGTAAGTATATTCTTGTTAGTTGAATACTTTTGTTGTACTTGTTGTGCCGTTGCTATATCTCAACTGCTTGATGTATACGCCCCGTTGTGGGTTGTCGTTCGTCTTTGTGCCGTTGAGGCTGTAGTAAGATATAGTGTCAATCTTTGCATTCTGCTTGTTCTTTACGGCAGCAATGCTATTCGATGTTGTCGAAGTAAGCACATATTCGCCTCCTTTCACAGTAGGGAAGCTGATTTCGTCGTTGTTAATACGCTTTATCTCGACAGTCTTGCCGTCAGCAGTAGCGAGTTTGAAGTCTTTTGCAATACCAGTATATTTCATCACACAGGTTGTACCCATGTTCGAAACAATCTTAATCTTCGTTGCTTTTGCATTCTCCCAAGCGATGTCAACGGTGAAGTTGCCCACAGCTTTAAGACCCTTGACGGAGCCTTTCAGCCAGAAAGTCGTTGGTAAGGCAGGGAGGATAACGAGTTTGTCGTTATGACTTTGCAGTAGCATTTCGGCAACACCCGCAGTGTAACCGAAGTTACCATCAATCTGGTAAGGAGCGTGAGCGTCCCAGAGGTTCTCATAGATGCCACCCGCAGCCTCGTTTGTTCCAGTGTCCCATGTCTGTTGTAAGGCACGTTTGATAAGGTTATGGCAGTGCAGTCCCTCACAAGCTCGTGCGTTAAGGTTAATCTTATGGCCGAGCGACCAGCCTGTTCCATGACCATCGCCACGTGCTATGAGTGACTCGCAAGCGGCTTGAAAGATCGTGTTGTTGGCATCTTCGCTGATTTGAGTACATGGATAAAGTCCCATGAGGTGGGAGATATGGCGGTGTGCCTTATACTCGTTGACACCAATCTTGCTTGGGTTATTAAACTGAGAGGTGTATTTCCACTCACGAAGATAAGTCTTACCGTCAGCGGGATTAACCTCTGTATGACAACCATCATCGAGCTTAGCAAGGTAGGTTGTCAGAGAGTCGCGGAAGGTTTTAGACACAACGTCCTCACCGAGCACCCTGATAGCCTTGCGAGTATTGTTGAATAAGTCCCATACCAACTGCTGGCTATGCGCCGTCGCATTCTCCGTTGGACCGTGTTCAGGCGACCACTCGTTAGGACATTCGTAGGTGCCGTCGGTAGCCTTCACTAACTTCTTAAACCAATAGTCGACAGCCGACTTCATGGCAGGGAACGCCTTTGTGCGTAGGAAGTCCTTATCCATCGTGGGTATAGTGTTGCCAAAGATGCTGGCAGTACCACGCATTGGCAACGGTATAGGTGTTGGCGAAGGTTGTACCAGAGCCGTAGATGTTATTCTCTGTTGGTAGAGTCCATCCCGCATTCACATGTCCCATGTCCTTTGCAAAGCGTCGCCATGTAGGGTTTGACGCATGCCTCACGATAGATATAGTCGAGGAAAGGACGGTGGAGTTCTGACAGGTTGGTAGGTTCAGCCGGCCAGTAGTTCATCTGAACGTTGATGTTAGCGTGTATGTCAGCGTGCCAAGCAGGTGTGTTGTTATTGTTCCAGATGCCTTGTAAGTTGGCAGGTAGCGACACACC
This sequence comes from uncultured Prevotella sp., assembly GCA_916440255.1. Taxonomy (GTDB): domain Bacteria; phylum Bacteroidota; class Bacteroidia; order Bacteroidales; family Bacteroidaceae; genus Prevotella. The sequence continues at coordinate 94,212 of CAKAIJ010000001.1, read as the reverse complement.
ACGGCTCGAACTGATGAGCAGGTAACGACCATAATTAAAGTAGAGTTCCTCTAAGAAGAGGTTGTCGTGCTGGTTGTTACGATAGTTGCTGATGAGTTGAGGCGTTGGGATATTGTTCTTCACCTCACCGAGCGTGAGCTGACAACGATTGAAAAGCGACTGATAGTCGGTCTTGTGGGCTGCAAACAAGGCATCATAACCCTTGTTCTGTGCGTTGTTAACAATAGCTGTTGCACGTTCGGCAAGGCGGTCAGAACCCGAGATGTACTCCGCTGCGTCAGGGTCGTAGTCAGTAAGACCGCTAAGATAGACTGTCATGCTATTCGCACCCTTTACATCAATGTTTCCCTTTGCATTCTTTGTGATTGTACCGCCATTGGTGACAATTCGTGCAGCGCAATAGTAGCTTTCAGGACTTGTAGCACCATTATCGTTCTGTCGAGCAATCTGTCCATCGAAGGTGATGGTAGCTTGTCGGTTGTTGTCAATTGTATAGCGCACGTTGCGTCCGTTCTGGTCCTTCAACGTCAGTGTCGTGTTGATCTTGCCATTCAGTGAAGCCGTGTAGCGGATGACCAGACAGTTGTCAGGGTTGCTTGCGAAGTAGCTTCGGTGGTATTCCACACCGTCCATCGTGTATTTCACACCAGCAACGGCATCGTTGATGTCGAGGTAACGCACGTAGTCAGCCACCTTTGTCAGGTTGAGGCTACGAATGTAAAGGTTACCAAAGTTCAGGTAGTAGCCGTAGGCAGCAGTACTTGTCAGACCGCCGAGCTTACCGCTCCAGAGTGTCTTCTCGTTGAATTGTATGTCGTCAATGGCAACATCGCCCATCAAGGTTGCACCAAACTGACCATTGCCGATAGGCAAACAAGAGGTCATCCAGTTGGTTGCGGGTTTTGTGTACCACAGCGTGTATTTATTGTTAGGTTGAAAGCCTGTTGCACCTAAGGTAGGTATTAAGGCTTCGGCAGGTATGAAGCGCACCACGTTGCCTGCGTCGCCTAAGTCCCAGAAGCTGATAGACTTGCCTTCGCCTTCGCCTTGGAACATATTGAAGAAGTTGCGACCAGAGGTAGATTTACCAATCTCGAAGCCTCCTAAGGCATTCTTCGACTCGACCATCGTGAAGAGTGTGTCGTTAGTCGTGGGAGTCTTTGCAGCGTTGATAAACGAACCACTGATGTAGAGTTTCTTACCGCTTTTACTAATGAAAGCGTATTTTCCTTTATTCTCTGCCACACGCCAAAGCATATCGTCAGGGTTTCCCTTTTGTAGAGAGGCTGTCTGACAGACGGCTTTCTCACCCTTTGCGCTCAAAGCCAATTGCCGTTCTGAAATTGAATGTAGTAATAGACAGGCTTAGCGGCTGTCGAAATGGTAGGCATATAATAAGGGAAGTCCATTTCGTCTTTGCCAACAAAGGCAAGAACATTGTTGAGGTCGCCTTTGTTCCATAAGCCGACTTCTTGCCCCACCTTAATGTCGCCCACTTGGTTCATGGCGTAGCTATGCGTTGAGTCAGGAGCCAGTTCGAATGCACCCTTGCCAAAGCTGTTGTTAGTGCTTTGGAAGATGTGGAAGGAAGTAATATCTGTTGCCGTTGTTGCTGTCATAAAACGCGAGCTTGAAGGGTTGTTGCCGTTGACATAAAGTGTTCGGCCACTCTTGCTCACGAGTTTGTATTTCTTGTTCTTACCAAAGCCCTCTGCTTCTATTACTTTCCATAGTTGGCGGTCGTTGTTGAGGACTTGTGGTAGGGCAGTAAGACATTTCGCTTTGTTGCCTTTGTCCTCCAAGACATTATTGGAGTTAAGATACTTAACGTAATACCAAGACTCATTGCCATTGGTACTGACACGAGGAAAACCTTGTGCAAGAACTTGTCCGACGCTTAGTGCAGACAAGAGGAAGGTAGCAAAGACGCTCTTACAGATATTCATAGGTGTAGAGGATAGTATTTGTTTTTGTTAGGATAAATATAGATGGTTTGGTTTTTAACACATGAAAAGGGGTTGTATCAAAAAAAGTGTCAGTGGCTGTGTTGACAAACACGATGGTGTGTTCTTTTCTTAGCCTGCTGGCGAGCTCACATTGTCGTGTGCTCTTATTTTTGATACAGCCCCTTACCTCAATCAGCTCTTAGACAAAGGCACGTATTGGCTATTGTTTGTTGGCTGATGATGGTTGATTTTATTCATTGTGAATTACTTCACAACAACCTTCTTGCCATTAACGATGTATAGACCCTTTGCAAGACCGTTGAGGCTCTTAGCTACTACGCGACCATCGAGGGTGTAAACATAACCGTTAGCCTGCTTCTCCTGAACCTTCACGTTAGAGATGCCAGTTGCGTACTGAGCGTCTAACTTTGCAATTGTAGTCTCATCTAAGACTTCATTGATAGGGACAAACTTAAGAGCATTGTTCTTGTCGTTAACCTTCCACTTACCCATGAAGTGGTGCCATGCTACATCGCCCCATGCGTTAAGGAAGTTCTGTGATTCTTTATCATTGCTATCACCAATAGAGTAGAGTTCACCGCCGATATTACTTGGGAAGATGTAAAGAACTTGCTCCTCTGTGGTTGCCATGAAACCACCCTTCATGTCACCGCCACCGCTTTGGTGTGTACGTACCCATTCTGTATTCTCACCCTCTGGCTTGGTGAAGACTTTGTTTCCTTTGCCTAATGGCTCATCAAAGTCTTTGTACTGAATGTATTGACCAGCTTCGTTCACGAGCGTAATTTGATTATTTTCTGCATCGAATTTCTTGACGTTCCAAACCTTTTGCTTGAAGTTTGTATCAGATTCGTAGACTGCATCTGCGATAATAGTATCTTTGTCAACACCGAGAACCAAATGATCAGTGGTAAGACCATCTAACTTAGCAGGACCATTGTCCTTAGGATCCTTTGCAAGGTTGTTGAATTGAATGAAATAACGAGTGCCGTTATCGCCTGCCACGAATGTTTTGAAAGCAAAGTTCCATGTTGGGATTACAACCTCGCTTGGGTCTGCAAAATAAACCTTTGAACCATCATCGTTAGAAGCCCAAGGACCATAGTTTGCTCCTAAATTCTGACCACCATAAATGTTTACATAATTATTACCCTCGCCATCTTTCATTTTGATAGAAGCGTATGCATTGCTTGGATCGTCATTGTTATTAAGGAGAGTATAAGCCTTGAAGTTTTCGCCAGCATCCTTTCCTGCAGCAAGACGCTCTTCTGCATTTGTATACATTGTCCATGTTTCACCATCAACAGTGATAGTAAAGGTCCAAATGTCATTTTCACCTTTTGTACAGGTCCAAAGCTGTTTTGCCTTGTCTGCTTCAGTAGCAGTTTTAGCTGTCAGTTTGCCACCATCCTCATTAGCGGTGATGAAACCTACTTTTTTTGTTCCAACAGCAATGTAATACTGCTGACCACTAACTGGTTCAGTCTTCCACTCTTGTGCAAATGAGGTCATTGCGATTAAACACAATGAAAGTAAAGTAAAGATTTTTTTCATAAATCTGTAATTAATAATTTGTTTATTTGATTTAAATGTTAGAGTCTTCTTTTTTTAGGTTTGTTTTTGTCTTGAAAGGTGGAATTTCTCCAAATTTTCGTTCGCAAATGTAATCATATTCTTTTTAATAATTTGTATTTATAGGAGTAACATTTGATTTATTTAACATTTGGGTTTGTCATTCTCATGCAGTGTTCGTTTATCATATATAAATATTGTGGGCGCAATTCGTGTTAATGAATGTTAGCGGGGAAAGGTGCTTGATAAGACTTCAAAAGGGCATCTTTAAGACTTCAAAAGGGCATCTTTTGGGTGATGGGTGATGGGTGTTGGGTGATGTGTGTTAGAATATTAATTATTATTAAATATTTGAGTAGTAAGGCAATAAAAGGAGTAGTGGTAATCTTAAATTTATTATCTTTGTAGCTAACATAAAAGCAAGGTCTATGATAAAAAATATCTTTACTTCATTTCTTTTTATATTTTTGTTGTCCGCTGGTAATATTGTGTCATTGCAGGCACGTACGGCGATAGATTTGATAGACTTGGACGTTCAGAGTATATCAGTATCGTTGTTAGGCAATGTGTTGCATGTTGTAGGTGCAGAGGAAGAGCCGTTGGCAATCTATAACGTGACGGGAGTGCGTGTGATGAGCGTAAAGGTAGACGGGAACGATAAGCATTATACGCTCAATCTGCCGAAGGGCTGTTATATAGTAAAGGTAGGGAACGTCGTTCGTAAGATTTCCATCCGTTAAGCCTCGTCATCGTAGAGCGGTTAGTTCTTTTTCTCGATAGATTGTGGTATGGCTTGATGAAGCAGTGTTGATTCGTCAGTTGGCGAGTCCAGAGGGAAGGCAGAAAGTTTTTCCGTTGATAGTAGACCAATATAGTCATTCGCTGTATTGGAAGATAAGAAGTATCGTGTTGCGTCATGAAGATGCCGATGACGTGTTGCAGAACACGTTTCTGAAAGCATGGAAGAGTCTTCCTCAGTTTGAAGGAAAGGCAAAGTTGTCGACGTGGTTATATCGTATAGCTATCAATGAGTCGTTGGACTTTCTTCGTCGTCAAAAGTCAGAAAGATTATTCAGTTCAGATGTCGATTTTTCGGTAGCAAACAGTTTGTTGGCAGACGATTATTTCGATGGCGATAAGGGTCAGGCGTTGTTGCAGGAGGCGATAGCGAGTTTGCCCGATGTTCAGCGTACGGTGTTCACACTTCGTTATTATGACTCGATGAAATATTCAGAGATAAGTGAGGTGTTGGGTACGAGTGAGGGCGGTCTGAAAGCTTCTTATCATGTAGCAGTGCAGAAGATAAGAGATTATTTGAAACGTTTTGAATAATATTTTGTTATGTGGATTAAACCATTTGTTCGTCAGAAGGTCTAAGAAGTGTCAATGAAAACGAAGGTTATGAAAGCAACCAATGATTTAGAAGAGGAGTACGGTCGGCAACGTCCGTTTAGTGTTCCAGAGGGTTATTTCTCAGGGTTATCTTCGCGTGTGATGTCGGAGCTGTCGGCAGTAGCCGAGCAGGAGCGGGAGGGTAGGAGCGCATTCAAACGTGGGCTTCGGTCTTATCTTCGTCCGATGGCAGCAGCAGCGGTGACGGTAGGTATTGTGGTTGTGGGCTTCCTTGCTTATCATTCGTTAGAGGGTGTGCAGGGTGTTCGCAGCATGTTAGGTGGTAGAGGCGTGCAGGACAGCTACGTATTGTCGGAGTCCTCAGGCGATGCTTTTGATCAGGCAGCAGACTATTTCATGATAGACGAGTCAGACATGTATGCCTCATTGGCGAGTGAATAAGTAATAAAGAAAAAGGAGTATGAAACTTAGGAGAGTAGTCTTATTGTTCGGTGTTCTCATCAGTGCGTGCTTGTCGTATGCACAGGGTAGGTTAGATTTTAATAAGATAAAGGCAGAGGCACATGACTTTATTATTAAGGAGGCAACTCTGACTTCTCAGGAGGCAGCCCGTTTCTTTCCTGTCTATGACGAGATGAAGACTAAGCAGCGTGTGTTCTTTGACAAACTGCGAGCTATCCATAGTTCTAAGCCCACGACGGAGGGTGAGGCATATAAAAAGGATAGAGCAGGCAGACGCATACGAGATAAAAACTAAAAACAAATAGAAGAGCATTACCATAAGAAGATGTTGAAGACGATTTCAGCCACAAAACTGTTGCAGATCTTGGAGGCAGAAAGACGTTTTCATCGACAGATGTTTAGGAAAATGGCAAGGAGGAGATAAAAACCTCACCCCCCACCCCTCTCCGAAGGGAGAGGGGGAGTGCTGGAAACGGTTTGCTTGGGGATTCACAGAAAGGGTTTCTCTTACTGAGAGAGGGGCGGAATTACGTATAAAAGTTCCCGAACTGATAGGGGAATCGCTCATAAAAGCTTCCTTAATTGATAGGAGTTTTACACATAAAACCTTCCGAACCACAAGGGGTATCACGCATTTCACTCCCCTCCCTTTACTTCCCTTCGGTCAGTGACCGTTGGTTGGGGGAGGGGTAAGGGGGAGTGGCTTCATATTCGTATATAACTAAATTAAAATAATGAGACAGATTCATTCTCTATTGAGATTAATGTTTGCCACAGTGTTATTCATGGTGGCAGGCAGTGCCGTGTATGGTCAGAGTCAGGCAAAGAAGCGAGAGTTTCGTGGTGCGTGGATACAGTGTGTGAACGGACAGTTTCAGGGTATTGGTACGCAGGAGATGCAGCGCACGTTACGTTATCAGTTGGACGAACTCCAGAAGGATGGAGTCAATGCCATAATCTTTCAGGTGCGTGCCGAGTGTGACGCCTTATATCCAAGTAAGTATGAGCCATGGAGCAAGTTCCTCACGGGTCGTCAGGGTACAGCTCCTTCGCCTTATTGGGACCCATTGCAGTGGATGATTACCGAGTGTCATAATCGAGGTATGGAACTGCATGCATGGATTAATCCTTATCGTGCAAAGACAAAGAACACGACGGAGTTGGCTTATAATCACATCGCTATGACTCGTCCAAACAGTGTCTTTGCATACGATGGACTTTACATTCTCAACCCAGCATTGCCAGAGAATCGTGATTATATCTGTGCGGTGGTCGATGATATTGTGAGTCGATACGATGTAGACGGGTTGCATATTGACGACTACTTCTATCCTTATCCTGCGGCAGGACAGACTATTCCAGACCAAGCCAACTATCAGCGTGACAAGCGAGGATTTACGAATATCAATGACTGGCGGCGTGACAATGTAGACTTGTTCATCAAGCAGTTGGGCGAGTCGATACATCATCGTAAGCCATGGGTGAAGTTTGGTGTGTCGCCTTTCGGCATCTATCGCAACCAGAAGAGCGACCCACAGAATGGAAGTCGTACGAATGGTTTGCAGAATTATGACGACCTCTATGCAGATGTGTTGAAGTGGGTGAACAATGGTTGGGTAGACTATTGTGTGCCACAGATTTATTGGGAGATAGGCAATAAGGCAGCCGACTATAAGGAACTCATTGGTTGGTGGAATCGCCATGCCGGTAATCGTCCGTTATATATAGGTGAGGATGTGCTTCGTACGGTGAAGTATGCTGACCCACAGAATGCTAATGCTCATCAGCTTCCTGCCAAACGTCGTCTGCATGAGCAGGCACAGAACGTGAATGGAACGGTGTTGTGGTATGCTAAGTCGGCTGTTGACAATCCCGGTAATTACGGTACACTCCTTCGCACACATTACTGGCGTCATCCAGCTTTGCAGCCCTTGATGCCATTCATTGACGATGAGGCACCATCCAAACCAAAGAAGGTAAAGGCAAAGTGGACCAGTGAGGGCTATTATCTGACGTGGAAAGCTCCGAAGGGAAAGGATTGGCAAGATGCAGCCCACCGATATGTGGTTTATTGCTTCCGTGCGGACGAACCCGTCAATCTCAATGACCCGTCAAAGATTGTGGGTTTGTTGTCTGATAATAAGCTGCGTCTGAATTATCAAGATGGGAGTAGAAAATACGTCTATGTCGTTACGGCACTTGACCGCATGAGTAACGAGAGTCATGGGAAAAAGAAAAAGGTGAAGCTGTAAGCTTCACCTTTTTGTTATTATTAGCCTAATTGGTCCAATAAGCCTAATTGCCCAGTAAGCCTTGATAACACTCTTCATATTGTCGTGCAACCTTGATATAATCATGGTGTTTGCAGACATAGTCATAGCTCTCACGTCGGAGTTGAGGAATGAGAGAAAGGTTGTTGACAAGGCGAGTAATTTCGGTAACACAACTCTCGTAGGTTGGTAGGACGTTGATGATGGGGCGGAGTGTGGTCTCGTTGATGATTTCGTAGTTCTCTGGTTCGCCACCACCGATACAGATAATGCCATGCGCCATCGCTTCAAGAGGGTTCATAGAAGGCGTGTAGCTGTAAAGTTGGTCCATGATAGCATGAGAGCCAAGCATTGTTCGCACGTATTCATCAAAAGGAAGACCGTTGACAACGGTGAGGTTGAGGCGGTCGGGATATTGTTGTTTGACTTGTTCGGCAGCTCGCAGCATGATGTCCGTACCTTTATAAGCAGAGCGGTTCTTGCTGATTCCGACAAAGAGGTTCAGTTTCTCGGGTGTTTCATCGGCTATGATAGGCTGGTCGCCGACAACGATAGGGAAGGGGATAAAGGTGGTTTTCTTAGGGAAAGTTGGTTCGTAGCAACGCCAGTACTCGTATAGTCCGGTCACGATAGCATCGCATTCTTCCGCCATGAGTCGGTTCAGGCGTTCCTTTTCTGTACCAATCCAATCCTTTCTCTCGACAATAGCCTCCTTATTTTGGCGCAGTTCCTTACCAATATTGAAGTCGCTGTAACGCAGAGGCATCGTTGTTGAGCAAGTGTTTGCCCAGTAGTAGTCCATACCGAAGCCACAGAGAACCAGTTTTTTGTTATGTTTTTTAAGATAATGAAAGAGTGAAAAGAGTCGTTCTGCCTTCAATTCAAAGAACATCGGATTGATGAATTGCACGATGTCGTAGCCACGCAGACGAGGTAGGAGCGCATAGATCTTAGCCATGAGAAGCACACCGCCCAGTTTGCCCGGGTGTCTGGAAACATCAATATCACGTGGGTAATTCTTCCAAAAGTCCCCATTCGACACCACTGTTACTGAGTGTCCAAGCTCACGCAGTCCACGAGCCAGCGTGTTATGCACGTTGCTATATTCACCTAATAGTAGGATTTTCATGTGGCTTTATACTCCCTATTATAATGAAACGTCAATGTTGAGCCTACCACCTAAACCACGCTCAACGATATCAAAAAGGGTTTTCAGTGTGATATTCTCGCTATTACTTTCTATCTTAGATATAAAGGAACGTTTTTTGTCAATGCGGTTTGCTAATTGCTCCTGTGTCATCTTGAGTTGTTCGCGTGCCTCTCTTATCTTCAGACCAATGCGCAGCGACTCCAATTCCCGTTCTAACTCATCACGTTCAGGAGTTCCTTTTAAACCATAGTATTTGTCTTTTATCTGGTCGAGTGTTTTGATATTCTTCATTTTTTGTCCCTTTCCTCAGTCTTTTCTTTGTAATAATCAGCCATTATTCTGATGGCACGATTAATTTCGTTCTTAGGTGTTTTTTGTGTCTTCTTTTGGAAACCACTCAAAAGTATTACCAGTCTTTTTCCATCAAAGAAGCAGAATATTCTAATGCAATTCTTTTATCTCTTATTTACCCTCAAAAGCATTATTAATGTCTTACGTCCGAAACTGCTGTTAGTCATTCTTCTGAACCACTTATACTTCGTTGTATAGTCCTTGTCAGGTAGCGGGAAGAGTCCGTGTCGGGACAGACGGTCAAGCACATGGTTGAGATGTGCCTCGTCATGTGTCATCGTTATCACGTTGTAAATATGGTCCATTGTCAGTTGGGCGATGCGTCGCTCCATAGCGATACGCTCATTGACAGGGAGGTGGTCGACTTGTTTTTTTCAAACGATAGATAACTTGTTCGGCATCAGACAGACGGCGGACGTGCCATCGTTTGTCCCGATTGTGCATTGTAGAGTTCTCACGTTTGCGATAGTAGTAAGCCTTGTTATGGGTTGTGTAGATGTTTTCAGCACGCAACATAATCTGTGGAACAAACTCCTCGTCCTCGTGGAATAGTCCCTTTGTGAAACGAAGATTGTGCAGAATTTCTTTGCGGAAAAGGAAGGTCCACACACAACCACGTAGGTTATGGTGTGTCATATACTCCGTTCCACTTATCGGACCCTCAGCATCGGCAAGTGGTTTTGACGTTTTCTTATCAGTAGACTGGAACAGAACCAAGTCTGTTTCGCGGTATCTGATGAGGTCAAGACACTGTTCGTAGGCACTTGTCAGTAGGCAATCGTCGCCATCAACAAACTGAATGAAACGACCCTCAGCTAAGGCCATACCCGTGTTTCGTGCTTGTCCCGGACCCTGATTAGGCTGTCTCACGTAGACAATACTTGACGAGAGTGCAAGCAATTCGTTGATAGGCGAATAGGCAGCACCATCATCGACAACGATAATCTGGCGTTCGGTTTCGTGTAGACATAGTGCCAAGATGCTATTGATGCACTCTTTCAGCATATCAACAGGTTCGTTATAGTAGGTAATGATAAAACTTACGAGTGGTTTATCTTCCTTATTTTGTGAAAAAACTGGGTGAGTTGACATAAGCGTTTTAGTCCTATTAAATGGAGAAGAAACAGTTTTAAGGTGCCGTTGTAGGGCAGAACAGGTAGGATTGGGTCGGCGTGCGTCGCCTCATAGACATCTATTTGAATATTAACCAACGACTGATAATATGCAGGTGTCAGTTCGCCCCACTGCTTGAGATGCTTGAGATGTGCCTTTAAGAGGTCGGTCAGTTCCTTTCCCCCAGCCTGAGCGGTGATGCCTTTATCATTTTGACAATAGTAATATAACCCCACAGACGTTGTTGCCACAACCTTTGCCCGCTGTAACAAGGAAGGATAAGTGTAGACATCTTCAAAGACCTTACCCTCTGGGAAGCAAACATCTGTGAAAAGTTCACGACGATAAAGCTTGTTCCAAGCGTAGGTGTGGAGGTGAGCTTCGCCCAGCCAATAGTCACGGATAGAACTGATCGTTGTATCCGTGAAGCTCAGCAGGCGTTGCTTTGTCTTACTTCCGTAATGTAGCAGAGCAGGATATTCAAGGATATCGTAGTCTGGATGTTTGCCACGACAGCCAACAGCGCATCGTATGTACCCTCAGCAACGAAGTCGTCAGAGTCGACAAAGGTGAGATAATCGCCCGTTGCCACTGCTATTCCAACATTCCTTGCCGCCGAAAGTCCCTTATTTGTTTGTCGGATAAGCCTACAATTCTCTCTGTTAGTCGTCATTTCTTCCGCAATCTGCCCAGAGAAATCCGTCGACCCATCGTCAATAAGCACCACCTCCATCCGCTCATCCGTCTGCGTTAACACACTCTCCAAACATCTTCGGAGTGTGTCTTCAACGTTATAGATGGGAATGATGATAGACAGATGCATGTAATAATTGTTTGATGCAAAAATAATAAAAAACTTTGAAATCCGTTAGATAATATGATGAAAAAAGCCTCTAATACTGACAGCTATATGCATATTTTGAAGTACATCAGCCTCTTTGGTGGTGTACAGGTGCTGAATGTGCTGATAGGTATTGTTCGCAATAAGTTTGTTGCCATGTTGCTCGGACCGCAGGGAGTAGGACTGATGTCACTCTTCAATTCCACAATCAAGCTCATCAGCGACTCTACAAACTTCGGTATTTCAATGAGTGCAGTGCGCAATTTATCAGAGGATTATGACCAGAACGATGAGGCGAAACTGACAGACGATATAGCCGTTGTGCGTTCATGGAGTATGCTTGTAGCTATGTTGGGCCTTGTCGTTGCATCGTACTTAGTCCGTTGTTAAGTCGTTACACTTTTTCGTGGGATGGACATACGCTTCATTTCATTCTTCTTTCGCCTTGCGTAGCTTTGACAGCCTTGGCAGGCGGCGAACTTGCTATCCTCAAAGCCGTCCGTCAGTTGCGACTGTTGGCTGCTATATCGGTGTATAACGTCTTGGGAGCCTTAGTCTTAACCGTACCGCTTTATTATTTCTTTGGTAATGCGGCTATTGTTCCTTCGTTGGTATTGATGGCTTTTGTGCAGCTTCTGTTGACGATAGTTGTTTCTTATCGTCTTTACCCTTTCCGAGTTTCGTTCCAAAGAGTATTCTTAGGAAAAGGGTGGGGGATGATTCGATTGGGGACAGCCTTTGTCTTTGCAGGCGTTTTGGGTTCTGGAGCAGAGTTGGTTATACGCAGTTACCTCAATAATGTTGCCGAGATAGCGTCCGTTGGTTTTTATAATTCAGCTTATATGATGACGATGGTTTATGCAGGAATGATTTTCTCAGCAATGGAGACCGACTACTTCCCACGTCTGTCAGGCGCGAACAACTTGACGTTTACTTTTAATCAGATAGTCAATCGACAGATAGAGGTGACACTCCTACTCATCTCTCCTTTGCTAACACTCTTCCTCTTGTTCCAGCCCCAGTTGATATGCTTGTTATATTCCGACAAATTCCTTCCAGCCCTCAGCATGGCACAAGTGTTGGTGTTGGCGATGTATGTACGTGCTATCCGTTTGCCGTTAGAGTATATTCCTTTGGCAAAGGGCGACTCAAAGTCCTATCTACTTTTAGAGTCCTTGTATGATGTTTTGCTTGTTCTATTGGTGATTTAGGGTATTGGCAGTATGGACTCTTTGGTGCAGGACTGGGCATAGCAGCGGCAGGTTTTCTCAACTTCGTCTTCGTCTTCGTCTATGCATACAGTCGTTATGGTTATCGTTTGTCTTCATCGGTGATGCTCTATGCTGTTCTCCATTTATCCATCGGAGTTCTTGTCTTTCTTTGTGTACGCTCCGATAACGATTGGATGCGCTGGGGAGTAGCCAGTTTGTTATGTATGGTTAGTACGATAACCTCTCTTCGAGTATTGAAGTCGAAGTCGGGATTATGGAAGTCTTTAATAGATAAAGTAAGAAGAAAGTTTATTCGCCATGCCAAAGATTAGTATACTTGTAGCCGTTTATAACACCGCAGCTTACCTACCGCAATGCCTTGACTCGCTCTTGTCGCAAAGCTTAAAGGATATTGAGATACTCTGTGTCGATGACGCTTCGACAGACAACTCTTTGACTATTCTCCATCAGTATGCTGAACAGGACGAGCGTGTGAAAGTCTTTGCGCTAAAAGAGAATAGAGGACAAGCCCATGCCCGCAACGTTGGACTGTCTCATGCCACAGGCGATTACATTGGTTTTGTGGATAGCGATGACTGGCTTGGACAAGATGCATTAGAAAAAGTGTCTACTGCCTTCCGTGAGGATGTCGACAGTGTCTTGTTTCGGGTTCTTTATGCTTATGCTGATGGTCGTATGAAGGACTATGAAATGTCGCCATTCACGACGATGACAGGCGATGAGGCTTTTCGGGCGAGTCTTACGTGGAAGATTCATGGTTGTTATGTGGTACGCAATTCTATCCACATGGCGCACCCATACGATGAGTCGCAGCGGGCTTACAGCGATGATAATACCACACGCATACATTATTATTATTCGCGTAAGGTGGCTTATTGTGATGGAGTTTATTATTATCGACAGCAAGCAGCCTCAGTAACCCATAAGGTCAGCATCCGCCGTTTCGACTTCCTGCTTGCCAATGAGTCTATGCGTCGTCAGCTCCTCGCCTTGGGAGCGTCAGAAGACTCACTTCGTTGTTACGAAACTACCAGATGGCTCAACTTAGTGGGAATGTATATGTTCTATTATCTCTATCGTAACCAATTCTCACCAACCGACCGCAGAGAGAGCTTATCAATCATACACCATGTTTGGCAAACCATCCAGCTAAAACAAGTAGACGCTTCGCTCAAAAAGAAATTCGGTTATATGCCCTTTCGTTGTTCGTGGACATTGTTTCGTTTGCAGGAGGAAGTATATTTCTTCTTGAGAAGTTTGGTGGGAAGGAATAAGATTACGTAAATTTGCACTTACTTGTTGAATTCACGGGCGATTTTGTTAAAGTAAAATATATAACTACAAACCAAATGATTATCAATAACAAAGAAAAATAATAAAGAAAGTAGAGGTGCTTATTCGTCTAACGAACATCCCGTTAGCTTCTCTCCGCTCCTCGAGTCGTTAGCACCCAGTCGCACACCACTCCTTCTGAAAGAGTGGCAGCCGATGCTTTCTCGGCTGTCATTCTCGCTGCGGGCGACTTTCCCAGTCACGTTCTTCCACTTTCGCATCCTACGCACAACGACGAACCTCATTGTGTGCGATGGAGCATTAAAAGATTTACTCGAATACGAAATAGAGCCAACAGCAGTTGTGGGTGATGGCGACTCACTCTCAGAAGAGTTGAAGCAACGCTATGCACACATCTATCATCAGATTTCAGAACAGGAGTTTAACGACCTTACAAAGGCCACTCTCTTTGCTCGTTCTCACCTGACGATGAATGCATCCACACAGACTCGCCCATGCTTCTGTTACGTTGGAGCGACGGGAAAGCGTGAAGACCACACACTGGGCAACATCTCTCTCATGCTTTATTACTTCCGCCAGTTAGCACTCAATCCCGTCATGGTGACCGACTATGGTTATTTCGTCGTTGCATCGGGTACTACTCGCTTCGAATGTTTCCCCGGACAGCAAGTTAGCATCTTCAATGCTACCTGCAAAGAAATGTCCAGCAGCGGACTAAAATGGGATGTTTATCCCCTTACCGAACTATGGCAGGGGACGCTTAACAAAGCCTTATCAAACGAATTTACAATCCAAGCGGATGGCGATTACTTAGTATATCGCACACATAAAATATAACTTGCATAAGCCCATCTTTCAGTTGAAGAATTCTAAGGACCAGTAATGTCAACAACAAAGCCATATAGCATGCTTACGGAAGCATCTATATGGCTTTGTTCTGTCATAATGCCTGATAAGAAGAATAGTCGACGTACTTACTTTGCACAATTATTTTCTAAATCGGCATTAGCACTGCGAAGTTTTGTACGATTGTACATCCACCATTTCACAGCAGCATTCATAATCTCAACCATTCCGTCATAGATCTCATCCAGATTACTCTGTTTAAGTTCTCCGTTGCCCTCCCCTCCGGCATGTTTTAAGATGAAGGTTTTATCGTGTGGAGAATAACCGCAAAGCGAACGTTTCTGAAGTACTTTTAAGTCTTCTTCGAAGCGTTCAGCTGTGGTGTCTATCACCTGAACATTCAGGCGAGGCCATGTGGTGCATTGAATTAACTCAAATTGTTTTCCGTCTACTTCTTTGACAGAATAATGGAAGTCATAGTTTTTCATTGTTCGATATGTTGTTTCTTTCTATGTTTATGAAGTGTCGTTTGGGTTTGATGGATGTTAGCTACTGGCAAGTTCTTCTTTCATATCTTTGTTTTTAGGAAATGCTCTTCTCGCCATGAAAAGACGCTTTTTAGGTTTTGTAAAGACGCTCTTTTCGCATGTTACTAATGCCCTTTTGGAGGCTCGTTAAGCACCTTTTGGGATTTGGTCTTGCAACTACGTGACTTGTTGCGAGTTGCTGATGCTATAGCTTTCGGTGCTTTTTGTACCTTTTAGGAGATATTTTATGTATATTTTGTAATGCTTTTTTCGGTATGAGGGAAGGGGTCATAAAGCAGAGAAGGGGAGCGAAGAAAGAAGAAAAGAAGAAAGCCTGCACAATTGAATGTAGCAGGCTTATAGACTAATTTTCTTATGCTTTCAGCTTAAATGAGTTTTCGATGCTTGCTATTTCGGCATAGAAACCCTTATCCACTTTCAGTCGGTCTTCAATCTTAGAGCAACTATGTATTACGGTGCTATGGTCACGATTTCCGACAAGTTTACCAATTCGGCTTGCCGGCATCTTTGTGTATTTTTGTGCCATGTACATACTCACCTGTCGTGCGATGACGATGTCTTTCTTGCGCGAACGAGAGTTGACTGCGGTCATTGTCACGTTATAGTGTGTGCAAACTTTGTCTAAGATGTCGTCGATGGTCAGTGGTTCGTCGTCAATCTTGACGGCACGTTTGATAACACGTTCTGCCAGTCGCATATCAATATTGCTATTGTAGACAACGCTGTAAGCTAAGAGCGAGTTGATGACACCTTGCAGGTCGCGTACGCTACCGTTAGCAGTTTCGGCAATAAACTGTACTACGTCCTCTGGAATGTGTAGTCCGTCGCGTTTAATTTGCTGTGAAGGATGTCCACGCAAAGTTGTACGTTTGGTTTTTCTAACTCAGCAATCAGTCCACAAGAGAAACGTGTCAGCAGGCGGTCGTTCATGCCTTTGAGGTCGACTGGTGGTCGGTCGCTTGCTAAGATGATACGTTTTCCGTTGCGGAAGAGGTGGTTGAAGATATGGAAGAAGGTGTCTTGCGTCTTTGTGGCAGTAATCCATTCCTGAATATCATCAACGATAAGTATATCGATTGTCTGATAGAAGCTGATAAAATCGTTGGTTGTGTTCTGTCGGACAGAGTCGGTATATTGCACTTGGAAGAGTCGTGCAGACACGTATAAGACACGTTTTTGTGGATAGAGTTGTTTGGCTCTTAGTCCGATAGCATTGACAAGGTGGGTCTTGCCACAACCCGATGGTCCATAGATGAACATTGGGTTAAACTGTGTTGTGTTAGGGTGTTCTGCAATAGATAGTCCGATAGAACGTGGTAGTTTATTGCTGTCACCTTCAACATAGTTGCTGAATGACTTATGTGGGTCGAGTTGTGAGTCAAGGTCTTGTGGTACTGTGTCGAGTACTGTTGGACTCTGGTTGCCTCTTGCTGTTGGACGTTGCGAAGAGATGTCTTCCACTGTGTCCTGCTCTAAGTCTTGTGACAAGTGGTTCTCTTGGTCAACCATTACACGATACGTCAGCTGAACACCTTGTCCGAAGACACGTGTGAGAACCTTGCGTAACAGGTCTACATAATGTCCTTCCAGATACTCGTATACGAACTGGCTTGGCACCTGAACTAACAAAGTCTTTGATGCCGGCTGGTATGATTGTAGTACAATCGGTCGGAACCAAGTGTCAAATTGTTGCTCGGTCACATTCTCCTGTATGAGTTGGAGGCAATTATCCCAAAGGTTTTTAGGACTGACGTTCATAAATTGGTTTTATAAAATACCTATATTACTTGTGAAGTAGTGGAGTGCCAACTACCTCTGTTTAATTTGCTACTGCAAAGATAGTAATTTATTTATAAAGGCTAATATCTTCGTTTCTCACTATTGTGTCGACAAAGTCTGTAATAGCTTATCTTTGTGGGTGTTGCACCTTCCAGCCTCGTTAGTCATCACTTTTATGCGGTTGCGTATTTCTAAGTGTTTGAAACACAATCGGTTTAGTCCTACTTACCCATGATTTTATGCGTGAGAGTGAAACAAACGCAAAGTGGGGTTGAAAAGCTGATGTCCAAACGATTTAAAGTAGCTTTCTGATAGTGTGAAACATCGAATAAATTATTTAGACTACATTTAAATTACTTATCCTTTTTACCGAAGATAGAGAAGTGTATATATCGTTTTGGATGTGCTTTGAAGTTTGTCAAAAGACTGTCAGCCGAACGCATTGTACTCTTCATATTGTTGTACAGAGAGGGGTCGTTTAGCATCAATCCCATTGTACCTTCGGAGTTGTTCAATTTAGTCGTAAACTGGTTCATATTGTCTAAGGTTGCATTCACCTTAGCCATTGTCGCCTCGACATCAAGGCCATTCACCTTATTATTAAGGTTAGCCATCATGTTATTGGCTCCTCGAATTGCGCCACGAGCTTCTGTAATACCGCCGTTAGCATTGTCCATCACTTTCCCTGCCTTTGCTGCCATTACAGGCAAAGCCCCATTGGCCTGAACAAGTAGTTTGTTAAGCTCGCGGGTAGAGGTGGTCAGGTTTTCAGTAATTTGTCCTAAGTTATGCACAGAACTCTGAAGGGCTGGGTCGGCAAGAAGGGTGTTCACGCTGCTGAGGATACTGTCAACTTTTGGTAGCATGAGCTGCACGGAAGGCACCATACTTCTTAAGTCGCCTAAGGTTCCGTCGTTAATGCATCCGTCAATCCATCCATTAGGTTCTAAGAGTTGTGTGTTGTTTCCAAATTTCAAGACAACTTTCACGTTGCCCATGAGGTCGCTGATAATCTCGGCGGTAGTACCCTCTGGTATTTCATGGTCTTATCAACGTCAATCCCAACCGTGATATGTTCGTCAGGATGTGCATAGTTGTAGTCAATGCTTCGCACGACGCCCACCTTAAAACCACGAGCAAAGACAGGGGTTGAGGTTGATAAGCCGGTAATGTCATTGAATTTAATTCTGTAATGTGCGTCGTTAGAAAAGATGGATAAGCCCTTTAAGAACTGTATACCTAAGAACAACACAAGGATTGCAACTAATGCAACGATTGCAATCTTTGCTTGTGGCGTGAATAGTTTCTTCATATCTTTTTCTTGTTTACTTATTTTTTTTATTTCTTTGTGACTCTGTTATTGCCTGTTTGGTGTCTATGCGAACACCATTTTTATATGCGATAATAAAAGCTTGGGGGAAGTCTTTTAGCAGTTTTTCGCGTAGTTTTACGATTTCGTCATAATTCGTACTGGCACCTATTGTATATTTGTAGAGTTTTCCCTCTTGTATGCACTCAATATCGGTTCGACCATGAAATTGCTCGCTACCAGTCTTCAACTGGCGATTAAAAGCAAAGAGTTGCACCTTGAATATCGGTTGTTTCTTAGTCTGGTCAGTCCGTGTCTCGTTGGCAGTGGTGGTTTCAGTATTTGTTGCAGTCTTCTTCTTCGCTTCTTGAGCCTTTGTCGTCGCCGTTGGGCGAGCTTGTTCAGCTGTCGTTGTCGCACGACCTTTGGTTGTAGAGGCGGCAGCACGTTTTTTCTCGGCTACTGTCACGGAACGCAATTTGCTTGCTGGTGGAGAAGGAAGAACGCGATCGACAACGATGCGTTTATTCTCAACAGCTCGATAGGGAACAACGATGCGTGGATCGTAAGTATTCTTGTATTGTGCAAAAGCATTATAAATGCCCTTTGCCATAGCGTCTATACCGCTTGGAGAGTTGAGGAACTCCTCTTCGTCAGCCGCCGTGATAAAGCCCAACTCTATCAAACAGCTTGGCATATAACTCTCACGCAGTACAAGAAAACCCGCTTGATGAACGCCCTTGTCTATACGTCCTGCACCTGAACAGACCGCATTCTGTATCATTCGAGCTAACTCAACACTTCGCTCCATGTTTGCATTCTGCATGAACTCAAACATGATGTAGCTCTCCGAAGAGTTTGGATCAAAGCCTTGATAAGTCTGCTGATAGCCTTTCTCCATTGAGATAACGCCATTCTCTCGCATGGCAACATCAAGATTAGCTTTGGCACGGTGCATACCTAAGGTGTAAACCTGAAAACCCTTGGCGTAACGACCCGGTGCCACAGAGTTGGTATGGACGGATATAAACAAGTCTGCTTTTGCCTTATTGGCTATGTCGGCACGCTGATGCAGAGGAATGAAGACATCTGTCTTACGGGTGTATATCACATTCACCTCTGGCATATTACTCTCTACATAACGCCCGAAGGCTAAAGCAACATTCAAGTTGATGTCCTTCTCTTTTGATATTGCACCTATTGCGCCAGCATCATGACCACCATGACCTGCGTCAATTACTAACGTAAATCGTCCGTCCGCCGCACTTGAAAGTCCTACGGATAACACCAAGAAAACAAAGAGAAGCGATATTTTCTTAAACATACCTATTCATTTATAGCACAAAGTTACGGCTTTTCGTTGGGAAAATAAGGGTCTGCTAATTGCTTTTATCATTTATTAAGTGTAATTCGACGCCTGCACCATTGCTATCGGCTCCCATTGGCGGATTGAGCTTTACGAGTTTCAGGTCGATACTACTGATCAGCGGAAAGGCTTCACACAAGCTCGTGACAATCGTGCCAGCGGCCGACTCCAATAGTTGGGCAGGCTGACTCATAACGGCTTTTACGATATCAAATACGGCTGCATAACTCAGCGTGTCAGCCACATCATCGCTCTCCATTGCCTTTGCGAAAGGATAGCCTATACGCAAGTCGACAACATACTCATTGCCTACTACACGCTCTTGCTCGCCTACACCGATGCGAGCATGAAAGCGTAGTCCTTGAAGAAGGATATAACTTGACTCTAATCTCATCTGTTCTTCTGTCACGATGTGCCGAAGGCTTCATCGGCTTTTGTTCCTCTATACCATCAGCTCATTACGTCGTTTCTTGTATGTTACTCGAAGAAACCTACTGCACATATAGAGGACTGATTTCTATTCTTTTCACTTATTTCGACTGCGAAGTTACAAATTGTTTTCCCAAAAATAGAAAACATTTACTTAACTTTGTAGCATCAATAAAACATACAACATGGATAAAATTAATACAAGAAAGACCATAAGAAAAATACAGCCGTATGGATGTGGCTGACAATTTGTTAAGAACCTTATTGGAGAAAAGCCGAACGCACGCCAACCATGGGTAACCTGCAACTCTATTCAGTCGTTGTCACCCGTAAAGCGGAGATGAAAGCGAAATTGGCTCCGGCTCACTTCAATCAACCCATGGTGACAGAGGCACCGTAGTGCTGACCTTCTGTGCCGACTTCCGACGTACAACCCTTTGGGCAGAGAACCGACAGGCTACACCGGGCTACGATAACTTCCTTTCTTTCCTCAATGCTGCTACTGATGCCTTGCTCTATTGTCAGACTTTCTGCAATCTTGCCGAGGAAGAGGGCTTGGGGACTTGCTTCTTGGGTACGACCATCTACAATCCCAAAACCATTATTGATGTTCTACAACTGCCTCGCCTTGTTATGCCTGTCGCTACTATCACACTCGGCTGGCCTGATGAAGCACCTGCCCTCACCGACCGACTGCCTATCGACAGCATTATCCACAACGAAACTTACGAGGATTATACGCCCGACCGCATCGACACGTTCTATTTGCCTAAGGAAGAATTAGATGAGAATAAACACTTTGTAGAAATCAATAACAAAGAAACCCTTGCACAAGTCTTCACCGACCTGCGTTATACGAAGGAGGCAAATGAAGCGATATCAAAAGTGTTGTTAGAAACACTTAAGGGGCAATGGTAGAAAAACCTCACCCCCAACCCCTCTCCGAGTGGAGAGGGGAGTAATCACTGTGATGCCCATGTGAATTGCAAAGATTTCCGTTCATTATTACTGAATTACTTAAGCAATAGGGGTATCACGCATATTACT
The DNA here is from genome assembly GCA_916440255.1 of uncultured Prevotella sp. GTDB lineage: Bacteria > Bacteroidota > Bacteroidia > Bacteroidales > Bacteroidaceae > Prevotella. Next base: position 73,284 of record CAKAIJ010000001.1, on the reverse strand, counting down.
CCCCTCTCCCTTTGGAGAGGGGTTGGGGGTGACGCTTTTTTTCTCCAAAATTCCTTTGCCTATCAATATTTTTTTATATATTTGCCACAGATTACAATCTATTTATTACACATCCTATTATTAAACAACCTAAATATTTTGAATTATGGAACACATCTCACAAGTTTTCTCACAAGTTTTCCCACCAGTGTTTTGGCTCATCCCCATTGCATCATTGTGCGCATTGGCTATGGCATGGTATTTCTTTAAGTCTATGATGAAGGCGGAAGAAGGTACACCCCGCATGGTTGAGATTGCTGAGTACGTGCGTCGTGGCGCAATGGCTTATCTAAAACAGCAGTACAAAATCGTACTTATGGTTTTTGCTATTTTGGCTATTGTCTTCGCCATCATGGCTTACGGCTTTAATGCACAGAACGAATGGGTGCCCTTTGCCTTCCTGACGGGCGGATTATTCTCTGGTCTTGCAGGTTTCTTTGGTATGAAAACAGCCACTTGTGCCAGTGCAAGAACGGCTAACGCAGCACGCAAAGGACTCAACAATGGACTCAAAATTGCCTTCGTTCGGGGGCAGTCATGGGACTCGTTGTCGTCGGACTGGGCTTGTTAGACATTGCCCTTTGGTTCATTGTCCTCACTTGGTTCTATTCCGACAAGATGACAACGAGCGAAATGCTCATCACGATCACGACAACGATGCTGACCTTCGGTATGGGTGCATCGACACAGGCTTTGTTTGCTCGTGTGGGTGGCGGCATCTATACAAAGGCGGCTGACGTGGGCGCAGACCTCGTGGGTAAGGTGGAAGCTAACATCCCTGAAGACGACCCACGCAACCCGGCTACGATTGCCGACAATGTGGGTGACAACGTGGGTGACGTGGCTGGTATGGGTGCCGACCTATACGAGAGTTATTGCGGTTCGATTCTTTCTACCGCTGCCTTGGGTGCAACCGCCTTTGCTGCCTCATCGGGCGACATGCAGATGCGTGCTGTCATTGCGCCAATGCTCATCGCTGCCGTCGGCGTTTTCCTTAGTTTGTTTGGCATTTTCTTGGTAAGAACGAAGGAAGGAGCAACGATGAAGGACCTTCTCCACGCCTTAGGACTCGGCACGAATACGGCTGCCGTACTCATTGCTGCTGTTAGTTTCCTCATTCTCTACTTCTTAGGCTTGGAAAATTGGCTCGGTGTTAGCTTCTCTGTTATTGCTGGTTTGGCTGCAGGAGTAGTCATTGGTCAGGCTACGGAGTACTATACTTCACAGAGCTACACACCAACAAAGGCGATTTCAGAGGCAAGTCATACAGGTGCTGCGACTGTTATTATAAAAGGTATTGGTACGGGTATGATTTCTACTTGCATTCCTGTCCTTTCTATTTCCGTAGCAATCATGCTGAGTTATCTCTGTGCTAATGGTTTTGATATGTCTATGTCGGCACTTTCTATTCAGCACGGACTCTATGGTATCGGTATCGCGGCAGTCGGTATGCTCTCCACCTTGGGTATCACCTTGGCAACAGATGCCTACGGACCGATTGCCGACAACGCTGGCGGTAATGCGGAGATGAGTGAGTTAGGAGCGGAGGTGCGCCATCGCACAGATGCTCTTGACGCCTTGGGCAACACCACAGCTGCGACGGGTAAGGGCTTTGCTATCGGTTCGGCAGCACTGACCGCTTTGGCACTATTGGCTTCTTATATCGAAGAAATCAAGATAGCTATGGCACGCGTTGGCGTACAGATGACCAATGTTGCAGGCGAAACCATTGATGCCACGAAGGCTACTATTCCCGACTTCATGAACTTCTTCCAAGTAAACTTGATGAATCCAAAGGTGCTTGTCGGTGCGTTTATCGGTGCTATGGCAGCCTTCCTCTTCTGCGGACTCACGATGGGTGCCGTAGGTAGAGCAGCTGGAAAGATGGTGGAAGAGGTGCGTCGTCAGTTCCGTGAGATTAAGGGAATATTGGAAGGAACAGGCACACCAGACTATGGACGATGCGTAGAAATCAGTACACAGAGTGCGCAACACGAAATGATTGTCCCATCACTTTTGGCTATCATCATTCCCGTCATCGTTGGTCTTCTACTCGGTGTGGCAGGCGTATTAGGCTTGTTAGTAGGCGGATTGGCAGCCGGTTTCACCCTTGCTGTATTTATGTCGAATGCTGGTGGTGCGTGGGACAATGCGAAGAAGTATGTCGAAGAAGGCAACTTCGGTGGTAAAGGCTCCAATTCCCACAAAGCAACCATTGTTGGTGATACCGTTGGCGACCCCTTCAAAGACACGTCTGGGCCATCGCTCAACATCCTTATCAAGCTCATGAGCATGGTCAGCATCGTTATGGCAGGACTTACCGTTGCTTGCTTATAGATGTTGAAATAAAAAGGAAATATTTTTACATTGTTTCCCCATTATTACATCTAAAAAAATACAGAACAAGTCTTTTTCTTAGTCTTTATAACTATCGACAAATCAAGATGTTATGAAGTTATGTTTTGAAAGGGCATTAATAGAAGCTCAAAAGGGCGTTACTTGGATTTCAAGTAACGCCCTTTTGCAAGTTTATTAAGTCTTAAATCAAATCAAGAAGAGCACAGATAGAAAATGACTTTGTGAAAAATCAGGACAAATCGAGTCCCATCATTCGTTCCGCCTCTCGAAGTATTTCACGATGATCGAAAGCCAAGTCGGGGAGTTCTGTCAGTAGAAACCACTTTGCTTGTGCTGCATCGTCCAAGCCACTCACCTCGGCAGGTTTGTCAAGAACCGTGTAATAAGCCACAGTAATGATTCGCTCGCGTGGGTCACGGTCGACAGCATCAAAGATGCCAACGCGATGCAGCTCGCCAACCACCAGCCCAGTCTCTTCTTTCAACTCACGACGAGCAGCGTCAACGGTCGTTTCGTTGATGTCCATAAAGCCACCGGGGAATGCCCATTTCCCCTTACAAGGCTCATTCTTCCGCTGAATTAACAGCAGCTTCATCCCCTCATCAGTGCGGGCAAAAACAAGACAGTCAGCCGTTACGGCTGGGTGCGGATAATTATATGTGTACATTAGCAGTATTAATTTGTTTCGTGAACTTCTTTCCAGATTTCTTCAGAAAGATATTTCTCACTGCGACAATGTAAATCTGCAACCCCCTCTTCTATCATATTAGAGGTTTCCGAATTATAATACATATCAGTTGCTTCATTAAGAGATATTCCATACATTGTACTAAGCATTTGAATAACTCTTGCACATCGTGCGCTTTTTATAATCTGTGCACTATCCTCATTCATATCTTTTCACTTCCTATAAAAACGAGACAACTTCTCAACATTTTCTCAGAACGAATACAATATTGTATATTAGGCTTCTCAAACTTCAATAATCCTAATGCCTCTTCCTGAGATAACTCGCCCATAAAATACCTATCTAATGTAAGAATGACCTTATCATTGGCAATACCACCAACTACCATATCATAATTACTGCAATCTTTTCCATCACGACATTGTGCCACAAAATCAAGCCATTCTTGGTCATAAGAACTAAATTTCTTTATTATCCATTGTGCTTCATCTGCCAAGTTCAACTCGTAGGTATTCAGCCATGCTTCGTTCCCCCTACGCTTAAAGCGTTGTGCATATCGCACCGCCTGATCATATATAGACGTCAGATAAAATCCACATCCAAAGTCCAAATACTTACGTGAGTGTAAAGTATCTGGCTGCTCAATGCTTGTATTAGAAGAATGATACAGTTTCATATCTTATAAAACTCCTTTCTCTTTCATGTATTCCGTCAAATCTTCCATCAAATAACGAGAGCCGAATGTATGCAAGACATCATAAGAAGGCACAATATATTCATCCAGTATACCAGAGGTTTTCAACCTACGATACACTTCTTGTTGTGGTAGTTTCAGCATTACCGACAACTTGCCAATGCAATAAGTAACAAACTCTAATGTCTTTTGATCCATATCAGTACTCAACTTAAAAACAACAAGTTTATAAGTAGGGCAAATATACAAATAATATATGAAAAGAAACATTAACTGATAGAATATTTATTCAAGCAACTAAAAAGTATGAAAAAAATATTCTTTACTGAATGTTTTTCTCTATGATTTTTCTTACCTTTGCGACCTTATGGAATTTAGAACAATTGTCAACATTCCTCGTCCGACATTTGAATTGGAGCCTTGCGAGCGGATTCTTTTCGTTGGGTCGTGCTTTGCCGATAATATTGGTAGGCGATTTGAGGAAGAGAAGTTTCGTGCTGTGGTCAATCCTTTCGGTGTGATGTATAACCCTGTGTCGGTGTTACATACGGTAAGGAAGATGGAGGGTCAAGTCTTTGACACGGCAGTATTCACCTTGGGGACTAATCATGTCTATGTGGAACGGGCGACGGGTGAGATAGTAGACAATTGTCAGAAACGTCCACAGCGAGAGTTTGAAGAGCGTGAGTTGACGGTTGAGGAATGTGCTGATGCGCTGCGTCAGGCGATTAATCTGTTACGAAAGGTCAATTCAAAGGTTAAGATTATTCTCACGGTCAGTCCCATCCGCTATGCTAAATATGGTTATCATGGCAGTCAATTGTCGAAGTCGGTGTTGTTGTTGGCAACCGACAAACTGGTGAAAGAAGAGGGAGCGAGGGTTTATTACTTTCCCGCCTATGAGATTGTTAATGACGAGCTGCGCGACTATCGTTTCTATAAGGCAGACATGCTTCATCCCAACGAGCAGGCGGTCGACTATATCTGGGAACAGCTTGTGGAAACTTGTTTCTCCGTAGAAGCTCGCCAGTTCTTAAAAGACTGGCAACCCATCAAAGCAGCATTGGCACACCGTCCATTCAATCCAGAGGGTGTCGCCTATCAAGACTTCATAAGTAAGACAAAGGAGTCGGCTGAGTTGTTGAAACAGAAATATCCTAATATGGAATTGGATTAAGAATTATGATAATAATGAATGACAAGCAGATTGAACTGCTACTTAGAACACACGATATCAGAGTAACTGCAAATCGTATACTTATAGCACGTACATTGTCGGGAATGGATAATCCGACATCTATAAAAGAGTTAGGGGCAAAGTTGCAGACTATTGATAAGTCAAGTATCTTCCGCACGCTCATGTTATTTAAGCAGCAACATCTTGTTCATCAGATAGAAGATGGTCGTGATGTTGTGCGCTACGAATTATGTATGAGCCATCATGAGAATGAAGATGATGATATGCACGTACACTTCTTTTGCGAGCATTGTCAGCAGACAGTCTGCCTGCACGAGATACCCGTACCGCAAGTGGAACTGCCAGAGGGATATGCTCAATCGTCAGTTAACTATATGGTGAAAGGTATCTGTCCAAGATGTTCCAAGCGGTATTATCATAGATAATAAGACAAAAAAGCGTATGGATAATAGGGTGAATTAAGACTTTTCACTACCTTTGCATAAGATATAAAAACAATTTAGATAGTAATGAATTATACTATTGAGAAAGTAACAACGCTTATTGGTGCGCGTCGTTATGGTGACAAGGACGCAAACATTAGTTTGTACTAACCGACAGTCGTTCTCTGTGTTTTCCAGAAGAAACATTATTCTTTGCACTCAGGTCTGAGCGTAACGACGGACATAATTACATCCCAGAACTCTATGCAAGGGGTGTGAGGAACTTTGTTGTAGAGTCTGTTCCAGACAATTGGGCAACACGTTATCCTGATTCGAACTTCCTGAAGGTTGTTGGTTCGCTGGAAGCCTTGCAACGACTGGCTGAACGCCATCGTGACGAATATTTGATCCCGATTGTGGGTATCACGGGTTCTAACGGTAAGACGATGGTTAAGGAATGGCTCTATCAGTTGCTTTCTCCGCAGATGGTCGTCACACGCTCACCTCGTAGTTATAATTCTCAGATTGGTGTTCCGCTGTCAGTATTGCTCTTGAGCGAGAATACGCAGGTTGGTGTCTTCGAAGCTGGTATCAGTCAGCCGGGTGAGATGATGGCTTTGCACGATATTATCCAACCTACTATTGGTGTCTTCACCACGCTTGGCAGTGCCCATCAAGAGAACTTTCTGTCCATAGAAGCCAAATGCCATGAAAAGATAAAACTCTTCCATGACACCAAGGCGATTGTCTATTCTTCTGATGATGAAGTAATGCTCCAATGTTTAAGTCAATATGATTACAAGGGAGAGAAGTTAGATTGGTCAACAAAGAAGGAAGAGGCGGCTTTCTATATTAAAGCAATTGAAAAGAAAGACGTTGAGACAACCGTTTCATATACGTGGAAAGGACAGACGGAAGGACAATACAAACTGCCTTTCATCGACGATGCCAGTGTTGAAAACTCTATTACCTGCGCTGTCGTTTCACTCTACTTAGGACTTACTCCCGAGGCTATCAGCGAGCGAATGGCACAATTAGAGCCTGTCGCAATGCGACTGGAAGTGAAAGAGGGACAGCATGGTTGTACGCTTATCAACGATTCCTACAACTCCGATTTCAACTCACTCGATATTGCACTCGACTTCATGAATCGTCGTCCCGATCATAAAGGACGTCGTCGTACATTGATTCTAAGCGACATCTTGCAGAGTGGTGATACGGACAAAGACCTATATAATAAGGTGGCTTTCCTCTGCGAGAAACGTGGAGTAGAGAAGTTCATTGGTATCGGTGAAGGACTTTTGGCACAACGTTCTGCCTTTAAGCATTTAAGAGAAAAGCATTTCTTCGCTACCGTCAACGCCTTTATTCATAGCGACATCTTTGCCAACTTGCACGATGAGGTTATCTTATTAAAGGGTGCAAGACAGTTTGGTTTCGACCGACTGACGGAACTCTTGGTGAAGAAAGTGCATGAAACCGTGTTGGAGGTGAACCTCAATGCTGTTGTCGATAACCTCAATTGGTACCGCTCTTTCCTCAAACCAGAGACGAAATTGGTTTGTATGATCAAGGCCGATGGCTACGGAACAGGGGCGGTAGAGATAGCCAAAACCTTGCAGGACCATCGTGTGGACTATCTTGCTGTGGCTGTTGCTGACGAGGGAGTGACCCTCCGTAAGAATGGTATCACGAGCAACATCATGATTATGAATCCAGAGATGAGCTCCTTTAAGACGCTCTTCGATTACGACCTTGAACCTGAGTGTATAGCTTCCGACTCATGGATGCACTCGTAAAGGCTGCACAAAAGGAGGGTATCACGGGCTTCCCTGTTCATATAAAACTCGATACGGGTATGCACCGATTAGGCTTTGACCCACAAAAGGATATGGACGAACTGATTGACAGACTCAAACAGCAGAATGCCATCATACCTCGTTCGGTCTTCTCTCACTTCGTCGGTTCTGATGCCGACAACTTCGACGAGTTCTCTGCACGTCAGTTTGCACTCTTCGATGAGGGTAGCAAAAAACTTCAAGCGGCTTTCAATCACAAGATTATCCGCCATATCGATAACTCTTCGGGCATCGAACACTTCCCTGAACGACAGTTGGATATGTGTCGATTGGGCTTAGGACTCTATGGTATTAACCCACGCACAAACAAGACAATCAATAATGTTGCAACACTGAAAACTACGATTCTTCAATTGCGCAACGTGCCGACTGGTGACACCGTGGGCTACTCTCGCAAGGGAACCATCGAACATGATAGCGTGATTGCAGCAATACCAATCGGATATGCTGACGGCTTAAACCGCCATCTGGGTAACCGCAACGGCTATTGTTTAGTGAATGGAAAGAAGGCTGAGTATGTAGGCAACATCTGTATGGACGTAGCTATGATTGACGTAACAGGCATCGATTGCAAGGAAGGCGATACTGTCGAAATCTTTGGCGACCACCTCCCTGTGACCGTCCTCAGCGATATCCTCGACACCATCCCATACGAGGTTCTGACGACAGTCAGTAACCGCGTGAAGAGAGTTTACTTCCAAGATTAGAATGAGATAAGACAAAACCGACTGGCTCCTCCCCCTTCCCCTCCCCCATAGGGCTACTCTTTATACACATCTTTTTTTAACATTATAATACATTGATAATCAGTTAATTATTTGTGTATATCATAGTTTTTTAGTATCTTTGTATATGTATACTTAATATTTTTGAATCTCTTGGAGGAGATATTAGAATCGGGCATAGAATTGCCAGTTTATTCACAAAAATGGTAGAGAAACAGAGTGCAGTTATCAATCAGTGCTTTGAAGAACTGACAGATAAAAATAGGTGCATATAGGGTGCTACATAATAAGAGTTGGGATATGGATGAACTTATAGATAGAATAAGACAACACTCTGGAAATAAGTGTATTGGTCAGGAACATGTATTGTGTATCCAAGATACGACAGAACTCTCTTACGACCATATCCAAGGACGTTTGAAAGAGGAAAGATCCTGATTTCGGGGATGGTTCAATGTCGTTAAAGAAATACTCAATCTTTGTGCATCCCACTTTGCTCATAGATGCTACGTCCTATCTACCTTTAGGCTTCTCTTCACTGAGGATATGGAATCGTGAGCGGGTAGAAGGTAGGAAGAAGACCAACAGACGAGCCACCTTACCTTATAAGGATAAAGAGTCCTACCGATGGGCATTAGCCGCAAAGGAAAGTGTAGCATGTATTCCATCTGATGTCCGCAAGACTATTGTTGGCGATCGTGAGAATGATATCTATGCCTTTATGGAAGAGACATTGGAAGCAGGATGTGATTTCCTGATACGATCCAGCCATAACCGCAAGTGTGCTGTAGACGATGATTTTTGAGATGCTTACAGAACTCTTAATCAAGCGTAAACCAATGGGAGAATATAGCTTCTCACTACCAGGCGGAAAGGTCGTAAGAATAGAACTGCAATTATGGAAGTACGTTTTATACCCATTACTATCCATGCACCACACTCAAATGCAGGCGGAAAAGAGAAACTGGATGTTTATTGTGTACATGTTAAGGAGCGTGCCGACTCGGTCCCGTCAGCAGAAGAGCCAATAGAGTGGCGTTTGGTGACTTCGCATGAAGTAACCAATCTTACCCAAGCCGTGCAATGTATCGAATGGTACAAGTGTCGCTGGCTCATTGAAGAGCTTTTTAGAGTTACAAAATCTAAGGGTTTTACAATAGAAAACGTACAGTTGGAGGATGGAGAGAGTACAAAGAAATTGATTGCCCTAACCTTTCTTGCAGCACTTAAATGTCTGGCACTGAAGAAATCCTACGATACAAAAAGAGAAGATGTATCAGCCAGTATTATTTTTACCGACGTTCAGGTCGTCGTGTTACAGGTATTAATGAAGATGATACACTCAAAGAGTCCAAGAGCCAAGGATGGTAGAAACCCCTTCAAAGAGAGATCTCTACCATGGGCTACGTGGATTATCGCACGTCTTCAAGGCTGGTGTGATATGGGAAAGGACACCAGACCAGGATACATTACAATAAAGAAAGGACTACAGATTTTTGAACATCAAGTTGCCTTTTATATGAGTCTAAAAGATGTGTATAAAGAGTAGCCCCCATAGGGAGGGGAGTAATATGCGAGATACCCCTATTTATTAGACAAATAATGGGATATGATAAACCTAAATATATCCCTTTTATGGGGGTAACTCGCTGCTTACGCCCCTCCCTATGGGGGCTACTCTTTATACACATCTTTTTAACATTATAATACATTGATAATCAGTTAATTATTTGTGTATATCATAGTTTTTTAGTATCTTTGTATATGTATACTTAATATTTTTGAATCTCTTGGAGGAGATATTAGAATCGGGCGTAGAATTGCCAGTTTATTCACAAAAATGGTAGAGAAACAGAGTGCAGTTATCAATCAGTGCTTTGAAGAACTGACAGATAAAATAGGTGCATATAGGGTGCTACATAATAAGAGTTGGGATATGGATGAACTTATAGATAGAATAAGACAACACTCTGGAAATAAGTGTATTGGTCAGGAACATGTATTGTGTATCCAAGATACGACAGAACTCTCTTACGACCATATCCAAGGACGTTTGAAAGAGGAAGATCCTGATTTCGGGGATGGTTCAATGTCGTTAAAGAAATACTCAATCTTTGTGCATCCCACTTTGCTCATAGATGCTACGTCCTATCTACCTTTAGGCTTCTCTTCACTGAGGATATGGAATCGTGAGCGGGTAGAAGGTAGGAAGAGACCAACAGACGAGCCACCTTACCTTATAAGGATAAAGAGTCCTACCGATGGGCATTAGCCGCAAAGGAAAGTGTAGCATGTATTCCATCTGATGTCCGCAAGACTATTGTTGGCGATCGTGAGGAATGATATCTATGCCTTTATGGAAGAGACATTGGAAGCAGGATGTGATTTCCTGATACGATCCAGCCATAACCGCAAGTGTGCTGTAGACGATGATTTTGAGATGCTTACAGAACTCTTAATCAAGCGTAAAACCAATGGGAGAATATAGCTTCTCACTACACGGGCGGAAAGGTCGTAAGAATAGAACTGCAATTATGGAAGTACGTTTTTATACCCATTACTATCCATGCACCACACTCAAATGCAGGCGGAAAAGAGAAACTGGATGTTTATTGTGTACATGTTAAGGAGCGTGCCGACTCGGTCCCGTCAGCAGAAGAGCCAATAGAGTGGCGTTTGGTGACTTCGCATGAAGTAACCAATCTTACCCAAGCCGTGCAATGTATCGAATGGTACAAGTGTCGCTGGCTCATTGAAGAGCTTTTTAGAGTTACAAAATCTAAGGGTTTTACAATAGAAAACGTACAGTTGGAGGATGGAGAGTACAAAGAAATTGATTGCCCTAACCTTTCTTGCAGCACTTAAATGTCTGGCACTGAAGAAATCCTACGATACAAAAAGAGAAGATGTATCAGCCAGTATTATTTTTACCGACGTTCAGGTCGTCGTGTTACAGGTATTAATGAAGATGATACACTCAAAGAGTCCAAGAGCCAAGGATGGTAGAAACCCCTTCAAAGAGAGATCTCTACCATGGGCTACGTGGATTATCGCACGTCTTCAAGGCTGGTGTGATATGGGAAAGGACACCAGACCGGGATACATTACAATAAAGAAAAGGACTACAGATTTTTGAACATCAAGTTGCCTTTTATATGAGTCTAAAAAGATGTGTATAAAGAGTAGCCCTATGGGGGGAGGGAAGGGGAGGGGCTACTATTTAATATATTTAAAAATGGTAATTATCTACTTACTTCTCGGCATCCTCATCGGCGCAAGCATCATGCTGCTATGGATGAAGAACAAATCAATGTTAGAGCAAAAGAAGACCAGTGAGGAACTGGCAGTACTCCGAAGTCAACTCGACACGGAACGAAAGAGTATTGAAGAACGCATTGCCACTGTTAAAGAGAATGCTAATCAACAGCTTGAAGCAGAAAGGAAGTATGGCGAACGGCTGCGCAACGAACTACAGAAACAGGCTGAAGCTAAGAACCAATTGCTGCAGGAGGAGGTGCGCAATATGGCGGCCCAGATGTTAGCCGAGAGTCGGGAGAAGATGAATACTGCCGATAAAGAAAGGCTCGATGCGCTACTTTCTCCACTAAAAGACCGCATAGAGGCTTTTAATCAGACCGTTACAAACAATAGCAAAGAGAATGCAGCAAACAAGACGGAAATAAAAACCACCTTTGAGGAAGCTATGAAACGCCTCCATGCTGAGCAGGAAATGACAATTAAGGCTATGCGTGAAGGACAAGAACGCACAGTAAAAGAACTTCGAGAACAGACCGAACGCATTGGTAATGACGCTGCTTCGCTTACCAAAGCACTTAAAGGTGACTCGAAGATGCAGGGTGACTGGGGAGAAATGATACTCGAAAAAACACTGGAAGACTGTGGGTTAGTGAAGGATCAGCATTTCTTCCTACAAGAGAACTATAAGGATGAAGATAATAATAATTATCGCCCTGATGCAGTCATCGTGTTCCCAAATGACGAAAGAGCCGTCGTCGACTCAAAGGTTTCGTTGGCGGCTTACCAGTCAGCTGTCAAGGAAACAGACGACGAAGAGCGGGACAGATTATTAAAAGAGCATGTTGTGTCCGTACGTAAACATATTGACGAACTCTCTGCCAAGAACTATGAGAAGATTGTGCCAGGCTGTATCGGTTTTGTATTGATGTTCGTTCCCTATGAGAGTGGCTATTCGGCTGCTATCAAGGGCGACCCTTCTATCTTGCAATATGCTTTCCGTAAACATATTATTGTGCTAAGTCCAAGTAACCTACTCATGGCATTGCAGCTGACTCGGACCATGTGGCAGAACCATCGGTTGAATGACAACGTAGACAAGATATTACAACAGTCAAATGATCTCTATGACAAATTCGTTACCTTTGGTGAGACTTTCCTGAAGTTAGGCTCCAATATCGAACGTCTGCAACAAGACTTCAACAAGGCAAAAGGACAACTCAACGAAGGCAAGGGCAACATCGTTCGTCGTCTGGAAGGATTGAAAACGTTAGGTATTAATCCGAAAAAGGAAATCCCAGAGAACTTGTAATAGTTCTCTGGGAGTAAGTTAACTATAAGATAAGGGTTTACTCCAAGTCTTGAAGATGACAAAAGAAAAAAGCTTAGAAGAACTTATTGATAAGTAATTCTAAGCTTTAAGTTGCGGGTGCAGGACTCGAACATGCGACCTCCAGGTTATGAGCCTGGCGAGCTACCAACTGCTCCAACCCGCGGTATTAACTATAAAAATATTCTTATGAGTAAAACTCATTGCTGTATTGCGAGTGCAAAGGTAGGGGTTTTCTCTGAAACCACCAAATGATTATACATTATTTAACAAACAATCCAATCTGCCTTGGCTGCTTCCAAACTCTCACGACTACCATTACCATAGATAACGCCACAGGTGTGTGTGCCTGCATTTCTTCCCATAAGTATATCAAATTCAGCGTCGCCAACCACAAGTGTTTCGTGTGCCTTTACACCAAAATGTTGTAAGGTGACGACAACGGGTTCGGCTGCTGGTTTCTTGTTGACGACATCGTCAGCCCCAATCAGGTAGGTGATATAGTTTGATAAGCCTAAATCCTCTACCAGCTTAGTAAGCGAACTGTGGTTGCGGCTACTTGCAATAGACATGAAGATGCCTTGTTTTGAGAGTCGCTCCAACGTTTCGTGTACACCCGGAAACGCCGTGACAGCTCCCGGTACATTCTTCACATTGAATATTTCGCTGTAAACCTCAGCACACTCATTGGCTTGTTCCTCGCTCATGGGGATGATAGACGAGAAGCATTCTCTAAGTGGTAAGCCAATTGTTCGAGCGCATTCCTCACGACTTCGCATGGGCAAGCCTAATCGTTCTATCGTGGCGAGCATCGTGTCGGTTATTAGTTTTTGAGAATCGCCAAGTGTACCATCAAAGTCGAAGATGACAAGACGTATTCCTGAGAGTATCTCTGGGTTGGCAAAAGGTCTGGGCAATAACGTATAGTCTTTTCGTTGCTCAGTCCGTTTGCTTCAAGATTCACTCGTTTTCCTCGTCTGAAATATCCCTTTAATCGTTTGTAGCCCTCAACACCAAGAATGGTAAGTCCGCCGTATTGACAACTTTTTGCTAGTCCGTAGAACACGACAAACAACACCCCCTTTGTCGCTGCCGACACTGGGAAGAACATTTGAAGAAAAGAGAGAAGATAGAAGGGTAGGCACAATAAGAGTACGATGACACCCGTGCGAAATGATAGCTTCTGAAGTTTATTCTTGATGGACATAACTTATAGTCGGTGAGATTTCAGTACACAAATATAGCTAAAAACTTCCTATCAGACGATAATATTTATAGAATAAAATAATAAAAGTCATATAAAACATAAAAACTATGGCTGTGCGTTCGCACATTCCAACAATTATTAGTAAATTTGCAGTGCAGAAACTTTATATTTACTTCCCATTATTTATGGCAGAAAAGATTAGAATTAAGGATATAGCAGAACGAGCAGGCGTAAGCGTAGGAACGGTAGATAGGGTATTACATAAACGTCCGAATGTGTCGGAGGCAGCACTGAAACGTGTCGAAAAGGTGCTTAAAGAAATGAATTACCAGCCTAATGTGTATGCAAGCGCATTGGCTTATAACAAGAGCTATACCTTCTATTGTTTGATGCCAAAGCACAGTAGTGAAACTTACTGGGAAGAAATAGAGATTGGAGCAATGAAGGCTGTTGAAGCTCGAAGAGACTTTCACATTGATTTAGAAATCATGTATTACAGTCGATTGGACGATCATTCCTTCATCGAGACTTATCAGAAATGCCTGAGGAAGAGCCCAGACGGAGTGATTCTTGTACCGACAACGTTAGAGACGACTCGTCAATTCACTGACGAGCTTCATGAGCGTAATATCCCCTTCATACTTCTTGACTCCTACATGCCCTCGCTACAACCTCTGTCGTTCTATGGGCAGGACTCTATTCAGAGTGGACATTTCGCAGCTCGAATGTTGATGCTCATCGCTCAAAACGAAGAGACAATCATGCTGATGAAACAAACAAAAGATGGAAAGATGGCGAGTCGACAGCAGGAAAGTCGTGAGGTGGGTTTCCGTCAATATATGGACGAAAACTTCCCGAATATTAAAATTCTCGAGGTTAACCTCCCCTTAGACGAAGAACGAAAACGCTATGATCACATCTTGGAAAAGTTTTTTAGTGAGCATCCTGAGGTACACCATTGTGTCACGTTTAACTCTAAGGCTCATATCGTGGGTAAGTTCCTACTGAAGACGCATCGTCATAATGTGCAAATCATGGGCTATGATGTGGTACATAAGAACGCTGACTGTTTGAGAGAAGGTAGTATCTCTTTTCTCATTGCTCAGCATGCTTACCAACAAGGCTATTTCAGTATCGACTCCCTCTTCCGTGCTATCGTGCTGAAAAAGAAGGTCGAACCTGTTAATTACATGCCTATCGACCTGCTCACAAAGGAGAATATAGACTTCTATCATCGAGCGTGGGGGTAAAGCCCCACCCCGACCCTCCCGAAGGGGAGGGAGACAAATTTGCTAAAGGTTAGATGATTGGAGCAAGCAAAATGAGGAGACAAATTTGCTAATGGTTAGATAACGGGAGCAACCCAAAAGGCAGCTATTTGCTAATGGTTAGATAGCGAGAGCAAATAAAAGGGGGATAAAATGAAATAAAGGAAGGCACTCTGTGAAATGGTGTAGATACCCAACACAATATGTGCGAACGCTTAGCACATTATGTGCGGACCATTAAGAGGTAATGTGAGAAGGAGAATAGAAGAGGAATAATCAGTTAATATTTTATCACTACCTAATATTTAACACCCAATATTCATCACCCACCACCCATCACCTCATAAACAATTCATCATCACCCAATATTTAACACCCAATATTCATCACCCACCACCCATCACCCACCACCCATCACCTCATAAACAATTCATCATCACCCAACATTCACCACCCAACAAAGGTATTCATCAACACCCAACACCCAACACCCATCACCCACCACCCAATCATGGCAGAAAATAGAAAAGGTTTACTTGCATTAAGTCCATTATTGATATTCATTGTTTTGTATTTGGTCACCTCGATAATATCGGGCGACTTCTATAAGGTGCCGATAACCGTAGCCTTTATGGTGTCGAGCATCTTTGCGATAGCCATGTCAGGCGGTTACTCACTTGCAAGGCGGATAGAGATATATAGTAAGGGAGCCAGTACGGATAATATGATGATGATGTTATGGATATTCGTACTTGCAGGAGCATTTGCTAATTCAGCAAAGGACATGGGAAGTATTGATGCCACAGTCAATCTAACCCTCTCGGTTCTACCAGACAATATGTTGTTGCCGGGTCTTTTTTTGGCAGCCTGCTTCATCTCTATCAGTATCGGGACAAGTGTCGGGACGATAGTAGCCTTAACGCCTATCGCCGCAGGTATAGCCCAATCGACAGGCAGTTCGCTACCCTTCGTTGTAGCCGTAGTTGTGGGAGGTTCCTTTTTTTGGAGATAATCTGTCGTTCATTAGTGACACAACGGTAGTGGCAACAAGGACCCAAGAGTGTAAGATGGCAGATAAGTTTAAGGTAAACTTCTTCATCGTCGCACCAGCGGCAATTTTAATTCTACTTGTTTATATCTTTATGGGTAAGGATATTCACACCGTCGGGCAGACCGCAATAGTAGATCTTCATAGAGTCATCCCTTATATGGCAGTACTTGTTTGTGCCGTCTTCGGTATGAATGTGATGGCAGTGTTGACAATTGGACTTATTCTCACAGGGGCTATTGGCATCATAGACGGCAGTTATGACCTTTACGGATGGTTTGGAAGTATGGGCGCAGGTATCACCGCGATGGGCGAACTGATAATCATCACAATGATGGCAGGTGGAATGTTAGAGATTATCCGTGAGAATGGCGGTATAGACTATCTCATCAGGCTCATTACGCGTCACGTCAATAGTAAGCGAGGAGCAGAATTAACGATTGCGCTTTTGGTTAGTCTGGTAGACATTTGTACGGCTAATAACACGGTGGCAATTCTCACCGTAGGCGGTATAGCAAAGCAAGTAGGCGATCGTTACGGAGTAGACAAGCGTAAGGCAGCGAGTATTCTCGACACCTTCTCTTGTTGTGTTCAGGGTTTGATACCATACGGTGCACAAATATTGATGGCGGCCGGTCTGGCAAAGGTCAATCCAGTTAGCATCGTCCCCTTCTTGTATTATCCTATGCTGTTAGGCCTCACCGCCTTCTTCTCAATCCTCTTCCATTATCCTCGCCGTTATTCGTAATCTATATTCCCAAAAAAGTAATCCTCATCACCCAACATTTAACACCCACCACCCACCACCCAACAAAAAAAGTAATCCTCATCACCCAACATTTAACACCCATCACCCACCACCCAATAAAAAAGTAATCCTCATCACCCAACATTTAACACCCATCACCCAACACCCATCACCCACCACCCATGGATATCATTCAACGCAATTTCTTCCGCATCATGTGTTCAGGTGCTTTCGCCACCCCGTCAAGTCTCGAAGCAATGTCGGCCTTCAAATGGCGAAGACTCATACAGATGGTCGAGGCACAGCAAGTAATGCCCATCTTCATTCATGGCATTGAAAGACACGCTATGGATGAAGGACTGAACCTTCCAGAAACCATTATCGCAGAAATCAGGGACAAGCATGAGGAACGCAAGACACTGGAAGAAAGAATACCAAAGTCGGTCAGGCTAAGTAACACATTCTTAAATCGACGATTAAAGAAAGTCATCTATAATGAGTTGCACAGTATCGACACCTCCACAGAGACACTCGACCTATTGAAGATTATAGTTTCGAATTCAGAGACAATGTTTACACGAGGAATGAATTTAGGAGGTATTATCACGATGGGCGAATATTTAAGAACTCGTGGGAATAAGGTCGACTTTGTCAAACTCGACAATTGGCTTAAAGCCTTGAGACTATATGCTATGGCAGAGCTGCAGGGCAATGTACTCATCTCGGTTTTTGGATTTGAAGAAGACGAAATCCCCTTCGTGTCTAAGAGCGATCCAAACGCTTATCAGCTGACCCTGCGAAGTATCTCAGACTTGGCAAAGGACACCGCACACGAGTGGCACTTCCGGCAAAATGCCGTAGGCTTTGTAAAAAATAATAGTGCCGTACTTCATCGTAATGCTCGAAGGAGTCTTCGATACATCAGGTATGCACCGCTCGAAACAACAAGTAACTTCGTAAGCAACTTTGTGCGAAGCCTTTCAGAAATCGAAGAATAAGTCCAATTCTTCATCAGTGCCTTACAGCGTGAGTAAGGCACTTTGTTTTTTAGTTAAGAATAAGTATTTTGCCTACACTTTTAGGATGTTCTCCGTCTTAAATCACTTTTTTTTCGTATCTTTGCCTTTGGATACTCGAAATCCGTTATTCAAACCTAAATTAAAAACATTCATATTAATCAGAATGAAGAAAAATCTTACTTTCAGTGGCAATGATGATGGCGAGTTTCACGCTTCACGCCACAGACGCAAATTATCAAGTAGTTCCTCTCCCACAAAGCATTACAGCCGAAAAGGGAGCAGCCTTCGTCTTGGATGCCAATACTATTGTAAAGGTAATGAGCAATGACGAGGCAATGCGCCGTAATGGTGAGTTCTTGAAGCAGTATATCCAAGAGAAGACAGGTATTGCTATCAACGAGATGAACAAGAAGGGTAATACTATCACCCTGAAAATCAACACTAAGATAGAGAATGAAGAAGGTTATGTCATCACTGTAAAGGAAAAGAATGTCACCATTGAGGGAAAGACACCACGTGGTGTGTTCTATGGTGTACAGACCCTTCGTAAGTCTTTGCCATTAGAGAAAGCAAGCAGCGTAACTCTCCCAGCAACACGCATCGTAGACTATCCACGCTTTGGCTATCGTGGAACAATGCTCGATTGTGCTCGTCACTACTTCAAGATGAGTTTCATCAAAGAGTTTATTGATATGTTGGCACTCCACAATGTCAACACCTTCCACTGGCATCTAACAGAGGATCAGGGCTGGCGTCCACAGATAGACCGCTATCCAAAGCTCACAGAGGTAGGCTCAAAGCGTGCGCAGACGGTGATTGGTCGTATGACAGGACTCTATGATGAGACACCATACGGTGGCTACTACACAAAGGACGAGATGCGTGAAGTCGTGAAATATGCAGCCGAACGTTATATCACGGTAATTCCAGAGATTGATATGCCAGGTCACATGCTCGGTGCATTGGCAGCTTATCCAGAACTCGGATGTACGGGTGGTCCTTATAAGGTAGCTGAAACTTGGGGTGTGTTCCCTGACATTCTCTGTGCAGGCAATCCTAAGACATACGAATTCGTGAACAATGTTCTTGACGAAATCGTAGACATCTTCCCATCAAAGTATATCCATCTCGGTGGCGATGAGGCTCCACGAGCTCGCTGGAAGACCTGTCCACGCTGTCAAGCAGAAATCAAACGACTCGGCTTGCAAGGTTCTAATGGCTTCTCAGCTGAGGCACAATTGCAAGCTCACTTTATGAATCAAGTAGCAAAACACTTGGCAGAAAAGGGACGTAACATCATTGGTTGGGACGAAATTCTCGAAGGTGACGTTGATAAGGGTACAACCGTCATGAGCTGGCGTGGTGTGAATGGTGGTATTGAAGCTGCTAAGCGTGGCTTGGATGCCATTATGAGTCCAACAAACTATTACTATCTGGACTATTATCAGAGAGCCGACAACTCGATGACACTCATCGGTGGTTTCCTCCCTGTTGAGACGACATACGGCTACAACCCTGTGCCAGACGATGCTTCTCCAGAGTTGAAGAAGCATGTTAAGGGTGTGCAAACAAACCTCTGGACAGAGTATGTTGTCGGTCGCGACCTCGCCTTCTTCCAGCTCCTCCCACGTGTTGCAGCTATGGCTGAAACGGCTTGGACAGAGAATAGTAAGAAGGACTTTGCCTCATTCAAGGAGCGTGAAGGTCGTCTGAACCAACTCTACAAGCACTTCGGTTGGAAGACTTGTCAGGATTTATACAAGGAGAAGAAATAAGTATGAGAGGTGTTAGCATAGACTAATATACTCTTAATAATATTCAGCTGATAAGACGTGAGGCTCTCCTCCCATCTTATCAGCTGTTTTTAACTACCACTTCTTTCATTAAAATCTAATCTGTTTTGGTCTTATTCTGTACTAATACGAGGATAAGAATGAAGAAGGTAGTGATTTGAGGATTGATATGGAATAAGTAAGATATGAAAGCAATACAGATAGACGGATATAAGAAAGGTGATGTTAAGGTTGCCTTACGTGATATAGAAATGCCAAAGGTGGGCGATAACGACTTGTTGGTAAAGGTGAAGGCAGCTGCTGTCAACCCGTTAGAGTTGCTCATTGCACATGGAGATGTGAAGATGGTTGTGCCTTACCACTTCCCATTGACTATTGGAAACGAACTGTCTGGTGTGGTAGAGCAGGTTGGTGGATTGGTAAAGGATTTTCAGGTTGGCGATCGTGTGTTCGGTCGACTTCCTATCAATCGTATCGGTGCCTTTGCCGAGTATGTTGCAGTAGATGCTGCGGCAGTTGCCAAAACACCAGATTACCTTTCAGATATAGAGGCTGCTGCTGTACCATTGACCGCACTGACAGCCGAGCAAGCACTTGACATTCTCAAGTTAAAGTCAGGGAATAGTTTGTTTATTTCTGGTGGCTCTGGTAGCTTTGGTGCTATGGCTATCCCATTGGCAGCAGCACGTGGATTGAAGGTTATTACCAGCGGTGGTGCAAAAGCCAAAGAACGCACGATGGAACTTGGTGTGAGCCAATATTTTGATTACAAAACAGAAGATTACACCAAAGAGTTGAAGGATATTGATGGAGCAATTGATTCACTTGGTGATAAAGAGCTACCGAGACTTTTCTCAGTTCTTCGAGAAGGTGCAACGCTTGTCACTTTGAAAGGTATGCCTAATGGCAGTTTTGCAAAGTCGTTCGGTTTGCCGCTCTGGAAGCAATGGCTGTTTAAGTTGGTTGGTATGAAGAATGAGAAGTTGGCAAGCAAACGAAATCAGCATTATCATTTCATCTTCGTGACCGCCAATGGCGAACAATTACGGAACGCAGCGTCTATCCTCGAAGCTCGTCAGATACGCCCAGAGATAGGTAATGTCTATACGTTAGAACAAGCAGAAGAGGCTCTGAACGATGTTGCTAACCATCGCTCACAAGGGAAGGTTATTATCTGTAATTCATAATTATTCGAACAGAGTTCTTATCAGTAGGTTAGAATCATGATTACTATCGTGGTGTGTGGTTTATTGCTTCAAGTAACTTAAACCACATTCTTATGTTACCTTGTCTCCAATACAAGCAAATCGGGGCTGTTTTTCTGTTTATCAGTGAACTCTGTGAGAGAATATGCAGCGACTTTAAGTTTGAAAATTCGAACTTTGAACTTTGAGATATTATTACAACCTTCTCAGCGATAAGGCGAGAAAAAGGGCAAAATATATACGTTTTAAGTGTTGTTTTAAGTAGTTTGTTTTCAGGCAGTTGTGAAGGCCGATTTGAAAAGGTGCTTAGTAAGGGTTCAAAAGGGCGTTAGTAAGAGGCTTAAAGGGCATCTTTTGCACGTTAATTGGGCATTAATTCAGAGGCAAAAGAGGGTAGTGTAAAAATAATTGTGATTTTATTATTACAAAATATTACTGTCCGCTAAACCTCTAACTTCTTCAGCTCATCCCTTTACGCATTTAGGATGAGCTTTTTCTCTTAGACAAGCCCCTCTATACATTTTCCTCACATTGCGGAGGGAAATACCATGTTTGCTAAAGTATTTTTTTCCAATCGTTCTCAGGTTGTTCGAAAAAAAGGATTCCATATTGATATAGTACATCAGTACAATTCTTATCATTGTGGCTAATCCCGAGAAACTCCATGACCTTTTTATCCTTCTCTGTACGATGGTTATTAGCAGATTTTGCAAGAAAAAAACCATCCAAATCTGTATTTTAATAGCATTAGCAGTCTCTCCGTAAAAGTATCTTAGCGGAAAAATTCTGCTTGACTTGCTTTGAATAGTGACTCTATCTGCCACCTTTTCCGGTAAACTAGCCACTATATCTTGCGCATCCATCTCAAAGTCGTTGGTAAGCAGTGATATTAGTTTCGTTGTCTTATTCTTTTCCCGTCTTCTTGTGGTCTATGTAGGTGACGATTCGTGCATGATGTTCCACCCCTTCTTTTTAAGGACTACCTCCTTGATATTGTATAAGAAACGGCTATCATCGTCTGTAATATTATACTCTATTTCTAGTTGATAAACAAGATTTTTTTCTTCATCTTTGTAACGTAGACAGCACCATTATGAGTCATCTGTTCAAATTTAACATAGTCTATGTAGGCTCTGTCAATAGCTAGAATATCGTTCTTTGAATAATCCTGCGGTGCCATCATAAAACTGTCATGTGTGGCAGCAGAAGTGAATTGCATATCGTAAGGCACTCCTTCGTTGGCATTTATGATGGTATGCACCTTTATGCCTCCTTTCTTCTTTCCGTGCTTGGGATTACGTCCCACACCCTTGAAGACGAGATTCGAAAACAAGGGAATAGTGGTAGAATCCATTATTTTCAGACGATTAAGCCAAGAATCCCCCTTGCCTCGTTGGCTGTCCGAGAAAAGTAGGTCACGATGAGCTTCAAGGACATCCATATAGAGCCAACCAAAGAGTTCTTCGGGGCGTCTCTTATTGGCATCAGAGAGCGTACTACGCTTGGGTAAAGTATCTATGCTTAGATGAGGTAGCTTACGGGATTCTGCCAGCATAGAAGCCTGTATCTCACGAAGAGAGTCGAAACGCATCACCACGGCATAGAGCATAGTTACCACGTGAGACCACATATCGAACTTCTTTACATACCGTTCGCCACCATGTTGACGGCTATAAGTGTTAATTTTGTTCTTGTCTAAGCATTTTATTAACTGACCATATATCGGGCTGTCCGAAAAATGTGTACTTTTTGCTCATGTTACTTTATGTTTTTGTTGCAAAAGCAAAGGTAATTAAATGGGCTGATACTATGAAAAAAGTATCAGCCCAAATTTGGTACGCTCGGCATGAGCATTATCTAACGGGTGGAAGTCCCGAGTAAGCCCTAATAGCGGGAATTACATAGTCAAAGGCAAGGGTGTTCATCGTGAGGTGAAATCTGAAGGAAGCCGGCGGCAAACATCTGGCCTAACGAACAGAAACTTCATATAAGGCATATGACCATGGATAAGATTGCCAAACAAATCAAAGTCCCATAGCTATTCGGAATGGTCGGTGTAAATGAAGTAGGTATAAGATGGAAAGATAATGTTCTTATCCGAGGAGGTCTCACGGACGTTTCAAATAGTTGTTTTTACGAAGGAAGCGGAGTAAAGCTTGCCGTGAGAAGTCAGCAGAGGTCATAGTACTCAAGGTACGTGTGCCTACAGGGAAGGACCGAATCGTGCAGTGCAATAGTAAATGAATGCTACCCTGCGAATTTCTTCGTCAGATGTCCGAAAGGAGCTCTCTATCCAAGACGATAGGACGGAATCCGACAATAGGGTAGAAGTGACGTTACTCAAAGGGATAGCTGAAAACAACTTGCCACACACCGTGAGGTGTAAAAGTACGAAACCGCCGTATGCCGAACGGCACGTACGGTGGTGTGGGAGGTCGGTAAATGTGAAAGTAGGAGGTAAATGCCTTTTATGAATAACATTTACCTCCTACCCGATTGAAAATAAACAAAAGTTTAGCGGACAGTAATAATTACAAAAGTACGAAGCAGTCATTATTTCTTCAGATAGAAATTAATAGCGAAGGGGCAAACTTCGAATGCAGTAGCGATAGACTACTCATTTGAAGTTTGCCCCTTTCTCCTATTTATATAATAGGGTTCAGAGAATCAGAATTTAGTATTTGCGTGTTCAGACCCTTACATATTTTCGCACTCCTCGTTCTCATGAACAGGGATTTTAGCCTCCTTTGTCGTCTTTTCTGCCTTATAACCGAACTTCTCAAAAGCCTTCTGAAGCTTCTCCTCAGTGGTTTTCTGGGCATCGTAGGTTACATAAACTTTCTGCTCTTCAACACTTGTCTTAATCTCTTTCACACCCTTTGCAAAGCGGAGGTTGTTCTTTACTTTCGCCTCACAGTTTGCACAGTGCATCTGTGGAGTAGTAGTGAAGATAACAGTCTTAATGTCTTTTGCTGTTGCAATCATGGCTACCATGAGCATCAGCATTGTGAAAATAGCTTTTTTCATAATTGTTCTTTGTTTGAGGGAGACGTCCGAAAGCGTGTTTCAAGACGTCTCTCTGTGTTGTCGTTTATGTTATTCTATTGTGAATGAATCAATGTTTACTGTCGTTTACCGAGGTTCAGACGGATACCAACGTATGCCATGGCACCCTCGACAGGACCATAGACCATTGTTGGTTCGAAGCCGTTAGCCCACGGATTTTGATAACCGATGATTGGGTTCTTCTGCTTGTAATTGGTAAGGTTTTCCCCACCTATGTAAAGCGAGAAGTGGCGGAAGTAGCGTGTCACCTGCCCACTAAGCTGTCCGTAGGCCTTATAGCTGCCTGCCCATGAGCGTTCGCCCGATGCTAAGGTGTAAGCTTCTGGCATTCTACCACCTCCATTCAAGGCTGCAGTAGCATCAAACTGCCAGAGTCCTAAAGGTGTTTATAGCTGAGCGTCAAGAGTCCTTTGTAACGACTCTGCAGTGGTTTCCACATCAGTTTTCCTCCATACGTCGCCTTAACGAGGTTATATCGGTAGGCTGCTCCCAGCTCAAGACCCTTGAACAAAGGATAAGAAGCTTCGATTTGGAAGGTATGCGAGAAGCTCTTTCCATTGAGATTGGTGATGTGCAGCTCCTGTGGATTGCTGTCATAGTCAATCAACATCTGTGAAAGGAAGTGCGTGTAATAGTAATCAGTATTGATTTTCAGCATCTTATTTCCTATTGGAATGTTGAAATTAAGACTCGCACCATAGTTCCATGCAGCCTCTTGATCGAGCTTATCGATGATGAGTCGGCGCCCCGAAGCCATGAGGTAATTGTTCTCAGCCAGTGCGTGCGGACTGCGATAGCCCTTACCTGCAGAGAGGCGGAGGGTCAGGAAGTCGACTGGCACCCATTTCAAGTGGAAGCGAGGAGTGAAGAACGTACCGTAAATATTGCTATGGTCGACGCGCAATCCTGCCATAGCGATGAAGCGACTATGCAAGTTATAGGTGTACTGAACGTATGCGCCCGGTGTTGTTTCGCTCTCAATGCCACGTGTGAGCGGGTAGATATTACCGTAATCAGAAGGCACAGCCGTTGCTGGGAGTGTCAGCGTCTGATTCAAGTAATCATGGTTGAGACTCAAACCAGCAGAGAGATTGTGCTCATCGGTGAAGTTTGTCTCAAACATAAGTGATGCATAAGCATTCTTCTCGTTGACATCATACTGCTTAATACCATATTGCGCCTGCTGCTTGTGCATAGATACATTACCCATCAAAGCGATGTTTGTGGCGTGTTCCTTATTGAGAACAAAGGCATGTTTCATATAAGCCTCGTAGCGGTCGGTGCCGATATCAATGCGATAAGGATTCGTTGCAGCAGCATGAGGAGTCTGACCACTCACGCGATCTTCCTTCAACAGCGACAAACCAGCATGTAAGATATAATCGCCCTTCTTCCAAAACCAACGGTTCTGCAGGTTGTATTGTCTCACCTTTGGGGCATCTTGGAATCCGTCTCCGTTGCCATCATGATGTAGCCAGTTGTTCTCATAGTGGGCAAGGATTTCCGTACTGAGGTTCTTGTTACCATTGATATGAATGTTACCATCCGCATTTGCCTCGAATCTTCCCACCGTATTGCCATAGAGGTTGACGGTCATACCTGTTGGATCTTCAGGTTTAACGTATTCTACATTAATCTGACCTGTCATCGCTTCGTAGCCATTCTTGACAGATGTATTACCCTTACTCACCTGCATACTCTTCATCCAACTGCCTGGAACATAGCCCAAACCGTAAGGGAGGGCAGCACCACGGAAGTTAGGAAGGTTCTCGGTCAGCATCTGAACATACGTACCACTAAGACCAAGGAGTTTGATTTGTTTGGCTCCCGTTGTCGCATCTGAGTAGTTTACATCTACTGAAGCATTGTTAACAAAGCTCTCACCAAGATTACAGCAAGCAGCCTTGAAGAGTTCGTCACGTAGGATGTCTTTACCGTTGATGGCTCCAGCCAACGAGCGCACAGAGGCTTTTCTCGTTGTAACGGTCACGTTATCCAATGTCTGATCTTTCATGGTTGCGGTCGTGTCGACAGCAGTTTCCTGTGCGGTAGCAGGTAGGACAGACAGCAAGGTCAGTCCTGCTAAATATATAATTTTATTCATTTTGTTTGATATTCAGTTGTTATTTAAAATTTATAAAGCCTGTGTGGTATCAGAATGGGAAACATACTGATACGCTTTTTTACCCGAACACACTTGTGTAACAGGTACGATAAACCTTCTGTTGCCCATTTCATGAGGAACAGAAAACAACCAAAAATCAAATAATAAGTGTCGTAAGTAATCGGAGATATTGGCGTGGCGGACTATGCCAGAGCAACGACAATATCCTCTCTGGGGCCTTTGTCAAAACAGGCAAAGGCAATAATTGACAATTGCTTATGAATTGTGGGAGAAGAGAAAGCTGTATAGGCTGAATGTGGTAAAAGTCATTGTGCACCATATCTGTGGGCGACAAGCTTTTTACCTCAATCTTCATGCAATTTTTTTCACCGTTATCATTGCAATGACCTTTATCCTCCATCTTAGCAACAGACACATTGCCAGTATGTGCGCACACCACTGTCATGATGCCCGAACCAATCCATACTATCATCGTTGACAATAGAAGGGATAGTAATATGTCTGTCGTTTTTCTCATAAACTTAGCTGCAAAGTTAGATAATTATTTGTAACTTTGCAAAGATTTTAAATTTATTTTAATGTTCAACTACCGCCCTTCAAGGCGAACCCTGTATGTAGGAGGGGGCATTTTGCTTATCCTTCTACTCATATATATTGTCTTTCGTTGTCTGCCCCCCTTCACAAGAGGAGGTGGATAAGAGTGCTGTGGCTATCCGTCAGGAAGCGTATTACACGTTAGAGGCTGATGGTAAGCCCCTTGCATACTTTGCTGATTATGTCGACTCGGCGTTTGTGGGTGGCTCCGTCAATAAGGATTCAATTCATACACGTAGTATCACGCAGCGTGGTTATTGGGTGAACCGATTGCCCGTAGTGCCTTCTTGCCACGGACGCATTCTCATTCGTTGGAATTATAAACCGTCTACAATCGTCAATCTAAGGGGTAAAGGCGTGCAAAACGTTGTTCGTCAGACGATTGCTCAGATGGATTCGGAGTTAGACGGATTGCAAACGAAGCGCAACGAGATGGGGTATTATCTCCGTGTACACAGCGTTCAGGATTACGGATATAACAAGATTGCGGAATATCATACCGAAGTGGTGCAGCAGATGGATTCGCTTCGTCGAATGATAAAGGTGTTGGATTCTCTGTCTACTTCTTCTGCCCGACTGCGCATTCGACAGCAAAATCGCTATGCAATTCAGTCATTCTCTAAGAAGGCGAAACTTACTATTTGCAACCGATTGGAAATAGATAAGAAGAATGATTGCGTACTCCTGCAAGCCCAAAGTAAACGAACTCCAATTCGTACGATAACTCGTTTGCAAAAGGGTGGGGCTGTGGATGCGCTGAAAGCATACTATAAGACTCATGCGGCAGCAGTCAATAAGTTGTCAGCTGGTATTCGTATTGAAGGCGGCCGATATGAGGGTGAGAGTCAGAAGAACGTTCCGAATGGTTATGGAAAGTTCTATGGCGACGATGGTAGCTTCTATGACGGACATTGGAAGGACGGAAAACGCGACGGCTTCGGTATCTATGTTGCGCCACACGAGTATCTACAAGTGGGCGAATGGAAGGCGGATGTATTCAAAGGTGAACGCTTTACTTACACAGCCAATCGCATCTATGGTATCGATCTCTCACGTCATCAGCACGAGAAAAATAATAAGGTGTATCACATTTATTGGGATAAACTGCGCATTACCGACCTCGGTACGCTGAGTACGAAGACTATCAAGGGGAAGGTGGATTATCCTGTTTCCTTCGCTTACGTGAAGTCTACGGAGGGTTGTACGATGCTCAACGCTTATTATGAAGCTGATTATAAGGCAGCACGTGCGCATGGTATTCGAACAGGTACCTATCATTTCTTCTCGACTACATCAGCAGGTGCAGCGCAGGCTGAGTATTTCCTCAAATGTAGTAAGTTTAATAAGGGCGACCTACCCCCAGTCTTAGATGTTGAGCCAACCGATGCACAGATTGTTGCGATGGGTGGAGCAGAGGTGATGTTCCGCAATATTCGTGCGTGGATGAGCCTTGTGCAGAAGCGAACAGGTAAACGTCCTATCCTTTATATCAGTCAGACTTTTGCCAATACTTACATGCCATTAGCACCCTGATTTGGGCGACAACTATCACATTTGGATAGCCCGTTATGGCGAATATAAGCCCAACTTCAAATTGGCTTACTCGGCAGTTAAGTCCTGATGGTAAGGTGCGTGGTGTCCATGGCGATGTCGATATCAACGTCTTCAATGGCTATCGCAACCAGTGATGAGGAGTTCCTCAAGCGACATTGTTTCTAAGGAAAGGGAGAAAGTCATTATACAATTATGGCTCTATAACGAAACGTGTGGGTTGTTTGACCCGATTAGAATAATGCCTGTTGTAATCGTAGAAAGAAGCTATTTGTTCAGTTTAGTTTTAGCGTTTTATACGTTAACTCTTTTGCCAACGGGAAAGGATATTTTAAGGTCTTATTTCATACAATGTTCGTGAATACTTACCATCATTTGCTGTGGTGCTGATACTCTGCACATGTGGTGCTGATGCTTAGCACATGTGGTGCGGAGGGTTAAATTCACTATGATATAAGGATAACAGGGGATGAATTGTGAGCAAAATCTTGTAATACTAAGAATAAACAAGAGGTGTGTAGAAGCTTGTTTAGCTCAAACTCCTTTATACTTTGTAGAGCAATTCGTCTTCATCTGTTCAGCCATTAAGCATAGGAACACTGGCAAGGAAAAACTATTTACCCACACAAAACGTTATAGAACCCTTATTATTTCTCAGAATTATCGGTTATTATAGGTTTATTCTTGTCTAAATAAGTGCATCTTATAATGCTTACAGTTTGAAACTGAAAACCAGGCTCCAGAATGAGTAAAACTGCTGCAATACCGATGGATAAAGAGATACAGAGCTTCCAGTTTACTTTTAGCGGACAGCAATAAATATCAATATAAAATAAACGCAAGACCAAGAAAGAATTTGGATTTTAGAATTCCGAATGAAATCTTCTTTTTACAATTGCAGAAATAATTGCATTTTGATATTGAATCTTCCCTGCAATTATTTTGCAGAAACAAAAATAATACTTACCTTTGCAATCAGAGAGTTAGTTGTGGTTTTCCACACTCAAAGATAACAGTACTCGCTTGGCATACCGTAAGATCTGCTGGCGAGTCATTTTTTTTTATATAGATACTATGGCGAATAAAGAATCACGTTCCATTCAGGAACAAATCGATTTACTGAAGCATAGAGGCATGATTATAGAAGATGAGGAGTTTGCCCATCTTCATTTAAGTCATATTAGCTACTACCGTTTGAAGGGGTATTGGTGGGATATGCAAACTGACAAAGAACAGCATATATTCAAGTATGATGCCAATTTTAAGGACGTTATCGCTCGATATTTCTTTGATAAGGAGTTGCGTCTTATCTTGTTCGATGCCATTGAAGCCATAGAGATAGCGTTGCGGACGAAGATGATTTATCATCTTTCACAATCATACGGTGGACTGTACTATATGGATAAGGGACTTTTCAACAATGAAGAACTCCAACAGCAACATATACATGACCTGATGGGCGAGTTTATGCGTAGCGGTGAGATTTTCATAAAAGACTACAAATGTAAATATGGAGTGTGGGAGGACAGAAAATGTATATCTCTTACCCAACAGCCTGACGTATGGATTATTTTTGAAGTTGCGACTTTTGGAACACTTTCAAAGATATATAAGAATCTTAATCATCAGTTACCGGAAAAGGCAAGAATTGCCAATGAGTTCGGACTTAATATGCATACAGAACTATCAAGCTGGCTTGAAGCCATCTCCTATTTGAGAAATATTATAGCCCATCATTCAAGAGTATGGAGTCGGAATATGGTAAAACGCCCAATGGATATTAGTAATCCAAGAGGTATTTGGTTGCAACATCCTCTTTCAGAATTCTCTAAAAAGAAGCCATTTCTAATCATTACTTCCATGTTATACTTGTGTAACGCTATCAATGCTGGGGACACATATAAGAGAAAGATAATCTCACTGATAGAGGATAATTCGGACATCCCTATTTATAAGATAGGCTTTCCAGACCATTGGAATAGGGAATCTATCTGGCAATAATTTGTACGGGAATATCAATCGTAATACATGGATCGTGCATTTATTCTCATGCACAAATGCTTGCAAACATCCGTAAAGAACGTTTTCGAAGGAAACGTAGTTTTACAGGAGAGGTTAAGGATCGCATAAATCGGTACATGCGTCAGCACCAATGGTTGGAAAATGCATTAGATACGAAAATATATTTTGCGCATCCCTACTGTTCATGAAAAAAAGGACTTATAGAATAAAAAAATAAAACATAAAAACATATAGACAGTATATTCCAAAGAAAAGTAATTCTTGTGAGTTTAGAAATAAACAAATTAAAGAATAGCAATAAAAGATAAAGGCAAGTCCAAGAAAAAAGTTGGATTTTAGAACACCAATCGAAATCTTCTTACATTTGCAGGAATAGTTACAATTTGATATTGAATCTTCCCTGATTACTTTTGGTAGTTTGATAAGAAAGTATTACTTTTGCATCGGTTTTCAGAATGGAAACTAAGGGGTGCTTGCCTGTTTGGGCTTGCTGAGATTATACCCATTGACCTGATACGGATAATGCCGTCGGAGGAAGATTCCCCTTTTTATTTATCTTAATATCATTAATATAGGATATGAAAAAAATCATCCTGTTTACTGCAGCACTGACTTGTGTTGCAGGTGTAAAGGCACAGACAGCGGCGGACACGTTGAAGCAACAACAGCTTGAAGAAGTCGTTGTGGCTGGTGTGCGTGTTCCAAAGAGTGCGCCATACGCAATTTCAAACATTAAGAAGTCAGAGCTTGAGAGCTTCTCTAAGAGTGGACGTGAGATGCCTTTCCTCTTCTCACAAACACCGGGTGTACTGGCTTGGGGTGAGAACGGACTCGGTACGGGTACGGCAGCTATGCGCATTCGTGGTGCGGCAGGTAGTCGCATCAATATCACATTAGATGGTGTGTCGCTTAATTCACCAGAAGATCAGACCGTTTTCTGGGCAAACATGAACTCTTATGCATCGCTCATGGGTAGTGTGCAGATACAGCGTGGTATCGGTACGTCGACTAATGGTGACGGTGCCTTTGGTGGTTCGGTGTCGTTGGCAATGGCTACGCCAAGCAATAAGCCAATGGCTGAGGTGAGTGGTTCGTTCGGTTCATACAATACTTATAATGCTGGTGTAAAGTTCTCTACTGGTCTACTCTTCAATCATCTTGTCTTTGACGGAGCTTATCACGAGACGGCGACTGACGGATATGTACATGGTACGAAGGGTCGTTCGGGTTCATACTATGGCGGTCTGACTTGGTTAGCCGACAATTTCCGCATCAGTTATAAGAATATTGGTAACTTCGAGAAGACAGGACAAGCATGGAACGGTGTTGTTGTGGGTAGTGGTGACCTCAGCCTGATGGACGGTACGTATGGTGCAAAGACAGGCATCACGACTTACGAAGACTTGTACAACAGAGGCTTGGGTCAGTTTAATCAACTCTACGAATACCTCAAGACCGACGATAAAGGTACATTTGTAAAAGACGCTAATGGTAACTATCTGACAGAACGTTACAAGATGCGCGACGGCTCATTCTGGAGTAGAACAACGGACAACTTCTATCAGAACCATAACCTCTTGTCGTTTGCCTTCCAACCATCAAGTCGCTGGAATCACAACGTTACTCTCCGTTACACATACGGCTACGGCTATTATGACGAATTTAAGCAGAACGCAAAGTTTGCAAAGTTTGGATTATCATTCACCGACAGCAAAGGAAAGTTTATCAAGAAGTCTGACTTCGTGCGCCAAAAAGGATTGTCACAACACACCTACGGTCTTGTTTACACCAGTAATTACAAGGATGAGAGTTGGGATGTGACAGGCGGTCTGAACCTTCAGCTGTTCCGTGCCAGTCACTTTGGCTACCTCACCTATATAAAGAATGAGGAGGCCGACGCAAAGTATCGTGCTGGCGGAAAGGATTATAAGTTTTATGACTCAAAAGCGGAGAAAGGCGATTACAGTGGGTTCTTCAAGGCGAAATACAACTTTGCAAACTACTGGAACATGTTTATGGACCTGCAGATTCGTCATGTGGAGTATATGACCGATGGTCAGAACGACCGTTTCTACAACGACGGAAGTGGCTATAAGAACCAAGTCTTAGACATCGAGGAGCGTTACGACTTCGTCAATCCGAAGGCAGGTATCAGCTATTATCGTGGCGGTCATAAGGCTTACGCATCTATTGCGCATGCCAGTCGTGAACCAGAACGTAATAACTTCACCAACAATGGTAAGTATCCTGCACCTTCGCCAGAACGTATGGTCGACATAGAAATGGGTTACCAGTATCAAGGAAAGAACTGGCATGCAGGTGTGAACCTCTACTACATGGACTATAACAACCAATTCGTACAGACGGGTGAACAGAGTGACATCGGTGAGAACCTGACCACAAACATCCCTGACAGCTATCGTATGGGTGCTGAGGTAGAGGCTGGTTGGAGTCCACTCTCTTGGTTGACAGTTGAGGGTAATGCTGCCCTAAGCCGTAACATCATCAAGGACTTTGACGAGATGGCAAGCGAAAACTGGGAGAAATCATTCCGTAAGATACATTACGAGAACACAACCTTAGCCTACTCTCCATCTGCTATCCTCAATGGTATGCTCAATCTTCATTACAAAGGCTTTGAGGCTGTATGGCATACAAACTTCGTGAGCCGTCAGTATCTGGACAATACGGAGAACTTGACTCGCTCACTGCCATGCTACTCTCAGACGAACGTGAACCTCAATTATACGCTCTGTCCTACCAAGCACGTTGCTGGTTTGAAGGAAGCGGTCTTTGGTGTGAACCTCAACAACATCTTCAATCGTCATTACGCTGCCAGTGGATGGGCATACTGCACTATCCTTGATAACGCCGGTCATCCTAACGAGAACCGTTACACACAGCTTGGATTTATCCCAATGGCTGGGTTCAATGTGATGGGTAATGTTACGTTGAAGTTTTAAATAGAACAAGACAGCAACAAAACTCTACTAACTGTCTCCTTCCCTCCCCCTGAAGGGAGGGGCGTGAAATGTACTGTATGCTTGTAGATTGCTTGTAAAAAGAGTCAACACTCAAGCAGGACAACTTGTTTACCTCGTAAGATTATCCACTTGTAATCTCATGTAGGGGTATCACGCATTCTACGCCCCTCCCTTTGGGGAGGGGAAGGGAGAGGGCCGGCTGGTTGGTGGGTGGATTGCTGATGGTTTGTTGTTTGTCGCTGTTTTTTTATCATCATGACCTTAGACATGCTGGGCTGCATAGTCGGCCTAATCTATATTTATCAAGAGTACAAAGCAAGTATATGGCTTTGGTTGACGGGGATAATCATGCCCCTCATCTATATGTTTGTTTATTACGATGCGGGATTATATGCCGACTTTGGAATGCAGATATATTATACATTGGCAGCCGTATATGGTTTCTTGTATTGGAAGTTTGGACGAACGAAAGATGAGGAAGAGATACCCGTTACACGCTATCCACGTCGGCTGATACTCCCGTCAGTCCTTGTCTTTCTTGTTCTTTGGATTGCACTCTATTTCATTCTGATTAAGTTCACTAACTCGTCCGTACCCGTGTTAGACAGTTTTGGCAATGCTCTCAGCTTCATTGGACTATGGGCGTTGGCAAAGAAATACATCGAGCAATGGTGGATATGGATAGTAGTCGATGTCGAATTAGCAGGATTATATTTGTATAAAGAACTGCCCTTCACCTCTGCTCTCTATGCCCTCTATGCGGTTATAGCCGTAGCGGGATATTTTAAGTGGAGGAAAAGTCTTTCTTAACACTGCTCAATGAGTAAACTCCCAAAGGGATTTGTTTCGCTTGACTTATCGTTTTATATAGGCGTTATATGCGGTCAAATCCATATCGGATGTTAGGTCACAATATTCATTATTCCCACATTGAATATTGTTTCCTAACATTTTTGTTTTCTTATCGAACAGGCATCTACCTTTTTTGACTTGACTTGACTGCGCCTGTGTTGTAAAGAAAACTCAATCTGTTATATAACAAATAAAAGCCGTTTAGGGACTAATGGCAGATTGGTTGTTTCATGTGTCGAAGCCTCAATACTCGTTTTTATAATTGGAAAATAAGGATATGTCGAACAAAGTAGCTATATTTGCAGTTGTGTATTATTGAACGTGAAAGTGGTGTGAAGGTTATCCTATCTTATAAAAACAAGTTTTCCTGTCACTGCTGTCACTCAAAGTGAAAGTACAACAGCTTGATATATAGGATTTTGTGGCTAAATGTTAAAATGACGGCAAATGAAAATAAAATTAAGCTGACACAATATTGATAGTGTTATATCTGAAGAATGTTAAGTTTATGGCTGTAAAAACATTATATAAGACTGTAAGTGCAAACGGAGAATATAGCTGTGGTGATATTGGTGTCACCACGGATGAGTGGCTTGATATGTTAAGTGATGTGAAGTCAAAGCCATATCATGAAGCATTGCTGTGTTTCCTACGTCAAAAAGAGCATACGGCATCTTGTGTAAAGGTGTCTAATGAATATGGAAAACCAGCCCAGTACTATAATAGTAAGGTATACAATTTCTCTAAGTGGGTACAAAAATGCTTGAATAGATTTAGCGTAAAAGGTGTAGATGGCAAGGATACTTACTGGTGTATTACGATGCAAAAAGGTTGGGACACAAAGCAAGGATTCCAATGGCAGTTGCGTGACGAATTGGTAGAAGCCCTTAGAATCTATTTGATGAAGGAGCTTATTGAAGTCTTCAGAAAGGGAAAACCTTTCAATGGTTATTATGAAGAATATAAATGGGATTTACTTGATAGGTCAGAAGGGAAGGATGTGCTTGCGGCCTTCTATGGTCTTATAGGAGAAAATGTTATAGATAATCCTCGCACCGATTCTGTTATTAAGTATTTGGTTGAGAATGAAGCCGACCAGACAAGAGTTTGTTGTCAACATTTGATTGACGAGTCTGTTCCGTTAAATATCCGATTAGCTACTTTTAAATCAGAGATAAAGGAATTGTGTCCAAGTGAATGGAAGAACACTGCAAATGATGAGCGTACAGCTTCTGGTTTGCTCACCTGTGTTTATCCAGAGACTTATACCTTCTATAAGGATGAAATCTATCAGAATATTTGTGATTACTTTGGTTATACTTCTCGAAAGGCAGGAAAGAAATATGAGCACTTTTTGGAACTTATCAATGGTTTCGTAAAGAGCTATGGAGAGGAAATACAGCAGATAATGCTGAATGAGATTAAGGACTTTAAGAATAACCGCTCAACCTTGCTGTTCAAACTTTATTTTGGTGTATGAAGGATTATATGAAAAATCAAGTGGAGAAGAAAGTTACGATAGAATCAACGCACTATGATGATGGTGTTCTTACATGGAAGCGTCGTAAGAATATTGTTTTGTATGGTGCGCCGGGAACGGGTAAGACTTACGATGTTCCAGAGTTCGCAGTCCGTCTTTGCGACCCAGAATTTATGGCGACAGAACCGAGTAGAGAAGAATTGGTCGTCAGGTATAACCAGCTTAAATCAGAGAAGCGGATTGCGTTTACAACCTTCCATCAGTCCTTAGACTATGAGGATTGGATAGAGGGATTGCGCCCTGTCATAAATGATAATAATCAAGTAACATACGAGATAGAGAGTGGTATTTTCAAAAAGTTGTGTGAAGAGGCGGAACGTCCTATTGTCAGAAATAAGCAAGTAGGTATTTCTGACAATGCTGTTGTTTGGAAGGTTTCACTTGCTGGTACGGGAGATAATGCAGTCAGAAGTGACTGTATGAAGAATGGTTATATTCGTATTGGCTGGGATGATTATGGACCAGTTATTTCTGATGAAACAGACTGGAGTGTTTATAATGGTGAAGGCAAGCAGATATTAGATGCTTATATCAATAAGATGAAGATAGGCGATATCGTTATGTCTTGTTATTCCAGTCAGACGATAGATGCCATAGGTGTTGTTACGGGTGATTATGAGTTTGATGATAATCTGCCTAACTATAAGCGTGTTAGACGTGTTAACTGGCTTGTAAAGAATGTCGATGAGAACATTGTAGAGATGAATGATGGTAAGACTATGACCTTAGGAACGGTCTATCGTTTGAATTCCATTACCCTCGATAACGTCAAGTCTATTTTGGAGAAGTACAAAACTCCTTCTATGATGGAGGTGAATGATAAACCCTACGTGATGGTTATTGACGAACTGAATCGTGGGAATGTGTCAAAGATTTTCGGTGAACTAATTACGTTGCTTGAACCAGATAAGCGTAAAGGGCGTGTTAACTCGGAAAGTGTACTTCTGCCTTACTCAAAGAAAATGTTTCAGATACCAGATAATGTGTATTTGATAGCAACAATGAATACTGCCGATCGCTCATTGACTTCGCTTGATTATGCTATTAGAAGACGCTTTGCTTTATAGTGGAGAAACCATTTGGCTTGGAAGATGAAGGATTTGATGCAGAACTCTTCGAGCAGGTAAGCAAGCTGTTTGTTAAGAACTTTGATGAATATAAAGAGAGTGGATGGAAGCAGACTATGAAACTTGAACCAGCGGAAACGTTGTCAGGTGAATATAAGCCAGAGGATGTTTGGATAGGGCATAGTTACTTCCTGATGCAGGATGAGGAGGGACATGATAATACAGCCGACCGTCTTCTATATGAGATTATTCCACTTCTGGAAGAATATGTTCGTGATGGTGTGTTGACGATAGAAGCACAAAATGTTATCAACGATTTGTATCAGAAAGCGTTAGTGTGATGAAAGTAATACAACTTCAAGAACAATTGTTGGAGGGTACTTATCTTCATCAAACTGAATGTGAGGCAGTCATCCCATATATGGATGACGGTTCGGAAGTTGTTTGCAGCGTTAAGAGAGGTCGCGTAGATAAGGAACTCTGCCTTAGGTTATTGCGTGAGGAAGATAAAGTCCGTGCAACAGGCTCCTATTTTGTTGGTGTTGACTGGATTAAGGAAGGTGATTTAGCAGTACAAGTCAATCCTAAGATGAATGATGGTTTTGAGATAGACTACGTACGTATGCTAAACGAGTCATTGGCAGAAGAAGATAATTTTGAACATTTGGAGGATTTGATAACTATTCGCTTTGATAAACCATCTATCTGTATCCATCAACAGCAAGACCTGTTGAGCATCTTTTTGATAACAGAATATCTGAACCTTCTTCAGCGTATTGTAAGAAAGGGTTTGAAGAAGAGTTTCTATATGGTTGAAGAGAACCTAAGGAATAAGGCTAAGGGACAGATACTTGTCAGTAGGACTATTCAGCGAAATCTGACGAAAGGGCGTGTGACGGACAATGTCTGTCGGTATCAGGTTTACGATATAGACTCTCCAGAGAATAGACTTTTAAAGAAAGCGCTATTATTCTGTAGAAAGCAGTTGGAGGTTTATAAAAACGCATTTGACACATCGTACTTGGACCAGAAGATAAGAAACATTAAACCTTGTTTTGAAAGGGTAGGCGACGAGATTAGTGTTAAATCAATGAAGACGTTTAGAGGAAACCCTGTTTTCAAAGACTATTATAAGGCTGTAGAGTTTGCCCAATTACTGTTGAGACGTTTCAGTTATGATATTACGCTTGTAGGTAAAAGCGAGATAGACACACCTCCATTCTGGATAGATATGAGCAAGCTCTTTGAGCTATATGTATTTAGTAATCTAAGGAAGGTGTTTACGGGGAAGAATGAAGTTCGGTATCATGTGAAAGCTCATTATCAAGAACTGGATTATCTTTTAAGTCCAAAAGAGTGGGCTGAACCCTACGTTGTTGATGCGAAATATAAACCACGTTATAAAGAAGTAGGCATTTCGATAGATGATGCAAGGGAAATTGGCGGTTATGCTCGACTGCGAGGTGTATACGAATTGTTAGGTTTAGATGAGGAAACTGCACGTCCTATAAAGTGCCTGATTATCTATCCCGACCAAGAGCAAGCAGAGCGATTTACGTTTACAAGAACAGAAGAGCCAAGCTTTGAAAAGGTGGCAGGTTATGTCCGTTTCTATAAGTTAGGCATTCGGTTGCCAGTAATACAGACTTAGGCTTAAAAACTTTTATAAATAGTATATTTAATAAACTTTATTGACGTGATTTTTCGTTCATATCCGTCTTATTTTGTAACTTCGCACGATAATTATACTTATGTAAGAAAAATAAGAGAATAATCAATAAAAATAAAGATGTTTATGAAGAAATTTATGGTTTTCGGCGCAGCTATGTGTGTAGTAATGGCTTTCACAAGCTGTAAGTCAAGCGAGAGTGCGTACAAGAAGGCTTATGAGAAGGCAAAGGCTCAGGAGCAGACTTCTTCAAATGACAATGACAACAGAAGTGTAGTTGCTGCAGCTCCTGTTGTAGCACCGGTTGAAGCACCGGCTCCTGTTGTTGATAATTATGATAATGAGCCAGTACGCCGTGAGAATGTTTCTGTTGTAAATGGTGCAGGTTTGAAGGCATACAGTGTTGTTGTTGGTTCGTTCGGTGTTAAGTCAAACGCAGAGGGTTTGCAGCAGCGTCTTAAGAGTGCAGGTTATGATGCATAGGTAGCTTACAATTCGGGCAATAATATGTATCGCGTTGTAGCTTCTACATACGACAGCAAGGCTTCAGCTGTTCAGAGTCGTAACCAGCTCCGTGCAACATACGCTGATGCTTGGTTGCTCTCTCGATAGATGAGTAGGATTTTAGCGATAGATTACGGTAAAAAACGTACAGGATTGGCAGTCACTGACCCGTTATGCATTATTGCAAATGGGTTAGCGACTGTTGCTACATCTGAACTTTTCGACTTTCTAAGCCAGTATGTTGTAAAGGAAGATGTTCGTCAGCTTGTCATTGGTAAGCCTATTCAGCCTAATGGTGAACCGAGTGAGAATTTCTCTCGTGTGGAACAGTTTGTCAATCGTTGGCGAAAGGCACATCCAGAATTGCCCATAGACTATTACGACGAGCGATTTACATCGGTTATAGCCCATCAGGCAATGATTGCGGGTGGAGTGAAGAAGAAGGTACGC
Organism: uncultured Prevotella sp.; assembly: GCA_916440255.1. Classification (GTDB taxonomy): domain Bacteria; phylum Bacteroidota; class Bacteroidia; order Bacteroidales; family Bacteroidaceae; genus Prevotella. Next base: position 34,004 of record CAKAIJ010000001.1, on the reverse strand, counting down.
CGTGAAGACAAAGGACTTGTTGATGAGATTTCAGCAACTATTATCCTTCAAGATTATATGAGGTCAAAAGGACTATGACGCATGTTTGAGTCGGTCTTGGAAGACTATTAAGCAAAAGAAAAGAATATGGTATTACCTATTTATACATACGGTCAGCCTGTGCTTCGTAAGGTAGCGGAGGATATTCCACTTGATTATCCTGACTTGCAAGAGCTGATACAAAATATGTTTGAGACCAATACAGCCAGTGATGGGGTCGGTTTGGCAGCACCACAGATTGGTAAGTCTATCCGTGTTGTAGTCGTCGACTTGGATGTTCTCTCAGACACTTTCCCAGAGTATAAGGATTTTCGTCATGCATTTATTAATGGACATATCCTCGAATATGATGACTCTGAAACAGAGACGATGGAAGAGGGTTGTCTGTCTTTGCCAGGTGTTCATGAGAGTGTGACACGTGCAAAGCGTATCTACGTGCAGTGGGTAGATGAGAACCTTGTAGAGCATGAGGAGTGGATAGAGGGTTATCTTGCCCGTGTTATTCAGCACGAGTTCGACCATCTTGAAGGTCGTGTGTTCACTGATCGTCTCTCTCCTTTCCGTAAGCAGATGATTAACAACAAACTTAAAGGTCTTGTACAGGGTAAGGTTCGTTGCCATTATCGTGTGAAGACTCCACGTCGGTAGTCAAATGTTGCGTGGTATCGTAGTGTCTTTCCTATGCCTGTTGGCTTTACCGTCCGTCGCCCAGTACAACGTCAAAAAGATGATGCAGGAGGGAAAGCGGACGCTTGATGAAGGATACTACGTTACTTCCATGCAGATATTCTCTCGTATTGTTGCCCTCAAACCAAACCTTTATGAGGCTTGGTATTTGTTGGCTTTGTCAAAGTATCACCTTGAAGATTATAAAGGGGCTGGCGATGATTGTCGTAGTGCTTTGACTTTACAGCCCTATATCGCAGATATATATGAGCTTTATGGTATGTCGTGCATTCGTGTGGAACGCTATGATAGTGCTATTGTAGCCTTTACTCACGCCCTTGATATTACACCCGAAAACCGTGACTATTGGTTTAATCGTGCCTATTGTTTTTATCAGATTGGGGATTATAAGACAGCTCTTGAGCAGGTGGATTATCTTCTTAGACGATGGCCAGTATTTGAAGCAGCCAATCAGCTTCGTGCCGATATTGTTGCAGGAAGAAGACCTAAGCAGCAGCCAATGAGGGTAAAAGGACCTCAATTTTATAAACTTCCCAGTCTTCGTACGAAAGGTAAGGACAAACCAATATTAAGTGTTGGATATTGAAAGTCATTCCACACATATTAATCCGTCAAAACGAAAAGTAAGTGCATTGTAAAACGAAAAGTGATATTTTGTTGCAAAACGAAAAGTAACAATTCTCAACACGCACACAACAGTAAAAAGGTGGCAAATTCTTGCAAGACTTGGATAATTCTGCAAGATTTTGCCACCTTTTAGATTATACGTTGAGTTCAAACTTTATATCTTCATTACCACCGAGAAGTTCTTTTGTAGGTTCTATATTGTTTTTGTATATATGGACATTAGCAAGATTGAGCGTTATAGATTTCAACGGAAGATTTATTTGCCTTGACATCAGATATAGATGATAGATATCTGCAGGCAGACCTAAATTAGCGTCAGAACTGCGCTGAAAGGCTGATATAACAAGTTCACCTTCATCTATTTGGAACTGTACAAGGCTAAGACAGGGTGCTTGATTAGTTTCTGCACCAGTCTCGCCTAAGAACAACACATAATTTTTGCTGCTACGCTTTTCACGATTTATCTTCTCTATTAGTGGAGGCAATTTCTCCAGATATGTAGGATAACTATTGACAAGGATTGAACCACAATAATTCCACCAAGCAATACCTGCCTTACGATATTTCTCAATCTGCCTTTCACCCTGCATGAACAGTTGTAGCTCCTCCTTTAGCTTCCTACGTGCTATACCGTGAGTTTCGAAGATGTCGAGTAAGTCTGAAGGAGTAAGTGTTAGCTGTTCGTTCAACAGATACCTAATTTCCCCTTTCTTGTTACACTGCTGTTTTCCAGCATGAATAATCCGGTCTAAAATCTTGTAGTATTTGTTCATCGTTTTATCAGCATTAGAATAGCATTTAACCAGCATTCTTATACAGCATCATATCTGTATAAGTTGAGTTATAATTCATGCGAGCATTGAATTCCACCTTAGTACACTTCTCAAATGGATTACCGATATGCTTATTTCGACCTATCCAGTCACAGAGTTCAAGTATAGACGACTTATTGCTTGTGAAGTAAACAAATGAATGTCCAGCAAGAACCGACAGTACATCGAGGTAATCTGCAAGTTTCCAATACATCTTATAAGTACCAACTTCGGTACTGAGGTAAGGAGGGTCAACCAAAAATACAACATTTGGAGTATCCTTATACTGATTAAAGACTTGTTTATAGTCTGCTGAAACAATTGTTAAACCATCCAAATAGCTATCACAAAGCGGATAATCAGTAGAGCGAATGTTGTTATACAACGTTTCCTTGTTCATGTCGTCAATATTCAGACAATACTTCATCGAAAATAAGAGAGAAGACGATATCGTGATGAAGTCCAAATAACCATAACGATCTTGATGTTTAATTAAGCACTCAAAAATCTGTTTGCGTGCTTCTCCAACAATTGGCTTATGCTTAGGCAGCTCACGAACTATCTTTCTAAGCTCTGAGAGTAATTCATTAGTCTGTGACACGTGCTTCAGACGTAGCCTATATCCATCAAAATCATTATACACGACTTTAGAATGTGGTTTCTCGGACTTTGTAATATGCGACAATAAGCCACTGCCTCCGAATAAATCAACAAATGTTGTTCCGTCTGGGAACTGTTCTAACACCTTCTTAAATTCTTTTGCAAACATCCGCTTTTGTCCAACGAATGGAAGCGGAGCTGAATAATATTTTTTCTTCATAATGATGCAAAGGTCGTGAGTTTTTCTTTCACAAGCATAAACGTATATACTGATTACACTGCAAACAAATTGCAGTCTGTTTGAAATCGCTTAATAAGAGCATAAACTTTACGCTCGCTAATAGCATATTTCACAGCAAGAGCCGCTACTATGTAAGACACTTTCTCACGCTTTGACAACATCCGTCTATATTCTGTATATAAATCTATATAGTTTGTGTCATCCAATCTAACTCCAGCAATATGGAGGTTTCTTAATAGTTCCCTGTTAATTTTTACAATCTCAATTATCTTCATATCTAATAAATTTCGTATATTTGCAAAGCCAATCACTTTTATTATACAATAAAACGCCACAAGGGCGAGCGAGGATATTTGCCCCCGGTCGCGCTCTTGTGGCGTACATTGTTTAAAAGTGATTGGCGTTGCTTATTAACAAGGCTGGGGGCTTTTTAACAACCCCTATTTTACCACTATGAAAGTTTATTATAATGTAATCTTTTCTTTTCTGACAGAGCTATCTTAATCAACACCAACAGAGGCATTAAATTAAAATCAGTTCTGCCATAGTTCTAATTATATATTTATATTCATGTCAGGGATATCAACCTTGCTAATATCCAGCTGTCTATGAATAATATCGTAAGTTGTTGTGATAGCTTGCTTGTGCAAAGTCAATCCACCTTTTGAAAGGATGAGTTCCCCTATGCCAGGAGTAATATTCTGGACCGAGAAGCGCCCCGTGTTGTCGGTTAATCCTGTAAATGTTTTTTTACCTATTGTAATGGTAATATTAACATCTTTAAGTGGTTCAGCCCCCCTTGTGACTGTTCCGCTTACTGTATGATTTAATTCATCATATTGCGAGTCATAAACTTCGGGAGAAATTGACTTCATAGCTGCTGCAATGGTCATAGCGATTCTGTAATTACCCAAATTACTATGATGAAGATGGTCGTTTTCCTTATTTCTTACATATGAGTCATAAGAGCTTAACACAGGATATGCTCCATTAAGAGAAAAGAGGTCAATTACTGGGCATCCCCATAGTCTCGCACCTTCTTTTATCTTTTCTACGATTTGATCAAGGAAGACCCCGTTTGCATTTGAATATAATTCATTTTGCCCACTTCTAACAGCTCTATTAACGTATAACCCCTTATGCGTAGGTGTCATTACTATTATCTGTGAATTAGGAAAGCAGACCTTGAGAACTTCAAGTGTCCAATTAACATGTCCTTCAATGCTCCCTGCGCCATTTTTAATGGGCGTGCGTTTTTTTGAGGTAAAGGTTGTTTCATTTGTTATTATCTCAGATGTCTCTGTGAACCATTTACCATTAATTGTCGCACCATGGTCGTAATTATTCACGCCGCCAAATACAAAAACAGCATCATAAACAAACCCTTTACTTAACTGATAGCTGTATGCCTCAATCGCCTGTTGTGCGAAGTGTATCCATTCGGTGTTTGATACACCATACTTTTCGTAAGTCATACCTAACTTGTCACACAAGAACTCGCAATAACGCCCATCTGCTGTTAGTGAGTCGCCGAGGAAAGCTACATGTTTTCCTTGCCATTCATTGTGTAACACACGTAGATTTTCAGCATCCTTACTACCGTTCTCATCTGTCATTTTGTCAAGAATATTAACGACCTCAGAAAAAGTGAAGGACACATTAATACTATCCTCCTTGCCCCAAATGAGAGCCTGTACGTTATTATTCTTGTAATTAAAATTTAAAGCGTCTACCTTTTCACCTTGGTAGGCTCGCACAAGATTATTATGCTTGATAACAGCTATCTTCCCAGCAGGCACAACAATATTACATATTAGCGTAGCACCTTCTACTTTGAATTCAGTAATTTCCTTCTCAACTGTAACTGTATTCTCCTCTCTATCTGCGGAGCATATAAAAATGGCACTAATACCATTTGCGTCTGTTCCGTCAGAAAATGCTATCTTGGTAAGTCGCACATCTCTATCGAATGTTTTGTTGTATCCAAAAGCAAATCGATTTCTCAAAGAGTTTACCTGACTTGCATCGTATACACCAAGAGTCTCTAACTCGTATATTTTGTAAGGAGATATTTTTTCGATGGCATCTTGCACATTGCTTGCACCAAGAAGATTTTGTTTGTCTTCGAACCTTGTGTTCGTTGCATCTTTTTTTGAACTTCCGATAGCAGCGGTGACCGCTGCCTGCGACATAATCTTTGTTGCACTGTCTCCAAGTTCCTGCGTAATAGAAAGAGTCGTTCCACCACTGACCTTTCCCATCAGCAGCCACCCTGGCTTCTGATAAGCATAAATATTACCATTCTCAGAACTATCAGCGTGTGCATCGTCATAAATACTTACTAACTGGCCATAGCGGAGAGTCTTGCCATTAGTCCCGACTGGGTCTGTATCAGCTTCCATAGCTGGCTTAGACTGATAAACCTTTTTAATACCAAGTCCATCAGCAGACTGCTCCAATGAGGCTATGTATGCTAATGTATCCTCGTGCAGCTTACCCACCTCTTCAGGTGTGATACTATCTACTTGACTTTTCTCTTTAAGTTCCTTTGCTCGCTTGAGCAAACTGTATATTGTATCCATTATTACTTTTTATTTTGGAATGATGAAATATGTATTAATTGGACAGTTAGCAGGAGAAGGAAGACTGGATGCTCCCAAGCTTCCTATGAGTTTTCCTTTTCCCGATAGCACTTGGATGTGAACAACCTGCTCCTGACCATTGTCTGAGCTTACTCCTACAACAATAGCACCAGAGACAACAGGTGGTACTGGCACTCGTGTCGTAGGGTATTCGAAGATTACTCCAGGACCATCAGTCCATTCTGACTTTTCACTTCGTACATCAACCTTTATAATAGTATAGTCAGATCTCACTTTAGATTGTATTTGTCCTGAGTAACCATTCCTCAGTACCCACGGCACATCCTTATATTCTGTTTCAGACAACTTAACAACTATTGATGGAGCTATAAGCTCAAAGAGCGTTTTCAATTCACTGACATTAAAGACACCTTCTGTCTTCTCAAATGTTAAGAAAGCCTCTACTGTTTCTGTACAGGCACGTTCCTGGCCATCCTCAAATGTGCGTACATCAGAAGTAGATTTTCTAACACCAACATATAATGGATCATTCCAACTATGAGCAACCAGTGTAGTTTCCTTTATCTCATAAATGATTCCATCAAGCACCAACCAGTTCTTCTTAGTTTGAAAAGTAGTAGTCTTATCCCCTTCGTTAAGTTTCTTCAACTCTCCTTGGAAGCGTTCAAGCAAAAAGGCTGATGTGTTAGCACCAAGAGTCTGAAGAAGTGCAGACATCTGATTGGTTGGATTCTCCTGCAATGTTTTGAGATCATCGATGTAGAGAGGTTGTCCTCCCTCACTAAAGAGCATCTTATTCATATTCGTATATTTCTATGCGGAAAGAGCGTCCCGCAGGTTTATAATGATTCAATAGGTTTAATATAGTTGTCAAATTCTGCCCTCCATACTTGTCTTCTGCAGCATCTATTGATGTACATAGGAATGACGGTACATAGACAATGAAAGAAGGCTGCTTAGGGACATCATCATACGCTCTGACATACAGCGGAGGATTACCACTCACATAAACAGGGCTCAGACCTTCACTCTTGAAATGTAAAACAGTCTGTACTCTCTGATCAGCAGAGACGATGTAAATTTGATGCTCTGAAAGAAAGAAGGCATCATTTAGGATCTTCTCTATATACTGAACACCTGCCGTTATGTTGAGACGATTCAACACGTGAGAACGGTAACTATAAAACCGGTTATACAAATCCCTTATTCCACGCAGCATCGCTTTGAGTAGTGCTACAAGCACCTTACTTCTCAATATAGGAGGCAACAGCTGAAAGCCAAGTTTGATGATATCTAACTTATACCACATAGTTCAATGTATTTCTTAGGTTCACAGTAACAAAACTTCCACCAACAGCGGTGTAATTATTACCGTTGATTTCTTTATAGATAGTTCCATCTGTGCTGTACTTACAGATATGCAGTTCCACGTCCTGCACCCCTTCCACATTCTGTATAGCATCAACCAACTTCGTCTTGTTGAAAGTACCGCCATAGATAATCTTTCTGACATAGGCGTTCACAGCATCCTCTACAGCATAACTGCCGTCTGCTATTCTTACACCTGTTCTGTCAATCACCAATGGGTCGACGTGTATAGTTGCATTGATACTTATTCTATCTGCAGGCAACGAGCGAACAGAGAGCACAACACCTGCTATTTTAACGCGGTTCAAATACTGTTTGAATGCTGTTAAAACATCTTCTGAAAGAATGGCTGGCTGTCCTCCTGCTTCAGCAGAAGCAAGAATCTCAACGGAAGTTCCTCTATCGCGTACAGCAACATACTTGACGACTCGCTTCTTCTCAGATACCTGTTCATAGCCATATTGCTGTGTCGCCTCATTAAAGAATAAAGCATCACCATACTGGAACTCTTTTGCAATCTTATAGTACCAAGGTACACTTGCTACAACAGCACGACTGATCTTATCGTCTACGTCTGCCTTGAACTGGTCGAACAGAACCTCCAGAACATGGCTACAGGCGGCCACGATGTAAAACAGAATATTCTCGATACTAACCACAGAGAAACTATCATCAAAGGTATCGTTCTCCGATAGTCCGTATCGTTCTCTTACTGTACCATCCGCCATAAAGGCATTTGTCATTGTTTGTTTTATCTCTGCTATACTACGAGCCATATTTTGTTTATTTAATTGAACTGTGGCGAGAACTCACCACTGAATACCCTTAACTTGACATCCGTCATACCTCTCTCTGTCGCTGGAGATACATCATTAGCCTTGCAATACTGTTGTATTAATCGGTTGTAACTTACGTCAGGAAGTTGCAATCTGCTTCCAGCCTCTAACGTATCAGTCATACCAATAGCATTAGCAGCAGCCAAAGCAGGCAATGCTTCCAGCGAGCCATACTCCTGTATAGCTATGTCAGCCAAGGTCTGACCATCTTTCACTTCAACTTCCATCTTATTACGAAACAAAGAGCTAACATCATAAGAATACCGAATGCAAGAAAACCTGTTTCCATTGCTCGCTTTTGAATCCAGCTCAATTCTTTTTCCTTGTAAACTATTTTTGGCTTCTCCTTATATTGTTTATGATCCTTATCGTGTATGGTTATGTGGGTTGTGTCATGCACCGTTGTAAGACCTTTTATCTCCGCACCTGGAAGGCTCTCTAATATGTGTGTGAGGATACCATTATGTATTCTTGCCGTTGAGCGATATAAGGCATTCTCCAAGACAGAGACAGAGTCTTTCGTTGCTCGCTCTTGATGATACTCAGGTAATGCAAGTGACACTGGCGTCAAACGTTCCGTAACTCTTATGGTGTCGTAACTGACAACGTGCAGCGTGTCGGTGCTAACACTCTCTACAGGCACATAGACTTTATGCGAGCATGCAGAGAAAAGGAAAGCAGTAAGGATTACTGCTAATAATGCTTTAAATGTTTTCATATTGTTGTTGTTAGATGTTTGCGTACTCAGTCTTTGCATCGAAACAAGGGCAAGCCTTGATATACTCGTTTGAGGTGATTCTGCCATCGTGGTTCAAGTCTGGCGAGAAGTCACGATGTCCTTGAATTACAGCTATAGGATACTTCTTGTGCAGCATACTAAGTAGTGTGCGAAGACTTGCCTTCTGTGCATCTGTGCGGTTGTCTGCAGGCTTGCCCATTCTGTCTATACCACCAATATATGCTACATTGATAGAAACGGAATTAAAACCCTTTACGCCATTGCTTACCTTGTCTTCGGCAAGCAGCTGGGTAATCTTGCCGTCTGGTGCTACGACATAGTGGTATCCAGGATTAACCCATCCTTTACGGAGGAATTCCTGTCGTAGGCTCTCAATAGTCTGTGACTGATGGCTCGCAGTACAATGCACTGCAATATACTTAATCGTTCTCATTCTTCCTCCTTTCCGTTCTTGGGAGTTGACAACTCGATCGATGTAATTTCGCACATCTCCCCATTTACTCTGAATGTAGATACCCACACCGAAGATTGAGCCGGCATAGACCAAAGTCTGCGACACATACCACAGCACGCTGTCCTTAACATCGCCCCCATTAAAGAAGAAACTCAGAAAAGCCATTGCCACACCACTTGCAAGCAGAAATATGGCTGAGCCGTATTGTATCCATTCCTTTGTGTTTCTTTGCATATTGCTTAAGTTTAATATTGTGCATCTATTTCGATGCTTTTGGTTGTTATTTTTATATTAGTCACAGTTTGTCTGTCCATCTCCAGCTGCTCTCTGATGAGCGTTCTCCAATAAATAGGATCATTGTCAAGCAGCATATCACTGATGCCACAGCCTGTCATAGGTCGTTCTTTCAACTCTCCCTTATGTAAGTGAAGAATCAAAGCCTGATTCTGATGCAGTGTGTCACCGATAACCAGACCAGAAATAATCTTTCCGTCTGGTCCTCGATGCGGTTGTATAACTACTTCATAGTCTATCAATGTAATACCTTTCATATCAATGTTTGATAGTTACGTCTTCATAATCAGTTTTCTTAAACTCCTGCGCCTTAGTCAGAGGTGGACCTGTTGGACCATGAGTACCCTGGTGTGTATGGCTATTGACCGCTTTAACCAGTTCATTAAGTTTCTTGGTTAAATCATCAATATTTACCAATCCCCCAAGCTTACCTCCATTTATCGTTATAGATTCAACATGGTCCACAGCTAAGACGACAAGGTTTGAATAATCTCCTGACAGACTCCCAATGATGACAGCTGTACCGACTTTTGGAACTATCAGCATCTCTCCATTATCATCTGTTTCAGATGCACGAAGGCGAACGTCTGGTACGAGAAGGCTTCCAATTTCCACGTCACAAGTGCTACCGCTTACGCTCTTAACGATACCTTGTAGTACAGTCATCTCCTGTTGTGGTGCTACACCTCGCAACCTTTCTCTTAATTCCTTATATTGATCCATATCCTTAGCTTAATCTGAATCCAAGTTCTATTTTTCGTTTACCACCGTCTCTGCTGAAAGTTGTTGTTACAGCTCTTACAAAGTAGCAGCCATCCTTACCTGGATAATCCGCATCATAAAGCCACGCCATATCGCCAGGAACACATTCAGGTATGAGCCAAGTTGTGATACTTCCGTCATAGCCGTCGAAACTACGACGTTTAACTTCAAGTTCGCCACGAAGTTTCATACTTGCAGCATCAGAAGTAGGACATTTTATTTCTACCTTCTCACCACCAGTAGCTCCGACCTCTACCTCTTTTACTGTTCCGTCAGGAAGAAGAGCTTTAACCACTACACGAACCTTGCGATCAGCTGCTTGTCGATAGGTCAGATTAACCGCCTCCACATTCAGCGCAAAGTTATAAAAGCGGTTCACCCCGACAACCTCACCTGGAGGATGTACGTGTAAAACACCATTAGAAAGATATATATCTGCACCACATTCCTCCTGCACCTTCTTAAGCACATCATATCCAGTAGCATTGTGAATGACAAACTTAGCATAGGTCCAGCTGTAAGAGCATTGAATAGAGTAGTTCTTCCCAATTCCCTGCACCACCTTCTTAAGAAGATCAGCAAGTGAAACTTTCTTCAGTACTTCGTTTTTGAGTTCCTTACGAAAGGTGTACAGATCATCCTCACAAGTCAGCTTAATATTGCCACCATCTGTACTGATTTGTTGCAGCCAACCAGTGAACTCCTCCTTTAAGCCTTCTTCCTTATATCCAAAGCGAATAATAACTTTATCACCTCTGTGAAGTTTATCTTCAACATCCAAGGCTACATTATACTGCGCACCTGGTAATGTTATAGTTGCCGTATCAGCAAGTAGTTCGACACTTCGATGCACCTCAACACTGTCAAGCATTCCAATGTGCCAGCCTCCAATCTCTATGTCGTAAGCCATTGTGTACATAAGCCTATCGTTTTAAGTCCTGCTGATTTAAAGAAGTTTATATATGTCATCACTATATGCCTTTAGCGAATAGTTCTGATTAGAAGAGCCACTTGTGAAAGGAATCTCCCAGCTTTCAATGACGAGATGCGATATACCGAAGATCTCAAGCAAAGGGTTTAACGCCGTCACTCGTCCAGCTTCACAGAATGAGCGTAAACGGCTTACGTCTTCCTCAGGATATTTGCCATTTTCACCGATAAGGATACCTTCTATACTGATAGTATAATCATCTTGTGACCACCGCTCCTTAATGCTTCCTTTTACAGCACCTTTGTTAACGTGTCGCCGCACGATGATATTCTGACCTTGCAGACTAATCATTGGCTCAATCGGCAACAACCACTCCTTCACACCACTTTCTTCAAGACGTAGACGAAGGGGAAGTTGCATAGGTATACCAAGTGCATTAGTGCGAACAGTATCTTCCAACTCCTCATCACTCATTGACTTAATTTCATTGTATTCCTCTTCGTCCACCTCTCTAAGCTTATTCACATTGAACAGCCAATAAGGTGGAATCTTGTTGCCTGTAACTCTCAGGGCAACGTTTTCGAGTGCAAATCGTGCTACCTTGTTCATCTGTCTGTACTTGCTGCTATAGCTAATGCTCGGTTCATACTTTGCAGAATAGTTCGCTCAAGTTCCGCAGTGTCAGTTTTATCGTTCATATAAACATTGATATTATCGAAGAATTTTCCGATGTGCATAGTGATGGAAGTGTTGCGAGTGCCACCTGTAGCGAGTTCCTCAGCAGACTTACGACCACCTTTCTTACCACCCTTTTTACCTTTCTTTCCCTTCTTGCCTTTGCTTTCACCTTCTCCAAAAACGACGGCACCTGTGCTACCACTTAATCCAGGGGTACTTATCTTATTCTCTTTCTTAGCAGAAGATGTCTTTTTGTCCTTCTGCTGTTCTTGTCGAAGGTGTGTCTGAAAATTCCCTCCAACACCACTCACAAGCTGTTTGGTTCCATTGATAGCCTTGGCAGTACTCTCAACTCCAGACAACTTCTTAAAGCCTTCCATTGCAGAAGCTGCTGCTCCTTGAAAGTCTCCAGAGAATAGTTTCTTTAAGGCTTCACCAAGCTTGCCAAGTCCTGCAAGCATCTCATTGAAGCGATTGATGATATAGTCCTTGATGATATTACCAAACCCCTTTAATGTATCCCACATTGTCAGGATAAAAGCACGAAATCCAGCAAACTTATTCCAACAATAGACAACTGCTGCGACTAAAGCAGCGATACCTATGATAATAAGTCCGATAGGGTTTGCATCCATCGCAGCATTGAGCAACCATTGAACGCCAGTCCATATCCTCGTTACAGTTGTCACAACACCGATAGCAGCTGCATAAGCTGACATCGCTATTGCCTGTGCATTAAAGACTATTGCAGCAACACCAATGACAGACGACAGAGCTAATATCTCCATCTTAAACCGTGATACAAACCCTATAACACCCTCTATCACATTGATAACTTTTGCTATTGCTTCAGCAATAACAGGAACTATACTTATAAAGAGATCAAGAGCTTGAGATACGTAAGGTTGAATCTTATTATAAATATCAACGGCTAATTGAATAAACGTGTCTTGTAGCGTAGCAAATTTACCTGCGACTGTCTGAGACTGCTTATCCATCATACTGAAAAACTTTCCACCTTCTCCAGAAGCGTGTTGAATTGCCTGCACAACATTTTCAAAGGTGATTTGTCCCTTTGACATCTATCCTGCAACTTCGCATAAGATTCACCTGTCATCTTAGCAAGTTCTTGCAATGGATTAAAACCAGCATTGATAAACTGCAGGTTATCCTGTCCAGCTAACTTACCAGCTGCTGATACTTGACCAAGCACTAATGATAAGCTTTGCAAAGCTTGCTTATTTCCTCCAGAGATATCTCCTAACTGTTTAAGAAGTGGTAGAACTTTTCCTGTCTCCACTCCGAAGTTAAGCATAGTCTTCGCATTCTCAGTCAAGTCTAACTTACCAAAAGGTGATTCAGCTGCAAACTTGGCAATTTCAGAAAGCATTCCTTTAGCTTTTGTCTCACTTCCTACTAAGGTTGTAAAGGCAACGGCTGTTTGTTCTGCTTCTGCACCTATCTTAGTAATAGCACCAACAGCACCAGCTGCAAGAGCATAGGGATTGGTAAGGAGTTCCATACCTGGAATGGACATCAGCGAACTCTTGAGTGTCGAAAAAGAAAAAGCCTCACGCAGACGTGTACCAGTAGTACGTGCCTACGTGATATATCGTCCAGCTGGGTGGAAGTCTGACGAGCAACCGTCAGAACATTACCACCATCTGCTTGTAGTTTTATTAAAAACTTAAGTACGCTGTCCATTAGAGTCCTTTTCTATTTTTCTTATCTCTTTGAGTGCGCTGAGCGTTGATGCCCATTTCTCGTCTGGTAGGAGTTCAGGGTCAATGCTTAGGTAGTAGCGCAGCATAGTATCTATGAAGATAATATCCTGGGCGTTGTCAAAGTCATCAACCCCAGCCTCCTCTAAAGTTTTTTTATCTCAGCCTCCTTTACCTTCAAGACCTCATCCATCTTGGCAACTACTGCCATGAAGAGTTCATCATCGGTTTTGATTTCCTCATCACCAGCAACCCAGAGCTGCTTCAACATGACCTCGCTCATCTTGATAGGGTCTTTGATTACGCTGGCATAGCTCAGGTCCTGACGTGTAGGCTTGTGCAACACACAAGACTTGCCCTCTACGCTGATTTCAAACAAATCACCATGCGTGGCTTTCCACTTATTGATATCTTCTTTTGAATAATTCATATCTTCGATATTTGATTGTTAATAACTCTTTTGGTCAATGTAGATGAATGGCAGAGACTTTTCTTGAAACTTGTCACCTTGCTTCCATTCTGTCTGATCTTCTGTCAACTCCACTCCTTTGAGAATGTCTGTTGTGATAGGATCACCGTTTTCAGGATTTCCGTAAGCCACAACGACATCAAAGCTCATATTGAGGATATTGCCATTAGCAGCAGTCTTCAAAGCTTGGTACTCGCTCTGCAGTAATGTCAGTTCACCACTGTAATCTATATTGCCATGCTGAATACCGTGAGGCTTGTTGCCTTTGGCATACAGCAGTTCTTTCTCTTGCTTCGAGCCATATTTCACGCCTCGAAGTCCAGTTACAGGCCTACCTGCAACAACTACGGTCACATCTGACCACTCGTATTCTTTAGTATTTACCATGTCTATACTGTTGTTACTTGGAAACCAAGGTTGACATCAACATAGCGAGCATAACCGAATGGACGAACCTTCAATGTCATTTCGACCTTTGAAGTCGCTACTACATTCTGTTTTGGGTCTATGTAGCATGAACAACCTTCGCCGTTATCACTGGCACTCAATTCTCCTGCAGCTGTCATAGAGCGGTTAACAGCGTTCTCTACTGTCTGCTGCCAGCTTGTAATAACTCCTGTCTGCATTGTGCCGTCAGAATTGATTTCCAACTCATCCAGCATCATATCCAACAGAGTGTTATAGGCAATACGATAAGCCTTATCAATGACACGGCGGTTTGACAGATGAGCATAATCATCAGTCTCAACACACGCCAGTCGGTCGTCGGCAAAGAAGTAACCACTGCGTCCAACATACTTTCGTGCTGTGATATAACCCTTATCATGGATAGAAGAGATAACTTCACTATCCTCTTCTACCTTCTTTTTGCCTACATAGAGTAGAGTTGTTTTCAATGCTCCATTCTTGACACGACCAATATTACGCTGTACAGGAAGGCTTGCTAAGTGACCTGCTAAAGTTCCAACACATGCACCCTGTGAGTCAGCTTCCGTATCACCCAATAGAACACCGACACGATTGTACGTCTCATTGCTAAGGTCTTTCAGTGTTGTACCTGTATAGCCACGTCCTTCCAAGATGAAGAATAAAGGAGCATAAAGGTCAGCTGTTGACCATTCTGCTGTCTGCTGTGCCTTTGCTAACGCCGTAAATACGTCTGCCTCTAAACCATCAGTTGCTGCAGCTTTTGTTGTATTGTCACGTGCAACGAAGATTCCACGCAATGCTCCATTCTGGCTAACAATGAGTTTCTTCACTGCTCCAGTCTGGCGGTCGCAGAGTTCCGTCATGGTCTTAGCCTTGTCAACTCCGAAGATCACCAGCTTTGTTCCATTCTCTGCTTCTGTATAGAAGTCTGAGATATGCTTGTAAAGTCTGGCGTTATTCGCTGCAGTGATGCCAAGTGCTGTCAAACTGTCTACACTCTGAATAGTATAAGCACGCTCCAGAGCGAATGTGTCATTAATAGCAGTCGCACTACACACCAAGAGCGAACAGGCCGTCGGGACTTTCCCCGACGGTCGCCCAGTAGGCCATTCATGTATCTAATTCTAATTCTCGGTAACATAACTCACAAGTTAAGCGGTTAAAGATTCTGCGAGAAGGTAGACACCCTTCTTGTCGTAACGACGAACGCAACCACCAGTACGGAGCAAGAAAGAGTAGATATCACCATAGTACAGAGGATTATCTGTTGAGTCAAACATCTTGACCTCACCCATAGCACGGCTGACAGAATTCTCGTGCCAAGCAAGAGCAGCTGCAAGTTCATCTGCGGCACCTTGCTTATCCCAGCCAAGAACCTTCTTTGTGCTGTTGTTAAGGCGAAGAACTCGACTTCTCTTCATGATGTTGAAGCCATAGAGATTTCCAAGGATACCCTTCTGCTGGTCAGCAGAGTTAAGGAACATAAACTGATCCTTTTCAGCAAGGTCTGCTAACAAGTCAGCATACATAAAAGCGTCAAGCAAGAGGTAACGTCCCTGCTCTGGAACATTGTCTGCATCCA
The DNA here is from genome assembly GCA_916440255.1 of uncultured Prevotella sp. Lineage (GTDB taxonomy): Bacteria > Bacteroidota > Bacteroidia > Bacteroidales > Bacteroidaceae > Prevotella. Next base: position 18,132 of record CAKAIJ010000001.1, on the reverse strand, counting down.
TAGCAGTCATAAGCTTACGAACATCTGCCTTACAGATAGACTTACGCATACCTGTAGCAGCAGACGATGTATGAGCTGTGGTTTTGCTTGTACCTGACGTACTGATGATGTTTTTAGTATCGACACCCTGACCCCAACGATCAAGCAAATTAAGATGAGCAGCCTCCTGCAACTGAGCACGGTCATTGCTCAAGATAGAATTGCGCTTGTTATAGCTGAGCTCTACCATGTCGATATTTGGAATGTACACTGGATCAGTTGTCAACTCGTCCATTTCGTACTCAAGATCGTTGTCAGTACGTTGCTTGCTTGTGGCAGGCTTCTGAGTACGGTTCCTCTCTACGTTTGAAGGAGCACCAGCGTTAGGAATGTGTACCTTGTGGTTTTCAACAAACGCAGAGTCGTCAACACTCTTAGATGCGAAGGAATTGTCAGGATAGAAGTTCTCAACAATGTCTGACTGCCAGATTTCTTTGTTTAATGCCATAGTTTCTTATCTTTTAAATTTGTATTGTATTTCTTACTCGCGGTAGTCTACACCGAACTTCTCCTTGAACTTGGCTGCAAAAAGGTCCTTGTTCTGACTCTTCAAGTCACCAAGACGTCCAGCCTTGTCAAGTTCGTCCCAAGTCTTATTGGTAAAACTGTCACCACCAGTACCATCTGGATTGATGTACGAAGCAGCACGAGGCTTAGGCATCTGCTTGATGCTGTTCAAGAGTTCTTCTGTAGTAGTACGGTCGGCAGCCATAAGCTTAACATAGTGTGCCTTCTGTTCTGCGGTAATACGACCTTCGCTAATCGCCTGATCAATGATTGCCTCCTGCTCCTTTGCTTCAGATAACTGAAGCTGCTGTTTGTACTCAGCATTGGCTGTTTCAAGAGCATCTACCTTGGTTGCCTTGTTTGCCAACTCTCTGACTTTGTTCACAATTGCAGCCTCATCATTGATATTGCTAAATGATGGGATGCTCTTTAATTGGTCTATTAATGCCATGTTTTGATAGTTTTTTGGTTGATTTGTCAACCTGTTATTGAAATATTGATATATCTCCTCATGAGTTGTTGGTGCTGGACCTCCGTCATCCTGCATATCATACACTTCCATCTGCAAGTTTCATTTCAACTGCTTCTTGTGCACTTATCCAGTGATCGACCTCGTCAAAGAACTTTGCTGATACATCTTCTGCGCTCATTCCGCAACGTGCAGCAATCATACCTGCAAGGTTATGTTCCAGTTCCTCCATTACTGTAGCCATTCTGCGCAGGTCTGAAGCATTGCCACACGTACCTCCACTTACGCTATGAAGCATAAGCTTAGCGTACGGACTCATGTAGAGTGGTTTACCACAGAGAGCAATAATAGCGGCAATGCTGGCAGCAACACCATCAACATATATATTAATGTCTGCCGTTGAAGTGCGAAGAGCATTGTATATGGCTATTCCGCTAAAAACATCACCACCATTGCTATTGATGCGTACATCAATCTTATCATACTGACTTTGCAAGGCAAGTAGCTCACTGACTACTCGTCCACTGTCCACAGGCTGACCATTACCGACCTCTCCATATAAGAGGATAGCTACGGTTCCATTACCAGGTATAATGTTGAAAAAGTTTGAACTCATTATTTCAATTTTTGATGCAAATATCATGTTTTTTCTGGGAGTGACAAAATCGTAAATTCATAGCGCAAACAACTGATTTTATGGTGCAAACAGACAGTGCTGTTATAAATAATGGATTTCAAAAAGTCCATAAAATATAAGATATTTGCAAAAGATTTAGGCAATATGACAAAGACGAATATAGACAAAAAAGGCATTGCAAAGTCTCTCTATATGGAGGGAAGTTGCACACAAGAGGAGATAGCTGTAAAAGTCGGAACGACAAGGCAGACTGTCTCTCGCTGGGTACGTGAAGGAGGTTGGGAGGAGCTGAAAGCTTCATTTACAATTACACCTGACCAGATTATAGCACAGTTCCAGCGTCAGATTGTTGAAATCAACAACAATATTCAAAATCGTGAAGAAGGTAAGAGGTTTGCAACAGCTCAGGAGGCCGACGCTCTTGCTAAGCTCGCTGGTGCTGTCAAGAAGTTAGAAAGTGATGTTGGCGTTGCAGACTGCATCAGTGTCGCTATGCGCTTTCTGTCTTGGCTACGTCCTCTTGATATTGATGCAGCTAAGCAGTTTAACAACCTCTTTGATGCGTTCATCAAGGACCAAATGGCAAAGGCGAAATGACACAGGAAGAAAGAATTGCATTAAGGAACTGGGAAGAGTTCCATAAATCATTCACCTCTGATATGCCAGTAGAGAATGGGCTGTCAAGACGTGATATTGAACGTAGACGAAAGGAACTGGAACAAGACCCTATTAAATGGATTCAGTATTTCTTTCCCAAGTATGCTAAATATGAATTTGCACCTTTTTCACGTGCGTGCTATTCGTCGTATTATAGAACACGATGAATGGTACGAAGTGCTTTCGTGAGTCGTGAGCTGGCAAAGTCTACTGTATCTATGTTTATCTTGATGTATCTTTGCACTCACTCGGGCGTAAGAAGTTCATTGTGTTAGCTTCGGCAACTATAACTTCAGCAACACGTTTACTTTACACCTTTCAGGCTTAATTTTGAGAACAACCCACGTATTAAGCAATTTTATGGCATTCAACAGCTTGTAGGGCAATGGACAGAAACAGACTTCACATGTCGCTGTGGTGCTAAGTTCGTTGCGCTTGGTGCTGGTAGTGCCCTCGTGGTGCAAGAAATGAAGCTGTTCGCCCTGATGTCATCTATCTTGATGACTATGACACTGATGAGGATTGTCGTAACCCTGAAAACTCTTAAAAAGAAGTGGATTGGTTTGAAGGCGCACTCTATCCAACACGTTCTATCTCTGAGCCGACTCTGATACTTTGGTGTGGTAATATCATTGCAAAAGACTGTTGTATTGCACGTGCTGGAGCAATAGCAAAGAACTGGGATATTGTTAACATCCGCGATAAGAGTGGAAAGTCTACTTGGCCTGTCAAGAACACAGAAGAGCAGATTGATATTGTTCTTGCAGGAATATCTGCAAGAGCCGTACAAGCAGAGTACTTCAATAACCCTGTTTCAGAAGGTAAGATCTTCCGTAATCTTCCATTTGGAAAGGTTCCTGCTTTGTCTAAGTTTAAGTTCCTTATCGGATATGGAGACCCTGCGTATTCTGACAGTAAAAAGAAAGCGTCGTCAACAAAGTCTCTTTGGCTTATTGGCAAGTACAAAGGTGTCTACTACATTATCAAAGGTTTTTTAGGTCACGAGACAAACGCAAATTTCATTGGTTGGTACTTTGAGCTTGCCAAGTATGTAGGGGGCAAGGCTACGGTTTATTGGTATATAGAGAACAATAAACTACAAGACCCATTCTACGAACAGGTCTTCAAACCACTTCTACGTGAGGAACAGCAGCGTCGTAATACAAGTCTCTTTATTCGTGGCGACAGTCGAAAGAAAGCAGACAAAGCGACACGTATCGAAGCCAACCTTGAACCAATTGACCGTAATTGTCAATGGGTATTCAACGAAGAAGAAAAAGACAATCCTATGATGCAGGAGCTTATCAACCAATGCAAACTCTTTGAACTTAACTTGCCATACCCTGCTGATGGACCTGACTCTCTTGAAGGTGGAATCACAATGTTAGATGAGAAGATGGCAGAGATTGAGCCAACTATAACTATCAGTTTTCATACAATGGATGAGCAAAATCCTTATAAGATGTGATTATGAATAACTTTATCAATATAGAAGACTACGATGCAAGTATTCACCGCGAGATACTTGATGCGCTGCTGCGTAAAGAAAGTCCAACTTATGATCCTCAGATAGTTGAGATATGTGAGGATAGAGCGGTAAGTGAAATGCGAGGATATCTGAACAAGATTTATGATTGTAACGCTATCTTTTCCGCAAGAGGGGAAGACAGGCATCCTCTCATTCTTATGTTTGCACTTGACATCACTATCTATCACATCTTTACACAACACAACCCTTATAAGATTGCAAAGATACGCCAGGACAGATATGAACGTGCTATAGAATGGTTGAAAGGTGTAATGGGAGGAGACGTAACGATTGACGGTGCTCCATTGATGCCTGAAGATGAACTTAAAAATAATAGTCGTTGGCAGATACAAGCTGACGGCTTAAGACCAACATTGCTATGAACAGAAAGAAGAAAAATAGCCCTAAGCAAGGCAAAATAATACAAGGTGGAATGCTCGTTCCTCAAGGAAAGAGACAGCCAGACATCGTTCTGCAGATGCCTGAGATATTCATGTTTGACATGAATGCGTATATGCAATCTGTTAAGGCTGCAAGGGGAATAGATTTCTCCAATAGGGCACGTCTGTACGATATGTATGACAGTGCTTCTCTTGACCTTCACCTGTCTGGAGTCATTGCAAAACGTATGCGAGGCGTTACGAAGATTCCTATTGAGTTTAGAAGAAACGGTGTGCCTGATGATGCAATCAACAAGCAGATAAAATCACCCTGGTTCAAACAGCTGAGGAAAGACCTTGTAATGTCAGAGTTCTGGGGCTTCACACTCGTACAGTTCTATCTCAATGAGGAAGGTAACATTCGTTATGACCTTATCAATCGCAAGCACTATGATCCTATACATCGTAAGCTGCTCAAGTATCAAGGTTCTATGGATGGTGTGCCTATTGATGACTTCCCTGATATGCTTTTCGTTGGGAGTGAACGTGACCTTGGTATTTATGCAGAGCTGCTGCCTGCTGTACTATACAAGCGTGGAGATATGTCTGACTGGGCACAGTTCTGTAATATATTCGGTATGCCTGTTCGTGAGTACACTTACGATGCAGGAGATGAGGAAGCACGCCGTCGTGTCATTGCTGATGCACGTCGACAGGGTGCAAACGTAGCATACATCCATCCAAAGAAAGCGAACTGAAACTTGTAGAGGCTGGTAATAAAACTGGTTCCAGCGACCTTTATAGAACTTTTGCTGAGTACTGGGACTCAAAGATGTCTATACGTGTGCTGGGAAACACGCTCACTACAGACGCTAAGTCAACAGGAACGCAGGCACTCGGTTCTGTACACAAGGAGGAAGAGGACGAGATGAACTCTGACGATCGTGATTTCATTCTTGATATTCTCAATTATGATATGCGACCTATTTTCGCCTCACTTGGCTTCAATGTGGAAGGTGGCGAGTTCGTCTATGCAAAAAAAGACAAGATTAACCCTGCTCAGCAAATAGACATCGTTCAAAAGCTATCGTCACTGGGTCTTCCGATTGATGACGACTACCTCTATGAAACATTCTGTGTAGCTAAGCCTGATAACTACAAGCAGCTGAAGGAGGAGAAAGAGGCTGCAAAAGCTGCATTCAGAGAGCAACTTGGTTTACAGGTTAATGATGATGAAAAAAAGAAGCAAGACAAAAACACTGATAAAACAGCGTTCAAACAGCATTTGAAAAGTTTTTTCGGACTCGCCCCAGACAAAGGGGCAAACTGATGATTGATACGCTCTATTATGGTGAGCATTGCTCTTGCTCTGGGCATAGTCATTTCCACAACGAAAGCCCAGCTATCTCATTTAATGTTGTGCAGGCTTTTCTACAGAGAATCCATAACAAGCCTGAGTTAGCTGAAGGCATTGATCCCGGATTATGGTCGGCTGTCGTTAAAGTTATCAACGAGGCGACTGTGGAGGGACTTTCACAGAGCAATGCTACAAGTACACACGATGAGGAGTTTTATCGTGCCCTGCGCCATTCTAATGAGGTTTTCGCTGCATTCAAAGTACATTCATTGGCTGGAGAGGTCGCGAAGAACCTGCTGGACAGTAATGGTAAGCTGAAGTCTTTTCGTCAATGGGCTGACGATGTAAAGGGAATTACCTCACATTACGTTGGTGCGTGGCTTCGTACGGAGTATGACACTGCCGTAATCCGTGCACACAACGCAGCAGACTGGCGTGAGTTTGAACGTAACAAGGATATCTTGCCTAACTTGCGATGGATGCCTACAACTTCACCAAGCCCTGAAGGGAGTCATCGCAACTATTGGACAGCAAAGCTTACCCTGCCTATTGATGATCCTTTCTGGAACGATCATCACCCTGGTGACAGATGGAACTGTAAGTGTTCCCTTGAAGCTACTGACGACCCTGTAAATCGTCCTGCTGATATGAACACCCCTCTGCCACAAAAAGGACTTGAAAACAACCCTGGTAAAGATGGACATACATTCAACGACACTCATCCGTATTTCCCTGATAAGTGCAGTCAATGTTCTTTTTATAAGCCTGGCATAAGAGGGCGGATTACGACCCTCTTCATGAATAGGAAGAAGGATTGTTATAATTGTCCTTATGTAGATGCTGCCATCCCTAATGGTTTCTATCAGGACAAAAAAATGAGAGAAAGGCTGCTAATAAGTAACACTGCTGATAAGCAAGACTTAAATGCAAATATTAAGGTTTCATATTCTCTTCTCTCTTCATTCCCAAATATGAAGATTAGAATACGACCACATATTTTGGAAGAAGATGTAAGTAATCCTGAACTTGAAATAAATGGGTTGATTGCAGATAATAAGATGATACGAGGAGAAAAAGGAATAACCTCTGCTTTTCAAAAGGCTATTAAGCAAGGGTGTTCTATTGTCATTATCGATTTGGATGCAAGATTAAAACGACTTAATACATTTGAACTTTCTAAGTATCTGAACAGGCGAAAAGCAGACTTTGAAAAGGGTATAATAAAGGAGACCTATGTTGTTTATAAAGGTAAGGCTGTAAAGGTTATACCTTACACGCAGAATAGGGTGGAAATAGAAAATGTTCTAAAACAATTAGAGCCGTAAAATACGGCTCTATATGGTTGGACGGCTGCGGAGCTTGAAGTTATCGCACTTATATGCAGACTCTCATCCTAATGCAAAAATAATGATTTATTCTGATACAACAAACATTTTCGACAAAAAAGTGAAGAAATGGATGCAAAAGAAATAGAAAGGCGTATCTCACGTGTCAAAGACGAGATACAAAAAGAGGTGACGGATAGACTTCCTCGAAAGGTCGGTGTAGTGGCTGCAAACCACTTCAAGCAGAACTTCCGAGATGGTGGCTTCACGGATGGAGGAGTTCACCAATGGAAACGTACGAAGCGACAGGACGGTAATACGACGGATGCAAAATACTCTCCTCTTACCTCTCGACGCAATCATCTTATGCGTTCAATACAGAGTGAAACATCACCTGGGCAAGTTACAATATCCAATCCTGTGCCTTACGCAGCTGTTCACAATGAAGGCGGTACCATCAATACGCATCCAACTATCACAAAGCGTATGCGGCGTATGGCATGGGCTAAGGTGTATGCACTATCAGGCGTGAAAGGCAAAGGGAAACTTCCAAAAGACTTACCTTCTGGAGCTAAGATGTGGAAGGCTCTCGCACTCACGAAAAAGACAAAGCTTAATATCACAGCACGCATTCCACGACGTCAGTTCATTGGTGATAGCCGTGAGCTGACAGCAAAGATTAACAAGATGCTTGATGAGAGCTTAGAGAAAATAAAAGAACTTGTAAGTAGAACATAAATATGGAACAGACACTCTGCCAACTGATAGACTTTCTTAAAGAGAAAATGCCGTCGCTTTCAGTAATTGACGAAGACTACGGACAACTTGAAAATATAGAGGACGAGGATACTGATATGTACCCGCTAACGTTCCCTGCAGTACTCATAGAAGAAGCGCAGACAGAATGGAGCGATATTGGAATGCTGGCACAGAAAGGAACTTGTAGGCTTCGCATCCGTCTTATCATAGACTGCTATGATGACACTCACGCAACGAGTGGAACCACACAGGCTGTCAGAGAGCGTAATGAAATGCGCCACCAGTTGCACCAGTTGTTGCAGGGGACCTGTCTTGGCACTGATGCTCCGCTGATGCGTAAGTCTTCCAAGTTCTTTACTTGGAAGCACGGAATAAAAGTGTATGAGATGATGTACGAGTGTACAGTGTCAGAAATGGTCAAGGAAACAAGGATGGTTCAGAAACCTTCTTTACGCGTGAAGGTGTAACACGAAAGCCTGTGAAGAGCGGTGCTTTCATCTGTTTTCCATCTACCGTCTCACCACGTTTAATCATATCACGAATGATATGTAGCACACGGCTTTCAGACAGATAAAACTCTTCATTGGAAAGTATGCGGATAGTATCATCGAAACGGAGGCGCCGTTCCTCTGTCCAGTAGAAGTAACGCTCAAATAACCTTCTGTTGCGTGCTTCTATCAATTTACTATCTCTTCCTTTACTCATATCTGCAAAATTAACAAATAATCATCTTATTTGCAAGTCTTTACACCTTTTTATCTGCTTATTACAAATAAAAACCGTCCAAATGTGTGTTCGTACACACTAATGGACGGTTTTATTCTTAAACAGGAGTCAGTTAATGATTTTTATCTGTTATAACCTACAGAAGCTTGGTTCTACGCGTTCCCAGACATTGGTCTTCGAATTCTTCTGATAGAAGTAGTAGTTGATAGCGTTCTTCTGGACCACATTCGCTTCTTTGAAAAGCGTCATAATCTCTGAATACTCACTATCGAACTTATCCTCCAACTCATACAGCTTAGAGATGCTCTTGTAGTCGAGGTCGCCAGCCTTATTGCGCTCAAGCAGTGTCATTGCCATCTGATACATTGGATCGTCCGAACCTTTCTCGCTTTGCTTCATATAACGCTTGAGATAGTCGATTAGACGCTCTGCAGCAAGGTCTGCACGTTCGTCAAAGCCTTTCACCTTATTGCTTGAGATTTCAAGGCGAAAATCGCCGTCAGTAATCGTATAGCTTCGCTGGTCGTTCTTGCGAACCTGACCATAATCACGCATCACACTTACAAAGCTATCTACTTCACCCTGTAGCCAGTCGTGGAATCCACGCACGTCAGTCACGATACGTGTTAAGCGTTGCCACACATCGTGCATCATCTCAGCACGTAGCCCCTCGTAGGTCTCACGGCGTTCAATGCGACTCTGCTTTTCTTCGTTCTGCAACTCAGCAAGTAGCTTTGCACGCTCTTCCTTGCTCAAATTCTTAATGTTTACCATATTATTCTGTTTTTTGTTTTCGGATGATCATTCTTATTTTTGTGTTCAAAGCATTGAGATCATCCGCTGTCAACGCTCTAAATGTTTTTCCTGCTATACGTGGGTCTTTACAAAAGGCATCCACACGGTTCCAGTCTGTCGTATCTATGCCGTATATCTGCAACTGGTGAAGTACTCAGCTACGTGCCTTGCGTAGGATATCATACTGCTTACGTCTTCGCTCGTCATAGCCCGTAATATCCTCCATCTGTCTACACATAGCATCATACTCTTTTGCTGACATCTGATGAAGGTGTACTGTTCTGTTTTGTGTGAACTGATAGACCAGCGTTTCCTTGTCAGCACCAGGCATCTTCTTTAACAGGGTATAAAACCTTGCGTAGTTCCTGTTCGCTCCCATAGCTTTTCCTCCTTCCAATCTTTATACGCCTTACGACCAGAAGCTACTGCTTCTGTAAGATCATCGCTAAGGTCACTTTGACCGAACAATGGTATGCCGTGTACGCTCACATATAGCTCACCATTAAATTCCATTACTTGTACGGCTTCACGTGCCTCTGCATCGAGCCGTGCCTGTCGTTTGTTCTGCATTCTGTCGGCACGTTCCTCATGCCATGTTTGCAATCTCTTCTTGAGTTTGTCTAAAAATGTTGCCATAATCTTTTTTGTTTTAGTTGACAAGTTTATGGGTTTACAAGTTGACATGTTAATCGTACTGATAACTTGTTTACTCATTCACTCGTCTACTCGTTTACTTACTGATATAATATGTTTGAATTAATTTTCCGTTTCGTTTGATAAGCAGTTGGGTCTGACCATCTTCTCTCATAAGATAGGTGCTTATATCGCTTTTCACTGCTATGTCTTTACGAACATACAACTTAGATATGAACCAGTCTATAAAGTCTTTCAACTGTTTCCACTCCTCTTCAGTATCTTCTATCCCTCGCAGAGAGTAAGTGTTACTGATAGCCATCTGTAGCTTTAACAGCCACATTGGTTTGTCATTTGGAATAATTGATTTATACCTTAATGTTTCCATAATTCGTTCATGTTATACATAATAAAACTCCCGATGCAACACCAATACAGGTTCTCCAACTCCCATTACCCATACTCCACGTTTATCGTCTTTGCCAGCTGGTGGGTCGATAACCACATGCTCACTTCCAGAAGTTATATTTCCAAAAATCCGCCCAACGCCTTCACAACGAGTGATTCTTATTCTTTTCTTCTCTTTCATTTTCTTTCCTCCATATTATGATTTTCATTTGCTTTCCACTCAACTTTTATCACTGCATCAAGTTTACCGCTACCTTGACATACCGGGCAGTCTTTTTTGTATGGCTCTTGATACCTGTCCTCCTGCCAGTGATAGCCGTTACCTTGACAGTACGGACATTTGAAATGTTTACTTTCTATGACTTCCGTCATCCGACCACCCGGACTAAGTCTCCCTGGTGTAATCTCAATAATTCTTTTCTCCTTACTCATAGTTTTATTGTAACTCTAATTGAACATTAAAATGATACTCTCTGCACAGCCGTTTCACCTGTACTACATCAAATGGCTCTCTGTCAAAAGCGAAGAAGATTGTGCGTTCTCGTGTAAGTACTCTCACTCCTTTCTTTCGTAGCTTGTACAACAGGTTGTCTCGCTTGTTTGCCATAGCCTTTACTCTTTTGTTTCACCCCAGTATATATCTGCTCGCTCTTTCCATATCGTGTAATAGCCAAGATTGCCAAAATAGCGTCCCTTACTGATTGCTCTGTAACCTTCCACCCATATTTTCAATGCTGCATCAAACATAACACTCACTGCCGTGCGACCTGAAGGCTTGTTGCCGTCTGCCTGACTGATAAAAATGAGCAGCTTATCACGATGTCGAGCCTTGAATTCCTGATACTCCTTAAAGCTCATCTGTGTGTATTGAAAACTATCAATAACTACGATATCTGGACTTTTACGCTTCTTGAGACGTGCATCAAGATCTTCCATACTCTCACTGATGAGGATAAACCGCCGTGCAACATCTTGCATACCTGCTTTCATGATTGCATTCTTCATTGTTAGTGAGAAACCCTCCTCTAAGGAGTTATAAGCAATCTTTCCGTACTTTGCCAACTCTTTGCAGAGCTTCATCGTAAAGCTGGTCTTACCGCTTCCGCTTCGCCCCCAGATGAACCATACACCGCCTCGTTCTGGTACTCCGAAGGCATCTGCCCAGTCGCCTTCAAATGGATAGGTTTCTTTCTTCATACGTAGCATATCGGTTACTGACATTGCTCTGTTCATTGTTTTGAGGTTTGAACGTTATTTGAATGGTGTTTTACCGCTGTTTGAGCAGCCATAAGCTTCACTCTATGAATACTCTTCTTTACACGTCGTAGGTCGAACTCGTATTCTTCAGAGTCTTTCACTACTTCCGATATGCGTGCTTTATCTGTTACGCCATTTGCCATACAAACCGCATAGACATCGTGAGCACCGGTCCTCTCCAGCTCGAAGAACTTGCGACCGATACGTGAATGAATCTCGTTGTATCCACACTTGTTGTATCTCAGTCCCATTGTCATACGTCGCTTGATATAGCTTGTAGAGAAGAAGACGATACCACACTTATCCTCTAATCTGTTGTACAAGTCTATGAAGTAGTGAAATACACGCTCTGGCAACTTATCGGCTTCATCGAAAAGAAGCAGCGGTGCTTTCATCTGAATGAGATCATCAATGATTCTGTCGAGCAGCTCTCTGATGCTGTAACCTTCTGTCTTCTGACCGATACGGCGTGCAATCTCACGAATGAAGTCGCTTTTCTTCATATCTTCAGAGCAGAGGACATAGAAGACCTCGTTATGCTCGCTGGCATATAGTTTAGCTGTGGTTGTCTTTCCACATCCTGCTTCACCAACTACCCACGTAACATTCTTGACTGTCTGAGCATCGTTCATAGCGAACACCATTTCCTGATAGGCTTTTGTTTCCACCACCTGCCAGTCTGTTCCTGCCGTGGTTCCTAACTGCGATGCAAGGTTGCGCCACATATCGTCGCTAATGTTTTCCCACTTGCCCTGCAGAATGCTGCTCACAGTTGCGCTACTTGTTCCTGTGAGGCTCTGTGCTGCCTTGTTCTGACTTGGATACTTGCTGACGTATTGTCTCAAGCTCTCCTGTATCTGTCCTTTTTCGTTCTTTGTTAGTTTCATATCGTTGTTCTTTTTATTAATTGTTCTTGGTTCAGTGAGGCATTGCCTCGCTGCTTATAATTACCTTATCACTTTCAGTGCATAAGTGACCCACTTTTGATGCGTAAGTGAATGACTTATCATCGGTTTATTTTGTCCTTGCCAGTGAGGCATTACCTCGCTGCTTATAATTTCCCAGCTACCGAAGCCATATCAACCACAGCCGTCTCAACCTCCGCCCAGTCTTCAAGACTTACTTGCTTCGTCTTTCGTCCTATCTTATACTCTTCTGGCGACTTGCTATAGATTCCTGTACGACGTTCAATCTGTCTGCGTTCAGCTGCTGACATTCCCTTAGGCTTTGGACTACGCAGACCGTGCTGCTCTGGCATTACGCCGTGCGCCTTTTCAATCTCACGTCCTGCAACTGTTCGCTCAATACGGTCAGTAGTATTTGCTGCCTGTTCCTGTCTGATGAATGCAGCCTCGCCTTCTGTCTGCTCTTGTATCGCACGATGTATCACAACGTAAGGTTCTGCTACTCGTTCAAACCTCAGACTGCCGTCAGTTTCCTTCTTATAGAGGCGAATGCTTCCGAAGTCGTAAGGATCATACTTAACAACGAACCGCTCGTAAGTGTGCTGTCTTCGCCACTCATGATCAGGAACACCAGGTTCGCTCATCACTTCATATTGTCGCTTTTCCTTCTTAATGGTAACACTGATACCCTGGTCGGTGAAGGTACTCATACGCTTATTCGTTACCCAGAACATATCCACCATATCGTGTGCAGTAACCTGCTGTGTTTCCTCATTCACGCTGCTGTAGTAGGCTTCCTGACGACTCTTTCCGTATGCAGGGTGCGCCATTTCGTTCCACTCCTTTGTAGCCTTTGCGTAAGCATCCTTCAACTCTTCAAGCGTATAGAGTGAGTCTTTATTCTCCTCAATAAATTCAAGGTTCGGACGGCTCGACATCTTCTTTGCCGTAATGTTCTGACCTGTGAAACGCCAATCCTTATGCAGCACTTGTTGTTGGAACCGACCGAACACCGCCTCGATAGTCTTCGACTCACCATTATATGGCTGTGTCGTTCTATGCACGTGGCAAAGCTTCTTTAAATAGACCGTCGGCATCCAGTTTCTTATGTCCGCCTTGGTTGTCGTGCACAATCTCGTAAGGCTTGTGCTTGCTTGTCTGAATAGCCATACGGTAAGCGAGATATTGCGCTTCGTAGTCCTCGCTGTCGCTGATGTGCCAACCAAGCATCACCTCACTCATCGCATCAATGACGACATAGACCTGTGTGGTGCGCACCTTGCCGTTCTCGTCTTGATAGTAGAGGTTCAGCTTCGTTCCGTCACCATACCACAGCGCATCACGCTTCGTTGGCAGTGCCGTGCGATGCTTGCGTCCGAACTTCTGTCGTGCTGCCTGCTCACCATGCACAGCATCGTACCATAGTGGCATTATCGCAGCACTGTTCAGCCATCGTTTCATACCGCTAAGGCTTTTCAGTGGCTTCCAGCCGTTTGCTTCCGCCTGTCTGTTTGCCTCGTCAAAGAGCTGCGCATCGGTGTAGACTGGAACCCTGCAACGTTTCAGTGCGATGAGTAGCTGTCCGAACTCGTCTGTTATCTTCTGTGTGTTCTTATTTCCAACCTTACCGCTGATAAGGCTCTTGTAGCCATCTGCCTTGAAAGCCTTAATCTTTGCTTTCAGTCGTGCTTCATTTTGTGGAAGGGTATGCTGGTACTCTTTGCGCATAGTTTCAGAACTCTGATAGATTACCTCCCAAGCTCCTGCAGTGCTGCCGTTCAAACTCTGACGAATTGCTCTACGCTGTGCCATCATCTTCAACAGCTCTTTCAGAACACTCGCATTAATGGTGTACTCTTCAATGAGCTTCTCTGTAAGATGTTCCTGCTTGCCGTTCTTCTCGTAGGTGAAGTTTTCAAAGAACTCACGTGCCTCGCTGTCAAGCCGTATGCGGTCACGCATCATTGCTTCCTTCATTCGTTGCTCTGGGTCACCGTATCGTTCCATATACCGAGCCTTGTATTTCTGAGGAATGGAACTCCATGCGTAGAGTGCCTGACCGCCCTCGCCACCTCCACGGTGTACGCTGACGATATTCCCACGGCTCATGTTCTGGCGTAATGTAGCAGCTTAATAACTGCATCACTTCCTTCAGTCAGTTCCGCATAGGTTACGCACAATATCTTGTTGAAGTATTCCATCCCAAATATAGTTATAAGCTCATAGCCATCAATTCAACTTCACTCTGCAACTCCACGAAGGCAGGTATGTTCATATCTTGCTCTCGACGTGTCACAACTCCGTCAACAAACACACTTACACTACCATCTTTGCGATCAACAACTATCTTCACTCGCTCACCGAAGGTCTGTGTCATTGTCTGTTCAGCTTGTTCGTGAGTAGTCTCAACGTCAGCCTGCTTCCAATTAGGAGTTCCGTTCAACTGTGTTAGTGCTGTAAAGCGTATCTTCCTCGCAAGCTCGCTGTCACTCTTGAAGTTCAGAGCCTTCCATACCATTACTGTGGTGCAGTTAAAGACTTCACAGAGGTGAGCCTTACCTTTCTTACTTACATAGATTTGTTTTTCCATAATTCCTTTCTTATAATGTTAATCTTGTAGGCGGTGGGGAATCGAACCCCAGTCGCTCCGATGCTTTTAATTCCGTGTCCGCTACCATTCGGACGTAGCCGCCTTTTTGTTATAGTTATCTTACCTTCTCTTCATATACTCTTTCCTCGGTCTCGTTACAATGATAGCTACTGTTCCACCTTTATAGTCCTCAAAGTAGCTGTGATTTGTACCATTATTGCTTTGAATCCAGTTCAAACAATATTCATAACTTGACTTAAAGCCCATATTGTTGCTACTCATTTCATCATCAAAATACACATCGTAAGTTTTCATACTTTTATATTTTTTTAATAAAACATTCTTCTATCACGCCCCTTTTTTTGTATCTTTTGGACGCTGTTAATAAACTTAACACGCTGCAAAGATAGTGATAATTTTCAACCATCCAAATTTTTTTGGGTGATAATTTTCATTTTATGTGTAAAATTTTATCAAGAATAGAGGAATTATCCAAGCATGAGGGGATAACTATCGGTGCTTTGGAGAAGAAAATAGGTACCAGTAAAGGTGTCTTATCACGTGCTATAGCTAAGGGTACAGACATACAAGCTAAATGGATAGAATCTCTTGTTGAAAATTATCCCCAATACTCTGCGGAATGGCTCTTAACAGGCAAGGGAGGCATGCTCAAAACAGCATTGCAGGAAGCTATGGTAGTAGAACCAGTCCGCTCAGAATCCCCTAATAAAGGCGCACCTTACTATGATGTGGACTTCCTCGGAGGCTTCGACCTCACATTTAACGATCAGACTATCAACCCTGAATACAACATTGACTTCAAACCGTTCAATAAGCAGGGAGTTAGCTGGGGTGAATATCACAGGGCATTCTATGGAGCCCAGGATTAATCACGGAGATATCATTGCAATTAAGGAATGTAGACTTGAGGACGTGCAATATGGTGAGATATATGCTGTCGTACTTGACACCATACGTACCGTTAAGATACTTCGTAAATCCAATAATCCAGATAGGATGCGCTATGTACCTATCAACGAGGATAACTACGACGAGCAGGAATACGACAATTCACGTATCCTCCGTATCTTCGAGGTGCTTGGTAACGTAAGTAGATTCATTTAAAAAATAATATATGATTGACCCAGAGAAGACCGAACTTGATGAGTTCTTGAAAGAATATACCAGAGCACGACGTAATGCAGTGTTCTTTATTGAGAACTATTGGAACAAGCTACATCCTGATAATCCCATCATACTCACAGATGATGAGAAGCAACAGCTTTATAAAAGATTTAGAATGGCTCCGTTAGTTCATGATATTGTAGCCTATACAAAACGCCTTGAAGAGCTGCGAGCAAAGGGCTACAAAGATTGGGAGATTGACGCATAACTATATTCAATTATAATACGTCTAATAACTTAAGTTTATATTATATGAAAGAGAAAAAGAAATGGAGTGAGAGGACTCCACAAGAAAAGAAAAAGGCAAGGCTTAATCTTACTATATTAGCGGTTATTGGCTTAATCGTAGTATCAGTATTAATTGCAGGTGCATTTAGCGACTCACCAGAGCCACAAGAGAAGAAAGAACCTGTAGCTGTTGTTCACAATGATGTATTAGATGCTTCAGTACGCCAGGTAAAACAGTTCTTAAAAAAGAATCTGAACGATCCTGAAAGCTATGATGGTGTTGAATGGAGTCCAGTATCACAGAACCCACACACCAAATGGTTCATAGTACGTCATAAGTACCGTGCAAAGAATCAATATGGTGCAACACAGATCTACAACCAAATCTTTACACTTGACAGCCTGGGCACAGTTATAAGCATTTCTGATGTTGAATAAGGTACACGATAAGGCGCAAAAGTGAGCACGCACACACTTTTGTTGGGTGTAATACATCAAAATTAGCCTAAAAGCCTTGAAAATAAAGGAAATTCGACAATATATCTATTAACGAGATATGATATTATACCCCTCCTTATACGGAATAAATGGGGGGGGTAAATGATTAAAAATAGGGTCTATCCGCTTTTTTTCGTCTTTATTAGGGGGGTGAATGTGGTCAAAAACATAAAAAAAGTGTCACCCCTAATGTCACCCCTCTTTACACATTTCGTTTTACACTGTCACTCCAATCGTCACCCCTAATGTCACTCCAAAGCCATTTTTTTACCTTAAAAACACACCTTTACAACCCAATAAAATAAAGAAAAACGGCTTTCAACCGTTCAGAAACGTATTGAAAGCCGTTCAACTATCGTTCAATCAGCGTTTTTAGCTGTTCATACATACCCTTATTTTTGTCACCTTTGAGCGTATAAGCTCACCAGCTCTGATACAAGCCTTTTTGTTTAGAACAACCCCTCCCTTGCTCAATCCTACACGCTCCAGCGAACTTTGCTTAATACCTATATCTTCAGCCGTCAAAACGCTGTAAATCGCAGGAATTGAGCCAAAGTAATAATTCTTCCTCCCTTTCATCAATTGTACGTGTATTACCTTTGTCATAGTTATCTCTTTTTGTTTGCAAATATACAAAATAGTTACTATATACGATATTTTAAGTATATAATATTTTACTAAATGCGTAAAATAATAAGGTAAGCTGTAAATAGCCTACCTCATCAAGTTACATATAAAACAAGCCTGTCACAACTATTTCCTACGCCTTTGTCGCCGTCAATACACCTTACACTATTAAGTACACATCTTCAGGCTTAAAACGTCCCAAATCGCCCCATTTTCCCTCCTATGTAACATTATTCTCTCAAACACCGTTCAAACGCTCATCGAATGTAACGCAAATGTAACACGCTTGTAACATTTCGTTTTACGCTCCGTTCATCCTCTAATATTCGGTAACTCTCTGATATACAAACAACATAATCACGTCAACCCAACTATTGTATTTACACATTTCGTTTTACCCCCCTTACATAAAGTTATCTTGTCTTTGCCTGTAATTATTTTATTGTCCTCTTCCTCTCTGAAAGCCTTTCTAAAAGTGTAAGTATTCTCACTAAACCATCAATAAGTCTACTTGTTAAGAAAGGTTTTTCCTAATTAACGAATGGTAAAAATCTTCCTGTTGTTGAAGTAAAAAGGTAACTTTGCTTGTATATATAATGTGAATAATAAACTAAAAAGCATA